>NZ_OZ257138.1:2155000-3311338 GCF_965279155.1 Brevundimonas sp. | reverse complement strand
GGGACGACGGGGTTTCGGGCGGGCCATGCGGGTCTCCGGGCAGGTGTGATCAGCCTCGCGCTTTCGCTGCGAAGTTGGTGGAGGGCTGGGCGGAGCGCCGGGCCTTCGCCCGGAGTGTGAGTTTGTAAGTACCGTTTCGACGAAGGGTATGACGCTCCGCGCGGTTGGTTGGCCTGCAAGCTCGGGGCGTCGAGCGGTGGCGGTCTTATCGCCTAACCCCATAAGCCTGCGACGGGTCGGCGGGGTCTGCGAAACCCCGTCCCGAGTGCGATCGAGTATCCCCCTCGACCCTCCGACGGCGTGTCGCCGTCGGCGCGGGCCGTTTCAGACCCGCTCCCGTTCCATCCGCTCCCGCCGCCGCAAGGTCGCAGGCCAAGCGAGCCCTCCGGGCGACGGGACGGGTTTAGAATACGCGCGTTTCGGAGGGGGGATGGCAGAACGGGGACATAATTCGGCAAGCGATTGAAATCACTCCGAATGGACCAGCGTCATTGTGATGGCTGGAGCGCGTTTCTCCCTCCCCTTCATGGGGAGGGGCGGCGAAGCAGAGCGCAGCCGGGGTGGGGCAGTATGAAGCGTCTCCGCTGCCCTCACGGCCCCACCCGGATCGCTGCGCGATCGTCCCTCCCCATGAAGGGGAGGGAGAGGCGCCTGTGGGACTTCAAGAGCCCCTCCACCACGCTTCGCGCGGTCCCCCTCCCCACGATGTGGGGAGGAGACAATGTGCGCCGACCTCTTAAATCAGTCCCGCCAGCGGCGACGACGGATCCGCGTACATCCGCTTCGGCATACGCCCGGCCAGATAGGCGTCGCGGCCGGCGATGACGGCGTGTTTCATGGCGCGGGCCATGCGGATGGGGTCCTTGGCGCCGGCGATGGCGGTATTCATCAGGACGGCGTCGCAGCCCAGCTCCATCGCCAGGGTCGCATCCGAGGCTGTGCCCACGCCGGCATCGACCAGGACCGGCACCTTGGCCTGTTCGACGATCAGGCGGACGTTGATGGGGTTCTGTATGCCCAGGCCCGAGCCGATGGGGGCGGCGGCGGGCATGATGGCGGCGGCGCCGGCGTCTTCCAGCCGCTTGGCCATCACCACGTCGTCAGTGCAATAGACCATGACGTCGAACCCGTCCTTGATCAGCAGGTCCAGCGCCCGCAGCGTCTCGATCATGTCGGGATAGAGGTGGGCGGTGTTGGACAGCACCTCCAGCTTGACCAGGCTCCATCCCCCCGCCTCGCGCGCCAGGCGCAGGGTGCGCACCGCGTCCTCGCCGGTGAAACAGCCGGCGGTGTTGGGCAGGAAGGTGAAGCGGTCCGGCTTCACATAATCGACCAGCATCGGCTGGTTCGGATCGGTCAGGTTCACCCGGCGCACCGCCACGGTCACGATCTCGGCGCCCGCCGCCTCGGCGGCGGCGGCGTTCTGGGCGTAGTCGACATATTTGCCGGTGCCCACGATCAGGCGCGAGGTGAAGGTGCGGCCAGCGACGGACCAGGTTTCGGAAGCTGTATCGGTCATGGGTGGTGACCTACGCGCCCCGGCCGCGAAGCGAAAGGCCGAGAAGATCACACCGCGTTGCGGGGCTGCGTCGAATGAACTAAACTAAGTGAACTAAGTTCACAGGAGCGACGTCATGGAGACGGTCAACATCCATCAGGCCAAGACTCACCTGTCCCGCCTGATCGAGAAGGCGGCCAGGGGTGAGTCCTTCATCATCGCCAAGGCCGGCAAGCCGATGGTTAAGGTGACGGCGATTGAGGAGGCTGCGCCAGTGGACACCTCGCGCCGCTTTGGATTTATGCGGGGCGAAATTCAGGTGCCTGATGACTTCGACACGATGGGCCAAGCCGAGATCGAGGCGATGTTCTACGGCGATGGAGTGCATGAGGACGGCCACAGCCGATGAGGTTGCTGATCGATACGCATCTGCTGCTGTGGGCGTCGGAGAACCGGGCGCGCCTTCCCGTTCAAGCCGCCAGTCTGATGGCCGATCCGGATAACGATCTGATCTTCAGCGCCGTCAATATATGGGAGATCGTCGTCAAGCGTGGACTGAATCGTGCCGACTTCGGTGTTGATCCCCTCGCCTTCCGCCGCCGGTTGCTGGCGGCAAGTTACGAAGAGATTCCAGTGACCAGCTTGCATACTCTGGAACTGAGCGGACTGCCCTTGATCCATCGCGACCCTTTTGATCGCCTGCTCATCGCTCAGGCCATCGCCGAAGGCGCTCGTCTTGTCACCGCAGACAGTCAGATCGCCTTCTATCCTGGCCCGATCATCAAGGTCTGATCAGCCGCCGCCGACGAACTGAACCAGTTCGATGCGGTCGCCCTGGGCCACAGGAGTGGCGGCGTGCAGGGACTTGGGCACGATCTCCAGATTGCGTTCGACGGCGACCTTGCGGGGGTCCAGCGACAGTTCCTCGACCAGGGCCAGGATGGTGGCGGCCTGGACCTGGCGGGGTTCGCCGTTGAGGTGGATCTGGTGCACGCGTCTGGTCTCCGGGCGTTGGCGACATCAGAGTTTAGGTTGGGGCCTGAGATAGACGCTGGCGGCCGGTTTCGCCAGACGGCGTGCTTAGCCGGCCTCGAACAGGAAGGCGCCGACAGCCACCGCCACGGCCGCAAAGGCGGCCACCACGGTGCGAAGGATCAGTTTGCCGTCTTGGCGCATCGTCTGCGCTCCCACAGGCTGTCCCGACCGGGGACGAATGAGGCCTTGGCTGCGAAATCCGCGCCACTGCGGCATGACCTTGGGTAAGGTTCGGTGCGGGGACCGTTTGACCCAGGCCCTGCGTCGGCTAAAAGGCCCCTCTTGTGCTGCGAAGCAGCGCCCGATTCCGGAAACCATGGCCGAAACGCCCGTCATTCATGTGCTGAACGGCCCCAATCTGAACCTGCTCGGGGTTCGGGAGCCGGACATCTATGGCCACGACACCCTGGCGGACATCGAGCAGCGCTGCGTCAAGGCGGCTGCCAAGGTAGAGGGCGGCGCGACCGTCGTGTTTCGCCAGACCAACCACGAGGGCGTGCTGGTGGACTGGATTCAGGAAGCCCGTGAAGGCGCGGACGCCCTGATCATAAATCCGGCCGCCTATGGGCACACCTCGGTGGCGCTGCACGATGCGCTGAAGACTTTGTCGATCCCGGTGATCGAACTGCATCTGTCCAACCCGGCGGCGCGCGAGGCGTTTCGCCATCACTCCTATGTTTCGTCCGCGGCGACCGGCGTCATCGCCGGCTTCGGCGCGGTCGGCTATGAACTGGCCGTCCAGGCGGCTCTCACCAAGGTTCGGGAACGCGGCTGAGGCCCGTCCCGTTTACTCAAGACCACGAAAGACAAGGCGCAAATCCAATGGCCGATGACAAGAAACACGCCGAAATCGACGCCGCCCTGGTTCGCCAGCTGGCCGACATCCTGAACGAGACCGACCTGACGGAAGTCGAAGTCGAACGCGGCGATCTGCGCATCCGCGTCGCCCGCGAGATCACGGTCAACGCCGCACCGGTGCAATACGCGGCTGCGCCGGCACCGGTCGCTGCGCCTGCCGCCGCCGCACCGGCTTCCATGCCGTCCGATCCCGCCACCATCGTCGCCCGATCCGGCGAAGAGGTGAAGTCGCCCATGGTCGGCACCGTCTATCTGCAAGCCTCGCCGGAAGCGCCGGTCTTCTGCCAGCCGGGCGACAAGGTCAAAAAGGGCCAGACCCTGCTGATCGTCGAGGCCATGAAGACGATGAACCCGATCCAGGCCCCGCGCGACGGCGTGGTCCTCGACATCCTGGTCGGTGACGCCCAGCCGGTCGAGTTTGGCGAGCCGCTCGTCCTGCTGGAAGCCTAAGGCGCCCTGATGTTCACCAAGGTTCTGATCGCCAACCGCGGCGAGATCGCGCTACGCATCCATCGGGCGTGCAAGGAGATGGGCATCTCCACCGTCGCCGTGCATTCCGAAGCCGACCGCGGCGCCATGTGGGTGCGGCTGGCCGACGAAAGCGTCTGCATCGGCCCCGCCTCGGCCGCCAAGTCGTATCTGAACATCCCGTCGATCATCGCGGCGGCGGAAATCACCGGCGCCCAGGCCATCCACCCCGGCTATGGCTTCCTGTCCGAGAACGCCCGTTTCGCCGAGATCGTCGAAGCCCACGGCATGACCTTCATCGGTCCCAAGCCCGAACATATCCGGGTCATGGGCGACAAGATCAGCGCCAAACAGACCGTGATGGACGCCGGCATCCCCGTCGTCCCCGGCTCCAAGGGCGAGGTCGAGACCGTCGAGGCGGCCATCGAGGCCTCCAAGGCCATCGGCTTCCCCCTGATCGTCAAGGCGGCGGCGGGCGGCGGCGGACGCGGCATGAAGGTTGCCCTGACGCCCGACGACCTGGTCGAGGCGGTGCAGACCGCCCAGTCCGAGGCCAAGGCCGCGTTCGGCAACGGCGCCGTCTATATGGAGCGCTACCTCCAGAAGCCGCGCCACATCGAGATCCAGGTCATCGCCGACAGCCACGGCAATGTCGTCCACCTGGGCGAGCGCGACTGCTCGCTGCAACGCCGTCACCAGAAGGTGCTGGAAGAGGCCCCCTCGCCCGCGCTTTCCGCCGAAGGCAGGAAGCAGATCGGCGAGACGGTCAACAAGGCCATCGCCGCCATTGGCTATCTGGGCGTCGGCACCATCGAATTCCTGTGGGAGGACGGCGAGTTCTTCTTCATCGAGATGAACACCCGCCTGCAGGTCGAGCATCCGGTCACGGAAATGATCACCGGCGTCGACCTCGTCCGCGAACAGGTGCGCATCGCCGCCGGCCTGCCGCTGTCCTTCACCCAGGAGGACATCAAGTTCCAGGGCCACGCCATCGAGGTGCGGATCAACGCCGAGAACCCGGAGACCTTCACCCCGTCGCCGGGCAAGATCACCGACTTTCACGCGCCGGGCGGCCTGGGCGTGCGTCTGGATAGCGCCATCTACGCCGGCTATTCGATCCCGCCCTATTACGACAGCCTGATCGGCAAGCTGATCGTCCACGGTCGCGACCGCGAAGAGGCCATCGCCCGCCTGAAGCGGTCGCTGAACGAGATCGTCATCGGCGGCGTCGACACCACCATCCCCCTGTTCCAGAAACTGTTGCAGGAGCCCGACATCCTGTCCGGCGATTACGACATCCACTGGCTGGAGAAGTGGGCTGCGCGCCAAAAGGGCGACAGCGCCTGACGCCTGGCTGAAACAAGAGGAACCGGCCCATGCGCATCGCGGTCTTTGCGACCAAGGCCTATGATCGCCGGTTCCTCGATCTCGCCAACGTTGACTTTAGACATGAACTGACCTGGTTCGAGCCGCGCCTGGACGCGGCGACGGCGCCGCTGGCCGCCGGGTTCGATGCGGTTTGCGTCTTCGTCAATGACCGGCTGGACGCCGCCGCGTTGACCCTGCTGGCGCAAGGCGGGGTGCGGGTCGTGGCGTTGCGATGCGCCGGCTACAACAATGTCGATCTGCGCGCGGCCGAGGCGCTGGGCCTGACGGTCATCCGCGTGCCGGCCTATTCGCCCGAGGCGGTGTCCGAGTTCACCCTGGGCCTGCTGCTGGCGATGGATCGCAACATTCCCCGCGCCTCCGCCCGCGTGCGCGAGAACAACTTCGCGCTGGACGGCCTGATCGGCCGCAACCTGTCGGGACGCACCGCCGGGGTCGTCGGCACGGGCCGGATCGGCGCTTTGGTCGCGCGGGCGCTGAGGCTGGGTTTCGGCTGTGAAGTCCTGGCGCACGACGTGGTCGAGGACGCCGAACTGTCCAAGATCGGCGTGCGCTACGTGGATCGCGAGACCCTGCTGCGTCAGTCGGACATCATCACCCTGCATTGCCCGCTGACGCCGGAGACGCGTCATCTGATCGACGCGGCGGCCTTGGCCATGGCCCGGCCGCGCGTGATGATCGTCAACACCAGTCGGGGCGCCCTGATCGACACCCAGGCCCTGATCGACGCGCTGAAGAGCCGGCGTGTCGGCGGCGTCGCACTGGACGTCTATGAGCAGGAAGGCGATCTGTTCTTCGAGGACCTGTCGAACGAGATCGTTCAGGACGACGTGTTCCAGCGGCTGCTGACCTTCCCCAACGTCCTGATCACCGGACACCAGGCCTTCCTGACCGAGGAGGCGTTGACGGCCATCGCCGTGACCACCCTGTCGGGGCTGAGCGAGATCGAGGCCGGCCGCGTCCCCGCCAATCGCGTGACCCCAGACCAGATCCGCCCCGCCGCATGACCGAACCCGATTTCAGCGCCAGCGGCCCGTTCGGCGGGTTCGGGCCGGAGGACCTGCTGGCCTGTTATGCGCGCGGCGTGTTTCCGATGGCCGAGGCGCGCGACGATCCGCGTGTCTTCATCATCGAGCCGGAACAGCGCGGCGTCGTGCCTCTGGACGCCTTCCACATCCCCAGCCGTCTGCGTCGCACCTTGCGGGGCGAACCGTTCGAGGTCCGGGTCGACACCGCCTTCGAGGCGGTGCTGGACGGTTGTGCGGCGGCGCAAGGGCCGGATCGCGAAGACACCTGGATCAACGGGCCGATCCGGCGGCTGTATGCGGCCCTGTTCGCCATGGGGTTCGTCCACTCCATCGAATGCTGGCGAGACGACCGGCTGGTGGGCGGCCTGTATGGGGTGTCGCTGGGCGGGGCCTTCTTCGGCGAGAGCATGTTCAGCCGCGAGCGGGATGCGTCCAAGGTGGCGCTGGTGCATCTGGTCGCGCGGTTGCGCAAGGGCGGCTGGACCCTGTTGGACGCACAGTTCCTGACCGACCATCTGAGCCAGTTCGGCGCGGTGGAGACACCGCAGGCGGCCTATCTTGACCGGCTGTCGCCGGCGCTGACGATCAGGCCGGATCAAGCGGTTTTGCGTGCACCCCTGACCGGCGTCGAGGCGGTGGCTCTGGCTACGGCCTGATGGCGTCCGCCTGATCTGTCCGGACACTATTTTCAGCCTGTCCCGACAGGTTCGGATTGGCGTCGGCGGCGGGTCTGGCGGTCAATGCCGGGATGGGATGATCCAGCCCCCATCCGCCCTATCCAAGGCCCCGCCCCGCTCGACCGTCCTGCGCGAGGTGCGAGAGATCGCCGTGACTCTGGTCGTAGCCCTGATCCTGGCGACCCTGCTCCGCATCCTGCTGTTCCAGCCCTTCACCATTCCGTCGTCGTCGATGGAGCCGGGGCTGGTGACCGGCGACTATATCGTCGTGTCGAAGTACGCCTATGGCTGGAGCACGGCGTCGCTGCCGTTCAGCCCGCCCATGGCGCCGGGGCGGGTGATGGGGCGCGAGCCTCGGCGTGGGGACGTGGTGGTCTTCCGCCTGCCGCGCGATCCGAAACAGACCTGGATCAAGCGGGTCGTGGGCCTGCCCGGCGACACGGTTCAGGTGCGCGGCGGCGTGGTCTTCGTCAACGGCGACGCGGTGCGCCAGACCCGGCTGGATGTCGTCGCCGACCATGACGCGCTCCAGCGCCGGGTGCAGCAGGTGCGCGAGACCCTGGCCGACGGGCGGACCTATGTGACCTATGACGGCGGGCCGGACCTGCAGGGCGACGACACGCCCCTGCGCCGCGTGCCTCGGGGTCAGTATCTGATGATGGGCGACAACCGCGACAACTCTCTGGACAGCCGCTGGCCGCCCGAGGTCGGGGTCGGCCTGCTGCCGGCCGAGAACATCATGGGTCGGGCCGAAGTAGTTCTGGCCTCGTGGAAGCCGGGCGCCAGCCTGTTCAAACCGTGGACGTGGTTGAACCTTCAGTGGGACCGGTTTTGGGTTCGGATTAGGTAGGTCGGGATATCGCCCTCTCCACAAAATCCGTCACCCTCGGGCTCGTCCCGAGGGCCCACCGTTGACCCTCACTCGGGCGCTAGATGTTGGAACGCGCTGCCTGAATGCCGATCCACCGCATCTGCATCCGCCGTGGGTCCTCGGGACAAGCCCGAGGGTGACGGAAAATGGGGTGATGTTTAGCGCGAGCGATATTCGTCGAAGCTGACGACGCCGTCGTGGTTGCGGTCCATCCGGTCGAAGGCGGCGCGGCTGGGCGGCGAAGATTGGGCCAGGGAGGGCGCGGCGACGGCGCCCAGGGCCAGGCCGGCGACGGCGGCGGCGAGCAGCGGACGCCAGCCCAGGCGGGGCGCACGTCGCGTCGCCGAGTTCTGGCTCAGTTCGGCCTCGATGAAGCGGCGGATGGCGTCGCTGGCGGTGCGGCCCTCGGCGCGGCAGCGGGCCATGAAGGCGGTCTTGGTCGCGTGGGGCAGCCGGATCTCGACCGTTTCGCTTTTCTTGAGCGGCTTATCGCGATCCATCCTCAGCCTCCTCGCGGCGTGAAAGGTCAGTTCTTACAGCCCACGATCCAGGCGTCGTAATAGGGGTTCTGGACACCGCTGACGGACGGCGACGAGGCGAACATCCAGCCGCGGAAGATCTGGCGGGGCGCGGTCTCGCGGCCGCGCGGCTGCAGCGACACGTCGATATAGGCGATGGCGTCCTCGGTCAGCTCGTCCGGGGTGGTGACCTCGCAGGCGCGGGCGGCGAAGATCAGGTTGCGGTTGAAGCGCACGGGGCGACCACCGACCTCGACCTCGAACTTCATCGACTCGGCCGTGACCTTGTCGATGGCCTGTATGATCGCGAACTTGCGACGCTGGCGACGGGCCGGGGTGTCGGGCTGTTCGATGGCCTTGGTCGCGACGGGCCGCTCGGCCTTGATCTCGTCCTCGGCCTTCTCCTCGACGGCGGCGTCCTCGGCGATGACGATAGCTGGCGGCGGCGTCACCGCGACGGGCGAACGCGGCGCGGGCGCGCCGGCCGGCGGGCTTTCGGTCGGCACGGAGGGCGTGGTGCGCAGAATGTCGCCGATGGGATCCTGGACTGGGCGGGCGTCACGCGGCGCGTCCTGCAGCACGCTGGCGGTCACCGCGCCGGCGCTCAGCACGCCCACGACGGCCGCTGCGCCCAACAGGATGCGGCGCGTTTTCACTCCGGCGTCCAGGCCTGATAGTCGCCGGTCGCAGCCGGGCGCTTGGCCTCGTTGGCCAGCGAGCCGGGCGGACGCCAGGCCAGGGGGGTGCCGGTCATGTTGGGCATGTGATCCTTTTCCCACACGCGACGCGGCAGCGGCTGCTCGGTAGGAGGCAGGTCGAAGGTGTAGTGCAGCCAGCCGTGCCAGTCGGGCGTCACCTTGGACGCCTCGGCATAACCGTCATAGATGACCCAGCGACGCTTGCGGCCGTCGTAGCTGACGTTGTCGCGGCTCTCGAAATAACGATTGCCGTTCTCGTCCTGGCCGACGAAGCGACCGCGCTTGGCGATGGTGAAACGGGTGCCGATCGTGGCGCCCTCCCACCAGCCGAAAATCTTGCTCAACACGTCGTGGAATCCAACCGTAAGGGTTCGCCGAAAAGGGAGGCGGCGTCTGGCGCGGATCATAGAAACCCGCGCGCTCTTCGTCCAGCGTTCAGGCGGGGGCAGTTGAATCGATATCTTGTGGGCAATACGGCCTGAGCACACCAGATGTATTGGCGAAGCGGCGCGCGACCGCCTAGGCTGGTCCGAACCTTTCGGAGAGACGCCGCCATGCGCTTTCAATCCGGCTTCGCCGTTCGCGCCGAACGAGTCGCGATGGAGACCCGCGCCGTCGAACGCCCCGCCAGCGTGCAGCAGGTGCTGGCGCCCACCGGCTGGTCCGACGCTCAGATCGAGGCCTGGCTGGACTGGGTCGAGGCGGCGGGTTTCGCGACGCCGATGTCGGGCGACTGGCTGAACGGCGGCGTGGACGCCTGGGTCGAGCGGTTGGCCGCGACCGGCGTGATGGAGGGCGTGTTCGACCGGGTCGAGGCCGCCGCGTTCGCAAGCGAACTGTCAGGCGCATTCAAACTGGGCCTGGCGGCGCCGGCGGGATCGGGGCCGGTCGCAGCCGGCGTCGTTGATCTGAACGATCCCGGCGCGGGCGCTAGTCTGATGACACACAGCGGCAAGAGGGCTGCGGCGCGGCTGGGCACCCAGGCGGCGCAGGCGCTGGCCGATGCGCTGGCGGGGGTGGCTGATGCGGTGGACCGTTGCGAAGGCCCGCGCGGCGACTGCGGCGATCCCTCGCGCAATCCGGCCCTGGGTCGGGCCGCGGCGCTGGCGCGACGGTGCGGGGCGAGCGACGCCGACATCCTGAGAGCCGTCGACGGCGAACGGCCGGCGATGGCGCTGGAGCCGACGGTCGAGGGCGCGCCCCTGGTCGCCCTGGCGGATCGGACGCAGATCGCGGCGGGCGCGCCGGAGGCCCTGCTCGCGGCGGAAGCGACGCTGGACGGCGGGCTGATCGTCGCCTTCGACCCACGCGACGCAGAAACCGCGACGGCGACGACGGGTCGGGCCGTGATCGACCTGGGCGCCGTGCTGGCGCTGGGCGGCGACGCGGCGGCCGATCTGGCGGGTCTGACGCAGTTGTTGACGGTGGCGCTGGACCTTCAGGCCGCGACGCCCGGCGTGATCGCCCTGGGGCTGGACGGGTTGCTGGAAGCCCTGGCGGCGGACAATGATCGAACAGGTCGGGCGCAGGCGTTCGCGGGACTGGTCGCGGCGACGGCGGCGCAGACCTCGGCCGAGTTGGCGAGCGTGCGCGGTCTTTGCCCCGATTGGGACGATCTGAAGGGCGCCGCCGCCGAAACCCAGACCGCGCGGCGCGACGTGCTGAAAGGGCTGACAGCCCCCCTCGCCGCCGTGGCGTCGAAAGCCTTGGCGGTCGCCCCAAAGGCGCGCCGCCATTCGGCCATCGGCCTGTTCGTCGAGGATGCGGAGGCGCGGCTGCGGCTGGGGCTGGGCCGGATCACGGCGGTCGATGTGTTCCAGACGGCGGACGGCGAGATCGGTCGTCGGCTGAACCCTGCCCTGGCGGCGGCGATCTCGGCGGCGGGCGGCGATATCGAGGCGGCGGAGCGGTGGACGTTCGGGCGGCGCACCCTGGTCGAGGCGCCAGGCATCGATCACACGGCCTTGCGCACCCTGGGCTTCACCGACATCGAACTGGCCGCCATCGAGAACGCCCTGGCCTGGGCCGAAGATTTCGACACGGTCTTCGCCGCCCCGGTCCTGGACCCCGGTTTCATCCGCGACGTGCTGGGCGTCGAGGACGGCGACGGCCTGTTGCTGACCCTGCTGGGCGTGTCCGAAGAGGCCGAGACGGCGGCGACGCGCTGGGTCTTCGGTCATGGCGACCTGAGCGATTGGCCCGAGGCGCCGGCGTCCGTCGCCGCCCTGCTGGCCGATCCGGCGGCGGCCGCAGCCGACCTGCGGCGCGCCATCGAACCGTTCAGCGACTTAGCCGACGTTGCGGTCGAACCGATGGACTGGCGCACCACCTCGGCCCAAGCCGCAAGGCTGCTGAGCCAGGGCGCATTGGACGGCCGTCGCGCCATCCGCCTGGCCCGCGCCGCGCCGCCGGCCGGTCCGCTGTTGTCCTTGCCGAACATCGAGGCAGGGCGGGCCGAGCCTGTGCGCGAAACCCCTCGCCCCACGCCCACCGAACGGGTCGTCGAGCGCGTGATCGAGCGGGAACGGGCCCGCCGCAAACTGCCCGACCGGCGCAAGGGCTATATCCAGAAGGCCGCCGTCGGGGGCCACAAGGTCTATATCCACACCGGCGAATACGAAGACGGCGAGTTGGGCGAGATCTTCATCGACATGCACAAGGAGGGCGCCGCCTTCCGCAGCCTGATGAACAACTTCGCCATCGCCATCTCCATCGGCCTGCAATACGGCGTGCCGCTGGACGAGTTCGTGGACGCCTTCGTCTTCACCCGGTTCGAGCCGGCCGGGCGCGTGACCGGCAACGATTCCATCAAGTCGGCGACCTCGATCCTGGACTACATCTTCCGCGAACTGGGCGTCTCCTATCTGGACCGCGACGAACTGGCCAACGCCGGGACCGACGACCTGAACGCAGACGGGCTGGGCGACGGCAAGCCCGACGCCAACGCGGCCGTGCCCGCCGCCCGGTTCATCTCCAAGGGTTTCGCGCGCGGATCGGCGCCCGACAATCTGGTCGTCCTGCCCTTCGGCAAGAAGGCCGAGCCCGAGCCGCGTCATGTGGCTGACAGCGAAGCCGTCGCCTGCCCCGCCTGCGGGGATTTCAGCCTGCAGCAACGCGGCGCCGCCTGGGTGTGCGACACCTGCGGAGCCGCGCCAAAGGCAGTCACGCCTTGAATTCGAAATGGTGGGCTGCGTTAGCGAGCATCAGCCCAATCTGGCTATCGCTGACTGCAATCGCGGGAATATTTGTCGGGTTGATGAATCATGGCGCTCCCACAACTTGGGGGGCTGCATTCTTTATCTTTGCTATAATTCTGCAATGGGGCTGGATCTACGGCGTCCATCGGATCGCACTCTACCCATTCGATACGAGGCACTGGCTCTCGCGTGACTGGTCGTACTTGTTGGGTTTCGCCTTTCTGGTTGCGAACGTCACCCTGACGCTTGGGCATCCAAGAGATGGAACGTGGGTCAGCGATCTCAACGATTTTGTCGGCTTTTCATTCATGCTTTTCGCGTTCGGTACGGCTTCGAATGCGGCCGGCGCAGTTTCAGATAGCTCGCCACGTCTTCGACCCGCTTTCTCTGATCGAACCGTTCTAGCGATTGGCTTCATCGCAGCACCAATCGGCGCATGGCTTTTAAAGCCAAGGTTAGATCAACTTCGCGCGGCTTCGGAGGTCAGGGGTAGGTTAAGGGTTATGGCCTAGGGTTTGCTGACAGACGATCAAACGTCGGAGCCCGGTCCATGAAACGCACACTCATCCTCGGCCTGATCGCCGCCCTGCTGGCCGTCGCCGCGCCCGCCCTGGCCCAGAACGCAGGCCAGATCGCCAGCGTGAAGCGCGGGTCGTCTTGCGCCGGCTGCAACCTGTTCCAGGGGGACTTCTCGGGGCTGGAGGCGCGGGGCCTGAATCTGTCGGGCGCGCGGCTGCGTCAGGCGGACCTGAGCCTGAGCGTCATGAACCGCACGCGGTTTTCCAACACCGACATGCGCGACGTCGAGGGCTATGGCGGCGTGTTTTCCGGCTCCAACTTCTCGCGCGCCAACCTGACCAACGCCAGTTTCGTCGGCGCCTATCTGGAAGGCGCAAGCTTCTCAGGCGCGACCTTGTCGGGGACCAATCTGTCGGGCGCCCAGCTGACGCGGGCCACCGGCCTGACCCAGGGCCAGTTGAACCAGGCGTGCGGCGACGAGTCGACCGTCCTGCCGCGCGGGCTTCGCATTCCCGCCTGCTGAGGGTCTTCGACCTTGCCTGGATTTCATGAAGTTACCTCGATTTAAGTAGGTATGGCAGGGGTTTCGGGGCATTCAGGTCTCGTGAAACAGATCGCTGAACATATCCGGGTCAAACCCTCGCTGGCGCTTCTTGCGCTCGGGACGGCGCTCATCGCCTCGCCGGCCTTCGCCGGGGTGGAGATGTCGATGCAGGACCGCGACGTGGCCCGTTCGGTGTCGCTGGGCGGATCGTGCAACCGCTGCGAACTGTCGGGCCGCAACCTGACCGGCGCGACCTTCACCGGCGCCAGCTTCATGAACGCCACCCTGGTCGGGGCCAATCTGCGCGGCGCCGAGATGATGGGCTCCAACTTCACCGGCAGCGATTTCAGCCGCGCCAATCTGTCGGGCGTCGAGATCGTCGGGGCCAACTTCACCTCCGCAAACTTCACGGGCGCCCATTTGAATGGAGCCGAGGCGCAAGGGTCGTCCTTCGTCCGCGCCAACCTGACCCGCGCCGACCTGTCGGGCGGCGAGATGCACGGAGTGAACTTCAACGGCGCGACCTTGGCGGGGACCAACTTCTCCAACAGCGAACTGTTCGGGGCGACGATCACCAATGTCCGCGCGGCCGGGGCCAACTTTTCCAACGCCGAGGTCAACGCCTCCAACCTGTCGGGCGGCGACTTCTCGAACGCGGACTTCTCGAACGCCAGCCTGGACGGGGCGCGACTGAGCGGCGCGAGCTTCTCGCGCGCCGATTTCTCGAACGCCTCACTGCGCCGCACCGACATCCGGGGCGCCGACCTGTCGAACGCGCGCGGCCTGACCCAGGACCAGATCAGCGAGGCCTGCGGCGACGGCTCGACCCGCCTGCCCGGCCGCCTGACGGCCCAGGCCTGCCGCAGCACCTCGATCCGCATCATCCGCTCGCCGCCCGCCCCTCCGGCGCCGCCGCGCGTGCGCAACTTCGTCAACGCCGGGAACTAACGGCGCAGTCCAATGCAAAAAGGGGACGCCTCGCGGCGTCCCCTTTGTCGTATTCGGCGATGTCGGCTCGATTTAGACCTTGATCGGCAGGGCCGTGCGGATGTGGACATCCTTCAACTGACGCTCTTCCGCTTCGGTCGGGGCGTTCATCAGCAAGTCTTCGCCCTGCTGGTTCAGCGGGAAGGCGATGACCTCGCGGATGGCCGTTTCGCCGGCCAGCAGCATGACAATCCGGTCGATGCCGGGGGCCAGGCCGCCGTGCGGCGGCGCGCCGTAGCGGAAGGCGTTCAACATGCCGCCGAACTGTTCTTCCACCACCGAGGCGTCGTAGCCGGCGATGGAAAAGGCCTTCAGCATGATCTCGGCCTTGTGGTTCCGGATCGCGCCCGAGCACAGCTCATAGCCGTTGCAGACGATGTCATACTGATAGGCACGGATGGTCAGCGGATCCTGGGTCTCCAAGGCCTCCATCCCGCCCTGCGGCATCGAGAAGGGGTTGTGGCTGAAGTCGACCTTCTTCTCTTCTTCCGACCATTCGAACATGGGGAAGTCGACGATCCAGCAGAACTTGAACTGGTTCTCGTCAATCAGCTTCAACTCCGTGCCCACGCGGGTGCGGGCCAGGCCGGCGAACTTGGCGAAGGTTGAAGGCAGGCCGGCGGTGAAGAAGGCGGCGTCGCCCTGGCCCAGGCCCAGCGAGGCCATCAGGGCCTGCGTCGGTTCCTGACCCAGGTTCTTGGCGATGGGGCCGCCCCAGGCGCCCTGGTCTTCGGACCAGAAGATATAGCCCAGACCCGGCTGGCCCTCGCCCTGCGCCCAGGAGTTCATGCGGTCGCAGAAGGCGCGCGAACCGCCGGTCGGCGCCGGAATGGCCCAGACGGCGTTCTTCTCGTCCGCGCCCAGGATCTTGGCGAACAGGCCGAAGCCGCCGTCGCGGAAGTGATCCGACACCACCTGCATCTTGATCGGGTTGCGCAGGTCCGGCTTGTCCGAACCATACCAGGCCATCGACTGGGCGTAGGTCAGGCGCTCGAAGCCCTTGTGCTCGAACGTCTCGCCGAAGTCGTTGGTGAAGACATGGACCCCGTCGATGGCCGAGACCGGCTTGCCCTCGCCGAACTCCTCGAACACGCCGTGCATCAGCGGTTCGATGGCGGCGAAGACGTCTTCCTGGGTCACGAAGCTCATCTCGACGTCGAGCTGGTAGAATTCCAGCGAACGGTCGGCGCGCAGGTCCTCGTCACGGAAGCAGGGCGCGATCTGGAAGTAACGGTCGAAGCCCGAGACCATCAGCAGCTGTTTGAACTGCTGCGGCGCCTGCGGCAGCGCATAGAACTTGCCCGGATGCAGACGCGACGGCACGAGGAAGTCGCGCGCACCCTCCGGCGACGAGGCGGTCAGGATCGGCGTCTGGTACTCCAGGAAGCCCTGGGCGACCATGCGCTGGCGGATCGAGGAGATGACCCTTGAGCGCAGGACGATGTTCTTGTGCAGACGCTCACGACGCAGATCCAGGAAGCGGTTCGCCAGGCGGATGTCCTCTGGATACTCCTGATCGCCGAAGACCGGCATCGGCAGTTCGGCGGCTTCCGACAGGACTTCGACGCCTTGGACGCGGACCTCGACCTCGCCGGTCGGCAGGTTCGGGTTGACCACTCCGGCTTCGCGGGCGACGACCTCACCGTCGATCTTGATCACGCTCTCGGCGCGCAGGCGCTCGACGGCCGCAAAGCCGGGCGTTTCGGGGTGCAGCACCAGTTGCGTCAGGCCGTAATGGTCGCGCAGGTCGATGAACAGCAGGCCGCCGTGATCGCGCTTCCTGTGCACCCAGCCGGACAGGCGAACGGCGGAACCGGCGTCGGAGGCGCGCAGGGCGCCGCAGGTGTGTGAGCGGTAGGCGTGCATGGAACAGACCGTCTGGAGACTTTGGCGGTGGAATCCGACGCCGTCGGCGCCCGAAATCGAAGCGGCGTAGGGCGCATCATCGCCCCGGAAAGTCAAGGTTTCGGCCGTTGCAAAGCCTGCCGTCCCGCATGATATCTGGCGCTCCCGTCCCACCTGAGGCCGCCATGTTCATCGTCACCATCACCTACACCCAGCCGATCGAAGCCATCGAGGCCAAGACGGTCGAGCATCGCGAATGGCTGGACACCTATGTCGCCAGCGGTCTGATCATCGCCGCCGGGCCGATGGTTCCGCGCACCGGCGGCATCCTGGTGGTGCGCAGCGGCGGGACGAAGGAAGAGCTGGAAGCCCTGTTGAAGGCCGATCCGTTCCAGGTTCATGGCCTGGCCGACTATGCGGTCACCGAGTTCAAGGCGGGCAAGCTGAACCCCGCCCTGGCCGAATTCGCCTGAATTCATCCACAGGGGCGAGGTTCGCTCCCCGGAACCAACAGAGGCGGCCTGACGCGGTTAACACTGGCCTCTGCTAAGACGGGGTCATGACCGCGCTGAGCGCCCCGCCCCGTCCGACCGCCGAACAGCTGCGTCTGCCGCTGGAGCGTCATGTCGTGGGCGAGGCCTTCGTGACCTCGGACAGCAACGCCGAGGCCGTTTGCGTGCTGGCGCGCTGGCCCGATGGCGCGGGGGCGGTGCTGGCCCTGCATGGGCCGGCGGGATCGGGCAAGAGCCGCCTCGCCGCCCACTGGGCCGAACGGGTCGGGGCCGTGCCGCTGAACGGCGCCGAGGCCGCCCTGATCGATCCGCTGGAGCTGGAAGGTCGGCCTGTGCTGCTGGACCGGGCGGCCGATGCGGACGACGAGAGCCTGTTTCACCTGATCAACCTGGCCAATTCGGGCGGCGGCGCCCTGCTTCTGGTGTCGCGCTCGGCGCCGCGTCAGTGGTCGGTCGACCTGCCCGATCTGCGTTCGCGTCTGGACGCCGTGCGCGCCGTCTGCATCTCCGCACCCGACGACGCCGTCCTGTCGGCCATCCTGCGCGCCCGCTTCGCCGAGCGCAGCATTACGCCGGCCGACGACGTGATCGACTATCTGGTGCGCCGTCTGGACCGGTCGGCCGACACCGCCGCCGCCGTGGTGGAACGGCTGGACGCCCTGCACCGCCCGGTCACCCGCGTCCTGGCCCGTCAGGTGCTGGATGCGATGGACGCCGCGCTAGACACCGACATCTGAGCCCTAAAAGCCCACATATCGGGATATGCACAGCTTTGCCGTCAGATCGCGCGAGGATTTTGAACGCACAGCTTGGCCTTGTCGTTGAGCCTGAGGAGCGGCAAAGCGCTCCACAAACAGGAAACGTCCAAATGCGTGTTCAGCTTGTCCTGATTTCCGCCGTCGCCCTGCTCGCGGCCTGTTCCAACTCAGAAGAGACCAAGACCGCCGCCAATGGCGAGCCTGCTGCGGCCACGCCTGCCGCCCTGGCCGCGCCTGAACCGGGCCTGTGGCAACAGACGGTGTCCGGCGCCCAGATGCCGCAACCGATGACGGTGAAGATCTGCGTCGGCGAAACCGCGCCAGGCGCCAACCCCTTCAACGCCCCGCAAGCCGGCGTGACCTGTAGCGAGAATACGGTCAAATCCACGCCCGGCGGCGCCGAGTTCCATGCCGTCTGTAACGCCCAGGGCATGACCGTCACCTCGGACGGCAAGGTCACGGGCGACATGCGCACCGCCTACAAGGTGGACATCACCACCAAGACCAGCGGCCCCAACGTCCCGCCCACGATGGCCGAAATGAAGATGAGCGTGGACGCCAAACGTCTGGGCGATTGCCCCGCCGGCGTCGCGCCGAACGCGGTCGTTCAGTAATCGAAGGGATCGGGGCGACATCGCGTCGCCCCGATCATCTCACGATTTTATCCGCGCCCGCTTGCGGCCGTCACAGACGCGCGCGAGAACCGGATCATGACCGACGCCGCGATCCATGACGACACCCGAGGCGAGGAAGTTCCCGCCTCTCGCGCCCCTCAACTGGCGCTGAGCGAGGAGCTGATGGCCTCGCCGACCCGGTTCTTCAACCGGGAGATCTCGTGGCTGGCGTTCAACGAACGCGTGCTGGAAGAGGCGGCCAACCCCAACCACCCGCTGCTGGAGCGGCTGCGTTTCCTGTCGATCTCGGCCAATAACCTGGACGAGTTCTTCATGACCCGCGTCGCCGGCCTGAAGGGCCAGTTGCGCGAACGCATCCGCGTCCTGTCCGCCGACGGCCTGACACCCGGCGAGCAGCTGGACCAGATCAACGTCTCGGCCGGCGAGTTGATGGCCGAGCAGCAGCTGCGCTGGCGTCAGTTGAAGAAGGAGTTGACCACGGCCGGGATCGAGGTCGTCGATCGCCAGAAGATCACCAAGACCGAGAAGGATCGGCTGGAGCCCGAGTTCCTGAACCAGCTGTTCGCGGTCCTGACCCCGCTGGCCATCGACCCGGCGCACCCGTTCCCCTTCCTGCCTAACCTGGGCTTCTCGCTGGCGCTGAAGCTGAAGCGCAAGGGCGAGACCAAGACCTTCTACGCCCTGGTGCCGGTGCCGACCCAGGTTCAGCGGTTCTGGCAACTGCCCACCGACGGCCGGTCCACGCCGGGGCATAAGCGGTTCATCACGCTGGAAAACGTGCTGCTGCTGTTCATCGACCACCTCTTCCCCGGCTGTGACGTGATGGAGAAGGGCGTGCTGCGCCTGATCCGCGATTCGGACATCGAGATCGAGGAAGAGGCCGAGGACCTGGTGCTGGAGTTCGAGGAGGCGCTGAAGCAGCGTCGCCTGGGCTCGGTCGTGCGGGTCAAGATCGAGGCGTCCATGCCCGCGGACCTGCGCGACTTCATCGTCGGCGAGTTGGAGGCCGCGCCCCAGGACGTGGTGCTGGTGGACGGCATGCTGGGCCTGGCCCAGCTGTCGGACCTGATCGGCGGCGGCCACCCCGACCTGAAGTTCAAGGGCTATGAGCCGCGCTATCCCGAGCGGGTGCGCGACAACGGCGGCGACGTCTTTGCGGCCATTCGCGAAAAGGATCTGTTGATCCACCATCCGTTCGAGAGCTTCGACGTGGTGGTGCAGTTCCTGCGTCAGGCGGCGCGCGATCCCAACGTCATCGCCATCAAACAGACCCTGTACCGGACCTCCAAGGACAGCCCCATCGTCGCCGCCCTGATCGAGGCGGCCGAGAACGGCAAGAACGTCACCGCTCTGGTCGAGCTGAAGGCGCGGTTCGACGAGGAGGCCAACCTGCGCTGGGCGCGGGCGATGGAACGGGCCGGCGTCCACGTCGTCTTCGGCTTCGTCGAATACAAGACCCACGCCAAGCTCAGCGTCGTCGTACGGCGCGAGGGCGAGGCGCTGAAGACCTATTGCCACTTCGGCACCGGCAACTATCACCCGGTCACGGCCAAGGTTTACACCGACCTGTCGCTGTTCAGCTGCGACCCGGTACTGGGGCGCGATGCAACCAAGGTGTTCAACTACATCACCGGCTACGCCACGCCGGACCATCTGGAGGCGGTGGTCGTTTCGCCGCTGAACATGAAGTCCACGCTGATCGAACTGATCGGCAAGGAGATGTCGGCCGCGGCCATGGGCAAGCCGGCCGCCATCTGGGTCAAGCTGAACTCGCTGGTGGATGTCGAGATCATCGACGCCCTGTATCGCGCCAGCCAGTGGGGCGTGCGCATCGACCTGGTGGTGCGCGGCATCTGCTGCCTGCGGCCCGGCGTGACGGGCCTGTCGGAGAATATCCGGGTCAAGTCCATCGTCGGACGGTTCCTGGAACACAGCCGCATCGTCTGTTTCGCCAACGGCAAGGACCTGCCGCACGACAAGGCCAAGGTCTTCATTTCCTCGGCCGACTGGATGACGCGCAACCTGGATCGTCGGGTCGAGCTGATGACGCCGATCCGCAACGCCACCGTCCACGACCAGGTGCTGGACCAGATCATGGTCGCCAATCTGAAGGATGATGCGCAAAGCTGGGTTCTGGACGCGGAAGGGCGCTATACACGCGTCACCCCAGCGGACCCGGAGCGGCCTTTCTCGGCCCACAAATATTTCATGACCAATCCCAGCCTGTCGGGCCGAGGCCGCAAGGCCAAGAGCCTGCCTGCCGTCCTGCGTTACGAGCGTCCCGGCCGCTGATGCCCGACATCACGCTTACCGACCGCGACATCGCCGCGATCGACATCGGTTCCAACTCGGTGCGGCTGGTTCTGTACCGGCTGGAGGGCCGGGCGATCTGGACCGTCTTCAACGAGAAGGTGCTGGCCGGCCTGGGCCGCGACCTGCCGACGACACGCAAGCTGTCGCCCGAGGGCGTCGTCATGGCGATGACGGCCCTGCGCCGCTTCGCCGCCGTGCTGGAAGGCGTGCGGCCTGATGCGACCCTGATCGCCGCCACCGCCGCCGTGCGCGAAGCCATCGACGGGCCGGAGTTCTGCCAGCGCGTCGCCGCCGAGACCGGTCTGAACATCCGCGTCCTGAGCGGAGAGGAAGAAGCGAAATACGCCGCCATGGGCGTGCTGGCCGGCGCCCCCCTGGCGCACGGCGTCTCGGCCGACATGGGTGGGGCCAGCCTGGAGCTGACGCGGCTGAACGGAAATGGCGTCGAGCACGGCCTGACCCTGCCGCTGGGGCCGTTCGCTTTAGCCGACGGCAAAGGGTTCGACGCCGAGCGCATCAAGGCCCGGATCGACCAGGCGCTGAAACCCGTCGCGGCCCAGTTCCAGAGCGATCGCCTCTATGCCGTCGGCGGCGCCTGGCGCACTCTGGCCCAGGTGCAGATGACGCTGAAAGCCTATCCGCTGAGGGTGGTGCATCAGTATCAGATGTCGGCCGAAGACGCGCTGGAGACCGCGCGGCTGGTCGCGCAGCAGTCGGTCGCGAGCCTGGCGAAACTACCGGGCGTGTCCAAGAAACGGGCCGAGACCCTGCCCTATGCCGGACTGGTGCTGGAGGGGCTGATCCAGCACCTGGGCCTGAAGTCGATCGAGATGTCCGCCTGGGGCGTGCGCGAGGGCCTGTTGTTCGAGACGCTGGACGAGGCGACGCGCACGGCCGATCCGCTGCTGGCCGGCTGCAGAGCCTTGGGCGGACGACAGGGCGTGGCCCCGGCCCTGCCCGGCGCGCTGAACGGCTGGATTTCCGAGATCGTCGCCGCCCTTCCCGCCGTGTTCGGCGAGGAACGCGACGCGGTCCTGGTCGCCGCCGCCTGCCGTCTGGCGGACCTGGGCGCCCGGCTGCATCCGGATCACCGGCTGGAACTGGTGTTCGACCAGGTGCTGCGCGCGCCCGTCGCGGGCATCAGCCACGTCGAGCGCGCCTTCCTGGCCAGCGCCCTGAACGCCCGCTACGGCGGCGGTCCCGCCACCCCCCAGCCCGAGATCATCGAGCGGCTGCTGAGCGGCGACGCCGCCAAACGCGCCCGCGCCATCGGCCTGGCCATTCGCCTGGCCTGCGACCTGTCGGGCCGCTCGCCGCAACTGCTGGCCAATGCGACGGCCAAGGTGAAGGGCGGCGACCTGCGCCTGACTGCGACCGAAGGCTACGCCGACGTTCTGCTGGGCGAGCAGACAAAGAAGCGCGCCAAGGCCCTGGCCGAGGCGATGGATCTGGGACTGAAGATATAAGGCAACCCGTCTCCTCCCCGCTTTGTGGGGCGGAGACGACGTCCCTACTCGATCTCGACGATCTCGACCCGCGCGCCGTTCAGCACCAGGGCGATCTCGCCGCGTTTCAGCTTCAGCGCGTCTTCGCCGAACAACTGACGGCGCCAGCCCTTCATCGCGTCCACATCGGCGTCGTCGCTGATGGCGATCTTTTCCAGGTCCGACACGGTGGCGATCAGCTTGGACGCCACGCCGGCGTTGTCGCTCTTGGCCTTCAGCAGCACTTTCAGCAGTTCGACCACAGACGGCGGGGCCGGCTGGCGGTGGGCCGGGCGTTCCATGTCGGGGGCGTGCGATTCGGGATCGGCCAGGACGCGCTTCAACTCCTCGGCCAGTTCCAGACCCAGGCGTGACCCGCCAAACCCCTTCGGCACCGAGCGCAGACGGTTGAAGGCCTCGACGTCCGTCGGCGTCTGCTGGGCGATCTCGTCGATGCCCTCGTCTTTCAGAATACGGCCGCGCGGCTGATCCCGCTCCTGCGCCGCACGCTCGCGCCACACGGCGACGGCCTTGAAAGCGGCAAGGTATTTGGCCGAGAACTTCTTGGGTTTCAGTCGCTTCCAGGCGTTTTCGGGATTGGTGTCATAGATGGCCGGATCGGTCAGAGCCGCCATCTCGGACATCACCCAGTCCAGACGGCCTTCCTTCTCCAGCCGGTCGCGCAGCTTGGGATACAGGGCCGCCAGGTGGGTCACGTCGCCCAGAGCATAGACCAGCTGGTTCTCCGACAACGGCCGGCGCGCCCAGTCGGTGAAGCGGCTGCCCTTGTCCACCTCGATGCGCAGCGTCTGTCGCACCAGCGAATCATAGGCGACCTGTTCGCCGAACCCGGCGGCCATGGCGGCGACCTGGGTGTCGAACATCGGCTTGGGCATGGCGCCCAGGCGCACGAAGATTTCCACGTCCTGGCGACAGGCGTGGAAGACCTTGACGATCTTCTCGTCGCGCAACAGGTCCAGGAAAGGCTCCAGGTCCAGGCCTTCCGCCATCGGATCGATGATGGCGGCGTGTTCGGCCGAGGCCGCTTGGATCAGGCACAGCCTGGGCCAGTAGGTCGTTTCCCGCATGAATTCGGTATCGACCGTGATGAAGGGTGCTGTGGCTACGCGGGCGCAGAATTCGGCCAGCGCCTCGGTGGTGGTGATCGGCGTCATTCCGATGCTATAGCCCCCCGCATCCTACCTGTGGCAAGAGCCGCGCTGCATTTCCGCCCCGATTCAGGCCCTAGATCCCATGAGCGACACCCAAAAGCCTCTCGAAAACGGCCTGACCTACGCCGATGCGGGCGTGGACATCGA
Organism: Brevundimonas sp.; assembly: GCF_965279155.1. Taxonomy (GTDB): domain Bacteria; phylum Pseudomonadota; class Alphaproteobacteria; order Caulobacterales; family Caulobacteraceae; genus Brevundimonas. The sequence goes on along the minus strand of NZ_OZ257138.1, from coordinate 3,288,188 downwards.
CGCCGGCGAACTGCTGGTCGAACACATCAAGCCCCTGGCCAAGTCCACGGCCCGCCCCGGATCGGAGCCGTCGCTGGGCGGATTCGGCGCACTGTTCGACCTCAAGGCCGCCGGGTTCGAGGATCCGCTGATCGTCACCACGACGGACGGCGTCGGCACCAAGCTGAAGATCGCCATCGAGACCGGCCGTCATGACGGCGTCGGGGTCGACCTGGTCGCCATGTGCGTCAACGACCTGCTGGCGCAAGGCGCCGAGCCCCTGCTGTTCCTCGACTATTACGCCACCGGCCGTCTGGAGATCGACGCCGCCCGCCGCGTCGTCGCCGGCATCGCCGAGGGCTGTCGCCAGGCGGGCTGCGCCCTGGTCGGCGGCGAGACCGCCGAAATGCCGGGCATGTACACCGACGGCGACTATGACCTGGCCGGCTTCAGCCTGGGCGCCGTCGAGCGCGGCCACGCCCTGCCCTATCTGGATCGCCAGGCGGCCGGCGACATCATCATCGGCCTGGCCTCCACCGGCCCGCACTCGAACGGCTATTCGCTGGTGCGCAAGGTGGCCGAGAAGTCCGGCCTGGCCTGGGGCGACGACGCTCCGTTCGCCAAGGACCGCTCGCTGGCCCAGGCCCTGATGGAGCCGACCCGCATCTATGTGAAGCCGGTCCTGCCGCTGATGAAGGCGGGCTTGGTCAAGGGCGCGGCCCACATCACCGGTGGCGGCCTGATCGAGAACCCGCCCCGCTGCATCGCCGAGGGTCTGCAGGCGGCGTTCGACTGGAACGCCTGGCCCATGCCCGCCGTCTTCCAGTGGCTGGCCGAGACCGGCGGCATCAGCGACCACGAGATGCGCCGCACCTTCAACTGCGGCGTCGGCTTCATCCTGATCGTCGCGCCGGAGAACGCCGAGCCGGTCCTCGCCGCCCTGCTCAACGCCGGCGAAGTCGCCTTCGTCTGCGGACAGCTGGAAGCGGCCTAAACCGCTTCCAGCATCTGCGGAGGGGCCTAGCGAACCCCGCCGTTGGCGGTCTCGCGGTAGAAGCGCGACAGGTCCGCGTGCAGCTTCACCAGGGCGTCGTGGCTCAGGTACATCATGTGCCCGCCCTCGTAGTAGGTGAACTCCAGGTTCGGCCGCAGGCTGGGTTCCAGCATCATCTGGGCCAGGTCGAACTCGGTCGAGAAGAAGGGCGTGGCGGCGTCGTAATAGCCGTTCAGCGCCATCACCTTCAGATACGGATTGCGCCGCATCGCCGTGGCCAGATCGACCGCCGTGTTCGGCGTCGTCTGCGGCCCGCCCACCGGCGGACGGTGGCTCCAGTTCCAGTTGAAGCCCGGCAGGCCCCGCGCCGACATCCTGTATTCGACGTCGGTCTTGTAGTTCAGCTCATTGGCCACATAATCGCGGAAGATGCCGAAATAGGCCCCCGTCACGGCAGAGCTGGACGGGTCGTCCTCCGGCTCGCCGCCCGACGCATCCTCATCCAGACCCAGATAGCGGGTGTCCAGACGGCCGATGGTTTGACGCCGGTCGCGTAGCAGTTCCTTGCGGAACGCGCTCAAGTCCACCCGCATATTGGCGTTGTCGATGAAGTTGGTCGACAGGCCGGTCAGTTCACTCATCTGGCGTACGATATCGGCGCGCTCGGCGTCCGAGATCATGTGCCCCTTGGCCAGGGCCGAGGCATAGGGGCCGAGCGCGAAGTCGCGCGCCCGCTGAACCTGTTCCTCGACGGTCGCCGCCGGATTGGCCAGTTTGCGGTGATACCAGGCCGTCGCCGCATAGGTCGGCAGCAGGGCGACGAAGTTCTGGGGATAGCCGGGCTGGCGCACGCCATAGTTCATGATCGACGACAGCAGCACCACGCCGTTCAGCGACATGCCCCGGTCTTCCAGCTGGAACGCCACGGCGCCGGTGCGCAGCGTGCCGTAGGATTCGCCGATGATGTATTTCGGGCTGGACCAGCGGCTGAACTTGGTCGTGTAGCGCATGATGGCGCGGGCGAAGGCGTCGGCGTCCCCGTCCACGCCCCAGAAGGTCGAACCCTGCGTCTCGCCCAGCGGCCGCGAGAAGCCGGCGCCCACCATGTCGATGAAGACCAGGTCCGTCTGGTCCAGCAGGGTCATGTCGTTGGGACCGAAGGCGAAGGGCGCGGGCCGCACCACGGTCGGCTCGTCGGTCTGGACCCGCATCGGCCCGAACGACCCCATGTGCAGCCACACTGTCGGCGAGCCCGGCCCGCCGTTGTAAAGATAGGTCACCGGCCGCGTCCCGACCGGCTGACCGTCCAGCGTATAGGCTGTGTAGAACAGGCTGGCGGTCGGCATGCCCGCATCGTCGCGGATCGTCAGCGTGCCCGCCGTCGCGTGATACCGCAGGGCCTTGCCGTGGGCGTTGACCGAGTGGGCTGTGACAACCTCGGCTTCCTCGACCGGCGCGCGCGCCCAGTCCTTCTCGATCGCCTCGGCGTTGGCGTTGCGGAATCGGTCGGTCGCCGAACGCATGGCCGAGCCGCCACCGTTATTGCTGGTGCTGTTGGCCCCGCTTTCCTGAGCCAGCGCCGCCACGGGCGCGCCCAGCATCGCGGCGATGGCCGCGAGGCAGATCAGTTTCTTCATGCGATAGTCCCCTGTACGCGCCGATCACAACGCCCCTCTTCGGACGACCGGCGGCGCACGCTAGCGTCCGAACACAGCCGACAACAAGCGGCGATCGCGTTTGAACCTTGCCAAGGCCCGCGCGCGCCGTCATGCGGAGCGCAATGTCGATCCAAGCCTCCCCGCCCGTCCGCGTCGCCGTCCTGATCTCCGGGGCCGGCTCGAACATGGCGGCCCTGATCGATGCGGGTCAGGCGCCGGACAGCGGTTATGAGGTCGTGCTGGTCGTGTCGAACGCCGAGGGCGCGGGCGGTCTGGCCATTGCGGCGGCCAAAGGGGTTGCAACCCTCGCCGTGCCGCACAAGCCGTTCGGCAAGGATCGCGAAGCGCACGAGCGCGTCGTGGACGAGGCCCTGCGCGCCGCCGGGATCGAGGTCGTGGCCCTGGCCGGATATATGCGCGTGTTGACGCCCTGGCTGGTCGGCGGCTGGCGTGAGCGGATGCTGAACATCCACCCCAGCCTGCTGCCCCTCTATCCCGGTCTGGACACTCACGCCCGCGCCATCGCCGCCGGCGACGCCGAGGCCGGATGCACCGTGCATCTGGTCACCGAGGGCGTGGACGAAGGCCCGATCCTGGGTCAGGCCCGCGTGCCGATCGTTCCGGGGGACACGCCGGAAGCCTTGGCCGAACGGGTAAAGACGGCGGAGCACGGGCTCTATCCGCAGGTGCTGGGTGCGTTCTGCCGGGACTTGGAACAGGGCTGACGGCCCGAAGATTACAAAAACGTCATGCGACAGACCGCCGCACCGGCGCGATGGTGCCGTCGATCAAAATCGGGACCCAGTCTTCCATGAATCGCATTCGTCTGATGGCCACCTGCTCGGCCTGTATCGTCGTCGCCCTGACCGGCGGCGCGGCCTCGGCCCAGGACCATTCGCCCCAAGGTCATTCACACGGCGCGCCGGGCGTTACGCCCTGGGGCTTCGACCTCGCGGGTCGCGACACGGCGGTCAAGCCGGGCGACGACTTCAACGAATACGCCAACGGCACATATCTGCGCACGACCGAGATCCCGGCCGACAAGGCCCGCTTCGGCCCGTTCGACGTCCTGTATGAAACCGCCCAGGCCCAGCTGAAGGCGATCATCGAGGCCAGCGCCGCCAATCCGACCAACGCCAACGCCCAGAAGGTCGGCGCCCTCTACGCCAGCTTCATGGACGAGGCGAAGATCGAGCAGTTGGGCGCCACACCGCTGACCGCCGACCTCGCCGCCGTCAAGTCCGTGAGCGACCACGCCGGCATGGCCCGACTGATGGGCGAAAGCCACTCCGACTTCGGCGCATCCCTGTTCGGCATCGACGTCTTCGAGGACCTGCAGAAGCCCGACCTGAACTCGGCCTATCTGGGCCAGGGCTCACTGGGCCTGCCGGACCGCGACTACTATCTGAAGCCCGACTTCGCCGCCCAGCGCGAGGCCTACCTCGCCTATCTGACCACCACCCTGACCGCCATCGGCTGGGCCGATCCGGCCAAGACCGCCGCCGACATCCTGGCCTTCGAGACCAAGGTCGCCGACAAGCAGTGGACCACGGTCGAGCGTCGCCAGATCGACAAACTCTACAACCCGACCAAGGTCGTGGACCTGGTTACCCTGGCCCCCGGCTTCGACTGGACCGGCTTCCTGGCCGGCGCCCAGGTGTCGGATGTCGACACCCTGGTGCTGATGGAAAACACCGCCATTCCCGGCATCGCCCAGGTGTTCGCCGACACCCCCATCGAGACGCTGAAGGCCTGGCAGGCGTTCAATGTAGTCGATCAAGCCAGCCCCTATCTGTCCAAGGCCTTCGTCGATGCCCGCTTCGAGTTCCGGGGCAAGACCCTGCGCGGTCAGCCCGAGAACCGTCCGCGCTGGAACCGGGGCGTGGCCCTGGTCGACGGCCAGCTGGGCGAGGTCCTGGCCCAGGAATATGTGCGCCTGCACTTCCCCGCCTCGTCCAAGGCCCAGATGGAAACCCTGGTCGGCAACATCCGCGCCGCCATGACCGAGCGTCTGAAGACCCTGGACTGGATGAGCGAGCCCACGCGCGAACAGGCCCTCTACAAGATGTCCAAGTTCGGAGTGAAGATCGGCTATCCCGACAAGTGGCGGTCCTATGACGGGCTGGAGCTGACGGCGGACGACCTTTACGGCAACGTCGAGCGCTCATCGGCCTTCGAGTGGGCCTACAAGCGCGGCAAGATCGGCCAGCCGGTCGATCCGCTGGAATGGGGCATGACGCCCCAGACGGTGAACGCCTATTACAACCCGCCGCGCAACGAGATCGTCTTCCCGGCCGCCATACTGCAGGCGCCCTTCTTCGATCCGAACGCGGACCCGGCCGTCAACTATGGCGGCATCGGCGCGGTCATCGGCCACGAGATCACCCACGGCTTCGACGACCAGGGTCGCAAGTCCGACGGCGACGGCGTGCTGCGCGACTGGTGGACGGCCGAGGACGCCGCTCGCTTCGAGGCGCGCGCCAAGGTGCTGGGCGACATCTATAATTCGCTGGAGCCCCTGCCCGGCGTCCACGTCAACGGCGACCTGACCATGGGCGAGAACATCGCCGACCTGGGCGGCCTGCTGCTGGCGCTGGACGCCTATCACAAGTCGCTGAACGGCCAGCCGGCCCCGGTGATCGACGGCCTGTCGGGCGACCAGCGCGTCTTCCTGGGCTGGGCGCAGGTCTGGCGCGAGAAGTCGCGCGAGGCGGCCCTGAAGGAACAGCTGACCACCGATCCGCACTCGCCCGGCCCGGTGCGCGCCGCCACCTCGCCGCGCAACATCGACGCCTGGTACGCGGCCTTCGGCGTCTCGCCGGACCAGAAGGAATATATCGCCCCCGAGGCCCGCGCCCGTATCTGGTAGCGGCCGATCTTCAGACGCAGAAAAGGCCCGGAGCGTGCGCTCCGGGCCTTTTCATCATCCGGCTTGAGCCGGATTTAGCGGGGCGTGGTCGCCGCGCCGCCGACAGCGCCGATGGCGGCGCCGGCCACGGTCGAACCCGTGTTGCCGCCGAGAACCTGACCGGCGACAGCGCCGCCCAGGGCGCCGGTGGCGGCGCGTTGTTCCATCGTATTGCCGCAGGCAGCCAGCAGGGCGACGACGCCGATGACGGGGGCCAGTTTGATCATGGTCTTCATGGGTCTTCTCCGGGAGGGGGATGAATCGATGAAGGTCAAACGACAAGGCCCGCGTCCGGTTCCGGACGCGGGCCTATATAGCCACGCTATGCGAAGAGCTGAGCGCCCCTCGGCTTGAGCGCGTTAGCCGACGATCTGGTCGTCGGTGAAGAACTGGGCGATCTCGATCTTGGCGTTGTCCTGGCTGTCCGAACCGTGGACCGAGTTTTCACCGATCGATAGGGCGAACGACTTGCGGATCGTGCCGTCGGCGGCGTCCTTGGGGTTGGTGGCGCCCATGACTTCACGATAGGCGGCGACGGCGTTGTCGCCTTCCAGCACCTGAACCACGACCGGCTCGGCGGTCATCTGCTCGACCAGCTCGCCGTAGAACGGGCGTTCGGCGTGGACTTCGTAGAACTTCTGGGCTTGCTCGGTCGTCAGCTTGACGCGGCGCTGGGCCACGATGCGCAGGCCGGCGCCTTCGATCACGGCGTTGATCGCGCCGGTCAGGTTGCGGCGCGTGGCGTCGGGCTTGATGATCGAGAAGGTGCGTTCGGTCATGGAAAGTGACTTCTTGTTAGGGAGAATGAAGGTCGCGGGCTTATAGCGACGCCCCGCCCCCGCGCCAAGCCACCTCTTTCAGCAGGCGACGGCGCGCACATGCCCGGCGGCGGCGTAGGCCAGGATGGCGCGGTCACGGGTGACGAGGATCAAGTCGTGAGCTCGCGCCGTCGCGATCAGCATTCGATCGGCCGGATCTCTGTGAGCAAGATCAGGCAACTCACCCACATCGAGCATGAGGTCGACGTCTAGAGACAGCAGCCGCGCGCGCGTGGCCCTTACAGCTTTGGACAACCAGCCCCTGACATCTCCGCCGATCACGACCTCCAGTGATTTTTTCTTGCGGATTATTCCCAGCTCCCATGCCGTTGTAGCGGAAATATGGACACCGCCATTGGTGCTAGCCGCCACGACCGCAGCGGCGGCGTCCTCGCGTATGGATGCCCCCAAAACGATCCAGATCAGAGCGTGAGTGTCGAGCAGCACGCCGTCGCTCATTCCTCGCGTAGTCCCATTCTGAGGTCGTAGTCAGGATCGTCCAGGCCCATATCGGCCTCAACCGTCGTTCCAAAAACCTGTTCGTAAATAGGCTTTTCCAGATCTATGCTCGGGTCGATGATGAGCGATCCCTTCATGCTGCCAAACATGCTGTGTGGGTCCCAAGGCTCTTTGACCGCTGCTTCTGGAGCAACCAGAACGGCCGCCGCCTTGCCACGTTTGGTGATGTGAACCTTTGTCACAGCGCCGCTGTTCACGCGGTCGAGCAGGTCCAGGCACTTGGCCTTGAACTCCGTCGCCGTTATGACGACCTCGCCGCTTACAAGATCATACGTCATGACTGGTCATATAGAGATGACCGGTCAGAAAGTCCATTGCGCCTCCCATGCTCCAGATCACCGACCTGACCTTCAACGCCTGGGGCCGCAAATTCCTCGTGGACGCCTCCGTCAGCCTGCCGCCCGGCGCCAAGGTCGGTCTGGTCGGCCGTAACGGCATCGGCAAGTCCACCCTGTTCAAGCTGATCCTGGGCGAGCTTCACGCCGCCGGCGACGAAATCAGCCTGCCCAAGACCGCCCGCATCGGCTCCGTCGATCAGGAACACCCGGCGACGCCCGTCAGCGTCATCGACACCATTCTGGAAGCCGATGTCGAACGCCATACCCTGCTGGGCCGGCTGGAAACCGCGCCGCCCGAGGAGATGGGCGAGATCTGGGCCCGCCTGATCGAGATCGACGCCGACGCCGCGCCTGCGCGCGCCGCCGAAATCCTGGTCGGCCTGGGCTTCGACCAGGAGAACCAGGCCCGGCCGATGTCCGAGTTCTCGGGCGGCTGGCGCATGCGCGTCGCCCTGGCCGCCGCCCTGTTCGCCGAGCCAGACATGCTGCTGCTCGACGAACCGACCAACTACCTCGACCTGGAAGGCGCCCTGTGGCTTGAGGCGCGGCTGAAGAAATACCCGCACACGGCCCTGATCATCTCCCACGACCGCGAGATGCTGAACGAGGTCTGCACCCATATCCTGCATCTCGCGAACCACACCCTGACCCTCTACACCGGCAACTACGACGCCTTCGAAAAAGCCCGCGCCGAGAAGGCCCGTCTGCAGCTGTCGGCCAAGGCCAAGCAGGACGCCGAACGCGCCCACCTTCAGTCCTTCGTAGACCGGTTCAAGGCCAAGGCGTCGAAGGCGGCCCAGGCCCAGTCGCGCATGAAGCGGCTGGAGAAGATGCAGCCGGTGGCCACCACCATCGAGGAACGCGTCGCTCCCTTCACCCTGCCCTCGCCGCCACGCCCACTCGCGCCGCCGCTGATCCGGCTGGAGCGGGCCAATGTGGGTTACGACACCGGCAAGCCGATCCTGCGCAATCTGAACCTGCGCATGGATCTGGATGACCGGATCGGCCTGCTGGGCGTCAACGGCGCGGGCAAGTCCACCTTCGCCAAGATGATCGCCGGCGCCCTGAACGTGTCCGAGGGCGAACTGCACCGCGACAAGAAGATGCGCGTGGGCTGGTTCCATCAGCACCAGATCGAGGCGATGGACCCCACCGACACGCCGCTGGAGATCATTCGCCGCGCCATGCCTGACGCGCCGGAAAGCGCCCGCCGCTCCAAACTGGCCCAGTTCGGCCTGGGCTATGAAAAGCAGGAGACCACGGTCGACAGCCTGTCGGGCGGCGAGCGCGCCCGCCTGCTGCTGAACATGGTGGCCATGGATGCGCCCCACATCCTGATCCTCGACGAACCGACCAACCACCTGGACATCGACAGTCGCCGGGCGTTGCTGGATGCGCTGAACGACTACACCGGCGCCGTCATCCTGATCACCCACGACCGGTCGCTGATGGAGATGGTCGCAGACCGGCTGTGGCTGGCCGCCGACGGCACGGTGAAGCCCTATGACGGCGACATGGAGGACTACGCCAAGTTCGTCCTCGACCGCGCCAAGGCCGCCATATCCAAGCCCAGCCAGATCAAGAAGGAAGAGGCTGCGGCCGCTGCCCCCGCTCAGAGCAACAAGAACCGCAAGAACGACAAGAAATCAGGTCCTTCGCCATCGACTCTGCGTCACGCGGTCAAGAAGGCGGAGGAAAACATGACCCGCCTGACCGCCGAGATTTCCCGCATCGACGACGACATGGCCACCGCCTCGGTCAACAACCCGAAAGCCCTGGAAGGCCTGACCCGCGCCCGCGCCAAGACCGAAGCCGATCTCGCGACGGCCGAAGCCGCCTGGGTCGCAGCGGAGGAAGCCCTGGCCGAGGTCGCCGGGTGAAGCCGATCGAGTTCTCCAAGGAGGAACGCACCGCCGCGGCTGGCAAGCTGCGCGACTATTTCGCCCGCGAACTGGATCAGGATCTGGGCCAGCTTCCCGCCGAGATGCTGCTGGACTTCATCGGCAAGGAGATCGGCGGCGCCTTCTACAATCGCGGCGTCCACGACGCCCAGCAGCTGGTCCAGCAGAAGGCCGAAGACATCGTCGAGGCCCTCTACGGGTTGGAGCGCGTCGGATAACGATCGCTGCCGTCGGCCATGCGCAACTGCGGGCGGGGCATACGCGCCCCGCCCGCGCCGGCCTTAGCTCCCGCTGCTGGCCTGCATGTAGGTTTCCTCATAGGGCTGGACCACGACCCAACCCTCGCCGGCGAACTTCATCTGGATGCTCTCGCCCGAGCCGCGGCCCATCAGGGTCTTGAACGAGATGTCGGTGGCGATCTCCGGCGACAGGCTTCCCGACCAGGCCACGGTGGCGTTCGGATCGGTGAAGATCGGGCCGGTCGCGGCGCTGACCTTGAGGATCAGCGGATCATAGTGGGAGGTGATGGCGACGATGCCGCTGCCGCTCAGCTTCACATTGAACAGGCCGCCGGACATCATGCCCGCGACCCGCTTCATCATCGTGATCTGGTTGCTGACGCCGTTTTCCAGCGCCAGCACATCGTTGCCGTTGACGAAGATGGTCTCGTTATCGAGCCTCAGCAGGGTGATCTTCTTGCCGGTGTCGGCCAGATAGACGCGCCCTTGGCCCTCCACCTTCATCAGCACCATGCCCTCGCCGCTGACGGCCTTCTTCAGCAGATTGCCGAGGCCCTGCTCCATCAGACCCTGACGGGTGAACTTCACCTGCCCCGTCCGCGCCACCATGGCCCCGGACTTGGCCCAGACCGACCCGTTTAGCCGCACCTCCAGCAGATACTGGTTCTCCAACTCGAAGGCTTCGGTGCTGACGTCCTTCTCCTTGTAGGCGGCGACGAACTCGGCGACGGTTTTCACGGGCATGGAGACCTCAAAGGGTGTTTTTCGGAAGCTCAGCCTGCGCGAACAACTCTCAGTCGCGCAAGTCCATAATATCGCAAACGCCTCGCAATCTTACGGGCTGGAGGGCGGTTAAGCCGAGGTTGCCGATCCTTAAGGTGACGCTTGGGGACCGTTGCGGCAGATAGCGCTCTCCTTCTGTCACGGCGTGGCGGACCCGCCGTGGAGATCGAGAATGTTCAAGCCCCTCAGCCGCTCTGGAGCGCCTTTCGCGCTTGCGAGCCTGATCGCCCTCGTCGCCATCGCCGGCCCGGTTCAGGCTCAAGACACCGCGCGCATGGATCGGCTCGTGCAGACATCCGCTGACGCGGACGCATTCTCGGGGTCGGTTCTGGTCGCGCGCGACGGCGAGATCCTGCTGGATCGGGGCTATGGCCTAGCCAATCGGGAGTGGCGGATCCCCAACGACGGCGACACCAAATTCCGCCTGGGATCGCTCACCAAGCAGTTCACGGCCGTCGCCATCATGATTCTGAACGAACGCGGCCTGGTCGATCTGGATGCGCCGGTGAAGACCTGGGTGGCGGACGCGCCGCCCGCCTGGGACCAGGTGACGGTGCGACGCCTGCTCGCCCACACCGCCGGGGTCCCGAACTTCACCAGCTTCGACGATTTTCAATCCCTCAAGACCCTGCCGGTCACGGTGGACGACCTGATCGCGCGCTTCCGCGATCACCCCCTGGATTTCCAGCCTGGCGAAGGGCGGAAATATTCGAACTCGGGCTATGTCCTGCTGACCGCCGTCATCGAGAAGGCCAGCGGAAAATCCTACGCCGAATTCCTCAGCGAGGCTCTCTTCACCCCGCTGGGCATGAGCGACAGCGGCTACGACAGCAATGCCTCCGTCTTGCCGCGCCGCGCCTCGGGCTATGCACCGTCGGCCAAGGGCGTGGTCAATGCCGACTATTGGGACATGAGCATTCCTCAGGGCGCCGGCGGGCTCTATTCCACCACCCACGACCTGCTGAAATGGGAACAGGGATTGTTCGGCGGTCGGCTGCTGAGCCCGGCTTCGCTCGCGCTGCTGACGACGCCCGTGCGCGATCAATATGCTTTCGGCGTCTTCGTGGCCAAGGCGCAAGGTCAGACGACCATCGCCCACTCGGGCGGGCTCGACGGCTTCAACACCTATATGGCCTATGACCCGGATCGCCGCATGACGGTGGTCGTGCTGGGCAATCTGAACGGTGCAGCCCCGGACCTGCTGGGCGCATCCCTTCTGGCCTTCGCTCGGGATGAAGCGGACGCGAGCGGAACCACCGCCGTGGCGCCCGACACCCTGCAGGCCTATTCCGGCGTCTACGCCCTGACGCCGACATCTTCGATCACCGTGTCGGTCGAGAACGACCAGCTGACGAGCCAGGCGACCGGCCAGGACGCCATGGCGTTGATCCCGCAATCCGCCGACGTCTTCCGTCAGTCCGAAGCGGGCGCCGAGACGACCTTCCTGCGCAGCGCCTCCGGCGCGGTCACGGGCCTGATCTTCAGCCACGACGGTCGCGACAGCATCGCTCAAAAGGAGTAGCCCGCCGAACGCGCCTATTTGCAAACGCTTCGCAATATTATATATAGCCGCGACGATCGAACGGAGCGCGGCCATGACCAGAACCACCATCTACGCCGGCCTGCTGGCCAGCCTGCTCGCGGTCTGGAGCGCGGGCGCGGCCCAGGCCCATTCGCCCTATCTGCGGCCCAATGTCTTCGACGCCACCAACCGCGACCATGTGACGGTCGAGGCCGCCTTCACCGAAGATGTGTTCAACGCCGAGGTGGTCATGCGCTCCGACCACTTTCATATCGTCGGCCCCAACGGCGACACGCCGATCACCGCCGTGACCTATCTGCGCGACCTGGCGGTGTTCGAGGCCCCGACGCCGGTGGACGGCCTCTATCGCCTGTCGTCGGGCGCACGCGAGGGCCGCGCGGCCAAGATGTACGAAACCCCGTCCGGCTGGAAGATGGTCGGCGAGGAGGACGAGGCGCCCCCGCCCGGCGCCGAACTGGTCGATGTCCAGAGCATCACCACGGCCGACGTCTATGTCGTGCGTGGCGATCCGGACGATGCGGCCCTGAAACCCTCGGGCCAGGGGCTTGAGCTTCAGCCCCTGATCCAGCCCAACGACATCGTGGCGGGCGAGGACGCGCCGTTCCGCCTTCTGTTCGACGGCCAGCCGGTCGCCAATGCCGCCGTGACCGTCTTTCGCGAAGCCGGCCAGTATGACGGCAGGAAGATCGAGGCGGAACTGACCACCGACGCCTCGGGCCTGGTGACGCTGAAGGTCGCCGAACCGGGGGCTTACATGACCCAGGTCCGCCACCGCGTGGCCTCGCCCGCCGGCGCCCCGACGCCCTACCGCAGCTATACCCACACCCTGACCTTCATCGCCCACGCGGGCTAGGCGCGGCGAGCAGACGCCCGTCGCCATACTGGCCGTCCAGCCGCCCGGTCTTCGCCCAGTCCAGCACGGCCTGATAATAGCCGGGCGCATAGCCGATCGAGGTGCGCTTGCCGTCCGCCGCCGTCTCGAACCGGACGATGCCGTGGTCGGTATCGGGGTATTCCAGCAGGGTGATCGGCCGCCCCTGGGCCGCCAGGTCGATCAGCCGCTGGCGCGTGGCCTCGGGCGGCGCGCCCAGGTCGTCCTCGGCCTGGATCCACAGCATCGGCGTGGCCAGCCCGCTCAGCACCGGCAGCGGGTCGTAGTCCCACGAGGTTCCGACATCGAGCACGGGGGCCATGGCGATGATCTGTTCGTTCGGCGTGGTCAGCAGAAAGCCTGTGAACTCGCCCTTGATGTCGGCGAACCAGGGCTGGGTGCGATACCTGGCCCGAACGGCTTCCAGACCGGCAAACCCGACCTCGCCGTGCGAGGCGATGAAGGCGCCAGTCACGTCGGTGATCTCGCGCGCCTGTTCCAGCACGTCCGCGCCCCACCCCTTGCCCTTCAGGTCCAGCATCACCTGGTCGCTGTCTTCCGACAGCGCGCCATAGGCCAGGCCGAAACCGACGATGACGAAGTCCACCGGCGTCTGGCTGGCGGCCAGCGGCGCGATCCAGCCGCCCTGGCTGCCTCCATGCAGGCCCACCCGGCCCGCCCGATTTCCGGCCATACGACGGGCCTCGACCACGGCGGCGGCGGCGTCCTCGGCCAAAACGTGGAAGTCCTGAGTATAGCGCCCCTCCGACCCGCCCGAGCCCCGCTTGGCATAGACGAAGACGCCGACGCCCGAGGCCGGGGCGAACCGCTGGAAGGCGTTGAAGTCCAGCGCGTTGGCGCCTTCCGACCCATGCACCTCGACCATGATCGGGACCGGTCTATCCCCCGGCGGCAGGATCAGCCGCCCGTTCAGGTGCGTCCCGCCCTGACCGACGAAGGTCGTCTCGCGCACGTCCTGGGTCAGGCGGCGGCCGGCCTGCCCCTCGAAGACCATCCGGCCTTCGTCGCAGGGTCCCAGTTGCGGTTGCGGACCTTCGACCCGCGTGGTGGATCCCAAGGTGCTGACCCAATGCCCTTGGGTGTCCACCGTCATCCTGGCCGTGGACCCATCCAGCCGACGCCACCGCAGGCCCTTGCCTGCCAGCGGCGCGACATCCACCCAATTGCCGTCGTCCAACCGATAGACGCCCACATGACAGACCACGGCCGGATCGGGTCGCTCATCCACATCACCCCCCGGCGTCTGGGCTGTCGCCGGCAAAGCCGCGACAGAGACGATGAACGCCAAGGCGGCGGCGAGCCAGGATTTCGACATGGGTTTGCCGATCAGGTTGAAGGAAGGATCGGACATGATCATCGAACTTCTTCCTTAGATGCGGCGCGCTTCAGCCAGAACTCCGCCGTGATCAGATTGGGGATCCAGGCCAGGAAAGAGATGGCGCGGTACCAGGGCAAAAACGGCAGATCCAGGATCATGACTACCGGCAAGTAGAGCCGCAAGGTTACGGCGGCCAGGGTCAGGGTCCAGGACCGGATCATCCAGCGACGATGGTCGGCGAACCGGCCCTGAACGGCTGCGCGCCACCCCAGCACGGTCACGGCGATCCACAGCAGCGCCAGACACCCGAACCCCGCCGAGGCGATCGGACCGGCGAACGACCCCGGCGCCAAAACCAGCCCCGCCACGCCGCCGACCAGACATCCGACGACATAGACCCGACCCGTCCAGCGATGCGGCGGGGAGGCCCCGCGACGCAGGCGAGGCAGAAACTGCACGGACCCCACCACCAGAGCGGTGACGGCGCCGGCGACATGGATGACGAGCCACGGCACCCCCAGCGGATTGCCTAGCGCCTGGGCCGGCGTTTTGGGCGGGTCCAGCAGATAGCGTGCGGAATAGGCGGCGACGCCCAGGCAAAGCAGGGTCAACACCAGCCAGCCGACACGGGCGGGCCATGCGGTTCGGCGGCCCGGCGGCGTTGCGTTGAATAAGGACATGCGAAGGTTCTCGTCGGCTGTTTCGCCGAACGCCATTGCCGCACGGCCGGAGGCTCGCTAGGCCCTGCTTCGCGAACGGCGCCAGGGTTACGTGAACGGGACGGCATGGACGGCAAGACCACAGCGTTGCTGCGAACGACGACGGCGCGGCGCTGGGCGATTGACCTGGTGATCCTGGTCGCGATCGGTTTGCTGATGGGGTTTCTGGGGCCCTTCTCCTCCGAGCATGTGCCGGTCGTTGGGCGCTACATCTACTGGATGATCTGCATGGTCGGCGGCGGGCTGATCGGCATCGCGGCCGATGAGGGGCTTCGCCGTCGCATCGCAAATCTGTGGATACGGACCCTGCTCGTCTCGGTGCTGATGACGCCGGTCGTGACCCTGCATGTCTTTTTGACCGAGAGTTTCATGTTCGGCGGCCATGCTGACTGGGCGGGATTTAGTCAGCGGTGCTTGCAGGTGTGTCCGATTCTACTGGCCGTCATGGCGGTCCGAGCTTTGGTCTGGCGCCAACTGCCCGCTCGTGTCGAGACACGCACCCTCGTCGTCCCGCCCCTGCCCGAGGTCGAGGCGGCGTTCAGGCGCAGATTATCCGCCAGACGACGCGGCGCCCGGCTGATCGCCATCGAGGCGCACGACCATTATCTGAGGGTCCACACCGATGCGGGCGCCGAGCTGATCACCCTGCGGTTCGCCGATGCGCTGGATGAACTGTCACGCGCGCACGGATGGCGCGTCCATCGCTCGTGGTGGGTGGCGGCCGATGCGGTGGAAGAGGTGCGCTGGCGGCGCGGGACGGGCGAGATACGCCTCGTCGGCGGCTTGACGGCGCCGGTCAGCCGGACCCATGGCCCTGTGCTGAAAGAGGCGGGCTGGCTCTAGAAGCCCCGCCCGCCAGTCGCGCCGTGATCGCCCCACGCCGGTCGAGGCCGGGCGATCACGTCTTGGGACGAAAGCCTATTCAGGCAGGTCTTCGGCCAGGATCGCCATTTCGAACATGAACGAGCCTTCCTCGTCTTCATCCTCGAAGACGATGCCGATGAACTCGTCGCCGACATAGACTTCAGCCGAGTCGTTCTGCTTGGGGCGGGCCTTCAGGATGATGCCGCCGGTGTTGAAGGTGCGCTTGAGGTGGGCCTCGATGCGCTTCAGGTCGGTGTCTTTCACGGGGGGCCTCATGGTCTGAACGTTGGCGGCGGACCCTAGAGACATCGGCCGTTCAGGGAAACCGGCCACGCGCATTTTCCCGTTTCAGAGATAACGCATCCACCACTGTGAACTGCGCCGCTTCACGCCCGCGAACCAACGGCAGGCGAACCAGCAAGGCACGGCGACGACGGCCGCCAGCAACCACAGCCAGCCGACGCCCGACACGCCGAAGCCGTCGCCCTGATTGGCGCCGAACACGGCCAGGGCCATCAGGTTCAGCAGATGCAGCCCGTAAAGGTGGATCAGATAGAAGAACAGCGGCGCCCCGCCGAACACGGCCAGCAGGCCCACCAGCCGATCCGGCGCCTTCTCCAACCCCGCCAGGATCAGCGCCCCGACGCCCAACGTCAGCAGGACGAAATCGGCCGACGGCGGATATTTGGTCAGGTTCAGCACGCTCATCACCGTCTGGATCGGCGTCGCCTGCACGGCCCACGGCGCATCGCCATAGAGATTGATCGCCCTCAGCACGACGAACAGTGCGAGCGCGCCCAGGCCCGTCAGCACCAGCCGCCGCAGCCGCACCCTCTGCTCGCCCACGAACCACGGCCCAATAGCATACCCCAGGGCCGCGATCCCGATCCACGGCAACAAGGGATAGGAGGTCCGCGCCTGAGCGCCCCCCAAATTGGCCCAAGGCAGATCGATGAAACCGCGATCATGCAGCACGGCCCAGATCGCATGGCCCGGCTGGCCCGCTGCGATCGTGACCGGATCCAGCAGATTGTGCCCCAGCACGATCGCCAGCCCCACGGCGATCAAGACCGGACGCGGCAGATGCACCAGGGCGGCGAGGGCGATCATCGACAGGCCGATGGCCCAGATGACCTGCAGGTAGATAATCTCCGGCGTGAAGGAGAAGGTCCAGGCGAAGCTGACCACTGTCAACTCCAGCACGACAAGGAACAGACCCCGCTTGAGCAGGAACTCCGACGCCGACCTGGTGCCGCTGACTTGGGCCGCGTTCGCCCCGCCCGCCTGCTTGTTCCCATACAGCCACGCCCCCAGCCCCGTAAGGGCCACGAACACGGGCGCGCAAAGGTGCGCCGACAGCCGCGTGAAGAACAACGCGGGCGAGGTCGTCTCTACATCCATCGGGTCCGAGACCTGGGCGTGGATAAAGAAAAACTCTCGCGCGTGATCGACCAACATCAGCAGGATCACCAGCCCGCGCAGGGCGTCGATGGATCGGATCCGACCCACCGCCCGGATCAGGGCGGCGGTCGAAGAGGCGAAGGCGGGAACAGGCGTTGCAGTGGTTGACATCGTCATGCCGGAGCGGATAGCCGATATATTATAACGTTTCAAACGGAGTCTGATTTGTCCCTCCTCATGAGCTGCGCCGGCGCGTGCCTGCTGGTCGCCGCCAACGCCCCCGCCCCTGGCCCCGTCGAGGCGGTCGAGCCCCAGACGGTGGGCGAGATCGTGGTTCTGGGCCGGCGTCAGGCGCCGCGCGACCTGACCCTGGGCGCCGGGCCAGTGACGGAGGCCATGTCGCCGTCCAGCCGATCCATCGAGAACGACCTGATCAAGGCCGTGGGGGCTACGCGTCTGGCCGACGCCTTGGAACTGGTCAGCGGCGTCAGCCAGCAGAACAATCGCGGCGGGGTGATGGACAACTTCGCCATCCGCGGCTTCCTGGGCACGCCCGACGGCGGCGCGGAATATTATGTCGACGGCTTCCTGGCCAACCGGGGCATGGCCCCGCCGCGCGACCCGGCGACGGCCGAGCGGATCGAGGTGCTGAAGGGGCCGTCCGGAGCCCTGTTCGGCGACATCGACCCGGCGGGACGCGTCAACATCGTGTCCAAGACCCCGCGTTTCGCAACCAGCGCCGCCTTCACCGCCACGGTCGGCTCGTTCGGTTTGAGGCGCGGCGAACTGGACCTGACGGGCCCTATCAGCGACACCCTGGCCGGGCGGCTGGTGGTCGCGGGCGAGACCAGCACCGGCTGGCGCGACCATGTCGGCCTGGACCGCACGGTGATCGCCCCGTCCCTGACCTGGCGACCCAACGATGATCTGCGCCTGACCTATGTGGGCGAGTTCACGACCTTCACCACCCTGTTCGACCGGGGGATGCCGGCGATCAACGGCGACGCCCTGGCCCTGCCGGAATCCAACTACTACGGCGAGCCCGGCGACGGCGTGACCCGGTTCCGCAACGAACGGCACCAGATCACCGGCGAATACCGGATCAACGACGGCTGGAGCGTAAACGGCGGCATCGCCTGGCGCGGCGGCTCGCTGAAGGGCCTGTCCAGCGACCATTCCCGCCTGGAGGGGGACACCCTGCGGCGGCAACGCCGCGCGCGCGATTTCACCGTCGAAGACCTGTCGGCCCGGCTGGAGGTGAACGGCATGGTCGCGACTGGCCTGGGCGTCCACAACATCAGCGTCGGGGTGAAGGGGTATAAGCTGACCTACGGCGAGAAATGGCTGAGGGTCGACCCGACAGACGCCAATCCCTATGCAATCAATGTCTTCAATCCCGTTTATGGTGCGGTTACGCCCCCGACGCCCCGGCCGCGCATCGACAATCTGGAGACGCGAGACGTCGTCACGATTTACGCCCAAGACCTGTGGGAAGTGACCGACCGCATCAGCCTGCTGGCCGGCCTGCGCTTCGACGACTACAGTCAGACCATAGACAACCGACTTCGGAACATCGTGGGCAATGCGGCGGACACGCCGGTCGATTATCGTTTCGCCGCCCGCTACCGGCTGACCAGCCACCTGACCGCCCACGCCAGTTATGGCCGATCCTTCGTACTGAATTCGGGAATCGGTCGCGACGACATGGGCTTCTCGCCGGAAGAGGGCCAAGGCTATGAGGTTGGCCTGGCCGGCGCCTGGGACGGACTGGACCTTGCCGCCACCGTCTTCGACATCGAGAAGTCGAACATCCTGACCACCGACCCGATTGATGCAAGTTTCCTGGCCCCGGTCGGCAAGCTGACGACGCGCGGGATCGAGCTGGACGGGTCCCTGCGCATCGACGACGCTTGGCAGGTAGTAGCCAACTACGGCTGGACCGACGCCAAGGCCGATGACAACGCCTTCGCCACCGACGCCGTGCTCAACGTGCCCGAACAGTCCGGCTCGCTGTTCGCCATCGGCCGGTTCGACACGGCGCACGGCACGACCTGGTCGCTGATGGCCGGCGCCGCCTACGTCGGAGATAGAGCCGGCGCCCTGACGCTCAATCCTGTGCGTCTGCCCGCCTATTGGAAGGCCAAGGCGGCGCTGGACTACGGCCTGACGCCCCAGGTGACGGCCCGAATCGAAGTCGACAACCTGTTCGACGAGCGATACGCCGCCAGCTCCTACAGCGCCCTGTGGATCTTCCCCGGCGCCCCGCGCAGCGTGCGCGCGTCACTCAGGATCGCCCTGTGAGGCGACGGCTCAGATGACGAAGTCGTAGACGACCTCGGCCAGGGTGTGATCCATCGTCCTGGCCGGTTCGGCGTTGGTCGGGCAGTTGACCAGCCGCGCCGGAACCCCCGCCACGGTGCAGCCGGACGGCACGGCCTTCAGCACCACCGAGCCGGAGGCCACCTTGGCGTAGTCGCCGACGTGGATATTGCCCAGCACCTTGGCCCCGGCGCCCAGCAGAACGCCCTTGCCGATCTTGGGGTGGCGGTCGCCGCGATCGGCGCCCGTCCCGCCCAGGGTCACGCCGTGCAGCATGGACACGTCGTCGCCGACCACCGCCGTCTCGCCGATGACGATGCCGGTGCCGTGGTCGAGGAACAGCCCCTTGCCCAGTTGCGCGCCCGGATGGATGTCCAGCTGGAACAGCTCCGAGATGCGGCTCTGGAAGTGGAAGGCCAGGGTCTCGCGCCCCTGCCCCCACAGCCAGTGCGCCACACGCCACCCCTGAAGCGCCTGGAAGCCTTTGAAATAGAGGAAGGGTTGCAACAGGTTGCGGATCGCCGGGTCGCGTTCGGCGACGGCCTGCAAGTCCGCTTCCGCCGCCTCGACCATGGCCGGATCCGCCTTGAACGCCGACAGGCAGACCTCGCGCACCGACATGGCGCTCATCTCGCCGTCCGCCAGCTTCCGCGCGATCTGGAAGCTGAGCGCGCCGGCCAAATCGTCGTGCGACAGGATCACCGCATTCATCTGCGAGCCCAGTTGCGGTTCCTCGCGCGAGGCGGCCTCGGCCGAGGCGCGCAGCTGGCGCCACACGCTGTCGGTTTCGGTCTCCGCGACGACTTCAAGCTTGGCCATGACAGGCTCCTTCGGCGACATCATACCCGCCCCAGCATGGCCTGCGCCAGCGGCTGAGGCAGTTCCCCGTTCAGGGCCATATGATAGGCCTTGTAGGCCGTCGCCACCGTCAGACTGTCGCGCACCGTCCCGCGCCCGATCTCGTCCAGCAGATCCAGGAACGGCACGCGCACTACGGCGATGATCTCGGTCGGGTCCGGCGCAACGGGCGCAGGGCTCAGGCCCCAGGCGATCCAGGTCATGCCGATCTCGTCGGTGATGGAGTTCGACATCTCGACCGTCAGCGCCGGCAGCCAGTGTTCGGCCTTCAGCCCCGCCTCCTCGGCCAGCTCGCGCCGGATGCCGTCGAACGGGTCCTCGTCCAGCGGCGCGCCCCCCTCGGGCATTTCCCACGAATAGTTGGCCAGGGCGAACCGCTGCTGGCCCACCAGGGTAACCGTGCCGTCGTCATGAACCGGCAGGACGCCGGTCCCGACATTCTTGAACCGCACCACCGCATAGTCGGCCGCATGCCCCGTCGGCGCCGTCGCCGGATGTCGGGTCAGGGTCATCCATGGGCTGTCGAACACGGTCTCGGTTCCGTCGCTGCGCCACGCCTGCGGCTTGGACAGGCCCTCAGCCCATTTCGGTTCGTCGGAATTGCGCATGGTCCACCTATGGCGAAGACGCGGATGAAAGCCTAGCTAGACGGCATGGTCGCGCTCAACGAACCCCTGCCCCTGCCTGTTCCGTCACAGGCCTTTCTCGACCGGCTGGCGACGCGCCGTTCGGCCCCGGCCCAGGCCCTGGTCGCGCCCGGCCCGTCCGAGGCGGAGCTGGAGCAGATCCTGACCCTGGGCGCCCGCACGCCGGACCATGGCAAGCTGTTCCCCTGGCGGTTCGTGGTCATGGGGCCGCAATCGCGCGCCGAGATCGCCGAGCAGCTGGCGGTGCTGGCCGAACTGAACAACCGGCCGGCCAAGGATCAGGCGGTCCTGGCCAAGCTGACCGCCGCGCCGCTCACCATCCTGGTCATCTCGACCCCCGTTCCCGCCGCCAAGCCGATCTGGGAGCAGCAGTTGTCGGCCGGCGCCGTCTGCATGAACCTGGAACACGCGGCCGCCGGCTTCGGCTATGCGTCCAGCTGGATCACCGACTGGTACAGCTACGACCCCCAGGCCACGGCCCTGTTCGGCCTGACAGACGGTGAAACCGTCGCCGGCTTCATCCATATCGGAACCCTGACCGAGCCGCCTCTGGAGCGCCCCCGCCCCGACATGGCCGCCAAGGTCACGCGCCTGCCCTAAGCGGAGCAGTGGCGGATATTAATCTTTCCTCCCTAACATCAGCGCCTTAACTGGAGACGTGGCGGCCGATGTCCTGTGTGGGTTGTAAAGATGGGGCCGGGTTCGACCTGCCCATCACCATGGCGTTTCAGCCCATCGTCGATGTCGCGAACCAGACCGTCTTCGCCTACGAGGCCCTTGTGCGCGGCAAGGACGGCCAAGGCGCCGGCCATGTTCTGTCGCAGGTCTCGCCCGACAATCGCTACGCCTTCGACCAGGTCTGCCGGACCACCGCCATCGACCTGGCGGCCGGTCTGGACATGACGGCCGACGGCGCCAACCTGTCGATCAACTTCCTGCCCAATGCAGTCTATGAGCCGCGCGCCTGCATCCGCGCCACCCTGGCGGCGGCGATGCGCACAAACTTCCCGCTGAACCGGATCATCTTCGAGTTCACCGAGAGCGAGGCGATGGACGCCGCCCACATCCTGAACATCCTGCGGTCCTATCGCGCCATGGGGTTCAAGACCGCCATCGACGACTTCGGCGCCGGCTATGCGGGCCTGGGCCTGCTGGCCCTGTTCCAGCCAGACATCGTCAAGCTGGACATGGCCCTGATCCGCGACATCGACACCGATCTGGTCAAACGCACCATCGTGCGCAACACCCTGAACATGCTGCGCGACCTGGGCGTCGAGCCGGTGTGCGAAGGGGTCGAGACCCTGGCGGAACACGACGTCCTGCGCGACCTGGGCGTCACCCTGATGCAGGGCTATCTGTTGGCCAAGCCGGCCGTCGAGGCCCTGTCGCCCGTCTCATGGCCCCGCGCGGCCCAGCCCCTGGCCCACACCGCCTGACGGTTCTTCCTCCGGCCGGTGGACCAGCGACACCAGCACCACGGATATGATCATCAGCAGGAACCAGCTGCCCAGCTTGGCCAGGGACACCATCTCCCACCCCGCCTCCTGCCCCGGATAGACCCAGGCCCGCCCCAGTGTGCCCAGGTTCTCGGCGAACCAGATGAACAGCGCGACCAGCCCGTATCCCAGCAGCAACGGCATCGACCGCCTGCGCCGGTCCGCCGTGAACCAGAACCACCCCCGCCCGAACAGCAGCACCGTCGCCGCGAACAGCGCGATCCGCACGTCCGGCAGCCAATGGTGGGCGAAGAAGTTGACGTAGATGGCCGCCACCAGCACCCAGGTTGTCCACAGCGGCGGATACCCCCGCACTCGGATGTGAAAGATGCGCTGCACCCGCGCGATATAGCTGCCCACCGCCGCATACATGAAGCCCGAGAACAGCGGCACCGCCCCGATCCGCAGCAGACTGTCCTCGGGATAGATCCACGATCCGTGCGCGGTCTTGAACAGCTCCATGATCGTCCCCGCCACATGGAACAGGAAGATCACCCGCGCCTCCTCCCAACTCTCCAGCTTGAAGGCCAGCATCGCCGCCTGGATCAGCACCGCACCGACCGCCAGAAAGTCGTAACGCGACACCGGCGCCTGATCCGGCCAGAACAGGAAGGTGCCCAGGATCAAGCCCAGCATCAGCCCCCCGAACAGACACGCCCACCCCTGCTTCAACCCGAACCACAGGAATTCGTAGGCATAGCGGCGCGGACGGGATTGGTCGGCCCAGGTCTCGGCCCGCGTGAGGTGGCGGCGGCCCCAGGCTTCGAGGGGAAGGCGAGCGGTCATTGCACCTCCGACAAGCCTCGGCATTGCATGCAGTTTGTAGCTGAGATTTTTTCGCCTTAAGCGAATTGTCGCGCCATATAAATCATTGCCCAGAGGTCGATATGAACGCTGAAGAAAAACTCACCAAACTTTACGAGACTGAAATAGCTAACGCCACTTCACATGCCAATGACGTCGCGAAGCGTTGGCTTGGAACGTTGGGTATAGGTAATGGAGCTGCTCTTCTTGGGGGCGCAACGCTCGCTGCACCGAAAGAAAACACCATCCTTCTTTACCAGCTTATTCCGTCAATGTGGCTATTCTTAATTGGCGTCGCTGCGGCTTTTGCAGCTTTTGGCTTCATAGGATCTGCATGGAGACATGACGAAAATAGCTGGCGACATTCAGACACCAATAACACGTGGGAGCGCTTGAAGAAGATTGAAAATGTGGACGAAAACATAGTCGAAAGCAAAGCTAAAAAAGCTGAACGATCCAGACAATGGGCTGTATATCTTACAATATTGTCCTGCATAACTTTCCTGATTGGTGTCGTATATCCTCTTTTCAGATTAACCATTGCAGCAATGCATGGAAACCTTTGACTGCCAGATCTCAATATTAGGGAGCCCTCACCCCCGCCCGCGATACGTCGGCACACCTTGATCCGGCAGCCACAGCCCCTCGGGCGCCACGCCCGTCTGCCAGAAGACGTCGATGGGGATGCCGCCACGAGGATACCAATACCCCCCGATCCTCAACCATTTCGGCTCCAGCAGGTCCGCCAGCCGCCGGCCGATGGCGACTGTGCAGTCCTCGTGGAAGGCGCCGTGGTTGCGGAAGCTGGTCAGGTACAGTTTCAGGCTCTTGGACTCGACCAGCCATTCGCCCGGCGCATAGTCGATGACGATGTGGGCGAAATCCGGCTGGCCCGTCACCGGGCACAGGCTGGTGAACTCGGGCGCCGTGAACCGGGCCAGATAAAGCGTGTCCGCATGCGGGTTCGCCACTCGCTCCAGCACGGCCGTCTCGGGACTGGTCGGGGCGGCGGTCTGGGCGCCGAGCTGGCTGAGGGTGTCGGTATAGTGGGTCATGCGGGGCATTTAGGCGCTTGCGACGCGTATGAAAATCCTCCCCCATCGGGGGAGGGGACCGCGAAGCGGTGGAGGGGGCCGGCCGCGCACACGGTCGGGGACGCAAATGACCTATGCACCCAAGTCGACCGTCGCCCGCGCCCGCGCGTTGCGCCGTGAGATGACCCTGCCCGAGGTGCTGCTATGGCAGCAGATTCGAGGCAGACGCCTCGACGGAATCCGTTTTCGCCGCCAGCACCCCATCGGCCCCTACATCCTGGACTTCTATTGCGAGGACGCCCGGCTGGCGGTCGAGGTGGACGGCGACAGCCATGCCCAGCCCGACGCCGTCGAACACGACAGACGCCGCACGGAATGGCTAAACCTGCGCGGGATCACCGTCGTTCGGATCGCGGCGCGGGACGTGTTGGGCGAGATGGCGGCGGCGGTGGATCATCTTCACCGGCAGGTGCGCGATCGGCCCCCTCCACCGCTACGCGGTCCTCCTCCCCCGACGGGGGAGGAATAAGACGCGCCACCCATCCTTCTTCCCGAAAACTTTAGTCGCCGTTTCAACGACCTGACGACCACCAGCGTCAATCGACCGCCCGCCCTCGCAAACGCCCATACAATGCGCGGTTTCAGCCAGGAGGGCGAAACGTCGGCCTCACGAAGCCCAACCCCGCACGCCCAAATTGCACTTCCTTGCACATTGCACTCCATTCCCGCGTGCAAGCGCAATTTCAACTCACCCCCGAGATTAGACGATTGAGACTCTGTTTTTCGCCCCACCGTCTGAAATCCCCGCGATTGCCTTCCCCGGCGACAGCCCGCTAAGCGTAGCGAAAGAAAACCAAGGAGAGACGCCCGTGGCCATTCCCGCTTCGCTGCAAAAAGGTCTGATCCTGCCGATCATTTCGGCGCCCATGTTCCTGGTCTCCGGGCCGGATCTGGTGGTCGAGGCCTGTAATGCGGGGGTGATCGGCACCTTCCCGTCGCTGAACCAGCGCACGACCGAGGGCTATCGCGACTGGATTCACGAGATCAAGGGCCGGCTGAAGCCTGACGCCGCCGCCTTCGGCGTCAACCACATCGTCCACCCGACCAATCCCCGGCTGATGGCCGACATGATGGTGTCGGTCGAGGAGAAGGTGCCGCTGATCATCACCTCCCTGGGCGCCGTCCGCGACGTGGTCGATGCGGTTCATGGCTATGGCGGTCAGGTCTTCCACGACATCGCCAACATCCGCCATGCACGCAAGGCGGCCGAGGCGGGCGTCGATGGCTTGATCCTGGTCGCCAACGGCGCGGGCGGCCATGCTGGGATCATCAACCCGTTCGCCCTGGTCAATGAGGTCCGCAGCTTCTTCAAGGGGACCATCATCCTGTCGGGCGCCCTCTCGACGGGGCAGGATGTGGCGGCCGCGATGATGCTGGGCGTCGACTTCGCCTATATGGGCACCCGCTTCATCAACACGACCGAGGCCATGGCCCCGCCCGCTTACAAGCAGATGGTGATCGACAGCGGCGCGACCGACATCGTCCACACCCCGGCGGTGTCGGGCATCCCGGCCAACTTCATGAGCAAGTCCTTGATCGACAACGGGATCGATCCGAAACACCTACCCGAGCACAAGCTGGACATGGGCGACGAGGCCAAGGCCTGGAAGACCGTCTGGTCCGCCGGCCAGGGCGCGGGCGCCATCCACGACGTCCTGCCGACCGCCGAACTGGTCGCGCGCCTGCGTCAGGAGTTCGCTCAGGCCACGGCCGAATTCGCCATCAAGACCGGAGCAGTCTAAAGGCGGCGCCAATCTGCATTTCGCGCGTTGGAGCCGCCATGATCCGCACCACCGTCCTCGCCGCCCCCATCGTCGCCCTGCTCGCCGCCGCCCTGGCTGCACCCGCAGCGGCCCAGTCCGCCTCAGGCGCGTCCGCCTCGCGCAACGCCTGGTCGTTCCTTGCCGGCGTCGGAACGGAAAACCGGTCCAAGAACATTTCCAAGTCAGGCGGGGACGGCTACGCCTTCGGATCGGCGATCTGGGAAAGCGCCGACGGCCTGTTCTACGCCGGCCCCGGCTTCGAGACGGTCCAGGCGGGCGGATCCAACGTCGAGGCGGAGTTTATCGTCGGCTATCAGCCCGAGGCCTTCGGCTACAGTTTCGATTTCAACGCGGCCTATAAACACCGCGTCGGCGCCCAGGCGGGCTACGACGAGATCGGCGTGGAGTTGACCGGCAACGTCAGCCGCTCCATCGGCCCCGCCAGCGCGCGCCTGCAGGTGCAGTATTCGCCCGACGCCCCCGGTTCGACCGACACCTTCACCTGGGTCGAGGGCCGCGTGGGCTGGGACTTCACCAACCGCCTGGAAGGCACGGTCGCCGTCGGTCGTCGCGAACAGGACGGCGCGCCCGACTACACCGGCTGGAACGCCGGCGTGACCTATGCGGTGACGGACACGCTGGACCTCGACCTGCGCTACTACGATACCGACGCCCACACCTTCGGCGAACAGTACGAAGACGCCCTGGTGGCCCAGGTCGCCTACGCCTTCTGAGCCCGCGCCTTGCTTAAAGGGCGCTGGAGGCCCATATAGGGTCTGTCGATCTCTCTGCGTAACGCCGCTGCTCCCTTTGCATCACGCACCGAGGTCCAAAAGCCGATCCCATTCAGACCCGACAGGCCGACCAGGGATCCCTCCCTGCGGTCAACGCCAGACGGAGGTCTCCAAATGGCTACCGGCACTGTAAAATGGTACAACCCCACCAAAGGCTACGGCTTCATCGCTCCCGATGACGGCGGCAAGGACGTCTTCGTCCACGCTTCGGCCGTCGAAACGTCGAGCGTTGGTTCGCTGAACGAAGGCCAGAAGATTTCCTACGAAATCGAACGCGACTCGCGCTCCGGCAAGGAATCCGCTGGTCGCCTTACGGCGGCAGAGTAGGACACGCTTCTCAACACGCACGCCATCGCTTTTGATGGCGTCGTGACGAAGCACCTTCCTCTGGGCGGCCGCAAGGTCCGCCTGGACAACGGCCACGTCGTCTCGGTCCTGCCCTCGCTCGGTTCGCCTAAAGGCCTATCCCTGCTGGGCGACCGCGTCGTGGTCGAGATCGCCTTCAATCAGCTAAAGGGCTGGCGCCTCGCGCGCCGGCCCTGAAGCCCGTTCCATCAGGACGTGACCCATGACGACCCTCGCCGAAAAAATCCCGACGATGACCGACGCCGACCTCAACAGCCTGCGCGCCAACGCCACGCGCCTGGCCGAAACCGGCGCCTCCACTCAGGTGATGGCCGCCGCGGATATCCTGCCTGTGATCGACACCGAGATCGCCCGCCGCGCCGCCCTGCCCAAGGCCGCCAAGGCGCCGGTGAAACGCGCCGCTCCCAAGAAGAAGCTGCCGCCCGTCACCGGCCACCAGACCGCCCTACCCTCCAGCTGAGATCAGCCCAGGGCCTGATCCAGATCCGCGATCAGGTCCTCGACGTTCTCGACTCCGACCGATAGCCGGATCAGGTTGTCGGTCACGCCGCCCGCATCGCGGACGTCCTTCGGCACGCTGGCGTGGGTCATGATCGCCGGGTGGTTCACCAGGCTCTCGACCCCGCCCAGCGACTCCGCCAGGGTGAAGACCTCGACCCGCTCCAGCACGCGCTTCGTGCGCTCCAGGTCGCCTTCCAGAATCACCGTCACCATCCCGCCATAGCCGCCGCTCATCTGGCGCGCGGCCAGCTCGTGCTGAGGGTGGGCGATCAGGCCGGGATAGATGACCTTCTCGATCCCCGCCCGCGTCTCCAGCCAGCGCGCGACGGTCAGAGCGTTCTCGCAATGCGCCTTCATCCGCAGCGCCAGGGTCTTCAGGCCCCGGTTGGCCAGGAAGGCGTCGAACGGCCCCATGATGCCGCCGACCGAGTTCTGCAGGAACTTGATCCGGGTCGCCAGGTCGGGATCGGCCGTCACCAGCACCCCGCCGATGATGTCCGAATGGCCGTTCAGGTATTTGGTCGCCGAGTGCATCACCACGTCCGCGCCCAGGCTCAGCGGCTGCTGGCAGAAGGGGGTGGCGAAGGTGTTGTCGACGATCAGCAGCAGGCCATGCGCCTTGGCCACCTTCGAAAGGGCGGCGATGTCGGCCAGCTTCATCAGCGGATTGGTCGGCGTCTCGACCCACAGCATCTTGGTCTTTGGCGTGATCGCCGCCTCGACCGCGGCGATGTCGCTCAGGTCCACATAGGCGAAGTCCAGCCCCATGGTGCGCCGACGCACCCGCTCGAACAGCCGCCACGAGCCGCCGTACAGGTCATCGCCGGTGACGATATGATCGCCCGCGTCCAGCAACTCCAGCGCCGTCGAGGTCGCCGCCATGCCCGAGCCGAAGCCGAACCCGTGCGTGCCGCCCTCAAGATCGGCGATACAGGCCTCGAAAGCCTCCCGCGTCGGGTTCTTGCCCCGCGCGTATTCATAGCCCTTGTTCACGCCCGGGCTTTCCTGGGCATAGGTCGAGGTGGCGTAGATCGGCGTCATCACCGCACCCGTGGTCGGGTCAGGATGCTGTCCGGCATGGATGGCGCGGGTGGAAAACCCTTGGCTGTTCTTCTTGGTCATCAAGCGGCTTTCAACGCGTCCCAGCCCCTGCAGGCCAGTTGAATGGATCGTGGCACCGTGGCGCCGGTCGAATATTTGACGACGCTTGGTCGCGTAATGCCCAAGGCTTGCGCCGCCGCAGCCGCGGAGAAGCCGTTTCTAAGCCGCCACTCCAGGAAGGCGCGCGTGTCCTCCCGCCCCCAGGCGGACAGGCAGTCCAGCCACAGCGAGTCCGCTCCGATCTCGATATCGCCGGGCCAGACCAGGCTCTGGCCCCAGTCGCCGATCTGGACAGCCTGGAACACGGCGCCCTGACGCAGCGGCGAATAGGCGTCGTCCTCCAGCACCTTGCCCAGGTCGATGGTGGCTTCCTGGTCGTTGCTCCAGCGGACATCGAGACGAGACGTGCCCGACACCTTGGCCGACACCAGCGAATGTTGCTCTTCCTCGCCCATCATGGGTTCAGCTCGTTCCATTTGCTCAACAACTCGGCCTGACGGTCGCCTGCCCACGCGATCGCCGCCGCAAGGGACTTGGGATCATAGGCGCCTATGATCACCTCCAAGGTGGCGATTGCAACCGAGCAACGCCAGCCTCGCCCCTCGACATGGAAGTGTGGGACGCCGTGATCGCGCCCATACACCGCGATCTTCCAGGCCGGCGCGCGATGCAGCGTCACCATCGATGGCGCCTCAGCGGTTCAGGCTGAGGTGGTTGATCAGGTCGGTGCGGGTGATCAGGCCGACGAACCGTTCGCCGTCCAGCACGATGGCGACGCGGTCGCGGTCGAACACGGGGATCAGGGCGTCCAGCGGCTCCTTGACCTGAAGCGTGTCCAGATCGCGAGTCATGGCCGAGGCCACCGGCTTGGCGAACCGTTCCTTGCGGGTGATCTCGTCTGTGTTCATCACCTGGATCAGGTCGCTCTCGTCCAGGATGCCGACCAGCCGGCCGTCCTCGATGATCGGCAGTTGAGACACGTCGGCGCCCTTCATCCGCTTGAAGGCGGTGTCCAGGGTGTCGCCCGGTCCGGCGACGACCACGTCGCCCTTCTCGTATTTGCGGTTGATCAGGTCCGACAGGTCGCCGTGCAACTCGCGCTCGCCCAAGCCCTGATCGGCCAGCCAGGCGTCGTTATAGACCTTGGACAGATACTTGGCCCCGGTGTCGCAAACGAAAGTGACGCAGGTCTTGGCTTCCGTCTGCTCGCGGCACCAGCGCAGGGCAGAGGCGATCAGGGTGCCCGACGACGACCCCGCCAGGATGCCTTCCTTCAGCAGCAGCTCGCGCGCCGTGGCGATCGCCTCTGCGTCCGGGATGGAATAGGCCTTGTCGATCAGGCTCATGTCCGCCGTGTCGGGCACGAAGTTCTGGCCGATGCCCTCGACAGTATAGCTGCCGTCCGGTCCCGGCACGCCGTCGTTGACGATGCCGGCCAAGGTCGAACCCATCGGGTCGGCCAGGATGATTTCAGCCTTGGAGCCGACACTTTTCAGATAGCGCGCAACGCCGGTGATCGTCCCGCCCGAGCCGATGCCAGCGACGAAGGCGTCGATGTCGCCGCCCGTCTGCTCCCAGATCTCCGGCCCCGTCGTCTTCACATGGGCGTCGGCGTTCGACTGGTTGGCGAACTGGTTGACGTAATAGGCGCCGGGGATGGCCTGGGACAGGCGCTCGGCCATGTCGGTGTAATATTCGGGGTGTCCGTGCGGCACGTCCGAACGCGTCAGGCGAACATCGGCGCCCATGGCCCGCAAATGCTGGATCTTTTCCTTGGACATCTTGTCCGGAATGACCAGCAGCACCTTATATCCCCGCGCCCGGCCGACCAGGGTCAGCGCCAGGCCCGTATTGCCCGCCGTCGCCTCGACGATGGTGCCGCCCTCCTTCAGCCAGCCTTCCTTTTCGGCCGCATCCAGCATCTCGACCGCGATCCGGTCCTTGATCGAGCCGCCGGGGTTCTGGGATTCCAGCTTCAGCAGCAGGCGGCACTTGCCGGTGTCGATCTTCGTCACCTCCACCATCGGCGTCTTGCCGATCAGATCCAGCGGCGACTTCACGGTCGCGCTCAGGGCGGGGGCATGCAGGGACATCGAAGACTCCATTCGGGGACGGCGGAAGCTGAAGCCCCGCATTCACTCGGTCAACTCACGCAAGATTTGACCTCCCAAGATTTACTCAAGAGCGCGGTTCCGCGCTACGAAAGACATAATGACCAATTCATCCAAGAGGCCGCCCGCCGGCCTGCCCGACAAAGACACCCTCCTCGCCTTCCTGCGCGAGGCCGGATCGGCCGAGAAGACCGACATCGCACGCCATTTCGGGCTGAAGGGCGGCGACCGCCGGGCCCTGCGCGAAATGATCCGCGAGCTTGAAGAAGAAGGCCGACTGGGCAAGCGCGGCCGCAAGGGCTTTTCCGAAGCCGGCGCCCTGCCCCCCGTAGGCGTCGCCGATGTGACCGAGCGCGACGGCGACGGAGAACTGTATGTCCGCCTGGTCGAGGCCAGCGCCGACGCGCCGCGCGCCATCCTGATGCCCGACAAGTCCAAGCCCGGCCCCGCGCCCGGTCTGGGCGACCGTGTGCTGGTCAAGTTCCAGCGCGGCGCCGAGGGCTGGGAAGCCCGGCTGATCAAGAAGCTGGACGTGGGCGCCAACCGCGTCCTGGGCGTCATCCGCAAGTCCGCGCGCGAGACGCGTGTCGAGCCGGTCGACCGCCGCTCAAAGGACGTGCTGCTGGTGCCACAAGCCCAGTCCGGCGACCTGCGTGACGGCGACCTGGTCCTGGCCGCCATCGAAAAGGGCGAGCAGCGGTTCGGTCCCAAGCGCGGCAAGATCCTGGAGCACATCGGCAAGGAGGATGACCCCCGCGCCGCCTCCCTGATCGCCATCCACGCCCACAGCATTCCGACGGGCTTCTCCGAAGCCGTCGAGCGCGAAGCCGAAGATCAGGCCCTGCCGACGCTGAAGGGCCGCGAGGATCTGCGCGAGGTGCCCTTCATCACGATCGACCCCGCAGATGCGCGCGATCACGACGACGCCGTCTATGCGGCGCGCGACGAGGATCCGAAGAACGACGGCGGCTGGATCGTGTGGGTCGCCATCGCCGACGTCGCCGCCTATGTCCGCCCCGGAACCCACCTGGACCGCGAGGCGCGCGACAAGGGCAATTCGACCTATTTCCCCGACCGCGTCGAGCCGATGCTGCCCGAAGTGCTGTCGAACGGCCTGTGCAGCCTGAAGGAGGGCGAGAACCGCGCCTGCCTGGCCGTCCGGATGGTGTTCGACAAGGACGGCCGAAAGACCGGCCACAAGTTCGTGCGCGGCCTGATGCGGTCGCACGCCAAGCTCAGCTACGAACAGGCTCAGGCCGCCATCGACGGGCAAACGGACGACGCCACCGGCCCGATCATGGAGGCCATCCTCTATCCGCTGTGGAACGCATATCACGCCATGCTGAAAGGCCGGCTGAAGCGCAGTCCGCTTCAGATCGAGTCGGCCGAACGCCGCATCCGTATGGCCCCGGACGGCGGCATCGCCTCCATCGAGAAGCGCGCCTCGCTGGAGGCGCACCGGCTGATCGAAGAGATGATGATCCAGGCCAACGTCTGCGCCGCCGAGACGCTGGAGCAGAAGAAGACGCCGCTCATTTACCGCATCCACGACACGCCCAGCCAGGAGAAGATCTTCAACCTGGCCGACTTCCTGTCCACCATCGGCAAGCCGTGGAATAAGGGTGAGCCGGGCACAACCAAGCGGTTCAACAAGCTGCTGGACGAGACTCGCGACACCGAACATGCCGACGTCGTCAACGAAGTCGTCCTGCGCAGCCAGATGCAGGCGATCTACAGCCCCGAGAACATCGGCCACTTCGGCCTGAACCTGGACCGCTACGCCCACTTCACCTCGCCGATCCGGCGCTATTCCGACCTGATCGTCCATCGCGGCCTGATCCGGGCGCTGAACCTGGGCAAGGATGGACTGACTGACCGCGAGATCGCCGAACTGCCCGCCATCGCCGAGGGCGTCACCATGACCGAGCGCCGGTCGATGGCGGCCGAGCGCGACGCCATGGACCGCTATATCGCCGCCTATCTGGAAGAGCATGTCGGCGCGACCTTCACCGGCCGGATCACCGGCGTGACCCGCTTCGGCCTGTTCATCCGGCTGGACGAGACCGGCGCGGACGGCCTGGTCCCCGTCTCGACCCTGGGGACCGAATATTTCGCCCACGACGACCGCGCCCACGCCCTGGTCGGCGAACGCACCGGCAAGCGGTTCACCCTGGGCCGCAACGTCGAGGTCAAGCTGATGGAGGCCACCCCCGTCACCGGCGGCCTGGTGTTCGAAATGCTGAGCGAGCCCGAAGCCCGCGACCCCAACGCTCCGGCCCCGCGCTATGGCGTGCGTGGACGCGGCGGCGACGGCCCGCCGATGCGCGGCAAGAACCGCCCCGGCGGTCCCAAGCCTGCAAAGGGCGGCCGTCCTTCGGGCGGCCTGAAAGGTGTGCGCAAGGGCAAGCGGAAGTGACGCAAGGCCTCCGCCGAATCCTCCCCCACGGGGGAGGATTGTCGTGACTGCCCCCTTCGACGCTGCTCAGGACCTGGCCGACGCCCCGCGCGTCGGCGGCGGCCAACGCCCGAAGGACGCCGCGACGCTGATCCTGACGCGGGGCGGATTGCGGCCCGAGGTGCTGATGGGAAGACGGGCGCCGGGGCATGTCTTCATGGCGTCGAAATGGGTGTTTCCGGGCGGGCGCATCGACCGCAGCGACTTCAACGCCGCCGCGACAGGCGCCCTGCCCTCCGATGTTGTGCGGCGACTGGAAGGCGAACTGCCGGCCCGCCGAGCGCGCGCCCTGGCCCTAACGGCGGTGCGCGAGACCTTCGAGGAGACCGGACTGATTCTGGGGCGGCCCGCGCCGAGCGCCTCAGTCGCCGGACCGTGGCGGGAGTATCGTCAGGCGGGCGCCCTGCCCGATCTGTCGGTCCTGTCCTACATCGCTCGCGCCATCACGCCGCCGGGCCGCACGCGACGGTTCGACGCCCGGTTCTTCATGGCGCCGGCCGAGGCCCTGTTGAGCCCTGAACCGACCGCCGGATCGGGCGAACTGGACGAGATCGCCTGGCTGCCGCTGGATGAGGCGCGCGCGCTGGACTTGCCCGCCATCACCCGCTTTGTGCTGGGGGAGCTGGCGGAGCGACTGGAACATCCGAACCGCCCCCTGCCCTTCGTGCGGATGGTGCGAGGCCGCCACACGGTCGAACACAGGGACTGACATGGCCGGATCGACGATCACCCTGCGCCTGACCATCGCCGACCCGGTCCCGCGCGTCGCCTACAGCTTGCAGGACAAGGCCAATATGCCGGTCGAGCCGCGCATCGCAGGCGACGGTCCGATCAGCTTCGATGTCCCGGTCATCCTGTCCGACGACGGGCGGCTGACCGGTCCCTTCGTGCGGCGCGAGGGACCGGCGCGGCGCTTCGTCTATATCGCCATCGGCACGTCGGCAGGTTTGCACGCCAGCGCATGGAGCCGACGCGCCAAGATCAACGTCCACGATATTCCCGCCGATCTGCTGGCCCAGGCGCGCGAGGGGCGCTTGCTTGAGGTCGTCCTGCCTGGCCGAGCCAAGGACGGTAGTCCCGCCTGCGCCACCGTGCGGCCGATTCAGGCCTGGCGCGTCGTCTGATCCTTAGTCCGCGACCGGCTTCGTCAGATCGAACTCGACGCGGAAATGGCGGTTGGGGCGGCGCAGTTCATAGGCGAACATCCGGTCGGGATGGACCTCCATCGCCCAGACATTGGTGGTCGAGACCGCCGCGTCATTGGCGTTGAACAGGGCGATCGATTCGGCGTCGACGGGAAACTCCTGCCGCTCGGCCGTGCCGGCGCCGGCCGTGTCGCCGCCATACCAGTGCAGCACGTCGGTCGTGCCGTCCTCATGCCGGTGATCGTGCTTGAGCCGCAGGCCCGCGTCCGTCTTCGTCACGACCCAGGTGCGCGAACGATCCTCGCCCACAGAGAAGGGAATGCGCACCTCGTCCGCCGAACAGTCGCGGACGTGCATGATCAGCCGCTCGCTGGCGAACTTGGCGTCGGCGGCGTCGGTCGTGACGACCCGGCCTTCGAATCGCTGGCCACACAGGGCGTTCAGCCGCGCCAGGAAATCGTTCTGGCTCAGAACGGGGGCCGGAGCAGGAGAAGCCGCCGCAACGCCGGCGGACGACAGGGAAACCAGGGCCGCAGCGGCCAGCAAGGATGCGATTTTCATATGGTCACACTATATGTGCATCCGACCGCATCAACGTGGCATCGCGCCCGTTGACTTTGGGGCGATCCTGAGTATGTTCCGCGCCTCTTATTTTAAGCGGCTTTCGCCGTCGCAGAGGTAATTCCGATGGCCAAACCGGCTTCCATCAAGATCCGCCTGAACTCCACGGCCGACACCGGCTTCTTCTATGTCACCAAGAAGAACGCCCGCACCATGACCGAGAAAATGGTCGTCAAGAAGTACGATCCCGTCGTGCGCAAGCACGTCGAGTTCAAGGAAGGCAAGATCAAGTAAGGCCTTGATCAGCTGAGAAATTGAAAACGCCCGGCTGGTCTCCAGCCGGGCGTTTTTCGTTGTCGAGCGGGTGAGTCAGGCCGCCTTGGCGATGACCTTGTTGCGGCCGGCGGCCTTGGCCTCATAGACGCCTTCGTCGGCGCGTTTCAGCAGGCCCTCGGGCGTGTCGCCGTCGCCGGTCGTGGCGGCCACGCCGATCGAGATGGTGATGGTGATCTGTTCCTTGCCGCCCATGACCCGGAACGGGGCGGAGGCGACATCGCGGCGAATCCGTTCGGCGACGCGGCCGGCGTCTTCCAGGCTGGCGCCCGGCATGACCACCACGAACTCTTCCCCGCCCATCCGGCACGGCAGATCGACGGCGCGGACGTTGGTGGCCAGGCGCACGGCGAACTCGACCAGCACCTCGTCCCCGGCGTCATGCCCGAAGCTGTCGTTGACGGACTTGAAGTGGTCGATGTCCAGCACCAGCGCCGCGACCTGAGACCCGCCCTGGGCCGCGCGGCCGACCAGAGCCTGTAGCTGGCCAGTCATGTAGCGACGATTGTGCAGGCCGGTCAGGGCGTCGGTGACCGCCATTTCCATGCTGCTGTCCAGCTTCTGGCGCAGGAAGTCGGTGTAGCGTTTGCGTCGGATCTGGGTGCGCACGCGCGCCGACAGCTCCTCGGTGTCGATGGGACGCGGCAGGATGTCGGCGGCGCCCAGTTCCAACGCCTTGACCATGCGCGGCCGTTCGGCCGGTTCCACCACCGCCAGGATCGGCGCGCGGCGCGCATCGCCCGACTTGGCCTGGGCCACGATCCGCAGGCCGTCGAAGCCGGCGGCGGCGACATTGACGATGATCAGGTCCAGCGCCCCCTTAGCCGCGACCAGCGCCGCCTCGGGATCGGATTCGATGGTGACGCGGTGTTCGCCGCTCAGCTCGGCCGCCATCTTCTCGGCCTGACGCATGTCGTCATCGACGATCAAAACCCGACCGCCCTCGCTGCGCAGCCGCGCCGCGCCATCCGAATCGACGCCCAGACGCCGGCCGCTTTCCTCACGCTCGCGCAGTTCGTCCATGACGTGCTTCAGCCGGGTCAGCGACTTGACCCGCGCGAACAGGATCACGTCGTCGATGGGCTTGGTCAGAAAGTCGTCGGCGCCGGCTTCCAGCCCCCTGATGCGATCCTGGCGACCGTCCAGTGCGGTGACAAGCACGACGGGGATATGGCGCGTCTCGGCCTGGGCCTTCAGCCGGCGACAGGTCTCGAACCCGTCCATGCCGGGCATCATGACGTCCAGCAGGATCAGGTCCGGCTGATGCTCGGCGGCGATGGCCAGGGCCGACGCGCCGTCGTTGCAGCTCAGGACGTCGTAATATTCGATAGTCAGCTTGGCTTCGAGCAGGCGGACGTTCACGTCTACATCGTCGACGACGAGGATCCGGGCGCTCATCCGAGGTGCTGCCGGATGGTTTCGAGGAAATGCATGACCGAGATGGGCTTGGAGATATAGGCCTCGCACCCACCCTGACGGATGCGCTCCTCGTCGCCCTTCATGGCGAAGGCGGTCACGGCGATGACGGGGATATGGCTGAGCTCCTCGTCGTCCTTCAGCCACTTGGTGACTTCCAGGCCCGAGATTTCCGGCAGCTGAATATCCATCAGGATCAGATCGGGATGATGGGCGCGCGCCAGGGCCAACGCCTGCAGCCCTTCGCGGGTCTGCAGCGTCTCGTAGCCCTGGGAATCGAGCAGATCATGAAAAAGCTTCATGTTCAGCTCGTTATCCTCGACGATGAGGACTTTCTTGGACATCATCACCTGACCTGCGCGCCCCTCGAACGCGGGACGCCTCGTTGGTCGCATTCGTAGGCGAGCAGTCTTAAGTTGGGGTGAAGCCAACCTTACGGAGACCTTAAGCGTGGCCATCAAGGCCATCTGTCGCGACTGCCTGTGGACCGGCGAAGATCCCGCCGGGCCGCCCGAGCGCCGCTGTCCGGCGTGCGGGTCGCGACGGATCGTCGCCGACCCCGAATTGGACCAGCTGTCGATCGCCCACATGGACTGCGACGCCTTCTACGCCTCGGTGGAGAAGCGCGACCGGCCGGAGCTGCGCGACAAGCCGGTCATCGTCGGCGGCGGCAAGCGCGGGGTCGTCTCCACCGCCTGCTATGTCGCGCGCCAATACGGCGTCGGATCCGCCATGCCGATGTTCAAGGCGCTGAAGGCCTGTCCAGAGGCGGTGGTCATCAGGCCCGACTTCACCAAATACGTCTTCGAATCGCAGCGTATCCTGGGGGCGTTGGGAAAGCTGACGCCCTTGATCCAGCCGCTGTCGCTGGACGAGGCCTGGGTCGATCTGTCGGGCACCGAACGGCTGAACGGCGGCCCACCAGCGTTTCAGTTGATCCGTTTCCAGAAACAGATCGAGGAGGAGACTGGCCTGA
This sequence comes from Brevundimonas sp., assembly GCF_965279155.1. Classification (GTDB taxonomy): domain Bacteria; phylum Pseudomonadota; class Alphaproteobacteria; order Caulobacterales; family Caulobacteraceae; genus Brevundimonas. Next base: position 3,250,574 of record NZ_OZ257138.1, on the reverse strand, counting down.
CCGTCTCCATCGGCCTGGCCCCCAACCGTTTCCTGGCCAAGCTTGCATCTGAATTCGACAAGCCGCGCGGCTTCTCCGTCGTCGGCGCCGCCAACGCTCAGGCCCTGCTGGCGCCGCGCCTCGTTACCACCCTGCCCGGCGTCGGCCCGGTGTTCGGCAAGGCGCTGCGCAGCGACGGCTATTCGACCATCGGTGATCTGGCCCGGGCGGATGTGCGCGATCTGGTCAAACGTTACGGCGAATCGGGCCTGCGCCTGCACGAGCTGGCCCACGCCCGCGACGCCCGCGCCGTGAACCCCGAGCGCGACCGCAAGGGAATGAGCGCCGAGACCACCTTCAACGAAGACCTGACCTCGGCCGAGGCGCTGGAGGCCGAACTGTGGCCCCTGTGCGAGAAGCTGGCGTCCAAGGCCCGGCGCGACGGCGTCGCCAGCCGGGTGCTGGTGCTGAAGCTGCGCCGCACCGATTTCAAGATCGTCACCCGCCGCATCACCCTGCCCGACCCGGTCCAGACGGCGCGCGCCCTGTTCTCTGCGGGGCGCGATCTGCTGAAGCCCGAACTCGGCCAGCCCTACCGCCTGATCGGCATCGGCATGGCCGACGTCCAGGACGCCGAGGACGCGCCCGCCGGCCTGTTCCAGACCCCCGAGACCCGCACCCTGAAGACCGAACGCGCCATCGACAAGCTACGCGAAAAGTTCGGCAAGGACGCTGTGGTGGCGGGGCGCGCGCTGAAGCCGTAGGAAGCGCCATGGACCTCGCCAAACGCGCCTATGACCACGGCTTTCGCCTGGACCCGATCGTCCGCAGCCTGCTGGACACCGACTTCTATAAACTGCTGATGCTGCAGATGATCTGGCGCGAGCATCGCGACGTGCCCGTCGTCTTTCAGGTCATCAACCGCACCAAATCCGTCCGCCTGGCCGACGAGATCGACATCGACGCCCTGCGCGAGCAGCTGGATCATGCCCGCACCCTGCGCTTCACCAACAAGGAATTGGTCTGGCTGGCGGGCAACAGCTTCTATGGGGTGAAGCAGATCTTCTCGCCCGACTTCATCGCCTGGCTGACCAATTACCGCCTGCCGGACTATGACCTGTCGGTTCAGGACGGGCAGTATGTGCTGACCTTCTCGGGCGGCTGGGCCGAAGTGACGCTGTGGGAAATCCCGGCGCTGGCGATCCTGAACGAGTTGCGTTGCCGCGTCGGCATGCGTCGCCTCGGAAGGTTCGAGATCGACATCCTCTATGCCCGGGCCAAGACACGGCTGTGGTCCAAGATCGAGCGACTGCGCGCCCTGCCCGACCTGGCACTGTCCGACTTCGGCACCCGCCGCCGCCACGGCTTCCTGTGGCAACGCTGGTGCATCCAGGCGCTCAAGGAGGGGCTTGGATCCTCCTTCATCGGCACGTCCAATGTGCTACACGCGATGGAGAACGATCTGGAGGCCATCGGCACCAATGGCCACGAGCTGCCGATGGTCATGGCGGCGCTGGCGCCCGACGATGCGGCGCTGGCCCAGGTTCCCTATGCCGTGCTGGACGAGTGGCGCAGGCATTATGCGGGCAATCTGCTGATCGTCCTGCCCGACGCCTTCGGCACCGAGGCGTTTCTGGAACAAGCGCCCGATTGGGTCGCGGACTGGACCGGCTTCCGGCCCGACTCGGCCCCGCCCATTCCGGCCGGAGATCGCTTGATCGACTGGTGGCGCGCGCGTGGGCGCGATCCGAAGGACAAGCTGTTGATCTTCTCCGACGGCATGGACATCGACGGCATCGAGGCGACCCACGCCCATTTCCACGGCCGCGCCCGTCTCAGCTTCGGCTGGGGCACCAATCTGACCAATGATTTCCGCGACTGTTCACCCGCCTTCGCGCCGGAGCTGGAGCCGATCTCCCTGGTCTGCAAGGTGATCGAGGCCGGCGGCCGGCCCGCCGTCAAACTATCGGACAATCCCGAAAAGGCGGTCGGCGATCCTGCCGAGATCGAACGCTATCGCCGGGTCTTCGGCGTGCGCGGCCTGACCGCCCAACCCGTCACGGTCTGAAACCCGGCCTTAAGCCCGTTCGGCCATAAGGGCGAGATGAACGCCTTTCTCGACAAGATGCGTCGCCGCGCCGGCCGCTACCTCGATGTCCGTCCCGCCACGGTCCAGCCCGCGCGCGGCGTCCTCAGCCTGTCGTTCGACGACATCCCGGCATCGGCGTGGACCGAGGCGGGGCCGATCCTGGCCCAGCACGGGGTCAAGGCGACCTATTATGTCTGCGGCGGCCTGGCGGGCGGGCGCAATCTGGACCTACCGCAGTTCGAGGTTGAGCATCTTCAGGCCCTACACGAGGCGGGCCACGAGGTCGGCTGCCACACCTACGAACACGTCTCGACCCTGACCCTGTCGCCGGACGAACTGGACGCGAGCCTGGCCCGCAACGCCGCCTGGGTGGCCGAACGGCTGGACGGCTATCAGATGCAGACCTTCGCCTATCCGTTCGGCGACTGCGCCCTGGGGTCCAAGGCGATCATCAACAAACGTTTCCTGTGCGGGCGGGGCGTGCGCGACGGGATCAATGCCGGCCGCACCGACCGGAACCTGCTGCAAGCCATCGGCCTGGAGAGCCGTCGCCTGCCCGGCTATGATCTGGAGGCGCTGGTGGCGGAGACGGCGGCGTCCAGGGGTTGGCTGATCGCCTATGGCCACGATGTCAGCGATGCGCCGACGCCCTATGGCTGTCGTCCCGAGGACATCGACCGGCTGATCCGCCTGGCCAAGGCGGCCGATCTGGACATTCAGCCGGTCGCGGCGGCGTGGGCGATGGCGACGGCCTGACGTTTCAGCCGGCCTTGCGCCTATCCGCCCAGGCGATCAGCTCCTTGCGGGGCCAGATCATCAGCCAGGATCGGGCGGTGTATTCCCCGCTGTCGATCAGCGCCTTCCTCGACGCCGAGGCCGTCGCCGCCCGTTCGGTGTGGATCGGCGCCGGCCCCTGATGGACCATGAAGGCGCCGCCCTTCAGCGGGTTGAGCCGCAGGTGCGCCAGGCGCGGGCTGATCTCGGTCAGGGGCGGGTCGTAGAACCAGCTGGAGCCGATCATGCCCGCCAGTTCCGGCCGCGCACGACACAGCTCCGCCGCCGTCGCCCAGGCCTCGTTCCAGCCGTCCTCGTTGAAGCCCCGCAGCCAGCGGCTTTCGGTGTGCACCTCCAGCCACGGCTCGCGCTTGGCGCCCGCCGCCAGATAGCGGAACAGGAGTTTGATGCCCCAGCCGTCGCGGACGTGTTTGACGATCTGGCCCGGCCCGACCGGCGAGCTCAGATCGATCACCTGGCTTTTGGCCCCCGGCACGCTGAGCGCCAGGGTGAAGCGCACGTCCTTGGACCAATGGTCGAAGACGTAATCGCCCTCGGCCTTGTCCAGAAAGGCCGCCAACTGCTCGATCCAGTAGGGATAGAGGGCCATCACCTCGGCAGGCAGGTTCATCGCCGCCGCGCGGTCGGGCAGTTGCAGCGTCCAGGCGGCGACCAGGCCCCGCCGCACATCGTCCGAAGCCTCAGCGCCCAGCAGGGCGTCCACCGCCTTGGCCGGCATTTCGAAATCCCAGTGCGGCGCGGCCTCGGCGGCCTTTTGCGCTGCCGGTCCGGCGACGGCGTCCACGCGCGCCCGGTCGTCAGGGGACAGCCGCGCGATCACGGCATGGAAGACGGCGACGTCGGGACTCAGGTGCATATCCATGATCGGCACAATGACACGGCGCGGTTGGCGAACCTTTAAAGCGGGTCAAATGCCGGTCGAAGGCGTGACGCCGCCCTTGCCGCGCGCTAAACCGCGCCCAGATAAAAGGAGCCCCCATGAGCATCGAAGCCCGCATTGCCGAACTCGGCCTTACCCTGCCGGAACCCGCCAAGCCGGTGGCCAGCTATGTCTCCTATGTCCGCTCGGGCAATCAGGTCACCATCTCGGGCCAGCTGTCGAACGACGCCTCGGGCGGGATCAAGGGCACGGTCGGCGTGGACGTGACGCCGGAACAGGCCACGGAAGCGGCCCGCCTGTGCGGTCTGAACCTGATCGCCCAGATCAAGGCCGCCTGCGACGGCGACCTGGACCGGGTGGTCCGCATCGTCAAACTGGGCGGCTTCGTACAGGCCGGTCCCGACTTCATCGCCATTCCCGCCGTGATCAACGGCTGCTCGGACCTGATGGTCGAAGTTTTCGGCGACGCGGGCAAGCACGCCCGTTCGGCCGTCGGCGTCTACAAGCTGCCGCTCGGCTTCGCCGTCGAGATCGATGCGATCGTGGAGATCCGCTGATCTTTCAGATCTCGGTTCACGAAGGGATCGCCGACATCGGCCGCGAGGCCTGGGATGCGTGCGCGCGTCCCACCGGCGATCCCTTCGTCTCCTATGACTTCCTGCACGCCTGCGAAGCTTCGGGCAGCGCCGCGCCTCGCCAGGGCTGGGCCCCGCGTCATCTGGCCCTGCGGGGTGACGACAACGCCGTCCTGGGCGTCATGCCCCTCTATCTGAAGGGCAACAGCCAGGGCGAATACGTCTTCGACCACAGCTGGGCCGACGCCTATGAACGGGCCGGCGGGCGTTATTATCCCAAGCTGCTGGGCGCCGTGCCGTTCACCCCGGCGACCGGCCCGCGCTTCCTGAACCATCCCGAGACCGACGCCGCCACGGTGCGTCAGGCGTTGATCCAGGGGGCGGTGACGCTGGTCGAGCGGCTCGGCGTCTCGTCCCTGCACGTCAACTTCCCGACCGAGCCGGAATGGTCGGCTATGGCCGAGTCGGGCCTGCTGCCGCGCCAGGACATCCAGTTCATCTGGCGCAACAACGGCTACCGGACCTTCGACGACTTCCTCGCCGCCCTGTCGGCCAACCGCCGCAAGACCATCAAGCGCGAGCGCCGCGACGCCCAGACCGATCTCGACATCCGCGTCCTGACCGGCGCCGACATCACCGAGGCGCACTGGGACGCCTTCTTCGCCTTCTATACGGACACCGGCTCGCGCAAATGGGGCCAGCCCTATCTGACGCGCGACTTCTTCAGCCGCGTCGGCGCAACCATGGCCGACCGGATCGCCCTGGTCATGGCGTTTCGGGACCAGACGCCCATCGCCGGCGCCCTGAACTTCATCGGCCGCGACGCCTTGTATGGCCGCCAGTGGGGCACGCTGGAAGACGTGCCCTTCCTGCATTTCGAGCTCTGCTACTACCAGGCCATCGAATTCGCCATTTCGCGCGGCCTGTCCCGCGTCGAGGCGGGCGCCCAGGGCGACCACAAGATCGCGCGCGGCTACCTGCCCTCCCCCGTCTATTCCGCCCACGTCATCGCCGACCCGGCGCTGCGCGATCCCGTGGCCCGCTATCTGGACGGCGAACGCCCGGCGATGCAGGCCGAGATGGCGGCGATGACCGAGGAACTGTCGCCCTACAAGGCCACATAGAAAAAGGCCCGGCTGTTTCCAGCCGGGCCTTCCGCCTTCGACCCTTGTAAGATCAGGCCGTCTCTTCTTCCTCGGCCTTCGCCGGCGCGTTGGCGCTGGCGATGTCGAAGTCGATCTTGCCGTCCTTTAGCTGCACCTTGACGTGCCCGCCGCGCGTCAGACGTCCGAACAGGATGTCGTCGGCCAGCGGCTTCTTGATCGAGTCCTGGATGACCCGCGCCAGAGGACGCGCGCCGTACAGTTCGTCGAAGCCGTTCTTGGCCAGCCAGTCGGCGGCTTCGTCGGTCAGTTCGATGGTGATGTTGCGATCCGCCAGCTGGGCTTCCAGCTGAAGGATGAACTTGGTCACCACCGAGCGGATCGTGTCGGCCTGCAGCGGTTTGAAGGCCACTATGGCGTCCAGACGGTTCCTGAACTCCGGCGCGAACAGGCGCTGGATGGCCTTGTCGTCCTCGCCCTCGACCTTGCCCCGGCCGAAGCCGATGGAGGCGCGGGCATTGTCGGCGGCCCCGGCATTGGTGGTCATGATCAGGATGACGTTCCTGAAGTCGACCTTCTTGCCGACCGCGTCGGTCAGCATGCCGTTGTCCATCACCTGCAACAGGATGTTGTAGACATCCGGGTGCGCCTTCTCGATCTCGTCCAGCAGCACCACCGAATGCGGATGCTGATCGACGGCGTCGGTCAGCAGGCCGCCCTGGTCATGGCCGACATAGCCGGGAGGGGCCCCGATCAGGCGGCTGACCGTGTGGCGCTCCATATATTCCGACATGTCGAACCGCTGCATCTCGATGCCTAGGGTCGAAGCCAGCTGCTTGGCGACTTCGGTCTTGCCGACGCCGGTCGGGCCGCTGAACAGGAAGCTGCCGATGGGCTTGTTCGGATCGCGCAGACCCGCCCGCGCTAGCTTCATCGCCGCCGAAACCTGGTCGATGGCCTGCTCCTGGCCAAAGACCGCGCGCTTCAAATCGACTTCAAGCTCGCGCAGACTCTCGGTGTCGGACTTGGACACCGACTTGGCCGGGATGCGCGCCATCTTGGCGATGACGGCCTCGACCTCCTTCTGACCGATGACCTTCTTGCGCTTGGATTCGACCAGCAACATCTGGCCTGCTCCGGCTTCGTCGATCACGTCGATCGCCTTGTCCGGCAGTTTGCGGTCGGTCATGTAGCGGGCCGACAGTTCGACCGCGGTGCGGATGGCGCTGTCGGTGTAGCGGACCTTGTGGTGCTGCTCGTAGTAGGTCTTCAGACCCTTCAGGATCTTCACCGTATCCTCGACCGTCGGCTCGTTGACGTCGATCTTCTGGAAGCGACGCACCAGGGCGCGGTCCTTCTCGAAGTGCTGGCGATATTCCTTGTAGGTCGTCGATCCCATGCAGCGCAGCGAACCCGACGCCAGGGCCGGCTTCAGCAGGTTGGAGGCGTCCATGGCCCCGCCGGATGTCGCGCCAGCGCCGATCACCGTGTGGATCTCGTCGATGAAGAGCACGGCGTTCTCGTGGTTCTCCAGCTCCTTGACCACCTGCTTCAGGCGTTCCTCGAAGTCGCCGCGATAGCGGGTGCCGGCCAGCAGCGCGCCCATGTCGAGCGAGTAGATGGTGGCGTCCTTGAGGACGTCGGGCACCTCACCATTGACGATCTTGCGGGCCAAACCTTCGGCGATGGCGGTCTTGCCGACGCCGGGGTCGCCGACCAGCAGCGGATTGTTCTTGGTCCGGCGACACAGGATCTGGATCGAACGATCGACCTCGGCCTGGCGACCGATCAGCGGATCGACCTTGCCCTGGCGCGACTTCTCGTTGAGGTCGACGCAATAGGCTTCCAGCGCCTCGCCGCCCGACTTGACGGCCGAGGCGTCCTCGGCCTCCTCGGGCGAGGAGCCCTTGGCGGGACGAGTCTCGTTGGCGCCGGCCTTCTTGGCGATGCCGTGGGCGATGAAGTTGACTGCGTCGTAGCGCGTCATGTCCTGCTCTTGCAGGAAGTAGGCGGCGTGGCTCTCGCGCTCGGAGAAGATGGCGACCAGCACATTGGCGCCGGACACCTCCTCGCGGCCGGACGACTGGACGTGGATCACAGCGCGCTGGATCACGCGCTGGAAGCCGGCGGTCGGCTTGGCGTCCTCGCCATCGGCCGTGGCCAAGGCGGCGAGATCGTTGTCGACATAAAGCGTCAACGCCGCCTTCAGGGCGGTCAGATCGACGTTGCAGGCCTGCATGACGCCGGTCGCATCGGGGTCGTCGATCAGCGCGAGCAGCAAGTGCTCCAGCGTCGCATATTCGTGCCTGCGCGCATTAGCGTATCCCACCGCGCGGTGCAGGGTTTCTTCGAGAGGACGGGAAAATGAAGGCATCGGGAGGTTCCTCTCAGTCCTTTTCCATCGTGCATTGCAGAGGGTGCTGGTGTCGGCGCGCGGTCTCGATGACCTGCGCGACCTTGGTCTCGGCGACCTCGTAGGTGAAGACGCCGCAGACGCCCACGCCATGCTGATGCACATGCAGCATGATGCGGGTGGCCTCTTCGCGGCTCTTCTGGAAGAACCGCTCCAGCACATAGACGACGAATTCCATCGGCGAATAATCGTCGTTCAGGATCAGCACCCGATACAGCGAGGGCTTCTGAAGCTTCGGCTTTGTTTCGGTGATGGTGGCGGCGCCTTGGCCGCCCCCGGTTTCACCGGGCCTTTGTATGGGCATTCGTATTCCGTAATCGGGGAGTCGTCTTGTCTCCAACAGATAGGGAATGATGGCGTGAATTGAAGCCGCGTCCAGTCACGGATTGCGTGAAGTGCAAACGACGGATCCAAAACGAAAAAAGCCCCGGAGCGAACTCCGGGGCCTTCTCGATCCTCAAGACGGTTCGCTGTTTAGCGAGCGGCCTGGAAGTTTTCGACCGAGGCGGTGACGCGCTCGTTGATCGGCTTGATGCTGTCCTTGACCGTGGCGGTGACGATCTCGTTCGTCTTGGTCAGTTCGGCGACGTAGCGCTCCATGGACTTCTTGGCCCAGGCGGTTTGCAGTTCGAAGAACTCCTGCACCGAACGGGCGGTCGACAGTTCCTTGGAGGCGGCGACGCCTTCTTCCCAGGACGACTTGGCGAAGCCGAGCGCCTGTTGCGACAGGGCCTCGGCGCCCTTCTGGGCGACGGTGGCCGACTCGACCATGGCGTCCAGGTTCTTCTTGCTGTGAGCGTTCAGCTCGGCCATCGAGGCGGTCGACTTCTCGATGCCTTCGCGGAAGGCTTGAGTGCCTGCGGCCTGCATGGTCTCGGCCTGAGCCTTGACCTTGGCGCCGGCCGAAGCGGCGGCGGCGGTGACTTGATCGGCGGTCTTCTTCACGGTTTCGGTAGCGTCGGCCATAGTCGTTTCTCCGATAAATGTGGCCCGCGGGACGGGCGCCGGGCGGAAATGTTCAGGCGAGGATGATCCTCGCAGGCCCCCTATATGCTGCAAGTGCGAAGGTTTTTCAAGCTTATTGTGCAATGCAGCATATTATCGATGATAACCTTGGTTGGCGGTTCAAATTCCCGTTGACGAGCGGTTAACCACCACGAAACCCGTGCTTCCTATGCTAACCCTTCCATCGCGTCGGCCGGGGGGCCTGTCGCGCCCTGCTCACTGAGGGTTGTACACCCATGATTGCTTTTCTCCGCCGTGGCCTGCTCGCCGTTCTCGCGCTTTCGCTGGTGCTGGGTGCGAATGTCAGGCCGATCGAGGCTCAGGTCGCTTACTCGGCGCAGGAGAACAGTCGCTACGCCGCCATCGTCATAGACGCCGCCACCGGCGAGGTTCTGTTCGCGCGCAACGCCGACAGCCGCCGCTATCCGGCGTCCCTGACCAAGATGATGACCCTGTATCTGACGTTCGAGGCCCTTTCTCAGGGCAAGGCGAACGTGAACGACGTGCTGACGATCTCGCCGCGCGCCGCCTCGCAGCCGCCGTCGAAACTGGGCCTCGCCGCCGGTCAGACCATCACCCTGGACGACGCCATGCGCGCCACGGCCGTGCGGTCCGCCAACGACATGGCCCTGGCCATCGGCGAGCATATCGGGGGGTCGGAAGCCCGCTTCACCAACATGATGACGCTGAAGGCGGAACAGCTGGGCATGAGCCAGACCCGCTATTACACCGCCAACGGCCTGCCCGATGCCCGCCAGCTGACGTCAGCGCGCGACCAGGCCATCCTGGCCCGCGCCATCATGCGCGATTTCCCGCAATACTACAGCTACTTCGGTCTGCATGACTGGGCCTTCAACGGCCGCAACTACCGCAACACAAACGGCCTGCTGCCCACCGGGCGCGGCTATGACGGCATGAAGACCGGATACACCAATGCCTCGGGCTACAATCTCGCCGCCTCGGCGGTGCGTGACGGACGCCGGCTGATCACCGTCGTGCTGGGCGGCCGTTCGACCGCCAGCCGCAACGCCCACGTCGCCGAACTGATGGACACCGGATTCGAGGTGGAACGTCGTCGCGCCCAGGGCGAGCGGATCCAGGTGGCCCAGACCTTCTTCGAACAGCGCGGCTTCGGCGTGGGCAGCGTCTCGGCCGACGCCCCCATCGCCTATGCCTCGGTCAATGACGACGAGGACGGCATCGGCGCCGAATCCACTGCCGTCGCCTATACGGCGGCCCCTCCGCCCGCCGCCCTGCCGACCCGCGTCGCCCCTGCCCCGTCGGAACGCGCCGTCAGCCAGCGCGCCGCCGCGACCGCACAGGCCATCGGCCAGGCCGCAGCCTCGTCGGCGAACACTCGCGCCCCCCACAATGTCACCGCCTCGCTGAATGGCGCGCCATCCAGCGCAGCCCTCGCGCCCTCGACCACGCCACGTCGCGCGACCCCGCCCCCGGCGCGAGAGCCGGCCCGCGCCGCCGCCCGCACGCCCGCCGGGCGCTGGGCCGTTCAGGTCGGCGCATTCCGCGACGAGAAGGTGGCCAGCGACTGGCTGACAGAGCTCAACCGCCGTTTCCGCACCCAGTTCGCCATGGCCGAGCGCAACGTCCAGACGGCCGGCGACTGGTATCGCTCGCGCTTCGTCGGCCTGACGGAAACGGGCGCCAAGACCGCCTGCGAGGCCCTGGCCGAACGTCGGGTCACCTGCATGGTCATCGGCCCCGACTGAGGCGACCAAGAGTGAGAACAAAATGTTCTTGCTTTGTTCTAGGTGATGTCGCATCGTCCTTCCCATGGAAACCGCCAAGGGAAGAGGGGCGCGTTCGAATGCCACCGGCCGCTACGAGCCTGAACAGCATCAGTCGTTCGACGACGGCTGGACGCGCGACGACGCCGAGGCCGCGCCGCTGCGCACCACCCTCACCCCGGAGCATGCCCGCACCATCATCGCCCGGAACGACAGCCCGGACATCGGATTCGACCGCTCCATCAACCCGTACAAAGGTTGCGAACATGGCTGCATCTACTGTTACGCCCGTCCGTCCCATGCCTGGATGGGCCTATCCCCGGGCCTGGATTTCGAGAGCCGGATCTTCTTCAAGCCCCAGGCCGCAAGTCTGCTGGAACAGGCGTTCCTCGCACCCCGATACCGGTGCAAACGCATCCACATAGGCGGCAATACCGACCCCTATCAGCCGGTGGAGCGCGATCTGAAATCCACGCGCTCGATCCTGGAGGTCATGCAACGCTTCAACCACCCGTTCAGCATCATCTCCAAGTCGGTGCTGATCGGGCGCGACGCCGACATCCTGGGCCCGATGGGCAAGGCGGGTCTGGCCTCGGCCTTCGTCTCCATCACCACGCTGGATCGCGGCTTGGCCCGCGCCATGGAGCCCCGCGCCTCCACCCCCGCCAAACGGCTGGAGGCCATCAGCCGCCTGGCGGATGCGGGCTGTCCTGTCGGCGTCGGGTTCGCACCCGTCATCCCCGGCCTGAACGACCACGAACTGGAATCGATTTTGGAGGCGGCGGCGAAGGCGGGAGCGACGCGGGCCATGTATGTCACCCTGCGTTTGCCGCTGGAGATCAAGGATCTGTTCCGCGAATGGCTGGCCGACGCCCGGCCGGACCGCGCGGCGCGCGTCATGTCCCTGATCCGCCAGACGCGCGGCGGCAAGGATTACGACGCCGACTGGTCCCAGCGCATGAAGGGAACCGGCCCGGTGGCCGAACTGATCGGCGCGCGGTTCAAGGCCGCCGTCAAACGCTACGGCCTGGATATGCCGCACCGCCTGCTGGACGAGACCCAGTTCCGCGTCCCCGCCGACGCGCGGCCGCAGATGGATCTTTTCGACCGGCTCCTCGACAAGATTGCCTGAGGCTACACCTTCAGGTTAGCTTCAAGCATCCTTGGGGGATTTCATGATCAAGCGTCTGTCGGCGGCGGTCGCCGCTCTGTGCCTGTCCAGCGGCTTGGCCGGCTGCATGACCGTCAGCGTGCCGGAGGGGCAGTTCTTCTATCCCGACGCCCGCGTGACGGCCGAGAAGATGGTGCTCACGCCCGGCCCCGCCATTCCCGGCGCCGAGATCCTGTCCCTGCCCTATTCCGGCGGCACCGTCGCCGCGACGCGGGTGCGGACGGGAAGGTCCGACGCACCGCTGATCCTTTACTGCGGCGGCAATCTGTTCCGGCGCGGCGTCAATGGCGCGCAAGTCGCGAGTGAACTCGCGCCGTTCGGCGACGTGCTGATGTTCGACTACCCCGGCTCAGGCGACACGCCCGGAAAGGCAAACTTCGCGACCTATAGGTCGGCAGGCGAGGTCATTGCGGCGACCGCTCGCACACAAGCCGACGCCGAGGGCCGTAAGCTGATCGCCTGGGGGCATTCTCTGGGCGGCCCGATCTGCGCTGAAGCCGCGCGCGTCATACGCGCCGACTCCCTTGTGCTTGAGGCGACGACGCCCACCGCCCGCGACGCCGTGAACGAGATGATCGGCCTTTGGCGGCCTCTGGTCCGTGTCCAGTTGGCCGATGCCTTGGCGACCGTTGACGTGCCGGCGACTTTGGACGGCCATCCTGGCAAGGTCGTCGTGCTGGAGGCCGGTCGCGACGAGACCCTACCGCCTGCGCTCAGCCGAAAACTGGCTCAGGACCTTGAGACGCGCGGCGTCGATGTCGAGCGTCTGGTGTTTCACCGCGCGGACCATGGCGACATCCCGGCGCAGCCGGACTTCGTCGCCCGCGTCGCCGCAGCGCTGAATTAATCGTCCGCCGCCGACGGATCGATGGCGCGGGTGACCAGGTCGCGCCAGGTCGGGTCGGTATCGTCGACCAGATCGACATCCTCCATCAGGGCCACCGCCCCTTCCCCGTCCGGCAGGATCAGGCCCAGAATCTCCATCTCCTCGCCGTCAGGGCCGAGGTGGCTTTCGGCCTGGACGGCAACCGCCGCCTGCTCGCCGTCCTCTTCCCACCAGATCACGGGCTGGGGCAGGTCCATGACGATGGACCGGGGATCGTCCGTCTCGCCCAGGGCGAACACCGCGCGGCGCGCCTGAACGTCGTCCAGCGTGGCGACCGCGCCGACGAACGGCTTCAGCCGCGACCAATCGTCGGCGTCGAAACCGCCGCCATCCTCATCGTTATGATCGTCCATGGTCATCGCCTGAACACCCCCACCAGTTCGACATGCGACGACCACAGGAACTGGTCGATCGGCGTAACCTTCTCCAGCCGAAACCCGGCGTCGATCAGGACGCGGGCGTCGCGAGCGAAGGTCTGAGGGTTGCACGACACCCCGACCACGACCGAGGCCTTTGTATCCGCGATCTGCGCCGCCTGGTCGATGGCCCCGGCGCGCGGCGGGTCGAACACGATGGCGTCGCACCCCTTGAGATCATACGGATTGAGCGGTCGGCGGAACAGGTCGCGCGCCTCGGCGGTGATGGCCTTCAGGCCCTTGGCCGAGCCGACGGCGGCCTTCAGCGCGTCGATGCCTGGCTTGGAGGCGTCCGCCGCGATCACGGGGGCCACGGTCGCCAGCGGGAAGGTGAAGGCGCCCGCACCGCAGAACAGGTCGGCGATCTTCCTGGCCCCCTTCACCGCCGCCACCGCGCGTGAGGTCATCGCGTCTTCCGCCTGGGGCACGGCCTGTAGAAAACCGCCGGCCGGCAGGGAGACCGTCGCCGGGCCGAACGCCACCTTGGGCTGGCGCGCCATGACCAGAGTGTCGCCCGCCAGGCTGAGCCGCGCCAGATCGGCCCGATGCGCGGCTTGGATGGCCTTCCACTGAGCGTCGGCCGACAGCCCGCCGCCCGAGCGACGCTCGACCCCCGTCACATCGACGTCCAGCCCAGACAGGGTCCAGGTGACATGCAGGGTCGGCGCGGATTTCGGATGTTCGAAGAAGGCCGCGGCCAACTCGGACAGCGCCGGAATGGCCGCCACGATCCGGGGATCGGCCACCGGACAGGCCTGCACCTCGACCAGCCGCCACGATCGCCGCGCCTTGAACCCCAAGACAACTCGACCATCCTGCGTCCTACGGGCATGCAGCGCCACGCGGCGGCGGGTTCCGGGCGGCGTCGCCACCGTCGCCTCGATCTCGGTCTCGATCCCCTCGCGCGCCAGGGCCAGCCGGACCTGCTCGCGCTTCCAGTCCAGATACGGCCCCTCGGCCCAGTGCTGAAGCGAACACCCGCCGCAGTCGCCGTACTGCGGCGACACCGGTGCGATCCGGTCGGGGCTGGGGGTGACGATCTCGACCTGCTCCAGCCGGCCGTCCACGACCATGCCGCGCACCGTTTCGCCGGGCAGGGTCAGCCCGGCGAAGACCGGCCCCGACGGCGTCTGGGCGACGCCGTCGCCCTGGCCGCCGACGCGGTCGATCGTGAAGATGTCCATCGGCGGGCTTCTAGCCGTGCGTACCCCGCCGCTCAACCCAGGAGGCTCTCGCGGACGCGATGGCGCGGCCCTCAAAGATGAACGAAGATGAACGCGCCGATCAATTGCCGTTCAGCTTCGCGGTCGTAAATCTCATTGCAACGAGACACGAGGCTTTGCCGTTAACGATTGACGGAAACCGTTCGGTCCTCAGAGGGTTGGAAAATGCGTCTCACCAAAACATCGCTCGCCGCCGTCGCCGCCCTGGCGCTCGGCGTCACCGCCGCCCCGCTCACGGCGTCGGCTCAGGTTTATTACAGCAACGGCTACAGCCAGAACTACGGCACCGGCGCGTATGCCCCGTCCTACAACTACGGGCGCGGCCAGTCCTATGATCCCTGCTCGCGTGAACGTCAGGGCCGCACCGGCGCCGGCGCGGTCATCGGCGGCGGCGCGGGCGCCGTCATCGGCTCGCAGTTGGCCGCGCGCGGTCGCCGCACCGAGGGCAGCATCCTGGGCGGCGTGCTCGGCGCCGTGGTCGGCTCGCAGGTCGGTCGTTCCAGCTCGGACGCCTGCCGCAGCTACCAGAGCAACTATGGTTCGAACGGCTACTACGCCCAGGGCTACAGCCAGCCCGGCTACTACGATGATCGCTACACCGGCGATCAGGGCTATCGTTACGAAGATCGTCGCGACGACTATGCCTACGACCGTGGCGGCTATTACGACGACCGCTCGCGCCCGGTCGAATCGTATCAGAATTCAGACGGATGCCGTCTGGCCGAAAGCCAGGTCCGTCTGCCCGATGGTCGCACGGACACCCGTTACGTCCGCACCTGCCCCGACCAGTACGGCCGCTATCGCGTCGTCGATTAATTTTCAGCCCCCCTGTCGATCGACGACGTGACGGGAGCCGCTGGAGGATCAGTCCTCCGGCGGTTTCTCTTTGTTTAGGGGCTATCGCGCTTCGCGCTGCATGAGCTCGTGTTTGGGGGCTACCGGCGTTCAGCTTAATTGATCTGATTTAGTTGGGTTTTTTCGCCCACAGCAGGAACTCGACATTCCCATCGCCACCGGTGATGGGGCTTTCGGTCGTGGCCTGCACGATCCAGCCGAAAGCCTCCAACCAGTCGCGAACGCGCTGCACGGCAGAAGCGTGGGCCTGCGGATCCTTGACCACGCCCTTCTTGCCCCCGCCCGGGCCGTCGGCCTCGAACTGGGGCTTGACCAAGGTGATCAGGTCCGCGTCCGGCGCCGCCAAGTCGAGTGCGGCGGGCAAGACCTTGGCCAGGCTAATGAAACTGGCGTCGCACACGATCAGGGACGGCGCCGGCGAGATCAATTCGGGGGTCAGGTCGCGCGCATCGGTGCGCTCCAGATTGACCACGCGCGTATCGGCGGCGACCCGGTCGTGCATCTGGCCGAACCCGACATCGACGGCGAACACCTGGGCCACGCCGCGATCCAGCAGAACCTCGGTGAAGCCGCCGGTCGACGCCCCCACATCCAGCGCCACCTTGCCCTCGACGACGACAGGCCACACGGTCAGGGCGTGATCCAGCTTCAACGCGCCTCGACCGACCCAGCGGTGTGCCGGCTGGGCGTCCAGCGCAATGTCGTCCGCAAACTGTTCGGACGCCTTCCGCACGATCACGCCGTCGGCCAGAACCAGTCCCGCCTCGATCGCTGCGCGCGCTTGCGAGCGACTGCCAAACAGGCCGCGTGCGACCAGAAGCTGATCAATCCGCGTCTTCACGCCCGCGTCCTCGTCAGAGGAAAAGAATTCAAAGCGACGCCAGCCGCGTCAGCGCCGCCTGCAGTTTGACCTTGCCGGCCTCAGCCTCAGCCAACTTGGCGCGTTGTTCGTCCACCACTTCGGGTGCGGCGCGCGACACGAAGTTGGGGTTGCCCAGCTTCTTGTTCACATGGCCGATATCGCTTTCGAAGACGGCGATCTCCTTCTCCAACCGCGCCCGTTCGGCCGTCAGGTCGATGATCCCCGCCAGCGACAGGGCGACCGTCGAACCGCCCGAAACGAAGGTCACGGCCCCGGTCGGCGCAGCGTCCGCCGAGCCGACCTCGGACACCCGGCCCAGGGTCAGGATCAGGTCGCGGTGGCGCGCCAGCCGTTCAGCCGTGACGGCGTCCGGCGCGACGAAGGCCAGCGGCGGCTTTGCCGACGGCGGCACATTCATCTCGGCGCGCAGCCCCCGGATTTCGCCGACCAGATCGACTAGCCAGCCGATTTCGGCCTCGGCCGAGGCGTCGATGAAGGCGTTCGGCAGCACAGGCCATTCGGCGCCGATCAGCAGGCCTTCCCTCGCCGGACCTTCCTTGCCCAGTTCGGCCCAAAGTTCCTCGGTGATGAAGGGCATGACCGGGTGCAGCAGCTTCAGCGTCTGGTCCAGGGTCCAGGCGGTCATGGCCCGCGTCTCGGCCTTGGCGGCTTCATCGGCGCCGTTGAACACCGGCTTGGCCAGTTCCAGATACCAGTCGCAGAAGACGTTCCAGACGAAGCGATACAGGGCGCCCGCCGCATCGTCGAACCGCCCGCCCTCGATGGCCTCGGACACCGCCCGCTCGGCCTTGGTCAGCTCGCCACGGATCCATCGGTTGATCGTCTGTTCGACCGTCGCCACATCGAAGCCCTCGACGCGCTGCGCCTCGTTCATCTGGCTGAACCGGGCGGCGTTCCACAGCTTGGTGCCGAAGTTGCGATAGCCCTCGATCCGCTGTTTCGACAGCTTGATGTCGCGCGTGCCCGACAGGATGGCCATGGTGAACCGCAGCGGATCGGCGCCCAGTTCGTCGATGATGCCCAGGGGGTCGATGACGTTCCCCTTGGACTTGCTCATCTTCTGGCCCTTCTCGTCGCGGACCAGGCCGTTGATGATGACGCGCTTGAACGGCACCTCGCCCATGAAGTGCTGACCCATCATCATCATCCGGGCGACCCAGAAGAAGATGATGTCCGCCGCCGTGACCAGGTCGCTGGTCGGATAGAACCGCTCCAGATCCTCGGTCTTCTCGGGCCAGCCCATGGTCGAGAACGGCCACAGAGCCGAGCTGAACCAGGTATCGAGGACGTCCTCGTCCTGGGTCAGGGCGACCTCGGAATCATAGTCCGCCATCGCCTGCTCACGGGCGTCCTCTTCCGTCTCGGCGACATAGATTTCGCCGTTCGGGCCGTACCAGGCCGGGATGCGATGGCCCCACCAAAGCTGGCGGCTGATGCACCACGGCTCGATGTTGCGCAGCCATTCGAAATAGATCTTCTCGTACGATTTCGGCTCGAACACCGTGTCGCCCTGCTCCACCGCCTTCAGCGCAGGCTGGGCCAGGACCTTGGCATCGACGTACCACTGGTCCGTCAGCCAGGGCTCGATGACGACGCCGGAACGGTCGCCGTGTGGGACGACATGCTTGGTCTTCTCGATCTCGCGCAGCCAGCCCTCTTCCTCGGCGCGGGCGACGATGGCCTTGCGCGCGGCGAAACGGTCCATGCCGACATAGTCGGACGGCACGTCC
The DNA here is from genome assembly GCF_965279155.1 of Brevundimonas sp. GTDB lineage: Bacteria > Pseudomonadota > Alphaproteobacteria > Caulobacterales > Caulobacteraceae > Brevundimonas. The sequence goes on along the minus strand of NZ_OZ257138.1, from coordinate 3,232,826 downwards.
GCGGTATCCACGTCGGTGATGCGCCCGAACGCGTCGAGGATATTCAGCGACGGCAGGCCCGCGCGCTTGCCAACGCCGAAGTCGTTGAAATCATGCGCTGGTGTGATCTTCACCGCGCCCGATCCCTTGGTCGGATCGGCATAGTCGTCGGCGACGATGGGGATGCGACGGCCAACGATGGGCAGGGTCACGAACTTGCCGATCAGGCCGGCATACCTCTCATCCTCGGGGTGAACGGCCACGCCGGTGTCGCCCAGCATGGTCTCGGGCCGGGTCGTGGCGACGACGATGAAGTCGCGCGTCTCCCATTCCGTCGCCTTGCCGTCCTCGTCGAAGGCGATGGGGTGTTCGTAGGTGACGGGCTTTCCGTCTTCATCGGGGGCCAGCGGATAGGCGAAATGCCAATAGGCGCCGTCCACCTCGCGCTGCTCGACCTCCAGGTCCGAGATGGCGGTCTGGAAATGCGGATCCCAGTTCACCAGCCGTTTGTCGCGATAGATCAGGCCTTCCTTGTGCAGTTGCACGAACACCTTGCGCACGGCGGCGTTCAGCCCCTCGTCCAGGGTGAAGCGCTCGCGCGACCAGTCGCAGGATGCCCCAAGGCGACGCAGTTGCTGGACGATGGCGCCGCCGCTCTCGGCCTTCCATTTCCAGACCTTTTCGATGAAGGCGTCACGACCCATGTCGCGCCGGCTGATATTGCCGGCTGCGGCCATCTGGCGTTCGACCACCATCTGGGTGGCGATACCGGCGTGGTCCGTGCCCGGCAGCCACAGCACCGCCTTGCCCTTCATCCGGTGATAGCGAGCCAGGATGTCCTGCAGCGTGTTGTTCAGCGCATGGCCGACGTGCAGGCTGCCGGTCACGTTCGGCGGCGGAATGACGATCGAATAGGCGTCGGCGGCGCCGTCGGTCGCGGCGGCGGCGCGCGGCGCGAACAGGCCGCTCTTTTCCCACTGAGCGTAAAGGCGGGGCTCGGCGGCCTGGGGTTCGAAGGTCTTCTCAAGCATGGGACTTCTTTGATCGTTGTCGTGCGGCGCAAGCGGCGCGGCCACACGGGGCCTCGAATGACAAAGGGCGGCCCCAGCAGGAGCCGCCCTTCGATTAGTCTGCGGTGAAGCGAAGGGCTAGGCGCTGCGCGCGATGCGTTCGACTTCCTTTTGTACCGCCGCCTGGACGATGCCCGGCAGATTGTTGTCCAGCCAGTCCTTCAGCAAGGGGCGCAGCATCTCGGCGACCATGGCCTCGACCGTGTTGCCGCTGACGAAGGGCAGGTCGCCCGACGCGGCCTGGGCCGGTTCTGGCTTCTTGAACGAGGCCGCCAAACCGGCGAAGGCCGAGGCGGCGCTGGCGGCGGCGCTGTCGCCAACCAGGGTGTCATAGGAGGGCGCAGGCTCGGGCGCCGATTCGGCATAGACCGGAGCGGCTTCCGGCTCGGGCTGATAGGGTTCGGGCGTGTGTTCGACCACGTCCAGGTCGCCGATGATCTCCGCTGGCGCTTCGTAGCGGTCGGTCAGTTCCAGCACGTCGTCCTCGACGGCGGCGGGTTCAGGCGTCGGCTCGACCGGTGCGGCGAAGATGGTCTCGGCCGCAAGCGGCTCGGGCACAGGTTCAGGCGTGGCTTCAGGCGCAGCCGCAGCGGGCGTCTCGGCCGGAGCGTCGTCTTCGGAGATGATCCGGCGAATCGACGCCAGGATCTCTTCCATGGTCGGTTCCTGGGCGGACTGATCGGTCATGGCGCAACCTTGGGCGAGGCCTGGGAAGAAGTTGGCTTACGGACTAGGCCGCACGCCGCGAAAGGGTCAGGCGCCGAACGACGGATCGTTCGGCGCCTATGCCTTGTCGTCGCATCTTCGCCCGTCGGAATCAACGGGCGGTTTCAGTCCGTATTCGGCGGCCGTCAGTTCTGCGGCGCGGTGCGGACGATCTCGCCTTTCAGCTGCGTGTCGATCGGCGCATCGGCGGCGTCGGCGGCGGCGACGATCGGCGGCGAGGCCACGCGGTCCAATGTCTCGATCACGCCATCCCACGGCAGGCCGCCGCGTCCCTTGACCCGGTCGTAGTTGGTCGCGGGATCATAGGCGTCGAGGGTCGGGTTCAGCGCAGGGCCTTCCAGCTGACCCATGGCGGCCAGCAGCGAGGCGCGGGCCACATATTCGGCGGCGCGCGCGCTGGCCACCAAGGTCTGCGAGTTCCGCAGGGCCAATTCCTGGTTCAGCACGTCCAGCGTGGTGCGCAGACCGACCTGGGCCTCCTGACGCACGCCCTCGGCGGCGACCGAGGCGGCGCGAACCGCTTCGCTGCCTGCCGACACCGTGGCGCGGGTGGACAGCACCTGGGCGTAAGCCGAGCTGACGTTCTGAAGCACAGTACGACGCTCACCCTCGATGCCTATCTGGGCGGCGTTGGCGCGTTCCAGCGCCTGGGCGACGCGCGAACGGTTCAGACCGCCCGTGAACAGCGGCACCGACAGGGTGGCGCCGGCGGTGAAGCTGCGACGGTCCGCCAGTTCACCCAGATCGCCCAGATCGTTGGTCGAACCGCCATACGAAGCGGTGGCGCGAACAGACGGCAGATATTCCGAGCGGGCGGCGGCGACGGCCGCCTCTGCGCCTTGCAGCGTATAGGTGGCGGCCAGCACGCCGGGATTCCGCTGAAGGGCGGTTTCAATGGCGACGTCAAAGTCGCTGGGCACGGCCGGCAGGGCCGGCGCGGCTTCCAGATCGCTAGGCGATTGGCCGACGACGGCGGCATAGGCGGCGCGCGAGGTGGACAGCTGGGCCTGGGCGTTGGCCAGATCGGCCTCCGACTGCGCCTGCGAGGCCTCGGCCTGGGCCACGTCGGTGCGGGTGATCTCGCCGACCTCGAAGCGGGCGCTGGTCTCTTCCAGCTGGCGTTGCAGGACGGTCAGGTTTTCCTGGCGGATACGCAGGATTTCCATGTCGCGGGTCACGTTCACATAGGCCTGGATGACCGACAGCATGACCGACTGTTCGATCTCGCGCAGGTTCTCGCGGCCGGCCAGGACGCTGGCGCGGGCCTGGTCGATGGCGCGCGAGGTGCGGCCGGCGGTCCAGATGTTCTGGCTCAGGCTGACGCCCACATTTGCGCCGTCGGTTTCCGACGAGGAGGACGAAACCTGGGTGTCCGGCACGCCGTCGCCGTTGGTGTCGACGAACTGGGTCACGGTGGGGAAGTCGCTGCGGGTGTAATCCACGCCCGCCGAGGCGCTCAGGGTCGGACGCAGGCCGGAGCGGGCCTGGACCACAGTCTCATCCAGCGCGCGCTGGGTGGCGCGCTGGGCCAACAGGTTGGGATTGGTCCGATAGGCCAGGGCGATCGCGTCCTGCAGCGTCTCTGCCCAGGCAGGCGCGCCCAGTCCGGTCATCACGGCGACCACTGCGGCCGAAGCCAGCACACGCGAGCGTTTCAACATTGTCCGTCCTTGCCTGACGCCCCCCGAGGAACGCCCGAATGTTTTCTCAAGCGTAACTGCGGCCTGACCGAACCACACGCCAGTTAAGTTTTCTTCACGGTTGCGAACGGGATTTCCGTCGCAACCGCGCGTCTCTTTGTCTTACAGCGCGAAAGTGGGGGCCGGCGTCAGCTCGGCAAGGACCGACGGCGACGAATCGAACAGTTCACGGCGCGACAGGCCTTCGCGCGTCTGCACATACAGGGCCGCCTTGCCGATGGCGCCGCGACGCTCGACCACCACGATCCGGCCGCCGGGACGCAGGGCGGCGCCCCACGATTCGGGCAGGCTCTGCACGCCGCCTTCGGAAATGATCAGGTCCCAGCCCTCGCCGGTCGGCTGGGCCAGCGGCGCGACGACCGTCGTCACACCCTCGGCCGCCAGGGCCTCGCCGACCACGGCGAAGACAGCGTCGTCCGATTCCTGAGCGGTGACCGCCACGCCCATGCGCGCCAGCACAGCGGCGGCGTAGGGGGCGGCGATGGCCAAGGCCTTCTCGCCTGTCCGCGCATCGGCGGCCTGCAGCAACTTGGCGACGTCGCGCGCGGGCATCAGGCGACGCTCGCCGGCGATGACCACCGATTCTTCGGAATAGGCGGCGAAGGCGCGGTCGGGCGCGCAGTACGATTCACGCGGCACGGCCATCATGGCCAGGTGAATGGCGCGATCCGTCACGTCGTTCACCCGCACCTGCGAGTCGACCATAGCCTTGCGCTCTGCGGTGAAATCCATCTTTAGGCAGCCTTCAACGATAATCCGGGAGGAAAACTCGCGCGCTTATAGGTCCGTGCGTTGCAGCGGACAATCCGATCTGATAGCGAACGCCCCTCGCGATGACCGCCCCCGAGAAATTGGGGACCAAAAGCGGCCTGATGGCGGAGTGGTGACGCAGAGGACTGCAAATCCTTGCACCCGGGTTCGATTCCCGGTCAGGCCTCCATCGCGATGACACGGACGAAGGCCGCCCCTCGGGGCGGCCTTCGCGTTTCAGCCCCGCGCCAGCGCCGTCGTCGTCAGATGATGCAGGGCCACAGCGCTGGTGGCGGCGACGTTCAGCGAATCGAACCCGCCCGCCATGGCGATGCCGATGGGCCGGCAGCGGTCGATCAGCTTTCGCGGCAGACCCGGCCCCTCCGACCCCAGAACCAAGGCGACCGGCCCCGTGCGCCGATAATCCGACAGGCGCTCGGTCGCCGACGGCGTCAGGGCCAGCACTTCGACGCCCGCCTGTTGCAGCGCGTCCACGATCACCTCGCCCTCGGCGATGGCGAACGGCGTGCGCAGCACGGCCCCGACCGAGACGCGAATGGCCTTGCGGTAAAAGGGATCGCAGCAGGTCGCATCCAGCAACACCGCCTTGGCCCCGAAGGCGGCGGCGTTCCGGAACAGCCCACCCATATTGTCGTGATTGCCGATGCCGCTGGCGACGACGAACACGTCCTGAGGCCCCACATCCGCCAGCAGTTCGGCCAGCGACGGCGGCGCAGGCTTTTCGCCCAGGGCCAATATGCCCCGGTGAAGCTCGAACCCGGCGATCCGGTCCAGCACCGGCTGGCGCGCCACATAGACGGGTGTTGCGGGCGGCAAGGCTTGGATCACATCCGTCAGGGCCGCCACCCTCTTCTCGGCCAGCAGCAGCGACAGCGGCCGACAGCGCGACGCCGCCGACGCCAGCCCACGCACCACCACCTCCCCTTCGGCGATGAACAGGCCCTGGCGGCCCGTCAGATCGCGTTCGCGGATGTCTCGATAGGCCGCAACACGCGGGTCTTCGGGATCGTCGATAATTATCGGGTCGATTTGCTCAATTTCCCATTGCAAGATCAGAACAGGCGCTGCTATAGGCCCGCCTCCCGAGCATGTTCCGCGGTAGCTCAGTGGTAGAGCAGCCGACTGTTAATCGGCTGGTCGTAGGTTCGAATCCTACCCGCGGAGCCACTCGGGAGTAAAGGCCGCCGTTCTTACAGGCCTTTGATCTAAGCCCCTCCCCCACAAAGCAATATTCGCCAAGCATCGCCCGCCCGGCTGCTTGCCGTCGCCAGATCGCATGACCGCCATGGAGCGCCAACGCGCCGTGGTGTCGCTTTGACGCGCCGCTTTCCAGTTCGTAGGTGAAGGGCGATCAGAACCTTGCCGAACCTTGAGCGTTCGGCCATGCCACCCGCGAGACTTCGGAGAGACGCGCCGCCGTAATGTCCATCAGCTTCCTTCTCGTCGTCATCCTGGTCCTACCGTTCCTCGGCGCCATCGTCGCGTCCGGTCTGCCGCGTCACGCGCGCACCGCCGCCGCCATCCTGTCGTGGGTTGTGGCCCTGGTCAGCCTGGGGTGTCTGGCGGCGCTGTGGCCGATGTTCCAGGACGGGGAGACGCTGCGCTACGAGATCCCCTGGCTTCCGTCGCTGGGGGTCAATCTGGTGCTGCGGCTGGACGGGCTGTCGTGGTTGTTCAGCGCCCTGATCCTGGGGATCGGCGCCTTGGTGGTGCTGTATGCCCGCTATTACATGTCGCCGAAGGATCCGGTGCCGCGGTTCTTCTCCTTCCTGCTGGCCTTCATGGGCGCGATGCAGGGGGTGGTGTTGTCGGGCAACCTGATCCAGCTGGTGGTCTTCTGGGAACTGACCAGCCTCTTCTCCTTCCTGCTGATCGGTTATTGGCACCAAAATTCGGCCGCGCGCGAAGGCTCGCGCATGGCCCTGACGGTGACGGCGACGGGCGGGATCGCCCTGCTGGTCGGCATGATCCTGATCGGGCGGATCGTCGGCAGCTACGATCTGGATGTCGTCCTGGCCTCGCGAGAGGCGATCCAGGAGAGCCCGCTCTATCTGCCGGCCCTGCTGCTGTTGCTGCTTGGCGCCATGACCAAGAGCGCCCAGTTCCCGTTCCACTTCTGGCTGCCGCGCGCCATGGCCGCGCCGACGCCGGTCAGCGCCTATCTGCATTCCGCGACCATGGTGAAGGCGGGCATCTTCCTGCTGATCCGTTTCTGGCCGGTCTTTGCGGGGACCGAGAGCTGGTATCTGATCGTGGGCGGCATGGGTCTGGCCACCCTGTTGCTGGGCGCCTGGTGCGCCATCTTCCAGCATGATCTGAAGGGCCTGCTGGCCTATTCGACCATCAGCCACCTGGGCCTGATCGTGCTGTTGCTGGGGCTGGGAAGCCCGCTGGGCTGTATCGCCGCCATCTTCCACACGGTGAACCACGCCACCTTCAAGGCCTCGCTGTTCATGGCCGCCGGCATCATCGATCACGAGGCCTGCACGCGGGATATGAGGAAGCTCAGCGGCCTGTTCCGCTTCATGCCCTTCACCGCGACCCTGGCCATGGTGGCGGCGGCGGCCATGGCGGGCGTGCCGCTGCTGAACGGTTTCCTGTCCAAGGAGATGTTCCTGGCCGAGGCGGTGGCCAGCGTACACACCCACGGACTGAACCTGCTGCTGCCCGCTCTGGCGACCTTGGCCAGCGCCTTCAGCGTCCTGTATTCGCTGCGCTTCATCCATACGACCTTCTTCGGCCCGCCGCCGACCAAGCTGGACCGCGTGCCGCACGAGCCGGTCGCCTGGATGCGGCGTCCGGTCGAGGTGCTGGTGGCCCTGTGCCTGGTCGTGGGCATCTTCCCGGCTGTAACGGTGGGTCCGTTCCTGAAAAGCGCCGCCGTCTCGGTGCTGGGCTTCGACCTGCCCTATTACAGCCTGGCCCTGTGGCACGGGTTCAACCTGCCGCTGGTGCTGAGCCTCATCGCCCTGGCGGGAGGCGTGGCCCTGTATGTCGTCTTCGGCAAGCGGATCAACGCCAACCCGCGCGGCGGCCCCTGGGGCTGGAAGCGGCTGAACGGCGGCTGGTTGTTCGAACGGGCGATGACCGGCCTGTTCAAGGGTTCCGAAGTGCTGGTCCGCCTGTTCGGCGCGACGCGACAACAGCCGCAGTTGCGCGCCATCGTCCTGGTCGCCCTGCTGGCGGGCGGTCTGGCCGCCCTCGGCGCGGGCCTGGTCATCAGGCCGATCATGCCGACGCCGACCCTGGCGAACTGGGCGTTTGCGGGCCTGTGGCTGGTCGGCGCCAGTTGCGCGGTCGCGGCGGCTTGGCAGGCGAAGTATCACCGGCTGGCGGCCGTGGTTCTGATGGGCGGGGCGGGTCTGGCCAGCTGCCTGTCCTTCGTCTGGCTGTCGGCGCCGGACCTGGCCGTGACCCAGTTGCTGGTCGAGGTGGTGACCACCGTCCTTCTGCTGCTGGGCCTGCGCTGGTTGCCGAAGCGGCTGGAGACCATCCGCCTGCCCCAGGCCATGGAACGGCGTTCGCGTCGCCGCCGCCGCATCGACGTCGTCATCGCCGCAGCCGTCGGCACGGCCCTCGCCGCCATCTCCTACGCGGTGATGACGCGGCCGTCGGTCGAGGGAATTTCGCGCTTCTTCGTGGAGCACGCCTACAAGGACGCGGGCGGGCGCAACATCGTCAACGTCATCCTGGTCGACTTCCGCGCCTTCGACACCTTCGGCGAGATCACGGTCCTGGGCATCGTCGGTCTGACGATCTTCGCCCTGCTGCGCCGGTTCCGCCCAGCGGACGACACCCTGCCGGATCCCAGTCAGCAGAAGGCCCAGAACGCCTCGGATCGCGATCACGACACCCGCTCGGAAGGCGATACCCTGAAGGAGACCATGCTGATCCCACGCGTGGTCATGCGCTGGATCTTCCCCTTCATCATCCTGTTGGCGGTGCATCTGTTCCTGCGCGGGCATGACCTGCCGGGCGGTGGGTTCGCGGCTGGCGTGGCCCTGTCGATCGCCTTCATCCTGCAATATATGGCCTCGGGCGCCCGGTGGGTGGAGGAGCGGCTGGCCATCCGCCCCATCTTCTGGATCGGCGCCGGTCTGGTGATCGCGGCGCTCAGCGGGATCGGGTCGTGGCTGTTCGGCTACCCGTTCCTGACCTCGTGGTTCCAGTATGCAGACCTGCCGATCCTGGGCCGTGTGCCTTTGGCCAGCGCCGTGTTGTTCGACCTGGGCGTGGTGGTCCTGGTCGTCGGCGCCACCGTTCTGACCCTGGTCGCCCTGGCGCACCAGTCGCTGCGCAAGCCAAAGCAGAGAGACGCCGAGGAAGGAGAGCCGTCATGATGGAACTGGTTCTCGCCCTCGCCATCGGCGTGCTGGCGGCCTCGGGCGTCTGGCTGCTGCTTCGCCCCCGCACCTTCCAGGTCATCATGGGGCTGTCGCTGCTGTCCTATGCGGTCAACATCTTCATCTTCGCCATGGGACGGCTGAAGTCGGGCGCGCCGCCCGTGCTGGCGGGCGATGTCTCCGATCCGGCGCGCTACACCGACCCGACGCCCCAGGCCCTGGTCCTGACGGCCATCGTCATCAGCTTCGCCCTGACGGCCTTGTTCCTGGTGGTCATCCTGGCCGCGCGCGGCATCACCGGCAGCGACCATGTCGACGGCAAGGAGCCTGACGCATGACCGACTGGCACGCCCATCTGATCATCGGCCCCATCGTTCTGCCGATGATCATCGCCTCGGCCATGCTGCTGGTGGACGAGCGTCGTCGCATCCTGAAGGCCTCGCTAAGCCTGGCCGCCATGGCGGCCATTCTGGTCATGGCCTTGGTCCTGCTGCACGAGAGCGCCAATGGCGCGGTGGGCGGCGGCGACACCGCGCGCGTCTATCGCCTGGGATCATGGGCCGCGCCCTACGGCGTCGTCCTGGTCGCCGACCGGCTGTCGACGATGATGGTGGCCCTGACCAGCGTCCTGGGCGGCTGCGCTCTGATCTTCGCCCTGGCGCGGTGGGACCGGGCCGGGCCGCGTTTCCACGCCCTGTTCCTGCTGCTGATCATGGGGGTCAACGGCGCCCTGTTGACCGGCGACCTGTTCAACCTGTTCGTCTTCTTCGAGGTGATGCTGGCCGCCTCCTACGGCCTGGCCCTGCATGGTTCGGGCGAGGCCAGGGTGCGGGCGGGCGTGATCTATATCGCCGTCAACCTGACCGCCTCCCTGCTGTTCCTGATCGGCGTCAGCCTGATCTATGGGGTGACGGGCACGCTGAATATGGCCGATCTGGCGATGCGGGTTCCCACCATCGCGGCGGGCGACCGGGGCCTGTTCCACATCGGGGCGGCGGTGCTGGGCACGGCCTTCCTGGTCAAATGCGCCATGTGGCCCGTCGGCTTCTGGCTGACCTCGACCTATTCAGCCGCCAGCGCCCCGGCGGCGGCGGTCTTCGCCATCCTGTCCAAGGTCGGGGTCTATGTGATCATCCGGCTCAGCATGCTGTTGTTCGGCGCAGACGCAGGGGCGTCGGCCGGGTTCGGGCTCACATGGCTGATGTTCGGCGGCCTGGCGACCATCGCCTTCGGCACATTCGGCCTGATCGCCTCGCGCGATCTGTCCCGCGCCGCCGGGTTCGGGGTGATGATCTCGTCGGGCACTGTGCTGGCGATCCTGGGCGTCGGCGATACGGCTGCCCTCAGCGGCGCGCTCTTCTATCTGATCGGCTCGACCCTGGCCTGCGCGGCCCTGTTCCTGCTGGCCGAGATCCTGCAGCGCGGACGCGAGACCGATGTGGGCGAGGCGCGCGCCGTCTTCGACGATGAATATCGTGACCCGTTCGACGATGAGGAACGCAATGAGCCCGGCCTGGTCATCCCGGCGGCCGTGGCGGCCCTGGGCGGCGCCTTCCTGATCTGCACCCTGATGGTGGCGGGCATGCCACCCCTCGCGGGCTTCGTCGGCAAACTGTCGATGATCAGCGCGTTAGTCGGCGTCGGCGGAGCGGCTGCGTGGACGCTGGTGGCGGTGCTGTCGGTGTCCAGCCTCGGCGCCCTGATCGGTCTGACCCGTCTGGGCGTCGGCGCCATCTGGACCCGCGACGAGGATGCCCCGCCTTTCGTTGTGGGCGCGGCCGAACTGACGGCGGTCGCCGCCCTGCTCGGCGCCTGCGTCTTCCTGGCCATCTTCGCCGGGTCCGCCCTGATCTACACCGACCACACGGCGGCCTGCCTGGCCGAGCCGCAGGGCTACATCCACGCCGTCCTGGGCGGAGGCGGCCGATGAGACGCATCCTTCCCTACCCCGTCCTGTCGCTGGGCCTGTTCGTCGCCTCGATCCTGCTCAGCGCGTCGATCGCCCCGCCGTCTCTGGTGCTCGCCCTTCTGCTGGCCCTGCTGGCGCCGATCATCATGCTGGCCTTGGGCGTCGATCGCGTCCGGTTGAAGGCGCCGAAGGCCATGGCGCGCCTCGCCGTAGACGTCATCGGCGACGTGGTGCGATCGAACTGGGCCGTGGCCCAGATCATCCTGGGTCACCGTCGCCATGAGCGGACGTCCGGCTTCATCCATATCCCGCTGGATCTGCGCGACCGATACGGCCTGGCGGTCCTGGCCATCATCGTCACCTCGACGCCCGGCACCCTGTGGGTCGAATACGAGTCCGCGACCGGCCGGCTGCTGCTGCACGTGCTCGACCTGGTGGACGAAGAGACCTGGGTGCGCCTGATCAAGGATCGCTACGAGCGCCGGCTGATGGAGATCTTCGAATGACGGCGGCGGTGCTGACCTGGGGCCTGGGTCTGGCCCAGCTGATGCTGATCTGCGCCATGGGCCTGGCCGCCTGGCGTATCATCCACGGCCCGCGCGCCCAGGATCGCGTGCTGGGCATGGACACCCTCTATCTGAACGGCATGCTTCTGGTGGTGGTGTTCGGCATCCGCACCAACAGCCAGCTCTATTTCGAGGCCGCCCTGGTGATCGGCATGCTGGGCTTCGCCGCCACCGTAGCCCTGGCCAAGTTCCTGATGCGCGGCGAGGTGATCGAATGACCCAGGCTGAAGTTCCCGCATGGGCCGCCTTCGTCGTCGTGGGTTTGGCGCTCGCCGGCTCGGCCCTGTCGCTGCTGGGCGCGGTCGGCCTGACGCGGCTGAAGACCTTCTACGAGCGTGTCCACGCGCCGACGTTGGGCGCGCCCCTGGGCATGGCGCTGGTGCTGGCGGCGTCGGTGGTGTGGTTCACGACAGTCGAGGGGCGGTTCATGCCGCGCGAAATCCTGATCGGTCTGTTCCTGACCGTCACGACGCCTGTCACCCTGATCCTTCTGGCCCGCGCCGCCCTGTTCCGGGATCGCACGGAAAAGACGAAAGACACGCCCGACAAGGGCTGAGCTGCGATCAAAAAAAGAAGCCCGGCGGGGGCGCCGGGCTGAAACAAGGTTCGGTGATGGTGTCCCTGAGGACGATCCTCTTAGTTAACCAAATTGGTTTCCAGGACGTTAACCGACCCGATCCGGCAGCCACGCCGACTGGCGACCGTTCGGCGCCACAGGCCAGGTGATCCGCCAGCCCTGCCCCGCCCGCTCGATGACGAACCCCGTCGCACCGCCCGCGCCCGGATAGTCGACGCTCTTGCCGTTCACCGTGATCGTCGCTGCGCCCGCTTGTCCTGTGACGGCGCGCCACCGCCCGCGCCCGATCGCCGTCGCCGTCACGCCGACGCCGTTGATGGTCACGACGGGCGCCGTGCTTTCCGCCTGACCCGACGCCATCAGCGTGGCGCCGTCCGAGTCCACGGCGTCCAGCCCGCCTGCGCCGTCCAGACGGACGGTCGGCTGGCCTGCGGCGATCAGCGCGACAGGCCCCGCTCCGCCCTGGATGACCACCAATGTCTCGGGCGAGACGGCAGCGTCCTCGCCCACCTGCACCTCGGGCGTGAACCGGACATCGCCGTGCAGGGGCGGCAATCGAAGTTCGAATCGGCCCGCCCCATCCGCGCTGGCCGCCACCGCAGCCGCATCGGGCGCACGCAACACCACGCGCGCGTTCGGACCCGCCGCCCCGCGCACGACCAGCACCCCGCCATCACGGGTCACACCGTCGATCAGCGGCGGCCGGACCCAGGGCGAGGCTTCGTCCGCCCCTGTCGGCCCCGCCACGCCGCCTTGCGGATCGGAACAGGCCGCCGCAGCCAGGACCGCGACACACGCGACGATCATCCGACGTTTCATCCTGCGCCTCTACGATATAGGACTGGCGACCCAGCGGCTTGAGCCTGTGTTAGCTTGAGCGCCGTCGGTTTGGCCATGGCCAGATCGGGTATTCGTTTTCTTCGAGGCTCCATGTCCCTACCCCCCGTTTCGTTCCTGCCGTTCGACGGCTCTTCCGTCTGCCTGTTCTGCGGCGCCTCCGAAACCGCCGATCCTTCCTACACCGAGGCCGCCTACGCCTTCGGCAAGGCGACGGCCGAGGCCGGATGGCGGCTGGTCTATGGCGGCGGCGGCGTGGGCCTGATGGGCGCCTCGGCGCGCGGCGCGCACGAAGCGGGCGGCCGGGTCGTCGGCATCATGCCGGCTTTCCTGCGCAGCCGCGAACGCCTGTTCGACGAGGTCGAGACCGTCGTCGTCACCTCTATGCACGAGCGCAAGCAACTGATGTACGACCAATCCGACGCCTTCGTGGTCGCCCCCGGCGGCATCGGCACCCTGGAAGAAGTCGTCGAACTGCTGTCGTGGAAGCGGCTGGACCTGCACCACAAGCCGGTGGTCTTTTTAAACCTGAACGGCTTCTGGAACGGCTTCTTCGCCCTGATGAAGCACAGCGTCGAGGAAGGCATGACCCCGCCTTCGTTCCTCGACGCCTGGACCGTCGCCGAGACGGTCGAAGAGGCGATGGCCCAGGTTCAGGGTGGCGGCGACATGCCGCAGGTGAAACATGATCAGCGATAAGTGATCGTCGCTAATATTCGCGCGACTACGTATTGACAGTTTTTATGGAAAACTGACATTGGGGCTCAGCGGCACGACGCCGTTCTTCATTTCGGAGAGTTTTCCATGCGCGCCCTGCTCATCGCCGCCGCCCTGTTCGCCGCCGCTCCGGCCGTCGCCCAGACGCCGGCCGCCACCAGCCTGACCCTGGTCGACGCCGCCTCGGCGCCCGCTCGCGCCACCATCATCGACGGCGCGCGCTGGTCTTGCGAAGGCGCGACCTGCACCGCTTCGGGCGGCACGCCGCAACCTGCAACGCGCGCCTGCCGTCGCGTGGTTCAGAAGTTCGGCCCGGTGACCGCCTTCTCGTACAAAGGTGTCGAACTCAGCGCCGACGAACTGGCCGTCTGCAATGCCTGATCGGGGTCGAGGCGGTTTAGGCCGCCTCGCCTCTCAGACGCCGCTGGATGGTCTCGCGACCGATCAGCGGCGCCATGGCCGCCATGTCCGGCCCATGCGGCTGGCCCGTCAGCGCCAGACGCAGCGGCATGAATAGCGCCTTGCCCTTGGCGCCCGTCTCAGCCTTGACGGCCGAGGTCCACGTCGACCAGGCGTTTTCGTCGATCACGTCCGGCAACAGACGAAGCGCCGTCTCGATGAAGGCGGCGTCCTCGATCACCGGCTGGACCGGCCCCTGAACGATCTTCGCCATTTCAACGACATCGGCGAACTTGGTAAGGTTGCCGCGCACCACAGACCAGAAGGTCTCGCCGAGATCGGCGTTCAGCGCCTGAAGGCGCGGCTGGGCCGTCGCATAGTCCATCACATGCAGGGCCTGGGCGTTCAGGCGGTCCAAATCCGCCGTGTCGTAACGGGCCGGCGACCGGCCCATCTTGGAAAAGGCGAAGCTCTGCCCCAGGGCCTCGACTGAGGCGCCGACTTCCAGCGGATCTGACGTTCCGATACGGCCCAGGTGGCTGGTGATGGCGATCGGCTCATAGCCCTGGTCGCGCATGTCGCTGATCGACAGGGATCCCAGACGCTTGGACAGAGCCGCGCCGTCGGCGCCGACCAGTAGCGGCATATGGGCGAAGCCGGGAACCGTCGCGCCCAGCGCTTCGAAGATCTCGATCTGCGCGCCGGTGTTGGTGACGTGGTCCTCGCCCCGGATGATGTGGGTGATGGCCATGTCGATGTCGTCCACCACGGACGGCAGGGTGTAGAGGAACAGGCCGTCCTCGCGGATCAGCACCGGGTCCGACATCGAGGCGGTGTCCACCTCGGCATGACCGCGCGCCAGGTCTTCCCAGGCGACCCGCTTGCCTTCCAGCTTGAAGCGCCAGTGCGGCCGACGCCCCTCGGTCTCATAGGCCGCCTTCTGCTCGTCCGTCAGTTCCAGGGCGGCGCGGTCATAGATCGGCGGCAGGCCGCGCGACAACTGCACCTTGCGGCGCCGGTCCAGTTCGTCGGCCGTTTCATAGGCCGGATACAGCCGGCCTGAAGCCTTCAGGCGCGCAGCCGCTTCCTCGTAACGGTCGAACCGCTTGGACTGGTTGTCCCGCTCGTCCCACAGCATCCCCAGCCAGGTCAGATCGTCCTCGATCCCCTGTTCGAACTCGGGCGTGGAGCGCGCCAGGTCGGTGTCGTCGATCCGCAACACGAACGACCCGCCCTGCCCCTTGGCGAACATCCAGTTCACCAGGGCGGTGCGGACATTGCCGACGTGCAGCTTACCCGTGGGCGACGGGGCGAAACGGACCTTGACGGACATGAATAGACGACCTCGAAAGCGAGGCGGCTAGGTCGCCCCGCAACCCGGCGAAGTCAAGGCGCGGGTTGGATTGAACGGCTCATCATGATAAATCCATAACCATCATGAACGCGCCAGTGCAGATCAGAAAGCCAGATGTCGCCGAGCGGCTGCGCAGTCTTGCGCAACGCGAAGGCCTGTCCATTACCGACTTGGTCGATGAGATGGCGCGTGATCGAGAAGCTCGGGCGAATACAGCCAGACAGGCGGAAATCGATCGAAAAATAGCGGCGGCGGAAGCCATCGTCGCGCATTTCCAGTCGCTTCCAATCCTGGGGCCGCTACTGACCGATGACGACTTCTATGATGAGGACGGCCTGCCCAAATGATCGTCGTCGATGCCACCGCATTGGTGGCCGTGCTTTTGGACGAACCGGAGAAGCGCCAGATACTGACGATCCTTGCGACCGAGAACGCCGTGCTGTCGCCAATAGGGTACTGGGAAGCCCACACGCGAATCCACGGCTTGCGTGGCGGCGACGGAGTTGCAGACCTCGACGCCCTGCTTACGAACTTTGGGATACAGGTCGCGCCAGCGACGGCCGCAACGGCGAAAGTCGCCGCGCAAGCACAGATCGACTTCGGCAAGTGCACGCCCGCCAAGCTCAATCTAGGCGAGTGTTTCGCCTACGCCCTGGCGAAAGAAAGCGACGCCCCCTTGTTGTTCAAGGGCGACGACTTCAGCCAGACCGATCTGACTCCTGCCCTGCCCGCCTGAACGGGCTGAAGGTCAGTCGTCGCGGTGGACGCGTTCGCGGCGTTCGTGGCGTTCCTGAGCTTCGACTGACAGGGTCGCCGTCGGGCGAGCTTCCAAGCGGCCCAGGCTGATGGGCTCGCCCGTATCCTCGCAATAGCCGTAGGAGCCGTCCTCGATCCGGCGCAGGGCGTCGTCGATCTTGGAGATCAACTTGCGCTGGCGGTCCCGGGTACGAAGCTCCAAGGCCCGGTCGGATTCAGAAGAGGCGCGATCCACCAGATCGGGGTGGTTTTCGGTCTCGGCCTTCAGGTTGACCACCGTGCCCTTGGACTCGCGAAGGATGTCATCCTTCCAGTCTATCAGCTTCTTCTTGAAATAGGCTTGTTGCCGTTCACTCATGAACGGCTCGCTGTCAGACGGCCGATACGGGCCGGTTTCGTCGGACACAACGGACGCCAAAGCGTTCATCGATCTCACGCTCTCTAACGCGCCCCCCTGTGGCGCAGATGGCCGTATAATCAGCCTGTCGAGTCGCGGCAATGTGGTTCTCGAATCCGTGATCCGATTATGGCGATCCGAGGGCTTACAGTGACAAATGTCACTCACTAACCAAGCTTAGCGTTCTGAGATTAGGCGATTTTTCCGCCTCAGCCGCGTTTATTGCGCATTTCGGCCTTCGCCAGCTCCACGGAGGCCCTGAGGTCGATTTGGTCCAGCAAGGCGCTCAGTCCTTCGTCGCCGTCATCGGTGCGCTCTTCGCGCAGGGTGCGCGCCAACTGATCCAGCGAGGTCTCGTCGGCGTCGCCCGTCAGTAGCGCCAGCTTGAGTTCGTCCAGTCGGTCCAGAAGACCGCCGCCCCGTCGGATCGCCCGGCGACGCTTCTCCAGCGGCCCCTCGATCCCTTGCAGCGCCATCAGGGCCGAGACGTCAGAGACACCGCCGGTCGCAGTGCTGGCGGTCGCGGCCGAAGGCGACGCGGCAGCCGGCGCCTGGCCCAGCGAAAAGTCGCTGGCGGATCGCGTCGTGCGTGTGCTTGCGGGCGTGCTGACGCCGTTTGGGCCGACAACCTTCATGCGTAGGTGCTCCGCGTCATGACCCCATGCATGACGGGCGGCGGTGACTGTTTGGTTAACGCCCCGGCAAATCCTGCCGCTTCAATACCGCTGCAAAGCCAGCCAACGTTGAATTCGCGTCGTTAATTATCCGGCATGATCCTCGCAAGGATGAAGGCGTAACCTTGCGTGGACGTCTGACCGATGCAAAATCTGCTTGCCCGCCTCATCGCCTCCGTCGCTGCGACGATCGTCGTCGCCGGCGGTGCGACCTCGGCGCTGGCCCAGTCGCAGTCCCGCATCAAGGACATCGTCGCCGTCGAGGGCGTGCGCGGCAACCAGTTGGTCGGCTACGGCATGGTCATGGGCCTGAACGGCACCGGCGATAGCTTGCGCAACTGCCCCTTCACCCGCCAGTCGCTGGAAGGCATGACCGAGCGTCTGGGCGTAAACATCCGCGGCGCCAACGCCAACACCAAGAATATGGCCGCCGTCATGGTCACCGCCGACCTGCCGGCCTTCGCCACGCCCGGCTCGCGCGTCGATGTGTCGGTCGCCTCCATGTGCGACGCCAAGAGCCTGCTGGGCGGTTCGCTGGTCGTCACCAGTCTGCAGGGCGCGGATGGTCAGGTCTATGCGGTGGCCCAGGGGTCGGTTCAGACCGGAGCCGTCTCGGCCTCCGGTGGATCGGGTTCCTCGGTCACGCGCGGCGTGCCGACTGCCGGCCGGATCGCCTCCGGCGCGGTGGTCGAACGCGAGACCGGCTTCCAGATGGCCAATATGAACGAGGTGCGCCTGAACCTGCGCAACCCCGATTTCACCACCGCCCAGCGTGTCGCCGCCGTGGTGAACGCCGCCTACCCCGGTTCGGCCCTGGCCGAGAACGGGACCGTGGTCGCCCTGCGCGCGCCGGGGGAACTGGGCATGGCAGGCTTCATCAGCCGGATCGAGAACCTGGCCGTCAGCGTCGACACGCCGGCCAAGGTCATCATCGACGAGGTCAACGGCGTCATCGTCATGGGCGACGCGGTACGCGTCTCTCGGGTGGCCATCGCCCAGGGTAATCTGACCATCTCGGTGGACGAACAGCCGATCGTCAGCCAACCCGCGCCTTTCAGCCAGGGCCAGACCGCCGTCGTGCCCTCTACTCAGGTCAGCGTCGAAGAGGACTTGGGCACCCAGATGCGGATGGTCGGGGGCGGGGCCAACCTGTCCACCCTGGTCAACGGCCTGAACGCCCTGGGCGTCAGCCCGCGCGACATGATCAGCATTCTTCAGGCCATCAAGGCCGCCGGCGCCCTTCAGGCCGACATCGAGGTGATGTGAGCATGAGCGATCTGACCGTCTCCCCCGATCTGTTGCGGCCCGCTGCGGCCGCGCCCACGGCGCCGAACCGCGACAAGATCGAGGAAACCGCCAAGGCCTTCGAGGCCACCTTCATCTCGCAGATGCTGAAGCCGATGTTCGAGGGCATTTCGACCGACGGCCTGTTCGGCGGCGGCCAGGGCGAGGCGACATGGCGCAGCTTCATGCTGGACGAAATGGCCAAGAGCACGGTCAAGGCCGGCGGCATCGGCCTGAGCAACACCGTCATGGCCGAAATGCTGAAGATGCAGGAGGGCAAACAATGAGCGATATGGAACTGGCCCAGGCGCGCGTGCGCCAACTGACCGCGCTGACGCTGCGCCTGACCGAGCGACTGGAGGCCGAGACTTTCGCCTTCGCCGACGGCCGCCCCCAGGACGTGGCCTCGGGCCTGGCCGAAACCCAGGAGATGGCCAATCTCTATCGTCGCGATTCCGCTCACGTAAAGGCGAACCCGGCCTTGCTGAGCGGCGCGCCGCTGGATGACCGCAAGACCCTGATCGACGCCACCCGCGAATTCGACGCCGTGCTGAGCCGCCATGGTCGCGCCGTCGACGCCGCGCGCCAGATTTCCGAGGGCCTCGTCCGCGCCATTGCGGCAGAGGTCACCGCCGCCCGCACGCCGGCCTCCGCCTATGCCGCCGACGGCCGCGCGGCGCTGGGCGATGGACGCGCCGTCGCCATCAACCGGATGGCTTGAATTCCTTTGGTTGCAGAGAAATCTCTCTGAGGTTTTATCGATATCGCAAATGCGGTTCGAGCCTGCGCCTAAGGATTATTGCCTATTTTTTAAGCGACTGCGTGTCAGCATGCTTTCATGACGCTGACCACTCGCCTGCTAGGTTTGGCCTTCGCATCCGCCGACACATTGGTGGAGGTGGACCCGAAGGGCGTTGTCTCCTTTGCGATCGGCGCCGGGGCTGTGGCAGGCGAGGACGCCGGGGCGACCTGGACCGGCCGACCGCTGCTCGATCTGTTGCACGAGGGCGCATCCACACTGACGGCCTTGGGCAAGATGAAGTCCGGCGTCCGCATTCCCTCCACGTCCATTCTCGTGGCGGCAGGACCCGACCGCGTGCGTCGCGCCACGTTCCGGGCCTTCGTCCTGCCGCAGATGGCACCTGCCGTGTCCTGCGCCATATCCTATGAAGGCCCGGCCTTCGCGCTCGAAGATCTTGAAACCCGCCCTCTGCTGGAGGCGGAAGAATTCCTGGCCGACGCCGGGCGGGTGCTTGAGGCCAACACGGACCTGGCCCTGTCCTTCCTGGACATTCGCGGTCTGGAGAATGTCAGCGGCGAAGCCGCCAACCGTCTGAACCGCCGCATCGAGGCGACCCTGCAATCGGCGGCCATCGACGGTTCGGGCGCGGCCCAGCTGACCGGCGTGCGTTTCGCCCTGCTGCGTCCCGCCAACGACCGTCGTGACATCGCCGCCGAGATCATCGAGGCCGGCCGCGCCGAAGGTCTGTCGCTCGGCGCCGAAGCCTTCAGTTCGCCCGTGCCGCCCGGATCGGATTCGCTGTGCGTGCTTCGCGCCATGCGGTTCGCCATCGAGGGTTGCCTCAAGGGCGATGGCCTGATCAATCCGCAGATCGCCTTCGCGGACTCGCTGAAACGCACCTTCCGCGACGCCGAGACCTTCCGCAGCCTGGTCAAGTCGCGCGAGTTCCAGGTCCACTATCAGCCCATCGTCCACCTCGACTCCCGCGCCGTCCACCACTTCGAGGCCCTGACCCGCTTCAACGGAAATACCGGCCCGGCAGACGCCATCCGCATGGCCGAGGAACTGGATCTGATCGAGTCCTTCGATCTGGCCGTCGCGGAAAAGGTGCTGAAACGGATGCGTCAGTCGGGCGCCGGCCTGCTGAAGATGGCGATCAACGTCTCCGGCGCCTCGTTGGGCGACGACACCTATGTCGAACAGCTTCTACGCATGACCGCCGGCGCGCCAGAGGAACGCCGACGCCTGATGGTGGAAGTCACCGAGACCTCGGCCCTCGCCGACATCGAGGCCGCCGACCGTCGCCTGGCCGCCCTGCGCGAAGCCGGCATCAAGGTCTGTATCGACGATTTCGGCGCGGGCGCCGCCGCCTTCGACTATCTGCGAAAGCTCTCGGTCGATGCGGTCAAGATCGACGGCGCCATCGTGCGCGACATCCAGACGGACGAACGGTCCAAGGCCATGTTGCACAGCATCGTGGAGCTGTGCCGCTCGATGAAGCTGGAAACCATCGCAGAAATGATAGAAACCGACGGCGTCGCCGCCGAACTGAAGGCCGCAGGCGTCGAATACGGCCAGGGCTGGTTGTTCGGCCGCGCCGAGGCCGAACCGCGCACACAGCTCACCAGCCCCTCGATGGTCCGCCGCAAGGGCGCCGTCGAGGCCTGGGGCTGATCGCCTAAGCCTGTCACAGGACGACGGTGCGCGTGACCTCCAGCGCGGCCAGAAAGTCCGCATCGTGGCTGACGACGACCAGCGCCCCGTCATAGGCGGTCAGCGCCGCCTCCACGGCGGCGACGGCGTCCAGGTCCAGATGGTTCGTCGGCTCGTCCAGCACCAGCAGTTGCGGCGGCGTCGCGCCGGTCATGACGCACGCCAGGGCCGCCCTCAGCCGTTCGCCGCCTGAAAGGTCGCCGACCCGGCGCTGGGCCGCCGTATTGCGAAACAGGAACCGCGCCAGCGCCGCCTGGGCGTCGTTGACGCTCCCTTGCGGGTTCAGCCGCCGCCACGCCTCGACCAGCGTCTCGTCCGGCTTCAGGATCGCCGCCTCCTGATCCAGCAGAACCGCCCGCACCGGCCGCTCGACGGACCCCGCCGTCGGCTCCAGATCGCCTGTGATCAGCCGCAACAAGGTCGTCTTGCCCGCCCCGTTCGCCCCGGTCACCGCGACCCTCTCCGGCCCGACCAGCCTGAGGTCGATCGGCCCGACGATGGTCCGCCCCTCGGGCGTCGTCCATGACGCTTGATCCAGCATCAGCACCGTTCGCCCGCTCGCCAATCCCGTCGTCGGCATGGGGATGGCCAGCGCCCGCGTGCGCTCCACCCGCTCCTGCGCCGCCGCTAGCACGCCCTGCGCCGCCTCGGCCTGTCGCGTGGCCAGCAGCCGGTCGCGCCCGCCGCTGTTCTCGGCCCGCTCGGCCCGTGCGCCCAGCAGGATTTTGGGCAGGTCGCCCTTGGCCGCCTTGCGCCGCCCCGCCGCGTCGCGCTTCACCTTGGTTTCCGTTCGCCTCTGCGCCTCGGCGCCCGCCCGCGCGACATCGCGCTCGGCCTCGATCAGACCGCGCTCCGCCGCCTCGCGGTCGGCCGCCTTGCGCGCGACATACAGGTCATAGCCGCCGCCGTAGATCGCCACGCCAAGGCCCGACACCTCCACGATCCGGTCCATCCGACGCAACAGGTTGCGGTCATGGCTGACCACCACGGCCCCGCCGTCCCAGCGCCCGATCACCTCCGCGACCAGCGCCCGCGCCTCCACGTCCAGATGATTGGTCGGCTCGTCCAGCAGGATCAGATCCGGCCGAGCCAGCATCAGGCCCGCCAACCTCAACCGCGTCTGCTCGCCCCCGCTCAGGCTGGTGGTCAGTCGATCCAGCGCCACCCCGGACAGCCCCACGGCAGCCAGAGCCTCGCCCAGCCGCACCTCCAGCGTCCAGTCGGCCTCAGCCAGATCGTCGGCCGTCCCCTCGCCGTCCAGCACCCGCGCAATGATGGCCAGGTCTTCTGCGACGCCCAAGGTCTGCGCCGCCGTCTCGTTCGGCGCAGGGTCGTAACGCTGATCCAGCACACCGACCGAGCCGGCGCGCGCCACCGCGCCCTCGGCCGGCGTCGCAGCGCCCGATATAAGGCGCAGGAGCGTGCTCTTGCCCGCGCCATTGCGGCCGACGACGCCCGTGCGTTCGTCGCCGAACGTCAGGCTCAGATTATCGAATAGGGTTACGCCGTCAGGCGTCCTAGCGGCGACCTTGTCGAGTGTCGCGCGTGCGGACGGGGACGCGTTTTGGCTTGGGCTGGTTGGCATTGAGGATCACGAGCAGCATGGCGGACAGGGCGGAACCGGTGGCCAGTGCGATGATCATGATCGTCAAACCTTCTGCAAAACGCGTCAGAACAAGGAGGATGGGTCGTAATCCCGCAATGCGCAAGCCTGGTGTCGAACACGGCCGCGTGAGAAGCTTGGCCGTCAGGAGACATCCATGAAGCCCCTCGCCGCTCTCGCCCTGCTTTCCACCCTGACTTCTGCCGCCTGCGCCACCGCGCCCGATGCCCTGCCCGCGCCTCCAAACTACGCCGCTGTTCCGACCCAGGATCCGACGCCGAACGCCCGTCTCTACGCCGCCTGCCTTGAACAGGCCGCAGCCGCTGGCGCCTATCGCCGCACCGATGACGGGCGCGGCGCCGAGTTCCTGCTGTTCACCTGCACCGGCGCGCCGGCCGCCGCCTTCGCGACTGCCCTTATCCTCTGGAGCGACAGGATCGGCTCGGTGTTCCAGCGCGACGGCCGCACCTTCCGCTCCACCGCCAAGGTCCAAGGTGATCTGTTCGGCGTGGATGCCTGCTCCACCGATGCAGCGGGCACCGATCCCGTCTGCATCCTGTCCTTCAACGCCGGCGATTTCCTCGACCAATAGGCTCGCTCCGGCTAGACGGGCCGCTATGGAAAGCCGTTTCCGCATCGACGATCCCGCCGGCGCCGCCGCCCGCCGCGAGGCCGCCGTCCAGCGCCTGCGTGACGAGACCGGCATAGACGAGGCCATGATCGACGCCCTGGTCGAAGGCTTCTACGCCCGCGTCCGCGACGACGCCCTGATCGGGCCGATCTTCGCCGCCCGCATCGCCGACTGGGCGCCGCACCTGGCGCAGATGAAGTTGTTCTGGTCGTCAATCGCGCTCTCGACCGGCGTCTATCAGGGCCGGCCGATGCCCAAACACCTGCCCCTGCCCATAGACGCACGCCACTTCGACCGCTGGCTGGAGCTGTTCGTCGAGACCGCCTGCGCCCTGTGCCCGCCTGTCGCCGCCAATCACTTCATCGAACGCGCCCGCCGCATCGCCGAAAGCCTGGAACTGGGGATCGCAACAGCCAACGGAGTGATCCTGGCCAAGGGCGAGCGGTTCGCGCGGCCGGCGCAGGTCTGGACGCCAGAATAGGTCAGGCCCGCCAGTTTTCACGAGAGTGGAAGATATGCGAGACGACCACCCGCCGCGCCTCGACCCGATAGATGATGACATAGGCGCCGTCGCCGAACGGCGTCTTAAGTCGCCGGTCCCTATCGTCAATCTTCTGGCCCCTGTCCGGCATATCGGACAGCGATCGCAGCGCTGCCTTCAACACCGCCCGCATTCGCTCGACGGCAGAAGGCGCCGCTTCGGCCAGAAAAGATGTCAGTCGCAGAAGATCCCGTTCCGCAGACGGGAGCACGACGACGACGAACTTCAACGCGCCTTCGCGCGCAGCTTCTCATCCAGGGCGGCGTCAAAAGCGGCCAACGCATCTTCCAGCGGAATGGTCACTCCCGTCCGCTCATATTCCGCCCAGCGTTCGGCGTCCTCCGCGACCCAAGCCGCCGGATATTCGCTGACGCCTGTGATGCTGATATCGCCGATTACGCCTTCCAGCGCTTTCAAGGCATAGGCCGTCGGCTCCACGCCCGCCGCCTCGGCCGCAGCCTTCAGCCGGCGCGCCTGATCTGCGTTCAGATGGATGTCGAAACCATCGGCCATGCCGCGACGATAACCCAGCCCGTCTAGCGCTGCAATGTTCCCACATTGTTCTTGCTTCAATCCTACGATTCATCCCCATATAGCGATGTCGCGCCGGACCCGACCGGCCCTCCTCCGCGTTCTCCGGACAGCATGACCGAAAAGCATAACTTCATCCGCGTTCGCGGCGCCCGCGAGCATAATCTCAAGGGCGTGGACCTCGATATTCCGCGCGAGCAGTTGGTGGTGATGACCGGCCTGTCGGGCTCGGGCAAGTCGTCGCTGGCGTTCGACACCATCTATGCCGAGGGGCAGCGGCGCTACGTCGAGAGCCTGTCGGCCTATGCGCGCCAGTTCCTGGAGCTGATGGGCAAGCCGGACGTGGATTTGATCGAAGGCTTGTCGCCGGCCATTTCCATCGAACAGAAGACGACGTCCAAGAACCCCCGCTCGACCGTCGGAACGGTGACGGAAATCCACGACTACATGCGTCTGCTGTGGGCGCGGGTCGGCGTGCCCTATTCGCCGGCCACCGGCCTGCCGATCGAGAGCCAGACCGTCAGCCAGATGGTCGACAAGCTGGTCGCCCTGCCGGATGGCGAACGCATCTTGCTGCTCGCTCCCGTCGTTCGCGGCCGCAAGGGCGAGTACAAGAAGGAGATCGCCGAATGGCAGCGCCAGGGCTTCCAGCGCCTGAAGATCGACGGGCAGTTCTATCCGATCGACGAGGCGCCGACGCTGGACAAGAAGTTCAAGCACGACATCGACATCGTCGTGGACCGGATCGTCACCAAGCCTGACCAGGAAGCCCGCTACGCCGACAGCCTGCAGACTGCGCTGGGTCTGGCCGACGGCATCGCCAACGCCGAGTGGGCGAGCACAGCCGAGGGCGAAACGGCGCCGCGCAGCCTGCTGTTCTCCGAACGGTTCGCCTGTCCGGTCTCCGGCTTCACGATCAGCGAGATCGAGCCGCGGCTGTTTTCATTCAACAATCCATTCGGCGCCTGCCCGGTCTGCGACGGCTTGGGGGTCAAGCTGGCCTTCGACGCCGGCCTGGTGATCCCGGATCGCGACAAGACCCTGCACAAGGGCGCCGTCGCCCCTTGGGCGCGCGGCCCCTCGCCGCTTTATACCCAGACGCTTCAGTCGCTGAGCCGCCACTACGGCTTCTCGATGGACGTGGCATGGCGCGAACTTCCGGCTCAGGCGCACAAGGCGATTCTGTACGGAACAGGCGCCGAGAAAATCAAATTCACCTACGACGACAACGCCCGCAAATACGAGGTCTCAAAGCCGTTCGAGGGCGTGCTGCCGAACCTTGAACGTCGCTGGCGTGAGACGGACAGCGCCTGGGTGCGCGAGGAACTGGCCCGCTATCAGTCCGAGACGCCGTGCGACGCCTGCCACGGCAAGCGGCTGAAGCCCGAGGCCTTGGCGGTCAAGGTGGGCGCGCAGGACATCGCCGACATCTCCACCCTGTCGATCAAGAAGGCCTACGACTGGGTCCAGGCCCTGCCCGAGGCGTTGAGCGACAAGCAGATGGAGATCGGCCGGCGCATCCTGAAGGAGATCGGCGACCGGCTGCGGTTCCTCAACAACGTCGGCCTCGACTATCTGTCTCTGTCCCGCGCATCCGGCACCCTGTCGGGTGGCGAGAGCCAGCGCATCCGCCTGGCGTCCCAGATCGGCTCGGGCCTGACAGGCGTCCTTTATGTGCTGGACGAACCCTCCATCGGTCTGCACCAGCGCGACAACACGCGCCTGCTGGAAAGCCTGAAGGGGCTGCGCGACCTGGGCAACTCCGTCCTCGTCGTCGAGCATGACGAGGAGGCTATCCTGACCGCCGACTATGTCATCGACATGGGACCGGCCGCCGGCATCCATGGCGGTGAAGTCTGCGCCGAAGGCACGCCGGCCGAGGTCATGGCCAATCCCAAGTCCCTGACCGGCAAATATCTGACCGGCGAACGTGAGATCGAGATCCCCGTCGACGGCCGTCGCCCCATCGACCGCAAGCGAATGCTGAAGATCAGCGGCGCCAGCGGCAACAACCTGAAGAGCGTCACCGGGGAGATTCCCGTCGGGGTCTTCACCTGCATCACCGGCGTGTCCGGCGGCGGCAAATCAACCTTCACCATCGAGACCCTGTACAAGGCCGCCGCGCGCCGCCTGAACAATGCGTCCGAGGCTCCCGCCCCCTTCGACCGGATCGAAGGGCTGGAGCATTTCGACAAGGTCATCGACATCGATCAGTCGCCGATCGGCCGCACGCCGCGCTCGAACCCGGCGACCTACACCGGCGCCTTCGGCCCCATCCGCGACTGGTACGCCGGCCTGCCGGAATCCAAGGCGCGCGGCTACGGTCCCGGCCGGTTCAGCTTCAACGTCAAGGGCGGCCGCTGCGAGGCGTGTCAGGGCGACGGCGTCATCAAGATCGAGATGCACTTCCTGCCCGACGTCTATGTCACCTGCGACGTCTGCAAGGGCAAACGCTACAATCGCGAAACGCTGGAGATCGTGTTCAAGGGCAAGTCCATCTCGGACGTGCTGGACATGACGGTCGAGGAGGCCGCGACCTTCTTCAAGGCCGTGCCGCCGATCCGCGACAAGATGCTGACGCTGGAACGGGTGGGCCTGGGCTACGTCAAGGTGGGCCAGCCGGCGACCACCCTGTCGGGCGGCGAGGCCCAGCGGGTCAAGCTGTCCAAGGAACTGTCGAAACGGGCCACCGGACGGACCCTGTATATCCTCGACGAGCCGACAACCGGCCTGCACTTCGAGGACACCCGCAAACTGTTGGAGGTGCTTCAGGAGCTGGTCGAGGCCGGCAACACCATCGTGGTGATCGAGCACAATCTGGATGTCATCAAGGTCGCCGACTATCTGCTCGACTTCGGCCCCGAAGGCGGCGACGGCGGCGGCGAGATCGTCGCGGTCGGCACGCCCGAACAGGTGGCGGACAACAGCGCCAGCTGGACCGGCAAATACCTCAAGGAGGTGCTGGACCGGCATGAAACCCGGCGCAAGGCGCGGGTCGCGACCTTGGGCGGATCGGTCGGCGAGCCGGCCAGGAAGAAGCGAGCAAAGGCCTCGGCCTAGCCAATGGCCCATCCATCGCCGCCGGACATGGGCGGCGATGGATGAGGAAGGCTCAGCGCGTCTTCAACGCCGCCCAAGCCGCCGAGAACGGGGCGTAGAGCACGGCCAGTTGCAGCGCCGAGAGGAAGGCGTTGACGACCGACGAGACCAGAAGGGCCGGCCAGGCCTGGGCCAGGATTTGCATCGTGCCGACGCCGTCGAATCGGGCCAGGGTCTGGATCCCCCCGGTCATCAGGTCGGTCGCCGCTCCGATGATCATGCCCAGGATGCTGACGATCAGGGACATGATGACCGCGATCACAGCCATGCCCAGCAGTGACCAGAAATGGCCCTTGGTGGCGCCGAAGGATTCGAACAGCGTGATCTTGCGGCGATCCACTGTCATCGGCACGGCCAGGCTGAACTTGATCGCCAGCCAGACGATCAGGGCGAAGACGGCGAAGACCAGCAGCACGCCCGCCAGGATCAGCAGCGGCTGACCCGATGCCGAACCGAAGCCGATGGCGGCGCCCACCAAGGCCATGCCCACGCCGGAGGCGAGACCCACGATGATGCTGACCAGCAGGCTGACGACCAGCACGCGCAACTCGTCCATGCCCACGCGGACATAGCCCCAGCGCGACTCATCAGGACGCAGGACCGACCGGGCGACGGCGGCGCTCAGCACCGTCCCGATCAACAGCCCGGCCGGGGCCGCCCAGGCCAGCGCGCCGGCATAGACCTGACCCAGGGCCTGAAAGTCCGCCATCGACGGATTGGCCGACTGTTCCAACGCCTCGCCCGCCGCCATCAGTGCCGCCCATTTGTCGGCGCCCAGGCCGAACATGACGACATACATCAGCAGATAAACGAGGCCCCAGGCCAAGGCCACGACCGGATGACGACGAACGACCCGAAAGCCTTCGAAGGCGGCGTCGGTGGCGGAAAAACTCATGACAACTCCGGGTCAGATTCGGAGCCAGCCTAGCGCATCCGCACGCCTGCGTCCTGCGGCCCTGAATGAAGGCCGACCGGCCGTCAGTTGGCGGAGCTGATGGTCCAGTCGGCGATCTGGGTATTGATGTCGCGCGTGGCGGTATCGAACGCCGCCACGATGGCCGACACGCGATTGTCGCCAGCCGGCTGGGTCACGGTGAAGACGCGTTCGACCGAACGCCCTTCCTCAGGGCGAATGGTCCCGCCGGACGCGGCGCGCCGTTCAGGCGTGGAGCGCAGCTGCGCGCGCGCCGTCACCACCACGTCCGGCACGGCGCCCGGCGCGGCGTAACGCGCCTCGAACGTCGTGACGGTCACCTGCAGCACAAGGGGCGGCGTGCCGGCTTCGCGACGGCCCAGCACGCGGATCCGGTCGGCGCGGTTGGCGAAGGCGGCCTTCAGGCTGTCGTCGAACAGGGTCGAGGCCGGCGACACCCACCGCGCCCCGCCGATATAGGCCGTCTCCAGACCTGTGACGCCCAGGATGCGGTCATCGCCGGTCGCCTGCGGAAACTCGATGCGGCGGATCGAAACCGTCAGTGGCGCGGGCGTGTCGCCCTCGGCCGACGGCGCCTCGACCGGCAGGCCGAACCGATAATTCTGCACCGGATCCGGGCTCGACAGAAGGGCGCACCCGCTGAGAGCGGTCAGGACGGCCGCCAAGGCGGCCATTCGAAGGACAGGACGAAGGATCACGGCTGCACCTCCAGCTCTTTGGATTGGGGACGACCGATGAAATCGCGCGGGCTGGCGCGGACATCGTCGATCAGGGACTGCAGCGAACGGGTGGCGTCCTGCAGTTCTTCGATCGTGCCGGACAGTTGCGGCAGGCTGTTGGTGGTGAAGTCGCCCAGCGGACGCTCCAACCCGCTGATCGACCGGTTGGCCGATGCGATGGCCGTGCGGGCCTCCGCCGTCGCCGAGTTGATGTTGGCGATGGCCTGGCGACCGTCGGTGTTGATGATCTGACGCGTGTCCACGGCCAAGGCCTGATATTCCTTCACCGCAGCGTTAGCGTTGGTCACGGCCTCTTCCAACTGCTGGAAGATGGCTTTGCGAGCTTCAAGCTCGGTCGTCAGGGATTCCACATTCTTCACGCTGGTCGAGAAGCTGCGGATATTGTCGTCGGACATGACGCGGTTTATCCGGTTCAGCGCATCCACCGTCTGGGCCAGTACCGTGCCCGAACCGCTCAACAGTTCGGCGATGGGCGATGGCTGGCTTTGCAGCACCGGCACGACATTGTCGGGATACTGTTCCTTCAGCAGGGCGCTGTTGGGCGAACCGGCGGTGATCTGGATGTAGTTCAGGCCAGTGATGCCCTGCGGCTCCAGCTGGGCGCGCGAGGTGACGCGCACCGGCGTGGTACCGTCTACGCGAACCCGGGCGATGACCTGATCGCCGCGCTTGGTATCGATGTTCAGGTCCGTGACCTCGCCGACGCGGATGCCGTTGAAATGCACCTCGCCGCCTTCCGACAGGCCGTTCACCGGCCCGTAGAAGACGATGTCGTACATGTCGTAGTCGCTGTTGAACTGAAGCCTGGCCAGCCAGATGGTGAACACGGCCAGCGCCGCCAGAAGGCAGACGGTGGCGATCCCGACCGCGGCGTAATGTGCGTCTCTTTCCATAGTCGGCTCTCCTCAGGCCGCCGTCTTGGTGGCTGCGCGACCGCGCGGCCCCAGGAAGTATTCCTTGATCCACGGATGGTCAGAGCGTTCCAGCTCCTGCACCGTGGCTTTTTCCACGACCCGCTTGTCCGCCAGCACCGCCACCTTGTCACAGATGGCGTACAGCGTATCGAGGTCGTGGGTGATCATGAAGACGGACAGACCCAGGTCGTCCGCCAGTTGCCGGATCAGCTCGTCGAACGCCGCCGCCCCGATGGGATCCAAACCCGCCGTCGGTTCGTCCAGGAAGACCAGTTCCGGGTCCAGCGCCAGCGCCCGCGCCAGGCCGGCGCGCTTCTTCATCCCGCCCGACAGTTCGGCGGGCTTCAGGTGATGATGCTCAGGCTTCAGACCCACCATGGCGATCTTCAGCTCGGCCAGCTCATAGATCACCGCCTTGGGCAGTTTGGTGTGCTCGACCAGGGGCGAGGCGACGTTCTCCAGCACGCTCAGCGACGAGAACAGCGCGCCCTGCTGGAACAGGATGCCGGTGCGGCGTTCGATGTCCGCCGACTGATCGTCGGTCAGGGTCGCGCGGTCGTAGCCCAGCACCTTGACCGACCCGCCCTCGGGCTCCTTCAAGCCGATGATAGTGTTCAGCAGCACGGTCTTGCCCGCGCCCGATCCGCCGACCACGCCCATGACTTCACCGCGCACCAGATCGAGGTCCAGGTTCTCGTGGATGGTTCGATCGCCGAACTGGCTCAGCAGGCCGCGCACCTCGATCAGATTTTCCGTCTCGGCCTTGGGGGCGTCGGTCATATGTTCAGCTCCAGGAAGACCAGAGCGAACACGGCGTCCAGCAGGATGATGGCGAAGATCGCCTGCACCACGGCGGCCGTCACGCGGCGCCCCAGGCTCTCGACATCGCCGGCGACCGACATGCCCTGACGGCAGCCGATGGCGGCGATGACCAGGGCGAAGACTGGCGCCTTCACCAGGCCGACCATCATGTGCTGGGCCATGGTCCCATCCTCGACCAGGCGTTGGAAGAAGAAGGCGGGGCCGAGGTTCAGCGAGGTCCAGCACACCACAAGGCCGCCCATCAGACCGCCGATCATCCCCATGAAGGTCAGCAGCGGCAGCATCAGCACCAGGGACGCCACGCGCGGGATCACCAGGGCCTGGAACGGATTGACGCCCATGACCTGCATGGCGTCGACTTCCTGGTTCATCCGCATGGACCCGATCTCGGCCGCGAATGCGGATGCTGATCGCCCCGCCAGCAGGACCGAGGCGATCACCACCGCGAACTCGCGGAACATGGCCACGCCGATCAGTTGCACCGCAAAAACCTGGGCGCCGAAGTCGGTCAGCAGGTCCACGCCGATGAAGGCGACCACCGCCCCGATGAAGAAGTTGGTGATCATGACGATGGGAATGGCGTCCAACCCAGCCCGCTCGGCCTGACTGACCCAGGCGGGCCAACGGATGCCGCCGGGGTGTTTGGCGGCCTCGACCACCGCCGCCATCAGCCGCCCCAGGAAGGCCAGCGACAGCATGGCCTCGGCGCCGAAATCATAGACGCCCCGGCCGATCTTGGCGAAGGTTCGGATGAAGGCGCTGGGCTGCTTGGGGGCTGGGGCGCTCTCGCGCTCCAGCAGCTCGATCATGTGATAGATGCGGCCGGCCTCGGGCCGATCCTTCCACTGGCTTTTGGACAGACGACCGCTGGAGGCCTGCACTAGGGCCAGGGCGCCGGCCGTGTCGAACCGGCCCAGATCGGCGGTGTCGATGCTGGCGATTTCGCGGCCTTCCAGGTCGCGGCTCAACTCGGTCGGCAGACGGCCGAGCGCCGTCGTCGTCCAGTCGCCGGACAGGCGCAGGTTCGCCGCACCGTCTGCATCCACGATTTCATACTGAGGCTGGCTCATCGGGCCTCGAACGACCGGTCGGACATCGCGATCTTCCCCAAGCCGCCTCTCCAGGCAGCCAAAATCCCTACCGCGCTAATGGTCAAGCCGGCAGACGATGTCAACGCGCGATGACATTCGCGCGGATGTTTGTCGTTCGACCGTGTCGAGACCGCCTCCCCCATTCAATATTCCCCAACCGTCACGCTGACGCTGATGCCAAACGCGGCCGAACGGGATTCGTTCTCGGATCAATCCATACGAAGCCGAACCGCGACCAGATCGTCGATGAACAGCCGACGCGCCTGAGCTTTGGCCTCCGCATCGGGCAGGCGCAGCAAATAGGAGGGGTGGACGGTCATGACCGCGCTCGATCCATCCTCCAGCGCGATCGGCGCGCCGCGTTCCTGCATCACGGCGGGCTTGCGCCCCAACAGCGCCAGACCGGCCGTCGCGCCCAAGGCCAGCACCACCCTGGGCTTGATCAACCGCCGCTCTGCGTCCAGCCACCAACGGCAGGCCTGGACCTCGCCCGCATTCGGCGTCTTGTGCAGACGGCGCTTGCCGCGCGGCTCGTGCTTGAAGTGTTTGACGGCGTTGGTGACATAGACGTCGGATCGGTCGATGCCCGCCTCGGCCAAGGCGGCGTCCAGCACCTGGCCCGCCGGCCCGATGAAGGCGCGGCCGGCCAGATCCTCCTGATCGCCCGGTTGTTCGCCGACGATCATCAACCGCGCCGTCGCCGGTCCCTCGCCGCACACCCCTTGAGTCGCATCGCGATACAGGGGGCAACGGCGGCAGGCCTGAACGCCGTTCACCACATCTGTCAGGCTGTCAGGCACGGCCTCTGCGTCCGGCCGCGCGGCATGGAGGTCAGGCGCCGTCAGGCGCGCGAAACGGGGATTGGGTTCGGGCGCAGGCGCGGCGACCATGGTCTCGGTGCGAACCGACGAGGCGGCGATCAGCTCCGGGATCAGCTCGGCCTCGGGCAGGTTCTTCCAATAGGACTTGGCCATCTCGCCCTGCATGGTCTTCACCTTCAGGCGCGCAGGATTGAAGGTCGAGGCGTAGTAGGTCTTCCAGAAATCCTCGATCTCGTCCTCAGCCGGCGCCATGTCGCGCGTCGCGGGCGGGCCGAACCGCAGGGTCCCGCCGTCCCAGAAGGCCGAGCCGTCCGGCGTCAGGATCGACCACCGCATCGTCGTGAACCGCCGCTGAAAGAAGGGCGCGGTCTTTTCCAGCACCCGGTGCGGCGGCTCGAACCACGCCACCCAGGCCTCGCCGCGATCATCGTGAACCTGACGAAAGCGCACGAAGGCCTTCATCTTGTGCGACGCCCGGCTGACGTTCTTGGCCCGCTCCAACGCGTCGGCCACGTCGCGGTCTGAGATCACCTTGATCAGGTCGGGCTCGTCCCGCAGCCGCCACAGCAGGCGATACATCAGATCGAACCGGTCGACGGATCGGTGCAGGATCAGGCTCTGGGCCAGATCCACGAAGGCGGCAGGGACGGTGAACTCTTTTTCTATCCGCTCATCCCCGCGAAAGCGGGGACCCAGATCTTTGGGAGTTGCCCTCTCCGCGCATGTCCCGCTGCCGATTCCAGCCATCGTGCTTCGCGACAGCACTGGGTCCCCGCTTTCGCGGGGATGAGCGGAATGGGGTGTATCGAACAACCCGCCTTGAGCAGCAGACAGCCCGCCGCGCACGACGAACCGCGCCGCCGCCGGCTCCACCCCAGCCAACCGGAACGCCCGCGCCGCCTTGCGCCAGCCGTCGAAGTCCGTTTCGCCGTCCAGCATCGCCGTCGCCATCAGAACAGGCTCAACTGCTCGGGCGTGCGGCTGGTCACGCGCGCCCTCAGGTCCGCTGCATCGGTCAGCCCGCCCGGTGTCCAGTCTAGCGCCGTGATGAACGGCCGGATCTTGGCCACCGACCGCGTCAGCCGCCCGACATCCTCAAGCCGCAAGGTCCGATAGCGCCGGACCGATACGATCCGGTCCACCGCCTTCACCCCCAGCCCCGGCACCCGCAGCAGCATCTCGCGCGGCGCGCGGTTCACATCGACCGGAAACTGCTCGCGCTTGTTCAGCGCCCAGGCCAGTTTGGGATCGACGGCCAGGTCCAGCATGCCGTCCGACGCCCCCTCGCCGATCTCTGGCGCGGAAAAGCCGTAGAACCGCATCAGCCAATCGGCCTGGTACAGTCGATGCTCGCGCATCAGCGGCGGCTTGGACAGGGGCAGGATGGCGCTGGAATCCGGGATCGGGCTGAAGGCCGAATAATAGACCCGCCGCAATCCATAGCCGCCATACAGCGACGCGCTGCGGTCCAGGATTTCGGTATCCGGGGCGCCGTCGGCGCCGATGATCAACTGGGTGCTCTGGCCGCCCGGCGCGAACTTGGGCGGCTTGATCTTGTCGCGCTTGCCCGGCTTGGCCGCCTCGACGCCCAACCGCACCTGGCTCATCGCCTTCTTGATGACGCCGACGTCCTTTTGCGGGGCAAGTCGGGCCAGGGCCTCGTCGCGCGACAGTTCGATATTGGCCGACAGACGGTCGGCGTACAGGCCCGCCATCTCCACCAGCTTGGGATCGGCCTCGGGGATCAGCTTCAGATGGATATAGCCGCGGAAGTCGTGAACCTCACGCAGGGTCTTGGCCACCAGAACCAGCTGTTCCATCGTATAATCGCCGGATCGAATGATGCCCGACGACAGGAACAGTCCTTCGATATAGTTCCGTTTGTAGAAGTTCAGCGTCAGATCGACGACCTCGTCCACGTCGAACCGCGCCCGCTCCACGTTCGACGACACGCGATTGATGCAATAGGCGCAGTCGTAGATGCAGAAGTTGGTGAGCAGGATCTTCAGCAGGCTGATGCACCGCCCGTCCGGCGTATAGGCGTGGCAGATGCCCATTCCCTCGGTCGAACCAATCCCCTTGCCGCCAACCGAGTTCCGTTTCGACGTTCCCGACGACGAACACGAGGCGTCGTACTTCGCCGCATCAGCGAGAACGGACAGTTTTCGACGCAGATCGAGACGAGCCATTGTTCATGATACGTTCTCAGATCATAAACGGTCCAGCGTCGCCGTTATCTTTTTCGAAAAGGCCGTTTAGCGCAGCAGATTCAACAGCGACGTATTCTTCAGCGAGTTGATGATCTGGGCCGAGGCCTCGATCGCGACCTGGGCCATCTGCAGGTCGGTGATCGCGCGCGCAGGATCATAGCCGGACTTGTCTTGCATCATCTTCTGCAAGGCCGTTTTCTGGTTCTCCTGCGAGTCCAGCGCCGCTTCTACATGGTTCTGCATCAGGCCGTTCTTGGCCGTCTGATTGGTCAGGCCGACGTTCGCCTTGTCCAGTTCGCCCAGCTGCGCCTTCAGGAAGGCGGTGACGTCGGCGTTCGGTTGTCCGGTCAGGGTTCCAGCCCCGGCCGGCGTATAGGTCACCCCGCCCACTGTCACTGGCGTACCGTTCTGGAAGGCCTGGATGTTGCGGAACACCTCGGTCAGCGGCCCGCCGATCTCGCTGGCCAGAAAGCCGGTCTCGACGGTCGTCTTCTCGTCGATGCGTGACTTTTGTTTCAACGTGTCGTTGGCGAAGGTCGAGGCGGTCGACGGCGCCGTCGCCAGATCGGCCATGGTCCCCGCCGTCGCCGGGGCGATGTCGCCCTGACCGCCCGCGAACAGATAGGATCCCTGGTGCTCGGCGTTCAGTCCGCCCTGAACCGTTTGATAGTTCAGGCCCAGCTCGGTCATCAGATTGGTGATATTGCCCGCCGCCATACTGGTGGCGATGGCTTCGCGCGCGCCGGTTCCGCCTTCGTAGACGCGGGTCATGGCCAAGTCCTGCGCGCTCAACCGCGCCGCCACGGCCTCTCCGGTGGAGATGAAGCCGTCCAGACGCGCCTGGGTCGAGGTCAGGCTGGTCAGTTGTTCGGCGCCCCGGCCATAGCCGGACATGTCGGTGGCGATCTTCTCGCTGTCGATCCGCTCCTGGGCCTGTTGCGCGCGGCTTTGCGCATTCATCAGGCTGAGCAGGGCCGACTGGTAGTTCCCGTGGGTCGCGACGCGCGTCATTGCAGGATTCCGATCAGAACGTCGTACATGTCCTTGCTCGCCTGGATAAGGCGCGCAGAGGCGTTATAGGCTTGCTGGAAGGTGGTCATGTTGACCAGTTCCTCGTCCATATTGACCCCTTCGGCCGAGGTGCGACGGCTGTCCGCCTCCTTGGCAAGGGCGGACGCGGTTTCGCTGCGGGTCTTGGCCGCTGAGGCCTTGCCGCCGATCTCGCCGGCGAAGTCTGCGGCATAGGAGGACAGGGTCTTGGTCCCACCCGAGTTCCCACCGGCCGCACCGAAAGCGACGTTTTTCTTGCCCACGTCGCCCAGCACCAGGCCGCCCCGTCCGTCGCTCTTGCTCAGCGCCGGCGTTCCCGCCGCCGCCGACAGGTTCAGTTGCGCCAGGGCCAGTTTGCCGGGATCCTGTTGGATGTCGCTGCGGACCGTATAGGCCTCGGCGCGCGTCGATCCGGTCGCGCCCAGGCCGAACAGTTGCGACATCGACACGCCGGACGGATCCTGGGTCGTGCCGTCCTTGACCACGCTCATGGTGGTGACGGAAGGATCGTAAGCTTTGAACGACAGCTTGCCCACGGCATCCAGACTGAAGGCGCCGTAGCGCCCCACGCCCGTGATCGGATCGTTCAGCGCGCCCAGCATCTCGCCCATCGTGCCCGTCCCAGCCGGGACTGAGACGGTGATGTCGCGTTGCCGCGATCCCGATTCACCGGCGAAACGCAGCGTCAGACTCTCGCCCGGATCGAAGCCGTGTTGCGACGTCAGGGTCAGGCCGGTCTCGTAGAAGCTGGGCGTGTTGGTCGAGACCAGATCGTTCAGGCCGAACCAGTGCGAGAAGCCACGACCGCCTTTGGCGCTGGGCGATGTCGCATCGTCGGCGATGGCGACTCCATTTCCGCCCGCGCCGTCCAGTTGCAGCCGGCCTTCCGAGAAGCTGGCCGTCGCCGCTCCGCTCATCTGGGCGTTCAGCACGCTGAGGAAGGTCGAGGGATCGGCCGCCACGCCATTCACGGTCATCGTGGCGCCGGAGAAGACGATCCGGGCCGAGGCCTGGACTACGCCTGCCGCATTGACCGCCGTGATCGTCGTCGTTCCGGTAAAGCCGGTCAGGGCGTTTTCCAGGGACTGACCCGTGTTGCGTCCGGCCAGCGTAGTCGGCGCAGGCACGCTGCTGTTGGCGTTGTGGGCGCGGTTCAGTTCGTCCGCCAGCTTGGCGGTCAGTTCGCCCAGGCGCGCCGCAGCCGCCGGCGCATCGACATCGCGGATCTCGATCAGACCCTTGATCTGCCCGGACGACACCCCATCCAGCAGGGGCCAGCGCGTGCCGCTCGGCTCGGTGATCATGATGTCGGAGAAGGCCGTCATGGCGCCGACCGTGCCGGCCGCCTGATAGGACAGGGTCGCGGCGCCTTCGCCCACCAGGGTCGTGCCGGCGTTTGTGCGCAGTGTCACACCGCCGTTCGAGCGAGCCTCGACCTTCACATCCATATATTTCGACAGTTCGTTGATCAGGCCGAGTTGTGCGTTCTGGGCGCCGGTCACGTCCTCATTGGTGACCGTGCCGGAGGCGATCGTCTTGTTCAGCTTGGCGATCTGTTCCAGCAGCGGATTGACGGTCTCGATCGCGCTTTGCAGACGGCCGTCCGCTTCCTGGCGCGCGGACTGAATCTGGGCCGCGATGCCCGAGGCCTGGTTGAAGATCGCCTGGGTCTTGTAGATCGTGTCCTGACGCCCTGCGGACGAGGTCGGGCTTTCCGCCAGGGTGGCGTAGCTGGCGAACAGCTTGTCGACCTGGGCGAAGAAGTTGCTGTCGCTGCTGGGATCGCCGAACTGGTTCTGGATCTGATCGTACAGTTCGTAACGCACGGTCTGACGCGCCGCGTCCGACCCCGCGCTCAAACTCGCCGCCTGCAGGAAGCGGTCGGTCGCCAGCCGCACCCGCGTGACATCGACGCCAGAGCCATAGCCGTTGGTGACGGCGGCCGACTGGTCGGCGACCTTGCGGATGTATCCGGGCGTGTCGACGTTGGCGATATTGTCGGCGGTGACGCGCAACTGGGCCTGGGCGGTCTTCAGCCCCGACGTCGCGATGTTCATGATCGAGTTCAGCGACATTAACGCATCTCCCCCGCCCTACCCGGCAACCGCTGCACTGTCGCGCGCAGTTCTTGCCCAGCCACGCGCCGCCCCCACTCATGCAGAGTGTTGTTTTTCAACAGGATCACAGATCGGGCAGCCGTCATGATCGGCAAGACGCGCAAAGGTCGGGCCAACAGCGACAGATGCGGTTTGGAGACTGGGCGCGCGTCGAAGGGCTTTCGTCCACAGCCGGGCAAAAAATGGTGATAGCGCGGCAATAAACGACCGCCGCCATGACGACAGCCCATTGGTCGGTCCGCATTACCCACTGTTTTTGTTCGACTAAGGTCTTGGCCCGACCCTTGCGTTGATGGCGGCGAACCCTTGGGCGCAGCAGGCGCCGACCTTACCCCTCACGAAAGCCGCCGCGCTTCCATGTCGATCGCCTCCGCCCTGTTTGCGCCTGCCGCTCCGGTTTCGACCGGAACGCCGGCTGCCGCCTCGGGCGCAGACATGGCCGATACCGGCCTGTTCTCCAGCAAGATCGCACTGGTCCTGGACGCAGGCCTCGACACTGCGCCAGTCGAGCGGGTCGCGCCCGGTCGTTTGACGACCGCTCAATCCTTCGGCGTCGTCCTGACCCAGGCCGTCGGTGGCGAAACGAACGCCGTCGCGCCTGACCTGATGGTCGAAGCCCCCGTGCCGGCCGCGATCGAGACTGCCGACTCCCAAACCCTGCCCGTCACCTCCGACGAGACGGCGACAGCAACCGAAGACGCCGCGAACGATGACGATGCGGCAAGCATCGCCGTCACGTCCTCACTCTTCCCCACCCCGCAGCCGACGCCACCGGTTGCGCCCCTGACGTCAGCGACGCCGCAGCCGTTGACCGTGGAAGTCTCTGCTGAGCAAGCAATCGAGACCGCACCCTCGACGACGACCTCTGTCGATGTGAAAGCTGCGCAAGGCCTGGCGACGCTCACGCCCGTGTCTTCAACGACAGGATCGTCGGCAGCGCCAACCCGCACCACGACAGATGTCGTTGCATCGGATGTCGTCGCGGCGCCGGCTTCATCGTCGGTCGAGACCAAGACCAAAACGGCTGCTGCCGTCGTCCTACCCGAAGCCGTCCAAGCAGTTGCAGCCGAACTCGGCGATCTCCTAGAGGCCGCGAAGACGGCCCCGTCTCCGACCGGAGCGAAGATTTCGGACAAGACCACAGCCGATAACGACCAAAGCGAACCTGCTCAGTCGGCACCGATGGCCAGCGCGCAGAAACCCTCAGCCGAACCCACACCCGTCGTTCCGCCTGTGACCGATGCTTCAACGCGTCTGGCGGAAGCTGCGACACTGACCCCTGCCACGCCGGACACCGCCAAGGTCGCAGTTCAAACGACACCTGCGGACAACGCCAAGCCGTCCACCCCCTCGCCCGTCGCCCAGGCCATGGCGGCCGCCCAAATCCCGGCGGCCCAGGTTCAGGTCTCGGTTGCTGCGACGCCGTCAAAACCGGCGCCGGCCGTATCGGCCAATATCGCCGCAGCGGTGGTCGTGGCCGAGCTGTCCGCCACATCCGAAACGGCCGCCGCATCAGACCAACCCGCCGATGTCGCATCCAGCGACACGCCGTCTCAGACCCTGCCCGCGCCCACCCAAGCCGCGCCGCCGCTTAAGCCCTCGCGCCACGAACTGGCTCAGCAAACCAGCAACGCCTCCACGGCGCCCGTCTCGGCCGAAACGACCAACACGAAGACGACGGGCGTAGAGACGATGTCTCTGGAGGACACCGACGCCGCCTCGGCCTTGTCAGCCAAACCGACGGCGACGACCGACACGGCCGCCGCCCCCACGCCTCTCGCGGTCGCCCCTACCGCCGCACAGGCGACCAGCGCGGCGCCCACCGATGCCCAGCCCATCCAGCAGGCCGTCGCGCCTGATCGCGACCTGGGCCTCTCGACCCTGTCGCGTGCGACCGTCGAGACCACCACCCAACTCGTCGCCCAGATCGCGCGCCGGCTGGACAGCCGTTCGACCCGGTTCGACATGGTGCTGACGCCGGAAGACCTGGGCCGCGTGGATGTCAGCCTTGAGATCGGCAAGGACGGTCAGCTGTCGGCCCGCCTGGCCTTCGACAATCCCGCCGCCGCCGCCGACCTGAAGGGTCGCGCCGACGAACTGCGTCGCCAGCTTCAGGACGCCGGCTTCCAGGTTGCTGGCGACGCGCTCGACTTCTCGCAACGCGATCCGTCGGCGGGCAACGGCGGCGCCTTCGACCGCCAGCAGCAACGCAACGCCCTGTTCGCCGGCGGCTCTCGCCTGGCGGCCCAGGCCGACATCCCCATCGTCCCGGCGTCCGGCGCCTGGATCAACCATTCCCAGACGCCCGAGCGCGTCGATCTGAAGGTCTGACCCCATGGTCGACGCCGTCACAACCAATGCTGCAGCCAACCGCGTAACGACCGGCACCAAGGGCCTGGCCTCGAACTTCGAGACCTTCCTGACCCTGCTGACCACGCAGATGAAGAACCAGGATCCGCTGTCGCCGCTGGATTCCAACCAGTTCACGGCCCAGTTGACCCAGATGGCCGGGGTCGAGCAGCAGTTGCTGACCAACGACCTGCTGACCAGCCTGCTTTCGGCGCAGTCCGCAGGCGGTCTCGATAACGCCGCCAACTACATCGGCAAGAGCGTG
This sequence comes from Brevundimonas sp., assembly GCF_965279155.1. Classification (GTDB taxonomy): domain Bacteria; phylum Pseudomonadota; class Alphaproteobacteria; order Caulobacterales; family Caulobacteraceae; genus Brevundimonas. Next base: position 3,192,594 of record NZ_OZ257138.1, on the reverse strand, counting down.
ACCGCCGCCTGGACCGCCACCGAGTTCAACGACGGAAAGGCGACCTGGGCCTACGAACTGGGCGCCGACGCCGACAAGGCCACGCTGCAGGTCGTCGACAGCAAGGGCGCCGTCGTCTGGGAAGGCGCCGCGCCCGACAAAAAATCCGGCCTGCATACCTTCAACTGGGACGGCAAGCTGAAGGATGGCGGCACGGCCGAAGACGGCGGCGTCTATACCCTCAAGGTCGCCGCGACCAATGCCGCAGGCGCCAAGGTCGATGCTCAGGCTCTGATCCAGGGCCGGGTGACCGGCGTCGAAATGTACAACGGCGCGCCATATCTGGTGATCGGCGACTCCATCCTTCCGCTTTCGACCGTGATCTCGCTGAACGAGATCAAGGCGCAGGCCGACAACGACACTGACGGTACGGAGAATCCGAACGTCCCCACCGAGGAGGCGGCCGCATGATGCGATCCGCCGCCTTCCCGATGACCTTCATTTAAGGAGCGTTCTTCCATGAGCCTCAACAGTGCAATGCTGGCCGGCGTGTCCGGTCTCGCCGCCAACTCCGCCGCCCTGGCGGCCATTTCCCAGAACATCGCCAACGTCAACACGGTCGGCTACAAGCGCACAGCCAGCGAGTTCCAGACCCTGGTCAACAGCCAGTCCTCATCCGGCGGCAGCTATTCCGCCGGCGGCGTGACCACCAACACTCGGTCGTTCGTCAGCCAGGAAGGTCAGCTTCAGCGCACGACTTCCAGCACCGACCTCGCCGTCAGCGGCCAGGGCTTCTTCGTCACGACGACCCAGGCCGAGAACGTCGGCTCGACCGACACCCGCCTGTTCACCCGCGCGGGCGCCTTCACCGTCGACAAGCAGGGCTATCTGAAGAACAGCGCCGGTCTGTATCTGCAGGGCTGGCCGGTGGATCCCAACGGCGAGATCGCAACTGACCCGTCCGACCTGTCACGCCTGCGCTCGATCAACATCGGCTCCGTTGGCGGCACCGCCGAACCGACCACCCGCGTCCAGATCAACGCCAACCTGCGTTCCAGCCAGGACCCGGCCGCGGCCGCCAGCGCCCAGTCCTACAAGAGCATCCCAGACACGACCTTGCCGACGGCCGGCACGCACGACGTCTCGGTCCGCTACACGCGCACCGGCGCCAATACCCACGATGTGGTCATCAAGTCCGGCACGCAGAGGATCAACGGCGCCGCGACCTTCGACGCGACGACCGGCGCTCTGACCGGCCTGACGGTCACAGGCGCGAACGCAGGCACGGCGACCCCAATCGGCACGCCGCCGACCCAGTTGCAGTTCACGCCCGCGACCGGACCGGCCTACACGGTCAACCTGGCGGACATCGGCCTGGGCAACGCCAACGTCGCCAAGACCAAATACGACCCGTCGGTCAACTCGATGGCGATGTACAACGCGGACGACGACAACCCCGTCGGCGTCAAACCCGACTTCAAGATGAACATCCCGGTCTCGGACTCCAAGGGCGGCCAGCGCAATCTGGAAATCCGCTTCCTGAAGAGCGACGAGCCGAACATCTGGTATTCGGAAATCGTATCCGTGCCGGCCAGCGATGTCGTCACCGGCACGCCTTTCTCCAACGGCCAGATCAAGATCGGCAAGGTCGCCTTCACCCCGTCGGGTCGTCTTGACGTGGAAACGATGAAGACCTGGCCGGCGGGCACGGGTCTGTTCGATGACCCGACCATGGCGACGCTGGACTTCGGCAAGTCGGATCCGAACAACCTGACCATGCCTGCGGGCCAGGTCGCCTGGGCCGACGGTCTGGGCATCGCCGCCCAGGCGGTGACGCTGGACCTTAACACTTCGGCCGGCGGCCTCAGCCAGTTGAACACCGCCTCGGTGGTGCAATCGACCGTCACCAACGGCACGGCCTTCGGCAATCTGAGCGAGATCAAGATCGACGAAGGCGGTTTCGTCACCGCCATCTTCGACAATGGCGTGATGCGTCGCATCGCCCAGGTCGCGGTCGCCACCTTCCCCAGCCCCGACAGCCTTCGTGAAGTGTCCGGCAACGCCTACGCCGTCAGCCTCCAGTCCGGCACCTTCAACCTGAAGGCCGCCGGCACGGGCGGCGCGGGCGAGATCGCGGCCAAGCAGCTGGAGTCCTCGACGGTCGATCTGTCCGCCGAATTCACCGGCCTGATCACCACCCAGAGGGCCTATTCCGCCTCGTCCAAGATCATCACCACGGCCGATGAAATGCTGGCCGAGCTGATCAACATCAAACGCTGATCGGCGAGTAAGTAAGCGTTAGTCTCGATGAATCGTCGCGCAATCAAGGTTGACAGAGTCGTTCGCGGAGGGACGGATTTTATCCGTTCCTTCACCACGACGCTTAAACGGACCTTAGTCGGGGCCGCCTACATTCATGACACTACGGTGTTGGTGAAAGAGGCATAAGCCCATGTTGCAAGAGCGACGCCTGAATAGCAAAGGCGAACAATACGTGGTCGGACCGACTGGCACGCCCCTGACCCTGAACGATCTGCCGCCGTCCAACACGGACCGGTGGGTGATCCGGCGCAAGGCCGAGGTCGTCGCCGCCGTGCGCGGCGGTCTGCTGAGCCTTGACGACGCCCTGGCGAAGTATCGCCTGACGGCTGAAGAATTCCTCGCATGGCAGAAGGCCATCGACAAATGGGGCATGCAGGGTCTGCGCACGACGCGGATCCAGAGCTACCGCTCCTAAGGGTTTCCCCGAAGACGAAGAAGGGCCGCATCCGGCGACGGGTGCGGCCCTTTTCGTTGGAAGCGACGTGATCGATTGGCCAGGACGAGCGAATGTATTACTTTCGTCTTATGGTCGATCTTGCGCTGACGCTGCCCGAACCTCTTGTTCAGTTCATCGACCGCCAGGTCGGTCCGAACGGATTCGCCGACAGGCAAAGCGCTATCGAAGCCGTCGTCGCTGATTGGCGCAATAAGGCGGAACGTCTGGAAGCTTTGGTTCAAGAAGGCCTCGATGCCCTTGACGCTGGCGACTACGAAGAGGTTCACGACATCGAAGCATGGCTTGATGGTTTGGGTCGCGATTGACGGCGATCAACATCACCGCGCCGGCGCGGAAAGATATCGACCGGCTGCTCGCATTAAGCCTCAAATCTTTTGGTGAGACGGCTTCGGATCGATATCGTAGCCTGGTTCTGAGAGGCTTGATCACGATCCGCGACGATCCCAAAGGGCCGAAGGTTCGCACCCTGAATCTGGCCCGTCAGGATGTCCTTTCCCTACATCTCAGATCGATCCAGTCGCAGGTTCGACGGCCACGCCATCGACTGATCTATACGGTCGATAACGAGACGGTCATTGTGCTGCGCGTCCTCCACGACAGAATGGATTTGAACGCCGCTTTTAGCTGAGGCCTCGAAATCGCGCCGGTTCCGCACTAAATGGCCGCAATGACCCTGGTCGAAGACATCTGCGCTATTCCGAACATCGTCCGCACCGACATGGATGCGGCGGTCGAGAGCGCGCGGGCGGCGGTCGGCCTGCCGGTGGGGGCGCGCGTCGTCGCGGCCATGTCGGGCGGCGTGGATTCCACCGTCGTTGCGGCGCTGCTGCACGAGGCCGGCTATGATGTCGTGGGCGTGACGCTGCAGCTCTACGACCACGGCGCGGCGCTGAAGAAGAAGGGCGCCTGCTGCGCGGGCCAGGACATTCACGACGCCCGTCTGGCTGCCGACATGATCGGCATCCCGCATTATGTCCTGGACTATGAAAGCCGGTTCAAGGACGCGGTGATCGACCAGTTTGCGGACAGCTACCTGAAGGGCCAGACGCCGGTCCCCTGCATCCGCTGCAATCAGACGGTCAAGTTCCGCGACCTGCTGGAGGTCGCCCGCGACCTGGGCGCCGAGGCTATGGCGACCGGTCACTACGTCCGCCGCGCCGTCGCCGGCAATCGCTCGCAGATGCGCAAGGCGATCGACCATTCGCGCGACCAGTCCTATTTCCTGTTTGCCACCACCCAGGACCAGCTCGACTATCTGCGCTTCCCCCTGGCCGATCTGGAAAAGCCCCAGGTGCGCGGCGTCGCCGCCGAACTGGGTCTGAAGATCGCGTCCAAGCCGGATAGCCAGGACATCTGTTTCGTCCCCTCGGGCGACTATCGCACCCTGATCGACCGACTGCGTCCGCAGGGTCGCGAGGCGGGTGAGATCGTTCACATGGACGGCCGGGTGCTGGGCGCCCACGCCGGCATCACCGACTACACCATCGGCCAGCGCCGGGGCCTGAACGTCGCCGTGGGCGAGCCGCTGTTCGTGACCAAGTTGGAGCCTGAAACCCGACGCGTCATCGTCGGCCCGCGCGAGGCCTTGCTGACCGCCTCCCTGACGCTGGAAGAAACCAACTGGCTGGGCGACGAGGCCACCATCGTCGAGGCCGCCGAAGCCAACATCCCGGTCCTGGCCCGCGTCCGCTCGACCCGTCAGCCCTCGCCTGCACGCCTGGCGATGATCGACGGCGACGTCCGCATTTTATTCGACACCGGCGAGGAAGGCGTGGCGCCCGGCCAGGCCTGCGCTCTTTACGATCCCGTGGACACCGAACGCGTCCTGGGCGGCGGCTTCATTCGGGATACGACAGCGGTCGTCGCATAGCGGCGGTTCATTAAATCGGAGACAGGCCGCATCCGACGTGATGTTCTGTCGCCTCCTACGGTCATCACACCGACGAGAGGTTCCGATGCGCACCACCGCCTGCCTGGTTTCCGTACTGGCCCTGATGGCCGCCCTTCCCACCGCAGCGACGGCGCAGACCGCCCCGCCGCCAGCCGTCAGCACGGCCGCGCCGACCTATACTGCGGCCCAGTTCTTCGACACCACGACCTACGGCCTGGGCTACGGCGGGGCCAAGGCCTTTTCGCCGGACGGCAAGTCGGTGCTGATCCGGTCGGACAAGACGGGCGTGTTCAACGCCTATGCCCTGCCCATCGCCGGGGGCGAGCCCGTTCAGCTGACCAACTCGACTACCAGCGCCGTCAATCCGGTCACCTACTTCCCCGCCGATGCGCGCATCCTGTTCACCCAGGACGGCGGCGGTGACGAACTGAGCCATCTGTTCGTGCGGACGCCGGACGGGGCGATCATCGACCTGACGCCGGGCGACAAGGTCAAGGCGGACTTCCTGAGCTGGAGCCAGGACGGCAAGACCTTCTTCGTCACGTCGAACGCGCGCGACGCCTCGGCCTTCGACGTCATCGCCTATGACGCGACCACCTATGCGCACCGGATGGTGTTCGAGAACACTGGCGGCTTCTCGCCCGCCGCCCTGTCGCCGGACGGCCGCTGGCTGGTGCTGGACAAGTCGCTGACCAGCGCGAACAATGACCTCTACCTGGTCGATCTGACCGCACCGGGCGAGCCAAAGTTGCTGACCCGGCACGAGGGCAATGTCGCCTATACCGCCTTCGACTTCACGCCGGATTCCAGGGCCGTCCTGATCGGCACGGACCAGAACGGCGAGTTCCAGCAGGCCATTCGCCACGATCTCGCGACCAACACCAACACACCTCTGATCCAGGCGGATTGGGATGTCAGCTTCGTCTTCTATTCGCCGACCGGCCGCTATCGCGTCTCAGGCCTGAACGCCGACGCCAAGACCGAACTGACCCTGCTGGACGCTACGATTGACCAGCCCGTCGCCCTGACCGGCCTGCCCGACGGCGACATCGGCAATGTGCGTTTCAGCGATGACGAGAAGACCATCGCCTTCACCGTCTCTTCCGACACCTCGCCCGCCGATGTCTTCGTCGCAGATCTGACCACCGGCCGGGCCACGCGTCTGACCCACGCCCTGAACCCCGCCATCGACGAGAACGCCCTCGTGGAAGCGACCATCGTCCGCTATCCCGGCGAGGGCGGCGTCATGATCCCGGCTGTGCTGTACAAGCCCAAGGGCGCGTCGGCCGCCAACCCGGCCCCCGCCATCGTCCTGGTTCACGGCGGACCCGGCGGCCAGACCCGGCGCGGCTATTCGGCCATGGTCCAGCATCTGGTGAACCACGGCTATGCGGTGCTGGGGGCCAACAATCGGGGCAGTTCCGGCTACGGCAAGACCTTCTTCCATCTGGACGATAAGAAACACGGCGAGGCCGATCTGCGCGACATCGTCGCCGGCGGCGAATGGCTGCGGCAACAGGACTGGGTCGCCGACGACCAAGTGGCGGTGATGGGCGGATCCTATGGCGGATACATCACCGCCGCCGCCTTGGCTTTCCACCCCGAGGCCTTCGCGGCGGGCGTGGACATCTTCGGCGTCACCAACTGGGTGCGCACGCTGGAGTCGATCCCGCCCTGGTGGGGCGCCCAGCGCATCGCCCTGTATGACGAGATGGGCGATCCGGCGACGGACGCGGAACGCCACCGCCGCATCTCGCCCCTGTTCCACACCGACGGCATCAACAAGCCCCTGCTGGTCGTGCAAGGCGAGAACGACCCGCGCGTGCTCAAGGTCGAGAGCGACGAGCTGGTCGCCGCCGTCCGCGCCAACGGCGTGCCGGTCGAATACGTCGTCTTCCCTAACGAGGGTCACGGCTTCACCCGCCGCGACAATCGCATCACCGCCCAGGACGCCTATCTGACCTTCCTGGACAAATACGTGAGGAAATAGGCCCGACCGACAGAGGGTCGCGCCGATCAGCCGCGCCCCTTTTCTCTGATTGTGGAGAAAGAATGGAGCTGGCGTGGACGCACGCCGAATATTGATCTTTGGTCAGGACATCAAAGATGCATCTGAGTGTTGCAGGCCTGTAAACTGCGCATCGCAATGGCGCCGTAATCCCCGCACCGACTAAGCAGGGGATATAAATGCACCGTCAAACCAAACTGCGCCTTCAGCTGCTGCTGGGGACCGCCCTTCTCGCCGCGCCTGTTTCCGCCCTCGCCCAAACCGCACCTATCCAGACCGCTCCGGCGCCTGTCGACACCGCGCCCGCCGGCCTGGACGACATCGTCGTGACCGCGACCAAGCGCGAGACCAATCTGCAGGACACGCCGATCTCGATCTCGGTGGTCAACTCCGAGGATCTGGCGAACCGCCACGTTCAGAGCCTGATGGACCTCGCCGACGGCAGCGTCCCCGGCCTGCGCATCACGACCTTCGAGGCCCGCCAGTCGGCCCTGACCATCGGCATCCGCGGCATCGTGCCGAACGACGCCAACCAGCCCGCCCGTGAACAGGGCGTCGGCGTCTATGTCGATGGCGTGTATCTGGCGCGTCAGCACGGCCTGGGCGCCGCACTGCTGGACATCGAGCGTGTCGAAGTCCTGAAGGGCCCGCAAGGCACCCTGTTCGGCCGCAACACCGAAGGCGGCGCCCTGTCGCTGGTCACCAAGAAGCCCACCGGCGTGTTCGGCATGCGCGCCGTCGCCGGTGTCGGCAATCTCGACTCGTATAACTCGGAACTGCACGTCGACTTCCCGGCCATCGGCGACTTCGCCTTCAAGGTGGACGGCGTGATCTCGGCCCAGGGCCCGGTGACCGAGAACATCATGTCCGGCGAAGAAGGCTTCGGCGCCTATGACCGTCGCGGCCTGCGCGCCCAGGTCCGCTGGCGCCCCAGCGACAACTTCACCGCCGACCTGGCCGCCGACATCGGCAAGGACAAGAACACCCCGTTCTACAGCCAGCTGCTGAACTTCAACCCCAATGGCCTGAACGTCGTCCCGTTCACCTCGCCGGTCGTTTCGGGCTCGTCCACCGTCGCGTCGGGCAATATCCGTGGCCTGTCGCCGCTGGTCCGCGTCGAGGGCGAAGACCGCATGACCCAGTCGGACATCGGCGTGCCGCAGCAGTGGAGCGTCGACGACACCCGTGGCGCCGACCTGCACCTGTCCTACCGTCCGAACGACGACGTGGAGTTCCGCTCGATCACCGCCTACCGCGACGTCGATGTGGAACAATGGGACAACATCGGCGGCGCCCACCGTCCGCCGATCGGCGTGCCGAACGGCGCCTTCAGCCGCTATTCGCTGGCTGGCTTCTGGCAGCACCAGTTCAGCCAGGAGTTCCAGGCTGTGGGTTCGCTGGGCGACCGCATCGACTATGTCGGCGGCCTCTACTACTTCAAGGAAACCGTTTCGGACGACGCGGCGACGCCGACGACCAACCAGTGGAACGCCGACGGCACGGCCTACACGATCCGCGATCCGCGTCCGACCCAGCGCGGCTTCCGCTCCACTGACCGCGCCTCGACGGCCCACTCCGAGTCCAAGGCCGTCTATGGCCAGGCGACGTGGACCCCGGCGGTTCTGGACGACGCCCTGCACCTGACCGTCGGCGGCCGCTACACCTGGGACGACAAGGACGGCAAGCTGGAGACGGTCAACAACGTCGCCACCAACCTGACCTTCGACACCTCGGTCAACCGCTTCGACCCGCTGATCACCCTGGCCTACGACCTCACCAACCGGATGAACGTCTACGCCAAATACTCGACCGGCTACCGCGCCGGCGGCGCTTCCTCGCGCTCGCTGACCTATCGCTCGTTCCGCCCGGAAGAGGTCAAGGCCTACGAGATCGGCTTCAAGGGCGACATGCTGGACAACCGCGTTCGCCTGAACGCGGCGATCTACGCCATGAACCGCACCGACAGCCAGATCGACTTCAGCCTGATCACCGGCACCCGGAACACGCTGGAAACGGTCAATGCGCCCGGCACGACCAAGATCCGCGGTGTCGAACTCGAAGGTCAGTTCCAGGCCACCGCCAACCTGCGCTTCTCGGCTTCCTACGCCTATACGGACGCCAAGATCCCGGACACGGCCAACCCCTTCTCGGGCGCGATCCAGCAGGTGTTCATCGCCTTCACGCCGGAAAACTCGGGCACCGTCGCCGCTGACTGGGAATCGCCGCTGATGGGCGCCACCCTCCGCGCTCACATCGACGCCAACTACGCCGATGCGTCGCACAGCTTCGAGCAGTTCGCGATCAAGAATGACAAGGCCTTCACGGTCAACGCCCGAGTGGCGGTCGCCGACATCACGACCCGCGACGGCGGTCCGCTGCTGGAAGTGGCCCTGTGGTCGCGCAACCTGCTGGACGAGACCTACGTTTATCGTCGTGACCCGTCGAACCGGGCCACGCTGGGGGACTACGGCAACTTCAACACCCCGCGCACCTTCGGCATCGAACTGCGCGCCTCCTACTAAAGCGTTCCTCCCGAACGACAGCCTGCCCCCTTCCGCCACGGCGGGAGGGGGTTTTTCTTTGTCTGCGTGAAGACTTTGCGACTGCGCGATGAAACTTGTCCGAACGCGTCCGGTTTTGCTGGATTTTAGCGGCCGACAGGGCGATGGCGGCCCGATGAGCAGCTTGATCCTGATCGCTGACGACGACGCAGACAGCGTCGAGGCCCTGGACTCCTGTCTGCGCCGGGAGGGCTTTCGCACGGTCGTCGCCGCCGATGGCCAACAGGCGGCCGACCTGCACGCCGCGCTGAAACCCGATCTGGTCCTGTTGAACATCCGCCTGCCGATCCGCGACGGCTGGGACGTGCTGGGCGAGTTGCGCCGGCGCGGCGAGACGCCCGTGATCATGGTCAGCGACCTGGATCAGGGCGCCAACAAACTGCAGGCCCTGCGGATCGGCGCGGACGACTATGTCGTCAAGCCGTTCAAGCCGATCGAGGTCGTGGCCCGCGCCCAGGCCATCTTGCGTCGCAGCAATGGCGACCGCTCCACAAAGGTGCTGCGCGTCGGCCCGCTGGAGGTGCAGCTTGAAAACTATCTGGCCGCCATCCTGACCCCGGCGGGCAAGCGCCGCCTGGACCTGACCCTGACCGAGTTCCGCATCCTGGCCCATATGGCGCGCGTTCCGCTGCGGGTCTTCAGCCGGGCCGAGATCATGCAGGCCTGTTTCCTCAATCAAGACGTGCTGGAACGCACCATCGACAGCCACGTCAGCCATCTGCGCCGCAAGCTGGATGCCGCCGACGCCGCCGGCCTGCTGACCAATGTGCGCGGTGTCGGCTATCGGCTCGAAACCGAGGTCTGACCGCCCTCACGCGGCGACGGCATAGACCCTGAGGCGGTGACCGTCCGGATCGCCGGCCACGAAGCTGCGGCCCGGCTGCGTATCCATCGGCGGCGTCAGGATGCGAGCACCCCGGTCCCACCAGTCGATATGCGCCTGATCCACCGCCTCGACGCCCTCCAGTGGAAAGTCCACCTCGCAGACCTGCCCGTCGCCGGCCCGCCGCAACAACCCCAGCGCCCGCCCCGAACTCAGCACGAACAGGGCCCGATCCGGCCCCGCCATCACCGGCCGACAGTCGAACAGGCCGGCGTAGAACCGCGCGCTTGTCTCGGGATCCGCGACGGCCAGAAGAATGTCCTCGATCTCGGTCATCGGCCCTGCCCTCGTTTCCAACAGGACTGACCCTAGTCGCCAATGCTGCCAGTTTGCGTCAGCAGCCTTCGGACGATCTCGACCTTTCGTGCGCCTCGCGCCAGGTCTTCATCAGGGCCTGACGTCGGGCTGGATAGCGGGCTTCCATCACCTCGGCCTCGACGATGCGATCCGTTCGGAAACTGCGGAAATCGCCTCGCAATTCGCACCAGGCGATCAGAAGCCGCACCCGGTCGAAGAAGGCCAGGGCGAAGGGCCAGACCACCCGTTCCGACGCCGCGCCCGCTTCGTCGCGATAGCGCAGCCTCAGCCGCCGCTCGGTGCGGATCGCCTTTCTCAACAGCCCCGGATCGACCTGATCCGCCGGGAACGGCGCGCCCGGCACGACCAGCAGGGCTGAGGTCTCCATCTCGTCGCGCAGATCGGGCGGCAGCACCGCCGAAATCCGCCCCAAGGCCGCCAGCGCCGCATCCCGCATGCGTGGGTCCGCCCGATCCGCCACCCAGCGCGAGCCCAGCACCAAGGCCTCGATCTCTTCCGGCGTGAACATCAGCGGCGGCAGCATGAAGCCGGGTTTCAGCACATAGCCGACCCCCGCCTCCCCCTCGATCGTCGCGCCTTGCGCCTGCAAGCTGGCGATGTCGCGGTAAAGGGTGCGCAGGCTGACGCCCATCTCGTCCGCTAACACCTGCCCGCTCACCGGCCGACGATGCCGCCGCAGGACGTTCAGCAGATCAAGAAGGCGTTCGGACCGGGACACCGCGCGACCCTAGCAGACCTACTGCCAGAAAGCGGCAGCAGAGGATGCTTAATTTTGCGGTGCCGCGACGCCGGCATTCGTCATGTCAGGACGAGCCATAAGTGCGGTCTCCGGCCGCGCAATAACGATACATGATGTCGTAGAGCGGCCCGTCTAGGCGGCAAGGATAACATACGCCCGTGCTGGTCCTTCGCACCTCGACATCGCTTTGAGGATTGGTCGAAGACAGCAGCAGCCGGCAGTCGCCTTCTGTCTTATAAACCCACGCACCCGCAACGGCCGCCACGACGACGGCGGTTCCGATCAGCGATGTCATGAGCAGACGGTTCACGACAAAATATCGCCAGGTCTAAGCCGCTTCCTTCGGCATCACGTCCCCGACCGTGGGCCGGTTCTCGGCGCGGGTCAGCAGGATGTCCCGGGGTTTGACGATCTCGTTGCAGCAGCCGCAGGCGATGCGCGGCGTCAGGGTAGAGCCGCAGGTCTTGTGGATCATGTCGATGCCGCTGTCGGCGTCGCCATAGACGTGCTTGGCGCCCCAGCCGTGCAGGGTCACCAGCACGCCATACAGGTCCTTCCCCTTGGCGGTCAGGACATATTCGTTGCGCGGCGGGCGTTCGGAATAAAGCTGCGGCTCCAGCACCCCGTGCTGAACCAGGCTTTTCAGGCGGGCGGCCAGGACGTTGCGCGCCACGCCCAGATTGTCTTGCCACTGTTCGAACCGGCTGACGCCGTTGAAAGCATCGCGGATGACCAGCAGGGTCCAGGGGTCGCCGATCACCTCAAGCGTGGCGGCGATGGAGCAGCTTTGGCGGCTGTAGTCGGCGGTGCGTCCCATGCCGCGAAAGTGACCCCGCGTCAGGCATTTGGCAAGGGTTGCAAATCCGAACGCTCCAGGTCAGTCTTGTTTGGCAACGGACGTGCGACCCCTGCGGTTCGCCGCCTTGTTCCTTCGACTTCGGCGGGAGATCTTCATCAGGTCTTCCGCCGCCTCTTCGCCTGACGCAGGATTGCGCAATGACGCTGCCGATCTCTCTCGACGCCGCCCTGGCTTTTCAGACCCTGGATGACGGCGGCCTGTCCGCTCCGGTGCCGGGCCATTTCTCCAACGGCCCGTCGGGCATGGCGCCGGAGAAGGGCTTTCCGTTCGGGGGACTGCTGGCGGCCCTGTGCGCCCAGTCGATGCGCCAGGGTCTGGCCCTGACCGCGCCCTTGCGCACCCTGTCGGTGCAATACCTGTCGGCGGCCAGGTTCGGCGAGCAGGTGGCCTTTCGCCCACGCCTGCTGCGCGGCGGCCGCAACGTCGTCTATGCGGCGGTCGAGGCTGAACAGGACGGTCGCCTGACCCACCACGCCACCGGCACATACGGACTGGACGGGGCCACGACGCCGGTCACGCCCCTGCACCTGCCGCCCCCGTCACTGGACAGCCTGAACCCCAAGGCGACCATCCATGGCCCGATGGCCCCGCACTTCTCGCAGCATGTCGAATATCGGTTCGACGGCGGCCCCAACATCCTGGGCGGCAACGAAGGCCGGCCCGGCGTCGAGCGCACCTGGATGCGGATGAGGAACGGTCGCCCGCTGGACGAGGTCGGGCTCTGCTACCTGCTGGACGCCCTCTACCCGCCGGCCTGGACCCTGTCGAAGACGCCGGCGGCGATGACGACCGTGGACCTGCGCATCGACATCCTGACCGATCCGACGCCGCAGACGGCGCCCGACGGCTGGGCCTTCTTCGAGTCCAGGATGCTGGACCTGGGCCTGGGCTGGACGGTGGACGAGGCCGCCGCCTGGGGCGCCGACGGAACCCCGCTGGCCCTCTCGCGCCAGCGCCGCAAACTGCTGCCGCAACGCACGGCCTGAAGTCAGCCCTCATTCATGATTATCAGCGACTATTCCAAATCTCTGGAGTCGTCCTCATGCGTCGTCGAAATCGCCTCGTTTCCGTATCTCAAATCGTCGTCGTTCTGGGGGGCTGCCTGATGCTCCAGGGCTGCCTGGTCGGCGCCGTCGTCGGAGGCACTGCGGCGGTCGTCGGCGGCACGGCAAAAGCCACTGGAGCTGTCGTGGGCGCCGGCTTCGACGCCGTCACGACCTCGGACGAGGAAACCAAACTGCGCCGCGAGCGCGAACAGCGCGACTACGACCGCCAGCAACGCCGCTGCGAAGAGCGGCAACGCCAAGGCAAACGCTGCTGATCTAGAGGCTCAGCACACACCGCTCGTTGATCGTCGGCCGCGCCACCTGCACCCGGCACAGGCCGGGCCAGTCGGGCTGCAACGTCTTGACGAACCACAGGCACAGGTTCTCCAGGCTGGGCAGTTCCAAACCCGGATGCTCGTTCAGCATGCCGTGATCCAGCGTCTCCGCCGCCGCCTTCAGCGCCCGGTCCAGCGCGCCCAGGTCGGCGACCCAGCCGTGCTCGGCGTCCAGCACCTCAGACCGCACCGTCGCCTCGACCGTGAAGGAATGGCCGTGAACGCGGCGATAGATGCTGCCTTCAGGCTCGTTGGGGAAATGGTGGGCGGCGTCGAAAGTCGCCTGTTTGGTGATCTCGAAGACGGGCATTAGCGGACGCCGATGTACTTATGGGTCTGGACGCTCAGGCGCCACTGGGGATGGGTCAGGCAGTATTCGATGGCGGCGGCGGTGTTCGCCGCCTGGTCGGGGCCGTCCATCGGCTGGAGCCAGAAGCGTTCGAAATCAAGATGTTCGAAACGGTCCGGCATGGCCTTGGCTTGCGGATAGACCAGCTTCAGCTCCTGCCCCGTGACCTGGATCACATCGGCGTCGGCCTTGGGACTGACGCAGACCCAGTCGATGCCGTCGGGCGACGCCAGGGTGCCGTTGGACTCAATGGCGATCTCGAACCCGCGCGCATGCAGGGCCTCGACCAGAGGAGCATCCAATTGCAGCAAGGGCTCGCCGCCGGTGCAGACGACCAGTTTCGGATCCCCCGCCCTGCCCCGCCACATCGAGGCGACATGGTCGGCCATCAGGTCCGGCGTCCTGAACTTGCCGCCCCCGCCGCCGTCGGTACCGACGAAGTCCGTGTCGCAGAAGCTGCAGACGGCCGTCGCTCGATCCTGCTCACGCCCGCTCCACAGATTGCACCCGGCGAAACGCAGGAAAACCGCAGGCCGTCCCGCCTGTCCGCCCTCGCCCTGCACCGTCAGAAAGACTTCCTTGGCCGAATAGGTCACCGGCTCGCGACCCATTCCGCATGGCCCGCCGCCCGCAACTCGCACGCCGGGCAGTCGCCGCAGCCATAGCCCCAGGTATGCCGATGCGTCCGGTCGCCCCGGTAACAGGTGTGACTGTCCTCGACGATCAGCTCGACCAGTTTGGCTCCGCCCAGCGTATCGGCCAGTTCCCAGGTCTGGGCCTTGGTCAGCCACATCAGCGGCGTGTCGATCACCACCGGCTTGTCCAGCCCCAGCGACAAGGCCCGCGCCATGGCCTCCATGGTCTCGTGGCGGCAATCCGGATAGCCTGAGAAATCCGTCTCGCACATGCCGCCGACCAGCACCTCCAGCCCGCGCCGGTCCGCCAGAGCCGCCGCCGCGACCAGGAAGATCAGGTTACGGCCGGGGACAAAGGTCGTCGGCAAGCCGCGCGCGTCCATCTCGATCTTGCGGTCAGCGGTCAGGGCGCTCTCGGCGATCCGGCCGTATCCGGTCAGGTCCACCACGTGGTCGTCGCCCAGCCGGTCGGCGTACTGCGGCAGGGCCGCCTTCATCCCGGCGCGTACGGCCTGGCGCGCCTCCATCTCGACCATATGGCGCTGGCCATAGTCGAAGCCGACCGTCTCCACCCGGTCGAACCGCTCCAGCGCCCAGGCCAGACAGGTCGCGCTGTCCTGCCCGCCGGAGAACAGGACGAGAGCCGATGTTGGGGTCTTTTCCAGGATGACGCTCATGACGAATCTGCGGTCGGCCGGTCGGCCGCGCGCATGCACAAAGAGATGGGGACCCAGATGGATCAGGCGGGCCTCATACACCAGACCTGGATGCGGCGCAAAATCACCCTTTGCATCGATTTGCATCACGCTGCGCCAGCTTAACCAATCCGCAAGCGATTTTGGGCTTTAGTCCCAACGAGTAGGAGTTCCAGGCAGTATGCCGACCATCGAGACCCTTTCCGAGCGTCCCAAGCCGGTGGCTCCGACGACGCTCGGGTGCGAGGTGCTGGCCCGTTTCGAACGCGAGCCGGACACGCTCGTCATTCCCGTGGTCGATGGAAATCGTCCGGTCGGGCTGGTTGAACGCACCGCCTTCCTGCAAAAAATCGCCGCTCGCTTCGGCCACGCTCTCTACGACCTGCGCCCCATCACCTTCGCCATGGACCCCGAACCTGCCGTGGTCGAGGCCGGCGTCCGTATCGACGCCTTCTGCGACATCATGCTGAAGGGCGGGCCGGCCGCCCTGCTGCGCGGCTTCATCGTCACGCACAACGGCGCCTATCTGGGCGTCGGCACCGCCGCGACTCTGTTGCAGGCCGTCAACACGCGTCAGCGCGAACAGAACGAGGAGCTGGCCGAACAGGCCACGATCCTCAGCGACACACGCGCCCAGGCCATCGCCGCCGCTCGCGCCAAGAGCCAGTTCCTGGCCATCATGAGCCACGAGTTGCGCACGCCGATGAACGGCGTGCTGGCCGTCGCCGAACTGTTGCGTCGTCAGCCGCTGAACGCGGCGGCCCAGGCGCATGTCCAGACCATCGTGGACTCGTCCGAAACCCTGCTGCGTATTCTTCAGGACGCCGTCGACCTGTCCAAGGCCGAAGCGGGCGAGCTGGAACTCAACAGCACGCCCACTGCCCTGCGCGCCGTGATGGACGACATCCAGTCGATGTGGGAGCCGCGCGCCTCTCAGGACGGCGTCACCCTTCTGGTCGGCTACGAAGGCGACACCGAGCTGGCCGCCGTGATCGACGGCACGCGTCTGAAACAGGTATTCAACAATCTGGTCGGCAACGCGCTCAAGTTCGCCCGCAACGGCGTCGTCGAGGCGGGCCTGAAAGCCTGGGTGGAAGGCGAGCGCATCCATATGGAGGCCCGCATCCGCGACGACGGACCGGGCATCGACACCGACCGCGTCGATTCCGTCTTCGAACCCTTCGTCCATGGATCCGGCCCCGACGGCGCAGGCCTGGGCCTGTCGATCTGCCGCCAGGTGATCGACCGCATGGGCGGCCGGATCTGGGCCGAGAACAATAAGGGCCGTGGCGCCACCTTCGCCTTCGACCTGACCGCCCCGCGCGCGGCCGTCGAGGTCGAGGTCCAGTCGAACGTGTCCGACCTGTCCGGGCTGGACCTGAAGTCGGCGCCGCACATCCTGATCGTCGACGACAACGCCACCAACCGCGTCGTGGCCCAGGCCCTGTGCGAGATGTTCGGGTGCAGTTCCGAACTGGCCGAGGATGGCCTTGAGGCGCTTCAGGCTGTTCAGGAAAGTCGCTACGACCTGATCCTGATGGATATCAAGATGCCCCGCATGGACGGTGTTCAGGCGACCCAGGCGATCCGCGCCCTGCCCGGCGCCGTCGGCCGCGTGCCCATTGTGGCCCTGACCGCCAACGCCGACCCGGAAGACGCCAAACACTATCTCTCCATCGGCATGGCCGCTGTGGTCGAAAAACCGATCAAGCCCGAGCGTCTGCGAATGGCGATGAACGCCGCCCTGTCAGCGGCGCAGGAAGAGGCCGGCGACGCCGACCGGCTCTCTGAAGATGAAGGCGACCGGTCAGCCGCCTGATCCTCAGTCCGGGCGGACGTCCAGCGCCTCCTCGTCCTCTTCGTCATAACCGACCAGACGCAGCGCCCGCGCCTTCTGGCCGTTGATCTCGGCCCATCGAAGCAGGCCCTCCTCCCGACCGTGGGTGATCCAGATTTCCTCGGGCTTCAGCTCGGTGAAGGTCGCCGTCAGCTCGTTCCAGTCGGCATGGTCCGACACGACCAGCGGCAGTTCCACGCCCCGTTGACGCGCCCGCGCCTTCACCCCCATCCAGCCCGAGGCGAAGGCTGTGACCGGATCGGCGAACCGCCGCGCCCACCGATCCTGGATAGCGGACGGCGGAGCGATGGCGACCTCACCGCCCAGCGCATTTTTGGGTAGATCCCGCGTCGGCGCGAGCGGCCCCAGATCGACGCCTTCGCGTTCGTAAAGGGCGTTCAGCCGCTCCATCGCGCCGTGGACATAAATGGTTCGGTCCCAGCCCGCCTCGCGCAGCAACCGGATGATCCGCTGGGCCTTGCCCAGCGCATAGGCCCCGACCAGATGCGCCCGCTCTGGAAACTGGCCCAGCGACCGCACCAGTCGCCCGACCTCTTCCTCCGCCGGAGGATGACTGAAGACGGGCAGGCCGAATGTCGCCTCGGAGATGAAGACGTGGCACGGCACGAGCTCGAACGGCGCACAGGTCGGGTCGCGGCGACGCTTGTAGTCGCCCGAGACCACCATGGTCAGCCCCTTCCACCGCACCTCGACCTGGGCAGACCCCAGGACGTGGCCGGCCGGGACCAGCCGCAAGTCCACGCCGTTGATCGCGGTCGCCTTGCCATATTCGACAGACTGGGGCTGACCGGTGAAATCGGCGCCATAGCGCTCGGCCATGATCGCCAGGGTCTGGCGAGTGGCGAGAACCGCACCGTGTCCCGCGCGCGCATGGTCTGCGTGGCCGTGGGTGATGACGGCCCGATCTACCGGCCGAACCGGATCCACGTAGAAGTCTCCCGGCGGACAATAGAGGCCGGCAGGCGTCGGATGCAGCAGGTCTTCGGGGCGGATCATGTTGCGGTAACGCTCTCGACGCCGTCGGGTCGCCGCCTCATACAAGACTATCGGAAAATCGGCTCAAAAGGTTCAGCCCGCACGATGCAAGAGAGCTTCCTCACCACCATCCTGCCGCAACTGGCCGCCGGCGCCGCCCACACCGGCGCGCTGGGTTTCGCCTTCGATGGATTGCATGACGGCGAGCCGCGCATCCGCGTGCCATGGCGCGAGGATCTGGTAGGCGATCCCGACAGCGGCGTCTTCGCCGGCGGCCTGGTCACCACCCTTCTCGACCACATTGGCGGCCTGGCGGTGTGGACGGCGCTCGATACCTTCCAGCCCATCGCCACCCTGGATTTGCGCGTCGATTACATGCGTGCGGCGCGACCGCGTCAGGATCTGATGGCACAGGGGCTCTGCTACCGCCTGACGCCGACCATCGCCTTCGTGCGCGCCTGGGCGTTCGAGGACGATCCCTCAGATCCCGTTGCGGCCGCCCAGTCCGCCTACATCCTCAACCAGACCCGTGAGCGTTCGACCGGAGCCGGCGCATGACCGACATCTTGGACCGAATGCCCTATGCTCGTTTCCTGGGCCTTCAGACCCTGGTCAGCGGCGACGAGATCACCGTGATCATGCCGTTCGCCGACAGGCTGATCGGCAATCCCATGCTGCCCGCTCTGCACGGCGGATCGACGGCCGCCCTGCTGGAAATGACCGCCATGGCCCAGGTGGCGATCATTTTCCCGAGCCCCCGCCTGCCCCGCCCGATCAATGTGACGGTCGCCTATCTGCGCACCGGCCGGCCCATCGATGTCTTCGCCCGCGCCCGCATCAGCCGCGCCGGCCGCCGCGTCGCCCATGTTCAGGCCGAGGCTTGGCAGGAAGAACGTGCACAGCCAATCGCGTCCCTGACGGCCCACTTCCTGCTGGACAACCAGAGCTAGGCGCCGCCGGCCCTGGGGCCGATTCGGCCGAGGTCCCCACAGATGCTGAACTTCACCACCATCCTTATGGCGGCGCTTCAACGCGCGATTGCTGCACCTATGAAGATAGCCCTACCAAGCATGGTTAAGACGTGATAACCATAAGCCTCTCGTAACCTTATCTGAGGGGCTTTCATGGACCGCACTGAAGTCGTCACCAGCGTTGCTGGCGATCTGCATGCTACCGAACTCGCGATTGACGCCGCGATCACCCAGGCGACGACGCTGGTTCAATCCTTCATCGGCGCCCGCGCCGCCCTGTCGCTGTCGCCGGTCAGCGGCACGGTCGCTCAGGCCAAGGCCATGGAAACGATCGCCGCCCTGTCGGCCGCGCGCGAGTCCATCGTGGCCTGCCACGCCGAACTGCAAAAAGACCACCGCCGCCTCGGCTACGGCACCTATGCCGCTGGTCCCGTGGGTAAGCCGGATGACTGGCTGAACCCGCAAGAGCAGATCCGTCCGCAGGGCCATCTGCGCGTGGCGTGAATTCTTGGTAAGCTTAGCTTACCGAGATTTCAGTTTGAGCTGACTTAGGCCATTATCGCCCCTGCGCATTTCTGCGTGGGGGCGATTTCACATGGTGAACATGGTCTACGCCGTCGTCGGCGCGGTCTTCATGGTCGGCATGGCGCTTTTCGCCTTTCTGAAAGGTGGCAAGCCTGAACGCATGGGCGCAGGAGCCTATCTGTTCGCTTGGTTTGCAACGATCGTCATGCAGGAGAACAGCGGCTTCCGTGGCGTTCCCATAGGAATGTTCGCGATCGACTTGGCCCTTTTGACTGCCTTCGTCGCTATCGCCTGGCGGTCTCGTGGATCCTGGCCTGTTTGGGCAAGCGGTCTTCAACTAATCGTCGTGATGTCCCACATCATGATTCTGACGGGGCAGCCTGTATCGATGGCGTCGCTCTATACGGTCATGAATTTCACCGGCTATCTGATCATCGGCTGCATAACCATGGGCACGTTCTGGGCATGGCAGAACCGAAAAGCCGCCACGGCGCACCTAGGTAGAAATTCCTAACTCCCCATCGTATCCTGTGGACGAATCGGTCGCCGGGACGCCATGCCGCTATCGCACGCCAAACTTTGGAAAGCCGTCGACACACTGGCGCGACGCGAGGGCCTGACGCCGTCGGGCTTAGCCCGCCGCGCCGGTCTGGACGCTACCAGCTTCAACCCCTCCAAACGGTTTGGTCCGGGCGATCCTCCGCGTCCGCGCTGGCCATCGACCGAGAGCATGACCCTGGTGCTCCAGGCGACCGGCATATCTCTGTCCGATTTCGCCATCCTTGCCGACGACGCGCCGGAACGTCCGGCAAGCGTGCCGTTGCTGGGCCTGGCCAAGGCAGGACAAGACGGCTTTTTCGACGATGCCGGCCTGCCGATGGGGGAAGGCTGGGACCAGACCGAACTGCCCCGCGCCAGGGACACCCTGTTCAGCCTGAAAATCACCGGCGATTCCATGTCGCCGCTCTATCGCGAGGGCGACCGGGTCATCGTCGATCAGGAGGCGACGCGCGTGCGGCGCGGCGACCGGGTCGTGGCCCGGCTGACGACCGGCGAGACCGTCGCCAAAGAGGTGACCAGCCTGACCAGTCGCGCGGTCACGCTATCCTCCATCAATCCGGAATATCCGCCCCGCGTCGTGCCGCGTCGCGAAATCGAATGGATGGCCCGCATCCTGTGGGTCAGCCAGTAAGGCGCCAGCAGAAAACCCCGCCCGGCGAACCGGACGGGGCTTTCGATGGTCTTAGGTAAAGACTTAGTTGGCCGAGACGTAGTGGGCGTTTACCCAACCACCGCCGGCGATCTGAACCCATTCACCTTGCGAGCCAATGGCGGTGAAGGGCTGGCCGGCCGACAGGGTGCCGGCCTGGCGATAGTTGGTGCCGGGACCGCTGCGGATACGCAGGTTGGACGAGGCGCGATATTGCGAGCCGTTCGACGTGGCTGCTGCACGCGTCCGCTGCTGGTTGCAGCCGATGTACGAGCCGGCCGCGGCGCCAGCGCCTGCGCCGACGATGGTGCCGGCCGTGCGCTCGTTACGCGCCAGGTTGGAACCCACCACGCCGCCGACGACGGCGCCGATCAGGGCGCCCGCACGCTGGCGACCACCGGGGGCGTCGCAGTTGGTCACGCCATTGGCTTGAGCCTGGGCGGCCATCGGTGCGGCCGTCACCATGGCGGCCAGAGCAGCAGCCGTAGCCAGACCGGTCTTGAAAATCTTGTTCGACATAACTCTTCTCCTGTCAGCGCGTTTGCCGATGAGGGGAGAATGCCTGGACGAACCTGAAGGCTCCCGGAGCTTCGCCGTTATTTTCGGTTCATCTTCACGAGCGGGCGCTCCTGCGTCGCTCGATCAACCGACGCGCCGCATTCGTATCCCGCTCGATCAGGTGTTTGCGCCTGACGAACTGGAAGTCCAGCACACGCGCCCACAGATGCAGCAAGCGATCGTGGGTGACGAAGACCGTCACCGCCTCCACCACGGGCGGCGTTCCCCAAGCCTGCGCCAATTTCGCCAGATGCTGGACCGTGGCGTCGTCGGTCATGGGCTCGCATTCGACGATCCAATCCCAGGCGCAGAGCTCGGGTCGCTCGGTGACCAGGCCAACCGTGGCCTCCAGCACCTTGTCGGCCGACCCGGCGGAGACCAGGTCCAGCCACAGGATCCGTGTCTGCTCGTCGATCTCGTAATGCAACGTCGCCTCCCCGGCTACGCGCCCATCCAAAAGCGTACGGGTTAACAATCCTGACGCAAGGTCAAGGTTGCGCCAGTTTCCCGTTCGCCCCCGCCTCGATCAATTCAATCGTCTGCTGCAGACCATAGATGGCAGCGAACGAACCGAAGCGCGGGCCCTGGCTGGCGCCCAGCAGCACCTCGTACAGCGCACCGAACCAGGCCCGCAGCGGCTCGAACGCGTGCGCCTTGCCCACGGCATAGACCTCGGCCTGGATCAGCTCGCCATCGGTCGTGTCCGCAGGCAAAGCCTTTAACCGCCCGGCTAGGTCCAGCAGCGCCGCCTTCTCCTTGTCGTCGGGCAGGCGATACGCCTTCGAGGGCTTCACGAAGTCCTCGTAATAGTTCAGCGCCGATCCCATCAGCCGGTCCAGCAGCGGCTCGTTCTGCGGCGTCGCCTCGGGCAGATATTTGGCGAAATAGGCCCACAGCTGGTCCTTGGTCGAGGCGTTTGCCACGCCAACCAGGTTCAGAAGCAGGGCGAAGGACACCGGCGACGTGTGGGTCGGCGGATCGCCCGCATGGATCGACCAGACGGCGTTGTCGATCCGCTTGGCCGGCTCCTGCGTCTTGTAGCTTTCGATGAAGGCCAGATAGTCGTCGATCGCGCGCGGGATGACGTTGAAGTGCAGGCTCTTGGCCGACTTAGGCGACTGGAACATATACCAGCTCAGGCTCTCGGGCGTGCCGTAGCGCAGCCATTCGTCCATCGTCAGGCCATTGCCCTTGGACTTGGAGATCTTCTTTCCCTCGATGTCGAGGAAGAGCTCGTAGTTGAAGCCTTCCGGCGGCGTGCCCCCCAGAGCGCGGCACAGCTTCGACGACTCGCGCACGCTCTCGATCAGGTCCTTGCCCGACATCTCGTAATCGACGTCCAGCGCGACCCAGCGCATGGCCCAGTCGGGCTTCCACTGCAGCTTTACATGGCCGCCGGTGACCGGAACCTCGGTGCGGTTTCCGGGCTCGCCGGCTGGATCCTCGAAGGTGATGGTTCCCTTCTCGACGTCGCGCGCCAGGGTCGGGACCTGCAGCACATGGCCGGTGATCGGGCTGACCGGCAGGAAGGGCGAATAGGTGGCGCGCCGCTCCTCGCCCAGGGTCGGCAGCATGATGGCCATGACCGCGTCGAACCGCTCCAGCAGCGTCAGCAGCGTCGCGTCGAACCGGCCGGACTTGTAGGTCTCGGTGGAGCTCATGAACTCGTAGTCGAAGCCGAACGAATCCAGGAAGGCCTTCAGCCGCGCATTGTTGTGCGCCCCGAAACTGTCGTGCGTGCCGAACGGATCGCGCACGCGGGTCAGCGACAGGTGCAAATCTTCGCGCAGCATTTCCGGGTTCGGGATGCCCTCGGGCACCTTGCGCAGGCCGTCCATGTCGTCGCTGAAGGCGATCAGGCGCGTCGGCCAATGATCGCCGGTCAGGGCGCGGAAGGCGTTGCGCACCATGGTCGTGCGCGCCACCTCGCCGAAGGTGCCCATGTGGGGCAGGCCCGAGGGACCATAACCGGTCTCAAGGATCACCGGCCGTTGCAGCGCCGGGAAGGTCGCCAGCGCCTCGTCCGCCTTGCCCGCGTCGATCAACAGTTTCGCCGCATCCCGCTCGGCGTCGGTCAGGCGCTTCTTCAGCACATGGGCCAGCAGATTGCGGGCTTGTTCGAACGGCCAGGACTTGGCCTCGCGGGCGAGGGTTTCGAGGTTCTGCAACATGTCGGCGGTTTGCAGTCTGCATACCGCCCGGTCAACCGCTTAGCCGCCGCGATTAGCCCTTCGCGGCCCCCGTTGCAGCAATGACGATCACTTCCACCAGATACTCCGGCGACGCCAGCTGGCTCTCGCCCGTCGCGCGGGCGGGCGGGTTGGCGGTGTCCACCCAGGCGTCCCAGACGCTGTTCATCGCGTCGAAATCGCCGATGTCCGCCAGCCAGATCTGGGCCATCAGGATCTTCGACTTGTCGCTGCCCGCCTCGGCCAGCAACGCTTCGACCTCGGCCAGAGCCGTCTTGGTCTGCGCGATGACGTCGTCGCCCGGCTCTCCGACCTGGCCGGCCAGATAGATGGTGTCGCCGTGGACGACGGCTTCGCTCATGCGGGCGCCGGGCTGGATGCGGGTGATCATGGCGGGTTCCTGTGGAGATGCTGTCGCATCTATCGCCGCCCGCCCCTCGCCTGTCGAGCGCTTAGCGGCGGCTAAACCGGGCGACCGTCAGACCGACGACCAGAGCGCCCGCCCCGACGATCAGGGCGTCCTCGATCAGTCCGCTTCGGGTCTGGCCGATGCGGGCCATGGCCTTCTTGCGACCGGCCAGCGTCAGATAGGCCAACGGCACGGCGGTCGCGACGGCGACGCCGGCGCCCAGCTTTTCCTTGCCGCGCGGCGCCAGCGCCGACCCAGCGATCCCGGCGCTCATCACCCGCGCCAACAGGCCCAGAAAGACCGTGCGGTCGGGCGCCGACTTCATCTTGTCGCCCAGCAGTTCGCCGACGCCCATGGCCAGGGCGCCGAACTTGAACAGCGGCTGGTTCAACAGGAAGACCCGGCCCGGTGTCGGCCTGTGCGCCAACTCGGCCGCCGCGATGGCCGCCATCGGGGTCATGGAACGGGCGCTGGCGACGGCGCCGATGAGTGCGGAGGGCAACAGTTCGGTGATCTTCATGCCGTCTGAACACCGCACGACGACGAGGGTTCAGCCGCGCGCCGCCAGAACGTTTCGGATCGCCAGGCTGGAGTGGATGCGCGACACCCCCGGTAGGCGCGACAGCACATCCTTGTGGATCACCTCATAGGCCGCGATGTCGGGGGCCACGGCCCGCACGATATAGTCCGCCTCGCCCGCCATCAGATAGCAGTCGCGGATTTCGGGATGGTTGCGCACCGCCGCCTCGAACCGGCGCATATGGTCGTCGGTCTGTTTCTCCAGCGTGATCTCGACATAGGCCACCACCCCGTCGTCGGCGTCATTGGCGAGGACGGCCGCATACCCTCGGATCACGCCGCGCTCCTCAAGCCGTCGCACCCGGCGCAGGCACGCCGACGGCGACAGACCGACCGCCGTGGCCAGGTCTGCATTGCTTACGCGGCCATCAGCGCGAAGCCGTTGAAGAATGCGCTGGTCGATGGGATCAAGCAGGGTCACAAGTTTCCGCCTTTCGACCGCAAATAATTGCGCGCAGACCTTATCAGTCGCAGATCATTGCGCAAACAGGCAGGATCATCGAACGATGCGAGGGTAACTTCGCCGACAATCAACACGGTTCGGAAGCGTCACATGCAGGTTCTGGTTCTGGGTTCCGGCGTCATCGGCGTCACCACCGCCTGGTATCTCAGCCAGGCGGGGCATGAGGTGACGGTGGTGGATCGCCAGGCGGGTCCGGCGCTGGAAACCAGCTTCGCCAACGCAGCCCAGATTTCCCCAGGCTATTCCGCGCCCTGGGCCGCGCCATCGATCCCGGTCAAGGCGATGAAATGGCTGCTGATGCGCCACGCCCCGCTGATCGTTCGACCCCGGCTGGACATGGCCATGGTGCGCTGGACGCTGGCCATGCTGCGCAACTGCACCCACGACCGCTATGCGCTGAACAAGAGCCGGATGGTGCGTCTGGCGGAATACAGCCGCGACCAGCTGGACCTGCTGCGCCGCGACACCGGCATCGCCTATGACGGCCGCCAGCAGGGCACGCTTCAGCTGTTCCGCACGGAGAAGCAGCTGGCCGACGTGCACAAGGATGTGGACGTGCTGAAGGCCGCCGGCGTCCCGTGCGAGGTGCTGGACCGCGCCGGCTGCATCGCCGCCGAACCCGGCCTGGGCGCCTCTGATGTCGATTTCGTCGGGGGGCTGCGCCTGCCGCACGACGAGACCGGCGACTGTTTCCTGTTCACCAACGCCCTGGCGAAGCTGGCGGCGGAGCGGGGCGTGGTCTTCCACCACGAGACCGAAATCCACGCCATCACGACCACGGACGGCCGCGCGACCGGCGCCCTGACCAGCAAGGGGGCGATGTCCGCCGATCTGGTCGTCCTGGCGCTCGGTTCCTATTCGCCGATGATGGCCAAGCCTCTGGGCCTCGACCTGCCGGTCTATCCGGTGAAGGGCTATTCGATCACGGCCCGAATCCTGAACGAAGACCGCGCGCCGGTCTCCACCGTGATGGACGAAAGCTACAAGGTGGCGATCACCCGCCTGGGCGACCGCATCCGCGTCGGCGGTATGGCCGAGCTGTCAGGCTACAACAACACCCTGCCCGCCCTGCGTCGCGAGACCCTGGCCCATTCGGTCGGCAGCCTGTTCCCCGGCGGCG
Organism: Brevundimonas sp.; assembly: GCF_965279155.1. GTDB lineage: Bacteria > Pseudomonadota > Alphaproteobacteria > Caulobacterales > Caulobacteraceae > Brevundimonas. Next base: position 3,166,660 of record NZ_OZ257138.1, on the reverse strand, counting down.
GCGATCTGGCGGGCGCCAGCTACTGGTCCGGACTGCGCCCGATGACGCCGGACGGCACGCCCGTCATCGGCGCAACGAAGATCCCAGGCCTGTATCTGAACACCGGCCACGGCACCTTGGGCTGGACCATGTCGTGCGGCTCGGCCCGCGTGCTGGCCGACATGATCGACGGCCGGTCGCCCGAGATCGAGACGCGCGATCTGTCCCTGAACCGCTACGGCGCCTGGGCGGGGGCGTTTGCGCCCGGCTACAACTGACATCAGACGCTGACCGGCGATTTTTACCGTCTAAAGTGTCTAATTCGTCTGAACTCCCGATGTCGGCAACCTGAGACGCGAGCGAGAATTCACCGTCTAAAGTGTCTGAATCGTCTGAACTCACGCTGTCAAAGATCGGCAGCCATCCTAACACGCGGATAGGGCGCGTTAGGGTAAAAGCCGTTCGGGCGACAAATCCCCTTGGCAATCAAGAACCCGTGCGACCGAAATGCGCTGGCAGCGCGTCCCGGCGTGGCGTGGGTCGCCCGACAGCCCTATAGAGCGCGCGATGAAGACCGCCGATTTCGATTTCGACCTGCCTGAAGACCGGATTGCGCTGCGTCCGGCCGATCCGCGAGACTCTGCGCGACTGCTGGTCGTGAAGGGCGGCGCGCTGGAGGATCGGGTCATCCGCGACCTGCCCGACTTCCTGCGACCCGGCGACGCCCTGGTGTTCAACGACACGCGCGTCATCCCCGCCCGTCTGTCGGGCGTGCGCCAGCGTGTCGGGGCGGAGGGCGAGACCCTGACGGTCGAGGTGGAGGCGACGCTGCATCACCGCGACGCCCCCGATGTCTGGTCCGCCTTCATGAAGCCGGGCAAGCGCATCAAGCCGGGCGACCGGATGAGGTTCGGCCTCGCCTCAGACGCCGCCTGCGACCTGGGCCGGCTCGATGCGACGGTGACGGCAAAGGGCGACGACGGCCTGATCACCCTGACGTTCGACTTGTCTGGCCCGGCGCTGGACGGCGCCATCCGCGACGTGGGGGTCATGCCTCTGCCGCCCTATATCGCCGCCAAACGGCCCGAGGACGACCGCGACCGTTCGGACTATCAGACGGTCTTCGCCGAGCATGACGGATCGGTCGCCGCTCCGACCGCCGGCCTGCATTTCACCCCGGCCCTGCTCGACGCCATCCGGGCCAGGGGCGTCTCGACCCACGCGGTGACCCTGCACGTCGGGGCCGGCACCTTCCTGCCGGTCAAGGCCGACGACCTGGCCGATCACAAGATGCACAGCGAATGGGGCGAGGTTTCACCTGAGACCGCCGCCACCCTGAACGCCGTCCATGCGAACGGCGGCCGCATCGTCTGCGTCGGCACCACCAGCTTGCGTCTGCTGGAAAGCGCCACGGCCGAGGACGGCGAAATCCGGCCCTTCCACGGCGACACGGCCATCTTCATCACGCCCGGCTATCGGTTCCGCGCGGTCGACGTGCTGATGACCAACTTCCACCTGCCGAAGTCGACGCTGTTCATGCTGGTCAGCGCCTTTGCGGGCAGCGCGACGATGAAGGCGGCCTACGCCCACGCCATCGCCGATGGCTATCGCTTCTATTCCTACGGCGACGGATCGCTGCTTTTCCGCGACTGATCGCGGATCAGGGCCAAAGACGTCCCGACCGCCAGGCCTCGCCGTCGCGCTCGAACCGCAGCCGGTCATGCAGGCGGAACGGCCGGTCGCGCCAGAACTCGACCGATTGCGGCACGACCCGCCAGCCGGTCCAATGCTCGGGACGCGGCACGTCCTGGCCGTCGAACCGCGCCGTTTCGCGACCCACGGCCTCTTCCAGCACCGTGCGATCCGAAAGGGGCCGAGACTGCTCCGAGGCCCAGGCGCCGATGCGGCTTTCGCGGGCGCGGCTGGCGAAATAGGCGTCGGCCTCTGCCGCCGACACCGGCTCGACCGCGCCGCGCACCCGCACCTGGCGCCGCAGCGACTTCCAGTGGAAGGTCAGGGCGGCGGCGGCGCAGGCCGCTAGCTCCACGCCCTTGGCGCTCTCGCTGTTGGAATAGAAAGTGAAACCTCGCGCATCGACGTCCTTCAGCAGCACGATCCGCGCATCGGGCAGGCCGTCCGCATCGACGGTGGACAGGGTCATGGCGTTGGGATCGTTCGGCTCATGCGCCCGCGCATCGGCCAGCCACTCGACGAAAAGTCCGATGGGTTCGGCGCGCGCGAAAATGGTCTCGTCGCCGTTGGCGGCCAGGGCGGCGGCATAGTCGCGGGCGTATTCCTCACGCGACGGGCTGGGGGGGATCACGGATGCGGTCATGTTGTTGATCTAATCCCTGTGAGCCGTTCTGGAAATGATCGAGGTCAAAACGGCCGTTTGCTCAGCACGGTTAACCGGCCATTGACCCTGATGGGCGAACGGTGACGGGATGAGCGCGCATGGTCACCCCTCCGATGTTTCCGGCGTCCGCGAGGCCCTTTCGACGCTGGGTCTCAGCGGCGATGTCGACGCCGCCGCGCTGAAGACCGCCTTCCGCGCGGCGATCAAGGCGGCGCGCCCCGACCAGGCCGGAGGCGACGCCGAGCGGTTCCGGCGCGTGATCGCCGCCTATCGCCTGATCCAGGCGCATCAGCCCGCCCGGCCGGCCCTGTCCGCGCCTAAGCAGCGTCCCGCGCCGGCGCCCGTGCTGGTGCTCAGCCCAATGCAGGCCATCGCCGGCGCGCGTGTCGAACTGCGGCTGGGCGCGCGGACAGTGCGGGTCACGGCGCCGAAGGGCCTGCGGAGCGGCGATCATCTGCGACTGCGGCGCGGCGCGGCGGACGGCGGCGACCTTTATCTGTCGGTTCTGATCCGGCCCGAGGACGGGCTGTCGGTCGTCGGCGACGACATCTTCATGACCTGGCCCACGGAACAGCGCCTGATGGCCGATGGCGGGCGGGTCGAGATCGAGACCCACGCGGGCACGCGCTCGGCCTGGATCACGGCGGACATGGCCGCGCCGGTGCGGGTCCGACTAAAAGGCCTGGGCCTGCCGGCGCGCGGATCGCGCGAGGCCGGGCATCTGTTCGTGACGCTGACGCCGTCGTCGGATGTGCCGTCGGCGGCGGAAGACCTGCTTTTGCGGTTCACGCGGGTCTGGACGCAGGAGCGTCTGGCGGCATAAGTCACCGCATGTCGCACAATACCTTCGGCCATCTGTTTCGCGTGACCACCTGGGGCGAGAGCCACGGGCCGGCCATCGGCTGCGTCGTGGACGGTTGCCCGCCGATGATCCCGCTGACCGAGGCGGACATCCAGCCGTGGCTGGATCAGCGCAAGCCCGGCGGCAGCCGCTTCGTGACCCAACGCAAGGAAAGCGACACGGCGCGCATCCTGTCGGGTGTGTTCGATGACGGTGACGGCCCGGTCACCACCGGCACGCCGATCTCGATCATGATCGAGAACGAGGACCAGCGGTCCAAGGACTATGGCGAGATCGCCCGCGCCTATCGGCCGGGCCACGCCGACTACGCCTATCAGGCCAAATACGGCGTGCGTGATCACAGGGGCGGCGGACGGTCCTCGGCGCGCGAGACCGCCAGCCGCGTGGCGGCCGGCGCCGTGGCCCGCAAAGTGTTGGGCGAAGGCGTCAGGATTCGCGCAGGCGTGGTCCAGATCGGACCGCACCGGATCGCACCCGATCAAGTGGATTTCGACGCCGTATCCGGCAATCCGCTGTTCGTCGCCTCGGCCGAGGTCGTGCCCGCCTGGGAGGCCTATCTGGACGGCATTCGCAAGGCCGGGTCGTCGGTCGGCGCCGTGGTCGCGCTGGAGGTCACGGGCGTTCCGGCCGGCTGGGGCGCGCCGATCTATGGCAAGCTGGATTCGGAGCTGGCCGCGGCCCTGATGTCGATCAACGCGGCCAAGGGGGTCGAGATCGGCGCCGGCTTCGAGGCCGCCGAACTGACGGGCGAAGAGAATGCCGACGAGATGCGGCTGGACCTGAACAAGCAACCGGTCTTCCTGTCGAACAAGGCGGGCGGCGTGCTGGGCGGGATTTCGACGGGTCAGCCGGTGACGGCGCGCGTGGCGTTCAAGCCCACATCGTCGATCCTGACCCTGCGCCAGACCGTTACGCGCGACGGCGAGGAAACGGACCTGCGCACCAAGGGACGCCATGATCCCTGCGTCGCCCTGCGCGCCGTGCCGGTGGTGGAAGCCATGGTCGCCTGCGTCCTGGCCGACGCCTTTCTGAGGCACCGCGCCCAGATCGGCTGACGGCTTATCGTCTCGGTCTGCGCGCCGAAACGATGGATTGAAGGCTTTGCGGGTGACCGGCTTGCGGTCTGGGCGGCGGCTCGACCGCGCGCTCCTCCTGCCGCATCAGGGCGACGAGGCCCGACAATCCCGTCGTCATCACGATCATCGCCGACTCCTGCAACTGCGAACCGTTTGCAGGTTTGCGCATGTTCGGGCGTCGTGCAAGAGGGATCGGTCGGTGGCGTCGAACTGAGGAGATCAACCGTGCGTGAAGACGGAAAGCTGGACTATCTCGAACTGCCCGCCGCAGACCTGCCTGCGACCAAGGAATTCTACAGCCAGGCGTTCGGCTGGACCTTCGTGGACTACGGCCCGACCTATGCGGCCTTCGATCAGGGGCTGGACGGCGGGTTCGACGCCGATCAGGCCGAACGGACCAAGACGCCCCTGCCCGTGCTGTACGCCCATGATCTGGAAGCCATGCTGGCAAAGGTCGAGGCGGCCGGCGGGCGTATCCTGAAGCCGATCTACGCCTTCCCCGGCGGTCGCCGGTTCCATTTCGTCGATCCGGCCGGGACCGAAATGGCGGTCTGGTCCGAGGGCTGACGGATCAGCGGGCGTCGATGGACTGGCCGATCCGTTCGGCCAGATCCCGGTCGGCGCCGGTGACGCTGGTGATCCAGACGTGGATTTCCTTGGGGGCGGTCGGTCGCTGGAACAGATGCTCCATGGCCAGGCGTCGTCCGCCCTCCGTCACCACCACCGAGGCGCGGCCGCCGGCGCGCACCATCTCGCCGTCATAGATCGGAAACTGCGATGACGGTCCGGCGTAGATCATCAGCAAGGTCTGATCGCCGCGCTGGACACGGTAGATGTTGGCTTCCGCGCCGGCCCTTGCGGGCGTGATTGTCAGTCCGGCCGGCAACTCGATCCTGAACGGCAGGGCCGCGATGGCGGCGGCGTTGAGCGCGGCTGGAGCCGGCGTGGCGGGTGGCGGCGTCGCTGTGACGGGTGCGGGCATCGTGGCTTGCGGTGCAGCGGTGGTCGTCGCCGGGCGCGAGGTCGTGGTTGATGCGGCGGGCAATTGCGACGTGGCAGGCGGCGTGATCCCACGGCTGGGCGTCGGCGCCGGACGAGGCGTCGCAGCCGGGCTTTGACCGATGGGAGGCAGGGCTTGCGTATTGGATGAGCTCGGCGTCTGGGCCGGGCGTTGCGCCGGGGATGTCGTCGGCGCCGGACGAGGCGCCGCCGCTGGGCTCTGACCGATTGGCGGCAGAGTCTGCGTTGTCGTGCGGGCCGGTGTTTGCGCCGGCGTCGAGCTCGCGCTGGACGAGGCTGGCGGCGTCACGGCCGACGGGGGCGCGCTGTTCAGATCGCGCGTCAGGTCCGACGTGGCGCGCTGAGGCGGCGTGGTCGCCTGTCCTGAGATCAAAAGGGCGGCGGCGAGGGCGATGATGGGCATGGCCCGACAATCGCGCGGCCGGGGGCCGACCGCAAGCGCGACCTCACGCCTTGGGCAACAGAGCCCAGAAGGTGGCGCCTTCGCCCGGCGCCGAGATCACGCCGATGGACCCGCCCTGCAACTCCACCAGCCGCTTGGCCAGGGCCAGACCCACGCCGTGACCCTCGACCGTCGAACGCTCCAAGCCCAGGCGGTTGAAGGGTTCGAACAGTTGGGCTTGTTTCTGGATGGACAGGCCGGGGCCGAAGTCGCTGACCTCGATCCGCACACAGTCGTCCTCGCGCAGTGCTCTAAGAATGACGCGCCCGCCGGAACTGCCGTATTTCAAGGCGTTGATCGTCAAATTGGTCACCACCTGCGCCAGACGCTGGGAATCGGCGATGGCGATCAGGCCGTCGCCTTCGCACATCACGTCTATGGCGACCTTGTCGGCGTCCGGTCGCAAGAGGCAGGTGCGACGCACGTCCTCAAGCAGTCCCGGAATGTCGGTCGGGCGCAGTTCCACCCTGACGGCCCCGGATTCGGCCCGCGCCACGTCCAGCAGATCATGGGCCAGGGTTTCGACCTGACGGGCGGTCGCGACCAGCATTTCCGACATCTCGGCCTGCTGGGGCGTGATCGGACCCAGTTGCCCCTGACGCCACAGGTCGCCGATGCCGATGATGCCGGCGACCGGGCTCTTGATCTCGTGCGCGACGTTTGCGAGCAGGCGGGACTTGGCCTCGGACGCCTTCTCCGCGCGCTCGCGACCCAGGCGCGCGCGCTCGGCGAGCAGATCGCGCTCTTCCAGAAGTGAAGCCACCAGCAGAACCGGCATATAGCCGACTAGCACCAGCATCTGCGCCATCAACACCTGTTCGGGCGGCGATCCTTGAGTGTATGGGCCGTGGCCAATCATCGCCCCGCCTACCAACAAGAAGCTGACGACGACGAGGGTGAAGGCTATGCCCGCCACGCCCAAACGCACGGCAATGGCCAGCAGCAGGGGCAGCAGGACAAACCCCATGGGAATGCTGCCCGCGAAAGCGACATAGTAGAAGACGGGAATGAGCCCTACCAGGATGGCGGCCTCGACCATCTTCGCCGGTCTAAGAAGTTTCTTGACTGTGGTGCGCGTCAGCGACAGGCCCATCGAACCGAGGACGGCGATGCCAAGCGCATGGCCGAACCACCAGGTCTGGAACCCCTGCCAGACATCCGCCTGTCCCATCTGATTCAGGATGACCAAACTGGCCAGCGCCGCCGGGATCGGCGCCAGGACGGCGGCGAAGAACAGGAAGCTGACGGCGCCGTTCAGGCTGGACAGGTTCAGTGTCGGCGAGAACCGTCGCGCCAGCATAACCGCAGCCACGATCTCGATCATATTGACGATGGTGAAGGCCAGCGCCAGCGCCGGATTGTTGCCGGCGATGATCTCGCCGATCAGGATGCTGACAGCCATGACGCCAGCAAACGTCATGTCGCTGTTGCGGCCGCGGCTGGTTCGCAACCATACGGCGACCGCGACGCCGCTGGCGCCCCATAGACCTGCGACCAGCCCAGCGGAACGACCATAGGCGATGGCCAGGGCGACGAGGATCGCGACAGCCACGCCCGTCAGCACGGGAACAAGCGGCTGGAAGGGGTGGAGGCCGTCGTTCAGGTCAACCGGCTGCGGGCCAACCTCCGGCGTCGTCGTCGAAGACGAAATCGGCGGGTCGTCGCTGTTGAGCGCGCGGCTCATGATCATGGAACCGTCCCGACCGAATAGAGGCGGGATAAAAGACCACAGGGTTCCTAACATCCCCTGAAGTCAGAACTTCAACCTTTGATTGAATAGCTTGACCGCTTCGGCTGCGCCTTCGCCGTAACCCCAGACGCCGTTGCTGACGGCGACGAAGTCCGCGCCTGCACGCGCCAGCTCGACGGCATTGTCGACGGTGACGCCGCCGATGGCGACGCAAGGTGTCTCGACGGTGTCCTGCCAGACCGTCAGGATTTCCAGCCCCGGACGATGAACGGTCTCTTTCGTGTCGGTGGGATAGAAGGCGCCGAAGGCGACATAGTCCGCCCCGCCCTCAGCCGCGTCCCAGGCCAGGTCGCGGTCGTCGTGGCAGGTGACGCCGATCATGGCGTCCGGCCCTAGAACGCGCCGCGCCTCGGCCAGCGAGCCGTCCTCCTGACCGATATGAACGCCGTCGCACTCTGTTTCGCGCGCCAGGTCCGGTCGGTCGTTCAACAGGACCGCAACGTCATGGCGACGGGCGATGGGGGCCAGCGCCGCGACCGCCGCGCGGATCGTGGCGTCGTCCGCAGGCTTCAGCCGGATCTGCAGGGCGGCGACATCACCCGCGGCCAGGGCCTGATCCAGCGTCTCGGCGAAGGCGCTCAGGTCCGCGATCGCGGGCGGCGTGATCAGATACAGCCGGCAAGGCGGGCGGGCGGGGACGGTGGGTGTTCTGGCCATGCCCGTCCTTGCCTCCCCCCGCGACGATCCGTCAACGTTCGACCTATGCGAACGACTTGCAATCGCCTTAACCCGTGCTATAGCGAACCATTCTCAGTCGATGGAACGTGTAGCGCCTCGTGTACGTCTGCAACTGTAACGGTCTTCGCCAGCGTGATGTCGCCCAGGCCATCGAGGCCGGGGCCTGCCGTCCGCGCGACATCTTTGCGCGCAACCAGTGCCAGGCCCAGTGCGCCAAATGCGTCTGCGAAATGCGTCAGATGATCCAGGACAGCCGCGAAGCGTTCGCACTCGCAGCCGAATAGTCTCGCCGTCTATCGCGGCCGAAAATCACTCGCACTATCAATGTAGTGATAAAAACTCGCAAATAAACAACGCGCGTTTTACTGTGGTATTGCCTGGCTCGACAGACGGCGAACGCGCCGTGGCGAGACCAAGGACCATGGCCATGAAGGGCGACCCCGCAATCCTGCGCACGCTGAACGCAGTGCTCACCAACGAACTGACGGCAGTGAACCAGTATTTCCTGCATGCGCGCATGTTCGAAAGCTGGGGCCTGTCGCACCTCGGGAACGTGATCTACGAAGAATCGATCGGCGAGATGAAGCACGCCGACATGCTGATCAAACGCATCCTCTTCCTCGACGGCCTGCCGAATCTGCAGGATCTGCACAAGCTGAAGGTCGGCGAGGATCCGATCGAATGCCTGGGCGCCGATCTGCAGCTGGAGCTGGACAGCCGCGCCACGACCGCCGCCGCCGTGACCCAGTGCGAGGAAACCCGCGACTACGTCAGCCGCGACCTGCTGATGAAGATCCTGGCCGATACCGAAGAGCACATCGACTTCCTGGAAAACCAGCACAAGCTGATCGAACTGATGGGCGCGCAGAACTATCTGCAGTCGGCCATGAAAGAGATCGTCACCGACAGCGCCGCGACCGGCAACTAAGCTCAGACCTCTGACGGAACTCTGGTCCGCTCCGGTCATTAGCCTTTCAGGGCCAAGCTGGAGCGGACCATGACCGATATCGACGAAGCGATCGACGACGTGCGCGACGCCGCCATGGATCTGTTGAACAGCGAGGGCCGCAGCGCGGGCCATGTCGTCGCCGGCATCGCCCTGACCGTCGGTTTCGCGCTTTTGGCGCACGGCATCGCCTCGGGAGCCATGAAGCCCAGGCGCAATCTGAAACAGGTCCGCAACAAGGACTTGCCGATCACCGAAAAGCCGCGAGGCGCGTTCAGCCTGATCCTGCCCGCCGTCTTCTCGGCCACTACGCTTTCGGCCGTGCGTGTCTGGAACGCTCCGCCGCAGCGCGAGCGCACCACCGCCATGGGCCTGTGGGTCGCGGCGCAGACCGTCAACGCCGTCTGGCTGGGCCTGCGTCCGTCTTCGATGTGGCGTCAGGTGATCGCCGCCATGTCGTCGGCAGGCTTGGCCGCCGCCTTCGCCCATGAGGCGCGCAAACTGGACGAGGGCGCCGGCAAGATGGCGGCTCCGACCGGATCGGGCGTGCGCTTCGGCAACTTCCTGCATCGCAAGGCGGACGACGCGTCGCGCGAGCGCACGCTGCATTAGGCCCGCCTTGCCCTTTCTCGGGGCTTCCTCTAGGGATCGCGCCCTATTCGCCTCGCCCCGAACGGCGCGAGAGCGCAACCCTATTCCCGATGTGACCCCATGAAGATCAACGGCAACACCATCAAGCCCGGCATGGTTCTGCAAGTGAACAACGGCCTGTGGGTCGTCACGAAAGCCAGCCACGTCAAGCCCGGCAAGGGCGGCGCCTTCGCCAACGTCGAGGCCAAGAACCTCGAAACCGGCAACAAGCTGAACGAACGCTTCCGGTCGGAGGACAAGGTCGAGCGCGTCACGCTGGAGCAAAAGGACTTCTCCTATCTGTTCGACAACGGCGACAGCCTGGTCTTCATGGACGACGGCACCTACGAGCAGATCGAACTGCAAAAGGACTGGGTCGGCGAAGACCGCATTCCCTATCTGCAAGAAGGCATGAAGGTCGTCATCGAGATGCACGAAGAGCGTCCGATCGGCCTGTCGCTGCCGGATCAGGTCGTGCTGGAAGTCGCCGAGACCGAGCCGACCGTGAAGGGCCAGACCGCTTCGTCCTCCTACAAGCCCGCCATGGCGTCGAACGGCGTCCGCATCATGATCCCGCCCTATATGTCGGCGGGCGAGCGGATCATCGTCGATACCGCGACCGGCGAATACGTCCGCCGCGCGGACTGATACCGACGACCGGCCTCATTCGGGGCCGTCCCTTTCTTGAACTTCTCCGCATCTCCGGGCCAACCAGCGCCTTTTCAGGACATGCGGACCAGGAGATCCGCCGATGGCCCTCGCTTCCGCCCTGCTCCAAGTCATGCTCGACGCGGTGCGCAAGACCGCCCGCCCCATGCTCCGCGACTTCGGCGAGGTCTCGCAGTTGCAGGTCTCGCGCAAGGGCCCCGGCGACTTCGTCACGGCCGCCGACCTGAAGGCCGAGGACACCCTCTACGAACTGCTGATGAAGGCCCGCCCCGGTTACGGCTTCCTGGGCGAGGAGCGCGGCATGATGGAGGGGACCGACAAGTCCCACACCTGGATCGTCGATCCGATCGACGGCACCACCAACTTCATGCACGCCATGCCCCACTTCGCCATCACGGTGGGCCTAGAGCGCCGCGCGCCGGACGGTTCGTCCGAGATCGTCGCCGGCGTGACCTACAACCCCGTCATGAATGAGCTGTTCTGGGCCGAAAAAGGCAAGGGCTGCTATCTGAACGATCACCGCATCCGCGTCGCCGGTCGTCGCGACCTGTCGGAAAGCCTGGTCGCCACCGGCCTGCCCTTCATCGGCAAGTCGGGCCACGCCCAGGCCATCAAGGACATCCACGCCGTGGGCCAGCGCGTCGCCGGCATGCGCCGTCTGGGCTCGGCTGCGCTGGACTTCGCCTGGGTCGCGGCCGGCCGTTACGACGCCTTCTATGAGCGCAATCTGAAGCCCTGGGACGTGGCGGCAGGCATCCTGTTCGTGACCGAGGCCGGCGGCAAGGTGACGACCATCGAGAACGACGGCGACCCCAAGACGGGTGTTTCCGTCCTGGCGACCAACAGCGAACTGCATCCGCAGCTGCGCAAGGTGCTGCAGGCGTCCTGAAACCGCATAGCCGCCTCTCCCTCCCCGACCGGGGAGGGGCGTCGCGAGGCGATGGGGTGGGGGCGGCAAGGCCAGGGCGCACGGACTGAGGCGATCAGGTCAGTGGGACGTCGCCCGGCCCGGCCCACCCGGCTCCGCTACGCTTCGCCCCCCTCCCCCGCAGGGGGAGGGAGAAACGCCGTCGTCATTCGCTTGTCGCTCCGCGCCCCTACTCATCGGGCATGATCCGCGCCATCGTCACCGCCCTCGCCCTCCTTGTCGGAACGCCCGCCTTGGCCCAGCCCCTGATCATCGCCCACCGCGGCGCGTCCGGCGAACGGCCGGAGCACACGCGCGCAGCCTATGAGCTGGCGGTCGAACAGGGCGCGGACGTGATCGAGCCGGATCTGGTGCTGACCAGGGACGGCGTCTTCGTGGATCGGCACGAGAACGAGATCGGCGGCACGACCGACGTCGGCGACCGGCCCGAGTTCGCAGACCGCAAGACGACCAAGACCATCGACGGGACCGAGACCACCGGCTGGTTCACCGAAGACTTCACCCTGGCCGAACTGAAGACGTTGCGGACCAGGGAGCGGTTGCCGGCGTTTCGACCGGGCAGCGCAGCCTATGACGGACAGGAGCCGATCCTGACCTTCGACGAGGTGGTCGCCATCGCCCGCGCGGCCTCGGCCCGCACCGGACGGACCATCGCTGTGGCGCCGGAGCTGAAGCATCCGACCTATTTCGCCGGGATCGGCCTGCCGATGGAGGACGCCTTCGTCGCCGAGCTGGAAAGGCTGGGCCTGACGGGCGCGGACGCACCCGTAATCATCCAATGCTTCGAGGTCGGGCCGCTGGAGCGGCTGGCGGCGCGCATCGACGCCCCTCTGGCCCAACTAGTCGCCGGCGCGGGTGGACCGGCGGACCGACCGGACATGACCTATGCCCAGATGATCACTCCCGAGGGACTGAAGGCCATGGCCGCCTATGCCGACTGGGTCGCGCCGGAGATGACCCTGGTCCTGCCGCGAGACGCCGAGGGCCGCACGACTGCGGCCAGCGCGCTGGTCATGGACGCCCATACGGCGGGGCTGAAGGTCGTGATCTGGACCCTGCGAGCCGAGAACGCCTTCCTGCCGGCCGAACGGCGGCGGGGCGAAGGCCTGGTCGAGCATGGCGACATGCCAGGCTATGCCGCCGCCTTCGCCGAGGCGGGAGTGGACGCGATCTTCAGCGACTTCCCGGCGCTGGCGCGCGCAGGCCTTTAGTCCAAGCGCAGGCTTAGCCCGCCCGGAACTGCAGTTCCGCCAGCCGGGCATAGAGGCCGCCCTTGGCCACCAGTTGGTCGTGCGTGCCCTCTTCCACCACACGGCCGTCATCCATGACCACGATGCGGTCGGCGCGCAGGACGGTGGCCAGGCGGTGGGCGATAACGATTGTGGTGCGCTCCTCCATGGCCTGATCGAGGGCGACCTGGACCAGGCGTTCGCTTTCGGCGTCCAGGGCGCTGGTGGCCTCGTCCAGCAACAGGATAGGAGCGTCGCGGACCAGGGCGCGGGCGATGGCCAGGCGTTGGCGCTGACCGCCGGACAGGCTCTTGCCGCGCTCGCCCAGGGGGGTGTCGAAACCTTCAGGCAGGGCGTCGATGAAGCCCAGGGCCTGGGCCTTTTCGGCGACGGCGCGCGCCTCTTCCAGGGTGGCGGTCTCGCGGCCGAAGCGGATGTTCTCCAGGGCCGAGCCCGAGAACAGCGGCGTCTCCTGCGACACCCAGGCGAAGCGCTCGCGCACATCGACGGGATCGGCCTGACGCACGTCGACGCCGTCGACCGACACCATGCCGGTTTGCGGATCATAGAAGCGCAGCAGCAGACGGAAGACGGTAGACTTGCCCGCGCCCGACGGGCCGACCAGGGCCACGGTCTCGCCTGGACGCACGGTCAGGCTGAAGCCCTTCAGGGCCGGCAGGTCGGGACGGCCAGGATAGGAGAAGCCGACGGCCGACATCGACACCTCGCCGCGCGGCGGGGACGGCAGGGCCGTGGCGTGGGCCGGAGGTGCGATGTCGGGCACGGCCCGCATCAGCTCCTCGATCCGTTCCATGGCGCCGGCGGCCTTTTGCACGTCACCCCAGCTTTCACCCAACGCGCCCACGGCGCCGGCGGCGAAGACCGACAGCAGCACGAACTGAAGCAAGGCGCCCGGCGACATGACGCCGGCGACCACGTCCTGGGCGCCCAGCCAAAGAACCAGAGTCACGCCGCCGAACATGACGACGATGATCAGGGCGGTCATCCAGGCGCGCGCCTTCATCCGGGTCAGGGATGCGGAGAAGGCGTCCTCGACCGCCGCGCCGAAGCGGGCGATGGCGCTCTTTTCGCGCCCGAAGGCCTGAACCGTCTCGATGGCGTCCACGCTCTCGCCGGCGAAGCCGACGGCGTTGGCGAACCGATCCTGGGACGTGACGGTCAGCTTCCTGACCTTGCGACCGAAGATGAAGATCGGTCCCAAAAGGAAGGGCACGATCAGCAGGACGAAGCCTGTCAGCTTGGGACTGACGAAGAACAGCAAGGCGACGCCGCCGATCAGGGTCAGGAAGTTGCGCAGCGCATAGGAAATGGACGTCGTCATCAACGTCTCGACCAGGGCGATGTCCGTGGTCAGGCGCGACAGCACCTCGCCCGTGCGCATATGGGCGTAGAATGAGGGATCCAGCGTCAGGATGCGGCCGAACAGGCCCTTCCTCACATCGGCGATGACGCGCTCGCCCGTGCGGGTGACGAAATAGTAGCGGGCGGCCGTCGCCAGACCCAAGAACAGGGCGTTGGCGCCCAGCAGCAGGAACCAGATGTTCAGATTGGCGCCGCCGGCCTCGAACCCATGGTCGATGGCGCCGCGCGCCAGGGCGGTCAGACCCAGGGAGGCGGCGGTGGACAGCAACAGCCAGAAGACCGCCATCAGGGCATGGCCCTTGTGCCGCATCGCAAAGGGAATCAGCCGCGCCAGCGGGCGGATGTCGCGGCGCTTGGCGCGCTTGGCGCCCGCCTCGGACATCTGATCGGCCAGCAGGGCCCCGGCGCTGGGCCGGCCCTCCATCGAGGCCACGCCTGAAGCGCGGTTTGCGGAAGGGGCGGCGGCGTTGGATTGGTCGGTCATTGCGCCCGCCTCTTGCCCCGGAACGCCCCCCGGTGTAAACGCCGCCCCTCATTCCCGCCGGATTTCTGGCGGGTTTCTCATTTCACGCGCACAGACGGTCGGCATCGTCATCGCGCAGAGACCGGACGACGACCATGAAAGCGGACACGCACCCCGACTATCACTTCATCAATGTTGTGATGACCGACGGCACTTCCTACCAGACCCGTTCGACCTACGGTAAGGAAGGCGACACGCTGAACCTGGACATCGATCCGTCCACCCACCCGGCCTGGACCGGCGGCAACGCCCACCTGCTGGACCGCGGCGGTCGCGTCTCGCGCTTCAACAACAAGTTCGCCGGCTTCATCAAGAAGTAAGCGCGTCTTGGCTGCGACATGTCGCAGCAAACAGCCTAACAAGGGCGTCGGTCGCAAGGCCGGCGCTTTTTGTTTGGCCGGAACACCGATAATGTGGCGGCGTTCGGGTACCAGGGGCGTTGGCCACGCTGGCCGAAGCATTCGAAGAAGCGGACTGGATATGAATAGACGGCAACTGGGTCTGGGCGTCGCGACGGCGGCCATGGCCCTCGGCTCCACGGCGCGCGCGCAGCAGGTCTTCGTGCAGCGTGGCCCGGAGGCGACCGCCTTCTACAACAGCTTCAACGACCAGATTTCGCGCCTGCCCGCGACCCAGCAGGCGGACGTGCGCGCGTTCTACGAGCTGAACGGCTGGCGGCCAGTCTGGAACGCCGAACGGATGCGCGCCCTGAACGCCGCCGCCGCCCGCGCCGACCGACACGGCCTGTCAGGGGCCGACTATTTCGACTTCGTGGGACTGGCGGCCGATCCGGCCAGCGCCGACCTGCGCACCACCACGGCCGCCATTGGCTATGCGCGCGTCCTGGCCGAGGGGAAGGTGCGGCCCGAGACGGTCGAAGACCTGTGGGAGATGCAGAAGAACCGCGTCGACCTGCCGCGCGGTCTCAGCGACGCCCTGAGCCGCAATGTGCTGGCCAACTGGTACGACGGCCTGGCGCCCACCGACATCGGCTATCAGAACCTGTCGGCCGGCTATGTGCGCTATCGCCGGCTGGCGGCGCAGGGCGGCTGGCCCGCGTTCGCGCCGGGCGGCACCATCGAGCCGGGCAACAGCGATCGCCGCATCCCCGCCCTGATCGAACGGTTGACGGCCGAGGGCGACCTGTCAGCCGCAGACGGCGCGCGACTGAAGGCGCAGGGCCTGACCTACAACGCCGAACTGCAACGTGCGGTGCAGGGCTTCCAGAACCGCCACGGCCTGGGCGCCGACGGCCGCATCGGCACGGGCACGCAGCGTTCGCTGGGCGCATCGGCCGAGGACCGCGCCCGTCAGATCGCCCTGAACCTGGAACGTCGTCGCTGGCTGAAGCGCGATGTCGCGCCCGAGCGGATCGAGGTCAATACCGCCGCCGCCATCATGGTCTATTGGAAGGACGGCAAGCCGGTCCACTCCAACCGCGTCGTGGTCGGCTCGGCCGAGAACCAGACGCCCAGCCTGGAGAAGCCCTTCGCCTCGGTCGTCGCCAATCCGCCCTGGTATGTGCCCGCCGGCATCGCGCGTCGCGAGATTCTGCCCAAGGGGCCGGGCTATCTGGCCGCCAACGACATGTATGTGAAGGACGGCACGGTCATCCAGCGCGCCGGCCCGCGTTCGGCCTTGGGCTATGTGAAGTTCGAACTGCGCGACAGCTACGCCATCTTCCTGCACGACACGCCGTCGAAGGCCGCCTTCAACCTGTCCACGCGCCAGCGCAGCCACGGCTGCGTGCGGGTGCAGAATGCGGTGGAGTTCGCGCGCCTGCTGCTGGCGCCCGACCCGACCAAGCTGGCCCAGTTCGACACGGCCCAGGACACGCGTGAGACAACGCGCGTCACCACCGGGCGCGAGATCTCGGTGCGGCTGCTGTACTGGACCGCCTTCGTGGATGGTCAGGGTCGCGTGGCGTTCCGCGAGGACGTCTATGGCCGCGACGACAAGCTGGCTGAGGCGCTGGGCATCGGCGTGAACCTGCCCAAGCCGGTCGATGACGGCCGGGCCGACGCCAACGACGTCGGACCGTAAAGGGGCGATCAGCCCCGGAAGGCGGCTTCCAGCAGGCCCATCTGGCTGAGAACGGCGTTTTCGGGCGCCGTCTCCTGTGCGTCCGCATACATGCGGCGGTCCAGATACAGGGTGCGGTCGAACAGCTTTTCGGAGCGCACCAGATATTCGATCAGGGCGATGGGCAGTTCAGCGTGGCTGGGCTCCGCCTCAATGCGGCGCTCGTTCAGGCGATAGCGCGGCTCGCAGGCCGTTTCCGGCGTCATGTCGTCCTCGCGCACGGCCCGCTGGACCAGCAGCCACGAGGCGATCTGCATCAGGCGCGTCGTCAGCTTCATGCTCTCGGCCGCATAGGCCAGGGCGGCGGCGCGCGACAGCATCTTGGAATCGCGACGTCCCTCGCCGTCCAGATAGGCGGCAGTCTCTTCGACAAGCTCCATGCCTTCTCGGAAGGTGCGGTCGAACAGCTCCGAACGGGCGAAATCGCGCACGGTACGGCTGCGGTCAGCGAAGGACGGAGCGGAGGTCATTTGAGCTTTGATCATTAGGAAAATGCAATTCCGTCCTGCAATCGGCCCCTGACGGAACCGTTCGCACGAAAGATGCAACGCTCATGCCATGCCGGCGTGCCATTCGCGATCAGGAACCGAAGTTGAAAAGGGCGTCAGCGGCGTTTTTCTTGGAGCGTTTGGCCTCGATGGCGCGGCGGGCGCGGCCGACCTCGTCGTCCAGAGCCGCGATCCGCTCTTCCAGATCCTCGATGGAATAGACGTCCAGATCCTCGCGCGACAGGGCGCGAAGGGGTTCGCCGCGTTGCGGGCGGGGTTCAATATCTTCGAACATCGTCGTCGCCTTCCGCGCTGTCATGGCCAAGGCGGCCCAGGACCCTTATCTGAACGCCCGGATACGGACGAATGCAAGGGAAGTGCGATGCGCGCAGTCGAGATCGAAGGCGGTTCTGGCCCGGCCGAGGCGCTGAAGATCGCCGAACGCCCCGATCCCGTCGCCGGGCCGGGGCAGGTGCTGATCCGTGTGCGGGCGGCGGGCGTCAACCGGCCCGACCTGTTGCAGCGAAACGGCGGATACCCTCCTCCCCCCGGTGCGTCGGACGTGCTGGGCCTTGAGATCGCAGGCGAGGTCGCAGGCGTCGGCGAAGGTGTGACCCGCTGGCGCGTCGGCGATCGGGTCTGCGCCCTGCTGGGCGGCGGCGGCTATGCCGAGCAGGCGGTGGTTGATGCGCGGCATGTCTTGCCGATTCCCAAGGGTCTCGATTTCGTCCAGGCGGCCGTGTTGCCCGAGACCGTCTTCACCGTCTTCGCCAATGTGTTCGAGGGCGGTAGGCTGAAGGCCGGCGAGACCTTGCTGATCCACGGCGCGACCAGCGGCATCGGCGTGACGGCGATTCAGATGGCGAAGGCGGCCGGCGCGAAGGTGATCGCCACCTCACGCGGGGCGGACAAGGCCAGGGCGGCGAAAGCGTTGGGCGCCGATATCAGCCTGGACGCCTCGGCCGACGATCTGGAAGCGCAGATCAAGGCGGCGGGCGGGGCCGATGTGGTTCTGGACATGGTGGGGCGCGACTACGCCGCCCTGAACCTGAACAGCCTGAACGCCGGAGGACGGTGGGTCGTCATCGCGTCCCTGACCGGCGCCAAGGTCGAGATGGATCTGCAGCGGATCATGCTGAAACGATTGACGCTGACAGGATCGACGCTACGTAGCCGTCCCGCCGACGAAAAGGCCCGGCTGGCCGCCGCCGTCGAGACGACGGTCTGGCCTTGGGTGGCGTCCGGCGCGGTCAGACCGCCGGTTCAGGCGGTCTTCTCTTTGGAGCAGGCTGCCGATGCGCACGCCGAACTGGAGGCTGGCGGGCACATCGGCAAGATCGTTCTGACCGTTTGAGGCCTAGTAGCGCCCGCCGCCGCGCACGGGGCGCATGGATGAGATGCTGTCGTTGAAGCCGCCGCTCAGATTGCGAACATCGCCTTCGACGACGCGGCAACGGCCCCGGAACTCGGCATCGGTGCAGACTTCCCAACGCCCCTGGACGCGGACCGAGCTGATCCGGTCGTTGAACGGGGTGCGGCCCAGGTTGCGATCCTCGCTGGTGAACTCGCGCGAGGCGCCGCGGAAGTTGGAGTTTTCATAGACGGTGATGGACGAACGGCCCCAGCCGCCGCCGTTGCCGCCGCCCCAACCCGGACCACCGTTGCCCGGACCGCCATTGCCAGGTCCCCAACCACCGCCAGGTCCGCCGTTGCCGGGGCCGCCGGGACGACCGGGCTGATTGCCCTCGTAGTCGCCACGGAAACGACCGCAGATCAGAAGGCCGTTGTCGTTGTTGATCTCTTCGTTGCCGCATCGCGTCAGCTCGATCGAGGTGCCGCGCATCTGGCCGCGCATATCGCGGCAGTCGGCGTAAAGCCGACCCTGGTTTACATAGGCTTCGGTGCAACTCTGAGCGTAGCCGCCTCGCGGAGCGACGCGTTGCTGTTGCGGCTCGACCGGGGACGACATGGCGGCCGCAAGGGCCGCAGCGAATAACAAGGACATGGTGGTTCTCCTCTCCACAGGCTGTAAGCCTTCACTACCGCGAAGGTTGCGACGGCGCACATGAACCTTTGCTGTATGTGATTGTCGGGCGGCGTTTTCTTTTCAGGCGAATAGGCCTATATCGAAACCCTACGCGCCCGGTCGAAAGGCCGGGCGCCGTCGTATTCAACGCCAGCCGAAGCCCCATTCGGCGGCTTAACAACACCGGGACGAACGCCCCATGAGCGACATTCTGATGCCGAAGGCCACTGCGGTCTGGCTGGTCGACAACACCTCCCTCAGCTTCGAGCAGATCGCCGATTTCTGCGGCCTGCACCCGCTGGAAGTCCGTGGCATCGCCGACGGCGACGTGGCGCGCGACATCCGCGGCGTCGATCCCGTCACGGGCGGCCAGCTGACGCGCGAAGAGCTGGACAAGGCCCAGGGCGACGAGAACTATCGGATGAAGGCCATCGTCAGCCGTCACGCCGAACTGATGAAGTCGGCCAAGCCGGCCCCGAAATACACGCCGGTCTCGCGTCGCCAGGACCGCCCGGACGCCATCGCCTGGTTCGTACGCAATCACCCGGAAGTGACCGACGCCCAGATCGCCAAAATGCTGGGCACGACCAAGTCCACCATCGAAAGCGTGCGCAACCGCACCCACTGGAACAGCGCCAACATCAAGCCCGTCGATCCCGTGACCCTGGGCCTGGTCGGCCAGCTGGCCCTGGACGAAATCGTCAAGAAGGCCGCCGACAAGAAGACCAAGGACGACCTCAAGAAGGGCGGCGGCACCATCCAGCCGGTCGAACAGGTCGAGGCCGAGCCCGAGTTCGTGCCGGAAGCCCGTCAGCGCCCGACGGCAGAGCCGACCGCAGCCTCGGTGTTCGGCACCAAGGACTGATCCTCGCTTCACGAAACGAAAACGGCCCCGGAGAGCGATCTCCGGGGCCGTCGCCGTTTTCGGGAGGTGGGACGCTAGTGCGCCCGCGCCTCCAGACTGGTGATTTCTTCCTTCAGCCGAAGCTTCTTCTGCTTCAGCGCCCTGACCTGCAACGGATCCGTGGACGGGCGGGTAAGCTCCTTCTGGATGGTCTCATCCAGACTACGATGACGATTACCCAGTTCGCGAATACGAGCCTCGATGGTCATGGCTTGCGCCTCCTCAGGTTAGGGACCAGTAGAGTGAGCGCCCGGTTTGGCGAGCTGTGTAATCACTTTCCAGTGACAGCCCGTCTCGCCGGACCCACGGAGGCTGACCCCAAAAATGGTCGATGATGTGAACGGAGCCATACGGAACCCGCCCGCCCGGATAGTGGTCGGAATTTCAGGGGCGTCCGGAGCGATCTACGGCGCGCGCATGCTGGACGCGCTGAACGACCTGGGGGTCGAGAGCCATCTGGTGGTGACCAAGGCCGCCCTGCTGACCTTGTCGCAGGAGACGGATCTGTCGCCCGACGACCTGACGTCCAAGGCGTCCGTCGTTCACAAACTGGCCGATGTGGGCGCGACCATCGCCTCCGGCTCGTTCCGCACACTGGGCATGATCGTGGCGCCCTGCTCGGTCAAGACGATGAGCGAGATCGCCACGGGCGTGACCTCGACCCTGCTGACGCGCGCAGCGGACGTGACGTTGAAGGAGCGGCGGCCGCTGGTGCTGATGGTGCGCGAGACGCCGTTCCACCTGGGCCACCTGCGCACCATGACGGCCCTGACGGAGATGGGCGTGATCATCGCCCCGCCCCTGCCCGCCTTCTACGCCAAGCCCGCGTCGATTCTGGAGATGGTGGATCAGTCGGTGGGACGGACGCTGGATCTGTTCGGCCTGGATTGGGGCGCGGTGCGCCGCTGGGAAGGCCTGAAATAATGCGGCTGTGGGACTGGGCGGTCGCCGCCTATGCCGCTCCGGGGGTCGGCGAGGCGTGCCTGGCGTTGCAGGACAGCCATGAGCAGAACGTGCCTGTGCTGTTGTGGTCCGCCTGGGTCGCCGCGACCGGCCGCAAGCCGGATGCGGAGACCATCGAGGCCGCCTGCGACACCGCCCGCGCCTGGGACAGCGTCGTCGTCGCACCCTTGCGTTCTGTGCGTCGCACGCTGAAGGCCCCCATTCCCGACATCGACGACGGCCCGCGTGAAGCCGTTCGAAACCGCATAAAGGCGCTGGAGCTTGAGGCGGAAAGACACCTGCTGGAAGCGTTGGAGGCGCTCGCGCCCGAACCCGCCGGCCCGGCCCGGCCGGCCATCGACGCCCTGGTCGCCACGGCGCGGGTCTGGGCCCAAGTCACGCCGCGACCGGCGCTGATCCGCCTTGCCGACGCCCTTCCGGCCTGACGACGGCTTGGCTATAAGCGTCCGGGGATGACACGATGAACGACGACCTTCCAGACATCAGCGAAGAGGAAGCGGCGCTGCACGCCCGCGTCAAACTGCTGCGCCAGGAGCACGCCGATCTGGACGCGTCCATCGACGCCCTGAGCCTGGCCGCCGTTCCCGACCAGCTGATGTTGGCCCGGCTGAAGCGCAAGAAGCTGGCGCTGAAGGACGAGATCGTGAAGATCGAAGACGAGATCCTGCCGGACATCATCGCCTGATCAGGCGCGGCAAGGCGCGGGTTCCGCCGTGCGACCATCCGCCGCCCTGCCGCAGCCCCAAAGTCGCCCCAGCCGATAGGCATAAGCCGTCCTTTCCACGGAACGCCGTGCGCCGTCGGGCGCCGCGTGCCTTCATTCCAGAGCGTAAAGACGCTGGAGACGCCGCCGAATGCGACGCCTGCTAAACAACGCGCCATTGGCGCGGTGCAAAACCCTCTTGATCCATTCCGGCCAGACGGCCGCCTTCGCTTCGGTCGCCGTCTTCGCCGCCGCCGCCGCGCCAAATGCTGCGCGCGAAGCCGCAACGCCGCCGCCCGCCCAGATCGCCATCCCCGTCGCCCCGCCGGTCAAGGCGGAGGTCGAAAAGGCTGGTCCGATCACGCGCCAGATCGCCTTTTCCGCCCCCGTACGCGGCTATGCGATCAACTCCCCCTTCGGTTTGCGCAAACTGGCCATCGAGGCCAAGGCCCGTGCGCACAAGGGGGTCGACATCGCCGCCCCGAAAGGCACGACCGTCTTCACCGCCGCCGAGGGTGAGGTCGTCCGCACGGGCTATGACCCCGAGGGCTATGGCAATTTCATCGAGGTGCGCCACCCCAATGGCATGAGCACCCTGTATGGCCACCTCAGCCGCATCGACGTGGCCAACGGCGACGCCGTGACGATGGGCCAGCGCATCGGCCTGGTCGGCTCCACCGGCTATTCCACCGGGCCGCACCTGCATTTCGAAGTCCGCCGAGACGGCGCCCAGGTGAACCCGACCAAGGTCGTCGACCGTCATTTCGAAGTGACCGTGAAGCCCAAGGTCTGACGGGCGCGGAATGCTGCGCTCGCTGAAGGGATCGAACGATCCAGACGGGCGTTCATCCGTCTCCTGCAGCTCAGCTTGTGAGATCAAATGACGCTCATCGCCCTCGCCATTCTCGCCGCCGTCGCCCAAGGCCAAGTCGGCACGTCCAGCCGCGACGCCGACAAGATCGAAATTTCCGGCGTCGGACAGACCAGCACCATCGCCTGCGAAGGCCGGTCGGTTCAGGTTGACGGAGCGGGCAACGTTCTGACGTTCACGGGCGAATGCGCCGGGCTTGAGTTGGCCGGAACGGACAATCAAGTCACGATCGACCTCAAGCCCAACGCTCGGATCGTCGTCGAGGGCACGAGCCAAACCGTGCGTTGGCGTTCGAGCGCACAACCCCGCCAAAGCATTCAAGGCGTAGACAACCAGGTCATCCGTCTTCAGGACTGAAGGCGGGGCCGCCCACATCCGACGATTGCCGCTGGCCTCCGCGTCGCCTCGCTTGCTAGGCTGACCGTCAAAAGATGGGGGGCGACATGGCGGCGTTGACGCTGGACGGCGTAGGCAAGCGATACGGCGATTTCGACGCCGTGCGTGATCTGAGCTTTCAGGTCGAGAAGGGTTTGATCTGCGGTTTTCTGGGGCCGAACGGGGCAGGCAAGACCTCGACCTTGCGGATGATTCTGGGGCTGCAGCCGGCGACCTCGGGACGGATCGAAATCCTGGGCGCCGACGACGGGCGCAAGGTGCGCGACCGGATCGGTTTCCTTCCCGAGGAACGCGGGCTTTACAAGAAGATGACCCCCGTCGAGGCCATTAGCTTCTTCGGCGCCCTGAAGGGCCTGCCGGTCGCCGAAGGCAAGAAGCGCGCGAAGGCCATGCTGGAGCAGCAGGGTCTGGGCGCCGCGCAGAAAAAGAAGATGAAGGAGCTGTCCAAGGGGATGGCGCAGAAGGTGCAGCTGATCGCCTCGGTCGTGCATCAGCCCGAGTTCGTGATCCTGGACGAGCCCTTCTCGGGCCTGGACCCGATGAACCAGCAGGGTCTGGAAGCCATGATCCGCGACCTGGCGGCGAACGGCGCCACGGTCCTGTTCTCGACCCACGTGATGCAGCACGCCGAGCGTCTGTGCGATAAGGTCGTGCTGCTGGCGCGCGGTCGCAAGGCGTTCGAGGGCACGGTGGATCAGGCCAGGACCACCTCGCCCCGCTTCCTCGATCTGGAGGGCGCGATCAGCGCGCAGGCCGCCGCCGCCCTGCCCGGCGTGGCGGGCGTCGAGACGGTGTCCGACGAAGACGGCGTGCGCCGGTTGAAGATCGCCCTGTCGCCTGGCGCGGGCGGTCAGGAGACCTTGAAAACAGCCTTCCTGAACGGTCTGGACGTGCGCGGTTTCGCGCTGAAGGAGCCGACGCTGCACGACGCCTTCATCGGCCTGACCGGCGACCATCCCGATCAACCCGCTGCACCTGCGGAGGCCGTCCGATGAACCGCACCCTGCTGATCGCGCGACGCGAATATGTCGCCTACGCCAAGACCGTCGGCTTTTGGCTGTCGCTGCTGGCGTTTCCGCTGTTCGCGGTGCTGGGCGGGGGCATTCCCCTGCTGATCCGTTCGGCAGAGCCGATCAAGGCGGTGGCGGTGATCGAGGAAGGGCCGGCCGCGACGGGCCTGGCCGCCGCCGTCCGCGCCTCGCTGCAATCCGATCTGGACCGCCAGAACGAACGCCTGCGCGAGGCCGCCGAAAAGGGTCAGGCCGGCGCCGGGCGCGCCGTGGCCTCCATCAGCGGGCCCAAGATCCGTCTGGTCGCCGCCCCGCCCGCCATCGCCGATGCGACCGGCCCGGCGCGCGACGCCGCCATCAAGGCGGCGCTGGACAAGGCGGCGCCCAAGGACCGCCGCCTGGACGCCGTGGTC
The DNA here is from genome assembly GCF_965279155.1 of Brevundimonas sp. GTDB lineage: Bacteria > Pseudomonadota > Alphaproteobacteria > Caulobacterales > Caulobacteraceae > Brevundimonas. Next base: position 3,142,333 of record NZ_OZ257138.1, on the reverse strand, counting down.
TTCCTGAACCGCATAGATGGCAAGCCCGCCGCCCAGGTCTGGACCGCTCGCGCCACCGACAACGACGTGTCCAGCTTCGTTCGCACGGCCCTGCGCGACGCGCGACGCACCGAACTGCTGACCGCCGCCGGCGTCGCGCCGGCCGTGGCCCAGGAGGTCCAGACCTTCCGGCCCGAGGTGAAGGCCTTTTCGCCCAACGCCGCCAGCGGGGGCGAGGTGTCGATGCGTGACCGGATTCCGTCCTTCATCGGCCTGGGCGCAGGGTTCCTGCTGTGGTCGTTGGTGATCACGGGCGCGTCCATCCTGCTGAACAGCGTGATGGAAGAGAAATCGAACAAGATCCTGGAGGTGCTGCTGTCCTCGGCGTCTGCGACCGAGATCCTGACGGGCAAGGTGCTGGGCGTGGCGCTGCTGACGCTGACCGTCATGGGGGTGTGGGGCGGGATCGGGACGTTCAGCCTGCTGTCGGCCTCGCCCGAGACGGCGGCGACGATCGGCGAAGTGCTGCTGCACGACGGCCTGATCTTCTATTTCATCGCCTATATGGTCGGCGGATACCTGATGTATGCGGTGCTGTTCGCGGCCATAGGCGCCTTCTGCGAGACGCCGCGCGACGCCCAGACGCTGATGGGGCCGATCATGATGATCCTGGTCGTGCCGATCCTGGTCATGCAGATGGCCCTGACCAGCCCGGACGCGCCTGTGGTGAAGGTGCTGTCATGGATCCCCTTCTTCACCCCTTTCCTTATGAGCGCCCGCGCGCCCAGCGATCCGCCGCTGGTGGAGGTGATTCTGACGCTGGTGGGCATGTTCGCCACCGCCGCCCTGATGGTCTGGATCGCAGGGCGCGCTTTCCGTGCGGGGGCGCTGTCAGACGTGAAGTTGAGCTGGAAGAGCTTCGGCCGGGCGATCACCGGACGGACGTAGGAATCTCTTCCCTTTCGTCATTCTCCGGCAAGCCGCGTCTTCGCGGCGCAGACCGGGGAACCCAGCGGCGCCGAAGGCGATGCGTCCACCGCAGGGTGCGGGAAGATCGCATCCGCGACAGGTTCGCGCTCCCGCGCGCCGCTGGGTTCCGGGTCTTCGCTATGCTTCGCCCGGAATGACGAAACGAGCGTGTGAGCACCAGCCCCTCCACCACGCTACGCGCGGGCCCCCTCCGCGCTTCGCGGGGAGGAGACAAAGAAAAAGGCCGCTTCCCGAAGGAGGCGGCCTCAAATCTTTTGGCTTGCGCCAAACCCTAAGCGTGGGCCTTACCGGCTGCCGCCACCGGCGCCAGCGCCGGGAACGCGCGGCTTCGGCGCGGGCAGCAGGCCCTCGCGCTGCATGCGCTTGCGGGCCAGCTTGCGAGCGCGACGGATCGCCTCGGCCTTTTGACGGGCGCGCTTTTCCGACGGCTTTTCGTAATGCACGTGGCGCTTCATTTCACGGAAGCTGCCTTCGCGTTGCATCTTCTTCTTTAGGGCTTTGAGCGCTTGATCGACGTTATTATCGCGAACGAAAATCTGTACCAGGTTGAACTCTCCTTTGGCCGCCCGCCGCGTCCTGTGAGGGAGACGGGCGAACAAATAAAATCGTCTTCCGAAAGTTAAGGCTCTCGGATGAAGGCGCGCTGATACACCAGCCGCCCGCACCTGTCCAGATCGTCGCGACCATTCTTCAAGGCTCGAAACCCCGGCGCGACAGGCGTATGATCAGGCCATGATCGACACGACAGACTGGGCCGACCGGACCGAACAGACCGTGCTGGACGCCGCCATCGCCCGCGCGCCGGCCCTGGGCTGGAACGCGCGTCTGGTGCGGGAAGCGTGCGAGGCGTGCGGCCTGTCGCGCGGCGACGAGGAGCTGCTGCTGCCCAACGGCGCGCGCGATCTCGCCGCCCTGCTGTCGCGCCGCCATGATGACCGTGCCTTGGCGGCCCTGGGCCAGATCGACGCCAAGTCGCTGAAGATTCGCGAGCGAATCGCCCGCGCCGTGTCCGAACGAATGGAGGCCGGCGCCGCCGACCTGGAGGCCACGCGCAGCTGCGCCGCCTTCCTCGCCCTGCCCGTCCATGCCGACCTGGGGCTGAAACTGGCCTGGGAGAGCGCGGACCATCTGTGGCGTTGGGCCGGGGACGAGGCGACCGACTGGAACCACTATTCGAAGCGCACCATCCTGTCGGGCATCCTGATCCCCGCCCTGACCATGCGCTGGTTCGACGGACGCGAGGCGGCGGAAGCCTTCGTCGCGCGGCGAATCGAAAACGTCATGGCGTTCGAAAAGTGGAAGGCGGGCAAGGACTTCGACGCGCCGTTCAGGAAAGTGAGCGATGCGCTGAGCCGGATGCGGTATGGGGCGCGGGGTTAGACGTCAGTCGGCTTCCGTAATTGACCGACTGACCCGTGCCTTCCGGGTCCAAGGCCAAAAAGCTAACGCAACCAGAAACCACACCAATAGCGCCAAGGTAGGCACCCCTACTGCCGCGATTACAAAGAAAACAAGCCTCCCGGCGATGGACTGAGGAATATATACGCCTTCGCTCATCGAAAAGATGGCGATCAGCAGCGCCAAACCTAGAACGAGAGCGCGCCACATCACGAACGTGCCTTTGATATTCTCTCGCCAAGTTTGTTTGACGTCACTCAAGGCGATAGTGTCGGGCTCAGTCTCCACAACGGTATTCTACAACACCCGATTCACGTGCGCCATCTTGCGGCCCGGGCGGGCCTCAGCCTTGCCGTAGAGGTGCAGGCGTTCGTCGGACTTAGCCGACAGCTTGCGCCAGTCCTCGACCTCTTCGCCCAGCAGGTTGGTCATTTCGATGCGGGCGTGGGCGGTCGTCGGGCCCAGCGGCCAGCCGGTCACGGCGCGGATGTGCTGTTCGAACTGGTCGCAGACGCAGCCGTCCTGGGTCCAGTGGCCGGTGTTATGGACGCGCGGAGCGATCTCGTTGACCAGCAGGACGTCCTCTCCCAGGTCGAACAGTTCGACGCCCACCACGCCGACATAGTCCAACCCATCGAGAATCGCCTCGGCGATGGCGCGGGCGCGAACCTGGGTCTTTTCGTCCACGGCGGCGGGGGCCAGGGTGGTGCGCAGGACGCCGCCCTCGTGCCGGTTCTCGCCCAGCGGATAGACCGCCATATGGCCGTCCCAGTCGCGGGCGGCGATGACCGACAGTTCGCGCACGAAGGTCGCCTTGGCTTCCAGAATGGCCGGACGGCCGCCCAGGCTTTCCAGGGCGGCGGGCGCATCCTCGATGGCGTGAATCCAGACCTGGCCCTTGCCGTCATAGCCTTCGCGGCGGGTCTTCAGCAGAGCCGGCACGCCCAGGGTCGTCAGGCCGACAACCAGATCGTCCAGCGTATCGACGACGACAAAGGCGACCGTCGGGGCACCGACGACGTTGAGGAAGGTCTTCTCGTCCACCCGATCCTGCGACACGCGCAGCGCGGTCGGCCCCGGCGCAACCAGGGCGCCGGCCTCGGCCAGGCGTTCGATGGAATCGGCGGGGACGTTTTCGAACTCGAAAGTGACCACGTCGGCGGCGCGGCCCAGGGCGGTCAGGGCGTCGGGATCGTCATAGGCGGCGACGATCTGGTGCGCCGAGACGCGGCCCGCCGGGCTGTCGGCCTCGGGGTCCAGAATGACGACGTCGAAGCCCAGGCGCGAAGCGGCTTGGCTCAACATCCGGCCCAGCTGGCCTCCGCCGATGATTCCGAGGGTCGAACCGGGGGGAAGCGGAAGATCTGGCACTCAGTCCTCGACGGTTTCGGCGATGGAATCGGTCTGGGCGGTGCGGAAGGCGGCCAGGCGTTGCGCCAGCCCTTCGTCCGACAGGGCCAGGATCTGGGCGGCCAGAATGCCGGCGTTGGCGGCGCCCGCCTCGCCGATGGCCAGGGTCGCTACGGGCACGCCGGCCGGCATCTGCACAATGGACAGCAGGCTATCCATGCCCTTCAGGGCCTTAGACTGGACTGGCACGCCCAGCACCGGCAGTTCGGTCATGGAGGCGGCCATGCCCGGCAGGTGGGCGGCGCCCCCGGCGCCGGCGATGATGATCTTGTATCCTGCGGCCTTGGCGCCCGTGGCGAACTCGACCAGGCGCTGGGGCGTGCGGTGCGCGCTGACGACCGTGGCCTGCCAGGCGACGCCCAGTTGGTCCAGGCGGTCGGCGGCCAGCTTCATGGTCGGCCAGTCGGACCGGCTGCCCATAATGATCGCCACCGGCGGTGCGGAAGTCGCCATGTCTGTAAGGCCCCTCGCGGAAAGGCGCCCGTTACAGCACGCGGGTGACGCCCGCAACCGCAAGCGGGCGGTTTCAAGCCTCATAGGCCCTTATTGTCGGCCTTCAATGTCGGCGGATCACGCTCTACCATCGTTCGACCGTGCGACGCAGACTGAGTCGCGCCTTCGGAGCCATCCCTGCGCCGTGACCGACGTGGCCGAACACGACCTGACCGCTGAGATCGAGCGCCTGCGCGTCGAGCTGGAAGCGTGGAAGACGCGCGCCGCCGCCGCCGAGGCCGCCGCCGACCACGATGTGTTGACGCCCGCCCTGAACCGGCGCGGTTTCGTCGCCGCCCTGCATCGCACCATGGCCTATTGCCAGCGGCACGGGGTGCCGGCGGTGCTGCTGTATCTGGACATGGACGGGTTCAAGAGCGTCAACGACCGGCTGGGCCATGCCGCCGGCGATGCGGCCCTGGTGGCGGTGGCGGAGCTGTTCCTGGCCAATCTGCGCGAGTCGGACGCCGTGGGTCGGCTGGGCGGCGACGAGTTCGCGCTGCTGATGCTGCACGCGGGCTACGAAGAGGGCCGGGCCAAGGCGCGCCAACTGTCCGAGGCCTTGAAGAGCGAAGGCTTCGTCTGGGGCGGGCAAAAGACCGAACTGGGCGGTTCGTTCGGCGTGCGGGCCTGGGACGGCCATACCGACGCCGAGACCTGGCTGACCGAGGCCGACGCCGCCATGTGGGTGCGCAAGAAGGGGCGCTGAGGCCCCTTCCCGAGCCTTTTGTCTACAACGGCAAGGTCAGCTGAATGCCGCCCAGGTGACTGTCGGCGTGGTCGCCGAAGCGGCCGCGATAGGCCACCGTCACCTTGACCGGCCCGACCGAACCCTCGACGCCCGCAGACGCCAGGAACTGACCGCCGAACGGATCGTCGATTTCGCGGGACTGCACCTGGGCCGGGTTGTTGAAGATGCCCACGCGCACCGGGTCGGAACTGTCGTCCAGGGCGTCGCGATAGCCGCCCTCGGCGAACACGCCGAACCGGCCCATCTCGGCCTCGGCGCGCAAGGCGACCTCGCCGGTCAGGGCCTTCACCGTGCGGTCGCCATACTGATACTGGGCCGCGACGCCCTGCTCATAATAGCTGTCCACGTCGCTGGAGACATAGGCCAGGGCCGCGCGGGGCGACAGGGCGATGCCGCCCATGTCGAACCACATCCCGCCCTGAAGCCGCGCGCCGGTGCTGAACGCCCGCGTCTCGGCCGTGTGGACGATAGGCGCCAGGCTGGTGAGCCGTTCGATGTCGTCGATATTGTCGCGCGCCACGCCGACGGCAGCGTTGACGAAGACGTCGCCCGAGCGCCAGCCGCCATAGACGTCCAGGCCGAAGCTCTCGACGTTGAACTTCAGCGCCTGGCTATCGACGTCCGTGGTACGAGCCGTTCCCGCCAGGCCGAAGCGCCAGTTGGCCGAGGGTCCGGCCTCCAGCGCGATCCGCCCGCCCCAGCCGTCGCTGGACGATTCAGTGACCGAGCCGCGCGCATCGGTATCGACGCTGTCGATCAGGGCCGCCGTGGTGATCGACACCCCAGCCTCCCAGGCCTCGCGGCCCGACAGAGCTTCGCTGGCGGCGTCCAGGGCATCCTCGCGGTGACGATAGGTGGTCTCGCCCTGCAGGGTCGATTGGGCGCCGATGTCGCCATAGTAGAGGTAGTCGGTCGCCAGTCGGGCGATGATCCGGTGCCCCGCCGCCGTCGGGTGGACGCCGTCGAAGTAGAAATAGCTGTCGGGGTTCGAGCAGACCGTCACCCCGTTGAAGCAGGGCTGGGTGATGTTGGTGATGCCGAACTGGCCCGGATTGGCGGCCAGGGTATCGCCGACCTTGAACAGGTCCATCATGATGATGTTGCTGCCCGGGCGAGCGGCGGCCGTGGTCGTCAGCCCCGTCTGAAGGGCGGTGTTGAAGGTGGTGACGGCGAAGTCGGCCAGGGGCGCGGCGGTCGTGCCGCGGAACTGAGGCGTCAGGCTGAGCTTGGGCAGGTTGGTGACTAGGATGGTCCCCGCGCCGGCGCCCGCCACGGTGTTGACCAGGCTGTTGACGTTGGCGGCCGCAGTCGTGGCGACTGGCGTGATGGCGGCGACCGGGCTGGCGGAGGCGCCGGCGGCGGGCAGGCCCTGGAAGATGTCGTTCGCGCCGCCCAGGACGCTGACCAGATCGGTCGAGCTGAACCGGCCGCCCGAGGCGGTGTAGCGCGACAGCTGGTTCAACATGCCGAACGGCACGCCGGCCGAGGAGTCGGTGCGAGAGCCGCCGAAGGCGTAGTTGATGCTGCCGGTCACGGAGCCGTTGAAGTTGGCGGCGTTGAAGCCCAGCAGCTCCACAAACGTCGGCCCATTCGAGAATCGACGGGCATAGGGCGGCGACGGCGGCTGGGTCCCGCCCGAAATCAGGAACAGGTTGCCGTTGTCGCTGAGGCTGTCGCCGAAGACGACGAGACGGTTGTAGGTCTGGGCCGAGGCTGAACCTGCAAAGGCGCAGGCGGCGAGCGCCAGAGCGGCGACGGCGCCGCCGGTGAGATAGCGTGACATATGAATCCTCCCGCAGCCGTCATGGTTCGCGGCCGTTGAACCGGAGGATGCGCCAGTCGGCGCAAAGCGCAAGATGCCGCTACGTCAGTCTTCGGAAGATATTTGGGACAGACGCATCACTGCAACGTGCGGAACTTCAGCGTGCCCGGCACCGTCTTGAGCTCGCGCAAGGCTTCGGGATCGTAGTCGCGGTCGACATCAGTGATGACATAGCCCGTGCGCTCGTCCGTCTTCAGGTGTTGACCCAGAATATTCAGACCCGCCGACGCCAGCGCACGGTTCAGTTCGGCCAGGACGCCCGGCTGGTTCCTGTGGATGTGCAGGATGCGGTGAGTGCCGGACACCTCGGCCAACTGCACGTTCGGCAGGTTGACGCTGAAGGTCGTGTCGCCGCGATTGAGATAGCCCAGCAGCCGCTCGGCCGCGAACTCGGCGATGGCCTCCTGCGCCTCCTCGGTCGAGCCGCCGATGTGGGGCGTCAGGATCATGTTGGGCAGGCCCTGCAACGGGCTTTCGAACGGATCGGCGTTGGTGCGCGGCTCTTCCGGGAAGACGTCCACGGCGGCGCCGGCGACGCGGCCCGAGCCCATGGCCTGGGACAGGGCGCCGACATCGACCACATGGCCGCGCGACAGGTTCAGGAACAGCGCGCCTTCCTTCATCCTGGCGAACTGGGCCGCACCGAAGATGTTGGCGTTGTCCTTGCGGCCATCGACATGCAGGGTGACTACGTCGCTCTCGCCCAGCAGGGCGTCCAGCGAACGCATCCGCCGGGCATTGCCCAGAGCCAGCCGCTCTGACAGGTCGTAGAACAGCACCCGCATCCCCAGGTTCTCGGCCAGCACCGACAACTGGCTGCCGATGGCGCCATAGCCGACGATGCCCAGGGTCTTGCCGCGCAGTTCCTTGGAGCCCGTGGCGGACTTGTTCCACTTGCCGACATGCATGGCGGCCGACTTGTCCGCCACGTCGCGCATCAGGACGATCATCAGACCGATGGCCAGTTCGACGACCGAGCGGGTGTTCGAATAGGGGGCGTTGAACACCGCCACGCCGTGATCCGACGCTGCGTCCAGATCGATCTGGTTGGTGCCGATGCAGAAGGCGGCGACGGCCATCAGACGGTCGGCCTCTTCCAGCACCCGGCGGCTGACCGTGGTCTTGGAACGGAGGCCCAGCACGTGCACGCCCTTGATCGCGGCGATAAGGTCGTCCTCGTCCAGAGCGCCCTTGACCGTCTCGACCGAATAGCCCGCCTCCTCCAGCCGCTCGACGGCGGCGGGGTGGATGTTTTCCAGCAGCAACATCTTCATGCGGCTGCGCGGAAAGGACCAGCGGCCGACCAGGCCCTCGGCGTGCAGCACCTCGTCCAGGGACGCGGCCTCGGCGTCGGCGACCTGAACCACCGGCGTGCGGCGCACCACCTCGGTGAAGGCGTAGAAGGCGTCGGCGGCGCCGGCGATCTTGACCTCGGCGTCGTTCCAGCCGTCACCGATCATGACCACCCGGCCCGACAGGTTCAGGGCATGGATGGCGGCCGGCTTGCCGTTGGCGTGCGACAGAGGATTAGCGTCGTCCACGCCGATCACGCGGTCGTCGGCGTCATAGACCAGGTCGTTGCACAGGATGCGGTCGGGCGAGACGCCCAACTCTTCCGCCACCGGCGCGATCACCTCGCGGAAGCCGCCGGAGAGGATGATCACCTTGCCCTTGTTCTGCTGGAAGAAGTTCAGGTTGCGGCGGACGGACGCCGTCAGATGATCCGAGGCCGTCAGCGCCAGCGCCGCGACATGGGCGCGCGTAAGAGGCAGCAGGGCCAGACGACGGCGCAAAGCCTCGCCGAACTCCAGCTCTCCGGCCATGGCCTGATCGGTCAGGGCTGCGATCTGCGCACGCGTCTCGGCCGCGCCCGGCGCATCGGCCAATGCGATGTCGGCCAGGGCCTCAAGGGTCTCGAAATCGACCAGGGTCGAATCGAAGTCGAAGATCAGGGTGGGGCGAGCGCTCATGGCCGGCGTCTTAGCGGCCTTCGCGCCTGCGGCAAAGCCAAGCCGTGCTGATGATTGGGCTCAGTTGCGCTTAAACCTTGCCGCCCGTCGCGATTTTCACACGGCGGGCGGCAAGAAAATGTCAGAAGTGAACGATACGGCGCACGCGGCTGTCGGGACGACGGCTTTCCAGCACGGCCGCGCCGATGGCGGCGGCTATGGTGGCGACGGCCAGAATCGCCCCGCCCTCGCGCGCATGATCGCGAGCATAGGCGCCGGCATCGTCTGCATAACGACGCGCCGTCTTGCCCTGCTTCTTCAACGCCTTTTTGGAGCCCTTGCGGGCCGATCGGAACCAATCATCGGCCCGATCACGCGCATCGTAGGCGGCATCAGCGGCACGATGGCGTGCGTCGCGCGACAGTTCGCTGGCGCGTTCGCCCGCATCTTCGGCCCGGTGGCGGAAGGCGTCGACGGCGTCATGGAAGCGATCGCGCAGTTCCGATGTGTCCACCCAGCCGCGCGGATCGATACGGGTCTTGATACGCTGATAGCGGGTCGGACCGCTGCGTTGCGTCAGATAGACGACCGCGACGGCGCCCAGGACGATGGCGGCAAGGCTGCCGGCGGTGATGCCGGGATGTTTGCGAATCTCTTCGATCGGATCGATATCGCGGATCATCGGCGGAACCTCTTCAGTGATTGGCGTGGTGATGGGCGGAGCGACGGCTCCGCTTGAGCCAAAAGAGCGAACCGCGCTGGAAACGGTTCCGTCGTATCGCCGAGGCAGAAGAAATCATCGCGCAGAACGACGTGCCGCGCCGCAACGGATGAACCTCTTATCATCGGGCCTTCGGGCGCCTAAATAGCCGCGATCCCGAAATGACGTCGCCAAAGGACCTCGCCGTGACCGATCACGCGCCTCACACCCCCGTTTCCGATGATCTGGCCGCCGCCTTCCAGATCGAGGGCTGGCCCGTGCGTGGTCGCCTGGTCCGCCTGGGCGCGACCATCGACAAGATTCTGGCCGCCCACGCCTATCCCGAGCCGGTCGCCGCCCTGCTGGGCGAGGCCTGCGCCCTGGCGGCCCTGATCGGCTCCAGCCTGAAGTTCGAAGGTCGGCTGCTGGTCCAGGCCCAGGGCGACGGGCCGGTGCGCTATGTCGTCGCCGACTATGGCACCGACGGGTCCTTGCGCGGCTATTGCCGCTACGACGAGGCCGAGGTCGCCGAGGCGTCCAGCGGGTTCGCGCGTCCCGGCGCCCGGTCCTTGCTGGGCCAGGGCGTCTTCATCATGACGCTGGATCGCGGCCCCGACTTCGAACGCACTCAGGGGATCACGCCGATCGAGGGCGAGAGCCTGTCGCTGGCGGCCGAGCATTATTTCCAGCAGTCGGAACAGGTGCCAACCAAGGTGCGGCTGGCCGTCGGTCAGGTCCAGACCGAGACGGGCTCGCAATGGCGGGCCGGCGGGGCGATGATCCAGATCATCGCCGGCGACGACGCACGCGGCTCGACGCAAGAGGTCTGGGACCGCACCCGCGCCCTGTTCGGCACCCTGGGCGACGACGAACTGGTCGATCCGACCATCTCGCCCGAGACCCTGCTGTTCCGGCTGTTCCACGAGGACGGCGTTCGGCTGGAGGGCGCGCGCGAACTGACGGCCGTTTGTCGTTGTTCTCGCGGCCGCATCGCCTCGGTCCTGGCCTCTTTCGACCCGGCCGAACGCGCCGAGATGCTGGAAGACGATGGCAAGATCCACGTCACCTGCGAATACTGCGCCACGGTCTATGCGCTGGACCCCGACGAAGTGGTCGCCGAGCAGATCTGAGCCGGTAGCGGCATGGGCGGTTTCATGAGAGGATCGCACCATGGCCGCCACACGCAAGATCACCGTCGAATTGCCCGAGGAGACAGCGCGCGAGATCGACGCAAAGGTCGCCTCGGGCTTTTCCGAAACCGCCGAAGCCTATGTGCTGGAGAGCGTGGCGAGCTACCTGCTCGGTCAGGACCCGGATATCGCAACCTGGGTGCGTGAGGAAGTCAGACCCGCCTATGACGCGTGGAAGTCAGGCGACGAGCCGGGCATTCCGGCCGAAGGGGCTTTCGACGGAGTGCAGGCCCGCCATCTCGCCCGAAAGGCCGCCGGTTGAAGCCTTGGCGCCTGGTCTTTTCAAGGCGCGCCCTTGCCGACCTCGACGCCATCTACGACTGGGTCGCTGAAAACGCAGGGCGGAAGACCGCCGACCGTTACGCGGAAAGACTTCGGTCGTTCAGCCTTCGCCTGATGCACTATCCCATGCGTGCGGAAGTCCGGGACGATATCTTACCCGGCGTGCGTCTGATCGGCTTCGAGAAAAGCGTGACCCTGGTGTTTGTCGTTGATGAAGACAAAGGCGAGGTTCGTATTTTGCGCCTGCTCTATCGCGGACAGCAGATCGAAATCTGAAAGATCAGCCTTCCAGATCCAGCGAATAGCCCGCCGAGCGGACCGTGCGGATCGGGTTGGCGCTTTCGTCGGCGATGGCCAGGGCCTTGCGCAGCCGGCCGACATGGACATCGACGGTGCGGGCCTCGACATAGACGTCGGAGCCCCAGACGGCGTCCAGCAGCTGTTCGCGGCTGAACACCCGGCCGGGATGCTGCATGAAGTGGTCCAGCAGGCGGAACTCGGTCGGGCCGAGATGCACTTCCTGGCCCGAACGCTTCACGCGGTGCGAGACGCGATCGATGATGATATCGCCATGGTTCAGGCGGTCGTCGGCCAGACCCGGACGGATGCGGCGCAGAACGGCGCGGATGCGGGCGATCAGTTCGACCATCGAGAAGGGCTTGGTCAGATAGTCGTCGGCGCCGGTGTCCAGGCCCCGAACCCGGTCGCTCTCCTCGCCGCGCGCCGTCAGCATGATGATCGGCAGGTTGCGGGTCTCGGCCTTGCCGCGAATGCGGCGGCAGACCTCGATGCCCGACAGTTTGGGCAGCATCCAGTCCAGCAAGACCAGGTCGGGCAGGCGCTCGTCGATCTGGAGCATGCCCTCCTCGCCGTCGGCGGCGACGGCGACGTCGTAGCCTTCCTTTTCGAGGTTGTACTGAAGAAGGGTCGCCAGCGCGTCCTCGTCTTCCATCACAAGGATATAGGGCTGCACGTCGGGTCTCCGGTCTCAGGTCAATGAGTCGAAAGGTTCGGCGTCGGATCGGAATCCTCGGCCGTGGGCTGGGCGCGCGGGCGTTCGCCCACGATGTCTTCGCCCGTGATCTCGTAGTGGACGGTCTCGGCGATGTTGGTCGCGTGGTCGCCGATCCGTTCCAGGTTCTTGGCCATGAAAAGCAGATGGGTGCAGGCGCCGATCGTGCGCGGATCGCCCATCATGTAGGTCAGCAGTTCGCGGAACAGGGCGTTGTAGTGCTCGTCCACCTCGTCGTCGGTCTGCCAGACGGCGACGGCGCGATCCAGTTCCGACGCCGTGTAGGCGTCCAGAACATCCCGCAGGCGGGTCGAAACCAGTCGGCCCATCCGTTCGATCGAACGGGTCAGCGGCTGCATCGGCTCGCCCTCGGCCAGGATCAGCGCGCGCTTGGCGATGTTCTTGGCCAGGTCGCCGGTGCGCTCCAGATCGGTGGCGATCTTCATGGCGCCCAAGGTGCGGCGCAGGTCGCTGGCGACCGGCTGGCGCAGGGCGATCAGGCGAATGGCCTTCTTCTCGATGTCCCGGTGCAGGGCGTCGAGCTTCAGGTCGCGCTCGACCACGGCGCGGGCCAGGGCGATATCGCGCCGGGCGACGGAATCGATGGCGTCAGCCACCTGGGCCTCGGCGAGGCCGCCCATGCGGGCGACCTCGGCCGTGATCTGATTCAGCTCGTCGCCGTAGGCTTTGACCGTGTGCTGGTTCATCGGATTAGCCGAAGCGTCCCGTGATATAGTCGAGCGTGCGCCGTTCGCGTGGATTCTGGAAGATGTCTTCCGTATCCCCGGTCTCGACCAGACGGCCCATGTGGAAGAAGGCGGTGCGTTGCGACACCCGCGCGGCCTGGGCCATCGAGTGGGTGACGATGACGATGCAGAACCGCTCGCGCAGTTCGTCGATCAGTTCCTCGATCCGCGCCGTGGCGATGGGGTCCAAGGCCGAGCAGGGCTCGTCCATCAGGATGACTTCGGGGTTCACGGCGATGGCGCGGGCGATGACCAGACGCTGCTGCTGACCGCCAGACAGGCCCATGGCCGACGATTGCAGGCGGTCGGCGACCTCTTCCCACAGTCCGGCGCGCTTCAAGGCCTTTTCGACCACGTCGTCCATCTCGGCCTTGGACGAGACCAGGCCGTGGATTTTCGGGCCGTAGGCGACGTTTTCGTAGATCGACTTCGGGAAGGGGTTCGGGCGCTGGAACACCATGCCGACGCGGGCGCGCAGCAGCACCGGGTCGATGGAGCGGTCGTTGATGTCCTCGTCATCCATCGCGATCCGGCCGGTGACCTTGCAGCCCGCGATGGTGTCGTTCATGCGGTTCATCGTCCGCAGGAAGGTCGACTTGCCGCAACCCGAAGGGCCGATCAGGGCCGTGACGGTCTTGTCCGGGATATCCAGCGAGACGTCGTACAGCGCCTGCTTGCCTTCATAGAAGACAGACACGTCGCGCGCGGCGATCTTGATCGGGCCGACCGGCGGGCTGTCCACGACGGTGGCGTTCGACACGGGCGTCGCGTCTTCGAGACGCGGCTCGGCGGCGGCGCGGGCTTTGGACGGCGTGACTTCGGGCAGGACCTGGCCGCCCATGCGCGGGGTCTCGGTCGGATCGACCGGACCGGCGCCGGTCTGGTCTTCGGCGGAGCGGAAAATACGGAATTTCATTCTCTTACCACCGGCGCTCGAAGCGCCGCCTCAGGATGATGGCCGCCGCGTTCATGATGATCATGAAGACCAGCAGGACGATGATCGCCGCGGCGGTGCGTTCGTGGAACGCCCGCTCCGAGGCGTTCTCCCAGATGTAGATCAGCGAAGGCAGCGCCCCGACCGGCTGGTCGATGGCCGCCGGCACGCCGGGCACGAAGCTGACCATGCCGATCAGCAGCAGCGGCGCGGTCTCGCCCAGGGCGTGGGCCATTGAGATGATGGCGCCAGTCATGACGCCGGGCATGGCCAGCGGCAGAACGTGGCTGAACACCGTCTGCGTCTTGGAGGCGCCCATGGCCAGGGCGGCCTCGCGGATCGACGGCGGCACCGCTTTCAGGGCCGAGCGGGTGGCGATGACCAGGGTCGGGAGCGCCATCAGGGCCAGGACCAGACCGCCGACGATCGGACTGGCGCGCGGCAGATGCATCCAGTTGATGAACAGGGCCAGGCCCAGCAGGCCGTAGACGATCGACGGCACGGCCGCGAGGTTGTTGATGTTGACCTCGATGATGTCCGTCAGCCTGTTCTTGGGCGCGAACTCTTCCAGCCAGATGGCTGCGCCGACGCCCAGCGGAATGGCGATCAGGGCCGTGACCATCAGCATCAGGGCCGAGCCGACCACCGCGCCCAACACGCCCGCCAGTTCCGGCTGGGTCGAGTCGCCATTGGTGAACAGGGCGGTGTTGAAGTGCGAGCCGATCACGCCTTCGGTCTGCATCCGGTCCAGCCAGGCGATCTGCTGGTCGGTCAGGCGGCGCTGGTCCTCAGGGGTCTCCCTGGAGATTTCACCCTTCAGATACAGGTCGGCGTCGTCGGACAGAGGGACGGCCAGGGGCACCGTCTCGCCGATGACTTCGCTGCGTTTCGAGACTAGGTCGGCGGCGACGAACTTCAGTTCAGACGAAAACAGACGCTTCATCTGTGCAGCCCTGGTTCCGGCGGCGTCGTCCTGAACGCCCATGCGGGCCAGTTGCTGCTCGGCCGCCAATTGCTCGAAGTTGGAGCCTTGCGGGTAGGCGCGATCGATGCGGGCCGGGTCCATATAGACCGGCACGGTCACCGTATGGGTATAGAAGGCGGTGTGGCCCTGTTCGACGATGCGGACCAAGAGGACCGCTAGGAACAGCATGGCGGCGGCGATGGCCAGGCGGCCATACCACTTGAAGCGGGCTTCCTTGGCGTGCCGACGCTTCAGGCCCGCGCGCAGACGATCCAGCCGCCCCTTGGCGGCGACGCCGTCGATCCGGTCGGGGGTCGCGTCAGTCATATTGTTCCCGATAGGTCTGGACGATCCGGTGGGCGATGATGTTCAGCACCAGGGTCACGAGGAACAGGGTCAGGCCCAGGCCGAAGGCTGACAAGGTCTTGGCGCTGTTGAACTCCTGGTCGCCGGTCAGCAGGGTCACGATCTGCACGGTGACGGTGGTCACGGTGTCCAGCGGATTGAAGGTCAGGTTGGCGGCCAGGCCCGCGGCCATGGTCACGATCATGGTTTCGCCGATGGCCCGCGACACGGCCAGCAACAGCGCGCCGGCGACGCCCGGAAGAGCTGCAGGCATCAGGACCCGCTTCACCGTTTCGGACTTGGTGGCGCCCATGGCGAATGAACCGTCACGCAGCGACTGAGGCACGGCGTTCAGGATGTCGTCGGACAGGGACGAGACGAACGGGATCAGCATGATGCCCATCACGGCGCCGGCCGTCAGGGCCATCTGGTTCTGAACCAGCGACAGATACTGGCCCAGTCCGTCCAGAGGCCCGCCGATCAGGAAGAGGCCAATCTCGTTGAAGAAGACCCGCAGCAACGGCCCCACTGTCAGGGCGGCGAAGAAGCCATAGACGACGGTCGGCACGCCGGCCAGAATCTCCAGTAGCGGCTTGATCACCGCGCGGGTCGTACGGCCGGCGTATTCCGACAGATAGATGGCCGACAGCAGGCCGATCGGCGCGGCGACGCACATAGCGATCACCATGATCAGCAGGGTGCCGGCGAACAGGGGCACGGCCCCGAAGGCGCCCGACGACCCGACCTGATCGGCGCGGATGGCGATCTGGGGGCTCCACTGGGTCCCGAACAGAAAGTCGAGGATCGGCACCTTCTGGAAGAAGCGGAAGCTGTCGAAGGCCAGAGAGGCGATGATGCCGAGGGTCGTCAGGACGGCGATGGCCGAGCAGACGAACAGGGCGCCGTAGATCCAGCCCTCGACCCGGTTGCGGGCGCGGATGTTGGGCTTGATCTGGGTCAGGGCGAACAGGCCACCCAGGATGGCGGCCAGAATGGCGGCGACCCCGCCGCCCCAGGACAGGGTGCGCTCGATGCGGACCATGCGGCGCGCCTCGACCGGCAGATGCTCGGCCAGCGGGCGCTCCCAGATCTGCAGGGCAGGCTCGCCGCGACCGACGCGGTGGGCGTCGGCGAAGAAGGCGTCGCGGCGGAAGTGTTCCAGAGCGGCGACGGCGTCAGGCGTGCCGACGGCGGTCAGTTGGCGCTGCAACGGTGCAGAGAAGACCGAGGCCAGGATCAGCACCAGCAGGGCGGGCGCAGCAACCCAGATCAGCGCATAGGCGCCGTGCTGGCCGGGCCGGGAATGAGGTTTGGCGCCGACCGCGCGACGACGCGCGAGCTCGCGTCCGCCGAGGAAGGCGGCCGCGCTCAGCGCGATGAGGATCAGCAGGTAAATCCAGATCATTCAGAAGTCCGAAGCGCCGTGCGCGAATCGGCGACGGTCCTGAACATCGGGACCAACGCGGCGCGACTACTGCCTGTGAATGGTCAGCGGATTACGACGGGTCGATGACAGTTGGGTGACACCGACGGGCCCTCGCGGCTCTAGCGCCGCTCGACCGGCTGGGGGAACCAGGCGGTGAAGGCCGCGCCCATGCCGGGCGCGCTTTCGACGACCAGGCCGCCCTGGTGCCGATTGATGATGTGCTTGACGATGGCCAGCCCCAGGCCGGTCCCCTGCCGTTCGCCGCTCTTCTGGCCCTCGACCCGATAGAAGCGCTCGGTCAGGCGTGGCAGGTGTTCACGCGCCATGCCGGGTCCATGATCCCGCACCGTCACGGCGGCGTATGAGATCCCGGACGCCCGGTCAGGCGTGACCAGCGGCAGCCGCGTCGCGCCGGGCATGCGCGACGCCCACGCCTCGTCGAACGACAGGTCCGAACGGACCGAAATCTCGACCGTCCCGCTTCGTGACGAATATTTGACGGCGTTGTCGAGCAGGTTCTGCACGACCTGCAGGATCTCGTCGCGATCCCCGCTGATCGACGCCCTCGCCTCCCCCTGGTCCAAGGCGATGACGATCTCCTTTTCGCGCGTCAGCACGCTGATAGCGTCCACCACGTCCGAGGCGGCGCGGTCCAGATCGACCCGGCCCGACGGCGGAATATGCTCGTTCAGTTCGATGCGGCTGAGCGACAGCAGATCCGCCACTAGACGACCCATCCGGTCCGCTTGAGCCGACATGATGTCCAGGAATCGGTCCCGCGCAGCGACGTCGTCGCGGGCATGGCCCTTCAGCGTCTCGATGAAGCCGCTCAGCGAGGCTAGCGGCGTGCGCAACTCGTGGCTGGCATTGGCGAGGAAATCGACGCGCATCATCTCGGTGCGCCGGGCGTCGGTCTCGTCGCGCAGGATCAGCAGGGCCAGTTCCGCACCCGGCGCCGCGCCTATCTCGACCGACAAGGGGCGCGTCCAGGCGCGCCAGCGTCGATCCCTCTGACCGCCCGTCGCATAGTCGGTGGTGCGCGCCGTGCCGCCGAACAGGGCCTCGTCCACCGCCTCCAGCACGCCGGGTTCGCGAATGACCTGAACCAGCAGCGCGCCCTGACGCTGGATGCGCAGCAGGTCGCGCGCTGCGCCATTGGCCATGACGATGCGTCGGCCGGCGATGTCGTCCGGCTCGCCCCCGCTGACGACCAGCACCGGGTCGTCCAGCGCCTCGAACACCCGGTCCAGTAGGTCGCCCGTCACAATATCCGTCGAAGACTCCGCCTGCCCGCCGTCACTTGCGGCGGGAGCGGTCTCCGCCGTTTCCGACACGTTCAAAAGCCAAGCCGAAGCCGCCACGACCACGGCCCCGCCGACCAGCCAGTTCGCCAGCTCGGGATGCAGGATCGCCAGGATCAGCAAAATCACGATGGCGATGCCGATGCTGGCGCCCACCGTCCATAGCCGCGAGGTGGAAACCGGCGCGACGGGCGATGGCGAGACTTCGTAAGGCATGGAGGGAGAGCGACCTCGTTCTGGAACGCGTTTTGCGATCCTTGCACGGATTCTGTGACGGCGCGCCGACAGCCTGCTGATTGAGTAAGCTTCGCCGCACGGTTTATTTAGGATTTTCTGCGACTGTGTCCCCAAGGGGAGGCCTCGTGGACCGCATCATCTTTTGCATCACGCACGATCACGACTGGCGGATCACTGTGTTCGCAGCCCTGATCTGCCTGGTCGGTCTAGGCGTTTCGACCCACTTCATGGAGCGGAAGCGGACTCGCGATCCTGCTCGACGTCGCCGCTCGGCCATTCTGGCGACCGTAGTCGGCGCCCTGTCGATCTGGGCGACCCATTTCGTGGCCATGCAGGGATTCGTCGCCGGTGTGCCGGTGCGCTACGATCTGTTTCTGACATTGGCTTCGCTCGGCGTCGCTCTTGCCATGATCGGCCTGACGATCGGCTCCACGATGATGGGCAAGGGGCGGATCTGGCGCGTCCTGGCCGCCGTGATCGCCGTCGCAGGCGTCGGCGCCATGCATTATCTCGGCATGGCCGCGATCAAGGGCCCGGCGCATATCATTTGGGATTCCGGCCTGGTCGCCACGTCCATAATCGCGGCGATGATCGTCGGCTGCACGACCGCCTTCTTCTATCGTCGCGGCGGGGCCATACGGTTGCTGGTCACCACCACAGGCCTGTCGATGACCGTGATCGTGCTTCATTTCGTCGGCATGGCGGCGATCAGCATCACGCCCGACCCTACGGTCATGATGGATCAAGGCATATCGTCCGAGGCCATGCGCGTGCTGCTGGGCGCCATCCTGCTGCTGATCTGCGGCATCGCCGGCGCCCTTGGCGTCATGGCCTATATGTCGCGCGCGACCGCGCTGCGCCGCATTCGCGAGGCGGTGGACGCCATGCCCGACGGGCTGGGCTTCTATGATTCGAAGGACCGGCTGGTCCTGTGGAACGCTCGCTACGCCGAGGTGAACCCCGAGCTTGAACCTCACCTCATCGTCGGCCTGTCCTTCCGCGAGGCCTTGCGGATCGGCATCGACGAAGGCCGCTACGCCGAGGCGCTGGGGCGCGAGGAGGAATGGCTGAACGAACGGATGCAGGCGCGGCGTCATCTGTCGTCCAACAGCGAGCAGCAGGTCGCCGGCGGCCGCTGGCTGCGCATCCAGGACCGGCGCACCTCGGAAGGCGGCACGGTCACGGTCTGCAACGACATCACCGACCTGAAACGCGACGCTCAGGCTTTGGCCGAGGCGCGCGACGCCGCCGAGGCCGCCAACGTCGCCAAGAGCCAGTTCCTGGCCAATATGAGCCACGAGATTCGCACGCCCCTGAATGGCGTGATCGGTCTGTCTCAGGCCTTGTCCAAGACCGAACTGACGCCGGACCAGCGCGAGATGCTGGATCTGATGCAGGCGTCGGGCAAGACGCTGCAGACCCTGCTCAGCGACATCCTGGATCTGGCGCGCGTCGAATCGGGCAAGCTGGAGCTGACCGAGGACGCCTTCGAACTGGCGACCGTCGTGCGTGAGGCGGCTCAGTTGTATGCCGAGAACGCCCGCGAGAAGCACCTGGACTTTCACGTCGACATCGATCTGGAGGACGATGTGTGGGTGCTGGGCGACGCCGTTCGCCTGAAACAGGTGCTGACCAATCTGATTTCCAATGCGGTGAAGTTCACCAGCCAGGGCTTCGTCGGGCTGATCGTCCAGCGCGGCCTGGATCAAGACCGGCGGCCGGTGCTGCGCTTCACTGTCGAGGACAGCGGCATCGGCTTCGACGCCGCGACCCGCAGCCGGTTGTTCAACCGATTCGAACAGGCGGACGGCGGTATCACGCGCAAGTTCGGCGGCTCGGGCCTGGGCCTGTCCATCTGCCGTCAGCTGGCGGAAATGATGGGCGGCGACCTGGGATGCGAAAGCGAGCCGGGCGGCGGGGCCGCCTTCATCTTGACCCTGCCGCTGAGGCAATGCGAAGCCCCCAAGAGCCGGGAGCCTATGGCTGTGGAGACCTATGCCGACGACGATCAGCGCGCGGTGCGGGTGCTGGTGGCGGACGACCATCCGACCAACCGCCGCGTCATCGAACTGATTCTCGCCCAGACCTCGGCCCAGATCGTGATCGCGGAGAACGGCGCCCAGGCGCTGGAAGCCTTCCGCGCCGATGCGTTCGACCTGGTGTTGATGGACATGCAGATGCCGATCATGGACGGGCTGACGGCGACGCAGGAGATTCGTCTGCACGAGACGACGATGGGGCTAGGCCGCACGCCCATCGTCATGCTGACCGCCAACGCCATGCCCGAACACGTCGCCGCCGGACGCGCGGCGGGCGCCGACCACCATCTGGCCAAGCCGTTCAACGCCGCCGAACTGCTAGGCATCGTCGCGGCGCCCGTTTCGCTGCTGAAGGACCGGGCGCAAGCGGCTTGAGCGGACCTTTGACGGTTGCGCCATGGGCTTGATGCGTGTAATAGCCCGCGCTCTTGAATTCGAGGGTTCATCACCCCCGCCGCGAGAGCCTACGAGTTGGCGCGGCGTTTCCGTTGTTGTTGAGGCGAGCCACATGGCCGAGATCATTCTGAACGTGGACGTCCGCGATGGCGTCGGCACTGGCGGCGCTCGCGCTGCGCGTCGCGCTGGTTTCGTGCCGGGCGTCCTGTACGGCGGCGAGCAAGCCCCCGTCGCCATTTCGGTGAACGAGAAGGACTTCCGCAAGTCCCTCTACACCGGCAAGCTGCTGGGCCACCTGGTGACCCTGAAGTATGGCGACGAGACCCAGCCGGTCATCGCCAAGGACGTGCAGTTCGACCCCGTGTCGGACCGTCCCCTGCACTTCGACCTGATGCGCGTCGACGCCAAGGCCCCGGTCAAGATCGAAGTCGCGGTCCACTTCGCGAACGCCGACGAGGCTCCGTTCTCGCGTCAGGGCGGTTCGCTGGAAGTCGTGCGTCACGCCGTCGAGATCCTGGTCCGCGCCGACCAGATCCCGGAAGAACTGGTTGTCGACCTGGCCAAGGCCGAGATCGGCGACACCATCCGCATGTCGGACATCAACCTGCCCAAGGGCGCGGAAGCCACCATCACCGACCGTGACTTCGTGATCGCCACGATCAAGATCTCGTCCGCCGCTCTGTCGGAAGCCGCCGACGAAGCCGCTGACGCCGCCGAAGCCGAAGTCGCTCCGGTCGAGAAGACCGAAGACTGATCCTTCGTCTCTTCGAGAAGATTGCGCCCCGCCCGGTTCGCCGCGGCGGGGCTTTTCTTTGCCCAAGGTTGCGCGGTCGCAGGTGGCGCGCTACCTTTTCGGCATGAACCTGCACACGGCGCGGCCGGACAAGTACAAGCGCTATCGTGAGCGCAAGAAGGCCGCCGGCCTTAAGCAGGTCCGCGTTTGGGCGCTGGACCCCGACGCCCCCGGATTTCGTGAACGCCTGATGGCGGATCAGGTCCGCATACGCGATAGCGAAAGCGAACGCGCCACCGTTGCCTTCATCGAGGCCATGTTGATGCAGGATCTTTCCGAGGACGATGCGACGGAAGCCTATTGAATCGCGGCGACATCATCACCGTCGCGGTGTCAGGCGACCACGGCAAGCCTAGACCCGCCGTCGTGGTCCAGGCCGATATCGTGCAAACCGGCACGATCCTGGTTTGTCTGATGACCAGCGACACGGAAAAGACCGCTCCCTATCGTCTCATGCTGCAACCCACGCCTGGCAATGGCTTGAGAAAGCCAAGCCTTGTTCAGGCGGACAAGATGTATCCAATCGCTCTCGCACGTTGCGGCGACGTGATCGGCTGCCTCGACCAAACGGAACGCGCCATGCTCGACCTTCATCTGCTTTTCGTTCTGGGGCTGGGCGTGGAATGATCATCATCGCTGGGCTCGGCAATCCGGGCGGCAAATACGAGAAGAACCGCCACAACATCGGTTTCATGGCCGCCGACGAGATTTCGCGTCGCTGGCGCTTCGGTCCCGAGCGGGCCAAGTTCCAGTCGATCGTCAGCGAGGGCCAGGTCGAGACGGCCGATGGCCCGGTCAAGGTGCTGCTGATGAAGCCCCAGACCTATATGAACGAGAGCGGCCGTGCTGTCGGCGAGGCGGCGCGCTTCTACAAAATCAAGCCGTCCGAGATCATCGTCTTCCACGACGAGATCGACCTGGCGCCGGGCCGTTTTCGTATGAAGACCGGCGGCGGCGCGGCCGGTCAGAACGGCGTCCGTTCGCTGATCAGCCACCTGGGCGCCGACTTCCGCCGCGCACGTATGGGCATCGGCCATCCAGGCGAGAAGGAATTGGTCATGCCCCACGTCCTGGGCGACTTCCACAAGGCCGAACAGCCGTGGCTGGATGCGATGCTCCAGGCCTGCGCCGACGCCCTGCCCTTCGCCGCCGCCGGCGACGACGAACGCTATCAGGGCGAGGTCCTGCGCCTCGCGCCCGCCCCCAAGTTCAGCCCGCGCCAGGTCGCGCGCGGCGAGCTTTGACAGATCTGTTCGCCGTGTTTGCCCGACCCGACCATTCGAAAGACCCGACGCCATGAAGACCAAACTCGCCCTCGCCGCCATCGCTGTGTCCCTTGCGGCCTGCAACCCACCCGAACAGGCCAAGGCGCCCGCAGGGGATGCGGCCGCTCCCGTCGCGGCCGCCGCCGTGACCGCAACCGACGCCTGGTGCCGCCCCTCGCCGAACGGGGTAAACGCCGGAGGCTGCTATGTCACCCTGACCGCAGCGACCGACGATCGGCTGACAGGCGGATCCACCCCTCGCGCCGGGTCGCTTCAGGTGCATGAGATGAAGACCGAGAACGGCATGATGAAGATGGCCGAACTGACGGCGGGTCTGCCTTTGCCAGCCGGTCAGGCCGTAGCCTTGGCGCCCGGCGGAAATCACCTGATGCTGATCGAATTGACCGCCCCGCTGGTCGCAGGCGAAACCGTGCCTCTGACCTTCCAGTTCGCCTCGGCCCCGGCGATCACGGTGCAGGCGGAAGTGCGTCAACCGGCCATGGCGGGCATGGATCACAGCGCCCACTGAAGCCTTTTGCAGCGCGAGCCTGACAAACGGGATCGAACCCGCTAAAGGCTCGCGCTCACGAGGAATACCATGGCTCTTAAAGTCGCGATCGTCGGCCTGCCCAACGTCGGCAAGTCCACCCTGTTCAACGCCCTGACCAAGACGGCGGCGGCCCAGGCGGCCAACTATCCGTTCTGCACCATCGAGCCGAACACCGGCGACGTGGCGGTGCCGGAGCCGCGTCTGGACGCCTTGGCCGAGATCGCCGGGTCCAAGGAGATCATCCCCTCACGCATCACTTTCGTGGACATCGCCGGCTTGGTGCGCGGCGCGTCCAAGGGCGAGGGTTTGGGCAACCAATTCCTGGCCAATATCCGCGACTGCGACGCCGTGGCCTTCGTGGCCCGCTGCTTCGTCGATGACGACATCACCCACGTCGAGGACCGTATCGATCCGATCGCCGATCTGGAGATCATCGAGACCGAGCTGATGCTGGCCGACATGGAGAGCCTGGAGCGCCGCCGGCCCCAGCTCGAAAAGCGCGCCAAGGGCGGCGACAAGGAATCGGGCCTGACCCTGAAGCTGGTCGATCTGGCCTTGGCCCAGCTGAACGCCGGCAAGCCCGCCCGCACCGCCGACGTGTCCAAAGACGACGCCAAGGCCTGGCACATGCTGCAACTGCTGACCGCCCTGCCCGCTCTCTATGTGTCGAACGTCGAGGAAGGTTCGGCCGACAAGGGCAACGACCTGTCCGACAAGGTCGCGGCCCGCGCCGCCCAGGACAACGCCAATTCGGTCGTCATCTCGGCCCAGATCGAATCCGAGATCGCCGTGCTGGACGACGAGGAGCAGAAGGAGTTCCTGGAAACCCTGGGTCTGGAAGAGCCCGGCCTGAACCGCCTGATCCGCGAGGCCTACAAGCTGCTGGGTCTGCAGACCTATTTCACGGTCGGCCCCAAGGAAGCCCGCGCTTGGACCATCCCCGTCGGCGCCACCGGCCCCCAGGCGGCCGGCGTGATCCACACCGACTTCGAGAAGGGCTTCATCCGCGCCGAAACCATCGCCTATGACGACTTCGTCGCTTTGCGCGGCGAGGCCAAGGCGCGCGAGGCCGGCAAGCTGCGCGCCGAAGGCAAGACCTATGTCGTCAAGGACGGCGACGTGATGAACTTCCTGTTCAACTAGGCGGCGCGGCGGGCGGGGTCTCGGCCCCGTCCGGCTTCATCATCTTTTCCAGTGGATTGGCGGGATCGGGCGCACGCGGCGAGCCGGGGCAGCGCGCCAGTTTCACCGTCGTCATGTCCCGGTCGATGTATGTCAGGTTCATCACGTCGCCGGTCGTTGTCATATGCACACGCTCGGTCTTGGCCTGGCCCTGGGTCGCGCACCGCAAAGCCGCGACATAGCCCGAACCCGTCTCGTCGATGCTGGCGATGTCGCAGTTGTGTCCATAGGCTTCGAACCGCAGCGGCGTCAGGGTGATCGGGCTGCGCTCGCCCTGAGGCCGGGCGCACCATTGCGGATTGGCCGCCCACACCCCCACGAAACTACGCGGCCCACGCGACGCCAGAGACGACGGCCCCTTTGCCTCGACTTGCTGCATCGCATCGGGCGTGCGCAGCGGTGCAGCCGGCTCGTTGGGCGGATTGACCTGCTGATCGCCGCAGGCGGCCAGGGCGACTATGGCGGCCACCATCGGGAATAGGGCTGTTTTCATCACGCCACAACGTCACGGCCAAGGTTCGGGTTCAAATCCGCACAGTCATTGCGGTTGATTCTGATAGTCGTTCGCAGTAACACGCCCGCCAGTTATCAAGCGGGGCCATTCATGCGTAACCTTCTCCTCCTCTCCACAGCCGCAGCCGCCTTCGGTTCGGCCCTGATCGTCCAGCCCGCGCGCGCCGAAGCGCCTGCCGCCACGCCGGCGGCCGAAGTCGATCCCGTCGTGGTCATCGGCACGCGCTCGCAGCGTCTGGCCTCCAATACGCCGGCGACGGTCAGCGTCATCGACGCCGCCCAGATCGAAACGATGCTGGCGACCGACATCAAGGACCTGATCCGGTTCGAGCCGGGCGTCAGCGTTCCCACCTCCCCTGCGCGTTTCAGCCTGGCCCTGTCCGGCGCAGGCCGCGACGCAAACTCCGGCTTCACCATTCGCGGCATGGGCGGCGACCGGGTGCTGATCATCAACGACGGCGTGCGTGTGCCCAACGGCTTCTCCTTCGGAGCCCAGGCGGTCGGTCGGGGCGGTTACAACGACCTGGACCTGGTCAAATCGGTCGAGATCCTGCGCGGCCCGGCCTCGGCGCTTTACGGCTCTGACGGCGTCGCCGGCGCCGTGGCCTTCACGACCAAGGACCCGTCCGACTTCCTGATCGGCGACCAGACCTTCGGCGCGCGCGGCCGCGTGGCCTATAACTCCGCCGACGAAGGCTGGACCGAGGGCGTGGCCCTCGCGGGTCGGTCGGGATCGCTGTCGGGCCTGTTGGCCTATACGCGTCGCGATGCGCAGGAGACCGAGAACAAGGGCTCGGTCGGCGGCGTCGGCGCGACCCGCACCGCACCGAACCCCCAGGACTTCAGCTCCAACGCCATACTGGGCAAACTGGTGTGGGAGGTGAACCCGAACCACACGCTGCGCCTGACCTATGACCATCTGGATTCGGAGATGGACGGCGACGCGCTGAGCAGCCGCTCGGCGACCGTTCTGGCCGTCACCGCCAAGGACGAAACCCAGCGCGACCGCGTCAGCGCGGACTGGCGCTTCCAGGACTTCGCCGGCCTCAGCGACGGCTCGGTCTCCTTGTACTGGCAGGACGCCACCACGCGTCAGTATACGTTCGAGGACCGCATCCCTGCGGTGGACCGCGTCCGCGACACCACCTTCGACAACACCGTCTATGGCTTCGCCGCCCAGGGCGCCCGCGTCTTCGGCGAGGGCGGCCAGGTTCAGCACCGCGTCACCGTCGGCGGCGACTGGTCGATGACCAAACAGGAAGGCATCCGCGACGGCGTGACCCCGCCGGTCGGCGAGACCTTCCCCATCCGCGCCTTCCCCAAAACCGAGTTCCAGTTGGCTGGCCTGTTCGTGCAGGACGAGATCGAGCTGCTGGACGGCGCGCTCAGCATCATCCCGGCCGTGCGCTATGACTGGTATGATCTGTCACCCAAGGTCGACGCCCAGTTCCCGGCGGCGGCTTCGGGCCAGAGCGACGATCACATCTCGCCCAAGCTGGGCGTGGTCTATTGGACCGGGGCGCACCTGGGCGTCTTCGCCAACTATAGCCTGGGCTTCCGCGCGCCGTCGCCGATGCAGGTGAACAACTTCTTCGAGAACCCCGTCTTCGGCTATCGCTCGATCCCGAACCCCAACCTGTCGCCCGAGACCAGCGAGAGCTTCGAGGCCGGTTTCCGTCTGCGCGACATCGACGTGGCGGGCGGCAAGATGCGGCTGAACACCACTGCCTTCGCCACCCACTATGACGACTTCATCGATCAGGTGGTGGTCAGCGGCACGGGCGTCCCCGGCGTCGATCCGCTGGTCTATCAGTACGTCAACCTGACCGAGGTGGACATCCGTGGCCTGGAGGCGCGCGCCGACATCTACTGGGACAATGGCTTCAGCCTGATCGGCTCGGCCGCATACGCCGAGGGCGAACAGACGACCGACGGACGTCGCTCCGAGCTGGGCAGCAGCGATCCGGTCAAGGTGGTCGCCGGCGTGAACTATGCCGCTCGGTCGGGCGTCTGGGGCGGTTCGGCGACGGTGACGTGGTCGGGCAAGAAGGACGACGCGACCTATGGCGGTCTGTCGTGTGGATCGGCCTGCTATCTGGGCGACAGCTTCACCCTGCTGGACCTGACGGCCTATTGGAACGTGACGGAGCGGGCGACGCTGCGGGCCGGCGCCTTCAACGTGTTCGACGAGACCTATGGCTGGTGGAGCGATGTGCGCGGCCTGTCCGCCGCCTCGACCGTCAAGGACGCCTACACCCAGCCGGGCCGCAACTTCGGCGTCTCCCTGACCCTGCGTCTGTAAGCGACCATGAAATCTTCCCACACCTCAAGGAGCCGCCCGATGCGCGCCATATTGATCGCCGCCGCCCTGCTGACGGCCACCGCCCCGACCGCACAGGCGTCGGACGCCGCCGCCCCGACCGCACAGGCCTCTGCGCCCGCCAGCGCCTTCGAACGGGATCGCCAGTCGATCCTGGCCCAGGCCGGCCAGTACCGCGTCCATTTCGACATGCGCGAAAACGTCAGCTTCCGCGCCGACTACGACCCATTGGAAGAGAAGCTGTCGGGCGGGAGCGAGATCGTCCGCGTCGTCTATGACAAGGGCGACCGCATCAGCCTGCAGCACATCCTGGTGATGGAGCATGAGGGCCAGGTCATGGTCATCAAACACTGGCGCCACGACTGGGTCTATCAGCCCCAAACGGTCCTGACCTATGCCGGGCCGAACCAGTGGACCCTGACGGCGGTGCCCGAAGCCGAGCGCGCGGGCGCCTGGTCCCAGACGGTTTGGCAGACTGACGATTCGCCCCGTTACGGCGGCGTCGGCCGTTGGACCTATGACAACGGCCTGTCTGCCTGGACCTCGAACGCCACGTGGAGGCCGCTGGCGCGTCGCGATGCGGTGCGCAACCCGGTCTATGATCGCTATATGGGGACCAACCGCCACATCCTGACGCCGGACGGCTGGGTCCATATCCAGGACAATATGAAGATGTCGGGCAAGGCCGGCGGCGAGCCTGTCGCCATCGTCCAGGAAGACGTCATCAACACCTATGACCGGTCCACCAGCTATTCGCCCCAGGCCGGCGACGACTACTGGACCAAAACGCAGGGCTTCTGGTCCGCCGTGCGGGACGCCTGGGACGCCGCCATCGCCGCCCATAATGGCGTCCATCTGCAGGAGATCGGCGAGACGGGTTCGGTCACCGGCACGCCGCTGATGGACCTGGCGCAACAGATCGCGGATGGCGAAACCACCGAGGCCGAGGCCGTCGCCAAGGCCCGCGTCCTGATCACCGAGGCCACGACGCCGCGCTGACCATCCCCAAGCGCGGAGCGTGAGACGGCGGCCGGTATCTCCGGTCGCCGTTTTTCGTTTCAGCTCAGGACGATGCGGCCATCAACGAGGCGGAAGGCCACGCCGGTGCGTTGGAACAGGCGCGCGATGACGGCCGACGGATCGGCCGCCCCCTGATCCAGCAACCGTTCCACATCCCCGCGCAGCGACGGATCGCGCGATGTCCGCGTCAGGGCCGTCAGCCATTCCTCGCGGCTCAGCACGCCGTCCGGCTGGCGCAGAAGGGGTTTCAGGAAGTCGAGCCAGTCCCCGCCCGTCCTTTGTTTCTGCGCGCCCTCTGCCGCCATGGCGAAGACGGCGCCGCACGCATAATAGGCGCGGTGTTCGCCCCGCGCGCCCGCCTGGGCGACCGGCTTCTTGGCCAGGTTCACACAATCATCTACCTCGGACTGAAGCTCGCTGCGGTCGTCATAGGCGGGGTCCAGACGCTTCAGCGCCCGCACCGCCATCAGGTCGGCGCCGCCCTCGGTGATCCAGGCCTCGTCGGCGAACTGATAGCGGACGGTCTGGCCCAGCCAGAAATGCGCCGCCTCATGGCCGATGAACCAGCGCGACCGCTCCATGATGTCGGGCTGGGCCGTGGTCACCCCGCGCCCCTCGAACGACATGACGATCAGACCGGGCAGGACGCTGCCGCCCATGCTGGTCATCTGTTCGGTCGGACCGTTCCAGGCCACCATGACGATGGGGGTGTCGCCGCCCGAACCCGGCGCACCCAGCCGGTCGCGGTAATATTGGCCGACACGCGGGGCGAAACCGCGAATCTCCTCGCCGATCCACGGCGGCAGGTTGGGGTCGATCACGGTCGACAACCCCTCGCCAGGCGTCACCGTCGCCTCGCCCAGCAGGACATAGCTGCGCTCGTCCATCGTGGTCAGTTGGTCATGCCGACGCCCATTGAACAGCACCGGCCCATTGTCGTCGCGCCAGGTCACCCGCGACGATCCACCATCCAGCGTCACCCGGTTGAGGTCGTCCGGCACATCCTCCGCCGCCTGGGCCGACGGCAGGGCGAAGACATCCAGTTGCCGCGTCGGCAGGGCGACCGCGCCGTTGGAGAACAGCAGGGTCGGATATTCGGCCTCCAGGTCCACCGCCTGGGGCCTGACGCGGAACCGCACCTCGCGCGGCACCGGGCCGCCGTCCGTGCTGCGAATGATGTCGTAGTGACCGCGCCGCTCCATCACCACGCCCGGCGTCTGCACCGTCCATTGGCGCGGCCGCCATGGCTGGCGCGAATCCGTCTCCAGCGCCGAATCCATGAAGGCCCAGACCGGAACGTCGCGACCGAAGCGATAGTCGATGTTCAGATGGTCGCCGTTGCGGGTCACGGTCACCTGGGGTGCGCTTTCATCCAGAACGGCTTGCCGCGAAACGGTCGGACCGGCCGCGCAGGCGCCTCCCATAAGAAGAACAACGGCGATGGCGGACGAAGCGAAGGCGTGGACGCGCAAGGGCGATCTCCTGAAGGATGGTCGGCGCGAAGCCTAGCGGTGCTGAACGCGCCGCGTCAGCTTACGGTTTCGTCAGGCTGACGCCCGTTCCAGGGCGCGACCCGCCGCCGCCAGTTCCCCGGCCATGACGGCCTTCAGCCGCTCGGGCGCCAGGATCTGCGCCTGCTCGCCCCAGGTGAACAGGTGCCAGGCCAGTTCGCGCATGCCCGAGGCGCGGAACCGCACGACGACCGCGCCGTCCGACTGATCCTCGAAACTCTGGGTCGGATGCCAGCGCCAGCTCTTCGCCTCGGCCGCGCCCTGGGGCGTAATCCGCAGCACGACGTCCTCGATCTCGTCCTGATAGATGCCGAAGGACTGGCTGGCGAAGACGCCCAGGTCGAAATCGGCGGGCGGGACGGCCAGCCCCTCCTGAGGGGCGACGTGGCTCATACGGTCCAGGCGGAAGGTCTGGATGCGGCCCGTCTCGCGGTCGGCGGCGACCAGATAGTTGGCGCGGCCGAACATGACGCCGCACGGCGCGACGCTACGCCGACGCGGTTCGGCCCCCGGGCGCGAATAGGTGAAGCCCAGCGGCTGCTGCGCCAGCACGGCGCCGCGAATGGCGGTCAGCATGGCCTCGTCCGCCGAGGGGCGCGGCCCGGCCTGAACGGCGATGGTCTCGGCCCGGACCAGGGCCTCAAGGTCCGGCGCCATCCGGTTCAGTGTGGTGGACCGCATCGCCGCCTTCAGCTTGCGCTCCAGTCCCTCCAGCGCCGTCGCCCGCGCCGGTTCGCCTGCGGCCCGCAGGGCGGACGCCGCCTTGGACAGTTCCAGCATCTCGGTCGCCGTCGGCGCCTGTTCGAAGGCCGACAGGCCGCCCCGGATACGCCAGCGTTTCGACGGCGGGTCCGACACCTCGTCCACCTGGGGAAACAGCATCATCACCGCGTCGCGCATCCGTTCGGCGGTGCGGCGGCCGACACGCATGTCGCGCGCCATTTCGTCGATGGACAGGCCTTCGGCGCTGGCGGCCATGCGCCGCGCCAGTTCGATCACCATCGCCGCCTTGTCGTGTCTCACCGTCGCCGCCGATCCATACGTCCGTTTCTGACGCAACAGTGCTTCATAACCCAATCATCGACAAGAGGCCGTCGCTTCAGGAGATCACATCATGGCTCGTTTCCAACCTACCCCTTCGCCTGCTCATTCGGCGATCAACGCCAGCCGCTACATCATCGTGCCGTGCGAGGCCGACGGCTCGTCCGACCTCGCCGTGATCTGGGACCGGCTGGAGGAACAGGTGGTCGACGTCATCTCGGCCGCCGCCAGCAGCCGCTATTCGGACGAGGACATGCTGTGGGACGAAGGCCGTGCAGGCGAGATGCAGTCGGAATGGCGGATGGCGGCCTAAAGGTTCAGGCCGCTTTCGGCTTGGTCCAGCGGTCGATCATCCTCTGCGCCGGCTGTTCGACCAGTCGGTGCGCGACGACCGCGACCGCCACGATGAAGCCGAACATGGCGACGGCGAACAGGTCGTTCAGCCAGACCGAGCCGAAATCGATGCGTCGCACCGGCACCCAGTCCAGCTTCCTGGCCACGATCATCATCACGGTCAGGATGAACATGTGGACCATGTAGATGGAAAACGACCACCGCCCCAGGGTGACCAACGCCGGATGATCCAGCACGCGTGACAGCGCGCCGTCCTCGCCCGCGAAGACCCAGATCAGGACCACGAAGACCAGGGTGACGGCCACGGTGATCGGCCCCTGAGCATAGCCGATGAAGACGCAGGCCGCCACGATGGCCGCGACCTCCAGCACCGTCGCGGCGCCGCCCTTGAGGCGGGGAATGCGCGTCCAAAGCCCCTGCAGCAGACAGCCCAGGAAAAAGCCGTAGACGGCGCGCGGCACGGCGAAGTCATAGGTCGTGTTCATCCAGCGCCGGGCGTAGCTGACAACCAGCACGCCCCCGATGATCGCCAGAACCAGACCGATCCAGCGGAACCGTTTCGGCGCGACCAGCACCAGGCCGGCGAAGATCAGATAGCAGGCCCATTCGGCGCTGAGCGTCCAGGCCGGCCCGTTCCAGGTCAGATAGGGATGCACATGCCAGGCCTGGATCAGCGCCAGGTTAGTGAAGATCGCCTCGATCGACCGGTCCCGCGTGAACGGCGGCGCGCTGTCGAAATAAAACACCAGCCGCGCCAGCTCCAGCCCGACGAAGGCCGCCAGCATCAGCAAGTGCAGCGGCCAGATCCGCCCGAACCGCCGCACCATGAACCGCCCGGCGTCCCGCCCCGACGTCAACCGGTTCGCATAGGCGTGGGCGATGACGAAGCCCGACAGCACGAAGAAATAATCGACGAACAGATAAGAGTGCTGGATGAAACCCCAATCGCGCCAATGGCTTGCCACCGGCATATGGAACATCACCACAAGGATGGCGCACACCCCACGCAGGGAATCCAAGGCCTCGAAACGGCGGTGGGCGACGGGGGCGGGTTTGGACAGGGCGTTCACGGACGCGTGATAGCGCCGGTCAAGGTTACGCGATAGGGGTTTCGGCGATGGGCGAGATGATGGGCGGCGCCAACGATCTCCGACGCCCCCTCTTCCTGCCCGTCATCCTAGGCCTTGTGCCTAGGATCCAGACTCCCTGTGCTCGACGCCGTGCCCAGCGGAAAAGCTCGTGTTTATGGATCCTAGGCACAAGGCCTAGGATGACGACCGTGGGAGATCACAGCCCCTTCACGATCCCCTCGACCATCTTCTTGGCGTCGGCGAACAGCATCATGGTGTTGTCGCGGAAGAACAGCTCGTTCTCGACGCCGGCGTAGCCCGAGCCCATGCCGCGCTTGATGAACAGGACCGTGCCGGCCTTTTCAACGTCCAGGATAGGCATGCCGTAGATGGCGCTGGTGGGGTCGGTCTTGGCGGCGGGGTTGGTGACGTCGTTGGCGCCGATGACGAAGGCGACGTCGGCGGTGGCGAACTCGGCGTTGATGTCCTCCAGCTCGAACACCTCGTCATAGGGGACGTTGGCCTCGGCCAGAAGCACGTTCATATGGCCCGGCATCCGGCCGGCGACGGGGTGGATGGCGTATTTCACCTCGACACCCTCCTCCTTCAGCTTGTCGGCCATTTCGCGAAGGGCATGCTGGGCCTGGGCCACGGCCATGCCGTAGCCGGGGACGATGATGACCTTGGACGCGTTCTTCATGATGAAGGCGGCGTCCTCGGCCGAGCCCTGTTTGACCGGCCGCGTCTCCTTGGCGCCGGCGGGACCGGCCGCCGCGTCCGCGCCGCCGAAACCGCCCAGGATGACGCTGATGAAGCTGCGGTTCATGCCCTTGCACATGATGTAGCTGAGGATCGCGCCCGACGACCCGACCAGGGCGCCGGTGATGATCAGGGCGATGTTCTCCAGCGTGAAGCCCAGGGCCGCCGCCGCCCAGCCGGAATAGGAGTTCAGCATCGAGACCACCACCGGCATGTCGGCCCCGCCGATGGGGATGATCAGGGTCGCGCCCAGGATCAGGGCGATCAGGAAGACGCCCCAGAAGGCCCAGGTCGCCGCGCCGTTGGTGCCGATCAGAATACCGATCAGCAAGACCAGCCCTAGCGCCAGGCCGACGTTGATCAGATGCCGAGCGGGGAGGATGATCGGCGCGCCGCTCATGTTGCCGTTCAGCTTGGCGAAGGCGATGACCGAGCCGGTGAAGGTGATGGCCCCGATGGCGACGCCGAGGGACAGCTCGATGATCGACAGGGTCTTGATGCCCGTCCCGTCGTCGGTGAGGATTCCGAAGGCCTCAGGCGCATAGACAGCGCCGATGGCGACTAGGCAGGCGGCCATGCCGACCAGGCTGTGGAAGGCGGCGACCAGTTGCGGCATGTCGGTCATGGCGACCCGCTTGGCGATCAGGGCGCCGGTCCCGCCGCCGACGATGACCCCGCCCGCGATCAGGGCCAGGGTCACGGTGTCCAACGCGCCCGTCGTGCCGAGCGTCAGCAGGGTCACGCCAATGGCCAGGGCCATGCCGATCATGCCGAAGGTGTTGCCCTGGCGGCTGGTCTCGGGGCTGGACAGCCCCCGCAGCGACAGGATGAACAGGACGCCCGAAACCAGATAGGCCAGTGCAGCCAGCGATGCGTTCATCACGCCCCTCCCCTCAAGACGTGCGCGCCAGCCGCCACAGGGCGGCGGCGATGAACAACGGGCCGATGAAGAACAGGGCCCATTCGAAGACGCCCAACGGCCGGTCCTGGGTCACGACCCGGACCAGAATGGCCGAAAACACAAGGGCGATGCCGCAGTCATGTAGCCGCTGGCGCTTGATCGGAACCTTGGTCCCGAACCAGCCGTACAGCCACAGGCCGAAACCGACGCCGGTGGCGACCCAGGAGCCGGTGATGGCGATCTGCGCGGCGTCCGTCACGAAGACGCCTCAGAGGACGCGGCCTTGGGCGCCGGCCGCTCCTTCTTCTTGTACATGGCCAGCATCCGCCGCGTGACCATGAAGCCGCCGAAGATGTTGACGCTGGCCAGGGTCACGGCCAGCACGCCCGCCCCCTTGGCGATCCAGGCGCTGGGGCCGGTCGCGTCGCCCGACACGGCCGCCGCCGCGATCAGGCCGCCGACGATGATGACGCTGGAAATGGCGTTGGTCACGGCCATAAGCGGCGTGTGCAGGGCCGGCGTCACGCTCCAGACGACATAATAGCCGACGAAGATCGCCAGCACGAAGATGGCCAGGCGGAAGACGGTGGGGTCGACGTGTTCCATGGTCAGTTTCCCTGCGAACTATGAGAAGCGGCTGGATCGTTCGACGGCTCGAAGCCCATGCGACGCGCCAACAAGACCCAAGCGCCGATGGCCGGTACGATCAGAATCATCGCAACGACGCTCCAAGAAAGCAGAGTCAGGGCAACGCCGGCTGTCAGGCCCACGCAGATCCCGACGTGGATAGGAAACGTCCTCATGGCGTAAAGCGGTCCAGCATCGGCAGGCGGAGCAGGATTGCGCGGCGGGGCGCACAATGTCGCGAGACGCGGCGCAACGACTGACGCCAAGGCGCCGAGAACGAAGATGCCGACGACAAAGGCAGCCAACTGGCCGAGCAATGGAAGCGCATCGCGGAGATAGTCCCAGATAGACGCACCCGAATGATTTGCAGCAAACTGCTCCCAATCAAGGGACACCATATTCCCGAGAACGAGCAGCCAGATCACGCCAAAGAAGAGTTTGCCCGCACGGGATTTCATCCCCTCACCCCTTCATGCACGACGGCCCCGGCATTGGTGACCACCGCCGCCTTCAGGATTTCATCCTCCAGATCGACCGCCAGAACGCCGTCCTTAATCAGCAGGCCGACGAAGGCGGACAGGTTGCGGGCGTAGAGGTCGCTGGCGTCGGCTGCGATGCGGCCGGGCAGGTTGGCCCAGCCGACGATGGTGACGCCGTTCGCGGTGGTCACGACCTCGTTCAGCTTGGAGCCCTCAACATTGCCGCCCGCCTCGACCGCCAGGTCGATGATGACCGAGCCGGGCTTCATCGAGGCGACGTGCGCCGCCGTCAGCAGCACCGGCGCCGCCCGACCGGGGATCAGGGCCGTCGTGATGACGATGTCCTGCTTGAGCACGTGGGTCGCGGTCAGTTCGGCCTGTTTGGCCTGGTATTCCGCCGACATCGGCTTGGCGTAGCCGCCGGCGGTCTGGGCGTTCTTGAACTCCTCGTCCTCGACGGCCAGGAATTTGGCGCCCAGGCTTTCGACTTGTTCCTTGGTGGCCGGGCGGACGTCGGTTGCGGTGACGACGGCGCCCAAACGACGCGCAGTGGCGATGGCCTGAAGTCCGGCGACGCCCACGCCCATGATGAAACATTTGGCCGGGGCGACCGTGCCGGCCGCCGTCATCATCATCGGGAAGCCCTTGCCATAGGCGTAGGCCGCCTCGATCACCGCACGGTATCCGGCCAGGTTCGCCTGGGACGACAGCACGTCCATGACCTGGGCGCGGGTGATGCGGGGCACGAACTCCATGGCGAAGGCGGTGGCGTTCGCGCCGGTCAGGGCCTCGACTGTCGCCTTGTCGCGATAAGCATCCAGCATGGCGACGACGATCGCGCCGGGCTTCAGCGCGCTGGTCTCCTGGGCCGTGGGGCCGCGCACCTTCAGCACGATGTCGGCGCCGTCCAGCACGGCGCGGGTATCCGGCTTCACCGTCGCGCCGGCGGCCGCGTAGTCCGCGTCGGGAATGGAGGAGCCCAGGCCCGTCCCGGCCTCGACCGTGACGGTGGCGCCCAGGGCGATCAGCTTCTTGACCGTCTCGGGCGTGACGGCGCAGCGCGTCTCGCCTTCGCGACGTTCACGGGTGACGGCGATAGCGACGGCCAAGCGAATCCCCTCGTTCTTTTCGTTGAACGAAGGTTAGGCCGTTCCGGCGCAAGCCGTCAAAGCACGGTTATGCCAAAGCTTGGCCAGGTCGCGTGATTTCAGACCGCCGCAGCGGTAAATCGCGCAACCGATGAAGAGATCAGTGCGCGGCGTCCGGCTTGGACTTCAGCGCCACGAAGCCGGCGCCGCCCAGAACCACCGCGCCGATGACGGCGGCGATGAAGCTGCCGCCCGGATGGAACCAGAGGGTCAGGAACAGCAGGAGGACCGCGATGCCCAGGCTGCCCCACTTGGCCAGGTTCAGGAACAGGCTGTAGGTCGAGACCTGCTCGCGCACTTCCATATGGCCGTGCAGATAGGCTTGCGCATCAGCGTCGGCAGGTGCGTTGGCGGTGTCGTGCAGGTCGGCCATGCGTTGAATCCCCTCGTCGTTATCGCGGACTTACACCGAGGCGCCCGCCCCGCTCAAGCCCGCAGTCATGCCTTGATCAGGCCAGCGCCTCGAACTGATCCACCAGACGCTCCAGCCTCTGGCAGCCCACGCTCCAGAAGGCCGGGTCGCGCGGGTCCAGGCCGAACGGCTTCAGCGCCTCGACATAGGTGCGCGATCCGCCGCCGGCCAATAGCTCGCGATACAGTGGCGTGAAGCCCGTCGGATCGTTGCGCCGCGCCTCCATCAGGGCCGCCACCAGCAGATCGCCGAACGCATAGGCGTAAACATAGAACGGCGAATGGACGAAGTGGCTGACGTAGGCCCACCAGTGTTCATAGCCGGGGTTCAGCTTGACCGACGGCCCCAGCGAGGCGGCCATCTCCTCCAGCCACAGCTGGTTGATGCGCTGCTGCGACACCTCGCCCTGCAGGCGCTCGTCGTGGAATCGGGTCTCGAAACGGTGGAAGGCGATCTGGCGCACGACGGTGTTCAGCCCGTCCTCGATCCGGCCGGCCAGCAGGCCGCGCTGTTCCGACTTGGGCGCCGTCGCCAGCAGGCGATCGAACGTCAGACCCTCGGCGAAGATGGACGCGGTTTCAGCCAAGGTCAGCGGCGTGTCGGCCAGAAGCGTGCCCTGATCGGCCGCGAGCGTCTGGTGGACGCCATGCCCCAGTTCGTGCGCCAGGGTCAGGACGTCGCGCCGCTCGCCCATCCAGTTCAGGAAGACATAGGGGTGGCGGTCGGCGGTGACGGGGTGGGCGTAGGCGCCCGACTGCTTGCCCGCCCGCGCCCGACCGTCGATCCACGGCTTGTCGAAGAAGCCGCCCGCCCGGTCGGCGAAATCGCCGCCCAGGTCCGAGAAACTGTCCAGCACGATCTCGCGCCCCTGGGTCCAGGTGAAGGCGCGTGGCGCAGTGGTCTCGATGGGGGCGTTGCGATCCCAATGGTCCAGCCGCGCCTTGCCCATCGCCTTGGCCTTCAGCGCATAATAGCGATGCGACAGGCGCGGATAGGCGGCGGCGACAGCCTCGGCCATGGCGTCCACGGCCTCGCCGTCAACCTCGTTGCCCAGGTGGCGGCTGTCGGCCGGACGTTTGAAACCGCGCCAGCGATCCTCCATCGCCTTGTCGGCGGCGACGGTGTTCAGCACCAGGGCCAAAGTCGGGGCGCGGGCGGCCAAAGCTTCCGACAGGCCCTCGGCGGCGGCCTTGCGGCGCGCAGGCTTGGCGTCAGACAGACGGTTCAGCGCCTCGGCCAGGGTCAGGCTTTCGCTGCCCGCTTTCGCACGCAGCGCGGCCAGCTGCTCATCGAACAGACGCGGCCATTGGGCGGTGATCGGGCCGCGCTCGGCGATGAAGGTCTCCAGCTCGGACGACAGCTCATGCGGCTTCATCGCCCGCACCCGCCGCAACCACGGCCGCCAGCGCGCCGCGCCGGCGTGGGCGGTCAGGGCGGCCTCCAGCGCCGAGTCGTCGATCTGATTGATCTCCAGCGTCAGCCAGACGGTGGGGGTGGCGATGGCGGTGATCTTCTCGCGCACATCGGCCTCGAACCCCTGGGCCGTCGCATCGTCGCGCGCGGTCGAGGCCGAGAGGAAGGCATAGGCGCCCAGCGCGCCCAGCACGTCCGACGCCTGCTCATACAGATGGATGGCCCGGTCCAGCACGGCGCCCAGGCCGGCGGCGTCCTGTTCGGCGGCCAGTTTCCCCTTCAACCCATTCAGCGAATCCACCAGGCCCCGCGCCTTTTCCAGGTCGGCCGCGACCTTGGCGTCGTCGCGCGAGGCGTAGAGGTCGGTCAGGTCCCACAGCGGGGCTTCGGTGCTGGGCGTCTTGAAGGGAGCGTTCATGACCCCTGTTCTGGGGATGTCGGACGACGGCTGCAACCTTCCGCCACGCTTTCTCGACGATGCCAGCCGTGCAATCCTGCGTTTTGGAGACATGTGAATGACCGAGACGACGCATCAAGACACCGGCCGCACAGGCCTGGGCGGGGCGTCCGGCCTGTTCGCGATTCGGTTGGCGACCGGTTTGGTCCAAGGCTTGGCGCTTTATCTGCTGTATCTGGCGGCCGACAAGAATGCCTGGCCCGAGACCCAGCCAGCCCTGTTCGGCGCCTTGGCCCTGGCGGCGGGTTATGGTCCCGTGGTCGTGCTGGCGGCGGCGGGGCGGATTAAGCCGCTGGCCCTAGCCCTGTGGACGGGCGTGGCTGCGGTGGTTCTGGCCTTGCTGGGCGCACACGACGTAGCGCGTCAGTCGGCGGACGCCTTCCGTCAGGCGCCCTTCCTCAGCTTCCCGGTCCTGGCGTTCGGCGCGGCGGCCCTGTTCATCGCCCATCACCTGATCGTCCCGGCGATCCGCGAACGGCGCTGGATCGTCGACTATCCCGAGTATTTCGATGTGGCCTGGAAGGCCGGGGTGCAACTGGCCCTGTCTCTGGGGTTCACTGGCGCCTTCTGGCTGCTGCTGCATCTGGGCGCGGCCCTGTTCAAGATGATCGGCCTCAGCTTCCTGCAGGATATCCTGCGCGAAGCCTGGTTTTCCATCCCCGTCACGGTCCTGATCTTCGCCACGGCGGTCCAGCTGACCGACGTGCGCGACGGTCTGATCCGGGGCGTGCGGACGGTGGCCCTGATGCTGCTGTCGTGGCTGCTGCTGGTGATCACCGTGCTGGTCGGCGGCTTCCTGGCGGCCCTGCCCTTCACCGGCCTGGACGGCCTGTGGGAGACGCGCAGCGCCACGGCCCTGGTCCTGTCGGCCGCCGCCGCCCTGATCGTGCTGATCAACACGGCCTATCAGGACGGGCGGCCCGACAATCTGCCGCCGGTCGTGCTGAAGTACGGTGTGCGCGTCGCCTCGGTGTTGATCGCGCCTCTGGTCATCCTGGCCCTGTGGGGACTGGGCCTGCGGATCGGCCAGCACGGCCTGACGCCCGACCGGATCATCGCCGCCGCCTGCGCCCTGGTGGGAGCGGTCTATGGCGTGGGCTATCTGCTGGCGGCGGCGAAGCCTGGCGGCTGGATGAAGCCGCTGGAGCGGACCAATGTCGTCGCCGCCGTCCTGTCGGTTCTGGTCATCCTGGCCCTGTTCAGCCCCCTGGCCGATCCCGCCATGATGTCGGTGAAGGATCAGATCGCGCGTCTGGAACGCGGCGCGGTCTCGGCGCGGGACTTCGACTATGATTTCCTGAGGTTCGAGAGCGGCAAGGTGGGGACGGCCGCCCTTGATGTGTTGACGCGATCCGCCAATGCCGAAACCGCGCGCCTGGCCCGCGCGGCCAAGGCCCGTGACTATCGTTCGGGCTCCACGCCACGCGATCGCCGCGACCGCGCGACGGCCATTCGGCTCCAGCCCGCGCTCGGCCAGACCATCCCCGCCAGCTTCACCGAGCAGCTCGAACGCCAGGTCGATCAGCTGTTCAACTGCACGAGCGACAGTCCGTGCACCGTGCGGACGCTGGATCTGGACGGCGACGGCCGAGAGGATGTGCTGGTGGCGATGGCGCGGACGGTCCTGGCCTATGATCAGGACGCCGAGGGGCAATGGCGCCTCGCCGCCCGCTATGAAGTTTCGTGCAGCCGCAACGCCGAGGCCCTGGAATCGGCTCTGAGCACCGGCGTGACCACGGCCCCGGCCGCCCTGCCAGACCTGGTCGTCGGCGGCCAGAAACTGCAGGCGTCTCCCGAGATTCGGTGCGACGATACTCGCCGTCGTTAACGCGGCGGACACCATGCCCTCTCACTCGATTTTCACCTCGACTTCCTAGAAATCGTCCCGAAACGATCCATCCGCGACGGGGGTGGGCGACAGCACAAGGGGCTTTCATGGCCAAGACCATTCTGGTCGTTGACGACGATCCGACCCAGCGCCGGCTGATCCAGGCCGTGCTGGAGCGGGACGGCAACGCCGTGGTCCATGCCGCCAGCGGGGGCGAGGCCATCGACCGGATGGTGCGCGGTGGCGGAGCCGATCTGATCCTGCTGGACATGGTCATGCCCGAGATGTCGGGGCTGGAATGCCTGGCCGAACTGCGCAGCGCCGGCATCAACGAGCCAGTCATCGTGCTGACGGCCAACGGCGGCATCGACATGGTGGTCAAGGCCATGCAGGCCGGGGCGCAGGACTTCTTCGTCAAGCCGGTCGGGCCGGAACGCCTGTTGGTCGGGGTTCGCAACGCCATGCAGATGAAGCGTCTGACGGCCGAGGTCGGACGCCTGACCAAGCGCGTCCAGGGCCGCACCAGTTTCGACGACATCGTGGGCGATAGCGCGCCGATGCGAATGGTCAAGGCGCTGGGCGCCCGCGCCGCCAAATCCTCGATCCCCGTCCTGATCACCGGCGAGAGCGGCGTCGGCAAGGAGGTCATCGCCCGCGCCCTGCACGGCGCCAGCGACCGGGCCGGCAAGCCCTTCATCGCCGTCAACTGCGGCGCCCTGCCCGCCAACCTGATCGAATCGATCCTGTTCGGGCACGAAAAGGGCGCCTTCACCGGCGCCGTCGACAAGACGCTGGGCAAGTTTCGCGAGGCGGACGGCGGCACCCTGTTTCTGGACGAGATCGGCGAACTGCCGCTGGACATGCAGGTCAAGCTGCTGCGCGCCCTGCAGGAAGGCGAGATCGATCCCGTCGGCGGCAAGCGGCCCGTCAAGATCGACGTGCGTATCGTCTCGGCGACCAATCGCGACCCCGCCCAACAGGTCAAGGACGGCGCTTTTCGCGAGGACCTGTTCTATCGCCTGAACGTGTTTCCGATCGAGACCCCGTCCCTGCGTGAGCGGCGCGAGGACATCGCCCCCCTGGTCGATCATTTCATCGCCCGCTTCAACGCCGAGGAAGGCAAGCGGATCGCCGGCTGCGCGCCCGAGACCCTGGCTCTGCTGCAAGGCTTCGACTGGCCCGGCAATGTGCGTCAGCTGGAGAATGCCGTATTCCGCGCCATCGTCCTGGCCGATGCGCCCTTCCTGCAGCCGCACGATTTCCCCGCCGTCTCGGGCGTCGCCGCCCCCATGCCGGACGCCCAGCCGCTGTATGCCGCCACGGCCGCCAGCGCCCAGGCCGATCACGCCAGCCAGGCGGACCAGCCGATCCGCATCCTGGACGACCGCGGGCATCTGCGGA
Source organism: Brevundimonas sp. (assembly GCF_965279155.1). Classification (GTDB taxonomy): domain Bacteria; phylum Pseudomonadota; class Alphaproteobacteria; order Caulobacterales; family Caulobacteraceae; genus Brevundimonas. Next base: position 3,100,926 of record NZ_OZ257138.1, on the reverse strand, counting down.
CCTTGGAAGACATCGAACGCGACCTGATCCAGCACGCCATCGAGGTCTATGCCGGCCATATGAGCGAGATCGCCCGCCGCTTGGGGATTGGCCGCTCGACCCTGTACCGCAAGGTCCGCGAACAGGGTCTGGAAGGTCAGCTGAAGGAAGCGGGCTGAGGCTAGATCGCGGGCGGACCATAGCGGTTCGCCGTCTTAGCACCATCGAGCAACAGCAGCACGACTAGGCCGATCAGACTGGCGATATAAAGCATGTTGTTCAGAAATAGCCCGAGAAACAGGGCCACTGGCGGGTTCGGATTATTGAGGACGCTGTTCATCAAAATCGGGAATAGCGCCAGCCCGATCAGCAGAAACACGATGGGCGGCAGTCCCCAATAGCCCGGCCTGCCCGTGTCATGCAGCCGCCTTGTCACAGCCGCAGAGAGCAGAGCGGCGGCGATCAGCACGACCCCGCCCACTCCGCCAATCATCAGCGGTATGTTCGGCATATCCGCCGTGCCCATAAGCAAACCCATCATCGCCAGGTTCATCGCCACTCCGATCGCGATGAAGGCCAGGACGAAAATCAGAATAGCGTAAGGCCAGAACTGTCCCCGCTTATCGCGCCCCTTGAAATCCGCCAGGCGTCGAAAGCCGGCCAAGATCGAATTCATTACTCATCCCCCACGATATCGGCGCCATCCTGAGGTTGATTCGAGCCTGACGTCTTGCCGCGTCCCCACCGCCGCTTCGGTTCTTCGCCGTTGGCCTTGGCGGTGATTTCCTTGAGCTTGCGGCCCTGCATGGCCGATAGGGCCTGACCCGGCGCGCCCTTTTCGGGGTCGGCGAAGGCGCGGCCGTGGGTCTTCACCCGCTCGCTGACCGAGTCGATGAACTCGCCTTCCCATTCAGACAGCGAAACGCCCGCCTTCTCTGCAGAGCGGCGGGCGCGTTTCAAAGCGTTGAGAGCAGCGCGTTTGGCGGCTTCGCGCTGTTGCTCAAATGGACTCGGGGTAGGCTTCTTGGCGAAGCCGTCGCCCTTCGGGCCGCCTGAGCGTGACAGCCCGCCTCCTGGCTTGAAGGGGGTGCGCTTCAAGCCGGGTCAGCCTCAGATCTCGCCGAGGGCCGACAGGTAGAGGTCCAGGATGGCGTCTTCTTCCTGGCGCTTGGCCTTGTCCTGCTTACGGATGCGGATGACCTTGCGCAGGATTTTGACGTCGTAGCCCTCGCCCTTGGCCTCGGCGAAGACCTCCTTCATGTCCGTCATGACGGCCTGCTTGTCCTCTTCGAGGCGCTCCAGGCGTTCGATGATGGTGCGCAGGCGGCCCTGGGCTGTCGCGTTTAGAATGTCGGGACCACCGTCGAAGGACGCGTCGTCAGCCATGAGGGATACTCCAGAAATCAGGCGCGGACGCTAACCATGCAATGGATGCGACTCAACCGCGAACACGAAAAAGGCCGCGGACAAACATCCGCAGCCTGTGGATCGTAAGGGCTTTTCGCCGCGCTATCGCCCTTTGGGCTACTTGAGCGCGACGCGGCGTGCGCACGCCGCCGAGGCGGCGTGCTGCAAACGCTGCTTAGCCCTGCTTCGCCTTGAAGCGCGGGTCGGTCTTGTTGATGACGAAGACGACGCCCTTGCGACGCACGACCTTGCAGTCGCGGTGGCGGGTCTTCAGGGACTTGAGCGAGCTACGGACCTTCATCGTCGGACGTCCTGAGAGAAACCAATAAGAAAGCCGCTGACCCGGTCGGATCGCGGCGGAGGCGGTCGTATAGAGAGAGGGGTTCAGAAGGTCAACCCGCCAAAGGCCAAAACCGCATAGAACCCAGGCCCAGCCTGCTCCAGTAGTCGCAACACCCGCCCATGCCGAACGTGCTCAAGTAGCCCGAAGGGCGATAGCACGCTCGAAAAAGGATGGAGGCCTGACCTCCGAGTCGAACGGAGGGTTTACGGGGTTGCACGCCCGCCGCGTCGCCACTCCGCCATCAGGCCGTCAGAGCTTGTGCGTCATTACGCCACACACGCTTAAGTCGTCCAATATAAAAGTGGTTAATACAGTGCATTGCACCCGAGCCGGGAGAAGCAAGGCAACGCTTTCGCCTCACAAGCGCTTTATGGCCGTGAAAAGGACATTCGCGCGGATGTCATTTCACGTCTGACCTCGGGGGCTTTAGTTTGAATCTCATGCGCTTTTCCTATCGCCTTCTTCTCATCGGCTGCGTCTCTGCCTGCGCCCCCATGTTGCCCGAGCCGCAGGTGGGTTTGCCGACGCCGCAGCCCCAGCCGCAACCGGGCGCGCCCGTCACGGCCCCTGCCTCCACGCCTCAGACGCCGCCTCTGGCCGCCTATGACCAGCAAGGGTTCGAGGGCTGGAAACAGGGGTTCCTGGCGCGCAAGGGCGGCGCCCGCCGCGCCGATTACGCCCGCGAACTGGACGGCCTGGCCCCCGATCCGACGGTGATCCGCCTGGACCGCAACCAACCGGAATTCTCCAAGCCCGCCGGCGCCTATATCCAGAATGCGGTGACGCCGGTGCGAATCGCCCAGGCCAAGCAGCGAATCGACCGGGTGCCGTGGTCGGTGGTCCAGCGGTTCGGCGTGCCGAGCGAAATTCTGGTCGGGGTCTGGGCGCAGGAGAGCGCCTTCGGTCAGGTCCAGGGCGACTATGACGTCATTCGCTCGCTGGCGACTCTGGCCTATGATGGGCGGCGTCGCGACTGGGCCGAGGGTCAGTTGAAGGATGCGCTGGACATCGTCGTGGACGGCCGGCGCGAGCGCTCGGGCCTGAAGGGCAGCTGGGCCGGGGCCATGGGCCAGACCCAGTTCATGCCCGACAACTATCTGCGCCTGGGCGTGGACCAGGACGGCGACGGCAAGGTCGACATCTGGCGCGACGACGCCGACGCCCTGGCGTCCGCCGCCAACCTGCTGGCCCAGGCCGGATGGAAGCGCGGCCAGGGCTGGGGCTATGAAGTGACCCTGCCCTCCGGCTTCGACTATGCCGAGGCGGAAGGGCCGAAACACAACTGGGCCTTCTGGGCGGCCAAGGGCGTGCGCCTGGCTCAGGGCGGCACGCCGAACGGGGCCGAGGCCTTGGAAGAAGCGACCATCCTGTTGCCGCAGGGCGCGAACGGGCCGGCCTTCTTGGCCCTGCCGAACCACTATGTGATCCGCCGCTACAACAACTCGGTCAGTTACGCCCTGGCTATCGGCCTGACGGCGGACGGGATCATGGGAAAGCCGGCCCTGAGCAAGGCCTGGCCCAACGACCCGTCGATGTCGCGCGAACAGCGGATCGGGGCGCAGCGCGCGCTGACCAAGCTGGGTTACGACACCCAGGGCGTCGATGGGGTGATCGGGTCCAACACCCGCGCGGCCCTGCGCCGCTGGCAGGTGGCGACGGGTCGGATCGCCGACGGCTATCTGACCCCGACGCTGGCGGACGAGCTGATCCGCCGGGCGAACTGAGGCTGCAAATCCGGGCATGGTTCGGCGCTCCTGCCTTTACGGGCGGAGGGGATGGAGGGCTGGGCGGAGCGCCGGGCCTTCGCCCGGAGTGTGATTAGAGATTACCGTTTCGACGAAGGGTATGACGCTCCGCGCGGTTGGTTGGCCTGCAAGCTCGGGGCGTCGAGCGGTGGCGGTCTTATCGCCTAACCCCATAAGCCTGCGACGGGTCGGCGGGGTCTGCGAAACCCCGTCCCGAGTGCGATCGAGTATCCCCCTCGACCCTCCGACGGCGCACCGTGTGTCGCTGCCAGCGCGAGCCGTTTCAGACCCGCTCCCGTTCCATCCGCTCCCGCCGCCGCAAGGTCGCAGGCCAAGCGAGCCCTCCGGGCGACGGGACGGCTTTAGAATACGCGCGTTTCAGAGGGGGGATGGGAGAAGGGTGACATAAATCGGCAAGCGATTGGATTCGCAGGGAATGAACCAGCGTCATTGTGATGGCTAGGGCGCGTTTCTCCCTCCCCTTCATGGGGAGGGGCGCGAAGCGGAGCGCAGCCGGGGTGGGGGCGTGTGAAGCACTGCCCCCGCTCTTACGGCCCCACCCGGATCGCTGCGCGATCGTCCCTCCCCATAAAGGGGAGGGAGAGGCGCCTGCGGGGCTTTTTGAGAACCTCCCAAGCTGCGCGAGGTGGAGGCGTTTAGCCCATCATCCGCCAGGTGGCGCCTTCGGGGCCGTCCATGACGACGACGTTCAGGGCGTTCAAGCGGTCGCGGATGCGGTCGGCTTCGGGCCAGTCCTTGGCCGCGCGGGCGGTCGTGCGTTTGTCGAGCAGAGCTTCGACCTCGGCGCGCAGTTCCACATCGGCGCCCAAGAACCAATCTTCCGGCGTCTCTTGAAGCACACCCAATAAATCAGCCATCTCGACCAGCGAAGCAGCGCCGAGGGCGATGCCTTTCAGATGATCCGGGGTGCGCGGCACGTCCATCATCTGCGTACGAACAGCACTGGCTATGGCAAAAAGGCCAGCGATTGCGCCGGGTGTATTTAAGTCGTCTTCCAATGGGTCTTCCACGTCGCTGGCGTAGACCGGCGGCACGAATGTCTTGGCCTGTATTTGAGCATTCGCCCATTGTTCCGGCGACAACAACGCCACGGCATCGCGCACCACGCCGTACAGGCGATCCAGCGACTTCTTCGACTGATCCAGCAAGCCTTGGTTCCAGTCCAGCGGCTGGCGATAGTGGGCGCTCAGCAGCGCCCAGCGGACGACCTCGCCCGGCATGGCCTGGACAAGGTCGTGCAGCAGCAGGACGTTGCCGATGGACTTGGACATCTTCTCGGCGTCCACGGTCAGGAAGCCGTTGTGCATCCAGTAGCGGGCGTATTCGTCATGGGCCTGATCGTCATGGGCGTGACCGTGGGCGCAGACGCCCTGGGCGATCTCGTTCTCGTGGTGGGGGAAGACCAGGTCGATGCCGCCGCCGTGGATGTCGATGGGCAGACCCAGGGTCTGTTCGATCATGGCCGAGCATTCGATGTGCCAGCCGGGACGCCCCTCGCCCCAAGGCGACGGCCAGGACGGCTCGTCGGTCTTTGAGGGCTTCCACAGGACGAAGTCGTGGGGGTTCTTTTTATAGGGCGCGACCTCGACGCGGGCGCCGGCGATCATGTCGTCCAAATTCCGGCCCGACAGGGCGCCATATGATTTGTAGGACGAGACGTCGAACAGGACATGCCCCTCGGCAGCATAGGCGCAGCCGGCGTCGACGATGGCCTGGATCTGATCGACGATGGCCGGGATATAGTCGGTGACGTGCGGCGCGAGATCGGGCGGGCTGACGTTCAGCAGCCCCATGTCGGAGAGATAGGCCGCTTCGTAGCGGGCCGTGACCTCGCCGATCGGGACGCCTTCGCGGGCGGCCTTCTGATTGATCTTGTCGTCAACGTCGGTGACGTTGCGGGCGTAGATGACCTTATCGACGCCATAGGTCCGGCGCAGCAAACGCACCAGGACGTCGAACACCACCGGCGGGCGCGCATTGCCGATATGGGCGTAGTCATAGACCGTCGGGCCGCAGACATAGAGGGTCACCCGGTTCGGATCGCGCGGTTCGAACAGGCGCTTTTCACGGCGCAGGGTGTCGTGGATGTGCAGCGGCATAGGAGAGGTGGACTTCGTTTTCTTGCAGGACGGAGGGTCCGTCCCATATAGCGGCCTGACATATAGTCTATCGTTTATAGAGGCGCCTGCCTCAACGGATCGAGTTCATGAGCGTCATCCCCGCCAAGCCCGTCCTCGTCAGCGACGACACTGTCGTGCGCCCCAGCCGCGAACAGGCGCTGGAGGCCGTGCGGACCCTGATCGCCTGGGCCGGCGACAATCCGAACCGTCCCGGCCTGATCGACACGCCGAAACGGGTGGTGGACGCTTACGGCGAATGGTTCGACGGCTATGACGCCGATGCGGGCAAGGAGTTGAGCCGCACCTTCGAGGACGTGACCGGTTACGACGACATGGTCATCCTGCGCGACATCGAGGTGGAGAGCCATTGCGAGCACCACATGGCCCCCTTCCTGGGCAAGGCCTATGTCGCCTATCTGCCCGGCGAGAAGGTGGTCGGCATCTCCAAGCTGGCGCGGGTGGTCGAGATCTATGCGCGGCGCCTGCAGAACCAGGAAACCCTGACCAACGACATCATCGACGCCATCGAATCGCACCTGCAGCCGCGCGGCGTGGCGGTGCTGGTGGACGCCGAGCATCAGTGCATGACCACGCGCGGGGTGCATCATCGGCACGTTTCGACCATCACGACCCGCTTCACCGGCGCCTTCAAGGACGATCCTGCCCTGACGGACCGTTTTTTGAAGCTGGCCAAGGCCTGAAGCCCGATCTGGCCCCCGCACGCTGCACGACTGTCGCGTATAATTGACGTTCGGGAACGGCAGATCGTTTAGAACCGCTTTACAAGCCCGCATCGGGACGCCAAGAACCGATCAAGCCTTCGGGCGATCCATAGGGAAATGTCGGCGCGGAACGCTGTCGGCGAGTAACGGAGACGAGCATGGCTGCGAAGATCGGCGGTTCCGGTGGGGACAAGCACACGATCGAACAGACGGCGGATATCAACATCACGCCGTTCATCGACATTCTGCTGGTGCTCATGATCATCTTCATGGTCGCCGCACCTATGGCGACCGTGTCGATCCGTCTGGACCTGCCGCCGGCGCAGCCGCCCACCAATCCGACCGAGGAAAAGGAACCGGTGTACATCACCATCCAGGACTCGGGTCAGCTGTTCATCGCCGAGAATCAGACCTCGATCGACAACCTGGCCGCTGACGTCTGCACCGCCCTGGGCGGCGGTTCCTGCCAGGAAGAGCGCGTCTTCGTCCGCGCTCAGCCGGAAGTGAAATATTCGCAGTTCATGGAAGTCATGAACAAGATGCAGGAGAACGGCTTCTTCAAGGTCGGTCTGCTGAACGAAGACATCGAATAGGACGTTCGTCCGTTCAAGAATCTGGGCCGCGTTCCGAAAGGGACGCGGCCTTTTTCTTTGCCGCCATGATCTGTGAGATAGGGGCTTGCCGGATCGACGTGACACCCCCTTGATGCCGCATCGGTTGTTCGAGGAGTTCGCCCATGCATCGTCGCACCTTCCTGTCCGCCCTGCCTGCTGGAGCCCTGACGGCCGGAGCAATGGCCGCGACGGCCACTCAGGCCAGACAGGTCTCCCCGACCGCCAAACCCACCGAAGCGCCCCCCGCCCCTGCCCGTCCTGATCCCTATGCTGGCGTCGGCATCGGCGACCGGATCAGCGGGCCGAAGTTCATGGGGCGGTCCACCGTCTGGGGCGCGAACGGGGCGGCGGCGACGGCCCATCCGGCGGCCAGCCTGATCGGCATCGACACGCTGAGGCGCGGCGGATCGGCCATCGACGCGGCCATCGCCATCAATGCGGCCCTGGGCTTTCTGGAACCGGTGGCCAACGGCATCGGCGGCGACGCCTATTGCATGCTGTGGGATCCCAAGCAGAAGAAGGTCGTCGGGCTGAATGGGTCGGGCGCCAGTCCGCGGGGCCTGAGCCTGGAGACGGCGCGGTCCAAGGCCATCGACGGCTATCTGCCCCGCTATGGCGCGGTGACGGTCAATGTGCCGGGCACGGTGGACGCCTGGTGGAGCGCGCACCAGCGGTATGGGAAACTGCCGTGGAAGGATGTGCTGCTGCCGGTCGCCGAACTGTGCGAACAGGGCGTGCCCGTGCCTCAGGTTATCGCCTACTATCTGGAACGCAACATGGCCGCCTTCGACCGGGGCGTGATCCCGATCGAGGAGAACGAGAACCGCAAGCGCATCTGGGCCGCGAACGGCGCGACGCCGAAAGTGGGCGAGATGTTCGCCAATCCCTTCCTGGGCAAGACCCTGAGGCTGATCGCCGAGGGCGGGCGCGACGCCTTCTATGACGGTCCGCTGGCCGATCAGATGGAGGCCTATTTCAAGCGAATCGGCGGCTGGATGACCCGCGCCGACCTGGCGGCCCACCACACCGAATGGGTCGAGCCGATCCAGACCAACTATCGCGGCGTGGACGTCTTCGGTCTGGGGCCGAACACCCAGGGCCTGTCGACCAACCAGATCCTGAACATCTGCGAACAGTTCGACCTGAAATCCATGGGCTTCCAGTCCGCCGCCTCGCTGCACGTCCAGGCCGAGGCCAAGCGGCTGGCGTTCGAGGACCGGGCGCGCTGGTTCGCCGACGACCGCTTCTCCAAGACCCCGGTCGAATGGCTGAACTCCAAGGCCTACGCGGCTGATCGGGCCAAGCTGATCCGGCCGGATCGGGTCATGGACCGCGTCATGCCGGGCGACGCCCCGCACCACGGCGACACCACCTATTTCAGCGTCGCCGACGCCGACGGGATGATGGTCAGCTGGATCCAGTCCAACTATCGCGGCATGGGCTCGGGCCTGGCGCCGGACAACGGCTCGGAGCCGCTGGGCTTCATGTTCCAGGATCGGGGCGAACTGTTCGCCCTGACCGACGGCCACCCCAACATCTACGCGCCGGGCAAGCGGCCCTTCCAGACCATCATCCCCGGTTTCGCGGTCAAGGACGGCGAGCCCTGGATGGCGTTCGGCGTCATGGGCGGCGCCATGCAGCCCCAGGGCCAGGCCCAGATTATCATCAACATGGTCGACTATGGCCTGGAGCCCCAGGCGGCGGGCGACGCCCCGCGCTGGCAACACTATGGCTCGTCCGAACCGACCGGCCAGCCGCAGGAAGGAACCGGCGTCCTGCATCTGGAGAGCGGCGTGCCCGAGGCGACCAAGGCCCAGCTGCGCGCCATGGGCTGGACCCTGGGCGAACCGGACGGCGGGTTCGGCGGCTATCAGAACGTGATGAAACAGATGAACCCCGGCGGCCGCTGGACCTATGGCGCGGCGACCGAGATGCGTAAGGACGGGATCGCATTGGCCTATTGAAGGCTGGACGTCCGGTCGCTCGGCGCTAAGGTGAGGCGGGGCTCTTGCCCCGTCAGAGGCCGTCTCGGCGCGACGCCCGGTCACGGGCGCGGTCAGCCGCAAAGGGGCGGCCTCTCGTGTTTGGTCACAACACAAAAGGACGCCCAGCGCCGGCCGCAAGGCAAGCCGTGGATGGGCCCTGCGGGCTTCGCGCCCCCGCCCCTCCGCCGCGGCGCCGGGTGTCTGTGTCACAGGAGGCGATGAATAATGAACGAGATCCCGACCTACGCTCTGGTCCTGATGGCCGTCGTGATCCTGGTCGGCGTGATCAGCTTGCTGAACGCCTTCCGGCGCGTGCGGGTCAACAGTTGGGAGCGGACGGCCGTCCATGTCGACGGCGTGTTGGACCGGCTGCTGGAACCGGGCGTGCATCGGCTCTGGAAGGGTCACGGTCGACTGACGGTCACGCCCATCACCCTGGACCAACAGATACGCTGGATCAGGGCCGATGTCCTGTCGTCGGAAAGGATGCCGCTGCGGCTCACCGCCTCCGTCCTGTTCCGCATCGAGAACGCCGAACTATCGGTGCGAGAACCCATCGATCCGCGCCTAGAACTGGCGGTCCAATCCGCCTTGACCCGTCTGGCGAGCGAGACCTCGCTGGACGCCCTGTTGGCCCACGCGCCTGAGACGGCGGACACCCTCTCCGCACACGTGGGCGAAATCGTCGGCGCCGCGAGAATCGAACGGGTCGAGATCAGCGCCGTCACACTGCCGCCCGAGATCCGCCGCCTGTTGAGCGACGTCGAGCGGGCGCGGCTGGATGGACTGGCCGCGCTGGAACGCGCCCGTGGCGAGCAGGCCTCCCTGCGCTCACTGGCCAATGCGGCGCGCTTGCTGAAGGACAATCCCGAACTGGCGCAACTTCGACTGCTGCAGACCGCCGAGAACGCCAAGGCCACCACTATCGTCATCGGCGACGACCGGCGCCGATGACCCACGACGAGGTCCGCGCCCTGCTGCTGTCGTTTCCGGGCGTCGAGGATGGCGTGTCCTATGGCGAGGCGTCGTACAAGGTGGCGGGGAAGTTCTTCACCTGGCTAAGGCCGGCGCTGGACAACAGCATCGTGGTGCATCTGGACAATCGCGATGAGCGCGACCTGCTGATCGAGATGGACCCGAAGACGTTTCATTTCACCGACCACTATCGCGACCATCCCATCGTCCTGGCGCGGATCGCGACGGTCGATCCGGTCTGGTTGATGGCGGCGCTGGACAGGCGATGGCGCAGGGTCGCGCCGAAAAGTCTGTTGAAACAGCATCCGCGTCTTACCGGAACGGGGTCGGGCGCCTAATTACACGCTCCCTGAACGCAGCGAAGGCGCGCCCCATGGCCTATGGCGACCAACCCACGATCACCGTCGACGACGTGCAAATCCCCCTGCTCGGTTTCGGCACCTGGCAGCTGGAGCCCGACGATGCACGACGCATGGTCGCCGAGGCGTTGCGGATCGGGTATCGCCACATCGATACGGCCTGGATCTACAAGAACGAGCAGGCCGTCGGCGAAGGCATCCGCGACTTTCTCGATTCTGGGAGCGTGGCGCGCGAGGACCTGTTCCTGACGACCAAGATCTGGGTCGAGCATTTCACCCATGACGCCCTGCTGAAACAGGCCGAGGAATCGGCGGCCAGCCTGGGCACGACGCCGGACCTCTTGCTCCTGCACTGGCCCAAGATGACGCCGTCGTTCGAGGAGACGCTGGGCGCGCTGAACGCAGCGAAGGACGCGGGGCTGACGAAGTCGATTGGCCTGTCCAACTTCCCGTCCAAGGAGTTCCGTCAGGCGCAGAGCCTGTCCAAGGCGCGTCTGCTGACCGATCAGGTCGAGCACCATCCCTATCTCGGCATCGATCAACTGGTCGCGACGGCGGCCGAGCTGGGCTCGTCGATCACCGCCTGGTCGCCGCTGGCGCAGGGCAAGATCGCCGACGACGCCACCATCAGCGAACTGGCCAAGGCGCACGGCAAGACCAATGGTCAGATCACTCTGCGCTGGCTGATTCAGCACGGGATCATCGCCATTCCTCGCACCACCAAGGAAAGCCGGGCGCGCGAGAACTTCGACATCTTCGACTTCGCCCTGACGGACGAGGAGATGCAGCGGATGGATGCGCTGGATCGCGGCGAAAGACTGGGCGACTGGCTGGACCCGGCGTTCGAATGGGACAAGACTGGCGCCTGATAGACGACGGAGGCGCCCGTGCTGCGTGCAAGAGACCGGCCCAGGCTGTGGCGTTCGACCTTTGCTGTCGTCGGCTGGGCTGCACTGGCGCTTCAATATATCCTGATGGTCGGGCCTGAGCCGCTCAAGGCGATGCCGGGCCTGACCGTCAACTTCTTCAGCTATTTCACCATATTGACCAATGTCCTGGCGGCGCTGGCCCTGACCGCGCCGCTGGTTCGGCCCGAGAGCCGGCTGGGGCGATGGGCGGCCAGCGAGGGCGTGCGCGCGGCCTTGGCCATGTATATCGCCGTGGTCGGCCTGACCTATCATTTCCTGCTGTCACACGTCTGGGATCCCCAGGGATTGGCGTGGATCGCCAACGGCCTGCTGCACTATGTGATGCCCATCGCGGTGGTGCTGGACTGGCTGATGTTCACGCCCAAGGGCCTGCTGCGGTGGCGCGATCCGTTGAAGTGGCTCGCGTTTCCCGTGATATACATCGGCTGGACGATGATCCACGGCTTCGCGTCGGGCTGGTGGCCCTACTGGTTCATGAACGTGCCCGTGCTGGGCTGGGCCAAGACCGGCTTCTGGGCCGTGGCCATGCTGGGTCTGTTCCTGGTGGTGGGGCTGGCGCTGGTGGGGCTGGATCGGGTGTTCGGCCGCGCGGCGCGTGACAGCGGGCTGCGTCCCGCCTAAGCGTCCCGATATGGCCTACAAATCCCTGCGTGACTTCATCGACCAGCTGGAAGCTCAGGGCGAGCTGGTGCGGGTGTCCGAACCCGTCTCCACCGTGCTGGAGATGACCGAAATCCAGACCCGGCTGCTGAGGAACGGCGGCCCGGCGGTGCTGTTCGAAAAGCCGGTCATGCCGGACGGCACGATCAGCCCCATCCCCTGCCTTGCCAATCTGTTCGGCACGGTGAAACGGGTCGCCATGGGGGTGACGCTGGAAGGCAAGTCGCGGACCACGGCGGGCGAGCTGCGTGAGGTCGGGGAGCTGCTGGCCTTCCTGAGGAATCCGACGCCGCCGCGCGGCCTGGGCGATGCGATGGAGATGCTGCCGCTGATGCAGACCGTCATGTCGATGCGGCCCAAGGTGGTGAAGAAGGCGCCGGTGCAGGAGGTGGTGCTGAAGGGCGACCAGATCGACCTGACCGCCCTGCCCGTCCAATCCTGCTGGCCCGGCGAGCCGGCGCCCCTGATCACCTGGGGCCTGGTCGTGACCAAGGGGCCGAGCGAAGACCGCGAGGACGACTTCAACCTGGGCATCTATCGGATGCAGGTGCTGGGCAAGGACAAGGCCATCATGCGCTGGCTGGCGCACCGCGGCGGGGCCCAACACTATGCCCGGCACAAGAAGGCCGGAAAGCGCGAGCCCCTGCCCTGCGCCGTCGTGCTGGGGGCCGATCCGGGCACGATTCTGGCCGCCGTGACGCCGGTGCCGGACACCCTGTCGGAGTATCAGTTCGCGGGCCTGATGCGGGGCGCCAAGGCCGAGCTGGTGCCGTGCAAGACCGTGGCGCTGATGGTGCCGGCCCAGGCGGAGATCGTGCTGGAGGGGCATGTCCTGCTGGACGAGTTCGAGGACGAGGGGCCGTACGGGGACCACACCGGCTATTATAATTCCGTCGAGAAGTTCCCGGTGTTTCAGGTCAGCGCCATCACCATGCGCAAGGACCCAATCTATCTGACCACCTTCACGGGCCGGCCGCCCGACGAGCCCAGCGTTCTGGGCGAGGCGCTGAACGAGGTCTTCATCCCCTTGCTGCGCCAGCAGTTCCCGGAGATCGTCGACTTCTGGCTGCCGCCCGAGGGGTGCAGTTACCGGATCGCCGTGGTGTCGATGAAGAAGGCCTATCCGGGCCACGCCAAGCGGGTGATGCTGGGGGTCTGGAGCTATCTGCGCCAGTTCATGTACACCAAATGGGTCATCGTCGTGGACCACGACATCGACGCCCGTGACTGGAAGGACGTCATGTGGGCCATCTCGACCAAGATGGACCCGGCGCGCGATATCACCGTAATCGAGTCGACCCCGATCGACTATCTGGACTTCGCCAGCCCCGAGAGCGGCCTGGGCTCCAAGATCGGCCTGGACGCCACCGACAAATGGCCGCCCGAGACCAAGCGCGAATGGGGCGATGAAATCCGCATGGACGAGGCCGTGATCGAGCGGGTTTCCGACATGTGGGACCGACTGGGCCTGCCCGGCGACGGCGCGCCGATCTGGAAATAGATCAGGCGGGGCCGGCCGCCGCGCCGAGAACGCCCAGGATCGCCACGACGGTGCCGACATAGTTGATCCGCGACCGGGTGTAGGACCGCACCCGGTCCTTGCCCCTTATCAGCCGCACGACGAAATAGACGAGGGTGTGGACGACGTAGAAGACGATCAACGGGCCGACCAATAGCGCCCCGAGCGCCCCGCCCCAATAGCCGACCGAGACCATCTGGGCGGCGGCTACGCCATTGAGCAGCAGGGCGATGACAAGGGTTAGGGCGATGGCGATGATCTGGTGCATGACGGGTCCGAAGCTGACGGCGATGCGAAAATAATGCGGTCAAGCTTGATTGGCTCCCGGCAATCCAGAGGCGAATTTTCGGCGGCCTGAAAACTGTGACCGGTCAATAACTTGCAATTTATTCGCAGTTAATCAGTGGTTTTCTGAGAACCCAACCTTGGCCGTGACGTTCTCCTTGTCCACTCCGGCCAAGCTGAACCTTGGCCGGTCCAGGAAGGGAAAATCACATGAAGTCTCGGACAGCTGTTAGCGCCATGGCCTTGGTCTGCGCGATGACGATGGGCCTTGCGGCCTGCGGACAGGGCGACGCCAAGGGCGGGGCCGATGGGAAACCTCAGTCGGTCAGCGCCGCGACGGGCAACGAGGCCACGCAGCAGAAGCAAGGCCTCTATACCGAAGGCTTCAACAAGCTGATCGACGAGCACTGGGGCGTGCCGGAAAACTTCGACAGCTATCAGAAGCTGGATATCCCGAACGCCAGCACGACCAGCTCGATCTCCTTCCCCGAGAACATCACCACGCTGGAAACGGCGATCGAGAAGCTGAAGGAAGGCAAGGCGCTGGCCGGCGGCAACCAGAGCCGACGCACCGATGCGGCCGTGGACAAGCTGCTGCCTCAACTGGAGGCCCTGTTGGCTCAGTGGAAGACGCTGGACCCCTATTATGAATCCCGCGCCTATCGCGAGGACGGCCTGGCCAAGGGCAAGGCGGCCCACGCGGCCCTGATGACCGCCTATCAGGGCGCGATCGCGGGGATCGGCGAACTGGATGCCGCCCTGAGCGAGTATCAGCGCGCCAGCAATGCGGCCAAGATCGAGGCCCTCACCAAGTCAGGCCACCCCGCCGAGGCCAGCCTGATCGACGCCATGCAGAAGGCCGATCACTTCACCACCGCCGTGATCGAGGACAATCCGGCCGAAGCGGATCGCCTGCTGCCCGAATTCGTCGCCGCAGCCGCCAAGCTGCGCACGGCCGAAGCCGGCCTGCCCGCGGACGACGAGAACAAGTCGGAGTTCGGCTCCATCGCCGGCTACGTCGACTCGATGATCGGCTCGTGGCGCGACTACAAGCAGAGCAAGAGCGACTATGAGCGCGAGAGCATCGTGGACGACTACAATCGCGCCATCGATCGCATGAACGACGTCGAAATGCCGGCCTGATGAGATCGCCACCTCTGTCGCTTGCAAGCGACAGAGGTGGCGGACTGGCGATGCGGCGCCAAACGGTCTAGCTATCGCGCCCTGACATCGGGGGATGGCTGTGAGCGCATTCGAATTTTTCTTCAGTTTTTACGGCCTGCTGCTGGGCCTTTCCGTCGCCGAACTGGTGGGCGGGTTCGCACGGGTGCTGCATGAGAAGCAGCGGATCCGGTTCGGCTGGTTGACGCCGATGCTGGCCCTGTTCGTGGCCATCGACATCGCCACGTTCTGGAACCAGGCCTGGGTCATCTTCCGGGGCGCGCCGTTCAACACCTTCGTGCTGATCGTCTCGCTGGCCATCGCCGCGACTTTCTATGTCGCCGCCAGCGTGACCTTCCCGCGCGTCTCGGCCGAGGGCGGCCAGGAGCGGATGAACCTGGACGACCATTTCTGGGCCAACCGGCGGCTGGTGTTCGGCTGCATCCTGGCGGCCAATCTGATTGTCGCCGTGATCGTGATCATCCTGGCTCAGCTCGATCCCGGCTTCGCCAAGGTCGCCAGCTCGGTGCGTCTGTGGGTCGGCGTCTCCATCTTCGTGATCGGCACCGCGACGGCGGCGTTCGCACCCTGGCGCAGGGTGGCGGTCGGAGCCCTGATCGTCGTGTTGCTCTACAGCCTCTGGGGCATGGCGAACTCGGCGGCCCTGCTGCTCAAGGCCGGCGGGTGGGCGCCTGCGCTGGGCGGCGGCGGTTGAAACCTTGTCAGCCGCCTTCTTGTAAGCCGGGCGCAATCGGCTCACGAAAGGCCATGCAATCCCCTCTTCTGGTTTCGGCCTTCCTTGCCGCCCTTGCCTGTAGCGTGAGCCCCGCCATGTCCCAGACGATCCCCAACACAGCCTCCTGGGACCAGGCTTTCCTGCCGCCCGCGCCGGCTTGGGACGGGGCATCCAAGGCCCTGCTGCGCGACGCTGGCGACCCGTGGGTCACGGCGTTCGAGGCCGATCCGGCGCATGACTTCTCACCCAACTACGCCGACACCCGCGCCTGGTTCGACCGTCTGGATCAAGCCAGCGACCTGGTACGCATCGAACAGTTCGGCGTCTCGCCCGAGGGACGGCCCATCTATGCGGTGATGGCGTCAAAGGACGGGGCGACCTTCGATCCAGCGAAGCCCGTGCTGATGATCCAGGCCGGCATCCACCCCGGCGAGATCGACGGCAAGGACGCGGGCATGATGCTGCTGCGCGACATCGCCTTCTACGGCAAGGACGCCCTGCTGGACCGGGTCAACCTGATCCTGATCCCGATCCTGAGCGTCGATGGCCATGAGCGGGCCAGCGCCTATTCCCGGCCGAACCAGCGCGGGCCGCGGATCCAGGGCTGGCGCAACACGGCGACCAACCAGAACCTGAACCGCGACTATCTGAAGCTGGACCAGCCCGAGATGCGGGCCGTGCGCGGCCTGATCCTGAAATACCGGCCGGACCTTTATGTGGACGTCCACGTCACCGACGGCATGGATTACCAGTACGACGTCACCTACGGCTTCAACGGCGAGGACGGGTCGTTCAGCCGCTCGCCGAACGGGTCGGCCTGGCTGGACAGCGTTCTCAAGCCGGCGATGAATGCGGCGCTGGAACGCGAGGGGCACATCCCCGGCGAGCTGGTGTTCGGCATGGATGACGACGAGCCCAGGAAGGGCCTGTCGGACGGCGGCCTGGGCGAGCGATTCTCCAACGGCTGGGGCTCGGCGGCCCATGTGCCGACCATCCTGATCGAGAACCACAGCCTGAAACCGCACGAGCAGCGTGTCTTGGGCACCTATGTCTTCATCGAGGAGGCGATGCGGTTGCTGGCCGATCAGGGCGCGGGTCTGCGCGCCGCGACCGATCAGGACAAGGCCCTGCGCCCGGCGCAGATCCTGGCCAACTTCGAGGCCGAGGAGACCCCGTCGTCCACCCGTCCGTTCAAGGGCATCCTGTACGAGATGTACGACAGCCCCGCCTCGGGCCGTCAGGAAATCCGCTGGCTGGGCCGGCCCGATCCCGAGCTGTGGCAGATGCCCTTCTATGGCTCCAAGCCGACCCTGACCCTGACGCGACCGACCGCCTATTGGGCGCCGGGCTATCGCACCGACATCATCGAGCGGTTGAAGACGCACGGGATCGCAATGGAGACGGTCGAGGCGCCGCGCACGTTGAACCTGTCGATGCTACGCCTGGTCGAACCCAAGCTGGCGGCGCGGGCCAACGAGGGCCACGTCCAGGCCTCGGTGAAGACGGTCCAGGTCGAGCGCCGCGACTGGACCTTCCCGACCGGATCGGTCCGGGTGCCGACCGACCAGCCGCTGGGCGACATCGTCGTGTTGCTGCTTGAGCCGCAGTCCAGCGAGAGCTTCTTCGCCTGGGGCATGTTCCCCGAGGTGATGAGCCGGGTCGAATATATCGAGGCCTACGCCATCGCGCCGCTGGCGGACAAGATGATGACGGCGGACCCCGCGCTGAAGGCCGAGTTCGAGGCGAAGGTGGCGGCCGATGCGGCCTTCGCGGCCGATCCGCAGGCGCGTCTGGCCTGGTTCTACGAACGCACGCCCTTCTATGACGACCACTATCTGCTCTACCCTGTCGGGCGCGAGGACTGATCGATGACCACACCCCTGATGTACGCCGTCCAGGCCGCCGCCCTGTGGAGCGGTCTGCTGATCCTGATGATGCTGGTGCTGTCGGGCGTCGTGGTCAGCGGACGGCGCAAGCATATGGTGTCGTTGGGTGACGGCGGAAACGCAGACTTGCTGGCCGCCAGCCGCGCCTTCGGCAATCTGACGGAGTATGCGACGCCGGGCATGATCGCCATGCTGCTGCTGGCGGCCGTGGGCGCGCCCGCCTGGATGGTTCACGGGGTGGGCGCGACCTTGCTGGCTGGACGAGTGATCCATGCGCTGGGCCTGCTGTTCCAGACAGGGCCGTCGCTGGGGCGGGTGATCGGCATGTTACTGACCTGGGTGGCGCTGTTGACGGCCGCCGTGGGCCTGATCGCCTTCGCCGTCGTCTGAGGCCAAGGACGCGACAGGTTGCGGTGCAGCAAGGCGTCCGCCATATCGGGGCATGACTGAAACCCTGGCTGCGCCCGTTTCCACCGATCTTCTCAACGACATCGTCCAGGCCGCGCTGAAGGCCGGCGCCGACGCCGCCGAAGCCGTCAGCGCCGATCGCCGGTCCCTGTCGGTCGGGGTGCGCAACGGCAAGCTGGAAGACGTCGAACGCGAGGAATCGCGCGACCTGGGTCTGCGGGTCTTTGTGGGCCAGCGCCAGGCGTCGGTCTCGGCCTCGGACCTGTCGCCCGCGACGCAGGCGCGGCTGGTCGAGCGGGCCGTAGCGATGGCGCGCCTGGCGCCGGAAGATCCCAACGCCGGTTTCGCCCCCGAGGATCGGCTAGCGCGCGGACCGTTCGTCGATCTGGACCTGTTCGACCCCAGCGAGCGCAGCGCCCAGGTCCTGGAACAGGTCTCGGCCGAAGCCGAAGCGGCGGCCTTGGCGGTGACGGGCGTGGCCCGCTCGGAAGGCGGCCATGCCGGCTGGTCTTCCACCCGCTGGCGTCTGGTGACGTCGCACGGGTTCGACGGCGCCTATGAAGGTTCGGCCTTCTCGCTGGGCGTCGGCGTCATCGCGGAAAAGGACGGGGCGATGGAGCGCGGCGGCGAGAGCCGTTCGATGCGCCACCTGTCCGATCTGCCGGGCGCCGAATTGATCGGGCGTACAGCGGGCGAGCGTGCGGTCGCCCGCACCGGCGCGCGCAAGATCGCCTCGACCACCGCCCCGGTGATCTTCGACAACCGCATGTCGGGCCAGATCGTGTCGCCGGCCATCGGCGCCATTTCCGGCCCTTCGATCGCGCGCGGCACCTCCTTCCTGAAGGACCGGCTGGGCCAGCGCGTGTTCGCCGAGGGCGTCACCCTGATCGACAATCCGTTCCGTCCGCGCGGCATGGGGTCCACCCCGTTCGACGACGAAGGCGTGGCGGTCGAGAAGCGCGCCCTGTTCGAGGATGGGGTGCTGAACACCTGGCTGTTGAACAGCGCCGCCGCTCGCCAGTTGGGTCTGGAATCGACCGGCCACGCATCGCGGGGCCTGGCCGGGCCGTCCGGCGTCTCGACCCACAATCTGCACATGGAGCCGGGCGAGCGGGATCTGGCGGGCCTGATGGCGGACGCCGGGACCGGCCTGCTGGTCACCTCGATGTTCGGGCCGTCGCTGAACGGTAACACCGGCGACTGGTCCGCCGGGGTGTCGGGCTTCTGGTTCGAGAACGGCGTGATCGCCTATCCGGTCAGCGAGGTCACCGTCGCCGGCAAGCTGACCGACCTTTATTTGCGCATCGAACGCGGCTCGGACCTGGAGTTTCGGGGCGGGTTCAACGTGCCCAGCCTGATGTTCGACGCGGTGGCCATCGCGGGCAAATGATCGACCGCTTCAAACAGGATTGGGGGGCCGATCTCGAACTGATCCGCCAGGCGGCCATCGACGCCGGGACGCTGGCCCTCGCCGAGCGCGAGGCGGGGCTGAAGATCGAGTCCAAGGTCGGCGGTTCGCCCGTCACCAGCGGCGACCTGAAGGTGGACGCCATGCTCAAGGACCGGCTGCTGTCGGCCCGGCCCGACTATGGGTGGCTGTCGGAAGAGACGGCGGATTCGCCCGAGCGTCTGTCGAAGCGTCGCATCTTCATCGTCGATCCCATCGACGGGACGGTCGCCTATATGAAGCGGACGCCGTGGTGGTGCGTGCCCATCGCCGTAGTCGAGGACGGCGAGGTCGTCGCCGCCGTCATCCATGCGCCCGAAGTCGAAGAGACCTATGTGGCTGTGCGCGGCGGCGGGGCCCGGCGCAACGACCGGCCGATCCACGCCTCGGATGTCGATACCCTGGAGGACGCCTCCATCCTGGGCGATGCGCGACTGATCGAAGCGCCCTGGTTCGACGACGAGCCCTGGCCGCCGATGCGGTTCTCCAAACGCAACGCCCTGGCCTATCGGATGGCGCTGGTCGCCGCCGGCGCCTTCGACGCCGCCCTGGCCCTGACGCCGAAGTGGGACTGGGACGTCGCCGCCGGCTGCCTGATCGCCCAGGAGGCAGGCGCCAAGGTCAGCGACCACCACGGGCGGCCGTGGGTCTTCAACCGGCCCGACCCGCGCCAGGCCAGCCTGGTCTGCGCCGCCCCGCTGATCCAGCCGATGATCGTGCGGCGCTGTAAAAACGTGCCGCTTTCGACCTAAGGCGAGGGCGGAAAAACCCCGGCCCACATTGATCCGGGGGCGTTCTCGGCCTATGCCGCGCGTAAAGCTCTCCCCAGCCTTCAGGATTTTCGATGACCGACCAGAACGCCGTCCCGCCGCAACTTCTGCACATCGTCATCGGCGGCGAGCTTCGTCACCTGGGCGAGCCGACGTTCCGCGATCTGTCGCAGGTCGAATTCGTCGGCGCCTTCGGCAGCTATGACGAGGCCAAGAAGGCCTGGAAGGCCCGCGCCCAGGCGACCGTGGACAACGCCCACATGCGCTATTTCATCCTGCACGCCCACAAGCTGATCGACCCGCGCGGCGACGCGGCCTGATACTGAGCCTGACCCTGCGACATCAGGGAGCCGAACCGGCTCCCTGGCCGGACGTTGAAGTCGGGATGCGAGGACGATCATGAACTTGGAACCCCACCAGACCTTTCAACTGGTCAGCCTGCTGGCGGTGCTGGGGCTGTTCTGCTTTTCGCTGCGCGACAAGATGAACTATGCGCGCTGGTTCAAGCGTTGGGAGGCCGAGCGCAAGGCCCGGCGCGACGCCGAACTGGCCGCCGAGGCGCGCGCGAACGGCGAAGGCGGCGCGGAACCGAAGACTGGTCCCTGGGGCTGAGGCCCACCCTCAAGTCCGTCACCCTCGGGCTTGTCCCGAGGGCCCACCGTTGGGCTGACGCGACCAGAGAAGCCGCGCGACGGCTCTGAAGTTCGAATGCGCGGCCGCCGTAGGCCCTCGGGACAAGCCCGAGGGTGACGGGTGGATAGGCTGCCCTACTCCCGCCGCAGCAGCTTGTCGGTCACCAGCGTGCCCCACCAGCCCGCCTTGAACTCGGCGCGGATGGCCTTGGGATCGTAGTCGGGGCTGTCGACCCAGTCGATGAAGCTGATCCCCTTCGGTTCGATCTCGGCGACGTATTTCTCCAGCGTATAGTCCAGCACGCCGGTCAGCCCCTCGCGCGAGTGCAGATATTTCTTGGACAGCTGTTTCATGGCGACCGAGATCGGTTCGCCCAGGTGGAAGTGGCGATAGAAGACCGCCATCATCCCGGCCCGGTCCGCGCCGGACTTGCAGTGGATCAGCACCGGATACTGGATCGTCTTGAACAGATCGCGCGCACGGTGGATGCGCACCGTCTCGGGCGGATCGCGGGAATCGAGCGGGGCGTCGATCAGGGTCAGGCCAAGCCGTTCGCAGGCCTCGCGCTCCAGCCAGTAATAGCCCTCGTCGCGTTCGCCGCGCAGGTTGATGACCGTCTTGACGCCCTTGGATTTCCAATAGGCCAGCTGGCGCGGCGAAGGCTGGTTGGTGCGCACCAGATCCGGCCCCAGCCAGTGGGCGTTGGAAAACGCCACGCGCAGAAACGCGTGGTCCGCCCAGAAATAATGCCAATGCGCCCGAAAACGGCCCATCGCGGTCGAGAGGTCGAAGCGCGCCATGCCCGCCAGATAGCGATCCGACGCCGCCGCGTCACCTGTCCCGGCTTGACTTGAACCGCCAGCCGTCCGACCGAGGGCCGATGACCGCCCCCGCTTCCGACACCATGCCGCTGCGCGCCCTGCTGGCGCGAATCTGGCGCGACTACCTGTCCAGGCACAAGGGATCGCTGATCCTGTCGGTGCTGTGCGCAGCGGCGACGGGCCTGCTGACGGCGGCGTTGCTTAAGCTGCTGGAGCCCGCGATCAACGGGCTGTTCCTGGGCGGGACGGAGCCCATCAGCATATTAGGCCTCTTCAGCTTTCCCGCCGACAAGGCGGTGATCTGGATCCCGGTCGCCATTCTGGCGGTCGCCATGATGCGGACCCTGGCGGCGCTGGGTCAGGCGGCCCTGGTCAACCGGCTGGGCCACACCATCGTCGGCGACATCCAGATCCGCCTGTTCGGGGCCATGATCCGCGCCGACCTGGCTCGGCTGCGCAGCCAGCATTCGGGCGGCTTCGTCTCCTCGGTCTTGTTCGACGCCAATATGGTGCGCGAGGCCTTCACCTCGGGCGTGGTCAACTACACCCAGAACCTGCTGACCCTGATCGCGGTGCTGATCTACATGGGGTTCATCGACTGGCAATTGACGATGGTGGTGCTGCTGGGCGTGCCGCTGGTGGCGCTGGTGCTGCGCCGGTTCGGACGCAAGACACGCAAGGCCGCCGTCGGCGCCATGGCCGAGACCGAGAATCTGTCCACTGCCCTGATGGAGAACCTGGACGGAGTTCGCCTGATCAAGATCGAGAACCGCGAGGCCGCCGAACAGGACCGCGTCGCCGAGGTGGTGGCCCGTCGCCAGCGCCACGTCATCAAGGGCGCCAACGCCCGCGCCTTCGCCGGCCCGTCCAGCGATCTGGTCGCCTATATCGTCGTCGCCGCCGTCATGGCCTATGCCGGATGGAGGGCGCAGTCGGGCGAGATGACGGTGGGCGGGTTCGCGGCCTTTATCGGCATGCTGCTGGCCGCCGGTCAGGCGCTTCGACAAGTGACCAATCTGGCGACAGTGATGAGCGAGGGCTTCACCGCCGCACGTCGCCTGTTCGGCGCCCTGGACATCGAGGCCGAGATTCGCGAGGCGCCGGATGCCGCACCCCTGGCGCCCGGTCCGGTCGAGGTGGTGCTGGATCAGGTGTCGTTCGCCTATGCCCCCGGCGGGGCGCCGACACTGAATGGCGTGTCGCTGAGAGTCGCGCCGGGCGAGACGGTCGCTCTGGTCGGACCATCGGGCGGGGGCAAGAGCACGATCCTGAGCCTGTTGCCGCGCTTCTACGACGTGACGGGCGGAGCGGTGACGATCAACGGCGCCGACGTGCGGTCGCTTCGCATCCACGATCTGCGCGACCATATCGCCCTGGTGACGCAGGAGCCCTTCCTGTTCGACGACACCATCGCCGCCAACATCGCCTATGGCCGGCCGGGCGCGACCCAAGCCCAGATCGAGGAGGCCGCGCGGTCCGCCGCCGCCCACGACTTCATCACGGCCTTGCCGCAAGGCTACGACACCCGCACCGGCGAGGCGGGCCTGCGCCTGTCGGGCGGCCAGCGCCAGCGGATCGCCATCGCCCGCGCCTTCGTCAAGGACGCGCCCATCCTGTTGCTCGACGAGGCGACCAGCGCGCTGGACACCGAGAGCGAGGCCCTGGTGCAGGCGGCGCTGGAACGGCTGATGCAGGGCCGCGCCACCCTGATGATCGCCCACCGGCTGTCGACGGTTCGCAACGCCGACCGCATCTATGTGATCGAGGCCGGTCGCGTGGTCGAGGAAGGGTCACACAACGCCCTGGTCGCCCGAGGCGGTCTCTATTCCCGCCTGGCCCGCCAGCAGTCGCTGGACGGCGTTCAGCCCACGGTCGAGACCGTCGCGTGAGGCCGTTTCGAAATCCCGTCGTCCAGTCCGCCCTGGCCTGGACCCTGGCGCAATGGATGCGGTTCTGCTTCGCCACCATCCGCTGGACGCACGAGAATCGGTCCGTCGCCGAAGAGGTCTGGCGCGCCGGCGGCGGGGTGCTGTGCGTCTTCTGGCATTCGCGCGTCGGCCTGGCCCCCGCCTCATGGCCCCAGGGCGAGGCCCAACCGGCGAAGGGCTTGATCTCACTGTCGGCGGACGGCGAGTTCTTCGCCAAGGCCGTCGGCCGCCTGGGCATTCCCGCCGTGCGCGGATCGTCGGCCAACAAGGACAAGGCGAAGGCGGCCAAGGGCGGTTCGCAGGCGCTGCGCGACGGCTTGAAACAGTTGAAGGTCGGCGCCCTGGCGATTACGCCGGACGGGCCGCGTGGTCCGGCCAAGGTCATGGCCGAGGGCCTGCCGCTGATGGCGAAGATGTCCAGGGCGCCGGCCCTGTTCATCGGCATTTCCTGCAACCCGGCGATCCGTTTGGACAGCTGGGATCGGGGCGTCGTGCCTATGCCGTTCGGCAAGGGCGCCATCGTCTGGGACCGCGCGGACTATCCGCAAGGCGCCGACATGGCCGAGGTGATCGCCGACTGGACCGCGCGGCTGAACGCCGTCGAGGCGCGGGCCGATGCGATCACGGGCCTGAAACCGTGAGGATGCAACCGTGACGCCGCTGCCGCTGATCGCCTATCGGCTGGCGACCCGCGCATTGGAGCCGCTGGCGCCGCGCCTGCTGGATGCGCGCGCGCGGCGGGGCAAGGAAGACCCGGTGAGGGTGGACGAACGGATGGGCTTCACCCGAACCGAACGACCGGCGGGCGATCTGGTTTGGCTGCACGGCGTCAGCGTGGGCGAGAGCCTGTCGCTGCTGCCCGTGGTCGAGCGGTTCGTGAAGGCGCGGCCGGACCTGACGGTGCTGGTGACGTCCAGCACCGTGACTTCGGCTCAGATCCTGGCTCAGCGACTGCCCGAAGGCGTGATCCATCAGTATGCGCCGGTCGATGCGCCGGGCGTGGTCGAGCGGTTCCTGGATCACTGGCGGCCGGGCCTGGCGGTGTTCGTCGAGAGCGAAATCTGGCCCAATCTGTTGCTGGAGGCGAAGCGGCGCGGCGTGAAACTGGCCCTGGTCAGCGCGCGGATCACCGAGAAGACGGTCGAGGGCTGGGCGCGGTTTCCGGCCTCGGCGCGGGCGCTGACCGGCGCCTTCGACCTGGTCCTGCCCCAGGATGCGGTCTCGGCCCAGCGGCTTGAGGGCATGGGGGCGCGGATCGACGGCCTGGTGAACCTGAAGTTGTCGGGCGAGCCTTTGCCGCATGACCCGGCGGCCTTCAGCCGTCTGTCCGCCGCCATCGGCGACCGGCCGGTGATCGTCGCCGCCAGCACCCATGAGGGCGAGGAAGTCGCCATCGTGCGGGCGCTGGACAGGCTGGGCGACCGCGTCTGCCTGATCCTGGCGCCGCGTCATCCCGAGCGGGGGACGCACATCGCCCAGGCCCTCCAGCGCGAGGGATACGCCTTCGCCATGCGCTCGCGCGGCGAGGTGATCGGGCCGGACACCGACATCTATCTGGCCGATACGCTGAACGAGATGGGCCTGTTCCTGCGGCTGGCGGACGTGGTCGTGATGGGCGGCTCGTTCGCGCCCGCCATCGGCCTGCCGCCGGTCGGGGGGCACAATCCGCTGGAGCCGGCGCGGCTGGGCAAGCCGACGATCACAGGGCCGGATGCCTCCAACTGGGCGCCGGTGACCTCCGCGCTTGCGGAGGCGGGCGGGCTGGTTCTGGTCCAGGCGCCGTGGGATCTGCAGGGCGTGATCGAGCCTCTGCTGGCGGACCTGGACGCGGCCAAGGCCATAGGCGAGCGCGGACGCCGTGCGGCGGTCGAGGCCGGGGGCGGGCTGGAGCGGCTGTGGGCGCTGCTGTCCCCGCTGACGCCGCAGAGGCAGGCCCGGCGATGAAGCTGAATACGCCGCGCTGGTGGTATGTCCGCGACAGCAACCATGCGCGTGTAACACGCACCGTGCTGAAACCGCTGGGCTGGATCTGGGCCGCCGTAACCGCGCGTCGGATCGCGCGGACGCAGTCAGTCGATCCCGGCTGTGCGTTAATCTCGGTCGGCAATCTGACGGTGGGCGGATCGGGCAAGACGCCGGTGGCGCGCGAGACCCTGCGGCTGCTGCGGGCGGCGGGGGTGGAGGCGCAAGGCCTGTCGCGCGGCTATGGCGGGCGGCTGGAAGGCCCCGTGCGGGTCGATCCCCAGGTCCACACGGCCGAGGATGTCGGGGACGAGCCGCTGATGCTGGCGCAGGGGTCGCCGGTCTGGATCGCGCGGGACCGGGTCGCAGGCGCCAGGTCTGCGGTCGTGGGCGGGGCGAAGGCCCTGGTGCTGGACGACGGCCATCAGAACCCGGCGCTGAAAAAGACCGTCAGCCTGATCATCGTGGACGGCGAGACGCGCGGCGACGAATGGCCGTTCGGCGACGGCTCGGTCTTTCCCTCCGGCCCGATGCGCGAGCCGTTGAAGGCCGGGCTGGCGCGCGCCGACGCCGTGGTGGTCATGCTGCCGACCGATGTGGACGACGCCGATCCCGAACTGCTGGCGGTGTTCGGCGCCCTGCCCGTCTTCGTCGCGCGCCTGACGCCGGAGGGTCCGCCGCCGTCGGGGCCTCAGGTCGGGTTCGCCGGCATCGCCAAGCCGTGGAAGGTCGAGCGGTCGCTGAAGGCGGCGGGCTGCGACCTGGCGGACTTCGTCCCCTTCCCCGATCATGCGGCCTATAGCGCCGCGACCATGACGTTCCTGACGGATCGGGCGGCGGTGTTCGACGCTGGGCTGGTGACCACCGAAAAGGACTGGGTCAGGCTGACGCCCGGCCAGCGCGCGCACGTCACGGCCTGGCCGGTCGTCGCCCGGTTCGAGGACGAGGCGGCCTTCGCCGCCTTCCTGACGAAGCGGATTCAGTCGGCGCGATAGACCACGCCGGACTTCATCACGAACCTCATCCGCTCCAGCTCGGTCACGTCGGACAGAGGATCGCCCGAGACGGCGACGATATCGGCGGGCATGCCGGGCGCAATCTTTCCGGCCTCGCTGGAAATCCGCAGGTGTTCGGCGGCGCCGACGGTGGCGGCCTGAATAGCCTCCAGCGGGGTCAGGCCGGCGCGGACCAGAAGCGCGAACTCTTGCGCATTGTCGCCGTGGGCCGAGACGCCGCTGTCCGTGCCGAAAGCGATCTTGACCCCGCCCTCATGCGCGCGGCGCGCCATGTCCAGCATCTTGGGCCCGGCCTCCAGCGCCTTCGCCGTCTGGGCCGGCGTGAAAAAGTTGTCCGAACCGGAGGCGACGCGGGCCACGAAATCACCGGCCAGCAGCGTCGGGACCAGCCAGGCCCCGTTCGACTTGAACAGGCGGATCGACTGGTCGTCCAGATAGGTGCCGTGTTCGATGGAATCGCCACCCGCTCGCAAGAAGGCGTTGATGCCATCGACGCCGTGGGCATGCGCCGTCACCTGGCGACCCATGCGGTGGGCGCTGTCGACGATGGCGGTCAGTTCGGGATCGCTGAACTGCTGGTTCAGGCCGGCGGCGGTGTTGGACAGCACCCCGCCCGTGGCCGTGATCTTGATGATGTCGGCGCCCGCGCGAACCTGGGTGCGGACGGCGCGCATGCAGTCCTCAGGCCCTGAACAGATGCTCTCGGACGACAGCAGGTGCATGACGTCTTCGCGATAGCCGTTGATGTCGCCGTGCCCGCCGTGGATCGACACCGACGAGCCCGCCGCGATGATGCGCGGTCCCGGCACGTCGCCGGTCTTGACCGCATTCCGCAGGGCGAAGATGGCTTCGTTCGAGGCGCCCAGATCGGCCACGGTCGTGAAGCCGGCCATCAGAGTGCGGCGGGCGTAGCGTGCGCCGACCATGGCCTTGTCCGCATCGGACAGGGTGACCTGTTCCAGCCGTCCATTGGGGTTCTGCTGGCTGGTCAGATGGACGTGGCTGTCGATCAGTCCGGGCAGGACGAAGGCCTGTCGCAGGTCCACGATCTTGCCCTGAGATGCATCGCCGACGAAGCCGTCGCGCACTTCGACGAACTGGTTCCCTCTGATCACGAGAGTTTTATCGCGCTGCACAACGCCGTTCGACGGGTCGGCCAGCAACCTTCCGGCCTCGACGAACGTTGTCGTGGGTTCGGACGAAACGTCAGCACCCGTGGGGCTTTGCTGGGCGCTGGCGCTCATGGCCGACGCCATCAGCGCCGCCAGTACGATTCCGAAACGCTTCATCGATCTCTCCCCGCGACACGTTGGCCGCAAAAATGCCCCACAAGGCTCAGGTTGCCTCGGCTGTAACCACCTGAAACAAACACGCCTCAAGACCAACCGCAACGAGGGCGTCGCATGCGGCTATCGAGACGAGGGCTAATTCTGGGTGGATCGGCCATGCTGGCGGGATGCGCCAGCGCAAGCGCCAAGGCGCCGCTGACCACGGCTCAGACCGGAGCCCCGATCGCGATGCCGCAGGTCGGATTGCCGACGGTCCAGACCGCAGCCCTGACGCCCCCGCCGCTCGATCCCCGCGGCCACGTACGCAAGGAACTGATGGAGCGCGCCATGACCGCGCTGGACACCCATCACCGCCACCTGCCGCTGCGCGACCGGATGTATCTGGTCGATTTCCAGAAATTCTCGGGCGAGGAACGCCTGTACGAAGTCGATCTGGTCGCCGGCGAGGTCAAGGTCCTGCGCACCTGCCACGGCCGCGGCTCCGATCCGGCCCACACCGGCTTCGCCCAGAGGTTCTCGAACACGCCCGATTCCAACATGTCCTCGGTCGGCGCCTATGCGACGGCGGGCGCCAACTGGGGCGCTCAGCAGGGGCCGAACGTCCTGCTGGACGGTCTGGAATACTCCAACGACAAGGCGCGCGAGCGGGCAATCATCATCCACGGCGCCGACTATGCCGACCCGGACTTCCTGGCGCGCGAAGGCAAGCTGGGCCGCAGCTATGGCTGTTTCTCGGTCGCCCACACCGACCTGCCAGGCTTGCGCGAACGCATGGGCGAAGGCCGGCTGCTGTTCGCAGCGGCTTAGGGTTTAACGCTCGGGCCGTCGGGCGGAGTGCCGGATGGTTACGACCTCCACCCGATCCGGCAGGATTGCGTAGCGGATAAGGTAAGGCTTCACGAGGGTCAGCTCGCGCGTTCCATGGATGGCGGGACGCCCTCTGTCCGCAAAATGCGCCAGGCTCTCGGCAGCGGCCTTCAATCGAATGAAAAAACGCGCTGCGGCGGCTGGGTTGAAGTCGGCGATATAGCGGCTGATGTCCTCAAGATCGCTCAGCGCCTGATCCGTCCAGACGACTAGCCGCATTTCGGCCGAGGCAGCGGATTGGCCGTCGACCACGACCCGACCCAACGCATGACCGTTTCGTTATCGACGACCCGTCCTGCCGCCGCGTCGGCCAAACCCCGCAAGGTCGCCGCCTCGTCCGCCGCGTCATCAGGCGTCGAGAACAGGTCTTCGTCGTCGTGATCGATTGCAGGATCAGCCATGGGTCAAACCCTATCACACCCCGCCGATACGGTCAGCCCCGCTCCAGCGCGCGCCAGCCGATGTCGGAGCGGTTGAAGCCGCCGGGCCAGTCGATCTTCTTGATGGCGTCATAGGCGCGTTCGCGGGCCTGGGTGATGTCGTCGCCCTCGGCGCAGACGTTCAGGACGCGACCGCCAGAGGCGGCCAGCAGCCCGTCGTCGCGGCGCTTGGTCCCTGCATGGAAGACCTGGACGTGAGGGCCGAAATCCTGATCGACGCCGCGGATGATCGAGCCTTCCAGCGGGCTGTCGGGATAGCCCTTGGCGGCCATGACCACGCAGATCACCGTCTGTGGCTTGAAGGCCGGCGAGGCCAGGCCAGAGACATCGCCGCGCGCGCAGCCCAGCAGATAGGGGACGATGTCGCCCGCCATCCGCATCATCAGCACCTGACATTCCGGGTCGCCGAAGCGAGCGTTGAACTCGACCACCTTGGGGCCTTCGTCGGTCGCCATCAGACCGGCGTAGAGGACGCCGCGATAGGGCGCGCCCTCCTCGGCCATCTTCTTGATGGTCGGCTGCACGATCAGGTCGTCGGCCTGCTGCACCAGGTCGGGTGTGAAAACGGGGGCCGGCGAATAGGCGCCCATACCGCCGGTGTTGGGCCCCAGGTCGCCGTCGAAAGCGCGCTTGTGGTCTTGGGCGCCGCCGAACAGCAGGGCGCGCTGACCGTCGCACAGGGCGAACAGCGAGCCCTCCTCGCCGTCCATGAACTCCTCGATCACGACGCGGGCGCCGGCCGCGCCGAACCGGCCGCCCAGCATCCGTTCGATCTCGGCCTCGGCGTCGGGGCGGTCGGGGCTGATGGCCACGCCCTTGCCGGCCGCCAAACCGTCGGCCTTGATGACGTAGGGCGGCTTGAACACATCCAGCGCGGCCTTGGCGTCCTTGACCGTGTCGTAGACGCCGTAACCTGCCGTGGGGATTTCGTGGCGTTCGAGGAAGGCCTTGGAGAAGGCCTTCGAGGTTTCCAGCTGCGCCGCCTTGGCCGTGGGGCCGAAACAGGGAATGCCGGCCGAGGCCAGACGGTCGGCCAGACCAGCGGCCAGCGCCACCTCGGGTCCGACCACGACCAGGTCGGCCTTGATCTCGCGCGCCAAGGCGGCCAGGCCGTCGGCGTCGTCGGCCTTGATCGCGCGAAGCTCGCACAGCTTCTCGATGCCGGGGTTGCCGGGCGCGGCGACCAAGCGCGTGACGAGCGGCGACTGGGCGATCTTCCAGGCCAGGGCGTGTTCGCGGCCGCCCGATCCGACGAGAAGGATGTTCATGAGACCGGGCAATGACCGGCCGTCGCCGGCCGGTCAAGCACCCGTCAAACTTAACGCCGCATTCAGCGCCCGATCAGCGTACGGGCGGGGTCCAGGCCGGCAGAGCTTGGAGCTGCCCGGCCGTCAGGTCGGTGACCAGATCCCTGTCGCCGTTGCGGTCGATCGGGGCCACGTCGGCGACCGGCACCCGCACCTTCATGTCGCCCGGCCCTTCCAGCTCGATCACCAGATGGGTCAGGGCGCCGGAGGCGTCCAGCACCAGGGTTTCGACATCGCCCAGATCGACATCGGCGCGCGAATACAGGTCCGCATCCTCCAACTGGTCGCGGGTCATGTTGAAGGCCAGGGCGGCGTTCGTCGCCGCCGTATCGGCCTGCTGGTCCGGCAGGGCGACGGGCGCGGCGCCCGGCGCGGGCGCCTGGACGACATCGTCGTCGCGATCCGAACAGGCGGCTACGGCGCCGGTCAGGCAAAGGACGGCGGCGAGCGGAATGAGACGGTTCATAGGTTTCCTGATGATCTAGAGCAGGGCAGAGGCGACATAGACGCCCAGCCCCAAAAAAATGATGCAGCCGATGATCAGCCATGGGCTCATGGCGCCGCCGCCTCCGGCGCGACGTTCGAGGTCACGCTCACGCGGGTTCTGGTCGGACGGATCGGTTCCGGGTGGGTCGGCTGCCATGAAAGTCGAACGGCGAGGCGCGCGCGGCGT
The DNA here is from genome assembly GCF_965279155.1 of Brevundimonas sp. GTDB lineage: Bacteria > Pseudomonadota > Alphaproteobacteria > Caulobacterales > Caulobacteraceae > Brevundimonas. The sequence continues at coordinate 3,069,919 of NZ_OZ257138.1, read as the reverse complement.
TCCCGCGCGGATCGACGCAGGCTAGAATGGGCCGATGAGCGACGACTCCTACGTATTCGAGGGACCGGCCGAGGCCCCTGCCCCGCGCGATAACAATCCGCCGCTGTCGATCTCGGAGCTGTCCTTTGCGCTGAAGCGCACCCTGGAGGACCGGTTCGGCCATGTGCGGCTGAGGGGCGAGATCTCCAAGGTCAATCGCCACGCCTCGGGCCACATCTATCTGACGTTGAAGGACGATAAATCCGCCATCGACGGCGTGGTGTGGAAGGGGTCGGCGCGCGGCCTGGGCGTTCAACCCGAGGCCGGGCTGGAGGTCATCGTCACCGGCAAGATCACCTCCTATCCGGCGCGGTCGTCCTATCAGATCGTGATCGAGAGCATGGAGGCGGCCGGCGCCGGCGCTCTGCTGGCGCAGTTGGAGCGGCTGAAGGTTCGACTGCGCGAGGAAGGCCTGTTCGAACAGGGCCGCAAGAAGGCTCTGCCGGCCTTCCCCGCCATCATCGGCGTGATCACCAGCCCGACAGGAGCCGTGATCCGCGACGTGCTGCACCGGATCGCCGAACGCTGGCCCTGCCGGGTGATCGTGTGGCCAGTGGTGGTTCAGGGCGAGGCCGCCAGCGGCCAGGTGTCGAACGCCATTCGCGGCTTCGACGCCATGACGCCGGACGGAACGATCCCGCGCCCGGACCTGCTGATCGTCGCGCGGGGCGGCGGGTCGGTCGAGGACCTGTGGTGTTTCAACGACGAAGGCCTGGCCCGCACCGTGGCGGCGGCGCGCATCCCCATCATCTCGGCCGTGGGGCACGAGACGGACACGACCCTGATCGACTTCGTGTCGGATCGACGGGCCCCGACCCCGACCGGCGCGGCCGAGATGGCGACGCCGGTGCTGGCGGACCTGAGATACGCGGTCGCGGACATGGATCGGCGGATGCTCCAGGCGGGCGGGCGGCTGATCGAGGATCGACGCACGCGGCTGCGGGCCGTGGCGCGCGGCCTGCCGGCGCGGCCGGAGGACCTGCTGGCCCTGGCGCAGCAGCGGCTGGATCACGTGTCGAGCCGTCTGGGGTCGGGGCTGCAACGCAACGTCGCCCTGCACGAACGGCATCTGGCGGTGACGGGCGGCAAGCTGAGCCCCTCCCTTCTGCGCACGCGGATCGAGCGGGGTCAGGACCGGCTGCGCGGCGCCGGCGACCGGCTGGGCGCGGCCTTGCAGGCCGGCGTTGCGCGGGGCGAGCGGCGGCTGTTGCAGGTTTCCGTTCGCCTGTCGCCCGAGCCGCTGCACCGGCGACTGGATCAGCGTGAGGCCCGGCTTCACGCCGTCGGCGCACGGCTGGACGGCGTGATGCCGCGTCGGCTGGAGCGGGACGCCGACCGTCTGGCGGCCCTGTCGCGGGCGCTGACGACGCTGGATCCTGGCCGACCCAAGCCCGGCTTCGCCCGCGTCGAGGATTCGGACGGCGGCTGGATCACTTCGGCCAGGGCGCTGGAGGCCGGTCAGGCGGTCCGGCTGGTGTTCGGCGACGGCTCTCAACCCGCAACCATCGACGGCGGCGAACCCCGCCCGGCGTCGCCGCGTCCGATCGTCAAGCCAAAGCCGCCTGCGGCCGGTCAGGGCAGTCTGTTCTGAAGCGCGCCGTTTTCCGCTTCGCCCCGGCGCCGCTTCCTGCTAACCGCGCCGCATGAAGATCACGCGCCTCGCCGTCACCGCCTATGTGTTCGCCCTTCTGATCATCGTCCTGGATCAGTTGACCAAGGCCTGGATCATCAGCGGCCTGATGCTGCAGGAGGTCGGGCGCATCCCCGTGCTGCCGCCCATCTTGAACTTCAGCTGGGTCGAGAACACCGGCGTCAGCTTCGGCCTGTTCGGCGGAGGCGAAGCCCGGTGGGGCCTGGTGATCTTCTCCATCGTCGTCTCGGCGGGCCTGGCCTGGTGGGCGACCCAGTCGAACCGTCGCCTGCTGATCACCGCCATCGGCTTCGTCATGGGCGGGGCGCTGGGCAATGTGATCGACCGGATCCGCTTCGGCTACGTCGTCGACTTCATCGACTTCTCGGGCACGGGCGTCTTCCCCTGGGTGTTCAACGTCGCCGACAGCGCCATCACCATCGGCGTGGTCCTGCTGATTCTGGACAGCTTGGTGTCGGACAAGCCCGCGAAAGCCTGAGCCGGCTTTCCATTTTTCGAGCCTGATTCACGGCCTCGACGGGATCGCCGCTCGGCCGATCAGGCTCCGAGGTTGGCGTAGCCCCCGAAAAGTCGTAATCACCCCGTCTTCACTATGCCAACGGCGCTCTCGCAGCGCCTCGTGCATCAGCCGACCAGAGCCTGAAACCATGCGTATCCGCAGTGTCGCCGTCCTGACCCTCGTCGCCTCCTCCGCGCTTGCCGTTTCGGCCTGCGGCAGCCTGAAGCAGGGCATCGGCCTGACCAAGGTCGTGCCGGACGAGTTCGTCACCGTCTCCACCGCCCCGCTCAGCATCCCGCCCGAGTACGGCCTGCGCCCGCCCGCGCCCGGCCAGCCGCGCCCGCAGGAACTGGCCCCCGAAAGCGCAGCGCGTCAGATCCTTCTGGGTCAGCGTCAGGCCGTCACCCGCACGCCGGGCGAGCAGGTTCTGGTGGCCCAGGCCGGCGGCGAACAGGCCGACCCCCTGGCCCGCTACGTCGTCGACGACGAGTTCGGCGACCTGGCGCACAAGGACGAAAGCTTCGCCAACCGCCTGATGTTCTGGCGCAAGGACGACGCCTCGACCCAGGCTCCCACCACGCGCCAGACCGCCGAAGGCCAGAAGACCATCGACGCGACCACCGAGGCCGCACGGCTTCAGGCCCTGACCGGCGGCCAGCAGGCCATCACGATCCAGCCGCGCCGCAGCGGCGGCTTCAAGCTACCCGGCCTGTAAGATCGCAGACGACGGACGCTTGCCACGCGGGCGTCCGTCCTTATTGTAAACGGACCTGATCAGGAGCCGTTTGCATGACCGAGCCCACCGACATCGCCGCCCTGTCCGGCGTGGAGCAGTTGCGCCTCGGCCTGACCGGCGGGATGATCGCCCCGATCGCGCGCACCGTCGGCTTCGAACTGACAGAGGTCGAGGAAGGCCGCGTCGTCTTCGAGGCCATCCCCACCACCGCCGTCTACAATCCGCTGGGCAGCGTCCATGGCGGCTGGATCGCGACCGTGCTGGATTCGGCCTGCGGCTGCGTGGTCCATTCGACGCTGCGGCCGGGCCAGACCTATACGACGCTGGAACTGAAGACCGTGTTTCACAAGGCGCTGAGCGCGGGCACGCCGGTTAGGGCCGAGGGGCGGATCGTCCAGGCCGGTCGCCGCGACGCCTTCGCCGAGGCCGATCTGCGCGGACTGGACGGCAAGCTGTATGCGACCGCGACGTCCACCTGCCTGGTCATGGACCGCTAAGCGCAGCGAAGGTTTGCCGCGCCTCGCTTTAGCCGCTATCAGCGGCGAGCGTTGATGATCGGCCGCCGATCATCGGGCGCCCTCTCTCGCTGTCGGAAAAATAAGCTGATGCGTCGCGTGTTCACCGCCCTGGCCGCCCTCTCGATTGCGGCCTCCGTCCTGCCCGCCGCCGCCCAGGCCCAGACCTCGCCCCGCGACCGTGGGGGACAGCAACAGCCGGCCTCGGGCGAAGAAGCCGCCCCCAGCCGCGCACCGCGCATCGCTCCCTTGCGTCGCCGCGCTAATGCCGGTCCCTGCCCCTATGTGAAAATCCTCTACGACGCCGCCCGCTACGTCGAGCTGGAGGGCGGTCGCGCCGCCATTTCCAACGTCGGCTACACCGGCGAGATCGAAGGCATCACCTCGGACTGCGAATATCGCGAGGCCGATCCGATTCGCGTCGACATCGGCATGCTGTTCCAGCTGGGCCGCGGGCCTCAGGCGGCCAGCGACCAACGCACCTATCGCTACTGGATCGCCGTGACCGAACGGAACAGCGCCATCCTGTCCAAGGAATATTTCGACCTGCCGGTGAACTTCGAAGGCCAGCGCACCGCCTCGGTCACCGAGGAACGCACTATCGTCATCCCGCGCGCCGGCGTGGACACCAGCGGCGGAAACTTCGAAATCCTGGTCGGTTTCGACGTGACGCCGGAAATGGCCGAGTTCAATCGCTCGGGCAGCCGCTTCCGCGTCAACGCCGGCGCGACGCCCGCCGCGCCCGCCCCTGCCGCCGCGCCGAGCGAATAAATGGCCGATCTGAAGACCGTACTCAGCGAAGCGGTCGCCGCCGCCTTCGCCGCCGAAGGCGTGGATGCGGCCCTGGCGCGTGTCACGCCGTCCGACCGTCCAGACCTGGCCGACTTCCAGTCGAATGGCGCCCTGGCCGCCGCCAAGGCGTTGAAGGCCAATCCGCGCGAGTTGGCGACGAAGATCGCGGAACGCCTGACGGCCGATCCGCGCTTCACCTCGGTCGAGGTGGCGGGGCCGGGCTTCATCAATCTGAAGCTCTCTGACGCGCTTCTGTCCGAACGCGCCGCCGAGGTCGCGGCCGACGCCGAGCACGCCGGCGCCGCCGTCGTCGCCGATCCGCGCAAGGTGGTGATCGACTTCGGCGGTCCCAATGTCGCCAAGCCGATGCACGTCGGTCACCTGCGCAGCGCCATCATCGGCGAGAGCCTGAAACGGCTATTCCGCTTCCGGGGCGATCACGTCACCGGCGACGCCCACTTCGGCGACTGGGGCTTCCAGATGGGGCTGCTGATCACGGCCTGCGGCGACGAAGGCTTGGCCGATGGCTTCCTGGCGGAGGGCGACGGTCCCTTCCCGGCCGACAGCCCCGTGACCCTGGCCGATCTGGACCGGCTGTATCCGCTGGCCGCCGGCAAGGCCAAGGAAGACCCGGCCTTCCGCGACCGCGCCCGCAAGGCGACGGCGGAACTGCAGAACGGCCGCCCCGGCTATCGCGCCCTGTGGTCGCATTTCGTGGCGGTCAGCCGTGAGGCGCTGAAGCGTGAATACGGCGACCTGTCGGTCGATTTCGACCTGTGGAACGGCGAGAGCGACGCCGACCCGCAGATGCCGGAAATGCTGTCGCACCTGAAAGAGACCGGCCTGTTGGTCGAGGACGACGGCGCCCAGGTGGTGCACGTCGCCAAGCCGGGCGAAACCCGCAAGAAGAAGCTGGCCGACGGCTCGGTGATCGAGGCCCCCTCGCCTCCGCCTCTGCTGGTCATCAGCTCGGAAGGCTCGGCCATGTACGGCACGACCGACCTGGCCACGATCCTGGACCGCAAGAAGGCCCTGTCGCCCGACCTTGCCCTCTATGTCGTCGACGAGCGTCAGGCCGAGCATTTCGAACAGGTCTTCCGCGCGGCCTATCTGGCCGGCTATGCCGAACCGGGCGCGCTGGAGCATCTCGGCTTCGGCACCATGAACGGTCAGGACGGCAAGCCCTTCAAGACCCGCGCGGGCGGGGTTCTGAAGCTGCGCGACCTGATCGACCAGGCGACGGACAAGGCGCGCGAGCGGCTGCACGAGGCCAAGCTGGGCGACGACCTGTCGCCGGAAGAGTTCGAAGCCATCGCGCACAAGGTGGCCATCGCCGCCCTCAAGTTCGCCGACCTGTCGAACGCGCGCACCACCAGCTACGTCTTCGACCTCGACCGCTTCATGAGCTTCGAGGGCAAGACCGGCCCCTATCTGCTGTACCAGTCGGTCCGCATCAAATCCCTGCTGCGCAAGGGCGCCGAACAGGGGCTGACGCCCGGCACCATCGTCATCGCCGAACCGGCCGAACGCGACCTGGCCCTGACGCTGGACGCCTTCTCGACCGCCGTGTCCGACGCCTACGACAAGCGGATGCCGCACCTGGTGGCCGAACACGCCTATCGCGTGGCGCAGTCCTTCTCGAAATTCTACGCCGCCTGCCCCGTCCTGATCGCGCCGGACGAGGCCACCAAACGCTCGCGCCTCGCCCTGTCGGCGGCGGCGCTCAGCCAGCTGGAAATCGCCCTAAACCTGCTGGGCATCGACACCCCGGAGCGGATGTAGCGACCACGCCTGCGGTATGATAGCATTGCTATCGTCTGTTGGAGGCCGTCATGAACATCCATGTTCGTCATCTGGACGAAGCCACGGTGCAGGCGCTGAAGCAGCGCGCAGCCCGCAACGGCCGTTCGGCCGAGGCTGAGTATCGCGCCATCCTGACCGCTGCGGCGGCCGAGGAAGCCGATGGGTTCGACTGGATTCGGGTTTCCGACGACCTTCGCGCCCGCTCGGCCGGTCGGCATCATACGCCCTCCGAAGTTCTGGTTCGTGAAGGGCGAGACGAGCGGTGAAGGCCGTCATCGACTCCAGCGTCGTCGTCAAATGGTTCGTGAAGGAGGAGGACGCCGAGGCGTCGCTCGACCTGCGTTTCTTGCCTCTGGCCGCCCCGGACCTGCTTCTCGTGGAATGCGCCAATGTGTTCTGGAAGAAGGTGCGCAAGGATGAATACGCTGCCGACGACGCAGCCATGGCCATTCGCGCCATCGAACGCGCCCGCATCAGTCTCTCGCCCGTCCATGGTCTGGCCGGACGCGCGTTCGAAATCGGACGTGCGCTGGACCACGCGGTCTATGACTGCTTCTATCTGGCCCTGGCGGAACGCCTTGGCCTGCCGCTCATCACCGCCGACACCAAGCTGAAGACGAAGGCGACCGATTTCGCGTCGGTCCAAATACTCAGCCTGTCGAACTGGAAGACTGTTCTGAATGCCGACTGACCTCGACACCTACATCGCCGGCCTGCCCAAGGCTGAACTGCACTTGCACATCGAGGGTTCGCTGGAGCCGGAACTGATGTTCGAACTGGCGCAGCGCAACGGCGTCGCCATTCCCTACGACAGCGTCGAGGCGGTGCGGGCGGCCTATGACTTCTCGAACCTGCAGGACTTTCTGGACATCTATTACGCCGGGGCGGCCGTGCTGCTGACGCGCAGGGATTTCGAGGATCTGGCCTTCGCCTATTTCCAGCGCGCGGCCGCCGACACTGTGCGTCACGCCGAGATCTTCTTCGATCCCCAGACCCATACCGACCGGGGTGTGCCGTTCGGGGTCGTGGTCGAGGGGCTGATCGCGGGCATGGACCGGGCCAAGGCGGAACTGGGCGTCAGCAGCGGTCTGATCCTCAGCTTCCTGCGTCACCTGACCGAGGACGAGGCCTTCGCCACGCTGGAGGCGGCCAAGCCCTATCTGCATCATTTCATCGGCGTGGGGCTGGACTCGTCGGAGGTCGGTCATCCGCCGTCCAAGTTCCAGCGCGTCTTCGCCGCCGCGCGTGAGCTGGGCCTGAAACTGTGCGCCCACGCGGGCGAGGAGGGGCCTCCGGCTTATGTCCATGAGGCGCTGGACCTGCTGAACATAGACCGGATGGACCACGGCAATCGCTCGATGGAGGACGAGGCCCTGATCGAGCGGCTGGCGCGCGAGCAGATGACCCTGACCGTCTGCCCGCTGTCGAACCTGAAACTGTGCGTGGTCGATGACCTGAAGGACCATCCCGTCCCAGAGATGCTGCGCCGGGGCCTGCACGTCACCCTGAACTCGGACGATCCGTCCTATTTCGGCGGTTATGTGAACGACAACTACAGCCGGCTGGTGGCGGCGGTCGGCCTGACGCGCGAGCAGGTGACCCTGCTCGCGCGAAACAGTTTCGAGGGGTCGTTCCTGGGCGAGGCGGAGAAGGCGGCGTTCCTGGCGGAGGTGGAGGCCTACGCGGCGGGCTGACGCCATCCCCTCCCCCGTCATCCTCGGCCTTGTGCCGAGGATACACCCCTCCGCCGCACCGTCATTGTTTTGAGAGCGCGAGCGGCTGTGCCTCCAACCTGGATGTTCGCATCCGCCTGACCGTGGGTCCTCGGCACAAGGCCGAGGATGACGGATTAAAGCGTGCGCCAGACATCGCTCTGTCTTCCCGTCGCTGAATGTTCCTGATATGTTCTCGCTATGAAGCAGGCGAACGAAGACAGCGCGGGCCTACGCTGGCTGTTCGTCGATCTGAACGCCTTCTTCGCCAGCGTAGAACAGCAGATGAACCCGGACTGGCGGGGCAAGCCCGTCATCGTTCGCCCGGCGGAAAGCGAATACACCGGCGCCATCGCCGCCAGCTATGAGAGCAAGGTCTGGGGCGTCCACGCCGGGATGCGGGTGTCCGAGGCGCGCAAGCTGTGCCCCGGCCTGATCGTCGCCGAGGCGCGGCCGGACCTCTATGTCGCGGTCCACAAGAAGATCATGGCCGAGATCGACCGCCACGTGCCGGTGTGGAAGGTCGGCTCCATCGACGAATGTTCGTGCGAACTGCTCGGCCCGGAGCGTCTGGAAGCGAACGCCGTGGCCCTGGCCCGGCGGATTCAGGCGGGCATTCTGGGGAATGTCGGCGACTGTCTGCGGTCGTCCGTCGGGCTGGCGCCGTCGCGGTTTCTGGCCAAGACCGCCTGCGGCATGAAAAAGCCGGCCGGGTTAACGATCCTGAGGGCGAACGAACTGCCCGGCCCGCTGCTGGAGCTGCCGCTGTCGAAATATCCCGGGATCGGGTCGCGGATGCGACTGCGGCTGGAGGCGGCGGGTGTCACGGATACCGCCGGCCTGTGGGACATGAGCGCCAGACAGGCCCGCGCGGTCTGGAACAGCATCGAAGGCGAACGCATCTGGCGCGGCCTGCACGGCCTGGACAGCGAGCCGACGCCGGAGAAGCCGCCCGCCTCCATCAGCCACAGCCACGTCCTGGCCCAGGCCATGCGGACCCCGGACAAGGCGCGCGCCGTGGCGCGGCGGCTGGTGGTCAAATGCGGGGCGCGACTGCGGCGGATGGGCCTGACCGGGGCGAGCCTGACCCTGCATCTGGACATGGGGCCGAAGACCACGCCGAGAAGCGGCCGCCGGGGCTGGGAGACGGCGGCCATGAGCTGCGCCGTCGCGCCGACGCAGGACACCTTCGCCCTGCTGACCGCGCTCGATGGCCTGTGGCGCAAGGTCGAGCCTGAACTGGAGGCCGGACGGCTGAGCTATGTCGGGGTCGGGATTCATGGCCTGAAATCCCGCGACGCCTTCGAGACGGACCTTTTCGACACCGGCCCGGACCAAGGCGGCGAGGCCCCGTCCCTGCGCCTGTCCCAGGCGCTGGACGCGCTGAACCGCCGCTATGGCAAGGACACCGTCAGCATCGGCCCAAAGGCGGGCCTGCCCGAATATATCGGCGCCAAGATCGCCTTCACCCGCATCCCGGAAGCGGAGGATTTCTGGGAATGAGCCACCCTATCCCAGCAGGGACGCTGCCTCGATCTCCATCACCCCCAGCGCCCGGAAACTGTCCCGCGCAGCCGCCGCAGTTTCGGGCGCGATGGCGCGACTGGCGTCGGAGATGACCACGGCCTCGAAGCCTTCGCGCATCGCGTCCTCGGCGGTGAAGCGGACGCAGTAGTCGAAGGCCAGACCGGCCAGAAAGACGCGCGTCACGCCCAGTTCGCGCAGCAGGCCCGCCAGGCCAGTCGGCGTGTGGTGGTCGTTCTCGAAGAAGCCGGAATAGGAATCGACCGCCGGATTGTAGCCCTTGCGGATCACGGCCAGGGCCTTCTCGACCGTCGGCGCGACATCGGGATGGAAGCCGGCGCCGGGCGAGCCCTGAATACAGTGATCGGGCCACAGCATCTGGCGACCGTAACCGACCTCGATCTCGGTGAAGGGCGTCGCGCCGGGGTGGTTGGAGGCGAACGAAATCTGGTCCGGCGTGTGCCAGTCCTGGGTCACGACCACGCGGTCGAACCGATCCGCCAGCCGATTGATCAGCGGCATGATCCCCGCCCCGCCCGCGACCGCCAGACTGCCGCCCTCGCAGAAGTCGTTCTGCGGGTCGATGACCAGAAGGGCGTCTGTCGCCGCGATCTGCATCACACGCCCGCGTAGGCGTCGATCTCGTTGGCTGAGCCAAGCGCCACCGGAATGCGCTGGTGCAGATGTTCCGGCTGCACGTCCAGGATCGCCTGCACCCCGTCCGTCGTCGCCTTGCCCCCGGCCTGTTCGACCAGGAAGGCCATCGGATTGCCTTCGTACATCAGGCGCAGCTTGCCCGGCTTGTTCGGCTCGCGCTTGTCCCACGGATAAAGGAAGACCCCGCCGCGCATCAGGATGCGGTGCACATCCGCGACCATGGCCGCGACCCAGCGCATGTTGAAGTTCTTGCCGCGCGGCCCGTCCTCGCCCTTCAACAGGTCGCCCACATAGGTCTGCACCGGCTCGGACCAATGGCGCAGGTTCGACATGTTGATGGCGAACTCCCTGGTGTCGGGCGAGATGGCGATGTCGTCGTGGGTCAGCAGCCAGTCACCGTCGTTCGACAGGGTGAAGCCCTTCACGCCCGCGCCGGTCGTCAGCACCAGCATCGTCTGCGGCCCATAGACGGCATAGACGGCGGCGACCTGATTGCGGCCCGACTGCAGGAAGTCGGCCTCGGTCGGGGTCGCGGTCGTCGATTTCAGCACCGAGACGATGGTGCCGACGGGGGCGTTGATGTCGATGTTGGACGAGCCGTCCAGCGGGTCGAACAGCACCAGATATTCGCCGGCCGGATTGGAAGCGGGCTGGACCTCGTCCATCTCCTCGGACGCGACGCCGGCGACGGCGGGGCTGGCCAGCAGGGCGTTGGTCAGCATGTCGTTGGTCATGACGTCGAGCTTCTTCTGCTCCTCGTCCTGGACGTTGATCTGGCCCGACGCGCCGAGCGCCCCAGCCAGAGCTCCGCCGGCGACGACCTTGCTGATCTCTGAACAGGTCGCGGCGACGACGGTCAGGACCGTCTTCAGACCCTCGGGCGCGTCCAGGGCGGCGATGTGGGCGTCGAGGCTTGTGCGGGTCATGCGGTCGATCCGGTTCTGAAGTTCGCCCGTTCTTGGCGGGCGAGACGCGCGACGGCAAGACAGAAACCCTCTCCGCACCCTCCCGCCGTCATCCCAGGCCTTGTGCCTGGGATCCATACGCTCCGTCGAAGACGCGGCGCACCGGCGAGTACCGGGAGTATGGATCCTCGGCACAAGGCCGAGGATGACGGGATGGTGTTGGAGGATCAGATCGGCAGGATCGCCGTGCCGAACGCCCGCTTCAGCTCATGTGCAGCGAAGGTCTGGGCCGCAGCTGCGTCCGGCACGACCGTCGCCATGCCGAAGAACTCGTGCGTCGAACCGTGAAAAGTCTTGTGACGCACGTCCACGCCGGCCTGTTCCAGCTTCTCGGCCAGCAGTTCGCCTTCGGTGCGAAGCGGGTCGATCTCGGCGCAAATGACGGTCGAGGACGGCAGGCCGGCCAGATTCGCCTTCTCGACGATATTGATGCGCGGATCCTGGGCGTCGGCCTCGTTGGCGAAGATGTGCTTCACGAACCACTTCATCATCGGCTTGTTCAGCGGCTTGGCGTCGGCATTCTCGACGTAGGATTCATTGTCCATGTCCACCCCGGCGACCGGATAGACCAGCACCTGATGCTTGGGCGCAGGCAGGCCAGCGTCGCGCGCCATCATCGACACGCCGATGGCCAGGTTGCCGCCTGCGCTTTCGCCCATCACCGCCACCTTCTGCGGGTCGCCGTTAAAGCTCTGGGCGTTGTCCAGCACCCAGCGATAAGCGGCCAGGGCGTCGTCGTGGGCGGCGGGGAAATGGTGTTCCGGGGCTTGGCGATAGTGGACCGAGACCACGATCGCATCGGCCATCTTGGATACGCCGCGCGGGCCGCCGTCATAGACGTCCAGATCGGCGATCACGAAGCCGCCGCCGTGGAAATAAACCACGACCGGATGCAGCTTGTCCTCGGAATGGTCGTGCGGCTTGTAGATGCGGGCCTGGATCGGGCCGGCGGCGCCGGGAATGGTGATGTCGGTCGTCTTGACGCCCAGATCGCCACTGGGGTCCTTGCCGTCCTTGCGCAGCAGGGATTTCACGGCGTCGGTCGGGGTCGGTTGCTGACGCGCCTCAGCCGGCGACAGGGTCTCGATCGGCTTGCCGCCGAGAGACGCCAGTTCGTCCAGCACCTTCTGCATCGGGCCATCGGCCTTGGCGGGGGTGTCACGCGGCTTGTCGTTGTCGCCGAACAGCTTGTCTATAATCGACATTTTGGAATTCCTGGGTTTCGAACGGGGGTTCTTAACGACAACCCGCCCCACGCATCCTTGTTCCCCGACCGCTTGACTTGGGGCCAGAGTCGATGCCTTAGGTCGAGCGCTCTCGCGGGAGAGTTCGGAGTCTGGAAACAGGCCTCGACGCCGAAGGCGCAACCGCCCCGGAAACGCTCAGGCAAACGGACCGCGACAGCATACGGACGCTGGAAAGTCGCTCTTGATGGGCGCGCCGACGGAGCAAGGCGACATGATTTGGTCGCCGGAATCTCTCAGGCTTCAGGACAGCGGGGGCGCGAGGACGGCGGAGCTCCGCCACAACACGCGACCGTGAAAGCCTGAACCATGACCGACCAGACCCTGAAGACGACCGCTCTGAACGCCGCGCACCGCGCCCTGGGGGCTCGCATGGTGGGCTTCGGCGGCTATGACATGCCGGTTCAGTATGAGGGCGTGCTGGCCGAGCACCGCTGGACCCGCGAACACGCCGGCCTGTTCGACGTGTCGCACATGGGCCAGTGCAAGATCACCGGCGCCGACGCGACCGCCCAGTTCGAGCGGTTCGTGCCCGGCGACTATGCGATCCTGAAGGCCGGCAAGCAGAAGTATTCGCTGCTGCTGAACAAGGATGGCGGGATCATCGACGACCTGATGGCCGGCCGTCCCGACCACGACGGCCTGTTCGTCGTCGTCAACGCCGGCAACAAGGACGAGGACTTCGCCTTCTGGAACGCGAACCTTGAAGGCGACGCCAGGCTGACCGTGCTGGACCGCGCCCTGATCGCCATCCAGGGGCCGGAAGCCGCCGAGGTCATGGCCGCGCATGAGCCGATCCTGGCCGAGATGGGCTTCATGGAATGCGCCCGCCTGATGCTGTTCGGCGCCGACTGCTACGTCTCGCGTTCGGGCTATACGGGCGAGGACGGCTATGAGATTTCAATCCCCGCGGACCAGGCCGAGCGCGTCTGGAACACGATCCTTGAAGACGCCCGCGTCAAGCCGATCGGCCTGGGCGCACGCGACAGCCTGCGCCTGGAAGCCGGCCTGCCGCTGCACGGCCATGACATCGACCCGACGACCTCGCCGGTCGAAGGCGCCCTGACCTTCGCCCTTTCCAAGTCGCGCAAGGAACGCGCCGACTTCGCCGGCGCCGAGCGGATCCTGAAGGAACTGGCCGACGGTCCTTCGCGCGTCCGCATCGGTCTGATCGTCAAGGAAGGCGCCCCGGCCCGCGAAGGCGCCGAGATCGCCGACATCGACGGCAATGTGATCGGCAAGGTGACCTCGGGCGGCCCCTCCCCCACCTTGGGCAAGAACATCGCCATGGGCTTCGTTCCCCCCGCGTTTTCCGCGCTGGGCGCGGACCTGAAGGTCATCGTGCGCGGCAAGACCGCCGCCGCCGAAGTCGTCGCCATGCCCTTCGTGGCGCAACGCTATTACCGCAAACCGAAGACCGTCTGAGGATCAGATCATGAAGTTCACCAAGGATCACGAGTGGGTCAGCCTGGACGGCGACATCGCCACCGTCGGCATCTCCAAGCACGCCGCCGACGCCCTGGGCGACGTGGTGTTCGTCGAGGTGCCTGAGGTCGGCAAGACCGTCGCCAAGGGCGACAGCTTCGCCGTGGTCGAGAGCGTCAAGGCCGCCTCGGACGTCTACGCCCCCGTCTCGGGCGAAGTGGTCGAGGCCAACGACGCCCTGTCGACCGCCCCGGAAACCGTCAACTCGGCCGCCGAAGCCGACGGCTGGTTCGCCAAGATCAAGGTCTCGGACGCCTCGCAACTGGACGCCCTGATGGACCAGGCCGCCTACGACGAGTTCCTAAAGACCCTCTGATTTCCCCTTCCGCTCATCCCCGCGAAAGCGGGGACCCAGTTCTTTCGCAAGAACAGTGCTGGGATGAGCGGAAACATCACCGGCCACATTGGTCGCCCAAAGCACTAGGTCCCCGCTTTCGCGGGGATGAGCGGATTAGAAAATGCGTTATCTCCCCCTGACGCCCGACGACCGCACGGCGATGCTCGCCGCCATCGGCGCGAAATCGATCGACGACCTGTTCGTGGACGTGCCCGAGGCGGCGCGGCTGGACGGGCCGGTGGACCTGCCCCGCGTGGCGGGCGAGCTGGAGGTCGAGCGCGCCCTGTCCGCCATGGCGGCCAAGAACGCCACGGCCGGCGCCGTGCCCTTCTTCTGCGGCGCAGGGGCCTACAAGCACCACGTCCCGGCGACGGTGGATCATGTGATCCAGCGCTCGGAGTTCCTGACCAGCTACACCCCCTACCAGCCGGAAATCGCGCAGGGCACGCTTCAGTACCTGTACGAGTTCCAGACCCAGGTTGCGAACCTGACCGGCATGCCGGTCGCCAACGCCAGCCTCTATGACGGCTCGACCGCCATGGCCGAGGGCGTGCTGATGGCGACCCGCGTGACCCGCCGCAACAAGGCGGTGATCAGCGGCGGCGTTCACCCCCACTACGTCAAGGCGACCGAGACCGTGGTCCACGCCGTCGGCGTCGAGACCCAAGTCCTGGCCGCCGCCATCGACGCCGAGGCCGCCGTGATCGACCAGATCGGTCCCGACACGGCCTGCGTCGTCGTGCAGACCCCGAACGTCTTCGGCACGGCGACGGATGTGACCAAGATCGCCGAGGCCGCGCACGCCGCCGGCGCCCTGCTGATCGTCGTGGTCACCGAGGCCGTATCGATGGGCCTGCTGAAGTCGCCCGGAGAAATGGGAGCCGACATCGTCGCGGCCGAGGGCCAGTCGATCGGCAACGCCCTGAACTTCGGCGGTCCCTATGTCGGCCTGTTCGCCACGCGCGAGAAGCTGATCCGCCAGATACCCGGCCGCCTGACCGGCGAGACCGTGGACGCCGACGGCGAGCGCGGCTTCGTCCTGACCCTGTCAACGCGGGAACAGCATATCCGCCGCGACAAGGCGACGTCGAACATCTGCACCAATTCCGGCCTCTGCACCCTGGCCTTCACCATCCACATGAGCCTGCTGGGCGAGACGGGCCTGCGCAAACTGGCCCTGCTGAACCACGAGAAGGCCGTCGCCACGCGCGACGCCCTGGCGGCCATTCCCGGCGTCGAAATCCTGACCTCGCGCTTCTTCAACGAGTTCGCGGTGCGCCTGCCCCGAAACGCGGCCGAGGTCGTGGACGCCCTGGCCGGCCATCACATCCTGGCCGGCGTGCCCTACAGCCGCCTGGCCCCCGACGCCGGCATGGACGACGTCCTTCTGGTCGCCGCGACCGAGACGACGCTGGATGCCGACATCCAGATCCTCGCCAAGTCGCTCTCCAAAGTCCTCGGCGCGTAAGGGATAACGACCATGAGCACCATGAACACCATCGGCCGCCCGACCGCCCCCAACGAAGTCCAGTCCAAGCCCGCCACCCTGACCGGCGGCCGCGGCCTGTTGCAGAACGAGGCCCTGATCTTCGAGGGCGACGGCTGGGGCAAGACCGGCGTCGATCTGCCAGAACCCAAGACGGACGGCTCGGACCTGGGCGACCTGGTCCGCAAGGATCCGATCGGCCTGCCCGGCCTGTCGGAGCCGGAAACCATGCGCCACTATGTGCGCCTGAGCCAAAAGAACCACGCCATCGACCTGGCCATCTATCCGCTGGGTTCGTGCACGATGAAGCACAACCCGCGCCTGAACGAGAAGATGGCGCGTTTAGCCGGCTTCTCGGACATCCACCCGCTGCAGCCGATCTCGACGGTCCAGGGCGCGCTGGAGCTGATGGATACGCTGGCCCACTGGCTGAAGACCCTGACCGGCATGCCCGCCGTCGCCCTGTCGCCCAAGGCGGGCGCGCACGGCGAACTGTGCGGCCTGATGGCCATCCGCGCCGCGCATGAGGCCTCGGGCCAGCATGAGAAGCGCCGCAAGGTGCTGGTGCCGACATCCGCTCACGGCACCAACCCTGCGACCGCCGCCTTCGTCGGCTACACCGTCGTCGAGGTCGCCCAGACCGAGGACGGCCGCGTGGACGTGGCGGACCTGGCGTCGAAGCTGGGCGACGACGTCGCCGCCATCATGGTGACCAACCCCAACACCTGCGGCCTGTTCGAGCGCGACATCCTGGAGATCAGCCGCCTGACGCATGAGGCCGGCGCCTATTTTTACTGCGACGGGGCCAACTTCAACGCCATCGTCGGCCGGGTCCGTCCCGGCGACCTGGGCGTCGACGCCATGCACATCAACCTGCACAAGACCTTCTCGACGCCCCACGGCGGCGGCGGTCCGGGCGCCGGTCCGGTGGTGCTGTCGGAAGCCCTCGCGC
Source organism: Brevundimonas sp. (assembly GCF_965279155.1). Taxonomy (GTDB): domain Bacteria; phylum Pseudomonadota; class Alphaproteobacteria; order Caulobacterales; family Caulobacteraceae; genus Brevundimonas. The sequence goes on along the minus strand of NZ_OZ257138.1, from coordinate 3,053,522 downwards.
CCTTCGCCCCCGCTCCATGGGTCGTGCACGACGCTGATGGCTATCGCCTGATCGAGCGCGAGGAAGACGAAGCGGTTCAGGCCTTCGGCCGTCTGTGCGCCTTCCAGGGCCAGATGGGCATGTATGTGCGCGCCCTGTCCTACATGATGTCGCACGGCGCCGACGGCCTGCGTCAGGTGGCGGAGGACGCCGTCCTGAACGCCAACTACATCAAGGCCCGCCTGTCGGACCTGATGAGCGCCGCCTTCCCCGACGGCCCCTGCATGCACGAGGCCCTGTTCGACGACGAATGGCTGAAGGGCACGGACATCACCACGCTCGACTTCGCCAAGGCGATGATCGACGAGGGCTTCCACCCAATGACCATGTATTTCCCCCTGGTCGTCCACGGCGCCATGCTGATCGAGCCGACGGAAACCGAGTCCAAGGCCGAACTGGACCGCTTCATCCACGCCATGCGCCTGTTGGCCGAGGCGGCGAAGGCCGGCGACGTTGATCGCTTCAAGGGCGCGCCCTTCCACGCCCCGCTAAAACGCCTGGACGAAACCCGCGCCGCCCGCTCGCCGGTCCTACGCTGGTCCGCGCCGGCAGGGTCGAACCAGGCGGCGTAATCTGCAAGTCGCCCCTTCCTTCGGGAAGGGGCTGACGCGGCCTCGATCTCGCACTAGGTCATGGTCATGACCTGGACCACCAACGACATTCCCGACATTTCCGGCAAGCTTGTCATCATCACAGGCGCGACCGGCGGTCTGGGACTGGAAACCGCTCTCGTACTGGCCGCAAAGGGCGCCGAGGTGGTGCTGGCGGCCCGCAATCCGAACAAGGGCGCCGAGGCCGAGCGATTGATTCGCGCGCGTCATCCGGCCGCCAATGTCCGATTCGACCTGCTCGACCTCGGCGACCTGGCGTCCGTGGCCGCCTTCGCCGATCGTCATCTGGCGGCCGGACGGCCCATCGACATCCTGATCAACAACGCCGGGATCATGGCTCTGCCGACGCGTCAGACGACCGTTGATGGCTTTGAGATGCAGTTCGGGACCAACTACCTGTCCCACTTCGCCCTGACTGGACGGCTGCTGCCCCTGCTGACCCAAGCCCAGGCACGCGTCATCCAACTGTCCAGCGTCGCGCACCGCCGCGGCCATATCCGACTGGACGACCTGAACGCTACGACCGGCTACAGCCCCTGGTCCGTCTATCAGCAGTCAAAGCTGGCCATGCTGATGTTCGCCATCGAACTGCAGCGCCGCAGCGACGCGCAAGGGTGGGGTCTGACCAGCGTCGCGGCCCACCCCGGCTTTGCTCGCACCGACCTGATCACAAACGGTCATGCCGGAAAGCCCGGCCTGTTCGCACGCGGCGCGCGGCTGCTGGAGGGCGTGCTCAGCCATTCCGCCGCTGACGGCGCCCTGCCGATCCTCATGGCCGCGACCCTGCCGAACGTGGCCCCGGCCGCCTATTACGGCCCCACGGGCTTTCAGGAGATGAAGGGCCCGCCGGGCGTTGCGGTCATCAAGCCCCAGGCCCGCGACGCCGAGGTCGCGCGCCGGCTCTGGGCGGAATCCGAGCGGTTGACCGGCGTCCGCTACGGCTGATCCGTGTCGCATCGGCAACAGCCGGCGAACGACTGCGGTTCATGACCAAAGCGTCATTCAGCGGACACCGATCCGCCATCGACGCAGAGCCTTAAGAGGTTTGTGGCAAGGTCGTCACGGCCGCCTTTTCCTTTCCCGACGAGGGATCGCGCGGCCGTGGCGACCGTTGTCATGACAACCTCCCCTCCCCATCTGGCGTATTCGTGACCTCCCTCTCCGTTCTCCTCGCTCAGCCTTCGAAACCGCGCAGCCGCACGCTGCGCCTGGTGAAACGCTGGGCGCTGATGATCGGCGGCCTGCTCGTGGTGCTGCTGGGGATTCTGATCGCGCCCCTGCCGGGTCCCGGCGGGATTCCGGTCATCGCCGTGGGCCTGATGCTGATCCTGAAGAGCTCGTTCTGGGCCAAGCGCCAATTCATTCGCGCCCAGTATGCCCGCCCCAAATGGGTCTATCCGTTCCGCCGCCTGATGCGGAAGAAGCCGGAGTTCGCGCCCGTCTTCTGGCAACAGGCCCTGCGCGCCGAAAAAGTCGTGACCAAGCGGTCCGGTCGTCGCCTGTCGCGCGGTCGCAAACAGGTTCGGCGGTATTTCCGCAAGCTGTTCCGCTAGTTAGCGGATATTGTTGCGGTTGCGTTGCTGCAACCGCTAACCACGGCAACGTGAACGCAGTCCTCCCCCGTCAGGCGTATCCTGTCTGCGCGTTATCAGAGAACCACTCATGCGTTGGGAGGCGCTAAGGTCATGATGTCACGCGTACAAAAGGGTCTGATCGCCGGATTTGCGGCGACCATGGCCGTATCCTTGCTCGAAATACCCAATCTGTTCCTCAACTGGTTCGATCCCTTCCAGGGGGTCATCGCCAGCATGATGGGCATGCCGGGAAATCTGGCCGCCGGGTGGGTGGTCCACGTCATCAGCGGCGTCTTCATCCTGGGGCCGCTGTTCGCCATCCTGTGTCCCCGACTGCCGACCGATACGCCCGAGACCAAGGGCATCGTCTTCGCCGTCGGCGCCTGGGTGCTGATGATGGCGGCCATCGTCATGTTCGGAAACTACCGGACCTTCACGGCCGGCGCCGGCTTCGGCACCTTCGCCTGGCTGCTGATCACCCACGCTGTGTTCGGCATCGTGCTGGGCAATGTCTATGCCCGGCTGGTGGCGCGCGACAAGCGTCTGGGCACCACGATCATCGGCGGCGCACACGCCCACTGAGCGCGATTTAATCGCTCAAGAAAAAGGCCCCCGACGTCGCCGTCGGGGGCCTTGTTTCATTCAGCGTCGATGCCGATCAGTTCAGGCGATCGCCGATCTGGGCGATGGCGCTGTCCAGCAGCGGATCCTTGGCGCCGCTGGCGATGCGGGCGGTCAGGATCTGTTCTGCGGCCTTGGCGGCCAGGTCGGCGGCGGCGGCCTTGACCTCGGCGGAGGCCTGGGCCTCGGCCTGGGCGATGCGGGTCTCGGCCATCTTCTGGCGACGGGCCAGGGTCTCTTCCAGCTTGGCCTTGGTCTCGACTTCCAGACGACGGGCGTCGGCTTCCGCCTGGGCCATCATCTCGGCGGCTTGAGCCTCGGCCTCGGCCTTCTCCTTGCGGATCTGGGCCAGCAGGGCCTCGGCCTCGGCGCGCAGACGAGCGGCCTCGTCCAGGTCCGCCTGGATCTTGGCGGCCTTGGCGTCCAGGGCCTTGGCGGCGATCTTGGGCACACCGGCGGCGACCAGGATGCCGAAGAACAGGATCAGGCCGATGCCGACCCAGATCTCCGCATTGGCGAAGCTCCAGATGCCGTGTTCGAAGATCAGGTTCATCAGGCGGCTCCCTTGACGGCGACCAGCTCGGCTGCGGTCGCGGCCTTGCCGGTCAGACGCTCGACCATGGCGGCGGTCGTGTCGGAGGCGATGGTGGAGACATTGGCCATGGCGGCGTCGCGCGTCTTGCCGATCGAGGCCTCGGCCTCGGCGATGCGGGCGTTGACGATCGCTTCTTCCGCAGCCTGGCGGGCGTTGGCGTCCTCGGTCACGCGCGCCTTGGCGGCGGCGGCCATTGAACGGGCGTCGGCGCGGGCCTTGGCGACTTCAGCCTGAGCGAGGGCTGCCTGTTCGGCGGCCTCGGCCTGGACCTGACGCGCGGTGGCGACGGCGGTGGAAATGGTGTCGGCCCGTTCGTCCATCACCTTGCGAAGGCGCGGCGCGAAGACCTTGGAGACCAGCAGATACAGGACGACGAACAGGATCAGCAGATAGCCGATCTGGCCCGCCCAGTGTTCGAACTGGAATTGCGGCAGGCCGCCCGAGCCGTGCTCGGCGGCGGTCGCCGTCTCGGCGTGCAGGTCCGCTTCGACCGAAGCCGGGACTGCATGGTTGGATTGGGTGCTGGCCATGAACCGTCTACTGCAGGATCAGATGAAGCGGCGCGCGGGCGAACCCCGCGCGCCGTAATCGGCTGATATCAGCCGAAGATCATCAGGATGCCGAGCACGAAGGCCAGGATGCCCAGGGCTTCGGCAAGGGCGGCGCCCACGAACAGGTTGCCGACTTGGCCGGCGGCGGCCGACGGGTTGCGCAGGGCGCCGGCCAGGAACTGACCGAAGATGTTGCCCACGCCCAGAGCCGAACCGATCATGCCGAGGGTGGCGAGACCAGCGCCGATGTATTTTGCGGCTTCAGCGTCCATGATTGTATTCCTAGATTAAAGTCGTTGGTGGTTGGGGTGAAGAGACTGGTCCGGCCCTTAGTGGGCGTGGTCCAGGTTGACCACATCATTCAGATAGATGCAGGCCAGAACGGCGAAGACGAAGGCCTGGAGGAAGGCCACGAGGAACTCCAGCGCGGTCAGGGCGACGACCATGCCCAGCGACAGGGCCGCGACCGGGAAGGCCAGCAGACCGATGCCGCCGCTCAGGCCCAGCATCCCCAGCGACACGACGAAGCCGGCGAAGATCTTAAGCGCCACGTGGCCGCCCAGCATGTTGCCGAACAGACGAAGCGCCAGGGTGACCGGACGCAGCAGGAAGGAGACGAACTCGATAAGGCCGACGACGGGGCGCAGCGCCAGCGGCGCGCCCATGGGCCAGAACAGCTTGAAGAAGCCCAGGCCGTTCTTGGCGAAGCCGACCACCAGCACCAGACCGAAGGTGATCAGGGCGAAGGTGATCGTGATGGCCAGCTGCGAGGTCGCCGTGAAGGTCAGGAACAGACCCAGGATGTTCATGCCGAGGATCAGCGTGAACAGGGTGAAGACGAACGGGAAATATTTGCGGCCTTCGTGACCGATGATGGAATCGGCCAGGTTGTCGATCAGGCCGAACATGCCCTCGCCCGCCGACTGCAGTCGGCCCGGCACGATCTTGGCGTTCGACGTGACGGCGGCCAGGAAGCCGACGATCACCACGAAGGCGGCCGTCATGGCGATGTGCGAATTGGTGATCGCCAGATCGACCACGCCCAGAACAGGCAAGGTCACGTCAGGAAGGTCGATGACCTTCTGAATCTGAAACTGATGAATCGGATCGGCCATGAAGCCCTATCGTTCCCCGTCTTCGTCGGCCTCGACATAGGGTTCGGCCGGAGCCGACGTTCCCAACGCCTTTGCCTGCGCCATCAGCCGGTTGGCTGTGCGGCGCGCCATGTAAATCGACAAGGCGAAGCCCAGAAGGACCCCGCCGATCAAACCCCACGGACGGATCCCAAGGACCCAATCCGCGATCGCCCCGAACGCCAGACCCACCAGGACGCCGCCGAGAAGCTCGGCGATGATCTTGTAGGCCTGACCCGACACCTGATGGCCGGTCAGCTCGGCGGATTTCTCCGCCGTGGTCCGCGCCTCCAATGCGGATGCGCTGTCTTGGAGGCGTTTGATCGCCTCTTCGCGCGATTCCGGCATGGGGGATAGGACCTGTGCGCTCAGCGTCCGGACGGTGCGTCCGAACGGGTCTGAATTCGGCGCGGAAACTAATCGTGAGCGGCCCATAGGTCAAGGCGTCGTGATCATGCTCTAAACCGTTGTAGAATTTCGACTTTCGCCGCCTGTGGACAAGCCGTGACGATGCGCCGCTGTTCACGGCGACAGAATCCCGCCCGTCTCGACACGGGTCCGATGGCGATCAGCGCCGCAAACGACTAGGTTCACGGTCATGAATGCGCATGTTCCTCCCCCCGCCGCTCCGCTTCGCCCGATTTCGGTGCGGTTGGCGACGCCGCGCGGCTTTTGCGCCGGGGTGGACCGGGCGATCCAGATCGTCGAACGCGCCATCGAGAAGTTCGGCGCCCCCGTCTATGTGCGCCACGAGATCGTTCACAACCGCCATGTGGTCGAGCGGCTGAAGGCGATGGGCGCCGTCTTCGTCAAGGAACTGGACGAATGCCCCGACGACCGCCCGGTCGTCTTTTCGGCCCACGGGGTGCCCAAGTCTGTGCCCGCCACCGCCCGGGCGCGCGAGCTGGTGTTTCTGGACGCCACCTGCCCCCTGGTGTCCAAGGTCCATGTCGAGGCCGAGCGCCACCACGCCGCCGGCAAGCACATCATCCTGATCGGCCATGCTGGGCACCCCGAGGTGGTCGGCACCCTGGGCCAGCTGCCGCAGGGCGCCATCAGCCTGGTCGAGACCGAGGCCGACGCCGAGTCGTTCGAACGCCCCGGCGACGCCCCCCTGGCCTATGCGACCCAGACCACTCTGTCGGTGGACGATACGGCGGGCATACTGAAGGTGCTGAAGCGCCGCTTCCCCGAACTGCCCGATCCGCACAAGGAAGACATCTGCTACGCCACCACCAACCGCCAGGACGCGGTCAAAGCGTTGGGCGAGGGCTGCGAGCTGGTGCTGGTGGTGGGGTCCAAGAACTCGTCCAACTCGGTGCGGCTGGTCGAGGTGGCGATGCGCGCCGGAGCCGGCGCTTCCTATCTGGTGGACGATGCCTCCCAGGTGGACTGGTCCTGGTTCGAAGGAGTCCAGACGGTCGGCGTCACCGCCGGGGCCTCTGCGCCCGAGCCGCTGATCGAGGGCCTGGTGGACGCCATCCGCGCCCGGTTCGACGCCACGGTGACCGAGGACGGCGGCGCCCGCGAGACCGTGACCTTCAAACTGCCGCGTCTGCTGACGGCCTAAATCGCTAACCCGCTGGGCGCGATGAAGCCCATCTCGTTTCAAATACCGTCACCCTCGGGCTTGTCCCGAGGGCCCACCGTTGGTCGCGCTCGACTGCAGACGTTGCAAGCCGTCGCCTGAACCCGTCCGCAACCTAGTTCGCATTCACCGTAGGCCCTCGGGACGAGCCCGAGGGTGACGGAAGTGGTTGGTGCAGAACCTACTCGACAGCTTCCAGCGGCAGGGCGACGCGGAAGGTGCTGCCCACGCCGGGTTCGGTCACGACCTCGATCTTGCCGCCCATCAGAGCCGCCAGGCCGTGCGCCGCGGTCAGGCCCAGGCCCAGGCCGTCGGCGGTGCGGGTGTTGCTCTCGTCGCCCTGGGTGAAGGCCTCGAACAGGCGCGCCGCCGCCGCAGGCTCCATGCCGGGGCCGGTGTCCTGAACTTCCAGCACCAGTTGATCGCCGGCGACGGCCCGCAGGGTGACCTGGCCCGTCCTGGTGAAGCGCACGGCGTTGTCGCTCAACGCCGCCATCAGCTTCTCGACATGGACCGGATCGCCCAGCCATTCGCCCTCGACGGCCTCGACGTCGATCGTCAGGCCCTTGGCCTGGGCCGCGCCACGGAAGTCGTTGGCCACACGCCCCAACAGGTTGTTCGGCCGGAACGGCCGCGTCTCCAGCGTCACCGCCCCGTCGCGCAACCGCACCACATCCAGCAGTTCCTCGATCAACCTCAATTGCTGACGACCCGACGCCTTCAGGATTTCCAGCCGGTCGCGCTGCTGCGGCGTGACCATATCGGCGCCGATCACCTCGGCCATGCCCAGGACGCCGTTCAGGGGCGTGCGCAGTTCGTGGCTGACGTTCGACAGGAAGCGGGTCTTGGCCTGGTTGGCCGCCTCCGCCCGCTCCAGCGCCGCCGACAGGGCGACCTCGGACGCCTTCAGACGGCGCACATCTGCGGTCGTGTTCCACAGCAGGGACGCCGTGCCGATGATCAGCACGATGAACAGCACCAGCAACAGCGGTCCTGCCTGGGTCAGGATCTGATAGCCCGGTCGTTCCGGCGCCCAGACGACGCGGCCCAACAATCCGCCCCTAGCCTCACGCACATCCACGCCGATCATGCCTTGGGGCGGTTCAGCGTCGCCAGGCTGAAAATGGATGCGGTCCAGCGCCAGTCGCGTCCGCAACAGGTCCAACTCACCCAGGAACGGCTTGAACGACGCCACCACCGGATCGGACGCGGGCGTCGGCCCCATCGCGGTGTGACGCACGACGGTGGACGCGCCCAGCACATAGACGGCGTCGCCCACCTGCACGAAGCCCGCCTTCAGACGAACGGCGGCGTCCGCCGTCAGCGAACGATCACGCCCCGCCGCCTCGGCGCGCAGCCGATCGATCAGAGGCCGGGCCGCCCTGGCGAATGGCTCGCCGGCTTCGAAGCTCTCGGGCGCACCTTGCGTGCTGATGCGGAACAGCCGGCCGCTGGCGTCATAGCCAAGCGTGAACTCGTGCTTGTGCTGCGCAGCGTAGAACGAGCCCAGGGTGCGGTCGTACCAGGCCACGTCGCCCGTCGCCATATGATCGACCGCCTCGTCCCAGACCGAGGCCGTGGTCAGGTTGTCGCCGATGATTTCCAGTGCGCGCGTCAGGCGCAGCTTGACCAACGCCTCTTCCTTGCGCGCCTGGTGCGCATCGATGCCCTGGCTGACCGTGCCCAGAACGCCCGCCATGCCGATGATGGACGCCAACATCAGGATCACCGCGATCCTGAACGTGCTCCACGCCCGCCAACCCGTTTTCGATGTCACGCCACTCATACCGGCTGCCTTAGATGGCGCTCACTAAGACAGCGTGAACGTGACGTAACGTCAGCGTGACTCGCCGACGAAATCCTGGGCGAACTCGGGCGCGTCGTCGTCGATGGGCAGACTGCCGTCCTCGTCGTCGGCCTCGGAGGCGCGGCTGGGGTCCGGCACCTCGAACCCGACCGGCAGCGACAGGTCCAAGAGGCCCGCCGCCTTCATCTCCTGCACGCCCGGCAGATCGTACAGCGTCGCCAGGCCGAAATGCTCCAGGAACCGATCCGTGGTCGCATAGGTCACGGGCCGCCCCGGCGTCCGCCGGCGTCCCCGCAACCGTACGAAACCCATCTCCAGCAACAGGTCCAGCGTGCCCTTGGAAATGGTCACGCCGCGCACGCTCTCGATCTCGGCGCGCGTGACGGGCTGGTGGTAGGCGATGATGGCCAAGGTCTCCAGCGCGGCCTTGGACAGGCGGCGAGGCTCCTCGCGTTCCTGCGTCATCATGAAGGCCAGGTCAGGCGCCGTGCGGAACCGCCAGCGGTCGGCGACGCACTCCAGCTCCACCCCCCGCCCCTCATAGCGGGCACGCAGGCCCGATATGGCGCGCGCCACATTGCAGTTCTCGGGCAGCCGCGCGGCGATCTCGGCGGCCGTCAGCGGCCCGGCGGCAGCGAACAACAGGGCCTCGACCCGCCGCTCGATCTCGGCCTCGTCGGGTTGGAAGGCGAGGTCAGACATGATTTCCCCCCGCCATATGACCGTCATCCTCGCCCTTGTGGCGAGGATCCAGACTCACGGTCTTTCCGAGGGTGCGCCCATGCCGGACGCCGGGAGTCTGGATCCTAGGGACAAGCCCTAGGATGACGGACAGAAAGAGAGAAACCATCACCCCATCAGCTCCAGCGGCTGGCCCTGCCCGCGCCGTTTCAGGAACAGCTCGGCGAACGCCTGCGTCTGTCGAATGTCCATCGCCCCCTCCTTCACCAGCTCCAGACTGGCCGACAGGGTCGAGGCCGTAAAGCTGGCCTGGCTGGGGCCGTCTTCGCCCTCCCGGTGCGGCGCCACCTGATCCAGCGGGGTCCAGTCGGCCAGTTTCGGCATGATCTCGCGCAGCCAGTCGCGCGCCGCCTCCAGCGCAAAGGCCTCGACCCGCTGGCCGGGGGCATAGCGCCTGCCCTCCTCGCGCCGACGCTGCACCACATAGGCGCTCATCAGTTCATACAGGCTGGCGTCGATCCGGTCCGACGGCACGATCACCGTCGCCTCGGGATCGCCGCGCGTGAAGACGTCGCGCTTCAACTGGGGCCGCGCCATCAGCTGCTCGACCGAGCGCCGCATGGCCTCCAGCTTCTGCAGGCGGAAGGCCAGGGCGGCGGCCATCTGCTCGGCCGGCGGCTCCTCGCCCTTGTCTTTCTCGGTGCGCGGCAGCAGCAGCCGCGACTTCAGATAGGCCAGCCACGACGCCATCACCAAGTAGTCCGCCGCCAGGGCGAAGTTGCGCCGCCGCGCCTCGTGCACGAAGGCCAGATACTGTTCCGCCAACTGGGTGATCGACAGCTTCAGCAGATCGACCTTCTGGTTCCGCGCCAGGGCCAGCAGGACATGCAGCGGCCCTTCATACCCGTCCAGATCGACCACGAACGCCTCGCGATCCTCGACCTCGGCGACGGCGGTGAAGTCCAGATTCGGCTGAAAGGACTCAGACATTTTCCCTTGGCCTACCGCGCTTCGCGCTGCTTGAGGCCGGGACGGCCCAGGCGGCTCATGCCTGCGCCTCACCCACGTCCGGCCCCTTGGCGACATCCAGCCGGCCGCCCATGGCCTTGAAGAAGCGGTCATGCCCAGCGACCGGATCAAGCGGCTCCGGCGTGCGCACGATCCGCGCCATCGCCGCCTCGGCCCGCGCCTTCGCCCTCCCCTTCAGCCTGCCGGTCGCCTCGGCCACCGCCTGCATCTCGGCCATGTCGCCGTTGCAGTGCAGAACCACGTCGCACCCGGCCTTCAGCGACCGATGCGCCCGCTCGCCCAGCGATCCGCTCAGCGACTGCATCGACAGGTCGTCGGTCATGATCAGGCCGGAAAAGCCCAGATGCTCGCGCATCATCTTCACCGCCTTCTTCGACTGGGTCGCCGGCCGCTTCCTGTCCACGGCGGTGAAGACGATGTGCGCGGTCATGGCCAGCGGCATGTCCGACATCGCCTTGAACGGCGCGAAGTCCCAGCCGTCCAGGGTCTCGAAATCGGCATGGACCGTCGGCAAGTCCTTGTGGCTGTCGGCGAACGCCCGGCCATGGCCCGGCATATGTTTGATGCAGGGCAAGACACCGCCCGCCAACAACCCTTCAGCCGCTGCGCGGCCCAGCAGGGTCACGGTCTGCGGATCCTGGCCATAGGCGCGGTCGCCGACGATGTCGTGGGCGCCGGGCACAGGTACGTCCAGCACAGGCAGCAGATCGACGTTGATCCCGACCTCGCGCAGATCATGCGCCATCAGCCGCGCGCCCAGCCGCGCCAGTTCGCGCGCCGACAGCGGATCGTCGGTCGCCTTCAGATAGGCGTTCCCAGGTGGATATTTGGGCCAGTGCGGCGGCCCCATCCGCTGGACCCGGCCGCCCTCCTGATCGATCAAGATCGGCGCGTCGGCGTCTCCGATGGCGGCCCGCAGTTCGCAGGTCAGCGCCCGCACCTGATCTGGCGTGTCGATATTGCGCCGGAACAGGATGAAGCCCCACGGTCGCGCCTGCACGAAGAAGGCCCGCTCGTCCTCGGTCAGCCGATGGCCCGAACAGCCGTAGATGGCGGCGGAGGTCATGCCGCCCCCCTGACCGCCATACTGGCCGTCGCCCTCGGGACAAGCCCGAGGGCCCACGGTTCAGCGCCCAGAATCCATGAACGAGACGCACATCCCCTCCCCTCGCCCCTTCGACCGCGATGCGGACGGGTGGGCCCTCGGGACAAGCCCGAGGGTGACGGAAGGCAAAACCGCATCACCGAACGATGCAGTCCCGCCCGGCGGCCTTCAGCGCATTGCAGAAGGCGACCGCCCGCTCGCGCGACAGGCCCGAGAAGGCCGTGCGGTACAGGGTCGAACCGCTGGACGAGGTCACTTCGGTCACGCGCTTTTCGGCGCCCGAGGCGAACGAGCCGAAACGGCCGGCGACGGCGGCGTATTCGCGATCCGCGATCTCGGTCGAGGAGAAGGCGCCGATCTGAACCGAGGCCGAACCGCCCGCAGCGGCCGTGGCCTTGGTCGCCGGAGCGGCGACAGGCGGCGCGGTCGTCGGACGCGGCGTCGGCGCGGCGGGGGTCGCGGCCTTGGCAGGCGGCAGGCCCTGGCCGGTCGGCGCAGCGGTCGGCGGCGCGGCGGGCCGCGGCTGGGGCGCTTCCGGCGGCGGGGTGAAGGTCACGGGCGCGTCGGTCGTCTCGCCCTCGTCGCGATAGACGCGCACGCCGGCGGCCGGATCGATCGGCTGGGCGTCCACGGGCGGCGCCGTCTTCATCTCGCCGACGGGCTGGCCCACGGCGGGCGGCGCGTCGGTCGAGGCGCGCATGCCCGAGCGATAGAAGAAGATCACGGCCACGATCAGCAGCAACAGGACCACCGCGCTTATGATCAGGGTGACCGGCGGCGCCTTGCCCCCGCCCGAGCCGCCCAACCCAGAACCAATGGCGCGGCCGCTGCGCGGATCATAGGAATTGCGACGAAACGGCAGGTCGTCATCGGTCGGGGGGGTATAGGCGCCCCGGCCCGGCTTGTTGTCGTCTTCAAAGGACATGGTCGCGCTCCGCCGTCTGTCAGGCGCGAATCGGCGCGCCGAACGATCACTCTACGCCCCCGCGTGCATCTTTCGAATCACAGATCGAGGGCGAGGTCGAGGCTGAACAGTTTCTGGTGCACTTCTATGGCGTAACGGTCGGTCATGCCGGCGATATAGTCGCAGACGGCCCGCGCCCGCTGTGTCCGGTCACTGGTCAGGGCGGGCGTGCTCCATTCCGGCGGCATAACCTCCGGTTCGGCCATGAACAGCTCGAACAGTTGCGACAGCACCCGCCGCGCCTGGCTGCGCGTGCGGTTGACGCGGTAATGGCGATACATCCGCTCGAACAGGAACTTCCTCAACACCGCCAAATCCGCGTGCATGGCGTGCGAGAAATCGACCATCGTCCGCCTGGCCAGACGCACGTCCTCGGTCGTGACGATCCGGTCGTCTTCCAGCCGCCGCGCCGTCTCGGCCAGCACGTCCTCGACCATCACGCCGATCATCCGCCGAACGGCCTCGATCCTCAGCATCCGGTCGTCGATGCCCGGATAGTCGCGACGCACCTGCGCCAGCATCGGTCCGATCAGCGGCACCTGATCCAGGTCCTGCAGGGTGATCAGCCCCGCCTGCACCCCATCGTCCACATCGTGATTGTTGTAGGCGATGTCGTCGGCGACGGCCGCGCACTGGGCCTCCAACGAGGCGAACGTCCCGAGCCGCAGGTCCCAGCCCGCCTCCCCGCCAGTCCTGTAGGGCCGCACCACCGACCATGCCGGTTCGTCCAGCCGGTGCGCCACCGGGCCGTTGTGCTTGATGACCCCCTCGACCGTCTCCCAGCTCAGGTTCAGCCCGTCGAACTGCGGATAGCGGTTCTCCAGCTCGGTCACGACCCGGAAGCTCTGGACATTGTGGTCGAAGCCGCCGTGCCCGGCCATCTGCACCACCAGCTCGTCCTCGCCGGCATGCGCAAAGGGCGGATGGCCCAGGTCGTGCGCCAGGGCGATGGTCTCGGCCAGATCATCGTCCAGCCGCAGCGCGTGGGCCAGCGACCGTGCGATCTGGGCCACCTCCAGCGAATGGGTCAGACGGGTGCGATAATGATCGCCCTCGTGCGCCACGAAGACCTGTGTCTTCTCCTTCAACCGCCGAAACGCCGTCGCATGGATGATCCGGTCGCGGTCGCGTGCAAAGGCCGTCCGCGTGCGGCTGGCCGGCTCGGGAACGCGTCGCCCCAGGGTCAGGTCGGCGCGTTCGGCGTAGGTGGCGAGGTCTGTGTGGCTCAAGTGATCAACTTTGAAGCGGGCGGCCCTTTGCGAACGCCCTTGCGCGCCTCATATAGACAGCCGTGAGCACCGTCCAATCCACAGAACCGTCCACACCCGCCTTCAGCGTCGCCACGCGCGCGCCGGAGGGCATCGTCCTGTCCGCCAGCGCCGCCAAACGCCTGGCCAAACTGGGGGCGGCCGAGGGCAAGACCCTGATGCTGCGCGTCGCGGTGGACGGCGGCGGCTGTTCGGGCTTCCAGTATCGGTTCGAACTGGTCGAAACGGCCGAGGACGACGACCTGCGCATCCAGGCCGACGGACAGGCCGCCCTGATCGACCCGGTCTCGGTCCCCTTCCTGAAAAACTCCGAGATCGCCTACATCGACGAACTGGCCGGCGCCCAGTTCGTCGTCCGCAACCCCAACGCCGCCTCCAGCTGCGGCTGCGGCGTCAGTTTCTCGATCTGAAGCCTGAGGCTGGCCTTGCGGGCCGGAGCCTGCGCTGCATGATGGGATAGTCGCGCTATCTGACCGTCTTGCGGAGACCCACATGCTCAGCCTCGCCCTCGCCCTGCTCGCCGGCCCGGTCTCGACCGACATCGCCCTGTCGTCAGAGCCCGCGCCGCTGCACGGAACCCTGCTGACGCCGGACAGCGCGAGCGCCGTCGCCGTCATCCTGCCCGGCTCCGGCCCGACGGATCGGGATGGGAACAGCCCGCTGGGCGTCGCGGCCTCGACCTATCGCCTGCTGGCCGAGGGTCTGGCGGAACAGGGGATCGCCACCGTCCGCATCGACAAGCGCGGCATCGCCGCCAGCGCGGCGGCGGGTCCGGCCGAGGCCGATCTGCGCTTCGACGCCTACGCCGCCGACGCCCGCGCCTGGGCGACCGAGGCCGCCGCGCGCACAGGCCTGCCCTGCGCCTGGCTGATTGGCCACAGCGAGGGCGCCCTGGTCGCCCTGAAGGCGGTCGAAAACGACGACAAGGTTTGCGGTCTGATCCTTCTGTCCGGCGCCGGCCGCCCGGCAGGCGCAGTGCTGCGCGAACAGCTGGCCACCCTGCCCGAGCCGATGAAGACCCAGGCCTTCGCCGCCCTGACCGCGCTTGAGGCCGGCCGCACCGTCGCCGACACGCCGCCTGCGCTGGCGGGCCTGTTCCGCCCCTCGGTCCAGCCCTATCTGATCTCGTGGCTGCCGCTGGACCCCGCCGCCCTGCTCGCCGCCTACGACGGCCCGGTCTTCATCGGCCAGGGGACCACCGACCTCCAGATCGGCGTCGCGGACGCCCAGGCCCTGGCCGCCGCCGACCCCAAGGCCACGCTGAAACTCTGGGACGGCGTCAACCACCTCCTCAAAACCGCCCCCGCCGACCGCGCCGCCAACATGGCGACCTACGCCGACCCGGCGTTACCGCTCGCGCCGGGCGTGGCGGAGGATGTGGGGGCGTTCATTCGGGCGAACGGGAGGCGTTAAAGCCGTCGTCATGCGTTTACGGGGCGGATGACAAAACTTTAAACTGACGTCGGCGCGCAGTCTGTCATGCTGAAGCTCTGATCCGGGGAGCCCACAATGATGCAGTCGAAATCCATGTCCGTCTGGGCGCCTCGCATCGGCGCCGCGATGCTGATGACGGTCGCCGGCGGTCTTGCGATCAACGCCTCAGCTCAGACGGCGGCGGGCGGTTGGCTCGTGGATGCGGCGCGCAATCGCGAGACCGAGGCCGCGCGCGTCTTCATCGCCAGAGGCGCGGACGTCGATCATGCCCGCCTTGGCGACGGCACGCCCCTGATCGTCGCCGCTGCTCAGGGCGACATCGCCATGGTCCGACTGCTGCTGGAGCAGGACGCCGACGTCAACAAGCCTGTCGCCGGCGACGGCAATCCGCTGATCGCGGCCGCCGCACATGGCCGCACGGAAGTAGTCGATTACCTGATCACAAAGGGCGCCGATGTGAACGGCATCGTCGCGGATGACGAGACGCCTCTGATCAATGCGGCGCGTGAGGGGCATCTGGAGACGGTTCGCCATTTGGTCGCCAGGGGCGCGGACGTCAATCTCGCCGTTCGGGCCGAGCTTGTGTCAGGCGGCACCGAGTTGCGGTCCCCCTTGAACCAGGCACGCCGCAATCACCACCGTGAGGTCGCCGCCTTCCTCATCGCGCAAGGCGCGAAAAGCTAGATCGAGCAGCCTACTCCCCCAACGTCCCACGCGCCTCATCCGCCAAGGCGAAGAACCGTTCCCGCACCTCCGCCGCAAACGGGTTGTCGCGTTCGATGGCGCGGAAGACGGCGGGGCTGTCGTGGCGGACCATGTCGACGGCCTGCATCAGCCGGTCGAAGCTGGCGGTGGTCATGCGCGCGGGCAGGGGCTCCATGGCCATCAGGACGCGGGCGATCAGGTGGGTCAGGCCCTGGACCGTGGCGGCCTCGCGGTCGTGATCCTCGGGACTGACTGAAAAGACCTTCAGCCCCAGCGCCCGGCGGCAGAAGGCGGCGACGCGGCGGGCGTCCTTTCCGCCGCGCACATCGCACACGGCGATGCGCAGGCCCGCGATGCCGTCCTTGCCGCTCTGCGGGCCGAACAGCGGGTGGGTTCCGACGATCCGCACGCCTGGCGGCAGCAGGGCGTCCATCGCCTGCGCCGGCTTCACCTTCACCGAGCCCACGTCGATGACCAGGGCGTCGGGCGCCAGATGCGGGCGGATGGCGGCCAACGTCGCGTCCAGCGCCTCGACCGGCACGGCCAGCACCACCGTCGGACAGGCGGCGGCGGTCGCCAGGTCGGTCAGGGTCGCGACATTCTCGCCGTCCGTCGCTGCGGGATCATGGGCGAGGATGTCGAACCAGGGCGACAGATGCCACGCCGTCAGCCGCCCGAAGGCGCCGAAGCCGATCAGGCCGAGCTTTTCCGTTACCACCGTCACCCTCGGGCTTGTCCCGAGGGCCTACGGCGGACGCCCCCCGAACCGCGACGCGGAGGCGACGGCGCGTCACCCCCCGTCACCGTGTGCGCGGAACGGTGGGCCCTCGGGACAAGCCCGAGGGTGACGGATTTTATGTGAAGCCTCACAGCGTCTCCATGAACCGCACCGGCCGCCCGTGCGCCGATCCGATCAGTTCGCCGTCCTGCATCACCACCCGGCCGCGCACGATGGTCGCCATCGGCCAGCCGGTCGCCTCGACGCCGTCGAACGGAGTCCAGCCGCAGCGTGTCGCCTGCTGGTCGTGCGTGATCGTCTTCTTCGCCTTCAGATCGACGATGGTCAGGTCGGCGTCATAGCTGACGGCCATCCGCCCCTTGTTCGCCGTGCCGAACACCCGCTGGGCGCCGGCCGAGGTCAGGTCGATGAACCGCTCCAGGCTCAGCCGCCCATTCGCGACATGCGTCAGCATCAGCGGCACCAGCGTCTGCACCCCCGGCATGCCCGACGGCGAGGCCGGATAGGGTTTGGCCTTTTCTTCCTTGGTATGCGGCGCGTGATCGGAGCCCAGCACGTCGGCGACACCCTGCTGCATCCCCCACAGCCACAGGGCGTCCACATGCTCCTGTGACCGGATCGGCGGGTTCATCTGGGCGTAGCTGCCCAGCCGCTCATAGGCCTCGGGCGCGACCAGGGTCAGGTGCTGGGGCGTGATCTCGACGGTGGCGACATCCTTGTGGAAGCGCAGATACTCCATCTCGTCCTTCGTCGTGACGTGCAGCACATGAATGCGCGCGCCCGTCTCCTGGGCCAGGCCGACCAGGCGCCGCGTCGAGCGGATGGCGCTTTCGGCGTCGCGGACCTCGGGGTGGCTGGTCCAGTCGCCGGTGCGGGCCAGGCCGCGACGCTCGACCAGTCGGTATTCGTCCTCGGAATGGAAGGTGGCGCGGCGGCGCACGTTGGACAAAACCTTCCTCACCCCCTCGTCGTCGGCGATCAGCAGGTCGCCGGTCGAGGCGCCCATGAAGACCTTGACCCCGCAGCAGCCGGGCAACCGCTCCAGCTCCCCCAGATAGTCGGCGTTCTCGTGCGTGCCGCCGATATAGAAGGCGTGGTCGGTCCACATCCGGTCCTTCGCCCGGACCAGCTTGTCCGCCATGGTGTCGGGATCGGTGGTGTTGGGATTGGTGTTCGGCATCTCGAACACGGCGACGACCCCGCCCAGGGCCGCGGCGCGGCTGCCCGTCTCCAGATCCTCCTTCCACTCCAGCCCCGGCTCGCGGAAATGGACCTGGGTGTCGATCACACCCGGCAGGACCGTCAGGCCCGTGGCGTCGAACACCTCTCCGGCCGAGGCCTGCGACAGGTCGCCGATGAAGGCGATCTTGCCGTCGATCACCCCGACGTCGGCCAGCCCCCGCCCCGCATGGTTCGCCACCTCGCCGCCGCGGACGATCAGGTCATAGGTCTGGGTCATGGGGCGGCTCCTGCGGATGTTTCCGAGGTTCTAGCGGATGCCGCGCCATTCGTGAAAGCGACTAAACCCTCTCGCTCCCCCCGCGGGGGAGGGTGGTCAAGCCGCAGGCGAGACCGGGTGGGGAGGGCAAAGCAATACGGCACAGGTCCGTCGCAGGATCGCCGGGCCGCCCCCACCCGGCCGCTTCGCGTCCACCCTCCCCGGACGGGGAGGGAGATCGGGGTCAGCTCCGCGCCTTCAACATCCGCATCGCCGCCTTCAGCACCCGTTCCCACGGCAGGTCCATCATATGCTGGATCGCCTGGTTCAGCCGCGGGTCCAGCTTTTTGAACTCTTCAAACGTGCGTGGCCCCCGCACGGCCTCGCCCTTCCACGGTCCACGCACGGTCTCGTCCGACGGCCCGAACACCGCGACGACCGGCACGCCCGACGCCACGGCCAGCTGGGTCCAGATCGAATCCGCCCCGACGTACAGCACCGACTTGGACAGAGCCGCGACGGTCTGCAACCGCGTCAGCTTGCCTTGCAGTTCGATCACCCGCGCGCGCGGCACGGCGTAGCGGATGGTATGCGCCGCCTCGCGGTCGATCTCCTCGCCCACGATCATCAGCCGCCCGCCCGCCAGCGGCCCGTCGTCCGCCAGCAGCTTGGCCGCCACCTTGGCGTAGCGTTCGGCGGGCCAGCGCTTGCCCATCCATTCCACGCCCGGCCCGACCGCCAGGATCGGCCGGTCTTCCTCAGAACTGGCGCCGCCCGTCGCCGGGATCAGCGCCTCGACCTGCGCCCGCGTCTCATCCGACACATAGAGCCGGGGCGTCGGGATCTCCTCCGGCTCCAGCTTCAGCACCGCCGCCGCCGCTTCCACGGCATGCAGCCCCGGCGCATCCTTGCCCCGCACCGCCCGCTTTTGCCGCCTCAGCTTGCCCGACAGGTCCGAGCCGCGCATGTCCACGACCAGGCCCCATTTGGTCCCGCGCACCTGGTTCCACAGGGCGATCCATTCGAAATGGCCCTCGCGCTCCAGCACGATCAGCTTGGTCAGGCGCGGCGTATCGGCGAACAGCGGCGCGCTGGCGGCCGATCCGACGATGGTGAAGGTCGCATGCGGCAGGCTCTCGACCAGATGCGCCAGCACGCCCGAGGACAGCACGGCGTCCTCGGCGTCCGCCTCGGCGATATACAGGATGGGAAACCGCCCGATCATCCGTTGACGGATACAGGGATTCTATCGGCGGTTCAGCGCCAAACGCGTGTTTCCACAGGCAGGCGTCCTGCGTTACAGCGACGCGCATGAGCCAGTCCCCCGACCCTGCAGCCACCGCCGCCCTCAAACGCTTCAAGGCCCAGCGCGTCACGGCCATCTATCGGCTGGACCTGATCGCCAAGGGCGCGACCATTTCCTACGAGGACGGCACGCCCATCGACATGGCCTCCGAAAAGGCCCGGCTCGAAGCCGTCGTCGCCGACATGGACCGCCGCATCGCCCAGCTCGAACGCGCCCAGAAGACTGACGCCAAGGGGTGAGCCTTCCCCTCCTCCCCGGCCGAACCTGCGGCGGTTGCGTCGAATGCTGCCGTGTCATTCCGCTGGACCTGCCGGAACTGGCCAAGCCGACCGGCGAACTGTGCGCCTATTGCGTCGACGGCGCCGGTTGTTCGGTGCACGCCATCCGTCCCAGCACCTGTCGCATCTGGTTCTGCCTTTGGCGCGTGGTCGAGCTGTCCGACGACTGGCGGCCAGACCACAGCGGCGTCATCGTCCGCCCCGACGGGGTCGAGGACGGGATCATCACCCTGTATGTCCTGCGCCGTTCGGACTTCCTGGCCTCGCCCGAGTTCTTCATGACCGTCGCCGGCTGGATCGCCGAGGGGATCGAGGTGGCCCTCAGCATCCCTGGCCCGGTCGGGACCTATCCGGCCCGCGCCGTCGTCACCGATTGGCTGCGTCCGGCGATCGAGGACGGCGACCCGGCCGCCTTCCTGTCCCGCGTCCTGCGCTCGCTCGACACCCTGGCCGAGCATGATTTCCAGCCCGACGGCGTCGTGGCGCGATATGCCGTGACAACCCAGGATGGACCCGCAGCTTAGCCGAAGCTTAAGTCCTTGCCGCTATTCCAAAATCTGTAACGCCGCCGCTTTGAGAGACACGCCGGAAATGCAGGCCTGGGACGCGCTTCGACGCCCGATCTGGATGTTCGATCCGTCCGCCATGCGAGGCGTATACGCGAACGCCGCCGCCCTGGATCTGTGGGGCTCCGACAGCCTGGACGCCTTGCTGGCCCGCGACTTCAGCCAGATGTCCCCCGCCGTCCTGGCCCGCACCGAACGGCTGGCGCGCGAGACGGCGAACGGCGAAACCCTGTCCGAACACTGGACCTTCTATCCGAACGGCCGCCCGCTGACGGTGACGGCGATCATCTCGACCCATTGGCTGGACGACGGCACGCCGGTGCTGCTGTTCGAGGCCGCCTCCATTGAGGTCGAAAGCGAGGAGCGTCGCGCGGTCGAGGCCCTGCGTCACACCTCCACCCTGATCTCCCTGTTCGACAGCGAAGGCCGCCCGCTGTTCTCCAACCCGGCGGCCTTCGCGGCCTATGGCTCGACCACCCACCCCTTCGAAGCCCGGTTCGCGGAGCCGGAACGCGCCCAGCCCATGCTGGCCGCGGCCCTGTCCGGCGACCTGTCCTCGGACGTCTGCGAGATCATCACCCGCGAGGGCCTGCGCTGGCACCACCTCGACATCCGCCCGGTCATCGATCCGGTCACGGGCCAGCTGGGCGTCATGCTGACCGAGATCGACGT
Source organism: Brevundimonas sp. (assembly GCF_965279155.1). GTDB lineage: Bacteria > Pseudomonadota > Alphaproteobacteria > Caulobacterales > Caulobacteraceae > Brevundimonas. The sequence goes on along the minus strand of NZ_OZ257138.1, from coordinate 3,032,818 downwards.
CACCGAACGGGTCGAGGCCGAACAGGCCCGCGTCGCCGCCGAACAGAAGACCGCCATGGCCGAGGCACGTCAGAAGTTCCTGACCGACATGTCGCACGAACTGCGCACGCCGCTGAATTCGGTCATCGGCTTCTCGGACCTGTTATCCAAGGCCGGCCTGGCCCAGGAACACGCCGACCACGCCGCCCGGATCAACGGCGCGGGCCAGCGCTTGTTGTCCGTGGTTAACGACATGATCGACCTGTCGGCCGACAACGTCATTCCCCTGCCGACGCCCGATGCCGTCATCGAGGAACCCGCGCCCGCCAATGAAGACGCCGCCGCCCTGCGCGTCCTCTATGTCGACGATCACGACAGCAACCGCGCCCTGGTCATGGCCGTCATGTCCGCCCAGGGCATCGTCTGCGCCACCGCCAACGACGGCGCGCAAGGGGTCGAGGCGGCCCGCGACGGCGACTGGGACGTGATCCTGATGGATATCCAGATGCCGGTGATGGACGGCGTCGATGCGACCCGCGCCATCCGCGCCCTGCCGGGTCTGGTCGGCCGCACGCCGATCCTGGCCCTGACCGCCAACACCCTGCCGGAACAGTTGATCCAGTACGAGGAGGCCGGCATGGACGACTGTATCGCCAAGCCGATGAACATCGTCGATCTGGTCACCCGCGTCACGGCCTGGGGCGCCAGCGACTGGCGCAACTTCGATCCCCTGTTCGATCCCGAGGCGGCCGCCGTCGCCTAAATTCGGCGCGGCGTCTTCTGGAGCCGCCGCCTGCGCCCTATCTTGGCCCCATGCCCATCGCCCGTCTCGACAGCCGCGCCCTGATCTCCGTTACGGGCGAGGACGCGAAACCCTTCCTGCACAATCTGCTGACCCAGGATGTGGAGACGCTGGCGGAGGGCGAACTGCGTTTCGGCGCCCTGCTGTCCCCCCCCGGCCGGCTGCTGTTCGACCTGTTTATCCTGGGCGAAGCTGACGGTGTCCTGCTGGATGTCGCGACTGAGCGCCGCGACGCCCTGCTCCAGCGCCTGTCGATGTACAAACTCCGCGCCAAGGTCCAGGTCGCCGCCGACGACCGCCCGGTCTTCGCCGCCTGGCCCAATACCGCACCCGGCTTCATCCCCGACCCCCGCACCCCGCTGATGGGCGGCCGCCTGTATGGCGAGGCCACGCCAGACGCCGCTCAGGCCGACTACGACGCCCACCGCCTGTCCATCGGCCTGCCCGATCCGACCGCCGATGCCCCTCAGGACAAGACCTATCCGATCGAGGCCGATTTCGACCTGTTGAACGGCATCGACTTCCAGAAGGGCTGTTTCGTCGGCCAGGAGACCACCTCGCGCATGAAACGCCGGGGAACGATCAAGAACCGGATGCTGCCGCTCGACTTCGACGGCCCGCCCCCCGCCTTCGGCGCCGAGGTGCTGAAGGGCGAACTGCGCGCGGGCGAGGTCCTGTCCGGCCGAGACGGTTCGGCCATGGCCCTGCTGCGGATCGACCGGCTCGACGGCGACCTGACCGTGGACGGCCGCCCTGTGCGCTTGCGCAAACCCGCCTGGATGGGCGAGGACGTCCTCCCTTCCTCCAACCTTTGAGTCCCCCGCCATGAAGATCGCCGACCAGATCGTCCTCGTCACCGGCGGCGCACGCGGCGTCGGCGCGGCCGCCGTTCGCGCCTTCGCCAACGAAGGCGCCCGCGTGATCATCAACTGGCGCGCCAGCGAGGGCGCCGCGACCGCCCTGGCCGCCGAGATCGGCGACCGCGCCGTCGCCCTCCAGGCCGACGTGACCGACCGCGCCGCCGTCGACGCCATGGTCGCCGCCGCGCAAGGCCATTTCGGCGCGCCCGTCACCACCGTGGTCAACAACGCCCTGGACTACAGCTTCAACGGCGACGCCCGGTCGCAGATGACCGATATCGGCTGGGACGAACTGGCGGCCCAATTCTCGACCGTCGTGCGCGGCGCCCTGAACGTCATCCAGGCGACCGCCCCCGGCATGGCGGCGGCCCGGTTCGGCCGCGTCGTCAACATCGGCACCAACCTGTTCCAGAACCCGGTCGTGCCCTATCACGACTACACCGCCGCCAAGGCCGCCCTGCTCAGCCTGACCCGCACCGCCGCCGGCGACCTGGGCCCCGACGGCATCACCGTCAACATGGTCTCGGGCGGCCTGCTCCGCACCACTGACGCCAGCGCCGCCACACCCGAAGCCGTCTTCGACCTCATCGCCGGCATGACGCCGCTGCGGTCGGTGACCACCCCCGAAGAATTTGCCGACGCCGTCCTCTTCTTCGCCTCGCCGTGGAGCCGTGCGGTGACCGGTCAGAACCTGGTGGTGGACGGCGGATTGGTGCGGGACTGAGGCCCATCCCCACGCGCTTCCTTCTCCCATTGGGAGAAGGTGGCCCGGAGGGCCGGATGAGGGGTTACGGTGTGGATCGCGTCGCACAACCTACCCCCTCACCCTTTCGCGCCAGAACGCCGGCTATCGCCGCCGTGCGCTCAAGCCCTCTCCCCATGGGAGAGGGGCGGAAACAACGAAATCGCGCCACCCATCCTATCGCAGCGAAACTTCCGCCCACATTTCCGCGAGTTGAAGACCACCAGCGTCAATCGACTTACCCCTCCTCCAACCGCCCTTACAATGCGCGGGTTTAGGGCCGGAGGAGACGAAAACTTGGACTCGTTGGACTCGTTGGACTGTTTTTTTCGCAGTCCAACTTCGCCCAGCCAAATTGCACTTTCTTGCACTTTGCACTGTTTTCGCAGGTGCAGTGCAATTCCGCCCCACCACCGATTTCAGACAATTGAGACTATTCAGACGGTGTTTTTCCGCCGCCGAGTCTGAAAACCCGCCCTTCCCCTCACCAGAACAGACTGGCAACCTCCGGCCATGACCGACTCACACGCAGAAGGCCGCTGCGGCTGGTGCGGGACCACCGACCCGCTCTACATCGCCTATCACGACACCGAATGGGGTGTGCCGGAACGCGACCCGCGCGCCCTGTGGGAGAAGCTGGTCCTCGACGGTTTCCAGGCCGGGCTCGCCTGGATCACCATCCTGCGTAAACGCGAAGGCATCCGCGACGCCTTCGACGGCTTCGACCCCGAAATCGTCGCCCGCTATGGCGAGGACGACATCCAACGTCTGTTGAACGATCCCCGCATCATCCGCTCGCGCGCCAAGATCAACGCCGCCATCCGGGGCGCCCAGATCTGGCTGGAGATGCGCGATAACAACGAAGACTTCTCCGCCTGGCTCTGGTCCTTCGTCGACGGCGAACCGATCCAGACGACCTACGCCGACTTCCGCCAGGCCCCGACCCAGACCGAACAGTCCGTCGCCATGGCCAAGGCGCTTAAGAAACGCGGCTTCAACTTCTGCGGCCCCGTGATCGTATACGCCTTCATGCAGGCCGTGGGCATGGTCAACGATCACCAGACGACCTGCTTCCGTCACGCCCAGGTTCGTGCGATGGCCGCGCATGGCTAAAGCCCCTGTCCGCGTGAAGACCGCCCGCACCGCCCCGACGCTGTCGCTGGAGGTCGCACTGATTCAGCGCGTCGGCGGCCTGGTGTGCGGCGTGGACGAGGCGGGGCGCGGACCGTGGGCCGGCCCGGTGTCGGCCGGAGCGGTCATCCTGAACCCCGACGACCTGCCCTTCGGTATCGACGATTCCAAGGCCCTGACGGAAAAGCGCCGCGCCGCTCTGGAACCCGAGATCAAGGCCCGCGCCATCGCCTGGGGCGTCGGCTTCGCCTCGGTGGAGGAGATCGAGGAACTGAACATTCTGCACGCCACCGGCTTGGCCATGTGTCGCGCCATCGAGGCGCTGCAGGTCCAGCCTGTCGCCGCCCTGGTTGACGGCAACTATCGCTTCAAACTGCCGTGCGAGATCCAGACCGTGGTCGGCGGCGACGGCCTGTCGCTATCCATCGCAGCGGCGTCGATCCTGGCCAAGACGGCGCGGGACCGTCTGATGATCGATCTGGACGCCCAATACCCCGGCTACGGCTTCGCCAGCCACAAGGGCTATAACGCGCCCATCCACCAGAACGCATTGAAAACATTAGGGCCCTGCCCCGCCCATCGGCGCAGCTGGTCGCCGATCAAGGCCCTGCTTCAAGACGCTTGAAGACGCCTCAGATGTGCATGAAGCCGCCCAGCAGCGCGCCCATCAGGGCCGCCACGGCGGCTCCGGCCAGCGCCATCATCCAGCGCGGCGGCGGGCTCAACTCGGGTTCAAGATCGACATGCTCGACCGACTGCGTCGCCTCGTTCGGTCGGCTATAGCGGGCGGCGTTGTGAGTGAAGGTCGGCCGTGCACCGGCCGCCGGCGCATCCCGGCCCCAGCCGCCCTCGGCGACGCGCGGAGCCCACGAACGCGGTTCCGCAGCGGGTCGGACGCGGTAATCGTCTGTGCGATCGGTGGTCGGATAGGTGTGCGGGCGCGGTTGCATACATCGACAACGACACGCCGCGATTCGCGTTCCGCAACTTGCGACTGTTGTTTTCGCTGCGCTTATGCGGCCACAGGCAGTTCGATCGGCCGATCCGTGACCACAAACAGGTGTTCGACGTTCTTCAGCCGCCCGACCTGACCGACCTTCTCGCCCTTGGGATTATGGATGCCGATCCGGGCGCCGACGTAACGCGGATGGGCCATCGACAGCACCTGGACATGGCCTCGCGCCGACAGCATCTCGACCAGTTCGGCCCGGCTCAGATACCCCTCGTCGTTGAAGCTGACGATCAGGTTCGGGGCCTTGACCCGCTCGATCACGGTCCTCAGCGCCGGGCCGATGCCGGGTCGGCTGTTGAAGGCGCTCTTGCGCGTCCTGACGTCCACCCGCTTGTTGGCGATCCCATAGGTCTCGGGCCGGTCCCACAGCACCAGGCTCTCCCAGCAGTGGTAGTTGGCCAGATAGGAATGCTGGTTATAGGGCGGGTCCAGATAGACCAGGTCCGCCTCGACCTGTTCGGCGATCTCGATCGCGTCGCCCTGCGTCGCCCTGCACGGCCCGCCGTCCACCGCCGCGACCATGTCCGGCGTCCGCAGCTCCAGCGTCTTCAGCGCCCTGGGCGCCCATTGCTTCATATAGGCCATCTGAACCCCGGCCGTGGAATCCACCCGATCCGCCGCCTCCATCAGACTGACCAGGACGATGGCCTTCAACTCGGGCTCCAGCCCCATGGCCTCGATCCGGTCGCGCATGGCGTCGATGCGCGCGCCGTTGTCGGGGTGGAAATAACGGGCGTCCTGGCAAAAGGCTTGGGTGAACCATCCGGCCTCGGGCTTCACCGTCCGCAACTCGGCCAGCACGGTCTCGACCCTGTCGATCCACCGCTCCCGATCCGCCTGGACATAGGCGGTCGCCAGGGCGTGGGCATAGGCGTTGTAGTCGTTCGACCAGACCTGGAAGCCCTGCTTCTTCAAGGCATGACCGACCCGCGCCGTACCCGAGAACAGGTCGCACACCCGCCCGCCCTGGGGCAGGACGCCGGCGACGGCGCCCGTCACATGGCCCAGCAGGGCGCGCTTGGAGCCGATGTATTTGATCATGACGCGGCCCGACTCATCCGCTCACCATAGCCGCTTCGCGCCCGACAGGGAGAGGTCCAGTTGGTGCGGGCGGCCGGGCTTGAACCGGCAAGGACTTTCGTCCGGCAGATTTTAAGTCTGCTGCGTCTACCAGTTTCGCCACGCCCGCGACCGGACCGGCTGTATAGCCAGCCCGTTCGTCGGGGCCAAGCGGGCTTAGCGCGCGGCGGGAGCCGCCGGCTTCATCGCACGGAAATCCACGTCGGAATCGGCGATCAGCCACAACAGGCCAGCCCAGGCGGCGACGTTCTGGTTCAGTTGCGCCGGGTCGATCTTGTCCAGCGTGTCGTTGGCGGTGTGGTGCAGGTCGAAATAGCGCGTGCCGTCCTGGGCCAGACCGAAGAAGGGCACGCCCAGCGGTCCCATCGGGCCGACATCGACGCCGCCATCGGTCTCGACCTCGTTCGAGGCCAAAACGCCGATGGGATAGAGGACACGCGTGGCGGCCTTCTGGAAGTCCGAACCTTGCGCGCCGGCGGGCAGGCGCAGGGCATAGACGCGGTCGGCGCCGAAATCGCTTTCGCCAGCGATGATATGCTTGTCCAGGGCCGCGCCTTGGCCCCGCGCATAGACGCCGCCGCCGTTGCCGGTCTGGGGCGTCGGCTGGGACACCTCCTCCGAACCGTAGAAGATCACGCGCAGGGTGCGGGCCGGGCGGCGGCCGCTGTCGGCGATGGCCTTGGCCGCCGCGACGGTGATGGCGCCCCCTGCCCCGTCGTCGATGGCGCCGGTGCCCAGGTCCCAGCTGTCCATGTGCGAGCCCAGGACGATGACCTCGTCCGGGCGTGTCGCTCCAGGCAGGTCGCCTATCACGTTCTGGCTGGTGGTCCGATAGGTGCGGGCGGTCGAGGTCAGGTGCATCCGCACCGGCTGACCCAGGGCGACCAGGCGGCTGACCTGATCGGCGTCGGGTGCGGCCAAGGCGAAGGCGGGGATGGTCGGCTTGCCGTCCACATAGCGGGTCGTGCCGGTGTGGGGCATACGGTCCTCGTCCGAACCCACCGACCGCATGACGAAGGCCGATGCGCCCTTGGCCGCTGCCACGCCGGGGCCGGCGCCGCGCACGCGGGTCTGGGGACCATAGCCGGAGCCGTCCTGCATGGGGTGCATCTGGCCCAGATCGACATAGACGATCTTGCCCCGCACGGCGGCGTCAGGCGCGGCCTGCAAATCCTCGAAGGTGGAGAACCGGACGATCTCGGCCTCGACGCCATTGCGTGGCGTGGCGGGCGAATGGCCCAAGGCGGCGGCGACCAGGGCCTGGGCGTTGTCGCCGACGATGGCGGCCGAGCTTTCGCCCCGCTCCCATCCGACCAGCGGGAACTCTTCGATGCGCACGTTCTGGAAGCCGTTGGCGCGCAGATAGTCGGCGGCCCAGGCGGCGGCCTGCTGCTCCGCGCGCGAGCCGGCCGGGCGCGCCCCGAACCGCGTCGTCAGCTGGGTGACATAGTCCATGGCGATGTTGGAGCGCATCGCGGCGTCGCGCACCACGATGGCCTGATCCACCGTCGCGGCGTCCTGGGCGTTCGCGACAGGGGCGAAGGCGACGAGACCCAGCGCAACGGCGCTGGCGGTCAGCAGGTGGATGGACATGGGCAGGCTCCGAACTCAGGCAAGAGCCGGAACCTAGGTAGGTTCAGTCGTTCTGGAAATAGGGTTCGACCGGGCCCTGCAGTTTGACGGTCAGGGCCTTGCCCTTGCGATCGACACGATTGCCCAGCGCCAGACGCACCCAGCCCTCGGAGACGCAGTATTCCTCGACATTGGTCTTTTCCTCGCCCTTGAAGCGGATGCCGACGCCACGTTGCAGCATTTCGGCGTCGTGATGGGGGCTGGACGGATCGACCGAGAGGCGATCGGGAGGCGTGTCGGACATGGTCTTCGAGCGAGCTCAGATTTTCGGCAAGGCGCGGTGATAGACGCGCGCGCGCCTCATGCCAATCCGAAACCGGGCGGCGGCGTGCTTATGGCAGCAGATGATAGTGCTGGACCACGGCGGCGATCATCACGGTTCCCGCCGTGGGAACGGCCAGGATGATGGCGCGGCGCAGGCGATGCGCGACGTAAAGCAGTTCTCCGACCATGGCGTCATCCTCGATGTGGTCGCTCTCTGACGGAGCGTTCGAAGATCATTGGTCGAACTGATCATCCCGTCGAGACGAAACGTCCGATCAGGGACCACAAATATCGTTACTGCACAGTTTGGCGCGGCTGGGCGTTGGGGGCGGCCGACGGCTGATAGGCCTGGGGACCGGCAGGCGGCGTAGCGGCGGGCGTCGCCGGACGACGTGCCGGCGTCGCAGCAGGGCGACGGGCGGGCGTGGCGGCAGGACGAGAGGCCGCTGGCCGGGGCGTCGGACGGGCCGCAGGCGTCGCGGTCGCGGCGGTTGGCTGCGCAACCGGCGCGGACGCAGGGGTTGCGGCGGCGGGCGTCGCAGCCGGCGGCGGCGTCGCGGCTTCGGCGGCGGCGGCGCGGGCGGCCATCTGCTGGGCCTGGAAGCGGGCGGCCAGCTTCTCGGTCAGTTCCTTGGCCTGGGGCGCCGTCATCTGGGCCATGATGGCGGCCAGGGTGCGCGGGCGCATGGCGGCGGCGACCGGCAGACGCACCCGGTCTTCCAGCGTCGCCATGACGGGGGCGGCCTCCTTGGGTCGCATGGCGGAATAGACCTGGACCAGGCGGTCGATCTCGGCCTTTTCGCGCTCGTCCACCTGACCGAGCATCTGCTTCATCTCGGCCTTAAGCGCCGCCAGCGCCTGGATCTTGGCCTCCAGCTTCTGTTCGGCGGCGACCATCAGCGGCAGGGTGGTGGCGAAGTCCTGATCGCGAGCGTCCAGCGCGGCGCGACGTTGCGACAATGACTGGATGATCTTCAGTTCGGCGGGCGAAATTCCGGCCTGCTGGGCCAGTTGTTCGGGCGACAGGGCGGAACAGGTCCCCGGCAGGACAGGCTTGATCGGCGCGCCGGCTGCAGCCGGCGCCGCCTCCTCGGCCCAGGCCTTGGCGCCGTCGAACAGGCCGGGCGCCACGCCGATGGCGCGCACGGCGACCACCCCGCCGATGGCGATGGCGATCAGGGGCAGAAGGCGGGGTAGACGGGCCATGAAATGGGGTTCCGAACTCAGGCGGCGAACAGGTCGTCGTCGAGATTACGACGCGCGGCGTTGAGGCTTTGTTTGGCGGAATGGTTAGCGGAGCGTCCGGCCGTCAGGGCATGGACGATGGCGGCGACATTGTCGCGACCGGCCGGGGCGGCGCTCGCTGCGGCGCGACGGCTGGTCGAGGGGCTGGCCAGACCCTGGATACGCTCGGCCAGAGCCGCCATGCGCTCGGCGCGTTCCTCGTCTTCGGTCGCGACCGGGGCGGCGACGGCGACGGGCGCGCGGCGGGCCGGCTCGTCCTCGACGATGCGAACGGGCGCGACGGCAGGGGCGCGGGCGATCAGGGTTTCGAGCTGGGCCTTCACCTCACGCGCCTTGATGATGCGGTCGTGCAGCAGGTCCGTCTCCTGGCCAGAGGCGCGCAGGGTCGCCAGGGCATTCTCGGCGCGACCGGCGGCGTTGTTCAGCTCGCTCACCGCCTGGGCGAAGGCCAGTTGTCCGGCGCGCAGGGCGGCCAGCTTGCGTTCCAGCTTGATGCCGTAGCCGACCGCTGCGACCAGCAGCAGCATCAGCACCGCGTCCATGATCATTCCGGCCATCAGACATTCACTCCCAGGCGGGCGGCGGCTTCGGGATTGACCGGCCCTTCGACGCGTATGGCGATGTGCTGACCCTTGCGGCCCATGCGGCCGGTGGTCAGCGGTATGGAACCGGCGCGGATCGAGACCTCGGAATCCGGCGTCGCATTCAGCATCAGCGTGTCGCCGACCTTGAGATTCAGCACGGTCGAGAGCGGCATCTGCTGCTCGTCCAGCACGGCGCGGACCTCGGTCTCGGTCGTCCATATCTCGGTGGCCAAGTGGCCTTCCCAGATGTTGTCGCGGCCGAACTTCTCGCCCATGAACTGCTGCAGCAGCATCTTGCGGATCGGCTCCAGCGTCGCATAGGGCAGCAGCAGTTCGATCCGGCCGCCGCGATCCTCCATGTCGATCCGCAGCTTGATCAGGATGGCGGCGTTGGCCGGGCGCGCGATGGCGGCGAAGCGCGGATTGGTCTCCAGCCGGTCTAGGTTGAAGTGGACGGGCGTCAGGGGCTCGAACGCCTGGCGGGCATCGTTCAGCACCACCTCGACCATCCGCTGCACCAACACGCGTTCGATGGTGGTGTAGGGCCGACCCTCGATCCGAAGCGCCGCCGTGCCGCGGCGACCGCCCAGCAACACATCCACGATCGAATAGATCAGGTTGGAATCGACCGTCAGCAGCCCGTAATTGTCCAGCTCCTCGGCGCGAAACACCGCCAGGATGGCCGGTAGCGGGATCGAGTTCAGATAGTCGCCGAACCGGATCGACGAGATGTTGTCCAGGCTGACTTCGACGTTGTCGGAGGTGAAGTTGCGAAGGCTGGTCGTCATCAACCGCACCAGGCGGTCGAACACGATCTCCAGCATCGGCAGCCGCTCGTAGCTGACGAGCGCGGAGTTGATGATGGCCCGGATGCCCGAGCGTTCCGAGCCGTCGTCGTCGCCCAGGTCGAAGCCCAGCAGGCTGTCGATCTCGTCCTGGTTCAGGACGCGTTCGGACAGGGCGTCGCCGGGATCGCCTAGACCGCCGAACGGGTCGAGCTGGGCTGCGTCGGTCATGCCTATTGCACCAGCATTTCTTCGATCAGCACGGCGTCGATCTTGCCCGGCGCGGCGATCAGATTGACGCGGCGCAGGATCTCGGCCCGCAGCTGATAGGTGCCGGCCGAACCGCTCAGGTCCTCGGGGCGCAGCTCGCGCACGAAGCCGGTGAACATGTCCTGCAGGCGCGGCATCTCTTCCTGCAGATGGGTCGCCACCTCGGCGTCCTGCATTTCCAGCGTCAGCTTCAGCTTCAGGAAGGTCGGACGACCGTCGGGCGACTGAATGTTCATCACCATGTCCGGCAGGGTGTAGAAGGTGACGCCGTCAGGCCCCGGCGCGATGACGCCCAGCGACGGGTCCGCCTCGCCGCCCTCGGCGCCGCCGCCGTGACCGCCGGCTTCCTTCTTCTCTTCCTTGCCGTGCTCGGCCTTCGCGTCCGCCTTCTCTTCGCCGTGCCCCGCTTCAGCCTCGGCGCCGTGCGCCTCTGCGGGCTTGGGCTTCAGCATGAAGAAGGCGGCGGCACCGCCCCCGCCCAGCACCAGAAGCGCGACAGGCGCGATGATGAACAGCAGCGGCAGCTTCTTTTTCTTGGGTGCGGCGGCGTCGTCGCCTTCGACAGCGGCCTCGCCCTCCTTCACGGCAGGCAGATTGGCGTCCGCAGCGGGATCACCCTTCTTCTTGCCAAACTTGAACATGCGCGCGCCCCGGAGACTCTCTCATGACGAGGATCGTCGGGTTTGGTTAACGCGACGTTTACAATGGGCAGGATTTGCCGGGTCATCTGGGGGTCGATGGCGCTCAAACCCGCATTCCGCCTGGATTAACCCTGTTGGCACGGCTGTTGCGAGGGACGAGAGCGAAGGAGCACGCCTCTCGTGGAAAACGCCGCCTATATTGGACTGTCACGCCAGATGACGCTGCGCCGCGAACTGGACATCGTGGCCAACAACGTCGCCAACGCCAACACGACCGGCTTCAAGGTCGAGCAGTTGATGCTGGGGACCGAGATCGGCCAGCGCGCCCGCAACGACTCCATCCGCCCCTCGGCCAGCTTCGTGCTGGACAACGGCGTGGGACGCGATTTCGGCCAGGGATCGATGCAGCAGACCGGCCGCGCCCTGGACTTCGCCATCGCCGGCGAAGGCGCCTTCTTCACCGTGCGCGATGGCGCGAACGGCGAGGCCTACACCCGCGACGGCGCCTTCACGATGGACCCGGAAGGCCGCCTGACCACCAAACAGGGCCAGGCTGTCCTGGGCGGCGGGGCCGAGATCGTCCTGGACCCCAACCTTGGCGCGCCCAGCGTCGGCGCCGACGGCACCATCACCCAGGAAGGCCAGGTCACCGGCCGTCTGTCGGTCGTGCGTTTCGAGGCGCTGGGCGTGCTCGAAAAGGGTGGCGACAGCCTGTACCGCAACAACTCCAACACCCAGCCGATCGAGGCGGCCGACGCCCAGGTCCACCAGGGCTCGCTGGAATCGTCCAACGTCAACTCGTTGATCGAAATCACCAATCTCGTCGAGATCAGCCGCGCCTATGAGAGCATTTCGCGCATGATCGAAAACACCAATGACCTTAGCCGTCGCGCCGTCGAGCGCCTCGGCAAGGCCGCTTAAGGGAGCCCCTCAAGTAGCGAGACGCCGAGCGTCGAGCGATAGGGAGAAAAACAATGCGCGCACTTCGCACCGCCGCCTCGGGCATGGCCGCCCAGCAGCTGAACGTGGAGGTCATCTCCAACAACATCGCCAACATGAACACGGTGGGCTTCAAGAAGCAGCGCGCCGAGTTCCAGGATCTGCTCTATCAGAACGTCGAACGCATGGGGGCCCAGTCCTCGTCCGCCGGCACCGTGGTTCCGACGGGCATCCAGATCGGCGCGGGCGTCAAGGCCGGCGCGGTCTACCGGGTCACCGAACAGGGCACGCCCCAGGCGACCGGCAACCCCTACGACATGGCCATCGACGGCAAGGGCTATTTCCAGATCACCCTGCCCTCGGGCGAGATGGGCTATACTCGCGCCGGCAACCTGCAGGTCAGCCCGGAAGGCCAGATCGTCACCGACGACGGCTATCTGCTGGAACCGGCCATCACCATCCCGCAGGACACCACCAAACTGTCGATCTCCAAGACCGGCCTGGTGCAGGTGACGCAGGACGGCCAGACGGCCCCGACCACGGTCGGCCAGATCGAACTGGCCAACTTCTTCAACGAAGCCGGCCTGGAAGCCATCGGCGACAACCTGCTGCTGGAAACCGCCGCCTCGGGCCCGGCCATCGTCGGCACGCCCGGCGACATCGGCTTCGGCCAGGTCATGCAGGCCTATACGGAGTCTTCGAACGTGGACGCCGTGTCGGAGATCAGCGCCCTGATCGTGGCCCAGCGGGCCTACGAGATGAACTCAAAGGTCATCAGCACCGCCGACCAGATGCTGTCGGTCGCCTCGCAAGTGAAGGGCTGAGCCATGACCCTGATCCGCTCTCTCCTGCTCGCCGCCACCGTCGGCGCCATGTCCAGCGCTGCATTCGCCGGCCCCGTCGTCCTGCGCGCCAATCCCGTCGATGACGACGGCCGGGTCACCCTGGGCGATCTGTTCGAAGGCGCGGGCGCCGCGGCCAATGTCGCCGTCGCCGAGCGCGTCGGACCCTCGGTCGTGCTGGAAGCCGGCCAGCTTCAGGCCCTGGCCCGCCAGGCCGGCCTCGACTGGAGCAATCCCAACGGTCTGCGTCGCGTCGCCGTGCGTCGCGCAACGGGTCCGGTCCAGACAGCGTCGGACGTGACGTTTCAGCCTGTGGCGCAGTCCGCCGTCCAGCCGGTCGCACGCGCCGCCTACCGCTCCGGCGCCGCACCGCAGGTCATCGCCCGCAACGATATGGTGCGCGTCACCTATCAGGTCGGCGGCGTGAACCTGGCCGTCATGGGCAAGGCCATGCGCAGCGCCGGCCTGGGCGAACCCGTCGCCATCATGAACACCACCTCCAACCGCGTCATCGACGCGGTCGCCTCCGGTCCCGGCCAGGCCATCGCCGGCCCCGCCGGCGACGCCGCCCGCGCCAATCCCCAACAGTTCGCCGCCCGCTAGGGAATCCTCGTCATGCGTAAAGCCATCCTGAGCCTCGCCGCCCTCACCTCGATCATGGCCCCGCTGGCCGCCTGCTCGACCGTCGCCGAGACCGTGCGCGGTCCCGAACTGGCCCCCATCGGCTATCCCGCCGCCCTGATTCCGGCGCAGCAGGCCTATCTGCCGGCGCGCGAGACCGCGCCCGCCAGCGCCAACAGCCTGTGGCGCACCGGCGCCCGCACCTTCTTCGGCGACCAGCGCGCGCGCCACATCGGCGACATCCTGACGGTCAAGATCGACATCGACGACCGCGCCCAGACCCAGAACTCGACCCAGAGGTCACGCTCCAACAACATCACCAGCGGCGTCTCCAACCTGTTCGGCCTGGAAAGCAGCCTGGGTCGCGCCTTCCCCGGCGGTTTCGATCCTTCCGCCATGGTCGGCATGGAGGGCGATCTGAAATCGGCGGGCTCTGGAACCGTCAACCGCGCCGAAAAAGTGTCGCTGACCATCGCCGCCGTCGTCACGGATGTCCTGGCCAACGGCAATCTGGTGATCCAGGGCCGGCAGGAAGTGCGCACCAACCGCGAGGTCCGCGAACTGACCGTCGCCGGCATCGTGCGGCCCGAGGACATTTCGTCCGCCAACGCCATCAATCACACCCAGATCGCCGAGGCCCGCATCTCTTACGGCGGTCGCGGCGACGTCAGCCGCGTTCAGGCCCCGCCGGTGGGTCAGGCTCTGGTCGAGCGGTTCAGCCCGTTCTGATCGCCGCCGTGAACTGTTGACGGATAACCGCGTTCAGCCTTGATGCGTCGGTCTGGTCTATTGCGGTTATGGCCGGGTCTGACGACATTGGGGACGACGCGACGATGCGCGTTGTCGGCGGGGGCTGACACATGATGCTTATTCTTTCCGCCGTGATGGCGGTCGCCATCCAGGCCGCGCCGACCGCCGGCTGGACCTGGAGCCTGTACGAAGGCGACGGCCCCCTGGTCCTGGCCAACGAGGTGCCCGACACCGCCAATCTGCGCGCGACCCTTCAGTGCCAGCCGGGTTCGGGCGCCGTCTCGGTCGCGGTCTATGGCGACGACGCGACGGCCGGTTTCGCCCGCATCACCGCCGGCGGCGTCACCGCCACCAGCGAGGCCCGTGTCGGGCGCGGCGGCAAGCTGGAGACCGCGATCCCGGTCGATCACCCCGCATTTTCGGCTTTCGTCGCGGACGGCCGCATGACGATCACGGTCGGCGTCGACGCCGACACCATCACCGTCGAACGCCCCCACCTGGCCAAGCTTCGTCGCTTCGCCGACCGTTGCGCCGGATAGGAAGCCCATGCGTCTGTCTCGCCTGATTCTGCCCCTGACCGCCCTGTCCGCCCTGGCGGCCTGCGCCACCAACGCGCCAGCCCCGGTCGCGAATCTGGAGACGGCGGCTTCGGCCCCTGCCCCCATGCCCGGATACGACTGGTTCCTGAACCGCGACGGGCAGGAGGCGATCCTGGCTTACGGCGTGGCCAACAGCGACGAGGTCAAGCTGCATCTGCTCTGCCAGGCCGGCTCCGGCGCGTTGGAGCTGACGGCGGCCAGCGAAAAGCCCGGCCGCGAAATCCATCTCGAATCGGGCGGCGACACCGAACGCTATCGCGCCTCGTCCGAACCGGCGGGCGTACATGATGGCGAACTTCTGACCGCCCGAGCCACGACCAAGGATCCGGTCTTCCAGCGTTTCCGCCGCCTGGGCTGGATCGCCTCATGGTCGGACGACGAACGCCACATCTACGCCGCCCATCCGGCCGCCAAGGCGGGAATCGAGCAGTTCTTCACCGTCTGCGGTTGACGCATCGGTCACGCTCGGCTTGCGTGCGCCCCCTAACAGGAGGGGCGTGATGAAGTTTTCCCATTTGGCCATCGCGGCCTTGCTCGCGAGCGCGTCGCCGCTGGTCGTCGTTGCGCAGACCCCGCCCGCCGCGGTCGCAGCGACACCGGCCGACACCGCGCTGAATGCCGTCATCGCCGACTATGAGACCTATCTGAAGTCCGTCGATCCCTTCTCGGCCAGCGGCGAGGGTGATGTGGAGGCGATGGGTCGGGTGCCCGACCTGTCGCGCGAATTCGAACTGGCCCAGCGCGCGCCGCTGGAAGGCTTCGTGCGACGGCTGAACGCCATCGACCCGGCAAGTCTTTCCCATGCCGGCGGCATCAACCACGCCTTCCTGCTCTACACCCTGAACCGCAGCCTGGAGGGGCTGGACTACGACACCAGCCGCCTGGCCTTCGACAGCGAGGGCGGCCCCGGAACCTGGGCTCTGTATGTCGGCGGCAGCACCCGCCTGAACTCGGTGGCGGAGGCCGAGGCCTATATCAAACGCATCCGGGGCTTCGGGACCATCTACGCCCAGACGACGACCAACGCCCGGCGCGGCCTGGACACCGGCCTGATTCAGGCCCGGTCCGTGACAGAGAGCGCCCTGACGCTGGCGCGCAACGATGTGGCGATCAAGCCCGACGCCGAGCCGCTGCTGAAACCCCTGACCACCCTGCCCTCGACCGTCCCGCAAGCCGAGAAGGATCGTCTGACCGCAGCTGCAACAGCGGCGGTTTCGGAGGCGATATTGCCTGCTCGCCAGGCCTGGCTGGCCTTCCTGGAGACCGACTATCTGCCCAAGGCGCCGGTAGAGCCGGGCATCGGCAATCGCCCAGGCGGCAAGGAACTTTACGCCTATCTTGTGCGCGGCCACACCACCACCGACCTGACGCCGGACCAGATTCACCAGATCGGGCTGGACGAGGTCGCCCGCATTCGCGCCCGCATGGAGGTGGAGATGAAGGCGTCGGGCTGGACCGGCGACTTCGCCGGCTTCCTGAACTTCCTGCGCACGGATGCGCAGTTCTATGCGACCAGCCGCGAGGCCCTGCTGCAACAGGCGTCGGAGATGGCCAAGCGCGCCGACGGCGGCCTGCCGCCCCTGTTCGCCACCCTGCCGCGCCTGACTTATGATGTGCAGCCCGTGCCGCCACAGATCGAGGAAAACTACACCACCGGCCGCTACAACGGCGGTTCGATGCAGAACGGCGTCGCCGCACATTACATCGTCAACACGTCCAAGCTGGACCAGCGCCCGCTGTACGAACTGCCGGCCCTGACCCTGCACGAGGCCGTGCCCGGCCACCACCTCCAGATCGCCCTGCAGCAGGAGGCGCCCGGCCAACCCTATTTCCGGCGTCAGGCCAATGTCAGCGCCTATACCGAGGGCTGGGGGCTTTACGCCGAATATCTGGGCGAGGAGATGGGCTTCTACCGCACGCCCTACGAACGGTTCGGCCGACTTTCCTACGAAATGTGGCGCGCCTGCCGCCTGGTCGCCGACACCGGCCTGCACTGGATGGGCTGGACCGAGGAACAGGCCCGCGCCTGTTTTCGCGACAACTCGGCCCTGGCGCCGCACAACATCGAGACCGAGCTTCAGCGCTATATCGGCTGGCCGGGTCAGGCCACGGCCTACAAGATCGGCGAGATCCGCCTGCGCGAGATCCGGGCGCGGGCCGAGCGGGAACTGGGGCCGAAGTTCAATGTGCGCACCTTCCACGATGCCCTGCTGGTCGAAGGCCCGCTGCCGCTTGCGCTGCTGGACCAGCGCATGGATGCGTGGATCGCGGAGCAGAAATGACTTTCACCTCCCCGTTCGCGAAGGCCGACGGGGAGGTGAGCGTTACGCCCAGTCCGGTTCCGGCAGCCCCCTCGACCGCAGGAATTCCGGGTTGAACAGCTTGGACGCATAGCGCGATCCCGGATCGCACAGGCAGGTCACGATGGTCTTGCCCGGCCCGATTTCCCTAGCCAATCGCAAGGCCCCCGCGACATTGACCCCGGCCGACCCGCCCAACGACAGGCCTTCGTATTTCACCAGATCGAACAGGATCGGCAGGAACTCCGCATCCTCGATCCGGTAGGCGTGGTCGGGCCGGAACCCTTCCAGATTACCCGTGATCCGCGCCACCCCGATCCCCTCGGTGATGGACGAGCCCTCGCCCTTCATCTCGCCTTTGTTGAACCAGTTGAACATGGCGGCGCCGGCCGGGTCGGCCAGGGCGATCGTCACGTCCGGGTTCTTCTCGCGCAGATAGGCGCCGCCCCCCGCGATGGTGCCGCCCGAGCCGACAGCCGAGACGAAGGCGTCCACATGACCGCCCGTCTGCGCCCAGATTTCAGGCCCTGTGGTGTTGTAGTGGGCCTCGCGGTTGGCGGTGTTGTCGAACTGGTTGGCCCAGATCGCGCCCGCCTCTTCGCTGTCGTTCAGCTCAGACGCCAGACGCCCGGAATAGTGGACGAAATGGTTGGGGCTGGAGAAAGGGGCGGCGTCCACCTCGACCAGGCGCGCGCCCAGCGACCGGATGGCCGACTTCTTCTCTTCCGACTGGGTGCGCGGAATGACGATGACCACCGGATGGCCCAGGGCCGCGCCGACCAGAGCCAGGCCGATGCCGGTGTTGCCAGCCGTGCCCTCGACGATGGTTCCGCCCAGCTTCAGCGCGCCGGACGCCCGCGCGCCCTGGATGATGGACAGGGCGGCGCGGTCCTTGATGGAGCCGCCGGGGTTCATGAACTCGGCCTTGCCCAGGATTTCGCAGCCCGTCGCGTCGGACAGACGGTTCAGGCGCACCAGCGGCGTATTGCCGATCAGGTCGATGACGGACGGTGTGACGGACACGTTTCAGCTTTCAGGCGAGGTCGAACGACAGGAGATCAGGCCGCGACCTGACGCTTGCCTAGGTGGATGCCGCACTCGACCTTGTCCATCCCCGACCAGCGTCCGGCGCGCGTATCTTCCCCATCCTGCACCGCGCGGGTGCACGGCCAGCAGCCGATGGAGCGATAGCCCTGCTCGACCAGCGGGTGACGCGGCAGGTCGTTCTCGTCCAGCCAGGCCTCGACATCGTCGGCGTCCCAGTTCGCCAGCGGATTGATCCGCAGAACCCCATCCAGCACCTCGAACGGTTTTAGCTTGGCCCGCGTCGCGGCCTGATAGCGTTTGCGCCCGGTGATGACGGCATTGAACCCCACGGTCGCGCGGGCCAGCGGCCGCACCTTCCTCAGGTCGCAGCAGGCGTCGGCGTTCGTTTTCCACAGGTCGTCGCGGGCATCCAGCGTCGCCTTCTCGCCCGCGTCCGGCGTGACCAGCCGCACGTCGGTCAGGCCCAGGGCCTTGGTCAGATGGGTGCGATAGGACAGGGTCTGCAGGAAATGCTGGCCGGTCTCCAGGAAGACCACCGGCACGTCCTTGTTCTCGCTGGCGATGATGTCCAGCAAGGCGGCGGACTCGGCCCCGAAGGACGAGATGGCGCCGACCCGCAGACCCAGCGCGGGGTCCAGCGCCGCCTTCACGATTTCGGACGCGTCCTTGCCCGACGTCTCGCGGTTCAGCCGATCGGCCAGCGCATCCAGATCGCGGTCGTTGGACGCCGCACGCCGCCGCTGCCAGATGGTCGGCGCGGGATCGACGGCGGGCTGATAGGAGGCGCTGAACGCCTGGTCCATCCGGTCCCAGGCCGAGGCGTCGGCGCCCGGCGCCAGTTCCACCGCGTCGAAGCCCGAACGCCGCAGGTGCCGCGCCTGATCCGGCAGCACCTTGCCCGCCGCAATCAGACGCCCGGCATAGCCCCGCTCGCGCAGCACCGCCGCCAGCGAGAAGCCGCGCCCGTCTCGGAAGGCCTCGAACTCCAGCACCAGGGTGTCTTCATGGGCGGCGGCCGCCTCGACCTCTTCCAGCGGCGCGGTGACCGACAGGCGCAGCCCGTTCTGAATGCCTTCAAGCCGTTGCATCGAGCGTCTCGTATATGGCGTCGCGGAAGGGGTCGGGGCCGACACGGCGCACCGTGTCGATGAACCGCTCGCCGTCCGTGCGGATTTGCAGATAGCGGTCCAGCGTCCGCTGGATCGCAGGCGCGACCTCGTCCGCCGGCAGGCTCTTGCCCACGATGTCGCCCAGAGCCGCCTGTTCGTCGGGCGAACCACCGACGGTGATCTGGTAGTATTCCTCGCCCTTACGATCGACGCCCAGCACGCCGATGTGGCCGACGTGGTGGTGGCCGCAGGCGTTGATGCAGCCGCTCATATTGATGCGGACCGGCCCCAGCCGTTCCTGATAGTCCATGTCGGCCAGCCGCTTGGACAGGGCCTGGGCCACCGGGATCGACCGGGCGTTGGCCAGGCTGCAGTAATCCAGCCCCGGGCAGGCGATGACGTCGGTCGCCAGATCGGCATTGGCGGTCGCCAGCCCCGCCTCGCGCAGCGCCCTCCACAGCGCCGGCACGTCGTCCAGCTTCACATGCGGCAAGACCAAGTTCTGCTCATAGGCGGCGCGCAGTTCATCGAACGAATAGCGCTCGGCCAGATCCGCAACCGCGTCCATCTGATCCGCCGTGATGTCGCCCGGCACCCCGCCGACCGGCTTCAGCGACACCACCACCGAGGCGTAACCCGCCTGGCGGTGACGGCGGACATTGTTGCGAGCGAACCGGGCGAAGTCGGGATCAGCCAGCAGGGCGCGGTCGAACGGCGCGCTGGCCTTGGGCAAGCCCTCGAACGGCGGAGGCGCGAAATAGGCCTGGATCCGCGCGGTCTCCTCCTCGGGAATGCGCAGGTCTTCATGGCGCAGGGTGGCGTAATGCTTGTCCACCTCCTCGCGGAAGGCCTCCAACCCGACCGAGGCGACCAGGATCTTGATCCGCGCCTTATGGATATTGTCGCGTCGTCCAAGCAGGTTCCACGCCCTCAGTATGGCGGTCAGATAGGCCAGCAGGTCCGCCGCCGGAACGGCCGACGCGATCTCCTGCGCGATGTGCGGCAGACGCCCCTGGCCCCCGCCGACGAAGACGCGGAAGGCGGTCCCGCCGTCCTCGCCCTTGACGATCTGCAGGCCCACGTCGTGGGTGCGGATCGCCGCCCGGTCCTTCTCGGCCCCGATCACCGCGATCTTGAACTTGCGCGGCAGGAAGCTGAACTCCGGGTGGATCGTCGACCACTGGCGGATGATCTCGCACCAGGGCCGGGGATCCTCGATCTCGTCGTCGGCGGCGCCGGCGAAGACGTCGGTGGTGGTGTTGCGGATGCAGTTGCCGCTGGTCTGGATGGCGTGCATCTCGACCTCAGCCAGGTCGCTCAGGATCGCCGGCAGGTCGGTCAGGGCCGGCCAGTTATACTGGATGTTCGTCCGCGTGGTGAAATGGCCATAGCCCTTGTCATAGGTGCGGGCGATATGGGCCAGCCGGCGCATCTGGCGGCTGTTGAACGTCCCATAGGGAATGGCGACCCGCAGCATATAGGCGTGCAGTTGCAGATAGACGCCGTTCATCAGCCGCAGCGGCTTGAACTCATCCTCGGTCAGGGCGCCGGACGCGCGGCGCGCCACCTGATCGGAAAACTCCTCGACCCGTTCACGCACCAGGGCATGGTCGAACTCGTCATAGCGATACATCAGCCGACGCCTCCCGCGACGCTGTGGCCCACGGTCGGTCCAGCCGAACGGATGCGCTCCTTCAGCCGGTCACGGCCCGACGGCGTGTGGCCCTCCACCTCGACGGCGTAGGGATTGACGAAGATATCGGGTCGTCCGGCGACTTCGGCCAGCACGATCTCGGCCGTGGCCTCGTCCAGCACCGAGGCCTGGTCGATGCGCTCGACCGGCTGGTTGTCTATGCCCACATAGATGACGCGGCCGTCCGACAGGCGGTTTGCGGTGACAATCTTCACGCCGCGACCTCCGCCCGAACGTCCAGCTGGGCCGCCGAGAAGGCCGCCGTCTCGCCGACGAACAACAGGGCCGGTCCCGTCAGATTGGCGCCGCGCACCAAGGCGCCCAGCCCGTCCAGTCGGCCGGTCAGAACCCGCTCGTCCGGTCGGCTGCCGTTCTCGACAATGGCGACGGGGGTGGAGCCCAGTCGCCCGGCGGCGATCAGCTTTTCCGCCGTCTCCGCGGCCCGGTCCGAGCCCATGTAGATAGCCAGGGTGTGGTTCGGTCCGGCCAACCGCGTCCAGTCGGCGTCGACTCCGCCCGGCTTGGCCTGGGCCGTCACGAAGGTCACTGCCTGGGCGTGGTCGCGGTGGGTCAGCGGAATGCCGGCCGAGGCGGCACAGGCCAGGGCCGCCGTAACCCCGGGCACCACGAAGACCGGCACGCCCGCCGCCCGCATGGCCTCCAGCTCCTCGCCGCCGCGCCCGAAGACGAAGGGATCGCCGCCCTTCAGCCGCACGACCCGATGGCCGGCGCGCGCCTCCTCGATCATCAGGGCCTCGATCTGGTCCTGCGGCACCGAATGCTCGCCGCGCGCCTTGCCGACATACAGGCGCTTGGCGTCGCGCCGCGCCCGCTCCAGCACCGCCTCGGGCACCAGACGGTCGTGGATGATGACGTCGGCGTCCTGCAGCACGCGCAACGCTTTCAGCGTCAGCAGTTCAGGATCGCCCGGCCCCGCGCCGACGATATGGACCACACCCTGTTCCGGCGCTGCCGAATTCAGCAGACGCAGCATCTCGCGCCGCGCCTCGGCCGTGCGGCCTGCCGCCGCCAGATCGGCCGCCGGTCCCCGAAACGCCTTTTCCCAGAAGCGACGCCGGGCCATGAAGTCGGGCACATTGGCCTTGACTGTGTCGCGCAGCTCGCGCGCCAGCCTGGCCACATTGGCCAGACCGGCCGGAAGCACACCCTCGATCCGCGAGCGCACGTCGCGCGCCAGTATGGGGGCCGATCCGCCGGTGGCGACCCCGATCACCACCTCGTCGCGGTCGATCAGAGCCGGCGTCTGGAAGTCACTCAAATGGGGCTTGTCCACCACATTGACCTGGGCCCCCGCCGCCCGCGCCAGGGCGCCCAGCCGCGTCAGCTCATCCGCATCGTCCAATGCCATGAAGACCAGCCGCGCGCCCGCCAGATCGTCGGCCTCGGGGGTGCGCAGCACCGGCTCCGGCGCGCTCAGCGGGATTTCCATCCGCGGCGGCGCGCCGTCGGGCGCAAACCACACCACCTCGGCCGGCGTGTTCAGGAACAGTCGCAGCTTCGCCAGGGCGGGTTCGCCGCCGCCGATGATCACGATCTTTGCGGCCTCCAGCGGGATGGAGGCAAGGAATACACGCATCGTCTTGCTTTCAGGGCCGTCGGGAGGGGAAACAGGGACGACGGCAGGACGCGAACCTTCGACTTCTGCGTCCATGGCCGCAAACCAGATTGCCTTTGTCTCGCTGATAGGATTTCTATCCGCGATGGTCCGATCCCTGCTCCCGCTCAACGCCCTGCGCGCCTTCGAGGCCGCCGCGCGGCATCTGAACTTCTCGCGCGCCGCCGACGAACTGTCGGTGACCCCAGGCGCGGTCAGCCAGCAGATCCGCCTGCTGGAGGACATCGTCGGCGGGCCGTTGTTCGTGCGCGAGGCGCGCGGGCTGCAACTGACGGACCTCGGCCGCTCGTCCGTGCCGCTTCTGCGCGAGGGGTTCGAACGGCTGATGGACGCCTCGGCCCTGTTGCGCGAGCCGCCGCGTCGCAAACAGGTGTCGATCAGCGTCGCGCCCGGCTTCGCCTCAAAATGGCTGATGCCGCGCATGGACGACTTCCACACCGCCCATCCCGAGATCGAGCTGTGGATCTCGGCCGACATGGAGCCGGCGGACCTGACCGAAGGCAAGGTGGACTTGGCCGTCCGCTATGGCCCCGGCGACTATCCCGGCCTGACCGTGGACCGGCTGATGACCGAGACGGTCCTGCCCGTCTGCGCCCCGTCGCTGATGGACGGGGACAAGCCCATTCGCAAGCCGGGCGACCTGATCGGCCATACCCTGCTGCACGACATGTCCAACGACGGCGATCCCAGCCGACCGGACTGGGCCATGTGGTTGAAGGCGCGCGGCATTCGCCATCCCGATCCGCGTCGAGGCTCGCGCTTCAACCAGTCGGGCCTGCTGATCGAGGCCGCCATATCGGGACGCGGCGTGGCCCTGGCCAAACGCACCCTGGCCCAGGCCGACCTGGCCTCGGGTCGTTTGGTCGCCCCCTTCCCCGACGGCTCGGAAGCGGTCGGCTTCGCCTATTACGTCGTCCAGCCCCGCGACCGCCCGCCCTCGCCCAGCGCGACCGCCTTCGTCGGCTGGCTGAAGAAACAGGCCGTGGATCACGACAATACGATGGGTCAGCTGTAGGCTCAGGCCTCATATCGAAAGGACATCCGCCATGGCTGACGAAAAGGCTCCTCGCCTCGCGGTCCTTATCGACGCGGAGAACGCCTCCGCCCGGATCGCAGAGGCGCTGTTCAACGAGATCGCCACCTTGGGCGAGGCCTCGGCGCGGCGCATCTACGGCGATTTCGCCAGCCCGCAGATCGCCGGCTGGACCCGGGTTCTGGCCCGCTTCGCCATCCAGCCCCAGCAGAATTTCGCCAATACCAAGGGCAAGAACTCGGGCGACATCGCCCTGGTCATTGATGCGATGGACCTGCTGCATTCGGGGCGGTTCGACGGCTTCTGCCTGGTGTCGTCGGACGCCGATTTCACCCGACTGGCGGCCCGCATCCGCGAGGAAGGCGTCGATGTCTATGGGTTCGGCGAGCAGAAGACGCCCGAAAGCTTCCGCCAGGCCTGCACCCGCTTCATCTATACCGAGAACCTGATCGCGCCCGTTCCGGCCGACGCGGGCGCCAAGTCGCCCGTGGCCGAGGCGCCGGCGACCAAGCGCAAGCCGTCGGAGGCGGCGCGCCTGATCGCGGCCATCATCGCCGATATGGACGAGGACGGCGACGGCTGGGTGGCGGTGGGCGGCATCGGCAATCGGCTGCGCAACGCCCATCCCGACTTCGATCAGCGCACCTATGGCTACGCCAAGCTGTCGGACCTGATCCGCGCGACCGGCCGGTTCGAGGTGGAGACGGGCGAACGCGGCGCGATGCGGATTCGCGACCGCGCCTGACGGGTTACGCGCGGACGGCCTGACTGGCGGACACGCCCAGGGCCTGAAGCGCGGCGGCGGTGATGTGTTCGGCGTTCAGGCCGGCCTGGGCGTACATGGCCATCGGCGCATCCTGATCCTGGAACACGTCGGGCAGGTTCAGGGTGCGGATCTTGAGCCCGCCGTCCAGCGCGCCCTTCTCGGCCAGCAGTTGCAGCACGAAGGCGCCAAAGCCGCCCATGGCGCCTTCCTCGACCGTGATCAGCGCCTCGTGCTCGCGCGCCAGACGCAGGATCAGATCGGCGTCCAGCGGCTTGGCGAAGCGGGCGTCGGCGACGGTGGCCGACACGCCCTTGGCGGCCAGCATGTCCGCCGCCTTCAGCGATTCCTGCAAGCGCGTGCCCAAGCTCAGGATGGCGACCGAGGTTCCCTCGCGCACGATCCGGCCCTTGCCGATCTCCAGCGGCGCGGCGAGGTCCGGAATTTCAACGCCCACGCCGTCGCCGCGCGGATAGCGGAAGGCGCTGGGGCGGTCATCGATGGCCAGCGAGGTCGAGATCATCGCCGCCAGTTCCGCCTCGTCGGCGGCGGCCATCAGCACCATGCCGGGCAGCGCGCCCATGAAACCGATGTCGAACGATCCGGCATGGGTCGCTCCGTCCGAACCGACCAGACCCGCACGATCCATGGCGAACCGAACCGGCAGCGACTGGATCGCCACATCGTGCACCACCTGGTCGTAGCCGCGTTGCAGGAAGGTCGAATAGATGGCGCAGACCGGCTTCATCCCGTCCGCCGCCAGGCCGGCCGCGAACGTCACCGCGTGCTGTTCGGCGATGCCGACGTCATAGGTGCGCTCCGGGAAGGCCTGACCGAACAGGTCAAGCCCCGTGCCCGAGGGCATGGCCGCCGTGATCGCCACGATCGACGGATCGATCCTGGCGTGTTTGATCAGCTCGGTCCCGAACACCTTGGTGTAGCTGGGCGTATTGGAGATGGCCTTGGCCTGTTTGCCCGACACCACGTCGAACTTGACCACGGCATGCAGTTTGTCGGCGCTGCTCTCGGCATGGGTGTAGCCCTTGCCCTTTTGCGTCACGACGTGAACCAGCACGGGCCGGTCCTCGATGGCGGCCGCCTTCTTCAGGATCGGCACCAGATTGTCCATGTCGTGGCCGTCGATGGGACCGACGTAGTAGAAGCCCAGCTCCTCGAAGAAGGTGCCGCCGGTGACCATGCCGCGTGCATATTCCTCGGCCTTCTTGGCCGCCTTTCGGAAGGGGCGCGGCAGGTGCTGGGCGACGGATTTACCCAGCCGCCGCACGTTCTGATAGGCCCCGCCCGACACCAGGCCGGCTAAATAGGCGCTCATCCCGCCCACCGGGGGCGCGATGGACATGTCGTTGTCGTTCAGGATGACCATCAACTGGCCGCTGGTCGCCTCGGCGGCGTTGTTCATCGCCTCATAGGCCATGCCGGCCGACATCGAGCCGTCGCCGATGACGGCCACGACGCGGTTCTTCTCGCCCTTCTGGTCGCGCGCGGCGGCGAAGCCCAGGGCGGCGCTGATCGAGGTCGAGGCGTGGGCGGCGCCGAACGGATCGTATTCGCTCTCGCTGCGCTTGGTGAAGCCCGACAGGCCGCCGCCCTGGCGCAGGGTGCGGATGCGGTCGCGCCGTCCGGTCAGGATCTTGTGCGGATAGCACTGATGGCCGACGTCCCAGATCAGGATGTCCTTGGGCGTCTCGAACACATGGTGCAGCGCCGTGGTCAGCTCGACCACGCCCAGGCCCGCGCCCAGATGGCCGCCGGTGACGGACACCGCATCGATCGTCTCGGCGCGCACTTCCTGCGCCAGCTGTTTCAACTGGGCGATATCGAAGGCCCGGGTGTCGGCCGGGAATTTGACGGTGTCGAGAAGCGGGGTGTTAGGCATCTAGGATATCTAATCCGGGACGAGTGCTTAGGCGAGCGTCCATGTTGTCGTAGGGGTTTTCTTTCAACCCCCGAAAGGCTGTTTCGGTCCCGCGAGTTGGATAGCCAATCTTGCGGAGTCCCCCCGTGTGGAAATCCAGATCAAACCGTCCGTGGCCGTCGCAATCAATTTGTCGAGCCACAGAAAGCCCGCGCGACGCCTTTCCCTAATAGCGAAATCGAGGTGTTCGAGCTCTTCAAACTGAATATCGCGGATAACCGTCGCAAGACCGGGATCATGCGTTGTCGCCCAGGCAATTTGCTCGTCCAAGTGCTTATGAACAGTCCGCTCGACAGCTTCGGTGCAAGCCAGGATCGCCTCGCGCCCCAACAAAGCCGACGCCAGTCCAAGGATTCCGCCCCCGACCGTCCATATCCACATCATGCGGCAGGGCTTGGCTTGTCGCGCCGGCATGAGCGCCCCAAAGCGCATTTGGTGAGTCAGTTCGTGCGACAGCGCCTCACGAAGAAACGGAGTCAGATCGGGAGCTCGCCACTTCGAGACGACAATCTGTGCGCGATAGATGAGGATCGCACCAGACTCGCCGCCATGGTTCACACGCAGAATTCGGGCTGGAATGGTCGCATTCCAAGCCAAGGCTTCAGGACCGGCGCTTTAGCACAAAGTCCACGCTGGCTCTGAGGGTTTCGGCGTCTTCGCCAAAGGGCTCCAGGTGCGAGCGGGCTTGGTTTGCAAGATGCGCGACCCTGTGTCGCGCCGCTTCCAGACCCAGAAGGGTGACGAAATTGGTCTTGCCCAGGGCCGCATCCTTGCCGCCGGCCGCCTTGCCCATCTCCTCGGCCGACCCTTCGGCGTCCAGCAGGTCGTCGACGATCTGATAGGCCAGGCCGACATCGTGGGCGAAGCTGATTAGGGCATGCTGCTGCGACATTGAGGCATCGGCGATGATCAGCGGGATTTCGAAGGCATAGGCGAACAGGGCGCCGGTCTTCAGCCGCTGCATCCGTGCGACGCCGCCCAGGTCGTCGCGCACGCCCAGCAGATCGATCATCTGACCACCCGCCATGCCCCGTGCGCCGGACGCCAGCGACAGCCGCGCCGCCAGCTCGCAGCGCACGGCCGCATCGTCGTGGGTGTCTTCGTGCAGGATGATGTCGAAGGCGGCGGTCTGAAGCGCATCGCCGGCCAGCACCGCCGTCGCCTCGTCATAGGCGCGGTGAACCGTCGGGCGCCCGCGACGCACGTCGTCGTCGTCCATACACGGCAGGTCGTCGTGAACCAGGCTGTAGGCGTGGACGCATTCCAGGGCACAGGCGGCGCGCAGCACCGACCGCTCGTCGATGTCGAACAGGCGCGCGGCCTCCAGCGCAAAGAACGGCCGCAGCCGTTTGCCGGGGCCCAGCGCCGCATAGCGCATCGCCTCGGTCAGGCGCGATTCGGGGCCTTCGGCGCGTGGCAGCAGTTCATCCAGCGCGACCGTGACCAGATCGGCGACCTCGGCCACACGATCGATCACCGCCTGCTCGGGCGAGTTTGCAGCGATGACGCGGTTCAAGACGATCGACCGCTCATTCGAAGGACGCCGCCTCGACACCCTTGGCCTGGCCGTCGGGGCCGACCACGATCTTTTCGACACGCAGCTGGGCCGCCTTCAGGCGCGCCTCGCAATGCGCCTTCAGCTTGGCGCCCTCTTCGTACAGGGCGATGGATTCTTCCAGCGGCGCCTGGCCGGACTCCAGGCGGGACACGATGGTTTCCAGACGCTGCAGGGCGTCTTCGAAGCTGAGATCGGCGGGGATGGCGGCGGCGGTGTCGGTCATGGCGCGGACCCTAATGGGGCGCAACCGCCGCATCAATGTCAGAAGCGGCTATCGTTTCTCGTAGCGCCGCTGGGACCAGTATTTGAAGCCCTGGTTGTGGACCAGTTTCCAGCCGTCGGCCTTCAGCGCGCGGCCGACCATATGGTTGAAATAGCCGTGGGCGAAGACCAGCACGTCCTGGCCGCTCTCGGCCCGCGCGATCAGCTTGTGCGCCGCCTGATCGGCGCGCGCCTCGGCCTGGGCGCGGGTCTCCTGGCCGTCGTGGTGGTCGAAGGCGTGCCACCAGAAGCGCGACACCACGCCCCACCATTTGGGCGACAGCTTGATCCATTCAGGGATAGGCGGCGGCGGCAGGGGCGCCTCGATGAACATCACGTCGGCCATCACCTCGCGCCCGGCGGCGGCGGCGGCGGCGGTTTCCTGGGCGCGCTGGCGGGTCGAGGCGTAGATGGCCCCGGCGCCTTGCGCAGCGGCGACCAGTTCGGGCGGCGGCGTCTGACCGGCCAGCAGACCGCCGATCTCGTATTTCGCCCACCACTCGCCGTACTGGCGCGCCGTGATCAGGCATTTGCGCGACAGGGCCGGCTCACCGTGGCGCGTCAGGATGATGGCGCCGGGCCGCAGGGCCACAAGCGCGCCGACGGATGCCGCAGCATCAGGCTGGGACACGGACGGTTCGGTCGAATCGAGGGACAGGGCGGGGGCTGACATGACAAACGGACGGGCCTTTGGTTTCAAGGCGTTAAGCGTCCTCAGTCCTCCCCGAGCGCGGCGACGTGGGCGACCGCAGAGCGGCCTAGTCCTTCAAGGTCGTAACCGCCCTCAAGCGCCGACACAACCTTGCCCGAACACGTCCGACGCGCGACCTCCAGAATCGCACGCGTCGCCCAGGCGAAATCCTCGGCCTCCAGCGACTGATGCGCCAGCGGATCGCGCCTGTGGGCGTCGAAGCCGGCCGAGATCAGGATCAGGTCCGGCCGAAACGATTCCAGCGCCGGCATCAGTCCGCCGGCGAAGGTCGCGCGCCAGTCTTCTCGCGCCGCATGGGGAACGACCGGGGCGTTGACGATGTTGCCGACCCCGGCTTCGGAGGCCGCCCCCGTGCCGGGATAGAGCGGCATCTGGTGGATGGAGGCCAGGAACAGGCTGTCGTCGTCTTCGAACGCGGCCTGGGTGCCGTTGCCGTGGTGAACGTCGAAATCCACCACCGCCACCCGCGCCATCCCTTCGGATTGAGCCACGCGCGCCGCGACGGCGACGGAGGAGAACAGGCAGAACCCCATGGCGCGATCCGGCTCGGCATGGTGGCCCGGCGGACGAACGCCGGCGAAGGCGCGGTTCATCTCGCCCCGCGCCACGGCCCGCACCGCGTCGATCGCCGCTCCCGCCGCCAGTCGCGCGGCCGGCACGCTGCCGGGCGAAAGCACGGTGTCGGCGTCCAACTGGATCATCCCCTCGACCGGCGACGCCTCCAGCAGGCGCGCGACATAGGCGGCTGGATGCACCCGCTCCAGATCCGCGACCTCGGCCGGGGTCGCCGCGCGTTGGTCGCCGGCCAGCCCTGCGTCGGCCAAGGCCTCCAGCACCGCCTTCAGACGCTCGGGACTTTCGGGATGTCCCGCGCCGGGCGCGTGAGACAGCATCGACGGATGGGTGAAGATCGGCAGAGGGTTCATGGCGGGTTGGTCATTTCTCGGATGCGCCTTGCGGCCAGCCTATCGCAAGCCGATGTGCAAGGCGACGAAACAAGCCCGAGGAGATCGTCATGAAGGCCATCGGCACGACCGGCCCCCGCCCCGCGACCGACCCCGCCGCCCTGGTCGCCTTCAACGCGCCCGAACCGATCCTGCGCCCGCGCGACCTGCTGGTTCAGGTCAAGGCCGTCAGCCTGAACCCCGTGGACACGAAGGTGCGCGCCAGCCGCCAACCCGAGGAAGGCCAGACCAGCATCCTGGGCTATGACGCGGCCGGGGTGGTGATCGGCGTCGGCGACGACGCCAGCCTGTTCAAGGTCGGGGACGAGGTATTCTACGCCGGCCAGATCGACCGGCCCGGCTCCAACGCGGAACGCCAGGCCGTGGACGAGCGGATCGTCGGACCCAAGCCTAGGTCCCTGACATTCGCAGAGGGCGCCGCCCTGCCCCTGACGGTCATCACGGCCTGGGAGCTGTTGTTCGACCGGTTGAAGGCCGGCAAGGACGAGGATGAGACCCTGCTGATCGTCGGCGGCGCGGGCGGGGTCGGCTCGGCCCTGATCCAGATCGCCCGCGCCGTCACCAACCTGCGTGTCGTCGCCACCGCCTCGCGCCCCGACACCCGCCAATGGTGCCTGGACCTGGGCGCCCACGCGGTGATCGATCACTCCGGCCCGATCGATGAAGCCCTGACGGCGGCCGGGGAACGCGCCCCGAAATATATCGCATCCCTGACCCACACCCAGGCCCATTTCGAAGCCTTGGCCCGCGCGGTGGCGGTGCAGGGCGTGATCGGCGCCATCGACGACTTCAAGGGGCTGCCGGTCGAACTGCTGAAGCAGAAGGCGGCGGGCTTCGTCTGGGAGTTCATGTTCACTCGACCCGTGCAGCAGACCCCCGACATGATCGAACAGCACAGGTTGCTGACCGAGGTCTCGCGTCTGGTGGACGCCGGCGCCGTCCGCACCACCCTGACCGAAAACCTCGGCGCGCTGTCGGTCGAAAATCTGCTCGAAGGTCACCGCCGGCTGGAAAGCGGCGCGACCATCGGCAAGATCGCGCTGGACGGCTTTTGACGTCTGCCTCTATGGGCGGATCATGACCGAGATCATGATCCGCCAGGCCCGCCTCGACGACGCCGCCGCACTGGGCGCCCTGGGTCGCCAGACCTTCATTGACACCTTCGTCGAGGGGTTCGGCATTCCCTATCCCGAGGCCGATCTGAAGGCCTTCCTCGACGCCAGTTTCGATCCCGAGCC
The DNA here is from genome assembly GCF_965279155.1 of Brevundimonas sp. GTDB lineage: Bacteria > Pseudomonadota > Alphaproteobacteria > Caulobacterales > Caulobacteraceae > Brevundimonas. The sequence continues at coordinate 3,001,789 of NZ_OZ257138.1, read as the reverse complement.
GACGCGGAAAAAACTGGCCGAACCGGGCTGCGCCTGGTGGGTGGCCGAGCGGGACGGCGAACTGCTGGCCTTCGCCAACGCCGGTCCCAACGGCCTGCCCCATCCCGAGGCCCAACCGGAGCATATGGAGTTGCGCCGCTTGTATGTGTCCAAGGCCGCGCAGGGTCTGGGCCTGGGCACGAAGCTTCTGACCCTGTCGTTGGACTGGATGGAGGCCCACACGAAAGGTCCGCTGTGGATCGGCGTCTGGAGCGGCAATGACAAGGCCCAGCGCCTGTACGCCGCCTATGGGTTCGAAAAGGCCGGGGAATACGACTACCCCATCGGCGCCTGGCGCGACCACGAGTTCATCTTGAGACGCGGATAGACTATGTTGTCGATATGACCCGCGCCGAACTGCTGGAAAAACTGCGCGACCTGAAGCCCTGGCTCGAAGAACAGGGCATCGTCAACCTGCGCCTGTTCGGCAGCTACGCTCGGGACGAGGCGGGACCGGACAGCGATGTCGATCTGCTGGTGGACGAAGTCGGGCCCACCGCCCCGTGGGGTGGGCTGCCGGTGGAAGATGCTTTGAGCCACAGGCTCGGCGTCAAGGTCGAACTGATCCTGGATCGTTCTCTGACCAACCCGTACATTCGCCACACGGCCGAAAGGGACGCCCTTGTGGTCTGACCCCCGAGACGCCGCTCATGTGCATGAAATGATGGCGCGCATTGCTGAGATCGAAAGCCTGGTCGCCGATCAGGACCGTGACACCTTTTTGTCGGACATAGCCTTACCACACGCCCTGGCCCTGCATTTCCTGGTTCTGGGCGAGACGGCCAATAGGCTGTCTGATCAATTCCGGGCAGCGCTGCCGCAGATCGAGTGGCGCAAGATCGTCAATCTCCGGCACCTGATCGCTCACGAATACCGTCGGATCGATCACGCTGAGCTTTGGCGTCTATCGCTGACGCATATTCCTGAGCTGAAGTCGGCTTTGCCGTCGCTGCCGCCCCCCTCCGAAATCTTCTGATGCTCCTGCCCCTCTTCACCGCCCTGCGCGACGCCAAGGTTCCGGTGTCGATGAAGGAATGGCTCCATCTGATGGAGGCCATGGATCGCGATCTGGCGGGGCGTGAGGTCGAGACCTTCTATCACCTGTCGCGTGCGGTACTGGTCAAGGACGAGAAACACTATGACCGGTTCGACCAGGTGTTCGGGACCGTGTTCAAGGGCGTGGAGTCGGTTGGCGCGGGCGAGGACCTGACCACCGACATTCCCGAGGACTGGCTGCGGCTGCTGAACGAGAAATATCTGACCGACGAGGAAAAGGCCCAGATCGAGGCGCTGGGCGGGTTCGACAAGCTGATGGAGACGCTGAAACAGCGGCTGGAGGAGCAGCACGAACGCCATTCCGGCGGCTCGAAATGGATCGGCACGGGCGGGACCAGCCCGTTCGGCCACGGCGGCTACAACCCCGAGGGGGTGCGCATCGGCGGACCGGGCAAGCACGGCCGGGCGGTCAAGGTGTGGGAGAAGCGCGAGTTTCGAAACCTGGACGACACGGTCGAACTGGGCACGCGCAACATCAAGGTGGCGCTGCGTCGCCTGCGCCGGTTCGCGCGCGAGGGGGCGGCGGAAGAACTGGACATCGACGGCACCATCGACGGTACGGCGCGCCAGGGCTGGCTGGACATTCGGATGCGGCCCGAGCGTCGCAACACGATCAAGGTGCTGCTGTTCCTCGACATCGGCGGCTCGATGGACGGGCACATCAAGCTGGTCGAGGAGCTGTTCTCCGCCGCCAAGACCGAGTTCAAGAACCTGGAGTTCTTCTACTTCCACAACTGCCTTTACGAGGGAGTCTGGAAGGACAACCGGCGTCGGCATAGCGAGCGGATCGCGACCTGGGACCTGCTGCACAAATATCCGGGCGACTGGCGCGCCATCTTCGTCGGGGATGCGACCATGTCCCCCTATGAGATCACCATGCCGGGCGGTTCCGTCGAGCACTGGAACGAGGAGGCCGGCGCCGTCTGGATGAAGCGGGTGCGTCAGCAGTGGGACAAGTCGATCTGGCTGAACCCGGTTCAAGAACGCTACTGGAGCTACACCGCCTCGGTCGGCCTGCTGCGCGAGGTGATGGAGGAGCGGATGTTCCCCCTGACGCTGGAAGGTCTCGACAAGGCGATGCGCGCCCTGACAAGGTAGGTTTCGCGTCACGGGCGAGTTTCCTGCCCTACGACCACATCGAGGGGTCTTGTCCATGATCGCCGCCGCCTTCGCCCTGCTTCTGTTTCAGCAACCCGCCCCGACCGTGGTGTGGGAGGCGCCTGCGCCAGACCCCGTGGTCGAGACGCCCGCGCCGGCGGTTCAGCATTCCGTGCCGGCGTGGGGCTTGGCCGATCCTTTCGGGTTCGAGCGCGCGCGGTGCAGTCCGCTGGTGCGCGGCGCCAAGTCGATGGAGACCTGTCAGACCGAGGTGCGTGAACAACTGGCCCTGGCCATGGGTCCTGACCTGCCAGACGCCCTGCGTCCTAGTGGGATGGCGGGCGACTGCCAGATGATCCAGGCCAACGCCGGCGGCTCGGCCTATGCCGTTCAGTGCGGGCCGCAATCGCGGGTTGCCAGCGCCCCTTCAGCCTTGCGGGAAATGGACTGCCGTCCCCGCCCCGTCGAAGGCGGGTTCAGTTCGGAATGCCGCCCCGTCGATGCGAAGGACAGCAAGGGCCTGTCGATCAATCTTTGGGGCGACAAGGACTGATCGAGACGCAGAAACGCCGCCCGCTTTCGCGGACGGCGTTTCCTAATCTTCGCGCAACTCTAGTGAGGCTTAGGCCTTGTCGCGGAGGCTGTCCTTGACGCCGCCGACGGTGTTCTGGACCTTGCCCTCGACCTGGTCGGCCTTACCTTCGGCCTGCAGTTTGGTGTCGCCGGTCACCTTGCCGACGGTTTCCTTGATCTTGCCGCCGATGTTCTTGGCGGCGCCTTCGATACGGTCGTGATCAGCCATCTGTAATCTCCGTTTTCAATAGCCGCGACAGGGCGTTGCGGGTTGAAAAAGAAACGGCATAGCCGCGCCCTCGTTCCGTACGGCTCAGCTTGCGCGACGCAGCCAGACAGCGACCGCCCAGGCGTGGGAATCGTGCCTCAGGCGGGACAGGGCGAAGGTCGGATCCAGCCACACCAAGGTGTGGTCGTCCTCGCATTTCGCATCCGGGTTTTCGGCGGTGACGGTCGCCGTCCAGAAGCCGCCGACATTGTTCACCGGCTCGCGCGTCGAGCGCACGAAATACTGGCTGGCCTCGGCTATGCGGTTCAGCGGCGCGATGGTTAGGCCCGTCTCCTCGACGAACTCGCGCTTAAGGGCCTGGACCTCGGTCTCCTCGACATCGACGCCGCCGCCGGGCAGGTCGAAATAGGGACCGGCCTCGCGCTCCACCCGGACACAGGCGATCAGACCGTCGCGTTCGACGATGCCGAACGCCGTGGCGCGGTGACGATAATCGGAAGCGGGTTTGCGAACGCCGAACTGCAACATGACGGATACCGACCCTAGAGGTCGAACGACAGCCTGGCGCGCACGCCCTTGTGGGCGCCGTCGAACTCGACGACCGAGCGCAGACCCGAGGCCATAGCGGAAATGATCTTGCCACCCAGACCCGTGCCCTTGGGCGTGCCGTCGCCCATGCCGGGGCCGTCGTCCTCGACCATCAGGGCGACCTTGTTGTCACCCTCGCGGCGCAGATGGATGCGGATTTCGCCGCCCTGCCCCGGCGAGTAGGCGTATTTGACGGCGTTGGTGACCAGTTCGGTGACGATGACGCCGATGGACACCGCCTGGTCGGTCGTGACCGACAGGGGTTCCGCGTCCAAGGTCAACTTGGGCGATCCCTCGCCCGGCCCGATGGACTTGGACAGTTCGTCCATCAGTCCCACCAGATATTCGTCCATTGCGACAGTGCTCATATCGCCCGAGGTGTAGAGGCGCCGGTGAACGTGAGCCACGGCCTCGATGCGCGCCTGAGACTCGCGCAGCGCATCCCTGGCGCCTTGATCGGTCACGTGTCGCATCTGCAGAGACATGAAGCTGGACACCAGCTGCAACGAGTTGCCGACGCGGTGATTGACCTCACGCAGCATCGCCTCGGCCCGGTCGCGCGCCAGGCGGATTTCTTCCTGGGCCAGGTCGTTCTCGCGCTGGAGCCGGCGACGCAGCAGGGCGTCTTCCAGCGCCGAGCGCAGCAGGGAGGTGAAGTCCTCGGACACGTCCTTGATGACATAGTCGGCCGCGCCGGCACGCAGGGCCGCGACCGCGATCCGCCCCTCTTGCGCGCCCGTCACATAGACGACCGGCGGCGGCGCATTCAGCGCCATGATGTCGGGCAGGACGTCCAGGCCGTCGCGTGTCGGCATGTAGTGGTCCAGGGCGCAGACATCGTATTCGTGCTGCTGCAACAGCGCCAGCCCCGCGTCCCCGTCGGGGGCGCAGGTGACGGCATAACCGTGACGCACCAGTTCCTTCTCGACCAGCCGGGACAGGCCCCGGTCGTCGTCGATATAGAGCAGGCGGATAGGCTGCGGCGTCTCGATCGTCAGATCTCCGGCGCCTGGATGACCGACAGGAACAGGCCCAGTTGGCGGATGGCGCCGGCGAAGGATTCATAATCCACCGGCTTGGTGATGTAGACGTTGCAGCCCAGGTCGTAGCAGCGCTGGATCTCGACCTTGTCGTCCGTGGTGGTCAGTACGACGACCGGCGCGCGCTTCAGACGGTCGTTGCCCTTCACCTTCTCCAGAATGTCGGTGCCCGACATATCGGGCAGGTTGAGGTCCAGCAGGATCAGCAGCGGCCCGTTGTTCAGGATTTCGTCGCTGAACAGATAGTCGAGCGCCGCACCGCCCTCGTCAAAATGCTTGATTTCGTTGTTGATGTTGGCCCGGCGGATGTTCTTTTCGATCAGCTTGGCGTGGCCGTGGTCGTCTTCGACCATGATGATTTTGACGGGTTGCGTCACAGCGCGCCTCCGGGTTCAGCTAGGATCAGTCGTTTGGGGAATTTCAGCAGGAAAGTCGAGCCTTTGCCCAACTCGGACTCCACGTCGATGGTCCCGCCGATCCGGCGCACGCTGTTCCTGACGAAGGCCAGCCCCAGCCCCTCGCCCGACCGGTCCTGCTTGCCGGACCGGCGGAACAGTTCGAAGATTCGCTCGTGGTCGCGCGGCGCGATGCCCCGGCCGTTGTCGGCGACGCGATAGACGACCCAGCCGCCGGGCACGTCCTCGCCCGACACCACGATCTCGCCCGGTCGGTCCGCGTCCAGATATTTGACGGCGTTGTCGATCAGATTGCCGACGATCTGCTCCATCGAAATACGGTCGCTTTCGATTTCCGGCAGAGGCTGCACCTCGATGCTTGCGCCCGAGGCCTCGGTCTGGTGGTGAACGCTGTCGGCGATGTTCTGGGCCATGGCCGTCATGTCCAGCGTCTCGGGCAGCAGATTGCGGCGGCCCTCGCGCGACAGCTTCAGGATGGCGTTGATCAGCCGGTCCATCTTCTCGGTCGAGGCGCGGATGAAGCCGATGGCCTCGGGCATGTCCTCGCGGACGGCCATGATCACGTCGGCGTCGACGGCGCGCGTCTTTTCGGCGTCGGCGATGGCCTTGTCGACGACCCTGCCCGCCTGCTCCAGCTCGGAGGTATAGCCCATGACGTTGACCAGGGGCGCGCGCAGGTCGTGGCTGACGATATAGGCGAAGCGCTGGATTTCCTCGTTGGCGCGCATCAGGTCGCCGGTGCGTTCGCGCACCTTGTCTTCCAGACCGGCGTTGGCCGCATCCAGCGTGGCGCGGGCGGCCTGAAGTTCAGACACGTATCGCCGAACCATCCAGGCCGACAGCAGCGCCAGGACGATCACCAGCAGGCCGGCGATGGCGTTCATCGTCACCGTCAGGACGCCAAAACGGTCGGAGGCCTTCCTGCGTTCGGCGATGCGGGCGGACTTGAGGGCGTCGAAGGCGTCCACGGCGGCCCGCAGTTCGTCCATATAGCGCTTGCCTTCGCCCGACCGAACGGCCTGGATCGACTGACCGATCCGCCCCTGCTGGGCCAGGGTCACGGTCCGTTCCATCTCGGCCCACTTCAGGTCCGCCAGGCGATGGATGAGATCGACCGGCCCCTTCAGCGTCGGATCCTGCGCCGCGCCTTCGTCGAGGAAGGCGACCGCCGGCTTCATCTCTTCCTGCGCCTGCCGATAGGGCTGAAGGAAATCGCTGCGGCCGGTCAGCAGGAAGCCTCGCTGAGCGGTCTCGGCGTTCAGCATGGAAATCAATGTCGTGCGCGACGCCCGCCGCATCAGCTGGGCATGTTCGATGGTGCGGTTCACGGAAGCCGTACGCTGGATCATCACGAAGGTGGTCGCATTGACGACGATCAGCAGGCCGAAGACCAGGATCAGCATGGCCGACATCGACCGCGCGAGCGACGACGTGCGGGTGAAGTCGCGCAATCGCGACCATTGGGACCGAGGACTTGGGATCATGACGGTGGAGCTTTAGCGGCGTGCTGCGCCGCGTCAAACGTCAAACTGATTCCGCCGCGTTTACAGGCCTTTGTCAGACCTGGCCCAGTGTACGCAACCGCGCCTTGGGGTGGATCTCGTTCTGGCTCATCACCACGGTCTGGCCCCGGAAACGCTCGATGATCGAGCGGACATAGGGGCGCGTCATGGGCCCGGTCAGCAGCACCGGATTCTCGCCCGTCATGGCGATCCGTTCGAAGGTATCGCGCACCGAGCGGATGAAGTCCTGAAGCCGCGACGGCGCCATGGCCAGCTGCTTGTCCTCGCCCTGCCCGATCAGGCTTTCGGCGAAGGCGGCCTCCCACTCCGGCGAAAGGGTGACGATGGGCAGCGCGCCCTCGCCGTCCTTGTTCTGCCAGCACAGCTGGCGGCCCAGGCGTGCGCGGACATGTTCGACCAGGGTGGTGACGCTGGAGCTGTGGGGCGCCGCCTCGGCCAGGCCTTCCAGAATCGCCGGCAGGTCGCGGATCGACACCTTTTCGCGCAGCAGCGATTGCAGCACCCGTTGCAGGGTGGTGACCGTGACCACGCTGGGGACCAGTTCCTCGACCAGCTTCTTCTCTTCGGCGCCCAGTTCCTTCAGCAGCTTCTGCACCTCTGCATAGGACAGCAGGTCCGCCATATTGTCCTTCAGGATCTCGGTCAGGTGGGTGGTCAGCACCGTCGAGGGATCGACCAGGGTGTAGCCCCGGAACGTCGCCTCCTCGCGCATCCCCTCTTCGATCCAGGTCGCGGGCAGACCGAAGGCCGGCTCGCGCATGTGTTCCCCCGGCAGTTCGACCTGACGTCCAGACGGGTCCATCGCCATCAGATGTCCCAGTCGCACCTCGCCCGCGCCGCTCTCCATCTCCTTGATGCGGATGGCGTAGCCTTGGGTCGGCAGGCGCATGTTGTCGAGGATGCGCACCTGGGGAATGACGAAGCCGTATTCCTGGGCCAAGGACCGCCGCAGGGCGCGGATCTGATCGGTCAGTCGACGGCCCTCCAGATCGTTGATCAGGCTGAGCAGCGAATAGCCCAGCTCGATCTTCACCTCGTCGATGGTCAGGATGTTGGAGATCGGCTCTTCGACGTCTTCCTTGGGCTTGGCGGCGGCGGCGGTCGCGGCGATCTCCGCCTCGGTCGGTTGCGGCCTCAGCCGGTTGCGGCCCAGCCTCCAGGCCATGAAGCCCGAGCCGATGGCGAGGGCCGCGAACGGCAGTAGAGGCATGCCGGGGATCAGGCCGATCAGGCCGGCCGCACCCGACACCACGCCCAGCGACACGGGGTTGGTGGCCAGTTGGGTGACCATGGCCTTATCCGCCGTGCCCTCGACGCCCGCCTTGGATACCAGGAAGCCGGCGGCGATGGAGATGATGATGGCCGGGACCTGCGTCACCAGGCCGTCGCCGATGGTCAGCTGGACATAGGTGTTGGCGGCCTCCATCGCCGGCATGCCGTGCTGCAGCGTGCCGATCAGGATGCCGCCGATGGCGTTGATGAAGGTGATGATCAGGCCGGCGACGGCGTCGCCGCGCACGAACTTGGAGGCGCCGTCCATGGCGCCGAAGAAGGTCGATTCCTGCTCCAGCTCCTTGCGACGCAGCTTGGCCTGCTCCTCGGTGATCAGGCCGCTGGACAGGTCGGCGTCGATGGCCATCTGCTTGCCCGGCATGGAATCCAGGGTGAAGCGGGCCGACACTTCGGCGATCCGGGTCGAGCCCTTGGTGATGACGACGAAGTTCACGACCAGGATGATGGCGAAGATGATCACCCCGATGATGAAGTTGCCGCCCATCATCAGCTGGCCGAAGGCGTTGATGACCTGACCTGCGGCGTCGTGGCCCTCCTGGCCGTGCGTCAGGATCAGGCGCGTCGAGGCCAGGTTCAGGCCCAGGCGGAACAGGGTCGAGACCAGCAGCACCGTGGGGAAGATGGCGAAGTCCAGCGGCCGCTTCATCATCACGGCGGTCATCAGGATCAGCACGGACGAGACCAGCGAGATCGCCAGCAGGAGGTCCAGAAGCATCTTCGGGACCGGCAGGATCAGCAGCATGATCACGCCGATCACGCCGACCGCCATCAGCACTTCGCCGCGGTTGACCCAGCCCAGGACGTCGCGCCCGGTGGGGCGCGCCATGCCGTCCTTCATCATCATGGGCGTTTCAGTCACGCCCCAGCGCCTTCAGAGCCCGGCGCGTCGCCTCGGCGATCACGGCCGCATTGTCGGCGTCGGACGATGCCCTGTTCGCATGATAATAGACCGCCACGATCACCGGTCGGCCGGTCGGCGGATACAAAAGGCCGATGTCGTTAGTCGGACCATAGCCCCCCGTCCCCGTCTTGTGCGCCACACGCCAACCGGCGGGCGCCCCAGCCCTAAGACGATTCTGGCCTGTCGGCGTATCCGTCATCCAGCGCAGCAGCATAGTCCGCGACGCGGCGTTCAGCGGCGACGTTTCGTCGAGGAACAGACGCCGGATGTTGGCGACCGACTGGCCCGGCCGGATCGTGTCCTTGTCGCCGTCCAGCCGGTTCATCTCGGGTTCGAAACGGTCGGCTCGGGTGCTGTCGTCGCCGATGTCGCGATAGAAGGCCTGCATGGCCGACAGGCCGCCCATCGCTTTGAGCAACAGGTTCGCGGCGGGATTGTCGCTGACCTCCACCGTGCCCTTCATCAGTTGTTCGACCGACAGGCTGCGGCCGACTGCGGGCTCAGTGACTGGCGCGTGATCGATCATGTCGGCGGCGGTGATCGGAATCCGACGATCCAGACGCTCTTGCCCCGCCTGAACCCGAAGCAGGGTCGCGGCGGCCAGATACATCTTGAAGGTCGAGCAATAGACGAACCGTTCGTCGCCGCGCCAAGACAGGCTGCGGCCCGTAGCCGTGTCCTGGGCGACGAAGCCCAGACGGCCGCCGTTGCCCGTTTCTAGGTCCAATAGATCGACGACCTCAACCGGGACGGCTGCTGGCGCGGCAGGTTGGAAGGCCGCTCGCGGAGAACACCCCATAACGCCCAAGGCGCCAAGGCCCGTCAGGACACGTCTGCGCTCCACGGACACACGCATTCGGTCAGGCCGCGTAACCCGAGGCCGAGACGCCGCTCATGGGCGCGGGGATGGCCGTGCCGTCGTCGGAATATTCGTTCAGCTTGTTGCGCAGGGTGCGGATCGAGATACCCAGGATATTGGCCGCATGGGTGCGGTTGCCCAGGCAGTGGGTCAGGGTGTCCAGGATCAGGGTCTTTTCCATCGCCGCCACGGTCTGGCCCACGAAGCTGCGGGTCACGGCGTCGGCGGCCTGTGCGGCGCGGGCGGCGATGCCCCCCTGTCCGCCGTCATAGGCATGGCCCGTCATCGCGCCCGCGCCTTGACCCGACAGCGGCTGACCGTCCGGCAGGCGGATGGCGTCCACGTCGATCTCGGGACCGACCGCCAGCAACACCGCGCGGTGCATGGCGTTCTCAAGCTCGCGAACGTTGCCGGGCCAGCGATGGGCGGCGATGGCCTGGCGCGCCTGGGCCGAGATCGGGCGAACGGGCACGCCGTTGGCGGCGGCGTATTTCTTGATGAAGTGATCGGCCAGAACGACGATGTCGCCCGGACGCTCGCGCAAAGACGGCAGACGCAGGTTCACGACGTTCAGGCGATACAGCAGGTCCTCGCGGAACACGCCCTCCGCCACGGCCTTGGCGAGATCGCGGTTCGAGGTGGCGATGATGCGGATGTTGACCGAGACCGGCTTGGAGCCGCCGACGCGGTCGATGACCCGTTCCTGGATGGCGCGCAGCAGCTTGGCCTGAAGCCGGGCGTCCATCTCCGAGATTTCGTCCAACAACAGCGTGCCGCCGTCGGCCTCCTCGAACTTGCCGATGCGGCGCGCGACGGCGCCGGTGAAGGCGCCCTTCTCGTGCCCGAACAGCTCGGATTCCAGCAGGTTGTCGGGAATGGCGGCGCAGTTGACGCTGATGAAGGGGCGTTCGGCGCGACGCGAATGCTCGTGCAGATACCGGGCCATCACCTCCTTGCCGACGCCGCTTTCGCCGGTGATCAGGATCGAGGCTTCCGAGCGTGCGACCTGGTCGGCCAGTTGAAGCACCGCCTTCATCGACGGGTCGGCCGAGATCATCGGCTTTTCGTCATCGGCGACGGCCGACAGGACGGCGGCGATCAGTTCGGCGTCCGGCGGAAGCGGGATGAACTCCTTTGCGCCGGCCTTGATCGCGGCGGCGGCCTCACGCGCATCGGCGTCGATGCCGAAAGCCACGACCGGGATGGTGATCCGCTCGGCCTCGTTGGCGGCGATCAGGGCGGCGATGTCCAGTTGATAATCGACCATCAGCAGGTCCGCGCCCTGCCCCCGGCGCAGTTGCTCGGTCGCCTGATCGGCGCGCTCGACGTGAGTGACCTTGGCGCCGTGCGCCATGGCCATCTTCACCGCCGAAGCGAGCTGCCCGCTCAGTCTGCCTACCACCAGAAGACGCATCGTTCTTCTCCCTTAATCTCTAAAATCGGTCGCCGATCAGGCGCCCGAATCCTCGGTCTTGATGATTTCCGTCATGGTCACGCCCAGCCGGTCGTCGACGACGACGACCTCGCCGCGCGCGATCAGACGGTTGTTGACGAAGATGTCGATCGCCTCGCCGACCTTGCGGTCCAGCTCCAGCACCGACCCCTTGTTCAGCTTCAGCAGCTGGGCCACCGACATGTGCGACTTGCCCAGCACGGCCGAGATATTGACCGGCACGTCGAAGACGGTGGCCAGGTCGGCGGCGGTCTTGTCGCCGTGATCGTCGATCGGCGGCGGGCCGGAAAGGCTGGAGAATTCCTCCAGCGCCAGGTCGTCGGATGCCATCAGAACATGCTCCTGTCGACGGGAAGGGATTCAGCGTGTCCGGCCTCGGCCGCCAGGGCGGCCGTCAACGCCTCGGCGACGCGGTCGGCGGACCCTTTGGGATCATGGTCGGCGCGACCGTCGGCCCATTCCAGCTGGAAGGCCGTCTGCGCCATGCCCGGCTCGTCACGGAAGGCGACCACGCCGGTGAAGCCGCTGTCGGCGCAGGCCTGCTGGATCAGGGCGCGCGCCTCGTCGTCCAGGCCTGGGGTCCGCACCACCAGGCGAGGCGAGGCGTCGATCTCCTGCGCCAGCATCTCCAGCGCGGCCTTCAGCGGCGCCTGCGGAAAACGCTCCAGCGCGGCGCCGCCGATGGCGCGGGCGGCGGCCAGGGCCAGGTCGGCGGACTGTTCGCGGTGCGCCTGGGCCACGGCCTTCAGCGTCGGCATGGCCGAGGCCACCGACTGGGCGATGTTGCTCAGGGCCATGGCGCGGATGTTTTCGATCTCGCCCAGCGCCTGTTGGCGCGCTTCCAGCCGTCCCTGCGCTACCAGGGCATCGACCTCGGCCGGCAGATACGAGCGTTTGGCCGGCGTCCAGGCTCCGGGGCGCACGACCGTGCCGTCGGCGTCGAACTCGGTGTCGAAGGCGAAGAGGTGACGGATTTCGGGGGAATGGGTCATGTCAGTAGATCAGCTCGTCGTCGGAGCCCTGGCCGGCCAGCATGATGTCGCCCTTGGCGGCCAGGTCCTTGGCGACCTGAACCATGGCCATCTGCGCCGCATCGACGTCCTTCAGACGCACGGGGCCCATCGACTCCATGTCTTCGCGCATAATCTTGGAGGCGCGTTCGGACATGTTGGAGAAGAACATCTCGCGCAGCCCCTCCGAGGCGCCCTTCAGCGCCAGGCCCAGCGAATCCTTGTCCACGCCGCGCAGCAGGGTCTGGACGCCGCCGGGATCCAGCTTGGACAGATCCTCGAACACGAACATCAGGGCGCGGATGCGCTCGGCCGACTCGCGATTGCGCTCTTCCAGTGCGCCGATGAAACGGGCCTCGGTCTGGCGGTCGAAGCTGTTGAAGATGTCGGCCATCATCTCGTGGCTGTCGCGCTTGGACGTGCGCGCCAGGTTCGACATGAATTCGGTGCGCAGCGTCGCCTCGATCTTGTCCAGGATCTCGCGCTGCACCGGTTCCATGCGCAGCATCCGCTGCACACATTCCAGAGCGAAGTCCTCGGGCAGGCTGGTCAGCACGCGGGCGGCGTGATCCGAGCGCACCTTGGACAGGATGACGGCGACCGTCTGGGGGTATTCGTTCTTCAGATAGTTGGCGAGGACGGCCTCGTTCACATTGCCCAGCTTGTCCCACATGGTGCGACCGGCCGGACCCCGGATCTCCTCCATTAAGCCGTCGACGCGATCCTTGGGCAGGAAGGCGGCCAGCAGCTTCTGGGTCTGTTCATAGCTGCCCATGACCGAGCCGGAGCCCGACAGACCCGAGACGAACTCGATCATAAGGGCCTCGACGGCCTCGGCGCTGACATTGCCCAGCGTCGCCATGGCCTGCGAGATCTCCTTGACCTCGTCGTCGTCCAGACGCTCCCACAGGGCGGTGTGCTCTTCGCCAAGCGCCAGCAGGATGACGGCGGCCTTCTCCGGCCCCGTCAGCTTGTTGGGGTCGTCGATCGCAGCCTTCTTGTTGACCAGCTTCGCCATCAGCCTTCGGCCACCCAGGTGCGCAGGATGCCGGCGGCGTCATCGGGATGGGCCTGGACGAAGTCGGCGACCTTCTTGACCGAGGACGCCTTCACCTGACCCTCGATGCGGGCGATGTCGATCTTGTGATCCATTTCGGACGGGGCAGGCAGCTGAACCAGTTGCGGCTGTCCGTCGGCGCCGATCACCGTTGTCGCCACCGTCGTCACCGGCATGCCGTTGGCGCCGATGACGGCCGGCAGGTTCGTCCCGCCCGAGGCCGTCTTCAGCAGCGGACGCAGCACGAAGAAGATCAGCAGCAGGGCGACGACCGTCAGTATGCCCAGCTCGATGAAGCGCATGATGTCGTTCTTGGAGAAGTCCAGCATTGACGACTTGCCTTCCAGACCGCCGGCGATGCCGGTGTCGTGGTTGAAGCGGACGTTGATGACCTCGATCTTGTCGCCGCGCGTCTCGTCGATGCCGGCGGCGGCGGCGACCAGCGACTTGATCTGGGCGATCTCCTCGGCCGTGCGCGGCGCATAGGTCGGTTCGCCCTTGCCATCGGCCGCGGGCGTCCATTTGCCGTCCACGGCGACGGCGACGGCCAGCTTCTTGACCTCGCCCGGCTCCTTGGTCGTGGTCGTGGTGGTCTTGGAGATTTCGTAGTTGGTGGTCTCGGCGTTTTCCGAGTTGGTCGAACCGGCGGGCGTGGCGCCGGGCGCCGCGCCGCCGGGGATGTTGTTCGTCGCGGTGACGCCGCCGTCGGGCTGGGCGGTATTGTCAGCGGATTGCGAGCCGTTGGTGGTGGTCGAACGGACCACCTGGCCATCGGGATCGAACTTCTCTTCCTGGGTGGTGGCGCGGCTCTGATCGATGTCGGCCGTCACCTGAACCCGAGCCGAGCCGATGCCCACGACGCCTTCGACGATGTCCTTGATGCGCGCTTGCAGCTGGCTTTCGGTATTGCCCTTGGCCTCGGCGGCGGAGGCAGACGAGAATGTGCCGTCGTCGCTGCCTGCGGCCAGGGTGCGGTTGTTCTGGTCCGCCACGGTGACACGGTCCGGTTTCAGGTTCGGCACCGACGAGGCCACCAGGTTGCGGATGGCCCGCACCTGATCGGCGCTCAGGTCGCGCCCGCCCAGCCCCACCAGAACGGCGGCGGTCGGATCGCCTGCGGCGGAGGTGAACATCTCGCGGCGCGGCATGGTGATGTGGACGCGGGCGGCGGTGATGCCCCGCATCGACATGATGGTGCGCGACAGTTCGCCCTGCAGCGCACGCTGCTCGTTCAACTGCTGCTGGAACTCGGTCTGGCCCAGGACGGACTGATTGTCGAACAGCTCATAGCCGACCGACCCCGAGGTCACGAGGCCCTTCTCGGCCACCAGCATCCGCGCCGTGCCCACGTCGTCGCGGTTGACCATGACGGTCGAGCCGTCGCCCTTGGACGTATATTTGATGCCGGCCTGATCCAGGGCGGTGGTGATCTCGCTGGCTTCGCGCAGATCGAGGTTGGAATAGAGCAGCGCGTCGGGCGCCTGGCCCATGCGCAGCATGACGGCGACCAGCACGGCGGCCACGCCCGCGGCGACGCCGAGGACTGCGGCCAGACGGCCGATCCCGAACTTCTGCAACGCCGCTGTGAAGCCGCCCACGCGTCCCCGCCCCATACACGCGGGAGACACAAACGCCCCGCTAGGCAGAAAATGCCGCCTTGATGGTAAACGTCGCGTTAAGAGACGTTTACGGGCGCGCCGAAGATCGGGTTTCCAACTGCGGCAGCACCGCCGGCGCGCCTGACGGCAGGGCCGCCTTTGGGTCCTTCAGCCACGACACCACGTCGCGATAGACGATCTCGGCGTCCAGATCGCGGTTCAGCAGATGCCAGCCATTCGGATACCAGGCCGTGCGCAACGTGCCGCCTTCAGCCTCGGCCCGTCGCAAGGCCAACCGCATCGGCCCCCTCTTCACCACCTCGTCGTGGGCGCCGTACATCAGGATGGCGTCGCCCCGGATGCGGCCCAGGCTGCGCGACGAGGTCTCCATCAGATCGACCAGCCCATAGACGGTGTCGAACCGGGTCGCGAGAATGCTCATCGGGTCGCGCCCGTTGCGGATCAGCTCCAGCGTATTGGACGAGGCGTGAATATCGCGCGTGATGAACTCGGGCGGCTCCAGCGCCACGTCGCCCAGGGCGCGAGCGGCGATATTCAGCGCCGCGCTGTTCAGCGGCCCTTGCGTGGACCAGCCCCAGACGCCGGGCGCCAGCAGCACCACCCGATCCGCATCGGGCGGATTGTCAGAACCAAAGGCCGCCGCCGTCACCGACCCGCCCATGCTCTCGCCCACCACCGCGATGACGGCGTTGGGATAGCGGGCGCGGGCCATGGCCGTGATCTCGCGAAGGTCGTCGGTCATTCTCTGTTCGCCGGCCCACTCGCCCCGCCCCGGCGATGCGCCGAACCCGCGCTGGTCGTATGACCAGGTCTCGATCCCCTGCTCGGCCCACCATGGGCCGGCCAGACGGAAGCTGGCGTCGTGGTCGTTCATGCCGTGCAGCGCCACGATCACCGCCCAGGGCGTGCGATCCGTCGGCCCCCAGCGCAGATAGGGCAGTCGCGCCCCGTCCGACATGACCAAGGCGCGATCCTCGACATGAGCGCCCGCAAACCCTGGCGGCGGCGTCAAAGGCGGCTGAATATAGGGCGTGGCGCAGGCGGACAGGGCGAGCACAGCCGCCAGCGGGATCAACTTGGAGAAATGCAAAACCATCGGCCCCACGCATCGCCTCATGAAAGAACTTGGTCCCCGCCTTCGCGAGGACGAGCGGTCGCAGAACTCAGGATAGAACGCACCCGTTCCCGCAGATAAGGAACCACCTCGGCCTCGAACCACGGGTTCTTCCTCAGCCAGGCCGTATTGCGCCAGGACGGATGCGGAAGCACCACCAAGTCGGGCGCATACTCCCGCCACGCCTGCACCGTCTCGGTCATGTTTCGCTTGACCCGATCGCCCAGCGCCCAGGCCTGGGCATAACCGCCGACAAGCAATGTCAGCTCCATCTGCGGCAGGGCCTCCAGCAACTGCGGTCGCCACAGGTCCGCACACCGCGTCGGCGGCGGATAGTCCCCACCCTTAGGCGCCGTCCCCGGATAGCAGAAGGCCTGTGCCGCCACGCCGATGCGACGTTCGGCGTAGAAGGTGTCGTAGTCCACGCCCATCCAGTCGCGCAGCCGGTCCCCCGATGGATCGGTGAACGGCAGGCCGCTTTCGTGCACCCGCCGCCCCGGCGCCTGGCCGCAGATCAGCAGCCGCGTCTCGGGAAACACCCGCACCACCGGACGCGGCGTGTGCGGCAACACGCCCGCACAAGCGCGACAGGCGCGGATGTCGCTCAGGACCTCTTCGAGATTTCCCCCGATCCGCTCATCCCCGCGAAAGCGGGGACCCAGATCTTTGGGCGCTCCCCTTTCGCCGATTTTCAGCGATATCGATCCCAAACGCCTTGCCTCACGAAAGGACTGGGTCCCCGCTTTCGCGGGGATGAGCGGAGCGCTTAATCCTCGATGTCGTCTTTGGCTGCGGGCGGACGGCGGCTCAGAGCCTGGGCCGTCTCTTCCTCGGTCGCCTGACGCAGACGCGTTACGCCGCGGACGTGGTCTGGATCGACCGGCTTGCCCTTCTTGGTGATGGTCAGCTTGCCCTGGCGCATCAGGCTCAGCGCGATGGCGCGGACCTTGGGCAGCATGCGCTGCCATTGCTCCGGCTGTAGCTCTTTGGCCACTTCGGCGGGCTCAATGCTCTTGCCGGGCTCAAGCGCGGCGATTTTGTTCAGGATTGCGGTTTCGATCGGATCGCTCATTGCGCCTATATGCTGCAACGCACGCCCATAAGTAAGGCCAAGTCTGCATGCCCAAGAAAATCACCATCACCGAGGGCGAGTTCGCCGGCTGGCAGACCTACGATCTGCACGACACCTTCGACACCGTCGTCGGCCCCTTCTACGGGCGGCCCGACCCCGACGGACACATGCGCTGCGCCTTCCGCGCCGAGCAGAAGCACATGAACGCGGGCGGCCGGATGCACGGCGGCTGTCTGATGACCTTCGCCGACATCGCCATGTTCCAGATCGCCTATCAGGAGATGGAGGGCGCCTCGGGCGTCACGGTCCAGCTGGATTCGACCTTCATCGACGGCGGCTATGTCGGCGAACTGATCGAAGCGACGGGCCAGGTCACCAAGGCGGGCAAAAGCCTTATCTTCGTGCGCGGCCAGATCAACACCGGCGACCGCCTGCTGATGACCTTCTCCGGCGTCATCCGCAAGTTCACGCCACGGTGACCGACTACAGCCGCAGTTTCGGCGGTGCAGCCCTCGGCGCACGCCTGCGCCGGGCGTCCGAACGCATCGATCGGGACGGCACGCGGGTCTATGCGGCCCAGGGCATAGAGTTTGAGCAGCGCTGGTACGGCATCCTGCGCCAGTTGGTCGAACACGACCGGCCCATGGGGGTGGGCGAGATCGCCGCCATCCTGCGCATCACCCACGCCTCGGTCAGCGAGGCCAGTCGCTCGATGGAGAAACGCGGCCTGGTCGAGTCCGCGGCCGCCCCCGAGGACGGCCGCCGACGCCTGTTGCGTCTGACGACTGCCGGTAAGGCCTTGGCGGCCGAACTGACGCCTTTGTGGAAAGCCTTCAGCGACGCGGCGGTGGAGTTGAACGCCGAAGCGGGCGATCTGGTGGATCTGCTCGACCGTCTGGACGACGCCCTGGACCGCCGATCCATGTTCGACCGGATCCTGTCCAAAATTTCACTGGACCCGAAAGCGCCCGAAGACGAATAGGTAGGCCCCTACATACATTCATCCAAGGCGGAGCCTGCAGCCATGATCATTACGCGTCGCCTCCTGTTAGGCGCAGCCGCCGCCTCGTCCGTCACGGCCTGTGCGGGCCTGCCCCGCCCCTCGACCGTGGACGCCGCGCGCGTCTATCGCGACGCCATCGTGATCAACGGCAACCTGGTTCTGCCGATCGATCCCGACACGCCTCTGGACCAGGAGACGCGCGACATCATCAAGGCGTCGGGCCTGACAGCGGCTAAATTGACCATCGGCGGATCCGGCGGCGAGACACGGGCCGAAACCGCAGCCTCCATCGCCGTCATCGACAAGACCGTGGCGCTGAACCCCGACATCTACATGAAGATCACCTCGACGGCGGACTTCGCGCGCGCCAAGGCGGCCGGCAAGCTGGGCATCATCTATTCGTTCGAAGCGGCCGAAATGCTGGAGGGCGACATCGACGCCATCGACCAGTTCAGCGCCGCCGGCGTTCTGGTGATGGGCCTGAGTTACAACCTGACCACCCCCTTCGCCTCGGGCACGATGTCGCCGACCTCCACAGGCCTCACGGATCTGGGCCACGAGGCGGTGGCTCGCATGAACGCCCGTGGCGTAGCCATCGACGTCAGCCACAGCGACGAACTGTCCAGCCTCGGCGCCATTTCAGCCTCGACCAAACCCGTCCTCATCACCCATGCCGGCGCCAGCATCGTCCACGCTCATCCGCGCAACAAGTCCGACCGGCTGATGCGCGCCCTGGCCCTGGGCGGCGGCGTCATGGGCATCTACGAACTCAGCTATCTGACGACCGCACCGGCCCAGCCCTCGCTCGATGTCTATTTCGCCCACCTGACCCACGCCCTGGAAATCTGCGGCGAGGACCATGTCGGGATCGGCAGCGACGCCCTGCTGTGGCCGTTCGACACCTCGCCTGAAAGCATGGCCCAGTGGAACCAGAGCCTGGAACAGCGAAAGGCCTCAGGCGTCGCCGCGCCGGGCGAAGGGCCGCCGCCGTTTGTGACGGGACTGAACCGCCCCGACCGATGCGCCGTCATCGCCGACGGCCTGGCCAAACGAGGCTATCGCGCCCGGAGCATCGACAAGATTCTGGGCGGCAACTTCCAGCGCGTCTTCGCCGAGACCTGGACGGCCTGAGGCCGCCCGGCCGTGTTCGATCAGCCGAACACGGCCGCCGGCATGACCCCGACGATGGCCGCGCTCATGGCCGTGGCCATGAAGCCGGCAAACAAGGCCTTCCAGATCAGGCCCAGCACCTCTTCGCGCCGTTCGGGCATCAGCACCGAAAGGCCGGTCACGGTGATGCCGACCGAGCCGATGTTGGCGAAACCGCACAGGGCGTATGTCATCAGCATCCGGGTGCGCTCGCTCATGGCGTCGGCGGGGATCTTGCCCAGGTCGATGAAGGCCACGAACTCGGTCAGGGCCAGTTTGACGCCCAGCAGCCAGCCAGCGGTGCCTGCCTCGCGCGCATCGACGCCGATCAGCCAGGCCAGCGGCGTCAGCAGGACACCCAGGATACGCTCGACCGTCAGCGGCTCGCCGAAGACGATAAAGCCGCCCAGCATGACGTTGACCAGGGCCACCAGGGCCACGAAGACGATCAGCACCGCCGAGATGTTCAGCACCACCATCAGGCCGTCCGACGTGCCCTTGGAAATGGCGTCGATGGCGCTGTCGTATTTCAGGGCCGAGTCGTAGCTGATCGACTGGGCGGCTTCCTTGTTGGGTTCCGGCACCATGATCCGCGCCAGCAGCACGCCGGCCGGGGCCGAGACGATGGAGGCCACCAGCACGTGGCCGGCGGCGTTGGGCAGGGTCTGCGACAGGATGCTGGCGTAGGCGACCATGGTCGAACCGGCTACCGTCGCCAGGCCCACGGTCATCATCAGGAAGATTTCGGACCGGCTCAGCTTGTCCAGATAGGCCTTGATGACGATCGGGCTTTCGATGGTGCCCAAGAAGATGTTGGCCGCCACCGCCAGGGCCGAGGCGCCGCCCAGGCCCATGGTGCGCTGGAACAGCAGGCCAAAGCCGCGGATCAGCCACTTCAGGATCTTCCAGTGCCACAGCAGCGCCGACAGGGCCGAAATGACCATGATCAGCGGCAGGACGTTGAAGGCGAAGGTGAACAGGGCGCCTTCGTTCTGCACCGCATAGGGCTGATCGCCCCCGCCCAGATAGCCGAACACGAACCGCGTCCCCTGCGCTGTTGCGACCGCCAGTCCGTCGATGGCGCCCGTCACGGCCGTCAGGACCGCGCGAGATCCCGGAATGGCGAACAGGGCCAGGACCAGACCGGCCTGAACCAGCACGGCGCCGATCGCCAGCTTCCACGGGAAGACGCGGCGGTTCTCGGAGAACGCCCAGCAGATGGCGACGATGACGACCAGGCCGAACAGGCTCTGGAGGTTCAGCAGACTGAACATGAAAGACGATCCCCGTATCCGGCGCGCCCGCCGGTCTTCATTCGCTTCAAGGACAAAGCAGCGCGGCTGGCAAGCGAAACGAAAAAGGGCGGCCCCTGGGGACCGCCCTCATCATGCCGTCGCGACCGGATCAGAGCTGGCCGCGCACCAGCTTGCCGTAGTGGTCCATCAGGTCCAGCGACAGGGCGCCCGGCGTGAAGCGATACTCGCCAACCTCAGCGACCGGGGTCACCTCTACGGCCGTGCCGGTCAGGAAGCACTCCGAGAAGTCCGACAGTTCTTCCGGCTTGATCTCGCGCACCACGACCTCGATGCCCTTTTCGCGGGCGATCTCGATCACCGTCTGACGGGTGATGCCGTCCAGAATGTGCTCGACGTTCGGCGTGTGGATGACGCCGTCCTTGACGAAGAAGACGTTGGCGCCGGTCGCCTCGGCGACATAGCCGCGCCAATCCAGCATCAGGGCGTCGGCGAAACCGTTACGCTCGGCCGTGTTCTTGGACATGGTGCAGATCATGTAGAGACCCGCCGCCTTGGCCGTCGTCGGCGCCGTCGCCGGATCGGGGCGACGCCACTTGGCCCATTCCAGTCTCAGGCCGCGCGCCTTGACCTCGGGGTCGAAATAGCTGGGCCAGTCCCACACGGCGATGGCCAGATGGACCTTGTTGTTCAGCGCCGAAACGCTGGTCTGTTCCGGGCCGAGGTAGGCGACGGGACGCACGTAGCAGTCCGTCAGGCCGTTCTTGGCGCAGGTTTCCTTACAGAAGGCGTCGATTTCAGCGACGCTGTAGGGTATCTCGAAGTCGAGCAGGTTGGCGGACCGCTTCAGGCGCTCGGAATGCTGCGTCAGCTTGAAGATTTCGCCGGCGTACATACGCTCACCCTCGAAGACCGACGAGCCATAGTGCAGGGCATGGGTCAGAACGTGCGTTTTCGCTTCCCTCCAGGGGACGAAATCGCCATTCACCCAGATCCAGCCGTCACGATCGTCGAAAGGAACGAAGGCCATTGAAATACGTCTCCCGCGAAATTGACGGTGTTAGAGCCTCACGAATCGCTCAGGTCAACGCCCGCAGCGGGGGAAACGTCGCATGAGCATGACGGAATCGCGCTCGAACGGCCGTTCGGGCCCCATTGCCGGCCCCGGCGTGGGCCGCCATCTGCTGATCGTCGACGATGACGATCGCATCCGCGAGCTGTTGAAGGAATTCCTGGCGCGCGAAGGCTACCGGGTCACCGGCGCCGCCCACGCGGCCGCAGCCAAGCGGATGATGGAGCTGATCGAGTTCGATCTGGTCGTGCTGGACGTCATGATGCCGGGCGAAAGCGGGCTGGACCTGACCAGCTGGGTTCGCGGCAAGGCCGAACTGTCCAAGACGCCGGTGCTGCTGCTGACGGCGCGCGGCGATCCCGAGGACCGGATCGAGGGCCTGTCGCGCGGCGCCGACGACTATATGTCCAAGCCGTTCGAACCGCGCGAGCTGGTGCTGCGCATCGACGCCATCCTGCGCCGCACCGGCGGCAAGCCGATCGGTCCCAAGGAGATCAAGCTGGGTACCGCCGTCTTCGACATGGAACGGCTGGAGCTGATCCGTGACGGCGCGCCTCAACGCCTGACCGAGGCCGAGGCGCAACTGCTCAAGACCCTGGCCCTGCACGCCCACGCTCCGGTCGAACGGATGAGCCTGTCGCCCGACACCGCCGACATCACCGGCCGCGCCGTGGACGTTCAGGTCACGCGCCTGCGCCGCAAGCTGGAGGTCGACCCCAAGAACCCGCGCTATCTCCAGACGGTGCGCGGCGTCGGCTATATGCTGGCGCCCGACTGATCCGATGCGGCTGCTGCCCGCCTATCTGTGGCCGCGGTTCCTGAAGCGGCGCCTGCCGACCTCGCTGTGGGGCCGGTCGCTGCTGATCATCGTCCTGCCGGTGCTGGTCATGCAGATGGCGGTGACCTGGGTCTTCTTCGACGCCCACTGGCAGACCGTGACCGCGCGCCTGTCCGAAGGCCTGGCCGGCGACATCGCCTGGGCCGTCGAAAGCTATGAGGATGATCCCAGCCCGGCCAATCTGGAAAAGCTGGCCAATCGCGCCGAGCGGTCGATGTCCCTGTCCATCGTGCTTCAGGAAGGCCGCACCCTGCCGACGGAAGAGCGGCGCGGGGCCATCGGCGTGGTGGACCGGGTGCTGGACAAGGCCTTGGACGCTCGTGTGGACCGCCCCTACTGGTTCGACACCACCCGCTACCCCGCCTATGTCGACATTCAGGTGCAGGAGCCGCAGGGCGTACTTCGCATCATCGCCCCGCGCGAACGCGCCGTGGCGACCCAGGCCCACATCTTCGTCCTGTGGCTGGCGGTGGCGACCGTCCTGCTGATGGGCGTGGCCATCCTGTTCATCCGCAACCAGGTCCGCGCCATCGAGCGGCTGGCCGACGCGGCAGAGGCCTTTGGGCGCGGCGAGACCGTGCCCCGGTTCAAGCCGCATGGCGCACGCGAAGTGCGCGCCGCGGCCGTCGCCTTCATGGCCATGCGCGACCGCATCCAGCGCCACATCGACCAGCGCACCGCCCTGCTCGCCTCGGTCAGCCACGACCTGCGCACGCCCCTGACCCGTCTTCGTCTCGAACTGGCCCTGGCCCCGCCGTTCAAGCGCCAGGCCGCCATGCGCGGCGACCTGGACGAGATGGAGCATATGATCGACGAATATCTCGACTTCGCCCGGGGCGAGGCCGGCGAACCGCCCAAGCCGGTGTCGATCTCCGACCTGCTCAAGGCGGCCGGCGAAGACGCCCGGCGTGTGGGCGCCGAGGTCCAGGTCCTGGTCCCCGAGGGCATGACGGCGTCCGTGCGTCCCCTCGCCTTCAAGCGCGCCCTGGTGAACCTGGCCGGCAACGCCGCCTCGCACGGCGAACATGTGCGGCTGTCGGGCCGGGCCCTGGCGTCCGGCGGGCTGGAGATCATCGTCGAGGACGACGGGCCGGGCATCCCCGAGGCCATGTATGACGAGGCCTTCCGCCCCTTCTCGCGCCTGGACGAGTCTCGCAATCAGAACCGCAAGGGCGTCGGCCTGGGCCTGGCCATCGCCCGCGATGTGGCGCGCGGTCACGGCGGCGACGTCACCCTGGACCGGAGCGACCTCGGCGGGCTGAAGGCCACGATCCGCGTGCCGGGAACCGTCACGGTCGCCGAGATCGCCTGAGGCCTTTCAGCTTTCGTCGGTCGGGGGCTGGCGAAACGGCCTCGCAAGGGTCATCTTGGTTCCGACAGGGCTTGGAGATGAACTCGATGCGTAGACTTGCCTTCTTTGCACCCTTGGCCGCGACCCTCGCAGCCGCCGCCATGGCCCAGGCGCAGGCCCCGACCGTGAACGTCTCGGTCGGCCCGGAACTTCAGCGTCAGGTCGAAAAGCTCGGCGACCGCGAGGTCAACGAACAAATCGCCAGCCTTCAGGCCGAGGTCGGCAAGGCGTTGGAGCAAGGCTACCCCGGCGCCACGGCCAATCTGATCCTGACCGACCTGAAGCCGAACCGCCCGACCTGGGAGCAGGTGCGCCAGACGCCGGGCCTCGACCCCATCAACAGCGTCTCGATCGGCGGCGCGGCGATCAAGGGTGAGATCGTCACGGCGGACGGCCAGACCTTGCCGGTGAACTATTCCTACTTCTCGCCCAACCTCGCCGATGTCTGGGGCTACAGCGTCTGGCGCGACGCAGACCGCGCCTTCGAGCGCTTCGGCAATCAGATCGAGCGCGGGCGCTTCTAACCCATTTCGCGGTTGCGTTTGACCGCCGCCGCGACCGTCTCGTCCAGCATCGCCGTCAGGCGGCCGTCCTTCGCCATGGCGTCCAGCCCGGCGCGGGTCGAGCCGCCGGGAGAGGCGATCCGGCCGATCAGGGCGTCCAGCCCATCTTCCCCCATCGAATCCGCTGCGGACCTGAGCGTCGCGCGCGCCAGCACGTCCGCCGTCGCCGCATCCAGCCCCGCCGTCTCTCCGGCCCGCGCCAGGGCTTCGGTGAAGGCGTAGAAATAGGCCGCGCCCGATCCGGCCACCGCCGTCGCCGCATCCATCAGGGCCTCGTCGGCCAGCACCACGGTCTCGGCCATCGGCTCGAACAGCGCCCGCCCGATGTCCTCGGCTCGCGCATCCGCCGACCAGACCGAGGCCACGCCGCGTCCGCGCGACACACCCGTCGTCGGCATCACCCGCACGATGGGCCAGCCACCGATTCCCTCGGCCAACGTCGGCGCGGTCACGCCCGCCATCACCGACAGGATCACGGTCCGGTCGTTCAGGAACGGCGCCAGCGGGGCCATCACCTCACGCCACAGCGCCGGCTTGACAGCTAGCACGATGACAGCGGCCTCGGTCAGCGTCTCCAACGGGGGATTGATCCGCGCGCCCTTTACCCGCGCCGCCTCGGCGGTCGGCTTTTCTGACGGACTGAGGATGATCAGGTCGGACGCCGCCACCGTCGCGGTCAGCAGCCAGCCTTCCAGAATGGCGGATCCCAGCCGGCCGCAACCGACCAGGACGACGGGACCGAAACCGGCCATCAGGCAGTGCCGACGGTCTCGAACAGGCAGGCGTCGATCGCCTCCTGCGGCTTCTTGTTCCCGCGCACCATGAAGTCGAAGGCGGGGTAGTAGCGGTCTGAGGCCTCGATGGCCGCGTCGATCATGGACGCAGCCTGGGCCAGGGTCGGGCGCTCGCCCATCGGCAGGGCCAGCGAGTGACGGAAGACGATCTCGCCATCCTCGGCCCAGACCTCGAAATGGCCCATCCAGGTGCGCTGGTTGATCAGGCCGACCAGTTCATAGGCGGCGGTCTTGCGGCTCTTGGCCACCTTCAGGTCCAGCGCGCAGCACAGCTGAAGGCAGTCGCCCTCGGGCCGCCAGGCGAACCACAGCTCATAATCCTTCCAGTCGCCGGCTAAGGCGAATGCCAGGTCGCCGTCATCGGTGCGGTCGAACGGAAGATTCTCGGCCGTAAGAACATGCTCGACGACCTCAAGCGGGTCGAAGGGCACGTCCATCTCCTCTGGCCGGGCGATATCCATCAATTGTCTCGATTCGAGCTGCATCCGCGAGAATCGCGGGCGTTAACAGAACGGTAAGCCTGTTCGCAGATTCGGCTCAACCGGCTGCGTCCCCGGGTTGAGTTCCATCTGTGGACGTTCCCTTCGCAGGCTTTGCGGCCGGCTTTTTTGCTGCCTTAAGCTCCGCGATCTCGGCCCGCAGGGCGGCGATCTCGTCTTTCAGCACATCGAATTCGTCGCGGCGGACCAGGTCCATCTCGGCGGCGATCCGGTCGGCCTGGGCGCGCCAGGCGGTCTTGGCCTCTTCGCCTGCGGCCTGGGCCAGGCCCATGGCGCCGGTCGTCAGCTTGGCGAACTCGTCCAGGATGGGATTGCGGGTCTGCATGGCGGCTCCGACCTCAACGTCGTTAACGAAGGTTCACCGACTATGGTGAACGAAACCTTTCTTTCTGCTGCTTCGCGGATGCCATCAAGGCGTTGTTATTCGTCTTCACAGGCGACGGACGCAGCGACGCTTGCTAAACCGCCCTTCAGAGACTGCCCTTCACAGGAACGCCCCTTGCCCTTTCCCGAATTCGATCCGGTTCTGATCCACCTCGGACCGCTTCCGATCCGCTGGTACGCCTTGGCCTATGTGGCGGGCATCGTGCTGGGCTGGTGGTATGCCGCACGCTTGGCCAAGACCCAGCGACTGTGGGCGCCGGGCAAGCCGCCCGTCACCACGACGCAGCTGGACGACCTGGTGCTGTGGATCGTCCTGGGCATCATCCTGGGCGGCCGGCTCGGCTATGCCCTCTTCTACAAGCCGGCCATGTACGGCCAGCTGTTCACCGGCCAGACCCTGGGCGAACGGTTCGAACTGTTCCAGCTCTGGACCGGCGGCATGAGCTTCCACGGCGGCTTCCTGGGCGTGGTCGTGGCCATCGCCCTGTATGCCCGCTCGCAGAAGATCGACATGCTGCGCCTCGGCGACATGGTCGCTCCTGTGGTGCCCATCGGCCTGATGTTCGGCCGCCTGGCCAACTTCATCAATGGCGAGCTGTGGGGCCGCGAGACGACCGTTCCATGGGCCGTGCGCTTCTGCAACGCCCGCATCGAACAGATGTACGGCTTCTGCCCCGCCGGCGACGCGCCCCGCCACCCCAGTCAGCTCTATGAGGCCGGGCTGGAAGGGATCGTCCTGTTATCCATCCTGTCCATTGCGATCTGGAAGTTCGACCTGCTCAAGAAGCCCGGCTACATCACCGGCCTGTTCCTGGTCGGCTACGGCGTCTGCCGCGCCGCGCTGGAGAATGTGCGCGAGCCTGACTTCGGCATGCCCGACTTCCCGCTGGGCCTGACCATGGGGATGATGCTGTCGATCCCGATGATCCTGGTCGGCGCCTGGCTGATCTGGCGCGCATGGAAGCGTCCGCCAGTCGCCGCCGAGGCATGAGCGAGGCGCAAACCCTCAAGTCCCGTCTGGCGCGAGAGATCGCCCTGACGGGTCCGATGACGGTCGCCGACTACGTCACCCGCTGCCTGCACGATCCCAAGGGCGGCTACTATGCCTCGCGTCCTGACCTGGGCGCACGCGGCGACTTCATCACCGCACCCCTGGTTAGCCAGATGTTCGGCGAACTGATCGGCCTGTGGGCGGTCGAGACCTGGAACCGCCTGGGCGCACCCGAACGCTTCCGCCTGGTCGAGGTCGGTCCCGGCGACGGCACATTGATGAGCGACGCCCTGCGGGCCGCTCGCCTGGTCCCCGGCTTCCTGGAAGCCTGCGACCTGATCCTGATCGAACCCAGCGCTCCCTTGCGCGATCTTCAGGCCAAGGCCCTGGCCGGCGCTGACCTGTCGCCCCGCTGGGTGCGCGACCTGACGCGGATCGAAACCGACGCCCCCGTCATCCTGATCGCCAACGAGGTGCTGGACTGCATGCCCGCGCGTCAGTTCGTGCGCACCGACGGCGGCTGGGCCGAACGCCGCATCGGCGTCACCGACGACGGCGACCTGATCTTCGGCCTCACCGCCATCTCCGGCGGCTTCCACAAGCCCGATTTCGACATTGCGCCGGGCGGCATCCTCGAAATCTCGGAGCAGCAGGCCCTCTTCGGCCGCGACCTGGGCCTGTTGATGAAGGCCGCTTCGGGCGCCGCCCTGCTGATCGACTACGGCCGCGCCCGGCCCGAGGCTGGCGACACCCTCCAGGCCCTGCGTCGCCACCAGAAGGTCGATCCCCTGTCGACGCCGGGCGAGGCCGACCTGACCCAATGGGCCGACTTCCCCCTGGTCATGGAGGCCGCTGTTCGCACCGGCGCCGACGTCACCGGCTGCCTGCCCCAGGGCGAGTTCCTGCGCCTGCTGGGCATCCAGGCCCGCGCCGAGGCGCTGACGACCAGCCGGCCCGAAGCCGCCGCCGTCATCGCGCGCCAGCTGGACCGGCTAACCGGCGACGATCAGATGGGACGCCTGTTCAAGGCCGCCGCGATCTTTGCGCCCCGATCCCTGATCGTGCCCGGCTGGGACGCGTGATATAGGTGGGGGCATGAGCGATCTGGCCCCCATCACCCACCCGCTTCTGACCGCCGCCGGCATCGCCCACGGCTACTTCACCCGCGCGGGCGGCGTCTCGACCGGCCTCTACGAAGGCCTGAACGCCGGCGTCGGCTCAAAGGACGATCCCGCCGCCGTCGCCGAAAACCGCCGCCGCGTCGCCGCCCATTTCGGCGCAGACGCCGACCATCTGAACGGCTGCTACCAGATTCATTCCGCTGTCGCCCGCGTGGCGGAAGGACCCTGGCATGGCGACAGACCCGAAGGCGACGCCGTCGTCTCGGCCGAGCCTGGTCTGCTGTGTTCGGTCCTGACCGCCGACTGTGCGCCGGTTTTGCTGGCGGATCCCGAGACCCGCATCGTCGCCGCTGTCCATGCCGGCTGGAAGGGCGCGCTAGGCGGCGTAATCCATTCCGCCGTCACCGCCATGCAGGCCCTGGGCGCCGATCCCCGCCGCACCCTGGCCGTCGTCGGCCCGTGCATCGCCCCCGCCAGCTACGAGGTCGGCGTCGATTTCGAGGACCGCTTCACCCACCACGACCCCGGCAGCGACCGCTTCTTCTACCCCGGCGAGACCGACGACAAACGCCAGTTCGACCTGCCCGGCTTCGTCCTGTGGAGGCTGCAGCAGGCCGGCGTCGGCCAGGCCGTCTGGACCGGCCACGACACCTGCGCGGACGCGGAGCGCTTCTATTCGAACCGCCGCGCCTTCCAGCAAGGCGAGCCGGATTTCGGGCGGTTGATCAGCGTGATTGGAGCTTAGCGCATAAAGCCTCTCCCTCCCCGTTCCGGGGTGGGGGCGGCCCGGCAGGGATGCACTTGCCTGATGTAAGAAGAGGTCTGTGGGGCGTCACTTGGCCCTCCCCACCCGGTCTCGCCTATGGCTCGACCACCCTCCCCGTTCCGGGGAGGGATAACGCGGGCTCAGCCCACCCGCGCCAGCTCCGGCACGCGCGTCACTTCGCGCCAGGCATGGGGCGCAGCCAGCAGCGCCCGCACCAGACGGTTGTTCAGCGCGTGACCGGCCTTATAGCCCTCGTAACGGGCCAGCAGAGGCGCGCCCAGGACATACAGGTCACCGATCGCATCCAGCGCCTTGTGACGCACGAACTCGCGTTCCATGCGCAGGCCGCCGGGATTCAGGATCTCGTCGCCGTCGATGACCACGGCGTTCTCCAGCGAACCGCCGCGCGCCAGGCCCGCCTGACGCAGGGCCTCGACCTCATGGGCGAAGCCGAAGGTGCGGGCGGCCATGATGTCATTGCGGAAGGTCGGCTCGTCCACCACGAAGTCGATGACCTGGTTGCCGATCACGGCCGACGGGAAGTCGATTTCGAACCGCATCTCGTAACGGTCGCACGGCAGCAGGGCCGCGTGCTTGTCGCCTTCGGTGACGTGGACCGTTTCCAGGATTTCGATATAGCGCTGCGGCGTCGGTTGCGGACGGAAACCCGCCCGGTCCAGCAGTTGCACGAACTCCAGCGCCGATCCGTCCAGGATCGGCAGCTCCGGTCCGTCCACCTCGATCACGGCGTTCGACACGCCCAGCGCGGCGAAGGCGGCCATCAGATGCTCGATGGTCGACAGACGAACGCCGGCGCCGTTCTCGATCATCGTATTCAGGCGGGCGTCCACGACGGCCTCGCCCGACACCGGAATACGGTTGTCGCGGTCGGTAATGTCGGTGCGCACGAAGACAATGCCCGTGCCCGAAGGCGCAGGCCGAACCGCCAGCCGCACGCGGCGGCCGGTATGCACCCCGACGCCGGCGATGATGGCCGGGGCGACGATGGTGTGTTCGTGATGGTCGTTTCTGACCGACAAACTCAAACTCGCTCTTGGTTCTGCGCGCCGCACACCATGCGGATTACGCCCTAGGTTTCATGTAGCGGGCATGCCGCAACCGCGAAATCAAAGTCCGGTTTCGGATTGTTTCGGTCTGGGACACATCCTGAAACGAAGAACGCCCCGGAGCCGGGCTCCGGGGCGTTCCATCGTCACTTGGGTTGTCTAGTTGGCCAGACGGCGGAGAAAGGATGGGATTTCCAGGTCGTCATCGGCCTGTCCCGCCTCCGGTTCCGCTTGCTGCGCCGGTTGGGCCGACCCACGCGCTTGATGCGTAGGCTGGGGTGCATAGGAGGCCTCGTGCTGAGGCTGGGTGCGCTTGCCGCGACCGAACAGGCTCCAGCCGCTGCGGCGGTGATCGCGGTCATCATAACCGTCGTCGGCCTGGGGCTGCGCGACAGGCGCGGCGCGTTCACGCTCGACGTACAGGTCGCCCTGCGGCGCGACGCGAGGAGCCGGAGCGCGGGTCTCATATTCCTCGACCCACGGATCGACGATGGGATCCAAGGCGCGCGGCTGCTGTTCGGCGACGCGGATCACCGGCTCGGGCCGCGGTTCCGGCTCGCGAGCGGCTGGAGCCTGAAAGGTCGGCACGACCGGCGCCGCCTCAATGCGGGGCTCGGGCGCACGCGGGGCTTCCGCACGCACCGGCTCGCGATACATATCCCGCGTCGGTTCCGGCGCGCGCGACGGCTGCGTGCCATACAGACCACCAGCCGAACGGCGGGCGTCATGACCGGCCAAAGGCGCGCTGGCGGCCGGTGGGGCGATGGGTTCGATACGCTTGATCTCACCCTCGTCCATGCCGGTGGCCACGACCGAGACGCGGATCTTGCCGTCCAGGGCGGGATCGAAGGCCGCGCCGAAGATGATGTTGGCGTCGCCGTCCACCTCGGCCGAGATGGCGTTGGCGGCCTCGTCGACTTCCAGCAGGGTCATGTCCAGACCGCCGGTGATGTTGACCAGCACGGCCTTGGCGCCCTTCAGCGAGGTCTCGTCCAGCAGCGGGTTCGCGATGGCGTTCTGGGCGGCCAGCAACGCGCGGTCGTCGCCCGAGGCCTCGCCCGTGCCCATCATCGCCTTGCCCATCTCGGACATGACGGCGCGGACGTCGGCGAAGTCCAGGTTGATCAGGCCTGGCAGGATCATCAGGTCGGTGATCGAACGCACGCCCGAGTGCAGCACCTGGTCGGCCATGCCGAAGGCGTCGGCGAAGGTGGTGCGTTCGTTGGCGACGCGGAACAGGTTCTGGTTCGGAATGACGATCAGGGTGTCGACATAGCGCTGCAGCTCGGCGACGCCCGCGTCGGCCAGGCGCATGCGGTGACGGCCTTCGAAGGTGAAGGGCTTGGTCACGACGCCGACGGTCAGGATGCCGCGATCACGCGCGCACTTGGCGATGACGGGGGCCGCGCCGGTGCCGGTGCCGCCGCCCATGCCGCAGGTGATGAAGACCATATGCGCACCTTCCAGGTGCTGATGAATCTCGTCGGCGGATTCCTCGGCGGCGTTCATGCCGACTTCGGGGTGGGCGCCCGCGCCCAGGCCTTGCGTGATGGTCTCGCCCAACTGGATGCGGCGATCCGTCTTGGCGAAGCTGAGGTGCTGCGCGTCGGTGTTGGCCACGACGAATTCGACCCCTTCGAGGCCGGCGTCGATCATGTTGTTCACGGCGTTTCCGCCGGCGCCGCCGACGCCGAACACGACGATGCGGGGCTTGAGTTCAGTGTGTTGCGGCTTGACCAATGAGAGCGACATTTCTTTTTCCGACCTGCTGACCCGCCCCTTCAAACCAACCGACCGCCCCGCCGAATCGCTTTGGTTATGAGCGCGTTAAGGATTGCGCCCATGAAGGTTAAGAGAAGGTTACGGCGATAATGTGAGTCGGGTCACATCCAACACCTTTTACGGACAAGACCCACCATTTTGAACGCCACAACAAGCTTTGCACTGCGTGAGAAACGCAAAGAAAAGGGCCCGGGTGTTTCCCGGGCCCTCAAACTCACCAGCTTCTGTCCGGTTAGAACCGCATCTGGACCGATGCCGTCCAGCGGCGACCAATGTTGTCGATATAGGCTCCATTGAAGAACCCATTAGATCCCAGAGCGTCTTCGTCGGTCACGTTGTCGATGACCAGTTGTGCACGGGTGTTCTCCGTAACGTCATAGCCAAGCGACAGCGAGTGCAAAGTGTAACCATCGTACCGAACGATCGGCTGGAACTCGATCCCGATCGGGGTGCCCGCAGACTTGATCCGGGTCGCATCCTGGATTTCCGTCGTCCAGCGCGCGTTGAAGCGGCCAAGATCATAAAGCGCCGTCAGTTGAGTAGACCAGACAGGATTGGCCAAAGTGTCTTCAGCCGACTGAGAGTCGCTGAAATCACCCGTTCCCGACGTCGTGTATTCGAGCAGGTAGTAGATGTTGCCTCGGAAGCTCAGCTTGCCGAGATCGCGGTTAGCCGAGAAGACATCCCCCAGATCCATGCTGTAGCTGAAATTCGAGTTGATCGCCTTAACACGCGTTCCACCCAGGTTGAAGAAGGGCAGTTCAAACCCGTTGGTGAAGTTGAAGTTCGTGTCACGGCGAATGCCGGCGCAGCTATTCACACCAATGTCGCCGGAGTTGTCCGGGAATCCTGCACTATCGTAGCAGAATTCGGCCGCCGGTTGTGCCAGCAAGGGGCCAAGAGCGCCGGTGACCGTAATCTCCAGATAGTCTGCAGCAAAGATGAAGTTCGGAATGAACCGAGGTGTCGCGACGAAGCCATAGGTGAAGGAATCGCCCTCTTCAGGACGTAGGGCTTGAGTGCCGGAGATCAGACCGGTGAACGCAGCGCCTGACGGCGTGAAGTTGGTGTTCAGGAAGTTTTCGGCGCTGGCCCTGTCGGTGATCGAGACCGATCCCGAAGAACCCGTCAGTGTCCCTCCGTTGTCGGCCGCTCGGTTCAGAACGTCCGTGATGCAGTTCGAACGACGCGTGGCGGGATTCGGGCCTACGCTGATATTCGCGGTGGAGCAGGGATCCGCCGACGACGTGAAGAAGGGTTGGCCGCCCAGGAACAGCTCGACGATGCTGGGCTGACGGACCGACTTCGAGATGTTGCCACGGAACAGGATATCTTCCGATGGCCTCCAGGTTCCGGCCAGAGTGTAGATTTCCTCGACGTCGCCCTTGTAGCTAGGCGTACGCAGGGTGCCGGTCGTATCGCGGAAAGCAGGCGCGGAGCCCTCAAGCTGAGTATAGCGGATCGACGGGTTGAATTCCAGGGATTGGAAGAACGGCAGAGTGAAATCACCGCCGAAGATCGGAATGCGCAGCTCCAATCCACCTTCCTTGGTCTCGACTTCAGCGAAAGTCGTCGCCGATGGCGCCGATCGCGTGGCGCCGATGCGGGTCGCTTCATCGACGGTATATGCAAGCTCTTCCTTGCGATACTCGCCCGACAGAGCGAACTGGATCGGACCGGCAGGTAGATTGATCACTTCACCGCCGAAGATCGCCTGAGTGAAGTTCTGCGTCGATTCATTGTTGAAGAAGTTGCGGACGCTGATGAAGTCCTTTGCAGCTTGTGAGGCGCGCCCCTCGCCGAAGATATTCAGAGGTTGGCAAGCATCAAGCAAGGCCTGGGTGGCGTTGGTCTGGAACACGACCTGCTCGCGAACGCCGTCGGTGCCCACGCGACTGATGACGTTGGCCTGCGTCCCAGGAATCTGGCCGCCGTAGGTTGCGAGATAAGAAGCCAGGGTGGGCGTAGCGGCCGACCCTGCGCGGCAACGCGTCACGCCACCCTGATCTACGGCATCGATAGCCATGGCGAACGCAACGTCATTGATCGCGCTGAACTCGACATTTGTTTCGGCCTTGCCGTAGGTATGCGACAGCTCCCAGTTGAAGTTCCGATCAAACAGACGGAAATCACCTTCGAAGCCGTTGACGGTGCGGAAGGTCTTATTGGTCGAGACCTGCGACAAGTCGTTGACGATATCCTCGTTGTAACGAGAGACCGTGAAGTTGCCGGTGATGCCCGCCGCAGCCAAGGCTGCGCGGTTCTGCGCCGTCAGGAACGGATGGTTTGCATTCACCAGGATGGCCGCATTTTCGGTCGAGCTGGAGGATACGCCGTTGAACAGGCCGCCTGTGCCGATCGGATTGGTGACCTTGATGTCGGAATACAGGTTCTCGGTGAAGAACCGGATATTGTCGGTCACGCGGTAGCTGCCGATGATATTGCCGACATTGCGCTCTTGCTCGACCCGCAGGACAGTCGAGTCGGTGCGGTTGGCGCCATCTCCGCCCACACCCGTAGCAAACGTGCCTGGCGTGTTGGGGCCGCCTATTCCCAGCGTGAAGGTTTCCAGATTCCCGTCGCGATTGAAGCGAAGCGGGACAGCCAAACGCGGCAGGACGCCAGATCCGACACCGGTGTTGGCGATGTCGGGAAGGCCGGCCAGGAAGCTACCGGCGAAGGCATTCAGCGGCGTATTGGGATTTGCGGCGTAGTATTCACGCGCTGTGGGGTTACGCTGCTGCAGAACCTGCAAAGCTGCTGCACGAACCTGCGCGGCCGTAGCGCCAGTGGGAGCCGCGACGCCGTAGAAAGCGAAGACTCGCGCCGCATTTGCGTCTTGGGCGGCCGTGGTGGCGCCCGGCAAAGCCGAAGGCGCAAAGTTACAGATGCGAGCGTTCGCGGCGGCAGCAGCAGCGGCTTGCGCCGTGGAGAAAGCCCCGCCGTTGCAGAGGTTAGGTGCGCCCGGGATTTGCTGGAGAGTGCCTGAGATAAAGGACGAAGCCGGCGGCGCGATGCGCGCAAAACCAGGCTGAGTCACGACCGACTCCGAAGTGCCGCTACCTGCGACGGTGTTGAAGACAACACCGCCGAACGAGTTGTTAATCTGCCGACGGCTGCGCGTGTAGATTGTCGAAGGAATGCCATCTACGCCGCCGGCGAGGAAGGCAGTCGAACCGACAACTCCAGGCGTATACGCAGGATTGCGGAAACCACCGTTCAAGAAGTTGGAGATATCACCTTGGTTGTCGGACCGGAACGGACGAGCATTGGCCAGGACACCATCAATCTTGCTATACTCACCAGACACGGCGATGTTCAGGCGGTCATCCAGGAACGAGCGGCCGACTGTCGCGTTGACTGCGATACGACCTGCATCATTATACTCGAAGGTTTGGCCTCCGATGATGTTGATCTCCGCGCCTTCGTACTTATCCTTCAGGATATAGTTGACCACGCCGGACACGGCGTCGGCGCCATAGGTCGCAGCGCCGCCGACAGTCAGGATGTCGACACGATCAATCAAAGCAACCGGAATGGTCGAGGCGTCCACCTGCGAGCCGGTTTCGTTACCTGACACGAAGATGGTCGCCGAGTTGTTCGAAACGAAACGACGTCCGTTGACCAAGGTCAGCGTACGCGCCGTACCCAGATTTAAAAGGTCGATATAGGTCACGCCCAAAGAGGCGGTCTGACCACCATTGGTGCCATTCAAGCTGGCGCCGCCGCCGACCAGCGGAATGTCGTTAAGAACGTCGCCCGCGTTGGTGAACAAACGTTGTTCGATGTCCTGCGAACCGACCTGAACGCCAGGAATGACGCCCTCATACTGAGGGCGCGGGATTCGCGAACCCGTAACGACGACTTCCTCCACCGTGGCCGCGTCTTCATCGGAAGCTTGCGTGGTCGATTGCGACGAAGTGGTGGTCGGTTGCTGCGCAGGCGTCGTCTGCGCCCATGCAGGGGTGGACACCGCAATCACGCCAGCAAGGATGGTCGTGCCGAATAGGTAATTTCTCTTGATCATTGATTGCCCCAGGGTTCGCAGCAAAAGCGACGTTAGATGAACATTCTGTCATCTAAGCCGGCGATGCGATCAAGCGATTTGTGTCCCAATGGGGGCGAAATGCGTCAGAGATGTCTCTTAAGCGACACAAATTCGACAGCTTCCATCGCTCAGAGATTATCCCGCAACCACCCTGCCACCCGACCCACCACATTACCACGATGGATACGTGGCGCATCCGCAGCCGTGATCTGGCGCGCCATCAGCTTGCGGGCTGACACCGCCTCGCGCGGGCCATAGGCGGCGCGGAGCAGGACGCCGGCTGTGGCGCAGAAGGCGGGGCCGGAGGCGGCGTCGGCCAAATGTGGCGCCCGTTGGGGTTTTCCGAGGCGAACGGGGCGGTCAAACACGCGTACCGCCAGTTCGCGCACGCCGTTCAGCTGGCTGGCGCCGCCGGTCAGGACCAGGCCCGCGCCAGGCTCAAGGCCGACGCCCGCGTTCTTCAGCCGATCGCGCAGCAGTTCGAGGGTTTCCTCTACGCGGGGGGCGATGACGGTCTTCAGCATGGCGCGCGGGACGATGACCGGGCCGGCGGAGGCGTCCTCGCCGCGCGGCGGGGCCTCCAGCATCTCGCGGTCCTCGTTGGCGCTGGCCATGGCCGAACCGTGCAGGGTCTTCAGCCGTTCGGCGCCCGCCTTGGATGTCGACAGACCGCGCGCGATGTCGGACGTGACGTGATCACCGCCGACGTTCAGGCTTTCGATATGCAGCAGGGACCGTCCGCCCCACACGGCGGCGCTGGTCGAGCCGCCGCCCATGTCGATGCAGACCGCGCCCAGGTCCATCTCGTCCTCTTCCAGCGCGGCCAGAGACGACACGACGGGCGCGGCGGCCACGCCCTGCAGGTCCAGATGCGCCAGCTCCAGGCAGTGGCTCAGGGTCGTGAACACATTCTCGGCCATGGAGACGACCAGCAGGTCCAGCCCCAGCGAGCCGCCGCGCATCGAACGCGGATCATGCACGCCGCGCGCGCCGTCCACCGACCAGGCGATGGGCAGGACGTGGATGGGCCGACGGTTGGGCAGGCGAATCTGCGCCAGGGCCATGCCGATGGCGCGCGCCAGATCGGCGTCCCCGACCGGATTGGCGCCCAGGGACACCCGGGCCTGGACCCGGTGGCTGGCCATCTGACCGATGGCGGTCGTCACGACGACGCCGGAGACGGGGCTCTGGGCCGCGCGCTCGGCGCGTTCGACGGCGTGGCCGATGGCCTGGGCGGCCTCGTCCATATTGATGATGGCCCCGCCCTTCACGCCCTTGGACTGGACATGGCTGGCGCCCGCGACGCGAATGGTGCGGTCGGCGTGGCGCACGCCGTCCGGCTTCATGATGAAGCACGAGACCTTGGACTGGCCGATGTCCAGCGCGGCGATCACGGGGGCGCGACCGGCGCGAGGATCCATGCCCCGACCCTGATCGTTCGCCGCTCCGCGTTGCTTCGTCGCCATCTGTTTTTCGTGTCCTAAGCGTCGCCGGTGGGTCGCACGGCGACCTCGTCCGGGGTTCTGAGATCGACGCGGGCGAAGCCCAGGTCGAGCAGGCGTTCGCGCTGGTCCAGCGCATCGAGGCGGATCAGGGCCGCCTCCTGTTCGGTGGCGGGCAGCTGGATCAGGCTGCCGTCCTTGAGACGCAGATCCCAGCGGCGCTCGTCCACGCGCACCAGGGCGTCCACCATCCCCATCAGGCGCGGACGCTGGGCCAGCAGAGGCAGGATCTCGCCGGCCGCCACATCGGCGCCCTTGCCGACGACCAGCGGCAGGGTCGGATAGCGGCGCGCATCGGCGCCCGCGATCACCTGGCCCCGGTTGTCGATGACCTTGATCTGACCGGCCTCCTGCCAGACGGCGAGGCGGTCGTGTTCCTTGATCTCGACGATCAGGGTGTCGGGCAGCAGGCGCACCACGCGCGCCTCCTTGACCCAGCCCACGCCCTGCACTCGGTCGCGGATCGCGTTCAGATCCAGACTGGTGATCGGCTGGCCGGAATACAGACCCAGCGCCTGCTGGATCGCCGGCTCGGCCTCGGGCGAGGCGCCGGTGATATGCACCCGCTTGAGCGTCAGCCCCATTCCGGCCGTCAGGTTGTCGATCCCGTGCGAGACCGACGCACCGATCCGCTCGGCCCGCGCGCCCGTCGCCAGAACGCCGACCAGCAACAGCGCGCCGGCGCCCAGGGCGATCACGGCGGTGCGGGGTGAGATATCGACACGGCCGATGGCGGCCATCTTGCCGGGAATGGCGGACGCGTTCTTGGCCCCGCCACGCGACCGCCCTCCCCCTTTGGGAGCCGCGCCGCGTTGTGGAGCCTGATTAGAACTCTGTCGCCGACCGCCGCGAACTACCGCGGGCATGAGGCGTCCTCCACCATCCACCGAACCAGATCATCGTAGCTCATTCCGGTGTAGGCCGCCTGCTCGGGCGCGAGCGAAGTCGGGGTCATGCCGGGCTGAGTATTGACCTCCAACAGGACCAGATCGTCCTTAACATCGTCATAACGGAAGTCGGATCGCGACACGCCGCGGCACCCCATGGCGACGTGGGCGGCCTCGGCCTGGCGCAGGGCCGCCTCGAACACATAGGCCGGCAGGACGGCGGGCAGGACGTGAACCGACCCACCCGGCGCATATTTGGCCTCGTAGTCGTAGAATCCCTTGGTCGGGGTGATGTCGGTGACGGTCAGGGCGCGCGGCCCGGCCGGTTCGCCCAACACCGTGACGCACAGTTCCTTGCCGGCGATATAGGGTTCGACCACCACCTGTTGGCCATAGGTCCAGCCGGGCTCGCCCACCTCGGCGACGGGCCGATTGGCGCCCTCGCGCACCAGGAAGACGCCCACGGACGACCCCTCCGCGTTCGGCTTGACCACATAGGGCGGCTCGATGACGTGGCGGCTGGCGACCTCGTGGCGATCATACAGACCGCCGCCCGGAACCTTGATGCCGGCCGCCCGCAAGACGGCCTTGGACTTGTCCTTGTCCATCGCCAGGGCCGAGGCCAGCACGCCGGAATGCGTATAGGGAATCCGCAGCGTCTCCAGCACGCCCTGAACGCAACCGTCCTCGCCCCAGGCGCCGTGCAGGCAGTTCAGCACCACATCGGGCCGGATCAGGCCGGACAGCACATTGGCCAGGTCTCGCCCGGCGTCCACGCGACTGACGCGCACGCCCTGCCGCTCCAGCGCCTGCGCGCACTGCTCGCCCGAGGAGAGGGACACCTCCCGCTCTGCGGAAAGGCCGCCCATCAGGACGGCGACATGAAGGTCTGTGAAAGCGCGGGCCATGACGTCTCCGATTGCGGCCTACATGTTTAACAAGCCATCAACCTTCTCGCCCCCGCGATTGAAATTTTGTGGTTAGCCCACCCGACCGATGCGCTTGATCTCCCATTCCAGCTGAACGCCGGTCTTGGCCAGGACATCGGCGCGCACCGTCTCGCCCAGGCCCTCGATGTCGGCGGCAGTCGCCTCGCCGGGGTTGATCATGAAGTTGGAGTGCAGGTCGCTGAACATGGCGCCGCCGCCGGTTTCGGCGTGCAGCTTGCCGCGCCAGCCGGCCTCGTCCACCAGCTTCCACGACGAATGGCCGGGTGGATTTTTGAAGGTGGAGCCGCCGGTCTTTTCACGGATCGGCTGGGTTGTCTCGCGACGGCTGGTGATCTCGTTGATCCGGGCGGCGACAGCCTCGGGCGCGTCGGGCGTGCCGC
The DNA here is from genome assembly GCF_965279155.1 of Brevundimonas sp. Classification (GTDB taxonomy): domain Bacteria; phylum Pseudomonadota; class Alphaproteobacteria; order Caulobacterales; family Caulobacteraceae; genus Brevundimonas. The sequence continues at coordinate 2,962,448 of NZ_OZ257138.1, read as the reverse complement.
GATAGGTGGCCTCGACCCACAGGATGTCGGCCGGGGCCTCGCTATGGCGATAGGTGTAGCCGAAGTCGGCCAGAGCGTAATCGACCCGCTCGCCCTTGCGGTTCAGTCCCCAGGCGGAGACCAGCACGTCCTTCGTCTCCGCACCGTAACAACCGGCGTTCATGGTCAGGGCGCCGCCAACGGTGCCCGGAATGCCGGCATAGAACTCCAGCCCGGCGATCCCCGCCTTGGCCGAAGCCTTGGCGACCATGGAGTCCAGCGCGCCCGCGCCGGCCGTGATCGTGTCGCCGTCCGTCGTGATCTGCGCCCACGGCCGCCCAGCCAGGCGGATCACCACCCCCTCGACCCCGCCGTCGCGTACAATGACGTTCGAGCCGACGCCCAGCACGGTCACGGGGACGGCCGGGTCCAACGCCTTCAGGAAGTCAGCTAGGTCATCAGCGTCCGCCGGGATGAACAAGGCCTCGGCCGCGCCGCCCACCCGGAACCAGGTGTAGGGGCCAAGGGGTTCGCCACGCAGCAGCTTGCCGCGCACGGAAGGAAGATCGTCACTCAGAGTCATGCGATGTCCGATAAAGGCGCCGGCGCCGAAGTCAAAGCATAGACGAACAAGGCCGCTGGCCTGCCCCGTCCTGCATGCCTAGGGTCGCATCATGAAACCCGTTCAAGTGGTCAAGATCCTCGCTCTCTCCATGGTTCTAACGGCGGTCATGCTGATGGGCTGGATCGGGCTCGTCTACGCCGTAAACACCTATACTGTGATCGCCATCACCGCCGAGGAAGTCTTGAACCTGATTCTGGTCGGGTTCGTCGCCGTAATCGGCCTGCCCATTCTACACGCCGCGACCTATCGATGGTTCTGGCACATCCGACGCAAGCAGGCGGCTGGCGAATTCCTGCTCGGCGAGGAGATGCCAGGCTTTGGTTCAGAGTCCACCCAGCCGCCTCCACGGATCAAGTGGAGGGCGCGCCAGATCGCCGTCTACGCTCTCTTGTATCTGGTCGGAATGAGCTCGCTGATGGCCGCCTACGCCCCCTTGGGCCATCAAGAAGCACTGACCTCATTCCTTTGGCGGTTCAGCGCAGGTCGGGCATCATTTTCTAGCCTGGTTCAACTGGTCATCGTCTTCTTGCCGATGGCGCTCTGTTTTGCCTGCCTCATCCCATTGTTCGAAGCGGACCGGAAACGGCTTACCGCCGGAGGCCTGAGTGAACAGGAGGTACTCGACATCCGCGGGCGACAGGAGTGGCTGTCCTCCTTCGCCACCGCCTTTGTGATGGCTGGCTTCCTGGCCTTCATCGCGGGCAACATGATCCTTGCCCATCTCTGAGGCGCGGACCGTCAGCCGTTCAACGCTTCCAACTGCCCCGGCAGGGCATAAGCCCAGGACGTGATGTCGCCGGCGCCCAGCAGGACGACCAGATCGCCCGCCTTGGCCTCGCTGGCGATCACGCCCGGCAGGGCCTCGACGCCGTCCAGCGCCTGAACCGAGCGGTGACCGAAGCGGCGGACGCCGTCGACCAGGGCGTGCTTGTCCACCCCGTCCAGCGGCCCCTCGCCGGCGGCATAGACGTCGGCCACGATCACGGCGTCGGCGTCCGAGAAACAGGTCGAGAACTCTTCCATCAGGTCGCGCAGGCGGGTGTAGCGGTGGGGCTGAACCACGGCGATGACGCGGCCGTCGCCCTCGGCGCTCTGCACCACCTGGCGCGCGGCCTTCAGCACGGCGGAGATCTCGACCGGGTGGTGGCCATAGTCGTCCACGATCCGCACGCCCCCGACCACGCCCGTGGTGGTGAAGCGGCGCTTGACCCCGCCGAAGCCGGCCAGGCCGGTCCTGATCGCCTCGTCGGCCACGTTCAGCTCGCGCGCCACGGCGATGGCGGCCAGGGCGTTGGCGATGTTGTGCCCCCCGGCCATGGGCAGATACAGGGCGTCGATCCGCGTCTCGTCGGCGTCCGCGCCCGCGCCCTTGAACACCACGTCGAACCGGCAGCCGTCCGGCCCCATGTCGATGTTCTCGGCCCGCACCATGGCCTGAGGATTGACGCCATAGGTCACCAGCCGCCGGTTATCGATGGCGGCGACCAGTCGCTGCACCTCGGGGTGATCCAGGCAGACGGCGGCGAAACCGTAGAAGGGGATGTTTTCGACGAAATCGATGAAGGCCTTCCGCACCCCGTCGAAGTCGCCGTAGTGATCCAGGTGTTCGGGATCGATATTGGTCACGATGGCCGCCGTCGATTTCAGGCGCAGGAAGCTGCCGTCGCTCTCGTCCGCCTCGACCACGATCCAGTCGCCGTCGCCGACCTTGGCGTTGGTGCCATAGGCGTTGATGATGCCGCCGTTGACCACCGTCGGATCCAGCCCGGCCGCATCCAGCAGGGCCGCGACCATCGAGGTCGTCGTCGTCTTGCCGTGCGTGCCGCCGACCGCGATCGAGAATTGCAGCCGCATCAGCTCGGCCAGCATCTCGGCCCGTCGCACCAAGGGGATGCGCCGCTCGCGGGCCGTCTTCATCTCAGGGTTCTCGGCCTTGACCGCCGTCGAATAGACCACGGCCGAGACGCCTTCGCCCACGTGGGCGGCGTCATGACCGATGAATATCTTCGCGCCCAACGTCTCCAGACGTTCGGTGTTGGCGCTGGCCTTGGCGTCCGAGCCCTGCACCGAATAGCCGATCTTGAGCATGATCTCGGCAATGCCGCTCATGCCGATGCCGCCGATGCCGACGAAATGGACGGGACCGAGGTCGAACGGGACAGGGCGAAGGCGTGCGATCATCGTCGCGTCATAGACTCCGCCTCGCCGCATGCGAAGGGCGCGCCGCATACGGAGCGAACTTTTCTGAGGGCGATGACCGCGCCGCGTGTGCGCGATGCCGCACAGAACCATCGCATCCCCGCGACGTTGTGATGGTAACGCGCGCCGCACCCCTGTCGACGCCGCCGCCCCAAGGTTTCCAGATGGCCAAAACACCCACCCCCGCCGGTGCGTCCACGCTCGGCAATGCCGGCGAACTGCACCAGACCGCCTCAACGCCCCAGACCCGCACCACGACCAATCACGGCGTCCCGATCAGCGACAATCAGAACTCGCTCAAGGCCGGCCCGCGCGGCGCGACCCTGCTGGAGGACTTCATTCTTCGCGAGAAGATCCAGCATTTCGACCACGAGCGCATCCCGGAGCGGATCGTCCATGCCCGCGGTTCGGCCGCCCACGGCTTCTTCGAACTGACCGACAGCCTGTCGGACTTCACCACCGCCAAGATCCTGACCGAGGTCGGCAAGAAGACCGAGTTGTTCACCCGCTTCTCGACCGTCGCCGGCGGTGCGGGGTCGGTGGACACGCCGCGCGACGTGCGCGGCTTCGCGGTCAAATTCTATACGACCGAGGGCAACTGGGACCTGGTCGGCAACAACATTCCCGTCTTCTTCATCCAGGATGCGATCAAGTTCCCCGACCTGATCCATTCGGTGAAGATGGAGGCCGACAAAGGGTATCCCCAGGCGGCCAGCGCCCACGACACCTTCTGGGACTTCATCGGCCTGATGCCCGAGAGCATGCATATGGTCATGTGGGCCATGTCGGATCGCGGCATCCCGCGCAGCCTGCGCATGATGGAAGGTTTCGGCGTCAACACCTTCCGCCTGCTGAATGCGGACGGCGAGGCGACCCTGGTCAAGTTCCACTGGCGGCCCAAGCTGGGGACACAGTCCACCTGCTGGGACGAGGCGGTCAAGATCGCCGGCGCCGACCCCGACTATCACCGCCGCGACCTGTATGAGGCCATCGACCAGGGCGACTTCCCGGAGTGGGAGTTCGGCGTGCAGCTGTTCACCCAGGAACAGGCCGACGCCCTACCCTTCGACATCCTGGACGCCACCAAACTGGTGCCGGAAGAGGATTACCCGATCCGCGTGATCGGCCGCATGGTTCTGGACCGCAACCCCGACAACTTCTTCGCCGAGACCGAACAGGTCGCCTTCCTGCCGACCAATATCGTGCCGGGCATCGACTTCTCGGAAGATCCGCTGCTGCAGGGCCGCTTGTTCTCCTATCAGGACACCCAGCTGTCACGCCTGGGCACGGTCAACTTCCACCAGATCCCGATCAACCAGGCCAAGGGCTGCCCCTTCCAGAACTTCCAGCGCGACGGCCATATGCAGATGGCCGTGCCCAAGGGCCGCGCCAACTACGAACCCAACAGCCTGGCCGAGGCGGGCGAGGACGGCGGCCCGCGCGAGGATCCCAAGGGCGGCTTCCGCACTGCGCCCATTCCGGTCGAGGGCGAAAAGGTCCGGCTGCGCGCCGAGACCTTCGCCGACCACTACAGCCAGGCGCGGCTGTTCTTCCGCTCCCAGACCGAGATCGAACAGGCCCACTTGGCAAGCGCCATCGTGTTCGAACTGTCCAAGGTGTCGCTGACCCACGTCCGGGAGCGCGTTCTGGCCAATCTCCAGAACGTCGATGAAACCCTGGCCCACCGCGTCGCCGACGGCCTGAACCTGCCCCTGCCCAAGGCGTCGGAACCGGCCGTCGCCCCCATCGACCTGGAGGCCTCGCCTGCCCTGCGCATCGTCGGCAAATATCCCGACACCCTGAAGGGCCGAAAGGTCGCCATCCTGGTCGCCGACGGATCCGACGGCGCGGTCATCGACGCCGTTCGTGCGACGGTCGAGAGCGACGGCGGCTCGGTCTTCATCGTCGCGCCCAAGATCGGCGGCGCAAAGCTGAAGGGCGGCAAGACCCTGATCGCCGACGGGCAGCTGGCCGGCAGCCCGTCGGTCCTGTTCGACGCGGTCGCCATCGTCCTGTCCGACGAAGGTTGCGCCCAGTTGCTCAAGGAAGGCGCCGCGGTCGATTTCGCCAAGGACGCCTTCGGTCACCTCAAGGCCGTCGGCCACACCCCCGAGGCCCAGCCCCTGCTGGACAAGGCGGGCGTCGAGCCGGACGCAGGCGTAATCGATCTGTCCAAGGACGCCGAGGCCTTCCTCGCCCCCGCCCGCACCCGCCAGTGGGATCGCGAGCCCAAGGTGCGCATGTTGGCCTGAGGAAAAGCGGAACCGGCGCGATCATCTCGCGCCGGTTACCCGACCTTAACCACAAGGATTCACCATAGCGGTCTCATTGTTCCGGGGCCGCGTTTCCATGTCCGATCTGAAGACTGACGTCATTCACCGTGGCGACTGCATCGAAGTGCTGAAGAGCCTGCCCGACGCCTCGGTGGACATGGTCTTCGCCGATCCCCCCTATAATCTGCAGCTGGGCGGCGACCTGCTGCGTCCCGACAATTCCAAGGTCGACGCCGTGGATGACGACTGGGACAAGTTCGACAGTTTCGCCGCCTACGACGCCTTCACCCGCGCCTGGCTGGCGGAATGCCGCCGCGTGCTGAAGCCCGAGGGTTCGATCTGGGTGATCGGCAGCTACCACAATGTCTTCCGACTGGGTTCGGCTATCCAGGACCTGGGTTTCTGGGTGCTGAACGACATCATCTGGCGTAAGTCCAACCCGATGCCGAACTTCAAGGGCACCCGGTTCACCAATGCCCACGAAACCCTGATCTGGGCCGCCAAAAGCCGCGATCAGAAGCGCTACACCTTCAACTACGATGCGATGAAGGCCTTCAACGAAGACACCCAGATGCGCTCCGACTGGACCTTCGCCCTGTGCACGGGCGAAGAGCGTATCAAGGACGCCGACGGCAAGAAGGCCCATCCGACGCAAAAGCCCGAGGCCCTGCTGCACCGCGTCCTGCTGTCGGCGACCCGCCCCGGCGACGTGATCCTGGACCCCTTCTTCGGCACCGGCACCACCGGCGCCGCCGCCAAACGCCTGGGCCGCCACTATATCGGCATCGAGCGTGACGAGACCTATGCCGATGTCGCCGCGACCCGCATCGCCTCGGTCATCCCCGCCAGCGCCGAAGACCTGATGGTCACAGGCTCCAAGCGCTCAGAGCCCAAGGTGCCCTTCGGCGCCCTGGTCGAGGCCGGCCTGCTGCATCCCGGCGACCGTCTGTACTGCCCCAAGGGCGAGCGCGAGGCCCGCGTCCGAGCCGACGGTTCGCTGGTGTCCGGCTCGCTCAGCGGCTCGATCCACAAGCTGGGCGCCCTGTTTGAAAACGCCCCCGCCTGCAACGGCTGGACCTACTGGCGCTTCAAGACCGACCAGGGCCTGAAATCCATAGACGCCCTGCGTTCGGAGGTCCGCGCCGCGATGTAGGCCGGTGCGACGCCGCGTCGCATCAGCCACATCAATCACTTAGCCTCGCGGATACGCTGCAAACGTACGAATCCGCACACTGAAATTGGGTCAGCTTCGCTGTAACCCACCGAAACCTATGTGAAAATTCACATCGAGCGGTGGAACTTCGCAGTTGCGAGATCATTGTTGTCTATGGCCCCCGCCAGAAGCGGGGTCGGAGCACAACATCATGAAGATCGCGCAGGTCACCCCGCTTTACGAGGCCGTGCCTCCGAAGCTTTACGGCGGCACTGAACGCGTCGTCGCGCACCTGACCGACGCCTTGGTCGATCTGGGTCACGATGTCACCCTGTTCGCCAGCGCCGACGCCCAGACCAAGGCGCGCCTGGTGCCCGTCCGCGATCAGGCCATCCGCCTGGACCCCGCCCCGCTGAAATCTGACCTCGCCGCCCACCTGTCCATGCTGGGCGAGGTGATGGATCGCGCCGACGAGTTCGACGTGATCCACTTCCACACCGACATGATCCATTTCCCGCTGTTCCGGGAACTGGCGGACAAGACGATCACGACACTGCATGGCCGCCTGGACATGAAGGACCTGCCCGGCGTCTATGCCCGCTGGAGCGAGTTCGGCCTGGTCTCCATCTCGGACGACCAGCGCAAACCCCTGGATTTCGCTAACTGGAAGGCGACCGTGCATCACGGCATGCCCGGCGAACAGTATCTGTTCTCGCCCAAGTCCGAGGGCTACCTCGCCTTCCTGGGCCGGATCTCGCCGGAGAAGCGTCCAGACCGCGCCATCGAGATCGCTACGAAGCTTGGCAAGCGCCTGAAGATCGCCGCCAAGGTGGACGCCGCCGACAAACGCTATTGGGAGGAAACCATCCGCCCCATGGTCGAGGGCAATCCCATGATCGAGTTCATCGGCGAGATCGGCGACCATCAGAAGTCCGCCTTCCTTGGCGGCGCCGACGCCCTGCTCTTCCCTATCGATTGGCCCGAGCCTTTCGGTCTGGTGATGATCGAGGCCATGGCCTGCGGCACGCCGGTCGTCGCCTTCCGCTGCGGCTCGACGCCAGAGATCATCGAGGACGGCGCCACCGGCTTCCTGGTCGACACGATGGAACAGGCCATCGCCGCCGCCGGCCGCGCCCACCTGCTGGACCGCGAGGCTGTCCGCGCCCGTTTCGACCTGCGGTTCTCGGCCACCGCCATGGCGCGCCGCTACCTGGATGTCTACGGCGACCTGCTGGCCCGTCGTCCCTTCGCCGAGGCGCCGCTGGGCAATGTGATTACGCCCTTGCGTCCCATCGAAGAAGATCGCAGCTTCGCCGCCATCGCCTAAGCGTCGCAGCCGACGATTATCCAAGAAAAACAGGCGGCGGAGGTGAACCCTCCGCCGCCTGCTTCATTTCATCACTCAAGCGGCCCCTCAGCGCCGCATTCGGGTGCGACACGTTCGGCCAAGGCCTCAAACGACGGGGAAGAGACCGCATGGACGACGCCTATTCCACCCAGCTGACCGCCGGCGAAACCGTTGAGGCTTCCGGCCTCGAACAGTTGATGGCGCTGAAGGACGGCGACACCTTCTTGGTCGCGGACGGCTGGGGCGACATGAGGGGCGGCGCCGACGGCCTGTTCGCCGACGACACGCGCGTCCTGTCGCGCTGGGCCATGACGGTCGGTTTGCTCAAACCCTCCCGCCTGTCCTCGGGCGTCAGCCAGGACAACGTCTTCTTCTCCTGCCACACCACCAACCGCCCACTGCCCCCGATGGGCGGACGCTCGGCGCCGGCCGGCGTGCTGCATATCGAGCGGCGTCGCTTCCTTTGGGGCCGGCGGATGTTCGAGCGGATCCAGATGGTCAACCACGGCGTGGAGGACATCCTTCTGCCGCTGGCCTTCGACTTCGGCGCCGACTTCGCCGACATCTTCCAGGTGCGCGGCACGCCTAGGACGAAGCGCGGTACGATCCACACCCCGACCACCGATGGTCGCCGCGTCACCTTCCGCTACACCGGCCTGGACGATGTCGAACGCTCCAGCTGCCTGGCCTTCTCCGAGCCGCCCGCCCGCCTGACGCACCAGCGCGCCGAGTTCATGTTCAGCCTGCCCAAGGGCCGGGCCATGGACCTGTTCATCGAATGCGGCGTGGATTCGTGCGAGGCGCCGGACGCCGGACGCTGGCGTCGAAACGCCGTCCAGGCCCGTCTGGCCATGCGCGCCAAACGCCGTCGCGGCGCCTCGGTGCGTGGGCCGCGCAGCCCGCGGTTCAACGACTGGCTGGATCAGTCGCGGGCCGACATGGCCTTGCTGACCACCGACCTGCCGACCGGCCCCTATCCCTATGCCGGCACGCCCTGGTTCTCGACCCCGTTCGGGCGCGACGGCATCATCGCCGCCTGGCAGATGCTGTGGCTGGATCCGTCCCTGGCCAAGGGCGTCCTGACCTATCTAGCCTCGCGCCAGGCGACCGAGACCTCGCTGTTCCAGGACAGCCAGCCCGGCAAGATCATGCATGAGACGCGCGGCGGCGAGATGAGCGCCCTGCACGAGGTGCCCTTCGGCCTCTATTACGGCGGGGTCGACACCACCTGCCTGTTCATCGCCCTGGCCGGAGCCTACGCCAACCGCACCGGCGATCTGGACCTGATCCGCACGCTCTGGCCCAACCTGATCGCCGCCGCCGACTGGATGCGCGACTATGGCGACAGCAACAACGACGGCCTGATCGACTATCAGCGCGGCGCCGACACCGGCCTGTCCAACCAGGGTTGGAAGGACTCGGAAGACTCCATCTTCCACGCCGACGGCCGCTTCCCCAAGGGCCCGATCGCGCTGCTGGAAGTCCAGGGCTACGCCTTCGCCGCGTGGAAGGCTCTGGGCGACCTGGGCGACCGGCTGGGCGACGACCTCGCCGACGAATGGCGGATGCGCGCCGAACGGGTCCGCGCCCTGGTCGAGGACAAGTTCTGGATGGAGGACGAGGGCTTCTATGCCGTGGCCCTCGATGGCAACGGCGAACAGTGCCGCGCCATCGCCTCGAACGCCGGCCACCTGCTTTTCACCGGCCTGCCGTCGCTGGAGCGCGCGCGTCGCGTCACCAAACGCCTGCTGTCGGCCGAGTTCCGCACCGGCTGGGGCATTCGCACGCTGGAGCTTGGCCAGGCCCGCTTCAACCCGATGAGCTATCACAACGGCTCGGTCTGGCCCCACGACACGGCCATGGCCGCCGCCGGAATGGCAAACTACGGAGAGCGCGACGCCGTCGCCGCCATCCTGGCCGAAATCTACGCCGCCGCCGCCCACTTCCACCTGCGCCTGCCCGAACTGTTCTGCGGCTTCCCGCGAGAACCGGGCGAGCCGCCCATCGCCTATCCGGTCGCCTGCCTGCCCCAGGCCTGGGCGGCGGGTTCAGTATTCCTGATGCTGCAAGCGACGCTGGGCCTAACCATCGACGCCTGGACCGAGACCGTCGATTTAGCCGACCCCGTCCTGCCCGCCGGCCTGGACCGGCTGAGGATCACCGGCCTGGAAGTCGGCGGCTCCGTCGTCGATCTGAACATCCAGCACGCCGGAGGCCGCGCCGTCGTCATCCCCCATCACAAACAGGGCAAGGTCGCGATCCGCACCCTGCGGTGAGCTCTAGGTGAAGAGATCGGGCGCGCTTGCCCGGTCCAGCGCCTTGGCGAACACGGTGGGCAGGGCCGCGCGCGCCGCCTCGACCGGCATCCAGCGCCAGGGGCCGGCCGACTCGCCGCGCGCCGTCATCACGGTCAGGGTCAGGCTGAAGTGGGTGAAGACGTGTTCGACCGCCCCCGCCTCGCGCCAGTCGGCAGGCATCGGCGCCGCATCTGACGGCGCGTCGGTCGTCCAGTCGCTGGTCGGCAGGCCCAGCATTCCGCCCAACAACCCCTTGTCCGGCCGCGTCTCCACGGCCACCCGCCCCTGATCGTCGACCAGCACATAGGCCACGCCGCGCCGGTGCGGCCGATCCGCCTTCTTGGTTTTCAGCGGAAACCGCGACGGTTCGCCGCTGGCCAAGCCCAGACACTCGCCTGCCACGGGACAGGCTCCGCACGACGGCGACTTGGGCCGACACACCGTCGCGCCGAGGTCCATCAACGCCTGCGCCCAGTCGCCGGACCGCTCGTCAGTAATGAACAGACCTGCCAGTCGCCTCAGTTCGGGCCGGGCGGCGGGGACCGGCGTCTCGACCGCGAACAGCCGCGCCATGACCCGCTCGACATTGCCGTCCACCACATTGGCCGCCCGGTCGAAGGCGATGGAGGCGACGGCCGCCGCCGTATAGGCGCCCACGCCCGGCAGGGCCAGCAGGGTGGCCTCCGTATCCGGAAACACCCCGCCATGTTCGCCCGCCACCGCCCGCGCGCAGGCCAGCAGGTTACGGGCGCGGGCATAGTAGCCCAGCCCCGCCCAGGCCCCCATCACCTCCGCATCCTCCGCCGCCGCCAGATCCGAAACCGTGGGCCAGCGCGTGGTGAAAGCGTGGAAATAGGGCGTCGCATGCGGAACGGTCGTCTGCTGCAACATGACCTCCGACAGCCAGACGCGGTAAGGCTCGGTCCGCGCCGCGCCCACGGCCGCCCGCCACGGCAGGCTGCGCGCATGGCCGTCGTACCAAGCGAGCAGCTCAGATCGGATCAGGTCTATGTCGGGAGAGACGCAAGCCATGGAGCGGGCTATATAGACCCATGCGCCGCACGCTGCCCACAGACGCCGAGGTCCGCGAGATCCTGTCTCGCCGCCGCACCCGTCCGGTCCCCCGGCCGGCGCCGCGCGCGGGCAAGGCGCTGACGCCTCTGATCAAGAAGCTGGACGAGCAGTTCGGACGCGGGGCCGGCGCGCTGGAACCCCGCTGGCGCGAGATCGTCGGCGACCGTCTGGCCCGCGTCACCCGCCCCCAGAAACTGACCAAGGGCAAGGGCGGCCAGCCCGGCGTTCTGGAGCTGCGCGTCGCCGGCGCCGCCGCCCTGCTGATCCAGCATCAGTCGGAAGACATCCTGGCCCGCGTCAATCTGTTCCTGGGCGCCGGAACGGTCGATCGCCTTCGCATCGCCCAGGGGCCGGTCGCCCCCCTGAAAGACGCCGCGTCGCGCCCCAAACGTAGCGCCAAGCCGCCGCCCTTGCCCGCCCAGGCCGAGGCCGATCTCGCCGCCTCCATCGCCTCCGCCCCCGACGATCTGCGCGCCGCCCTGGCTCGCCTGGGCCGCGTCGCCCTGTCACGCACCGACAGGCAGGATTGACAAAACTTCGCCGCTGGACACCTTGGACCTCAGCATGGAGGAGTGAGAGGGTGGTTAGGCTAGGCAAAAAAACGATCCTTGGAGCCAAGGTTTTTGTCGGCTCGTTTATCGGGGTGGCGCTTGCTTTTGGCATCGTGAACACGATGCTCCTTACAAAGCCCGTTACAGCTGGTCTGGCTCTCCAAGGCGTGATTTTCGCCACGATCTTCGCGGTCGTATCGACTGCTATCGAACTCATCTTCGGCCAGAGACAAAGACGGCTTGAGCAACCCGTCGCCAACGATCTTTGATCACCGCGAAGTTCGCGTTATCAGGGTGGTGTGGCCCGGAAAAAGCCGCACCTGTTCTCGACTAGTCTGGGGTTGCGCCGTTCCGGGGGAATCGCGCCACCATTCGCCAACGATCCGATCAAGGAAGTCCCATGGCCGACACTGAATCCCGCTTCGTCCGCATGAGCCGTCGCGCGGCCATCACCGGCGCCGCCCTGGCGACCATGGCTCTGGCCGCGTGCGGCGGCGGATCCAAGGGCGCGGCCGAGGGCGACATGGGCCTGGGCGCGCCGGAGGGCGCCAAGGTCACCGTGGTCGAATACGCCTCGGTCACCTGCCCCCACTGCGCCCTGTGGCAGAAGAACACCTGGCCGGCGTTCAAGGCCAAATATGTGGACACCAACAAGGTCCGCTATATCTTCCGCGAACTGCCGACCCCGCCGGTCGACGCCGCCACCGCCGGCTTCCTGGTCGCGCGCTGCGCCGGACCGGACAAGTATTTCGACGTCGTCCACCAGCTGATGGCGACCCAGCAGGAGATGCTGACCTCGTCGCCGCGCGAGTGGCTGCTGCGCACCGCCCAGGCCGCCGGAATGTCCGAGCAGCAGTTCAACGACTGCGTCACCGACAAGGACGCCGTCGCCGCCATGGAGAAGCGCGTTCAGGCCGCTCGCACCCAGGGCGTGACCGGCACCCCGGCCTTCTACGTCAACGACACCCAGGTCATCTCCCCCGGCGGCGAAGGCGCCAGCCTGGCCGACCTGTCCACCGCCATCGACGCGGCTCTGGCCAAGTAAGATGATGCGACGCGCCTTCATCGCCCTGTCGTTCGCCGCCGTCTTGACTGCGGCGCCGGCCTTCGCCGCCGACGCGCCCCCGCCCGTCACGGCCCAGGACCACGTCCTGGGTCGCGCGGATGCGCCGGTGACAGTGATCGAATATGCGTCCTTCACCTGCTCGCACTGCGCGGACTTCCACAACACCGTGCTGCCGGCGTTCAAGGCCAAATACATCGATACCGGCAAGGTCCGGCTGGTGCATCGCAACCTGCCGACCGCCCCGGCCAATGTCGCCGCCGCCGCCGCAGCGGTGGCCCTGTGCGCCGCGCCCGAACGCTACTTCGACGTGGCGACCGTCTTCATGCGCGACCAGGCCAATCTGCAGACCACGGGGCCTCAACCTTGGTTCGCAGCCGGCATCGCCGCCAGCGGCAAGACGCGCGAGCAGATCGAGACCTGCCTGGAAGGCCCGACCATCCGCGCGGCCCTGGACGCTCAGATCGAGGGCGCACGCGCGGCCGGCGTCACCGGCACGCCCAGCTTCTTCGTCAACGGAACCGCCGTCGCCGATCATTCGCTGGACGCCCTGTCGGCCGCCATCGACCCCTTGCTGCGCCGGTAGTCCGCCAGGGCGATGCAGTTTCAGCGCCTCCGGCTCGTCGGCTTCAAGTCGTTCGTCGACCCGGCGGAGGTGCACATCGAATCCGGCCTGACCGGGGTCGTCGGCCCCAACGGCTGCGGCAAGTCCAACGTCCTTGAGGGCCTGCGCTGGGTCATGGGGGCCAACTCGGCTAAGGCCATGCGCGGCCAGGGCATGGACGACGTCATCTTCGCCGGCGCGGCGGGCCGTCCCCCGCGCAGCCATGCCGAAGTCAGCCTGACCATCGACAATGCGCAGCGTCGCGCGCCCCAGCCCTTCACCGACGCACCCGTTCTGGAGGTGTCGCGCCGCATCGACCGGGGCCAAGGCTCGACCTATCGGATCAATGGCAAGGAGGTGCGTGCGCGGGATGTCCAGCTGCTGTTCGCCGACGCCTCGACCGGCGCAAACTCCCCTGCCCTGGTGCGTCAGGGCCAGATTTCGGAGCTGATCGCCGCCAAGCCGCAGAACCGCAGACGCATCCTGGAAGAGGCGGGCGGCGTCGCGGGCCTGCACACCCGCCGCCATGAGGCCGAACTGCGCCTGAAGGCGGCCGAGACCAATCTGGACCGGCTGGACGACATCGGCCGCGAGCTGGAAACGGCGCTGAACCGGTTGAAGCGCGAGGCCCGTCAGGCCGAGAAATACAAGAAGATTTCCGCCGAGATCCGAGCGCTTCAGGCCGCGCTGCTGTTCGTCCGCTGGAACGACGCCAGGCTGGCCGCCGAGGCCTCAGCCGAAGAACTGCGCGACGCCGACCGGGCCGTCGCCGACACCACGACCGCCGCCGCCGCTGCTCAGACCGCCGCCTTGGTCGCGCAGGATGCCCTGAAGCCCGCTCGGGAGGAGGACGCCGTCGCCTCGGCCCTGCTGCACCGCGCCAGCCTGGAGCGCGACCGGCTCGACATGGCCGAACAGGCCGCCCGCGCCGAGGTGGACCGGCTCAAGGCCGAGGCCGCCCGCATCGCCGCCGACGTCGAGCGTGAAACCAATATGTCCGCCGACGCCCAGCGTGAACTGGACCGGCTGGACCACGAACTGACCCGGCTGAAGGCCGAGATCGCCGCCGCCCCCGAACGCGGCCCGGAACTGGACAAGGCCCTCGCCGCCGCCGAGGACGCCCGCAAGGCCGCCGACGGCGAGGTGGAACGCCTGGCCGGAACCCTGGCCGCCGTCGAGGCCCGCGCCAACGCCGAGACGGCGCGCAAGCGCGACGCCGAAACCCGCCTGGCCCGCGTCATCAGCCAGCACGATCAGGCGAAGCGCGAACGCGAGGTCCTGGGGCCGTTGGAGACGCCCGAGCTGGAGACCGCCCGCCAGGCGCTGGAGACCGCCCAGGCCGAGCTGACCGCCGCGCGCGAGGCCGTCGAGGCGGCCGAGGCCAAGCGCGGCGACCTGGCCCGAACCGAGCAGGAGGCCCGCACCGCCGCCCGCGCCGCCGAGGATCGACTCGGCCGGCTTCAGACCGAGGCGCGGGGCCTGGCCCAGCTGCTGGTCACCGGCAAGCGCGACCATCCGCCTGCCTTGGACAAGGTGCGCGCCGACAAGGGCTACGAGGCCGCCCTCGCCGCCGCCTTGGGCGACGATCTGGACGCGGCGCTGGACGCGAAGGCCGCCGCCTATTGGGGCGGGGCGGACGCACCCTCCCCGTCTTGGCCCAACGGGGTCGAGCCGCTGTCGGCCCACGTGCAGGCCCCGGACCAACTGGCCGCGCGCCTGGCTCTGTGTGGCGTCGCGCCCAAGGCCGACGCCGCGCGACTGGCCCAAGCCCTGCCTCTTGGCGCACGCTTGGTGACGGTCGAGGGCGACCTCTATCGCTGGGACGGGTTCGTCAGCCGCGCCGAGGCGCCGCGCCCCGCCGCCGTTCGCCTGGCCCAGCGCACGCGGCTGGCCGAGCTGGAGGCCGAGATCGATAAGGGCAGACCCGTCCTGGATCAGGCCCAGGCCGCCCAGAAGACCGCCACCGACGCCTTCCGCGCCGCCGAGGAGGCGGTGAAGAGCGCCCGCCTGGCCCCCTTCGCCGCCGACAAGGCCGTGACCATGGCCCGCGACCGCGTCGAGACCCTGGCCCGCGACCAGGCCCGCCGCGAGGCCCGCGCCCAGGCCTTGGACGACACGGTGACCCGTCTGGCCGCCGAGGTCGCCGAGGCTCAAGGCGCGCTGGACGCCGCCCACACCACGGACGCCCCGTCCGAGACCCTGTCGGGCCTGCGTGACGAGCTGACCGCCGCCCGGGCCGCCGCAGACACCGCCCGCCTCGCCGCCCAGACCGCCCGCTCGGACCGTGACGCCGAGGCCCGCGACCGTCAGGGCCGCGAACAGCGACTGAGCAGCCTGACCCGAGCCCGCGACGGCTGGGTCACGCGGTCCAAGGACAGCGCCGCCCGCGTCGCCGCCCTGGGCAAGGACGCCGACAAGACCGCCGCCCTGCTGAAACAGGCCGAGGTCGCACCCCAGGGCTTCGCCGAACAGCGCGGCAAACTGCTGGATACGCTGACCGCCGCCGAACAGCGCAAACAGGCGTCATCGGACGCCATGGCTCTGGCCGAGACGGCGGCGACCGAGGCCGACCGCGCGTCGCGCACCGCCGAGACCGCAGCGTCGCAGGCGCGCGAGGCCCGCGCCGGCCTGTCTGCACGCGCCGAGGCCGCCGCCGAGAAGCTGACCGAGGCCGAGACCACCCTGCGCGAGACGGCTCAGATGTCGCCCGACGAACTGGGACGCAAACTGACCGACGACGCCATTGCCCGCCCGCCTGACGCGGCCGGGGCCGAGAGTCTGCTGTACGGGCTGGAGCGCGAGCGCGAGGCCCTGGGCGCCGTCAACCTGCGCGCCGAGGACGAGGCGGTGGAATACGGCGACCGGCTGAACAGCATGAAGTCGGAACGCATCGACCTGACCCAGGCCATCGCCAAGCTGCGCGACGGCATCGACGAGCTGAACGCCGAGGGGCGCGAGCGGCTGGTCGCCGCCTTCGACGTCATCAACGCCAACTTCAAGAGCCTGTTCGAGGCCCTGTTCGGCGGCGGCCAGGCCGAGCTGAAACTGGTCGAGAGCGACGATCCGCTGGAGGCGGGGCTTGAGATCTACGCCTGCCCGCCCGGCAAGCGGCTGTCGGTCATGAGCCTGATGAGCGGGGGCGAGCAGGCCCTGACGGCGGCGGCCCTGATCTTCGGCGTCTTCCTGGCCAACCCCGCGCCCGTCTGCGTACTGGACGAGGTGGACGCCCCGCTGGACGACGCCAATGTGGATCGCTTCTGCCGCATGCTGCACGAGATGCGCAGCCGCACCGACACCCGCTTTATCGTCATCACCCACAACCCCGTGACCATGAGCCGGATGGACCGCCTGTACGGCGTCACCATGCCTGAGCGCGGCATGAGCCAGCTGGTCAGCGTGGACCTGCACCAGGCGGAGACCCTGGTCGCATGATCGCCCTGTTGCTGGCCTCGCTGCTGACTCGGGCCGATCCCCAACTGGTCGAGACCGGCGTCGGCCGGTTCGCCATCTACGCCGACGTCGCTTCCATCGAACAGGACGGCGATATCGCCCATATGCGTGAGCTGCAGGTGACGGAGACGGGGTTCAAGGTGGGGGACGTGACCTATGTCGGGGGCTGGTCGCGGTGGGCCTTCGACTGCCGGACGAAGACGGCGGACCGACTGGACTTCGCGTCCTTGAAGTCCGACGGAACCGAAGGCCCGGCGACGGCCGATCCGGCCCCGCCCTATGCCGCCGCGCCCGGCGGTGATGCGGCGGAACTTCTGGCCGTGGCCTGTGGCGACAGGATCAGTCCCGAGACGCTCACGCTGGACGAAGCAATCCGTCGGGGCCAGGCGGCGCTGGCGGACTGACCGGCCGCTCTTCCCCCTGCGGCCATTCCAGCCGATCCCGCGGCAGGGCTTCGCGGCATTCGTCCCGCATGAAGGCCATCAGCTTCTCACGGATTTCGCAGCGCAGGTCGAAGGCGACCGGGGCCGAGCGGGCGCTGGCCAGGCAGCGGACCTGAAGCACCCGTTCGGTGATGTCCGTCACCTGCATGACCTGGACGTCGCCGTCCCACAGTTTCGAGCTCTTCACGATCCCCTCGAACGCCTCGCGCAGCCGATCGATCGGGGCCTCGTAGTCGACGTAGAAGAAGGCTGTGCCGATCAGCCGGGCGTTCTCGCGCGTCCAGTTCTGGAAGGGTTTGGTGATGAAGTAGGACAGGGGCAGGACCATGCGCCGCCAGTCCCACAGCTTGACCACCACATAGGTCGCGGTGATCTCCTCGACATTGCCCCACTCGTTCTCGACGATGACGGCGTCGTCCAGGCGGATCGGCTGGGTCAGGGCGATCTGGATGCCGGCGACCATGTTCGTCAGGATCGGCTGAAGCGCCAGACCGGCGATGATGCCGACGACGCCGGCGGAGGCCAACAGGCTGACGCCCCACTGGCGGAAGCCGGCGATGGTCATCAGGGCCAGACCGACGGTGACGATGAACAGCACCACCTTGGCGACCCGCTGCAGGATGCGGGTCTGGGTCAGGTGTTTCCTGGCCAGCAGATTGTCTTCGACGGCGACATTGTACCGCTTCAGATGCATGACCGACCACATGTCGAGCATGCCCGACGCCAGCCAGCCCAGGGTCAGGACGAACAGGAACTGCAGGACGTTGCGGATGTCCTGGGACGGGCCGGGGTCCATCGGCGAGACGGTGACGCCGATGCCCACGCCGATGATGATGATGAGGACGCGCAGCTTGGTGCGGGCGCGTTCGACCACGCCGCGCCAGAAGACGTCCTTGTTCTTGACCACTCGCCGCAGGATGGCGAAGGCGATCTTGTGCGTCAGCCAGCCGCCGCCGACGAAGACCAGCAGGACCAGGATGACGACCGCCCATTCGGGCAGCCAGTCGAAGCGGTGCCACAGGGCGCGGATCTGGCGGGTGACGGCGATGATTTCGGGAGGCATGGGCTTCCTAACGCGTCAGGGCCGAGAGGGTTGAGGTCTCCTCCCTGTCGCGAAGCGATGGGGAGGTGGCGCGGCGCATCTTGCGCCGTGACGGAGGGGTTTTGACCGCATCGCAGGCGGCTGTGGGGCGTCAAGAGCCCCTCCACCGCTTCGCGGTCCCCCTCCCCACAAGTGGGGAGGAGACATTATGGGCGCCCCGCCGTCGCCTCGACCAGATCGGCCAGGCGCTGGGCGGCGTCGGGGATGGCGACGGTGCGGGCGGCGGCGGACATGGCGGACAGGCGGGCGGGGTCGGACAGGACGGCGTTCACGACAGCGGCGAGACGTTCGACGGTCAGGTCGTCTTCCGCAATGACCTCGGCCGCGCCGGCGTCGGTCAGGGCCTTGGCGTTCAGGCGCTGGTGGTCGTCGGTGGCGATCTTTAGCGGGATCAGGACGGACGGCAGGGCAGCGACCGCCAGTTCGGCGCAGGTCGAGGCGCCGGAACGGCCCACCACCAGATGCGCCCTGGACAGCCGCTCGGCCATGTCGCGGAAGAAGGGGGCGACCTCGGCCTCGATCCCGGCCTCCAGATAGATCTGGCGCGCGGCCTCCAGCGTCTCGGGCCGCGACTGCTGCTGCACCTTGAGGCGACGGCGCAGGGCTTGCGGCAGGGCCGCCAGGGCGCGGGGCGTGGTCTCGGACAGGATGCGGGCGCCCTGACTGCCGCCGGTCACCAGCACATGGATGGGGCCGTCAGCGGCGGGGGTGACATAGGGGCGGTCGAACAGGGCGCGGATTTCGGCGCGCACCGGCGAGCCGACGACATGAGAGCGGCCCTGGACCTTGGCCGGCGCCCGCTCCAGCGTCGGGAAGGACGAGGCGACCTGACCGACATAGGGGGCCAGGATGCGGTTGGTGCGGCCCAGGACCGCGTTCTGCTCATGGATCACCGTCGGCCGCTGCGACGTGACGGCCGCGACCAGGGCCGGGGCGGACGGATAGCCGCCAAAGCCCACGACGATGTCGGCGCCCAGCCGGTCGAAGGCCGTGCGCGCCTGGACCACGCCCCTGAAGATGGCGACGCCCGCCTTGATCAGCCCCAGCGGGCCCGAGCCGGTGGCGGCGTCCAGAGCCAGGCGTTCCTCGGCCGGAAAGGCGTGGGCGTATTGCTCGCCCCTATGATCGGTCGCCAGCACCACCCGCCAGCCGCGCGCCGCCATCTCGCGCGCCAGGGCCTCGGCCGGGAACATATGGCCGCCGGTGCCGCCGGCGGCGACGACGCAGAGCTTGGTCATGGGGCGGGCTCCGAAAAAAGAGGGTCTGAATAGTCTGAACCGTCTGAAGTTCAGACGGTGGAGGCGTGAAAAACACCGTCTGAAGAGTGCAATTCGTCTGAAATCGGCGGTGGACGGGTGGGGTCGAGGATGGGTCGGCGACAGGATCGCACGGTTTTGGGGTGTGGTAGGTCGATTGCCCCGAAAAATGCATATAACGCTGAAAACGCGCCCTTTTTTCTTCCGCCCTATGCTGACTAACCTTCTCGTCATCCTCGCCCTTGTGGCGAGGATCCAGACGCCCGGTATCGACCGAAGGAGTCCGAATGGGCGAAGCGGAGTCTATGGATCCTAGGCACAAGGCCTAGGATGACGGAGTTCTAGTGAATTACAGCAACCGCCGGCGTCTTCCCGGCAGGCTGGCGCCGGGTTCGTAGGCGCCGGGGCGGCGACGGGTCAGGGCGAGGGCGAAACCCATGGTCAGGCCCATGGCCAGCATGGACGAGCCGCCGTAGCTGATGAAGGGCAGGGTCATGCCCTTGGTCGGGATCAGGTTCAGGTTCACCGCCACATTGATGCAGGCCTGAAGCCCGATCAGCATGAACAGGCCCGCCGCCGCCGTCTGTTCGAACGGGTCGGTCAGCTTCATGGCGCGTCGCATGCCCCGGATGACGATGAAGGCGTAGAGGCCGATCATCATCAGGCTGAGGATCAGGCCGAACTCCTCGGCGCCGACGGAGTAGATGAAGTCGGTATGGAGGTCGGGCACGCGGCGCTTCATCACGCCCTCGCCGATGCCGCGACCGAGCAGGCCGCCCGCGCGAATGGCTTCGGATGCGCTGTCGATCTGGTGGGTGTCGGTGGTCTCGGGCGAGAAGAAGCGGCTGAGGCGGTCGCGCATGTGGCCGAAGACGAAATACAGCGACACCAGCCCCGCCATGCCCGCGCTGGCCAGGACCGCCATCCATTTGAACGGCACGCCCGCCATGAAGAACACGGCCATGAAGGTGGTGGTGATCAGCAGGGTCTGGCCGATGTCGGGCTGGATCAGCAGCAGGGAGACCGTCAGGGCGTAGAATCCGAAGGCGATGGTGACGCCGGGCACCCCCTGGCCCTTCTGCGCCTCGGCGAACATCCAGGCGGCGAAGACGATCAGGCCGGGCTTGGCGAACTCGGACGGTTGCAGGCTGAACGGGCCGAAGTTCACCCAGCGGGCGGCCCCCTTCACCGTGTCGCCGATGAACGGCAGAGCCATCATCACCAGGATGGCGCCGAACAGGGCCAGGACCGCGATGCGGCGCACCCCGCGCGGCGACAGCAGCGAACTGGTCAGCATCAGGCTCAGGCCCAGGCCCGAGAAGACCATCATCCGCCAGGAATAGTGGAAGGGATCGGTGATCGATTCATCGGCCAGGATGGCGGCGGGGCTGGAGGCGAAGCTGAGCGCCACGCCAAGCCCCATCAGCGCCAGCGCCGCGCCCAGCAGGCCGCGATCCACGGTCCAGAACCACTGGGCGACGTGGCTCTGGTCGTTACGCGAGAAGGCGGGGGTGTAGGGGGCGCTCATGACGCGGTTTCCGGGACGGCCCCGAGGGCCAGGACGGCGGCGCGGAAGGCTTCGCCCCGCGCCTCGAAGTCGGGATACTGGTCGAAGCTGGCGCAGGCGGGGGATAGCAGGACGATCTGGTCTCCGCCGGCGGATGCGGCGTCGGCGGCGGCTGCGGCCACGGCGGCGTCCAGGGTTCGGGCGATGACGTGGGGGGTGTCGGCCAGCGTCGCGGCGAAGGCCTCGGACGCTTCGCCGATCAGATAGGCCCTGGTCACGCGCGGGAAGAGGTCGGCCAGGTCGTCTATGCCGCCGGCCTTTGGCACGCCGCCCGCGATCCAGAAGACGTGGGGGTAGGACGACAGCGCCTGGCGCGCGGCGTCGGCGTTGGTGGCCTTGGAGTCATTGATGAAGCGGACAGGGCCGAGCCGGCCGACGGCCTCCATGCGGTGGGCCAGGCCGGGGAAGGACAGCAGTCCGGCGACGGCGGCGTCATGCGAGACGCCCAGCCGACGTGCTGCCCCATAGGCGAAGGCAGCGTTCTGACCATTATGCCGACCAGGCAGGGAACGAGCACAAGTCAGATTGGCGATGCTTTCCACCTCACCGCCCTTCTCCATTGTGAGTTTTCCGCTGACCGCCCGGAACCCAAAACCGCTGACAAAGGCATTCAGCGGCTGGGACGTCATATCTCCCTCGGTCCGTGTGCTGACACAGGCGAGCGCCCAGTCATCACAAACGTCCTCTGCGACCCAATAGGACCACTCATCATCAATACTGACCATTGCGGCACGCGCGCGTGCTTCGCCCGGATTCGCAAACAGCCGACGCTTGGCCGCGACGTAGCCCTCCATCCCGCCATGCCGGTCCAGATGGTCGGGCGAGATGTTGGTCAGGATGGCGACATCGGGGGCGAAGGTGGTGGTCAGGTCCAGCTGGTAGCTGGAGACCTCGATCACATAGACGGCGTCGGGCGTCGGGGCCGGCAGGGCCAGGACGCCGATGCCGATGTTGCCGCCGACATGGACCGTCAGACCCGCTGACTTCAGCACCCAGCCGATCAGGGCGGTGGTCGTGGACTTGCCGTTGGTGCCGGTGATGGCGACGACGCGGGACCGCTGGTCCTTGGGCAGGGCGGTCAGGGCGCGGGCGAACAGTTCGACGTCGCCGATGACGGGCACGCCGGCCTCGCGCGCCTTGTCGACGCTCCAGTGCGGTTTGGGATGGGTCAGGGGCGCGCCGGGCGACAGGACCAGGGCGGCGAAGCCCGACCAGTCGGCCGCGGTCAGGTCCTCGACTGCGAAGCCTTCGGCCTCGGCCTGCATCCGGCCCGAGACGCCGTCGTCCCACAGGATGGGGATCGCGCCCCCGGCCTGGAGCGCGCGCGCGGCCGTGATCCCCGACCGTCCCAGGCCGAAGACCGCGACCCGCCTGCCCTCATAGCCGGGAACGGGGATCATCGGATCAGCGCAGCTTCAGCGTGGACAGGCCCAGCAGGGCCAGGGCGCCGGCGATGATCCAGAAGCGGATGACGACGGTGGATTCCGGCCAGCCCATCTTCTCGAAATGGTGGTGGACCGGCGCCATCAGGAAGATGCGTTTCTTGGTCAGCTTGTAATAGCCGACCTGGATCATGACCGAGGCGGCCTCGGCGACGAACAGGCCGCCGACGATGCCCAGCACCAGCTCGTGCTTGGTGGTGACAGCGATGGCGCCCAGCGCGCCGCCCAGGGCCAGCGAACCGGTGTCGCCCATGAAGATCTTGGCCGGAGGGGCGTTGTACCAGAGGAAGCCCGCGCCCCCGCCGATCATGGCCGCGCAGAAGATGGCCAGTTCGCCCGCGCCGGGGACATGGTGGACCTGAAGATACTGGGCGAAGACGAAGTTGCCGGCGAGGTAGGAGATCACACCGAAGGCGCCTGCCGCCATCATCACCGGCACGGTGGCCAGGCCGTCCAGACCGTCGGTCAGGTTCACCGCATTGGAGAAGCCGACGATGGTGAAGGCCGCGAACGCCACATAGAACCAGCCGATGTTCAGCAGCACGGCCTTGAAGAACGGAAACGCGATCGAGGTCTCAAGCCCCGGCGAGGTCGGCGAGACCGTCATCCACAGCACGGTCAGGGCGCCGGCGACGACGGCGACGACCGTCTGGGCCAGCAGCTTCTGCTTCGAGGTCAGGCCGGCCGAGGTCTGTTTGGTCACCTTGGCGTAGTCGTCGATGAAGCCCAGCACGCCGAAGGCCGCCGTCACGAATGACACGATCCAGATATAGGGGTTGGTCAGGTCGCCCCACAGGAAGACCGCCACGCCGATGCCGGCCAGGATCATCAGCCCGCCCATGGTGGGGGTGCCGACCTTGGACAGGTGCGAAACGGGGCCGTCGTCGCGGATCGGCTGGCCCCGGCCCTGTTTGGTGCGGATCCAGTTGATGAAGCGGCTGCCCATGGCCACGGCGACGATCATGGCCGTGGCCATGGCCAGGGCGACGCGCACGGTCTGGTACTGGACCAGGTTCAACAGCGGATACTGGTGCGCCACGTCGGCGTAATAGAGGTACAGCAGATAGAACATTCTCGTTCCCTATCGCGTCGCGGGCGGCGTGTCGCGGCCTTGAAGATCGGCCAGCGCCTTGGCCACCAGCGAGGCCTTGGACCCGTTCGAGCCCTTGACCATGACGACGTCGCCGGGCGCGACCAGAAGCGCCGCCTCGGTCGCCAGTTCCGCCGCCGTCGCGCGCCAGACGCCGCGTCGAGAGGCCGGCAGGGCGTCATACAGCCAGCGCATCTCGGGACCGGCGGCGTGAACCAGGTCCAGACCGACCGCGTCGATGGGGGCGGCGAGGCCTTCGTGCAGGTCGCGGCTCTGGTCGCCCAGCTCCAGCATGTCGGTCAGCACCACGACACGACGGCCCGAGACGCTGCGCGCACCCAGGGTCTTGAACCCGGCGGCCATCGACAATGGATTGGCGTTGTAGCTTTCGTCGATCAGGGTGAAGGCGCCGCCCGGCGTCGTGACCGTGCGGGTCTGGCCCCGTCCCGCCAGCGGCTGGAACCCGGCGAGGGCCTCCAACCCCGTGTCCAGCGTCACGTCGAGCGCGTCGAGCATCAGGAGAACGCACAGGCTGTTCAGGCCCCAGTGGGCGCCGGACTGGGCCAGGCGATAGTCGATACGGCGACCGAACAGTTCGGCGGCGACGGAGGCGCCCTCCGCGTCCGCACGGAAGTCCAGCAGGCGGGCGTCATGACGGGCGTCCGAGCCGAAGGTCAGCAGGCGCGCGCCGACGGCCTGGGCCGCGTCGCGCAGCACGTCGGAGAAGGCGACGTCGCCGTTCGCCACGGCCGCGCCGCCGGGAACCAGGCCCTGGAAGATTGACGCCTTCTCGCGCGCGACGCCGGCCTCGCCGTCCGCGAAGGCCTCGATATGGACCGGGCCAACGGTGGTGACGCAGGCGGCGTGGGGGGCGACGAAGCGCGACAGGGGCGCGATCTCGCCGGGCGCATTCATGCCGATCTCGAAGACGGCGCGCCGGGTCTCGACCGGCATCCGGGCCAGGGTCAAGGGAACGCCGATATGGTTGTTATAGCTCTTGATCGAGCCGTGCGCGGGACCGGCGAGGTCGAGGCCGGCCTTGATGGCTTGCGTGACGCTGGTCTTGCCGACGCTGCCGGTGACGGCGCCGCGCTTGACGTGAGGCGCGCGCTCGCGGGCGGCGACGCCCAGGGCCTCCAGACCGTGCAAGGTGTCGGGAACGACGACATAGGCGCCGCCCTCGACCGGGTGTTCGACCAAGGCAGTCGCGGCGCCGGCGGCGAAGGCGTCACCTGTGAACTCATGCCCGTCGCGCGCACCCTTCAGCGCCAGGAACAGGTCGCCGGGGACGATCTCGCGACTGTTGTAGGTCACGCCCGTGATGGGGCGGTCGTCGCCCTGCAGCACGCCACCCGTGGCGGCGGCGACTTCGGCGGCCGTCCAGAGCGGGCGGGCGGATGTATCAGGCATTCAAAGACAGGGCCTCGGACGCGACGGTGGCGTCGTCGAAGGGGTGGGTCACGCCCGCGACGATCTGCCCCTGTTCATGCCCTTTTCCGGCGATGACCACCACATCCCCGTCGCGCATCATTTCGACGGCGGCCTCGATGGCCGCGCGGCGGTCGCCGATCTCGATGGCGTCGGCGCAGCCGGCGCGGACCTGGGCGCGGATGGCGGCGGGATCTTCCGAACGCGGATTGTCGTCGGTGACGATGGCCACGTCGGCCAGACGCCCGGCGATTGACCCCATCAGCGGACGCTTGCCCCGATCCCGGTCGCCGCCGGCGCCAAAGACGACGATCAGTCGGCCGGTCGCGTGGGGACGCAGGGCGTTCAGCACGGTCTCCAGCCCGTCGGGGGTATGGGCGTAGTCGACATAGACCTCGCCGCGCACTCTGGTTTCTTGGCCGGTCTCGGCGCCGTCGATCCGTTGCAGACGACCTTGGGCGCCGGTCAGGCCCTCCAAGGCGCCGATCACGGCGTCGGCCGGATCGCCCGCCGCGATGCACAGGCCCGCCGCCACCAGGGCGTTCGAAGCCTGGAAGGCGCCGGCCAGCGGCAGCAGGATTTCATGCACCTGACCGCGCACGTCCAGGGTCAGGCGCTGGCCCTCCGGCGTCGCGCGACGGCCGATCAGGGCCAGGTCGCGCCCCCGCTCGCCCACGCCCATCACGCCCAGGCCCGCCATGATCGAGGCCGAGGCGAAGGCGGAATAGGCGTCGGAATCGGCGTTCAGCACGGCGGTGCGGCCGCGCGGCAGCAGGGTCTCGAACAGGCGCATCTTGGCGGCGCGATAGTCCTCCATCGTGCCGTGATAATCGAGGTGGTCCTGGGTCAGGTTGGTGAAGGCGGCGGCCTTCAGCGCCACCCCGTCCAGCCGGCGCTGATCGATGCCGTGAGACGAGGCCTCCAGCGCGACATGGGTCACGTCCTTGGCGGCCAGTTCGGCCATCAGGCGCGCGGCCTCGGCGGCGTCGGGGCTGGTCAGGCCGGGGCCGGTCAGGGCGTAGGTCTTGGCGCCCTTCTGGCCGATGACGCCCAGGGTGCCCATGCTGGCGGACTTGTGGCCGACGCCGGCCCAGATCTGGCGACAGAAGGTGGCGACCGAGGTCTTGCCATTGGTGCCGGTGACGGCGACGCAGGTCTTGGGCTGGACCCCGTAGAAGCCGCGCGCGGCGATGGCGTAGGCCCGGCGCACATCGCCCGAGGTAACCAGGACCGGCGCTGCGCCGTCGGGCGTATCGGTCGGGGCCAAGACCGCCGCCGCGCCCTGGGCCAAGGCCTGCGGGATGAAGGCGCGGCCGTCGGCGGCCGTGCCCGGCAGGGCGACGAACAGGGCGCCGGGGGCGACCTTGCGGCTATCGGCGGTCACGCCGGTGATGATGGGGTCCGAGGACACGTCGCGTCGCAGCAGGTCGGACAGGTGAAGGGCGCTCACAGGCCGTCCCCCGCCACGTCCTGATATTCCGGCACTTTTTCGCCCAGGGCCGTGCGCCAGCGATCCTCGCGGCGTTCGACGCCCAGGAAGCCGGCGATGCGGTCGGCGATGTTCTTCACGGCCGGCGCGGCGACATAGGCGCCGGTCTTGGGATAGGTCCCCGGCTCGTCCATGACGATCAGGATGGCGTAGCGTTTGCCGTTCAGCGGGCCGTCGACGGGGAAGACCGCCGCGAACGAACCGAGCGCGTGGCTGGGGTCGTAGCGGCCGTTGACCAGCTTGTTGGCCGAGCCGGTCTTGCCCCCGACCCGCAGACCCGGCGCATCGGCGAACCCGCCCGAACCCTTGACGACGTTGCGACGCAGCAGGTCCAGAATGGTGCGCGAGGTCTCTTCGGTGACGACCTGCTGGGGCTGGGCGCCGCGCGCGCCGCCCTTGCGCAGGCTCAGCGGGATCATCCGCCCGCCGTTGGTCAGGGCGCCCATGGCCTGAACTATCTGGGCCGGGGTGATCATGATGCCGTAGCCGAACGACAGGGAGGCCAGGGTGGAGTTGTCCCAGCGACGCGGCACGACCGGCTTGGCCGATTCCTTCAGCTCGATGGTCGAGGCGTCCAGCAGGCCCAGGCGGCGGAAATAGTCCCGCATCGTGTCCGGCCCCATCTGCACCGCCAGTTGCGAGGTGCCGATGTTGGACGAGTGCAGATAGACTTCCTCCAAGGTCATCACGCGGTTCTGGGCGTGGAAGTCCTTGATCTTGCGGTCGCCGATCTGGAAGGCCTGGGAGGCGTCGAACAGGGTGTTCATGTCGGCCCGACCGGTGTCGAGACCGGCGGCGACAGTGAAGGTCTTGAACACCGACCCCATCTCGTAGTGACCCGAGACGGCGCGGTTCAGGGTCGCGCCGTCGGGCGCGGCGTTGCGGTTGGACGAGTTGAAGGTCGGCCAGCTGGCCATGCCCAGGACCTCGCCGGTCTGGACGTCGGTGACGATGCCCACGGCGCCCTTGGCCTGGGCCTTGATCGCGGCGGCGGCCAGTTCGTTTTCCAGCACGCCCTGAACGCGCAGGTCGATGGACAGGGGGAAGCTCTCGCCCCGCTGGCCCGCCGCGCGGATCTCGTCGTTGAAGGCCAGTTCGGCGCCCGAGACGCCTCGCCCGCCCGTGTCGGCGTCGCCGATCAGGTGAACGGCCGAGGTTCCCAGCGGATAGGCGCGGCGGTCTTCGGGTTCGAACGTCACCCCGCCCAGGGCCAGGTCGTGGACGGCGGCCTTTTCCTGGGGCGTCAGGCCGGTCAGGGCGATCAGGCGGCGCTCGCCGCCCAGCACCTTCTTCAGCCGCTCGGCGGAGATACGCGGCAGGGCGCGGCGGATCTGGCGGTAGGCCAGGTCGCGGTCCCAAATCTGCGCCGGGTCCAGATAGAGGCCGTAGTGGACGATGTTGGTGGCCAGCAGTTCGCCGTTCCGATCCGTCAGATCGCCGCGCACCAGGGCGTTGGGATTGACGCCCGAACCGCGCCCGTTCGCCTCTGCGAACAGGGCCTTGTACGAGGCGCCGACGGCCAGGGCGCCGAAGACGCAGGAAAAGACGATCAGGATCAGGAAGATGCGGACGCGGGTGTCCTCTTCCGGCCGGGCGTCGGCGCGGGCGCGCTCGAACCCGTGTTCCAGACGCCAGATCAGTTCCGACAGCCAACGCCAGAAGGGCGACAGCCGACCCTGAAGATCGACGCCGGGCGCGGGGCGGTGATAGCGGTGGTCCTGAACGCTCATTGCGCCGGCTCCGGCGCGGGAGCGGCGTCTTCAACCACGGCGGGGGCCGCAGCGGGGGCGACGGCTGCGATCGAGGCCGGGGCCGGCACGGGCTTCAGCTCGGTCAGCTGGGCTTCCTTAGCCTGGCGATGCACGTCCACCGGCGCCATGCCGATCTGGCGCGACAGGGCCTCCAGACGCGCGGGCTGTTCCAGGCGGGCGACCTCGGCGCGCAGCAGGCGGACCCGCTGGCCGTTCTCGCGGATATCCTGTTCCAGCTGGGCGATGCGGCTGCTCTCGCGCGCCGCAGCCGCCTTGGCCGCATAGACCGACACGATCATGATCGCGACCAGGGCCACGCCGATGATCTCGATCCAGCGCACGCCGCGCACCTTCCAGTCGAACAGGCGCTGAAGGGCGGTGCGGGAATAGGTGAAGAAGGGCGCCGTGGTCATGCGGCCCCACCCGAAATCTTGCCCCAGGCCGGGGCGTCGGTGCGGACGGCGGCGCGCAGCTTGGCCGAACGGGCGCGGGGATTGGTCGAACGCTCTTCGTCGCCCGCCTCGCGCGCGCCCTTGAACTGAAGCGTAAAGCTGGGCTTGCGCGGATCGACGGCCATGGGGGCGTGACGTGAGCCGGCGGGGCTGTTGCCCGTGCGCTCGGTCATGAAGGCCTTGACGATGCGGTCTTCCAGCGAATGGAAGGTCACGACCGCCAGACGCCCGCCGGGGGCCAGGGTCGCCTCAGCCGCCTCCAGCCCGCGCTCCAGCTCGCCCAGTTCGTCGTTCACCGCGATGCGCAGGGCCTGGAAGACCCGCGTCGCCGGATGGATCGGCGCGCCGCGACGGCCACCCAGGGCCTTTTCGACCACCTCGGCCAGATCGAGGGTGCGGGTGAAGGGCTGCTCGACGCGGCGGCGCAGGATGGCGGTGGCGACGCGGCCCGACTGACGCTCTTCGCCATACAGTTTGAAGATATGGGCCAGCGGACCGTGGTCCCAGCCGTTGACGATGTCGGCGGCCGTCGGGCCGTCGTCGGACATCCGCATGTCCAGCGGCCCGTCGCGCATGAAGGAGAAGCCGCGCTCGGCCTGGTCCAGTTGCATCGACGAGACGCCGATGTCGAACACGGCGCCGTCCAGCTTTGCCTTGCCGCTGTCGGCGAAGGCTTGAGCCAGACCCGAGAAGGGGGTGCGGATCAGCTGAAATTGGCCGGGGAAGTCGTTGGCGACGGCGTCGGCGTGCGGCTGGACCGTCGGGTCGCGATCCAGGCCGATGACCTGGGCGCCGGTCTTCAGGATGGCGCGGGTATAGCCGCCGGCGCCGAAGGTGGCGTCGATCACGACGTCGCCGGGCGCGGGCGCCATGGCCTCGATCACCTCGGCCAGCAGGACGGGGGCGTGGGGCGCATTGGTGGAGGCGTCGGTCACGATCCGCCCCCCGCCAGCTTCATCTGGGCCGCCAGTTTCAGGGCGCCGATCTGGGCCATGCCGGCCTTGGCCAGGGCGCGCTGCTCAGCGCGACGGGCAGCCCATTTCTCGCGCGACCAGATCTGGAAACGGTCGTTCAGGCCGACGATGACGACGGTGTCGTCCAGTCCGGCTTCAGAGCAAAGCGCTTCGGGCAGGGTGATGCGGCCGCCGGAATCATAGGCCAGGCGGACCTGCTCGCCCATGACCTGCCACTCCAGCGCCGAACGCTCCTCGGAGCCGAATGGCAAGGCTTCGATCATCTCGGCATAGACGGCGAACAGGCGGTCGCCGCCCGCTTCGAGGCAGTCCGCTTCGATGGAGGGGAAGATGAAGACGCCGCCGGCTGCGCCGTTTTCGGTCGTGCGGAAATCGTTGGGGATGAGGAGACGGCGCTTGCCGTCCAGCTGCTTCTCATAGGTCGAGAGAAACACGCCCTGCCAATCGAACCTTTCGGCCCGCCCCTAGATGCCCTGACGAACGCCCGCCGCGCCCGCCTCTCAGCCCCAAATCATGATTGTGGGATAGCATGGGATCAGATGGGCCTCAATGGGATCGAAGCCAAGATTTAACCATGTTTTGACGTGTGACGACTTAAGCACGCTCGAACAGTCGGAACATACACGGAACAAACGAAGTATTCACAGGCTGTGAGGCGTTCTAACCTTCCTTGAGCAGACAATAGGTTAACGACCGCAAACCTGCGGGACCGCTGCCAGAACGCTGAAATGCGGGGATAATCCGAACTCGGATCGGGCGACGCGCAATGGGAAGGCGCCAACGCTCCCCACCCAATGGGCCTCAAGCAGCGCGAAGCGCGATAGGCCCTCAAAAAAATATGCCAGACGGCCTGTAAGCCGGGTTTTGTTCCGCTCCGAGGCCGAAGCCTGGATCGGCGACGATCATTCCTCTGGACCGTCCATTGCTGAACGGTTCTCGCGACCTACCCGGACATCTGAGGCGGTGAGCCCCGCGAGGCGAACCTCGCGCGATGTCCCTATTTGGTCTTGCTCCAGGCGGGGCTTGCCATGCCGTCCCTGTTGCCAGGCACGCGGTGGGCTCTTACCCCACCCTTTCACCCTTACCGGCCTCGCGAGGCCGGAGGTTTGCTTTCTGTGGCGCTATCCCTCGGGTCGCCCCGGGCGGAAGTTATCCGCCGCCTTTTCACCGTGGAGCCCGGACTTTCCTCGACGGACGCGAAGTCCGCCGCGACCGCCCAGCCGTCTGGCGCGCGCTAGATGCGCCGCCGCGCCGCCGAGGTCAACCAACGGATGCGGCGGCAGGCGAAATGGGCTATGGTCTATGCATGGCCGAACCCGCCTCCAACATCGCCAATCAGGAAAGCACGGAGCAGCGTGAGCGCCGCCTGACCTGGGAGCGGGCGCGCATCGCGGAAGCCGACGCGGACATCGCCGCCGGGCGCGTCATTTCCGGCGATGAAGCCCTGGAATGGCTGGATCGCTGGGCGGCAGGAGAAGACCTCGAAGAACCCAGCCTCAGCTGAATGAGCGGCCCTTATCAGGTCATCTTCACCGCTCGGGCGCGCGTCGATTTGCTCGCGGTGCGGCGCTGGCTGTATCAGCCCGGCAGCGGCCTGAAGGCGCGCCTGCGATCCGCCCGCATCACGCGCGCCATCGTCGAACTGCAGTTCACGCCGTTCCGATGGCCCGAGGGTCAAACGTCAGGCGTTAGAGAGCGCCCCGTCGAGGGCTATCGCATCCTGTATCGGATCGACGATGGGGACCGCACCATTTCGATCATCCGTGTCTTCGGCCCCTTCCAGGACCGCGCGGACCTCTAGTTCAGCACACCCGTGACGCTTTCGGTGCTGGCGAGTTGGAGCAGGCCGACCAGGCGGGCGCGGGTTTCGCCGTCGGCGACGCCGTCGACGCGGGCCGGTCGCCAGTGGCGCTGAAAGGCGCGGACGGCGGTTTCGGTGTCGGCGTCATAGTCGCCGCCGGGTTTCAGCCCGTAACCCAGACGATGCAGGCCGGCGCGCAGGACCATGGCGCCAATGCCCTGATCGCCTCTTTGCAGCAAACCGCCCAAGGCCTGGATCCGTTCGGGGGCGGGTTCGAACCACAGGCCATGACCGGCCTCGGCCAGACGCTTCCAGGCGAAGAGTTCGCCGGGATCTTCCTTGCGGTCCGGCGCCAGGTCGGAATGGGCGATGATACGGCTGTCGGCGATGGTCCAGCGGCTGCGGATGTCGCCGATCAGGGCGATGAGCGCCGCGACCTGGGCCTTGGGAAAGGCGCGATAGCCGAACTCGTGGCCGGGATTGACGATCTCGATGCCGATAGAGGCGGCGTTGCAATCGTCCTCGCCCTGCCAGAGGCCGCGACCGGCGTGCCAGGCGCGGCGTTCCTCGGGGACCAGTTGGAAGATGCGGCCGTCTTCCTCGACCAGATAATGGGCCGAGACCTTGGCGTCGGGGTCGCGCAGGCGCTCCAGCGCGGCCTCGCCCGTCTGCATTCCCGTATAATGCAGCACCAGCATGTCGGGCGGCGCACGGCGCGCGTCGAAGTTCGGCGAAGGCGCGTCGATGTAGGAGGTCATGGGAAGCGCCAGCTCAGCGGCCGTTGCGTTCCCAGCCGTAGGCGACCCAGGCGCCGTCCACCTTGTGCGCCTCGATCAGGTCGGGATCGCCGTTGCGGCGGCGCGGGGTCGTGTTGCGGCGGGTGCGCATGACCAGTCCGACCAGAAAGACCAGCACGCCTGCGATTAAGGCGATCACGGCCACCGCTGCGGCAGTGACGACGGCCAGCACCGCGCCTACGGCCATGGCGCAGACGGCGGCGATCATGCCGGCGACCCACATGACGGAGGCCACGAGGCCGTTGGGACGGCGACGGGCGACGAAACCGATGGTGGCGAGACGTTCAGGCTGGAACATGGATCATCCTTTCAGGCGATCCGAGGAACGCCTGACATGCAATGTCGGTCCATCGGGGCCTGCGGTCAATGGACCGCGACGCACGGTCGCGTGTGTCGCGGTCCCTCAGAAGATCGGCTGGTGGGCCAGGACCACGGCGCCCTCGCCGCGCATCCGGTCGCTTTCGACGCGGCGCATCACGGCCTGAGCCTGGGGATCGGCCATGACGCCGCCCAGCATGACCAGGGCCTTGGTCGCCTCGGTCTGGACGCCGAACATCTCCGACAGGGCCTCGAACGGCGACTGCTGCTTAGGGAAATGCTTGAAGCGGACGGGCTCGTTGGACGGGATCTTGGCCAGTTCGCGGGCCTTGTTCACCGCCTCGGTCACGCCGCCCAGCTGATCGACCAGGCCCAGAGGCAGGGCCTGCGCCCCGGTCCAGACGCGGCCCTTGGCGATCTCGCGCACGCGATCGGGCGACAGCTTGCGGCCCGTCGCCACGCGGGCGATGAAGTCGTCGTAGATCCGGTCCATCGAGCCGGCGAAGGCTGCGCGCTGTTCCGGCGTGAACTCCTGCGTCGGCGAGAAGGCGTCGGCGTACTGGCCGCCCACCGTCAGCTCGCGCATGTCGACGCCGAACCGGCCCAGCGCATCGGCCAGCACGAACTTGCCGCCGAACACGCCGATCGAGCCGGTCAGGGTCGAGGGCTGGGCCACGATCCAGTCGGCTTCCGAACTGACCCAGTAACCGCCCGAGGCGGCATAGGCGCCCATGGAGACCACCACCGGCTTGCCCGCCGCCCGCGCCGCGCGCACGGCGGCCAGAATCTGTTCCGAGGCTTCCGGCGAGCCGCCGGGCGAAGAGACGCGGAAGACGATGGCCTTGACGCTCTTGTCCTCGATGGCGTCGTAGATGGCCTCGGCCGTATCGTCCGAGTGGATCGAAGAACCGCCGCCGAAGCTGCCACCGCCGCCGCGACCGGTGACGATGGCCCCCTCCCCGCCGACGATGGCGATGGCGTTCTTGCCCGAGCCGGTGCGTTCGCCCTGCTGGCTGGCGTATTTGCCGAACTCGACGATCTCGGCGCCCTTGCCCGCGCGGGTCTTGATGGCGGCCTCGGCCTCCTCGACCTGGCCGACCTTGTCGATCAGCCGGTTGGCCAGGGCCTGGGGCGCCGAATAGGGGCCGGCCTCGATGATCGTCTTCAGCGCCGGCGCGGTCGTCTTGCGATCCTTGGCGGCGTTGGCCAGGGCGCTGTCGTAGATGGACGTCATCCAGGCGGTCATGGCCTCGCGGTGCGGGCCGGTATAGTCGCTCTGGGTGTATTCGTTGACGGCGTTCTTGTATTCGTAACGCTGTTCGAAGTTCGGTTTGACGCCATATTTCTCGAAGGCGCGACCCAGGAACAGGCTGTCGGCCGAGAAGCCCGTGGCTTGGAAGCCGGCGGTGTTCTGCATCCACAGTTCCGACGCCGAGGCCCCGACCATATAGGTGGACATCACCGCGCCGACCGGCGCGAAGCCCTGGCTGTGGGCGATGACCGGCTTGCCCGAGTTGCGGAAGCGGTGGATGGCCTGGCGCAGTTCGTCGGCGGTCGCGGGCGTCATGCCGCTTTCCGGCAGGCGGATCAGCAGGGCCTTGACGCTGTTGTCGCCCTGGGCCTGATGCAGGCCGTCCACGACCTGGGTCAGGGCCAGGCCCGAACCGCCGAAGGCGGCGAACGGATTGGACGACGGCTGGTCGCTGATCCCCTCGCGCAGATCCAGTTCCAGCACCGTGTTCGCCGGGGTCGTCGGCTTGGACGATGAGGCGACGGCGACGGTCAGCAGGACAACGGGAATGACGACGACAAACAGGATCAACCCGGTGAAGACACCAAGGACCGTCAGGAAGAATTGCTTCATCGGATTGGGAAACGCGCGCTCGCAGGCCGGAAATGGCCAATCCAGCATAGGGGGCCGGGGGCCGTCGTCAAATGAAGCTCGCGCAATATCCCGGCCGTCCACGCGTTCGCACCCGCAACCCGTTTGCTGCGGCGCGGCGCCCCGATTGATGCGGGGCTCGGAAATCCCTATATGAGCGGCCTGTGAGCGAGGGCCTGCGCCCCGCGTATATTTGGAGACCGGGCAATGCTGGTCACCCTAATGAAGTCCAAGCTGCACCGTGCGACGGTGACCCAGGCCGATCTCGACTATGAGGGATCGATCGCTATCGACATGGACCTGCTGGACGCGGCGGGCATCTATCCGCACGAACAGGTCGATGTGCTGAACATCACCAACGGCGCGCGCTTCACCACCTACGCCATTGAGGCCCCGCGCGGCTCGCGCGTGATCGGCGTCAACGGCGCCGCCGCCCGCCTGGTCCAGAAGAACGACAAGGTCATCGTGGTCACCTATGGCCAGATGCCCCAGGAAGAAGCCCGCCAGTGGAACCCCAACGTGGTCCTGCTGGACGACGCCAACGAGATCAAACACGCCTAGCCGGTCCCCCTCCCCACATCGTGGGGAGGGGGACCGCGAAGCGGTGGAGGGGCTCTTTCCGCCCCACCGGACATCAAAAAGGCCCGCCGTCGCCGGCGGGCCTTTCTTCATTTCGGCCGATCAGATCACCGGGCGATATCGTAGACGCCCGTGATGTCGATCCGCACCGTCAGTTCGCCGGCGGCGACCGGGGTGCTTTCGGCGCGGTCCATCGACATGGCGCGCGCGGCGAACATCGGCATCGGCGGCTGGGGCGTATAGCCGCCGCCTTCGGTCAGGTTGCGGATGCCCGACAGCTGAACGTTCAGCGACTGGGCGTACAGCTGAGCCTTGGCCTGCAGGTTGCGCACGGCCAACTGGCGCGCCTGGTTCTCGGCCGCCGTAGGATCCTTCAGGCCGAAGCTGATGCCGTCGATCTGGTTGACCCCGGCGGCGACAACGGCGTCGGCCGTCGTACCGACCTTGGTCAAATCGTTGATGACCACCGTCACGCGGTTGACCGCCTGATAGCCGCGCAGCTTGGGCGGTTCGTTCTGCACATAGTCGTATTGCGCCGACAGGTTCAGGCCCGAGGTCTGGATGTCGCGCTCGGCGATGCCGCCGCGACGCAGGGCGGCGACGACGCGCGTCATCTGCGCAGCGTTGTCGCGCATGGCCTCTTGAGCGGTGACGGCCTCGGTCTGCACGCCGAAGGTGATGGTGGCCATGTCGGGCGCGGCCTTGACCTCGCCATAGGCCGACAGGTTCAGCGACGGCGCAGGTTGCATCATGTGCATGGCTCCCATCGAAGGTTCAGCGGTCTGGGCCCCCGTTTGGGCCATGGCGCGCGGCGTGGCGGCGGCCAGGAAGGCGGCGGCGGCCACGGCGCCGCCCAGGGCGATGGTCTTCAGCGACACGGTCTTCAGGGGGGCGGCGGCCAAGGTGCGGGTCATGCGTCTTCTCCGTAAGCGATCCAGGACGGCGCGTTCGCCGATCCGTTGCAACGACCTTGGCCGTTCTCGCCTGAATGAACGCCCGTGAGGCTTGGCAGTTTCCGTTCATCTACGTGAAATCGCCGAAAGATCGCCTTCTTGAGCGCCCCCCGCTTGGCAAGCCGCGCCCGCGCCTGCTAGGCGAGACCCCTTCCGCCGAGGCGCGCCTTGGGGGCCTGTAGCTCAATGGTTAGAGCCGACCGCTCATAACGGTCTGGTTGGGGGTTCGAGTCCCTCCGGGCCTACCACCCTCTATGTTTTCATCAATGAAAACAAGGGGATATAAGGTTTGACACTCAGGGTTTGACACCGAGCGCTCAAATTCAGGCTTTGCCAGCTTGGCGATGGCTGCATGAGTGAGGCGCCTGATCACGCAAACTCTGGCAGTTTGTCTTCGGCGAGCATTTCCACCATCGCGGATCGGGTGACGCCCAATCGGTTAGCCGTTTCGTCGATCGCAGCCAGAATGCCAGAATCGATTGATAGGTTCGCTTTTTGCGGACGCCCCAGGCGCTGAACGAGCATGACCGTTCCAAACATTGCGCCACTAGAAAAATCCTCTGCGAAAAGAGGATCGGATCGGATCGCATCAGGTCCGCGAGGAACAGGCATGGCTTGTCCTTTGGCGGCATAGGTTTCCGCCCAGGCGCGAAGAGCCTCCTGCGCATTATTCAGCGCTTCCTCGATTGTATCGCCCATGGCCGAGCAACCTGACAAATCGGGAAAGACTACGCCGTAAGCACCCGCTTCTCCATCTATGAGAACGGTATAATGGGTCATGAAAATCCAACTTGAGCGAGCCGCACATTAGTGGGGCCGCGAGGCAGACACATCCTTCACCAACCGGCGGCTCGTGCGATGTGTCGCGATACGCCAGAAGACAGTGTCTTGTGGCGAGGAACGATTATGGACGCGTCGAAGTCAGGATGAACGAATTCATCGTGCTTCTTTCCTCCCTGGTTAAGCCATCCTTCTTGCGTGAGTCGACGAACGATCTTCGGTCTGCTTGTTTCTAACACTTGGGGCTTTCCCGGTTTGATGGCGTATTTTCTTATCGTAGGTCACGATATCTTCCCTCAGTGATGGAACAGCAGGCGCATATTTATGCGCCTAGAATGTTATGTCAATGGCCATTACGCGTCATCCCTCCAGATACCAGACCCATGAAAGTTCGGTTTTTGGAGTCGCGAAGCGATTGCGTGTTCGAAATCCAACCCTCCCCTTCACACCAAGCCCCTCCTATATCGCCAGCCTGTTCCCCTTCGGAGTTCCCCCATGGCCTATGTCGCTCGCACCGATCGTCCCTCGGACAAGGCCGCGCGCTATCTGGAGGTCGAGGCGGAGATTTTGGCCGTGCTGGAGGGGGAGCCGAACGTGACGGCGCGGATGGCGACGGTCGCGTCAATGCTGGCGGATGCGTTCGAGCATTATTTCTGGACCGGCTTCTATGTCGTGGCGCCGGACAAGGAAGATGAGCTGGTGGTCGGGCCGTATCAGGGGACGCTGGGGTGTCTGCGGATCGCGTTCGGGCGCGGGGTGTGCGGGACTGCGGCGGCGACGCGCCAGACGCAGCTGGTCGAGGACGTCCACGCCTTTCCCGGTCACATCGCCTGCGACAGCCGCTCGGCCAGCGAGATCGTGGTTCCGGTGCTGGACGCCTCGGGCACGCTGATCGCGGTGCTGGACGTGGATGCGACGACGCCGGCCGCCTTCGATACCGAGGATCAGGCGGCGCTGGAGCGGTTGATGGCCAAGGTTTTCGCGGCAGGTTGATCCCGCCGCCCCCGGCTCTATGGTCCCCGGCGACATGGAGGATCGGATGACACAGCGGACAGTCGCAATCACGGGCGGGCATGGCGTTCTGGGCCGGGCGGTGCTGGAGGCGGCGTTGAAGGCCGGCTGGCAGGTCGCCGTCATCGATCATGCGGCAGGTCATCCTGTGCCGCAGGGCGTGCTGGAGGTCGGCGGGGTCGATCTGACCGACGCGGGCCAGGCGCAGGGGGCCGTCGATGCGGTCATCGCCCGGTTCGGGCGGCTGGACGCCCTGTTGAACATCGCGGGCGGCTTCGTCTGGCAGACGACCGACGATGCCGAACCGGCCTGGGACCGGATGCACGCCCTGAACGTCATGACGGCCGTAAACGCCAGCCGCGCCGCCCTGTCGGCGCTGAACGCCTCGCCCGAGGGACGGATCGTCAATGTCGGATCGGCCGCCGCGTTGAAGGCCGGCGCCGGCATGGGGCCCTATGGCGCAGCCAAGGCCGGGGTCCACGCCCTGACCCAGGCGCTGGCGGAAGAGCTGAAAGCCACCTCCGTCACCGTCAACGCCGTCCTGCCCTCCATCATCGACACGCCCGCCAACCGCAAGGACATGCCCGACGCAGATCCGGCGACCTGGGTCGCGCCGGCCGATCTGGCGGCGGTGATCCTGTTCCTCGCCTCGCCCGAGAGCCGCGCCATGACCGGCGCCCTGGTCCCCGTGACGGGCCGCGTCTGATGCGAAGCGACCGCGTCCGCAGCGTCCTTTATCTGCCGGCCTCCAATGCGCGGGCGATCGAAAAGGCGCGGACGCTGGATTGCGATGTCGCCGTGCTGGATCTGGAGGACGCGGTGGCGCCCCAGGCCAAGGCCGATGCGCGCGCCGCCGCCGTCGAGGCGGTTCGGGGCGGCGGGTTCGGGCCGCGCCTGGGCGTGCGGGTCAATGGCTTGGACACCGAGTGGGGGCTGGACGATCTGGCCGCGATGAAGGCGGCGGGGGCCACGCTGGTGGTCGCGCCCAAGGTGGAGACGCCCGAGGCGGTCCATGCCCTGTCCGCCGGCCTGGGCAAGGACTGCGCCCTGTGGGCCATGATCGAGACGCCGCGCGCCCTGATGGCCCTGGCCGACATCGCCACGGCGGACGGGGCGTTGGATGGGCTGATGCTGGGGGTCAACGACCTGGCCAAGACGCTGGGGACCGGAGCGTCGCCGGATCGCGAACCGTTCCAGCCGTGGCTGGCGCTGCTGGTCGCCGCCGCGCGGGCCAATGGATTGCTGGCCATCGACGGGGTGTTCAACCGGATCGACGATGCGGACGGCTTGGCCGCCGAGGCGGCGCAGGGACGACTGTACGGGTTCGACGGCAAGAGCCTGATCCACCCGTCCCAAATCGCCGGGGCCAACGCCGCCTTCTCGCCGTCGGACGCCGAGATCGCCCAGGCCCGCGCCATCGTCGCCGCCTTTGCGCAGCCGGACGCGGAGGGTCAGGGCGCGATCCGCGTGAACGGGGCCATGGTCGAGCGGCTGCATCTGGAGCAGGCGCAGGCGCTGCTGGCGCGGGCGCAAGGCTGACCCTTCCGTTTCCTCCCCACTTGTGGGGAGGGGGCCGCGTAGCCGTGGAGGGGCTCTTGAAGCGCCACCGATCTGTGATGCGGTGAAGAACCCCTCCGACTCTCCGCTACGCTTCGAGCCATCTCCCCATGAAATGGGCAGGAGACGGTGGGATCGGGCCTAGCGGGTGTGAAGCATCCGCCCTAAACCTCGCGTCGAAACTCAGCGGACCCGCCTTGACCCTATCTGCCGACACGCCTTCGAGAATTCTGGCCTGGGTCTGCGCGCCCGGCGTGCTGAAGGTCCCGTTTCTCGACGTCTTCCTGGCCGACTACGACCTGCGTCGCCTGCCGGGGGACGAGGTTCAGGCCGTGCTGGGCTGGGGGATGAAGCCGACGGCGGCGGCGGGGCGGCGTTGGGCGCAGAAGAACGGACGGCCCTATGTGGCGCTGGAGGACGGGTTCCTGCGCTCGGTCGGCATCGGCGAGGCGGGAGCGACCAGCCTGAGCCTGATCGTCGACGATCTGGGCGTCTATTACGATGCGACGCGGCCCAGCCGTCTTGAGAAGTTGATCCAGACGGCCGACGACTGGTGCGACGCGGCCATGACCGCCCGGGCGCGGGGTCTGATCGATCGCATCGTGGCGTCAGGCGTGTCCAAGACAAACATGGGCGGGCCGCTGGATCCGCGCCTGCTGAAGCCCGGTCGGCGTGTGTTGATCGTGGACCAGACGTTCGGGGACGCCTCCATCGCCCATGGACTGGCGACGGGCCAGAGCTTTGACGAGATGATCGCCGCCGCCCGACGCGACGAACCCGACGCCCAGCTGATCGTCAAACGCCACCCGGCGGTGGCGGCGGGTCGAAAGCGCGGCTGCGTCACCGACCTGTCCGGGGTCACCCTGGTCGATACGGACGTGCGGCCCGCCGACCTGCTGGCGGCGGTGGACGCGGTCTATTGCGTCACCTCGGCCCTGGGGTTCGAGGCCCTGTTGCGGGGCCTGCCGGTGCGCTGTTTCGGGGCGCCCTTCTATTCCGGCTGGGGCCTGACGACCGATGCGGTCCAGACCGGACGGCGTGGGCTGACGCGCTCCATCGAACAGGTCGCCGCAGCCGCCCTGATCGCCTACAGCCGCTATGTCGATCCCGTCACTGGCGAGCGGTGCGAGGCCGAACAGGCCTTGGAACGGTTGATCGCTCTGCGCGACCGGGCCGACCGGCTGGCGGGGTCGTGGTCGGCGGTGGGGTTCGCCCCGGCCAAGCGTCCGCCCGTGCGTCGCCTGCTGAACTCGCCCAAGGCGACGATGCGTTATTTCATGTCGCCGTCGCGCGCCGCCGCCCATGCAAGCGCCACAAACGGCCGTCTGATCTGGTGGGCGGGCAAGGAGAGCGAGGCGACGCGTCAGGCGGCGGCTTCATTCGCCGGCTCGACCGTGCGGATGGAGGACGGCTTCATCCGATCGCGCGGCCTGGGGTCGGATTTCGTGGGGGCCCTGTCAGTCGCCCTGGACGACCAGGGCGTCTATTACGACCCGTCGCGTCCGTCGCGGCTGGAGACCCTGATCGAGACGACGGAAGCGACGCCGCAGCAGTTGGCGCGCGCCGCCGCGCTGGGCGCGCGCATCGTCCAGGCGGGTCTGTCGAAATACAATCTGAAGGGCCAGGCGCCGGCGGATTGGCCCGCCGACCGCGACATCCTGCTGGTCGTCGGCCAGGTCGAGAACGACAAGTCGATCCTGCTGGGCTGCGAGCCGGACCTTGCCACCAACTCCGCCCTGGTCGAAGCCGCGCGGGCGGATCATCCCGACGCCTTCCTGATCTATCGCAATCACCCCGACGTGCTGGCGGGCAATCGGCCGGGTCGGCTGGACGCCTCGGCCATGGCCTCGGTGGACGCCAGCGCCGATGGGCTGGACATCATCGACTGCCTCAACGCCTGCCGACGCGTGGCGACCCTGACCTCGCTGACCGGGTTCGAGGCGCTGATGCGGGGCAAGGCCGTGTCGGTCTATGGCCGGCCCTTCTATGCCGGATGGGGGCTGACGGACGACCGGCTGACGTTTGCGCGCCGCACCCGCCGCGCGACCGTAGATCACCTGATCCTGGCGGCCCTGATCCATTATCCGATCTATGTCACGCCGTCGGGCTGGCCCTGCGAGGCGGAAGACCTGGTCCAGGCCCTGATCGCGGCGCGCGACCAGCCCACGCCCAAGGCGCCGCGCGGTCAGATCCAGCGCTGGGCTGCGGGCATAATCGCCAGTCTCGACCGCAGGCCGCCGCCGTCCTATTAAGGGGGTTCGTAAAGGAAACCCGCTTCCCGTGTCCAAAGCCGTCATAGCCGCCACCGGCCTCTTCACCCCCGAGCAGTCGGTCTCCAACGCCGAACTGGTCGACAGCTACAACGCCTGGGCCGACGGCTGGAACGCCCGCCACGCCGCCCCGATCGAGGCCGGCGAGCTGGAGGCCAAGGCCCACTCCTCGCCCGAGTTCATAGAGAAGGCGTCGGGCATCAAGAGCCGGTTCGTGCTGGACAAGGCCGGGATCATCGATCCCGAGCGGATGGCCCCGAACCTGGCCGAACGCTCCAACGACGAAATCTCGATCCTGGCCGAGATGGCGGTCAAGGCCGCGCGTCAGGCCATCGAGGCCTGGGGCAAGCCGGTCAGCGAAATCGGCGCCGTCCTGTGCGCCGCCTCGAACATGCAGCGCGCCTATCCCGCCATGGCGATCGAGGTTCAGCAGGCTCTGGGCATCGAGGGCTTCGCCTTCGACATGAACGTGGCGTGCAGTTCCGCGACCTTCGGCATCAAGACGGCGACGGACTTCATCGCCGGCGGCTCGGTCAAGGCCGTGCTGATGGTCAACCCGGAGGTCTGTTCGGCTCACCTGAACTTCACCGACCGCGACAGCCATTTCATCTTCGGCGACGTGGCCACGGCGGTGATCGTGGAGTCTTCCGAGACGGCGGGACCGGGCGGCTGGGACG
Organism: Brevundimonas sp.; assembly: GCF_965279155.1. Lineage (GTDB taxonomy): Bacteria > Pseudomonadota > Alphaproteobacteria > Caulobacterales > Caulobacteraceae > Brevundimonas. The sequence goes on along the minus strand of NZ_OZ257138.1, from coordinate 2,920,213 downwards.
TGCTGGGCACGCGACTGAAGACGACCTTCTCGAACAATATCCGCAACAACTTCGGCTTTTTGAATCGAACGGAACAGCCCACCGACGCCGTGGCCGCAACGGCCTCAAGCAGCGCAGCGATAGGCCAAACGGACAAACTTTTCGTCCAGCAAGGACGAAAAGTCTTCCGTGACGTGGTGCCGATGGTGTCGGACATGATCGTGGATCACGCTGGCGAACTGGGCCTTGATCCGCACGACCTGAAGCGGCTGTGGCTGCACCAGGCCAACATCAACATGAATACGATGATCGGCAAGAAGGTGCTGGGGCGCGAGCCCTCGGCGGACGAGAACGTCATCATCCTGGATGACTACGCCAATACCTCCTCTGCGGGCTCGATCATCGCCTTTCACCTGCACAACGACGGGTTCGAGGCGGGCGACACCGGCCTGATCTGCAGTTTCGGCGCGGGCTATTCTGCCGGGACGGTCTTCGTCAGGAAGCGCGCCTAAGACCTACAGCCGGGGCAGGAACAGGACGAAGTCCAGGCTCCACAGCCCCGGCCCATTGGCGATCAGCCAGATCAGGATCACCATCAGCAGGGTCTCCGGCAGGTCGAAATAGCTGGACAGGCGATAGCCGAGACTGGTCCCCTCCACCGACTTGGACGCCACCGTCACCAGGGCGACCAGGCTGATGATCAGCAGCACCAGCGCCGCCAGGCTGGTGAACAGGCCCATGATCAGCACGGCGCCGAAGGCGAACTCGCACACCGACACGAACCGGGCGGTCTGGCGCGGGGCGGCGATGCCGGCCTCGACCATGGTCTTCTGCATCTTCTCGGCCTGGGCCGGGGTGAACAGCTTGTAGAAGCCGGACAGGAAGAACATCCCCCCGACCACGACCCGCGCGATCAGGGGCGCGATATCCATCAGCGCCGGGATGCCCAGGCCGAAGCCGCGATAGAGGTCGATCATGAGACGAAGGCTCCGCTGGATGGCGGAGCCTTCAATGCCTCACGGCCTGGGCGGTTGCCCCGGCGTGTGCATCGTCTTCCATTCCATCGCCCGGCGGACGCGGTATTCGGCGGTCTTGATCGCGACCGCCGCATCGAGATTCTTCATGGTTTTCCCTTAAGAGAACCAAAGCGTGCGACCCGCGTTATGTCAGGTTAATTCCCGTCCATGATGATTATTGCCCGGCCACGCTTGAAACTGTCACAGGATTTTGCAACGCATTCGATTGTCGAGAACAGGGGATTTCCCAGATGGCTCACATGACACCGAAGCAGGTGCTGGAAAGCTTGGCCAAGGACATCGCCGCCGTGCTGAAGAGCATGGGCGGTTCGGCCCACCAGAATATGGTGGTCGATTGCGTCGCGGCGATGAAACGTCAGCGCGGCGAGGCGGTCAATCCGCCCGATCTGCGCCAGAAGATCATCGAGACCTTCGAACAGTACCGCGACTGGTTCGTGCGTCCGTTCGGCGAAGGCTCTCAACGCTGGGCCCTCGCGGGCGACTTCGCCTGACATCATTGTCCCGAACGCGAAAGGCGCGCCCCTTACGGAGCGCGCCTTCGTCGTTTTGACTGACCCTAAAGATCAGAAGCGACGGATGTAGCTGACCGAATAGGCGTCGGCCTTGCCCGCATCGTCACGGTAGTCGCGACGGGTCCAGTCGGCCCGCACGCCGTTCACGCCATCGACGTAGTAGTTGGCGCCGGCGCCGTAGTTCCAGCTGTCAGCGCCCACGTCGGCGTTCGCGCCGGGGAACTCCTGCTTCAGCTCGGTGTGGCCGTAGCCGCCGCGGGCGAACAGTTCCAGCTTGTCGGAGACCGGCACCTTGCCGACCACGTAACCGGCGGCGTCCCACTCGTGCTTGATCGAGCCATCGACGCCCGCGACGGTGAAGTCGTCGTCCTTGACGCCGACCGAGGCTTCGGTTTCCAGCGCGATGTAACGGTTGAGGTTCACGCCCAGACGACCGGTGACGGCGCCGGTCGTTGCATTGTCGCCTTCAAGATGAGTGTAGCCCAGCGAGCCGTAACCGCGCGGCTCGGGATTGGTTTGAGCAAAGGCCGGAGCGGCGATTGCGGAAACGGCGACGGCGGCGAGAAGAATGTTACGCATTGTTTCTTATTAACTCCTAGATGTGATGACCGAACCGATCATCAGCCCCATCCAGCGAGTGCTTAAATAGGTCAGGGCTTCATCTGTTCCAGAGGCTGAGAAACACTACGAATGCCTGTGGACGCCAGGACACATACGGCGTTCCGCCAAGGTTGGCGGTTTTGTGACAAAGAAAAAGGGCGGCCTCTGCAGAGGCCGCCCTTCGATACTTCCCACACCGTCATCCTCGGGCTCGACCCGAGAACCAGGCGCTGGACAGGCTATGCTTCAAAGTCGTCGCACCAGCGGCGGCGCCTTCGATCCTCGGGTCGAGCCCGAGGATGACGGGGGGTGAGGCGAGATCGCCGCTGCCGTTCAGCGGTCCTTCTCGCGCTCCACGTTCAGCGCCGCCTGCGCCGCCGCCAGACGAGCGATCGGCACGCGGTAGGGCGAGCAGGACACGTAATCCAGACCAGCCTTCTCGCAGAAGGCGATCGACGACGGATCGCCGCCGTGTTCGCCGCAGATGCCCAGCTTGACCTCGGGCCGCACCGCGCGACCCCGCTCGGCCGCGATCTCGATCAGGCCGCCGACGCCGTCCTGGTCCAGACGCACGAAGGGATCGGTCTCGAAGATGCCCTTGTCCAGATAGGCCTGCAGGAACCGCCCGGAATCGTCGCGGCTGATGCCGAAGGTCGTCTGGGTCAGGTCATTGGTGCCGAAGCTGAAGAACTGGGCGTATTCCGCCAGATCCCCGGCGCGGATGGCGGCGCGCGGCAGTTCGATCATGGTGCCGACCAGATAGTCGATGGTCTCGCCTGTTTCCTCGAAGACGGCCTTGGCGGTGCGGTCGGTCAGTTCGCGCAGGAACTTCATCTCCAGACCCAGGGCGACCAGCGGGTGCATGATCTCCGGCAACGGAGCCTGACCCGATGTCTTCTGCACCTCCAGCGCCGCCTCGATGATGGCGCGAACCTGCATCTCGTAGATCTCGGGGTAGGCCACGCCCAGGCGGCAGCCGCGATGGCCCAGCATGGGATTGGTCTCGTGCAACTCCTTGGCGCGCCGCTTCAGCTTTTCAGCGTCGATGCCCGACGAGGCGGCCAGGGCGTCGATGTCTTCCTCGGTGTGGGGAATGAACTCGTGCAGCGGCGGGTCCAGCAGGCGCACCGTCACCGGCAGCCCGGCCATGATCTCGAACAGTTCGACGAAGTCCGACTTCTGGAACGGCGCGATCTTGGCCAGGGCCGTGCGGCGCCCGGCCTCGTCGTCGGCCAGGATCATTTCGCGCACGGCGGCGATCCGGGTGTCGTCGAAGAACATGTGCTCGGTCCGGCACAGGCCGATGCCCTCGGCGCCGAAACCGCGCGCGGTCTTGGCGTCCAGCGGCGTCTCGGCATTGGCGCGCACCTTCAGGCGACGCACCTTGTCGGCCCAGGCCATCAGGGTCTGGAAGTCGCCGGTCAGTTCGGGCTCGATCATCGGCACGGCGCCGTCCAGCACCTCGCCCTTGGAGCCGTCGATGGTGATGACCTCGCCGGCCTTGAAGGTGCGGCCGCGCGCGGTGAAGGTGCCCTTGGCCTCGTCGATGTGGATCTCGCCGGCGCCGGAGACGCAGGCCCGCCCCATGCCGCGCGCCACGACGGCGGCGTGGCTGGTCATGCCGCCGCGCGCGGTGACGATGCCGCGCGCCGCATGCATGCCGTGGATGTCCTCAGGCGAGGTTTCCTCGCGCACCAGGATGACCGCCTCGCCCAGGCCGGACATGCGCTCGGCCTCGTCGGCGTCGAACACGATCTTGCCGGTCGCGGCGCCGGGCGAGGCCGGCAGGCCGGCGGCGACCACGGTGCGGGCCGCATCGGGGTCCAGCGTCGGGTGCAGCAGCTGGTCCAGAGCCGACGGCTCGACCCGGCTGATGGCCTCTTCCTGGGTGATCACGCCCTCGGCCGCCAGGTCCACGGCGATCTTCAGCGCCGACTTGGCCGTGCGCTTGCCGTTGCGGGTCTGCAGCATCCAGAGCCGGCCCTGTTCGACCGTAAACTCGATGTCCTGCATGTCGCGATAGTGGCTCTCCAGCGTGTTCACCACCGTGACGAACTGACCGAAGACTTCCGGCATGGCCTCTTCCATCGAGGGGGCGGTCTCGCCCATCTCCTCGCGGCCGATCTTGGTCAGGGACTGCGGCGTGCGGATGCCAGCGACCACGTCCTCGCCCTGGGCGTTGATCAGGAACTCGCCGTACAGGCGCGCCTCGCCGGTCGAGGGGTTGCGGGTGAAGGCCACGCCGGTCGCCGAGGTCTCGCCCATATTGCCGAACACCATCGACTGGACGCTGACCGCCGTGCCCCAGCTTTCGGGGATGTCGTGCATGCGGCGATAGAATTTGGCCCGGTCGTTCATCCAGCTGGCGAAGACCGCGCCCACGGCGCCCCACAGCTGGTCCTTGGGATCCTGCGGGAAAGGATGGCCCAGCTCGCGCTCGACCACGGCCTTGTAGTCAGCGACCACCTTCTGCCAGTCCTCGGCCTTCAGGTCGGTGTCAACGGTGACGCCCAGCCGGTCCTTGTGCTGGTCCAGAACCTCTTCGAAATCATCGTGACTGAGGCCCAGCACGACGTTCGAATACATGGTGATGAAGCGGCGATAGGAGTCGAAGGCGAAGCGGCGGTCGCCCGACAGTTTGGCCAGGCCCTCGACCGTCTGGTCGTTCAGACCCAGGTTCAGGACGGTGTCCATCATTCCCGGCATCGACGCCCGGGCGCCTGAGCGCACCGAGACCAGCAGCGGGTTGTTCACGTCGCCGAACGTCTTGCCGACGATGGCCTCGACCGCGTCCAGCGCGGCCTTCACCTGGGCTTCCAGATCGGCGGGATAGGTCTCGCCATTGGCGTAATAGTGGGTGCAGACCTCGGTGGTGACGGTGAAGCCTGGCGGGACCGGCAGACCCAGCGACGACATTTCCGCCAAATTGGCGCCCTTGCCCCCGAGAAGGTTCTTCATCGACGCGTCGCCGTCGGCGGAGCCTCCGCCGAAGCCGTACACCCACTTGGTCATCTTGCAGTCCCTGAGCTTTTCGGATCGTCCGGCGGGTTGGCCCCGCTCGCACATGCAGCACGATCTAGCGCGGAGGAACCGGCTTGACCATGGCGGATGTAACAATACGTGAGGAGGTAACCGGTTTCCTGGTCGCTCGCGCGAAGAGGGGCGCATCCCCCTCACCTCTCCGCGCGCGAAGGCGCGTGGGGAGGACAGATCGCGCAGCGATCAGGAGGGGGCGACTCCGGCGCCGGTGATGACCGGCTCAGCTTCAGACACCCCGTCGCCCCCACCTGGCGCTCGCTGACGCGATCGCCTGTCCTCCCCGTCGGCCTTCGCCGACGGGGAGGTGAAGGATCAGCCCGCGATCTGGCCGAAGTCGGCGACCTGGCCCATCACGTCGCGCACTTGGCCCAGCAGTTTCAGGCGGTTGTCGCGTTCCTCGGCCACGTTGGAGTTGACCAGCACGTCCTCGAAGAACCGGTCCACCGGCGCGCGCAGACGCGCCAGCGCCGTCATGGCGGCGGCGAAGTCCTCGGTTTCCAGCGCGGCCTCGACGGCGGTGCGAGCGGCGCCGACGGCGAAGGCCAGGATGGTCTCGGGCTCGGGCTGGTTCGGCAGGCCGGTCTGGACCATGCCGGTCGGCAGCGGGCCTTTCTTTTCCTCGGCGCGCAGGATGTTGGAGGCGCGCTTGTAGCCGGCCAGCAGATTGGCCCCGTCGTCGGTGGCGAGGAAGGCGGCCAGCGCCTCGACCCGACGCACGATGCGGACGAGGTCGTCGTCGCCCAAGGCGAAGACGGCGGCGACGAGGTCGTGACGCTGGCCCCGGTCGCGGAGGAGGACGGTCAGGCGGTCGGCGAAGAAGGTGCTGACCTCCATCGCAATGGCAAAAGCTCGATCACTTGTTTGAGCAACCATCTCGGAAGCTCGATTAGGGCTTAGAAGCGCAAGACTTTCCTCAGCAGCAACCTGAGCGGATCGGATACCAAACTGATCGCGCAACTCCAGAGCCAACGTGACTGCTTGTTCAGCGTTCTCACGGTCGGGGTAGGTCAGCGCATGTGCGATAGTCGCTGGCATAAATCGAATGAGGCTCAACCGAAGGTCATTCTCCAGCACCAGCCGGATGACGCCCAGCGCCGCTCTCCGCAGCGCGAACGGATCCTTCGACCCAGTGGGCTTTTCGTCGATGGCGAAGAAGCCGACCAGGGTGTCCAGCTTGTCGGCCAGGGCGACGGCGACCGTGACGGGCGCGGTCGGGACCGTGTCGGCGGGGCCTTGGGGTTTGTAGTGGTCGCGGACCGCGTCGGCGACGGCGTCGGAATGGCCGGCGAGACGGGCGTAATAGCCGCCCATGATCCCCTGCAGTTCCGGGAATTCGCTGACCATGCCCGACAGCAGATCGGCCTTGGACAGGCGGGCGGCGGTTTCAGCTTCGGCGGGGTCGGCGCCGACCAGGGGGGCGATCTCGCGGGCCAGGGCGGCGATGCGCTCGACCCTCTCTGCCAATGTGCCCAGTTTGGCGTGGAAGGTCACGCCGGACAGTTTGGCGTTCCAGGCGGCGAAGCCGACCTTCTGGTCCTCGTCCCAGAAGAAGCGGGCGTCGTTCAGGCGGGCGGACAGGACTCTGGAGTTGCCGGCGGCCAGGGCCTTGCCGCCGTCGGTGGCCTCGACATTGGCGACGACCAGGAAGTTGGGGGCGAGCCCCTCTTTCGCGGGATCGCGGACGGCGAAATACTTCTGGTGCACCTTCATCGACAGGCGCACGACCTCGGGCGGCAGGGCTAGGAACTGCGGGTCCATGTCGCCCAAAATCGGGGTCGGCCATTCGGCGAGCCCCGCCACCTCGTCCAGCAGGCCGTCGTCATCGACCAAAGCGAGACCCCGCGCGGCGCAGGCGGCCTTGGCCTGTTCCAGGATGCGCAAGCGTCGGTCGGCTGCGTCGATCAGGACGAAGTTCTTTTCCAGCTGGGTGCGGTAGTCGACGAAATCGCTGACCTTCAGCGGCTGGCCCGAACCCATGAAGCGGTGGCCCTCGGTGATGGCGTCGGATTGAATCCCGTCGATCTCAAACGGCACGACCTTGCCGTCGAAGATGCACAGGATGCGCTTGATCGGCCGGACCCAACGCAGGGTTCCGGAGCCCCAGCGCATCGACTTGGGCCAAGGGAAGGTGCGGATCACCTGGTCCACCGTCTCGGCGACAAGATCGGTCGTGGCGCGGCCCTTGGACGACAGGACGGCGAACAGGACGCCGTCGCGTTCGGTCAGTTGATCGCGGGTCAGGCCGGTCTTGCGCAGGAAGCCTTCCAGCGCCTGTTCCGGCGCCGAGGCGCGCGGGCCCTTGACCTCTTCCTCGCGGTCGGGCGTCGCGACGGGCAGGCCGTCGATGACCAGGGTCAGGCGGCGCGGGCCGGCATAGGTCGTCAGCGCGTCCCAATTCAGGCCGGCGGCCTTCAGCCGGTCGGAGACCATGCGCTCCAGGTCGCGCGCGGCGCCCTGCTGCATGCGGGCGGGGATTTCTTCGGAGAAGATTTCGAGGAGGAGTTGGGGCATCAGTCGGCGGACTCTTCGGTCGTGGCGGCAGACCGCATCAGGGTAAGGGCGACGTCCCGCAGAGCCAGCGGCGCGTCGGCCGCACCCGGCTCTGCGCTGAAGGCGATGTTCAGCAGGAAGGGGCGCGGGGCCAGGAAGGCGGTCTGCAGGATGCCGAACCATTCGTCGCTGACCACGACCACGCCGCGCCAGCCGCCGGGCTGTGCTGTCAGGTGGCCGCTAAGATCATCGACGGGACGGACGATGCGAACCTCGGCCCACGACTCCTGGCCTTCGATTTCCACGCGGCCGCTGGAAAACAGCGAGATCGGCTCGCCGGGGTGCTGCTCCAGATTGATGTCGGCCAGATCGAAGGAGAGAATTCCAGAGACAGTGCTCACGACGCGGCCTTTTCGTTTTCGACATAGGCCAGGGCGCAGGCTTTGCAGAGGTCGCGGATGCGGCCGATGTAGCTCTGGCGTTCGGCGACGGCGATGGCCCCGCGGGCGTCCATCAGGTTGAACAGGTGGCTGGCCTTCAGCACCTGGTCATAGGCGGGCAGGACCAGAGGCTGGCCTTGCGGGCCACGCATGTCCAGCAGACGCGAAACCTCGGCCACCATGTCCTCGAACCGGCGCTTCAACCCGTCCACGTCATAGCCGTGGAAGTTGGCCTCCGACTGCTGGCGCTCGTTCTCCAGGAAGACCTCGCCGTATGTGAGTCCCTCCTTGGTGAACTTCAGATCGTAGACGTTGTCCACGCCCTGCACATACATGGCCAGTCGCTCCAGCCCGTAGGTCAGCTCGCCCGACACCACATCGACCTCGATGCCGCCGACGCCCTGGAAATAGGTGAACTGCGTCACCTCCATCCCGTCGCACCAGACCTCCCAGCCCAGGCCCCAGGCACCGACGGTCGGGTTCTCCCAGTCGTCCTCGACGAAGCGGATGTCGTGCAGTTTCGGGTCGATCCCGATCGCCGCCAGCGAGCCCAGATAGAGCTCCTGAAGGTTGTCCGGGTTCGGCTTCAGGATGACCTGGTATTGGTAATAGTGTTGGAGGCGGTTCGGGTTTTCGCCATAGCGGCCGTCGCCGGGGCGGCGGCTGGGCTGGACATAGGCGGCCTTCCACGGCTTGGGGCCGAGCGCGCGCAGGACGGTGGCGGGGTGCAGGGTCCCTGCCCCTACCTCGATGTCATAGGGCTGGAGAATGGCGCAGCCCTGGTCGCCCCAATATTTGTGGAGCGTCAGGATCAGGTCCTGAAACGCGAGCGGCTCGGTCGAGGTGGTCAAATCGGGCTCTTGGGGAGGGGTGCAAAAAGACGGCGGACCATAGGGCCCGCCGCCTTCCGCTTCAACACGCTACCAAGCGAGCGCGTGGGTGACCCGAATTATTGACCCAGCTTACTGGGGAGTCGGGTTGGCTTCGTCGCCGCCGTCAGCGGCGGGATCGGCCGCATCGACCGGAGGCGTGGCCGAGGGATCGACCTGACCATCGGTCGGGTTGGCGACCGGGGGCGAGGCCGTGGTGGTGGTCGCAGCAGCCGGTTCACCCGTCGGGGCCGTTGCAGGCGCGGCCTCGGCGGCCGGAGCAGCCTCTTCCGCAGGAGCGGCGGCTTCAGCCGGAGCAGCGGCTTCTTCATCGCCCATGGCGGCCATGGAGTTCGCCGGGTTCAGGACCTGATCGATCGGGAAGATGGCGCCGTTCGAGGCGTCCAGTTCAGCGCTGACCACTGTGGCGCCGTCAGCCTTGATGGCCGAGCCGGTGCCGTCCAGCAGGACCTGGCTCTCGGCGGCGGTCGGAACGCCGCCCTTCTTGCCCATGATCTGGTCGGGCGTCACGTCGGCGACGATGACGTGATAGAGCAGCAGCTGACGCAGTTCGGCGGCGTTGGCCGGATCCATCAGACGCGTGCGGTCGGCCTCGGGCAGGGCGGCGAAGGCCGCGTCGGTCGGGGCGAAGATCGAGATGGCCGGGCGCGTCGCCAGGGTGTCGGTCAGTTGCGCTGCATCGAGGGCCGCCAGAAGGGTGGTGAACTGGCCGCTCGCTTTCAGCTTGTCGACGACGGTCTCGCCGGCGGCCGGCGTGGCGGCCTGGGTCACATCCGTTGCAGCCGGGGCTGCGGCTTCAGCGGCCGGCGCCGATGACGCGGGCGCGGCAGGCATGGACGGGTCAGTCTGCGGCACGGGGGCCTCGGCCGGGGCGGGCGAGGTCGGCGGGGTGACGTCCTGAGCGAAGGCGGGCGCGGCCATCAGGGTGACCACGGCGGTTGCGGCAAGCAGTTTTGCACGAAGCATGACGGTATCCTTTTTCTGTTTGAGGATCGCCAGGAGGGGGAGCGGCGACCCGTTCCAGTCATCGGAACTGCGGACTCAAATCAGAACACCGTGATCTGGTTCCGAGACGCCGAAACAATTCGTAACGATTGTGATGATCAAGGCGAGACCTTGGCGATATCGGCGTTCCAGAGGGCGAATGGCCAGTATTCGGCCACAAAGCTTGAACGCTACTGAACGGCCAGGCGCGTTGCTGTGACCCAGGCGTGGGGGTGTGCGGCGGCGAGCGTACGCGCCGCCGCCTGGGCCGCCGCCTCGGTGGGATAAAGGCCGAACACCGTCGCGCCCGAACCGGACATGCGGGTCAGGGCGATCTCCGACGTGGCGGAGACGGCGGCGAGCGCGTCCGCGATGGCGGGCGTCAGGGCCAGCGCCGGGAGTTGGAGGTCGTTGCGCTGAACCGACAGCCAGTCGATGACGGCGGCGACGGACCAGTCGCGCGGCGGATATGGTCGGTCGGCCGCGCGCATCGGTCCGGCGTCATAGGCCCGATAGACGGCGCCGGTTGGGGACAGGACGCCGGGGTTGAACAGGACGGCGGGCAGAGGCGGCAGACGCGGCTCGTCGGTCAGCACGTCTCCCCTGCCCTCAGCCCAGGCGGTGCGCATGCGCAGGCACATGGGACCGTCCGCGCCGACGACGCCGGCGACCGCCTCCAGCGCCGCATCGTCGATGTCCAGCGACAGGGCCTGACGCACCAGCTTCAGCGCCGCGCCCGCGTCGGACGATCCGCCGCCCAGCCCGGCCGCGATGGGCAGACGCTTGTCCAGCGTCACCTTCAGCTTCGGCTCTGCGATGCCTGAGACTTCGCCCAGGCGACGAAGGGCGCGCAGGATCAGGTTGTCGGGCGTGACGCCCAACGCCTCACCGAACGGGCCGGTCACATCGAGAGACAGGCTGTCGGCCGGTTCGACCGAAACCTGATCGCCCACATCGGCGAAGGCGACCAGGCTGGACAGCGGATGATAGCCGTCGGCGTCCACCGCCCCGACATGCAGGAACAGATTGATCTTGGCCGGAGCCAGGGCGGTCAGCACGGGCATGGAAACTATTGAGAGACGCCCTTGGCGGGCGCGGCGCCGTCCAGCCCATTGGCGATCTTACGCTCGACATCGGCGCGGCGCTCGGGTTCGGGCTCCAGCACCAGGACGCGGTTCCACAGCCAGACCGCCTCGCGTTCGCGGCCCACCCGCCAATAGGCGTCGCCGAGGTGGTCGTTGATCTCGGCGTTGGACGGCTCCTTGTCGACGGCCTGTTCCAGGGTGTCGACGGCGGTTTCGAACTGGCCCTGCTTGAACTGGGCCCAGCCCAGCGAGTCCTGGATGTTGCCGTTTTCGGGCTCCAGCGCATGGGCGCGGGCGATCATCTCGGCGCCCTCCTGGACCCGCAGGCCCTTATCGACCCACAGATAGCCCAGGTAATTCAGCATGTCGGCGTCGTTGGGCGCGGTCTGGAGCGCGGCCCACAGCTCGGCCTCAGCCTCGGGCGTGCGGCCCAGGGCCTCATAGGCGGCGCCGCGCAGGAAGTGGACGCTGGCGCCCTGATCGGCGGTGTTAAGCACCGGGCCGTCCAGCAGGGTCAGCGCCTCTTCATGCTGTTTCAGCTGCATCAACTGGCCCGCCAGGACCAGGGCGATCCGACGGTCGTCGGGGCTGGCGGCGGCGGCGAGGCGCAGTTCGGCCAGGGCGTTGTCCGACTGGCCGTCCTCTTCCAGCGCAATGGCCAGCTGGGCGCGGGCGGCGGCGTAGAGCTGGGGATCGTCGGTCCCGACGCGCGACAGGGCGCTGCGGGCGGCCGACTTCAGACCGGCGCGCGACAGCACCTGGGCCAGCTGGAACTCGGTCTCGTCGTCGTCGTGCAGGTTCTGCGCGAGCCGCAGATAGACGGCGGCGAATTCGTTGCCGCGCTCGGCCGACGCCTGGGCTGCGGCGGTGATCAGGCCCTGGGCCGCGCCTTCGCGGAAGTCGGGCAGGACCGGCGGCCGACCGCCGTCGCGCACCCGCTGCAACGCGCGGACGACGCCGGGATCGACCGGTTGCACCGCGATCGCGGCCTCATACAGGGCGATGGCGTCGTCGCGACGGCCGCGCCGTTCCATGAACTCGCCATAGGGGCGTTTGAATAGGGCGCCGACACCGGCCACGTCGGCGGCGGCCTTCAGCTCGACCTCGGCCTCGGCATAGTCGCGGCGCTTTTCCAGCAGCGCGGCGCGGTTCATGCGGGCGAAGGCCAGGGTCAGGGGATCGCCGCTGATCGGGGCGGGCTGAAGCGCGCGGCTCCAGTCCCCCGCCGCCGCCGCGATCCACGGCGCGACCAGCAGGCCGGCGCGAGCATGGGGCGCGCCGATGGGCTGCTGGGCCAGGGCGGCGTTGGGCGTTTTTGCGTCGCCGCGCACGAACTCCTGAACCAGCCGGACCAGGCGCCCGCCCTCGACGAAGGCAGGCGAGGCCGTCGCATCGGTGGGCGCCAACGCGGCCGCCACGTCCAGATCGCCGGTCAGCAGGGCCGAGGTGAAGGCCTGTTCGCGCACGCGCGGCTGTTCCGGCGCCAGTTGCTCGGCCTGGGCCAGATAGTTCGAGCCGATTGCACCCTCGCCCTGCATCAGGGCCAGCTTGCCCGCCAGATACAGGCCATAGGCGCTGCGCCCCTCGGCGTTCGTGGGGATCGGCGCCCAGACCGCTGGGATGGGCGGCGTGACCGGGGTGTCGGTGATGATGATGAAGGGATCGGGCGCAGCGTCCTGGCTGGACGGCGCCTGATCCGAAGGCGCCTGGCCCGGCGTCGGCTCGCCTGGCTTGAGGATGATCGCCGGAGGATGGGTTTCCGGCGTCGGCGCGGCAGGCGGGGTTTCCTGTGCGCCGGCCTGCCCGGCGGCGGCCAAGGCGAGAACGGTCAGGGAGGCGGCGAACAGACGCGAATGAGGAGGGCGCGAACGGGAGGCGATCATGCCTCGACCCTTCACGCTTTTGCGGCGGCGGGCAAGGGCGGAACGCGCCCCTGCCCCGTTCCGTCACATGTTCGGATAGTTGGGACCGCCGCCGCCCTCGGGCGTGGTCCAGACGATGTTCTGCGAAGGGTCCTTGATGTCGCAGGTTTTGCAGTGGACGCAGTTCTGGGCGTTGATGACGAAACGCGGATCGGTCTTGGCGACCTCGTCGGCATAGACGACCTCGTAGACGCCCGCCGGGCAGTACAGCCGCGCCGGTTCGCCGTATTTGGGCAGGTTGACCTGAATCGGCTTGGACGGGTCCAGCAGCTTCAGGTGCGCGGGCTGATCCTCTGCATGGTTGGTGTTGGAGATGAACACCGACGACAGCTTGTCGAACGACAGCTTGCCGTCCGGCTTGGGATAGCGGATTTCCTTGTGCTTGGCGGCCAGCTCGGTCGAGGCGGCGTCGGTCTTTTCGTGCTTCAGCGTCGGGATCGGCGACCAGCCGCCCAGCAGGGTGCGGCACCACATGTCGAACATGCCGAACGCCCCGCCCAGGGTCGTTCCGAACTTGCTCAGCAGGGGCTTGGCGTTCTTGACGACCGACAGCTCCTTGTAGACCCAGCTCTTTTCGAAGGCGGTCTGATATTCGACCAGTTCGTCGCCGCTGCGCCCGGCCTGAACCGCGTCATAGGCGGCGTCGGCGGCCAGCATGCCGGTCTTCATCGCATTGTGGCTGCCCTTGATGCGGGGCACGTTCACGAAACCGGCCGAACAGCCGATCAGGACGCCGCCGGGGAACGACAGCTTGGGTATCGACTGCAAGCCGCCCTCGGTGATGGCGCGGGCGCCGTAAGAGATGCGCGTGCCGCCTTCCAGGTGCGGGGCGATGGACGGGTGGTGCTTGAAGCGCTGGAACTCGTCGAACGGCGACAGGAACGGGTTCTTGTAGTTCAGGTGCACGACATAGCCGACGGCCACGTAGCGGTCGCCGAAATGATAGAGGAAACTGCCGCCGCCGGTGTGTTCGTCCAGCGGCCAGCCGGTCGTGTGCTGGGCCAGGCCGGGCTGGTGCTGCTCGGCGGGCACCTGCCACAGCTCCTTCAGGCCGATGCCGTATTTCTGGGGCGACTTGCCGTCCTGGAGCTTGTGTTTGGCGATGATGGTCTTGGCCAGGGAGCCGCGCACGCCCTCGGCGATGAAGACATATTTGCCGTGCAGTTCGATGCCGGGCTGGAAGTCGTCGGTCGGCTTGCCCTCGCGGTCGATGCCGAACACGCCGGCGACGACGCCCTTCACACGGCCCGTCTCTTCTTCCCAGACGACGTGACTGGCGGCCATGCCGGGATAGACCTCGACGCCCAGGGCCTCGGCCTGTTCACCCAGCCAGCGGGTGACATTGCCCAGCGAGGCGATGTAGCAGCCGTGATTGTGCATGAAGGGCGGCAGCAGGGGCATGGGCAGTGACGCCTCGCCCTGCGGACCCAGCAGCAGGAACTTGTCCTTTGTGACCGGCGTCTCCAGCGGCGCGCCGCGTTCCTTCCAGTCAGGGAACAGCTCATTCAGCGCCTTGGGATCGATGACCGCGCCCGACAGGATATGGCCGCCGACCTCGGCCGCCTTTTCCAGCACGGCGACGGTGATGTCCTTGCCGTCCTTTTCCGCGCGCTGCTTCAGGCGGATGGCCGCCGACAGGCCGGCCGGGCCGCCGCCGACGATCACGACATCGTATTCCATGACCTCGCGCTCGACGCCGTCCAGCGCCTCCAGTGGCGGCAGATTGTCGATGATCGCTTCCTGACGGGCGTTCTCCGCGCCGCCTTCGATGGCTTCTTCGGCCATGATTTCCCCTGAATCCCGGTTGTCTGTGTGGTTATGCCGCTTATCGGAAGGTGACGCGAGGGCGGTCAAGGCTTATCGGTAGCCCGAGACATGAACGCGCAACCCCATGACATCGCTGCAGTCGAAAGCCTGCTCGCCTTCTGGCGGGATGCAGGGGTGGACGCCTGCTATGGCGATGCGCCCGTCGACCACACCCATGTGGCCCCGCCGCCCGCCGTGAAAGCGGTGCAGAAGGCGACCGCCTCGGTCGTCATGCCGCTGGTCGGCGCCAACGCCGAGGACGCCATCGCCGAGGCGCGGCGACTGGCCTCGGGCGCAGCGACCCTGCAGGATCTGGCGGCGGCCGTCGCGGCCTTCGAGGGCTGTCCCCTGCGCGGCATGGGCGCAACCCAGTCGGTGTTCGGGCGCGGCAATCCCAACGCCTCGGTCCTGATCATCGGCGAAGGCCCCGGCGGGGACGAGGACCGGATGGGTCAGCCCTTCGTCGGCAAGGCCGGTCAGTTGCTGGACCGGATGCTGGCGGCGGCAGGCCTGACCGACAAGGTCTTCATCACCAACACCGTCTTCTGGCGCCCGCCCGGCAATCGCACGCCCAGCCCGCAGGAGCAGGCGGTCTGCGCCCCCTTCGTAGAGCGCGCCTTTGCTCTGTTGCAGCCCAAGGCCGTCCTGCTGCTGGGCGCGGCCTCGGCCAAGTCCGTCCTTCAGGCCGAAGAGGGGATCATGAAGCTGCGCGGCAATTGGAAAGAATGGCGCCTGGCGGAGGGCGCGGTGTCCGCCCCCGTCATGCCAACCCTGCATCCGGCCTTCCTGCTGCGTCAGCCCCAGGCGAAACGTCAGGTGTGGAGCGACCTGCTTTCGCTGGCCGTTCGCCTTGAAACGGACTCGGTTGAAGAACAAGGCTAATCGCTGCATGCTCGCATGCTGACGACCGATCGCCATACACGCGCCTAGTAGATTACGCGCGTCGCCAACGAGGGGGCCGCCGCTTATGTTTCTGTTCCGCCGCGCGTTCCTCGCGCCGACGCTTGCTGTTGCTTTCAGCGCCCTGGCGGGCGCGGCCATCGCCGAAACGCCTTACGGATCAACGGCCGAATCGAGCGCCAGTTCCACGCGGCCCACCGCGCTCAGCTCTGCGGACCGCATCTCCTACACCACCGCCTTCGACGCCCTGCGGCGCGGCGACATCGAGACGGCCCGCGCCTCGGCGCGCCAGGCGCAGGACCGGGTCCTGCTGGGGCAGGTCGAGTTCGAAAGCCTGTTCCACCCCGACCATGTCGCCACCTATGAAGAGCTGACGGCCTGGCTGGAAACCTATTCCGACCTGCCCTGCGCCGACCGCGTCTATACGCTGGCCCTGCGTCGCCGCCCCGACGGCGCGCCTGAGCCGGCGCGGCCCGGCGGCGTGATCGGACGCACCTGGAACAGTCTGGTGACGGCTGTCTCAGGCGGCGGCGGGGTCGATGATCCGGCAAAGGCGGCGCGCGTCGCCTACAACAACGACGACCTGACCGGCGCCTCGGCCATGGGCCGCCAGATCGGCGACTGGTGGACCGTCGGCCTGGCGGAATGGCGCCTGGGCCAGTTCCACGAATCCTTCGCCGCCTTCGAGCGCGTGGCCAACGATCCGACCGAAGACCCCTGGGTTCGCGCCGGCGCCGCCTATTGGACCGCGCGCGCCGCCGGCCAATCGGGCCGTCAGGATCGCGTGACCGACTATCTGCGCCTGTCGGCCCAGTGGCCCGCCACCTTCTATGGTCAGATCGCCCTGCGTCAGCTGGGCGAGGAGCCGACCATCGAAAACATGGGCCCGCGCGCCTATGAGGCCGAGCCGCGCCTGCGCCGCGCCGCCTATGTGCCCCAGAGCGCCGCCGTCGAGCCGACCGCGCTGGAAGCCTTCGTCCAGGCCGACGCCCGCGCCCGCCGAACCGTCGCCTTCTATGAGGTCGGACGTCGCGCCGACGCCGAGACCGAGCTGCGTTCCGGCCTGCGCACCGCCGTCGGCGACGCGGCCAAGATGTGGACGGCCCTGGCGCGCGCCATCATGCCGGTCGGCAATGCGGACGCCACCCGCATCGACGCCACCCGCTATCCGATGCCGGACCTTGCGCCCGAAGGCGGCTTCGTCATCGAGAAGTCGCTGGTCTATGCGCTGGCGCTGAAGGAAACCGACTTCAATCCCAACGCCCGCTCCAGCGTCGGCGCCTATGGGCTGATGCAGGTCATGCCGACGACGGCGGCCGAGATGACGGGGGATCGCACCTTCGTCTCCGACCCGTCCAAGCTGCTGGTCCCGGCCGTGAACATGCGACTGGGCCAGACCTACATCAACCGGATGCTGGCCCTGCCGGCTTTCCAGGGCGACCTGCTGCGGGCCGTGGCCTCCTACAACGCGGGGCCGGGGCCGATGCTGTCGGCGGTGCGCAAGCTGGGGCCGGATGCCGACCCCCTGTTGCTGATCGAGACCATCGACGTGCCCCAGGCGCGCGATTACGTCGAAAAGGTCATGGCCAGCTACTGGATCTATCAGCGCCTGTTCGGCGGCCCGCTGAAGACGCTGGACGCCCTGGCCTCGGGAGCCCGGTCCGTGCCCATGGCTCTGGACTATGTCGCGCCGCCGCCCCAGACCCAACCGGGGGCCCAGCCGGTGCTGATCGCCGAAGCGACCACCGTCGCCGGCGCGCGCTAGAAGACCGTAAACAGCAGGCTGGCCCAGAAGGCCGCGCCGATCAGGGCCGCCAGACCATAACCCATCACCGGATGAATGCCGCGCGAGGCGGGTTCGGCCGGATGGGTCGGGAGAGTCGGGCTTTTCATCCCTCACACATAACAGCGTCCGCTTAACGCAGCGTCAGCCGGGATGGTTTTCGCCCGTTAAGCCCCCGTCGAAGCCAAGGCGGCGGCCTCCCATTGGCGGAAGTCGGGATGGGCCAGCAGGGTGTCGGCGTAGGCCTGGGCCGTCCCGTCATCGCCGTGGGCCGCCAGGTCCAGCTGGAAATGACGAATGCGTGCGGCGACCGGCGTGTAGAAGGCGTCCGGCACAGACCATTCTCCGAACAGATAAGGCCCGCCGTCACCGAACCGGTCGCGCATGCCTCGCCACAGTTCGACGATGCGGCGCAGATCCTTGTCCAATCCCGGATGGTGCGGCGTGGGGGCCCGGCTGGGGCCGACCATCCAGTGATCGGGGCCGGTCGAACAGGCGGTTCGCAAGGCGGTGAAACCCCCGTGCATCTCGCAGGCCGCGGATCGCGCCAGCCAACGCGCATGGGCGTCGGCGGGCCAGAGTCGCGCCTCGGGATAGCGTTCCGCCGCCCACACGGCGATGGCCATCGAGTCCCAGATCACCTCGCCGTCGACCTTCAAAACCGGAACCTGGCCGGTGGGCGAGTGTTCGCGAATCCGACGATCGGTGTCCGGCCGGTTCAGCGGCACGACGATCTCGTCGAACGACGCGCCGCAGTGTTTCAGCACCAGCCAGGGGCGCAGCGACCATGTCGAATAGGCCTTGTCGCCGATCACCAGTTCCATGTCGTCCTCACCTTGGAAACGTGGCGACCATCAATGGCTGGACGCAAGCTTCAGCACAACCAGTCCCGAGGCCACCAGCACCACGCCTGCGATCCTGAGCGGCGTCAGCGGCTCGCCCAGGAAGACCGCCCCAACCACGAAGGCGCCCACCGCCCCGATCCCGGTCCAGATGGCGTAGGCCGTGCCCAGCGGCAGGGTCTTCATCGCCATCGACAACAGGCCGAACGATCCGATCATGAAGACCAGCATGCCGACGGTCGGCCACGGCTTGGTGAAACCGGCCGACGCCTTCATCAAAAAGGCCCAGACGACTTCGAGCAGGCCGGCGAGAAAAAGGAATATCCAGGCCATGATAGTCTCCCTTTGCATGGCGAGCCGGGTCGTCCCGGCGGTCATGCCCGATGAAGGGAGAGGTCGTCCTCTGGGGCGATATCTGGGACAGGCCGACGGGAAGTCAAGCGACGAACCTTGACTCCGAGCCCCTTGAGACCGACACGACCGGCCCATGATCACGCGCTATTCCCGCCCCGTCGCCGCCGCCCTCTGGTCTCAAGAGACCAAGTACAAGATCTGGTTCGAGATCGAGGCCCATGCCGCCACCAAGATGGCCGAGCTGGGCGTCATCCCGCAGGAGGCGGCGGACGCCATCTGGGCCAAGGGCAAGGATGCGACCTTCGACGCCGACCGCATCGACGAGATCGAACGCACCACCAAGCACGACGTCATCGCCTTCCTGACCCATGTGTCGGAAATCGTGGGCGAGGAAGCCCGCTTCCTGCACCAGGGCATGACCTCGTCGGACGTGCTGGACACCTGTTTCGCGGTCCAGCTGGCCCGGTCGTCGGACCTGCTGATCGACGGCGTCGACCGCGTCCTGGCCGCGCTGGAGAAACGCGCCAAGGAGCATAAATACACCCCGACCGTGGGCCGCTCGCACGGCATCCACGCCGAGCCGGTGACCTTCGGCCTGAAGCTGGCCGGCTATCACGCCGAGTTCCAGCGCGCCAAACGCCGCTTGATCACGGCCAAGGAAGAGATCGCCACCTGCGCCATCTCGGGCGCTGTGGGCACCTTCGCCAACGTCGATCCGGCGGTTGAGCAATATGTCGCCGACAAGATGGGCCTTCAGGTCGAGCCGGTCTCGACCCAGGTCATCCCGCGCGACCGCCATGCCGCCTTCTTCGCCGCCCTCGGCGTCGTCGCCTCTTCGGTCGAACGCCTCGCCGTCGAGATCCGCCACCTGCAGCGCACCGAGGTGCTGGAAGCGGAAGAGTTCTTCGACAAGGGCCAGAAGGGCTCGTCGGCCATGCCGCACAAGCGCAACCCGATCCTGACCGAGAACCTGACCGGCCTGGCCCGTCTGGTCCGCTCGGCTGTGACGCCCGCGATGGAAAACGTCGCCCTGTGGCACGAGCGCGACATCAGCCACTCCTCGGTCGAGCGCGGCATCGGCCCGGACGCCACCATCCACCTGGACTTCGCCCTGCAGCGTCTGGCGAATGTGGTCGAGCGGCTGAATGTGTACCCTGAGAACATGCAGAAGAACATCGACCGCCTGGGCGGTCTGGTTCACTCGCAACGGGTCATGCTGGCCCTGACCCAGGCCGGCGTGTCGCGCGAAGACGCCTATGCCGCCGTGCAGGAGAACGCCATGAGGGTCTGGCGTGGCGAAGGGGTCTTCATCGACTTCCTGAAGGCCGACGACCGCGTCACCCTGCCCGCCGAACAACTGGAAGCCCTGTTCGACCTCGACTACCACACCAAGAACGTGGACGTGGTGTTCAAGCGGGTGTTCGGAGACTGAGGCCATGAGCGAGCGCACGATCCGGCTCAATCCCCGGCTCGATCCCCGCGACTATGCGGCGGCCTATGCGCGCGACGGCATGGTGCAGGTTCCCGACCTGCTGGACGAGGCCAGCGCCGAATGGCTGGACCTCGCGCTGGAACACGACACGGCCTGGCATCTGTCGCTGAAGACCCCCGAAGGCGGCAAGCTGCTGTCGCCGCAGGACATGGCCGAGTTGAGTCGTGAGGCGGTCACCGCCAGAATCCAGCACGCCCTGTCGGAAGGCCGCACCGGCTTCTCCTTCATCTATCTGGCCTACCCGATCATCCCGGCCTTGCTGACCGGCAAGGATCCGGGCCACGCCACCCATGTCCTGCTGCAATTCTTCAACGACACCCCATTCACCACCTTCGCCAAGGCAGTGACGGGCGAAGCGAGCGTGACCAAGATCGACGCCCAGGCGACCTGGTTCCGGCCCGGCGACTTCCTGACCCAGCATGACGACACGGGTGTGGGCGAACGACGCGCGGCCTATACGCTGGGCCTGTCGCGCGACTGGCGACCCGACTGGGGCGGCCAGCTGATGTTCCACGATGCGAACGGCGACATCGAGCGCGGCTTCAAGCCCGGCTTCAACGTCTGGACCGTGTTCAAGACGCCCCGAATGCACTCGGTCGCGCCGGTCGCCGCATATGCCGGAGGCAAGCGCCGTTCGATCACCGGCTGGCTGCGCGACGATCCGCCGGTCAAGTGACGGACTCTAGCGGCGACCGCAGGCAGGGGTTCGCCCCCGTGGTCGATACGGGGACGCGACTTCTGATCCTGGGCAGCCTGCCGGGCGACGCCTCACTGAAGGCGGCGCAGTATTACGCCCATCCGCGCAACAGTTTTTGGCCCCTGATCGGCGGGGTGCTGGGCGAAGACCTGGCCGCCCTGCCCTATGAACAGCGCCTCGACCGGTTGAAGGCGCGCGGCGTCGGCCTGTGGGATGTGATCGCCTCAGCGGAACGGTCGGGCAGTCTGGATGCGGCGATCCGGTCGCCCGAGGCGGCCGATCTGCGGGGTCTGGTCGAAAGCCTGCCGGAGCTGCGGGTCGTCGCCTTCAATGGCGGGCTGGCGGCGAAGCTGGGGCGGCGCATCTTGAGCGATCTGGAGGGCGTCGCCCTGGTCGATCTGCCGTCGTCCAGCCCCGCCCATGCAATATCCTTGTCGGCAAAGGTGGACAGCTGGGCCATACTGGGGAAGTTTCTTCCCGGATAAGCCTGCCGCCTGATGATCCTGACCCTCTCCTGCCCCGACCGCCACGGCATCGTCGCGGCCGTTTCCGCCTTCCTGCTGGAGCGGGACGCCAACATTTCCGACGCCCAACAGTTCGGCGACGCCTCCAGCGCCACCTTCTTCATGCGGGTGGTGTTCGAGCCGGCGGACGGCGACGCCGAGACCGCGATACGCGATGCCTTCGCGCCCCTGGCCGAGCGGTTCGCCATGGACTGGACCCTGCGCGGCCCCGCGCCGCGCAAGGTGATGATCCTGGCGTCCAAGTTCGATCACTGTCTGGCGGACCTGCTGTACCGCTGGCGCATCGACGAACTGCCGATGCAGGTGACGGCGGTCGTGTCGAACCATCCGCGCGAGCTGATCGGCCATGTCGATCTGGGCGACCTTCCCTTCCACCACCTGCCCGTCAGCGCCGCCGACAAGCCGGCGCAAGAGGCCGAACTGCTGCGGCTGATCGAGGAGACGGGCACCGAACTGGTCGTGCTGGCGCGCTACATGCAGGTTCTGTCCGACGACCTCAGTCGCAAGCTAGAGGGGCGCTGCATCAACATCCACCACTCCTTCCTGCCCGGCTTCAAGGGCGCCCGTCCCTATCACCAGGCCCATGCGCGCGGGGTGAAGGTGATCGGCGCCACAGCCCACTATGTCACCCCCGACCTGGACGAAGGCCCCATCATCGAACAGGACGTGGAGCGGATCAGCCACCGCGACACGCCCGAAGATTTGATCCGCAAGGGGAGAGATATCGAGCGCCGCGTCCTGGCGCGCGCGGTTCGTCGCCATCTGGAAGACCGCGTTTTGCTGCACGGCACAAAGACGGTGGTATTCGAAGACTGAATGGTGAAGCTGCGATTTCTTGTCGCGCACCACGCATCCTTTATGCGGTTTCGAACGTAACGTTCCCGTTACCGCCTTGAGAGCGGCCCAAAGGGAACGAAACACAATGACAAATCTTCGCAATCTCATGCTCGTCGCCGTATCCGGCGGCGCGCTGATGGCGCTGGGCGCCTGCAACAACAACGAACCGGCTGCTGCGACGCCGGCTGAATCGACCGCCATGGCCCCGGCCGAGGGCGCCGCCATGGCCCCCGCGACCGATCCGATGGTGGGCGGCGCCGCCATGAGCGCCAACGAGACCATCGTCGCCAATGCGTCAAAGGCGTCGAACCTCAGCACCCTGGTGTCGGCCGTGACCGCCGCCGGTCTGGTCGAGACGCTTCAGGGCCCCGGCCCCTTCACCGTCTTCGCGCCTGACAACGCCGCCTTCGAGAAGATCCCCGAGGCGACACGCACCAGCCTGATGCAGCCGGCGATGAAGGCCGACCTGACCAAGATCCTGACTTACCACGTGGTCGCCGGTCGCCTGACGGCGGCCGACATCGCCGCCCAGGCCCAGGCCAACGGCGGCACCGCCACGCTGAAGACGGTTCAGGGCGAAGAACTGAAGGTCTCGGCCGGCCCGAACAACACCTGGGTCATCACCGACGCCAAGGGCGGCAAATCCACGATCACCCAAGCCGACGTGGGTCAATCCAACGGCGTGGTCCACGTCGTGGACACGGTTCTGATGCCGTAAAAAATAATTTGATTTCGGGCGGAAACGCCTGAAACCAAATCTCGGCGCTCGTGTTCTTCAAGGGCGCGAGACGCACACTACGCCGGGTGAGACATCCCCCAACGTCCCCGGCAAAAAGAAAGGGCCGCACTTTCCCCCGGGTGCGGCCCTTTCGAATTCTCAGAAATCAGCCCTCAGGCCTAAGACTACTCGCCGGCGCGAATGCCTTCGCGCGCGATAGAGGCCAGTTCGTCGATCTTGGAGCGAATCTCGCCTTCCGACACCGACAGGCCCGAGGCCTTGAAGTCGCCGGCGACCTTGCGGAACACGTCCTCGTCGCCTGGCTGTTCGAAATCGGCGCGCACGACGGCGGCGGCATACTGATCCGCGCTCTCGCTCGACAGGCCCATCTTTTCGGCAGCCCACAGGCCAAGCATCCGGTTGCGCCGGGCGATGGCCTTGAACTCCTGCTCCTGATCGAGGGCGAACTTGGCCTCGAAGGCCTTTTCCCGATCGTCGAAGGTCGTCATTTCGCTCAGCATAGCTCCGTACGCCCCGCTAACGTCGGGGCAACGGCCGTCTATAGACCGCCCATCCCTGAACGCAACATGACTTCACTCGGGTGGACATCCTGTCCCCATCCTTTGCGCGCGTCGCCATCCTCATTTGTATCGAGGCCCGCCTTCGGCTAAGGAGACGCCGAACGAGATTGACTGCCCGAACGATTCCGAAACGCGCCGCCAGGACCGGGTCTTTCCCATCCAAAAATGGCAGCGCGATTTTTGTTTCTGGAGGGCGCCCGTAAGCCGGGACCGGACCATGAACAGCAAGCGCAAGAAGATCTACGAAGGCAAGGCCAAGATCCTGTACGAAGGACCCGAGCCCGGCACCCTGATCCAGTATTTCAAGGACGACGCCACTGCGTTCAACGCGCAGAAGAAGGCGGTCCTCGAAGGCAAGGGCGTGGTCAACAACCAGATCAGCGAATTCATCATGTCGCGCCTGAACGGCATCGGCGTGACCAACCACTTCATCAAACGCCTGAACCTGCGCGAGCAGCTGATCCGTGAAGTCGAGATCATTCCGCTGGAAGTCGTCTGCCGCAACATCGTCGCCGGCTCCATGAGCCAGCGCCTGGGCATCGAGGAAGGCACGCCCCTGCCCCGCTCGATCATCGAATTCTACTACAAGAAGGATGAGCTCAACGACCCGATGGTCACCGAAGAGCACATCACCGCCTTCAACTGGGCCTCGACCCAGGAGCTGGACGACATGCTGGCCATGACGGTGCGCGTGAACGACTATCTGTCGGGCATGTTCGGCGCGGTCGGCATCACCCTGGTCGACTTCAAGATCGAGTTCGGCCGCGTCTGGGAAAACGACTTCAGCCGCGTGCTGCTGGCCGACGAAATCAGCCCCGACAGCTGCCGCCTGTGGGACACCACCACCGGCGAGAAGCTGGACAAGGATCGCTTCCGCCGCGACCTGGGCAATGTCATCGAGAGCTATACCGAAGTCGCGCGTCGCCTGGGCATCATGAAGGGCATGCCGACGGTGATCCAGGGCGGCCTGCATTGATGAGCAGCGTCGAAGAAACCGGAGCCGTGTTCGCCCACGACGTCGACATGACGGGCGTCGCACGGTTTCGCCACTTCGGCGCAGAAGGCCCCCTTTACGAAATCCTCGGTCCCAGCGGCGACGACAGGGTTCGGATTCGTGTCGTCCAAAGCGGCGAGGAACTGACCTATCCCGCCGCTGCCGCCCGACAGGATCCCAGGGCCTGATGTTCGCTATCGCTTTCGACCTGGTGGTGGCCGAAACGGAAGCCGTCCATCCGAAAGGCGTGACCCAGGCCTATGACGAGATCGGCCGCACGCTCAAGCGCTACGGCTTTGCTCGCATCCAGGGCAGCGTCTACGTCACCGAGGTCGAGGATCTGGCCAATCTGCTTCAAGCCATGAACGCGCTGAAGGCGCTGACCTGGTTCCCACAATGTGTTCGGGATGTTCGAGCCTTCCGCATCGAACAATGGTCCGACTTCACCCCCTTCATGAAAGGCAACGGCTGATGGCCAAAATCAAGGTTCACGTCTTCCTCAAGCCCGGCGTCCTGGACGTCCAGGGCAAGGCCGTCGAAGGCGCCCTGCAGGGTCTGGGCTGGTCGGGCGTCTCGAACGCCCGCGTCGGCAAGCTGATCGAGTTCGACCTCGCCGGCGCCGAAGACCCCCAGGCCGAGGCCAAGAAGATGTGCGAGCAACTGCTCGCCAATACGGTGATCGAAAGCTACCGCATCGAGGCGACCTAAACCCTGCCGTCTTCTCCCCATGTCATGGGGAGAAGACGGTTGCATCCTTCGCCATCGACGCCAGTTTAGCAGACGGCTTGATTGACGGAGCGCCAATGACCTTCACCCTTACCTCTACCGACATCCAGGACGGCGGCGTGCTGCCGGACGCCCAGGTTCACGCCAAGGGCAACCAGTCGCCCCACCTCGCCTGGTCCGGCGCGCCGGAGGGCACGAAGAGCTATGCGATCACCTGCTATGATCCCGACGCGCCGACCGGCTCGGGCTTCTGGCACTGGACCGTGGCCAATATTCCCGCCGATGTGACCGAACTGGAGGCCGGGGCCGGATCGGCCGGCGGTCACCTGCCGCATAGCGCCATCCAGGGCCGCACGGACTATGGACAGGCCGGCTTCGGCGGCGCCGCCCCGCCTCCCGGCCATGGTCCGCACCGCTACATCTTCACCGTCTTCGCCGTGGATGTGGAGAGCCTGGACGTCACGGCCGACAATTCCGGCGCCGTGTTCGGCTTCAACCTGCATTTCCACACCCTGGCCAAGGCGTCGATCACGGCGACCTACGAAAACAAGGGCTGATCGGCCGGCCGCCCTTGTCGTGTCATGAACGCTGATTAGTTTGCAGCGCAACATGACAGACTCCGCCCTCGACACCGCCCTTCCCATCCGCTCGCGCGGGGCGGTCGCCCTTGTGTTGATCGCCCTGGCCATGGGCGGGTTCGCCATCGGCGTGACCGAGTTCGCGGCCATGAGCATCCTGCCCGACTTCGCCGCGGGCCTGGGCGTCGATGCGCCGACCGCCGGCCATGTCATCAGCGCCTATGCCGCCGGCGTGGTGGTGGGGGCGCCGATCCTGGCGGTGCTGGGGGCGCGGCAGCCGCGCTGGCGTCTGCTGATCGGCTTCATGGCCCTGTTCGCCGTCGGCAATTTGCTCAGCGCGCTGGCGCCCACCTATGGCTGGATGCTGGTGTTCCGTTTCCTCAGCGGCCTGCCGCATGGGGCCTATTTCGGGGTGGCGGCCCTGGTCGCGGCCTCCATCGTGCCGCTGCATTTCCGAACGCGCGCGGTCTCGACCATTCTGATGGGACTGACGGTCGGGACGGTGCTGGGCGTGCCGGTCGTCAACATCATCAGCCATGCCTACGGCTGGCGCTGGACCTTCGCCATCGTGGGCCTGCTGGCCGTGATCACCATGGCCCTGGTCGCCCTGTTCGCCCCGCGCGATCCGGCCCATCCCGACGCCAGCCCCTGGCGCGAGCTGGGCGCCCTGAAGCGCAGTCAGGTCTGGCTGACGCTGGGCGTCGGCGCCGTGGGCTTCGGCGGCATGTTCGCCGTCTACGCCTATCTGGCCTCGACGCTTCAGGCGGTGACGGGCGTGGGGGCCGAGGTCCTGCCCTGGGTCTTCGCCGTGTTCGGGGTCGGCATGTTCCTGGGCAATATCCTGGGCGCCTGGGCGGCCGACCACGTGGGGTTCAAGGCGGCCGGCGGCCTGTTGCTGTGGAGTGCGGCGGCCCTGGCTCTGTATCCCATGGCGGCGTCGAATCTGTGGGCCGTGATGGGCGTCGTCTTCCTGATCGGTGGAGGCGGCGGCCTGGGCTCGGTGTTGCAGACGCGGCTGATGGATGTCGCCGGCGACGCCCAGACCCTGGCGGCGGCCCTGAATCACTCGGCCTTCAACACCGCCAACGCCATCGGCCCCCTGCTGGGCGGCATGGCGATCGCGGCGGGTTACGGCTGGACCTCGACCGCCTGGGTCGGCGTCGGACTGTCGCTGGGCGGGTTCGCCATCTTCGTCGTCGCCTGGCTGACAGGACGGTCGCGCGTGACGGCCTGACAAGCCGATCGAACCCTGCTAAAGGGCCGCGCCATGAGCGCAGCCGTCATCGTCTTCCCCGGTTCCAACTGTGACCGCGACTGCAAGGTCGCCGTCGAACGCTCCACTGGCGAGCCTGTCTCGATGGTGTGGCACGCCGAGACTGAACTGCCCCAGGGCCTGGACCTGATCGTCATTCCCGGCGGTTTCTCCTATGGCGACTATCTGCGCTGCGGCGCCATGGCGGCCCAGTCCCCCGTGATGCAGGCCGTCAAGAAAGCCGCTGACGACGGCGTCGCCGTGGTCGGCATCTGCAACGGTTTCCAGATCCTGTGCGAGGCCGGCATGCTGCCCGGCGCCCTGCTGCGCAACAAGGGCCTGAAATACGTCTGCAAGCCCATCGCCCTGACGGTCGCCAACGCCCAGACCCGCTTCACCGCCGGCTATGAAGGCCAGGCCGAAGTGACGATGACCCAAGGCAACGGCGACGGAAACTTCTTCGCCGACGCCGAGACCTTGGCCCGGATCGAGGGCGAGGGCCAAGTCGTGTTCCGCTATGTCGATAATCCCAACGGCTCGGTCAACGACATAGCCGGCATCCAGAACGCACGCGGCAACGTCCTGGGCATGATGCCTCACCCCGACCGTGCCTTCGAGGCCGAACTCGGCTCCGCCGACGGCGCGACGCTGTTCCAGAGCATCTACGCGGCGGCTTGACGGCAATCTGAAGTTAGGGCGCATTTGCCGAATGCGCAGACCTCTTCGACTCACCGTCCCCGTCCTTCTCGCCCTTTCCCTAGCGGCGCCCGTCCTGGCCCAGGAACTGCCAACGGATGCGGATGACTGGACGCTACAGTCAGCGCCAGAGAGAAAGGCCGTCGTTGCAGGGATCAACTTCACCAGCGGCCTGAGTGTGGCGGCACGGTGCGTCGATGGCGTCTACGATGTCCTGATTACGGGACTGCCCGAAGCGCCGCCCAGAACCATGTCGCGCGAACTAGGCATTCAGATGGGCGATGCTCCCGAACCTTACACCTCGGTATGGACGGTCGGTACGCGACGCGACACAGCATTCAGCCGCATACCCGCTGTCGTCGCGCGCGACTTGGCAAAGGGTGGAAAATTTCAGGTGGTGGTTCCGGCAACGGGTAGCAGCCGACGGACCCGCTATGTCATGGACGTCACGCCATCCAGCACCGCGATCGAGCAGACGCTGACAGCGTGCGGCAGACCCATGATCGATCCGCGAGAAGTCCGCGCCGAGGAGATCGACGGCAATGGCCAAGATGGATTGCCGACCAGCGTGGCCTGGCAAACCGTGCCCCGACCGACCTTTCCCGCTTCCGTCAACGGCAGAAGCCCCACAGAAGGTTATGTCGTCCTGTCCTGCGTCGCCGACGAACGTGGCGGCCTTGGCGAGTGCGTGACGGAAAGCGAGCAGCCGGCCGACTATAATCTCGGCCGTTCCGTCGAACGGTCGCTGACGCGCGCGCGCATCAGGTTGACGGACGAGGCGGCGACCACAGGGCGCCCGTTCGCCGGACGCATGATCCGCTTCGCCGTCAACTTCAAGATGGAGCCCTGAGGCCCGTCTCAGATGTTCTTGATCTGCGACCGACCGTCGGACAGGTCGGCGGCCTCGTCGGCTTCGACCTCTTCGTGGTCGAACGCCTTTTCGCCGGCCTCACGCTGGGCGGCCAGTTCGCGAGCGCCGAGGCCCAGGCCCTGTTCAATAGCGTGATTGGCCTCGACTTCGTCGGTTTCGAAGGCGGGGGTGTTATCGGAAGCGTCGGTCATGGTCGTGTCTCCTGTTCGCAGACTCAACCGATCGTCGCCCGGCGCGGTTCCCTCTATTCGCGCAGCAGCGGCGTCAGGCTGGCGCGCGACAGGGGCGTGAAGACATAGCTGCGCGTGCCGGCATAGACCGTCACCTCATGCGATTGGGGGCGCTGCATCAGGGACGGATCCTCGAACCCGACCGTGCGGCCGGAGGCGATGTCCTTGGCGGTCATGCTCAACGCCGCCGGCCGCCCCCCGGCCGAGGGAAGCGTGCGCAGGAAGACACCCACGGCGTTGGCCTGTTCTTCGGGGCTGGAGGCGGCCTGGACGCGCGCCCAGGCGTCCTGAGCCGCCTGGGTGTCGGCGCGGGCCTCGGGTGCGGGTTCGTTCATGGTCTGGCTCCCGGCGGGCGCACCGCATGCGGCGACGAACAGGGCGGCGAGGCCCCCTGTCATTCTGGCCCAGGTCATATCAGCGAAGCGCCTGCGAGACCCAGTCGGAGAAGTTCTGGAGGTGGCGGCTCTCAACGGTGGACCCCGCGTTCATGATGCTGTCGAGATCGTCGACATGGGCGCCACCAGTATACTCGTCGTCCAGGCCCAGCATATGGCCGAATTCATGCGCGGCGCCGGACTGAAGGACGCCGTCGCCCGCGCCCTTGTTCACGCCGATCACGTCGTTGCTGTCCAGCGAGGCGAAGTTGGTGCTGGGGCTCATATAGCTGCGCACGAACTGGCCGGGCGCGGCGCGGACCACGTCGATATTCCAGTTTTCGCCGGTCATGGTTTCGCGGGTGTCCAGCTTGATGTCCAGCTTGACCTCGCCGCCGTCGGGCGCGGTGCGGATGGCGCGACCGTCCCACACCGCTTCGACCGACTTCTGATAGTCGGCCATGAAGGCCTGTTTCTCCTGCTCGGTCCATTGCAGCGCATTGCCGGCGGGGTCCGTGCCCTGATTGAAGTTGAAGTCCACGCCCATGTGGACCTCCAGCGTGTAGTCGCCGCTGGGCTCGCGATAGAGCTGAAGGTCATAGGCGTCCTTGACGCCCAGAGGATCGGCCGTGATCGCATTGTCCGACTGAACCAGCTTGCGCTCCTCCGCCTGTGGCGCAGACCCGCCGCCTTCGTCGCCGATGCCCAGCTTTTCCAACACCGACTGGATGGCCTGTTTCAGTTCGGAGAACAGGTCGCCGATGTTCGTCGTGGCGGGCGACGAGCCCAGAAACGCGGCGCTGGTTGCGCTGGTTGCGCTGGTTGCGGATGCGGCGAAGCTCATGGCGAGGGTTCCATCGTTCGTGACCCCGCACCGTATCGGCTAACCGCCCTGACTTTCTGCTGGGGATTTCCCTAGGTCATTCGATTGACCGCCATGAACCATATGCCGCATTCGGGCGTAGTGACGGTCAAGCTGTTCATGCACTGGAATCCGAATGTCATCCATCATCCGCCCCACACCGCGCCAGCGCACCCGTCGCCTGGTCGTTCTGCTCGCCGCCCTGTTCGCCATCGTCGTGCCTGTGGTTCAGAACCTGGCCGGTCTGGGGCTGAACCAGGCCGAGTTCGCCGCCGACGGGAACACCACCCTGCGGGTCGCAGGCTACGCCTTCTCGATCTGGGGTCTGATCTATGTCGGCATCCTGGCCTATGCGATCCGTCAGGCCCTGCCTCAAACCGGCGAAAGCCCGCTGCTGGGCCGGATGGGCCTGCCGTCCGCCGTCGCCTTCTTCGGCATCGGCTTCTGGATCATCGTGGCGGCCATGAACCTGAAGGCCGCGAGCGTGGGGGTGATCTTCGCCTCGCTGATCGCCCTGCTGTTGCCGCTGCTGGCGGTGTCGGGCCATATCCGCGCGCTGAGGCTGATGGATCGCGAGCGTATCCTGCTGGTCTGGCCGCTCGCCGCTTTGGCCGGCTGGCTGACGGTGGCCGCGCCGCTGAACCTGATCACGACGGTTACGGCGTTCGACGCCCTGCCTGCCGCCCTGTCGCCCAGCCTGTGGGCCATCGTCGCCATCGTGGCGGTCGTGGTCGTCGCCCTGGCGGTGACGGCGGTTCTGCGCACGATGGCCTATCCGCTGCCGACGGCCTGGGGCCTGCTGGGCGCCTTCGTCGCCGAACAGGCGGACAAGCCCGCCGTCGCCTTCACCGCCCTGGCCGGCGCCATCGTCCTGCTGGTCGGCGGACTTCTGCTGACCTTCCGCCTGCGGCCGGGCGTCGAACGCGGCCGGTAAGGCTCAGGGCTTGGGTGTATCGGTGACGGCGTCGTCCTGAGGGTCGTGATCGTCGGCGCCGATGTCGAAGGCGCCGCTTTCATCGAAGCCGACGCTACCAACCCCGACCGCCGAGCCAGTCAGTCGCTGACGGCGGCTGGCCAGCGCAGCCTTCGGCGCTGCGGCGTCCATCTGGCGTGTAGTTTCAGGGTCGTTCGACCGGTCCATCTGCTGACCTGAGGCCGGGACGATGCGGTCTGTGTGAGGCTTGCTCATGCCGGGTCCTCCTCGGTGTCGTCGGCCTGTTTCTGGGCCTTTTCGGCCAAGGCTGAGGCGCCGGCGTCGTCGGCGGCGATCTCGGGCAGGTCGTCGTCTTGGGGCGTTGCGGCGGGGTCGATGGGGGTGTCGGTCATGGCGGCTCCTGTGGTTGTCGTCGGAATCAACCGTCTGCGATGTTCGATGTTCCCCGATCTTGCGCCGTGCGGGCTGACATTTGGCCCATCTGCGGCTAGAAGCGCCGCCCATGAGCGCTCCGCAAAAGACCCCCGAAAAGTCGATGGCTGAATTGGCCGCCGAATACGGCCTGGCCCCCAATGAATATCAGGTCGTCCTCGACCGGCTGGGCCGCGAGCCCAACCATGTCGAACTGGGCGTCTTCTCGGTCATGTGGTCCGAGCACTGCTCCTACAAATCGTCCAAGATCCATCTGGGCAAGTTCCCGACCACCGGCGATCGCGTCATCTGCGGTCCGGGCGAGAACGCCGGCGTGATCGACATCGACGACGGCGACGCCTGCATCTTCAAGATGGAGAGCCACAACCACCCCTCCTACATAGAACCCTATCAGGGCGCGGCGACGGGCGTGGGCGGCATCATGCGCGACGTCTTCACCATGGGCGCCCGCCCGGTGGCCCTGCTGAACGCCCTGCGCTTCGGCGACCCCAGTCACGAGAAGACCAAACGCCTGGTCAAGGGCGTCGTCTCGGGCATCGGCGGTTACGGCAACTGCGTCGGCGTGCCGACCGTGGCGGGCGAGACCAACTTCCATTCGGGCTACAACGGCAACATCCTGGTCAACGCCATGTGCGTGGGCATCGCCAAGTCGGACAGCATCTTCTATTCGGCCGCGCCTTCGGCGGGCCTGTCGGTGGTCTATTTCGGCTCCAAGACCGGCCGCGACGGCATCCACGGCGCGACCATGTCCTCGGCCGAGTTCGACGACGAGTCGGAATCCAAACGCCCCACCGTCCAGGTCGGCGACCCCTTCGCCGAGAAGCTGCTGATTGAGGCGACGCTGGAGCTGATGGCCTCGGGCGCCGTCGCCGCCATCCAGGACATGGGCGCGGCGGGCCTGACCTCCTCCTCGGTCGAGATGGCCGGCAAGGGCGGCGTCGGCATCGAGCTGAACATGGACGCCGTGCCCCAGCGCGAAGAGGGCATGACCGCCTATGAGATGATGCTGTCGGAAAGCCAGGAGCGGATGCTGGCGGTCCTGAAGCCCGGCCGCGAGGCCGACGGCGAACGCATCTTCAAGAAGTGGGGCCTGGACGCCGCCACCATCGGCATCACCACCGACACCGGCCGTCTGGTGCTGAAGCATCACGGCGAGACCGTCTGCGACGTGCCGCTGGCGCCCCTGTTCGACGACGCGCCCCTCTACGACCGCCCCTGGGTCCAGCCGGTGCTGCAGCCCAAACTGAACCCCGCCGAAATCCCCGCCCCCGAGAACTGGGCCGATGCGGTGATGAAGGTCATCGCCTGCCCCGACATGGCGTCCAAGCGCTGGATATGGGAGCAGTACGACCGCCACGTCATGGCCGACACGCTGCAGGACTCGGCCACCGGCGCCGACGCCGGCGTGGTGCGGGTGCATGGCACGGACAAGGGTCTGGCCGTGACCTCGGACTGCACCCCCCGCTACGTCCAGAACGACCCCTATGAGGGCGGCAAACAGGCCGTGGCCGAGGCCTGGCGAAACCTGACCGCCGTCGGTTCGCGCCCCATCGCCATCACCGACAATCTGAACTTCGGCAACCCCCAGCGCCCCGAGATCATGGGCCAGATCGTCCGCGCCATCGACGGCATGGCCGAAGCCTGCCGCGAACTGGTCTTCCCGGTCGTGAGCGGAAACGTGTCGCTGTATAACGAGACCAACGGCGTCGCCATTCCGCCCACCCCGACCGTGGGCGCGGTGGGCCTGCTGCCCAACTACGACGTGGTGACAAACTTCTCGACCATGGCCGAGGGTGATGCGCTGGTCCTGATCGGCCAGACGCACGGCGAACTGGGCGCCTCCATCTATCTGCGTGAGGTCCTGGGCCGCGAGGACGGCGCACCGCCGCCCGTCGACCTGAAGCTGGAAAAGAAGACCGGCGACTTCGTGCGCGACCTGATCGAGGCCGGCGACCTGACCGTGGTCCACGACCTTTCGGACGGCGGCCTGATCGGCGCCGCCGCCGACCTGGCGCTGGCCTCCGACGTCGGCGTGACCCTGGACGCCTCCAGCGCCACCCACGCCCATATATTCCTGTTCGGAGAGGACCAGGCCCGTTACCTGGTCGCCGTGCCGGACGCCGACGCCATCATCGCCAAGGCGCGAGAGGCCGGCCTGCACGCCTCGGTCGTCGGCCGCGCGGGCGGCGACGCATTCGCCTCCACGGACCTCTTCAGCATCCCCGTCGCCCATCTGCGCGAATGGCACGAAGGCTGGATGCCGGGCTGGCTGGGCGACGCCGCATGATCCGCGCCGCCCTGCCTATCGCGCTGCTTGGCTTGCTGGCGGCCTGCGACGGCGGCGGCGATCCGGTGGAGCAGGCGCTGCGCGACACATCGGCCGCCAACCATGCGGCGGCGACCCGCACCACGGCCGAGACCCAGGCCGCCAGCCATGCGGGTCACGCCAAGTCCGACCCTACGCCCGGCGATGAGGCCTTCGCCGCGTCCGAAGCCGAGATGCACGAGAAGATGGCCGCCGCATCCGGCCAGACGATCGATCAGGCCTATGTCGCCAAGATGATCGCCCACCACGAAGGCGCCGTCGCCATGGCCAAGGTCGCCTTGCGCGACAGCCGCGACCCCGAAATCCGCCGCATGGCCCAGATCGTCGTCGATGCCCAGACGCGCGAGATCGCCGAAATGAAGGCCTGGGCGCCGACATCCGCTCCGGCCAACTGAGGATGACCAAGGGACCCTATCTCGGCGGTGGAAAACGGGCGGGTCCCTCCAAGGCCAAGGCGGCGCCGACTGGACGCTCTCGGGCGCAGAAGCCGGAACGGCCTGCCGGACGCCCGTCGTCCAAGCCGTCACAGATCACCAGAGACGAACTGAAGCATTTCGCCTTTCGCGATCGCTCCAAAGAGGCGTTCCTGGACGAGCTCGACCCCCTGCTCCGCGCCTGTTTCAAGGGCGGCTTCACCCGACCCAACGAGGTCGCCGGCCTGCTGAACAAGGCGGGAAAGACAACCGCCTGCGGCCAGCCGTGGACGCCCCACCTGGTCTGGGGTCTTCAACGCTTTCTGTTCGAGCGGCGCGAAAAGAAGAGAGCCTCTCAAACGGCTCCGGCAGCGCCGTCGGCTCCTGTTTCGAAGCCCGCGCTCTCAAGCCAACGCGCGAAGGATTCAGCCGCTGAAGATATGGCGCGGTTGCTCGGCGCCATCGGCAGGGCGTCACGCCCTCGCTGACGTCATTGATCGGCAGGCTTCACGCCACTTGCAGTGTCCTCAATATCCCTCATATTGAGGAACGAGGAGAGCGTCATGTCGAACTCTATGACCTTGAATGTCCGCGTCACCGGCCCGTTGAGTGAGTTCGTTTCACAAAACGTGGGCAAAGACGGCGCCTATGAGAACGTCAGCGAGTATGTCCGCGATCTGATCAGACGCGACCGCGAGCGGGCTGAGGCTGCGAGTTTCGAGCGGATCAAAGCCGAGCTGACGGCGGCGTTCGCTGCGCCTGATTCCAGCTATACGGCCCTCGACGCCGACGCCGTGTTCGCTCGCAACGCCCGACGCTGAGCGCCGTGGCCGACTTTCGAATTCAGGAAGCGGCCAGCCGTCGGCTCGACGACATCTACGCCTACAGTTGCGAGACCTGGGGTGAGGCGCAGGGGCAGACCTATATCCGCCGCCTGTTCGCCTGTTTCGAGGACATTGCGGCCCAGCGCGTCGCATGGCGTTCGATCCCTGCCGAGTTCGGCGTCGAGGGCTTCTACGTCCTCTGCGAACACCACTACGTCTATTGGCGCACCCTGTCGGACGGCGCCGTCGGGATCGTGACGATCCTGCATGAACGCATGCACCAGATCGCGCGTTTCAGAGACGATGCGCCCGGTTGAACCGGCGATTTGCTTAAGGAACCGTCCTATGGACGCGACGACCGCCGACACCATCTTCCGCCCCGCCATACCGCCCCGGCGGACGGGCAAGCCCCTGTCGCTGCTGCCCTTCCTGTGGATCAGCTGGCGGGACCCGATTCAGATGTGGTCCGAGCGGCACTTCACCGAGCCGCAACTGCACGGCAACAGCGCCTTCGGCGAAATCCTAGTGGTCAGCCATCCCGAGGGCGTGCGTCACGTCCTGACCGAGAACGCGGCCAACTATGAGAAGGGCGACCTGCAACGCCGCGTGCTGGGGCCGATGCTGGCCGAGGGCCTGCTGCTGACCGAGGGCGAGGTCTGGCGTCGCGCCCGGCGCATCCTAGCGCCCCTGTTCACCCCGGCCAAGATGGCCACTCTGAACGCCCGCATGGCCGAGGTCTGCCAGGCCCGCGTCGCCGCCTGGTCGCTCTCGGCGCGCGGGCGGGTGCTGGATATCGACAGCGAGATGTCCGGCCTGACCTTCGACATCCTGTCGGCGACCATGTTCTCTGACGAACTGGGCGGCGAGGCGCGCGGGTTCGAGCGGGCGCTGAACCAATTCCTGGCCAATGGCGCGCGCATCGATCCGCTGGACGTGCTGGGCGCGCCGGACTGGGCCCCGCGCTTGGGCCGCCTGGCCAGCTTCCGCTCGGCCCGCTTCTTCGAGCAGCGCGTGACTACGCTAGTCGAGGCCCGCCGCGCACGGATCGAGACCGGAGACGCACCCCCCGCCGATCTGCTCAGCGCCCTGCTGCTGGCTAAGGACGAGAACGGCGGACCCGGTCTGACCGACGAAGAGGTCGCCGCCAACATCCTGACCTTCATCCTGGCGGGACACGAGACCACGGCCCGCGCCCTGGGCTGGACCCTGCACCTGCT
This sequence comes from Brevundimonas sp., assembly GCF_965279155.1. Taxonomy (GTDB): domain Bacteria; phylum Pseudomonadota; class Alphaproteobacteria; order Caulobacterales; family Caulobacteraceae; genus Brevundimonas. The sequence continues at coordinate 2,883,972 of NZ_OZ257138.1, read as the reverse complement.
GTCGCGCCAACCCGAGTATCTCGCGTATCTCCAAGCCGAGGCTGACACCTTCGACGTCTCCGATCCGAAATGGGCCGACGGCCTGCCCTGGACCCGCGCCGTGCTGGAGGAGACGATGCGTCTGTTCCCGCCCGCCCCGACCATGGCCCGCAAGGCCCTGGCCGACGACGAGATCGGCGGACAGACGATCAAGGCCGGCGCCACCGTCATCATCTCGCCGTGGATTCTGCAACGTCACAAGCTACTGTGGGACGACCCCGACGCCTTCCGGCCCGAACGCTTCCTGCCGCAGAACCGCAAGTCCATCGACCGCTACGCCTACATCCCCTTCAGCGCCGGCCCCCGCGTCTGCATCGGCGCAGCCTTCGCCCTGCAGGAGGCGATGATCGCCCTGGCCGCCATCCTGCGCGTCGCCGACGTCGAGGCCCTGACTACGGTCGAGCCTCGCCCGGTCCACCAAATCACCCTGCGCAGCCGCGAACCCATGCGACTGCGATTGAGGGCGCGGCGCAAGGGCTGACCCAGCCGAACCGTCCCCCTTCCGCCATGAACCGTCTATAGGTCGCGCCGTCCTCCCATCGGAACTTGCCCTTGCGCACCGCTGTCCTGCTCCCTCCGGGATGCCTGTTTTCCGAAACCCAGCCAAACTCGATGGAGACCGTCGTGCGGACGATGGCGGGTGTCGATCAGGGCGGCGAGACGCGCATCTTCTGCTGTAGCGGGGCAGACGATCACAATGCGCCGGGCATTGACGCCCTGCCGACCGGCCGCATGCGAATGCCCGCCCTGATCGAGCGGCTGCGGGCCTTTCGACCCGATGTGATCGAACATCATCAGCAGGTGAAACAGGCGCTGGCCGTGCAGCAGGCCCTGCCCGAGACGCCCCATCTGCTCTATCGCCACAACGCCCTGCGCCCGCCCCGCCACCCCATCGATCGCTGGCGCTACCGGGCGCGTTACGAGCGGCTGGACGGCTTGGTCTTCGTCAGCGTCGCCGAGCGCGACGCCTTCGTGCGGACCTTCCCCGATCTGGACGACCGGGCGTTCGCGGTGCCCAACCCCATCGACGCGAGCGCCTGGCTGGCCTCGCCCGAGGATCGACAGCCGATGATCGCCTTCGCCGGACGGGCGATGCCAGAGAAGGGCGTCGATGTCCTGTGCGCCGCCCTGCCCGCCGTGCTGGACGCCCATCCCGACTGGCGCGCCGTGCTGATGCTGAACGACTGGGACGATCACGCCCGCTGGGCGGCCCGGCATGTCGCGCCGCTTGAGCGGTATGGTGACCGGGTCGAGGTGCTGAAGTCCGCGCCGTTGGCCGAGGTCCGGCGACGCATGCAGACGGCGGCCATCGCCGTCACCCCCTCGGTCTGGGACGAGCCGTTCGGCCTGACAGCGATCGAGGCCCATGCTGCAGGTGCAGCCCTGATCTCGTCCGGGCGCGGGGGCTTGCGCGAGGCCAGCGGGCCGCACGCCCTCTATGTCGATACGGTGACGCCCCGGACGCTGGCGAAGGCGATGGAACAGCTGATCTCGGCGCCCGAGGAACGGCTGGCCCTGGCGCGCGCGGGCCAGGCCTATGTGCTGGCGACCCATACACCCCAGCAGCGCGCGGCCGATCTTCAGGCCGTGCGTCGGACCCTGATCGAACGCCGCCGGGCCGCCGCCTGAGGCCTCAGAGAATCGGCACGGCCTGGGACAGGCGTCCGCCGACACGGATCGGCTCGACGCGCGTCGCCAGCCCGGTCTTGTCGTCGGTCTCGACGAAGACGCCACACACCGTCGCGGGACCGGACGCCGGCATATAGCGACCGCCCGAGATGCGGGTGGTGAAGCGGCGCAGCGGCTCTTCCTTCTCGTTGCCGATGACGCTGTCGTAATCGCAGCAACCGCCGGCGTCGGTCTGATAGGCCGTGCCGCCGGGCAGGATCTGACAGTCGGCGGTCGGGACGTGGGTGTGGGTGCCGACGACCAGCGAAGCGCGCCCGTCGCAGAAATGCCCCATGGCCATCTTCTCCGACGTGACCTCGGCATGCATGTCGACGATGACAGCGTCGGCCACGGCGCCCAGGGGGGCGGCCGCCAGCTCGCGCTCGACCGCGCCGAACGGATCGTCCATCGGGTCCATATGCACCCGGCCCAACACGTTCATGACCAGGACGGTGCGGCCAGAATGGGTCTCGAACAGATTGGCCCCGGCGCCCGGCGCATCCATCAGGCGCGGATAGTTGGCCGGTCGGATCAGGCGCGGCTCGCGCACGATATAGGTCAGGGCCTCGCGCTGGTCCCACGAGTGGTTGCCCAGCGTCAAACAGTCCGCGCCCGCCATGAACAGCTCGCGCGCCGTGTTTTCGGTGATGCCGAAACCGCCCGCCGCGTTCTCAGCATTGATCACCACGAAGTCGAGCTTCAGGTCGCGCTTCAGGCCCGGAAGATGGTCGCTGATGCCGTCACGGCCGGACTTGCCGATGACGTCGCCGAAAAATGCCAGTCTCAAGTCAAGGTCTCCGTCCAGTCCTGACAACGCAAGCCTGGAACACGCTGAAACTCACCCAGATTGCCCGTCAGCAATAACAAGCCGCGACTACGCGCGTGGCCGGCGATCAGGGTGTCGTGGGCGCCGATGGGTGTACCCGCCCTCTTGAGATGGGTCTTGATGTCAGCCGCGTGCGCTGCCGCTTCATCATCGAAGTCTAACAGGACTAAGCGCTGAACGAAGTCCTCGACCTCGGACCTATGATGATCAGGTCGGGAAGATAGGATCGCGCCGTATAGCAGTTCCATCAATGCGATGGTCGAAAGACAAAGCCGATCGGCGCTCGTCCTGAAGTGAGACCGAAGCAGGCCCGATCGGTCTCGCAGCGCGCGCACGCACACGCTGGTGTCCAGCATGGCTTCAAGCATCAGTCGAACGAGACAACGGTGTCGTCCACCGGATCGGCAGGCTCTTCGATATCGATCCCCGGCCGGTCGAAGAAGTCGTCCCAAACGGCGTTGGCAGGCAAAAGAAGAAGGCCTTTGCCTTCCCTGATCACGCGCAATTCTTTGACGTCGTCTGGAAAAGCGAGGGCTTTAGGCAAACGCACTGCCTGCGAGCGGTTCGATTTGAACACAGTGGCTTTTAACGGTCCCGACATGACTGACATGTCCACCGTATACCCGGATATGTCAATGGCATATCCCATTAAACGACACATAGCCCGCCTCGGTCAGAACCCCATGCAGTCGGACATCGTGCGGTTCCAGCGCCAGCCGCTCGACCTTCTGGCCGACATAGGCGAAGCCGATGCGCAGCGCGTCCGGGCGAGCGGCGAAGGTGCGGTCGTAATAGCCGCCGCCCTGGCCCAAGCGCCCGCCCTGATCGTCAAAGGCTAGCAGGGGCGTCAGGATCAGATCGGGCGTGACGACTTGCGCCAGCGGCAGGGGCGCGGGACATCCGGCGGCGTCCAGTTCCAGCGGTTCTCCCGGCGACCAGGCGCGAAACTCCATGGGGGCGTCGCGCTGGACCACCACCGGCAGGCACAACCGGCGGCCGGCGGCCTCCAGCGCCACGGCCAGGGCGTCGGTATCCAGTTCGGACCCCATGGCGCGATAGAGGGCAACGATCTCGGCGGGCGGCAGGGCGTCCGCATGATCCGCCGCACGCGACGCCGCTAGCGGATCGATCTCGGCCAGCCGCTTGCGAAGCGCCCGCGCGGTGGACCGGAGCTCATGCTTGTCCTGGATCATTCGGCCACCCCTACCAACGCGCCGAGCCTAGCGAACCAAGGCGACGCGCACGCAACAGCAAAAACGCGCTCACTCGCGGACCGACCGCCGCCGGCCGGCGAACGATAGCGCACAAACGTGCTCAAGCAGGGAGCCGCCGCGCGGCGAGCGGTAGCACAAAAAAAGAGAGAGGTTGGCGGCGCCGCAAGAACCGTGAAGGGCGTTTAAATCCTCTCGAACCTGGGTAGCCAGGTGGGCTCCATATGCCCAGGCCCTCGAGCCCGGACAGGGACAGATCCCTTTGAGTGAATTAAGGTCGCGAGGAAATGTATGCCTTCGACGTGGGCCGCAGCAAGACCCGCCGTTGATCAAGATAGGCCCTTGCTCGGCCTTGCGCCAGCCTGCGTCGAATCTTTGATCAGATACCCTGGGCGATCTTTTCGATCCGGGCGGCGACCGCGTTCAGCGCCTCGGCGACGCCGTCCGTCGAGGCCGGGGCCGGGGCCAGGGTGGACGGTCCCGCCTTGCCGCCGTTCAGGCGCGCCTCATGCAGCTCGTCAGCCAGGATCAGGGCGGACATCAGGAACAGCCGCAGGTCGCCGACATGACCCACGTCCTGGGCCACCTGGCGCACCTGGTTGTCGAACTGTTTGGCCAGGATGCGGACCCGCTCTTCCTGCCCGTCGGCGCAACCCACCGCATATGGCCGCCCGTTGACCTCGACCGTCACCGTCGCCATCAGCCGGCCTCGCTTTGCGCCAACACGCCGCGCACGGCCTCTGCCGCGCGGGCCAGGGCGTCGGAGGCCTCGCGTCCTGCGGCCTCCAACTCGGCGACGCGCTGATCGCTGGCCCCCGAATCCGAAGAACGGGGCGCGAACAGGTCGTCGTCCGCAATCGCGGGCGCCGAGGCGGGGCGCGCCTTCAGCTCCAGGATCTTGCGTTCCAGTTCGGCCAGGGCGCGGTCGATACGCGCCCGTGCGGCCGTGGTGGCGTCTGCCATCGGTCGCTCCTTCAAATTGCGTATAGAACCCGAGGACGCGTCGGGGTAAAGCGGCGCGCCCCCTTTTTCCGCCTTCCCAACAGAGGTCTCCACCGTGACCGAAGCCAAAACCGCACCAAAGGCCACGCCCGAGCAGATGGCGAACGCCATCCGCGTCCTCGCCATGGACGGCGTCGAGAAGGCCAAGTCCGGCCACCCCGGCATGCCGATGGGCATGGCCGACGTCGCCACGGTGCTGTTCAGCCGCTTCCTGAAGTTCGACGCGAGCCGCCCCGACTGGGCCGACCGCGACCGCTTCATCCTGTCGGCCGGTCACGGTTCGATGCTGATCTACGCCCTGCTGCACCTGACCGGCTACAAGGCCGCGACCAAGGAAGAACTGTCCAACTTCCGCCAGTGGGGTTCCAAAACCGCAGGCCACCCGGAATACGGTCACATGCCCGGCGTCGAGGTCACCACCGGCCCGCTGGGTCAGGGCCTGGCGACCTCGATCGGCTTTGCGATGGCCGAGCGTCATCTCGCCGCCAAATACGGCGACGACCTGGTCGATCACCGCACCTGGGTCATCGCCGGCGACGGCTGCCTGATGGAAGGCGTGTCGCAGGAAGCCATCGCCCTGGCCGGCCGCTACAAGCTGAACAAGCTGCACGTCCTGTGGGACGACAACGAGATCACCATCGACGGCAAGGTCTCCCTGTCGGACACCACCGACCAGAAGGCCCGCTTCAAGGCCGCCGGCTGGGCGGTCAAGGCCATCGACGGCCACGACATGAACGCCATCAAGGCCGCCATGAAGTGGGCCACGCGTCAGGACAAGCCGACGCTGATCGCCTGCAAGACCAAGATCGGCAAGGGCGCCGCCACCATGGAAGGCAGCCACAAGACCCACGGCGCGGCCCTGGGCGCCGCCGAGATCGCCGCCACCCGCCTGGGCCTGGCCTGGGATCACGAACCCTTCGAAATGCCTCAGACCATCGCCGACGCCTGGCACAAGGTCGGACGTCGCGGATCGAAGGACCGCAAGAAGTGGGAAGCCCGCCTCGCCGCCTCCGGCCAGGCCGCCGACTTCACCCGCGCCATGAAGGGCGACTTGCCCGAGGCCGCCTTCGACGCCCTGAACGCCAAGATCGCCGAACTGATCGAGACCCAGCCGGCCCAGGCCACGCGCCAGTCCTCGGGCGCCGCCCTGGACCAGGTCTTCGCCGCCATCCCCGAACTGGTCGGCGGCTCGGCCGACCTGACCGGCTCGAACAACACCTTCGTCGCCGGCACGCCGATCCTGGACGCGCCGTCGTATGAGGGCCGTTACGTCAACTGGGGCATCCGCGAGTTCGGCATGGCCGCCGCCATGAACGGCCTGGCCCTGCACGGCGGGGTCATCCCCTATGCCGGCACCTTCATGGTCTTCTCGGACTACAGCCGCCCGGCCATCCGTCTGGGCGCCCTGATGGGGGTCCGCGCCATCCACGTCCTGACGCACGACTCCATCGGCCTGGGCGAAGACGGCCCGACGCACCAGCCGGTTGAACACCTGGCCGCCCTGCGCGCCATCCCCAACCTTCTGGTCTTCCGCCCCGCCGACACGGTCGAGGCAATGGAATGCTGGAAGATCGCGCTGGAGACGAAGACCGCCCCCTCGGCCATGGCTCTGTCGCGCCAGAAGACCCCGGCCGTCCGCACCGTCGCCTCGACCGAGAACCTGTCGGCCAAGGGCGCCTATGAGATCAAGGCGGCCTCGGCTGAAGCCAAGGTCACCCTGTTCGGCACCGGCACGGAACTGGCCCTGGCCCTCAAGGCCGCCGAGACCCTTGAATCCGAAGGCGTTCCGACCCGCGTCGTCTCCGTCCCCTGTTTCGAACTGTTCGAGCAGCAGGACGCCGCCTACCAGGCCTCGGTCATCGGTCGCGGCACAGTTCGTGTCGCCGTCGAGGCCGCCATCAAACAGGGCTGGGAAGGCTTCATCGGCGAAGACGGCGCCTTCATCGGCATGACCGGCTTCGGCGCGAGCGCGCCAGCCGAAGTCCTGTACGAGAAGTTCGGCATCACCGCCGAGGCGATCGTCGCGGCGGTCAAGGCGCGGCTTTAAGAACCCGCCCTTCTCCCTGAGGGAGAAGGTGGCCCGAAGGGCCGGATGAGGGGTTACGGTGCTGATCGCGTCGCACAGCGTAGCCCCTCACCCTTTCGCGCAAGAACGACGGCTTCGCCGCCGTGCGCTCAAGCCCTCTCCCAACGGGAGAGGGAAGGCTTGTGGAGATGTCGATGATTTCGGTTCGCGGTCTGCTGCTGAGTATTGGCCTGGCCCTCAGCCTGGCGGTCCCCTTCGCGAAAGCCCAAACGCCGCCCATCGCCGAAACCCCCATCGTGATCGGCCGCTCCTACGCCCTTCCCTCTGCGATTATGGGCGCGACCCGCGAGATCAACGTCTGGCTCCCGCCCGGCTATGCCGACAGCGGCCGGACCTACCCCCTCCTCTATGTGCTGGACGGCGGTCAGGATCAGGACTTTCACCACATCTCGGGCCTCGCCCAGCTCGGGACCGTCGCCGGCACGACCCGGGACGTGATCGTGGTCGGGATCGCCTCGGTCGATCGCCGCAACGAGCTGGCCCTGCCCACCACCGATCCCGACCTGATCGCCCGCTATCCGACCCAGGGCCATTCGGATCGCTTCCGCCGTTTCGTGGCCGAGGAGGTCCAGCCCTTCATCGAAAACCGCTTCCGCACCAGCGGCGAGACCGCGCTGATGGGCGAGTCCCTGGCCGGCCTGTTCGTGGTCGAGACCTTCCTGAAGGAACCCCAGATGTTCGACGCCTATGTCGCCGTCAGCCCCAGCCTGTGGTGGGACGGCGGCGAGCTTGCGCGCCAGTCCGGCGCCCGTCTGCGTGACCAGTCGAACGACCCCCGCACCTTGATCCTGACTCTGGGCGACGAAGGCCCCGAGATGCAGGCCCCGATGGACGTCCTGACCGCCAATCTGCGCGACTACGCCCTGCCCGGCCTGAGCTGGAGCTTCACCCCCCGCCCGACCGAGAGCCACGCCACCATCTATCACGGCGCCGCTCTGGACGCCTTCCGCCACCTCTATGCGGAGCCCGCGAAATGAGCCGTATCGGCGCCGTCAGCCTCTTGGTCCACGACTATGACGCGGCCATCGCCTTCTATGTCGGCAAGCTGGGCTTCGACCTCAGCGAAGACACCGACATGGGCGGCGGCAAACGCTGGGTGCGCGTCACCCCCAAAGGCGGCGAAACCAGCCTGCTGCTGGCCCGCGCCACGACCGACGCCCAGACGGCCCAGGTCGGAAACCAGGCCGGCGGCCGGGTCTGGCTGTTCCTCGAAACCGACGACCTGATCCGCGATCACGCCGCCTGGCTTGCCGCCGGCGTCCACTTCCGCGAAACCCCGCGACATGAGACCTATGGCAAGGTGGTGGTCTTCGAAGACCTCTACGGCAACGCCTGGGACCTGATCGAACCCGCTACCGGAGCCTGACGCCATGAAACTCGGCACCCCGCTTTCCGACACCGCCGTCCGCGTCATGCTGCTGGGCGCGGGCGAACTGGGCAAGGAGGTCGCCATCGAGCTGCAACGCCTCGGCGTCGAGGTCATCGCCGTGGATCGCTATCCCAACGCCCCCGCCATGCAGGTCGCCCACCGCAGCCACGTCATCCCGATGACCGATCCTCAGGTGCTGAACGGCCTGATCCTGGCCGAGGCCCCGCACTTCATCGTGCCCGAGATCGAAGCCATCGCCACCGAGGTCCTGGCCGATATCGAGGCCGCCGGCCTGGCCGTGGTCATCCCCACCGCCCGCGCCGTCCAGTTGACCATGAACCGCGAGGGCATCCGCCGCCTGGCCGCCGAAGAGCTGGGCCTGCCTGCCAGCCCCTACGCATTCGCCGGTTCGGCCGAGGAACTGGCCGCCGGCGCCGAAACCGTCGGCTATCCCTGTTTCGTCAAACCGGTCATGTCCTCGTCCGGCAAGGGGCAATCCTTCGTCGAAAGCCCCGATGAAATCGCCGACGCCTGGACCTACGCCCAAGACAGCGGCCGCGTCGCCGGCGCCCGCGTCATCGTCGAAGGCCGTATCGACTTCGATTTCGAGATCACCCTGCTGACCGTCCGCTCGCGCGCCGCCGACGGCTCGACCCGCACGGATTTCTGCGCCCCCATCGGCCACCGCCAGGTCAAGGGCGACTATGTCGAAAGCTGGCAGCCCCAGGCCATGAGCCCCGCCGCCCTGGCCGCCTCGCAAGACATCGCCGGCAAGGTCACGGACGCCCTGGGCGGTCTCGGCGTCTTCGGCGTCGAACTGTTCGTCAAGGGCGACCAGGTCTGGTTCTCCGAGGTCTCGCCCCGCCCCCACGACACCGGCCTGGTCACCCTGGCCAGCCAGACCATGAGCGAGTTCGCCCTCCACGCCCGCGCCATCATGGGCCTGCCCGTCGACGTGACCCTGCGCGAACCCGCCGCCAGCGCCGTCATCTACGGCGGCATAGAGGCGCAGGGCGTGGCGTTCGAGGGTGTCGCAGAGGCCCTGTCCGTCCCCACCGCCGACCTGCGCCTGTTCGGCAAGCCCGAAGCCTTCGACCGCCGCCGCATGGGCGTCGCCACCGCCCGCGGCGCCGATGTCGAGGAAGCCCGCGAACGCGCGCGCGAAGCGGCCGGGCGGGTGAAGGTGGTTCGGGCTTAGCACCATCGTCTCCTCCCCGCTTTGCGGGGAGGAGGACCGCGCGTAGCGTGGTGGAGGGGCTCTTGAAGTCCCACAGACGCCTGTGATGCGGTGCAGAACCCCTCCGTCACGGTGCGAAGGCGCGCCGCGCCACCTCCCCGCTCCGCAGGGAGGAGACGTCTGATACTGCATTTCTACGACTTTAGTCGATTGGCCTTGTCCCGCATTGTGGTGCAAACCAAGGGCGAGGGCCGCAGTCTGCCGGCCGGGAGGGATCTGTCGTGGGCAAACTCAGCACACCCATAATTTTCGGCGCCATCGCCATACTGGGGGCCGTGTCCCTCGGCATCATCGCCCTGCATCAGGGCGAGAGCATCAGCGCGGTCTGGATGGTGGTCGCCGCCGTCTGCACCTACGCCATCGCCTATCGGTTCTACGCCCGCTTCCTGGCCAACAAGGTGCTGAAGCTGGACCCCGCGCGTCTGACGCCGGCCATGCGCCGCAATGACGGGCTGGACTATGTGCCGACGCCCCGCAACGTCCTGTTCGGCCACCACTTCGCCGCCATCGCCGGCGCGGGGCCGCTGGTCGGGCCGGTGCTGGCCGCACAGATGGGCTATCTGCCCGGCGTGCTGTGGATCCTGGTCGGTGTGGTTCTGGCGGGCGCGGTGCAGGACATGATCGTCCTGTTCATGTCCACGCGTCGCGACGGCAAATCCCTCGGAGATATGATCCGCACCGAAATGGGCACCATCCCCGGCATCATCGCCCAGGTCGGCGTGCTGATGATCATGGTCATCATCCTGGCCGTTCTGGCCCTGGTCGTGGTCAAGGCCCTGGCGGAAAGCCCGTGGGGCACCTTCACCGTCGCCGCCACCATCCCCATCGCCATCTTCATGGGCCTGTACACCCGCTATCTGCGGCCCGGCCGCGTGGGCGAGATCTCGGTCATCGGGGTCGTCCTGCTGATCCTGGCCATCATCGGCGGCGGCCATGTCGCGGCTGATCCGTTCTGGGGTCCGGCCTTCACCCTGACCGGCCCGACCCTGGCCATCCTGATGATGATCTATGGCTTCATCGCCTCGGTCATTCCGGTCTGGCTGCTGCTGGCGCCGCGCGACTATCTGTCGACCTTCCTGAAGATCGGCGCGATCGTGGCCCTGGCCATCGGCATAATCATCGTGCGTCCGCACCTGCAGATGCCGGCCGTCACCCCCTTCATCGACGGCACCGGCCCGGTCTTCGCCGGCGCCCTGTTCCCCTTCCTGTTCATCACCATCGCCTGCGGCGCCGTCTCCGGCTTCCACGCCCTGATCTCGTCGGGCACCACGCCCAAGCTGCTGGAGAACGAGAACCAGATCCCGCTGATCGGCTATGGCGCCATGCTGTGCGAAAGCTTCGTCGCCGTCATGGCCCTGATCGCCGCCACGGTTCTGGACCCGGCGGTCTATTTCGCCATGAACAGCCCGGTCGCCATCATCGGCAACGATGCGGTCTCGGCCGCCGCCGCAGTCGCCCAATGGGGCTTCCACATCACGCCTGGAGAGCTTGAGCAACTGGCCCGCGACGTGGGCGAGAACTCGATCCTGTCTCGCGCGGGCGGCGCCCCGACCCTGGCCGTCGGCATGGCGCACATCCTGTCCAGCGTCATCGGCGGCAAGGCCATGATGGCCTTCTGGTATCACTTCGCCATCCTGTTCGAGGCCCTGTTCATCCTGACCACCGTCGACGCCGGCACCCGCGTCTGCCGCTTCATGATCCAGGACCTGCTGGGCGTCGCCGTGCCCAAGATGCGCGAGACCAAGTCATGGGGCGCCAACGTCGTCGCCACGGCCCTGACGGTCGGTCTGTGGGGGTATTTCCTCTACACCGGCGTGGTCGATCCGCTGGGCGGCATCAACAGCCTGTGGCCCCTGTTCGGCATCGCCAACCAGATGCTGGCCGCCGTCGCCCTGATCCTGGGCACCGTCGTCCTGTTCAAGATGAAGCGCGAGAGATACGCCTGGGTCACGATCGTCCCGGCGATCTGGCTGCTGATCTGCACCCTGACGGCGGGCTTGCAGAAGCTGTTACACCCCGAGGTTCGCATCGGCTTCCTGGCCCACGCCCGCAAGTATCAGGAGGCCCTGGGCGCCGGCGAACTGATCGCCCCGGCCAAGAGCGTCGGCGACATGCACCGGATCATCGTCAACGACTACGTCAACTCGGTCCTGACGGCGGGCTTCCTGTTCGTGGTCGTCACCATGGTGATCTACGGCGTGCTGGCGTGCCGCAAGGCCTACCGCAACAACCGGCCGACCGTGCGCGAATATCCCGAAGCGCACGACCTGACCCCGGCCGACGAAGCGGCGGACATCGCCCGTGCCTAGTCCTCAGACCCAGGACGACCTGCTCTGCCTGTGCCGCGACACCGCCCTGCGGTGGGGTCGCGGCGTCAGGCGCACGGCGGGCGCCATGATCGGCCAGCCGGACTATGACGCCTATGTCGCCCACGCGACGGCGACCCATCCGGATCAGCCGCCTCTGGACAAAACCGCCTTCTTCCGCCTGCACGAACAGCGCCGCTTCGGCGGCGCCGGCGGCTTCAAATGCTGCTGATCTGAAGCATTCGACGGCTGGGTTGGACCGGTCAACTTATCAGCGGAAGTCAGACAAAGCGGTCATCACAGCGGCCACAACGAGGTCTCAACGAACACAACGGAGCGATGCCGGTTCAGAACGTCTCGATGCCTGCGGCGGCGAAGCCGCAGATTGATTGACGGCATGGACATGGGAACAGGAAGTCAACGCGTGTTCGATCACGTCGTGTCCTCGGTGATCTCGTCGTGCCCGTTGTGATGAACGCCTTCCATGCCCGCATCAACTGGGACAAAGACCGCTTTAAAGACCGCTGGCGGGGACATCGGTCCGAGCCCGATCCTCCGCCTGAAGCGCGGCGATAGCGGCCTCCAGCGTGGGGTCGTCGCCCGCGCGACGCTGGGCCACGGTGCGCGGCGCCGCAATGTCCGGCGTCACCCCATGCTTCTCCAGCCGCGTGCCGCCCGAAGTCACAAAGTCCGCCCGACTGAGCGTCAGCTTGCCCCCGTCCGGAAGGTTGGTCTCCTGGGCGATCAGGACCGATCCCCCTGTCTTCTCGCCGACCACGATCCCACGCCGCGCCTCCTGCAGGGCCGCCGGCGTCAGTTCCGCCGCGCTACGACTGCCCTGGTCCACCAGCACCGCGACGTCATTGGCCAAGGGATCGCGTCGGTCGCCACAGTCGCCCGCCGCCCGCAGCACTACCGCCCGGCCGCTGCGTCCCCTCCGCGTGGCCCAGGCCTGATTGGCGGGCAGGAAACAGGTCAGGACAGACTCCGCCTCCATCAAACGACCACCCGGATTGCCGCGCAGGTCCAGCACCACATCGACATCGGCCGGCAAACCTTCCAGCTCGCTGCCCATCCACGCGCCCAGCCCCTTGTCGAACTGCTCGACACGCAGGACCAGCACGCCCGGCCGCGACTTGTCCGCCGTGAACGGCTCGACTGCGTCCATCACGCGCGGCGTCAGGGCGGTCTCGTGCCGCTGGCCTGTCTCGTCCGTCAGGACCAGTCGCACCGGCTGTCCTTCGTGCGTCTCGACATCCGGCCCCCAGGTCCGACCATCGACCGAGTTCAACGACCAGCCCAGCTGCACCCCCGCCTCCTCGGCCGGCGAACCGGGCCGAATGCGTTCGACGGTCCAGTCGTCGGGCGTCTCGCCCCGCATCAGTGTCAGGCCCATCACGGCCCGCCGCGCGAACTGGGCCTCCTGGCGGCGCACGGCGGCCGGGGGGCTGGCGGCGGCATGGCCGTCGTCCAGCAGGTCCAGCATTTCGTTGATGACCCGGTACAGCCCCCGCTCGTCTGTCGCCGCCAGGGCCTGGGGCCGAAACTGCGCCCGCGCCGCGTTCCAGTCCACGCCGTGCAGGGTCGGGTCGTAATAGCCGCGCCGGACCTCGCTCCACACCCGGTCGAACACCCGCTGATTCAGCCGCACGCGGTCTCGCGTCTGCGCCGCCGCTATGGACTGGATGGACAGGGCGCCGGCCGGCATGGCCACGGCCGGGGCGCCTAACGGCAGGCCGAGCAACAAGAGGCTGAAAAGCCGGACGGAAACTCTGACGCGCATGGAGGACATCTGACGCCAGACGCCCCTTTCGCTCAAGTCACGACTGCGCGTTATTCCGCTACCCGCGCCCCGTCCCAGGCGAAGACCCCGCCGCTGTCGGCCGGCGTCAGGCCCGACAGCACCGCCAGCAGCCGCTCGGCGGAATGCTCGGCGGTGAACAGCCGCGTCTCGGCCACCCCCTTCTGGAACGGCGCGCTCAGGCCCGTGTCCACCGTGCCGGGATGCAGGCCGGCGATCACCGCCTGAGGATGGCTGCGCGCCATCTCGATCGCCAGATTGCGCAGGATCATGTTCAGCGCCGCCTTGGACGCGCGATAGGCGTGCCAGCCGCCCATCCGGTTGTCGGAAATCGACCCCACCCGCGCCGACAGGGCCGCGAACACCGCCCGCCGATCCCGCGGCATCAACGGCAGCAGGTGCTTGGCCGCCAGCGCCGGCCCGACCGCATTGATTCGGTAATCCCGCAGCATATGATCGGCATCGAGCTGACGCAGACTGCGTTCCGGCTGAAACCCGTCGTGCAGCACGCCGGTCGCCAGCACGATCAGGGTCGGCGCCGGCCCCTGGCCGATCCGCTCGGCGGCGTGGACCAGCCCAGCCTCGTCCTCCAGATCGGCGGCCAGGCCTTGCGCGCCCGCCACATCCGCGCCCGACCGCGACACGGCCCAGACCGTCTCGAACGCCCCGCCGCTCACGATCCGTTCGACCATCGCCCGGCCGATCCCGCCCGTCGCCCCGATCACCACTGCCGATCCGTTCATCGCGTCTCCCCTCCTCGTTCGTCCCATGATAGGGGCGCGGCATGAGCATCACCACGGTCGGCCTCGATGCCGACGACACCCTCTGGCACAACGAGACGATCTTCCGCCTGACCCATGCGCGGTTCATCGATCTTCTGGCCGACCACGGCGACGAACCGACCATCGAGGCGCGTCTCGCCGAGACCGAACAACGCAACCTGCGCCTCTATGGTTACGGCGTGAAGGGCTTCACCCTGTCGATGATCGAGACGGCGATGGAGCTGACGAACGGCGAGGCCCCGCCCCACGTCGTGCGCGAGATCCTGGCCGCCGGCCGCGAGATGCTGGCCCATCCGGTCGAGACCCTGCCCGGCGTGGACGAGGTCGTCGCCGAACTGTCCGAAAAATACCGCCTGGTCCTGATCACCAAGGGCGACCTGCTGGACCAGGAACGCAAGCTGGCCGCCTCCGGCCTGGGCGAACGGTTCAGCGCCGTCGAGATCGTCTCCGAAAAGGACCGCGCCACCTACGACCGCGTCTTCACCCGCCACGGCACCGGCCCGGCCGAGGCCGTCATGGCCGGCAACTCCATGAAGTCCGACGTCCTTCCCGCCATCGCCGCCGGCGCCTTCGGCGTCCACATCCCTTATCACGTCACCTGGGCCCACGAATTGGCCGACGCCCCGGTGGACGAGCCGCGCTACGTCTCGCTGGCCTGCATCAGCGAACTGCCCGACTGGATCGCAGCCATCGACGCATAGAAAAAGGGCGGCTCTTTCGAGCCGCCCTTTCCATTTCAGGCTTGGCTTGCGCCTAGAAGCGGGCGCGGATGCCGCCGAAGAACTGACGACCATAGAGGTCGTAGGCCGACGATTCGCCGTTGCCGCTCAGGCCGTAAGGCAGGGTGTTGTCGAAGGCGTTCTTGACGCCGCCGAACACTTCGAACCCGCGCGTATAGGGCACGTTGTCGAAGGCGTACCGGACGGTGAAGTCATGGTACATCTGGGCCCGGACGTATGAGGGGAAGACGCGTTCCGGTCCGCTGACGCCCGGGGTCGGGGTGGTTTCGAAACGGGCGACCTCGTCCTGGAAGGCCGCTTCCCAGCTCAGGGACAGCGGACCGTTGACGTAGCCGACGCGCGACTTGAACGACCATTCGGGATTGCCGATCTCGCCTTTGTTGTTGTCGATCTCGTCAGGACGATCGGCGAAGGCGAAGAAGTTCAGCTCTTCGAGATAGTTCGCCGTCAGCTGGGCCGTGATGCGACCGCGCAGGCCGCCGAACATCTGCGGATGATCCTCGGCCAGTTGCTCCAAGTTCTTGGTGTAGGCCACCTCGAAGTCCCAGCCCTTGGTCGTCAGGGCGGCGGCGTTCACGAAGGTCGTGGAGACCGAGTCGATGTTGCCATCGGCGCCGCGCGTGAACAGCGAGCAGAAGTTGCCGTCCAGCCCGCCGCTGGCGTCGTAGCAGTTGTCGATGATGTCCTGAGCGCCGATCAGTGCGATCGCATTATCGATCTGGATATCATAGTAGTCCGCCGTGAAGCTGAAGCCCGGCATCCAACGCGGCTGAAGCACGACGCCCGCCGTCCAGCTTTCCGCTTCTTCGGCGTCCAGGTTGGGGTTGCCGCTGGAAACACCCTCGATCGACGCATTGGTGTTCGAGTTGAAGCCCGTCGGCACGCCCCCTGCGGCGCAGTTGGCGACGCGATCCGGGTCAAGCTGGATGTTGTCGACGTCGCAGGGGTCGGTGACCGAGAAGAAGCCTGCCGTCGCCGGCAGGAAGGCCTCGGTGATGTTCGGCGCACGAACGGCGCGCGAATAGGTGCCACGGAAGGTGATGTCGCGAACCGGCGCATAGACGCCGCCGACCTTCCAGGCCTCTGCGCCGCCGACGGTCGAATAGTCGGCGTAGCGATAGGCGCCGTCGATCGACAGACGATAGGCGAACGGCATGTCGGCCAGCAGCGGCGCGTTGAACTCCAGGAAGCCTTCGGTGACGTCGAATTCGCCGTAGGCGTCAGGCTGCGCCGCCGTTTCCGACAGACCCGACTTCACGAACGGGTCGTTGATGTTCTCGCTGGTTTCCTTGCGGTATTCGAAGCCGCCGGCGAAGGCCAGCGGGCCGCCCGGCAGGTTGAAGAACTTCGAAGTGTCGAAGTTGAACAGGCCCGAGACCACTTCCTGGGTGATGGTGTGGGTGCGGATCGAGTCGTGGCTGACATAGTCGATCGCCGCAGCGCTGTTCTGACGGCCGAACACGTTGAACGGCACGCAGGCGTCGCCGGTCATGCCAGCCGGCGCTTCATAATCCGCACCTTGAGCCGAGGGAACGTTGACGCGGCACTGGATGGAGCCATCCGGCGCACGAACGGCGTCGATGGCGGCGGCGTAGTTGCCGGGGATGGTGTTGCCCGTGCCCTTGAAGGTGTTCTGGGTCTCACCGTAGTTGTACGACAAATCCCAGTTGAAATCGGCCAGGCCGGTCTCGAACTTGCCCTTCAGTCCGGCGACGCCGCGATAGGTCTCGCGGGTGATGTCGGTGGTGCGGACGCCGATGTCCTCGTTGAAGCGGCCGAAGGTGATGTCGCGGCCGGCGACGACGCTGGCGATCTCGGGCGTGATGAAGGCGTTGTCGGCCTCGATCAGGTATTCGCCGAAGGTGAAGGACGGCTGGGCGTAGTCTTCGATCTCCGAACGCACATATTTGGCGTCGACATAGGCCGTGACACTGTCCGTGATGTCGAAACGACCCCGGAAGTTCGCGCCATAGCGGTCCGTCTTGGGCACCAGAACGACATAGTCATCCAGCGAGGCGCAGGTTTCGCAGTCGGCGAACTGGCCGAAGGCGAAGCTGTTTTCACCAAGGCGCGGTTGCTGCGGCACCGGCCGGCCATCACGGGTGAAGGCGCTGATGATCTGTTGAGTATTGGCGTCGAAGATGACGCCGTTCTCGTCCAAGTAGTCCGTCAGCACATTGGGAACCAGGAAACGGTTCGGAATGCCGTCGTTCGGACCGGTGTCGTCAGGGTTCAAGATGGTGCCCCAGTTCTTGATCGCCTTGATGTCGGACGCAAGAACCTGGTCGGAGTGATCATAGAAGGCCGTCGCCGTCAGGTTGAGGCGACCGTCCATGAAGTTGCGGCCATAGACGCCGTTGACCGACCATGCCTTGCCGTCGCCCGACTGGGCGCCGCCGTACTGGGCGGTCATCTCGCCGCCTTCGTAGTCGTCCTTCAGGATGATGTTGACCACGCCGCTGACGGCGTCCGAGCCATAGACGGCCGAGGCGCCGCCGGTGATGACTTCGACACGCTCCACCAGGGCGGCCGGAACGGCGTTGAGGTCGACGGCCGCGCTGCCGGCGTCGCCGCCGACGTGGCGCTTGCCGTCCACCAGGGTCAGGGTGCGCGAGGCACCCAGGCTGCGCAGGTTGGCGAAGTTCAGGCCGCCGTCGGTGCTGAAGCTGTCGGAGTTGCCGCGAACCGTCGCGTTCGCGCTCAGCGCGGGCAGCTGGGCCAGGATGTCGCCCAGGTTCTGCGTGCCGGCGTTATCGATAGCCTCGCGCGACACCGTCGAAACGGGGGTCGGCTGTTCCAGGTTCGGACGCGGAATGCGCGATCCGGTGACCACGATCTCGTCAACCGTGGTGGCTTCCTGATTGACCGGCGTTTGTTGAGCAACGGCGGGAAGCGCGGCCATTAGACCAAATGCCGATAGCATGCTGCCGGCCAGCAAACGAGAACGACGATACGTCAAAACGAGACCTCTCAAAGTCATCAAGCGGCAACCTTGAACAAGCTGCAGCATTAATACTCGCGCGGGGGAACGCGAGTTTGGGTGGCGGACCCTAGAGCCTTTGCATCGCCTCATCCAAGCCCTGAATGTGACCATCAGGCAACATAACGGTCACAAATGATCACTCATAACGATGATCTTTTGATGCGCGCGCTACTTCGTGGCGTCTTTATGTCCACATCGCGCACGAACCCTGGCGATATGGCGCCGCTTGATGTTTCGGGTTGCCCCCTCGCCCCTCCCTCTCTAAACGGGCCGCTTAACCGACAAGCAGACGTGAGCGTCGCAGGGCCAGGCTCTGCGGGGACTTCTCGCGCGCGTAGAGAACGTAAGGACGACGCAGCCCCTTGGACGCCTCGGACATCAGTCATGACGAACGCGACGCCATGGTGCGCGCGGCGCTGGCCGAACAGGGTGACAGCGGCGTGACCCCGCGTCACACGCGATTCTACTTCTATGGCGAAGGCGACCACGGCGACCTGAACGAGGTCGCGCGTCGCGCCGGCTTCCTGACCGGCGGCGCAGACGATTCCACCACACTAGAGACCACCATGGCGGTGGACGAGGCGTCGTTCGCTGCGACCTCCGCCATGATGCAGACCTGGGCCGCAGCGTTTCAGCTGGACTACGACGGCTGGGACTGCGCGGTCGTGACCCATTAGCGTTCAATAAGAAGAAGAGCTGGCGATGCCCAAGCGCACAGACATAAAGTCCATCCTCATCATCGGCGCCGGCCCGATCGTCATCGGCCAGGCGTGCGAGTTCGACTATTCCGGCGTTCAGGCCTGCAAGGCGCTGAAGGCGGAAGGGTATCGGGTCATTCTGGTCAACTCGAACCCCGCCACCATCATGACGGACCCGGAGGTGGCCGACGCCACCTATATCGAGCCGATCACGCCCGAGATGGTCGAGAAGATCATCGCCAAGGAACGCCCCGACGCCCTGCTGCCCACCATGGGCGGCCAGACGGCTCTGAACACCGCCCTGGCCCTGGACGCCTCGGGCGCGCTGAAGAAGTACGGCGTCGAGATGATCGGCGCGAAGGCCGACGTGATCGACAAGGCCGAGGATCGCCAGAAATTCCGCGACGCCATGGACAAGCTGGGTCTGGAATCGCCCCGCTCCAAGGCCGCCCATTCGATGCAAGAGGCGCTGGAGGGGCTGGAGTTCGTCGGCCTGCCCGCCGTCGTCCGCCCATCCTTCACCCTGGCCGGCACCGGCGGCGGCATCGCCTTCAACCGCGAGGAGTTCGAGGAGATCGTGCTGCGCGGCCTGGACCTGTCGCCAACGACCGAAGTCCTGATCGAGGAATCGGTGCTGGGCTGGAAGGAATACGAGATGGAGGTCGTCCGCGACACGGCGGACAACTGCATCATCATCTGCTCCATCGAGAACATCGACCCGATGGGCGTCCACACGGGCGACAGCATCACCGTCGCCCCCGCCCTCACGCTGACCGACAAGGAATATCAGCGGATGCGGACCGGCTCGATCAACGTCCTGCGCGAGATCGGCGTCGAGACCGGCGGATCGAACGTCCAGTGGGCCATCAACCCCGCCGACGGCCGGATGCTGGTGATCGAGATGAACCCGCGCGTGTCGCGCTCGTCCGCGCTGGCGTCCAAGGCCACCGGCTTCCCCATCGCCAAGGTCGCCGCGCGTCTGGCCGTCGGCTACACCCTGGACGAACTGACCAACGACATCACCCAGGTCACGCCGGCGTCGTTCGAGCCGAGCATCGACTATGTCGTCACCAAGATCCCCCGTTTCGCCTTCGAGAAATATCCGGGCTCGGAGCCCCTGCTGGGCACCTCGATGAAGTCGGTGGGCGAGGTCATGGCCATCGGCCGCACCTTCCAGGAATCGATGCAGAAGGCCCTGCGCGGGCTTGAGACCGGCCTGTCCGGCTTCGACGAGATCGAGATCGAAGGCGTGGCCGGAGCGGAGGACGATGCGACTGCACGCGGCGCCGTCGTTCGCGCCCTGGGCATCCCCACCCCCGACCGCATCCGCGTCATCGCCCAGGCCTTCCGCCACGGCCTGACGGTGGAAGAGGTCAACGCCGCCTGTTCCTACGAGCCCTGGTTCCTGCGCCAGATCGCCGACATCGTGCGCGAGGAAGGCCACATCCGGGTCAAGGGCCTGCCGACCGACCCGACCGAGTTCCGCCGCCTGAAGGCCAAGGGCTTCGCCGACGCCCGCCTGGCCCAGCTGACCGGCGCGACCGAAAAGGCCGTCCGCACCGCCCGTCGCGGCCTGAACGTGCGCCCGGTATTCAAGCGGATCGACACCTGCGCGGCCGAGTTCGCGTCGGCCACCGCCTATATGTATTCGACCTATGAGACCGGCGCCCTGGGCCAGATCCCCGAGTGCGAGTCCGAGCCCACGAACAAGAAGAAGGCCATCATCCTGGGCGGCGGTCCGAACCGGATCGGCCAGGGAATCGAGTTCGACTACTGCTGCTGCCACGCGGCCTTCGCCTTCGACGACATCGGCGTCGAAAGCATCATGGTCAACTGCAACCCCGAGACCGTCTCGACCGACTACGACACCTCCGACCGCCTGTATTTCGAGCCGCTGACGGAAGAGGACGTGCTGGAGCTGATCGAGGTCGAGCGTTCGAATGGCGACCTGATCGGCTGCGTCGTCCAGTTCGGCGGCCAGACTCCGCTGAAGCTGGCCCATGCGCTGCAAGAAGACGGCATCCCGGTGCTGGGCACGTCCGTCGACTCCATCGACTTGGCCGAGGACCGCGAGCGCTTCCAGCAGATGCTTGAAGGCATCGGCCTGCGCCAACCGCCCAACGGCCTGGCTCGTTCGGCGGAAGAAGCCGCGCAGAAGGCGGAAGAGGTCGGCTATCCCGTCGTGCTACGCCCGTCCTACGTCCTGGGCGGACGCGGCATGATGATCGTCCATGACCGCGAGCAGCTGGACCGCTACGTCCATGAGGCCATGCGCGTCTCGGGTTCGGACCCCGTCCTGATCGACCACTATCTGAACCGCGCGACCGAGGTGGACGTGGACGCCCTGTGCGACGACGAGACCGTCTTCGTCGCCGGCGTGCTGGAACATATCGAGGAAGCCGGCGTCCACTCGGGCGACAGCGCCTGCTCCATGCCGCCCTGGTCCCTCTCGGCCGAGACGGTGGCCGAGTTGAAGCGCCAGACCACCGAAATGGCCAAGGCCCTGAAGGTGCGCGGCCTGATGAACGTGCAGTTCGCGATTGAAGAGCCGCACAGCGAGAATCCCCGCATCTTCGTGCTGGAGGTCAACCCGCGCGCGTCCCGCACGGCGCCCTTCGTGGCCAAGACCATCGGCCAGCCGATCGCCTCGATCGCCGCCAAAGTCATGGCCGGCGTGCCGCTGAAATCCTTCGGCCTGACGGACAAGCCCTACGACCATATCGCGGTCAAGGAAGCGGTCTTCCCGTTCGCCCGCTTCGCCGGGGTCGACACCATCCTGGGCCCGGAAATGCGTTCGACCGGAGAGGTCATGGGCCTGGACTGGAAGCGTGAAGGCGAGGCCGACATGGCCCCCGCCTTCGCCCGCGCCTTCGCCAAGTCCCAGATCGGCGGCGGCGTCACCCTGCCGACCTCGGGCTGCGCCTTCATCTCGGTCAAGGACGAGGACAAGGCCTTTATCGTCGATGCAGCCAGGACGTTGCTGGCCGAAGGCTTCACCCTGATCGCCACCGGCGGCACCCACAGCTACCTGGTCGAACAGGGGCTGGAGGTCGGCCTGGTCAAGAAGGTGCTGGAGGGCCGTCCGCACATCGTGGACGCCATGAAGAACGGCGAGGTCCACCTGGTCTTCAACACCACCTCGGGCAAGCAATCGCTGCAGGACAGCTTCAGCCTGCGCCGCACCGCCCTGATGATGAAGATCCCCTACTACACCACCACAGCCGGCGCCCTGGCCGCCGCCCAGGCCATCGGCGCCATCAAGGCCGGCGACCTAAATGTCCGCCCGATCCAGGACTACGCCTGACGTTGACGAAATCTCCGGCTTTCGGCCGCACGCTGCGAACGCGTAGCGGCCGAAAGCCAGGGACATGCCGATCTCAAATCTCGACCTCGCCCTGATCGCGATCCTGATCGCCGAAGTCTTGGGCTTCGCCGCCTTCGCTTGGGACAAGCAGAAGGCGCGCGCCGGTCTGTGGCGCACGCCCGAGGCGACCCTGCTTATGTTCGGTCTGATCGGCGGCCTGGGCGCTTGGATGGGTCAGCATCTGCTGCGCCACAAGACGCGCAAGGAGCCGTTCAGGACGCAGTTCGGCCTGGTCGTCGTCGTCCACCTGATCCTGCTGGCGGCCGGCGCCGCCTGGGTCATTCTGTAGCGGGATCGTCCTTGCCCGCCACGATCCGTGTCGCGGCCAGGTCGGCGGTGACGTTGCCGACGGTGCGGAAGATGTCAGGGATGACCTCGACCGCCAGCAACAGCGGCAGCACCCCCAGCGGCAGGCCCATGGCCAGGCAGATGGGGCCGATGGCGGCGAAGAAGCTGACCTGGCCCGGCAGACCGACCGAGGCGATGGACACGGCGATGGCCGTCAGACCGCCCGCGATCAGTACGCCGAGGCTCAGTTCGACCCCGTGCAGCTGCGCCACATAGAGGCAGACCGCCAGGTTCGCGACCGGACTGGTGATGCGGAACACCGCCACCGCCAGCGGCAGGACCAGACCCGCCGAGGCCTGGGGCACGCCGAGCCAGTCGCGCGCCCGCTCGATCATGACCGGCAGGCTGGCGAGCGAAGACTGGGTCGAGACGGCGACGACCTGGGCCGGGGCCACGGCGCGGGCGAACCGGGCCAGCGAAATCCGTCCCCAGACGATGGCGACGACATAGATGATCAGGATCAGGCCGATCTGGCTGAGGCAGACGATGGCGACATAGTGGGCCAGCGTTCCCGCCACCCCCAGCCCGGCTCGCAGGCCGACGCCCAACGCCAGGGCGAACACGCCGAACGGCGCGGCCAGCAGCACCCAGTGGACGATCACCACCATGGTCTCGGCCACCGCCTCGAAGAAGCCCGCCAGCGGCCGGCGCAGCTCCGTCTTGATCCGGGTCGCGGCGAAACCGAAGGCGACGGCGAACACCACGACCGCCAGCACGCCGTCATCGGCCGCCGCCTTGATCACATTGGCGGGCGCCAGACTGGCCAGGAAGGCGCGCAGGCCGTCGGTGCGCGCCGCCTCGCCCACGGTCGCCAGCGAATCGGTCGTCACCCCCGCCAGCAGCCCCCTGCCCGCCTCCGGGTCGATGGGCCAGACCGCCAGCAGGCCCAGCCCCGCCAGGATCGCATAGACAGTGGCCCCGATCAGCAGCACGCCGAACACCACCAGCGACCGCACAGCGATCCGCCCCGTCGCGGCGGCGTCGGCGATGGAGACGATGCCGGTCACAAGCAGGCTGAACACCAAGGGGATGACGGTCATGCGCAGCGCATTCAGCCAGACCTGGCCCAGGCTTTCGACCACCCCCAGCGCCCCGGTCAGCCAGGCCGCATGCGCCCCCTGGGCCAAGGCCCCCACGAGCACGCCCGCGACGAGCGCGGCGATGACGAAGAAGCTGAGCGAGGTGAAGAAGGCGGCGAAGCGAGAACGTGTCATGCGACAGGGCTAGCACTGCTTTTCGCATCGCGCGAACACTGTCGTCGCAGGTCGAAACGCGATGTCGTCCCGCGCGTTGGGTCGGGGAAGGAGATCAACCATGTCCCGTCTGCACAAACTCGTTCCCATCCTCGGCGGCCTGCTGCTGTCCAAGGGCGGTCGCCGCGTCGCCGGCCGCCACGCCGGCAAGCTGGCCTTGGCCACCCTAGCCTATGAGGTCTGGCGCAATCGTCGCGAAGGCGGAAAGCCCCAGGTCACGCCAAAACCTACGCCCGAGCCACGCGCGCGCTGGAGCGGTCGTCGCCCGCGATAGCGCTCGACTTCCCCCTCGACTTCTGGGGCGGCGATGCGAATAGTCGCGCCTCGCCGCCTGGAGCCGACCCATGATCAAAGTCCATCACCTGAACGACAGCCGTTCCCAGCGCGTCCTGTGGCTGCTGGAAGAGTTGGGGCTGGACTATGAGGTCGTCCGCTATGAGCGAAACGCCGGCAACCGCCTGGCCCCGCCCGAGCTGCTGGCCATCCACCCCCTGGGCAAGTCGCCGGTGATCGAGGACGGCGGGGTCAAGGTCGCCGAGACCGGGGCGATCGTCGAATATCTGCTGGATGCCTACGGCCAGGGTCGGCTGCGGCCGGCGGCGGGGACCGAGGACGGTCGCCGCTTCACCTACTGGCTGCACTATGCCGAAGGGTCAGCCATGCCGCCCCTGCTGCTGAAACTGGTGTTCGGCATGCTGCCACGCCGCGCGCCGGCCCTGCTCAAGCCCTTGGTCAAGAGCATCGCCTCCAAGGCCCTGACCAGCTTCGTCGATCCGCAGCTCAAGACCCACATCGGCTTCTGGGAGGATGAACTCGGCCGGTCCGAATGGTTCGCGGGCGATCAGTTCACCGCCGCCGACATCATGATGAGCTTCCCCGTCGAGGCCGGCGCCGACCGCGCATTCGACGCCGCGACGAAACCCCGCCTGAAAGCCTTCCTGGCCCGCATCCATGCCCGCCCCGCCTATCAGCGCGCCCTGGAGCGCGGCGGCCCTTACAGCTACGCGTGATCGGATCGTGATCCAGGGCGACGCAACCCGGCGTCGTCCAGCACGTTGATAGGCCATGCGCCTTCAAACCATTCAGATCGTGGCCGGACTTGCAGCGGCCGTCGCCTTCATCCTGGCCTTCATGGCTGCAGGAGCCGCCCTTGTCTCGGGCCTGTTCATGCTGGCCGGCCTCGCCGCCGTCGCTTGGCTGGCCTACAGCCTGATCAAGGGCGTCCTGCGCCGCGATCCCAAGTCCGAACCGCCCGCGCGAGCCTGATGTTTCATCGGCTCGGGGCCCCGCTCTTGAAATCTTGAGCGGGAAACCCTAGTATTGATGCCCGGCCGCGCCCGCCCCGCGGCCTTTTGTATGCTTACTTCGCGTCTTTCCAGTCTCCGGGCGAACCAGAAAAATCACGACACCAATGGAAAAAGTGCCGATGACGGGCGAGGGCTACCGTGTCCTCGACGATCAACTAAAGCAATTGAAGTCGGTCGAAAGGCCGAGCGTCATCGCGGCCATCTCCGAGGCCCGCGAACATGGCGACCTGTCTGAAAACGCCGAATACCATGCCGCCAAGGAGCGGCAGGGTTGGATCGAAGGCCAGATCGCGGACATCGAGGACAAGATCAGCCGCGCCCAGGTCATCGACGTGTCGAAACTGTCGGGCAGCCAGGTCAAGTTCGGCGCCACGGTCACCGTGGTCGATGAGGACACCGAGGACGAGGCGCGCTACCAGATCGTCGGCGAGCACGAAGCCGACGTGAAGAAGGGCAAGGTCTCCATCGCCTCGCCCATCGCCCGCGCCATGATCTCCAAGGAGGTCGGCGACGTCGTCGAGGTCAAC
The DNA here is from genome assembly GCF_965279155.1 of Brevundimonas sp. Classification (GTDB taxonomy): domain Bacteria; phylum Pseudomonadota; class Alphaproteobacteria; order Caulobacterales; family Caulobacteraceae; genus Brevundimonas. Next base: position 2,858,425 of record NZ_OZ257138.1, on the reverse strand, counting down.
ACCCCCGGCGGTGTGAAGGCCTACGAAATCCTCAAGGTCGAGTGGAAGTAAGCCAAACCTCGCACGACCTTCTCCCTCCCCGCTCCGGGGAGGGTCGTCGCACAGCGACGGGGTGGGGGCGGCCCGGCAGGGACGCACTGTCTGAAACAAGTAAGGTCCGTGGGGTTTCGCTCTGCCCTCCCCACCCGACCTCGCTCCGCTCGGCCACCCTCCCCCGCTGGGGGAGGGAGAGCAGATGACGCCACCCCTCTCCATCTGGGTCGTCTCCGACGGCCGCGCCGGCATCGAGAACCAGGCGCTCGGCCTCGCCGAGGCCGTTCAGCGCCTGACCCCGGCCGAGATCGCGATCAAACATGTTCGCTGGCGGCCGCTGTTCGACCGCCTGCCGTCGGCGTTGAAGACCCCGACCATGCTGGCGTCCGCTTCCGACGCCCTAACAGCACCGTGGCCTAATCTGTGGATCGCCACCGGCCGCGCGACCCTGCCCCTCTCGACCCGCATCAAAGGCTGGAGCGACGGCAAGACCTTCGTCGTCCAGACCCAGGATCCGCGCTGGGCCAACGACCGTTACGACCTGATCGTGGCCCCCGCCCATGACGAACTGTCCGGCGACAATGTCTTCGAGATCACCGGCTCCCCCCACCGCATCACGCCGCAGAGGATCGCCGAAGCTGCGCCCGCATTCGCCGACCGGATCGCACCCCTGCCCCACCCGCGCGTCGCCGTGCTGATCGGCGGCAAGTCCAGGGCCTTCGACCTGCCCGAGGCCCATGCGGCGGACCTGGCCGATCAGATCGCGGACGCCGTGCGAGCGTCGGGCGGTTCGTTGATGCTGACCTTCTCGCGCCGCACGCCTGACGCGGCCAAGGCGGCCATGACCGCCCGCCTGTCGAAACTGCCCGGCTGGATCTGGGACGGGACCGGAGAGAACCCCCTGTTCGGCTTCCTGCATTTCGCCGACCACGTGCTGGTCACCGAGGACAGCGCCAACATGGCCGCCGAGGCCGCCTCGACCGGTAAGCCCGTCCATGTCCTGCCGATGATCCCGCTGAAGTCCGGCGACAAGTTCGCCCGCCTGCACGACGACCTGCAATCACGCGGCGCGACACGCCCGTTCGACGGCACACTGGACAACTGGACCTACGATCCCCTGGCCGAGACCGATCGCGCGGCGCGGGCTGTGCTGGAAGCGATGCGGGCGCGTTAGCCCACGTCCAATCCTGACGCAGGCATGACCTAGCGTTCATCCATGGCTTTGGAGGCGCATTAAGAATGGCTCGCAAAAATCTGCACTAAAGTGCACTCAAAAAAATTACAGTGGCGTTCAGTCGCCCCCGCCGCCGCCATCCCCGCCGCCGTCCGAGCCGCCGTCATGGCCGCTCTGATGATGCGTGTCCGACGTCGGCATGACCCCGCCGCCACCATCCGACCCGTCGCCATTCTTCGTGGGCTTGGCCTTGGCGTTCACCGCGCCCATCAGCGCCACGCCCAGGCCCGACCCGATGGCCGTGCCCAGGGCGAGACCCAGGCCGATGTTGTCCAGCGCGACGCCCAGCGCCACCCCCATCGACACGCCCATGCCGACTCCGATCGGCAAAAAGGCTGCACCCTTGTCGCTCATCCCCATCTCCCCTTCTCGTCAGGCGAGACTAGCATCGCGCAAACGGGAATCACTGACTAAATAGGCGTCATGACCCAAGCTCGTACCGTTCGCGTCGCCATCATCGGTTCCGGCCCCGCCGGCTGGACCGCCGCCATCTACGCCGCCCGCGCCTCGCTGAACCCCGTCGTCATCGCCGGCATCCAGCCCGGCGGCCAGCTGACCATCACCACCGACGTCGAGAACTATCCCGGCTTCGCCGACACCATCCAGGGCCCGTGGCTGATGGAGCAGATGCAGGCCCAGGCCCTGCATGTCGGGACCGAGGTCATCCACGACATCGTCGTTTCCGCCGACCTGTCGCAGCGCCCGTTCCGGCTGAAGCTGGACGGCGGCGACGAGATCCTGGCCGAGACCATCATCATCTCCACCGGCGCCCAGGCCAAATGGCTGGGTCTAGAGAGCGAGGCCGCCTACCAGGGCTTCGGCGTCTCGGCCTGCGCCACCTGCGACGGCTTCTTCTATCGCGGCAAGGACGTCGTGGTCGTCGGCGGCGGCAACACCGCCGTCGAAGAGGCGCTGTTCCTGACCAACTTCGCCTCCAAGGTCACGGTCATCCACCGCAAGGACGAGTTCCGCGCCGAGAAGATCCTGCAGGACCGCCTGTTCGCCCACCCCAAGATCGAGGTGATCTGGAACGTGGCGGTCGAGGAGGTCGTCGGTGTGGTGGACGGCATCGCCAGGAACGTGACTGGCGTGCGGCTGAAGAACGTGCAGGACGGCTCGACACGGGAGATCCCTGCCGACGGCGTCTTCATCGCCATCGGCCACGCCCCGTCGTCGGAACTGTTCAAAGGCCAGTTGGAGACCAACTCCGGCGGCTATCTGCGGGTCACGCCCGGCACGGCCGCCACCGCCATCGAGGGCGTCTGGGCCGCCGGCGACGTGACCGACGACGTCTATCGCCAGGCCGTAACCGCCGCCGGCATGGGCTGCATGGCCGCTCTGGAAGTCAGCCGCTTCCTCGCCGAGGAAGACCACGCCAAGGCCCACAACCCCATCAGCCACGCCGAGGCGGAGAAGATCGGGGTTTGGTGACCCCGATTCGTTGGCATCAGTAAGCCGACGCCTCCGTCAGCTCCGCCACATCCTCGTCCGACAGCGTCAGGGTCGCCGCCTTCAGCGTGTCGGCCAGTTGCTCGGTCGAGGTCGCGCTGACGATCGGCGCCGTCACCCCCGGCTGGGCCAGCAGCCAGGCCAGGGCCACCTGGGCGGAGGTCGCCTCGTTCTTTTGGGCCACGGCGTCCAGCACCGCTAGGATGCGCACGCCGCGCTCGTCGAACTTGTCCTTCAGCATCCCCTCGCGCTTGGTCCCGGCGATCTGATCGGCGGTCTTGTATTTGCCGGTCAGGAAACCGCTCTCCAGGCTGAAATAGGTGATGACGCCCAGCCCTTTCGAGACCGCCAGGTCCTGCAATCCGCCCTCGAAGGTGTCGCGGCTGTAGAGGTTGTAGTGCGGCTGGATCGTCGCATAGGCAGCCAGGCCTTCGCGTTCGGAAATGGCCAAGGCCTCGCTCACCTGTTCGGCCGAATGGTTCGACGTGCCGATGGCCCGCACCTTGCCGGCCTTCACCAGCTTGTCGAGCGTGCGCAGCGTCTCTTCCTGCGGCGTCTTTGGGTCGGGCCAGTGGGTCTGATAGAGGTCGATATAGTCGGTCTGGAGCCGGCGCAGCGACGCCTCGACCGCCGTCTCGATCCAGCCTGGCGACAGGTCGTTGTGACCCTGCCCCATGTCCGATCCGACCTTGGTCAGGATCTTGACGTCGTCGCGTCGCCCGCGCGCCTTCAACCACTTGCCGATGATAATCTCGCTCTCGCCGCCCGAATGGCCTGGCACCCAGCGGGAATAGGCGTCGGCGGTGTCGATGGCGTCGAACCCGGCCTCGACGAACCCGTCCAGCAGGGCGAACGACGTCGCCTCTTCGGCCGTCCAGCCGAAGACGTTGCCGCCGAACACCAAGGGGGCAATATCCAGGGCGCTGGAGCCGAGCTTGCGTTTGGTCAGGGTCGTCATGGGGGAGGTCTCCTTGTGGGGAGCCCTCGACATATGCCGCATCGGCGCGTCCGCAACCGCCTTGAAGGCGGTCAGGCGAAGAGTTGAAGGCCCGGCGGCGCGTAATCGACCGGCTCGCCATGACGGCGGCGCAGGGCGTAATCGACGGCGGTCTGAACCGCCTGTTCGTCCGTGGGCTTGGACAGGACGCCGATGGTGCCGGCGACGCCGTCGCGCACCATGCCGGGGTTGGCGGTCATGAACAGGACGGAGACGCCCATGTCCTGACCCAGCTCGCGGCCCAGGTTGATGCCGGTCGGGCCGTCGGACAGGTGAATATCGACCAGAGCCAGGTCCACATCGTTCTCGCGCACCAGATCGCGCGCGGCCTTTGCGGTCGCGGCCACACCCAGGACTTCATGTCCCAGATCTTCCAGTACGAAACGCAGCTCCATCGCAACCAGGGCTTCGTCTTCGATGATGAGGATACGCGCAGTCATGGGGTCAGTGCTTATGCTCGGGAGCGTACACAACGCAACTTTGACCGATAGGTTTCAACATAACGCTAATTTCCAACAGCATTGGCGGCCCTGCGGCGCGACAGCGCCGTCGCCGGCAGATCGACGATGACCTTCAAACCTTCTGCCCGCCATTCGCGTTCCAGCCGTCCGCCTAATTGTCCCTGCACCGACAATGTCGCCAGCGAGGAGCCGAAGCCGGTGCGCGAGGGTTCTCCCTGCACGGTCGGGCCGCCGCTTTCGGTCCAGGTCAGGACGAACCGGTCCTCGTCACGTGCGGTGGACAGAGCGACCATGCCGCCCTTTTCCGACAGGGCGCCGTATTTGGCCGCATTGGTCGCCAGTTCGTGGAACAGCAGGGCGACCGAGGTGGCAGCCTGATCGTCGAACACGGCGTCGTCTCCCGTGATCCTGACGCGCGGCGTCCCCGTCTCGTCGGCATAGGCCTTGAACAGGTCCGACAGGAAGGAATGCAGCGTCGTCGCCCCCACCGTCGGCTTCGACGTCTCGGTGTGCGGCCGCACGAACTCGTGCGCGCGGGCCAGGGCGGCGATGCGGGTGCGCAGCGAGGCGGAGAAGGCCTTGGCCTCGGGATACTGTCGCGCCGACAGGGCGACCAGGGCGGTGATCACCGCGAAGATGTTCTTGATCCGGTGGCTCAGCTCCTGGCTGACCAGCTCGCGGCCCTGTTCCAGCTTCTTCAGCTCGTCGATGTCGGTCAGGGTGCCGAACCAGCGGGTGATCTCGCCCTGCTCGTCGCGGACGGCGACCGCCCGACCCAGCGTCCAGCGATAGACGCCGCTGTGATGCTTCAGCCGGTATTCGATCTCATAGGGTTCGCCGGTCTCCAGCGAATGACGCCAGACGGTCCAGGCGCGCTGCTGGTCGTCGGCGTGGAACATGTCGTTCCAGCCCGCGCCGTCGGTCGAACCGGCCGGCACGCCCGTGAACTCGTACCAGCGGGCGTTGTAGTAGTCGTGGAAACCGTCGGGCAGCGTCGACCAGACCATTTGCGGCATGGCGTCGGCCAGGACGCGGAACCGGGTCTCGCTCTCGCTCAGCGCCCGCGCCGTCTCGGCCAGATCCGTCTCGATCTGCTTGCGCTCGGTGATGTCCACCGCAATGCCCGGCAGGCGAACGGCTTCGCCCGAACGGTCGAAATAGACCTGACCACGCGCCAGAACCCAGCGCACCACGCCATTGCTGGTCAGACGGTATTCGCTGACGAATATCCCCTCGCCCGACTTGGCGCGTTCGATCTCGTCGTGGACGCGGGCGGCGTCGTCGGGGTGGACGCTGGCGGTGAAGACCTCGATCGGCGCGCCATTCTGGGCGGCGGCGGCGTCGACGCCGTACATGCGGGCGAACCGTTCGTCGGCCACGACCAGATTTTGCGTGATGTCCCAGTCCCAGGCGCCGACATAGGCCGAGGCCTCCATCGCCAGGCGCGCGATGTGCTGGCTGCGGTCCCGCTCCAGCAGGGCGCGGCGCAGCTCAAGCTGGGTCATGACCTGGTCGGCCAGGGTCTTCAGCGCCATGGCCTGAAGCTCGGTCAGCCCTTCGGGACGCGGCTTTTCGTCCAGCACGCACAACGCGCCCAGCGACACCCCGTCCGATGTCTTCAGCGGATGGCCGGCATAGAAGCGGATATGCGGCGCACCCGTCACAAGGGCGTTGTCGGCAAACCGTGTATCCAGAAGCGCGTCCTTCACGACCATGGCGTCGTCGGCCAGCATGGCGTGGGCGCAGAAGGACAGGGGGCGCGGCGTCTCGCGCGCGCTCAGGCCGATCTCGGCCTTGAACCACTGACGCTCGGCATCGACCAGGCTGACGGCGGCCATGGTCGTCCCACAGATGCGCGCGGCCAGATTGGCGAGGTCGTCGAACGACGCCTCGGGCGTCGTATCCAGCACGCCATACTGTTTGAGCGCCCTCAGACGGTCAGCCTCGTCCCACCTAGGACATTCGACTTCGGGGTGGGTCAAGCAGGCGTCCTCGTCGGGCCGGAGAGGTCCGGGCACGGTCATCAATGCCCGGACCGGTCAAAGCGTTGCAATGCACGATTTCAGTTCGTGGGACGACCGACTTCTTCGACGTCCATGGTCGCCACGCCCTCAGGCGCGGGCGTCGCAGGCTTGGGCGTCGTGGCGGGCCGTTCCAGCGCGGTCAGGCGGGCGTTGATGGCGGCGACCTCGTCGCGGGTCGGCAGGCGACGTCCGCCCAGGCTGACCACACCGACGACGCGCTGATGACCATCGACCTCGACGGTGCGCAGGGGGGCGTCCTTGGTCAAAGCGTCGGGATCGGGGCCGCCGGTCGCGGCGCCGGCGGCGATGATCATGCGGGGCCGCGAGAAGCGCGCCTCGTCGATGGCAGGCTCTCGGCCGTTATAGACTTTGCGGAAGGCGGCGGTTTCGCCATAGACGCCCTTCCAGCGATAGAAGATGTGCGCGCCGATCTGCGTCACCTTTGCCACCGTCGGCGCCCACCAGGGATGCACATAGTCGGCGTGATAGTGGGTGGCGGTGCCGACCTGCTGGGCGACCTCGCCGTTCAGCGCCTTCTCCGCGACCTTGCGCGCCCGGTCCCAGGCCCAGCCGACCGGCGCCTGGGCCAGAGAGCCGTCGCAGGTGAAGCTGAACTGGCAGCCCGTAGTGCGCTCGGCGCCCTCGAACACCACGCCGCAGACGGTGTTGGCGTAGTTGGGATCGCGCACCCGGTTCAGCACCACTTGGGCCACGCCGGCCTGGCCGCTGTCCGGCTCCAGCGCCGCCTCGAAATAGACGGCCTGGGTCAGGCAGCGCAAAGCCCGCCTGCGGTCGTCGGCGCTGCCCTTGAACACGAACGGCAGGGCGGGACGCAGCGCGCCGGACGCGGGCGCCAGGGCGGCGTTCAACCGCTGGGCCTCCAGCCCGTTCTTGCCCAGTTCCAGACCCGGCTTGCCCGCCAGGGTCAGGCTTTCCCAGCCCGGCGTCAGTCCATACAGGGCCGGCTGCAACAGTCCGGGGTCATGACGCATGGCCATGGCCAGTTGCGACGGGGTCAAACGGCCTCTGATCGCCGCCAGCCCGCCCTCGCCCAGATCGCCGCCGGTGATGCGCGACACGGCCTCGGCGGTGCGATCGACGTCCGGGCGCACGCTGGACCCGGCGGCCATGGCGACGCCCAGCACCGCGCCGGCCGCGGGCAGGGCCGCCGCCGAGCGCCGCAGCGCCGTCCACATCGTCTTCCAGAGCAACAGGGTCATTCACCGTCCACAGCCGCGATCGGCGCAATCGCCTTTCGCTGAAACCGCGCATCTATTCGGACTTATAGGCCATTTTCCGGCGATCCGACGACCGTCGTTATCGCGACCTCCGCTGCGCGACGGGGGTGGTCGCTCGAAACGCAAGGTGTAAAGCTGCGTTCCGACGTCGCGAGATGACAACTCGGCCGGGGAAGCGGAACAGCATGAGCCAAGGCGCGGCCTCACGGCGCATCGCGGGAATGGACGGCTGGCTGATCGGCCTGGCGCGCCTGTCCGCGACATCGCCCCTGCGTCGCGTGCTGATCGGTGTCGGCTTCGCCCTGGCCGGGCTGGCGGTCCGCGCGGCGGCGTCCGCCCTTTATGGCGAGGTGACCGGTTTCGCCATCCTGCTGCCGGCCGTGACGCTGGCGGCGCTGGCGGGCGGCTGGTCCGGCGCCTTGGCCGCCCTCGCCGTCTGCACCGGAGGCGGCTGGGCTATCGTCGCCCTGACGACGACCGGCCGGGACGGAATCCTCAGCGCCATCGGCGGGGTCGCCACCTGGAACTTTGTGCTGGTCGGCCTATTCATGGCCCTGGTCGGCGCGTCCTTGCGCAGCGCGATTTCACGACTGAGCGAAAGCGAGACGCGGTTCAGGCAGCTGGCCGATACCGCGCCGTCTCCCATCTGGCTGCTGAACGCCGAGGGCGAGTTCGAGTTCGTCAATGCGGCGGTCTTCGCCCTACATGGCCTGACCGTGGAAGCCCTGCGCGAGGGCGGTTGGAAGGCGGCGGTTCATCCCGACGACCTGGAGACCATCAAGGCGGCCGAGCGGTCCGCCACCGCAGAGCGTCTGCCCTATGAGATGGAGGGGCGGATAAAGGGGCAGGACGGCGTCTGGCGCTGGATGCGGGCCATCGTCCGCCCGCGCTTCGACGGTCAGGGCGTGTTCCTGGGCTATGCCGGCATTTCGTTCGACGTGACGGAGACGCGCGAGGCGCTGGAGACGGCGGCGCGGGCCGAGCGTCGCCAGGCCTTCCTGCTGGACCTCAGCGACCGCCTGCGTGACCTGACCGATCCCGAAGAGATCATGGCCGATGTCGAGAGCGCCCTGGGCGCCCTGCTGGACGCCGACCGGGTCGGCTATGGCGAGGTGGATCAGGCGGCGGGCGTGGTCTCCATGAGCCGCGACTGGACCGCCGGCGTCGCCAGCGCTCAGGGCCAGTTCAGCCTGAACGCCTTCGGCGAGGGCCTGATCGCGGATCTGGCGGAAGGCCGCACGATCCAGATCGAAGATGTCCGGGAGGATGCCCGCACGGCCGCCTTCGCCGACGCCTTCGACGCCATTCAGACCCGCGCCCTGATCCGCGCGCCCCTGATCCGCACGGGACGCCTGCGCGCCTTCCTCTATGTCCATTCTGCGGCGCCGCGTCTGTGGACCGAGGCGCAGGTCGCCCTGGTCGAGGAGGTCGCCGCCCGGACCTGGGCCGAGGTCGAGCGCGCCCGCGCCGAGAACGAGACCCGCGAGAGCGAGGAACGCTTCCGCGCCGTCGCCGACACGGCCCCGGTCCTGATCTGGGTCACGCAGCAGGACCGCACCCGCGCCTTCGTCAACCAGGCCTATGTCGACTTCTATGGGTCGGACTACGAGACGGTTCGCACGCTGGACTGGCGCGATGTGCTGCACCCCGACGACCACGCCCGCATCCTGGCGGAATCCGTGGCGGGGGAAGCGACGCACGAGCCGTTCTCGATGGAGGCCCGCTATCGGCGTCACGACGGCGACTGGCGATGGCTGAAGTCCTTCTCGCGCCCCCGGCTGAACGGGTCTGAGGTCGTCGGCTTCGTCGGCGTGGCCTTCGACGTGACCGATATGCGCGCGGCCCAGGCCAGGCTGGAAGAGTCCGAGAACCGTTTCCGCACCGTCGCCGACAGCGCGCCGGCCCTGATCTGGATGAGCGACGACGCCGCTCAGATGGTGTTCGCCAACAGGCGCTATCGCACCTTCTTCGGGGTGGAGGCCGAGGGCCACCTGCCCGACAGCTGGCGCGCGCTGATCCACCCGGACGACGAGGGCGTCTTCGTCGCCGCCTTCATGCGGGCCTTCGAGGCGAAGGATCGGTTCGAGGCCTTGACGCGGGTCAACCACCCGCTGCTAGGCCTGCGCTGGCTGCGCAACGAGGGCGTGCCTCGCTTCGACGCCTCGGGACAGTTCCAGGGCTATGTCGGCGCCTGCCTGGACGTGACCGACGCCAAGCGCGCTGAGGACGACCTGAAGCGGATCAACGAACTGCTGGCCGAGCGGGTCGACGAGGCCCTGATCGAAAAGGCCCAGGCCGAGGCCCAGCTGGTTCACGCCCAGCGGATGGAGGCGGTCGGACGCCTGACCGGCGGGGTGGCGCACGATTTCAACAACCTGCTGACCGTGGTGATCGGCGCACTAGACATCATCCTGCGCAGCGAGGATCCGGCCAAGCGCAAGAAGCTGGGCGAGGCGGCCCTGGCGGCGGCGCGGCGCGGCGAGAGCCTGACGCACCAGCTGCTGGCCTTCTCGCGCCGCCAGGCGCTGAGGCCCGAGCCGATCGACCTGAACGCCCTGATCCGCGAGAGCGAACCCTTGCTGCGTCGCGCCGTCGGAGAGGCTGTCGACTTCAAGGTGAAACTGAAGCGCGGCGGCGCGCGCGCCAATGTGGACCCGGCTCAGTTCGAGGCGGCGCTGCTGAACCTGATCGTCAACGCCCGCGACGCCCTGGGCGATGTGACGGGGGCCAAGAGCCGCCATGCGCGCATCACCGTCCAGACTCGGGCCTGCACGGTCGAGGCCGGCCAGGTCGCAGAGCTGCCGCCCGGCGACTATGTCTGCGTCGCCGTGTCCGACAATGGCGAGGGCATGTCGCCCGAGATCCGCGACCGGGTGTTCGAACCCTTCTTCACCACCAAGGGCGTCGGCAAGGGCACGGGCCTGGGCCTGAGCCAGGTCTATGGGTTCGCGCGCCAGTCGGGCGGCGGCGTCCATATCGAATCGGAGCCGGGACAGGGAGCCAAGATCTGCCTCTATCTGCCGCCCCTGTCAGCCGAGGATGCGGTCGCCGCGCCGGTCGCGGCGTCGGGAGACGACGCGCCTCTGGCTGAGGGCGGGCGGATGTTGCTGGTTGAGGACGATCCCGGCGTCGCCGCCGTGGCGCTGGAAATCCTGGAAGGTTTCGGGCTTGAGGTCGATTGGGCCGAGAATGGCGACGATGCGCTGAAGTTCCTGCACGCCGACCGCTTCGACGTCATGCTGACCGATGTGGTCATGCCGGGCGGTATGAGCGGGGTGGAGTTGGCGCGCGTGGCGGCGGTCGAGTGGCCGGAACTGCGGATCGCCCTGACCTCGGGCTATGTCGGCGAGGATGTGGATGCGGTGCTGGCCGACACGACCTGGCCGCTGCTGCGCAAACCCTATTCGTCCGACCAGTTGCGCGCCCTGCTGGAGCGACTGAGCGCCGCGCCGGCAAGCTGACAGGCAAAGAAAAACGCGCCGCAGTGCTGCGACGCGTCGATCTTTTCAGCAGTCGGTTCAGTAGTCGGCGGGGGCCTAGCGGCGCGCCTTGCGCGCGGCGTAACGGGCGTCGCGCTTTTCCTTCTGCTCTTCCTTGGTCAACTGCTTGCGCGCCTTGCGGTCGGCGCGCTTCTCGGCCTCGATCGCTTCCTGAGCGGCGGCATCGGCAGCCATGCGAGCGGCGTCCTTGTCGGCCTTCTCGCGGCGCTGTTCAGCCTTGGCCATCTCGTGTTGTTGACGCAGGGCTTCCTTTTCGGCGGCGCGCTTCTCGGCCAGCCGATCGAATTCGGGGTCGGGCGCAGCGGCCTTCGGCTTGAATTTGGCGAGCAGGGCCTTCTTGGCCTCCTGCTGGGCGGTAATGCGGTCGGAGAATCCGGTCTTCAGATCTTTCATGCGAAAGCGTCAGGGTTCCTTGTGAACGGCCAGGGGCGGCCGTCGGGGGTCAGGCGGCGAAAAAAAACGCGCATCCCGAAGCGGGGGGCACAAAGCCGATAAGCGGGCGAAAATCAAGGTTCGCCGCCAGGAAATCGGTTCTGAGCGTCATTTGGCGTGCGACGGCGTCGCCATCGACACGCCTTGTCTAAGGTAGGTCGCGCCCGCCGGATGGCAAGGGCCGCCATCCGAGCGGGCGCGATCGGCGCCGGGTCAGTTCGGCTTTTGCGCCTGGCCCACGGCCGTTCCGGCGGCTCCACCGACGGCAGCGCCCACAGGACCGCCCACGACGGCGCCGGCGATGGCGCCGCTGGCGGCCTTCTGTTCGACGGTGGCGCCACAGGCGGCCAGGGTCAGGGCGGCGGCGACGGCGGCGGTCAGGACGAGTGTTCGGGACATGATGCTTCTCTCCAAAAGGCCAAGCTTCAACGCGGATGCCGCATCGCGGTTCCTGCCTTTTGCTTTAGTAGCGATTACGCGCACCGTCACAATCTTGAACAGACCAAAGCGACACCTTTAGTCCGCTGCACCGCAACACGTCGTTCGACGGGAAGTTTCTGTGTAACCGAATACAGTATTCGATAGTTCGATTATGAAGGATGCGCCGGATTTCGGCCACACGCCGTCGCCCATCTGAAAAATACCTAGTCGTTTCGCCACCTTAACCATCGGATTGCGAATCGAACACAATGAGGCCATAAAAGGCTGGCTAAAGGCCCGTCCTCGACGCCCGGGCCACTGAGCCGAGCGCCGGAAATTGCAGGCTGGAATGCGACCGCAAAGGTCGCCTCGCCGGCAAGACTACCCCCGGGGGCCGCGTTTCTCGCCCTGCTGAACAGGACTATCTCGTTGTCGCATTCCTCGCAGACGCGCGCCATTCTGCGCGCCGATCGTGTGGCCAAGATCAAGCCCATGACGGCCGCCGCAGCCTTTGGCGGTCTGGTGGGACTGGCGATCGGATGCGCCTATCTGGGCGGCACGGCTGCGCGCGCGACGACGCTGCGCGCCCAGGCTGAACGGATTCAGGGCGCGACCGCCGCCGGTTTCACCGAAGAAGCGCTCGCCGCCGCCGCAGGCGGCCTGGACGCCAGCGCCCTGACCATCGCGCGTCGCCACGATCCCTATACCAGCGCCGGCTCGGCCCAGCGCGACCGACAGGCCGAACTGCTGGCCGCCCGTCTCGAACAACTGCGTGCGCCCGGCGACGCCAATCTGCGCCGCGCCAGCCTGACCGCCCCGACCGCCGCCCGCCCCTTCCAGATGGCCAACGCCCTGGACGCCAGCCGCGACCTCGATTGCCTGACCCAGGCCGTCTATTATGAAGCCCGCGGCGAAGGCGGCGACGGCATGAAGGCCGTGGCCCAGGTCGTCCTGAACCGTGTGCGCCACCCCGCCTTCCCCAAGACCGTCTGCGGCGTGGTGTTCCAGGGCGCGGCCCGCAGCACCGGTTGCCAGTTCTCCTTCACTTGCTCGGGCGTGATGCGTGGTCGCGTCAACCAAACCGCCTGGAACCGCGCGCGCGCCGTCGCGTCGGACGCCATGTCGGGATCGGTCTTCGCCCGCGTCGGCAACGCCACCCACTTCCACACCACCGCCGTCGCGCCGGGCTGGCGTTCGTCGCTGGTTCAGGTCAGCCAGGTCGGCAGCCATCTGTTCTATCGCTTCGGCGGGCGTTCGGGCTCCAGCGGCGCCTTCACCTATGCGGCGCGGCCTTCGGCCCCTGCGGAACAGCCCCGCCTGATCCAGGCCGGCCTCAACCCGGTCGAGACCGCGCGTCAGGCCGGACAGGCCGTGGCCTATACGATGGTGCTGGCGCAGGAAGGCCGGTCCCTGCCGGCTCCCGCCGCCCAGCCAGCGACGCCGCCGCGTCCGGCCGCCGCGACGACCCCGGCGCCGACCGCCGCTCGCGCCGCCAACGCCCAGCCGGCGTCGCGTCCTGCGCGTCCGGCAGACGCCCCCGCCAAGACCGACATCGTCGAAACGGCCTCCAGCCCCGCCTGATAGGCCCAGGTCTGGAGGGTCTGGCGCCTAGAGCGCGTCCAGACCGATGTCGAGAACCGGCGCCGAATGGGTCAGGGCGCCGACCGAGATGACGTCGACGCCCGTCTCGGCGATGCCGCGCACGGTCGTCAGATCGACCCCGCCCGAGGCCTCCAGCACGATCCGCCCGGCGACGCGCGTCACGGCGGCCCGCAGGTCCGACAGGCTGAAGTTGTCCAGCATGATCACGTCCGGCGCCGCGCCCTCGTCGATCAGGGCCAGAACGGCGTCCAGCTGATCCAGCCCGTCCACCTCGACCTCGACCTTCATCAGGTGCGGGGCGAAGGCCCTGGCCCGTCGCACGGCCTCGGCGACCCCGCCGCAGACAGCGACATGATTGTCCTTGATCAGGATGGCGTCATCCAGGCCGAAGCGATGGTTCATTCCGCCGCCGCAGGCCACGGCGTGCTTTTCCAGCGCACGCAGGCCCGGCGTGGTCTTCCTCGTGTCCGCGATCCGCGCCTTCGTTCCGGCGACAGCCTCGACATAGGTCCGCGTCAGGGTCGCCACGCCGCTGAGCCGCCCGAGCAGATTCAGGGCCGTGCGTTCGGCCGACAGGAAGGCGCGGGCGTCGGCCTCGACCACCGCCAGCACCGCGCCGGCTTCGAAGGCGTCACCGTCATGGAGGCGCACGTCCACGAACGCCTTCGGATCCATGGCCAGCACCGCCAGCCGCACGCAATCGATCCCCGCCAGCACGCCGGGCTTGCGCGCAGTGAACGCCGCCTTCATGCGCGCGCCCTCGGGAATGCAGGCCATGGCGGTCACATCGCCCGCCCGGCCCAGATCCTCGGCCAGAGCCATGCGAACGACGGGTTCGATCAGGACATCGGGAAGCCGTCTCATTCCGCCGCCTCCAGCGCCGCCGGGCGGGTGATGCGCACCCGCGTGTGGTCGGCGCGCGCCGCCGTCTGAGGATAGTCTGAACGATAATGACCGCCCCGGCTCTCGCGCCGATCCAGCGCCGCCTGGGCGATCAGCCGCGCCGCCAGCAAAACGGCCGCCGGCCCGTGTTTGGTCTCCAGCCGGTCGATCAGGGCGATCAAGGCCGACAGCCCCTCCGCATCGCGCACCACGCCCGCATGGGCCGTCATCGCGGTCCGCAGTTCAGCCATCGCCGCCTCGGGCAGGTCGGGCGCGATCCCGACCGGCGCAGGACGGCCGCCGCCCGTCTCCAGGGCCGCCGCCACGCCTGCGCGCCGACCGAAGGCCGCCGCTTCGAGCAGGGAGTTGGACGCCAGCCGGTTGGCGCCGTGCACCCCCGTCGCCGCGCATTCTCCCACCGCATAGAGGCCCGAAACCGTCGTGCGCCCATCCGCGTCGGCGGCGATCCCGCCCATGTGATAGTGGCAGGCGGCCATCACCGGAATGGGGCTGACGCGCGGATCCAGACCGCTGCGCATACAGGCGGCGAAGACAGCGGGAAACTCGTGCGGGAAGGCCTCGCCGATGGCCGTGCGCGCATCCAGAAAGGCGCCCCGCCCTTCGGCCCGCGCCGCATGGACCGCCCGCGCCACCACATCGCGCGGCTTCAGATCGGCGTCGTTCTCGGCGCCCAGCAGGAACCGACCCTGCCCGTCGATCAGCCGCGCCCCCTCGCCCCGCAGCGCCTCGGTCGCCAAGGGCGCGGGGTCCAATCCCGCGTCGATAGCGGTGGGGTGGAACTGCACGAACTCGGGATCGAGGATTTCCGCACCGGCTCGCGCAGCCAGCGCCATCCCCTCGCCCTTCAGCACCGCCGGGGTCGTCGTCGCCGCGAACAGGCCGCCCGCCCCGCCGGTGGCCAGCACCACGGCCGTGGCCGTGATCTCGACCAGACGATCGCCGCGCACGACCACCGCCCCGACCACTCGGCCGTCGGCGTCCTGCAGCAGGCCCTTCAGCCGCGCATCGTCCCACACCTCGATCAGCTTCTCGGCCCGCACCGCCGCGACCACGGCCGACAGGATGGCCCGCCCCGCGCCGTCGCCGCCGACCCGCGCCACGCGGGGGACGGAATGGGCCGCCTCCAGGCTGACGACGAAGCCGCCGTCCGCATCCCGGTCGAACGGCGCGCCCAGGGCCGCCAGCCACTCCACCGTCTCGCGCCCCGCCTCGGTCAAGGTCCGCGTCGCGCCCGGATCGACCAGGCCCGCGCCCGCCGCCTGGGTGTCCCTGGCGTGCAACTCGGCCGAATCCACGGCTGTCAGGGCCGCCGCCATGCCGCCCTGCGCCCAGGCGGACGAACAGGCGTTCAACAGAGGTTCCGGCGTCACCACCAGGACCTTGGCCCCCGCTTTGGCCGCTTCGAGCGCGGCCGACAGCCCCGCCAGGCCTGCGCCGACGATCAGCGGCCCGTCATGCCGCGTTCGGTTCATCCGCGTACTCCCAGATAGTTCAGGCCCAGTTGCATCGCACCGACCGGATCGCCCCCGGTCATCGGCATCAGGGCGCCGACGGCCGCCGCCGCGCACACCGCCAGGGTCAGCAGATAAAGCGCAAGGCTCTTGCCCGCCTCGGGCCAGCTCAGCGTCCCCCAGGCCGCGCGCCAGACGCCGCGCTTCAGATGGCTGAACACCGACAGGGCCAGGAAGGCGGCCAGGATGAACCGCCCGGTCGTAAGCCCCCACCAGACCACCGCCACGCCGATGACCAGCAGCACGATCTGCTCCAGGCGTGGATGCACGCGGGTCAGCACCGGCCCCAGGGCCTTGGACCCGTCCAGCGGCGGCGCAGGGACCAAGTTCACCAAGTTCAGCATTGCGATGAAGAAGGCGCCCATCAGCCATTCGCCCTGCCCCAAGACCATCCAGACCCCGACGAAGGGGATCATGGCCAGAAGGCCGAACGCCGGCCCGGCCAGCGACACCAGCACGCCGTCCCACTCGCTGCGAGGCTCGCGCCGCGCCTTGGCCAGTCCGCCCAAGAAAGGAATGATGTAGATGCGCGCCGGCCCCATGCCGAGCTTGTTCATCGCCAGGGCGTGCCCCGCCTCGTGGACGAACAGGCCGATCAGCACCGCGCCCGCCACGATGGCGCTGCCCGTGACCCACCACAGGAAGCCGCCCATCAGGGCCGTGGACAGAAGGGCCCAGACCAGGCTCTGATCCTTCTCGACTGGGGCCTCGACAGCGGCGCGCTCTACCGGCGCCTCGCGCACGGCAACGGCTTCGGGCCGAGGGTCCCAGGGACCGGGGGCGGGTTTGGGGTTTGGGGTGTCGGTGTTGCTCATGACGTCCAGATGGGCGCGAGAACCCGTCCCGTCGCCGGGACCGATCGCCGCGTCACGCTCAGATCAGCTCCACATCGACGTGATGGCGCGCCTTGACTAGGTCGTAGCGCGCGGGAACCAGCGGCGGCGGCAGGTCGATCATCCGCTGCACCGCCAGGCGTCCGCGTTCGATCATATCGGCCGGCACCGTCACCTCGAACTGCATGTGCAGCAGGCAGTCGTGGATGTTCTGCAGCGTGATCCGCTTCATATGCGGGCACAGGTTGCACGGGCCGATGAACTGCACGCCCGGC
Source organism: Brevundimonas sp. (assembly GCF_965279155.1). GTDB lineage: Bacteria > Pseudomonadota > Alphaproteobacteria > Caulobacterales > Caulobacteraceae > Brevundimonas. The sequence goes on along the minus strand of NZ_OZ257138.1, from coordinate 2,841,513 downwards.
ACGTCGCCGGCCACGTTCGAGGCCATCGAACATTCGGTGATCATGACCACCTGTTTGGGCCGACGCGCCTCGACATAGTCGGTCATGGCCGCCGTCGATCCGGCGAAGTCCGCCGCCGCCAGCACGTCTTCCGGGCATTCGGGGTGGGCCAGGATTTCGGCGCCCGGATAGGCGGCGCGCATCTCGGCGATGTCGTCCACCGTGAACCGTTCGTGCACCTCGCAGCGGCCCTTCCAGGCGATGATCCCGACCGTCGTCTGGGCCGCCACATTGCGCGCCAGATATTCGTCGGGGATCAGGATGACCCGGTCCACGCCCCATTCCTTGGCCGCCCATTCCACCACCTGCACGGCGTTGGCGCTGGTGCAGCAGATGTCGGTCTCGGCCTTCACATCGGCAGTGGTGTTCACATAGGTCACGACCGGCAGGCCCGGATAGCGCTGCTTGATCAGCCGCACGTCCGCCCCCGTGATCGACGACGCCAGCGAACATCCGGCCCGCAGATCGGGGATCAGCACGGTCTTCTCGGGCGACAGGATCTTGGACGTCTCGGCCATGAAATGCACGCCCGCCTGAACGATCACCTTGGCGTCCGACCGCGCGGCCTCCTTGGCCAGCCCCAGGCTGTCGCCGACATAGTCGCCGACCCCGTGGAAGATCTCGGGCGTCATATAGTTGTGGGCCAGGATGACGGCGTCGCGCTCGCGCTTCAGCCGGTTGATCTCGCTGATCAGCCGCGCCTGTTCGGGCCACTCCAGCGGCGTGACGTGGTCCTTGACCTTCGCCCACACCCCGGCGGTCTCCCGCTCCAGTTCCTTCGTCAGACCAAAGGCGCCGTCCGCCATGATCATCTCCCATGCCCTTATGCTCAAAGTTAGCATAAGCACATCCAATGTAGGCCGATGCGGACGCGGTGCAAGAGGAAATGCAAAGCCGCACCCCGCAAGCGCCGACGGCTCGGATTTGCAAAAACCGTTCCCAAGACGGCCGACTTCGCCTAGACGACAGCCCACTTCTTTGCCGCTTGAAGCCCATTCACGACATTTCCATGCAGGACACCATCCGCCGCATCCTCACCGCCCGCGTCTATGACGTGGCCGAGGAAACGCCTCTCGATCCGCTGCGCCGCCTGTCGGCGCGGCTCGACCGACCTGTCCTGCTGAAGCGCGAGGACCTGCAGCCGGTCTTCTCGTTCAAGATCCGTGGCGCCTACAACAAGATCGCCGCCCTGTCGGAGGACGAACTGTCGAAGGGCGTCATCTGCGCCTCGGCCGGCAACCACGCGCAAGGGGTCGCCCTGGCCGCCGCGCGCCGCAATACGCCTGCGACCATCGTCATGCCGACCACCACCCCCGGCATCAAGGTCGCCGCCGTCCGCGCCCTAGGCGGCGAGGTGGTCTTGCACGGCGACAGTTTCGACGAGGCCTATGCCCACGCCCGCCATCTGGAGAGCCAGACCGGCGCCGCCTTCATCCACCCCTTCGACGACCCCGACGTCATCGCCGGCCAGGGCACGGTGGGGCTTGAGATCGCCCGCCAGCACGCCGATCCCATCGAGGCGATCTTCGTGCCCATCGGCGGCGGCGGGTTGGCCGCCGGCGTGGCCGCCATCGTCAAATTCCTTCGTCCCGACACCCGCGTCATCGGCGTGGAGCCGATCGACGCCCCCACGATGAAGGCGTCCATCGACGCGGGCGAGGTCGTGACACTGAACGAGGTCGGCCTGTTCGCCGACGGCGTCGCCGTGCGCCGTGCGGGAACCGAGACCTTCCGCCTGTGCAAGGATCTGCTGGACGAGATCGTGCTGGTGGACACCGACGCCATCTGCGCCGCGATCAAGGACATCTTCGACGACAGCCGCGCCATCGCCGAGCCGTCGGGCGCCGTCGCGCTTGCGGGGCTCAAGGCCTGGGCCGCCGCCCATCCCGGCCCCGATTTCAGGAAGGGGTCGCTGATCGCGATCAACTCGGGCGCCAACCTGAACTTCGACCGGCTACGTCACGTCGCCGAACGCGCCGAGATCGGCGAGGGCGCCGAGGCCCTGCTGGCCGTGGCGATGAAGGATGACCGCGACGACTATCGCCGCTTCCTGGATACGCTGGACGGCCGGTCGGTGACCGAGTTCAACTACCGCTGGTCCGGCGACGGCGACGCCCAGATTTTCGTCGGGGTCGCCCTCAGGAACGGCCCGCACGAGCGCGACGACCTGATCGCCGCGCTGCGTTCCGGCGGCTACGCCGTCGAGGACATGAGCGACAACGAGACCGCCAAACTGCACGTCCGCTACATGGTCGGCGGCCGCACGGTGGGCCTGCCGCATGAACGCATCCTGCGCTTCCAGTTCCCCGAACGGCCAGGCGCCTTCCTGCGCTTCCTCAACAGCCTCCAGCCCGCCTGGGCCCTGACCCTGTTCCACTATCGCAACCACGGCGACGACGTGGGCCGGGTGCTGGCGGGCATCAGCGTGCCGCCGCAGGAGCAGGCCCAACTGACCGCCGCCCTCGCCGACCTGGGCTACCCCTATGTCGATGAGACCGCCAACCCGGCGTGCCGCCTGTTTCTGGACGGCGCCTGACACGAAAGAAGCGGCGACCGTCGCCGGTCGCCGCTTCCCATTTTCGGTTCGACGTTTCGCTTACAGCTTCTTGCTGAACCGCACGAAGAAGTAGCGGCCGCGCGGCGACACCGGCGTCGCCACACTGGACAGGAACGGCTCCTTGTCCGTCAGATTGTTGACCCCGACGATCAGGTCGCTCCGACCGTCGATGTCCCAGGTCAACGAAGCGTCGTGCGTCCAGATGGGATCGTTCCAGGGCGCGTCGAACGAGACGGTATTTTCGATCTCTACGCCGGCGCGGGTCTGTCTGGTCTGGTAGTTAGAGAACAGACCGGCGGTGAAGCTTCCAACGGTATAGCGCACAGAGGTGTTCACCACCCACTCAGGCGAATTCAGTTCTTCCTTGACCGGATTGGCTTGGCTCGGATCGGCGACAAACGGGAAGTTGTTGCGATCTTCGATCCAGGTGCCGCCGACGCCCAGGGCCAAAGAGCCCCATTCCGGCTTGCCGAAGGTTTCCATATCCAGACGATACTGGACGTCGAAGTCCACGCCCGAGGCTTCCAGCCCGGCGAAGTTCACCTGGCTCTGCTGGAGAAAATCGAGCCCGCCCTGCGTCAGAGAACCGGGACGGTCGTCGCGGCTCAGCAAGGCGCAATACTGGTTGGTGATGCTGGGCGCGTCATAGCAGCTGTTGACGATGTCCTGACCCGAGACTGCGGCGATGGCGTTCTCGATCTTGATGTTCCAGTAGTCGGCCGTCAGGGTGAATCCCGTCAGGAAACGGGGTTGGAACACCAGTCCCGCCGTCCACGAGTCCGAGGTTTCGGCCTGCAGATCCGGGTTGCCGCCTGCTGCGCCGAAGAATTGCGCCGTCAGGGGGTCTTCGAAATCATAGATCGTTCCGACCGTCACCCCGTAGCGCGCCAAGTCAGCCCGGCAGTTGGCCTCACGTGTCGAGGAGCCTTGGGTGATGTTCTCGGCGGAGCAGGGGTCGATCGGGCGGAAACCGGCGGTCTGCAACGGCGTGAACAGTTCGGCGATGTTCGGCGCGCGCACGGCCTTGGCCACACCGCCACGGAACCTCAAATCCCGAACCGGCGCCCAGACCAGATCGGCCTTGAAGGTTTCGGTATTGCCGATGTTGGAATAGTCGCTGATGCGCGCGGCGGCGTTCAGGGTCAGGGTCTCGGCGAAGGGCAGGTCCGCCAACAGGGGCAGGCTGATCTCGGCGAAGCCTTCCGACACTTCGAACTCGCCGGACACGGCGGCCGTGGTGGCGTAGCGGAAGGTTACGCCCTGTTCGTCGAAATCGTTCGGATCGAAGTCGCTCTGCTCCTTGCGATACTCGCCGCCGATGGCGAAGCTGATCGGGCCTCCCGGCAGGCTGAACCAGCGCTCCAGATCGCCTGACAGATAGCCCGACACCACGGTCTGCTGGATCAGGGCCGTGTCGGTCACGCGCGGCCCGACGAAGGCCGAGGCCTCCGGGCTGACGTTGCCGAATCCGAACAGGTTCAGCGGACGGCATTCCGAACCGGCGCCGGGCGTGAAGGTCTGGAACGGATTGGGCACCGGCCCTCCGAACTCGGGATAAAGGCCCGAGATGGGCGGTGCGGCCGTGGGGTCCAGCGTCGAACGGCATACGGCCTGGCCGGTCACGGGATCGGTGACCGCATCGACGGCGGCGAAGAAGCGATCCTCCAGACGCACCGGGAAGCGCGTGTCCTGCTCGGTGCGGCCATAGTTGAAGGACAGTTCGTACTTCCAGCCCAGATCCAGCTCACCGCGCGTGCCGACGACGGCGCGATAGGTGCGACGGTCGCTTTCGGATTCGGGATCGATGACATCGGCGTGGTCGCGCGACAGGGCGATCCGGGCCGTTCCGGCGACGCTGGGATCCGCCGCTATCTCGGCCGCGACCAGAGCCCGCAGATCGGCCGGGATGAACGGGTTGTCCAGCGAGATAGGAATGGAGTCGTCATAGCTGTTGTAGGGGCTGTAGTTTGTCCCCTTGCTCCACGACGCCGAGGCCTCGACGAACGGGTTGAAGAAGGTCGAGATGTTGTAGTTGGCGGTGAAGTTCAACGAATAGCTGGACTCCTTGGGCAGCAGGCTCTGTCTGTTGAACGTCTGGGCGGCGCCGTCGCCGCCCGACTGGTTCGACGAGCCGGCATACAAACCATCCTGGAACGGACGGAAGGCGCCGGTGACGGGATCCACCGTGTAGCAGCCGAAGCCCTGCTGACCGTTTCGGCTCGTCAAGCAGTCGGCGTTGACGCGAGGATTGGAGAAGGAGCCGGCCGGATCGGCGAAGCCGTCCCCGTCCAGATCGATGCCGATCAGGCCGCTGGTGCTGGAGATCGAAAATCGCGGATCGGCGATGAAGGCGCGCGGCGCCGCCGAACGGGCGCGCGCCAGCAGTCCTGCATCCGTGCCAGCGTAACGCGGAGCGCCGCCCAGCAGGATCGTGCGGCCACGGGTATTGGCCAGTGTGCGGTCTGCCGGAATCGGATCGCCGACCTGGAAGAACAGCGCCGGGTTCGTGTAGTCGTCGTATGTGCCGTTATCGCGCGAGAAGCTGCGGTCTTCGTAATAGAGAGCCGAACGCTCGTTGCCCTGAACGCCGATGGTGAAGTTGCCGCGGCCGTTGTCGAAGTTCTGACCGTGCAGCAGGGAGACATAAAATTCTTCAGCATCGCCCTCACCCGAAAGGCCGCCTTGCACCGTTACCTCGGTGCCTTCGTAGTCGTCCTTGAGGATGAAGTTGACCACGCCCGTCACGGCGTCCGAGCCATAGACGGCTGAGGCGCCGCCCGTCAGCACCTCGACACGTTCGATCAGACCGGCCGGGATGCTGCTGATGTCTACGGAGGCCGATCCGGGAACGCCCGCAACGTAACGCCGTCCGTTCACAAGCGTCAGAGTTCGCGCCGATCCCAACCCACGCAAGTTCAGCACTGCCGCACCGCCGCCAGCTTGTGCCGAACTCGTCGAGGATTGAAGCGCGGGAATACGGTCCAGCAGGTCAACGACCTGGGTCACGCCTTGGGCCTGCAACGTTTCGGCGGTCACGACCTGGATCGGTTGCGGCGCCTGCGTGACCGAAGTGGCGGACAGGCGCGAACCGGTCACGACGATTTCTCCGACTTCGGTGGGGACAGGCTCGGAAACAGTTTGGGCCTGCGCCAGAATGGGCGCTGACAGCGCGCCGAGGATCGTCCCAGCTAGCAGGATTGGTCGGGAAACCGCTTTCTTGTGCATGATATTTTCCAGAACAACGCGAGAGGAGTCGCGAAGCTGGAAGGATTTTGCCTAAGCGCAGCAATCGTCAATCAAGAATGTCAAAATGCGACATGTTCATGTTGAAACTGTCACTATTTCGCCTCAGTGGTGCTTTGACGGCATTCACGAACAAGTTTCTGTTCTTGATGACGATTACTGCGCATGATCGGCTTGGAAGCTCAGACCACCGATGCCTAAGCGGCGGTCACGCCTTGTCGATCGCCGCGGCGATCTGGTCGCTGGAATGCCCCGTCAGGTCCTTGGCGATCTCGCCGACCAGCTTGCCCTGAAGGTCCTTGTGCCAGTGCTTGCGCAGCTCACCCAGGGTCTTGGGCGCGGCGATCACCAGCAGTTCGTCGATCTTGTTGGTGACCGACCATTTGTTCAGCACCTCGGCGACGCCCATGGCGAAACCGTCTTCGGCCTGGGTGTCGTTGTCGGGATTGGCCTCATTCGAACGTCGGCCGGCCGAGCCGGAAACGCGATCCGCGATGGGGGGATTTTCCAGCGGCGTCAGCTTGATCTCCGAGGCGTTCGTGTTCTTGAACAGGGCCAGCTTTTCGCCATCGACCACCGCCACCAGCGCGCCATTGGAAAGTTTCATCGTCGATACTCCAGTCTGTAGGGATGCCGATAACGAACCGGAGCGCAGGCCGTTGCCTCACGCGACCATTCCCATAGTGTCGCGCGACAAAACCGCCGAGAGACGAACCATGCCCAACGCCCTGCCCCTGGACCGCCGCCGCCTGATGGCCCTGGGCGCATCGGGCGTCGCGGGCGCGATCCTGCCGGGGTGCGCGACGATGGGGGCCACTGCGCAGCGCCAGACGGTGTGGACCTTTGATCGGCTGAGCGACATCGGCGGCGTGGCGACCAGCGTCGAGGGCGACCCGACACTGATCGACAGCCCCTATGGTCGGGCGGTGCTGTTCGACGGCGTGGACGACGCCCTGTTCATCGACAACCATCCGCTGGCCGGCGCCGAGACCTTTACGTTCGAGGCCCTGTTCCGGCCCGACGGCGGCACCTTCGAGCAGCGCTGGTTCCATCTCGCCGAAGAGGCGCCTGCCGGCCAGCCGCCGTCCCAGACCCGGTTTCTGTTCGAGATCCGCGTGGTTCAGGACCGCTGGTACCTAGACGCCTTCACACGCGGCCCCGGCTACAACCACACCCTGATCTTTCCCGAGCGCCTCTACCCTTGCGGCCAGTGGCACCACGTCGCCCAGACCTTCGACGGCGTCATGTACCGCGCCTATGTCGATGGCGTCCTGCAGGGCGAACATGCCGTGCCGTTCAAGCCCCAGGGACCGGGTCGCGCCTCGGTCGGCTGTCGCATGAACCGGGTGAACTATTTCAAGGGCGCGGTGCGTCAGGCTCGCTTCACCCACGCCGCCCTGCCGCCCGAACGGTTTACGCGGCGCTGACGAACGACAGGGCCGGACGAGGCCTCGCCAATTCTCTCAGGTTGCGTCTATGGTCGAGAACCGAAGGGGAGAGCGGACAATGATGCTGAGGATTTTGGCTGCGGCGCTGGCGCTATCGACGGCCGCCATGATGACGGCTCCCGCGCTCGCCCTTGCGCCGGCCGCCGCCGACGCACCGCAGATGTCGCGTCAGGAACGCCAGGATCACGACCTCTTCGTCCAGGCCAACGCCGAGTTTCAACGCCGGGGCTATCCCGCCCTCGCCCGCCGCCTTCCGGCGCTTCGCCAGGCGCTGGACCGGATGCCTGCGGACTATGGCCAGTTGGTCGAACAGTCCGGTCAGCATGTGGTCAGGGTCACCGATCCAGGCGACGTGCTGTTGATGATGATCGGTCTGTCCGCAGCCGCCGCCAAGGACGGCGGAAACGCCAAGGGCGCCACGGCCTTGCCGAACGTCTATGGCGACATCGCCCTGATGCTCGCCTCCGAGGCGGTCGAGGCGCGTCGCTATGACGAGGGCATCGCCTATCTGGATCGCGTGCTGAAAGTGCAGCCGAAGAACTGGCTGTTGCTCATTGAAAAGGCCGCCGCCCTGCAAGGGCTGGCGCGCTGGAACGACGCCCTGGTGCTGGCTGACGCGGCCCTGGCGGACGGCGACATGCTGATGGTTCTGCATCGCGGCCCGTTCCATCGCCGGCGCGGCTTCAGCCTGATCGAATTGGGCCGACTGGACGAGGCCAAGGCCGCCTACGAGGCCGCGCTCGAAATCGATCCGGCGGAAGCAAACGCCAAGCGCGAACTGGACTATATCGCACAGCTGAAGGCCGGCGCCCCGCCGACCGCGCCCGAGGTGATCTCTCCCCTCTCGCCGACGCCTCGACCGCCGACCAGCTAAAGCAACCGGCCGCCGGCCTCGTGCGCCAGCAGCCAGCGTTTGCGCTCAAGCCCGCCCGCATAGCCGGTCAGCGTCCCGTTCGCCCCGATCACGCGGTGGCAGGGCACGATGACCCCGACCGGGTTGGCGCCGTTGGCCAGGCCCACGGCCCGCACCGCCTTGGGCGCGCCGATCGCGGTCGCCAGCTGGCCATAGGTGCGCGTCTCGCCGGTCGGGATGTCGCGCAGCGCCTTCCACACCGCGCGTTGAAACTCGGTGCCGCCGGTCTTCACCTCGACAGCGTCGAAGGCGGTCAGGTCGCCGCCGAACCAGGCCTCGACCGCCTGGCGCACCGGCTGCGGCGCACGGCCTTCAGTCAGTACGACCTCGCCATAGTGGCGGCGCAGCAGCAGCCGCAGCCGCGCCTCATAGTCGTGGAAATCCAGCGCCCGCACCGCGCCGTCCGCATCGATGACGACCAGCACCTCGCCCACCGGCGAAGAGATTCGGTCCAGGGTCAGATTCATCTCAGGCTGCTTGGTCATGTCGCCGTTCCTCGATCAGGGTCCAGTACAGGGCGCCGTAGGCCCGCCACGGCCGCCACCGCTCTGCGCGCGCCAGCAGTCCGACATCCGTCGTCGCCAGCCGGTCGCTGGGCGCATCCTCGCCCGCGTCGATCCAGTCGCCCGCAGGCCGCAATCCCGGCCGGGTCTCGACGGCCGCCCGCAGGACGGGATCGGCCGACAGGTCGCGCGTGATCGCTTCGGGATCGGCGGCGAGGTCGAACACGCACCGCACCCGCGCCAGCACGCCGGGCAAGGCCTTCAGCTCGCCGACCCGCGCCTCAACCGACGCCTTGCCAGTGGCGGCGTGACGCACCGTCACCGACCCATCCGTGCCGTCCACGTCGGCCCGCAGCCGCCGGATCCAGACGCCGTCGACCACCGCCTCGTCCACGACGCCGCGCATCGCCAGCGTCGTCATCATGGCGGCCCAGTCATAGGGCGGGCGATAGGACAGGCCGATCTTGACCACCCCGCCCGGTTCGCTCTCGACCTTTCGTCGCCGCAAGTCCAACGGCGCCCGGCCATACAGGGCCTGAAAGGTCTCGTTGAACCGCCGCACGCTACCGAAGCCGGAAGCCATCGCCACCTCGGCCATCGACAGGTCGCTCTCATGGATCAGCTGTTTGGCTAGCAGCACGCGCCGCGTCTGGGCCACGCTGACCGGGGCGGCGCCCAGGTGCAGGCGGAACAGGCGGCGAAGCTGTCGCTCACCCATGCCCAATCGTGTCGCCAAATCTTCCGCATTTCCGGCATCCAGCGCCCCCGCCTCGATCAGGGCCAGGGCGCGACTGACCGTGTTCGACGTGCCCCGCCAGGCGCCCATCTCCGGCGCGGTCTCGGGCCGGCAGCGCAGGCAGGCCCGAAGCCCCGCCTCCTCGGCCGCCGCCGCCGTCGGATGAAAGACCACATTCTGCCGCTTCGGCGTTCGCGCCGGGCAGACCGGCCGGCAATAGATCCCGGTCGAGGTCACGCCGGTGAAGAAACGCCCGTCGAAACGGGCGTCCCGCGCCACGACGGCGCGCCAGCAGGCGTCCTGATCCAGGGGCTGTTCCATGAGGACAGGATGCCCCGCTCGCCCCGCGATGTCTCGCGGTTTTCGGACATGGATCGGATCGGGGATCGGATCAGTCCTTGAGGAAGAACAGCCCCTCCACCGTCGTCTCCAGCGCCCGCGCCAGTTCCAGCGCCAGGACGGTGGAGGGCACGAAGACGCCGTTCTCGACCGTATTGATGGTCTTGCGCGACACGCCCGCCTTGTCGGCCAGGCCGGCCTGGGTCAGTTCGGCGGCCAGCCGCGCCTCCTTCAGGCGCGATCCCAATCTCGGATCACCCACCGCGCTCGGCCTCCCGGTCCAGCCAGGCGAATCTGAGCCCCGCCGTCGCCCCGCCGATGGCCAGCACATAGGGCAGGGCGGCGACGCCATAGGCCGGTCGCCACATGCCGAGAGCCAGGGCGACCGTCGCCCCGCCCATCAGCACCACGAACGCCAGGATGATCGCCTGCGCCCGCATCGACTGGGTCAGTTCGTCGTCCAGCAGGCTGCGATGCTTTCGCGTGGTCCAGTCCCAACCCATCACGATCAGGGGCACGACCCAGCCGTACAGGACCGGCAATGACACCTGCAGATAGTGCCCCCAGTTTCCCTGCCCGGCCAATACCTGCTGCATGGCCAGATGGGCCTGGAACATGAAGGCCAGCATGACGAAGGGGAAGATGATCAACTGACGCGTCCGCGCCTTCTGCAACTGATCTCGGCTCGTTCCCTGGCGCCGCATAAGCGCCTCCACCGACTGTCCCGGTCGGGAGCACCAGGCCAAGGCCAGCGCCGCAACCAGGATCACGGCCCCGGCGCCCGTCACCGCGCCGGCGGCGGTGGCCAGATCGCCATCGACCCGAACCCCGACCGCGACGCCGCCGATCACGGCGGCTGTGCTGACTGCCGCCAAGGCTATCGCCCAACGCCATTTCGCCGCCCGCTTCGATTCCATCAGGCGGATCGCCTGTTCGTCTTGCATGGTCTTGCCTCCCTGCGTCACAAGTAACCTTGAGGTGACATATCACCTATAGGTTACATGCCGTCAAGAGGCGATCGTCACATGGGCCAGAACAGCAGGATCGTCGGCGGGCCGATGACCAGGACCAGCAGGCTCAAGGGCGCGCCCAGCTTGGGATAGTCCGAGAATTTGTAGCCGCCCGGCCCCATGACCATGGTGTTGCACTGGTGTCCGATGGGGGTCAGGAAGTCGCATGCGGCCCCCACCGCGACCGCCATCAGGAACGGGTCGGGGCGATGGCCCAACTGCTGGGCCAGAACACCGGCGATGGGCGCCACGACCAGCACCGTGGCGGCGTTGTTCAGGAAGGGCGTCACCGCCATCGACGCGGCCATCATCCCCGCCACGGCGACGACCGGCGGAATGCCTTCGAACACCGTCTTCAGATGACTGGCGATCAGGTCGGCGCCGCCGGTCTGCTGTATGGCGTCGGACACGGGGATCAGCGCCGCGATCAGGACCAGCAGCGGCCCGTCCAGCGCCGCATAGGCGTCGCGCATCCGCAGGCCGCCCAGAGCCACGATCACCACGGCGGCGCCGAAGAAGGCGATGGCCACGGGAAGGATGCCGAACCCCACCATCACCATCGCCGCCGCCAGCACGACCGCCGGCAGGTATTTGCGTCGCTTGCCGCCCAGCCGCACCTCGCGCTCGGCCAGCGGCAGCAGTTGCAGCGCCGTCAGCACCTTGGGCATCGCCGCCTCGGACCCCTGAAGCAGCAACACATCGCCCGCCTGAAGCTTGGCCGTTCTCAGATGCTGCGTCAGCTCATAGCCGCTGCGCGACACCCCCAGAAGGTTCAGACCGTGCTGGCCGTAAAGGTCCAGCTGGCGCACGGACTGGCCCGTCAGCGGGGATTTGGCGCCGACCACCGCCTCCACCAGATTGACCTCGTCCTTGGCCTGTTCCAGCAGCACCGGCCGGTCGCCCCGCACCAGGGTCAGCTTGGTCGCATCGATGAAGGCTTCCAAGGCCTCGTGGTCGCCCTTCAGCAAAAGGGTGTCGCCCGGCTGGACCACCGTGTTGCCACGCGGCCTGGCGCGCCGCTTGCCGTCCCGGATCAGGGCCATGACCTCGACCGCGTCGGGCGCCAGCGCCACCAGTGCGGTGATCGTCGTCGGCGCCCGCATCCAGTCGTCTGGCGCGCGCGCCTCGGTCAGATAGGCGTTGGCCGAAAGGGCCGCCGACAGGCCCAGCGCGCCGGTTCGATCCTTGGGCAGCAGCCGATAACCGAACGCCAGGAACACCAGCGCCGCCGCCGTCAGCGCCAGACCGACGGGTGCATAGTCGAACATCTGGAACGGTTGGCCGACGATGTCCTGGCGCACCTCCGCGACCAGGATGTTGGGCGAGGTGCCCACCAGGGTCACCATCCCGCCCGCCATAGCCCCGAACGCCATCGGCATCAGCAGGCGCGACTGGGGCGTGCCGATCCTGCGCGACACCTGAAGCGCCACCGGCATCATGATGGCCAGGGCCCCGACATTCTTGGTCACCATGGACAGCAGGGTTACCGCCGTCGTCAGCACCGGAACCTGGCTGCGTTCGGTCTTCAGGTGCGGCAGGACCCGCTTCAAGGCCATCTCGACGATGCCCGAACGCGCAAAGGCCGCCGACACCACCAGGGCGCAGGCGATGATCACCGTCACGTCGTTGGCGAAGCCGGCGAACGCGTCCTCCGCCGGGATCACGCCGATGGCGAGACCCGCGACCAGCGCCGCCAGCGCCACCAGATCATAGCGGAAGCGGCCCCAGATGAAGGCCGCCACCGTCAGGCCCACCAGGCCGAACGCCAAACCCTGTTGTAATGTCACGCGATAACCCAGCCCCGATGCGGTCCAGAACGGCGCCGCTTGGCCCCAACGGCGCAACCGCCTGAAGGTTCAGCCCCTACCGTCGCGGAAGGGGCTGATTTTCAGCGACCGACGATAAGGCGCGCCCCCGCCCGAACCACCCGCACCACCTCGGCCGCAAAGGCCCAGGCCACCACGACCATCAGGATCGTCGCCACACCGCCGACGTCCTCGCCGGAACGGCCGATCAGCACCCGCACCCGCTCCACGAAGTCGGTTACGGTTCCGACCCAGATCAGCGGCGACAGCGCCGACCAGAACCAGACCCACAGCAGGCCCCAGGCCGCCGCAATCCCGAACGCCAGATCGCCCAGCGCCGTCAGACGCACGTTTCCGCCCGACGCCGCCCGCATCAGGTCGAACCCGACACGACAGGCCGCGAACAAGGCGACCGGCCAATAGGCGACCCGCACCATCTCGCCCAGGATCCGCCCGTAATCGACGCCGTCGACGACGCCCGCCAGATCCTCTGGCCGGATCGGCGCGACCTGCAGCAGGCCCGTCCACCACAGCAGCACGACGGCCCAGCCGATGGCGCTGGCTACCGCGCGGGCCACCGGCGACATCTCGGCGCTCTTGCGCACCTCCGCGCCGGGCTTGGCCTCGGGTTTTGCCTTGGACGAAGACCAGTCGCCGCGCGCCAGCCGTTGGCCCCACTGATCGGCGTCGAAATCGCCGCCCAGTTCGAACAGGCCCAGATCCTTGACCCGCCACCTCGCGATGAAGTCCGGCTTCTTCTCCTGCCGCTCCAGCACGAAGCCGGCGACGGTCAGCAGTCCGATGATGGTCACGGCCCCGCTGAACAGGCTGGCGATGCCCTGCCCGATCGCCTGGCCCACATAGACATCGCCGACCAGCACCCGCACGGCCAACCCGACCAGGGTCACGCAGGCCATGACCGACAGCCCGACCTTCACCCCGAACATCCACCAGGGATAGAGTTCCGGCCCGATCAGCGCCTGGGGGCCCGAGCGATAGCGCGCCGCCACGGTCAGCGGATGCCCGACCTCGCGCAACAAGGCCTCGACCTCGTCGTCGCTGGGCGCACGACCCAGCCGCGCCTCAAGCGCCTCCAGCCGATCCATGATCTCGTCGCGCAGCTCAGCGACGATGTCGTCGCGACTGTCCTTGGGCAACTGCGCCGCCAAGGCCTTCAGATAACGTTCGACCAGGTCCATGCCCGTCTCTTCCTCTTTCCCGGTGTTCACAGCATCTTCTCCAGCGAGGCCGACAGGCCGCGCCATTCGGTCGCGAGCCGTTCCAGCATCGCCTCGCCGCGCGGCGACAGGCGATAGAAGCGCTTCTTGCGCCGCTCTTCCTCGCGCCATTCGCTGTCGAGGAGGCCCTGACTCTCCAGCCGGCGCAGCAGCGGATAGAGGGTGCTCTCCTCCATCTCGACCCCGACCTCGCCCAAGGCGACCCGCAGCGAATAGCCGTATTGCTCGCGCCGCAAGCTCGCCAGCACCGCCAGGATCAACGACCCCCGCCGCAGCTCCAACCGCAAGCTCTCGAACAGCAGCGCCTCATCATTTTCGCTCACGCGCCATCTCCTTGCATCACATAGTGTGTGATACACAGTGTATGCGGCATACTGTGTGAGGGAGTCAAGCGATGGAAAAGCGTCCCAATGCTTCCAAGGGCGGCCTTAAGCTCAACCTTGGGCTGACACAGGTTGCGACCAATCAACCTTTAATTGTATTCACACATCTTGAGCCTGTAGCGGGAGGCTCGGCCTTTGGGGTAAGGCTGTGCAGTGGGAAGAATTCACGGTGCGTTGGCGCGATTTGGCCGGCGGGGCCGAACGCGCCGACTATCAGATGTTTCTGGGCGAGCTTTGCGACGTCCTCGGGCTGCCGCGCCCCAATCCGGCCAGCGCCGACATCAGGCCGTGGTACCGCTTCGAGCATCCCGTCCAGGGCGATAACGGTCAGCCGAAACGCATCGACCTCTACAAGCAGGACGCCTTCATCCTTGAGGCGAAGCAGACGCGGCTCAAGGGCAAGGATAAGGCCATTCCCGGCCAGATGGATTTGCTGACGCCCGAACAGGACGCGGTCCAGACCAGAGCGCCCGCACTGGACGCCCTGCTGAAGAACGCCTTCGTCCAGGCGCGAGAATACGCCTGGCGGCTGGACCCCGACCACGACCGCCCGCCATTCATTCTGGTCTGCGACGTGGGCCGCAGCCTGGATGTCTACGCCGACTTCACCGGCCAGGGTCGCGCCTATCGTCCATTCCCGAACGCCAAGACGAATTCCATCGCCTTGGCGGATCTGGGCGATCCCGAGGTGCAGGATCGGCTGCGCGCCATATGGACCGATCCGCATTCGCTAGACCCCGCCCTGAAGCGCGCAAAGGCGACGCGAAGCATCGCCGGACATCTGGCCGAGGTCTCGAAAAGCTTGGAGCGCGAGAAGCATCCGCCGCAGGAGGTGGCGACCTTCCTGATGCGCTGCCTCTTCGCCATGTTCGCCGAGGATGTCGGCCTGCTGCCGTCCGACAGCTTCACGGCCATGCTGAAGAGGGCGCAGGACAATCCCGACCCAAACGCCTTCGTTCCGTTGGCGTCCCAACTGTTCGAGGCGATGGACGTGGGCATGTTCGCGTTCGGCCTGGACGCGCAGGTGCGTCGCTTCAATGGCGCCTTCTACAAGAACCGCCGCGCCTTTCCCTTGAGCCGCGAAGCCCTCGGTGCCCTGATCGAGGCCTCGAAGGCCGACTGGAAGGAGGTCGAACCGGCCATCTTCGGCTCCCTGCTGGAACAGGCGTTGAATCCAAAAGATCGGTCGCGTCTGGGCGCGCACTATACGCCTCGGCCCTATGTCGAAAGGCTCGTCAATGTCACGGTGATCGAGCCGCTGCGCGGGGATTGGGAGGCGGTTCAGGGCGCGACCGAACAGGCCAAGACCGAAGGCGATCTCGCCGCCGCTGTGCGTGTCGTCGCTGAATTTCATACCGCGCTGACCGGCATCCGCGTGCTCGACCCTGCCTGCGGTACGGGCAATTTTCTCTATGTCACGCTGGAGCTGATGAAGACGCTGGAGAACGAGGTGCTTCACCTTCTCTCCGCGCTCCAGGCCGAGGCCGGTCTCAAACCTGACCTTCTGCGCCGCGACATTCTGCCGAGCCAGTTCTTCGGGCTCGAACTGAACCCGCGTGCGGCGGCCATCGCCGAACTGGTGATCTGGATTGGCTATCTCCAGTTCCTCTATCGCAACGGCGACATTTCGACTCGCGATCCTGTGCTTGAGGACTATGGCGCCATCAATCCCGTCGCTAGCCGGCGAACGCCGGCCGATCCCTTCGTCGACGCCGTCCTGCTGCATGACGGGCCGATCGTCGGAGGCGGCGGCGACACCTATCCCAATCCCCGCCTGACGCCTTGGCCCGCTGCGGACTTCATCGTCGGCAATCCGCCCTTCATCGGCGGCAAGGACATTCGCGCCGAGCAGGGCGACGCCTATGCCGAGGCGCTGTGGAAGGCGCACCCCGCCATGAACGACAGCGCCGACCTCGTCATGTACTGGTGGGATCGCTGCGCGGCGATCCTGACGGCCAAGGCCTCCAGACTGCGCCGTTTCGGCCTCGTCACGACAAACTCCGTCACACAGGTCTTCCAGCGTCGGGTCATGCAGCGGTGGATGAACGCCAAGTCGCCCTTGTCCTTGGTCTTCGCTATCGACGACCATCCCTGGACCCGCGCGACCAAAGACGCCGCCGCCGTCCGTATCGCCATGACCGTCGCTCAGGCCGGAGCGCACGAGGGGCGGCTGTTGACCGTCTCGCGCGAGGCTGCGCTGGACACCGATCAGCCGGAGATCGAAACGAAGGAACGCATCGGCGTCATCAACGCCGATCTGACGGTGGGTGTGGACGTCACCAGGGCCGCGCCGTTGAAGGCCAATGACGGCCTGTGCTCGCCGGGCGTGAAGCTCCACGGCGCCGGCTTCATCGTCAGCCGGTCGGAAGCCGAGCATCTCGGCCTGGGCCGCCGCGTCGGACTGGAGGCCCATATCCGCCCCTATCTCAACGGGCGGGACATGACGGCCCGTAGTCGCGGCAAATGGGTGATCGACCTGTTCGGCCTGCCCGTTGAACAGGTGCGCGATGCCTATCCTGAGGTTTATCAGCATCTGGCGCAGACGGTAAAACAGGAAAGAATCACCAACAATCGGGCCGCCTATCGTGACAACTGGTGGATTTTCGGGGAACCCCGCAAGGAACTTCGCCCCGCACTTGAGCGCATACCGCGCTATATCGTGACGGTGGAGACGGCCAAACACCGAGTGTTCCAGTTTCTTGACGCGAGCATTTTGCCGGACAATCGACTGGTTTGCTTCGCATTATGCGACGCCTCATCACTGGCGACATTGAGTTCCAGCATTCATGTTGCCTGGGCTCTAGCGACCGGTGGCAGTCTTGAAGATCGACCGATCTATACCAAGAGCCAAGGGTTTAACCCTTTTCCCTTCCCCGCTTGGACCGATGCTCAACGCGCCGCCTTGGCGCAAGCGGGGGAGACGCTTGACGCTTTCCGCAAGCAACGTCTGGCGGAGCAGCCGCAGCTGACCTTGACCCGCCTCTATAATGCGCTGGAGGGCCACCGCGCCCACGTCGCCACGGGGCGAGTGATGACGCCAGAAGAGGCCGCGGACTTCGATGCCGGCTCGGTCCTGATCCTGGACGAGATCCATAACGACATCGACCGGCTGACGCTGGAGGCCTACGGCTGGCCCGCCGAGGAGAGCTCTGAGGATCACCTCGCCCGTCTCGTGGCGCTGAACGCCGAACGCGCGACCGAGGAGGCGCAAGGCCAGATCCGTTGGCTGCGTCCCGACTATCAGGCGCCGCGTTTCGCCCCTCGTCAGGCCGCCGGCGCCGACACGCGCGACCTGATCGGAAATCTGCCAATGGCCAAGGTCGCTCGCCTCACCTTCCCTCCGGATCGTACGGGCCAGCATCTGGAAGTGCTGTCGCGTCTGCATGCCGCCCGCCGCCCCCTATCCGCCGCCGACATCGCCTCCACCTTCAAGGGGCGCGAAGTGTCGCGTCGCGTCGATGGCGCCCTACAAGCGCTCGCGAGACTGGGATACGCCGAGCCCACGCCCGACGGCCGCGCCTATCACGCGCGCCGCGCGGCCTGACAAGCGGGTCGCAACCGTCTGGGCCAAGGCGCGCTATGGCGTGACCCATTCGCACGCACTAAGTTCTGTTCATGAACCGTTCTTCGACGCCGAAGCCCGCCGCCGCCAAGCCGGCCAAGCCCGTTCACGTGCCCAATCCGGGGGTGCAGGAGGCGTCGGCGCAGTTCGTGCGCGATACGGGCAAGTCGGCGAAGTCGATGCCGATGTTCGCTCCGGTCACCGGCCCGCGCCTGACGCCGGAGGAGCCCATCGCGGCGCCGGCCGACTGGGTGCCGCACCGCCCCTCGCACGAGGGCAAGAAGAAGGGCGGCCGCTTCCGGCTGGAGACGAAATACACCCCCGCCGGCGACCAACCGACCGCCATCGCCGAACTGGTGGCCCAGGCGGGCGAAGGCGACCGCGACCAGGTGCTGCTGGGCGTCACTGGGTCTGGCAAGACCTTCACCATGGCCAAGGTCATCGAGGAAACCCAGCGCCCGGCCCTGATCCTGGCCCCGAACAAGACTCTGGCGGCCCAGCTCTACTCCGAGTTCAAGAGCTTCTTCCCCGACAATGCCGTCGAATACTTTGTAAGCTACTACGACTACTATCAGCCAGAAGCTTACGTTCCGAGAACTGACACTTACATTGAGAAGGATTCGTCGATCAATGAGCAGATCGACCGGATGCGGCACTCGGCGACGCGGGCGATACTGGAACGCGAAGATGTCATCGTCGTGGCGTCGGTGTCCTGCATCTACGGCATCGGGTCGGTGGAGACCTATACGGCGATGACGTTCACGCTGAAGGTCGGGGACCAGATCGATGAGGGCAAGCTGCGGGCCGATCTGATCGCGCTGCAGTACAAGCGCAACGACCTGAACTTCGACCGCGGCATGTTCAGGAAGCGCGGGGACGTGATCGAGATCTTCCCGGTCCACCTTGAGGACCGCGCCTGGCGCATCAGCCTGTTCGGGGACGAGCTGGAGGCGATCCAGGAGTTCGATCCCCTGACCGGCAAGAAGACCGCTGACCTGACCGAGATCACCGTCTACGCCGCCAGTCACTATGTCACCCCGCGCCCGACGCTGAACCAGGCGACCAACGGCATCAAGGCCGAGCTGAAGGAGACGCTCGACTGGATGGTCGAGAACGGCAAGCTGCTGGAGGCGCAACGCCTCGAACAACGCACCCGTTTCGACCTGGAGATGATGGAGGCCACCGGCAGCTGCGCCGGCATCGAGAACTATTCCCGCTGGCTGACCGGCCGCGCCCCCGGCGAGCCGCCGCCGACCTTCTTCGAATACATCCCCGACAACGCCCTGCTGTTCGTGGACGAGAGCCACGTCACCATCGGCCAGATCAACGGCATGTTCCGGGGCGACTACCGCCGCAAATCGACGCTGGCGGAATACGGCTTCCGCCTGCCCTCCTGCATCGACAATCGCCCGCTGAAGTTCGAGGAATGGGAGGCCATGCGCCCCCAGACGGTGCACGTGTCAGCCACCCCCGGCCCGTGGGAGATGGAACAGGCCGGCGGCGTCTTCGTCGAACAGGTCATCCGCCCCACCGGCCTGATCGACCCGCCGGTCGAGATCCGCCCCGTCTCGGGCAAGACCCGCAACCAGGTCGACGACGTCATCGACGAGGTCAAGGCGACGACCGCCAAGGGCTACCGCAGCCTGGTCACCACCCTGACCAAGAAGATGGCCGAGGATCTGACCGAATATATGCATGAGCAGGGCATCCGCGTCCGCTACATGCACTCCGACGTCGATACGCTGGAGCGGATCGAGATCCTGCGCGACCTGCGTCTGGGCTCGTTCGACTGTCTGATCGGCATCAACCTGCTGCGCGAGGGGCTGGACATCCCCGAGTGCGGCCTGGTCGCCATTTTGGACGCGGACAAGGAGGGCTTCCTGCGCTCCGAGACCTCATTGATCCAGACCATCGGCCGCGCCGCGCGCAACGTGGACGGCCGTGTCATCCTGTACGCCGACCGCATGACCGGCAGCATGGAGCGCGCCATCGCCGAGACCGACCGCCGCCGCGAACGCCAGGTCGCCTACAACACCGAACACGGCATCACCCCCGAGAGCGTCAAGCGCGACATCAAGGAGATCATGGCCAGCCCCTATGAGTCGCGCGAGATGGACCGGATCACCCGGCCGGGCGTGGCCGAGGCGTCCAAACCCTTCGTCGGCTCCAACTTCCAGGCCGCCCTGCGCGACCTGGAAGGCCGCATGCGCGAGGCCGCCTCCAACCTGGAGTTCGAGGAAGCCGGCCGCCTGCGCGACGAGATCAAGCGCATGAAGCTGATGGACCTGGAGTTCGCCAACGAAGCCCTGACGGGGGCGGGGGAAGAGGTGGACAAGTCGGCGCCGAAGCGCTGGCGGGCGGATGCGGCGGCGGAAGCGCAGGAGCGGTTCAGGAAGGGGCGGCTGTAAGGGGGCTCTAAGCGGCTTCCAGCTTGAGAATATGCTCTCCAATTTCCCTAACTGTTGCCATCGGAAGTAGCCTTATTTGCTTACTATCAGCTTCTTCCTCAAGAACGTTTAGAGCTAATTTTAGATTGTTATGCTGAACATCACTCAATTGAGGATCATTTTTTAACGGAGCCTGGACGATCATTTCATGTTTTCGCTTCAACATAGATCCTTCCTCGCGGCCCATTTCCACGCTTAGATCCCACATCCTTCTCTTTATGTTTGTAACAGACTGAGAACGACTTGCGAATAAAGTTCCAAAATTCGCTACTACCTTAACACCCGCGTAATCGATCGCAGCCTCATAAGAAGGACGGCGCCTACCTGATTTCGAGACGAGCGGACTAAAATATCTTGCGTATGTTGGTCTTTGATCAGCCACATATTCCCAAACCAGAAGCGGCAACCGCTCCTTTGAACCAGAAACGGCCTGTGGAACGACTTTATTCGCCACGATCTCGGCTTGTTCTTGTATTGTCAAATGCTGCTCAGCAGGATGCTCGAAGAGCGGCGATGACGCTTCTAACCATCTCAAAGCCAGTGACCTCCAATCACTTGCCTCTGCATCGCGGAAATCACCGAGATGAACGCCAGACACTGGTGACTCGAAATCTCTCACAGCGCCCACGCCATCCGTCAAAAGTCTCGCCTGGATCGCCTCCAAAGCAACCGAAGCCGCGAATATCGCGTCCTCGGAACGACCCGCAAATAGGCACTCGAGCTTGTTGAGACGATTAGCAGCTAAAAGATGCGCCTCCCGCTCGTCAGTGACAATCAAACCTATCGTCAGCCGGTCTTGGGAGAATTGGACCGGGTGAAAAAGAATAGGGGCCCAGCGAAAGCGCTTGTGGTCTTTGGCTACCGGAAAATCAGCGACGTTGAGATCCATCATGCAACCAAAACACTGAGTGCAGCAGCGGTAATAGATGGGAGGTGAGTTCGACGATCTTTTATGAATGCCGTTACAGCATCTTGCTCCGTAGCAGAAAGGAAACGTCTCGCTTGGGAAAGAGAAACGGCCGTATCTAATAGCACATCAGGAAGCACAACTCGCTCCACAGCCCTCTTCGCTACGACCATGCGCTGGTCAACAGGAATTTTTGGTGTCAGCCATACGGAGATTTTGTTCTGATACGCGGCAGAAGGATCCAAGGCTGTCGCGACCCAAGACGGACCACTAAAACAGCGCCCATGATCAATCATCCAGAAACTTCCGCCATCGACCAACACATTTCCAATATTACGATCAACATTTGCACACCAAGTATCAACACAGTATAGGGCGTCGATATCTTTCCACTGTACGATGCGTTGAACGATGGCGTTATAAACGCTCTGATCAGCAACATTGTAGAATTGCTTCAGAGAAGGTGCCTCCGCGTCTTCGCTAGCCAGTACAAAGGCTGAGCCGTCAGCGGCAGTAGGTGCCTTGCCGACAGGCATGATCCCAATCGGCACCATAGCAAGGTGTACGCGCGGCATGGGCAAACCTAGCGCTTGGCCCAGCGCAGCCACCAAGAGCTCATTCGCCAATTCGCGAGCATCCAAGTCCTTTATTTAAGCCAGTTTGATATCGCCCGACGCGAGCAGAACCTCCCCATGAAAAGTGTCATTAACACCTTTGTGTGCGATCGGCTTCGCACCCCTTTGTACGGTAGCTAAGCCAATCTCAAGACTGGGGTGCGAAGCGGCACCCGGGAAGGGAACGACGTTGTCGCTCATCAAATAATGCCTGCTTATTATTGGTGAAGCGCAGTCGGCACGCTGAGACTGCAAACTTTATTCCGTCAGATTGTAGACCAGAAGTCAACGCAACAGCCGACCCTGCGATGATTCGAGGAAGATCGCGTTGCTGAGCCTTAAACCAAGTCGAACTTTACGCCCACCCCAAGGCCGGCGCAGCGCGTCTAAGGTGGCGTCACAGCGTCCAACTCCAAGGAAATGTTCAAATCGCACGCGGCCGGTCTCCATTTTGGCAGCATTGGCGGTACAGATCAGTCTGCGGGTGTTGATGGTTGCCATGATCCGTCTCCCCGTGAGGAGAAAGCGGGCTGACGCGCGTATGACGGATCGGTTCGACGTAAGCCGCTGAGGCCTGCCCTCATTCGACCTCGCTCCGCTCGCCCACCTTCTCCCGCAAGGGGAGAAGGATCAGGCCTCACAACTCATCCAGCGTCTTCTCCCACTCCTCCATCGTGACGATCCCGCGCCAGGTGCCCAGATAGAGGTCGATCCCCTGGGAGATGCGGCGGTCCTGTTCGCGCTCGATGACGGGGTCGAGGCCGGCTTCGCGGAGTTGGGCCTCAAGCGCGGCGATGCGGCGGTCCAGCTGGACGCGGCGGGCCAGTTGGGCCTCACCCCATTCATCGTTGGCGCGCTCAAGCTTCTGTTTGACCTGCCAGTACTGGCCGCGCAGTTCCCAGTCGCTCTTGTCGCTGGTGTTCATGGCGAAGCGGTTCTCGGCCTCGGCGTGGTTGGTCAGGATGTCGAAGACCAGTTTCAGGGGCGCGGTCTTGAGCGTCAGGCGGGCGCCGCGCGACGAGGCGCTGCGGTCGGCCAGTTTGCGATAGGTCTCGGCCAGGGCCGCCAGGGCGCGGGCCTGGGTGAAGTCCTGGGCGTGGAGGGCGCGGCCCGAGGCCTGGGCCGCAGCCTCGGCCAGGGCGGCGGGGTCGTTGGGGTCGGATTCGGGGGCGTCGGGCGCATCCTCGAACGGGCCGAACTCGTCGGTCGGAACTGGCGCAGGGGCGTCGGGCGTGGGCGATGACGCCTTTGCGGGCCTGGCCGGCGACCGGCGCGGGGCGTGGAGGTATCGGGACCAGCCCTCCTTCGTCGCGCGGGCGCGCAGGGCGGGCACGGTGACGTCGTAGCGGGCGGCGACCTGACGGGCGTCGTCGCCGGCGAGGTAGTCCTTGCGGATCTGGCTCCAGATCTCGGGGGACACGATCTTGTATCTGCGTTTTTCCATGCCGCCAGTATGGGGCGGGCGCTACCTCAGGCCGGAAGACGGCCGATTTTCGATGTCAAACCGCTGATTTCATACAGATCGACATGTAAAGTTGGACGCGCCAGCCAGCGTAATGACGCTGCTTGCCCCTCACCTCTCCCCGCCTGCGACCGATGCTGACGCAGGGGTGGAGCACAAGTGGCGAATGAGCCAGGGCATACATCGCAAGATCCGGCCGGACGCCGTCTGGGCCGAGGTGCGCAAGGCGTGGGAGGACGGCGAGACGGCGCGGTCCGTCGCCGCACGCTATGACGTGGGGGTCCATGCCCTGTGGAAGCGGCGCGAGGCGGAGGGGTGGAAACGGCCCGATCCGGCGCAGGCGGGGCCGATCGAGCCGGCGGAAGGCTGGGACCGGCATATCCAGGCGCGGCGCGACGCCTTTTCCGCACAGCTGGAGGAGGCGCGGGCGCTGGCGGAATGTCTGGCGGCGGCGATGCGGGACGAGCGGCTGACCAGCGCGCCGCACTGGCATATTCCGTGGCTGTATCATTGGCGGGCGACGCATCTGGGGCCGGAGGCGACGGCGCGGGATCGGGCGCGGGCGCGCGAGACGGGACAGCCGTGGGCGGAGCGGTTCTGGGACGACGACGGCAGGCTGAAGCCGCTGGCTTGGCTGGATCTGGAGATGGCGCGGCTGCATCCCGAAGAGTGGCGCGCGGCCATCGGACTGCCCGACGGCCTGCCCGAGGCGGCGACGCGATACGCGCCCTGATGTGTGCGGCAGTTGACTTATCGGCGATAAGCGCCCATTTGCGCTGCGTCGCACAATCGCGATCTCCGGCGTCTCCAGCGCGTGTGGGTCTGATCCAGACCTGTCTGTAGAAGCCGCCGGCCCCTCATATCCATTCGCTGCCCGGACACGCGGGGCGGCGCCCGATCCACCCCGCAGGCCTCGTTTTCGAGGCCCCGTCGGGACTGGCGGTGCGCGGCCCGACGGCGTCATGCCATGGCCGATGCGCGTCGCCGCTACGCGAAAGACAAAGCTGTGAGCATCACCTTCGAATCCATGGGCCTGAACAAGGCCCTTCTGCAGGCCCTGGCGTCGACCGGCTACACCACGCCGACCCCGATCCAGGAAAAGGCCATTCCTGACGTCATGGCCGGCAAGGACCTGTTGGGCATCGCCCAGACCGGCACCGGCAAGACCGCCGCCTTCGCCCTGCCGATCCTGCATCGCCTGGCCGAAAACCGCATCGCGCCCAAGCCGCGCACGACCCGCGTGCTGGTCCTGTCGCCCACGCGTGAGCTGGCCACCCAGATCGGCGACAGCTTCAAGGCCTACGGCGCCCACCTGGGCTTCCGGGTCGCGGTGATCTTCGGCGGCGTGAAATACGGCGGCCAGGAACGCGCCCTGCAACAGGGTCTGGACATCCTGGTCGCGGCGCCCGGCCGTCTGCTGGACCACATCCAGCAGAAGAACCTGGACCTGTCGCAGACCGAAATCTTCGTGCTGGACGAGGCCGACCAGATGCTGGACCTGGGCTTCATCAAGCCGATCCGCCAGATCGTCTCAAAGATCCCGGCCAAGCGTCAGAACCTGTTCTTCTCGGCGACCATGCCGACCGAGATCGGCAAGCTGGCGGGCGAACTGCTGAAGGACCCGGTCAAGGTCCAGGTCACGCCGCAGTCGACCACGGTGCAGCGTATCAGCCAGTCGGTCGTCTATATCGAACAGGGCCGTAAGCGCGCCCTGCTGACCGAGATGTTCTCGGATCCCGAATACACGCGCTGCCTGGTCTTCACCAAGACCAAGCACGGCGCCGACAAGGTCGCGGCCTATCTGGAAGCCGGCGGCGTCGAGGCCGGCGCCATCCACGGCAACAAGTCCCAGCCCCAGCGTGAACGCACCCTGGCCGCCTTCAAGGCCGGCAAGCTGCGCGTCCTGGTCGCCACAGACATCGCCGCGCGCGGCATCGACGTGGACGGCGTCTCGCACGTCGTGAACTTCGAACTGCCGCACGTGCCGGAATCCTATGTCCACCGCATCGGCCGCACCGCGCGGGCGGGCAAGGACGGCACCGCCGTCAGCTTCGTCGCCGGCGACGAGATGAAGCTGCTGAAGGATATCGAAAAGGTCACGCGCCAGAAGATCCCGGCCATCGACCGTCGTAACGACAAGGCCCTGGGCCAGCTGGACGCCACCATCATGGCGACCGGCGTCGGCAAGAAGGCGACCATGCCGGAACGCGAAGGCGGCGACCGTGGCGAAGGCGGGCGCGGTGAAGGTCGCGGCGGTCGTGGACGCAGCCGCGTTCCTCACCGTGACGGCGTGCGCCCGGAAGGCGGCGGCCAACCCCATCGCCAGCGTCGCGCCCGTCCCGGCGAGACCCCGGCGGCCCCGCGTCCCGAACGCGCCTACAACCCCCTGGCCGGCGAGCGCGTCCCGTCGATCAACGACAACGTCAAACCGGCGGAAGGCGAAATGAAGCGCCGCCCCCGTCGCCGCCCGTCCAATGGCGGCAAGGGCTATGTCGGCGGCGCCAAGGCCTGATCCGAAGGACCGGGGGCGTTCGCCCCCTCCACCCCGCTTCGCGCGGTCCCCCTCCCCCGTGAACGGGGGAGGATAAAAAAACGGCGGCTCCTGCGAAGGAGCCGCCGTTCTCATGTCAGGCGTGTGCGGACCTTAGAAGGCCCAGGTCGCGCCCATCGAGAAGCCGACGCCCGAGCCTTGCGATTCGCCGCGCAGGTTCGAGATGACCAGGCCGTTTCCATAGACGTCGCGCGTGTCGTTGATCGTCGCGGTGTCGATGTCGATGTAGGTGACGGCGCCGTCGAAGGTCATCGAGCCGACCGTCTTGGACAGGCCGGCGGCGTAGAGCCAACGGTCGCCGTCCGGGATACGGGCGGTGCGGTGATCGTCCGAGGTCGGGGTCGGGTCGTAGCCCAGACCCGCGCGGAAGGTCATGGACGGATCGATCTTGTAGTCGAAGCCGACCGCGCCGGTGGTGACGTCGTCATAGTCCTGGACGATGGTCGAGCCGCCACCGGTGTAGGCCACGCGGATGGCGTCGAACTCGCTCCAGCCGATCTGGTTGACCTGGGCGTTCAGGGTCAGGCGATCGTTGACGGCGTAGCGGGCCGAGACGGTGGCGTACCAGGGCGTCGTGAAGGAGGCGCCGCCGTCAGCCGAGACGTTGGCGCCGGCCAGGACGCCGGTCAGGCCCGAGATGTTCACCGAACCTTCCAACTCGTGCTCGATCTTGGAACGGTAGGACAGACCCAGGTCCAGCTTGCCGAAATGCATCTGGGCGCCGGCGTTCCATCCGTAATCCCAGCCGTCGCCTTCCAGTTGGTTGCGACCGTCGGTGGACGGCGAGACGGCATAGTCCGCTGCCAGGACAGCGGCTGAGATGTTCGGCAGGGCCGACGACAGGGTCGCCTTGGCGTACTGGGCGTCGAAGCCGACGCCGAGGTCCAGCCAGTCGGTGACCGTCATGGCGGCGACCAGGCTGACGTTGGCCGAACGCAATTCGGACGTCAGGGCGTCGTAGCGCGCGAAGTCGGTCGGCTCATACTTGGTGGTGAAGTTGTAGGGCGCCTGAACGGCCAGGCCGACGTTGAAGCGGTCGCCGATCGGCATGGACACGGCGAAGTTCGGCACGATGCCGCTTTCGACCACTTCGTGGACGTGCGGGTCGCCGTTGACGGGGACGGTTCGGCTGGCCACACCGAAGCGGGGCAAGGGGACGTTGTAGGTCAGGCTGGAGCCGCGGTCATCGACATCGGAATCCAGGATCAGGCCGTGTGCGCCGAGATAGACTTCGCGCTGGGCGCCGGCGATGGCGGCGGGGTTCCACCACAGGGACTGCACGCCCTTGTCGGCGCCGACGCCGGCGTTGGCGCGGCCCTGGGCGCGCGTCGATTGTTCCTGAACATAGAAGGAGCCGGCCATGGCCGGGGCGGCGACGCCGGCCAGAAGGGCGGTCGTCAGGGCGAGCCCGCCCACGCGGGCGAAGTTCCTGGAGGTCATTTCAAACACCTAAGTAAACGTCGACCGCATTCGGCGCGGTCGATCCGGGGAGGAACCCACTCAGCGTTCACGGCGCGAAAGCGTTGCGGGCAAGGCCCCCATCGGACCGGAAACAGGCGAAACCGTGGCGCCTGAGCCGCACATGATCACGGCTTTGCGAGGTTACGTCGCGGCAACATCGATGCTCAGATTACGGAGTTCGGCGATCAAATCTTGCGCTGCAGCCTCGACGAGGCCGGCGTTGCGGCCACGGATGACCAACTGGGTTCCAATCTCGCCGACGCTGCCGTGCCCGAAAGGATAGCTGCCGAACGACAGGTCACGGCGCATATTTGCGGCGGCCCGCAGCACATCTGCCACAGCCCCCTCGCCCACCCCACTGACCTTCAGCGTCCGAGCATGAACGACGGCGCCGGTGCGCAGGCGCGGCGCCACATCCTCAAGCATCGCCTGCATGATCTTCGGCACGCCGGCCATGACGAAGACATTGCCGATCTGGAAGCCCGGCGCATCGGTGACCGGATTGGCGATCAGCACCCCGGCCTGAGGAATGCGGGCCATGCGACGGCGCGCGGCGTTGAAGTCGTCGCCATAGCGGCGCGCCAGGATGGCCATCGCCTCGGGATGCTCGGGCAGGGCCACGTCGAAGGCCGCCGCGACGGCGTCGGCGGTGATGTCGTCATGCGTCGGGCCTATGCCGCCGGTGGTGAAGACATAGTCCCAGCGTGATCTGAGGGCGTCGAGCGCCTCGATGATCCGGTCATGATCGTCGCCGACGACCCGCGCCTCCATCAGGTCGATCCCCAGCGCGGCCAGGAAGCGGGCGATGGTGTTGGTGTTCGTATCCTGGGTGCGGCCCGACAGGATTTCGTCGCCGATGACCAGGACGGCGGCGGTAGGCCCGGCAGCAATAGGATCGACGTCGGTCATGCGGGGAATCCAAACTCGGGGTTGAGGTTTCATGCTATAACGACCATCTGCGGCGAACGGATTGCGCCGTATCATCGCCTTTTGCAGACCGATCGCCCCATGTACGAAACGCCCGAAATCGAAACCGACGTCCTGGTCCGCTCCAGCGCCATCCGCGTCCACGAAGCCGAAGACTTCGAGGGGATGCGCAAGGCCGGCCGTCTGGTCGCCGAGGCGCTGGACATGATCGCCGCCCATGTGAAGCCGGGCGTCCTGACCAGCACGCTCGACGATCTGGTGCGCGAGTTCACCCTGGACAACGGCGGCCTGCCCGCCTGCCTGGGCTACAAGGGCTATGAAAAGACCGTCTGCACGTCGATCAACCACGTCGTCTGCCACGGCATTCCCGGCGACCGGGTGCTGAAGGACGGCGACATCGTCAACATCGACCACACCGTCATCGTCGACGGTTGGCACGGCGATAGCAGCCGCATGTATGCGGTCGGTGAGATCAATGCGCGCGCCAAGAAGCTGATCGACGTGACCTATCAGTCGCTGGATCTGGGCCTGGAACAGGTCAAGCCGGGCAATACCTTCGGCGACATCGGTTTCGCCATCCAGAAGTTCGTCGAGGCCCAGCGCATGAGCGTGGTTCGCGACTTCTGCGGCCACGGCATTGGCCGCGTCTTCCACGACAGCCCCAACGTCCTGCACTACGGCCGTCGCGGCGAGGGGGCGGTGCTGAAGCCCGGCATGTTCTTCACCGTCGAGCCGATGGTCAACCTGGGCAAGCCGCACGTGAAGGTGCTGTCCGACGGCTGGACCGCCGTGACACGCGACAAGTCCCTGTCCGCGCAGTGCGAACACACCATCGGGGTGACGGAAGACGGGCTGGAAATCTTCACGGCGTCGCCGGCGGGGCTGTTCCGGCCGAACTAAGCGCATTACCGGGATTTCATTTGATGCGCAGGCGGCGTCTTCCCATGATCCTTCGGGATCGCGGAGAATAGCCAGATATGATGAAGCGGCTTCTAGTGACGACCGGCATGGTTTTGGCATTCGCCATGCCCGCCTTGGCGCAAGACGCCGCGGTGGTATCCGACAATCCGGAAATGGCGGCGATCCTGGCGTCCGACCAAGCCGTTCGGCAAGACCTCAGCGCGGTTTTGGCGGGAGGGCGGGCTTACGCTGAGCGCATGATCGCCGAGGACGCGATCCGCAGAGGGCAGGTGCGCGCTTTGCTGGAGGCAGATGCTCTGAAGACCGCAGCCGACTTCCACGCTGCCGCCTTCGTCTTCCAGCACGGCTCCACGCCTGACGATTACCTGCTGGCCCATAGCCTGGCCTTGGCCGCCGTCGCGAAGGGCTCGACAGAATCGACCTGGATCGCGGCCGCGACGCTGGACCGATATCTGCAGATGACGGGAAAGCCGCAAATCTACGGCACCCAGACGACGGTGCGGCGAGGACAGCCTCCGACACGCGATCCGTATGACCATGCCCTTGTACCCAACAGCGTTCTCATCGCGCTGGGCGTCCCGACCCAAGCCCGTGAGGAAGCGCTGAACGCGACCCAAGGCGCTTCGACGACGCCATAGCCGGCTTGCTGCGAAATGACGCGGCGCTGGCACACGTTGAGCTTGCGCGCGCGCACGGATCGACCGATCCTGTGACGGTTGCGCATCTGCGAGCCTGACGGCGTATGACTGACGAGATTTCGACCAAGCCGATCCCGCGCCACAGCGGCCATCGCGACCGTCTGCGCGAGCGGGCGGCGAAGGGCGGGCTGGGGGCCCTGCCCGACTATGAGCTGCTGGAGATGCTGCTGTTCCGCAGCGTGCCCTACAAGGACACCAAGCCGCTGGCCAAGGATCTGCTGGCGCGGTTCGGGGGGCTGGAGGGGATCGGGGCGGCCAGCCATGAGGCGATCGAGGATCAGGTCGCGCGGTCGATGGGCTATGCCGTCGGCAAGGCGACGCGGGCGATCGCGCTGGACCTGCAGCTGATCTTCGACGTGACGCGGCGGATCGCGCGCGAGCCGACGGCGAAACGGCCGGTGATCTCGTCGTGGACGGCGCTGCTGGCCTATGTCCGGGTCGCCCTGCAGCACGAGCCGCGCGAGCAGTTCCGGGTGCTGTATCTGGACAAGAAGAACCAGCTGATCCTGGACGAGGTGCAGAACCGGGGCACGGTCGATCATGCACCGGTCTATCCGCGCGAGGTGATCCGGCGCGCGCTGGAGCTGTCGGCCAGCGCCCTGATCCTGGTCCACAACCATCCGTCGGGTGATCCGACGCCCAGCCGCGCCGACGTCGAGATCACGAAACAGGTTGTGCAGGCCGGGCGCGCGCTTAACGTCGAGGTTCACGACCACTTGGTCGTCGGCCGCGACGGGGTGGCCAGCTTCAAGCAACTGGGCCTGATGTGAACGACAGGATTCTGACGACCGAACGACTGATGCTGAGCCCGGTCTCGACCGAGGATTTCGACGATCTGCTGACGCTGTGGTCGAACGAGGACTTCACGCGCCACATCATGGGCCGCGTGCTGGGGCGCGAGGAGGTCTGGTTCCGGCTGTTGCGCGACATCGGCCATTGGGCCGCGATGGGCCACGGCAACTGGACGATCCGGCTGCGCGACGGCGGGGCCTATCTGGGCAGCGTGGGGGTGTTCGACTATCGCCGCGAGCTGGAGCCGCCGTTCGAGGCGCCCGAACTGGGCTGGGGCGTCGCGCCGGCGTTCCAGGGCAAGGGCTATGCGGCCGAGGCCCTGACGGCGGTGCTGGGCTGGGCCGACCAGACGCTGGAGGGGCGCACCGTCTGCATGATCGCACCGGAGAACCTGGCCTCGCTGAAGCTGGCGGCGCGGGTCGGTTATCGCCCCTATGCGACCGCGACCTACAAGGATTACACGGTTCAGCTGTTCGAAAGGCCGGTTCGAGGCGCGTAGGTCGCCATTAAGGTTTATGCGCCAAAATCGCGCCGAACGAACCGCGAGTCCTGTGTCATGCCCATGCCCGTCGAAACGCTGCGCCAGCATCTGGTCGAAGCCTTTCCCGACGCCCAGATCGACATCGAGGACCTGGCGGGCGACGGCGACCACTATCGCGCCCGCATCGTGTCCAGCGCCTTTGCGGGTGTGCCGCGCGTGCGCCAGCACCAGATGGTCTATGCCGCGCTGAAGGGTCAGATGGGCGGCGAGCTTCATGCCTTGGCGCTGGAAACCTCGGCGCCCGAGGCGGGAAACTGACCGATGCGCTATAGGCCCTTCGGCGCCTCGGGCGCCGCCATCTCCAACCTGACGCTGAACTTCGGCGCCGATGCGCTGAAGCGCGGGCGCGAAGCGGGGCTGGACCTGCTGTATTCGGCGCTGGAAGCGGGCGTCAACAGCTACCGCCTGGACAGCGCCGACCCTGTGGCGGCCGAGGTGCTGGGCGAGGCCCTGTCGCACGTGGATCGCAAGCTGGTCTATGTCAGCCTGACTCTGGGGGCCGGCGACGGACGTGGCGAAGACAGGGATTTTTCCGCCCAGGGCATGACGGCCGCCATCGACCGGGTGCTGCACTTCTCGGGACTGGGCTGGATCGACGTGGCGGTGCTGCACGAGCCGGGCGAAACCGAACTGGCCCAGTCGTCGCTGAGCGCGCTGAAGGCCATGCGGGCGACCGGGCGCATCAAGCTGCTGGGCATCGCGGGCGGCGGCGAGGTGATGGACGCCTATGTCTCGACCGGCGCGTTCGACGCCCTGCTGACCCCCTTGGGCATCAATGCCGACTGGAAGGTCCGCAACCGCATCCGCTCGGCGCGCGAACACGACATGTCGGTGTTCGCCTATGACTTCTACACCGACCGGCGCTCCGGTCCGCGCATCGCGCCGATCTTGAAGAAGGGCCTGTTCGGCATCGGCGCGCAGAAGCGGCCGCCGGATTCGCCGCAGAAGGACGCCTTCGGCTTCCTGTATCGCACGCAGAACTGGACGGCCGAGGCGATCTGCCTGGCCTACGTTCTGACCGATCCGACGGTGTCCAGCGTGATCGTCAACGCCACCGACACCGACCGGCTGGCGCAACTGGCGGCCGCGCCCGAGCGCGACATGCCGCCTGGCCTGGCCGCGCAGATCGAGATGGCGCGCGTCGTCGCCAGCCAGGCCGCCTGACGCAGAGCGACCCGCGCCATACAGATCGTCGCGGACGCCTTGACCGCGCCCTCTCGGCTCCCTAGCTGACGGGCTTCACGAAAGGCCCTTTCCCGTGACCGATACTGCCCAGACCGCCGATCCCGCTCACGCCTTCATCGGCGAAACCGTCGCTCAGAACGACGTCGTGCTGTTCATGAAGGGCACGCCCGACCAGCCGCGCTGTGGCTTCTCGTCGCTGGCGGTGCAGATCCTGGACCATGTCGGCGCCGCCTTCGTGGGCGTGGACGTGTTGCAGGACGAGGCCCTGCGCGAAGGCATCAAGAGCTTCACCGACTGGCCGACGATCCCGCAGCTCTATGTGAAGGGCGAATTCGTCGGCGGTTCCGACATCATCCGCGAGATGTTCCAGGCCGGCGAACTTCAGGCCCTGATGGTCGAGAAGGGCGTGCCGCTCGGCGAGGCCTGATGGCCCGCAAGACGCTGACGCCGCGCGAGGACCGCGAGGTCTTCGTCGTGCCGCTGCACGTGCGGCCCGAACACATCGACGCCAATGGACACGTCAACAACGTCGTCTATGTCGGCTGGCTGCAGGACGCAGGCACGGCTCACTGGAACGCGCGCTTCGACGAGGCGACGCGGGCGAAATGGTCTTGGGTCGCAACCCGGCACGAGATCGACTATCTGCGCGGCATCGAACCGGGCGCCCAGGACGTGGTCGCGCGCACCTGGGTCGGCGATCCGCAGGGGCCGCGCTTCACCCGCTATGTCCGCATCGAGGACGCCCAGGGCCGCGTCTGCGCCCAAGGCGTCACCGAATGGGTGCTGGTCGACGCAGCGACCCTGAGGCCCCAGCGCATTCCGCCCACGATGCTGGCGGTGTTCGAGACGCCTATTTCAGCGCATTGAGGATCCGCGCCGGGGTTCCGGGCTCAAGGCCCAGGTCTGCGTAGGTCCAGCGCAGTTCGACGCCGTTCGGGACCAGGGCCTTGCACAGGTCCGGCTTGGTGCGACGCAGGGTGATTTCGGTCGGCGTGTTGTCCGACACTGACACTTCGAAATCGGACGCCTGGGTGCAGCCGTTGGAATCGACACGCGCGATCAGGGCGCCGTCGGCAAAGCGGGCCTCGCGAATGGCCTCGGCCGGCGGGGCGTCGTTGCGGGTGACATTGACCGAGACGTTCTCGCCCGCATCGCTGTCGTAGATGACGCAGGCCGACAGCAGCGGCGCGACCAGGGCCGCGACCGCCAGACCCTTTGCAAGACCCCGCATCACTGACCCGAGGCCGGGGCGGTGATGACCCGCGTGGTCGGCTTTTCGGTCGAGACGATGATGCAGCCCGACAGCAGCGGGGCGGCGATGGCGATGGCGAGAGCGAGACGAAGCATTTGGTGTTCCCCTTTGAAAGCTTGACCCTTTGTGCCGTGAGGGCCGGTCCTGCACACGTGAATAATCGGCAAGCTGGATGAACAATCGGACAGGGTCGGGGTTGAATGCGTCCGCAACCGCCATAGCTACAGTCCCTCCCCTTTCCTTCGGATCGCCTCTCATGAGCCTGCTGTTCTCGCCCCACGCCGTGGGGCCTCTGACGCTGAAGAACCGCGTCGTCATCGCCCCGATGTGCCAGTATTCCGCCGTCGATGGCGTGCCCCAGCCCTGGCACGTGCAGCATCTGGGCAAGCTGGCGATCTCGGGCGCAGGCCTGGTCATCGTCGAGGCGACGGGGGTTGAGGCGGCGGGCCGCATCACGCCGGACGACACCGGCTTGTGGAACGACGCCCAGGAAGCCGCCTTCGCCCGGATCATCAGCGACATCCGCACCTACAGCGACACGCCGATCGGGGTTCAGCTGGGCCACGCCGGGCGCAAGGCCTCGACCAGCGCGCCGTGGAAGGGCGGTCGCGCCCTGGGCGCCGACGAGGGCGCATGGGAGACGTTCAGCGCGTCGGCCGAACCGTTCAAGGACGACTGGCACACCCCGACGGCGATGACCCAGGCCGACATGGACCGCGTCGTCGCAGCCTTCGAGGACGCGGCGCGCCGGGCGGACCGGGCCGGGTTCGACCTGGTCGAGTTGCACGCCGCCCACGGCTATCTGCTGACCCAGTTCCTGTCGCCCCTGTCCAATCACCGCACCGACGACTTCGGCGGCGGGTTCGAGAACCGGGCGCGCTTCCCCTTGCGGGTGGCGCAGGCCCTGCGCGACGCCTGGCCCCGGACCAAGGCGCTGGGCGTGCGGTTCAACGGGTCGGACTGGGTCGAGGGCGGCATCGCGCCGGACGAAGTCACGGCCTTTGGTCAGGCCCTGCACGACATGGGCTATGACTATCTGCACCTGACGTCGGGCGGCAATGTCGCGCGCGCCGACATTCCGGGCGCCGAGCCGGGCTATCAGCTGCAGTTCGCACAAGCCGTGAAGGCCGCGACGCCGGACGCCAGCGTCATGGCCGTAGGCATGATCTTCGATCCGCAACAGGCCGAGGACATCGTGGCCTCGGGTCAGGCCGACCTGATCGCCGTCGCGCGTGCGGCGCTGGACGATCCGAACTGGGCGCACCATGCGGCCGTGGCCTTGGGCGAGGACGAGAACCTGCCGCCGCAGTACGAGCGGGCGGGCAAGAAATATTGGCCGGGCTACGGCAAGGCCGGCTAGGCAGGCGGCCTGATCAGGCCGCCTTCTCCAGCGCGGGATCGACAGCCCACAGCACCCGCGCCGCCGCCTGGACCTCGCTCTCGGCTGTCTTTTGCGGACGGCCGAGCAGATAGCCCTGAACCTCGTCGCAGCCCTGGTCGCGCAGGAAGGTCAGCTGCTCCAGCGTCTCGACGCCCTCGGCCAGAACCGGGATGTCCAGGCTCTCGCCCAAGGCCAGGACAGCGCGGATGATGGCGGCGGATTGCGGTCCGCCGTCCAACTCCGACATGAAAGAGCGGTCCAGCTTGATCTTGTCGAACGGGAAGGCGCGCAGGGTGGACAGCGACGAATAGCCGGTGCCGAAGTCGTCCATGGCGATGGAGACGCCCAGCAGCTTGAGCTGGCGCAGCACATGGGTCGTGCGCTCCATGTCGGTGATCATGGCCGTCTCGGTGATCTCCAGCTCCAGCCGGGCGGGCGACAGGCCGGTCTCGATCAGCACCTGATGCACCAGGCGCGGCAGATCCACGTGGCCCAGCTGGACCGGCGACAGGTTGACGGCGATCTTGTGCGGCTCGGCCCATGTAGCGGCCTCGGCGCAGGCGGTGCGCAGCACCCATTCCCCGATCGGCAGGATCAGGCCATTCTCTTCGGCCAGGGGAATGAAGTCGGCCGGCGATATGAAGGTCCCGTCAGGCTGGATCCAGCGCAGCAGAACCTCGTAGCCCGTGATGTCGCCCGTATCGACGGCGGCCTGAAGCTGCCAGTTCAGGCTGAACTGACCCTGGTCCAGGGCCTCGCGCATCTGCTGGGCCATGCGACGGCGCGTGCGCACCGCCTCGTCCATCTCTTCCTCGTAGAAACAGACATCGGTCCCCAGCGAGGCCTTGGCCCGATACATGGCCAGGTCCGCATCGTTGATCAGGGCGGATACGTCATGGGCGTCGTCGGGCCAGATCGCGATGCCGGTGCTGAGGCCGCAGGCGACCTCGGCATGGTCCAGAACGACGGGTTCGGTGACGGCGTCGCGCAGGCGCGCCACCAGGTCCAGGGCGTCGTCGCGGTGGCGGATCGGCATGACCGCGACGAACTCGTCTCCGCCCAGGCGGGCCACGAACTCGTCATGACGCAGGCAGGCCCGCATGCGCTCGGCGATCTGGACCAGCAGCTGATCGCCGGCGGCGTGGCCGTGGACGTCGTTGACCTCCTTGAACCGATCCAGGTCCATGGCGAGCAGGGCGACCTTGGTCGGCGCCGTGATGTCCGAAGTCTGGCGCGTCAGCCACTCCAGGAAGGACGAACGGTTGGGCAGGCCGGTCAGGCCGTCGTTGCGCGCCAGATGGGCGATGCGACGTTCCTGGGCCAGGCGCATGCGCAGGTCGCGCACGGCATAGATCATGACATCGGTCACGACGGCGTGTCGGCCGTCGCGCCGCACGGCGATCTCGACCGGGATCTCGGTCTCGCCCGCCCCGACCAGTTTGGATTGTGTCAGGCCGCCTACCGTCAGGTCGGCGGTATTGGACAGCCAGCGCGACAGCGGCTCGCCGACCAGGACGTCATGCGCCACGCCCGCCAGGTCGGCGAAGGCGGCGTTGGCGGCCAGGATCAGGCCGCCCTGCTCGACCACCATGCCGTCCACGCTGCCCTCGATCAGATGATCGAGACGCGCCTTGGCCTGAAGCCGGGACTGCATGTCCAGGGCGTGGCTGGCGACGCCGGTGCCCAGCATCATCAGGCCGACGGCGGATGCCGCGAAGGCCAGGACGATGTTGGCGCTGTTGCTGGCGATGAGATCCGCCGACGGCGCGAGCGGAATGACGGTCATGGCCGCCATGCCGGTGAAGTGCAGCGCGACGATGCCCAGCACCATCAACGCGACGGGCGCCACCTGTCCCGAACGCCGCGCGCGGTTGAACGCCAGCCCACCGAACAGGACGGCCCCGACGATGGAGGCGACGACATAGGCGGTCGACCAGTGGATGACGGCGTCGGTCGCAAAGGCCGCCATGCCGGTATAGTGCATCGCCACCACGGTCAGGCCGAACAGCACGCCGCCGATCTCGGCCGAGAAGCGCAGGGTCCGCGAGGCGACCCACAGGGCCAACGCGCTTCCGCCGATGGCCACGCCCAGGGAGACGCCGGTCAGAACCGGCTCGTAGCTGACGCTCGTGCCGGGCTCATAGGCGATCATCGCCACGAAATGGGTGCACCAGATCGTCGCCCCGGTCGCCACGGCGCCCATGAAGGCCCAGGCCAGGCGCGTGCCCTTTTCGGCGGCGCGCAGGCGGCGATAGAGGCGGAAGGTGATGATGGAGCCGATCAGGCAAAGACCGGCGGATAGCGCCACCAGCCAGAGATTATGATCGTCGGTCAGGCACGTGAAAAAACGCATGAAAGCTACAGACCGTGGAGAAGACAGCCTGGCTTCATAACAGCAGAGAATTTAATCAGACGCGCCCGAACAGGCTTAACCAATCCCTACACGGACGGATCAGGAGCGCGGCAGCTGATAGGGGTTGTTGACGCTGATGGGCGAGCCGGGCGGCAGGCCCAGTTCCTCGAACGACCATTTCAGCTCGACGCCCTCGACCAGATCCTGGCGGCACTTGTCCTCGTCGATGCGACGCAGGGTGATGACGGCGGCGCCGCCCTGCAGGCTGACGATGGGGATCAGGTCCTCCTTGGCGGTGCAGCCGTTGGAGCTGACCCAGAAGACGGCCTCGTTCTTGGTGAAGGCGGCGGCGTGGATCGGCTCCAGCGCGCCGGGCATGCCCTGGGTCGAGACGGTCGGCTCGCTGGCGGTGGCGCAGGCGGCAAGGCTCGCTGCCGCGGCGGCGATCAAACCCAAGCGTCCGATGATGGAGTCGCGCACCGACGACCTCCCCTGTCTCTCAAAGCCTGAACGGGCCGAGAATGCGCCTGTTCGCCCGCAGAGGGAACAGGAGAAAAAACGAAAGGCCCCGGACGAATCCGAGGCCCTTCAAACTGAAACCTTCAAAGGGACTATCGACGGGCTCAAGCAGCCCGAAGGGCGATAGCCCCCTCAAAGAGAGCTTCGTAAGCCTTGCTTACGAAGCGTAGTATTCGACGACCAGGTTCGGTTCCATCTTCACGGCGTACGGCACGTCCGACAGTTCCGGCACGCGGACATAGCGGACCGAGAACGAACGGTCCGACAGCTCCAGGTAATCCGGCACGTCGCGTTCCGACGACGTCTGGGCTTCGATCACCAGAGCCATGCTGCGCGACTTTTCCTTCACCGTCACGACGTCGTCCGGCTTCACGCGGTAGGAGGCGATGTCGACCTTCTTGCCGTTGACCAGGACGTGGCCGTGGTTGACGAACTGACGGGCGGCCCAGACGGTCGGGACGAACTTGGCGCGGTAGACGATGGCGTCCAGACGCGATTCAAGCAGGCCGATCAGGTTTTCCGAGGTGTTGCCCTTGCGACGCGTGGCTTCGTCGTAGGTCTTGGCGAACTGCTTCTCGGTGATGTTGCCGTAGTAGCCCTTGAGCTTCTGCTTGGCCTTCAGTTGCAGACCGAAGTCCGAGACCTTGGACTTGCGACGCTGACCGTGCTGACCGGGACCGTAAGAACGCTTGTTGACCGGCGACTTGGCGCGGCCCCACAGGTTCTCACCCATGGCGCGGTCGATCTTGTATTTGGCGCTGTGGCGCTTGGACATTCTATTCTCTTTTCTACGATACGGCCCGGCATCCCCTCGATTGGGAATGCGATCTCAACGGCGGTCCACGCATCTTCCGTCATCAATCCCGCCCCTGGCGAACCAGAGGCATGGAAGGCGGCGCTTATGGCCAGAGGGGCCGACAGAGTCAAGCCGGACGGGCCGTTAAGCACGATGGAATGGAACGATCGTCAGATTCCGCCCTTCATTCGATGCAACCGAACACTGCGCAAGGACAAGGAGGAGTGGAATGCAGACTGAATCCAAAAGCTTTCAAACCGGCCTGTCCGACAAGGCGGTGGAAACCCTGAAGAAACAGCTGGTCGATCTGGTCGAGCCCCTGACCGATCATCAGCTGTTGGACCTCGCCGACGGCATCCACGAGATGCTGCGCCAGCGCCGTGCGGTCAGGCAGCACCATGCCGAACGCATGAACGAGCGCGTTCGGCAAGGCGTGGACCTGAGGGTCTGATCTCTATTTAGCCGCCCTACTTGGCCGACTGAGCCTCCGAGATGAACATCGCCCGCCCCTCTCGCGTGGCGATCTTGCCCAGGCCCGGGAAGGGGAAGTGATAGGCGTAGATGTGGGCGCCCGAGTTGCGCAGCGCCGTCACCTCGTCCAGTCGCGCCTTCTCGCCCGCCGCCTGATCGTCGTCATAGCCGACGTTCCAATCGGGATGTTCAACCGACAGGATCCAGTGGTGCATCAGGTCGCCGGTGTAGAGCAGCTGGTTCTGGCCGTCGGCGATCAGATAGGCGACGTGGCCCGGCGTATGGCCCGCCGTGTCCTGGGACGTGACGCCCGGCGCGACCTCTCCGCCCGGCGCGAAGGCCTGGACCTTGGGCGTGACGATGCGCACCAGATCGGCCAGCTCGGGATTGGCGCGGATCGAGGCCCACTCCGCCTGCGACATCCGGATCGCCGCATTGGGGAAGGCCAGGCCGCCGCTGCGGATCAGGCCGCCGACATGGTCGGGGTGGCCGTGCGAGATCAGCACATCGGTGATGGAGGCCGGATCGACACCGGCCTTTTGCAGGCTGTCCATCAGCTGGCCCTTGCCCTCGCCCAGGCCGGTGTCGAACAGCAGGGTCCGGTCGCCGTTCCTGACCAGCAGCGGGTGGATTTCCAGCATGATCGGGTCGGCTGGCTGGCCGGCGGCGGTCAGGGGCGCGGCGACCGCCTGCGGGTTCAGGCCGACGCCGAACACCTTGTTGTCGTTCGGCACGGGGTTCTCGCCGTCGAACAAGGCGATGGCGTCCAGCGCGCCGATCTTGAACCGATAGACCGGCTTTTCCGCCGGTGCGGCGACCGTCTGCTGAGGCGTCGGCGGGGCGTGATCGCCGGGCCTCTGCTCGCTCGCCGGCTGCTGGCACGCCGCCAAGGTCAGGCAGGCCAGGGCCGCCCCCGTCATCATCATCCGCATCGCTTCAATCTCCGTGTGCAGGAGAAGAATCGAAAACGCCCGCCGGAGGTTCCGGCGGGCGTCGTCATGTCTCGATCCGAAGGCGCCTTACTTGGCGGCGGCGTACAGTTCGTTGACCTTGTTCCAGTTCACCACCGACCAGAACGACTTCAGATAGTCGGCGCGGCGGTTCTGGTATTTCAGATAGTAGGCGTGTTCCCAGACGTCGGCGCCCAGGATGACTTCGCCGCGCTCGTCCACGACATCCATCAGCGGATTGTCCTGGTTGGGGGTCGAGGTGATCTTCAGCTTGCCGTTCTGGACGATCAGCCAGGCCCAGCCCGAGCCGAACTGTGCGGCGCCGGCGGC
Source organism: Brevundimonas sp. (assembly GCF_965279155.1). Taxonomy (GTDB): domain Bacteria; phylum Pseudomonadota; class Alphaproteobacteria; order Caulobacterales; family Caulobacteraceae; genus Brevundimonas. Next base: position 2,801,179 of record NZ_OZ257138.1, on the reverse strand, counting down.
GTTGAAGTCTTCCTTGAACTTGTCCATGCCGCCCAGGTCGGCGTCGATGGCGGCGGCGAGTTCGGCCGACGGTTCGCCGGCCTGGTCGACCGGGGCCAGCAGTTCCCAGAACAGGCTGTGGTTCCAGTGACCGCCGCCGTTGTTGCGAACGGCCTTGGGCGCAGTCGAGATGCTGGTGAAGATTTCTTCCAGCGACTTGCCTTGCAAACCGGCGTCGGCATCGACGGCCTTGTTCAGGTTGTCGACATAGGTCTGGTGGTGCTTGTCGTGGTGGAAGGTCATCGTCTCCTTGTCGATGGCCGGCTCCAGCGCGTCATAGGCGTAGGGCAGCGGGGGCAGGGTGAAGGCCATGGGAGAGCTCCTTTTCCGACAGATCTTGATAGGCAGCACATAGGCGCCCGTTCGTAAAACCCAAGCGACAAAGCCCGGATTCGTTCCGACTTATCGGCCCGGAACGGTCAAGCTGGCAAGTTCGCCTTCAGGCATTCGCGCACGGCGCGCTTCACGTCGCCCGGCGCATTGGGCTCGTCCACGCCCTCGGCGGCGAAGACGGCGCGCACGGCGGCGTCCAGACCCTTGGGCAGGGCCTCGATCACCTTCTTCTGGCCCTTGGCGTGCAGGCAATAGCCCACCTCGCGGCACAGGGCGGAAAACATCGGTTCGTAGGGATCGGAAGCGCTCATGGCGCCCCTCTATCACCGCCAAGCGATCAGCGACAGTCGGTCACGCCTTCAACCGCTTGGCGTGGAAGGCGACATGGTCGGCGATGAAGCTGGCCATGAAGAAGTAGGAGTGGTCGTAGCCGGGCTGCATACGGATCGTGACCTTCTGGCCGGCGGCGTCGGCGGCGGCTTGCAGCAGTTCGGGTTTCAGCTGGTCGGTCAGGAAGCTGTCGGCGTCGCCCTGGTCGATCAGGATGTCGTCATAGACGCCGCGTGCCGCGCCGGCGGCGATCAGTTTGGCGGCGTCGTGGCGTTCCCAAGTCGTACGGTCGTCTCCGAGATAGGCGGTGAAGGCCTTTTCGCCCCAGGCGCACTGTGTCGGCGAACAGATGGGGGCGAAGGCGGAGACGGATCGGAACAGGTCGGGGTGGTTCAGCGCCAGGGTCAGGGCGCCGTGGCCGCCCATCGAATGGCCGCTGATGGCGCGGGCGCCCGTGGTCGGGAACGCGGCGTCGATCAAGGCGATCAGTTCGTCCGTGACATAGGTTTCCATGCGGAAATGCGCCGCCCAGGGGGCCTGCGTGGCGTCCAGATAGAAGCCTGCGCCCTGGCCCAGGTCATAGGCCGGATCGTCGGCCACGCCGTCTCCACGCGGGCTGGTGTCCGGCGCGACGATGATGACGCCGTGTTCGGCGGCGGCCTGGTAGGCGCCGGCCTTGGTGGTGAAATTGTCCTCGGTGCAGGTCAGGCCGGACAGCCAGATCAGGACAGGGAAAGGCCCCTCCCCGCCCGGCGTGAAGACCGACAGGGTCATGGGCGTGCCAGTCGTTGTGCTGTCGTGCTTCAGATAGCGGAGGGTGCCGCCGTGGACGGCGTGGGTCTTGGTGGTTTCGAAGGTCATTTGGTCTGAACCCCTGTCGTGTCTTTGGCATCGCCCGAACGCGCTTCGGCGATGATGAGATCGCGCAGATAGTCTTCCAGCGCTTGGCCTCGTGATCGTGCAATCAAGCTCAGCCGCGCAATCAGATCGTCGTCGAGTTCGAATGCGAGATCCGCCATCGTTCACCCCACCCGGTGCATGGCGACGATCTTGTTGCCCGATGGATCGCGCAAATAGGCCAGGATCATCGGACCGAACGGGCCCTGGCGCTCGCCGGGCGGGTCTTCGATGGCGCGACCGCCTGCGGCGACGCCGGCGTCATGGAAGGCCTGGACCATCTCGGGCGTCTTGGCGTGAAAGCCGATGGTGCCACCGTTGGCGTGGCAGGCGGGATCGCCGTCGATCGGCGCGCCGACCGCGAAGGCGCCCATGCGGGTGCGCCACCAGTAACGGCCCTTGGGATCCGGCCCCTGCCCAGGCTCGACACCCAGGGCGCCGAGCGCCGCGTCATAGAATTTGCGCGACGCCTCGATGTCGTTGGCGCCGACGATGACGTGGGTAAACATGGTCAAACCTTCCGATCTTTGGATTCTGCTTCTATTACAGCAACATAATGCCACGACGAGTTCGTGGTCATCAGAGCATAGCGATCAGCGATGTCATGCTGGTTTCTAGTGATTTCCAAGTGATGAGATCTGTCCCGAGCATTCTTCCGCAAAGAGGAATTGACAACTTCATCTCCCGTCAGATGCCGCGCCTGAAGACGACGCAGAACCTCGACCATTTCGCTGTCCGACAACGACCCAACCGGCAACCGTCGCTCGTAGGTTACCTTCAGCCCATCGTATCCGGTGATGCGCCAAAAGCTGGCCATGGTCAGAACACCACCACGCTACGAATGCTCTTGCCTTCGTGCATCAGGTCGAAGGCCTTGTTGATGTCTTCCAGGCCGAAGGTGTGGGTGATCATCGGGTCGATCTCGATCTTGCCGTCCATGTACCAGTCGACGATCTTGGGTGTGTCGGTGCGGCCGCGCGCGCCGCCGAAGGCCGAACCGCGCCAGACGCGGCCGGTCACCAGCTGGAACGGGCGGGTGGCGATCTCCTTGCCGGACTCGGCGACGCCGATGACGACGCTCTCGCCCCAGCCGCGGTGGCAGGCCTCAAGCGCCTGGCGCATGACGACCGTGTTGCCGGTGCAGTCGAAGGTGTAGTCCGCGCCGCCGCCGGTCAGTTCGATCAGGTGGGCGACCACGTCGGGCACCTCCTTCGGATTGACGAAATGGGTCATGCCGAAGCGACGGCCCCATTCTTCCTTGTCAGGGTTGATGTCCACGCCGACGATCATGTCGGCGCCGACCATCTTCAGCCCCTGGATGACGTTCAGGCCGATGCCGCCCAAACCAAAGACCACGGCATTGGCGCCCGGCTCGACCTTGGCCGTATTGACCACGGCGCCAACGCCCGTCGTCACGCCGCAGCCGACGTAGCAGGCCTTGTCGAACGGGGCGTCCTTCCTGATCTTCGCTACCGCGATCTCGGGCAGGACGGTGAAGTTCGAGAAGGTCGAGCAGCCCATATAGTGGGCGATGGCCTGACCCTTGTAGCTGAAGCGCGACGTGCCGTCGGGCATGACGCCCTTGCCTTGCGTCGAGCGGATCGAGGTGCACAGGTTGGTCTTGCGCGACAGGCACGACTTACACTGGCGGCATTCCGGCGTGTACAGCGGGATGACATGATCGCCGACCGCGACCGAGGTCACGCCCGGTCCGACCTCGACCACAACGCCCGCGCCCTCATGGCCCAGGATGCTCGGGAAGATGCCCTCGGAGTCCAGACCGTCCAGCGTATAGGCGTCGGTGTGGCAGATGCCGGTGGCCTTGATCTCGATCAGCACCTCGCCGGCGCGCGGCCCCTCCAGATCGACCTCGACGATCTCCAACGGACGTTTGGCCTCGAAGGCGACGGCGGCGCGGGTTTTCATGACGAGGACTCCTTGGTTTGCGCCTGTTTCTCACGAGCGACGCCGGGAAGGCCAGCCCGTCCGCCCATGAAGGCTGCTGAATTTTTTTGAGTGCACTTTCGTGCAGATTTTTGAGATCGGTTCGCAGAAGTTCAGGACATCTGATGTGTAGAGCATGATGACGTCAGGATCGGACGTGTCCTGGCACACGACAGGCTTGCATCATTCACGCGCGACAATAGTCTGACTTGGCAACGAAGAGACTCCTTTCATGCTGGCCTGGTTCCTCGTCGCCGCCTTGAGTTTGGCCGATCTTTCCCCCGCAGCGGAGGCTGCGCTTCGTCCCTTGACCGAGGCCATCGCGACGGCACGCGCCAAGCAGACCGCCCTGCCGGAGAACCCGACACCCAGGGAAAGACTGGAGCTGGCGCTGGCCCTGGATCAGGAGCCGTTGAAGGCGATGCACAGCATCGATCTTTCGGCCCTTTCCGAAACGGATCGACTTGCCGCGCAGGCAGAGGCCAAGGCGCGGCTGGACGTCATCAGTGACGAGACGGTGGTCACGGTTCTGTCGCTGGTTCCGCCCGAGGGCTGGTTCTCCAACGCCGTCTATGGCCAGGATGCAGCGACGGGAGCCTTTCTGGTCATCCAGCACGCCGATACGGCGTTGCAGAAACGGTTCCTGCCCGCGCTGGAAGCGATGTCCAAGCGGGGCGAGGCGCTGAAGTGGCAGTATGCGATGATGTACGACCGCATCGCCGTCGCCGAGAACCGTCCGCAGCGATACGGCACCCAGATGCAATGCGTCGCGGGTCGCATGGTCCCGGCGCCGACAGAAGAGCCGGAACGGCTGGAACAACGCCGCGCGCCAATGGGTTTTCGCTGGCCGGACTACGCCGCCTATCTGGCGAACTTCGGCGCTTGCTGAACGCGCCACAGGTCGGTCAGGAGATCGCGCCATGAACCTCGTCGTCCTGACCGGCGCCGGCATATCGGCCGAAAGCGGCGTGCCGACGTTTCGGGCGGATGACGGGCTGTGGTGCGGGCATCGGGTTCAGGATGTGGCGACGCCGGAGGGTTATGCGGCCGACCCGGCCCTGGTGCAGGACTTCTACAATCAGCGCCGGCGACAGTTGGCGGATGTCCGGCCCAATGCGGCGCATCGGGCGCTGGCGGATCTGGCGGCGCGGTGGGAGGGCGACTTCCTGCTGGTGACGCAGAACGTCGACGATCTGCACGATCGGGCGCACGCGCAGACACCGCCCGGCGCCGGGTTCGAACTGATCCATATGCATGGCGAGTTGTTGAAGGCGCGCTGCACCCGGTCGGGCGTTGTCATCGACTGGACGGCGGACATGGCGGCGGATCAGGCCTCGCCGCATCATCCGCAGGGCCTCATGCGGCCGCACATCGTCTGGTTCGGGGAGATGCCGCTGGAGATGGAGCGGATCGAGGGGGCGCTGGAGGCCTGCGACCTGTTCGTCTCCATCGGCACGTCCGGGGCGGTCTATCCGGCGGCGGGCTTCGTCCAGGCGGCGCGGTATGCCGGGGCGCGGACGGTGGAGATCAATCTGGAGCCGACGCAAGGGGCGCGCCTGTTTGACAAGGGGGTCTATGGGCCGGCGACGCAGGCCGTGCCGGGCTTCTTCGAAGGCCTTTAGAGACGAAAACGGCGGCCGCTGCGAAGCGGCCGCCGTTCCGGTCTTTGAAGTCGAAGGCGGTTAGGCCAGTACGACGATGGTCACGCGGCGGTTCTGCGAACGGCCTTCCGGCGTGTCGTTCGAGGCCACCGGCTGTTCCTGACCATAGGAGATGGTCGCCATCCGGTTCAGGGCGACGCCCTGACGGTTGAGGAAGCGACGCACGGCCTCGGCGCGCTGCTCGCCAAGCTCGTCATTGTGCTGGGGCGTGCCGGTCGCGTCCGTATAGCCCTGGATTTCGAGATAGACGTTCTTGTTCTCGCCAGCCAGACGCTGGGCGAACTGGGCCAGGCGTTGCTCGGCTTCGGGCGACAGAGCCGCCGCGTCGGTGGGGAATTTCACGGAATCGTCCGACAGCACGACCTGATAGAGGAACTTGCCCTCGGCCAGCTTGTGCGCGTCGTTGGCGCGCTGGAGCGCCTGGCCCGCCGTGCCTTCGACGCCGGTCACGCGGGTATCGACGACTTCCACCTGATCACGCACGAAACGATGGCTGGCGCAGCCGCTGGCCGCAAAGCCGAGGGCGATGAGGGCGCCGCCGACGACCGCCGTCCTGAGTTTCGATCTGCTCAAGTTCTGTCTCCTTCTTGCCGGGAGCGCCACACCCGTTTTTGCGCCAGATGAAAATGGCGTAGGGCACAAGGCGGAGTAATGACGTGCTTTGGGCAGGATCATGTCAGCTTGACCATAACAAGATGGGGTATTTCGCGTTATTCTTGCGCCGACATGGAACCGGGCAGTCAGATCAACCGTTGCGCCGCCGACGGTCGAGGCCGGAGGGCGGGCAGGCTGATCTATCGCTGATCTGCAACGCCGCCCGGTTGTATTCGGCTCAGCGCCACTTTCCTGACGCGACCCGATGTTTTCAACAGGGCCTGAAGTTTTTTACAGGCATTCTGTTGTGATGACCATGCGGCACGGTGTTCAACAGTCATCACGGATAGGCGATTGAGCGCCGGCCGATCACGACGCCGGGCACGACGCTGGGCGCTGGCGGCGACGCCGATTCTGGCCGCCCATGCCGGGCTGGCCCTGCTGATGACGGCGCGCGCGTCGCCTGAGCCTCTCTTGTCCGAGCCGCCTCTGGTGATGGTCGAACTGGTCGAACCGCTGCCCCCTCCCCCGCCACCGCCCGCGCGGGTCATCGCCCCCGATCCCTCGCCCAAGCCCGACGCGCCGGCCGCAGCCGCCCAGTCCGCCGCCCCCGCCAAGCCCGCGCCGCAACGCCGGCCGCCTGCGGTTGCTGCGGCCCGTCCACGGCTGGTCGTCGCCAAACGCCCGCCAGATGTCGAACCCCTGCCCGCCGCGCCTGCGCCGCCGGGACCGCCGCTTCCCTTGCTGGGCGCGGCCCAGATCGCCGGCGCCATGACGGTGGGCGCAGGGCCGGGCGGCGGGGGCGGAACGGGGGTGGGCGGCGGCGGCGGATCGGGCGGGACCGGCGCGGGCTCCGGGTCGGGCGGTGGGTCTTGCGACATGGTGCGCTGGGTTCAGGACGCGGTGCGTGACGACCAGGCGGTGCGCCGCGCCGTCATCGCCGCGTCTCAGGACATGGACGCCAACGGACGCGCCATCCTGGTGTGGAACGGCGACTGGCTGCAGAGCCGCAACCAGTCGGGCAAGGGCCTGGCCGGCGTGCGCCAGGCCATCGCCCTGGAAGTCGCCTTCGCCCCCGCCGAGTGCAAGAGCCAGAGGATGACCGGCCTGGCGGTTCTGAAGCTGGAAGACCGCCCCGGCGGCGCGCAGCTGGCGCTGGGCAAGAGCAGTTGGCGGTGGTCGGACCTGCTGGGGGCGGGTTAGGGAAACCCGACACGGTTTCAGACTCTGCGGCGTGAAAAACACCGTCTGAATAGTGCAATTCGTCTGAAATCGGCCCCTCCGGCTGCGCGACGCGTCCGATGCGGACGAGCGGACGCAGGATCGCACGGTTTTGGAGCGCGGGCAGGAAGAGGACGCTGATGGGCGGTAGGGCGTTGAACGCGTTGAGTTCAGGTGGCTGGAATAGGATGGCTGCCCCTTTCTTTCGTCATCCTCCGGCAAGCAGCTTGCGGCGCAGACCGGGGGAGCCAGCGGCGCCGAAGGCAATGCGTCGGCCGCACGATGTTCAAAGCGGCATGTCTGCGACAGGATCGCGCTCGCGCGCGCCGCTGGCTCCCCCGGTCGCTTCGCGCCGGAGGATGACGAAAGAAGAAAGAGGCGGTTGCGCTCCCCCCTTCGGACACGCACCTAGCCTCCCATGCCCGTCTCCCCCGCCTACCGCCCCGAACCGCGCTTCTTCGATCTGGGCTCGGACTATGCCGATGCGGTTCAGGCCGCTGACTTCCCGCAGACGACCTTGCGGTTCCGCAATGACCGCGCCGCAGCAGAAGTCGGGCTGGAGGGGCTGAGCGAGGCGGAATGGATCACCGCCTTCGGCCGGTTCGAACCCCTGCCGGGTCAGCCCGGACCGCTGGCCATGCGCTATCATGGCCATCAGTTCCGCCACTACAATCCAGACCTGGGCGACGGGCGCGGGTTCCTGGCGGCGCAGATGCGCGAAACGCCGCCCGCTCAAGCAACGAGCGACCGCGTCGCGAGAGATAGCGCCCCAGGTCGACTTCTCGACCTGGGAACAAAAGGAACGGGCCGAACGCCGTGGTCGCGCAGCGGGGACGGGCGGCTGACGCTGAAAGGCGGGGTGCGCGAGGTGCTGGCGGCGACGATGCTGGAGGCGCAAGGCGTTCCGACCAGCCGCGCCTTCTCCCTGATCGAGACCGGCGAGGCGCTGGAGCGCGGGGACGAGCCGTCGCCGACGCGGTCCGCCGTTCTGGTGCGGCTGTCGCACTCCCATGTGCGGTTCGGGACGTTCCAGCGCGCGGCCTATCTGGGTCGCCGCGATCAGATCGAGGCGCTGATCGAACATGTCCGCACCCTGTATCACCCCGGCGTCGCCGCCGGGGACGCGCCCGGCCTGCTGACCGCCATCGTCGATGCCTCGGCGAAACTGACCGCGCGCTGGATCGCGGCGGGGTTCGTGCACGGGGTGCTGAACACCGACAATCTGAACGTCACGGGCGAGAGCTTCGACTATGGCCCCTGGCGGTTCCTGCCGGAATACGACCCGGCCTTCACCGCCGCCTATTTCGACCAGACCGGCCTCTACGCCTTTGCGCGCCAGCCCGAGGCCGTGTTCTGGAACCTGACGCAGTTGGCGGGGTGTCTGAAACTGGTCGCCGATGTGGAGCCGTTGACGGCGGCGTTGAACGGGTTCGGGCCGGCCTATATCCGCGAACTGCGCGCCGCCTTCCTGATGCGGCTGGGGGTGCGCAGCCTGGGCGAGGCGGCGGATCAGCGGCTGGTGGATGCGACCCTGGCCCTGTTGAGAGAAGGCGGCGCGGCGATGCGGTGGGAGCCGGTCTTCTTCGACTGGTTCGGCGGCTTCGCCTCGTCGGCCCGCGCCCTGTCGGGACCGCGCGCGAAACTGTATCAGGGCGAGGCCTTCGACGCCTTCCGCTTCGCCTTGATGGAACACGAACCCGACCGGATCGAACGGCTGGAACACCCGATGTTCGCCGCCCGCGAGCCCGAGGAGATGCTTATCGACGAGGTCGAGGCCATCTGGGCCGCCATCGCGACCGACGACGACTGGGGGCCGTTCCAGGCCAAGCTGGCCCGGCTGGAGGCCGCCCGCGTCGCCTGGGGCTTCAGCGCCTGAGGCCGAACCTTACGAAAGCTTCATCTCGTTTATCGATAATGTTCTTGCTCGTTTATCGATAAATCCATATCGATAGTCACCAAGGCGGTCGCGGAGGGCGACCCGATTGGAAGGGCTATCAAGATGAAACTCGTCGGCAAACGATCGGCCGCCAGCGCCCTGCGGTGGCTGCTCGGCTTCCTCAATGTCTTCGTGATGCTGGGCGCCATAGCCGTCGGCTGCGCCCTGATCGCCAGCATGATCGTCGGCGTCGACTGGATGGACGCGCTGCGAAATGGGACGGCTCCTGACGGGAACATCGAAATCACCGGCCGCCTGACATTGCTCGGCGCCGTCATGGCCTGCGGTTTCACCTGGTGGATCATCAATCGGCTGCGGCGCATCCTGCTGTCGGTCAATCAGGGCGACGCCTTCGAGTTCGCCAACGTCAAACGCCTGCAGGGCGTCGGGTTGGGCCTGATCGGGATCCAGTTGACGGCGCTCCTGCTGGTCTTCGTGGCGCCGCAGAGCATAGGCCAGTCGCCGTCCGACTATGACTTCGACCTGGGGTCCTGGCTGGGCATTCTGGTGGTCTTCATCCTGGCCGAGGTGTTCCGGCAGGGGTCGGCCATGCGCGACGAACAGATGACCACGGTCTGAGAGGGGCGCGCCATGATCATGATCCAGCTGGACCGACTGCTGCTCGAACGCCGCATGTCCCTGACCGAACTGTCCGACCGCGTCGGCGTCACCCTGGCCAATCTGTCGATCCTCAAGACCGGCAAGGCCCGCGCCGTCCGCTTCTCCACCCTGGACGCCCTGTGCCGCGAACTGGACTGCCAGCCCGGCGACCTGATCGTCCAGACGCCGGGAGTGCATCCCGACACCTGAAAATAGCAAGCGTCATTGTCTCTATGTAAATGACGCTTGACTTACAGTTGATGCAGATCGTAAAGCTCCCTTGTCACAACGACAGGGGAGCTTGTCATGAAACATCTCGAACGCACCGAATACACCCACGACCAGAAGACCGTCATTTCCATCGCCGCAGCCCTGGCCGCCGTCAGCCTGACCGCCAAGGTCGACACGCCCTTCTGGCCCAGCAGCCTTGGCGTCCCGCCCTCGCTGGGCCTGGTCGTCATGCTGATCGGCCTGACGCTGGCGATGATCCATTATAATGGCGTCTGGTGGCGCGGGCTGGACGAGCCGACGCGCCACGCGCACCGCAAGGCCTGGTGGACGGGCGGCAATCTGGGCGTCGTCGCCGGCGCCGCCGCACTGGTCGCCCTGCTGAACAACGGCGTGACCCTGGCGGAACCGCTGTTGCACGGCCCCGCCGCTTGGGCCGCGACCGGCTTTCTTTGCCTGCTGGGGGGACAGGCGGTCGGCTATGGCCTGGCCCTGCTGCTGAACCGGCGGGCCGGATGAGCCGGGTCGCCAACCGCGTGCGCGACCTGCGCAACCAGCAGCAGATGTCGCTGGGCCAGCTCAGCCGAAGTCTCGGCGTCTCTCACCTGACCCTGCGCGCCATCGAAACGGGTCTCTATGCGCCGTCCCTGATCCTGGCGGTCCGTCTGGCCCGCACCCTGAACCATCCGGTCGAAGACCTCTTCGCCGTCTGACCCGGTGGCGGCATCCCGCGCCGCGCCGCACCCAAACCTGAAACCAAGGATACGACCATGAACCTCCAGATCGTTCTGGGGCGCGCGGCCTCGCGCGTCCAATCCATCGGCGCTGGCATGGCGCTGGGCCTCGCCGCCTGGGCCGCCATCTTCGCCGGCGAAGCCTATGCCGAGACGCCCGTTGCGCCTTCGCCCGTCGCGATGGCCCCCATCGCCCGCGCCGCTGGCGACGGCCCGCCCCTCTGGGTCATCCGGGACGCGGATTCCACCGTCTATCTGTTCGGCACGATCCATCTGCTGAAGCCCGGCACGGCCTGGGGATCGGACAAGGTGGACGCCGCCTTCGACAGCGCGACCGATGTCTGGTTCGAGGTCGCCAACCCGGACGACCAGGCCGCGCTCGTGCCGGTATTCCAGCAATACGGCCTGTCGCCGGATCGCACCCTGTCCAGCTGGCTGACGGTCGACGAACTGGCGACCCTGGCCAAAGCCGCCCCGGCCGCCGGTCTGACTGCACAACAGATCGATCCGTTCCGCCCGTGGTTCGCCGCCCTGATGATCGCCACAGGCCCGCTGACGGCGGCGGGATATGACCCCAAGCTGGGCGTCGAGATGAACCTGCGGACCCGGGCGCTGGCGGCCGGCAAGACCATCCACGGCTTCGAGACCATCGACCAGCAAATCGGCGGCCTGGCCCGGATGAGCGACGCGGGTCAGATGACCTATCTGCGGCATTATCTGAAGACCTATGACAGGGCCGCCGCCGATCTGGACCGCGTGGTCGCCGGCTGGATCGCAAGCGATCAGGCCGCCATGGCGCAATATGCGCACGACAACGGCCGCGCCATCTCCGAAGAGACGCACCAGATCTTCATGGCGCGCCGCAACGCCGACTGGGCCGACCAGATCGAGACCCTGCTGAAGGGGTCCGGCACCAGCTTCATCGCGGTGGGTCTCGGTCACCTCGCCGGGGACGACGGCGTGCAGGATCTGCTGGCGGCGCGTGGAGTATCGGTGATCCAGCACTAGGTCGCCGCGCGTATCGGGGTTGTGAGGCGTCGGGAATCGGATCAGACGCCCCGGCCCGTAACATAAAGTCATCAGCCGATGTCATCAGTTGATGTCATCGCCTGATGACAAATATCGAAAGCGCCGCTATATCCCCCCTTGCGAACGGCGATCCCCAATCCGATATCGCGACTGTTACGAAATCAGGTTCCTCCCCCCGATGACCACCTCAACCTTCACCACCGCCCCCTCGCGCAGCCGCGCCGCCTACGCCAACATCGCCCTTTGGACGCTGCAGGGCTGGATCGCGATGTTCTTCATCGCCGCCGGCTACGCCAAGCTGACCGAGCCGATGACCAACCTCATCAATCTGATGGGCTGGCCGGCGGTGGCGCCCGAGAACATGGTGCGCGGCCTGGGCGTGGTCGAGATCGTGCTGGCCATGGGCGTGCTGAGCCCGCTGATCTCGTGGCGCATCGGACGCCCGCTGCTGATGACGGCGGCGACCGGCCTGGTCGTGCTGGAATCCACCATGCTGGTCGTCCATGCGATGAGCCAGGACGCGGGGCTGGCCGTGGTCAACGCCATCCTGCTGGCCTTCACCGTCCCGGTCCTGCTGGGTCGTCGCAAGGCTATCTGAAAGAGATCGAACGCCGGACTCCTCTCCCCCCTGTAGTCCGGCGTTTGCGCCCGGAACCTCCCCCCAGGTTCCGGGCTTTTTCTTGGCCGCTGCGACGCCCGCGACAGCGGGCTTGGTGCGAACGGAGTGGTTCGTCACAACGATCACGACGAAGCCACAGCGCGCACAACGATATTCGTCGTGTTCGTCGTGAACTCGCCGTGCTCGTTGTGATGAACGCCTTTATACAAGGCCCGCTAGCGCGGGCAGGGCAGCTCCAAAGGCACGGATAAGAAAGCTTACCCTTACGTGCGCGTAAAGCGCTTCCCTTTACGCGCACGTCAAGTTATGTTGGGTCATGGCCACCGCCGACGACCACCGCACCTATTCCATCCGCCAGCTCTGCCGCGAGTTCGGCGCCACGGCGCGCGCCCTTCGCTTCTATGAGGACAAGGGCCTGCTGACCCCTGCGCGCAAGGGACAGACGCGCGTCTATGACGCCCGCGACCGCGCCCGGCTGAAACTGATCCTGAGGGGCCGCCGCATCGGCTTCACCCTTCAGGAGATCCAGGACATGATGGATCTCTATGATCAGAAGGACCACAACGTCCATCAGATGGCGGTGGCCCTGGTGCGGCACCGCGCCCAGATCGCGGCGCTGAAACAGCAGCTGGAAGACATCGAAGGCGCCATCGAGACGGCCGAACAGGCCTGCAACTGGATGGAATCCAAGCTTTCCGAACACCGCCCCGACCTGCTGCCGGGCGCCGAAGACTATGAGAAGCTGCTGCGTGCGCGTCTCAACCACGACCATCACCACCCCTTCAAAGCAAGAGCGTAATCCATGGCCTACAAGGCGCCTGTCCGCGACTTCACCTTCATCCTGAATGAAGTGCTGGAGATCGACCGCTACACCAACCAGCCGGGCTTCCAGGACGTCTCTTCGGATCTGGTCGGCCAGATCCTGGAAGAGGGCGCCAAGTTCGCCGACGAGGTCATCGCCCCGATCAACAATCCGGGCGACAAGGAAGGCTGCCACTGGGCCGAGGGCGGCGTGGTGACCGGTCCCAAGGGCTGGAAGGAAGCCTACAAGGCCATGTCGGAAGCCGGCTGGATGGCGCTGGCCGCCGACCCGGCCTACGGCGGTCAAGGCATGCCCAGCGTGGTGGCCTCGGCCTTTGGTCAGATGACGGCCGGCGCCTCCGCAGCCTTCTCGATGTATCCGGGCCTGACGGCCGGCGCCTATGCGGGCATCCACGCCAACGCCTCGGACGAACTAAAGCAGAAATACCTGCCCAAGATGGCGACCGGCGAATGGTCGGGCACGATGAACCTGACCGAGCCGCAATGCGGCACCGACCTGGGCATGGTGCGGACCAAGGCCGTGCCCAACGGCGACGGTTCCTATTCAATCACCGGCCAGAAGATCTGGATCTCGGCGGGCGAGCACGACTTCGCCGACAACATCATCCACACCGTCCTGGCTCGCGTCGAAGGCGCGGTTCCGGGCATCAAGGGCCTGTCGTTGTTCGTCGTGCCCAAGTTCCTGGTCAACGAGGACGGTTCGCTGGGCGAGCGCAACACGCTGGAATGCGCCGGGCTTGAGCACAAGATGGGCATCCACGGCAACGCCACCGCCGTGATGCAGTACGACGGCGCCAAGGGCTGGCTGATCGGCGAAGAAGGCCGCGGCATGAACAACATGTTCGTGGTGATGAACGAGGCCCGCCTGGGCACCGGCCTGCAAGGTCTGGCCATCGGCAACGCCGCCTATCAGGCCGCCGTCGAGTTCGCCAAGGACCGCCTGCAGGGCCGCAGCCTGACCGGACCCAAGAACCCGGAAGGCCCCGCCGACAGCATCATGGTCCACCCCGATGTGCGCCGCATGCTGCTGGAGGCCCGCGCCTTCGTCGAAGGCGGCCAGGCCTTCATCCTGTGGACCGCGCTGCACGCCGACCTGGAGAAGTCCGAAGACGAGGCCGTCGCCACCAAGGCCAAGGACTACATGGGCCTGCTGACGCCCGTGCTGAAGGCCTATCTGACCGACAAGGGCTTCCACGTCGCCTCGCTGGGCATGCAGGTCCACGGCGGTTCGGGCTACACCGAACACTTCCCCGCCTCGCAGTATCTGCGCGATGCCCGAATCACCATGATCTACGAGGGCACCAACGGCATCCAGGCGCTCGACCTGGTCGGGCGCAAGCTGCCCGCGGCCGGCGGTCGCGCCATCATGACCTGGTTCGGCGAGATCGACGCCTTCGTCGCCGAGAACAGCGGCTATGAGGCCATAAAGCCCTTCGTCGAAGGTCTGGCCGACACCAAGGCCAAGCTGCAAGACGGCACCATGTGGCTGATGCAGAACGGTATGGCCAACCCGGACAACGCCGGCGCCGCATCGACCGACTATCTGAACGTCTTCGGCATCACGGCCCTGGCCTATATGTGGGCCCAGATGGCCAAGGTGGCGCAAGCCCAGGTCCAGGCCGGATCGACAGACCCCTACTACGCCACCAAGCTCCAGACCGGCCGCTACTTCGTCGAACGCATCCTGCCCGACGCGGACGCCCACCTGAAGAAGATGAAGACCGGCGCCGACGTCCTGATGGCCATGCCGGCCGAGGCGTTCTGAGAAAAATGAGACAGGCCGTCACCGCACTTACAATGACCGTGATCCTCGCGGCTTGTGGACAAGGTGGCGGCCAGCGTTTCGATGCTAACGCCTGGAGAAATCAAACCGACGCTCACCCTGTTCGAACAAGCATGGTGGATGATCTGCTCCATAGCGAAACACTACGCGGCAAGGCGCGGGCCGAGGTCGGCGCTCTACTTGGCCCACCCACCCAAACGGACAAATGGAACGACTGGGACCTAGTCTATTGGTTAGGCCCCGAACGCAGCTACATCGCCGTAGATTCCGAGTGGCTGATCGTCCGGTTCGACAATGATCGCGTCTCCGACGCCCGTCTGGTCCGCGACTAATCCGCGTTTAAATAGAGCTGGAACAACCGATGAACGTGCTGGGCAGCCCCGACCCCGATTTCATGCGTGAAGAAGAGATCACCCTCTTCTCCGACAGCGTCGGCAAATGGATCGACGAGCACGCGCCGCCGGAGAAGGTCCAGTCCTGGATCGCAAACTCCAGCGTGCCGCGCGACCTGTGGACCCAGGCCGGGACCGACGGCCTGCTGGGCCTGTCGATGCCGGAAGAAGACGGCGGCATGGGCGGCGACTATCGGCATGAAGTCGTGCTGATGCGCCAGCTGGGCTGGAAGGGCGCGGACCATTTCGGCATCTCGTTGCACAACGCCATCGTCGCCCCCTACATCTGGCACTACGGCACCGAGGAGCAGAAGGCGCGCTGGCTGCCGCGGCTCCAGTCCGGCGAACTGGTCGGCGCCATCGCCATGACCGAACCGGGCGCGGGCTCGGACCTGCAAGGGGTCAAGACCACGGCGGTCAAGAGCGGCAACGGCTATGTCGTCAACGGCTCCAAGACCTTCATCACCAACGGGCAACTGGCCAACTTCATCATCGTGGTGGCCAAGACCGATCCGGCAGAGGGCGCCAAGGGCACGTCGCTGATCGTGGTCGAGACGGACGGGGCGGAGGGCTTCGAACGCGGCCGCAACCTGCACAAGATCGGCATGGAGGGGAACGACACCTCCGAGCTGTTCTTCAATGACGTGAAGGTTCCGGGCGAGAACATCATCGGCGGCGGCGAAGGCCAGGGCTTCGTTCAGCTGATGCAGCAACTGCCCCAAGAACGACTGAACATCGCCGTCCAGGGCGTCGCCGCCGCCGAGCGCGGGCTGGAGGCGACGCTCGCCTACGTCAAGGAACGCAAGGCCTTCGGCAAGCGCGTCATCGACTTCCAGAACACCCAGTTCAAGCTGGCCGAGGTCAAGACCAAGCTCACCGTCGCGAAGGTCTTCGTCGACCACTGCATCGACCTGCACCTAAAGGGTCAGCTCGACGCGGCCACCGCTTCGATGGCCAAATACTGGGTCACCGACATCCAGGGCGAGACCCTGGACGAGATGCTGCAACTGCACGGCGGCTATGGCTACATGAACGAATACGCCATCGCCCAGCTGTACAAGGATGCGCGGGTGCAGAGGATCTACGGCGGCACCAACGAGATCATGAAGCTGTTGATCGCGCGCACGCTTTAAGGCGCGAGGGCAAAATGGCGCTGATCGAAAAAGGGCCGTTCGAACGGTTTCGCGACTGGCTGGCTCAGCGACTGAGGCCGATCGCCAAACCCGTCGCCACGCCCTTCGTCCACCCGCCACGCGACATCATCTGGCGCCAGGAGGGCGCGGGCCCTGGCGAGTGGACGGAACTGGTTCGCCGCGCCGACGGCCTCTACAGCTTCGCCGAATGGAAGCGGCAAACGGTGTCTGCGCCGGGAATTGCGCCTTGGGAGACGGAGTTTCCTGTCTTTGAATCCGGCCTGTATGGAGCCGAGGATGAAGCGCGCCAGGCGATGATCGAGCATATCGAGCGGTTGGCGTGACCATCGACATAAGCGCGCTGAGCGGTTGTAAGCACTGACCGCGACACACGCCAAGTAATGACTTAAGGTTGCTTATGGCGACCGTGAAGAAAGGCATGATCACACCTCCCAACGAATGGTGGAAACACCTTCGATGGGCGAAACGCGCCTTCTGGAAAGGCGAGCGCAAGGCCGCCAAGGCTCAGGCTTCGACCCACGCCGACGACAACTGACACCCAACCTCCGCTCATCCCCGCGAAAGCGGGGACCCAGTGCTTTCGGGACGCACGCTGTTGGCCTTCTTTACCTACATCGTCGCCAGCCAAAGGAACGGAACCCTCTACACGGGCTCGACTGAAGACATCATTCTGCGCACCGCCCAACATCGAGACAAACTGTTCAAAGGCTTTTCCGCAAAGTATGGCTGCGCCACCTTGGTCTGGTTTGAAATGCACGCCAGCCGCCACGCGGCCTTCGTGCGCGAGCGCCAGATCAAGAAATGGAATCGCGTCTGGAAACTGGAGCTGATCGAAAGGTCGAACCCAGGCTGGCGCGATCTGTTCGATGACCTGTTCTGAGGCTCTCACTGGGTCCCCGCTTTCGCGGGGATGAGCGGATTTGAGATGATACGATTACATGTGAAGGGCGACCTGAAAGCCGCCGCCCCCGTCGCCCCGACCCTCGACCAGTCGCGCTATCTGACCCAGGTCATGCGGTTGAAGATCGGCGACGACCTGCTGGTGTTCAACGGCCGCAACGGCGAGTGGCGGTGCTCGGTCGCCGAAGTCCTGAAGAAGGGTGTCATCCTGCGCGCCGAGGAACAGGTGCGGCCCCAGATCCATGGCCCGGACCTTGAGCTGATCGTCGCGGTGGTGAAGAAGGCGCGGATCGAGACCATCGTCGAAAAGGCCGCCGAACTGGGCGCGCGCCGGGTGCGGCTGGTGCTGACCAAACGCACCAACGCCGACCGCATCCGCCTGGACCGGCTGGACGCCATCGCCGAGGAGGCGGCCGAACAGACCGGGCGGATGGACGTGCCCGCCGTCGACGATCCGATGAAGCTGGACGCCGTGCTGGATGGCTGGGAGGCCGGGCGTCGGCTGATGTTTTGTGACGAGACCGGCGGCGCTCCGGCGATGTCGGCACTGCGCGAGGCAGGCGAAGGTCCGTGGTCCATCCTGATCGGGCCGGAGGGCGGTTTTTCGCCGGAAGAAGGCGAGCGGCTGCGGTCCCTGCCCTTCACCACCGCCGTCTCGCTAGGTCCGCGCATCCTGCGCGCCGACACCGCCGCCATCGCCGCCATGACCCTGTGGCAGGCGACCGTGGGTGATTGGGAACGATAAGTGCGCCCCTCAAGCAGCGAGCCGCCGCGCGGCGAGCGTTAGGGAAAGAACAAAGCCCTCTTGAGCCACGCGGCAATCTTGCCCATCTAGCCGCGACACACGGTCGCTTACGATGCGCCCGAAGGGACTGACGCATGACCGACAACGCGCCGCTGACCCGGACCGCCCTCATCGAGGCCATGTCCAAGGGGGCCAAGCCCAAGGACCAGTGGCGCATCGGCGCCGAGCACGAGAAGTTCGGCTTCGACAAGACCACCTTGGCTCGCCCCGGCTACGAAGGCCCGAACGGCATCAAGGCCATGCTGGAGGGTTTGCAACGCTTCGGCTGGTCGCCGGTCGAGGAGAACGGCGTCCTGATCGGGCTGGAGCGCAGGAACGCCGAGGGCTTCATCGCCTCGGTCAGCCTGGAGCCGGGCGGTCAGTTCGAACTGTCCGGCGCGCCTTTGCTGACGATCCACGACATCTGCAACGAGACCGGCCAGCACCTGATGGAGGTCAAGCAGGTCGCCGACCAGATCGGCGTCGGCTTCCTGGGCGCCGGCTTCGACCCGTTGTGGACGCGCGAACAGGTGCCGGTCATGCCCAAGGGCCGCTACGACATCATGCGCGCCTATATGCCCAAGGTCGGGACCCTGGGCCTGGATATGATGCTGCGCACCTGCACCATCCAAGCCAATCTCGACTTCGATTCCGAGGCCGACATGGTGGTCAAGTTCCGCACCTCGCTGGCGCTGCAGCCGATCGCCACCGCCCTGTTCGCCTGTTCGCCCTTCACCGAGGGCCGTCCGAACGGCTTCCTGTCGGCCCGCGCCAACGTCTGGACCGACACCGACGCCGACCGCACCGGCATGCTGGGCTTCGTGTTCGAGGACGGCTTCGGCTTCGAGCGCTATGCCGACTATGCGCTGAACACCCCGATGTATTTCGCCAAGCGCGACGGCCGATACGTCGATGCCTCGGGCCAGTCGTTCCGCGATTTCCAGGCCGGCAAACTGCCCGCCCTGCCCGGTGAATATCCGACCCTCAAGGACTGGAACGACCACCTGACCACCCTCTTCCCCGAGGTGCGGCTGAAGGCCTATCTGGAGATGCGCGGCGCCGACGGCGGTCCGTGGAGCCGGATTTGCGCCCTGCCCGCCCTGTGGGCCGGTGTCCTGTACGACGCCCCGTCGCTGGCCGCCGCGTGGGACCTGGTCAAGGACTGGGACATCGCCGACCACGAGCGCCTGCGCCGCGACGTGACGCGGCTGGGCCTCAAGGCGGAAGTCGCCGGACGCAGCGTGCGCGACATCGCCGTGGATCTGGTCAACATCGCCAAACAGGGCCTGAAGAACCGCGCCAAATTCTCGGGCGGCATGGTGGACGAGCGCGGCTATCTGTCCGAACTGGAGGACATCGCCGACAGCGGCGTCACCCCGGCCGAACGCCTGCTGGACCTGTATCACGGCGCCTGGCAGGGCGATGTGAGGCGGATCTACGCCGACTTCGCCTATTAGGGCACGGTGTAGTCCGAGCAATCCGGCAGCTCGCTGTCCGGCCGGTATTCGCCTGCCACTGCGTCGAAGGTGAAGCGGCGGCTGTAGCTGCATTTCGGATCACGCACGGTGACCAGGTCGGCGGGTTTCAAAGGCGGCTTTTCCAGCGAGTCCTCGGAACGCGAGGCACCGCGCGGATAGGCGGTCGCCGTGGTGACGTAATCGAACACGGGCATGTCGCCCGCCTCGCCTGAGGCCGTCAGCACAGCGTCGAAACTGTATTCGTCGTGACAGGCGCCGGCCCGCTGCTCCATGTCTTCTTCGCTGAAACAGGCGCGGATCGTCAGCGAGCCCCGGATCGGCACGGCCAGGATCGGCGTGGTCCCGGCGTCGCCGCGCGCATCCAGCCGATACAGCCGCAACTCCGTCGCCTGGCCACCGCCGCCGGAATACATGCTGCTGAGCCCAACCTCGACCCCGGCCAGGAAACCGCCGTCGGGCAGGCGCGCCAGCCGGACCCACGGCTGGAAGGTCTCGACCGCGCCGTCCGGGGCGTCCAGCCCCGGCGGCAAGTCGCCGACGGCCCGCACGATGGGTCGCACGACCGGCTCCTCGTCCTGCACCAGCCCCACGCACCACGCCCCGTCGGCCGTGCAGGCCCGGTCGTCGGTGAGGGTCAGCGGCTGCAGCCGGTCGGACGGGGCGGCCTGGACGGCGGCGATCAGGAGAAGGGCTGTGATCATCGCGCCATCCTAGCCGACATCGGCTCGCACGCCAGCGCAGACCGTCGTTCGCTGCAAAGGTCAGCTTAACGGATAGGCCTTAGGGTGACCTCAGTTCGAGAGAGTGCGCCATGACGTGTATGCCTGTGACGGCCCTGGCCTTCCCCACCGCCGACGTGGACCTGGACACCTTCTTCGACGTGTCGCTGGACCTGCTGGTGGTGCGTGAGCTGGACGGGCGGGTCGTCAAGGCCAGCGCCTCGTGGTTGACGATTCTGGGCTATCACCCGGAAGAGATCGAGGGCCGCGACCTGCCGCGTCTCATCCATCCCGACGACCTGCCCGCCACACGCCAGAGCATCGTCGAGGTCGAAAGCCGTCGCCCCGGCGACCCCGTCCTGGGCCAGATCAACCGCTATCGCCACAAGGCCGGCCATTACGTCACCGTGGAATGGCGCGCGCACCGGCTGGGGAACCGGGTCTATGGCATCGCGCGCGACGTGACGGAAAAGGTTGCCGCCGAAAAGGCCCTGCGCGAGGCCACCGCCGCCGCCGAGGCCGCCAACCACGCCAAGTCCGACTTTCTGGCCAATATGAGCCACGAGATCCGCACGCCCCTGAACGGCGTGATCGGCATCGTCGACGCCTTGTCGCGCACCGACCTGACCCCCGAACAGGCCGAGATGGTGGCCTTGATCGCCAGTTCGGGCGTGACGCTGGAACGGCTGGTGTCGGACATTCTGGACGTGTCCAAGATCGAGGCCGGCCATCTGGATCTGGAGACCCGTCCCTTCGATCTGGACGAGGCCCTGGCCGCGCCGCTGGATGTCATGCGCCTGCGGGCCGAGGCCAAGGGCCTAAGCTTCGACATCCGCCGCGACGCCGATGCACGCGGCCTGTTCGTCGGCGACAGCACCCGTATCCGCCAGGTGCTGGACAATCTGTTGTCCAATGCGATCAAGTTCACGCATCAGGGCTCGGTCGGCGTCGCCATCGCGATGGACGAGGGGACCGACGGCCTGACCCAGCTGACGCTGCGGATCGAGGATACCGGCGTCGGCTTCTCGGCCGATCATGCCGCGCGCCTGTTCGACCGCTTCAGCCAGGCGGATGCGACCATCACCCGCCGGTTCGGCGGCACGGGCCTGGGCCTGTCGATCTGCCGGTCACTGGTCGAGCTGATGGGCGGGCGGATTTCCGCCGCCTCGACGCCCGGCGTGGGCAGCCGGTTCACGGTCGAGATCCCGCTGACGCGCGCCGCCTCCCTGACCGACCACGATGCACGACAGCGCGCCCGCGCGGCCGAGGCCGAACGGCCCCTCGCCGCCCTGCGCGTGCTGCTGGCCGAGGATCACCCCGTCAATCAGCGCGTGGTCCAGCTGATCCTGGCGGCCCACGCCATGACGGTCGTCACCGTCGGCGACGGCGAACAGGCCCTCGCCGCCTTTCAGGCCGAGACCTTTGACCTGGTGCTGATGGACATGCAGATGCCGGGGATGGACGGTCTGACCGCCACCCGCGCCATCCGCGGCTTCGAGGCTGACCGCCCCTCCAATCAACGCACTCCCATCGTCATGCTCAGCGCCAACGCCATGGCCGAACACCGCGACCAGGCCCAGGCCGCCGGCGCCGACCTCCACGTCCCCAAACCCATCACCGCCGCCAGCCTGCTGGCCGGGATACAGGCGGCGATGGCGGCCTGACCGACAGGTTGACAAACCTTGCCAAGCGCCCAAACTCTTGGAGAGGAGGCCGACCATGGCGACGATGAACATCTCCCTGCCCGATCCGATGAAGGCCTGGGTCGAGGAACAGGCGAAATCCGGCCGCTACGCCAACACGTCTGACGTGGTGCGCGACCTGATCCGCCGCGAGCAGATCAAGGCCGACAAGATCGCCAATATGCAAAGGCTGATCGACGAAGGCCGCGCCAGCGGCATCAGCGACCGCACGCCTCGTCAAATCTTTGAGGATGTCAAAGCCGAGTTCGAGCGCCGCAAGGGCGCCGCGTGAACGGCTATCGGCTCAGCACCGCCGCCGACATCGATCTTACGGCGATTTTCTGGGACGGGATGGAACGGTTTGGGACTGCACAAACCGAACGATACCTGGAAAAGCTCGAAGGCCTTTTCGCACACATCGCCGAGTTTCCCCGTAGCGCCAGGTTGAGAACGGAACTGACACCGCCAGTCCACGTCTATCCAACTGAGGCGCATATGATCATCTACCAGATTGAGGATGATGGCGTAGCGATTTTACGCATCCGGTCGGCTCGTGAGAACTGGATTGCCGCGCCCTTGGAAGATGACCCACAATGACCCACCCCATCCACGTCGGCGTCGGCGGCTGGACGTTCGAGCCGTGGCGTGGGGTGTTTTATCCCGAGGGCCTGGTCCAGAAGCGCGAGCTGGAATATGCGGCGTCGAAACTGACCTCGATCGAGATCAACGGCACCTATTATTCGACCTTCAAGCCCGACAGCTGGCGCAAGTGGCGCGACGAGACGCCGGCAGATTTTGTCTTTTCGGTCAAGGCCAGCCGCTACTGCACCAATCGCAAAATCCTGTCCGAAGGCGGCGAAAGCTTCAACAAATTCCTGTCCCAGGGCCTGACCGAGCTGGGCGACAAGCTGGGGCCGATCAACTGGCAGTTCATGGGCACCAAGAAGTTCGACGCCGAGGATTTCGAGGGCTTCCTGAAGCTGTTGCCCAGGGAAAAAGACGGGGTGCGGTTGCGCCATGCGCTGGAGGTTCGCAACCCGACCTTCGCTGTCGAACAGTTCTACGACCTGGCCCGCAAATACGGCGCGGCCATCGTCTACGCCGTCGATGACGAGGAGCCGACCTGGCCCCAGATCGACGAAGAAACGTCTGACTTCAGATACGCCCGGCTGATGTCCAGCCGCGAAGACGAGCCGACCGGCATGACGACGGCCGAGCTGGCGGCGGTTGCGGATCAGGCCAGAGCCTGGGCCAAGCGCGGCGAGGTCTTCGCCTATTTCATCTCGGGCGCGAAGGTGCGGAACCCGGCGGCGGCTCAGGCGCTGATCGGCAAGCTGAAATAGGCCGAGCCGTCTTGCGACCGCCCGGCTGGAGCCACATCTAGGCTCCGCCCACCGCAAAGCCTGAAGGACTTTCCCATGCCGATCGCCACACGCGCCTTCGCCGCGACCGCCGCCGACAAGCCGCTGACGCCCTACAGCTTCGATCGCCGCGATCCCGGCCCGGACGACGTGCTGATCGACGTCAAATACTGCGGCGTCTGCCACTCCGACCTGCACGCCGCGCGCGGGGAAATGGGCGGCCAGTCCTATCCGCTGGTGCCCGGCCACGAGATCGCCGGCCTGGTTAAGGCGGTCGGATCGAACGTCACCCGCTTCAAGGAAGGCGACCGCGTCGGCGTCGGCTGCATGGTCGACAGCTGTCGCGAATGCGCCTCGTGCCAGGAAGGCGTCGAGCAGTACTGCATCCCCGGCTTCACCGGCACCTATGGCGGCAATGACAAGAAGGGCGGCACGGCCGAGGCCATCACCCAGGGCGGCTATTCCGACCACATCACGGTCGATCAGCATTTCGTCCTGTCGATCCCCGACAGCCTGGCGCTGGACGTCGCGGCGCCCCTGCTGTGCGCCGGCATCACCACCTATTCGCCGCTGAAGGAATGGGGCGTCGGACCGGGCTCCAAGGTGGCGGTCATCGGCCTGGGCGGTCTGGGCCATATGGCGGTCAAGCTGGCGGCGGCCATGGGGGCGGAGGTCACCGTCCTGTCCACCTCGGACCGCAAGAAGGCGGACGCCGAGCGGATGGGCGCCAAACACTTCCTGATCAACTCCGACAAGGACGCGATGAAGGCGGCGGCAGAAAAGTTCGACCTGATCATCAACACCGTCTCGGCCACGCACGAGATCGCCAGCCACGTCCAGCTTCTGGCGCGTGACGGCACCATGATCATGCTGGGCCTGACGACCGAGGGCCTGCCGGTCTTCGCCCTGCCGCTGCTGTGGCGTCGTCGCCGCATCGCCGGCTCGCTGATCGGCGGCATCAAGGAGACGCAGGAAATGCTCGACTTCTGCGCCGAGCACGGCATCGCCTGCGACATCGAGACCATCGCCCCGGACCAGATCAACGACGCCTACGAGCGGATGCTGAAGTCCGACGTGCGCTATCGCTTCGTCATCGACATGGAAAAGCTGGCCGCCTGACGCCCGAGGAACGCGACGGAAGCATGAAACTTCCGTCGCGTCAGATTCACGCCTTGCACGCATCGGCTGCCTCGTTAATCCTGAGACCCGACAAGGCCTTCCAAGGGCCAGCATAGGGACAGGAGACGATTATGACGCGCGTAGCTTTCGTGACGGGCGGGACCCGCGGCATCGGCAAGGCGATCGTTCAACGCCTCAATGAGGACGGCATCCGCGTCGCCGCCGGCTATTCCGGCAATGACGAGGCCGCCCAGGCCACGGCCAAGGCGCTGGGCGTCATGGTGGTCAAGGGCAACGTCGGCAGTTTCGACGACTGCGCCCGCGCGGTGCAGGAGGTCGAGGCCGAACTGGGCCCGATCGACATCCTGATCAACAACGCCGGCATCACCCGCGACGGCTTCTTCCACAAGATGAGCCACGATCAGTGGTCCGACGTGATCCGCGTCAACATGGACAGCGTCTTCAACATGACGCGCCAGGTGATCAACGGCATGCGCGACCGGGGCCACGGCCGCATCGTCAACATCTCCTCGATCAACGGCCAGAAGGGTCAGATCGGCCAGACCAACTATTCCGCCGCCAAGGCCGGCATGATCGGCTTCACCAAGGCGCTGGCGCTGGAGAATGCGCGCAAGGGCGTGACCGTGAACTGTATCGCGCCCGGCTATATCGACACCGAAATGGTCGGCGCCATGGACCCCAAGGTTTTGGAAAACATCATCAGCCACATCCCCGTCGGTCGCCTGGGCAAGGGCGAGGAGATCGCGGACATGGTGTCCTGGCTGGTCGGCGAGCGTGCCGGATATGTCACAGGCTGCACACTCTCGTTGAACGGCGGTCAGTACCTGGTGGGTTGAGGGCGCCTTCGCCCAAAATCCGCCGCGCGCGGGTTTCATCAAGACAGTCATGAAGTTGTTGGGATCGGTCACGGCGAAAAAATCGCCACGCGTGACTGCGATGGCCGTCGCCGCCATCGCAGTCATCGGCGTGGGCGTTGTCGCGCCTGTGGTCGTCCCGTCCGAAAGCCACGCCCAGTCACGCCGCACGGTCCCTCCGACCGCCCGCTATGTCAGCAGCAACGGCCAGGGCTTCATCCTGGACACCTCCGGCTCGCGTCCCCTGATGCGGCTGGAGCGGTCGACCGAGGTCTGGGTGCTGCGTCCCACGCCCGCGCCGCGCGGCGACATCATCTATCGCAACGACAACGGCGATCAGGTGCTGAAGGTCACGCCCGACGGCGGCGTCACCCTCTATACGACCACGGCGCCCCAGGGCTCGCCCGCTTCGCGCGTCGGCGATGCGCAGGGTTTGGCCAATGCGGCCATGACCGGCGCCCAGCTGGTCGATTACTTCATGCGCCAGAGCTACCGCGCCAGCCAGGCGATGGGGCGGTTGATCGTCATCGACGTGGACATCCAGCCCGGCTCGGAACAGGTCGCCGCCGACACCGTCTCGGCCGCCAGCGACGCCATCGTCCGCATGGCCCGCTCGTCCAACCTGCGCGCCCAGGTAGAGCGCGTCCGTCGCGTCGTCGTCTCCGACCAGGGCCGTCCGTCGGTCACCCTGGTCCAGGGCACTTTGCGGATCGTCATCGACGCCGACGCCGGCATCGCCGGTCGCCCGTCGTCCGCCCGGATCGTGCGGGTCGTGGGCGGCGAGGCCCTGAACCGCTGAATTCTACTTTGGGTTCGGCGGAGGCGGGTCGATGAAACCCATTGGCGCGATTCAAGAAGGGGTTCATCACAGCGATCACGACGAGGTCACGACGAACACGACGGAGCCGTGCCGGTTCGGAGAATCTTGATGGCCTGCGGCGCGGCGAAGCCGCAGTATCAGCGACGGCCTGGCCATGAGGGCGGGCAGCAGACGCGCGTTCGGCGCCGTCGTGGTCGTTGTGACCTCGTCGTGACCGTTGTGATGAACGCCTTCGCCAGCGCCTCTAAAAAGCGTCCTTGCCCGCCCGGCGCGCGGCGAACTGATCCGCATCCGTCGCGGTCAGGAACGGATTGAACCGCTTCTCCACGCCCAGCGTCGTCGGCACGGTCGGTTCGCCCCGGTCCCGCGCCGCAAAGATCGCCTCGGCATGCGACAGGGTTTCGGGCCGGTCGTCCAGGCTCAGGGTGAAGCGGGCGTTCGACGCCGTATATTCGTGCGCGCACCAGATCACGGTCTGATCGGGCCAGGCCTTCAGGCTCTGCAGGCTGGCGAACATCTGCTCCGGCGTGCCTTCGAACAATCGGCCGCAGCCCAGGGCGAACAGGGTGTCGCCGGTGAATGCCAGGTCGTCCGCCGGTGCGTGGAACACGACATGGCCCAGGGTGTGGCCGGGCGTCGCCGTGACCTCGAACCGCGTCTCGCCCACCATCACCACGTCGCCGTCCGCGACCACGCGGTCCAGCGGCGCGACCTTGCGCACCTCTTCCGGCCCTACGATCTCGCAGCCCGTCTCGGCCTTCAACCGTTCGTTGCCCTCGGTGTGATCGGGGTGCCAATGGGTGTTCAGGATCAGGTCCAGCCGTCCCCAGCCCAAGCCTTCCAGCTCCTCCAGAATCCGCGCTGCATCAGGCGTATCGACCGCCGCGACCACGCCCGTCGCGGCGTCGCGGATCAGGAAGCCGTAGTTGTCGCTGCGGCAGGGGAACAGATGCACATCCAGGGTCATGCGCCCATCCTAGCAGCAGGGCCGCCGACAGGCCTATAGTGTGCCCATGCGGCGCAGCATCGACGAGCTTCGAACCTTTTACGGCGAGCCGACCGGGGCGCTTGCGCGACGGCTGGTGGCGCGACGGCTGGACGACGCCTGGGGCGAGGCGGCCGATTGCGACGTTCTGGGCATCGGCTATGCGACGCCGTGGCTGGACGCCTTCGTCGGCGCCCGGCGCGTGGTCGCGGCCATGCCCGGCGGCCAAGGGGTCGAACACTGGCCCACGGTCGGACGCAACCGCACCCTGCTGGTGGACGACCGCCGACTTCCCTTTCCCGCCGGATCGTTCGACCGCATACTGCTGGTCCATGCCCTGGAGGAGGCGGACGATCCCGCCGCCCTGCTGCTGGAAGCCGTGCGGGCGCTGGCCCCCACCGGGCGGATCATTCTGGCGGCGGCGGCGCGGGGCGGCCTGTGGGCGCGGGCCGACAACACCCCCTTCGGTCATGGCCGCCCCTTCACCCGACGCCAGCTGGAAGGTCTGGTGCGCGACGTGGGGCTGGAGCCGATGGCCTGGTCCCAGACGCTGTATGCGCCGCCCTGGGCGCCGATGCTGAGGCTGGCCGACGGGTTCGAACAGGTGGGCCGCCACGTCTTTCCCGGAACCGCCGGCCTGATCCTGCTGGAGGCCTCGCGCCAGAACTATGCCCGCATCCGGCCCAGCGGCCATGCCCAGCGCGTCGCCGCCCCGGTCCTGACGCCCCAACCGGCGGCCCTGTCGTCGCGACGAAAGCCGCACAGCTGACGCGGAGTTGACACCCGCGCCATCTGGTCGCGGAGGGGAAACCGCCTTATGGCGAAGATCATGCACCGACTGATCCTGATGCGGCACGCCCAGGCCGAAACCTCCGCCCCGTCCGGCGGCGGCGACGAGGCCCGCCCCCTGTCCGCCGCCGGCCGCGCCGAGGCCGTGCTGATGGGGCGTGCGCTGGCCGAGCGGGGGCTGAAGCCGGACCTGGCCCTGGTCTCCGGCGCCGTGCGCACCCGCCAGACCTGGGAGCAGATGCACGACGCCTTCGGCGACGTCGAGGTCCGCGACGAGGCCGCCCTGTACAACGCCCCCTCCGACGTGATCCGCCGCTTCGTCGAGGCCAGCGAGGACGAGGCCGGCTGCCTGCTGATCCTGGCCCACAATCCGGGCGTCCATGTGCTGGCGGCCGAATATCTGATCGAGAGCGCCGCCTCTCCGGCGGTCGTGGACCGGCTGTCGGGCGGTTTCCCGACCGGCGCGGCCGCCCTGTTCACCGTCGATGTGGCGGGACGCTGCACCTACGAAGGCTTCCTGACGCCGCGTGCCTTGGGCGCGCCTTCAGCATGACCGACATAGCCTACAAGATCGTCGACGCCGCCGAATGGCGCGCCGCAATCGCCGAGGGCCGCTATGACGGCGCGCCGGTCGATCTGGCCGACGGCTACATCCACATGTCGACCGAGGCGCAACTGGCCGAGACCGCGCGGCGTCACTTCGCCGGGCGCGGCGACCTGCTGCTGCTGACGGTAAATCTGACCCGCTTCGGCGACGACCTGATCTGGGAGCCTTCGCGCGGCGGCGAGCTGTTCCCCCATCTCTATGCGCCACTGCCCGTCGCCGCCGTCACCGCATCGCGCGGCTTCTCGGTCACGGCCGACGGCCACATGGCGTTCGAGGACGACCAATGAGCCTGGCCGATTTGGGCGCCGCCCTGCTGAGACGGCTCGACCCGGAACAGGCGCACCAGCTGGCGATCAAGGGTTTGGCGCTCGCCCCCCTGCCTTCGCCGCCCGCCGACGATCCGATCCTGCATACGCGTCTGGCGGGTCTGGACCTGCCCAATCCGGTCGGTCTGGCGGCGGGTCTGGACAAGAACGGCGAGGCCCTGCGCGGCCTGTCGCGCCTGGGCTTTGGTTTCGTCGAATGCGGCTCGGTCACCCCGCGCGCCCAGGCCGGAAATCTCAAACCGCGTCTGTTTCGCCTCAGCGAGGACCGGGCCATCATCAACCGGATGGGGTTCAACAACGCCGGGCTGGACGCCTTCGCCGCCCGACTGGATCGCCGCCCCTCGGGCGTGGTCGTCGGCGCCAATCTGGGGGCCAACAAGGATACCGAGGACAAGGCGGCGGACTATGTTGCGGGCCTGGAGCGACTGGCCGGTCGCGCATCATACTTCACCGTCAACATCTCCTCGCCCAATACGCCGGGCCTGCGCGCGCTTCAGGGGCGTGAGCAGCTGGACGATCTGCTGGGCCGCATCGACGCCGCCCGCCCCGTCGCCGGCCCCGACCGCGTCCCCGTCTTCCTGAAGATCGCGCCCGACCTGATCGCCGACGAGATCGGCATGATCGTCGAGGCCTCGCTGGCCCACCGGATCGACGGCCTGATCGTGTCCAACACCACGCTGGAACGGCCCGACACCCTGCGCTCAACCGACGCGCACGAGATGGGCGGCCTGTCCGGCGCGCCCATCCGTCCGTTCGCGGAAAAGGCTTTGCGCGCAGCGGCCGAGGCGGCGGCCGGTCGCCTGCCCCTGATCGCGGTGGGCGGCATCGACAGCGGGGCCGAGGCCTATGCCCGCATCCGCCTGGGCGCCACGGCGGTCCAGATCTATTCCGCCCTTATCTACGAAGGGCCGGGCCTGGTCGCCCGCATCAAGCGCGACCTGGCCGCCCGGCTGCGCGCCGACGGTTTTTCCACAGCAACCGAGGCGATCGGCGCGGCCCGTTGACGGAGCGTTAGGCTCGATCGGCATATTTTAGCCGATACGAACGACCGGCGTTCGTCCTTAGAGGGCCTGCATGAAATCGACCGTCGTCGATAAGGCTGAAAGCGGCTGGACCGCCGCCTTGCGCCAACGTCGTAGCGCGCTGGTGCAGCGCGTCGCCTCGGGCTGCGCCGTGGCCCTGGTGGTCACGCCGATGGTGGGCGTCTGGTTCAGCCTGAGCTGGATCGTCCTGTATGTGGCGTGCCAGGGCATCGAACTGGTGGTCTTCGGTCCCTTCACGCGCGGCGACAAGGGCGAGATGTCCAAGGCGCGCAAGATCGCCGGCTGCATCGCCCTGGCCGTCAGCGCTACAGTGTTCGGCGGCCTGTCCCTGGTGATGTGGCAGATCGGCGGCCCTCTGGGCGGGGTCTGCGCGGCCCTGATGCTGCCCGCGATCATGCTGTCGTCCATGACGACCGCCGCGCGTTGCCAGCCGATGATGATCGCCAGCCTGGCGCCTCAACTGCTCTATCTGATGGCGACGCCCTTCTTCGCCTATTCGTTCGGCGCGCCCGCACCGCTGGTGATGACGGCGGCGGCGACGGTGGTCCTGTACGCCTTCTACGTCGTCGTCACCTGGCAGCGAATGAGCGACGCCACGACCGATCTGATCCGCGCCCATGCCGAGGCCCAGGACCTGCGCCTCACGGCCGAACGCAGCCTGGCCGATCACACCGCCTTCCTGGCCGCCGTCGGTCACGACCTGCGCACGCCCATCGGCGCCATCCTGACCGGCGCCGCCGAACTGCGCGCGCCCGACGCCCAGTCTCGCGCCAGCGCCAACCTGATCACCGACGCCGGCCTGATGATGAAGGCCCTGTTGGACGACCTGCTGGACCACAGCCGTATCGGCGCGGGCCGCATGACGGTCGAGGCCAATGACTTCGACCTGCGTCAGATGCTGGCCCAGACGCTTCGGCTGTGGCGCGGCCTGGCCGACGCCAAGGGTCTGAGGCTGCGCGTCGAGGGCGCCAACGGCGTCCCGCGCCAGGTCAAGGGCGACGTGATGCGCATCCGTCAGGTGCTGAACAACCTGATGTCGAACGCGATGAAGTTCACCGAGGAAGGTCAGATCACCCTGCGGGTCCAGGCCTGGTCCGAGGAGCCGTCGGGCTACGCCCTGTTGTTCGAGATCGTCGACACCGGCCCCGGCATGACGACCGACCAGTTGGCGCGCCTGTTCACCCCCTTTGACCAGACGGCCGACGGCGTCAGCGCCCGCTATGGCGGTTCGGGCCTGGGCCTGGCGATCAGCCGCAATCTGATCGACCTGATGGGCGGACGCCTGACGGTGCGCAGCACGCCCGGCCAAGGGTCGCGCTTCACCGTCTCCCTGATCCTGCCCAAGGGCGAGGACGCCGAACCGATCACCGAGATCGTCGAGGAAAGCCGCCTGGACATCGCCCGGTCGCTGGCTCCCTTCATGCCCGCCGTCCAGGCCGTCGTCGCACCCGAGCCCGAGCCGGCGCCCGAACCGACGCCCGAACCTGCGGCGACCGAAGCCGAGGCCGAAGCCGGCGACGCCGACGACGCCGACGACCAACCCCTGCGCCTGCTGGTCGTGGACGACCACGACATCAACCGCCGCGCCGTGCAGTTGATCCTTCAGCCGCTGGGCTGCGAGATCACCACCGCCGCCGATGGTCTGATCGCGCTTCAGCGCTGCGAGGAAGCCGTCTTCGACGTCATCTTCATGGATGTGAGGATGCCCGAGCTGGACGGGCGCGAGACCACGCGCCGCCTGCGCAGCGGCGGCGGACCCAACGCCCGCACGCCCGTCGTCGCCGTCACCGCCGACACCGCGCCCGAGGATGTCGCGGCCTGTCAGGCGGCCGGCATGGCCTATTTCGTCTCCAAGCCCCTGACGCCCACAGCGCTGATCGGCGCCCTGCAACACGTCCTGGACGAGACCGCCGCTCAGGCCCGGACCGAGGCCGCCTGACCTTTCACGGCAGCGACCAAAGTCGTCGCAAAGTCGGGGCGCCGCATCTCGCATTCCCAGACCGTCACCACGCGCCACCCTGACGCCTCCAGCGCCTGAACGGCGGCGGCGTCGCGCACGCGATTGCGGGCGATCTTGGCGATCCAGTATTCGGCGTTGGTCTTGGGCTGGCGCGCGCCGCGTGCGCAGTCATGGCCGTGCCAGAAACAGCCGTGGACGAACAGGGCGATCCGGCGGCCCTTCATCACGACATCCGGACGACCGGGCAGACCCGCCCCGCCCAGCCGATAACCGATCCCGGCCGCACGCAGAGTCCTGCGCACGGCCAGTTCCGGCGACGTATCCTTGCCCTTCACGCGACGCATCACGGCGCTGCGTTTCTCGGGGCTGAAGACGTCCGTCATAACCGTGGGGCCGCGCTCAAGTAGCGAAGCGATAGAGCGGCCCGACAAACATCAAAGCTGAGCCAGCAGATGCTCGGCCGACGAAACCTTGAACTCGCCGCCCTGTTCGATGTTCAGCTGGGTGACGGTGCCGTCCTTGACCAGCATCGAATAGCGCTGCGAGCGCTCGCCCAGGCCAAAGCCCGAACCGTCCAGCACCAGGCCCAGGGCCTTGGTCAGTTCGCCGTTGCCGTCGGCCAGCATGACGATGCTGTCGTCGGTGATGTCCTGGCTGTCGGCCCAGGCCTTCATGACGAAGGCGTCGTTGACCGAGATGCAGGCGACCGTATCGACGCCCTTGCCCTGGATGTCGGCCAGATGATCCTTGAAGCCCGGCAGGTGGCGCGCCGAGCAGGTCGGGGTGAAGGCGCCGGGCACGGCGAACAGGGCCACGGTCTTGCCCGCGAAGATGTCGGCGGTGCTGACGGGCTTGGGCCCCTCGGCGGTCGCCTGGGCGAGGGTCGCGTTCGGGATGCGATCGCCGATCTGGATGGTCATGATTGTCTCGCTGAGGTTGGGGCTGACGGGGTAGGAAACACCGCCTGCGACACATAGAGAGCGCCGCCGGGACCGCAAGCGTCCGCTCGACTTGCAAGCGCCGCTTTCGCGACCGATGATCGGATGATGAGCCAAGCCTCCACCCTGACCGGCCGCCTGCTGGTCGCCATGCCCGGTATCGACGATCCCCGGTTCGAACACGCCGTCATCCTGATCTGCGCCCACGGCCCCGACCATGCCATGGGGCTGCGGCTGGACCGACCGGCGCCGGGGGTGGATCTGAAGACGGTCCTGGACAAGCTGGAGGCCCCGGCCCCGGACCAGTCGATCGGCCGTGCGGTCCTGATGGGCGGGCCGGTCGAGCGCGAGCGCGGGTTCGTGCTTCATACCGACGACTGGATGATCGGCGACGACAGCCTGCCGTTCGGCGACGGCCTGGCCATGACCGGCACGCGCGAGGCCTTGGCCGCCATGACCGACGAGGTCTCGGGGCCGAGCCGTTCCGCCCTGCTGCTGGGCTATGCCGGCTGGGGCGAGGGTCAGTTGGAAGGGGAGTTGGCCGATAACGTCTGGCTGACTGCCGACGCCGATCTCGATCTGATCTTCGACGGCGAACACACGTCGAAATGGACCCGCGCCCTGGCCCAGATGGGCGTGGACGCGGCCATGTTGTCCAGCCAGGGCGGCCGGGCCTAAACCCAGCCGCCCCATTTCAGGACCTAGAAGCGGTAGTTCATGCCGATGCGGAACATGTGGGTTCCGAACTTGCCGTTGCTGCGGATCATATCGGTACCCGTGGTGTTCGGGGCCGAGATGAAGGGGTTGGCGGCCGGGGTCGTGCCGGTGTTGCCGACGCGGATCACCGGGCTTTCCACGTCCAGCGAGGTGTACAGGTATTCGCCGTTGACGGTCAGGCCGCGACCCAGGGCGTATTCCACGCCGCCGCCGGCCTGCCAGCCGTCGCCGTCATCGCTTTCGCTGGTTTCGGTGAAGCTGTTGGCCTGGTTCGAGGTGCGGAACTTGTTCTCGAACTTGCCGTAGGCATAGCCGCCGGTGCCGTAGATCAGGGCCGGGCCATAGGCGTAGCCCAGCTTCAGACGGGCGGCCGCCGTGCTCTCCAGCTCGCGCGTGAAGGTGTAGAAGGCCGGGGTGGTCGAGAAGCCGGTCACCGAGTCCTGGACGTTGTTGACGCTGTATTCCGCCAGGGCGCCGACGACGAAGTTGCCGAACTGCATGTCGTAGCCGGCGCGGACGCCCGCTTCGACACCGTCGTTGTCGTCACGGCAGCCTGTGCCGGGCGCGGTGCTGGTCGCCATGCCGCCGCAGTAGCCGGGGCTGAAGGCGTTGGCGCCGAGGGCGGTCGAGACCTGGTCGCCGTAGCGGCCGTCCAGATTGCGGTCGAAGCCGAGGTTTTCGTCGCCGTCGTCGTTCGACTGGTTATAGCCGCCGAAGATGCCGACGTAGGGGCCGGACCAGTCGGGGGCCACGGACTGCGCCAGGGCGGGGGTGGAGACCATGGCCAGCGCCAGGGCGCTGGATGCGAGTGTCTTGATCATTGGGGGAGGCTTTCGTGCCAAAACTTGCGGGCGCGACGTCCCCGCTCGCCGTCACAAAAGCCAAAACCGGCCACAGGTTCCCTGACGTCGCATCGCTAAATGTCGCACATCCAAAAGCTGTGTTGCGACGTATGGGGGCCTAACGCGTCGTCATCGACACCAGCAGCGCCAGCAAAAGCAGCAGGCTGACCCCCTGCCAGAACCGCACCGGATCGCGTTCGATCAGGGACAGTTGGCGCGGCGGCGGAGCGGCGACGGCGCTGCCGGTTTCCAGCACATGGATCAGCTCCTCCACATCCTCGAACCGCTCGTTCGGATCGACGGCGACGGCGCGCATGATGGCCGCCTCCAGCCAGGCGGGCATGTCCGGCCGATGCCGCGTCGGAGCAACGGGCGCACGGTCGAAGCGTGGCGCATCGGCCGGATCGACCTCGCCCCACGGATAGGTGCGGGTGAACAGCCGATACAGCGTCACCCCCAGGGCGAACTGGTCGGTGGCGGCGTTCCCGCTCTCGCCCGCATACATCTCGGGCGCCTTGTAGCCGGCGGTGCCGGGCGCCTCGGCCTCTGCGAACTCCTCGGCCAGCCTGAGCCGCGCCACCCCCAGATCGACCAGCTTCAGCCCGCCGTTCGTCTCCAGGATCACATTGTCCGGCTTGATGTCGCGGTGGGTCACCCCCGCACGGTGCAGGGCCGACACCGCCCGCGACAGACGCAGGGCCACGCCGATCCCCTCTGCGATCTCGAACGGCCCCTCCTCAGCCAATCGCGCATGCAGGGTCTGACCGGCATAAAAGGGCTGTGCGATATACAGACGGCTCTGGCGGCCCGCATCCAGGCTCAGCACCTTGCCGACGAACGGGCTGTCGATGCGCCGCCCGATGAAGGCCTCGCGCAGGAAGGCGGTGCGCGCGCCGCGCTCTGACACCACGGCGGGCTTGGGAAACTTCAACACCACCATGCTCCCGTCGCCCAGCGTGTCCTTGCCCAGGAACAGTCGCGTATAGCGCCCGTCCGCGACCAGCCGCTGCAAGGCGAAGCCGTCGACATTGTCGCCCACGGCGGGCGGCGGCAGGATGGCCAGACCTTCCGCCTCGGCCGTGATCGCCTCCCAGTCGGGCGCGCCGGTGCGGACCACGTCGATGACGATGGCGGTGGCGTTATCGCGCGCCCCCGCCGCCTCGACCTCGGCCAGAATCGCCTTTGCGTCCGCGTCGGGCGAGCTGCGTCGCCCCAGCAGGCCCGCGATCACCGCGTCGGTCAGCACCCCATGCACCCCGTCGGTGGTCAGCAGCAACCGGTCGTGCGGCTCCAGCCGC
Source organism: Brevundimonas sp. (assembly GCF_965279155.1). Taxonomy (GTDB): domain Bacteria; phylum Pseudomonadota; class Alphaproteobacteria; order Caulobacterales; family Caulobacteraceae; genus Brevundimonas. Next base: position 2,765,620 of record NZ_OZ257138.1, on the reverse strand, counting down.
ACCTGACGCACGTCCAGCTTCACGTCCGCCTCGATGCCCACCGCACGATACAGCACATGGCTGAGCCCCTGCTGGGCGCGCGTATGATCCTCGGTCAGCCGCGTCAGCACCCCGTCACGGAAATGCCAGGCCCGGCTGTCGCCGACATGCAGAGCCGTCGCCTCGCGCCCGCGCAGGATCACCGCCGTGAAGGTGGTCGCCGCCGCCTCCATCGCCGGATCGATCTTGCCGCGCGAATGGAGCCAGCGGTTGAAGCCCCGCAGCGCCTTGATCCCGTTGGCGGCGATGCCGTTCAGCGGGTTCTGGTCCAGATAGCCGTCGATGAAGCTGCGCGTCGTCAGCTCCGCCGCCATCCGCCCCGCCTTGGACCCCGACACCCCGTCCGCGATCACCGCCACCACCCCATGCTCGCGCTGCTCGGCCGCCGTGCCGATATGGACGCCGCCGAAATCCTGATTGTCCGCCTTGGGCCCCTGCAAGGTCGCAAAGCCGGCGGCGATCTCCAGTCTGGCGTCTGTCATGGCGGCGAGTGTCCGGGATTTATGATCCTATGGCTAGACGCCTCACGGACGATGCCTTGGCCTCAAAGCGCCAGAACCGCGCGAACCGCGACATAGGCGGCGACCACCAGGATAAGCCCGGCGAACAGGGCGCGGCCCAGCGCGACATTGGCGCCCAGTCGGCGCGCCAGCGGCAGGCCGGCCGCCGTGCCCGCCACCCCGCCCACGGTCATGGCCGCGACCAGACCCGGATCGATCCAGCCGGATAGGGCGTAGTTGCCGGCCGTCGTGGCCCCGAAGGCCGCCACACTGAGCAGGGACGTCGCCTGGGCGGTCGCCAGGCTCATGCCCGTCGCCGCCATCAGGCCGGGCACGATCAGGAACCCGCCGCCGATGCCGAAGAAGCCCGCCGCCGACCCGACCCCCGCCCCGGCCAGGCCGACATTGGGCGACATGGCCCAGTTGAGTCGGGGCTCGGCGCGAACGACGACGGGCTTGGGCCGCAGCATCGACACGCCCACCGCCGCCATGGCGACCGCGAAGATCAGCAAAAGCTGATGGCCGTCGATCATCTTGGCCAGGGACGACCCGAACCAGGCGCCCGCCGCCCCGGTGACGGCGAACAGGATGGCGCAGGGCCAGCGCACCCGCCCGGCCTTGGCCTGGCCGGCCAGGGCGGTCAGGGCGTTCAGCGACACCCCCGCCGCCGAGACGCCGACGGCGACATGCGGATCACGAACGCCGACGACGTAAAGCAGCAACGGCACCGCCAGCACCGACCCGCCGCCGCCGAACAGCGTCAGCAGCAGGGCGACGACGCCGCCGCTGAAGGCGGCGAGGCTCAGGCTTAACAGGTCGGTCGTCATGGCGTCAGGCGCCCCCAGCCGCGCTTCTGTTCCAGGGCATGACGGCCAGCAGACGCGCCATGCCGCAGAAGCCGGTGGCTCCCGCAAAGAACAGGCCGGCGCCGACGAAGGCGGACAGGCCCCAGAAGGCGGGATGCACCAACAGGCCGAGCGCCGCCCCGGTCAGGATCAGACCGCCGGCTGTCATCTGCACCTGCCGCATCAGCTCGATGGGCTTGGACCGGTCGGTGCGGGTCGCCAGGCCTTGCCTCTTCCAGGCGTCCAGCCCGCCGTCCAGGACGAAGGCCTGACCCGGAACCTGGGCCGCCAGGCGGTCGCAGTTGACGCCCGTCCGGTTTCCGGTCCGGCAAGTGAAGATCACGTCGCGCCCGTCCGCAAGGTTGCGCGCGGACTCATCGAAACTGGACAGCGGCGCATGGACCGCGCCCGCGACATGTTCGCGGACGAACTCGTCCTGTTCGCGAATGTCGATCAGGACGGCGCTGTTTTCCATCAGGCGGCGCGAGACCTCGGCGGGGGACAAGGGGGTCAGGACGGGCATCGGGGTCATTCCTTTTCGGGGACAAGAGGGGGACAGTAGATTTCAGCCAGGACGGCGATCACCTTCAGCACGGCCGGGTCGGCGATGCGGTAGAACACCGCCGTGCCGTCGCGCCGCGTCGCCACCAAGGCCTCGTCCCGCAGCTTGGCCAGATGCTGGGACAGGGCCGACTGCGACAGGCCGACCAGCGGCAGAAGCTGGCCGACCGACATCTCGCCCTCGCCCAGTTGGCACAGGATCATCAGCCGTTTCTCGTTGGACAGAGCGCGCAGCAGGGCCGCCGCCTCGCCCGCGCTGGCCTGGAAACGCTCAAGTCCGATGGTTTGAAGGTCGATCATGAGCCGCAATATATTCGCGCTTGCTAAATTAGCAATACCTAATATGTTGAAGCGCGAAAGGAGCCTTCCCCATGGCCCACAACCCCAACGTTCGCGGCTTCTTCGACCCCGCGACCCATACCGTGACCTATCTGGTCAGCGACCCGGCCACCGGCATGGCCGCCATCATCGACCCGGTGCTGGATTTCGACGCCGCGTCCGCCCGCACCTCCACCCGATCGATCGACGCCGTGATAGCGGCGCTCGAAGGCGCGGGCCTGACGTTGGCGATGGTGCTGGAGACCCACGCCCATGCCGATCACCTGACGGCCGCCGCCCATCTTCGGCGCGCGACGGGCGTCTCCATCGGCATCGGCGCCCATATCACCGAGGTGCAGTCGACCTTCGCCCCCCTGTTCGGGGCCGATGACGTGCGCAGCGACGGTCGGGCGTTCGACCATCTGTATGGCGACGGCGACTCATTCGCTCTGGGCGAGCTTTCGGTCGAGGTGATCCACACGCCGGGCCATACCCCCGCCTGCGTCAGCTACAGGATCGGCGACGCGGTCTTCACCGGCGACACCCTGTTCATGCCGGACTACGGCACGGCCCGCACGGACTTCCCCGGCGGCGACGCGCGAACCCTCTATCGGTCGATCCAGCGCCTGCTGACCCTGCCCGACGACACCCGCGTCTTCGTCGGCCACGACTATCTGCCGCAGGACCGCACCGACTACCGGTTCGAAACCACCGTCGCCGATCAGCGCGCCCATAACATCCACGTCGGCGGCGGGATCTCTGAAGAGGATTTCGTGGCCATGCGCGAAACCCGCGACGCTGCCTTGGGCGCGCCCCAGTTGATCCTGCCGTCGCTCCAGGTCAACATCCGCGCCGGCGACCTTCCGCCGCCCGACGCCGGCGGACAGCGCTATCTGCGCCTGCCGCTAAACGCGATCTGACGCCTTAAGCCGAGCGCTGCTTCAGCGGGGCGGTGCCGTCGGCCAGGCTTTCGGCCAGATAGACCTCCGCCTCCTGGGCCGGGAGCGCCGGCGCATAGCCGAAGCCCTGGCCGTAGTGGCACTGGGCTTCCAGCAGCAGGGCGGCCAGTTCGGCGTTCTCGACCCCTTCGGCGACGACTTCCAGTTCCAGATCGCGGCCCAGGTTGACCACCGACTTGACGATCTTGGCCGAGCCCTCGTCCTTGTTCATCGTCAGCACGAAATAGCGGTCGATCTTCAGCGTATCGAACGGCAGGCGCGCCAGATAGGACAGGGACGAGAAGCCGGTGCCGAAGTCGTCCAGCGCCAGCGACGCCCCGACGTCCTTCAGCGACTGCAGCACCTCGGCGGCGCGCGCGGTGTCGCGCATGATGTCGCCCTCGGTGACTTCCAGCTTCAGCGCGCCCCTGGGCAGGCCGCTTTCCTTGATGATGCGCGCCACGTCCTCGCACAGGTGCGGGCGTTCGATCTCGCCGACCGACAGGTTGACGCTGCAGAACATCTTGCCGGCCAGCGGATGGCGTTCGATCCATTCCGCCAGCTGCCGCGCCGACTGGGTCATCATCAGCAGGCCCAGGTCGTTCATCATGCCCAGATCGGCCGTCAGGCCCAGGAACTCGTCCGGCGGCACCAGGCCGCGCCGCGGGTGACGCCAGCGCGCCAGGGCCTCGAAGCCCGCCACCGCCCCGGTGTTCAGGTTCACGATGGGCTGGAAGAAGGGCACGATCTCGCCGCGCACGAAGGCGTTCCGCAGGTCCGCCTCCAGCGCCAAACGGCTTAAGGAGTCGCTTTCCAGCGCCCGGCCATAGGCGGCCGATCCGCCGCGCCCGGCGCCCTTGGCCGATTCGACCGCCAGCTCGACCCGGCGCAACAGTTCGGCGGCGTCGGGCGCATCCGGCCCGCCCTCCACCATCACCGCCCCGATGGAGACGGTCGGATAGATGTCGAAGCCCGCCACCCGCAGCGGCTGCTCCAGCGCGTCCCGCACGCGATAGCTGGTGTGCGAGGCGGTCCTGGGCACGATGATGGCGAACTCGTCCTCGCCGATCCGCGCCGCCGAGGCGTCCTTGTTGAAGGCGGCGGCCAGGCGCGAACCCAGGGCCGACAGCACCAGGTCGGTGCGTTCATGTCCCAGCGCCTCGTTCAGGCGCCGCAGCCGGTCGACGTCGCCGACCACGATCTCGTATTCGCCGGGCTGGGTCAGAACCTCGCCCACGCGCGCCAGGAAGGCGCGACGGTCCAGAAGGCCCGTCAGCGTGTCGCGATCCGATCCGGCGAACTTGGTCTCCAGCGCCACGACGCCGGCGGCGCGCAGTCCGTCCTCCAGCCAGACGCCGCGCCAAAGGCAGGTCTCGGACCCGCGCATCCGCAGGCGCACGGCGACCTCGGCCCCCTCGTCCTGGGGCTTCAGCATGCGTTCGGCCAGGCTGCGATCCTGAGGCATGGCCAGGGCGACAAAGCCGGCGGCCGTGCATTCCGGGGCCAGCGGCCCCAGGCCCAGCGACCGCGTCGCGCCGGTGAAGCGCAGTTCGTCCGTCGCCGGCGTCCAGACCCACAGCGCCGTATCGGCGGCGGCCAACGCCTCGATGGCGGTCGTGGCGTCCCAGGCCAGCGATCGGGATCGTGGTGTCACGCGTCTCGCCCTTCCAGACGGCCCCCGGCCGTCAACGCTCGTCCTCGACCAGGCCGAACAGCAGATGATCTGCCCACTCGCCGTTAATTTTCAAATAAGCGCGAGCCCGACCTTCGTTGCGAAAGCCCGATTTCTCCAGAACCCGGCGCGATCCGTGGTTGCTCGGCAGGCAGGCCGCCTCCAGCCGGTGCAGTTTCAGCTTGTCGAACGCATAGCCGACCACCGCCTGCACCGCCGCCGTCGCCACGCCTTGGCCGGAATGGGGCTGGCCGATCCAGTAGCCCAGCGTCCCGGTCTCGGCGACGCCGCGCCGCACATTCGACAGGGTCACCGCCCCCGCCAGGGTCTTGCCCCCGTCCACCAGCACGAAGAAGGGCCAGGCGTGGCCCAGTTCCATCTCGCGCGCATAGATCGACAGCCGACGCCGGAACGCCGCCTTGGTCAGGTCGTCCTCGGGCCAGGCCGGCTCCCACGGTTGCAGATAGTCGCGCGACCCGTCACGCAGCGTGGACCAGGCGGCATAGTCGCCCGCGCGCGGCGGCCGCAGCAGCACGCCGTCGCCCCGGACCACCGGCCCGGCCACATCGCTCATCCAGTCCAGCAGGGCCATGACGCCTCATACAACAGGAGGATTGTGGCCTGAACTCACGGTTCCGCCAAGACGGTCGCCGTCAGCTTTAACGCCAGCTCGCGCCCCAGGCCCTCGGGCGCGCCCAGCATCGGCGTCAGGATGTCGCCGATCAGCCCCTCGGCGAAGGCCATATAGGCCGCCGTCATGACCAGGGACCGCGCCCGTTCGGCCGCCCGGGGATCGTCGGGCGCCATGGCCGCCAGCCGGTCGGCTAAATCCCGCACCACCCCGCCGAAGCTTTCCGCCCGCCCCTGTTCGCGCGCCAGGGCCAGCCAGGCCGCCATCTGCGACGCCCCGCCCTTGCCGAAGGCGTCGAAGACGACGGTCATCAACCGATCCGGCTCCACGCCCTCGCGCCCCTCGCCCGACCCTTCGTTCAGGCCCGCCTCGATCCGTTCGGCCAGATCGCGCACCATCGCGTCCATCAGCGCGCCCTGAAGCCCGGCGGCCGAGCCGAAATGGTGGATCAGATTGGCGTGGCCCACGCCCATCCGCTCGCCCACGGCCTTCAGCGTCACCGCCGCCGGGCCGCCGGACAGCAGCAGGTCGCGCGCCGCCTCCAGCGCCTCTTCGCGCGCCACCGCCCCGCGTCGGCGCTTCATCGGACCATTAGTTGACATTGATGTCAGTTAACTCCATATTCCTCTCGACATCGAGGAGCAGAACCATGGCGAAATCCGCCACCCCCGCCGATCTCCAGATCAAGCCGCGCGACCTGCATATCGACCGCGAGGCCCCGACGCCACGCTGGTGGCTGAACGGCGACCCGTTCGGCACGGCCGTGATGAACGCCCTCAGCCTGACCTTCCCCGATGGCGAGCGGTTCTTCATCCAGTCGGTCAAGCGGTTCGCCAAGGATACGCCCGCGAACCTGGCCGCCGACATCCGCGCCTTCACCGTTCAGGAAGGCGCCCACACGCGCGAACACATGGCCTTCAATGCCATCACCGCCCGCGCCGGCTACGAGACCGCCGAGATCGAGGCCTATGTCACGGCCCGCCTGGATCTCGCCCGCGCCCGCCCGGCCATCGCCCAGCTGGCGGCGACGATGGCGCTGGAGCATTTCACCGCCGCCTTCGCCCATCGGCTTCTGGCCGACCCGGACCTGCTGAAGGGCTCGCCCCACGACCTGGCCCGCCTGTGGCGCTGGCACTCCATCGAGGAGATCGAGCACAAGGGCGTGGCCTATGACGTCTTCCTTCACGCCACCCGCGACCTCAGCCCGCTGAAGCGCTGGCGGTTGCGGCGCTGGGCCATGTTCCTGACCACCCTGCTGTTCACCCGGACGGTGCGCGAGACGACCCTGATGCTGCTGAAACAGGACGGCATCGTCGGCTGGAAAGCGCGTTGGGGCCTGTTCCGCTGGCTGTGGCTGAAACCGGGCCTGTATCGCCGCATGCTCGGGGACTATGTCGCCTTCTACAAACCCGACTTCCACCCGTGGCAGGTGGACGACCGCGACCTGATCGCCGACGCCGAGGCAGGCCTGGCCCAGCCCGCCTGACCCAGCCGGCCTGATCCTCTGATCCGATCTCGCGACGGAGTTTTCGCACCGGCTGCGTTACACTCTGCGGGGACGGACGAGGAGAAGGCCATGGCTTCATCACCGACCGACGCCGCCATCGCCCTGACCCGCTTGGGTCTCGGCGCCAGGCCCGGCGAGATCGAACGCGTCGCCGCCGATCCGCGCGGCTGGGCCACGGCCCAAATCCGGCCCCAGGGCGCGCCCCAGCCGTCCGGCCAGTTCGCCGACACCGCCCAGCGCGTCGCCCAGTATGTCGACTATCAGAGCGACGCCGGTCAGGTCCGTCGTGACCGACGCACAGCCCCCGAGGCCGTCTCCGCACCCGCGTCCATGACGGGTGACAGGGTCCCGACCGCGCCCGCCTCCGATCCCGATCCCGATCCTGGGGCCGTCGCCCGGCGCGAGGCCCGTCAGGCCGCCCGCCGCGACATCACCCAGGACACGGCGCAGGAATTCCTCGCCCGCGCCCAACTGGGCGCCACGACCGACGACGGGTTCGCCGAGCGGTGGGCGCTGTTCTGGGCCAACGCCGTCACCGTCTCGGCCGTCAAGTTCGCCAGCGGCGCCTTCGTCGGCCAGTACGAGCGCGAGGCCATCCGCCCGCACGTCTTCGGCCGGTTCGAGGATCTGGTTTTGGCCGCCGAACAGCATCCCGCCATGCTTCTGTATCTGGATCAGGCCCGCTCGGTCGGCCCCGACAGCATGGCCGGCGCGCGCCGCAACGCCGGGCTGAACGAGAACCTGGCCCGCGAGATGATGGAGCTGCACACCGTCGGCGCCGATGGCGGCTACACTCAGGCCGACGTGACCGAACTGGCCCGCGCCCTGACCGGCTGGTCGATCCCCACCGCGCGCGACAACCGCCAGACCGCCCGCCCTCGTCGCGCGCGCACGATGGCCGCTCAGATCGAGCCCGGCCCCGACGGCTTCGTCTTCCGCGCCAATGTCCATGAACCGGGTCCGCGCACGGTGATGGGCAAGACCTATCCGGCGTCAGGCTTGGCCCAGGGTCAGGCCATCCTGCGCGACCTGGCCCGACATCCGGCGACCGCCAAACGCCTGTCGCGCCGCCTCGCCGCCCATTTCGTCGCCGACGATCCGCCACCGGCCCTGGTCGCCCGCCTGGAAGAGGCCTGGACCCGATCCGGCGGCGACCTGGCCCAGGTCGCCCGCGCCCTGGTCGAGGCGCCCGAGACCTGGACGCCACAGCCCGCCAAGATCAAGACGCCGTATGAGTTCGTCGTCTCCACCCACCGCGCTGTGGGAACTCGACCCGAGCGGATTCAGCCGCTGCGTCAGGCCCTGCTGGACATGGGCCAGCCGCCGTTCGCGGCGCCCTCCCCCGAGGGCTGGCCCGACGCGGCCGCCGACTGGGCCGGTCCCGACGCCCTGGTCAAACGGCTGAACTGGTCGCGCACCGCCGCCGACGCGGCCCAGGCGGCGGACCCGAACGCCGTCGCCACCTCCGCCCTCGGTGCGCGCCTCAGCGACCGCACCCGCCTCGCCGTCGCCCGCGCCGAAAGCCGGCCCGAGGCCCTCACCCTTCTCTTCATGTCGCCGGAGTTCCAACGCCGATGACCGCCCTCAATATGAACCGCCGTCATCTGTTGGCCGCCGCCTCGGCCGGGGTCGGCCTGGCCTTCGCCGGGCGGGTCGGCGCCCAGACCGCTGGCCCGGCCAACAAGCTGGTCGTCGTCATCGCGCGCGGCGCCATGGACGGCCTGTCCGTCACCGTCCCCCATGGCGATCCCAACTACGTCCCGTTGCGCGCCGGGCTGGCCATCCCCGCCCCTGGCGAGGCGAACGGCGCCCTGGCGCTGGGCGAAGGTTTCGGCCTGCACCCCGCGCTCGCCGGCCTGCACGACCTGTATGGCGCCGGGCAGATGCGGTTCGCCCCGGCCGTGGCCCTGCCCGTCCGCATCCGCTCCCACTTCGACGCCCAGGACGTGCTGGAAAATGGCGGCGAGGGTCTGCGTCAACAGACCGACGGCTGGCTGAACCGCGCCATCGTGGCGGCGGGCGGCGCGTCGCTGAAGGGCCTGTCGATCGGCGCCCAGACGCCGTTGATCCTGCGCGGCGACGCCCCCGTTTCAAGCTGGGCGCCCGGCGGTCAGGTGCGCGGCGGCGACCGCATTGCTTCCCTGCTTCAGGACCTCTACGTCGAGGATCCGATGCTGGGTCAGAACCTGGCGCGCGGCCTGGCGACCGAGGAACTGGTCGGCCGGGGGCAGAACATGGACGGCGAGGACGGCCGCCTGCGCCGCAACGACGTCCTGGACCTGGGACGCGCCGTCGCCCGGCTGATGTCCGGCGCCGAAGGGGCCGACATCGTCGCCGTCTCCCTGGACGGCTGGGACACCCATGCGGGCCAGCGCGCGCAGCTTCAAACCCGGCTGACTGGCCTGGATCAACTGGTCACGGGTCTGAAGGACGGGCTGGGCGAGACATGGTCGCGCACCGTCGTCGTCGTCGCCACCGAGTTCGGCCGCACCGCCCGCGCCAACGGCACGCAAGGCACCGACCACGGCACCGGATCGTCGCTGTTGCTGGCGGGCGGTGCGATCAGGCGCGGCGGCCCCATAGGCGACTGGCCGACCCTGGCCGACAACCGTCTGTTCGAGAACCGCGACCTGGCGCCGACGATGGACATCCGTTCGGTGTTCAAGGGCGTGCTGCGCGACCACCTGGGCGTCGACCGCGCCGCCCTGGACGGCCGCGTCTTCCCCGGCAGCGCTGCCGAGGCCCCGGTGCTGGAGGGCCTGGCCTAGCCGCCACGCTTGCTTTTCGCGGCGCAACATCGCATCAGGACGCCATCACCTTGGACCCGGCCCTGTTCGCAGGCGACGGGTGGCTATCCCCGCCGCCGATCCGCTGGGAAACCGAACCGCCTTGAAACCGAACTGTCGGGCGCGGCTCATCCAGATGAAATCCTGAAATGTCCATCATCGCCTCCGCGCGCCAGCAATGGCTCGCCAACCCTCGCCGCGACCTGCTGGCCGGGACCGTCGTGGCCCTGGCCCTTATCCCGGAAGCCATCGCCTTTTCCATCATCGCCGGCGTCGATCCGGCCGTCGGCCTGTACGCCAGCGTGGTTATCGCCGTGACCATCGCCTTCGTCGGCGGGCGCCCGGCCATGATCTCGGCCGCCACCGGGGCCATGGCCCTGCTGATGGTCACGCTGGTTCGCGACCACGGCCTCGAATATCTGTTCGCCGCCTCCGTCCTGTGCGGGGTGTTCCAGATCGTCATCGGCCTGCTGAAACTGGGCCGCTACATCAAGTTCGTCAGCCGCAGCGTCATGACCGGCTTCGTCAACTCCCTGGCGATCCTGATCTTCCTGGCCCAGATGCCCGAACTGATCGGCAGGGGCTGGATCACCTACGCTCTGGTCGCAGCCGCCCTGGTCGTCATCTACGGCTTCCCCCGCATCACCAAGGCCGTGCCCTCGCCCCTGGTCGCCATCGTCGCCATCAGCGCGGTGGTGATCGTGCTGAAACTGGACGTGCGCACCGTCGGCGACATGGGCCAGATGCCCACGACCCTGCCCATGTTCCACCTGCCTGGCGTTCCCCTGACGTGGGAGACGCTGGCGATCATCGCCCCGATCTCGGCGACCCTGGCCTTCGTGGGTTTGCTGGAAAGCCTGCTGACCGCCAATCTGATCGACGACATCACAGACACCCCGTCGGACAAGGATCGCGAGACGCGCGGTCAGGGCATCGCCAACATCCTGTCGCCCCTGTTCGGCGGCATGGCCGGATGCGCCATGATCGGCCAGTCGATGATCAACGTCACCTCCGGCGCGCGCGGGCGGCTGTCCACCCTGTGGGCCGGTCTGTTCCTGCTGTTCCTGATGCTGGTGCTTCAGGATTGGGTCGCGCAGATTCCCATGGCGGCCCTGGTCGCGGTCATGATCATGGTCTCGGTCGGGACGTTCGACTGGTCCTCGGTGCGGAACCTGCGCACCCTGCCCTTCCAGTCTTCGGTGGTCATGATCGCCACCACAGTCACCGTCGTCGCCACCCATGACCTGTCCAAGGGGGTGATCCTGGGCGTGCTGCTGTCGGCGGTCTTCTTCATGCGCAAGGTCGGCAAGACGATCACGGTCACCGAGATCGAGACGCCCGAGGACGGCGTGCTGCGCTACCACGTCTCAGGCCAGCTGTTCTTCGCCTCGGCCGACCTGTTCGCCGCCAGCTTCGAGCATCACGGCCATCCCAGGCGCGTCGAGATCGATCTCAGCGACGCCCATCTGTGGGACCTGACCGGCGTCGCCGCGGTGGACAAGGTCGTCTTCCGCTATCGCCGCCAGGGCGCCCAGGTCGAGGTGGTGGGCATGAACGACGCCGCCCGCACCCTGGTCACGCGGGTGGGGCGGTTCGAGAAAATACATTTGCCGGACGGGGCCGGCGCGCACTGAGCAGGGGTCAGGCGGCGTCCGAAGCCTGCTCCGCGTCAGCGTTGGCGACAGCGTCCGGCTTGGGCATCTTGCAGATGCGGTTCAGGTCGGCGCGGATCGAACTGCCCTGGAAATGCGAGATTTCGGCGCCGGAATAGCCCTCGCCGGACAAGGCCTTGACGACGTCGCCGGTGTTCAGACAATCGGGCGAACGGGCGAGCTGGTAGGCGCGCTCCACGACGTGGGTGCGGTTCATGGTGGGAGCCTTTCGTGCCCCCTAATAACGTCCGCCAAGCTAAACCGTTCCGGTCGTTGAATTTCCTTCACATCGCCCGCGCTTGCATCCGTCACAAATATCTGCGCACATATAGCTCGTCGATCTCTCTGCGTAACGCCCACTCTCTCTGCGAACGCACGAGTCAAGGCCGCTCCCATTCAGACCCGACAGGCCGCAGGGGCGTTCCCTCGGTCAACTTCTAACGGAGGTCTTATAATGGCTACCGGCACTGTTAAATGGTTCAACCCCACCAAGGGTTATGGCTTCATCCAACCCGACGACGGCGGCAAGGACGTTTTCGTCCACATCTCGGCCGTTGAAGGCGCTGGCCTGCGCGGCCTGGATGAAAACCAAAAGGTTTCCTATGAGCTGGAGCGCGACAAGCGTTCGGGCAAGGAATCCGCTGGCCAGCTGCAAACCATCGGCTGATTTCAGCTTCACAGCTGATATGGCGACGGCGGCTCCTGATGGAGCCGCCGTTTTCAATTCTGGGCCTAGGCCGCCTTTAGCTCGGGCTCGTCTTCGAAAGATTGGTCGGCAGGCCCGGCAGTGCAATCCTCGGTCCAAATTTCCTTGGGGTCGGCCATCGGGGCTGGGCGGGCTTCATCTCTTCGTTTCATGTGCGCGCCCAGACTTGCGAGCAACGATGACAGGAAGCCACCGAGTTCTAGAACCTGATGGTCAAAGTGATCTTCATCTTGATAGAGAGGCACATGGGTTCGCGTCCAATAACGCTGTTCCCCATATCAGCGTTCTAGAAAGAATTTCGTTCCATTTTACTTGGATATGAGGAAATAAAAATCCGTCAGTCGTCTGGCATCCTGCGTTTATGTCTTTGATATCGACGACGCATATTTGCCGCGAAGACAGAAATCGAAGAGCGACTTCATAGATCTTTCAAAGAAATACTGCCTCGATATCAGGCGCTGACAAATCCCCCAATGACGATGTGCTGTCCGAACAGCCCGGACCCTCTGCGGATGCCTATTCGACGACAGCGCCCGCTCAGCGCCCGAAACAGGTCCGTTCGATGAAGCTCTGCGCGGCGGCCGAGGCTTCGGACGGATTGTGACCGCCGTCGAACTCCAGCGCAGCGAACGGCGCCTTGGCGACGCGCAGGGCCTCGACCAGAGGCGCATAATGGTCCGCAAAGGGCGCCGCCGGATCCTTGCGGCCGCCGGCGACGAAGATCGGACGATCCGCGAGGTCGGGCGCGCGTTGGGCCAGACCGGACGTGGCCGCATCGCGCGTGATCGCAGTCATGAAGCCATCGACGCCGTCGGGACCGAAACGGGTCGTCTCGGGTTCGGCGGCGAAACTGTCCAGATCCGTCTTCCAGGCCGCGCGATAGTCCGCGTCCGTGCCCCAACGCGCGCCGATCACGCCCATGTCGGCGGGAACCAGGGCCACGGCGCAGCGCACGCTGTGATCCGCCGCCGCCGTCTGCAACGCGACCCAGCCGCCATAGCTGACGCCGATCACGCCGATCTTCGCGGGGTCCGCCCCACTGGCGGGATCGGTCTTCAGCCAGGCCACGGCCGCCGCCCCGTCCTCGCGCGAATGCTGCAGGCCGATGGACCCGCCGGAGGTTCCCGTGCCGCGATACTGGGTCAGCAGGACGCTATAGCCGGCCTTCTGCAGATCCGTGGCGATGCGCGGGATGTTCGGCCCGGCCGGGAAGCCGTTGAACAGAACCACGGCCGGGCGCGCGCCTTCGCCGACGCCTTGCAACAACCGCGCCGACATGGCGGCGTCGCCAGACGGTATGGACACGTCCCGCGGCGCTTCCTGCGCCAAGGCCAGAGCCGGCAGCAGCGCAGCGCCCAGCGCGATCATCACAGTCTTCATGTCATCCCCGTCCTTGTTCAGCGCCACGCCGCGAATGCGGAGCGGAAGCCGTCCAGGGCCTAGTGACATGCCTGGCTAAACGGCACAGCTTACCGTTCGCTCATGACAGGGATTTCATGGACTGCGCTACGCACCGCTCAGCCCTTCGTCTTGTCGATCCACGCCGCGAAAGCATCGGTGCAGTTTTTCAGAAAATCGTGCGTGCCGAGCCAAAGGCCCCCTGCGACGCCAATGGACGCCAGCCCAGGCATGGATCAGTACGGGCCGCTTTCGGCCTTCTGCTCGCCGACCATTTCGAACAGGAGTTCGGTCAGATCCGTCATCGAGGGCGTTCTATCGTCGATGATCGCAACCAGCCTGACCTGCCCGTGAGGCGTGAAGCGCGGCGCGATCATGGCCCAGTCGGCAAAGCGCCGATGCTGGATCGGCACACGATCCACGATCACCATGTCGCAGTGACGCGTATCCATCGCGAGCTTCAGCACCAAAACATCCAGCGACCCGTGCGACCCTTCCAGAACCTGGGCAAAGCGGGATGACGTGAACGCCAGGGCTCCGATGATGTTGTTGGCCCGGTTGTTTCGAACCGACTGTTCGACGATGTCGGAGACGCCGATCAGCGCTTCCGCAGGCCCTGTCGAGCGGCTGACGTAAGCCAAGCGTTCCAATTCCATTGGCTTTCGCCCCCTATGCAGGGACGTGGTCACCTTCACCGCAGAGAGTCGAGTCAGAGGCCGGGCCCCTGCACAACATCAGCGCGCCCCCGCATCCGACATGCGCGGCAGTTTGCGGCCCCATACCACCAACCCTTCGATGAGCGGTTGCATCTCTTTGCCGGTCGGGGTGAGGGAGTATTCCACCTTGGGCGGAACCTGGGCGTAGACGGTGCGCAACACGACACCGTCAGCCTCCAACTCCCGAAGCTGTGCGGTAAGCATCTGCTGTGTGACGCCGGAGATTGCACGATGCAGTTCGCTGAAGCGCATCACCCCTCCCATGAGGTGATAAACGATGTGCAGCTTCCACTTGCCGCCGATGGCGCCGACGGCGCGCACGACCGGGCAGTCCAAGCTATCGGGGGCGCAGCACGGCGATACGTCCTCTTCCACCTGAATCTCCATAGTATGATTTTCCATAGTATGACGCAAAATTATGCGTACTACCTATCATCTTGGCAATCCATATATCTCTCGCTCCCACGAAGGAGTGAACGAGATGAAGAACGTCCTGGTTATCGGAGCAACCGGGCCTCAGGGCCACGCGGTCGCCGAACAACTTCTCGCCGCCGGCTTCAGGGTCCGCGTATTGGCGCGCGACCCGGTCAAGGCAGAAGACCTCGCAAACTTGGGCGCGGAAGTCCTAGTCGGCGATCTTGATGACGCAGCCTCAGTCGCGGCCGCAGTCGAAGGGCAGGAGGGAGTTTTCCTCACGGTGGGATTCTTCACGGGAACCCACACGCATGCGAGAAACGTGATCGAGGCCGCCAAAAAGCAAGGCGTTCAGCGCATCGTCTGGAACGTCGCAGGCCGGGTTCTGGAGCAGGACATCGGCAATCCGGCCATCGACAAGTGGCGCCTGATCATGTCGGACCTTCAAGCCAGCGGCGTTCCTTTCACCGTCCTCCAGCCGACGGTTTACATGGAGAACTTCCTCAATCCGGAGATTGCAAGGCAGGTCGCCGCCACAGGCGTGCTTGCCTATCCAATGCCCGCTGTCGCTCGCACCCAATGGATCAGCCACCAGGATGCGGCTGCCTACACGGTTGCCGCCTTTCAGCGCGCCGACAGCGAGAGCATGGTCGTTGACGTCAGCGGGCCCGAGGATCTCACCGGTCCGGAAATCGCCGAAAGATTCGGCAAGGCGCTAGGCCGCGACATCACGTTTCGCCCGATGCCGCCCCAGGAGTTTGCTGGGACGTTCCCACCGGAGATGGACCCCGAACCCATCGTACGACACTACTCGAATGTCTTTGCACATCCCGAGATCATGACGTCCAACGTAGATCATCAGGCCTCGCTTGAGGTGTTGCCGATCACGCCCCTCACATTCGAGGACTGGGTGCGCAGATACCGAGACGCGTTCACCAGCCACTGATCCAGGTGCGGCCAAGCCGTGGCTACTCGCCCAGGCTTGGCCGTTTCGCCAGAGTGGAAGCTTCAAGCCTTCGTCTTGTCGATCCACGCCGCGAACGCATCCGTGAAGCTCTTCAAGAACGCCCTCGTATCGTCCTTCTTCAGCTTGCCGTCGTCGTCCAGCAGGTCGGCGACGTTGCCGATATAGGCCTCGGGCTGCTGCATCGTGGGCATATTCAGGAAGACCAGGGGCTGGCGCAGGTGGTGGTTGGCGCCGAAGGCCCCGATGGCGCCGGGCGAGATGCTGACGATGGCGGCGGGCTTGCCCTGCCAGATACTGTGGCCGTAGGGGCGCGAGCCGACGTCCAGGGCGTTCTTCAGGGCGCCGGGGATCGAGCGGTTGTATTCGGGCGTGACGAACAGCACGGCCTGCGTGGTCTCGACCTCCTCGCGGAACCGTTCCCAGGCGGGCGGCGGGCTGTCCGTCTCCAGATCGGGATTATAGAGCGGCAGATCGCCGATCTCGATCAGTTCAAGTTCCAGCCCCGGCGCGGCGATGGCCTTCATCTCCAGGCCGATGGCGCGGGAATAGGCGCCTTCGCGCAGGCTTCCGACGATCAGGGCGACGCGGACGGGCATGGGAAGTCTCCGGGCTGGACAGGTTCAAGCGCCAGCATAACCGATCCCGACGCCCTACGTTCCCCGAAGATACAACTCCGTCACCCTCGGGCTCGTCCCGAGGGCCCACCTTTCATCAGGCACGATCCGCTGTTGTCGAGACGCGGTTTAGATCAGCGACACATCCGCCGTAGGCCCTTGGGACGAGCCCGAGGGTGACGGGAGTGGAGGGCTTACCCCCCGAACAGCGCCGCCGCGAACGCCTCGCCTGCTGGTCCGGCCGACTTCGGCCCCAGCACGGCGCTGGCCGCCTGACCGGACGCCAGCAACCGTCCGCCGACCGCGCGAACGTCCTCAACCGTCTGAGCTTCCAGCTGTTCGGTCATCGACAGGCTGGAGCGCGGCGCGCCGAAGATCAGGGTCTGGGCGGCGTTGCGGCCTGCCCGGCTCATCGGGTTTTCGTCCGACATCCACAGACCGGCCTTCATCACCGCCTTGGCCCGCGACAGTTCCTTTTCGGTCGGGCCGGTCTCGGCCATGGCCCGCACCTCGCCCGCCGCCACCTCGGCCAGTTCCTTCGCCCGATCCGCCGCCGCCCCGGCGTAGATACCCAGCACGCCGGTGTCCTCGTACGGCTCCTGATAGGCGTCGATGGCGTAGGCCAGACCCCGCTCCTCTCGCGCGCTCTGGAACAGGCGCGAGGCCATGCCGCCGCCCAGGATCTCGCCGAACAGCCGCATGGCCGACAGGGCCGGGTCGGTCGCCGACAGGGCCGGCAGTTGGAACACCAGATTGGCCTGTTCGATCTTGCGCGTCAGCTTGGCATGACCGCCGACGAAGGCCGCCGGGGCCGGGGCGTCGACCGGGGTCGCCACCGCATCGCCGAACCAGCGCTCGGCCAGGGCCAGCAGTTCGGTCTCCTCCACCGCGCCCGACACCGACACCACCATCCGGTCGGGCGAATACAGCCGCGCGCGCCAGGCCTCGACCGTCGCCTTCTCCGCCGGCTTCAGGCTGGCGATGGAGCCCAGGATCGGCCGGCCCAGCGGCTGTCCGGTAAAGGCGCGGGTCTGGACCATCTCGAACACATGGTCGTCGGGCGTGTCGAAGGCCTCGGCGATCTCCTGGGCCACCACGTCCTTTTCCCGCTCGATCTCGGCGGGGTCCAGCGTGGGGCGGAACACAAGGTCCGACAGCACCTGCATCGCCAGCGGCAGCGAACCGTCCAGACCCCGCACCTCGAAACTGGTCCGCTCATATCCGGTGGAGGCGTTGATCGTGCCGCCCTCGGCCTCGATCCGTTCGACGATCTCGCGCGCGGCCATGTCGCCGGCGCCCTTGAACACCAGATGTTCCAGCAGGTGCGACCAGCCCGAGCGATCCTCCGCCTCCCACCGCGCCCCGCCCTTGACGGTGACGACGACGGCCAGGGTCTTGAGCCCCGGCATGGGGTCGCAGATGACGCGGACGCCGTTGGACAGGGTGTGCAGGGAAGTCAGGACTTTATTCTTTCCTATCGCCTCGCACGCGGTGCGAGGCTGCTTGAGGAGCGTCTTTCTTGGCTCGACGCCGAAGCAGGGCCACATAGAAACCCACCAGCGCGATCGCCAGTCCGAACCATGTCATCGCATAGCCCAGATGGTTGTTCGAAAAGGCCGCAGGCGGCGCGGACGGCCTCAGGGCCGGGAACTCGGGATTGACGGCGGTGACGGCGAACACGGCTTCCGGCCGCACTGGACCCGTGACGTTCAGCGCCCTGGCCATGGCGGCGGTGTCGCGGGCGTAGAAGCGGCCGTCCCTCGGTGCGGGGCTCATGGCGCCCGGCTTGTCGAAGGTGCGGAGCTCTCCGACCAACACCAGCGGCAGGGTGGTCTCGACCACGCGCGGCCGCGCCGTCACCCCGTCGCCGACGAAGCCCCGGTCGATCAGCAGGCTGAAGTCCGCGCCTGCCGGTTTGCACGCCGAGATCAGCCGCACGCCGGCCTCCCCGTCATGAATGGACTGAAGCTCGATGAAGGGCGCGCTGGCCAGGCCCGGACAGACGATCAAGGCCTTGCGGAACTCCAGATCGCCCTCGCCCAGAACCTGATCCAGCGGCGCAGGCGGTTTCGCCGCCGCCGCATCGGCCGCCGCGATCAGGCCTTCCTTCCACTTCAGCCGCTCGACCTGCCACACGCCCAGGCCGATCAACAGGATCAGGGCCAGGACCGTCAGCACGGTCAGTATCCAGGGAAAACGCTTCATCGCTGATTCCGGTATTGCAGCCCGATCATCAGCCCCCGTCCCGGCCGCATCAAGGCCAGCGACAGGGCCACGACCAAAGGCAGCCAGACGATCAGATGCACCCACATCGGCGGATGAAATTTAATTTCGACGAACAGGGCCGAGAACCCGACGATAAATCCGGCGATCTGCATGATGAAGCTGGCCGGGCCGTCGCCCGTCTGGATGGTCGAATAATCCAGGCCGCAGACCGCGCAGGCCGGCGCCACCTTCAGAAAGCCCGCGAACAGCGCGCCCTGACCGCACCGGGGACAGCGCCCGCGCAAGGCCGCCCTGACCGGCGTGTCGGAAACGACGACGGCGCGGGACGATCCCTCGTCCCGCGCCGTCTTGAGGTCTTCAGGACCGTCTTGGATCAACCGAAGACGACATAGACGAAGGCGAACAGGAACAGCCAGACCACGTCCACGAAGTGCCAGTACCAGGCCGCCGCCTCGAAGCCGAAATGCTTCTGCGGGGTGAAGTCGCCGGCCAGCAGGCGGATCAGGCAGACCGCCAGGAAGATGGTGCCGATCAGGACGTGGAAGCCGTGGAAGCCCGTCGCCATGAAGAAGATCGAACCATACAGGCCCGAGTTCACGGCCTCTTCGTTGAAGAACAGGTGCTCGTGCAGGATGTGGTGATACTCATAGGCCTGAACGCACGTGAAGATCACGCCCAGCGCCACGGTGATGCCCAAGGCGATCTTGGCGCCCTTGCGGTCGCCGACCTGGATCGCGTGGTGCGCCCAGGTGACGGTGCAGCCGCTCAGCAGCAGGGTCACGGTGTTCAGCAGCGGCAGCTGCCAGGGGCTCAGGACCTCGACGCCCTTGGGCGGCCAGGTCGACCAGGCCTTGGCGGTGTCGGCCCAGGTCCCGACTTCCGGCGTCAACGCCCGCGATTCATGGAACAGGGCCATGTCGAAGAACATCCAGAAGAAGGCGACGAAGAACATCACCTCCGACGCGATGAACAGGATCATGCCGTAACGCAGGCCGATGGAGACGACCGGCGTATGGTCGCCCGCCTTGGATTCCTTGATCACGTCCGCCCACCAGCCGAAGGCCGAGATCAGCACGCCGGCCAGACCGGCGAAGAAGACGCCCGGCTTGCCCTCTGCCAGGAAGTTGGCGGCGATCGGGCCGCCGTCCGCCGGGGCCAGACCCTTCATCCAGATCACCGCGCCGATGAACATGATGGTCGCCGCAACGGACGACAGCAGCGGCCAGGGGCTGGGCGGCACCAGATGATAGTCGTGCTGCGGAGTGGCGTGGGCGTCAGCCATGTATCGCGTCTCTTCGTCGGCCAGAGTCGGTTGTTATAGCGGCTATAGCGTCCCCCTTTCCCCGACGCCAGAGCCGCGCCGCCTTTCGGCCTTGTTCAAGGCTGGGACACGCCGACATCTTTTCTCGTCACCCTCGGGCTTGTCCCGAGGGCCCACGCTGGATGCGTCTCCTATCTCACGGATGTTGCACAAACCGGAGCTCACGACTGGCTTCGAGTCAGACCCGCCGTAGGCTCTCGGGACAAGCCCGAGAGTGACGGTGACTTTGTACTCAGGCGTGGGATGTCTTCAACGCCGCGAACGCCTTGGCGGAAAAGGCCGACAGCGGCTGGGGCAGGTCCACCAGGTCGAACCAGCCGATCTCCGACAGCTTGTCCGGCTCGGTCAGCGTCGCCTCGCCGGTGAAGTCGCGCGTGACATAGATCAGCGACACCCAATGCTGGCCGTCGGCGGGAATGATCTCTTCGGCCAGGCACAGGAAATCGACGGCGCCGATCTTGAGCCCGCTCTCTTCCTCGGCCTCGCGGCGGGCGGCCTCGATGCTGGGCTCCATCAGGTCGACCTTGCCGCCGACGATGTTCCAGAACCCGGCCTCGGGCGCCTTGAGCCGCTTGCACAGCAGCACCCGTCCATCGGCGCGCTGGATCACCAGCCCGCAGCCGACGCCGGGAAAATCGACGCCCGGCCCACCTTTCTTGGCTTGGGGCGTCACGCCTTGGGCGCGTCCGGGGACGGATAGAAGGTGTAGCTCAGGGTGATGTCGCGCACGCCCTTGGCCTCGCGGTCGGCGGCCATTTCGGGGGCGATGAAATATTGCATCGGGAACTGGCGCGTCTCGCCGGGCGCCAGCGTCTGGTCGGTGAAGCAGAAGCATTGCAGCTTCAGGAAATACTGCCCCGTCTGTTCCGGCTCGACATTGTAGCTGGCCCGCACGAACAGCGGCTTGTCCGAGGTGTTGGTCACGTCGAAATAGGCCAGGCCCGTCTCGCCGATCCGCACGCGCTGCGTCGACTGCTCGGCCTTGAAGGTCATCGGCAGGCCGCGGACATTGGTGTCGAACCGCACCAGCACCGTCTCGTCCAGCACGATGTCCGAGGCCTTGTCGGCCTTCATCGTCGTGCCGCCGAAGCCGGTGACCTGGCAGAACATCCGGTACAGCGGCACCGCCGCGAACGCCGCGCCCGTCATCCCCATCACGCCGAAGACGCAGATGATGGCGATCAGATTCTTGCGGTTCGCGTTCATTGCGCCGTGGTCCCCGTCGCCGCCTCCAGCAGCGCCCGCTCGCTCGCCTGGTTCTGCTGCAGCCGCAGGACGGTGGTGCTGAAGACCAGCACGATGAAAGCGACCAGGGCCGCCGCGATCCAGACGTTGCGGCGCTTGCGCGCGCGAAGTTCCTCAGGCGTCAGACGCATGGTTTTACGCTCCCAGACCGGACAAGGCCTCGACCAGAAGGGCCGAGAACAGGGCCATCAGATAGAGGATGGAAAAGGCGAACAGGTCTCGCGCCGGTTTGGCCTGGGCGCGCACATCATACAATGCGGCCTCGCGTCCCACGGCCTCGGCCTTGTCGGGCTCGTCGCCCGCGCGCGAGCGATACAGGCGCAGCGCCAGGCCGAGGAAGCCCACGCCGCCGGCGACCGAAACCACCAGATAGATCAGGCCACCCAGACCCACGAAGGCGGGCGCGATGGCGACCGGCACGAACACCAGGGTGTAGAGCAGGATCTGCAACCGCGTGGATTTCGCCCCGCGCGCCACCGGCATCATCGGAATGCCCGCCTTGGCGTAGTCGCCGGCCGAATAGAGCGCCAGCGCCCAGCTGTGCGGCGGAGTCCACAGGAAGATGATGGCGAACAGCAGCCAGGCCTGCCACGGCGCCTGGCCCGTCGCCGCCGCCCAGCCGATCACCGGCGGAAAGGCGCCCGCCGCCCCGCCGATGACGATGTTCTGGGGCGTCCGACGCTTCAGCAGCAGGGTGTAGAAGCCGGCGTAATAGACGATGGTCATGGCCAGCAGACCCGCCGCCAGCCAGTTGGTGTTCATCCCCAGCAGCATGACCGAGAACAGGCTCAGGATGACGCCGAACGCCATCGCGTCGTTCTTCTTGACCCGCCCCGCCGCCACCGGACGGCCGCGCGTGCGCCGCATCAGGGCGTCGGTCTCGCCTTCCAGCGCCATGTTCAGCGCGCCGGCCGCGCCCGCGCCCACGGCGATGCACAGCACGGCGATGGCCGCGACCAGCGGATTGATCGACCCCGGCGCCACCACCAGGCCTGTCGCGGCGGTGAACACCACCAGCGACATCACGCGTGGCTTCAACAGCTGGAAGAAATCCTCCGGCTGGGCGGTCGAGATGGCGGGTGTGTTGAGGTCAGTCGGGGTCACGATGGTCATCTTCTACACCGTCACCCTCGGGCTTGTCCCGAGGGTCCACACATCCACGATACGAAAAGGGCCTCGAACATTCCGCCCGAGGCCCTTCGCAGTCTTTTGAGTCCGCTTCCGCCTTGGGCCCTCGGGACAAGCCCGAGGGTGACGGGAGGGGTTTAGTGTTCTTCTTCCTTGATCACAGGCAGTTCGTTGAACTGGTGCGTCGGCGGCGGCGAGGACAGGGTCCACTCCAGGGTCGTGGCGCCTTCGCCCCACGGGTTGGCGACGCCCGGACGACGACGGATCGCCGCCTCGGCCAGCATGATCAGGAAGACCAGCACGCCGAAGGCCGTGATCGCATAGCCGACCGACGACACGTGGTTCCACAGGGTGAACGCCTCGGGATAGTCGATGTAGCGGCGCGGCATGCCCTGCAGACCCAGGAAGTGCTGCGGGAAGAACACCAGGTTCACGCCCACGAACATGATCCAGAAGTGGGTCGCGCCCAGGAACTCGTTGTACTTCACGCCGAACATCTTCTCGAACCAGTAGTAGAAGCCCGCGAAGATGGCGAAGACGGCGCCCAGCGACAGGACGTAGTGGAAGTGGGCCACCACGTAATAGGTGTCGTGCAGGCTGTAATCGATGCCGGCGTTGGACAGGACCACGCCGGTCACGCCGCCGACGGTGAACAGGAAGATGAAGCCGATCGCCCACAGCATGGGCGTCTTGAAGCTGATTGACCCGCCCCACATGGTGGCGATCCAGCTGAAGATCTTCACGCCCGTCGGCACCGCGATGATCATGGTGGCGGCGATGAAATAGGCGCGCAGATTGATGCTCATGCCGACCGTGTACATGTGGTGCGCCCACACGATGAAGCCGACGAAGCCGATGGCCACCATGGCGTAGGCCATGGCCAGATAGCCGAACACTGGCTTGCGGCTGAAGGTCGAGACGATGTGGCTGATGATGCCGAAGCCCGGCAGGATCAGGATGTACACTTCCGGGTGGCCGAAGAACCAGAACAGGTGCTGGTACATGACCGGATCGCCGCCGCCGGCGGGATCGAAGAAGTGGGTGCCGAAGTTGCGATCCGTCAGCAGCATGGTGATGGCGCCGGCCAGAACGGGCAGGCTCAGCAGCAGGAGGAAGGCGGTGATCAGCACCGACCAGGCGAACAGCGGCATCCGGTGGATCGTCATGCCCGGCGCGCGCATGTTCAGGATGGTGGTGATGAAGTTGATCGCGCCCAGGATCGAGCTGGCGCCCGCGACGTGCAGGGCGAAAATGGCCAGGTCGAAGGCCGGCCCCACGTGGCCCGTGGTCGACAGCGGCGGATAGGCCGTCCAGCCCCCGCCGAAGCCCTTGCCCGGTCCCCCGTCGACGAACATCGACAGGATCAACAGACACCAGGCCGCGACCAGCAGCCAGAACGAGATGTTGTTCATGCGCGGGAAGGCCATGTCCGGCGCGCCGATCATGATCGGCACGAACCAGTTGCCGAAGCCGCCGATCATGGCGGGCATGACCATGAAGAAGATCATGATCAGGGCGTGGGCCGTGACCACGGCATTGTAGCCGTGCTTGGACTGCTCCACGAGACCCAGCAGCTGGATCGACGAGCCTTCGCGGAAGATCTGGATGCCCGGCTCGGCCAGTTCCCAGCGGATCAGACCCGACAGGGCCCCGCCCACGATGCCCGCCATGATGGCGAACATCAGATACAGGGTGCCGATGTCCTTGTGATTGGTGGACAGGAACCAGCGGGTGAAGAAGCCCACCTTGTGGTCGTCGTGATGATGGTGGTCGTGAGCGTGACCGAGGTCGGTCGCGTCGCGGGTTACGGTAGCGTCAGCCATATGTCTGTTCGCCTCTTACTGGGCGGCCGGCGCGGCGGGCGCCGCGGCGGGAACGGGTTGGGCGGCAGGAGCGCCAACGGGGGCGGTTGCGCCCGCCTCCGGGGTCGCGGCGGCTTCGCCGGCGGCGGGCGTCTCGGAGGTCGCGGCAGCCGGAGCGGCGGCGGCCGGCGCGGGCTCGGCGACCTTGGGGGTCATCGATCCGCCCTTGGAGGCGATCCACTGTTCGAACTGGGCCTGGGTCACGACCCGGATTTCCAGCGGCATGAAGGCGTGGTCGACGCCGCACAGTTCCGAGCACTGGCCATAGAAGACGCCGGTGCGCTCGGCCTTGAACCAGGTGGTGTTGATCCGGCCTGGAACGGCGTCGGTCTTCAGGCCGAACGCCGGCAGGGCGACGGCGTGGATGACGTCGGAGGCGGTGATGACCAGTTGCACGGTCTTGCCGACCGGCACGACCATCGGCTCGGTCGCGGCCAGGCGATACGGCACGCCCTTGGCCTTGGCTTCCTCTTCCGGGAGCATGTTGGAGATGTATTCGGCGACGCCCTGGTCCGGGTACTCATAGGCCCAGTTCCACTGGTTGCCGGTCACCTTCACCGTCACGTCCGGCGTCGGCATGTCGTGATAGGCGAACAGCAGGCGGAACGAGAACAGGGAGATGAAGACCAGGATCACCACCGGCAGCACGGTCCAGATGATCTCGACCGTGGTGTTGTGGCTCCAGCGCGCGGGCGTCGGATTGGACTTCTTGTTGTAGCGGAACACGATCCAGGCCAGCAGGCCCAGCACCAACAGGGTGATGGCCGTGATGATCGGCATCAGGATCACGTCGTGGAAGAAGTGCGCATCGTGCTTCAGCGGCGACGCAGCCGGCTGCAAGCCGATGCCGCCCGGCGTCGGCTGGCCCATCAGGTCCTGCGCCCACGTCGGCGACGCGGCGAACATCGCCAGTCCGGCGCCCAGAACGATCGAAGACGCAGAAGCCGAAGCCCCTTTGAGCGTCCCTAGGGCTCGCTTGCCCATCCCCATACGAGACTTCCCCATAAAACCGTTTTGCAGCAGATACTTGCGAATGGCTCGCAAGAGATCACGCTGGCGCGATTCCCACGCCCGGCGATCTCGGTCACCTATCGGATCGCTTTCGGCTTGCCAAGCGATCAACGCCACACAGGCCGCAAAGCCGCCTCCAACTCGCCTCGATTAAATCGCTGTCATGTTTCGCCAGCTACCTTGCGTCACAAGATACCTTGCCGTAGTCAATGGACATCAACAGGAGAGCCGAGGTGCCTGAAACCATCGAGATACAGCTGAAGAAGGGAGTGCTTGGACTGTGCGTCCTGGCGCTTCTGAACCGGGCGGACAGCTACGCCTACGAGATCGCCAGCCGCCTGTCGGACGCGATCGATATGGGGGAAGGAACCATCTACCCCCTGATGCGCCGCATGCAGTCGGACGGACAGGTGGAGACCTATCTGGTCGAATCCTCCGCCGGGCCTTCGCGCAAATACTACCGACTGACCGAAGCGGGCCGGGGGGCCCTCGCCGCCCAGACTGCCGAATGGTCCGCCTTCACCAAGGCCGTCGACGCCATCGTGGCGAACGACGCCGATCAGGGAGCCGCACAATGACGCGCGCCGAGTTCATCGATCGTCTGAAGGAAGGCCTCGTCGGCCTGCCGACCGCGACCGCCAACGACATCATCGCCGACTATCAGACCCATTTCGACGACGGCATCGCCGCCGGCCGGACCGAGGCCGAGGTCGCAACCGCCCTGGGCGATCCGATCCGCCTGGCCCGCGAGCTTAAGGCCGAGGCCGGCATCCAGCGCTGGCATCAGGAGAAGAACCCCTCCGCCGCCGCCGCCGCCGTCTTCGCGGTCCTGGGCCTGGGGGCGCTCGACATTCTGATCCTTCTGCCCCTGCTGATGGGCGTGGTCGGGACCGTGTTCGGCTTCTTCATCGCCGCCATCGCCCTGTTCATCTGCGGCGGCGTGATCATGGTCGCCGGGCCCTTCGCCGGCTTCCCCGGCGGTCCGTTCGCGGCGATCCTGATGGGTCTGGGCCTGATGGCCGGCTCCGTCTTCATCGGCGCCCTCTTGGCCATCTTCACCATCTGGCTGGTCAACGGCGTCGTCTGGTTCGCCCGCCTGCACTATCGCCTGCTGAAGCCAGCGCTGGAGTCTTCGCCCGTCCAACCCACCTCGACCTCGGGAGTTTCGGCATGATCCGCACATTGTTCATCATCGCCGGCGCCGCCCTGGTGCTGTGCCTGGTCACCGTCGGCGGCGCCCTCGCCATCGGCGGCCACGACCTCCAGCGCCACGGCTGGGCCTGGACTTTCAAGGACGACAACGGCGAAAGCGTCCGCTTCGAGCGGGTCAAGGGCGGCGGGACCGACGACCTCGGCCCCCTCACCACCCGCACCCTCGCCTGGACCGGCGGCGAGAGCCTGACCGTCGATTCCAGCATCGACGTCGAATACATCCAGGGCGACGCGAACACCGTCGTGATCACCGGGCCCAAGGGTCTGACCGACCGGGTCCGCCTGGTCGACGGCCGGCTGGACCTGGGCGACGGCGACGAACGGGTCGTGTTCGGCTGGGACAAGGGTAACTTTTCCGCCCGCTCCGAGCGTGACGAGCTGAAGGTCGTGGTCACCGCGCCGAAAGTGAACCGGTTCAACGCCAACGGTTCGGGCGACCTGCTGATCAACGCCTATGACCAGCCGTCGCTGGCGGTGGACATCGCCGGCTCGGCCGAGGTTACGGCCTCGGGTCGCACAGACGATCTGAAGGTGGAGATCGCCGGCTCGGGCGACGCCTCCCTCGGCGACCTGACGACCCGCGACGCCTCGGTGGACATCGCCGGCTCCGGCGACGCCCGCATCGCCCCGACGGGCCAGGTCAAGGTCGTCATCGCCGGCTCCGGCGACGTCGCCCTGGCCACCCGCGCCGCCAATGTGAACAGCACCGTCACCGGCTCCGGCGAGGTCTATCAGGACTGATCGACGCGACGTCGTCGAACCGAAGGGGGCTGGATCCATCCAGCCCCCTTTTTTTCTTCCCTCTCCCGTTGGGAGAGGGCTTGAGCGCACGACGGCGCAGCCGTCGTTCTGGCGCGAAAGGGTGAGGGTCGAATGGTGCGAACTGGCCCACCGCCCGGCCCTCATCCCGCCCTCCGGGCCACCTTCTCCCACCGGGAGAAGGATATTTCTCCGCCCTTCACCCCCCGCCCCATTCCCGCTAAGTCACCCGCATGACTTTCGCCCCCCTTCCCGACGCCGGCGCCAACTGGGTCGATCGGCATGCGCCGGAGGGGCTGAAGCCCTGGCTGAAGCTTGGGCGGTTCGACCGGCCCATCGGCATCTGGCTGCTGCTGCTGCCCGGCTGGCAGGGGATCGCACTGGCCCTGGCCCAGTATCGGCAACCGCCGGGCCTGTATGACCTGTGGCTGTTCGTCGGCTTCGCCATCGGCGCCTGTCTGATGCGGGCGGCGGGCTGCGCCTTCAACGACATCGTCGATCGCGACTTCGACGCCCAGGTCGCCCGCACCGCCCAGCGCCCCATTCCGTCGGGCCGGATCAGCGTCAAACAGGCCTGGGCCTTCGTGGTGGCGTGCAGCCTGATCAGCCTTTTGATCCTGCTGACCCTGCCGACCGTCGCCATCCTGTTGGGCGTCGGGTCGCTGGCCCTGGTCGCGGCCTATCCCTTCATGAAGCGGATCACCTGGTGGCCGCAGGCCTGGCTGGGCCTGACCTTCAACTGGGGGGCCCTGATGGGGTTCGCCGCCGCCCTGCCGCTGGCGGCTGCGGCGCTCCTGCTGCCCGCCGACATCGCCGGCGAGTTCCGCCCCTTCCTGTGGTCCCCGAGCAGCGACAGCGGCCATGCCATCGCCCTGGCCTGGCAGGCCTATGTCCCCGCCATCCTGCTCTACCTCGGCGGCGTCTTCTGGACCCTGGGCTACGACACCCTCTATGCGCTGCAAGACATCGAGGACGACGCCATGATCGGCGTGAAGTCCTCGGCCCGCCGTCTGGCCTCGGCCGTGCGGCCGGGCGTTGCGGTCTTCTATGTTCTGACGGTGATACTGGCCGCCCTGACCGGAATGGCCGCCGGCCTGGGTCCGCTGTTCTGGCTAGGCCTGGTCGCCTATGCCGCCCATCTGGCGCGTCAGGTCGTCCGCCTCGACCGCAACGACGGCGCCCTGGCGCTGAAACTGTTCAAGTCCAACCGCGAGGCCGGCTTCGTCCTGCTGGCCGCCATCGCGCTCGGATCCCTGGTTTGATGAAGGAGCCTCTCATGCCTCACGCCGCCCGTATCCTGCTGTTGTCGGTCGCCGTCGCCGCCACCCTGGCCGCCTGCCAGCGCAAGGAGGACAAGACCCAGGCCCCGGCCAAGGCGACGCCCGCCGCCGTCGCCGCGCCTGTGTCCAACACCCCGGTCGGCTATGACAGCAAGACCCCCTACGCCACCGTCAAACTGACCCTGCCCCAGGCGGTCAAGACCACGCCCGCCCTGCACGCCGCCCTCTATGCCGACATGGTGCGCGACCTGAAGCAGTTCGAAGAAGGCGCCCAGGCCGATCTCAGCGAGGCCGGCGGCGGCCCCAACCCCTATGAGAAGACCATCGCCTTCGCCCCCGGCGCCGAGACCGCCAAACTGGTCAGCCTGGCCCGCACGAACTTCGAGTTCACCGGCGGCGCGCATCCCAACACCAGTTTCGACGCCGTGATCTGGGACAAGACGACCAACAAACGGCTGGGCTTCGCCGACCTGTTCCGGCCGGGCGCCGACCTGTCGGTGCTGGACAAGGCCCTGTGCGCGGCCGCCAACGCCGCCAAACAGGCCCGCTCGCCGGGGTCTGAAACCGCCACCCTGGACGGCAAGATGTGGACCTGCCCCAAGGCCGTCTCGACCCCGTTTGTCCTGACCCCTGGCACGACGCCGGGCAAGGCGGGCGGCGTCACCTTCCTGATGGGGCCGTATCAGATCGGCCCCTATTCGGACGGCCCCTACTGGATCGCCCTGCCGCAGAGCGCCTTCCGCGCCCTGCTCAACCCCGCCTACGCCGACCAGTTCGACGGCGCCCCCGCCAAGGCCGGCGACGTGACGCCGAAGAACGGCTGATGACCGAGATTTCCGTCAAGATCGCCTATGAGGCCGCCTTCATTTTCATTCGCGAATACTACATTCGCGACGGGGGTAATTCGCAGGACATTGAAAGTCTTCTCAGCTCAATGATTCCGGGTCCTTCTGGACGATCAAGCGATCCTGCGATGAGAGAATTCTTCGAGGACGCCGTGGGCCAAGCGCTGAAGGAAGAATCCTCGCCGCTTTGATGCGGTAATCTTGGTAGCTCACTTCGCCAGGAACGCCTCCACCAGTTCGGCGAACCGCTCCGGCTGGTCGGCCATGATGAAGTGCCGCGACCCATCCACCCGCACCAGCGTCACCCCCGGCAGGGCCGAATACTCCCGCCCCCACATCCCGTCGGCCATCGCCGCCGGCGCGCCGCCGTCCGCATCAGAGGCGTAGATCGCCGTCACCGGCGTCGTCATGGCCGCCAGCCCCGGCCGCGCATCCGTGGTCATCACGTCCTTCAGCGCCGAGGCCACGGCGTGCCGGTCGCTGGCCAGCGACCAGTCGACGATCCGCGCCTGTTCGGCCGGCGTCCGCGACAGCGCCTTGGCCGTCGCCTCCTGCTGGGTGCGGAAGTCGGCGTCGTCGGCGTTCAGGATCATTCCCGCCGCCCGGTCCGCAAAGGGTCGCGCGCTCTCGGCCGTGGCAGTCGGCCCGTACATGGCGCTGTAGAAGGGCAGGGAATCCACCGTCATCAGCCGTCCGACCAGTTCGGGATGCTGCTGCGCCAGCAGCAGGCCGCTCAACCCGCCCATCGAATGGCCGATCACCGCCGGCCGATCCAGTCCGGCCTCGCGGATATAGCGCGCCAACTCTTCGACCTCTGGCTGGACGAAGGCCCCGTCGCCATGCGCCCACGCCTCGCCGGCGAACCCGGCCAGCTGCACCAGATGCACCCGGCGCGTCGCCTTCAGCCGATCCGCCGTCGTCCGCCACACCTCGCGAGACGAGGCCAGGCCGGGGATCAGGATCACGTCAGGCCCCGCCCCGACCACCTCGACCGACAGCCGGTCCGAGACGAAGGGAGCGGCGGCCGCAGGAACCGCGCGGCTCGTCTGAGGCTCGGCCCGCGCCTGATCGTTCGCAACGGCGCAGGCGATCAGAACGCCGAGGATGACGGCAAGGCGTGGCGGGGCGAAGACGCCCCGGCAAGGGCGAATGAAGTTCGACATCACAGTCTCCAATTGTAAGGTTATTCTGACTTTTCGGTCAGCCCGCGTGGGGGTTCTCGAATATCTCTTCGACCGGCCGTTCGAACACGGCGGCGATCCGATAGGCCAGGTCCAGCGACGGATCGTGCCGCTCGGTCTCCAGGGCGATCACCGCCTGGCGCGACACCCCCAGCGCCTGACCCATCTGTTCCTGGGTCCAGCCGCGCTCGACCCGCAGAAGCTTCAAACGGTTCTTCATCGGCTGGTCTTTATGAAGGGCGACACGACGCCATACATCGCCCAGAACACCGGCACGATCAGCCAGGTCTGCATATGCGGCGCCTCGGCGAAACTCTCGCCAAAGCCCCAGAAAGTCGCCACGGCCATCGCCAGGCCCGCCGCCACGATGAACTGTTTGGCGGTCACGCCCCGCACGAACTCGTCGCTTTCGCGCATCAGCGCCAAGGTCGCCCAGATCTGACCGATCACCGGCGCCGACAGCACCGCCGCCAGTCCCCACGCCGCCGGCGTCCCCACGACCTGATCGAACGCGTCGGTCGTCATCATCGATATGCAGATCGCGACATAGGGCACGGAAAACGCCATCGTGCGAATGATATAACGCCGATGCGCGGGCGTTCCGCTTTTCCAGGCAGCAAACATCTTGGGTCTCCTTATGTAACGACAACCTTACACCACGCTAATGTCATGTCAACCTGACCTTTTGTCAGGCTTGGCTAACATCGAGTAGGACCGCCTAGAAGGCTCGCACCACCCCGATTTCCGCTGCGACGCGACTGTAATCATAGATGCCAACGGTGGATTCGTTGTCCTCGAAACTGACCCTGACGGTCGGCGCGAAACCCGCCCAGGAAACCGCCCGCATCGTCATCCCTGCTCGCGCGGTCAGCAGCCACTCGCGCCGGCGCTCGGGAAACAGGAACAGCCGTTCATCGCCCTCGGTTCGCCGCGCCCCGCCCGAGGCGTAGATCGTGCCCCATCGGGTTTCGCGCCAGCCTGCGACCGTGACCCCGCCGGCCCAGGTCGCATAGCCCGGATCATTGGCCGTCTGTCGCGTGACGGAGGTCGCCAACGACAGCCCCGTCGCCGCGCTCAACGCCCGTTCATACGACAGCGACAGATCGTAGATTGCCCCGTCCTGCAGCGCGTTCTTCTCGTATCGCGCCTTGCTGGCGCTGCCTGAGGTCACCAGCTGCGATCGGGCGTCAACGGCGTGGACCCAGTCCACGGTCGCGGTCCGCGTGCGCGCGTAGCTTTCACCCCCGAACCAGCGATAGGTCTGTCCCACCGAGGGGCTCACCTTGTCCGCATCGCCCCGCCACTCCACCCCCAGCAGGGCCGAGGCCGAGATGTCGTTGAATCGGTCGTCACCATAGACATTGGCGAGGCCCGCAAAACGCGGCAGCAGCGAAATCCGATCGTTCAGACGGAGCTTTGCGAAGGCCTGTCCGACCGCGCGGCCACCCAGGCCGGATTGCGCGCGTGCGTCCTCCGACAGGGTCAAGGGCGCGATGATGGTGTCCAAGGTGCGGGCCTGGGTGGCGCGGTTGATGTTGCTGTCCGGCGCCAGGGCCAGCTCGATCGAGCCGCCGAACCGCTTCTGCGAACGCAAGGCCGCTGCGAACCGCTCGACCATCGGCGCGGCGTCGGGCGGAATGCCCGCCGCCTGGGCCTGACGCAACTCCCGTCGCGCCTCAGATTCCCGGCCCAGGGCGGCCAGCATGCGCGCCAACTCCAGCCGCGCGGCGATCACATCCGGCTTCTCGTCCAGCAGGGCGCGAAACGCCACCGCAGCGTCGGAGAACCGCCACAGATCGGCCAGCGTCAGCCCCTTGCGATAGCGCGCCTCGGCCCGGACGTCGGCGTCGGGATCTCTGGCCAAGGCGTCATACAGAGCCAGGGCGTCATCGGCGCTTCCCGCGTCTCGGCGCGCGTCCGCCAGGTCGAACAGCTGCGCCGCGCTCAGTCCCTCGATGGCTTCCTGCGCCTGGGCGTCCACGCCCGCCAGCAAGGCCAGGCACGCGCCCATGGCGACCCCCCGCCACAGGCCGCACCGATCATGCCGCCGCCTCACCGACGGCGTGCGACCGTAGCGCCCGTGATCAGCGTACCGCCCGATTGAACCGCTTCGGGCACGCGCAGGGTGAAGTCGCCGCCGATCTCTTCGCCGGAGGGGCCGAAGAATCGCGTGACCATGTCCCCGACCGACGCACCGTCCCGCGTAATCGTGGCGGCGCTGGTCTGTGATGTCAGCCGACCCGAGAAATCGTAGCGTCCGAAATCGACATTGCCGCTGTCGGCCCGGCCATCGAGGGCCAGGGCGCCGGTAAAGGCCTGGCGGCCGAAATCGACATCGAAGCTCGACGATCCGCGTACGTCATAGTGGACGCCGGAGGTGCGGTTTCCGGCCGCGCCATAGACCACGCCCTCGTATCGCGCATTGCCCGTTCGCGCCGCCAACAGATTGGCCGGCGTCTCCAGGCCATAGACGAAGTGGTGATACTGCCGCTCCGTTTCCACGGCGTTTCGCGCCACGCTCTGCCAGCGCCCCAGGCTTGCATAGGTCAGGGCCAGTTCACGGTTGGCCGGGCCCACCTTGTAAAGCTCCAGCCGAACGTCGGAACTGGCGAACGTCTTCTGGTAGGTGGTGAAGTTCGCATCGCCGCCGGTGATGATCGACGCAGTCGTGAACTCCCCGCCGGCCATGTTGGAGAGACCGGGGCCGAAGGACAGGTTTCCGCTGGTCCGATCCTGCAACTGGCCGATCATGCGATAGGTCCGCACATCCGTGCCGGGGCGACCGACGAGATCGGTCATGAACAGTCCCATGCCCTGCGCATAGAAGAGTTGCGGGGTGACCAGATCCGCCAGCGTCAGGTTGACGGGTTGGGCCGCGCCACGCTGCCCGGTGAAGCTGCCGGCTGCGGTTGCGCCATCGGCGTTTGTCGCGCTGAAACTGGCCCCCAGTTCCTCGGCGCCAGGGCCATAGAACCGGCCGGACAACGAACCGGACAGTTTCGCATTGCGACTGCCGAAGGTCACATTGCCCGAGAAGGTCGGATCGCCGCTGGACACCAGACCGGCGCCGATCAGCTCGATACCGCCGCCGACGACACCGCTTCCGGTAATCAGCCCCGTTTCCGTCAGATAGGTCTGGGTCGAGAAGACGCCGGCCAGGAAATCGACGTCGAACCGGCCCTCTCCCTGCAGCACGCTGGGTTCGAAGCCAGGCACGGTGCTCAGGGCGAAGACGTCGATGGCGAAGTTGGCGCGGCCGGTGCGCGGCGTGGCGGCGACGGGCGTGTTCAGCCCATAGACGAAGGTGGCGAACTTGTCGTTCTGGCGGCCTGCATTCGAGCTGGATTGCTGCCAGATGCCCAGGCCGACATAGCGATTGGGCGTGTTCCCGGAATAGGGGGTCGTAACCAGGGTCAGTCGATCATTACCCGCCGCTCCCGCCTTCAGGAACCGGGTCTCGCCTGGAACGCTCGTCGATACGACATCGGCGTTCGAGAAGGTCTGTGACCGTCCCGGCAAGGTCAGGGTATAGCTCTTGACGGCGGCGTTATAGGCCACAGAGAGGGTGGCGGGCGCGCCGCCGCTGCTGACGGTCGTGCCTGAGACGGTGTTGAACATGCTGTCGGACGTCGCCGCAGGTCCGGTGAAGGTCTGATCGACCCGCAAATCCGTGATCAAACTATTGGTCGGGGTCAGAGGAAGGCCCGGGTCACCGCCGTTTCCACCGCCTCCGCCGCCGCCACAGGCTGCGAGAATTGCCGCCGTCAGCGCCAGCGCGCCAGATTGAAGAATACGCATGTCGGACGCCCCACCTCTTAACGATGCCGATATCGAGCAGGACGCGGCCGGGGTCAAGCCAGCACAATCAGGACTGGATGAAAACGGAATTGGAAATCGCGCTCAGCGCGCAATCCCGCTCAGGCTGAAGCCACAAGACAGGTGAGCCAAAGTCCTCGATTTCAGCTAGTAGGCCACCCGATGACTGTCCTCGACCCCGCCGCCTTCATCCTCGCCAACACGCGTCTCCAGCCTGTGCCGCACGCGCCGGAGATCTCGTTGTGGCTGGCGAACGAGATCACCCCGATCTGGCGGCTGACGGAGGAGGAGCTGGGCGAGATGGGTGTGCCACCGCCCTTCTGGGCCTTCGCCTGGGCGGGCGGACAGGCGCTCAGCCGCTATATTCTGGATCACCCGCATGAAGTCGCCGGAAAGCGGGTGCTGGATTTCGCCGCCGGCTCGGGCCTGGTCGGGGTGGCGGCGATGCAGGCCGGCGCGACATCGGTCCTGTGCGCCGACATCGATCCCTTCTGCCGGGCGGCGGTGGACGCCAATGCAAGAGCCAACGGCGTGACGCTGCACTTCACCCAAGCCAATCTGCTGGACGCCGCCCCGCCGGATGTCGAGGTCATCTGCGCCGGCGACATCTGCTACGAACGCCCGATGACCGACGCCGTCCTGGCTTGGCTGGCCCAGGCCCGCGCCAGGGGAACGCGCGTCCTGATCGGCGATCCGGGGCGCACCTATTTCCCGCGCACGGGCCTGGATTTTCTGGCCGAATACCGCGTCCAGACCTCGCGAGAGCTGGAGGACCAGGAGATCAAACGGTCCTCCGTCTGGGCCATGCCTTAGGTCCCGGCTTACGCAGATTGGCCTAGTGCCGACCCTCGCCGAATTCCTCGATCATCTTGGCGTTGAAGGCCGGGATGTCGTCGGGCTTGCGGCTGGTGACCAGGCCCCGATCCACCACCACCTCTTCGTCCACAACGATCGCGCCCGCGTTCGTCAGGTCGGTGCGGATGCTCTCGAACGCCGTCAGGGTGCGCCCCTCGACCACGCCCGCCTCGATCAGCAGCCAGGGCGCGTGACAGATGGCGGCGACCGGCTTGCCCGCATCGAAGAAGGCCCGCACGAACTTCACCGCATCCGCATCGGCCCGCAGCAGGTCCGGGTTCGCAACCCCGCCCGGCAGCAGCAGGGCGGAGTATGACGCCGCATCCACCGCCGCCACCGCCTTGTCCGCCGTCACCTTCTCGCCCGGCGTCAGATGATCGAAGCCCTGGAACTCGCCGGCCTGCAACGACACGATCTCGACCACGGCGCCCGCATCCTTCAGCGCCTTCATCGGTTCATTCAGTTCGATCAACTCGACGCCGTCGGTCGCCAGGATGGCGACGGTCTTGCCGGAAAGGGTCTGGGCCATGGGATATGCTCCGTGTTGGAAAGAGGTTCGGCGCGATGAACCCACGACAAGTCAAAGGGTTGCGGCTCCGCTTGGCGCGACCGGCCTGCGCCCCCACATCCCCTCCATGCGACGCATCCTGACCCTGACGGCCCTGCTGGCGGCGAGCGCGACGCCCGCCCTGGCCCAGACCTATCCCCAGCCCGGCCGGCCCTATCCGACCTATCCGGGCGGCGTTCCTGCGGCCATCGCCGACCAGCATCGCTACGAAAACGACCGCCTGCGCACCCAATCCCAGTCCAACGCGAACGAGGCCCGCCAGCAGCAGATCGAGACCCAGCTTCGCCTGCGCGCCATCGAATCCGCGCGCGAAGCGGCGGCGTCCTACGCCCTGCCGCCCCGCCCGCTCTACAACCCCGAGCAGGAGCGGGCCTTGCGCCAGTCCGCCGCCGAACGCCGCCAGCAGACGGCCCAGGGCATGAGCCAGATCGACGACTGGCTGAACCGTCCCCAATGAAGCGTCACCCTGACGCATCCCTTCCCTTGCCCTTGCGTTCCGGCCTAGCTTAGGGGCGATCAGGCGGAGAACGACACATGCGCTGGCAGGGCGGACGGACAGGCGGCGGTGTCGAGGATCGGCGCGGCATGGGCGGCGGCGCAATCGCGGGCGGTGGCCTGGGCGTGGGGGTCCTGGCCATCATCGGCTATCTGGTCTTCGGCATCGATCCCTCGACCACGACCCAGTTGGCCAGCCAGTTCGGCGGAGTCGGCGCGGAACAGCAGCAGGGCCAGGTCGGCACGCCGAAGGATCAGGCCGGACGCTTTGTCGATGTCATCGGCAGCAACATCGATGATGTCTGGGCGCAGAAGCTGAAAGGCTATCAGCGCCCCAATGTCGTCATCTACGAACAGGGCACCCAGACCGGCTGCGGCATGGGCCAGTCCGCGATGGGCCCCTTCTATTGCCCGACCGACAAGACCGTCTACCTAGACCTCGGTTTCTGGCAGGAGATGGAGACCCAGTTGGGCGCATCGGGCGCCGACTTCGCCCGCGCCTATGTCATCGCCCACGAGTTCGGCCATCACATCCAGACCCTGACCGGCACATCGGATCAGGTTCGTCAGGCCCAGCAACGCGCCGCCGGTCAGGCCGAGGCCAACCAGTATTCCGTCGCCTTGGAGCTTCAGGCCGACTGCTACGCCGGCGTCTGGGCCAAGAACGCCGCAGCCGTCTCGAACGGTCAGGTCGCCCTTGAACCCGGAGACATCGAGGAAGGCATGAAGACCGCCCAGGCCATCGGCGACGATACCCTGCAGCGCCGCGGCGGCGGTCGGGTGTCGCCCGAAAGCTTCACACATGGCTCTTCGGCCCAGCGGGTCGAATGGCTGCAGCGCGGCTATCAGTCGGGCGACCCGGCGTCCTGCGACACCTTCAGCGGCGCCTGATCGCCTCCACGCGACCCTTCCGCCTGCCCGCGCGTTTTACCGTGCCTGAAAAACGATAGACCCATGCACCCCCACGCCGGCCTGACCGCACGCCCCGAAGACCTGATCGACCTCGACGCCCTGATCGGCGCCTATGAGGCGGTGCGGCCGGACATGACCGACCCGATGCAGCGGGTGGTGTTCGGCACCTCGGGCCACCGGGGCTCCAGCCTGGACGGCGCCTTCAACAAGGCCCACATCCTCGCCATCGCCCAGTCGATCGCCGAATACCGCGCGGCCCAGGGCGTCGACGGCCCGCTGTTTCTCGGTCGCGACACCCACGGCCTGTCCGAGCCCGCCTTCCGCACCACACTGGAAGTCCTGATCGCCAACGGGGTCGAGGTGCTGATCGACGCCCGCGACGGCTTCACCCCCACCCCGGCGGTCTCGCACGCCATCCTGACCTACAACCGCACGAACACGCGTAAAGCCGACGGCGTCCTGATCACCCCGTCGCACAATCCGCCCCGCGACGGCGGCATCAAATACAATCCTCCCTCGGGCGGCCCGGCCGGGGGCGAGGCCACCGCCGCCATCGCCGCCCGCGCCAACCAGTTGATAGAGGGCGGCCTGACCGAGGTCCGGCGCATCCCCTTCGCCCAGGCCCATGCGGCGGCGGGCCGGTTCGACTACCTGTCCGCCTATATTGACGACCTGCCCAGCGTGCTGGACCTGGACGCCATCCGCAACGCCGGGGTCCGCATCGGCGCCGATCCGCTGGGCGGCGCGGCCGTCGCCTATTGGGGCGAGATCGCCACGCGCCACCGGCTGAACCTGACGGTGGTCAACGACGCCGTCGATCCGCGCTGGGCCTTCATGCCGCTGGACGCCGACGGCAAGATCCGCATGGACTGTTCGTCGCCCTGCGCCATGGCCGGTCTGATCGGCATGATGAAGGGCGGCTCGGCCTACGACGTCGCCTTCGGCAACGACGCCGACGCCGATCGCCACGGCATCGTCACCCCCGACGCCGGGCTGATGAACCCCAACCACTTCCTGGCCGCCGCCATCGCCTATCTGTTCGCCAATCGGCCCGCCTGGGGCGCGGACGTGGCGGTGGGCAAGACCCTGGTCTCATCATCGATGATCGACCGCGTCGTCGCCGGAATGGGGCGCCGCCTCTTGGAAGTCCCCGTCGGCTTCAAACATTTCGTGCCCGGCCTGCTGGACGGAACCGTCGGCTTCGGCGGCGAGGAATCGGCCGGCGCCTCCTTCCTGCGCCACGACGGCACGGTCTGGACCACCGACAAGGACGGTCTCCTCCTGTGCCTGCTGGCCGCCGAGATTCAGGCCCGCACGGGCCAGAGCGCCAGCCAGCTCTACGCCGGACTGACCGACCAATACGGCGCGCCCGTCTATGCCCGCGTCGATGCTCCGGCGAACCGCACGCAGAAGGCCCGCCTCGCCGCCCTCAGTCCCTCGGACATCACCGCCACCACCCTGGCCGGCCAGCCGATCACCGACATCCTGACCAAGGCCCCCGGCAACGGCGAGGCCATCGGCGGCCTCAAGGTCGTAACCGCCGACGCCTGGTTCGCCGCCCGCCCCTCGGGCACCGAGGATGTCTACAAGATCTACGCCGAGTCCTTCCTCGGCCCCGACCACCTGGCCACCGTACAGGCCGAGGCCAGGGCCGTGGTGGCGACGGCGCTGGCGGGCTGAAGTCCGTGAGCGTCCGGCGCTTCGAGATCTTCGCAGACTATTTCCAGTTCTACGTCTGCGACGAGACCTACGTCACCGACACCGCCGCCCTGTGGGGCCCGGCCAGCGACCCCATGCTGGCCGTCGGCCCCGACCTGATCGCTGTGGGAACGGCGCGCAACATGCTGGTCCCGGTCGAGCTCGAAATACTGCCCGCAGAGCCGACGCCCGACCCGGACGCCTGGGACCAGGTCCGCGACTGCGGCCTCAACCTGTCCAGCGGAACCCTGATCGTGTTCGGCTGCACCGACGATCCGGCCGAGGCCGAGCGCATCGCCGTGCCCGCCGGCGACTATGCCGCCCGCGTTTCGCACGGCGGACTGGACACCCTCTCCGAAGACGGCCTGGACGGCGACGACCGCTATCGCATCCAGCTCTGGCCCGGCGCGGTGCGTCCGATGACGGTGGTCAAAGGCCCCGCCTAGGCTTCAGATCAGGCCCTCGACCCACGCCCTCAGCGGATTGGCGGGATCGGACAGCAGCTTGATCACCATGCCGATGCAGATCACCACCAGCAGCGGCCGGATCAGCTTGGGCCCGAACCGCATGGCCGCGTGCGAGCCCAGCCAGCCGCCCAGCACCTGACCCACCGCCATGATCAGGCCGATGGCCCACAGCACATGGCCGCCGATGGCGAACACCACCACGGACACCAGATTGCTGGAGAAGTTCAGCGCCTTGGTATGGGCCGTGGCGCGGGTCAGCCCCATCCCCATCAGGGTCACCAGGGCCAGGGCGAAGAACGACCCCGCGCCGGGACCGAAGAAGCCGTCATAAAAGCCGATCCCGCCCGCCACGGCCCCGAAGGCGAAGGGCGTCAGCCGCGCATGGACATCCTCGTCGCTGGCCTTGGGCCCGACCAGGAAATAGACCGCGATCCCCGCCAGCAGAAGCGGCAGCAGCACCATCAGCCAGGTCGCATCGACGAAACTGACCACCACCGCGCCCAGGGCGGCGCCGATAACCGTGGCGATCAGCGGCCATTTCAGCAGGGCGAAATCGATCCGTCCCTTGCGCCAGAAGGTCCAGGTCGCCGAGGCCGTGCCGAAACTGCCCTGAATCTTGTTGGTGGCGATGGCCGCCACTGGATTGACCCCGACCGCCAGCAGCACGGGCACGGTGATCAGGCCGCCGCCCCCGGCGATGGCGTCCACGAACCCCGCCGCCACGGCTGCGGCGAACAACAGGGCGATGATTTCCGGGGCGAACTCGATCATGGCGCGGACCTAGGCCGTTCCCTGACGCCGATCCAGCCTCGATTTCGTCAGGCCCCGACCGTGATCTCCATCGGCCGTTCGACGAACAGGCCCGGCCCGCCCAGGTCCAGCGCCAGACGCCGGTTCTCGAACGCCGCCATCCCCACCAGCGCCTTGGGAAAGCCGGGCACGGCGACGTCGTCATAGATAGCGACTGCCGCCTGGCGATACAGTTCATCGCCAATCGTCAGGGTGCGGACGATCACCGTCTCCGCCCCCACGACGCCGCCCAGGACGATACTCTGGCCCGCCGTCCGTTCGCGCCCGTCCAGCAGCCCCGCCGCCTGCGCCGTCTCGCGCGTCACGGCCAACACGGCCGAGGCGCCGGTGTCGATCACCGCATTGACCGTCGCGCCCTCGACCGTGATCGCCGCCTGCAGCGCCTTGCCCGCGCGGGTCACGGTTATGGGCGCCAGCGACGGAGGCGGCGTCCAGCCTTCGCGCACCAGGAACCGCATTCGATGCTCGGCCGTATCCAGCTCCAGCACCAGCTCGCGCAGCACATCCTGACCCAGGATCAGCGCCGCCCCCAGCCCCTGTTCGCTCGCCAACGGCCCCAGCCCCAGGATCGCCGCCCGCAACCCGTCCAGCCGCAGGCCGCCCACCACAACATCCAGCGTCGTCCCGCGTCCGACCTGCGCATCGCCGCCGACGCCGTAGGCCACCATCGGAATATTGAAGACGTTCGTCAGCCCCAGCGTCTCGACCAGCGACCGATCGATCACCGAATACTGCGCCCCGGAATCGATCAGCGCCCGCACCGGCTTTCCGTTGACCGTCACCTCCACCGTCGGCGTCGCCGCCCGAGGCTCGGCATAGGCCAGCCAGCCGGTCGATCCGCCCGCCGCAAAGACGACCGACGGCCCCTTCCACACCACATGAT
The DNA here is from genome assembly GCF_965279155.1 of Brevundimonas sp. Classification (GTDB taxonomy): domain Bacteria; phylum Pseudomonadota; class Alphaproteobacteria; order Caulobacterales; family Caulobacteraceae; genus Brevundimonas. The sequence goes on along the minus strand of NZ_OZ257138.1, from coordinate 2,724,782 downwards.
CGCGCAGCCACCAGGCCCCGCCCACACCGCCGGCGACCAGCCCCAGCCGGATCAGAAGATCGCGTCGTCTCATCGCCCAGACATGGACCGTCGCGACGATCGGCGCCAGCGGGGCAATGGTCGCAACGCCCCTACCTCTCCCCCATCCGTCATCCTCGCCCTCGTGGCGAGGATCCAGACGCCCGGTCTTCCCGCAGCCCGCACTACCGGCATGCACCGGGAGTCTGGATCCCAGGGACAAGCCCTGGGATGACGGAGTGTTTTGACGGCAGTCGTGAGTAAAACCCGGCATGGTTTTGTCGCATACGCCCGCAACTGCCGAACAGCCGACAATTTCCTCCCCCGAACGATCAGAAACCGGGTGACGCAGCGTCCTCCGCTGGCTACGACCTCAACCATCATGAGCACCTCCAGCGCCCGCTACGTCTCGACCCGAGGCCAATCGCCCGACTCCAACTTCGCCGACGCCCTGCTGCGCGGCATCGCGCCCGACGGCGGCCTCTATATGCCGACCGCCTGGCCCACCCTGTCGCCCGCCGCCTGGACCGGAAACGCCGACTACAAGTCCATCGCGCTCCAGACCATCGCCCCCTTCATCGGCGACGCCCTGCCCGCCGGCGCCCTGGACCGCGCACTGGACCGCCTGACCGCCGGCTTCGACCATCCGCTGGTCACGCCCCTGGTCGAGTTGGAGCCGGGCCTGTTCGTGATGGAGCTGTTCCACGGCCCGACCGCCGCCTTCAAGGACCTGGCGATGCAGCTGGTCGCCAGCCTGACGGACGAGGCCCTGGCCGCCTCGGGTGAGCGCCTGACCATCCTGACCGCCACATCCGGCGACACCGGCGCCGCCGCCGTGCGCGCCTTCGCCGGCGCGAAATCCGTCGATCTGGTCGTGCTCCACCCGCTGGACCGCGTTTCGCCGGTGCAACGCAAGCAGATGACCACGGTCGAGGCCGACAACGTCCTGAACCTGGCTGTGCGCGGCGATTTCGACGATTGCCAGCGTCTGGTGAAGAGCCTGCTGGCGGACGAAAGCTTGCGCCAACGCGGTCGCCTGTCCTCGGTCAATTCGATCAACTGGGCGCGGCTGGCGGGCCAGATCCCCTACTATGTCTCCGCCACGGCCCAGCTAGGCGGCCCGGCCACCTTCGTCGTCCCCACCGGGAACTTCGGCGACGCCTTCGCCGGCATCGCCGCGACGAAGATGGGCCTGCCGTCCAACGGCTTCGTCGCCGCCGTGAACCAGAACGACGCCCTGGCCCGCGCCATCAACGACGGCCTCTATTCGCGCCGCGCGGCGGTCGAGAGCGGCAGCGTCTCCATGGATGTCCAGGCGCCCTCCAACTTCGAACGTCTGGTATTCGAGGCGACCGGCCGCGACGCCGACGCCACGCGCGCCGTGTTCGAGACCTTCGCCCGCGACGGCGCCGTCGCCTTCGATCCCGACCTGCTGGCGGCTTTGCGCGCCCAGGTCTCGGCCGTCTCCATCGACGAGACCGAAACCCGCGCCGAGATCGCCCACGCCCATGAGACCTGGGGCCGCGTCGTCTGCCCGCACACGGCCGTGGCCCTCGCCGCCGCCCGTCGTCAGGACCGCTCCAAAGGCCCCGTCGTCGCCCTGTCCACCGCCCACCCGTCCAAGTTCGGCGCCTTCGTCTCCGACGTCCTGGGCTTCGAACCAGAACCCGCAAACGTCATCGCCGCCCTGGGCGATAAGCCCGAGCGGTTGACGGTTATCGATGGAACGATGGAGGCCGCCTTGTCCGCGATCCAACACCGGGCGACAGCGCTTTAACCAAGCCTATGCACCGCGCCTTAGGTTGCGATCCGCCAGACATAAGGCGCAACCACGGGGTGAGTCATGATCCGAACGGATAAGAAGGCTTTCGGCGTCGCCGCTGCGTTTGCGGCCGCCTTCTACTTCTTTTGCTTGAAGAACGGCCTGCTCTTCCTTCCGGTCCTGTTCAAGAGCTTTGACAAGCTGATCATCTGGCTGGCGCTGGGCGCAGCCGGCTACGTCACCCTGTTCGCCGGAGCGCATTTCGCCATGCGCCGCCTCAAGTTCGGCGGACGGGGCGCATATGCCCTCGCAGGGGCCATGTCGCTGGCGATCATGTTCATTCTGCTTGATCTGACGGCCGCAATCGACGCCTTCCAACAGGGCTATGGATTGGTGCGAGTCATAGCGCCCGGCATTTTGGGAGCGATCTTCGGCTTCCTCTACGCCTATCGCGCCGGCTGGGATCAGCCGGATGACATCGAGGGTCTCGCCGAAAGGATTGCATCGACGTCGGGAGACCGGTCTTCACCCGCTTTGGTCGAAACTGGCGTCACGACATATTTCGACGGCCCCGTTCAGGTGCGGACGTCCGTTCCGATCATGTTGCTGGCGGCCTTGTTCGGCTCAATCCTGATGGGCGTCGCCACTGTGCTCAGCAAGGCGGGCTGGGAAGCGCTTATGCTACCCGAGCGAGCGATGGGCCCCGTGTTGCAACATGGAATAAATGCGATCCTGGCTTACTCGCTTGAGGCGACCATGCTCGGCATCATCACGATTTTGCCGATGACAGTCATGATCTGCGCCGGCCACTACGCGCTGCGAGGCCTCGGAAAGACGAGTCCTGTTGCATTCTTCGTCGTGGGCCTCACAGCGCCGATCCTGTTCACCATTTTCACGCTTGGCATGTTTATGGTTATTGGCGTGTCGCTCATTATTCCAATGGGAATAGCGATGGTCGTTTACAGACACATGGCGGGCCTAGAACCTCGCCCTGTTCGCGAGGATATTCTCGCCAAGGATCACAGAAACCTTGTCGGGGCCGACCACCCGCGTCGCCGCTTCGGTCGCGTCATCCGGTAAGCCGGCCCCTTAAGTGTTTTAGCGACGACCGCCGCGGGTCAGCATGCCCAGCAGCATCAGGCCGACGCCTGCGACCGACAGGGTGGTGACCAGCGGACGCTTGCGGGCCTCGGCGGCGACGGTGCGGGCCTTGTCGCGATAGTCGGCGGGCACCTTGTCGACCAGACGATCGACCGAATCCATGGCTTTGCCGAAGGTTTCGAGCGAGCGGCCCTTGGCGTCGTTATAGGCCCCTTCGACCTGCATCTTCTGATCGCCGACCAGATTGCCGAAAGCCTTTTGGGCCTTGCCTTGAGCTTGCGAGGCTGCGCCGTTGATTTGTTCGTCGGTCATGGTGTCATCCTTGGGGAGAGAGCGGCGATCTCGCCGTTGCTGCATCAAAAGCCCGGTGACGCTTTCGGTTCCAGCGACCTGCCGACGCAGGCAGCGCGATCCTTTCCCTCCCCGCTCCGGGGAGGGTGGTCGCGCAGCGACCGGGTGGGGGCGGCCCGGCAGGGACGCGAGTGCTGGATCGGCGACGGATCGGTGCGCGGTCACTCGGCCGCCCCCACCCGACCTCGCCTGCGGCTCGGCCACCCTCCCCGAACGGGGAGGGAAAGGAAGCCGCATCCCTCCTAGTTCTGGAAGCGAGGCGTCGTGATTTCAATCACCTACCGGCCGACAGCGGCAATCGACCATCCAGCCCCAAAACCGTGAGACACTGTCCCTCCGATCTTTGACATCGCCGCCGTCCCCAATTGCACTGTCTTGCACTTTGCACGCGTTTTCCGAGTGCAATGCAATTTCCAGATTGAGACGAAGTGCACACATTGCACTGTGTTTTTCGCAGTCGATTCAGGCCGGCTCCACCGCCCGCCAGTGGTCCATGCGGCGCAGGAAGACCGCCGGATCCTTGGGCGTCACCAGGTTGGCCGGGTCGTGGAAGATCCGGTCGTGCAGCCGCGTCACGGTGAACCGCAGCGCCGCCGCCTCGCCCAGACGCGGCAGGGCCGCCCGCTCGGCCGCGCTCAACGGCCGCACCGTCTCATAACCCCGCTGGAAGGCCGCCAGCGCCTCGGGGATCGCCCGCCCCTCGGCGTCGAACCCCCAGGCGGACAAGGCGATGGCCAGGTCGTAGGCGAAGGCGCCGGTGCAGCCGAAATAGAAGTCGATCACCGCCGATACCGCGCCGTTCTCGAACAGGATGTTGTCGGGGAAATAGTCGGCATGGATCGCCCCGCTCGGCAGATCATCCGTAAACGGATCACCCAGCCTTCCCAGCGCCGCCTCCACCCGGTCCAGCAGCCCCCGATCCTCGACTGACGCCCTCGCCGCGCCCCCCGCACAACGATCCGCCAGCCTGCGCCACATGGCCGGTCCGACCGGGTTGTCACGCCCCAGTTCGAAATCGACCGCCGTCAGATGCAGCCGCGCCAGCACCGCCCCGGCCGCCGCCTGATCGGCCGCAGACGGCGAGCGCAGCCAGGCGCCGGTCTTCCATTCGATCACCGCCGCCGCCCGGCCGTTCAGCCGCCCCAGCCAACCGCCCGCCCGGTTCTCGATCGGCGTGGGGCAGGCGAAGCCTTGCGACGCCAGATGCGCCGTCAGCCCCAGGCAGAAGGGTAGCGACGCTTCGTCCGTCCGCCCCTCGAACAGCGTCAGGACGAAGCGCCCCTGCGTGGTGTCCAGCCGATAGTTGGTGTTCTCCACCCCCTCGGCGATGGCCGTCAGTTGGACCACCTCGCCGATGTCGTAACCGGCCAGGAACCCCTTGGCCTGGGCCAGCGAAACGGGGGTGAAGACGGCCATGACCTAGTTCAGGCCCGCATCGGCGCGGCGCGCACGCACGATTTCGGCCAGGTCCGCCATGATGCTCTCGGTCGTGGCCCAGCGCCCGGCGCCCCGGCCCCGGCAGCGCCAAACCCGGCCGTCGGCGCCGTAGACCTTCAGCGCATTGCCCTCGCCCCGCAGATTGGAGAACAGCGGATCGCCGTGGTCGGCGTTCAGCTTGACCGAGGCCTGGATCACCCCGTCCTTCAGATGGGCGGCGCCGATCTGGCGCACCCCGCCTTCGGCCGAGGTGGCCTCGGTCAGGTGGTCGCGCGGCACCTCGCCGTCGGGCGAGCGGCCAAACGCCTCGTGGCACAGCAGCCGCACCTTGGCCGCCGCATCCAGCCCTTCCAGATCCGACGACGGATCCTCCTCCGCAAAGCCCGCCGCGCGGGCGTCGGCCAGGGCCTCGTTGAAGGCGGCGCCGTCGCCCAGCCGCTCCAGCATGAAGTTGACCGTGCCGTTCAGCACCGCCTCGAACCCGACCACCTCGCCGGCCGCGCGGGCGGCGCGCACCGTCTCGATCATCGGCGATCCGCCCCCGACCGAGGCCGACCAGAAGATGCGCCGACCGTGCGCCTTCGCCAGGGCCTGAAGCCCGCCCGGATCGCGGCTGACGGCCTGTTTGTTGGCGCTGGCCACGTCGCAACCGGCCTCCAGCGCGGCGCGGATCACCGCATGACCGGCCTCGCCTTCCGACAGTGCCTCCAGCACGATGTCGGGCTGCTTGGCCCACAGATCGTCGGCGTTCGCCGTGAACAGCGAGGCCGGACAGGCCACGTCACGCGCCTTCTTGGGATCGCGCACCAGCACCCCGACCACGTCATAGCGCGGATCAGCCAGCAGCCGCCCCAGCACCCCGCCGCCGACCACGCCGCATCCCGCGACCGCAACCTTCAGCGGCGGCAGGGCGGGGGCCGGTCCCGGAGGCGCCGATTTGTCGCTGATGGTCGTGCCGTCGGCCCGGTCCAGCGCCGCGACCTCGATCTCAACCCCCCGGCTTTCGCCCAGGTCGATGGCGTCATGCTGAACCAGCGCCCCGCCCAGCTTGCGCGCCACGTCCCAGGACGCGCGGCGATAGCGCAGGGCCGGGGCCGTATTGTCGTTGGGATCATGGTCGTAAAGGCCGTCCACATCCTTGACCAACCGCACCCGCTTCAGCCCCAGTTCGGCCGCCAGGAAGACCGCCGTCAGGTCCGATCCGCCCCGCCCCAACAGGGCCACCTTGCCGTCGGGCCGCACGGCGCCAAAGCCAGGCACCACCACCACCTCGTGCCGGTCCAGCGCCTGTTTCAGCTGGTCGGGCCGCAGGCCGCAGGGGCGCGAATGCTCCGGCTCGCCCTCCGCCACGATGCCCAGTTCGCGCACCGACAAGGCGCAAGCGTCCAGGCCGATCCGGTCGCAGGCGATGGCCACCAGGGCCGCCGACTTCTCCTCGCCCAGGGCCACATAGCCGGGCAGAAGGTCGTTGGAATGGGCCAGGCCCAGGGCCCGCGCCTCGCCCAGCAGCCGGTCGGTCGCCCCCCCGAAGGCCGAGACCACCGCCACCACCTTGCGCCCCGCCCGCACATGGCCATAGACGGCGGAGGCGACCAGCGGCGCCTCCGCCGGGCTGCGCAGGATGGACGAGCCGAACTTCAGCACCACCACTTCGGGGGCGGCCAAGCCTGGTGAGGGCTGACTGCTGGGGTCGAGGCTCTCGGATTTCTCTACGACGGCGAGGGTGGCGGACATCAGGGTTCTCGAAAAAGTCGGGATGGGGTGGGGTGAAATAGAAAAACCCCGCCAGGCGGACCGGGCGGGGTTCGGGTTCTGCGGTTGCCGGGGTTCGGCGCGCTAAACTCGTCCCGCCCGTATGGGCATGGTGGTGGTGGTCGTGCCGGTGGCGCCAATAATCATGCCGAAACGCGTCGCGGCGAGGCCGGCGACGGTGGAAAGTTCGGCGATGAGCGAGCGCTGTTGCACAGGGCAGGTCCGGTTGAAATCTGAGCCTAGGGTGATCGGACCACCCCCGTCCTGTCAAGCAGCGATGGATGATTTTTCCGCGACAGACCGATTTTCGCTCATTTCACACCCAGCCGCATCGCCCGGCGACTACTAATGGCATGAATTTTCCGCTTGACCGGCGCCGCCTGTTTGATCAACGTAAAGTCACTCATCAAGACCAGCCGAGGGATTAGGCCCTTTGACGCTGGGGCAACCATCGGGTCTTACAACTCGAAACGGTGCCAACTCCTGCGAGATCCTTCGGGATCGCGAGAGATGAGTGGAGCATCGGCGATACGACGCTCCACGATCTGTCACCGCATCGAGCCTTGCTGAGCGAGAACGATGCGGAACGACGATGACACTGGCTGAAACCTCCCTGCTCGAAGACCCCGACTGTCGCATCGCGACAGCCAAGCCTGCCGTCCGTGAACGCGGCGGCGCCCGCGACGTCATCGTCCCCATTCCCGCCGACTTCCGCCTGGCCTCCGGCGAACGGCTGAACCAGCCCAATATCGTCGGCCGCCTGCACGGCCGGATCGGCGCGCCCGTCGTCGTCGTCGCCGGCGGCATCTCGGCCGGTCGGTTCGTCCACCGCACCGAGACCAACGGTCTGGGCTGGTGGTCGGGCGCCGTATCGGTGCGCGGCCCCATCGACCTGAGCCGCTTCCAGGTCCTGGCCGTCGACTTCGCCCCCGGCGCCGAGTTCCTGGAAACCCCCGTCACCATCACCACCCACGACCAGGCCCGTCTGCTGGCCCTGGTGCTGACCCATCTGAAGATCGAGCGCGTCTCCGCCTTCGTCGGCTGCTCCTACGGAGGCATGGTCGGCCTGGCCTTCGCCGAACTGTTCCCCGACTGGGCCGAGCAGCTGATCGTCGTCTCCGCCGCCCACCGCGCCCACCCCCAGGCCACCGCCTGGCGCGGCATTCAGCGCCGGATCCTTCAGTTCGCCGTCGCCGCCGGCCACCCCGAGGAAGGCGTCGCCCTGGCCCGCGAGCTGGCCATGACCACCTATCGCACGGCCGAGGAATTCCACGACCGGTTCGAGACCACCGCGCCTCAGGCCGCCGGCGGCGCCTATCCGGTCTGCGACTATCTGACGGCGCGGGGCCAGGCCTACCGGACCCACACGACCCCGGCCCGCTGGCTGTCGATGTCCGACTCGCTGGACCGCCACAGCGTGACGCCCGAGGCCATCACCACCCCGGTCACCCTGATCGGCTTCACCTCCGACCGGCTGGTGCCGATCGACGACATCCGCGAGCTGGCCGCGCGGTTGCCGACCCTGTGGCGCTTCGTCGAGGCGCCCTCCCTCTACGGCCACGACGCCTTTCTGAAGGAGGACGCCTTCGTCGGCGACATCCTCCGCGCCGCCTTCAAGGATATCAAAGCATGACCCGCCGCCCCCCTTCTTTGCGTCAGGCCGACCCGCACACCATCGCCGCCCGCACGGGCGTGGATACGGACACGGCCCACGGCGCAGTCATGCCGCCGCTCTATCTGTCGTCCAACTATTCCTTCGCCGGTTTCGAGCAGAAGCGGAAATACGACTACAGCCGCTCGGGCAACCCGACCCGCGACGTGCTGGCCGAGACCTTGGCCGAGCTGGAAAGCGGCGCGGGCTGCGTCATCACCGCCACCGGCATGGCCGCGGTCGACCTGCCCCTGGCCCTGCTGGAGCCCGGCGACCTGCTGATCGCGCCGCACGACTGTTACGGCGGCACCTGTCGCCTGCTGAACGCTCGCGCGAAGAAGGGCCATTTCGAACTGCTGCTGGTTGATCAGGGCGATCCCGTCGCCTTCGAGGCCGCCCTGGCGCTGAAGCCCAAACTGGTCCTGGTCGAGACCCCGTCCAACCCCCTGCTGCGCCTGGTCGATGTCGCCGACATCTGCACCCGCGCCCATGCAGCCGGCGCCAAGGTCGTCTGCGACAACACCTTCCTGTCGCCGGCGCTACAGAACCCGATCAAGCTGGGCGCCGACTTCGTCGTCCACTCGACCACCAAGTTCATCAACGGCCATTCCGACGTGGTCGGCGGCGCCGTGATCTCGGCCGACGCCGAGGATCACCAGACCCTGGCCTGGTGGGCCAACTGCACCGGCGTGACCGGCTCGCCGTTCGACGCCTATCTGACCCTGCGCGGGGTCCGGACCCTGTTCGCCCGGATCGAGCGGCAACAGGCCACGGCGGGCAAGATCGCCGAGCTGCTGAACGCCCACCCGGCGGTCAAGGTCGTCCACTATCCCGGCCTGGCGTCCCACCCCAACCACGCCCTGGTCGCCGCCCAGCAGGCCGGGCCGGGCGCCATGCTCAGCTTCGAACTGGAAGGCGGTACGGACGCGGTGCGCGACCTGGTCGAGGCGCTGGAGATTTTCACCCTGGCTGAATCGCTGGGCGGGGTCGAAAGCCTAATCGCCCACCCCGCCACCATGACCCACGCCGCCATGACGCCGGAGCAGCGGGCCACCGCCGGCATCGGCGACGGCCTGGTGCGCCTGTCGGTCGGGCTGGAGCATGTCGAGGATCTGATCGCCGACCTGTTCCCTGCGCTGGACGCCGTCATCCCTGCGAAGGCGCAGGCCGCCTGATTTTTTGCTTGCAGAGGGGGCCGAACCGGGGCAAATGCGCCGCCCCGGCCGCGGTCCCTTCGTCTATCGGTTAGGACGTCAGGTTTTCAACCTGAAAAGAGGGGTTCGACTCCCCTAGGGACTGCCACCGGGTTTCAGATATTCGGAAAGTCGAGCTATCGCTCCGATCCCGGATTAAGATTTCGGTAACTATTTTGTTCGGAACCGAGCATTAAGCCCTTCGATTCACGGACTTTTTTCGGACGCACTCAGGAACTATCCACAGGGACTGTGGTTAACCCACCGTTAGCTCGGCGCAGAAGCGCCTCTCCCTCCTGAACCGAGACACCCATGTTCATCGCCATCGCCCGCCCGGCGGTGGAGCCCCAAGGCCCCGACGCCGTCGCCGTCCCCGGCTCTCCCGCCATCGCCGAAATGTCGCCCCGCGCCCTGCATGCGCGCCTTCTCGAAAACGCCGCCCAGCGCCGCCTGCGCGGACTGGAACGCCGCCGCGAACAGCGGATGGACGACGCCGACTACTGGCTGCACGCCGCCCCCATCGCCGTCAGGAAGGCCAGCGCCCTGCGTGAAGAGCGCAGTTTCGCGCCCCTGCCCTAATCAGCGAAGTTCGGGCGTCCGGCGGCGCAGAGAGGCCTTCAGCTTCTCCAGCTTCTGGCCCGCCGACTTGGGCCGCACGCGCTTGCGGTGCTCCAGCCCGCCGCCCCACAGGGCATGGACCGGCGCATCCAGATGCGGATGGCGGTCGTGCTGGTGGACGATGGGGCTGAACCCGCCGTCGGGATTGATCACCTTGCCGTCCGCAAAGGTCAGGCCCTCGCCGGGCGTCAGGCCCAAGGTCGCCACGCGGCCGTAGTTGGGCCGGATCGACGCGCCGACCAGCCCCTGATGGATCGCCATGTTGAAGCCCGCCTGATCGGCGCCGAAGGCCCCGCCGAACTCCGAACGCGGGGTGGCCGCCAGCGACAGGATCAGCCGCGACAGGCGCGAAACTTCGGCGCGCGGCCCCAGGATCGTGCCGACGCACAGGCAGGCCTTGTCGGCCAAAGACGCCGCGATCCCTTCGCCGAACAGGGCGCGCAGATATTTCATGTTGAAGGCGTGATCGGCAAGCGGCGCCTCGGCCTCGACGAAGGCCTCCAGACCCTCGGGCGCCGGCGCGAACGGCGCGGCCTGGAAGATCACGTCGCGCACGTCGCACGCCAAGGCAGCACCCGGACGATCCCCCAGCAGGCCGGCGAAAGCCACGAACCGCTGCATCACCGGATGCGGCGCCCATTCGCGCCAGACGGGCGCATCGACGGCGGTCACGTCATGCTGAGCCAAGAAGGCGCGCAGCGCCGGCTCGGCGTCCACGACCAGGGCGACCGGCCCGTCGAACACGGCCCTCAGCGACAAGACGAAGGGGGCGATGTCGGCGGCGTCGTATCCGGTGGCGTAGCCGACCACCACGTCGCCATCGGGCAGGGGCGCGATCCCGCGTCCGACCTCCAGCGCCTGGGCCAGCCAGTCCAGATAGTCTGACCGCACCGCACCCTGTTTCATGGCGTCAGCGCGGCCCCATCAGGTCTGCGAACCGGTCGAACAGATACAGGCTGTCGGCCGGGCCGGGCGAGGCCTCCGGGTGGTGCTGGACGCTGAAGATCGGCTTGTCCTTGACGGCGATGCCGCAGTTGGTGCCGTCGAACAGGCTGACGTGGGTTTCGGTCACGGCGTCGGGCAGGCTGTCGCGATCGACGGTGAAGCCGTGGTTCATCGACACGATCTCGACCTTGCCGGTGGTCAGATCCTTGACCGGATGGTTGGCGCCATGGTGGCCCTGTTCCATCTTCACCGTCCGGGCGCCCAGGGCCAGGGCCAGCATCTGGTGACCCAGGCAGATGCCCATCAGGGGCTTGCCGCTGGCGACCAGTTTCTGAATCTCGGGCACGGCGTATTCGCCGGTCGCGGCCGGATCGCCCGGACCGTTGGACAGAACCACGCCGTCGGGATTGCGGGCCAGAACCTCTTCCGCCGTCGTCGTCGCCGGCACTACGGTGATCCGGGCGCCGGTCGAGGCCAGGGCGCGCAGGATGTTGCGCTTCACGCCATAGTCGATGACGACCACGTCCTTGCGGCCTTCAGTCTTCGGATGACCTTCCGGCCATTCCCACAGGCCCTCGTCCCATTCGAACGCCTGCAGCGTCGAGGCGGGCTTGGCAAGGTCCAGGCCGACCAGGCCGGTCCAGGCGCGGGCCTGGGCGATCAGGGCGTCCAGATCGAACTGGCCGTCCGGATTATGAGCGATGACCGCGTGCGGGGCGCCCTTGTCGCGGATGATCTTGGTCAGGGCGCGGGTGTCCACGCCGGCCAGACCCACCACGCCGCGCCGCTTCATCCAGTCGTCGAAACTGGCGTCCGAGCGATAGTTGGCCGGATCGGTCGGCACGTCGCGGAAGATGGCCCCGCGCGCCGAGGTCTCGGACCCGCCGCCGATCTGTTCGATGTCCTCGACATTGGTGCCGGTGTTGCCGACGTGCGGGAAGGTGAAGGCCAAGATCTGGCTCATGTAGGACGGGTCGGTCAGGATTTCCTGATAGCCGGTCATGGCGGTGTTGAAGACCACCTCGCCCAGGGCCGAGCCGGTCGCGCCGACGCCGATCCCCTGCAGGATCGTGCCGTCGGCGAGCGCGAGAACGCCGGTGGCGCCCGGAAGTAGCTTGGTCGTCATGGGCGCGCTCCTAAAACCGAATCCGGCCGATACGAAGGCCGGAGGCAAACGGCGGCGTCGTTAAGCCCTGCAGTCGCCGGGGTCAACGACCATCGGTGATGGAAGCCGGTCCGATCAGCTGGAAAGTCGCCGTCGCCCCGCCCTGGGCGTGCGGCGCCAGCCACACGTCGAACAGGCCCGGCTCGATGCGCCAGGTCTCGTCCGCCCCGATGAAGCCCAGTTGGCGAGGGTTCAGGGTGAAGGTCACCTTCTGGCTCTCGCCCGGACGCAGCGACACCCGCTTGAAGTCCTTCAGCAGCCGCCCCGGCTGGGTCAGGCTGGCGACCCGGTCGTGGATATAGAGCTGAACCAGTTCCTCGGCCGCGTGCGATCCGGTGTTGGTCACGGTCACCGCGACGTCCAGCGTGCCGGCCCACTGCAGCTTGTCGCTTTCCATCTCGATCGGCCCATAGCTGATCGCGCCATACGTCAGGCCATAGCCGAACGGATAAAGCGCCGTATTGGGCGTCTCGCGATAGCGGGACTTGTATTCCTCGGTCGCCAGATCGGGATTGGCCGGGCGGCCGGTCGTCTTGCGGTCGTAGGAATAGGGCTGCTGGCCCGACTTGTGCGGGAAGCTGATCGGCAGACGCGCCGACGGACCGTGATCGCCGAACAGGACGTCGGCGACCGCATGACCCATCTGTTCGCCCAGGAACCAGGTCACGACGATGGCCTGGGCGTTCTTGACGTTGCCTTCCAGCGCCAGGGCACGGCCGTTGCGCAGCAGGATGACGATGGGCTTGCCCAGGGCCGTCATGGCGTCCACCAGCGCGACCTGCGGCGCAGGCACCACGATCTCGGTGCGCGACTGCGCCTCGCCCGACATATTGGTCGCCTCGCCGATGGCCAGGACGATGACGTCGGCGTCGCGGGCGGCCGCGATGGCCTGTTCGATCCCGCCGTCCAACGGCGCCTCGACGCCCGAGCCGCGCGCGATGGTCAGACGCTGGGGATCGCTCATGGCCGCACGGAAGCCGGCCTCCAGCGAGACGCGACGCTCGGGCGCGCCCCAGATGGTCCACGGCCCCCAGACATTGTCCACGTCGTCGGCGAACGGACCGATCAGGGCGATCTTCTGGCTCTTGTTCAGCGGCAGCAGGCCGTTGTCGTTCTTCAGCAGCACGACCGACTTGCGGCCAGCCTCGCGTGACAGTTCGATATGTTCGCGCGCGCCCACGACCGCCTTCTCGCGCACCGGATCGGTGCCGCGATAGGGATCGTCGAACAGGCCCAGCGCCGCCTTGGTGTTCAGGACGCGGCGCACCGCCTCGTCCAGACGCGCCATCGATACCTCGTTCGAGGCCACCAGGCTGGGCAGATGCTCCAGATACAGGCCCGACACCATCGACACGTCCACCCCGGCGTTGAACGCCAGACGCGCAGCGTCGCGGCCGTCCTCGGCGAAGCCGTGGGCCACCAGTTCCTGCTCCGAGGTGTAGTCGGAGAGCACGAAGCCCTCGAAGCCCCACTCCCCGCGCAGGATGTCGGTCAGCAGCTTGCGGCTTCCCGACGCCGGCACGCCGTTCACGTCGTTGAAGGCGCTCATGATCGACAGGGCGCCGGCGTCCACCGACGCCTTGAACGGCGGCAGGAAGACCCCGCGCAGCGTCTGCTCGCTCATGTCTGTGGTGTTGTATTCCATCCCCCCGACGGCGGCGGAATAGGCGGCCATGTGTTTGGCGGTGGCCAGGACGGCGTCGCGGTCGTCCAGCCCCTTGTCGCCCTGGAAGCCGCGCACGCGGGCGGCGGCCAGCAGATTGTTCAGCAGCACGTCCTCGCCGGCGCCCTCGACGTTGCGGCCCCAGCGCTGGTCCCGCGCCACGTCCACCATGGGGGCGTAGGTCTGGTGTACGGCCGAGGCCGCCGTCTCGATGGCCGAGGCGCGCGCGGTGCGACGCGCCAGTTCGGTGTCGAAGGCCGCGGCTTCCGCCAGCGGCACCGGGAAGATGGTCGACAGGCCGTGGATCACATCCGCCGCGAACAGCAGCGGGATCTTCAGCCGGCTTTCTTCCATCGCCACCTGCTGGATCTGGCGGCCCGTCTCGGCGCCGATGCCGTTGAACAGGCTGCCGACCTTGCCTTCGCGGATCAGGGCGGTGACGCGCGCGGGATCCCCCGTGCCGTCCAGCGGGTTGACCGCCGTGGGCATCCAGCGGAACGGATCGGCCAGCAGATTCAGCTGGCCCGCCTTCTCCTCGACGGTCATGGCCGCGATCAGATCCTCGATCTTCTGGCGGTGACGCGCGACGGTGCGGGACGCTTGGGCGGATACAGGCATGGGGAAAACTCCGGCGCCCATCAGGGCCAAAAGCCCCAGGCCAGACAAGAAATTTCTACGGGAAGCCGCAGGCTTGAGAGGTCGCGTCATTTAAGCTGGCGCTCCTTGCGGGGGACTAATCGAGCAGCGAGAGCGCAGGCCTAGCCCTTCGCGCACGACGGCTTCAACCCCCGCCGGCCATGTAAATCGATGTAACGCCCCGGTGCGCGGTCACGCCGCGTTTCATGCAAGGGCTTCATCCCCAGCTTCATCCCAGAGCGATATCAAGGAACATCATCCCCACCAGGCCGATCATCAGGCCGATCATCGAGCCCTCGCCCTTGGACTTCTCGCGGGTCTCGGGAATGATCTCGGCGGTGACGACATAGATCATGGCCCCGGCCGCCAAGCCCAGACCCCACGGCAGGGCGCCGGGAAGCACATCGACCACGCTGGCCCCGATCAGCCCCCCGACCGGCTCGACCAGCCCCGACGCCACGGCGGCCAGGAAGGCGGGCCAACGCCCATAGCCCAGGGTCGCCATCGCTGCCGACACCGCCAGCCCCTCGGGCATGTTCTGGATGCCGATGCCCAGGGCCGTCGACAGGCCCTGATGCATGTCGCCGCCGCCGAAGCTGACCCCCACGGCCGCGCCCTCGGGGAAGTTGTGAAGGGTGATGGCGATGATGAACAGCCAGATGCGCCGCGACAGGTCGCGCGACCCCGCCGGGCCGATGGCCAGCATGTCCACCGGCGCGAACCGGTTCATCAGGCCGATCACCGTCGCCCCGATCAGCACCGCCGCCCCCATGACGCCGGCCGCCGCCGCCTGGCTGGACCCGCCGGCCTGCAGCACGTCCACGCCGGGAATGATCAGCGAGAAGAAGGACGCCGCCAGCATGACCCCGGCGGCGAAGCCCAGCAGCGCGCTCTGGGTCTGCACCCCCGCCTTGCGAAAGAACAGCAACGGCACGGCGCCGACCGCCGTCATCATGCCCGCCGCCAGACTGCCGAGACCGCCAGCCGCGATCGGGGAAAGGGATTCCATCATCCGCCTGCATTGCGGCGCGACGCGGCAAGAGACAAGCCCGAACCGCCGCGTTAGAGAAAGCTTCATGTCCCAGGCTGTCGCCCTTCCCAAAAGCCCAAGCCCTGGAGCCGACGCGGCTTCGGCCCTGGCGGCCGCCCGCCGCGTCGTGGTCAAGATCGGTTCGTCCCTGCTGATCGACGCGGCAACGCGTCGGCCGACGCGCGACTGGCTGGCCGCCGTCGCCTCGGATCTGGCGGCGCTGAAGACCCAGGGGCGCGAGGTCATCGTCGTCTCGTCCGGCTCCATCGCACTGGGGCGGGGACGGCTGCCAAACCTGGGCGCGCGGCTGGAGGACAAGCAGGCGGCGGCCTCGGTCGGTCAGTCCCTGCTGATGGCCGCCTGGTCCGAGGCCCTGGCCCCGCACGGCCTGATCGCTGGTCAGGTGCTGTTGACCCGCGACGACACCGAACGCCGCCGCCGCTGGCTGAACGCTCGCGCCACGGTCGAGGCCCTGCTGGCCCACGGGGTCATCCCCATCGTCAACGAGAACGACACGGTCGCCACCGAAGAGATCCGCTATGGCGACAACGACCGGCTGGCGGCGCGCACGGCCCAGCTGGCGCGGGCGGACCTGCTGGTGCTGCTGTCGGACGTGGACGGCCTCTACACCGCCGACCCGCGCCACGATCCGAACGCCGCTCACCTGCCCCTGATCGAGACCCTCAGCCCCGACATCCTGGCCATGGGCGGGGGCGCCAACGCCGATGCGGGCGTGGGGACCGGCGGCATGGCGACCAAGCTGGCGGCGGCCCAGATCGCGCGCTCGGCCGGCTGCGCCACCATCATCGCCTCGGGCCAGACCCTGTCCCCGCTGTCGGCCGTTCGCGACGGCGCCCGCGCCACATTGATCGCCGCGCCCGACGGACCGATGGCCGCCTACAAACAGTGGATCGCCGGTAGCCTGTCGCCGGCCGGGACCCTGACCCTGGACGCGGGCGCGGTCACGGCGCTGAAGGCCGGCAAGAGCCTGCTGCCCGCCGGAGTCACCGGCGTGTCCGGCGGTTTCGAAAAGGGCGACTGCGTGCGCCTGACCGACCCGGACGGGCGCTCGGTCGGGGTGGGCCTGGCCGCCTACGCCGCCGACGAGGCCGCGCGCATTCGCGGCCGACGCTCTGACGAGATCGAGACCCTGCTGGGCTATCGCGGAGCCTCGGTGCTGATCCACCGCGACGACATGGTGCTGGACGACCGATGACCGACCTGAAGACCCGAATGCTTGCCCCCAAAATGCTAGAAGCGGGCCAGCGCGCCCGCGCCGCCGCTGCCGCCTTGCGCGAAGCCCCCGCCGCCGCCCGCACCCGCGCGCTGGAGCTCTTGTCCGCAAAGCTGGCGGCGGCCGAGCCCGCCCTCCTGGCCGCCAACGCCCGCGACGTGGACGCCGCTCGCAAAGGTGGCATGACCGAGGCCCTGATCGACCGTCTGTCTCTGACGCCCGGCCGCGTCGCCGGCATGGTTCAGGCCGTGGCCACCATCGCCGCCGTGCCCGACCCCCTGGGCGTCGAGACCGAACGCTGGACCCCCGCCAACGGCCTGGACATCGCCCGCGTCCGCACCCCCATCGGCGTGCTGGGCGTGATCTACGAGAGCCGCCCCAACGTCACCGCCGACGCCGCCGCCCTGTGTATCCGCTCGGGCAATGCGGCCATCCTGCGCTGCGGCTCGGACTGCCTGCAATCCTCCCTGGCCATCGCCGCCCTGATCGCCGAGGCTTTAGCCGAGGCCGGCCTGCCTGCCGATGCAATCCAACTGGTCGATACGCCTGACCGCGAAGCCGTCGGCCTGATGCTGACCGGCCTGGACGGCGCCATCGACGTGATCATCCCGCGCGGCGGCAAGAGCCTGGTCGCCCGCGTCCAGGCCGAGGCCCGCACGGCGGTGCTCAGCCACCTGGAAGGCCTGAACCACACCTATCTGCACGAAGCCGCCGATGTGGACGCCGCCCGCGCCATCGTCCTGAACGCCAAGATGCGCCGCGTCTCGGTGTGCGGGGCGACCGAGACCCTGCTGGTGGACCGGGCGGCGGCCGAACGCTTGCTGCCCCCCGTCGCCGCCGACCTGCTCGCCGCCGGCTGCGAACTGCGCGGCGACGCCGCCGCCCGCGTCCTGGTCCCCGAGATGAAGCCCGCGACTGACGCCGACTGGACCACCGAATATCTGGCGCCCATCCTGTCGGTGCGGATCGTGGACGATCTGGACGCCGCGACCGATCACATCGCCCGCTACGGCTCGGGCCACACCGAGGCCATCGTCACCACCGACACGGCCGCCGCCGAACGGTTCGCGGCGCGTGTGGACAGCGCCATCGTCCTGATCAACGCCTCGACCCAGTTCGCCGACGGCGGTGAGTTCGGCTTCGGCGGCGAAATCGGCATCTCCACCAACCGCCTGCACGCCCGAGGCCCGGTCGGCGCCGAACAACTGACCACCTACAAATACGTCGTGCGCGGCCAGGGGCAGATCAGGCCCTGACTTGCCGCCGGTAAGGAAATTCCTTACCTTCTTCCCATGATCAAGAGCCGCCTGACCTCGAAGGCCCAGACCACCATCCCCCAGGCCGTGCGCGCCGCGCTGAGCCTGCAGGACGGCGACGAGCTTCAATACGATCTGGACGGCGACCGGGTGATCCTGCGCAAGGCCCGCAGGGCGCCGGCGGAAGATCCCTTCGCGGCGTTCGACGAATGGGACAGCGACGCGGACCGTAAGGCCTATGCCGGACTTTGAGCGCGGCGACGTCGTCCGCGTCCCCTTCCCCTACACCGACCGCAGCACCCGCCAGCACCGCCCGGCCCTAGTCGTTTCCGATGGACCGCTGGGCGACGGGGACAGGCTGTTGTGGGTCGTCATGATCACCAGCGCGGACAACCGGCCGTGGGCCGACGATGTGCCGTTCGGCGACAGCTATACCGACGCTGGACTGCCCGCGCCCTCCGTCGTCCGCCCCGCCAAGATCGCGGCCATCGATGTAGCTGTTGCGACCCACCTCGGCCGCATCGACGACGAGCGGCTGGCGCGGACGATGGCTGTCATCCGCGCCACGCTCTGACATTCATTTCATCTCGGCCTCAAGCAGCGCGAAGCGCGATAGGCCCAGCACACAGAGCCTATGCTCTGCCCTTGGGCAGGGCGTAGGCGATCACATAATCGCCTTCCGGCGTCTCCATGAAGTGATGGCCGGCGGCCACGATCACCAGATACTGGCGGCCGTTCTGCTCATAGATCATCGGGTTGGCCTGGCCGCCTGCGGGCAGGACGTCGGACCAGACGGTCTTGCCCGTCTCGATGTCGATGGCGCGGATCAGGTCGTCGGTCGCCGAGGCGATGAAGATCAGACCGCCCGCCGTGACCACCGACCCGCCGTTGTTGGGCGTGCCGATCTCCAGCGGCAGCATCGAGGGGATGCCAAACGGGCCGTTCTTGCGGGCCGTGCCGAACGGACGGTCCCACAGAGTCTTGCCGCTCTGCACGTCGATGGCGCGGATCCCGCCATAGGGCGGCTCCTTGCACAGCAGGCCAGTGAAGGGCAGCCGCCAGCCCGCATTCACGTCGATGGCGTAGGGCACGCCCATCTGCGGGTCGCCGGCGCCCTCGGCCTTGGAGCCCTCGCCGGTCTTTTCTTCCTGATAGCGAGGGTCGTCGCGCGGGAACCAGCCCCGCTTGTCGGCCTCGGCGCGGGGCACCAGACGGTTGTAGTTGGGCATGTCGTTATAGTTGGCGATGATCACGCCGCGGCGCGGATCCAGCGCCACGCTGCCCCAGTCCGAACCGCCGTTGTAGCCCGGATATTCGATGAAGCGACGGTCGGCGGTCGGGGCTGTGAATTGGCCCTGATAGGAGGCCTTCTTGAACTGGATGCGGCAGACCATCTGGTCGATGGGCGACATGCCCCACATGTCCGCTTCGCGCAGGTCGGGCTTGGCCAGCGAGTTGAACAACGAATAGGGCTGGGTCGCCGCGCGCTGGGCCGGTTCGACGCCGCCGCGTGGGGCGGGACGATCCTGAACCCCGTGCAGAGGCTGGCCTGTACGGCGATCCAACACGAAGATCTCGCCGCGCTTGGACGGCAGGATTACGGCCGGAACCACGCCCCCTGCGGTCGGCATGTCGACCAGGGTCACCTGCGAGCCCAGGTCATAGTCCCACACGTCGCGACGCACGGTCTGGTAATGCCAGCGCGGCTTGCCGGTCGTGACGTCCAGGGCGACCAGCGAACTGGAATACTGGTCTTCCTGAGGCCGGCGCAGCGACGAATAATAGTCGGCGGCCGAGTTGCCCATCGGCAGATAGACGAGGCCCAGGGCCTCGTCCGCCGTCGCCGTGGTCCACATGTTGGGCGTGCCGGGGGTATAGGTCTGGCCCGCCGGCGGCGTTGTGGTGGTTTCGGGACGCATCATGTCCCAGGCGAAGCGCAGTTGGCCGGTGATGACGTCATAGCCCTGGATCACGCCCGAGGCGTTCCAGCGTTTCTGGCCGTCCAGCACCTGGTGGCCCGTCACGATGACGCCGCGCACGATGACGGGCGGCGAGGTGATCGAAACCATGCCGGGATAGGGGTTCCCCATCCCTTCCTTGATGCTGACTGCGCCATTGGTTCCGAAGGCCGGGCAAGGCACGCCGGTCTTGGCGTCCAGCGAAATGATGCGGCCGTCCAGCGTGCCTTCGATGATGCGGGTCGCGCAGGGCTGGGCCTGATCGACGTTCGGCACGGCGTAATAGGTCACGCCCCGGCAGGCCGCCGTATAGGGGATCTGTTCGTCCGGCACCTTGGGATCATAGGTCCACTTCTGCTTGCCGGTGTTGGCGTCCAGGGCGAACATCCGGTTGCGGGCCGAACACAGATAGACGGTGTCGGCGATCTTCAGCGGCGTGGTCTCCGCGCCGAACCGCTCGCCGGGCAGGTCGCCCGTGCGGAAGGTCCAGGCCCGCTCAAGCTGGCCGACATTGTCCTTGTTGATCTGGTTCAGCGGCGAATAGCGCTGGGCGGCGTCCGAACCGCCATAGGCGGGCCAGTCCATGCCGGCCTTGATCAGGGCGGGATCGCCGAACGGTCCCCGCGCGCCCGGCACCGGGCTGTCGACACGGGCCTGGTTCACCTGGCCGACGACCAGGCCGAACACCACCGTCAGGACCGCCAGGCCCAGGGCGCCGAAGCCGGCCGTCTTGCCTCCGCCACGCGACCGCAGCACCGGCAGGGTCGCCAGCACCAGGAACATCAACACCAGAGGGCCGACCAGGCGTGGCACCATGGCCCAGCCGTTCAGGCCCTTTTCCCACAGCGCCCAGATCACGGTGGCGACGAAGACCGCCCCATAGACCCACGCCCCGCGAACGTCGCGATAGACAAGCAAAAGGCCTGCTGCGATCAGCGCCAGGCCTGCGACCAGATAATACCAGGAGCCGCCCAGGGTCGCGAGTTGCACGCCCCCGACGGTCAGGACCAGACCGATCACGGCCAGCAAAAGACCGAGAAGCAGCGTCAACCACCCTCCCAGTCCGGTCGGGGTTGTCCATCGCGGCATGATCGCACTCTCTGGCTGCAGATTGAGCCTCGGCAACGCTTGGGCGCCGCGTGGGTTCCTAATTGTCGCACCCCGGAACAAAAGGCCGTTGCGCCGCACACGCCTCCACAGAGCAACTTTTGACGACGAAACATCCGCAATTGGATGATTTTTTCTTTTTCAACGGCTGAGAACCGCTCGCGGCAATAATATTTGCCTTGAACCGAGCGTTTGCGGCATATGCGCGGTATGCATAAGACCCTGAAGCAAGGCGGGACTTTCGTCGTCGAACCACGCCGCCTCTCGAAGGCCTCGGCCGAACTGCGCGCTCGCGGGTTCGGCGAGATCACGATTCCGCCGTCCACCGAGACGGCCGAGAAACAGGCGTCGCGCTGCACCGACTGCGGCGTACCGTTCTGCCAGAACGCCTGCCCGCTTCAGAACAACATCCCCGACTGGCTGCGCCTGTCGGCCGAGAACGAGCCGCGCGAGGCCTGGCGCGTCGCGGCCCTGACCTCGACCATGCCCGAAATCTGCGGCCGCATCTGTCCGCAGGACCGGCTGTGTGAGGGCTCGTGCACATTAAACCAGTCCGGCTGGGACGCGGTGACCATCGGCTCGGTCGAGGCCTGGCTGGGCGACCAGGCCTTCGCCAACGGCTGGGTCGAACCGATCCGCCCGGCCGCCGAGCGCGGCGAGAGCATCGGGATCGTCGGCGCCGGCCCGGCCGGTCTGGCCGCCGCCGACCGTCTGCGCACCGAGGGCTATCAGGTCGTCGTCTATGACCGCCACGACCGCGCCGGCGGCCTGCTGATCTACGGCATCCCCGGCTTCAAGCTGGAGAAGCACGTCGTCCAGCGCCGCGTGGATAGGCTGATCGACGGCGGCGTCCAGTTCGCGCTGGGCTGCGAAGTCGGCAAGGACGTGACCCTGACCGAGCTGCGCGAGCGCCACGACGTGGTCCTGCTGGCCATGGGCGTCTATCAGCCGCGCATCCTGTCGGCGCCCGGCCGGGGCGCGGACTCGACCGTCGAGGCCCTGTCCTATCTGACGCACCAGAACCGTCGCGACCTGGGCGACGCCGAACAGGACGGCTGGCACGAGGCGCGCGGCAAGCGAGTGGTCGTGATCGGCGGCGGCGACACCGCCATGGACTGCGTCCGCACCGCCGTCCGTCAGGGCGCTGCCAGCGTCACCTGCCTGTATCGTCGCGACCGCGAGAACATGCCCGGCTCGGCCCGCGAGGTCGTCAACGCCGAGGAGGAAGGCGTCGTCTTCGAATGGCTGGGCGCGCCCAAGGCCCTGTTGTCCCAAGGCGACACCGTCACCGGCGTGCGCGCCGCGCGCATGCAGCTGACCGAGGCCGCCCCCGGCCAGCGTCGCGACATCGTGCCCGTTCCCGGCGCCGACTTCGACATTCCCGCCGACATCGTCATTGAGGCCCTGGGCTTCTCGCCCGAGCCGTTCGCGGCGCACGAGCCCGATCTGCGCCTGCGCGACGACGGCACCATTAAGGTCGGCTCCATCAGCTTCGCCACCAGCCTGCCCGGCGTCTTCGCCGCCGGCGACGCGGTGCGCGGCGCCTCCCTGGTCGTCTGGGCCGTCCGCGAAGGCCAGGACGCCGCCGCCGAGATCGACCGCTACTTCAAGACCCGCACCGAGGAGGTCGCGGCATGACCTGGCTGAACAAGTACAATGAGACCCGCGACCGGCTGGAAGCCGGCCACGCCTATGACCGCGCCTCCGAGCGTGACGCCTGCGGCGTGGGCCTGGTCTGCTCCATCGACGGCACGCCCCGCCGCGACGTGGTCGAATATGCGATCCGCAGCCTGAAGGCCGTGGCCCACCGGGGCGCGGTCGATCCCGACGGCCTGTCGGGCGACGGCGCCGGCATCATGTGCGAACTGCCCCAGGGCTTCTTCGCCGAACAGGTGGCCTCGATCGGCCAGTCCCTGCGGCCCGGCCCGATCTGCGTCGGCCAGGTCTTCCTGCCGCGCACCGACCTGGGCGCCCAGGACCGCGCCCGCGCCATCGTCGAGACCGAGGCCCTGCGCGCCGGCTTCTGGATCTATGGCTGGCGCCAGACGCCCATCGACCTGTCGGTCGTGGGGACCAAGGCCGGGGCGACCCGGCCCGAGATCGAACAGATCATGCTGGCCCCGCCGCTGGACGACGCCGGCCAGCCGCTGGACGGCGAGGCGCTGGAGCGCGAGCTGTATCTGTGTCGCCGCCGCATCGAGAAGACGGTCAAGACCGAAAACCTGGCCGCGGTCTATATCTGCACCCTGTCCGCACGCTCCATCGCCTACAAGGGGATGGTGCGGGCCGAACTGCTGGGCGACCTCTATCCCGACCTGGAGGACCCGCGTTTCGTCTCGGCCTACGCCGTCTTCCACCAGCGCTATTCGACCAACACCTTCCCGGAATGGAAGCTGGCCCAGCCCTTCCGCATGATGGCCCACAACGGCGAGATCAACACGCTGAAGGGCAATCTGAACTGGATGAAGTCGCACGAGATCCGCATGGCCGCACAGGCCTTCGGGGACCGCGACCGCGAGGTGAAGCCGGTGGTTCAGCCGGGCGGGTCGGACTCGGCCGCCCTGGACAATGTCATGGAGGTGCTGGTCCACGCCGGCCGCCCCGCGCCGATGGCCAAGGCCCTGCTGATCCCTGAGGCCTGGGCCAAGGACGACGTCGTCATGCCGCCCGAGCACCGGGCCTTCTACGCCTATTGCAATGCGGTGATGGAGCCGTGGGACGGCCCGGCCGCCATCTGCGCCGCCGACGGCCGCTGGATCGTGGCGGGCAAGGACCGCAACGGCCTGCGCCCCCTGCGCGCGGTCGAGACCGTCGACGGTCTGCTGATGGCCGGGTCCGAAGCCGGCCTGGTGCCCATCCCCGAGAGCCGGGTGAAGCGCCGCCTGCACATCGGTCCCGGCAAGCTGATCGCCGTCGACATGAAGCACGGCCGTCTGTACGACGAGCACGAGGCCATCGACGCCCTGTCCGCCGCCCACCCCTATACCGAGTGGCTGGACAATATGGTCGATCTGGAGCCGATCATCGGCCCCGGACCCGAACCGCGTTCGGCCTCGGGCGAGGCCCTGACCCGTCGTCAGATCGCCGCCGGATACAGCCGCGAGGACCTGGACCTGCTGCTGGACGCCCTGGTGCGTGACGGCAAGGAGGCGGTCGGCTCCATGGGCGACGACGCCCCGCCGGCGGTGCTGTCGGCCCTGCCGCGTCCCCTGTCGCATTACTTCCGCCAGAACTTCAGCCAGGTCACCAACCCGCCCATCGACCCGCTGCGTGAAGCGGGCGCCATGAGCCTGAAGACCCGGTTCAAGAACCTGGGCAACATCCTGGCCGAGGAAGCGGCCCAGACCGACGTCTTCGTTCTGGACAGCCCCGTCCTGACCAACGGCATGTACGAACGGATGGTCGAGACGATTGGCGCCGGTTCGACCGTGGTCATCGACTGCAGCTATGACGTGCCGTCCGAGGACGCGCGCTCAGGCGCCGGCCTGCGCGCCGCCCTGGACCGGATCATGGACGAGGCCGAGGCCGCCGCCCGCGACGGCGCGGCCCTGATCGTGCTGACGGATCAGGCGGGAGCCGTGGATCGCTTGGCCGCCCCGATGATCCTGGCCACCGCCGGGGTCCACGGCCGCCTGACCAAGGCGGGCCTGCGCTCCTACTGCTCCATCGTGGTGCGCACCGCCGAGACGCTGGACCCGCACGGGTTCGCGGTCCTGGTCGGGGTCGGCGCCACCACCGTCAACGCCTGGCTGGCCCAGGATCTGTTCCAGGAGCGTCTGGACCGGGGCCTGTATCCCGGCCTGACGCTGCGCGACGCCTGTCTGAACTACAAGGCCGGCATCGAGGCGGGCCTGCTGAAGACCCTGGCGCGCAAGGGGATCAGCGTCATCTCCGCCTATCGCGGCGGCTGCGAGTTCGAGGTGCTGGGCCTGTCGCGCGCCCTGACGGCCGAGTTCTTCCCCGGCGCCCCGTCGCGGATTTCCGGCATCGGCCTGGCCGGTCTGGAACAGGCGGCGATGAAGCGGCACAAGGTGGCCTGGGGCGAGGCCCTGCCCTCCCCCGCCATCGGCGGCTTCTTCAAGATCCGCTCGGGCGGCGAGGCCCACGCCCACGAGGCCAAGACCATCCACCTGCTGCAGGACGCCTGCAATCGGGGCGACTACCGCCGCTTCAAGCAGTTTTCGGAGGCCGTCCGCGCCCAGGCCGACCTGTCCTTGCGCGACCTGCTGGACTTCCGCGAAGGCACAGCCATTCCGCTGGACCAGGTCGAGAGCGTGTCGGACATCCGCCGCCGCTTCCTGACCCAGGCCATGTCGCTGGGCGCCCTGGGCCCCGAGGCGCACGAGACGCTGAACATCGCCATGAACCGCATCGGCGCCCGCTCGGTCTCGGGCGAGGGCGGAGAAGACCCGGAACGCTATCACCCGCGTCCGAACGGCGACGACGCCAACTCGGCGGTCAAGCAAGTCGCCTCGGGCCGGTTCGGCGTCACCGCCGAATATCTGAACCAGTGCCGCGAGATCGAGATCAAGGTGGCCCAGGGCGCCAAGCCCGGCGAGGGCGGGCAATTGCCCGGCTTCAAGGTCACCGAGTTCATCGCCCGGATGCGCCACGCCGTGCCCGGCACCACCCTGATTTCGCCGCCGCCGCACCACGACATCTATTCGATCGAGGACCTGGCCCAGCTCATCTACGACCTGAAGGCCATCAACCCCGATGCGCGGGTGACGGTGAAACTGGTGTCCGCCTCGGGCATCGGCGCCATCGCCTCCGGGGTGGCCAAGGCCAATGCCGACGCCATCCTGATCGCCGGCCACAACGGCGGCACAGGCGCCTCGCCCCAGACCTCGATCAAGCACGCCGGCCTGCCGTGGGAGATCGGTCTGGCCGAGGCCCATCAAGTGCTGACGCTGAACAACCTGCGTGGCTCGGTCACGTTGCGCACCGACGGCGGGGTCCGCACCGGGCGCGACGTGGTCATCGCCGCCATGCTGGGGGCCGAGGAATACGGCGTCGGCACCGCCGCCCTGATCGCCATGGGCTGTCTGATGGTGCGCCAGTGCCACTCGAACACCTGCCCCGTCGGGGTCTGTTCCCAGGACGACCGCCTGCGCGAGAAGTTCACCGGCACCCCCGACAAGGTGGTCAACCTGTTCACCTTCATCGCCGAGGAGACCCGCGAGATCCTGGCCTCCATCGGCGCGCGGACGATGGACGAGATCATCGGCCGCACCGACCTGCTGCGTCAGGTGCGCCGTGGCGGCTCGCACCTGGACGACCTGGACCTGAACCCCCTGCTGGTTCAGGTGGACGAGGGCGCGGCCGGCAAATGGGCCGACAAGACGACCCGCAAGCCCATCGCCGACAGCCTGGACGCCCGGGTGTTGCAGGACGCCGTCCGCTTCCTGGACCGCGGCCAGACGCTGGAGCTGTCCTATCCGCTGAACAACACCCAGCGCACGGTGGGCGCCGCCGTCTCCTCCGCCATCGTGCGGCGCTTCGGCCCGCAGGGACCGGCCGGGCGGCTGAAGCTGCGTCTGGAAGGCATCGCGGGCCAGAGCTTCGGCGCCTTTGCGGCCAAGGGGCTGGAACTGCATCTGACCGGCGAGGCCAACGACTATGTCGGCAAGGGGCTGTCGGGCGCGGAGATATCGGTCCGCACGCCCGAATGGCGCGAGGATCAGCTGATCTGCGGCAACACCACCCTGTATGGCGCCACCTCCGGTCGGCTGTTCGTGGCCGGCGCGGCGGGCGAGCGGTTCGCGGTGCGCAACTCCGGCGCCGAGGCCGTGGTCGAGGGCCTGGGGGCGCACGGCTGCGAATATATGACCGGCGGCCGGGTGGTGGTGCTGGGCTCGGTCGGATGGAACCTGGCGGCGGGCATGAGCGGCGGCGAGCTGTTCGTGCTGGACCAGCCGGGCTTTGCCGAGCGGGCCTTGAACGGCGACCTGGCGGGCGTGTCCGACATCGACGCGGCGGCGGCCGAACGGCTGCGCGGCCTGGTCGAGGCGCACCTGGCGGCGACCGCATCCCCGCTGGCCCGACGCCTTCTGGGCGACTGGGACAACACGCTGCAAAGGTTCGTGCGCATCGTTCCGTTGACGGACATTGTCACCCGGTCGGAACGGCTTAAGACTTCCGCCTGACCTCGTTTTCTTCCTCTCCTCCCCGAGACGAATTCATGACCCGACATGCCGCCCTCGTCGCCACACTCGTCGCGGGGGCGGCGTCGCTGGCGTCTCCCGTCCTGGCGTCGCCCGCCTTGCTGGCGCACCAGAAGCCGCTGATCATCGATACTGCGGCGACGGCCTGGATCCTGACCTCGACGGCGCTGGTCCTGCTGATGACTTTGCCGGGCCTGGCGCTGTTCTACGGCGGCATGGTGCGCAAGAAGAACATAATCAGCGTCATCGCCCAGTCGGCGGCGGCTTTCGCCATCGTCTCGGTGCTGTGGTTCCTGGTCGGCTACAGCCTGTCGTTCGGCAAGGGGCCGGAGGCCATCAACGGCTTCATCGGCGGGGTCCAGGCGGCCTTCCTGAACGGCGTGACGGCCCAGACGGCCCACAGCCTGCTGCCTGGCTTGCCGGAACTGCTGTTCGTCAGCTTCCAGATGACCTTCGCCATCATCACCCCCGCCCTGGTCGCCGGCGCCTTCGCCGAGCGGATGAAGTTCTCGGCCAGCCTGCTGTTCTTCGCCCTGTGGCACCTGATCGTCTATGCGCCGATCTGTCACCAGGTCTGGGGCGGCGGCTATCTGGGCGGGCTGGGCGTGCTCGATTTCGCGGGCGGGGCGGTGGTCCACGTCAATGCAGGCGTCGCCGGCCTGGTCTGCGCCCTGGTGCTGGGGCCGCGCCACGGCTTCGGACGCGACAACATGGCCCCCGCCAACCTGGTCTATAGCGCCATCGGCACCGGCCTGCTGCTGGTCGGCTGGCTGGGCTTCAACGCCGGGTCTGCGGGCGCCGCCGACGCACTGGCCGCCACGGCCGCCTTCAACACCATCCTGGCCGCCGGCGCTGCGGCGCTCGGCTGGATGACCATCGAATGGTTCGACCGCAAGCGCCCGACCCTGCTGGGCCTGCTGTCCGGCATCGTCGGCGGCCTGGTGGCCATTACACCCGCCGCAGGCTTCGTCGATCCCAAGGGCGCCTTCTTCATCGGCCTGATCGCCGGCCCGGCCTGCTATGCGGGCGCGGTCTGGCTGAAACACGCGCTGAAGTACGACGACACCCTGGACGCCTTCGGCGTGCATGGCGTCGGCGGCATCGTCGGCGCCCTGCTGACCGGCGTCTTCGCCACCACGACCGTCAACGCCCTGTCCGACGGGGCCACGGTGTGGAAACAGGCCATCGGCCTGGGCGGCGTCATCGTCTGGAGCGCGGCGGGCACCTTCGTCGTCCTGATGATCTGCAAGTTCACCACCGGCCTGCGCGTGACCAGGGACGAAGAGGTCGAGGGGCTGGACTATACCCAGCACGGCGAGGCCATCCACTAACCGGCCCACAGGGCCCGGGGCGCGGGCGGTTGATCCCGCCCCCGTCCGCCCCCATCTTCATCTGTGACGGAAGGTCTTGCCGATTGCGGGGGACCGGCCGCTCGGTCGCTTTATTCGAGGACCCAGATGACGACGACGCGCACCATCCTGTTCGACAGCCCCTTCCTGCTGGGGTTCGACCACACCCGCGCCCTGATCGACCGCGCCGCCAAGGCGACGGCCGAAAGCTATCCGCCCTACAATGTCGAACAGATCGGCGAGGCGGGCGTGCGCATCAGCCTGGCCGTCGCCGGGTTCGCGCCCGACGAACTGGCCATCACCCTGGACGGCCGCCAACTGACCATAGCGGGCAAGCGCGACGACGCCGGCAAGGGGGAACAGGCCTTTCTGCACCGAGGCATCGCAGCACGCGGCTTCGTGCGCAACTTCGTGCTGGCCGACGGGCTGGAGGTCGAAGGCGCCCGGCTGGAGCACGGCCTGCTGCACGTCGATCTGATCCGCCCCGAGTCCGAACGCCAGGTGCGTCGAATTCCCATCACGGTCGGCTGAAAAGCATAGCCGTTCGAACCGCCCGGCGATCCGGGCGTTGTCAAACTGAAGGAGGCGGTCCTAATGACGCCGATGACGATGACCAAGGAAGATTTTGCAGGACTGGGCGCCCCCGACCTCGTCTATGTGCGAGAGATCAAGGCGGCCGACCTGCTTGAGGAAGCGGTCGAGATCAAGGACGTGGACCTGAACCCCGGCCAGTCCCTCTATGCCGTCCACAGCGCCGACGGCGAGCGCCTGGCGGTCATGATCGACCGCGACACCGCCTTCGCCGCCGCTGTAGCGCACGAGCTGGAGCCGGTTTCGGTTCACTGATTGCAATGATGGGGTCAGGTTTTCGAGTGGTGCAAGCGGTATCACCGCCAAATCGACAACCCTGCGATGTTTTCTACGATCAAGCAGTTGCGCGCCTTGAGTGTGAAATATAACCTCAAGGTTGAGCTAAAATGCTCGCTCTAGCGGGGAGCTACAGCCGGAGGTTCCGCAGATGCCCCGGCTATCTGCCTTGGGATGGGGACGATGAAGCCCAATAATCCACCACCCTCAACCTCGGAGTGGCCTCCAGAAGACTTAGTTGATCACCACATGGAGGACTGGGCAGAGTATGAGCCTGATTGGCCAAGGACATATTACGAATACATCCTAATTCCGGTGCTCAACGCGTTTCACAAAGTCGGAATGCCTGTAAAAATTGATCCCCGCTTAAAGACCGACCGAGATTACTGCAAGGCTTGGCTTCGATGTTTGCGGCGCAGCCGAGAGCGTGGCGCGAAAGAAAAAGCAGAAACACGCGTTGATCAAATGCCTGATCCAGGCCCCAGAGTGCGATTTAGGGACTTTTTTGACTAAGCCCTTCCGACAGGTCCCGGCGCGATACGTTCTGCCAAAGCTCTCAGATCATGCTCAACCTGAAGGCCTGCGTTAGCTGCAAGGTCAGCCAGGATCAAAAGCGCCCTGTGAATGTGCGCTTCTACGGCATCGCTAGACATACGTATCTCCAACCCGATTCCAGGCTGGTGTTATAATATAAACTAGGCAGGTGGCCTATGATCTTGCTCAGCACCACAATCAGTTAGGCTGAGCGCGAGCTTGCGAGCCTCTGGCGCGAGCGGATCCCCTAACTCTTCCAGCATATCCGCCAGTTGGCGTTGCATGTCTGCGACGTAGGACTTGATTGCGGATCTAGCTACTACGCTACCCATCACACACCCTCCGCGTTTTGTTACACTTGTTACAGGTTGCAATGTTTAGCGCCGCAAGCAAGCGCAAAATGGAATGTCCGCGGGCCTACCGCTGGCGCACCTCACATGCGCGGGCCACCCCAAACTGGGTATGGCGCAGGTCGACTTTTAGGGAATTCCCACGCCAACGATCGCAAACCAGGAAACTGCCAAACTACACTTTCAAACCAAACTGGGAGGTCTGTGGGGGTGCGCCCAAATCCTGCGGGTCAGAACAGCACTGAAATCCACTCAGCACTTGAGTTTTGTGGCCAAGCTTCCATCGAATTCGTAATGATGGGGCGGCGTGACGAACGCCGCCTTCATTATGCTTAGGCGGCGGTGGCGGCCGTGTCCTTGACGAACAGCGCCCGGATCGCATCGGTGGTGCGCGCCTGGCGTAGTTGTTCGCGCAGTTCCGGCGACCGCAGCGCGCGCGACACCGCCGCCAGCGCCCGCAGATGCTCCGCACCCGCCTTGGACGGGGCGTACAGCCCAAAGATCAGGTCCACCGGACGATCGTCCACGGCGTCATAGGCCACGGGCGTATCCAGCCTCACGAAAACGGCCGTCACCTGGCTGACTTCGTCCAGACGCGCATGCGGCACGGCCACGCCGGATCCCAGTCCGGTCGAACCCAGCGCCTCACGCTCCATCAGGGCGTCGAAAATCTTCGATTCGTCGATGCCCAAGGCGTGAGACGTCGCCTCGGCCAGCGCATGCAGCGCCTGTCGTTTGGACGACGCGCCGCCGCGCAGCACCACGCCCTTGGGCGCGAGCAGATCACCGATGTCCATCAGACAACCTCGATACACGCAGAGACAACGGCGCGGGCGCCCGTTTAGAGGCTCCCGCGCCGAAGTCAAACTTGGCTGTTCAGTTCACTGAGCCGTTGGTCTTGGTCTTGCCATTCGTCGCGCTGGCGATTTCAGGGTCGATCCAGCCCACATTGCCGTCCGGGCGACGATAGACGACCGCCAGGCCGCCATGGGCCGCATTGCGGAACAGGACGACGGGGTAGCCCGTCATGTCCAGCTCCAGCACCGCACGTCCGACCGTGATGGTGCGGATTTCGTGCTCGGTCTCGGCGATGACCATGCCCACCGGCGGCGGGCCGTCGTTCTCGCCGGTGTCGCCGAAGACATCGTCCTCCACGCTGTCGGGATCGCGCAGCACGATGCTGCGTGCGACTTCGCGGGCGGCGTTCTCGGTCTTCTCGGGCGACAGACCCTTGGGTCCGATATGGTGATCCTTGAGCCGACGCTTGTAGCGACGGACCCTCTTTTCGAGCCGATCCAGCGCCTCGGTGAAGGCGGAATGAGCGTCGCCGCCCATGCCGGTCGTCACCAAAGTCTGGCCCGACGCGAGGCGGACCCAACAGTCCACCTTGAAGTTGTGGCCGTCCTTGGACACCACGACCTCGGCGTCTTCACCGCCTCGGGCGAAGTATTTTCCGACCCCGTCTTCGAGTTCCTGGGAGATGCGCGAGCCTAACGCTTCGCCGACATCCACTTGCTTGCCGCTCACTTGGACTTGCATACGGATAGAACGCTCCCGACCGCATTTGGTGTCAATCGGGATCACCGTTTTGTGGTTACGCTTCAGGCGGTCTTCATCATCCGGCGGCGCTCGACGGACGACGGAATCCTCAAGGCTTCCCGGTATTTGGCGACGGTTCGGCGCGCGATGTCGATGCCCGTTTCCTTCAGGATTTCCACAATCTTGTCGTCGGACAAAACGTCGCCCTCCAGGCCCTCGCCGTCGATCATGGACTTGATCCGGTGACGGACGGCCTCGGCCGAATGGGTCGATGCGCCGTCCACCGACTGAATGGCGGCGGTGAAGAAGAATTTCAGCTCGAACACGCCGCGCGGGGTGGCGATATATTTGTTCGAGGTGACGCGGCTGACCGTCGATTCGTGCATGCCGATGGCGTCGGCGACGGTCTTCAGATTGAGCGGTCTCAGGAACTCGACGCCGAACGCCAGGAAGGCGTCCTGCTGGCGCACGATCTCCGACGACACCTTCAGGATGGTCTTGGCCCGCTGATCCAGCGACTTGACCAGCCAGTTGGCCTGGGCGGCGCAGTCGGCGACGAAGGTCTTTTCCGTATCGGACCGCGCGCCCGCCTGGACCAGGCCGTGATAGCGCTTGTCCACCAGCAGACGCGGCAGGGTGTCGGCGTTCAGCTCGACCCGCCAGCCGCCGGCCGGGTCGGGCCGCACATGGACATCGGGCACCACCGTCTGGGCCGGCTCGCCGCCGAAGCCGGCGCCCGGGCGCGGGGTCAGCGCCTTCAACTCGGCGATCATGTCGGTCAGGTCCTCGCCGTCGACGTCGCAGACCTTCTTCAGCCCCGCCAGGTCGCGCCTGGCCAGCAGGTCCAGATTGTCCAGCAGGGCCGCCATCGCCGGATCGAACCGATTGCGCTCGATCAGCTGCAGCTTCAGGCATTCCGGCACCGACCGCGCCATGACGCCGGTCGGCTCGAACCCGTGGCAGACGGCCAGCACCGCCTCGATCCGTTCCAGCGGCACGCCCAGCCGGTCGGCGAATTCGGCCAGTTCCCCGCGCAGATAGCCGCCCTCGTCCGTCGCATCGATCAGGGTCAGGGCGACGCCTTGGTCGGCGACCGAAAACCCGGCCGACGAAGCCTGGGCCTGAAGATGTTCCCACAGGGTCGGCTCGTGCGTGTCGGGCCGTTCGCCGTCGCCCTCGAACATCTGGCCGCCCTTGCCGGCGCTGGACCAGTCCGACAGCCCCGGCTGGGCCTCGTCGGTCATCCGGTCGCTGGTGCGCTCGCCCGGCGCCGCGTCGCCATAGACATCGTCCGAGCCGGCATCCATGCCGGACACGGAGTCATGCCCGACCCCGTCGCCGAAAGACATTTCGCTGTCGGACGCCGCCTCGACCCGCTCGACCGGCTCGGGCGTCTCGCCCTCCGGCTCCTCGCGTTGCAGCAGCGGATTGCGTTCCAGCTCGGCCTCGACGAAGTCGTCCAGCTCAAGGTTCGACAGTTGCAGCAGCTTGATCGCCTGCTGCAGCTGGGGCGTGATGACCAGCCCCTGCCCCTGCCTGACCTCTAACCTTTGCCCGATCACGTTCGAAATTTTCCTGCCCAGCCGCCGAGTGGCCCGGAACTTGCTGGGACAGAATGTCGCCTAACCGGTTAACGCGAGACGAACGCCACATCGTCTCCTCCCCGTCGCGTAGCGACGGGGAGGTGGCGCGGCGCTCTTCGCGCCGTGACAGAGGGGTTCTTCACCGCATCACAGACGCCCGTGGGACTTCAAGAGCCCCTCCACCACTTCGTGGCCCCCCTCCCCGCTTCGCAGGGAGGAGACGACGTAGATCAAACGTAGTTTTCGCCCAGATACACCCGGCGCACTTCGGCGTCGTAGACCGCCTCGTCCGACGTGCCTTCGAACAGCACGGCCCCATTCGAGATGATCGAGACCCGGTCGGTGATGTCCAGGGTCTCGCGCACATTGTGGTCGGTGATCAGCACGCCGATGCCCTGGCTGGCCAGGTAGCGGATCACGGTGCGGATGTCGGCGATGGCCAGGGGGTCGATGCCGGCGAAGGGTTCGTCCAGCAGCATGAAGGACGGCCGGCCCGCCAGCGCGCGCGCGATCTCGACCCGACGCCGCTCGCCGCCCGACAGGCCGGTGGCGGGGGCGTGCCGCAGGTGGTCGATGTGCAGCTCGTTCAGCAGCCGGTCGGTCTCGGCGCGAATCTGGTCGCGCGGATAGTTCAGCTCGACCACCGCCTTGACGTTCTGCTCGACGGTCATGCCACGGAAGATCGAGGCTTCCTGCGCCAGATAGCCCAGGCCCATGCGGCTGCGCTGATACATCGGCTGGCCGGTGATGTCCTCGCCGTCCAGCCAGATCGTGCCCGAGTCCGGCGGGATCAGGCCGGTGATCATGTAGAAACAGGTCGTCTTGCCCGCGCCGTTCGGGCCCAGCAGGCCCGCGACCTCGCCGCGCTGCACCGTCAGGGACACGTCACGCACCACCTGACGCGGCCCGAAGGACCGGGCGAGGTTCAGCACCCGCAGACCCTTTTCCGCAGGCGAAACGACGGGCGCCAGTTGGGGCCGGTCGTCCAGGTTCAGGGCTGACAGTTCCTTGCGCGCCAAATGCTCAGGTCCAGACGGCCGACGGCCTCAGTTTGCGTTGGGGTAGAAGACGCCCTGCACGCGGCTTCCGGCCGCGCCGCGCGGCGCGCCGTCCATGCGGGCGGCCTCGGTGTTGATGTTGTAGACCAGACGCGAGCCGGTCAGGACGTTCTTGCCCTGGGTCAGGACCACATTGCCCGTCACCACGATCTCGCCATTGCCCAGATTATAGACGGCGCGATCGCCGCGCATCAACTGATCCGGGGTCACGAAATAGACGGTTCCGGCGGCTTCCGCACGTTCCAGATCGCCGCCCGCGCCGCTGACCAGGGTCAGGGTGTCGGCGCGAAAACGGTTGCCGCCCTGCGTCGCCTCGGCCCGGCCTCTCAGGATGATGCGGTTGGGGCCATATTCGACCGAGTCCGCGCCATAGGCCACGGGCTGGGCGCCCGTTTGTGATTGCGCGTCGCCGACGGCCGGCAGAGCCACGACCGTCACGGCCGCGACCGTCGCCAGAGCCTTTGAAATCTTCGTCATGATCATCCGCCAGACCCCTTGGGCGTCAGCACGCCCATCACCTTGTTGTCGCCCGCGCCGTCGAACACGACGCGCTGTCCCTGATCATAGATCGCATAGGACGATGCGTTGATGGTTCCAATAGGGCCGGAACCCTGAACGCCCTTTGAACCGGTGACGTTTCCGGTCGAGGTGTCGACCACCGCCTCGGGCGTGGTCAGGACGAAGCCGGTGCCGCCGTCCGAGATCCGCACGTTCGGACCGATGGTCACCGTCTTGGCCTGCTCGTTGTATGTGCCGCCGTCGGCGGTCAGCTCGGTCACCTTGCGCCCGCCCAGGTTCAGCTTCAGCGCCGGGCCGATCAGGCGGAAATGGCCGGTGGCCGGATCGCGCACCGCCCCTTGGGCGCCGACGGTGAAGGCGCGGCCCTGGGCGTCCTGGCCGTGGAACAGGGGGCTGTCCAGGCGGACTTCCTGGCTCTGGCTGGCCTTGCGCTCCACCCCCGACATCACGGTGCGGAACACGGTCCAGGTCAGGGCGCCGCCCGCCAGCACCAGGATGATGATCGGCAGCACCCGACGCAGCAGCTTGACCCGCCGCGAGCGCGCACGCCAGCGGGCGCCGGCCAGGGCGACCCTGGCCTCGTCGGCCTCGATGCGGGACTGTTCGCCGGGTTCGGTCAAGCGCGCCTCAGCTGTGGGCGAAGATGTCGATCTCGTCCCAGCCGGCGAGGTCGAGCGCCGACCGCGTCGGCAGGAAGTCGAAACATTGGGCGGCCAGCTCGGCGCGTCCCTCGCGCGCCAGCATCATGTCCAGCTTGGCCTTGGCCGCGTGCAGATACAGGACGTCCGACGCCGCATAATCCAGCTGGGCCTGGGTCAGCGTCTCCGCCCCCCAATCCGACGACTGCTGGGCCTTGGACAGGTCCACGCCCACCGTCTCGCGCACCACGTCCTTCAGCCCGTGCCGGTCGGTATAGGTCCGCGCCAGTTTGGAGGCGATCTTGGTGCAATAGACCGGCCGCGTCTCGACGCCGAGGTGCAGCAGGAACATGCCGATGTCGAACCGGCCGAAATGGAAGATCTTGGTCACCGCCGGATCGGTCAGCACCCGCTTGAGGTTCGGACAGTCGTAGTCCGGCCGCTTCAACCGCACGACATGGGCGTTCCCGTCGCCGGACGACAGCTGCACCACGCACAGTGGATCACGTCGGAAGCGCAGGCCCATCGTCTCGGAATCGATGGCGACCTCGGACCCCAGGTCCAGGTCGTCGGGCAGGTCGCCCTCGTGCAGGTAAACAGTCATGCTCAAGCTCTTACACGGCGAACGCGGGAGACGGAACGCCCTACCGCATCGCAACGGCCACAGGCCAGAACGCGCGGCCCACATTCACGAAACGGCCGCAAGCAACAGAGCGCCGCGCGCGACGCGGTAGGCCAAAACAAAGAAAGCGCCGCACTGTTCGGTGCGACGCTTTCAATAATATGGTGCCCAGAAGAGGACTCGAACCTCCACGGCCGTTAAGCCACTGGCACCTGAAGCCAGCGCGTCTACCAATTCCGCCATCTGGGCCCCGTCGGCAGCGCCTTGCGGCGTTTCCATCGGGAAGGCGCGGACCTCTAAGGCAGCGAAACGACGGGGTCAACAGAGGTTTTTCGCCGCGTGTCGTTTTATTCCGCAAGCGGCGCTTCAAGCCTTGCCGCACGGCCTTTCGGACCCGCGTTCGGCGGCGACTTAACGTCCGCTAAGCCTGTTTTCTAACCCCGTCTTGAGAGCGGACCGCCTAGAAGCGCCCCATGGCGGACCCCTCCCTCAGCCCCCACACGCCCGAACGCCGCGCCAAGCCGCGCGCGCCGTTCCGCCAGCAACGTCGTGCTGGCGAGCGGGTGCAGATGCTGGGCCAGCCGGTCGATCTGGTGAAGCCGGAGGAGGTGCTGCACCATGTGCAGCAGGCGGTGCTTCAGGGCGCGAAAAGCCTGATCGCCAACCATAATCTGCACAGCCTGTATCTGATCCAGAAACGCCCCGAACTGGCTGACTTCTACGACCGGGCCGATCTGATCGAGGTCGATTCCACCCCCCTGCTGTGGTTCTCGCGCGCGCTGGGCCTGCACAGTCGGGGCTTTCACCGCTGCACCTATCTGGACTGGCGCGACCATTTCTGGAGCGTGGCGAACCGCAACGGCTGGCGCGTCATGTCCATCGGCGGCGCGCCCGGCGTCGGCGACGAGGCGGCCCGCAGGCTGAAGGCCCGCTATCCCGGCGCCGACATCGCCATACATCACGGCTTCTTCGACGCCCGCCCCGATTCGCCCGAGAACGCGGCGGTCCTGGCCCAGATCACCGCCTTCCAGCCGAACATCCTGTTCGTCGGCATGGGCATGCCGCGCCAGGAGCTTTGGATCGACGACAATTTCGACCGCCTGCCCGATTGCGTCATCCTGTCGGTCGGCGCCGCCTTCGACTATGAGGCGGGCGTCCAGAGCGCCGCCCCGCGCTGGATGGGTCGGGCCGGAATCGAATGGGCCTATCGCCTAGTTCACGACCCCAAACGGCTGTTCGTCCGCTACTGCGTCGAGCCCTGGACCCTGCTGCCCCTGGCCCTGCGCGACATCCGCGACGCCCGACGCCGCCAGTCTCCCCCCGCCTGATCACTTTATTCCTACTGGCCAGATAGATATTTATCGCCATGATCGGACCCCGCCCGCCGTGTGCTATCGACACGGACGGGAACCGGAACGGGGGCGCGAATGCCACAGCAGAATGGACCGCATGTCGCGATCGTGGGCGCGGGTTTCAGCGGCCTGCTGACCGCCGTCAATCTGCTGAAAGCCTCGCCCCATGTGCGGGTCACCCTGATCGAACGGCGCGGCGTCTTCGGCCCCGGCACCGCCTATGACACCGGCAATCCCGGCCATCTGCTGAACGTCCGCCTGGACAATATGAGCGCCTTTCCCGACCAACCGGGGCATCTCGCCGACTGGCTGGCGGAACAGCCGTCATGGCGCGCCCAGGACGGCTTCATCACCCGCGGCGTCTATGGCGAATATCTTCAATACCTGCTGGACGAGGCGCTGGACGACGCACCCGACCGGCTGAACCTCATCGGCGGCGAGGCCCGCTCCATCGATCGCCAGGACGACGGCTGGCGTATCGCTGCCAGCGACGGCGAAGTCACGGCCGATCAGGTCGTGCTGGCCCTGGGCAATCTGGAACCCGCCTCGCCCCCCGGCGTCGAGGCCGATGTTCGGAACTCTGCCGCCTATGTCGAGAACCCCTGGCGGTTCGACCCCCAGTCGGCCGGCGACGCGCGCAACGTCCTGCTGATCGGTTCGGGCCTGACGATGGTGGATGCGGCCCTGACGCTGCGCCGACCGGGACGACGGCTGACCGCCCTGTCGCGTCACGGCCTCCTGCCCCGCGCCCATGCCACCGTTCCGCCCGGCGCCTATGCCGGGACCTTTGCCGGCAGCCCCGCCCAGATCCTGAAACAGGTCCGCGCCGCCACGGCGCAGGCCGACTGGCGCGCCGTCTTCGATACGTTGCGCCATTCGGCCCGCGACATCTGGCGCAACTGGTCGCAAGTGGAGCGCAGCCGCTTCCTGCGGCACCTTCGCCCCCTGTGGGACGTGCATCGCCACCGCCTGTCGCCCGGCCCGGCGCGCGACATCCACTCCATGCTGGCAGGCGGCGAGCTGACCATCCTGGCGGGCAAGCTGACCGAGCTGAAAAACACCGATGTGATCGAGGTCTCCTGGCGTCCACGCGGGAAGAAACGCGCCATCAAGGAGCGGTTCGACCTAGTGGTGAACTGCACCGGGCCGCTGGGCGTGATCTCCAAAAGCACCGAACCGATGATCCGCGACATTCTGGACAAGGGTTACGGCCGCCCCGACCCCCTTGGTCTGGGCTTGCAGGTCGATGACGACGGCGGCCTGCTGGACGGCGCGGGCGCCCCGGCGCAGGGCCTGCACGCCATCGGCCCCCTGACGCGCGGCGCCTTCTGGGAAATGACCGCCGTGCCAGACCTGCGCGGACAGGCCCGCGATCTGGCCCAGCGCATACTGGCGAACCAACCCTAGACCCAAACAACCGACGCGTTTATCCTCCACACCTAGGTAATTGGAGGGAGCGCCGGCATGCGGCGAGGACTGCGCACCGGCATGATCGGCCTGGCCCTGGCGTTCGCCCTGGCCGGCTTCGCGCCCCAAACGGTCTCGGATTATCGCCTGGCCTCCGCCGACAAGGTGCGCATCGACGTCTTCGGCGAGGAGGCTCTGAGCGGCGACTTCGTCGTCAACGCCGAGGGCAAGGTCGCCCTGCCCCTGATCGGCGAAGTGCAGGCCGCCGGCCTGACGGTCGCCCAGCTTCAGGACGCCGTCACTCAGGCCCTGCGCCAGGGCTATCTGAACCAACCCCGCGTCACGGCTCAGGTCCTGACCTACCGTCCGATCTACATCCTGGGCGAGGTCAATCGGCCGGGCGAATACCCCTATGTCCCGGACCTGACGGTGCTGAACGCCGTGGCGACGGCCCAAGGCTTCACCTACCGCGCCAACACCCGCCGCATCTTCGTGCGCCGCGCAGGCTCGCAGACCGAAGAGCCTCAACCCCTGACCGCCGACACGCGTGTCTCGCCGGGCGACACCCTGCGGATCGGCGAGCGGTATTTCTGAACCCGACGCCTAAAGCCTCAGATCGGCATCGCCATGATTTCCTTATAGGCGGAAATCACCTGATCGCGCACCGAGATCACCGTCTCCAACGACGCCTCGGCCGAGCTGAGCGCGGTCACCACGTCGATCAGATTGCCCTGCCCCTGGACCGATTTCGTCATCTGGGTCTCGGCCGCGCGCGACTGCTGGGTCATGTCGGTCATGGCGTTCTTGACCAGGTCGGCGAAGCCGCCGTCGCCGGCGCCGGGCACTTGCGCCGCTGTCGGCATGGCGCCGCCCTGGACGGCGGCATAGGCCTTGGCGGCCATCATCGGGTTCATGGCCTAGACCTCAGCGTTTGATGATGTCGAGGGTGCGGCTGTCCATCGACCGCGCCGTCTCGATGACGTTCAGATTGGCCTCATAGGCGCGCTGCGCCTCGCGCATGTCCATGGCCTCGACCAGGGTGTCCACGTTCGGCCGCATCACATAGCCCTGGGCGTTCGCGGCCGGGTGCGACGGGTCGTAGTCCATCTTGAAGTCGCCCTGGTCGGGCCGGACCTCGGCTAAAGTCACCCCCGTCGCCCCATCGACTTCGCGCGCCTGGAAGACGGGGATCTGGCGGCGATAGGGCTCGCCGCCCGGGGTGCGGGCCGTGGACTGGGCGTTGGCGATGTTCTCGGCGATCACGCGCATCCGCGACTGCTGCGCCTTCAGGGCCGAGGCCGCCACGGCCATGGTGCTGTTCGAGGGCGCGATGGGATCAGGCATGTGTCAGTCCTTCTTCAGCCAACGGGCTCAGCCGCCGGGCCGCTTGGCGGCCATGCGGATCATGGACATGGATTTCTGGTAGAAGCCGATGGCGGCGTCATAGGCCATGCGGCTCTCGGCCATCTTCAGCATCTGCTCTTCGACCACGACCGAGTTACCGTCCAGCGTGGTTTCCGAATCGGGCGACTTGGTCGGATCGAACCTCACCGGCGAACCGGCGGGCGCGATGTGGGCGGCGTTGGTGCGCACCATCTGCAGCCCCCCGCCCGACCGCATGGCGGCGGCGAAGTCGGTCGGCTGCTTCAGGTCACGGCCGACGAAGCCGGGCGTATCGGCATTGGCGACGTTCTCGGCGATCACGCGCTGACGCTCGTCCAGCCAGCCCAGCCTGCCCTTGATCTGCCCCAGCAGCGGTATGTCGGCGACGCCCATGGCGATCTCCCGTGCGACGCGGATGCGCGCAATGGGCAGAAAATGCCGCCTGCATGGTTAATAACCTCTTATCTCAACGCCTCGTTAACCGTGGTGGTTAACATTCGCCGCCTAAGCGCCGACTGCGCGGGGCCTCAAAGCGTCATGAATTTCCTCGATCTCGTCCGGGCGGTCTTCGGCCTGGCCTTCACCCTCGGCCTGATCGGGATCGTGGCCTGGGCCGCGCGCCGCTATGCGCCCCAGCTGCTGGCCAAACTCAGCGCCGAACGCGGGGCCCGCCGGCTTCAGGTGGTCGAGACCCTGGTCCTGGATCCCGCCCGCCGCCTGGTCCTGGTCCGCGTCGATGACGAGGAACGGCTGATCCTGCTGGGCGAAGGCCGCGAACTGATCGAACCGCGCCAACAGGGGTCCGACAAATGAGCGGCCGCAAAAACCCTCTCCCTCCCCGCTCCGGGGAGGGTCGTCGCGCAGCGACGGGGTGGGGGCGGCCTGGCAAGGCCGCACTGCTGGATGCAGGACAGGTCAGCGGGGCGTCGCCCTGCCGCCCCCACCCGACCTCGCTCCGCTCGGCCACCCTCCCCCGCCGGGGGAGGGAGAGCATCTTCAACACCCCCACCGGCGCCGAGCTGAAACGCGCGGCCCTGCTGTCGCTGTTCACCACTCTGGTCTGCCTGGCCTGGCCCGTCGCGGCCCTGGCGCAACAGGCGGCCCAGAGCGGTTCGGCGCTCAACATCGACCTGGGCACCGGCGCCGGCCTGACCCAGCGGGTGGTCCAGCTGGTCGGTCTGATGACCGTGCTGTCGCTGGCCCCGTCCATCGTCATCATGACCACCAGCTTCGTGCGGATCATCGTGGTCCTGTCGCTGCTGCGCACGGCGCTCGGCCTTCAGCAGTCGCCGCCGAACGCGGTTCTGGTGTCCCTGGCCCTGTTCCTTTCCGCCATCGTCATGGCTCCGACCTGGCAGGACGCCTATGATTCGGGCATCCGCCCGCTGATGGATCAGCAGATCGAACTGCCCCAGGCCTTCGATCAGGCGTCGGAACCTGTGAAAACCTTCATGCTGGCCCAGGTGGACCGCGGGGACCTCGCCCTGTTCACCCGCCTCAGCAAGATCGAGCCGCCCCAGAACGTCCAGGACCTGCCCCTGCGCGTGGTCACCCCGGCCTTCATGATCAGCGAGCTGAAGAAGGCGTTCGAAATCGGATTTCTCCTTTTCGTTCCGTTCCTTGTGATCGATCTGGTGGTGGCCAGCGTGCTGATGTCCATGGGTATGATGATGCTGCCTCCGGTGGTGGTCTCCCTACCGTTCAAGTTGATCTTCTTCGTGCTGGTGGACGGCTGGCGACTGGTCGCCGGGAGCCTGGTCGAGAGCTTCCAGCGTGCGTCCGGTACCGGATAATCCCCCGCCCCATATGGCTTTCCGCGTCATAGGCGCTTGCAAAGCTAATCAAAATCCGTGTTGATCCCTCGGTCCTCGCCCTGAATCGGGCGACTAACACTGGAAACGCTTCTTATGACCACTCAAGCCGAACTGATCGCCGCCGTCGCCAAAGACGCCGGTGTCTCGCAGGCCGACGCCGGCAAGGTGCTGACCGCCATCGTCGAAAACATCCACTCGACCCTGAAGTCGGGCGGCGACATCCGCATCTCGAACCTGGGCGTCTTCGACACCGCCGCCCGCGCCGAGCGCGAAGGCCGCAACCCGGCCACCGGCGCGACCATCAAGATCGCCGCCTCCAAGGCCGTGCGCTTCCGCGTCTCCAAGCCCCTGAAGGACGCCGTCAACGGCTAAGCCTTAGATCCTTCCCCGCATCGCGGGGGAGGGGGACCGCCGTCAGGCGGTGGAGGGGGCGACCGCACCACCGGTGCTTGGGTCCGCCCCCTCCACCACTTCGTGGTCCCCCTCCCCCGTAAAGAACGGGGGAGGATCATTGGATGCAGGACGGGCGGGGGTCGCGACGCGATCTCCGCCCGTTTCAATTTTCAGGCGGCGGCTTTCGCCTCGGCTTCTTTTCTGAACGCCTGTTTGGCGCTGTTGACCCAGCCGACGAAGGTGTCCGCCTGGCTGGACAGGTTGGCGAAGTCGCCGGCCCCCGCCACGCCCGACAGATTGTCGTCCAGGGCCACGCGAAGCGCCGCGGCGGATCGCGCCCCGGCGACGAAGGGCGCATAGCGCGCGTTCAGCCTTTGCAGGGCCGCCCGGTCGCCGCTCAGCGAATAGCCGACGCCCGCCCGGATCAGCCAGCTTTCCTCGGCCGGCGTCAGCGCCCCCGCCGTCTTGTACCGCTCGCCCAGCCGCGCCTCATAGACCGGCGCCGCATCGGCCCATTTCTGCTGCTTCCAGAAGATGTCGGCCCGCACCTCGCGCGCCGGGTTCGACTGGTCGCGGTCCAGCACCTCCAGCGCATGGTCGAACCGGCCCAGGTCCATCAGGGCGCGGGCCTC
This sequence comes from Brevundimonas sp., assembly GCF_965279155.1. Lineage (GTDB taxonomy): Bacteria > Pseudomonadota > Alphaproteobacteria > Caulobacterales > Caulobacteraceae > Brevundimonas. The sequence goes on along the minus strand of NZ_OZ257138.1, from coordinate 2,681,701 downwards.
CAGCGCCCGGCGCTCGCTGTTCATTGCATTGGGCAACAGGGTGGTGCGCGAGCCCCAGATGGCCTGCAACGCCTTCTCCGGCTGGCGATCCATCAGATAAACGGTGGCCAGGTTGGTGGCGACCTGGGCCTTGGCCACCCCGTCCAGCCGCTCGTCCACCTGGTGTTTCAGCAGTTCGGCGGCCTGATCCAGCAGGTCGACGTCGATCAGGCGGCGCGACAGGCGGCGCACCATCTCGTCCCCGTCGGCCCCGATGGGCGTCAGCTCGCGGAAATCATAGAACAGGGCCAGCGCCTGCACCGGCTGCAATCCGTCCGCCGCCCCTTCCAGGAACAGGGCGCGGAAGGCGTTGGACTGATCGGCCTGCACCTCGGCCGCGCCCGGCACGCCCGCCATCCGCTTGCCCGCCCCGCGCAGGGCGTCCAGCGCCTCGCGGTATCGTCCCTGTTGCAGATAGATGCCCGACAGCTTGCGCACGACCGCCATCTCGGTCGCATCCCCGCGCCAGCGCCATTTCAGCTGTTCCAGCTGCGCCGTCGCCTGATCCGGCGTGATCGCGCCCTTGTCCAGCTCCAGACTGATGGCGCCCAGTTTCGCCGGCGTGGCGATCCCGTCCAGCGGCGCGCGCGCCACGGCCTTGTACACCGCCAGCGCCCGGTCCTTGTCGCCGTTCAGGTCGAACATCCGCGCCTGCACCAGTCGCGCCGTCAATTGATCGACGGCCGGCGCATCCTGGCTGAACACATAGGCCAGCAACTGCTGGGCGGCGGGCAGGTCGTTCAACTGGATGGCCGCCATTGCGTGGGCCGCGCCGAACCGCGCGCGCCATTCCTTGGGGAAGCTGTCGATGACCGAGGCCCCGGCGGCGAAGTTGCGACGCGCCCCCTCCCAGTCGCCCATCTCCGAAGCGATATAGCCCAGCCAGACCTTGGTCGCCGGGTCGTTGATCAGGGCGGCGCCCGAGAAATCGACCTGGGCCTCTTCCAGCCGTCCGATGCCGACGCGCGCCACGCCGCGCAGCCCCCGCACCTCCGGCTCGCCCTGCAGATTGGGCGCCTTGGCGATCAGGGCGTTCAAAACCCCGATGGCCTCATAGTTCAGGCCCGACCCGACCAGGAACCGCGCCAGCGCCATCCGCGCCTCGATCGGCGCACGGGGATTGTCGCTCGCCGCGATCGTCTCCAGCCCCGCCGCGTCCTGCAGCCGGCGATAGCGATCCGAAAACCCCGCCTCGCCCGTCGTCGCCCAGGTCTCGTCGATCAGGGCAGGATGGGCCGCCCGCTTGGGCGCATCAGCCGCATGATCGCCGGTCTCCAGCCCCGCCGTCGGCGACGACAGCGCCAGCCCGTTGGGCCGGCTCAGCGTCACCAGATCGCCCGCCGCCTCGATCTTCAGGTCGTCGGCCCCGGTCTCGACCGCCAGGCCCTGGGCCGTCGGGATCAAGGTCAGATCGACCGTGCGGCGCCCCCCAGCATACCCCTTGCCGGGCGCCAGCGCCGTCACCGCCGCGAATCGATCCCCGACCAACGGATCGGTCAGCCAGATCGCCTTGGTCGCCCCGGCCATCTGCGCCACCAGCACCGGCGCGCCGTCGTCGGAACGATCCACTTCGACGCCCTCGACCGCCGACTGGACCCCGCCGAGGGTCACGGTCCAGGTTCCGCCCTGGCCCTGGGCCGAGACGCCCAGGCCGTCCGGCGCCGCGATCCGCATGGCGGTATAGCCCGGCCCCGCCGCCCAGTGCGCATCCTTGACCGGTCCCAGAGCCTTGGCCCCGGTCATGTCCATCCGCGCGGCCGTGTCGAACACGATCCAGACCGCGTCGCCCCGGCGGAAGACGGCGGCCCCCACGGGCGCGCCCCAGTCGAAGGTCAGGACGGTCTTCTGTTCGCTGGATTCGGCCCGCACCGGCACGACGGCCTTGGTCGTCTGCGGCGCGGCCGCGTCGCCGCCTTCCGGGGCCTTGTCGGGCGCATAGAGGTTCAGCCACACCGCCCCGTCCGCAACGCCGGAACGGGCGTCCGCCCCCTCCTCCAGCGTCAGGATCAGGTCCGTGCCGCCCGCCCGCGCCATCCGCGTCTCGACCGACTTCACCCCGGCGGGCGGATCGACCCTCAGGCGCGACACGTCGGGCGCGGCGGTCGTGCCCATCCGCACCACCACCTTGTCGCCCTCGCGGCTGACGCGCGAGCGCACCCCGATGACGCCGCCGAATTCGACGCGGGTGAAGGTGTCGTTCTGGCCGACGCTGATCGACAGCGGATCGCGCGACCGGCCGACCTCCTGGGCCAGCGGCGCCATGGGCGCGAACACGACGGCGCCCGCCGTGGCGGCGGCCACAGTCGTCTTCAGCATGCGCTTGGTCGGCGAGGCCCCGGACATATCTCCCGACCCATGCCCCACAAGGCCTTTAATCGCGGTTAACCGACGTTGACCGTAGTTCTACGGATGCGCCCCTTTCTTTCGTCGCCCGCTAGGACAACCGGTCCACGCGACAGGACCGCCTTCGGGGCGCATACAGTGGTCCCATGACCGACTATCCTCGCCTCAGCACCCTCAAGACCGGCTTGGCCTGTCGTTGCCCCCGTTGCGGCAAGGGTCCGCTGTTCAAGGGTTATCTGACGCTTCAGACCGACTGCCCCGAATGCGGCCTCAGCTACGCCTTCGCCGATCCGGCGGACGGCCCGGCCTTCTTCGTCATGTCGGCGGTGGGGATCATCGGCATGATCCTGCTGATGGTGTTCGACTTCACCGTCCACCCGCCGATCTGGGTCCATCTGGTCGTCACCCTGCCGATCCTGATCGCCATGTGCCTGGGCTGCCTGCGCCCCTTCAAGGCCTGGCTGGTCGCCGAACAATACATCCACAAGGCCGCCCCGCCCGAGTTCTCCTCGAACGGCAAGCACGGCCCCTTCTAGGGTTCGATCACCGTCAGTTCGGGCCAGCGCGCCCGCGCATTCTCGACGGTCCTCGCCCATCCCCTGGCCAGCGGCCGGTTCGGATTGGGCCGGATGGTCATCGCGAACACATCCTCCAGCCCGAAGGGCGCGGCGACGCTGATCGCATCGTCGGCTTCCAGCCGCACCCCGACCGCGAACGTCGGCGCCACGAACCGCCCCAGGGCTTCGTCCGTCGCCCCCAGCGCCTCATAGGGTTCGCCGAACCGATCCTGGAACCACAGATGCACCCGCGCCTGGTTGCGCACCTCGACCTGGCTGCGGAACGGCGCGTCGAAGGCGGCGGCGACGCGTTTGATGACGACGTCCTCGGCCGCGTAGGACAGGTCCGCCCCATCGAAATAGGCCAGGTCGTAATCCTTGACCCCATACCCCGCCGGCCGACCCGTCCGCGCGTTCCACACCGCCTGATAGACCGCCCCCGACACCAGCCGCCAATCCGGCAGGCCCAGCGCCCGCACCGTCGTCAGCACATGCATCAGCCCGGCGTCGGCGCGCACGAGGTCGGTTAGGCGAGATTCCAGCATCATGCTCACGACATACCTGGCTGGACGACTGGATTTTCCGACTCTGGGCTTCCAAGTCGATCCCACGCTTCTTCGTATATCGGCAACGCGTAAGACTTCGGTTGCAACCAATACGAGACCTTCCCGGCATCATTGATGCCCCTGTGGGCAAAGGCCTTCACTTCGTCTCTGGTCAGGACGTAACAGGTCGGCGAAGCCGTATTGGCGTTTATGGTGATAACCCACCAGTGAGATCGCAGCGTTTCGAGAGAGCAGCCTAACGGCACCGGCGCCCGCTTGGACAGAGCCTTTGACTGAACCGGCAAAAGCCGTGTTTCGTCCTCGCTCGCGGCATAGAGATCGGCTCCCCTCGCGTTGCGAACAGTCGGCATCACATGCCAGCCTCGGCGGGATAGTTCTCTAGCCACATGATATAAACCGGCGTTGCCAGTTAGCTGGTGCCGCACAACCTCGCCCCTACCCCCGCACCGGCCAGCCGTGGTCCAGCGGCCCGTGTCCGCCGCCCAGGCCCGGCGCGCGGCGGATCGCCTCGCCGACATAGGCCCAGGCCTCGGCGACCGCGACCTCCAGCGGCCGGCCCAGCGCCAGTCCGGCCGCACACGCACTCGCCAGGGTGCAGCCGGTGCCGTGGGTGTGGCGGGTGTCGATCCGTTCGGCCTCCAGCACCGTCTCGCCGTCGCCGGTCATCAGCAGGTCGATCACCGTCGGCCCCGACACATGGCCGCCCTTCATCAGCACCGCCCGCGCCCCCATGGCCAGCAGGGCCTCGCCCGCCCGCCTCTGGCCGTCCAGATCGTGGACGGAAAACCCGGTCAGGGCCTCGGCCTCGGGCGCATTGGGCGTCAGCAGGGCCGCGCGCGGGACCATCAGGCGCTTTACCGCCTCGACCGCCGCATCGGGCAACAGGGGGTGGCCGCCCTTGGCCACCATGACGGGATCGACCACAGCCGGCGCATCCGCCTCATCCAGCAGGGCGGCGACCGTCTCGACCACCTCGACCGAGCCCAGCATGCCGGTCTTGAAGGCGTCGGTCCCGATATCCTCCAGCACCGCCCGCGCCTGGGCCGCGATCAGATCCAGCGGCAACGGATAGACCCCGTGGACCCCCAGCGTGTTCTGCACCGTGATCGCCGTGATGGCGGTGGCGGCGAACCCGCCCATCATGGTCACGGCCTTGATGTCGGCCTGGATACCCGCGCCGCCGCCGCTGTCCGACCCGGCCAGGATCAAGACGCGTCCCATGTTTCTGGCGCTACCGCCGCCCGCGCGGCGGGCGTCTGCTTGAGCACTCATGCCGCCGCTCCCGAAAACAGTTTCAGCCCCACGATGCCCGCCACGATCAGCAGGATGCACACCGCCCGCACCGCCGTCGCCGGCTCGCCATAGACCAGGACGCCCACCACGGCCGCGCCCACCGCCCCGATGCCGGTCCAGACCGCATAGGCCGTGCCGATCGGCAGCTTCTGCGTGGCGACCCACAACAGGATCATGCTGCCCGCCAGCGCGACCAGCACCCCCAGCGAGGTCCACGGCCGGCTGACGCCCACGTTCTTGAGACCCGAGGCCCACAGGACCTCCAGCAGACCGGCGACGACCAGCGTCGCCCACGGATTGATCGACATCACCCAGGACATGACGACCAGATGGAACAGGCCGCCGTCATGAGCAAGCCGCGATCAACCGCCCAGCGGTCCCTTGAAGATGAAGAAGGCGCCCAGGCCGATGAAGGCGAACCCGACCAGATGGTTCACCGTCAGCTTCTCGCCCAGATACAGCACCGAGAAGCCGGCGAAGACCAGCAGGGTGATCACCTCCTGCATCGTCTTCAGCTCGGCCGGCGAATAGACTTGGATGCCGATCCGGTTGGCCGGCACCGCCAGCCAGTATTCGAAGAAGGCGATGCCCCAGCTGGCCATCACCAACAGCCACAGCGGCTTGTGCTCGAACTTCAGATGCCCGTACCAGGCGAAGGTCATGAAGACGTTCGACAGGGCCAGCATGACGATGGGGGCGATATAGGAACCGAGGTTCATGGCGGCAGACCGAGGTTGTTGCTGTCGTCGCCTCTACACCGGCTGCGACCGTCCGTCGCGGGGGTTCAACCCGCCGCCATCACCGCCGCCTGAACCTTCAGCGCCTGAACCGTCTCGCGCACGTCATGGACCCGCACCATCCGCGCCCCGCGCCGCACGCCTTCCAGCGCCAGCGCCAGCGACCCGCCCAGCCGGTCGGTCGCCTCGACCGCCGTGGGATCTATGGCCTGGATCGTGCGCTTGCGGCTGGCCGCGTACAGCACCGGAAAGCCCAGATCGACCAGCGCCCCCAGCCCCGCCGTCAGCGCCATATTGTGCGCCAGGGTCTTGCCGAACCCGATGCCCGGATCCAGCCAGATCCGCTCGCGCGCCACCCCCGCCACCATCGCCGCCTCGGCCCGCCCGCGCAAATAGTCCCGCACCTCCGCCACCACGTCGTCGTATCGCGGGTCCGCCTGCATCGTCCGCGGCTCGCCCTTCATGTGCATCAGCACCAGGTCGCACCCCAGCTCGGCCGCGACGGTCAGACTATCCAGCGCATGACCCAAGGCCGTCACGTCGTTCCACATCGTCGCCCCGGCCGCGACGGCGGCGCGCGCCACGGCCGGCTTCATCGTATCGACGCTGATCGCCCCGTCCCAGCGCGCGCGGATGCCGGCGATCACCGGCGCGACCCGGTCGATCTCCTCGGCCTCGCCCACAGGCTCCGCCCCCGGCCGCGTGCTCTCGCCGCCGATGTCCAGCACGTCCGCCCCCTCGGCGACCAGCCGCATCGCCCGATCCACAGCCGCGTCCGTCGAGGCCCACCGCCCCCCGTCCGAGAAGCTGTCGGGCGTAACGTTCACGATGCCCATCACCTGAACCGTCATGGCGTCCTCCCGATCAGTCCGCCCAACGCCTCCAGATAGGCGGCGAAGGCCTTGCGGCCGGCGGGGGTGATCGACACGCGGGTCAGGGGCTTGTTGTTCACGAAGCTCTTGGCCACGGCGACATAGCCCGCCTCCTCCAACTTCTTGATATGGACGGACAGATTGCCCTGCGTCGCCTCCAGCACCGTCTTCAGCTCGGTGAAGTCGGCGGCCTCGGCGTCGGCCAGATAGACCATGATCCCCAGCCGCATGCGGCCGTGGATGACCTCGTCGATCTTGCCGAGATCGTTCAGCCCCATGGATCAGCCGGCGTCCGCATCGACGGCGCGCGTCTGCAAGGCGGCGCGCGTCATGATCCAGCCCGGCCCGGCGAAGAGCAGGAACAGGGCGGCGGTGCAGACATAGAGGTAGATTTCGCCATGCCGCACCAGCAGACCCAGCGCCACCGCCGTGACCCAGCCGCCGATCGACGCCGCCAGCATCCAGGGCTTCTTCTTCAGGTTCCAGGCCACGAACCAGGCCGCCGACTGCAGGGCGAAGATCATGGCGGGATAATAGAGCCAGATGGCGAAGTCCCCGTCCCGCCGCGCGCCGAAGCCGAAGACGATGACGATGGCCAGATTGGCCATGCCCGCGCCGCTGAAGGCCGCATTCAGCGTCCGCGTCACGATCGGCCCTGCCGTGCCCGCCTTGCGGTCCTCGCGCACGGCCCACATCAGCACGATGAAGAAGACTACGGTGATCGCGACGATGAAGGCCAGGTTGGCCAGGTCGGGCCAGCGCACGACGCCCCACATCTGGCCGACGTGGAACAGGCACTGCAGCCCATACAGCAGGCCGCCTGCCAGATAGGCCACGCCCAGCGTCAGGGTCGCCTTGGGATTGTTTCCGCCCTGGACGATGGCCTTCAGGAAGGCCAGGTCGGCTTCGGGCGTGCTGCGAGACTTGTCGGACATCGGGTGATTCCTGTGCGACCGGCGCACGTTCTCGGATGAACGCCGCCGTCAGGGTTGGCAAGCTATTCGGCGGGGATCAGGGCGGGCGTCGGCGTCCTGCGCCACGGCACGCGCCGCCCGTTCAGCCACCGCCCCATGAAACTGTGGCGGATCAGCAGTTCATAGCTGGCGAAGGACACGGCCATCGCGCCCCCGACCACGACCACCAGCTTGACCGCCCACGGCAGGTTCCAGTCCTGCACCAGAACCTGCCCGACCATCACCAGCGGCAGGTGGACGATATAAACCCAGTAGGAGGCGTCGGCGACATAGCGGCGCGCCGCGCTGTGACCCGAGCAGAACCGCAGGGCCATCCCCATGGCCGCAAGGGCCGAGGCATAGGTCGCCACGCCGAACGCCGCCGCCGTCAGGGCCTTGGTCGCCGGATCGGTCATCGGCGTCAACACCGGGTTCGGCCCGCCCGCCAGCATCAGGGCCGCGACCCCGGCGGCGACCGCCAGCCCCAGATAGACCACCCACAGGCGCTTGATCCGATCCAGCAAATCACGCCGACGATCCAGCAGGGCGCCGAGCCCGAACGCCAGGCCGAACGCGACCAGGGCCGCCGGATTGGGAACCAGCCCCGCATCCGGCGTCGGCACGCCGAAGAAGGCGAGCCACTTCGGATGCAGCCACAGCGCCACGGCCAGGGGCGCGCCCAGAACGAACGGTCCCAAAGGCCCGATCAGGCCGCCTGTCGCCCGATCCACCGACCGGCCCCACGCCCCGTTGCGATCCAGCGCCTTGAACGGCGCGCGCAGGATCAGCATCCCGGCATAGAGGATCAGCAGCATCCACAGGAACCACAGGTGGGTCAGCGGCATGTTGGTCCAGTCATATTTGGGCGGCGGCGGCGCATCGGCGGCCGTCAGACCGTTCAGCGACGCGTTCCAGATCACCACGGCGATAATGGCGGCCAGGGCCACACCCCAGAAGACGCTCAGCGGCCCGGCGATGCGGATCATCCGGTTCCTGACGAAGCCCCAGACGCCCATCCGCCCCACCATCATGTGCGCGAACAGGCCCGCGATCACGAAGAAGGTCGTCATCCGAAACAGGTGGATGGCGAAGAACAGGCCGCTGGCCCAGGCCGACCTCTGGTCGTCCGCGACGATCCAGATCTGCGTCGGAAAGAACGAAAGGGCGCCATGCAGCACCACCCCCAGCAGCAGCGCCGCGCCCCTCAGCGCATCGAGCCCGTGCAGGCGCTCGGATTGGACAGTTTCGGATAACGACATGGCGACCCCTCCCACTATGGAAGCCGCCATATCTCATAGACTGGTCTGTTTTGCAAACTTGTTCGTCATGCCTACGCCGTCACCCTTGGGCTCGACCCGACGGCCGGGTCGTACGCCGCATTTCGTCAAAGGCGCCGCAGAGCCCGATCCGCACCCGATCCTCGGGTCGAGCCCGAGGATGACGGCTTAGAGAGGGCATCGCCCCAACGAAAAACCCGCCGGGAGATCGCTCTCCCGGCGGGTCCATCTTCAGACCTGAACCTCGGTTCAGTGAACCGTCGGCACGCTGGTCGCGGCGGGCGCAGCGACCGGAACCTCGATGTCAGTGCCGTCCGACACCGGCGTCACCGGCACAGAGACCGAAGGTCCGGCGTTGGGGAAGTTGTTCTCGTCGCGGTTCGGCGCGACGCCCTTCTCCAGCAGGTCCTTGATCTCCTCGCCCGACATCGTCTCGTATTCCAGCAGGGCCTGGGACAGCTTCTCGTGGTCCTCGGCCTTGGTGGTCAGGATGTGACGCGCGTCGTCCCAACCGGCGGACACCAGGCGACGAACCTCTTCGTCGATGGTGCGGGCCGTCTCTTCCGAAACGTTCTGGCTGCGCGCGACCGAGTGACCCAGGAAGACCTCTTCCTGGTTCTCGCCGTAGGCCACAGTGCCCAGCTTTTCGGAGAAGCCCCAGCGCGTGACCATGGCCCGCGCCAGCTTGGTCGCCTGTTCGATGTCCGACGAGGCGCCCGAGGTGATGTTCTCCTTGCCGAAGATCAGTTCCTCGGCGACGCGGCCGCCGGCCATGATGGCGATCCGGTCGATCATCTGCTGGTATTTCATCGAATAGCGGTCGCCTTCCGGCAACTGCATCACCATGCCCAGGGCGCGGCCGCGCGGGACGATGGTCGCCTTGTGCACCGGGTCGGCCATCTTGACGTTCATGGCGACGATGGCGTGACCGGCCTCGTGATAGGCGGTCAGGCGGCGTTCTTCCTCGTTCATCGCCATGGAGCGACGCTCGGCGCCCATCAGCACCTTGTCCTTGGCGTCTTCGAAGTCGCGCTGGGTGACCATGCGACGGTCCTTGCGGGCCGCCGTCAGCGCCGCCTCGTTGACCAGGTTGGCCAGGTCGGCGCCCGAGAAGCCGGGCGTGCCGCGCGCGATGGTCTTGGTGTTCACGTCGGCGGCCAGAGGCACGTCCTTCATGTGGACGCGCAGGATGCGTTCGCGACCCGAGACGTCGGGGTTCGGCACCACCACTTGGCGGTCGAAACGACCGGGACGCAGCAGGGCCGGGTCCAGCACGTCGGGACGGTTGGTGGCGGCGATCAGGATGATGTTCTCTGACGCCTCGAAGCCGTCCATCTCGACCAGAAGTTGGTTCAGCGTCTGTTCGCGCTCGTCGTTGCCGCCGCCCAGGCCGGCGCCGCGATGGCGACCCACGGCGTCGATCTCATCGATGAAGATGATGCAGGGCGCGTTCTTCTTGGCCTGTTCGAACATGTCGCGCACGCGGCTGGCGCCGACGCCCACGAACATCTCGACGAAGTCCGAGCCCGAGATCGAGAAGAAGGGCACGCCCGCCTCGCCTGCGACCGCACGGGCCAACAGCGTCTTGCCGGTGCCGGGAGGGCCCACCAGAAGCGCGCCCTTGGGGATCTTGCCGCCCAGGCGCTGGAACTTGCCCGGATCCTTCAGGAAGTCGACGACCTCCTGCAGTTCGTCCTTGGCTTCGTCCACGCCGGCGACGTCGTCAAAGGTCTTGCGACCCTTGTGCTCGGTCAGCAGCTTGGCCTTGGACTTGCCGAAGCCCATGGCGCCCTTCGCCCCGCCCTGCATCTGGCGCATGAAGAAGATCCACACCCCGATCAGCAGCGCGATCGGCAGGATGCCCAACAGCAGGCTCATCCAGATCGACTGGCCGCCCGACTTGGCGTCGATCTCGACGTTGGCCGCCAGCATCTGGGCCACCAGTTGCTCGTTGGGATAGACTGTCGTGGAGGTGAAGCGTTCGCCGCTCTTCAGTTCGCCGGTCACCTTGTCCAGGCGGATGGTGACCTGCTTCACGTCGCCGGCGTTCACCCGCTGCACCAATGTGGAATAGCTCATCACTTCGGGTTTGCCGCCGGCAGGCTGGCCCGCCACGCCGTTCATGGCGCCGCCCTGGGACAGGGCCGCATAGCCCGCCAGAAGCGCCAGGATGATCACGCCGGTGATCGCCAGATTACGCAGGTTCATTGAGGTCCTCGGTCGTCCGCGAACCCGGATGGGTCGACGGTCTGGATGTGTCTGTCTGGGAAAATAGGAGCTTAATCAGCGTTACGCTATCGGGTGGCGGAAATCAGGTCGTCTTCGTGCGTCGTTTCGTCCAGCGCCAGCCTGAGCCGTTCCGCGACAAGCGCGCGCCGTTCGACCCCTTCGCCTGCAAGAACCGGCGCCAGAGCCCCGTCCCTGATCAACACAGGCCAGGCCCCGCGCGTCGCCGCCGGCAGGCGATTGATCCAGGCCCTGTCGGCGTCCGACAGGCTCGCCAGCCGTCCCCGCGCCGCCACGACCGACCAGCCGGGGTGTTCGGCGCGAAAGGCGAACCGCCCGTCCCACACCGCCTCGACGCCGGGCCTCAACACCAGCGGCGCCGTCCCCCGCCTTCCCAGCTCGCCCGCCTCGCGCATGACCTGCACCGCGTCGCCAGCCGCCTCGATCCGGGCGCCGCACAGGGTCGCAGCGAAATCCTCGCCCGCCTTCAGCCGCGCCGTCAGCCCCTGCAACCGCCCCCCCCGCGGCGGCGTCGCCCCGCCGCCGAGGCAGACTAGGGCCGCCGCCAGCGCCCGCGCCCCGATGTCGCGGTCTGCCCTTGCCATAGCCTCGCCGTCCATCGCCGGACGTCCGCCCTCGCCGACCCGCAGCACATCGGGCACTTCTGGGATTTCCCCCGCCAGCACCTGCCGCGCCCGGCTGCGCCCGAACCTCGGATCGGCGTTGGCGGGATCCTCGATCCAGTCCGCCCCCTGCCCGGCCAGCCAGTCCCGCAACACCCCGCGCCGCTCGCCCAGCAGGGGCCTCAACAGCATCAACCCCCGCCCCTGTGGCCAGGCCGGCGACGGCGACCATTCGCGCACCCGCCCCAGTGTCGAGCCCTCCGCCCGCATCAGATCGGCCTCGGCGATGTCGTCGGCGGTGTGGGCGAACAGCACGACCCGCGCACCCGCCTCGCGCGCCGCCTCGGCGATCAGTCCATGCCGCGCCGCCCGCGCCGCCGACGTCAGCCCGGTCTTCGGCTTGTCCCCGTCCCAGCTCAGCCCGCGCCAGTCCGCCCCCGCAGTCCGCGCGGCCTCTCCAGCGAACGCAGTCCAGCCGCCGCTGTCGGGGTTCAGTCGATGATCCACGGTCAGGGCCAGCACCGACCGCCCGCGCGCGCGCGCCCAGTCGGTCGCCAGCCGCAACAGGGCGATGGAATCCCCGCCGCCCGACAGGGCCAGCGCCACCGGCCGCCCCGTATCCCGCGTCAATCGTGCATCCAGCCGCGCGAACGCCCGCGCCCTCAGATCATTGTCGGGCGTCAGGCGCACCCGCCCGTGGTCTTCAACTGCGCCGCCCGCGCCTTCTGCGGGTCCGAGGCGGCGGGCGCATAGCGGCGCGTGAACTCACCCAGGGCCGCACAGCCCTGCGGCTTCCTCTGCGTCGCGAACAGGGCGTCGGCCAGTTTCAGCGTCGTGTCCGCCGCCCAGCCGATACGCGGCCAGTCCTTCAGCGCGGCGGCGTAATAGGGCACCGCCCCCGCCTTGTCGTTGGCCGCGACCCTCAGGTCACCCAGACGCGAGTTCGCCTCGCGCGACTGCGGCGTGTCGGGCCAGGCCGCGATCACCGTCTCCAGCGCCCGCTCGCCGCGTGGCCGATCGCTGGACAACAGGGCCACAGCCGCCGCCAGATCCCGCGTCGCATCGCCGGTCGGCGAGGTCGCTTCGATCGGCGCATTAAGTTCGGCCGCCGCTTCCAGCTTCTGAAGACGCGCCTCGCTCTCGGTCAGCCGTGCGGTCAGGGCCTGGTTGTCGCGCGTGGCCTCGTCCAGCTGGAACGTCAGCCGCTCGTTGTCGCCGTTGATCCGGCGCACCGTGGCCTCCAGGTCGCCCAGCCGCCGATCCATCAGGGCGAACTGCCCCTGCAGGGTCACCACCTCGGGGTCCGGCTCGACCAGCACAGGCTGACCGGCGGCGTTTCTCTGGGTCAAAGCACGTTCCAGCCGGCGCACATTGCGGTCCAGCTGGTCCAGGCGGCGATTGTCCCACTCGGTCCGCTCCATGATGTTGGGCTGGGCCTGTTGCGCGACGGCGCCGCCGCCGATCAGGACTACCCCGAGGGCGGCGGCGGCGAGAAGGTGAACACGAGAGATCGAGAGCTTGGTCATACTTCTAGCTTTCACCGATTTGGGGCCGCCGCAAGGCCGAGCTAGTGCCCCAGGCCCAGATAGACGATGGCCGTGACGAACAGGCCCACAACGATGTTGCAGAACATCAGCAGCGCCGTCGTCCGCCACAGGGCCGAGAACCAGGACAGCGAATAGGCGCTCTTCATCTGGGCGAACATATGCACCGGCACCGCCAGCACCCCCAGGGTGATGACGATCTGACCCAGCCACCCCGCCAGCGTCGCCGACAACACCATCAGCATCAGCAGCATGGCCATGAAGGTCAGCGAATACAGGACATAGACCCCGTGATCGTACAGGGTGAACCCGCGCTTCCACAGGAACAGCAGGGCCACGAACGGGATCGACAGCGGCACCAGCAGGAAGGCGAACTTGTACATCGTCTGCTGCAACTTGTAGAGCGCCAGGTCCGGGTTCTGCAGCTTCTTCAGCACCGTAGCGCCGACGCCGTGACCGCCCTTTTCGGCGTCTTGGCCCATGACCCTCAACTTGGTCTCACCGCTATCGCCGGTCGCCATGTCCTTGATGCTGGCCTGCCAGCTTCCGGGCTTCAGCCCATCGGCGCGGCCGTCACGCTGTTCCGCCTCCAGCCGCGTCAGCGCCGCACGCCGATCCTGGACCAGTTTCTGACCCGCGCTCAGCGCCATCTGCGTCGCTGAATCCGGCCGGGCGCCGCTGTCCGCACGCACCTGGGCCAGGGCCGTTTCGGCCTCCGTCAGGTTTTGACGCTGGGCGGCGATCCGCTCGCTCATGTCCGCCCCCTCGCCGGTCCTGGATTCCGGGTGCGGCATGAAGCTGAGCGCGAAGAACATCACGAACAGGGTGAACAGGAAGATCGCCAGCGGCGAGACATAGCGCGACCGCTTGCCCTCGACCCATTCGCGCGTCAGCCGCCCGGGGTTCAGCCACAGCAGCGGCAGGGTGCGCCAGATGCGGGCGTCGAAATGCATGACTCCGTGCAGCAGCTCTTCGCCCAGATGCAGCAGGGTGCGGTGGACGTGGGTCGGCTGGCCGCAATTGGCGCAGAAGTTGCCGCTGGTCGGCGCCCCGCAGTCCGAACAGACGCCGTGGACGTGGGCCTCGCCCGCCTTGCCCGTCGGCTTCTCGATCGCGCCCGCGATCAGGCCGCCCGTGACGGCGCCGCCTGCCCCTTCGATGTCCATGTCTTGATCCCCCGATCCCTGTGGCGACGTTCTTGCCGCCCGCCCGGCGTCAGGACAAGCGCCGAAACGAAAAGAGGCGCCGCCCTTTCAGCCGACGCCCCTTCGCTCTGTCTTCTCAGCCGCTGTTTAGCGCGGCGCGCCCGACACGATGGCGGTGTGGGCGTTGCGGTTGCGGGCGAACGAATCCTCGCTCGACCCTTCGGCGATCGGCCGCTCCTTGCCGAAGCTGATGGTGTCGATCCGGCCCGCCGGAATGCCGCGGTTGATCAGATAGGTCCGCACCGATTCGGCGCGGCGGGCGCCCAGGGCCAGGTTGTATTCGCGCGTGCCGCGTTCGTCGGCGTTGCCTTCGATGCGGATCGTGACCTGCGGATAGCGTTGCAGCCACTGGGCCTGGGCGTCCAGGCGCGGCATGGCCTCGGGACGGACCTCATAGGAGTCCAGGTCGAAATAGATGCGGTCGCCGACGTTGACGACGAAGTCCTGTTCGGTGCCGGGCGCGGCCGAACCCATCTCGCCGCCGGTCACAGGGCCGGTCGGGGCGGTCGGATAGGCGGGGCCCGTCGGCTGCGTCGTGCCGTCGTTGGGACCGGGCACGCCGGTCTCGACGGGCGGCTTACGGGTGCAGGCGGCCATGGCGGCGACGGCGCAGCCCACCATCGCCAGCTTGAGAATGCGGGAAGTCTTCATGAGGTCGTCTCCTGACGGTGTTTCTTATGCGAGGCCGCAGCCCTCAAGCTTGGCGTTACTGTCTGCCTTGGGCGATTTTTCGGCGCCAGAGGCGATAACGCACAGTTCAGCTTTAAGGCTCCGATGTGATCGGCGCAGTGTTTACGACGGACAGGCGTCCGCGCCCTGGTTCATGCCCAGATTGGTCGGCGGGCGGTCCAGCAGCGGCGACCAGGCGGGGTCGGTTCCGCGCCCGTTATAGCCGGCCTGCGACACCACCCGGCCCGACAGGTCCACGGTCCACAGACGCGTGTCGCCGCCGCGCGTCTGACGCGCGAACATGACGTAACGGCCGTTGGGCGCCCAGTTCGGGCCTTCCTCGAAATAGCTGGACGACAGGATGCGCTCGCCCGATCCGTCCGCGTTCATCACCCCGGTCGAGAACTGGCCCCCGCCCTGTTTGGTGAAGGCGATCAGATTGCCGGTCGGGCTCCACGACGGCGCCGTATACAGGCCGCCCCCGCGCGAGATCGGCCGCTGGCCCGATCCGTCAGAACGCATGACATACAGGCGCGCCGACCCCGAACGGTCCGAGGTGAAGACGATCTGGCTGCCGTCCGGGCTGAACGAGGGCGAGGTGTCGATGCCCGGATCGTTGGTCAGACGCGTGATCTGGCGGCTCCGCAAATCCATCACATAGACGTCGGTATTGCCGCCCCGGATGATCGAGAAGGCGATCTTGTTGCCGTCGTTGGAGAAGCGCGGCGCCAGCACCTGACCGTCGAACTCGCCCAGGCTCTCGCGCCGGCCTGTCGTCAGATTGTACAGATAGATGCGGCTGTAATCCTTGCCCAGCGCCACATAGGTGATCTCGTCCGGCTGCGACAGCGAGAAGCGCGGCGACATGATCACCTCGTCGCCCTGCGTCAGATAGGTCGGGTTGAACCCGTCCTGGTCGGCGATGGTCAGGCGGTTGATCCGGTTCAACTGCGTGCCCTCTTCGGACACGAAGATCACGCGCGAATCGAAGAAGCCGCTCTCGCCCGTCATCCGCTGATAGATGACGTCCGAAATCTTGTGCGCGATCCGGCGCCACTGTTCCTGCGTCGCCGTAAACTGATAGCTGACCAGCTGACACTGCCGATACGGATCATACAGGCGGAAGCCCACGTCCAGCCGCCCGTCGCCGCGCGTCGTCACCCCGCCGTACAGCACCGCCTGCGCCCCGATCTGGGTCCACTGCGGAAAGTTCGGCGCATTGGCCAGCGTCAGCCCCGTCTCGATGAAGCTGGACGGGTTGAGCGGCTCGAAGAAACCCGACCGCCGCAGATTGGCGCTGACCACGCTGGAAATATCCGACCCGTGCGTCCCCTCAAACGGCACGACCGCGATCTGCAACGGCCGCAATACGCCCTGATCGACCACGACATCCTGGGTCTGGCCCGAGGCGGCAGGCATCGCCGCCTGCGCCTGGACGGAGCTTTGCACCAGGGCGCCGGCCGTCACGATGACGGCGGCGGAGGCCATAAGAAGGTTCAGTCGCATGCTTGTTTCCCTCGGTAGTCCAGAGACACGTTCGACCCTTATCGGCAGGTCGTATCGGTTTCGCCACGCTTCACGGCGATTGGGGCTTATTTTCGGACCGACGCCCTAGCGATTTCCGCATTGGCGCGCGGTTTCGAAACGGAACGGCACTTCCTGAGCCTGGAAGCCCGCCGGTACATTGAAGGGGGCGGTGGCGCGAAGCGCGCGCAACATGGCGTCGGACGCGGCCCTGCCGGTCGCATCGCTGCGCGGCTGTTCCAGCCGGGGCGTGCCGACGATCTGACCGTCGGCGGTCAGCCGCACCGTCACGCGGATCACCAGCGAATCCATGCCGGGCAGGTCGCAGTTCAGGTTCCAGTTCGGCGTGACCTGGGCGCCCAGGGCGGCCAGCTGCGGACCTGTCGCACGGCCGGCCGTTCCCGCGCCCGTCTGACCCGTCGCCGGCCGTCCGCGATTGTTGGTCGTGCGCGTGGGCCCGGCCAGGGCGTCCAGGTCCAGGCTCGGCTCGGGGCGTTGCGGCGCCGGGCGGGCGGGCGCGGGCGTCGCCGGGCGTGGATTGGTCGGGGCCTTGGTCGGCGGCGTGGGCGTCGGCGGCTGGGGCCGGGGGGGCGTCGGGCGCGGCGGGGTCGGGCGCGGCGTGGGGGTGGGGGTCGGTGTAGGCGTCGGCGCCGGGCGCGGCGGCGTGGGTCGCGGCGGCGTCGGGGTCGGGCGCGGTTGAGGTTGCGGCGGCGTCGGCTCGGGCGTCGGCGGAACGGGATCGGGCTGCTGCACCGGGGCGGTCGCGGCGTCGTCGGGCGAGGGTTCGGGCTGCGGATTGTCGGCCGGCGCCGCCTGGATCACCTCCTCCGAAACGATGGTCACCGGCACAGAGGCGACCAGCGGCGTCTCGTCCTCATCCACCTTGTGCGAGAACGTCACGAAGGCGAGCGCAATCATCCCGGCGTGCAAGGCCAGCGATCCGAGTATGGCAGGGCTCGGACGACGCAAGGGGCTCAGGCCTCCGGCGCCGTGTCGGTGATCAGGTTCAGCTTGGTGAAGCCGGACGCGCTCAGCCGCGCCATCACCCGCGCCACCGCCTGATAGGGCGCGCGCCCGTCGGCCCGCACGAACACCGGCCGCTCGGCCGCCTGTTCCGCGCCCCCGGCCTCGGTCAGCAGGCGCGTCGACAGGGCGTCAAACGCCGTCTCGCTGTCGCCGACGAAGATGGCGCCCTGCTGATCGATGCTGACCGACAGGGGTTCCGACTTGATCTCGACCGCGCTGGCCTCGGTCTTGGGCAGTTCGACCGGCACCCCGACCGTCAGCAACGGCGCCGAGATCATGAAGATGATCAGCAGCACCAGCATCACGTCCACCAGGGGCGTGACGTTGATCTCGGTCAGAGGGCCCTTGCGCCCCCGCCGTCCGCGACGCCCGCCGCCGCCGCTCGAACCACCGCCCCCACCGCCACCAAGCGCCATGGCTCAGCCGCCCCGCTTCAGGCTGAGATCGCTGGACGCCACGGGCGGAGGCGGCGGGGCCGAGGGACTGCCCAGGCGGCGCGCCACGGCGGCCTGCAGGTCGTCCGCAAACGCCTCCAGCCGGTTTGAGAACTTGCCCGCGTCGATCGAGAACTTGTTGTAGGCGATATAGGCCGGGATGGCCGCCGCCAGGCCGATGGCCGTGGCGAACAGGGCCTCGGCGATGGCCGGCGCCACCGTCGTCAGATTGGTGTTGCCCGCCGCCGCGATACGGCCGAACGCATTCATGATCCCCCACACCGTGCCGAACAGGCCGATGAAGGGCGAGGCCGTCGCCACGACCGACAGCACGCCCAGACCGTTCTCGATCCGCTGGCTCTCGCGCGTGATCAGGCTGTTCATCGCCCGGTCGATGCGGGTCATCAGCAGGTCGCCCTGGTGTTCGTTCAGCGCCCCGCGCTGACGCGCCTCACGCCAGTCCGACAGGGCGATCACCAGCATGCGCGGCAGGGCGTGGTCCGGCGCCGGCCCGGCCTGGGCCGCGACATCCTCCAGCGACCGGCCCGACTGGACCGCCTTTTCGAAGTCGTCAGCCTGTTTGTTCAACGCCGTGAACCGCACCGCCTTGTCGATGATGATGGTCCACGACCAGATCGAGGCCGCCGCCAGACCGATCATCACCGTCTTCACCACCCAGTCGGCGGTCATGAACAGCTCGACGGGGTTCATCATCGAGGCGTCGACGGGCATTGTCATTCAGGCGCTCCGGGCGGAATCGAGTTCGTTCACGCCCTCTTCGACCCAGCGGACGTGACCATTGTGTGGCGTCCGGCCCGTTTAGCTCCGACCCGACCGCCCGTCATCTGACAGGCGCGTCATAACGGTTAACGGAGGGTTATTCCGACCCCGCTCTGCGCGGATGCTAAACGACCAACGAGAACGCATTGCCGAAGTTATGCAGCAGGATGGGCAGCAGCAGGCTTCCGGTCCGCAGCCGCAGCCAGACGGCGATGAACGACGGCAGGGCCGTCAGCGCCATCGTCATCGGATCGAAAGAAAACGCGCCCTGCGAAAAGCTGAAGGCGTGCGCCAGTCCGAACATGACGCACGACAGGACCGCGCCCCAGCTCCAGTCCACGCCGAGAAACCGCTTCGTGCCGGTGAAGGCCTGGCACAGGGCCAGCAGCAGGACGCCGCGATAGAAGGGTTCCTCCTCCAGGCCGGGCATGGTCAGTTGGAAAGCGATGTCCTCGCCTGTGGACGGCCTTCCGGGAAAGGCCACGGCGATGAAGACGAAGAAGGCGCAGTAGATCGCGGCGACCGGCAAGGCGGCCTTCAGACTTCCTGGAGCCTGAACCAACGTCAGCCCGCTGCGCCGCCACCCGAACGCAGGCGATCCAGCGATCGCCAGGGTGGCGGCCAGGGCGAGCAGCTTGCCCTGCCAGTTCCAGGCCCCGCCGATCACGTTCGGCAGCAATCCATAGAAGCCCGTCAGCAGCGCGTCGTTGACGGCCACCAGCAACGCCGCGACCAGCAGCCAACGCCATGAAAAACGTGTGCGATCGGTCAATCCGATCATGGTTCCCACCACGAGCAGAAGCGACAGCACGCCCCCCAAACCGATCAATCCGTTCACGCGTCCACCCTCATCCCTTTGACGGAGCGAGTGCTATCGGCGGCGGGGCGAGGCGTCTCCTCAGAACCCGGCTTTTCGCTTCTCAGAACCGGGCGTCGTAGGGTGCGGAGCCGGAATCTCCCCGCCGGGCGGCGGTTCGATACTGGCTGGGCGCACATCCTTCGATGGCCCGGAACGCCCGGTTGAAGCTGGCGACCGAAGCGAAACCGCTGTCCAGGGCGACGGCGATCAGCTTGTCGTCGGTGCGACCTGCTTCGCTCAGCAATCGGCGGGCCTCCGCAACCCGATAGTGGCTCAGGAAGCTGCGGAAATGATCGTGGCCCAGTTCACGATTGATCAGGGTTCGCACGGTACGTTCCGGCGCGCCCATCCGCACGACGAACGCCGCGAAGGTCAGCTCTGGATCGAGAAAGACCCGCTCCGTCTCCATCAGGGCGGTCAGCCGGCGATGCAGCACATCGTCACGCCCAAGAACGGCCTGCGTCGCCGTCCCGGCCGGCGACATCCTTGTTTCGGCGACGCCGAACCTGAGCACGTCTGGCCGTACGCTCACAAGCGTCCCCGCCAGCCAGAGCCCGAACCCGAGGACCATCGCATTCTGGGTCAGGGCGAATATCAGCGGACGCCACGCAAATCCGAACAGCACATCCGCCGACAGATCGACGAACAGCATCCCGCCCAGCACGACCGCGACCATGATGCGGGCGTCTTGACGCTGCTGGATCAGGTCGCCCTGACGTTCGGCCAGCAGCCGCCAAACCAGATGGCCGACGATCGCGAAGCCGAGCGGCACCAGTAGACGCGACCACTCCAGCCGCGCCAACGTATCGCCGAACAGTCCGCGATCCAGTGCGGCGATCAGGCCCCACGCCAGGCCGACGCCCAGCACACCCCCCTTCAGCCTGAACCGGCTGTCGAAGCACGACAGGCAGAACCACCACAGGAAGATGACCGTGAACCCGCTCATCACATTGGCGGTGACGCCGACCAATCCGTCGGGCGACAGATCGCTCAAGGGCGTATTGCCGATGATGAAACCGGACAAGCACAGGGCCATCGGCGCGAACAGAACGGCGGGCAGGCCGATCCGCCGTCGTTGGCGCAGCAGCAGCCACGCCAGCAGCAGGATGGTCACCACGGCGCCCGCCCGTAGGGCGACGTCGATCTGGCCGATCATCACGCCGTCACGACCAGGAACGACGCGTCAGGCTCACTCCGCGCCAGACCGCCGCGTCGGATCGACCGCCACCGACACCGGCGCGCCGACGCTGATGATCACGCCCTCGTGGCCTTCCTTGGCGATGGAATAGGTGGCGGCGTCGCGCAGCAGCTGTTCCTCGCAAAGACGGTCTCCGGCCCGGCCCAGTTCGGCGCAGCCGCGCTTGGCCGCGTCGGTCCAGCCCAGCACCCGGCGCGTCGCCGCCTCGGCCCGCTTGATGGCGGCCTCGTCTTCCGCGGCGGCTTGCGCGATCAGCGCCTGGCGCGCGCCCTGCTGATATTGCAGCTCGGCCTGGCCCGCCATCTTGCGTTCCCACACCTTGTAATAGGGACAGCCCACCAGCCCGCCGCCGACCAGCAGCAGGAACAGCAGGACCGTGACGATCACCGCGCTGGTGGACATCTTGTAGGTTTCCGCAGCCATGACGTTCTCCCCCTCGTTTGAGCGAACCTTAATCGGCGCCGGCGCCCGCCGCCAGCCACGGCGTCACCTTCTCTATCAGCCCCTTCGACGGTCGCCTCGGCCGCCCATCCAAATGGATGCAGACCGCCGTCACCTCAGCGCGGCACAGCACCTCGCCCGCCCGCTCCACGCTCTGGCGGATGATCAGCCGCACCCCCTTCACCTGCTCATAGACGGTGCGCACCACCAGGGCGTCGTCGATCCGCGCCGGCTTCAGATACTTGATGTTCATCTCCGACACGACGAAGGCCAGCGGCTCGGCCTCTTCCAGCAGGTCGGCGTGCCCCACGCCGATGGCGCGCAGGAAGTCGGACCGTCCCCGCTCGAAATAGCGCACATAGTTGGCGTGATAGACCAGGCCGGTGAAATCGGTGTCCTCGTAATAGACGCGCACCGGCAACAGGTGATCGCGCCCCTCGAAACGGCCGGCGGTGGGTTGGTCGATGCTCATCCGGCCACTCTAGGGCATTCGGCGGCTGAATTGGACCGGCCAACTCATCAGCGCCGTTCAGAACAAGGTTCATCACAGCGATCACGACGAGGCCACGAAGAACACGACGGAGCCATGCCGGTTGGGCAAAGGCTTGATGGCCTGCGGCGGCGAAGCCGCAGATCGATTGACGGCCTGGACATGGAGCTGCGAGCCGACGCGCGTTCGGTCCCGTCGTGTTCTCCGTGGCCTCGTCGTGCCCGTTGTGATGGAACGCCTTTCAGGACCGCACCAACTCAATCGTCGATGGCTCTAGCGCACCGCCTGCGACGAAGGCCTCTCCAAAAATCCGGGGCAATACCGCTGGCGCATCTCGCGAAACTCGGTCGGCAGGGGATCGTCGCTGAACAGGATGCGGTTGGGGATGGACACGAAGCCCACCGCCGGCCCGCCTGCGACCCGCCCCATATAGCCGCACACCGCCCGCCTCTGGCCGGCCTCGGCATAGCGCAGCTCGGCGCCGGCGCCCGCCTGGATGCGGATCTGGCGCGTGACCCGCGTCGAGGCCGGCTCGGGCGAGGGCGCGTTCGCCGGCCGCATCGCGACCCAGGCGGCGACGGCGCACAGGGCCAGCACGACCGCCGCCGCGATCATCGTCCACCGCTGTCGCGGGCTGCGATGCGGCATCATCCTCATGCGGCGGGCGCACCTAGGGTGAAGTCCAGCGGCGTATCCGCGGCCGGCAGGCAGCTGCGACCCACCGGCTTGGACGGATCACGCAGGAAGTCGCGCGCCATCTTTCGCGTGCAGGGACTGGCGTTGATCACGCCGTGGGTGGCGTTGGTCACGATCACCACCTGGCTGTGGGAATAGCCCTTGGCGGCCGCCTCGGTCAGGGGCGGCGGGCAGCCCGGATCGATCTCGGCGGCGACGAACAGGGTCGGGATGTCGGTCTGGACCGGCAGGTTCTCGATCGGCTTCGCCGGCCGCTCGCCCACCGCCGCACAGACGTCGAACAGCCGCGACAGCGACGGAACCAGAACCTCCGCCACCGGATCGCCCGCGGCCCCCGCCGCCAGCCGCGCCCTGGATTCGAACGGCAGCTCCTCCTTGCACAGGTGCGCCATGTGCTGACCCTCGAAATAATAGGTCCGATCCTCGGCGATCTCGGCGACAGGGCTCAGGTCGCCGGCGATGATCTTCTCCAGATCGGTCGGCAGCCCCCGCACCCCCGTGGCGCTGTATGTCGTGTCCATCAGAAAGGCCGACAGGTCGTCAACGTTGAACGTCCGCCCGTCCTTGCCCGTCACCGGCCCCGCCATCCATTTGCGCGCCTCCGCCTCGAACCGCGCCTGAAGGTCGGGATGCTGCGCCGCGCACGCGACTTGCGCCGTGCATTTGGCCAGGATGATCTTCACCGCCGCCGACACCTGTTCCGGCGTGCCCACGGCCCAGTTGCCCTCGGGCGGCCAGGGGCTGTCCATCACGGCGGCGCGCACGATCTGGGGCTGATGGGTGATGACGGCGGCCTCGATGCGCGGCCCATACGATCCGCCCCACAGGTCGATCTTGGTCAGGCCCAGCGCCTGGACCATGTCCTTCACGTCGTCGGCGATGGCGGCGGCGTTGTACTGGTTCAGATCGACGCCCTGCGCCTGATATCCCTTCAGACAGGCGATCAGCCCGTCGCGATCCGCGTCGGACGGCGGCCCCGCGTCGGTCAGTTGCACCCCCGGACAGTCCATCGACGGCTTGCTCGCCCCGCCGCCGCGTTGGTCGAACAGGATCACGTCCTGATCCACGGCGAAGGCGTCGGGCCTGCGGGTCAGGGCCTGAAGCATCCGCCCCGCGCCAGGCGTCAGATCCCCGCCCGGCCCGCCGTGGAACATCACGATGGGCGGCAGCACCTGTCCCGAGGCGTCCTTGAACGGCGCGCTGGCCTTGACGATCACCACGGCGATGTCGATGCGCCGGTCGCTGACCGACCCGTCACGCGCCTCGTCCACCGTCAAGGCGCCGCACCGCACCTCGCGCAGACCCGTCGGCCAGTCGCTCGGGCAGGGTTTGTCGGTGAACACCGGCGCCGCCGCCTTCGCAGGCGGAGCCAACGCCGTCAGGCCGGACATGACCGCCAGGACGGCCAGGGTGCGCAGGATCATGGGACGGCTCCGGTTCGCCCCCAGCAAACCCCCGCCCGCCCCGCTTGGCAACCGCCTATCGGAGGTCAGACCCCGATCAGCCTTCAATCAGGCCGCATGCTTCTTGCGCGCGGCTTCCGTCAGCGCATCGGCCATCCGCTCGCGCCAGTCCTCGCCCTCTTCGGCGAAGGCGCGAATGGTGGCGGCGGGCAGTTTCAATCCCACCTCGCGCTCGGCATCGAGTTGAGCATACAGGTCAGGCAACACGTCTCGCAGCGGCTGCGCCTTGGCGAAGTCCTCTTGGGTCCATTCCGGGTTGTCCTGATCGTCGATCTCGACATCCACATAGTCGCTCAGATCAAGGCTGAGTTTCGGATCAGCCATAGCGTTTGCTCTCCTTGGCGTTCGCGCGGCGCAGACTGATGGCTCTCACTGTCCCGTCTCGGAAGGTGAAGGCCAGCATATGAAGCCGCCCATCCATCATACCATAGGCCCGCCATCGTGGCTCGCCGTAATCCTGACGGTTGTCCGCAAGGATATATGCGGCGCGGAGATCGATTTCGCCGGCACGGGCCAGCGACAGCCCATGCTTCTCCTGATTGCTCGCATCCTTGCCCGGATCGAACGCAATCCTCATTCGAACAGGTCGCCCGGTATCGGCCCGGCGGGCGGCGGCGCAGGCGCGCTCAGCCCCAGATGGGCATAGGCCTTGGCGCAGGCCACCCGTCCACGCGGGGTGCGCATGATGAAGCCCTGTTGCAGCAGATAGGGTTCGATCACGTCCTCGACGGCGTCGCGCGCCTCGGCGATGGCGGCCGCCAATGTGTCCATCCCCACCGGCCCGCCGCCATAGTTCTCGATCAGCGCCCTCAGGAACCGACGGTCCAGACTGTCCAGCCCGGCCTCGTCCACCTCCAGCCGCGCCAGCGCGCGCGCCGCCACCAGTTTCGAGATCGTCTCCGCCCCCTCGGCCGACGCAAAGTCCCGCACCCGACGCAGCAGCCGCCCGGCGATCCGGGGCGTGCCCCGCGCGCGCGACGCGATCTCGCGCGCGCCCGCCTCGTCGATGGCGGCGCCCATCTTGCGCGCCGTGCCCCGCACCACCGCCGTCAGTTCGTCGGCCGAATAGAACTCCAGCCGCAGCGGAATGCCGAACCTGTCGCGCAACGGCGTGGCCAGCAGCCCCGCCCGCGTCGTCGCCCCGACCAGCGTAAAGGGCGCCAGATCGATCCGCACCGAACGCGCCGACGGTCCCTCGCCGATGATCAGGTCCAGCACATGGTCCTCCATGGCCGGATACAGGATCTCCTCGACGTTCGGGCTCAGCCGATGGATCTCGTCGATGAACAACACATCGCGCGGTTCCAAGTTGGTCAGGATCGCCGCCAGATCGCCCGCCTTGGCCAGGATCGGCCCCGACGTCGCCCGGAACCCCACGCCCAGCTCGCGCGCCACGATCTGCGCCAGCGTCGTCTTGCCCAGCCCCGGCGGTCCGAACAGCAGCACATGGTCCAGCGCCTCGGCCCGCCCGCGCGCCGCATCGATGAAGACCTTCAGATTGCCCTTGGCCTGCGACTGCCCGACGAACTCCGACAGGGTCTGCGGCCGCAAGGCGCGGTCGTAGGCTTCGCCGGGGGAGGCGTCGGCGGCGACCAGTCTGTCATCGCTCATCGCACCGCTCCCCGACGCGACCGGCCTACAGCCCCTTCAGGACCGCGTAACCGACCACCATGGCGATCAGACCGACGGCGAAGACGATCACGACCTGTAGTTTCTTGTTCATTTTCAAATCCACTCTGACGTTTCGGGGGGGCGTCCGCATAGGCCGCGTCGCGCACCCGGCTCAACCCTGACATCCCGAAACCCGGCCCGAAACCTGGGGAGTGTTCCGCCCTCAACGCCCCAACTCCTGCAAGGCCGCGCGGATCACGGCCGGCAGTTCGGCCTCGTCGCCCCCGTTTTTCGACTCAAGCCGGATCAGCGCCTGATCCACGGCCCGGCGCGCATTCACCTCGGCCACGCCCAAGCCCAGCAGGGCCGACACGGCCTCGCCGGTGATGGACGGCGGCGGGGGCGCGATCTCGACATGCATGCCCGGCGCGGTCGGCGCAAAACTGACGTCGCCCAACGGCTTGCCCTTCAGCTCGGTCACGATCCTCAGCGCCAGCTTCGGTCCCACGCCGTTGGCCTGCGCCACGGCCGCCTTGTCCTCGCGCGCCACGGCCCCCGCCAGCTCACCCGGCGGCAACACGTCCAGCACCGCCAGCGCCGCCTTGGGCCCCACGCCCTGGATGGCCAACAGGGTGGTGAAGGCCCGCCGCTCGTCGCGCGTCAGAAATCCATACAGGCGCGGCCCCGCATCCTCGCTCCACTGCGAATGCACATGCACCGTCGCCTCATCGCCCGGCGCCGGCAACCGCCCCAGGGTCCGCGCGCCGCACGACACGACATAGCCCACGCCAGCACAGTCGATCAGGCAGTCCGCCTCCCCGACCTCGGCCAAGACACCCCGCAAACGCCCGATCACGCCGCCCCCCGATGCATCGCTTCCAGCAAGGACCGTTTCCTCAGTTGCGCATGGGTGACCGCCACGGCCAGGGCGTCGGCGGCATCCGCCTTCACCTCCCCGGCGGTCGGCAACAGCCGCTTGATCATGAAGGCGATCTGGCTCTTGTCCGCATGGCCCGCGCCCACCACCGCCTTCTTGATCAGGTTCGGCGAATATTCCGCCACCGTCAGCCCCAGCTTGGCCGGCGCCAGCATCACGGCCGCCCGCGCATGGCCCAGCTTCAGCGTCGAGGACGGGTTCACATTGACGAACACCTCTTCCACCGCCGCCTCCTCGCAGCCGTGGTCGGCGCAGATGACGCCCAGCGCCTCGAACAGATGCAGCAGCCGCTCGCTGAACGGCGCGCTCTCCGGCGGGCTGACGACGCCGTGCGCCACCCACCTCAGGCGCGCGCCGTCGGACACGATCACCCCCCAGCCGGTGCGTCGCAGACCGGGGTCCAGGCCGATGATTCTGACAGGTTCGTTCGCCATCCGTTCCCCTCATGCCGCAAAGAGGGTTATCGGGCAATGAACGGTTTCGGCCGTCGCGCTCAGCGCTGCATCAGCAAGGGCCGCCGACGCTCGGTTTGGGGCGCCACAGGCGCAGGCGGCTCCGGCGGGGGCGGGTCCGCTTCGACCGTCTCCACACTCACAGGAACGGTCACGGGCGCCGGCTGTGGAGGCGCAACGACCGGCGGGGCCTCGACGACCAGCCGTTCAGGCTCAGCCGCCTCCTGTCGATCCACCAGCGCCGTCTGCACCCGCGAGACCAGCCAGGTCGCCACGGCTGCGGCGCACAGCAGCACGACGACAGCCCCGCCCCAGGCGCAGACCTTCACCCACGCCCACCGTCGCCCCTCCACCGGCGGACCGGCGGCGCCCGGCAGATCGGACCTCGGATCGCGATCCTGCTGCATCGTCCGTCGCTCCCCGCCTCAGCCTCAGCCGTGCTTTTCGATATAGGCATCGGGGTCCTTGTTCACCGGCTTGACCCCCGTGATGTGCTCAGCCTCGAAGGCGGCGAACCTGACCGCCAGCGCATGGCGCGTCTCGATGTCCGCATTCATGCGGAAGTCCGTCAGCCCCTGCCGCTCCTCTTCGCCCATATGTTTGGAGTTGACGACGTTCGCCTCGCCCACGGCGTCGAACCAGGCCCTGGTTCCGACCTTGTGCTTCTCGACCGCCTTGACCGCATCGCGCAGCTTGTTGTGATCCTCGATGGCGTCCTCGGTCTCGCCCTCGACCGTGCCGTCCTCGGCGTCGTTGGCGCCCTCGCCCTGTTTCAGCAGCTCGGGATAGAAGAACCGCTCCTCGGCCTCGGCATGCACGTCCAGAAACGCCGACAGCCTCAGCCACACGGCGCTCAACGCATCCACATCCTTGGGATCGATCTGTTCGATGATCGCAAACAGCCGGCGCTGTTCGGCGTGGTCGTCGAGGATCAGCTGGGTGATGTCCATGGGGCGCTCCAGGCGTAACGGTGAAGCCTGGTTACGCCTTCGCCGCCGCCCGGTTCCGTGCGAACGACTCGCGCTGATCGTCAGACGACCGGGCCCCGTTCAGCCGACGATGGCCTGCAGATTGGCCGCCGCTTCGGCGATGACCGGACGACCGCCACGGCCGCGCCGCGCTGCATCCAGCGCGGCGGCCGACATGGCCCCCTCGGCGCGGGCGGTTTCCAGATCGTCGCGCAGGGCGGTCAACTGCTTGCCCATGGCCTGGACGCGCGCATCGTGCTCGTCCTGTGCGGCGGTCAGCTTGGCCTGGATCTTGGTCATCCGCTCTTCGGCGCGGACGATGGCCTTGTCATGCGCCATCGCGGCCTTGGTCAGGGCCTCCGCACGATCGACGGCGGCGGCGCGTGCGGCCTCCATCGATACCTGACGTCGACGCGATTCCTCGACCTCGACCTCAAGCGTGCGCGCCCGTTCCATCGCACGGTCCAGCCCGATCTGCAGCGTGTCGGCGCGCCGTTCGGCGACATGACCGCCGCTCTGCAGATCTTTCAGTTGCACGGTCTGTTCGCCGTTCAGCAGTTCCAGTCCGTTGACGCGCGCCGTGGCGGTATCCAGGCGAGCGGTGACCGCGGCGATCTCGGCGCGGGTCGATTCGACCTGGCTTTCCAGCGAGCGGACGGCGCGGGCCGCCTCGGCCTGTTCGGATGCCGCGCGGGCGCGTTCGTTCGACAGCAGGCCTTCACCCGCCGCAGCGGCGCGGGCCAGCCCCGCCACCTCGATCCCGACCTCGTCGACGCGACGGCGCAGGACCGTGTTTTCTTCCGACACCAGGGCATGGTCGCGCTGGACCTGGCTGCGCGTGGTCTCGGATTCCGAGCGCGCGGCCTCGGCCTGTCTCATCTGGTTGCGCAAGGCCTCATGATCCTGCTCCAGCTCCTTGATCCGCTGGGTCGAGACGCGATCCGCCGTCTCAAGGCTTTCGATCAGAGTGGCGGACTGGGCCATCTCGGCGCGCAGACGACCGATCTCGACGCGAGCCTCCTGCAGGTTGACCGAATGTTCGCCGGCGCGCGCCGCCTGGTCCTCAGCCTTGGCTTCGGTGTCCGCCAGGGCGTCCGACAGCTTGCGCGCCTCTGCGTTCAGCAGGCTTAGCTGCTTGGCCGATTCCGCATTGGCGTGACGCAGGTTGACCAGTTCGACATGGCTGTCGCGACGCGAGCGGAACTCCGCCTCCAGCGGATCGCGCAACTGCCCCAGCAGGGTCTCGAACGTGCCGAACTGCTGCGCCATGTCCGACAGTTGATCCAGGCTGCCCTGAATGGTCTCGAACCGCTCGCCGATCAGGCCGGCGACATCCTGCTCGGACGCGCGATCCGGGGTGACGGACACCTCGTTTGAGACATCGCTCTTGCCGCGCGACAGCACCCTGTCGATCCTGGTCAGTTTCATGGTCGCCCCGCCTCTATGCGATGTGCGGTGACGACCCCGACCCTACCCCCATATGGCGAATCGAAAAGGCTCACCGCCTCATTGCCCAAAAGGTTAACGAGGCGTTAACGAAGTGTCGAGACCTTCGTTCGCCGACCGATGGATCGGGACGACCTAATCTCAGCCCGCGTATTTCGCCGCGTCCTCGTCCGAGATGTCCTCGTTGGAATAGACCGACGACACGTCGTCCTCGGCGTCCAAGGCGTCCAGCAGCTTGAACAGCGTTCCCACCGCGTCGCCGGTGACCGGCACTTCCGACTGCGGCTTCCAGACGATGGCGGTGGATTTCGGATCGCCCAGCACCTTGGACATGGCCTCGGCGACTTCGTTCAAATCCTCGAAGGCGGTCCAGATCGTGTGGCCCGGCGCGTCTTCGTAGATGTCTGGCTTGACCAGGTCGCTCTCGACGTCCTGGGCGCCGGCCTCGATGGCGGCCTCCATGACTTCGTCCTCGGTCCCGGCCTCGGCCTTGTAGATGATCTGGCCGACCTTATCCCACATGAAGGCGACCGAGTTCATCTCGCTCAGCGCGCCGCCGTTCTTCTTGAAGGCCGCGCCGATGTTCGACGCAGCGCGGTTGCGGTTGTCGGTCAGGGCCTCGACGATGATGCCCACGCCGCCCGGCCCCCGGCCCTCGTAGCGGACCTCTTCCATCGTATCGACGTCGCCGCCCGAGGCCTTGTTGATGGCGCGGGTGATCACGTCCTTGGGCAGGCTTTCGGCCTTGGCGTTGTTGACCGCCAGACGCAGGCGCGGGTTCAGCGCCGGATCGGGCATGCCGTTCTTGGCCGCCACGGTGATGTCGCGCGACAGTTTGGAGAACAGCTTGGAGCGCTGCGCATCGGCGCGCCCCTTGCGGTGCATGATGTTCTTGAATTTCGAGTGGCCGGCCATGGGATCGTCTTCGTGCGTTCTGGAACCTGAGCGGGCGGTCCTAAACGATGAGCGTCATCCTGTCACGATGGACGACAGGGGTGGAACCTCGACCGTTTGCGCGTATTGATCCCCCGCAGACAGACGGAGCGCAGCCATGACCGCAGACGACACCATCTACGAAGCCCAAGGCTACATGGACGAAGACCTGCACGAGGCCGACATCGTCGAATGGTACGAGACCCGCCCCGTCACCGTCTCGACCGCCGTCGCCACCGGCGCCATCGTCACCGCCTTCACCCTGGGCGCCCTGGCCGCCGTCGGCGCCCTGTTCCTGATCGGCCGTCTGGACGACTGAAGCTACCGTTACGTAGTCGATCCGCTTTGTGAGCTCGCTCGCAAAGCAGCCTCTATGCCTATGCTATGAGCCAGAAGCCTGATGAAATATCAGGCTGGTATGATCCTTATTCCAAATCGATTTGGTTCAAGGATTGCCCTCCGCATCTCTACCTGGCCATAGCTTGCTGCAACTAGCCCCCGTATAGCGTCCTCATCCTCTGGCAGGATACGCGGGCCTAGCGTCACCGAATCCAGTTCGTTCTCGTGAAATTCTAAATCCTCGAAATCCGCTTCCGCGTTTCGACCATCACCAGAGTAGATGCGCCGTTCCTGCTCGTAAGCAAACGCGTCGGATTTGGTGTAAACCAGCTTGTCTATAACAGCGCTTGCTTCTAGATTTGCCCTTCCCGCCAAGACGTTCGAGAATTCTTCATCGTCTATTAAAGCGGGCATCTGGTCAACGTAGTTAACTGGACGGGCCTCTCCCCATGGGCTGTCTAGTCCAGGCGCATTTCGAAAACCTAAAACAGCTCCCGTGTGCTGCCCAGCATAGTGGGTCCACATTAGAAAATTTTCGGGTGCCGTGGTCAGGCAAAGAATTTTACTGTTTTTGAGTTGCTCGCGCGCTTCTAACTGAAAGCGTAGCCAAGCAGCATCGCCACCATCGAGACTTTTGTCGAGCGCGTCGCCCATATTGTCTTCAAGTTGTTCGATGTTCCAAGCCGGCATCCGTCCACGCATATAGCGCATGATGACTCCGACCTGATTTGCTGGCGGGCCCGGCTCCGCACCATACAAATCATCCCACATCTTCTGAAGCGTAAGCCGGCGAATTTGGGCTCGATCAATAACCATCCGAAGGTCAAACTGAACGTCAAACGGGTCGTTGAAAGTCCGAGGAGTAGACCATCGAAGTCGTCGATTTGCTAAAACGATCCGGGCGATGGGAGCGGTCATAAACTTGAACATAAGCACTCATCGGACCGAGCTACCGCGTTATCAACGGCACTCACGAACACCATCAGCGACACCCGTCTCAGGACCTCCGCTCGGTCAGCTACCCGCCCGCCTCACCCCGCCCGCAGGTTCTCCACCACCGCCCGCAGCTTGGCCGGCAGCGGCTTGGGCCGGCGCGTTTCGGCGTCGACATAGACATGCACGAAATGGCCGATGGCGGCGGGGACGTCGGCGCTGCGCTTGAACACGGCGAAGCCGTAGCTGACGCTGGAGGTGCCGATCTTGTCGACCTTGATCCCGACCTCGATCACGTCGGGGAACTTCAGCGACGAGGTGTAGCGGCAGCCCGAATCCACCACCAGGCCGATGGACTCGTCCAGCGCATTGGCGATCAGCAGGTGGGCGTTCACCGCCGAGTCCACGAACTCGTAGAATTTGGCGTTGTTGATGTGCCCGTACTGGTCGTTGTCGGCCCAGCGCGTCGAGACCATGTGAAAGGCCTTGTAGGTCGCGCGGTGGGCCAGGGCGCCCTCGTCTCGTTTCGGCATCGTCGTCTCCCTCGGCGACGCGAACCGTCGCTCTCGATACCGACGCTCTAGCTTGGACGACGTTGCGTCAAGCGCCTATCGGTAGAAGCCTGATCACGAACGCGCTGGTCTTTTCGGACATGAGGACAAGAGCATGAGCATCCCGACCCGCGCCGCCGTCCTGTCGCGCATGGGCGCCGCCCACCCCTACGCCGACAGCCGTCCGCTGTCGGTCGAGACCGTGACGCTGGACCCGCCCGGCCCAGGCGAGGTCCTGGTCGCGATCAAGGCCGCCGGCCTGTGCCATTCGGACCTCAGCGTCATCAACGGCGACCGCCCCCGCCCCCTGCCCATGGCCCTGGGGCATGAGGCGGCCGGCGTGGTCGAGGCCCTGGGGGCCGGCGTCACCGACCTCCAGATCGGCGATCACGTCGTCATGGTCTTCATGCCGTCCTGCGGCCATTGCGATCCATGCGCCGGCGGCCGCCCCGCCCTGTGCGAGCCCGGCGCCGCCGCCAACGGCAAGGGCGAGCTTCTCTCCGGCGCCCGCCGCATCTTCCGCGAGGGCGAACCGGTCAACCACCACCTCGGCTGCTCCGCCTTCGCCGAGCGCGCTGTCGTCTCGCGCCGCTCACTGGTCAGGATCGACCCGGACCTGTCGTTCGAGGAGGCGGCCCTGTTCGGCTGCGCCGTCCTGACCGGCGTCGGCGCGGTGGTGAATACCGCAGGGGTCAAGGCGGGCCAGAGCGTCGTCGTCATCGGTCTGGGCGGCGTCGGCCTGGCCAGCGTCCTGGGCGCCCTGGCCAGCGGCGCCTCCCCCGTCATCGCCGTCGATCTGTCCGAGGAAAAACTGGCCCTCGCCCGCACCCTCGGCCCGGTCCAGACCGTCAACGGCGCCGACCCCGACGCGGTCGATCAGGTCCGCGCCCTGACCAACGGCGGCGCCGACTTCGCCTTCGAAATGGCCGGCTCGGTCCAGGCGCTGGACAATGCGTGGAAGATGACCCGGCGCGGCGGAACCACCGTCACCGCCGGCCTGCCGCCCGCCGAGGCGGCGCTGGCCGTCAACGTCGTCTCCCTGGTCGCCGAGGAGCGCACG
This sequence comes from Brevundimonas sp., assembly GCF_965279155.1. Classification (GTDB taxonomy): domain Bacteria; phylum Pseudomonadota; class Alphaproteobacteria; order Caulobacterales; family Caulobacteraceae; genus Brevundimonas. The sequence goes on along the minus strand of NZ_OZ257138.1, from coordinate 2,648,656 downwards.
CTGAAGGGTTCCTACATCGGCACCTGCGTCCCCAGCCGCGACATCCCCCGCTATGTCGCCCTGTACCGCCAGGGCCGGCTGCCGGTGGACCGTCTGATGAGCGGCGTCATCCCCCTCGACGACATCAACGCCGGCTTCGACCGCCTCCACGCCGGCGAGGTCGTGCGGCTGATCGTCAGACCCTGACCGCCAGCAGCGCCTCGACCTCATCCCGCTCCGGCGCAGACGGCTGAGCCCCCGCGCGCGTCGCCGCCAACGCCCCGGCCGCACAGGCGAACTTCAGCGCCTCGGCGGCATCCATGCCTTCCAGCAACGCCACGACGATGGCCGCCACAAACGCGTCTCCGGCGCCGGTCGCATCGACCGCCTCGACTGCGGGCGGGGTGGCCCAGGCCATTTCGACGCCGCGCTGGTACATGGCCGCGCCCTTGGCGCCCTTGGTCACCACCACCCGGCCGCCGCCCCGGTGCAGGCTGTCGCCATAGTAGGCGGCCTCGATCTCGTTGACGACGATCAGATCTGCGCGGCGAAGCAGGGCCTCCGACACCGGCGCGGCGGGCGCCAGGTTGGCGCAGACGAAGCCCGTAGCCCGGCCCACCGCCGCCTCCACCGTCTCGATCGGCAGCTCCAGCTGGACGATCAGTGCGCCCTCGATCCGCTGCGGCAGTTGTTCGGGCGTCACCAAATGATTGGCCCCCGCCGCCACCACGATCTGGTTCTCGCCCGTCGGATCGACGGCGATGAGCGCCACGCCCGTCGGCGCCGCCACATCCGTCTCCACCCCCGACAGATCGACGCCCATGTCCGCCATCAGGGCCAGGGCGTCGCCCGACATGGCGTCGTTTCCGACCCGCCCGATCAGGCACACCTCGGCTCCCAGCTTCTCCGCCGCCAGCGCCTGGTTCGCGCCCTTGCCGCCCGGATGCTGCGTCAGCGTCGCCCCCGTCACCGTCTCGCCCGGCGCCGGCAGGCGGGGCGCCGTGGCGACCAGGTCCAGGTTGATCGAGCCGACGACGGTGATCCTCATGCCGCGCCCCTTAACGTCTCCACGATCAGGTCGAACACCCCCTGCCCGTTCGCGGAAACCGCCCAGCGATGCCGCGCCGTCGCCGGATCGACCCGGAACTCCACCGCCGTATGACCGCGCGTCAGTTCCGACGTCGTTTCCACCTCGATCCGGCACGCCCGCGTCTCGAACAGGTCGGGCTTCAGCAGCCAGGCGACGGTGCAGGGATCGTGCAGCGGCGCCGCCTCCCAGCCCACGACCTCGCGCTCGACCCGCTGCGAGAACCTCAGCATCGCCGCCGTCGTCCGCGCCGCCTCGCTGTCGATGGCCTCGATGGCCGCGATCCGGTCCTCGGTCGCGCGCACCTGATGGGTCGCGTCCAGCCCCAGGGCGATCACCTCGCACCCCGATCCGAACACCACCGCCGCCGCATCGGGGTCGGCCCAGATGTTGAACTCGGCCGACGGGGTGATGTTGCCGCCCTCCGAGCGCGCGCCGCCCATGATCACGACCGGCCCCAGCCAGTCGGCCAGCCGCCGCTCGCGCCGCATCGCCAGGGCCAGATTGGTCATCGGCCCCATGACGGCGACGGCGACAGAACCCTGCGGCCGGCTCATGACCAGGTCGACGATGGCGTTGGCGGCCGGCCCGTCGCCGACGATGCCCGTCGGCTGGAACGGCTCTAGATCGCCCAGCCCCTCGGGCCCGTGGAAGGCGCCCGCCCCCGCCGGCGGACGTTTCAGCGGCCGTTCGGCCCCGCCGTGCACCGGCACGTCCTCGCGCCCGGCGATCTGGCGCACGATCCGCGCATTGCGCTGGGTCAGGGCGCCGGGAACATTGCCCCCCACCGTGGTGACCGCCAGCAGGTTCAGCTGAGGCGCCGCAAAGGCCAGGAACAACGCCACGGCGTCATCCACGCCGGGGTCGCAATCGATGATAAGGGACTGAATGGACACTCGCTTCGTTTGACGGGCCGAAGGCCGGGGGGCAAGCCCGTTTTTGCCTCTTGTCCCCGACTGATGTAGCGTTCGCTCCAACAACGCTTGGGGAAGCTTTCATGTGTAAATCAACGCGCCTTTTCGGCCGTCTGCTGCTGGCGGGCGTCGCCGTCGGCGCCTTGACCATGACCTCGCCCGCGTTGGCGCAGACCCCGCCTCAGCCTGCCCAAGCCGACGCCGTCCAGACGCGAGGGGAGCTTATTCCGGTCCAGACCTACACCCTGCCCAACGGCCTGAACGTGGTTTTCCACATTGATCGTTCCGATCCGGTGACCGCCGTGGTCCTGGCCGCCCACGTCGGCTCGGCGCGCGAGACGCCGGGCCGCACCGGCTTCGCCCACCTGTTCGAACACCTGTTCTTCCTGAATTCCGAAAACCTTGGCCCGGGCGGTCTTGACCGCCTCAGCGCCCGCGTCGGCGGCAACGGCGCCAACGGCTCGACCAGTCACGACGCCACAGACTATCTCCAGACCGTGCCCAACGACGCGCTGGAGAAGATGATCTGGGCCGAGGCCGACAAGCTGGGCTATTTCATCAACACCGTCACCGACCCCGTGCTCGCCAAGGAGAAGGAGGTCGTCAAGAACGAGAAGCGTCAGGGCGTCGACAACCGCCCGTACGGTCATGCCGACGACGTCATCCTCAACACCCTTTACCCCAGGGATCACCCCTACAACTGGTCGGTCATCGGCTCTCTGGCCGATCTGAACGCCGCGACACTGGATGATGTGCGCGAGTTCTATCGCCGCTGGTACACGCCCAACAACGCCACGCTGGTCATTGCCGGCGACTTCGATCCCGCACAGGCCCGCGTCTGGATCGACAAGTATTTCGGCGAGATCCCGCGCGGCGCCCCGGCCGAGCGAGCGCAACCTCGCCCGGCGCCCCTGGCCCGAACCGCACGGCTGGTTCACGAGGACAATTTCGCCACTCTTCCCGAACTGACCCTGGCCTATCCGGCCGTGGACCAGACCGCTCCCGACGCCGCCGCGCTGCAGGTGCTGGCCCAGTATCTGACCGACGGCAAGGCCGCGCCGCTGAACGCCGTGCTGATCGACGAAAAGCAGCTGACCTCCACGGTCTCGGCGCGACTGGACGCCGAACAGATCGCCGGCGCCTTCATGCTGTCCGTTCGCGCCTTCGACGGCAAGGATTTGGATGAGGTCCAGGCCGCACTGGACGAAGGCTTCGCCAGGTTCGAGGCTCAGGGCGTCGATCCAGAAGCCTTGCAACGCGTCAAGACCATGCAGGAGGCCGGTTTCTATGGCGGCCTGGGCAGCGTTCTGTCCAAGGGACGGATGTTGGCTCGCAACGACGCCACCACCGGCGACCCCACCTTTACCGACACAGCCCTGGCCCGCCTGCGCGCCGTCACCGCCGATGACGTGATGCGGGTCTATCGTCAGTATGTCGCCGACCGTCCGCACGTCGCCACCAGCTTCGTGCCGAAGGGCCATCCCGAACTGGCCCTGATCGACTCGACCGTCGCCGTCGTGGTCGAGGAGCCGATCGTCGAGGGCGCAGAAGCCCCCGTCGATCAGAACGCCGACCGGACGCCCGTCGCTCGCACACCGTCCAGATTCGACCGCACCATAGAGCCGCCCTCCGGCCCGGCTCCGGTCTTGACCCCGCCGGTCATCTGGAGCGCGAACGCCGCCAACGGACTCAAGATCTCGGGCATAGAGAACACCGAACTGCCCTTGGCGAACTTCCAGCTGTCCATCGACGGCGGCCGTCTACTGGACGATCCGGCAAAGCCGGGCGCCGCCTCCATGCTTGCGCGTATGCTGGATCGCGGCACCGCCCGCCGCACCCCGGCCGAACTCGAAAATGCATTCAAGGCCCTGGGCGCCACCGTTTCCGTCGAGGCCGGCAGCGAGCGTTTCGTGATTTCGGGTCAGACCCTGGCCCGCAATCTCAAGCCTACGCTCGACCTCGTCACGGAAATGCTGGTCGAGCCGCGTTGGGACGCTCAGGAGCTCAGCCTCGCCCGGTCCGCAACCCTCTCCGATCTCAGGGGCAGCCGCGCCGAGCCCGACGCCATGGCGGCCCGGACACTGGCGCTGGTCATGTACGGACCCGACCACATCCTGTCTCGCAACGCCCTCGGGTCCGAAACCTCGATCGCCGCCCTGAGCATGGACGACCTGAAGACCTATCTGCAGCACCTCTCGCCCGACCATGCCCGACTGCGCATCGTCGGCGACGTGGATCAGGCCCAGGCCCAGGCCGCCCTGTCTGATCTGGCGGCGCGTTGGACCGCTCGCCCGACCGTCATCCCCGCCTATCCGATGCCGCCCCGCCCCGCGGTTTCCAGGATCTATTTCTACGACGTTCCCGGCGCCAAACAATCGGTGCTGACCTTCGGCTACCCGGCCCTGCGCCGCGCCGATGCCGACTATTACCCGGCCACCACCCTGAACTATCGCCTCGGCGGCGGAGGCTTCGCCTCGCGGCTGCTCCAGCAACTCCGCGAGGGTAAGGGCTACACCTACGGCGTCGGCACGACATTCTCGGGCGGGCGCGCGATCGGCGAATTCGCCCTGTCCGGCTCGGTGCGCTCGAACGTGACGCTGGAGGCCTCGACCCTGGCCCGCGACATCATGCGCGACTATGGCGCGACCTTTACCGCCGAAGACCTCGCCGTCACCCGTGACGCCCTTGGCAAGAGCCGCGCCCGCGACTTCGAGACTTCGGACGCCAAGCTGGACGTGTTGGCGACCATCGGCGACTACGGACTGCCCGCCGACTACCTGACCGCCGAGGCTCAGGTCATCGACGACTTGACCGTGGATCAGATCAAGGCCCTCGCCGCTCGCTGGATCGACACCGATGCCATGATCTACGTCGTCGTCGGTGACGCCGCGACCCAGGCCTCGCGCCTGACCGGTCTGGGTTACGGCGATCCGGTCATCATCAACCCGGCTGTGACCGACGCGGACGACTAGAAGATCAGCCGCATCCCGTGCTTGTCGATGTTCGGCTCCAAACCGTCGACACCGCCGCCTGCACCCGGCGCTTGACGCAGGCACGGCGCGGCGTCACCCTGATCCTCGTTCTCCGGGGGGTCGCACAGCGCGCCTTCAGCGAGCGGTTCCAGCGAGCGGTTCGAAGGCGCGCCACTTAAGTGGGCGCTTTCCGGGCGGCGAACCGGCGACCACTTCGCCTGAAAGCGCCCAGCGGCTGAGATTGGCGTAGCCGCCTGACCCGTCGAACCTGATCCGGGTCATGCCGGCGAAGGGATGGGAAACGCATTGGTCCACGCAACAGGACCGTTCCGCCCGACGTCGGCAGACCTCAACCGTTTGAGGCCGCCATGAACATCCAAGTCACGCCCCCCGCCCTGCCCGAAGAGCCCAATGTCGAGCTGGCGCTCAAGGACGCGCGCGACGCGGTCATGCGCGAGACCGGAACCATCCCCACCGGCGAACGGGCGGGCAGCCGCAAGGTCTATGTCGGCGGCGAACTCTATCCCGACATCCGCGTCCCCTTCCGCGAGGTCGCCGTCCACCCCTCGGCCAACGAGCCGCCGGTCACCATATACGACAGCTCCGGCCCCTACACCGACCCGACCGTCACCATCGACATCAAGAAGGGCCTGCCCCTGGTCAAGTCCAGCTGGCAGTTGGATCGCGGCGACATCGCCCCCGTCCTGAACCCGCGCGAGGTCAAGCCCGAGGACAACGGCCACGCCAGCGGCAAGAACCTGGCCCCCCGTTTCGACGTCTCGAACCACAAGGTGTTCAAGGGCGTCGAGGGCCGCCCCGTCACCCAGTACGAATACGCCCAGGCCGGCATCATCACGCCCGAGATGGAATATGTCGCCATCCGCGAGAACCTGCGCCGCGAGCAGTCCGCCCCCTGCATCCGCGACGGCGAGGACTTCGGCGCCGCCATCCCCGATTTCGTGACGCCGGAGTTCGTGCGTCAGGAGATCGCCCGCGGCCGGGCCATCATCCCGCACAACATCAACCACCCCGAGGTCGAGCCGATGATCATCGGCCGCAACTTCCTGGTGAAGATCAACGCCAACATCGGCAACAGCGCGGTCCTGTCCTCGGTGGACGACGAGGTCGACAAACTGGTCTGGGCCACCCGCTGGGGCGCCGACAACGTCATGGACCTGTCGACCGGCCGCAACATCCACAACATCCGCGACTGGATCATCCGCAACTCGTCCGTCCCCATCGGCACCGTGCCCATCTATCAGGCGCTGGAGAAGGTGAACGGCGTCGCCGAGGACCTGACGTGGGAGGTGTTCCGCGACACCCTGATCGAACAGGCGGAACAGGGCGTGGACTATTTCACCATCCACGCGGGCGTGCGCCTGCCCTTCGTGCCGATGACGGCGAAACGCGTCACCGGCATCGTCTCGCGCGGCGGCTCCATCATGGCCAAATGGTGCCTGTCCCACCACAAGGAGAGCTTCCTCTACGAGCATTTCGAGGACATCTGCGACATCATGCGCGCCTATGACGTCAGCTTCAGCCTGGGCGACGGCCTGCGCCCCGGCTCCATCGCCGACGCCAATGACGAGGCCCAGTTCGCCGAGCTTCGCACCCTGGGCGAACTGACCAGGATCGCCTGGGCCAAGGGCTGCCAGGTCATGATCGAGGGCCCCGGCCACGTGCCGATGCACAAGATCAAGGCCAATATGGATGAGCAGCTGAAACACTGCCACGAGGCGCCCTTCTATACGCTTGGCCCGCTGACCACCGACATCGCCCCCGGCTATGACCACATCACATCGGCCATCGGCGCGGCCATGATCGGCTGGTTCGGCACGGCCATGCTCTGCTACGTCACGCCCAAGGAGCATCTGGGCCTGCCCGACCGTCAGGACGTCAAGGACGGCGTCATCACCTACAAGATCGCCGCCCACGCCGCCGACCTGGCCAAGGGCCACCCCGCCGCCCGCCTGCACGACGACGCCCTGTCGCGCGCCCGGTTCGAGTTCCGCTGGGAGGACCAGTTCAACCTCGGCCTCGACCCCGAAACCGCCCGCAAATACCACGACGCCACCCTGCCCAAGGAAGCCCACAAGACCGCCCACTTCTGCTCCATGTGCGGCCCCAAGTTCTGCAGCATGAAGATCAGCCAGGACATCCGCCGCGATGCCCAGGCGCAGAATGATGCGGGCGGTTCGCTGGCGGAGGCCGAGGCCGGCATGGCGGAGATGAGCGCGAAGTTCAGGGCGGGCGGCGGGGTGGTGGAGGTGAAGGTGTGAGGTTAGACCTTATCGATCCCGAAGGTTTCCGGTGAAATTTCGCTCAGCAACGAGCTGAGCCGATTAGCCTCCCGGTTCGCGTCCAAGAAGTCCGCATATCTTCCCAAAGCGGTTTCGAGCAGCTCGTCAAAGGTAGTGACTCGGGCGTTAAGCTTAGCTAAATTCTGCTCCTCCATCGACCTGAGCTCCTCATCTTCCCAATCGATCGGTAGAGATCCAAGAACAACAACAAATTCGGCAGGAACCTCTATCTTCTTCAGTTTCAAAACCTTTTTCGTGGCTCTCCAATATTTTTGGACTTGCGTATATAGTTCGGCAGAACGGATTTTTACTTCTGGTCGTTTAAGTTCGATAATGGCCCATTGACCCGATGATGGAATGACCAAAACATCAAGGCGCGCATCCTGCTCTTCCTTGGTAAGGAGTTTATCTGCCTCATCGATAAGTAGAGTTTTAAACGCCTTTTCGGTTTGAACCTTGACTGCTGATCTTTCCCAAGTCGGGTCGAGCAGCCAAGGATAGTCCGAAAGATAGTCCCTAATGACATGCTCCTTGACGTTTATAGATACCTTCTCCTCAAGAGTCCTAATAACGCCAACACGCTCGGTTACTATTTGGTGATATAGCGTCGCTTCGTATTCATCTACAGTGCGAAGCAATTGCTTAAATTTACCGCCGTTATCGTCGGTTATATCTTTTAATATGTTAAGCTCGCGACGATGCCTAAGAACCTCAAATGAAACTACGCCTTGCGCATACATGTGTCGGCGCTCACCTTCGTCGTGAACCAGTGCGGCTATATGCCCAAGAAATGCCTTCGCGCTGGACTGGTCATCGCCTTTGAGTGTTGCGAGCCAAGCCTTGATGGCGGGTAGTTCTGAAGCTTCCTCGGTGCCTTTCTTGTTCCTTAGCGTAGTCCACTCGTTCTTGATTGTTCGGAGTGATTTCCGGACAAATTTCAGAAGCGCTCGAAATCGCTCGTCATCCTCGACAATCGACTGCCTGCTGGATGTCGCAATGTCTTCGAGTTTATCGTCATCGAGAAAATCAGCCTCGATCTCGCCAAACACATATCGGCCGTACACGCCTCCCTCTCCAAAACTAGGCAGTATGTCCTCATCGGCGACCTTACCTCTCATAGTCACCGTGAGCATGTTCAGGCTGCCACCGTCGTCATCCCGCAAATCTTCTGTCGATTTCGCTGTTGCAATCCAACCTCTGATTTGATTTCCGTCCTCAAGAATGCCTTCACTCGAAACTTGATGCTCAAGATTGTTACATTCAGACAGGATGCGGGTTCTATAATCTTGGTCTCCAAAAACCCATATGTACTGTACCTTGTGGAAGTAATCTCTATCAGCAACGCTTATCGGTTTCCCATCGAGTACAATATCGAAACCCTTTTCGGCACCTATCACGCTAAAGCGGCGCGCCAAGCGCCGACGCAACGCTTTGGGTGTGAGGTGCGTTTTTTTGCGAAGGCCGCTTAGAGTGAGACGCGTTCCGCGTTCGAAGTTGATCGTATCGATCGTCTGAGGCGCGGGCTCATAAGCCGAGTTTCGAACCGAAATCGCTGCCTCGATTTCCTGACGATCCATCAGTAGGGCGTCACGAGAGCCGTCGACTGACGTCTCCACCAGGATTTGATCTGCTATTGAAAAGAGGGATAGCTTGCCGATGCCTTTTCGTCCCATCGGCCTGCGGCCATGTTTTGGGGTTACCGCAGGCATGTGTTTTCTTCGCTCGAACCCGACCGTCAGATACCTGTCATTGACCTGATCTCGGGTCATGCCTGATCCGTCGTCGCGGATCACGATTTTATCGGACGAAATATCGACCCACACATGTTCCGCATCGGCGTCCCATGCGTTTGCCACAACCTCAGACAGGACCGCAGCGGTGTTGCTGTAAAGGTTGAATCCTAGGTGACGCAGGACATTGAGGTCGAGCGTCATTTTATACGGTGCAGTCATAGCCCCTCCAGTTACGCAACCTTCGCACGTGTGCAGGTGGGACGGAAGGCGCGCCCCACACCTGAAGCTTGCGGGCTAGATCAAATCTGGGCGGCCATTCCCCGCAACGGCTCTTCAAATACCCCCGCCGGCTCGCTCGACCCAAGTGACAGGCCAACCCCTCGCGGCTAGATTGCGCGAATGCCCACCCTCGTCCTCCTCGCCGGACCGAACGGCGCCGGCAAGACCACCTTCATCAACCGCTTCCTGCGTCAGCGGGCGGAGGCGTTTCGGTTCGTGAACCCGGACGAGGTGGCGCGTGGTCTGACGGGCGAAGGCGCGGCGCGCGATCTGGCGGCGGGGCGGCTGGTGCTGGAGCGGCTGGACGCCCTGTTCGTCGAGCGGGCCGACGTGGTGCTGGAGACGACCCTGGCCACCCGCTCCCATGCTCCGCGCATCCGCCGGTTCAAGGCCGCCGGATACCGGGTCGAACTGATCTATCTGCGCCCGCCCTCGGCGGACTTCTCCGTCGACCGCGTGGCGCGCCGCGTGGCCCAGGGCGGTCACGGTATACCGGAGGACACGCTGCGCCGCCGGTTCGCGCTCAGCCTCGACTATCAGGAGACGGCCTACAAACCGCTGGTGGACTCGTGGGAGGTCTATGCGAGTAGCGACGAGGAGACCGAACGGCTGGATTCGGGGTCCGAAATGAACACGATCTTCGACCGCGAAACCACGCTCAAGGCCCTGCGCGACGCCGCCCGGATCGCCAAGACGGGCACGCGCGAGGAGAAGTCCGGCAAGTTCCTGCCGCCGCCCGGCTGGAAGGGGCATCTGGTCACCGCCGCCGACGCTCCGGCTGCGCCCCGCAAGAAGCGGGCCTAGGCTTCCCTCTCCCGTTGGGAGAGGGCTTGAGCGTCCGAGAGCGAAGCGATTGGAAACGCGAAAGGGTGAGGGTCGGACCTCGCCCCATACGCACAACCCTCACCCTTTCGGCTAACGCATCGCTGCGCTCTGCGAGCCTCAAGCCCTCTCCCAACGGGAGAGGGACCGATGCACAGCTAGCGCCTCTTCCTATACACGACGTCCCCTCCCGGCCCGTTGAAATCCCTCGGCTTTCGGGAAATCGACGGCCTCTACCCTATCACGGTTCGGGACGGCCTTAGACTGGGGGCGCGTCCTGGGATCGGGCGTGGGCGACAGCCGGGGGACGGGATGCACGACGATCAGGCCTATGACGACGGCGAGGGCGGCGGGTTCGATGGGCCGCGAGACCCGCTTTACGATGCGGCCACGCAGCAGGGGCTGGATCAGATCCGCGTCCTGCGCGCGGCGGGTCTGGAACAGGCGTATCGCGACGCGCTTCACCTGGACTGCTCGGCCGAGGCCGAGGTGCGGTTCTGGCGCACGCACGGCCTGCCGATGCATCTGTTGCGCCCGCCGGCCCTCGCCGCCTGCGACGCCGTCGCGCGCGACGCCGACCGGGGCCGGAATCGCGGCTATCGCCGCCTGTCGAAAGAGGCCTGGCAGGCGGCGGGCGAGGCCTATCTGGAGGGCGCCACGGCCGAGGAGGTCAGCGCCCGTTACGGCATGGGGGTCAGCACCTTCCGCGCCCGCGCCAGGGACGAAGGCTGGCGGCGCGAGGACCAGGACGATCCCTCTCCCCTGCCTATGGATGAACCGATCGACCTGCCGTTCGAGACGGCGCAGGGCCTGCCCGACTTTGCAGAGATGGCGGCCCACGCCCTGGTGCGGATGGGTCGGGCGGTCCAGGCCGGGCGCGCGATGGAGGCGGCGCGGTGGGTGCGGCTGCACGCCGATCTGACCCGCCTGGCGCGCGAGGCGGAGCCGCCTGCTCTCCCACCCGCGCCGAAGCCCGAGCCCAAACCGAAAGAACCCGACATGGCCGAACGCGCCACGGCCGTCGCGCGAGAGATCGGCGTCATCGCCCTGGAGGCCGCCGCCCTGACCCCCGGCGACTACGCCGGCCGCGACGCCCTGATGGCGCGAGTTGACGCGCTCGACGACCTGAAACCGCCCCCGATTTCAGACGAATTGCACAGTTCAGACGGTGTTTTTGCAGAGGGAGAGTCTGAAACCGACCCGCCGTGACATCCTCACCTCCCCCTTCGCGAAGGCGAATGGGGAGGACAGGTCGCGCCAGCGACCAGGAGGGGGCGACTCGGTCGTCGGGATGACCCGTATTTCCGTCGCACACCCGGTCGCCCCCTCCTGGCGGCGCACGCGCCGCCTGTCCTCCCCATCGGCCTGCGCCGATGGGGAGGTGAAGCTCACACCTCCGACGCCATCTTCCTCAGCGCCTCTTCGAACACCGACGCCGGCTGGCCGCCGCTGATCAGATACTTGCCCTCCACCACCACGGCGGGGACCGAGGTGATCCCGCGCGACCGCCACAGATCCTCCGACGCTCGCACGGCCTGGGCGTAGCGGCCCGAGGCCAGCACCTCGCCCGCCTCGGCCCGGTCCAGCCCGGCGGCCTGCGCGGCCGTGGTCAGGACGCCGGCGTCGGTCAGGTTGCGGTTGTCGGTGAAGTGGGCGGTGAACAGCGCCTGTTTCAGCGCCTTCTGCTTGTCCGGCGCCGTCTCGTGCGCCCAGTGCAGCAGGCGGTGGGCGTCGAAGGTGTTCCAGATGCGGCTGTCGTCGGTCATCCGCATGTCGAAGCCGACCTCGCCCGCCCGCTCGCGGATCATGGCGCGGTTGGCGGCGGACTGCTCAGGGCTCGCGCCGTATTTGCGGCCGATATGCTCGACGATGTTTTCGCCCTCGGGCGCGATCTGGGGGTTCAGCTCGAACGGCTGAAACGCGATGTCGGCGGCGATCCCCTCGCTCTTGAGGGCGTCCAGCGCCGTCTCCAGCCCGCCTAAGCCCACGACGCACCAGGGGCAGACCACGTCGGAAACGAAGTCGATCTTCAGGGTCTTGGTCATGGCGAGGGCCTTCTGGAACAGCAAGTGTTGCTGGAATATAGGGAGGCCAAGCCCGACGCCAAGCCTCAGCCGATCTTCAGATCGCGCGGCGGCCGGATCCTGCGCCAGCGCGCCTCCATGAAGGCGAAGGCGCCGAAGGCCATCAGCCCCGCCGCCGTCAGCCCCAGGATCCACGACCCGCCCGGCTGGGCCTCCAGCGCGTCCAGCGCCGCCGCCGTCGTCGTCACCTCGCCCGAGCGCGCATGCAGCCCCGCCAGCACCACGAACACCCCCAGCGGCAGATAGGCGAACCCCCGCGCCCCATAGCCCGCCCGCGCCAGCGCCGTCGCCGTCCCGCAGAAGGCCTTGGGACAGGCCAGGGCGTCGTCGAAGTCGTCCCGGAACGCCCGCACGATATTGCCGACGCCGACGCCCAGCACCACCAGCCCCGCCGCGATCAGCAGCGCCTCTCCGAACGGCAGGCCCAGCAGAACGGCCGCCTTCTCCTGATTCTCGGCGACGCTCTCCGCCTGGGCGGAGGATGCGCTGGTCGCCTCGCCGAACTCGTCCAGATACTCGAACACCCCCGACGCCAGCACGCCGTAGAACAGGCCGCTGGCCGCCTGGCCCGCCCGCGTCAGCCAGCCCTTCAGGTCCGTCCCCTCATGGTCGGCGTCGAACACCGCCTGCAGCACCCGCCAGCCGACAAAGGCCCACAGGCCCAGCCCCAGCAGCACCAGCCACACCTTGCCAAAGGGCTGGGTCGCCAGCCAGCCCGCCGCCCCGCTGGTCCCCACGGCCTCGCCGATCCGGTCGGTCGCCGCCAGCAGGGTCAGCGCCCCGGCCGACAGATAGACGAAGCCCCGCGCGCCGTATCCGACCCGCGCCGCCCACTCGACCAGCGTCGCCAGCGGCGGCAGGCGCCGCAGGACAGGGACGCGTCTGAGAAGGGTCTTGGCGGCGGTCATCGCATCCCCGGCGGCGAGAAGCTCCCTAACGCCGCTCGCACAGCAAAGGCTCCCGAACCTGCGCTGTGTCGACATCCGACAGACAGGCCCGCAACCCCAAGGCTAAGGTTCGCCGTCTGGGAGCCGTTCGCTTGCGCATCTACGAGTTTCATTTCTTCGACGAGGCCGACCGCCGCCCCCTGCTCGACTTCTTCGACGGGGCCGACGACGACATCGCTGTGGCGGCGGCCCGCAAGCGCCTGGCCGACCACGCCTCCTGCATCGGGGTCGAGGTTCATCACGCCGAGCGTCTGGTGGCCCGGCTGGAGCGCCCCTCAGCCGACGCCGGCTGATCGGTTTCGTACATATCGCGGTAAAATCAGGGCTTTTCCCCAGAAACCGAAGCTGCATACAGCTACGCTGTGTCGAGTTTCGACAGACGCGCGAAGCAGATCGCCTTATGCGCGAACTCATGCGCAGCCTCCCGCCGGGCAACCGGTTGATCCACGACCTGAATCCCGAAGACCGCGACGCCCTGCTGGCGATCGCCGTCCCCGTCGAATTCGCCCTGGGGCATGTGTTCAACGAACCGGACGACGCCATCGAACACCTGCATTTCATCGACAGCGGCTTCTGCTCGTCGGTGGCGGTGCTGGAGGACGGGCGGACGGTGGAGACGGTCATGATCGGGCGCGAGGGCGTGCTGGGCATCGTCGCCTCGGTCGTGCCACACCACGCCCACACCCGCAGCGTGGCCCAGGTCGCCGGCACGGCGCGGCGGGTGGACGCCGCCCGTTTCCGAGCGCTGTCGGCCCAGCGGCCGGGCGTGCGCGACGCCGTCGGCGACTATATGGCCCGGCTTCAGGGCGAACTGGAGCAGTTGACCGCCTGCAACGCCCTGCACCACGCGGGCCAGCGGTTCGCCAAATGGCTGCTGCGCTGTCACGACCGGGTCGAGGGCGACACCCTGAACCTGACGCAGGAATATCTGGCCTCAATGCTGGGTTCGCAGCGAACCACGGTGAACGAGGCGGCGCAGGGGCTTCAGAAGGCGGGGGCCATCGCCTATTCGCGCGGCCGGATCACGGTGCTGGATCGCGCGGCGCTCGAACGGGCCGCCTGCGAATGCTACCGCCGGGGCGGCGACCCGCTCTAGTCCGCCTGGGCGGCGGGCAGTTCCAGCACGGCCTTCAGCCCGCCCATGTCGCTGTCCGCCAGGTTCAGCCGCCCGCCGTAGGCGCGGGTCAGGTCGTCCACGATCGACAGGCCCAGGCCCGAGCCCGGCGCGCTCTCGTCCAGCCGCGCGCCGCGCTGCATGACCGTGTCGCGCTGATCCGCCGGCAGGCCCGGCCCGTCGTCCTCGACCACCAGGATCATCTGGCCCAGGCCGCTGCCGCCCGCCGAGACGCGCACGCGGCGCTTGGAGAATTTGGCGGCGTTCTCGATCAGATTGCCCAGGATTTCCTGCAGGTCCTGACGCTCGCCCAGGAAGGACAGGCTGTCGGGCGCGCGCCAGTCGATCTCGACGTTCTTGTCGCGGAACACCTGTTCGATCATGACCGCCAGCTCGTCCAGCACCTCGGCGACGGGCGTGGTCTCGCCCAGGCCGTGGGCGGCGCGGGCGGCGGCGCGGGCGCGGCGCAGGTGGTGATCGACCTGGCCCTGCATGACCTTGGTCTGGCGCCGCACCAGTTCGGGCAGGTCGCCCGGGGTAGTCCCGGCCTCGGCCAGCATGACCGAGATCGGCGTCTTCAACGCATGGGCCAGGTTGCCCACGTGGGTGCGCTGACGCTCCACCACCTCCTGGTTATGATCCAGCAGACGGTTGACCTGTTCGGCCAGGGGCTGGATTTCCAGGGGATAGGATCGCCCGATCCGGGCCGACTTGCCCTTGCGCACGTCGGCGATCTCGTCGCGCAGGTCGAACAGGGGACGCAGGCCGATCCGCACCTGGATGAAGACCGCCGACACCAGGCCCAGGCCCAGGATCAGCATCGCGGTCCAGGTCACGCGGGCGAACTGGCGCGTATCCGTATCGACCTCGGACCGGTCGATGGCGGCGATGAAGATGACCGGATGTTCGTGCCGGGGAATGGACTTCATGCTGGCCGCGACGCGCAGGGGCTCGCGCGTCACGTCGTCGTCCTTGGGACCGGTGGTGTTGAAGGTGATCACGTCCCCGAACGCCGCATCCAGCCGGTCGGGCAGATCGGCCGGCAGGGTCAGGTCATAGCTCCACAGCGAGTTGGAGCGGGCCAGGCTGACCAGCCGCCCATCGGGCCGCACCTCCATGATCTGCCAGTATTTGCCCGACAGCAGCCGCAGGGTGCGGGCGTCCTGAATCTGGGGCACGACCTCGCCGGGCGGCGTGCGGCTGGCGGCGACCACGATCTCTTCCGTGGTCTCGTTCAGCATGGTGCCCAGGCGGCGCAGCGCCGATTCCTGGAAGGCCTGGGTCAGGACCAGGGCGGCGATCACCAGGGCGACCAGAATCCAGGCCGAGGCCAGCCAGATCAGCCGTCGGGTCAGCGAGCGGCCGGGCCGCCCGAACCAGCGTCCCCAATCCTTTCGGCTCGAAACCGCCTGCCCGGTCACGCCGCTTCGGATTCGCCCGCCAGAGGCGTCAGCCGGTATCCCAAGCCGCGCACGGTCTCGATGCGGTCGGAGCCGACCTTCTTGCGCACCCGCCCGATGAAGACCTCGATGGTGTTGGAATCCCGGTCGAAGTCCTGATCGTACAGGTGCTCGACCAGCTCCGTGCGGCTGATGACCCGGCCCTGGTGCATCATCATGTAATGCAGCAGCCGGTATTCCAGCGAGGTCAGGCGCAGGGGTTCGCCGTTGACACTGGCCCGCGCCGCGCGCGGATCCAGCCGCAGGCCGCCACAGGCCAGGGTCGCAGAGGCGATGCCGGCCGAGCGGCGCAGCAGGGCCCGCAGGCGCGCCAGCAGCTCCTCGGTATGGAAGGGCTTGGTCAGATAGTCGTCGGCGCCGGCGTCGAAGCCCGCCACCTTGTCCGACCACGAGCCGCGCGCCGTCAGGATCAGGACCGGCGTCGCCTTGCCCTCGCGCCGCCAGCGCTCCAGCACCGACACCCCGTCGATCTTGGGCAGGCCCAGGTCCAGGACGATGACGTCATAGGGTTCGTTCTCGCCCAGATAATGGGCTTCCTCGCCGTCCGGGGCGTGGTCCACGGCATAGCCCGCGTCGCCCAGCGCCG
This sequence comes from Brevundimonas sp., assembly GCF_965279155.1. Lineage (GTDB taxonomy): Bacteria > Pseudomonadota > Alphaproteobacteria > Caulobacterales > Caulobacteraceae > Brevundimonas. The sequence continues at coordinate 2,632,379 of NZ_OZ257138.1, read as the reverse complement.
CCTTCAGCTGACGCGACAGGTCCGCGTCGTCCTCGACCAGAAGCACGCGCATCAGTTGGGCCTGCGACGTTGATTGTTGTTGTCGGGGCGTGCCTGCCCGGTCTGGCCATCGACCACGACCTCGCGCACGCGGCCGTCGCGTTCGACCAGGACGGAGTAATTGCCATCGCGGCGCGGTTGGGTGTCGATGGGTCGGCCGCCGCCGGCCTCGCCGCCGCGACGACGCGCCTCGTCAGGGCTGACGCGCGGGCCGCGATCCTGCGAGCGTGGATCAGGGTCGCGCGACTGGGCGACCGCCTGCGTCGTCATGACGGGAGCGAACGCCAGGGCCATGGCCAAAGCCAAGGCGGGCGGGGCGACGATGAGGCTGGCGGGTTTACGGGACATGGCGACCGATCTAGGCCCAATCATCTGAACGGGCGCTGAATACGTCGTATAGTTTAAAGCGACCTTCGCGCCAAACCGACGAACGCCGATCCTGTCGTCCTTGTCATGCCGATGAACCGAACCTGATCGTCGCTGTTCAGAACCGGCTCAGTCGCCGGGTGGTCAACTGTCCTCATCGCTGGTCACCCCGACCCGCAGAACATTTGAGGAGATCGCCATGCGCAAGCTCATCGTCCCCGCCCTGGTCCTGGCCGCCGCCTCGGTCGCCGCACCGTCCATGGCCCAGTCCTATCACCGCCCGGCCCCGCCGCATCACGGCGCCCAGCACGCCGGCTATGGCGCGTGGCAGTCGATCAACGCCCGCCAGGCCAACCTTGACCGCCGCATCGACCAGGGCGTCCGTAACGGCCAGCTCGGCCGCCGCGAAGCCACACGCCTGCGCGGCGAGTTCAACAGCCTGCTGCGCCTGGAGGCCAACTACCGCCGTGGCGGCCTGACCGCCTGGGAGCGCCAGGATCTGGACCGCCGCTTCGACCGCCTGTCGGCCCAGATCCGCAACGAGCGCAACGATCGCGACCACCGTCGCGGCTGAGGTCCCGTCCCGTTGACGCCCTGAGGGCGCGGCCGAAAAGTCGCGCCCTTTTGCGTTCACGCGGCGCCTGTCACGCCGCTGTTGAGGAAGCGTGGTTCACGGTCGTTGTCTGAAGGACGCGCGATTTCCAGCGGCGTCCTCCCCGGAGATCGATCATGAGCGCTCTTGTCATCGCCCTGCTTCTGGGCGCGTCGTCCTGCGAGCCGGCCGCCGCCGATGTGGGTGCAGCGGGCGGGGACGCCTGTGCGCGGGTCTGGATGGATCGGTCGTTGCGGATGAACGACATCGCCTCGGTCGGCACCCACAACAGCTACAAACTGGCCATTCCCGAGGCGGAACTGGCGGCGATGACGGCGGCCGATCCGCGCGCGACGGGGCTGGACTATGCACATCGTCCGTTGACGGAACAACTGGACGCCGGCGCGCGTCAGCTGGAGATCGACGTGCTGAACGACCCCAAAGGCGGACGTTATACGCGCCCGGCCTCGGCACTGGGTCGAGCAGGCCAGGGCGCGCCGACAAGCGCAGGCTTCCAGGACGCCATGGCGCGGCCGGGTATGAAGGTGCTGCATATGCCCGACGTGGATTTCCGCAGTTCCTGCCTGACCTTCGTCGCCTGTCTGACCCAGGTTCGCGACTGGTCGGCCGCCCATCCCGATCACGCGCCGATCCTGATCATGCTGAACGCCAAGACAGGTGGGGCCTCCATGCCGGGCGGCGCAGCGCCCATGGACTTCGACGCGGCGGCCTGGGACGCGCTGGACGCCGAGATCCGCGCGGTGTTCGACGCCGATCGCCTGATCACGCCGGACCAGGTGCGCGGCGACCACGCCACCCTGCGCGAGGGCGTGCTGGCGGGCGGCTGGCCGACGGTGGGCGAGGCGCGCGGCAAGGTCTTCTTCGCCCTGGACGAAAGCCCCGAGAAGGTCGCGGCCTATTCGGCCGGACGACCGTCGCTGCAGGGCCGGGCTATGTTCGTGAACACTGACGAGGCGAGCCCCGCCGCCGCCTATCTGACCCTGAACGATCCAGTGGCCCAGCAGGATCGCATCCGCGCGGCCGTGCGCCAGGGCTTCATCGTGCGCACCCGCGCCGACGCCGACACGGTCGAGGCCAGGACCGCCGACGTGGCGCGCCGCACCGCCGCCTTCGCCAGCGGGGCGCAATATGTCTCGACCGACTACTATTGGGCCGATCCGCGCTTTGCGACCTATGAGGTGCGTCTGCCGGGCGCCCAGGCGGCGGCGTGCAATCCCGTGCGCGCGGCGGCGCGGTGCGACGGACTGGCGGTCGAGATGATCCCGGGGGCGCCGATGCGCGGCTATCTGGCGCCGGCGGACCGACCGGACCTGACGACGGTGCTGGCCCCGCCGCCCGAGTCGGGCTCGCCCCGCGACATCGCCAACGCCGGGGTGTTCCGCGAGACCCGCGCGCTTCAGGGCACGGCGCGCTGGGACGTGGCGACCGCCGATGTCTCGGGCGACAAATACGACCATTTCGCCCAGGCGCTGGGCGTGCGCCTGACGCCGGAACAGGCGCCGGTGCTGACGGCCCTGCTGGACCGGTCCGGCAACGACCGGTCGGTGGTCGGCGTGGCCAAGGAATACTGGGGAACCAAGCGCCCCTACATCGGCACGGACTTACCGATCTGCGAGGCCAAGAGCGATCACCTGGCGGGTAATCCCGACTATCCGTCGGGCCATTCGGCGCACGGCATGCACATCGCCATGATCCTGGCCGAACTGGCGCCTCAGAGGGCCGACGCCCTGTATGCGCGCGGTCGCGAGTTCGCCGAAAGCCGCTTCGTCTGCGGCTCGCACAGCTACAGCGCCGCCGAGGCCGGCATCCTGTCGGGCGCGGTCATCTATGGCGCCGAACAGCGCTCGGAGACTTTCCGCCGCGACATGGAGGCGGCGCGCGCCGAGGTGCAGGCGGCGCTCGCCAAGGCCCGTCTTGAGCCGGTTGCGGGGTCGAACGCGACAGCGCCGTGAACATTGGATGAAATCGGCTGTCACACGCTGAGGGGCGGGGTGACGCCGTCGTTGAGGGCGGTAGATCGGCCGGCGTGACGCCATGGGCCGGTCGACGTGTTTCGCGGGTGAAACGCGTCAAGCTCTCTGGGGGTAGTCCAAATGAAGAACCGAATTCTCGGCACGACGGCGCTGGTCGTCGCGGCCGTCTCGCCGTTCGCCGCCTTCGCGCAAACGGCCGATCAAGTCTCGACCCAGGCCCCGGCTCAGGCGGATGTGTCCCAGGTCGACGAGATCATCGTCACCGGCAGCTATCGCCGGAGCCTGGAAGAGGCCGTCGACATCAAGCGCAAGACGGTCGGCTTCTCCGATTCGATCGTGGCGACCGACGTGGCCAACTTCCCCGAACAGAACCTGGCGGAGGCGTTGCAGCGCATCCCCGGCGTGACCATCGAACGCAACAGGGGCCTGGGCCAGCGCGTCTCGGTGCGCGGCCTGCCCAGCGACTTCACCTTCGTCTCCATCAACGGCCTGGCGACCGCCTCGGGCAGCGGCGGCCGCGATGTCGAGTTCGACATCTTCGCCTCCGAAATCATCCAGCAGGTCACGGTCCAGAAGTCCCCGCGCGCGGCGGACGAGGAAGGCGGCATCGCCGGTTCGGTCAACATCTCGACCGCGCGTCCGTTCGACTACGAGGGGCGTCGCGTCGTGGCGGCGGCCGAGGGCGCCTACAATTCCATCTCGGAAAAGACCGATCCGAAACTGTCGTTCCTGGCCAGCGACACCTGGGGCGACTGGGGCGCGCTGGTGTCCTTCTCGACCGCACGCCGGACCAACCGCACGGACTCGGAATCGGGCATCAACTTCCGTCCCCTGACGCGTTTCCTCAGCGCCAGCGGCACGCGAGGCACCCAGGCTCAGGCCGTCCTGGCGCGCGACGCGGGCGTCATCGTCCAGAACCGCGCCAACGCAGCCGAGACCGACCGGATCATCTTCCAGGACAAGGTCGGCGACCGCGCCTATCTGAACACCCAGGACCAGTGGGGCGGCTCTCTTTCGCTGCAATACCGGCCCTCGGCCAACTTCAGCCTGGCGTTCGACGCCCTGATCGGCCGCTACGAGACCACCGAAGACCAGTATGATGCGGCCGCCTATTCGGCCTCCAGCCGTTCGACGCTTGAGACCATCCACGATTACGACAAGACCACTTTAGCCGACTACGGCATGGTCGTTCTGCGCGACGTCTCCTACACCGCCACCCAGCACGAGATGCTCAGCAAGGAGCAGATCAACGAGACCGACTATCGCCAGTTCGGGACCGAGCTGAACTGGAGCGGCGACAGCTGGAAGCTGCACGCCCTGGCCGGCTATTCCGGCGCCGAAAAAACGCTGGACTACGCCAATCTGAAGCACGTCGCCTATGCGCCGTCGCGGACGCGCTGGACCGCCGACGGCGGCGAGACGATCAAGAGCGCCAACCCCGCCTCGATCGACATGTACAACTCGCCTCAGAGCTATCTGTTCGAAGCCTATGAGACGACGCTGGAACAGATCACCGACGACAAATACGCCGCCCAGATCGACTTCACCAAATACCTGGGCCTGGATTTCTTCCCGGCCCTGACCAGCGTTCAGTTCGGCGCGCGCTATACCGACAAGTCCAAGGAGCGGCAGTACGGCGCCCTGAACATCCAGGGGACCGGGCCGGGTCGCGTCGACTATCTGAACCGTCCGATGTCGCAAAGCGAACTGACGCCGATCGGCGACCTGGTTCCCGGCGGCGCCTTCAGCATTCGTGATCTGAACTGGAGCCAGGTGTCGAACGACTATGCCCGGCGCACCTTCCGCTACGACGGCTTCTCCACGCCGTTCACGCCTGGCGACTACTACGAAGTGTCGGAAAAGGTCCTGTCGCTCTACGCCATGGCGGACCTGAACTTCGACATCGGTCCCGTGCCCGTCTCGGTCAACGGCGGGGCACGTTATGTCGATACCTCAATCACCTCGTCGGGCTATCACCAGATCCAGAACCCGAACGGCACGACCGGCTTCACACCCGCGCCGATTTCCAGCGACGGCGGCTATGACAAGGTCCTGCCCAGCCTGAACGTCACGGCCGAACTGACCGACAGCCTGGTGTTGCGCGCAGCGGCGTCCGAGACCCTGATCCGTCCGGCCCTGACCGACCTGGCCTACAAGCGCACGGCCAGCTTCAACTCGTTCCGCTTCACCGACGGCAACCCCAACCTGAAGCCCACCTACGCCAAACAGTGGGAAGTAGGGTTGGAGCAATATCTGGGCGACGGCGGTCTGCTGGCGGTCTCGTATTTCTGGAAGGAGATCGAGGGCGTGGTGCGTCAGGCCCTGACGGGCACGGTGCCGAACGTGACCAAATACAACGCCAACGGCACGATCGATGGCGTCTACACCTTCGACGTCTATCAGCCGATCAACGAGGCGGGCTCCTATGAGGTCAGCGGGGTCGAGCTGGTCGCCGTGGTGCCGTTCGGACAGTTCTACGCGCCGCTGGAAGGGTTCGGGATCAACGCCAACTACACCGTTCTGGACAGCTCGCTGACCGGCACGTCGAAGCTGGGCATTCCCACCCCGCCGGTCGGCTTGGCCGACAACACCTACAACGTCACCCTCTTCTACGAGAACGCCCGGTTCCAGGCGCGGGCGTCATACAACTTCAAGGACAAATACGTCGAAGCCATCGGCTACGAGATGTACCCGATCTGGCGCGAGGGTTACGGCCAGGTCGATCTGTCGGCCAGCTACCGGGTGACCGACGCCATCCAGATCAACCTGGAAGGCATCAACGTCACCGACGAGGCGACCAAGGGCTACACGATGGATCCGTCCTTCCCCACGATGTACGAAATGTCGGGACGCCGGATCAATCTGGGCCTGCGGATGGAGTTCTGATCCGTTCGTGGACCTGAACCTCTGCCCTGACTGTCAGGCGAGCGCGTGATCCCCGCGCGTTCGCCTCGCCGTGACGCCTCCTCCTTCTCGGGAGGGGGCGTCTTTGCGCGTGCGGGCGACACCGACATTGAGGCCGAGGTGAACCGCCTGCGGACCGATCTGGTCGCCTATCTGCTGCGCAAGACCCGCGGCGCCGGCGACGCCGAGGACGTGGTTCAGGAAGCCTTCGTGCGCTTCCACCGCGCCGGCCACGACCTGAACAGCGCCGACGCTCGCCCCCTGCTGTTCGTCATTGCCCGCAACATCCAGCTGGACCGCTGGAAGGCCGACGGACGCGAGACCGCCCGACGCAGCGCCCATGACATCCATGATCTGGACAACGGACCGCGCGTGATCGCCAGCGAGACGCCCGACGCCGAGACCGGCCTGATCCGCCGACAGGACCTGGCCGCCGCCGCCGCCGTGATCCGGGCCCTGCCGCCCAAGACCCGCGACGCCTTCCTGCTGCACCGCTTCGAGGCTTTGACCTATCGCCAGATCGCCGGACGGCTGGGCGTATCCGTCAGCATGGTCGAAAAACATATCGCCGAAGCCCTCCGTCAACTGAAGAAATCGCGGGGCGACTGAGGTGTCTCGCCGCTGGATCGTTGTGCTTTTTGAGGCGGGCCGCAAAGGCGACCTGCACCGCGCGTCTAAAAGGAAATCGCCACGCTGATGCTGGAGCGCTTAAACATCCTGATCGCCGCCCGTCCCAGGACGGCCGAGGCGTGGCTGGCCCGCATGGCGCGGCCGGGCGCGGGCGCGCGCGAGCAGGCGGCGCTGCTGGCATGGCTTGAGGCCGATCCCGACCATCTGCGTCGGTATGAACAGGCCAAGGCCGACCAGGCCGCGCTGGAGCCGCTGCGCAGCGCCTTCGCCGGCGATCTGGCGGCCCTGCGTCGCACCGAGCGCAAGTCGACGACGTGCCGTCCCCTGCTGGCGTCGGGTCTCGCCGTGGCGGCCGTCGCCGCCGCCGTCGTTCTGGTCCCGATGTTGAAGGGCGCCGAACAGGGTCGGCTTTACGAGGCCGCACCCGGCCGTATCACCGACATCGCCCTGGACGATGGGTCGCGCGTGACGCTGGACGCCGGGTCCGCCATTCGCGTGAACCTGGGCGAAGACGCGCGCCGTGCGACGCTGGAACGGGGCGCGGCCTATTTCGAGGTGGCCCACAACGCCGCCCGCCCCTTCCAGGTGGCGGTCGGCGATCGTCGAGTGATCGTGACCGGCACGCGCTTCGTCACGGCCCTGACCGACGACGGCGCGCAGATTTCGTTGTTGCAGGGGCGCGTCGCGGTGGGGACGCGCGACGCGAAGGCCAGGGATGCGCTGGACGGCGCCCTGATGCTGTCGCCGGGCGAGCGCGCGGACTTCCAGCCGGGCAAGCCGGGCATCCGCAAGACCGCCGCCGACGTCGAGATGGCGACGTCCTGGCGCAAGCGTCGCCTGGTGTTCCAGGATGCGCCCCTGTCGGCCGTGGTCGCCGCCGTCGCCCGTTACTCGGACCATCCCCTGATCCTTGCCGATCCCGCGCTTGGCCGGACACGCGTGACGGTGATCCTGCCGCTTGAGGGCGAGGATGCGTTGGAGGACCGGATGGCGGCCCTGTTGCCGATCCGCATCGTGCAGGACCGGGACGGTCGCCGGCTGATCCGCGCGGAGTGAGCAGGCCGTATCGCAGACCTGTCATGGGACTGCGCTAAGGGCTTCACGGAACATCTCCCCGAGGCCCGCTGTTTGATACCGCTCGCTGCATCGCTGCCCGCCGGCGTGCGACGCAAGCCATGGCGCGTCGTCTGCGGCGTTGCGACCGTCGCCGTGATCTCGGCGCTCGCCCAGCCGGCCTTGGCACACCAGGCTTGGGCCCAGTCTGCATCGCGCGTTCAGGCCTTCGACATCGCCGGCCAGGACGCCTCGTCCGCCCTGTTGCGCCTGTGCCTGGAGGCGGGGTGCGAACTGGCCTTCATCCAACGGCCCGGCCGGGACGTGCGAACGCGCCCAGTCAACGGACGGATGAGCTGGCGCGCCGCCCTGGCGCGGATGCTGGAGGGGACCGACCTGCGCTATCGCTTCGTCGGGTCGCAGGGCGTGCGCATCTGGGCCGTCGCCCCGAGCGCCCGACCTGCTGCCCCGCCCCCGCCCGAAACGACCGAACTGGATGCCGTCGAGGTGGTCGGCCGCCTGTCGGATCGGATCGACGAGGCCTTGCGGCGCAAGCGCGACGCCGACGTCATCTCCGACGGCCTGTCGTCCGAACGGATCGGCGACCTGCCGTCCGCCAATCTGGCCGAGGCCCTGCAGCGCGTGCCGGGCGTGGCCATCGAACGCGAGGTCGGCGAGGGCCAGTTCGTCAGCGTGCGGGGTCTGGGGCCGCTGTTCCAGTCCGTGACCCTGAACGGCGCGCCCGTGGCCTTCAACGAGAACATCCGCAACTCGACCCAGAGCGGGCGGCAGTTCCGGTTTCGCGCCCTGTCCGTCGATCTGCTGGCGGGCGCGCGCCTGACCAAGTCCGCGACGGCGGACCTGACCGAGGGCGGCATCGGCTCCAACATCGACATCGAGACGGCAGGCGGGCTGGACGGCGATCCGTTCCTGACGCTGCGGCTGGGTGGCGAGACCACGACGCGCGACGAACGCATCAGCCCCGATCTGTCCGTAGGCGGACGATGGGTCTCATCGAGCGGTTCCGCCGGCCTGGTCGCCGGTCTTTCGCAAGAGCAGAGATCGGTCCGCTACGACCGGTTTCAGGTCATGCGCTATGGGGAAATCGTCGTTGACGGCCGCACACTGGCGGCGCCCAACGACCTTCGCACCACGGTCGAAAGCGAGGATCGACGCCGCCGCAGCGGTTTCATCGGCGCAGACTGGCAGGTGTCGCCAGACATTCGCCTCGACCTCGACGCTTTGGTCTCGACCTTCGACAACGCCATCCGCGAGGACCGGCTGGTCTTCGGCCTGGGCGAGCGGCTGGTGGCGCCTGGGGCCATTCAGCGGGTTCAGGACGGGGTCGTCACGGCGGGCCGGATCGCCGCCGGCCGCATCGACAACAACACCGAGTTCTCGGACCAGTCGCACCTAAACGTCGCCACATCGCTGGGGGCCGAACTGAAGCTCGGGAACTGGCGGCTGACCCCGCGCCTCAGCGTCTCCAGCGCCCGTTCCGTGCTCGACACGCCGCTGGAGCGACTGTCGGCCCAGTCGCCGGAAGGCGTCGCCTACGTTTTCGATCTGAACGGCGCCGCCGACGCGCGTCGGGCAGACCGGCTGACGACAGACTTCGACCTGCTCGGTCCCTCCCGGCTCGTCTTGGCCCAGTTGAACATCAGGGCGGTCCAATCCCGCGACGAGGACGTGACTGCGGTTCTAGACGTCCGCCGCACCCTGGACCGAACCTGGGGCGGCCTTCGGCTTTCGGCCGTTCAGATGGGGGGTCAGTTCAGCACGCGCAGCCGAGACTATCAGCGCCGCGACAGACGCGCGGCTTTGCGCCCCGGCCATAGCGACATCGCCGAACTCTATGACAGCGCCACGCCGGGGGATGTGTTTTCCGACCTGATCGCGGCGCGTCCCGGTCCCTGGATCACCCCGGCGTTCGACCGGCTGCGCGCCGCATTCGTTCTGCCAGGCGAACGCGACGACGTGGTGTTTCGGCCGGACGACCTGACGGCGACCGGCTCGGACCTGCAGAACTCCTACGGCGTCGAGGAGCGGGTCGTAGCGGCCTATGTCCGGGCGGACTTCGACGGGCGCGGGGGCGGCCTGTCCTATTTCGGCAACGCCGGGCTGCGGCTGGTCGGGACGCGCACCCATGTGGAGGGCGCGCGTATGGCCGGCGTCGGCGGCGTGGCGCACGTCACGCCCCTGACCCACGACGGCGAGGATGCCATCCTGCTGCCCAGCGTGAACCTGGCGTTCGACATCGCGGACGACGCCGTCGTGCGCCTGGCGGCGTCGCGCACCCTCACCCGCCCGTCCCTAGCCGACCTGCGCGCCTCGACGGTGCCCGCCAGCGTCCTGGTCTCGGCGATCTACCAATACGGGCAGGCGGCCGTCGACGACCCCGAACCGGGCGTGATCTTCAGCGGGATCGGCGGCAACCCCGAACTGACGCCCTACGTCTCGACCAATCTGGATTTGTCCTATGAGGTCACCGGCCGCCGAACCAGTTTCAGTCTGGCCCTGTTCCACAAGACGATCCGCGACTTCATCCAGGCGACGTGGGCGACCGAGAACCTGACGTTCGAGACCCAGACCGGCGCGGCGGTCCAGGCGCCGGTCCTGATGTCGCGACCGCGCAATGTCGGCCAGGCCCGGATCGACGGACTGGAGGCGGGCCTCCACCACCGGCTGGGCGGCGGACTGGGCGTCTGGGCCAGCGCGACCTGGACCGACAGCCGCCTGGCGGACGGCGAGCGTCTGACCGGCGTTTCGGACCTCGCCTGGTCGATCAATCCCTATCTGGAACGCGGTCCCTTCGCGCTGAACCTGTCCTGGTCATGGCGATCCGCCTTCCGTTCCGAGGCCGACCTGCAGGGCGGCGGCGTATCGGCCTTCATCGTCGGGCCCGCCGGCTATCTGGACGCCCAGGTCACCTACCGGATCGACGCCCGCACCCGCCTGTCCATCGCCGCCACCAACCTGACCGACACCCGCGACCTGGCCTATGAGCGCACGCCCGCCCGCCTGCTCCAGATCGGCTCGGCCGGCCGACAGCTTTCGTTCGGCCTGGAGCTGAACTGGTAGCTGCCGGCGCGGCGTGCGACGGGGTTAGTCCGTCTGATCCTCCTCCTTGCGACGCCGCACCGCCTTGGCCGCGAACGTCGGCAGGACCAGCAGGGTCAGGGCGGTGGCGGTCAGGAGGCCGCCGATGACCACGGTGGCCAGGGGTTTCTGCACCTCGGCGCCGGCCCCGTGCGCCAGGGCCATGGGGATGAAGCCGACGATGGCGACCAGGGCGGTGGTCAGGACGGCGCGCAGGCGGCTGGCCGCCCCTTCGGTCGCCGCATCGACGGGCGTCAGGCCCGCTTGAAGCCGCTCGCGGATGGCCTGCATCAGCACCAGTCCGTTCAGGGTCGCCACGCCGGACACCGCGATGAAGCCGACCGCCGCAGAGACCGAAAACGGCATACCCCGGAGCAACAGGGCCAGGGCGCCGCCGACCAGAGCCAGGGGCACGCAGGCGAAGACCAGACCGGCCTCCGCGAACGAGCCAAGGGCCATGAACAGCAGCAGGCCGATCAGGATGAAGACCACCGGCACGACCAGGCCCAGACGCTGCTCGGCCCGTTTCAGGTTCTCGAACTGACCGCCCCAGCTCAGGGACTGGCCGGTCGGAAGCTTGACCTGCTCCACCCGCTCTTGAGCCTCGGCGACGAAGCCGCCCAGGTCGCGGCCGCGCACATTGGCCTGGACCACCATGCGACGGCTGCCGTCGTTGCGGCTGATCTGGTTCTGGCCTTCCGCCACCTGAATCCGGGCGACGGAGGACAGGGGCACGGTCAGGCCGGTCGTCGTGGTGATCGGCAGCGCCGCCAGGGCCGCCGGGTCGTTGCGAGCGTCATCAGCCAGACGCACCACCACGTCGAAGCGACGGTCGCCCTCGAAGATCTGACCCGCCGCCGCGCCGCCGATGGCGGCCGAGACGGCCTCGGACACATCCGCCGCCGACAGGCCGTAGTTGGCGGCCGCGAACCGGTCCACGCTGACCGTCAGGGTCGGCAGGCCGGACGCCTGTTCCACCCGCACGTCGGCGGCGCCCGGCGTCTGGCGCAAGGCGTTCGCCACCTGATCCGCCGTCGCCTGCATCTGGGCGAAGTCGTCGCCGTGGACCATGACGGCCAGGTCGGTGCGGACGCCCGAGATCAGCTCGTTGAACCGCAGTTCGATGGGCTGGCTGAACTCGAAGCTGTTGCCGATCTGTTTGGAGGAGACCGCTTCCAGGCGGGCCAGCAGGTCGTCTTTCGACAGTTTGGGATCGGGCCAGTCCTTTCGGTCCTTCAGCACGATCACGGCGTCGGAGATGTTGGGCGGCATGGGGTCCACCGCCGCCTCGGCCGTGCCGGTGCGCGAGAAGATGGTCTCGACCTCCGGCTGGGCCTTGATGGCCCGCTCCAGCGCCATCTGCATCGCCAGGGATTGCTCCAGCGAGGCGGACGGAACGCGCAGCGCCTGCATGGCGATGTCGCCTTCGTCCAACGTCGGAATGAACTCGCGCCCCAGGGTGGAGAAGACGCCGACCCCGACGGCCAGGGTGGCGAGGGCCGAGATCAGCACGACCTTGGGACGGGCCACGGCCGCCCGGATGGCCGGTTCGATCCATTGTCGCGCGAACCGCAGGATGAAGGTCTCGTGTTCCTTGGCCTGGCCTTTCTCATCGACGTGGACTGTCCTGGGATCGCGCACGATCAGGGCCGTCATCGCCGGCACGAAAGTGAAGGAGAAGATGAAGGCGCCGACCAGGGCCAGCATCACCGTCGCCCCCATGGGCACGAAGGTCTTGCCCTCCACGCCCTCCAGCATCAGCAGGGGGGTGAAGACCAGAAGGATGATCAGCTGGCCGAAGGCGGCCGGCTTGACCATCTGGCACGCCGCCGCGCCCGCGACGCCCAGACGTTCGCGCCGGGTCAGCATCCGCCCCAGTTCGGCGCGGCGACGGCCCAGCATCAGCAGGGTGTTCTCCACCACCACCACGGCCCCATCGACCAGCAGGCCGAAGTCGAGCGCGCCCAGGCTCATCAGATTGCCGCTGATGCCGAACCGGTTCATGCCGATGACGGCGAACAGGAAGCTGATCGGGATCATCAGGGCGGTGATGGTCGCCGCCCGGATATTGCCCAGCAGCAGGAACAGCACCACGATCACCAGAAGGGCGCCCTCGATCAGGTTGCGGGCCACGGTCTTGATGGTCGAGTTGACCAAGGCGCTGCGGTTCAGCACCGGCTCGGCGACCACGCTGGGGGGCAGGCTGGCGGAAATCTGCTCCAGCCGTTCCGCCGCGGCCTGGGCCGTCGTGCGACTGTTGCCGCCCGCCAGCATCAGGGCCGTGCCGATGACCGCCTCGTGCCCGTCGCGACTGGCGCCGCCCAGGCGAGGGGCCTGGCCGATCTCGACCGTCGCCACGTCGGCGACCCGCACGACCAGGCCGTTGCGGTTGACCACCGGGGCCTGGGCCAGGTCCGGGATGGATTGCGCCAACGCATCGGTGCGCACCGTCAGCGCCTCGCCCGCCCGCTGAACATAGCCCGCGCCGGCCTGGACATTGGCCCGTTCCAGCGCCGCGATCAGATCGTTCAGGCTGAGGCCATGGCTGGCCAGGCGCGCCGCGTCGGGACGCACGGCGTATTCCTTCACATAGCCGCCGTTGACGTCGATCCCCGCCAGACCCTTAGCCGTGCGCATGCGCGGGGCGATGATCCAGTCCTGGACGGTGCGCAGATAGGTGGCGCGCGCCTGGGGCGTGGTCAGCAGCTCGCCCTCGGGCGTCAGATAGGCGCCGCCCGCCTGCCAGCCCGGCTGACCGGGCCGGGCCAGATTGGCGCTGTTGAACGGCTTGAAGTCGACCGTCCACATCAGCACCTCGCCCAGACCCGTGGTGATTGGCGCAAGCGTCGGCTCGACGCCTTCGGGCAGGCTTTCGCGCGCCTGGGCCATCCGTTCGGCGACCTGCTGGCGAGCGAAGTAGATGTCGGTGCTGTCGGTGAAGATGACCGTGACCTGGCTGAAGCCGTTGCGGCTCAGCGACCTGGTCGATTGCAGGCCGGGGATGCCCGCCATGGCGGTTTCCAGCGGATAGGTGACCTGTCGCTCCATCTGCTCGGGCGCGAGCGCCGGGGCGAGGGTGTTGATCTGGACCTGTCGGTTGGTGATGTCCGGCACGGCGTCGATCGGCAGCCGCGTCAGTTCGAACAGACCCACGGCCGCGACCAGGGCCGTGGCCAGGACCACGAACCAGCGCATGCGTATCGACGCCTCGATTATGGTTTTGAACATGATGGTCCCCTCAGTGACCGTGCTCGGCTTCGCCCTTGGCCATCTCGGCCTTGAGCAGGAAGGCGTTGGTGGAAGCGATGCGTTCGGCGCCGGTCAGGCCGCGCAGGATTTCGGTGCGCCCCGCCGCCTGACGGCCAGCCAGCACCGGCACGGCGCGGAAGCCGCCGTCGATCTGGACGAAGACGACGGTGTTCCCCTCCAGGGTCTGGATGGCCTCGGTCGGCACGGCGACGCCGCCCCCCTGCCCGCCCGTGATCAGCGCGCCGCTGACCGCCGAACCTGCGGGCGGCAGGCCGCCGCCCTCCGGTCGCGCCCGGATCACGGTCGCGCCGCTGGACTGCCCGTCCGCGTTCTGCCCCCCCGCATTGGCGGCGACGCCGGTGATGACGGCGTCGAACTCGCCCGCCGGTCCCGTGACCCGCATCCGCGCGCCGGGCCGGGCCTCGGCCGCCAGTTGCGGCGGGGCGTTGAAGACCAGTTCCACCCGCGCCGGGTTGGTCACCTCGGCGACCACCCCGCCCTGGGCCACGAAGCCGCCCGGCCCGACCTGGACCGAGCTGACCACGCCTGCGATGGGGCTGGAGACGCTGAGCCGGCCGGCGGCATTGGGCGACCCGGCCGCGCTGACGCGGGCGCGGGCCGCGCGGGCGGCGGCCTGGGCGCTGAGAGCCTCGGCGTGGGAGACCTCGGCCTCGCGGCGCGCGATCACGCCCTGATCGGCCAGTTCCTCGTCGCGTCCGTGCGCCTGTTCGGCCGCGACATAGGCGGCCTGGGCCGCGTCGGCCTCGGCGCGCAGCGAGGCCGCGTCGCCGCTGACGATGCTGACCAGGGCCTGGCCTACGCGCACCGTCTGACCCGGCGCGACCAGCACCCGCTCGACCCGCCCGCCGACGACGGCGCCGACGGCGGCGCGGGCGTCGACCATGGTCTCCACCCGGCCGGCCAGACGCGTCTCGGCCCCGCCCCCGCGCGTAACGGCGACGACCTGAATGCCGGCGGCCTGGATCTGTTCGGGGCTGAGGCGCACGACGCCTTCCGGCGCCTCGGCCTCCTCCGCGTGGTCGTCGTCGGCATGACCCGCCTCGCCTTCGACCGGCGTTGGCGTCGGGGCCTCGGATCTGCCGAACGCGAAGTAGAGGCCGCCGCCGCCCAACAGGACCAGCGCGGCGGCGCCGGCGAGCAGATGGGATTTTTTGTAGGTGCGCATCATGGGTTTCCTTCGAAGGGAGCGCGGCCTTCCAGGCGCGCCAGGTCGATCTCTGCGCGGACCCGCGCGAGGCGGGCGTCCACGGCGGCGTTGCGGGCGTTGATCAAGGCGGCGCGGCTGGTGCGAAGCTCCAGCTGGGCGATGCGGCCGGCGTCGAAGCCGATCCGCGACAGGCGATAGGCCTCTTCCGCCGCCGACACTCCTGCATCCGAGGCGGCGACGCGGCTGGCCGACGCCCCCAGCCGCGCCGAAGCGGCGGCCCGGTCGGCGACCGCATCCAGCCGGGCCTGAGCCAGCCGGGCGTCGGCGGCGCGATAATCGGCGCGCGCCGCATCGATATTGCCCCGGTTCCGGTCGAACAGCGGCAGGGGCAGGCTGACGCCGAACGTCAGGGCCGTGGCGTCCTCGGCCTCGAACCGGCGCAGGCCGACGCTGGCGGTCACGTCGGGGCGGGCGGCGATCCGCTCGACGTCGATCCGGCGTTCGGCGGCCGTGCGCCGCGCCTCGGCGACGCGCACCGCCGGCACGGTCGTCAGGCTGGGAACCACCGGACCGGCGGCTTGGTCCAGCAGGCTGACGGCGATGGCCGTGACCGGTCGGCTCAGCATGGCGACCGCCGTCAGGCGTGCGAAGGCGGCGTCGCGTTCGGCCTGGGCCTCGTCGAGCGTGGCGCGGGCGGCGGCGGCCTCGCTCTCGGCCTGGATGCCGCGAAGGACAGGCTCGCGCCCCTTCTCGACCAGGGCCAGGGCGGCGCGGGCGTCGGCAACGGCGAGCGCCAGCCCTTCCTGGGCCAGGACCGCGCGCCGGCCGGCGGCCTCGGCGTCGGCGTAGGTCTGGGCCAGGCGTCCGGCCGTCTCGACCATGGCCAGGTCGCGTTGCAGGGCGGCCGTACCCGCCTCGGCGGTCGCCGCCCCGATCCGGGCGCGCCTGCGGCCCCACAGCTCCAAGTCCTGCGACAGCGACACGGTGGTCTCGGCGCTGGCGTAGCCGTCGAAGGGACCGCTGCCCAGGGCGTTCTCGGCCTCCAGGCTGACGGTCGGATTGGGCCGCGTGCGCGCCTGGCGAACGCGCGCCTCGGCGGCGTCGCTCAGGGCGTCGGCTTCCAGGGCGGACGGCGTCTGGCCGATCCGTTCGAGCAGCGTCGCGAACGACGGCGCCGGTTCAGCCCATGACGGACTGGCGAGCGCGACCGCGAGAGCGGCCAGCGCACAGCCGACCGCGCGATGCGGCGGACGGCGATAGAGGGGATGCATGGTTCATTCTTCCCAGATGATCTGACACGAGACGCGCGCAGGCGCGGGATCGGGTCAGCCTCTGGGAGGGCGCTTCAGGCCTTCGGGCGCATGGGACGTGCGCATGTCGTCGAACGCCCGCGCATGTTCGACGGAACGCAAGGACGCGACGCGCGCCTCGGGCCGATCCGACGGCGCCTTGGCCACATGATGGCAGTGACCGTGCGCGCAGGCGCCGTGAGCCACGTCCGACGGCGAGGAATGGTCTGCGGGGTCTTCGAAGGTCACCGAGGCATGGGCCGGTTCGACCTCTCCGGCGCAGGTCAAGGCGTCGGCGACGGGCGACAGCGCGAACACGCCAAGGAACAGCGCAAAAAGCGCCGCCAGCCACGGAGAATGTCGGCGACGCCGGTCCATGCCCTGCCTTATCATCCCGGCCGGCGAACGCAACGTTACGCCATAACCGGCGCCGCTGGCGTCGCCTCGGAAAGCGGCTGACTGAATGTGCGTTCTGGCCCTCGCCTGGCAGGCCCACCCCCGCTGGCGTCTCGTGCTCGCCGCCAATCGGGACGAAAGGCATGACCGCGCCTCCGCCCCGCTGGCGCGCTGGGCCGACGCCCCGACGGTTTTGGGCGGACGCGATCTGGTGTCGGGCGGAACCTGGCTGGGCGTGTCGGACGAAGGGCGGTTGGCCGTGGTCACCAACCTGCATACCGGCGCGCCGCCCGATCCCCGAGCGCCGTCACGCGGTCAGTTGCTGAAGGATCTGCTGACGGGCACCGAACCGACGCTCGCCCTGTCCCCTGATGCTCTGGCGACCTTCAATCCCTTCAGCCTGATCTTCATCACGGACGGCGAGGCGACCTTCGCCAGCAACCGGCCCGAAGCGACTGCCCATCCGCTGGCGTCCGGTGTGCATGGCCTGTCGAACGCCGCGCTGAACGCGCCTTGGCCCAAGACCGAGCGCCTGAAGGCCGCCGTCTCGGATTGGCTGACGCGGGACAGCGACGACACCGAAACCTTGCTGGACGCCCTCGCCGACGACCGGACAGCCGGCGATGCGCGCGTGCCCGCCCAATCCCCGGTCTTCATCCGCAACCCGGTTTTCGGAACACGCTGCAGCACCGTGGTGACGATCGACGACGCCGGCCAGGGCGCCATCGTCGAACGGCGCTTCCGCCCAGACGGAACGCCCGACGGGCAGACGACGGCGCGCTTCACCTGGCCGGCGTCTGCCTTGCTCTGACGAACGCGCTACTCCCGCTCCTCATCCAGCGGCTGGTGGGTGAAGCCTTTCACGCCGCTCATGGGCTTGGCGTCGCGGCCGATTTCGACGTCGCTTTCGGCATAGGCGATCAGCAGGCGAGAGAGGTCTTCCAGCGCGCTTTCGTGGATGCGTTCGTAGCCGTGACTGGCGTCGATGCCGAAGGTGACAAGCGCCGTGCGGATGTCGGCGCCCGCCTCCAGCGCCGAGGCCGAGTCCGAGCGGTAATAGCGGAACACATCCTTCTGGTGCGGGATGTCGTGGTCTCGGGCCAGCTGGACCAGTTTGCGTGACAGGTGCCAGTCGAACGGCCCGGTCTGGTCGGCCATGGCGATGGTGACGCCGAACTCCGACGAGTTCTGGCCCGGCGCGGTGGTGCCGTTGTCGACCGTGACCATGGCGGCCACATCCGGGATCAGCACGGACGAGGCGCCCAGCCCGACCTCCTCGGCGATGGTGAACAGCCACCAGGTATCGACCGTCGGCGTGCGCTCTTCGCGGATCATGCATTCCAGCGCGGCCAGCAGAGTGGCGACGCCCGCCTTGTCGTCCAGATGGCGCGAGACGATGAAGCCGCTGTCCATGAACTCGGGCTGCGGGTCGATGGCGACGATGTCGCCGACGTCCACGCCCAGAGCCAAGGTGTCGTCTCGCCCGTGGGTCACGGCGTCGATGCGCAGTTCGACCTGACGCCAGTTCACGGGCTGGGTGTCCACCTCCTCGTTGAAGGTGTGGCCCGACGCCTTTAACGGCAGGATGGTGCCGCGATAGGCGCCGCCTTCGGAAAAGATCGTCGCCCGCGCACCCTCGGCGAAACGCGAGGACCAGTGACCGATGGCGACCAGTTCCAGCCGGCCGTTGTCCTTCACCTGTTTGACCTGGGCGCCCAAGGTGTCGACGTGGGCCACGATGGCGCGGGCGGGCTTGGGCGTGCGGCCCGGCAGGCGGGCGCGAATGGCGCCGCGCCGGGTCATCTCGTAATTGAGGCCGAGCCGATCCAGTTCACGACACAGCAGCCAAACGGCCTCGTCCGTATAGCCGGTCGGGCTGGGCGTGTTCAGCAGGTCCGCCAGGCGGGCCTTCAGGTAGTCGAGGTCTATCGCGGGGCGGGCCAAGGGGCCTCCTTCAGGCATCGGATCGGGGGGCCGTCCGCGCAGAGGTCGGCGCGGACAGGGGAAACAGCAGGTCGACGAAACGCTCGGCCGTCGGCTGGGGTTCGTGATTGGCGAGGCCGGGGCGTTCATTGGCCTCGATGAAGGCATATTCAGGCTCGCGCGGCGACTTCACCATGAAGTCGATGCCGGTGACCGGAATGTCGATGGCGCGGGCGGCGGCGATGGCGGCGCGGATCAGGGCGGGATGCACCTCCTCCGTCACATCGTGGATCGTGCCGCCCAGATGCAGATTGGCGGCCTTTCGCACCAGCACCTCGACGCCGTCGGGCTCCACGTCGTCCAGGCCATAGCCGGCTTCGGCCAGGGTGCGTTCGGTCTCGCCGTCGATGGGGATGGTGGATTCTCCGCCTGTCGCGGCGGCGCGGCGGCGGCTCTGATGCTCGATCAAGGCGCGCAAGGTGGACCGTCCGTCGCCGATGACGCGCGGCGGACGACGCAGCGCGCAGGCGACGACCTTGTAGTCGATCACCACCAGACGCAGGTCCTCGCCCTGGACCTGTTCCTCGATCAGCACCTCGGAACAGATGCGGCGCGCCCTGGTCAGGGCCGTTTGAACTTCGTTCATCGTGGTCAAGCCGACGGCGACCCCCTGCCCCTGTTCGCCGCGCGCCGGCTTGACCACCAGGGCGCCGAACCGGGCCAGTGCCGCGTCGATGGCCGAAGGGTTTTCGGGGTCGATCCGTTCGGGCACGCGCACACCGGCCGCCTCGACGATGCGGCGCGTCATCCGCTTGTCGTCGCAGATGCTGAGCGCCACGGCCGAGGTCAGCTCCGACAGGCTCTCGCGACACCGCACCGACCGACCGCCCCAGTTGAGGCGGAACAGCCCGCCCTCGGCGTCGATGATCTCGGTATGGATGCCGCGCCGACGCGCCTCGTCGACGATGATCCGGGCATAGGGATTCAGGTCATGGTCGTCGGTCGGGCCGACGAACAGGGCCTCGTTGATCGGATTCTTGCGCTTGACCCCGAAGAAGGAGACGCGGCGAAAGCCCAGCTTCTCGTACAGGGCGATGGCCTGGTCGTTGTCGTGCATGACCGACAGGTCCATGTGCGCCAGGCCTTGGGTCTTGAAATGCTCGGCCAGACGCCGGACCAGCGCCTCACCGACGCCGGGCTGGGTCGCCTGGGGGTCGACCGCCAGACACCACAGGGACGAGCCGCACTCGGGATCCTGGAACGCGCGGGCGTGGTTGACGCCGGTGACCGTGCCGATCACCACGCCGCTCGCCGTATCCTCGGCGACGAAATAGGTGATGGTCCGGTCGTCGCGGTGGGACCAGAAGAAGTCTGGCGGAACCGGCACCATCTTGCGCTTGGCGTAGATGTCGTTGACCGCCTGAGCGTCCATTTCCGACGTCAGGCGACGCACGGTGAAGCCCCGCGGCTGGCGGCGGCTGGCGCGATAGGTGGCCAGTTCCAGCCGATAGGTGTGCGACGGATCCAGGAACAGCTCCTGAGGCGCAGAGGCCAGCAGGACGTGCGGATTGCGGACATAGAAGGCGATGTCGCGCCGATCCGGCCCCTCGGCGCGCAAGGCCTCGACCAGGGGCTCGGCCGTCTCGAAGGTCTGAGCGAACAGCAACCGCCCCCAACCGCAGTCCAGCACGGCGTCGGGCGCAGGCCCATCGCCCGACTGCACCGGCGGCTTCAGGCCCTCGTCGCGCAGGCGTTTGAGCCGGTGGGCTTTTGACCGCTCGGGACGGATGTCAGACGCCATGCTGCTGCATCCACATTTCGAGGACGGCGACCTGCCACAGCTCCGACCCGCGCAGGGGCGTGATGTGCTCGGTCGGGTTGGCGAACAGGGTGTCCAGATAGGTCTTGTCGAACAGGCCGCGGTCGCGCGCCGCCTGATTGGTCAGGGCCTCGCGCACCATGTCCAGATACGGGCCCTGGATGTATTTCAGCGCCGGCACGGGGAAATAGCCCTTCTTGCGGTCGATCACCTCGGACGGAATCACCAGGCGGGCGGCCTCCTTCAGCACGCCCTTGCCGCCTTGCGACAGCTTGTGCTCCGGCGGGATGCGGCCCGCCAGTTCCACCAGTTCATGGTCGAGGAAAGGCACCCGCGCCTCCAGCCCCCAGGCCATGGTCATGTTGTCCACGCGCTTCACCGGATCATCGACCAGCATCACCTGACTGTCCAGACGCAGAGCCTGATCGACCGGCGTCGCCGCCCGGCCTTGCGCGAAATGGGCCTCGACCAGGGCGCGGCTGACGTCGGTGTCGGCCATGTAGGCGCCGTTCAGCTGGGTCTTCAGCGTCGCGTGGCTGCGGTCGAAAAAGGCCTTGGCGTAGGTCTCCACCGGATCGGTCGCGCCCAGCATCGGCGGGTACCAGTGATAGCCGGCGAACACCTCGTCCGCCCCCTGGCCCGACTGCACCACCTTGATGTGTTTCGAGACTTCCTGGCTCAACAGGTAGAAGCCGACATTGTCGTAACTGACCATCGGCTCGGACATGGCGCCGATGGTGCCCGGCAGGGCCTCCATCAGCCTCTGATGCGGCACGAAGATCTGGTGGTGCTTGGTGCCATAGTGTTTGGCGATCAGGTCGGAATAGACGAACTCGTCGCCCTTCTCGCCATTGGCTTCTTCGAAACCGACCGAGAAGGTCATCAGATCCTTCTGGCCCAGTTCCGCCAGCAGGCCGACGATCAGGCTGGAGTCCACACCGCCCGACAGCAGGACGCCGACCGGCACGTCCGCGACCATGCGGCGCTTCACCGCCTCGCGCAGGCTGTCCAGAACCCGGTCGCGCCAGTCCTCGGCCGTCAGGGACGCGTCCTCGGCGTGGCGGGTCATGTCGGGCTGCCAGTAGAGGCGGTCCTTGGCCGTTCCGTCCGCCTCGAT
Source organism: Brevundimonas sp. (assembly GCF_965279155.1). Taxonomy (GTDB): domain Bacteria; phylum Pseudomonadota; class Alphaproteobacteria; order Caulobacterales; family Caulobacteraceae; genus Brevundimonas. The sequence continues at coordinate 2,610,741 of NZ_OZ257138.1, read as the reverse complement.
CACGCGGATGGTCGCCGGCGGAAACTTCTTCACGCCCTTCAGGATGGTGTGCGGCGGCGGCACGACGGCGTGGAAGGTCATGTAATGGTGCAGGCCGACCGGATCGATGGTCTTGTCCACATCGCCCGCCGCCAGCAGGGCCGGCAGGGTCGAGGCGAAACGCAGGCGCTGGCCCTGTTCGGCCAGATACAGCGGCTTGATGCCGAACCGGTCGCGGGCGATCACGGTGCGGCCGGTGTCGCGTTCATGCAGGACGAAGGCGAACATGCCCTTGAACCGCTCGACGCAGGCCTCGCCCCAGGCCTTCCAGGCCTTGATGATGACCTCGGTGTCGCCGTGCGAGAAGAAGCGGAACCCCATCCCCTGCAACTCTTCGCGGAGCTCGGGATAGTTGTAGATGCAGCCGTTGAACGCCAGGGTCACGCCCAGGTCGGCGTCCACCATCGGCTGCTGCGCCTTTTCCGACAGGTCGATGATCTTCAGGCGGCGGTGACCCAGCCCCACCGGGCCGCGCATCACGATGCCGGACCCGTCCGGTCCACGGGGCGAGAGCGCATCCGTCATGCGTTGAACCGCGCCGGCGTCGGCCGGTCGTCCGTCGAAATTGATCTCGCCGCTAAGACCGCACATGGGCCCTCCTTGAATTGTGGAAGCAGCGGGTACAAATGGTTCGGACACGAAAGAGTTCAACCCGATGAGCGATTTTCCGACCGCGCCGACCGCCGATGCGCCGGTCGATCCAACGGCGTCACTGGTCCGCTCGGTCCGTCGCATCGCCCAGGCGATCGACGTCAGATCCCGCGAGATCGCGCGCCTGACGGGTCTGACCCTGCCCCAGCTTCTGGTGCTGCAATCCATCCGCGCCCTGGGCGAAGTCAGCACCAGCGCCATCTCGCGCGACGTCTCCATGTCGCCCCCGACGGTGGTCGCCGTGCTGGACAAGCTGGAGGCCAAGGGGATGGCCGTCCGCTACCGCTCCACCATCGACCGCCGCGTGGTCCATGTGCGGCTGACGGATGCGGGACGACAGGCGCTGACCACCTCGCCGGGCCTGCTCGGCGACGGCTTCATCGCAGGCCTGGCTCGCCTGCCTATGGACGAACAGTCCGCCATGGCGATGGCCGTGGATCGACTGGCGACGATGATGCAGTTGCGGCCGTCGCCGACCCTGGAAGCCGTCAGTGCGGATGACACGCCGCTAGGCCCGACCTGAAGTTCAGCCGTCGCGCCATTCGCTGAGCATCTTGCCGTCCGCGTCCTCGAAGGCGACGCGATCCAGTTGGACCGCGCCGATGCAGATCGGCCGTTGGTCGGGGCTGGCGGCGCGGCAACGGACAGCGCGGCCGTCGGCAAAGGCGACCATGCGGCCCTCCAGCACCAAGCGATATCCCTGGGACGGCGCGGCGGGCGGCTGGTCGCCCTCGCCCCGCACGGTGAACTCATAGGCGCGGCCATTGCGGCGGCCGGTCCGCGAACCGCCTTCCTTGAAGACGGCCGCCAGCCCCATGGTCTGCGGCGACGCCTGACCCTGGGCCAAAGGATCGCCCTGCGCGGCCGGACATCCCTCGGCCCGTAGCCAGGGGCGCGTCAGCCAAAAGCCCTCGGCCGCCTCCCAGGTCTCGGCTTCATCGGCGATCAGGGCCGATTGCGACCAATCGCCGGGCGCCAGGCTCAGTTTCAGGCTTTGATTGTGCTCGCCCCATGAGAGGGCCGGCAGACCGTCGCCGGGGGGTGTTTCAGCGGACGACAAGGCCGGACCGCCGCAGCCAAAGGCCTGGCGCACGACAAACCGCCGGCCGGCCAGGGACGCCCCCCCGACCTCCTGCCCCGCCGCAAAGGCCGAGGCGGCGATATCCATGGCCTGCAACAACCCGGCGCGATCCAAGGTCGGTGAGGGAGCGACGGTGACCACAGGCGTCGGCGCCGCAGCGGGCGCGGGGGCCGACGCGGGCGCGGCCTCCTCGCGCTGGCAGGAGCTGAGGACGAGGAGGGACGCCGCAATCGCGACGACCGACGGGCGAGGCGACACGGTCGGTTCGAACATGGAACCACTCTAGCACGCCACTCGCTGATGAGGAGGCGAACACCCGAAAAAGGTTGACGTAAGCGACGGGGGACGCTCTGCACGGGATCATGACTTTCGATCAGATCGCAGCCTTGGCGGTGCTCGTCGGCGTCGTCGGCGTGCTGATCCACGGCAAGGTGCGCGCCGATGTCGTCGCCCTGACCGGCGCGGCCGTACTGCTGGTGCTGGGCGTCGTTCGGCCGGTCGAGGTGCAGGGCGCCTTCGCCAGCCCCGCCGTCATCGCCTTGGCCGGCCTGTTCGTTATCGCCTACGCCATCGAGCTGTCCGGCCTGCTCGGCTGGCTGATCCGCCAGGCGACGCAGTTGGCCGCCCGGATCGGCGCGCGCGGCATCTGGATCGTCATCGGCCTGTGTGGATCGGTCGGCGGCTTCCTGAACAATACGCCGGTGGTGGTGCTGGCCGCGCCGGTGATCCGGGATGTGGCCCAGTCGCTCAAGCTGTCGCCCAAACGCTTCCTGATGCCGTTGAGCCACGTCACGGTGATGGGCGGCCTGCTGACCCTGATCGGCACCTCGACCAATCTGCTGGTCAACGACATGGCCCGCAACGCCGGCCAGCCGGTCTTCGGCCTGTTCGAGATCACGCCGGTGGGCCTGGTCATCGCCGTCGTCGGCGGCCTGTGGCTCTATTTCGTCGGCGCCCGCCAACTGGGTCGATCCGTCGTCAGGGACGAGGCGGAGGCCGCGCGCCTAGCCGAAATGGAGGACGCCCGCCGACGCGCCGAAGCCGAAGCCATATCGCGTCGTAAACGCCTCTTGCCGTTCGGCCTGCCGCGTATGGGCGGCTCTCGCAACCAGGCCGACGGCTCCGGCGATGCGCACCTGGGCGACGTCGATCTGTATGGCGCGGCGGATCGGCCGTTCCGGTTGCGGCCGGCGATGATCTCGCTGGCCATCTTCGCCCTGGTGATCGCTTCGGCGGCCCTGGGGTGGGCGCCCATCGCCGCCTCAGCCTTCGCCGGCGCCGTCGCGCTGATCCTGCTGCGGGTCATCACGCCCGAGGAAGCCTATGCCGGGCTGCGGCCCGAAATCCTGTTGCTGATCGCCGGCATGGTGGTCGTCGGCACGGCTATCGAGGTGACCGGCCTGGCCTCTGCGGGCGCCGAGCGCCTCATCGGCGTGATCCGACCCATGGGACCGCTGGGCGCGCTGATCGTGCTGTACGGCGTGACCCTGTTCGCCACCGAACTGCTGTCCAACGCCACGGTCGCCGTTCTGATCACCCCGATCGCGGTGGCCCTGGCCGAGAGCCTGGGCGTCGATCCTCGCCCCTTCCTGGTCTGCGTCATGATGGCCGCATCGGCCGCCTTCGCCACGCCCTTCGGCTATCAGACCAATGTGCTGGTCTTCAACATGGGCGGCTACAGCTACATGGACTTCGTTCGCGTGGGATTGCCGCTGAACCTGGTCACCTGGGTGGCGGCCATGGTGGCGATCCCGATCTTCTTCCCGTTCTGAACTGACAGTCGCTGATAGGCGTGCCTATCTCCCTCACAGCCTTGAGACTGGTCGCCCAACCGACAAACGCACCGATCAACGTGCAGGAGCGATTCGCCACACCGTGTTGGACAGGTCGTCGGCGACCAGCAGAACGCGCTTGTTCGGGTCGAACGCCACGCCGACCGGGCGGCCGCGCGCCTCGCCGTTCTTCAGGAATCCCGTAGCGAAATCGACTGGCGGGCCGGCGGGGCGACCACCGTTGAAGGGCACCCAGGCGACCTTGTAACCGGACGGATCCTGGCGGTTCCAGCTGCCGTGCATGCCGATGAAGGCGCCGTTGGCGAACGCGCCGCCAAAGCCGCCATTGCGGGCGAAGTCGATCCCCAGCGCCGCGACGTGCGAGCCAAGGGCGTAGTCCGGCGCGATGGCCCTGGCGACCATCTCCGGGTTTTGAGGCATCACGCGCGGATCGCGGTTCTGGCCCCAATAGCTGTAGGGCCAGCCATAGAAGGCGCCGTCCTTCACCTGTGTCAGGTAATCAGGCACCAACTGCGGACCCAGCTCGTCACGCTCGTTGACCACCGACCACAACAGGCTGGTCGTCGGCTCGATCGCCAGGGCGGTCGGGTTGCGGATGCCGGTGGCGAGGGTGCGACGCGCGCCGGTCGCCCGGTCGATCTCCCAGACCACGGCCCGCTCTTCCTCCACGGCCATGCCGCGTTCGCCGATGTTGGAGTTGGAGCCGATGCCGACATAGAGCTTGGTCCCGTCGGCGCTGACGGTCAGGGACTTGGTCCAGTGGTGATTGATGCGCGAAGGCAGTTCGGTGACCCGCTCGGCCGGCGTCGCGATGCCGGTCTGGCCCGGCTGGAAGGCGAAGCGGACCAGTGCGCCCTGTTCGGCGACGTAGAGCGAGCCATCGACATAGGCCAGGCCGTACGGCGCATCCAGGTTCTCGACCAGGACGGTGCGCAGTTCGGGGATGCCGTCATTATTGGCGTCGCGCAGCAGGGTGATGCGGTTGCCGCCGGCGATCTTGGTGTTGCCCTGTTTCTTGATCACGCCGGCGATCACGTCCTTGGGCCGCATAGCCGGAGCATGGCCGCCGCGCCCCTCGGCGATCAGGACATCGCCGTTCGGCAGGACCAGCATCTGGCGCGGAATCTTGAGGTCGGTGGCGAAGGCGCTGACGGTGAAGCCTGCCGGCACAGTCGGCGTCTCGCCGTTCCAGTTTGCGGGCGGGCTGATCTTCATCGCCGGAACCAGGGTTTCGTTGACCTGGGGCAGGTCGGGCGTGGCGCCGGTCTGGTTCAGCTTGGGATCGCTGGCGTTGCCGCACGAGGCGACGGTCAGGGCCATGGCGAGGGTCGCGGCGCTGGCGGCGAGCAGGTTCTTGTTCATCGGACGCTCTCCCGCGCGGCATAGGCGGTCCAGCTGGCGACCAGGACCAGGATTGTGCAGAGGATCGACAGGATCAGGCCGAAGGCCCCGACCGAGCTCCAGGCGTCCTGGCTGTGCTTGAACGCGTTGATCAGGCCCAGCACCCAGGCCAGCGCCAGGGCGACCAAATGGATGAGCGCGCGGCGCGACCGTCCGAAAACGTAATCGACGATGGAGAGGACGCCCGCCAACCCGCCGAACACCAGGGCGCCGGTGATCAACCAGGCCGAGAAGTTGGTCCACTGGATCTCGGCCGTCTTCAGATAGGCGATGTCGGTGAACAGGGCGAAGGTGAACAGGGCGATCGGAAACGCCAGCAACAGGCCGTGCAGCGGTCGGACGACCGCGCCTGATAGTCCGTGGATGCTCATGCCGGCCCTCTCCCTGAAGTCAGGCTTGGCTAACCGTCTGATCGCGAAATGGTTCACCCGACTTGGATATCGGCGCTGCGTCATTTGCGCGTGACCGTGGCCGAGGCCGGACCCAGAACCTTTGCGGGTTTGACGCACCACCCTGGACAAGAACTATTGGCGGGCTGTCGATACGCCCGAAGACCGGAACGGACGCCTAAAATGAACACTGCATTTCGCGCCGATCAGAGGCGAAGGGCGCGCCGATCGGCTGCGCACGACCTTCCCTATTACGACGGCAAACCGGTTCGGATCGGAGGGCTTGGCTGGCTTGTAGTCATGGCGGCCGTGCTGGTCGCCTTTGGCCAGTTGGAGCTGTTGCCGCTGAAGACCTTTCCCTTCGACTTCATTCCGGCGGTTCTGTTCACCGGCCTTCCGCTGTTGGCCCTGATGGCGGTGACGGGTTGGCGTAGCCCGGCCCTGTTTCGGCCCGTTGACCTGAAGGACGGCCTCATCGGGTTGGGTTTCGCCCTGCTGACCATCATCTGTTCGGTGATCGTCGGCCTGCTGCTGACGACCGTCATGGCGATGTCGGCGAACTCGGCCGTCGCCGCCCTGGCCTACGACGGCGTCGGTGATCTGCTGCTCTTTCTGGCGCGGACTTTCATTCAACTGATCGGCGAAGAAGTGGTCACCATCCTGCCGCTTCTGGCGGTGCTTTGGCTTTGCGTCGCCAAGTTCGGCCTTTCGAGGCGCTGGGGTCTGGTGATCGCCGTGATCGCATCCACCCTGTGGTTCGCGGCCATGCATCTGCCGACCTATGACTGGAACCTGTTGCAGTGTCTGACGACCATCGGCACGGCGCGCCTGGTCCTGACGCTGGCCTATGTCGTCACGCGCAATCTTTGGGTCTCTTCAATCGCCCATATCGCCAACGACTGGTCGCTGTTCCTGGTGTCGTTCGTGGGCGGCCACCTGCCCATCGGCATCGACGATCTGCTTTAGAATGAGCATCTTCGCGCGGAACTGTTCAGGCCAGATCGACGCAACCAAAGGCATGGCGAAAAGGGCGTTGGCGACCCCGGAGGGACTCCAACCCCCGACCTCGGCTTTAGGAAAGCCTTGCTCTATGCAGCTGAGCTACGGGGCCACGGGGGTGACCTAGCGTCTTGGGGGGATTTGGAAAAGTGGGCAGCGCCGCTAGCGGAGAAAAAGTCTGGTGTAGGCGGCCACGGTGAGATGGAACGAGCTTGTGGTTAAGGCCCCTTAACCTACCAGATGTCGCGGTGAACAAAGGACGAATGGGGCGGTGTCGGCGATTCGGTCCTGATTCGTTTCACGCTTGTTCCGCGGCATGGGGCCTAGCCGTTAACTCGCTGGCGGGACGTGGGCGGTCAGGGCGCGCAGGCCTTCCAGCAGGCGTTCGGAACCCGGCGTGGCCTTGCCGTCCTCGGCCAAAGTCAGCCTGAGCACGCGGACGTGGACTTCGACCGAAGGCCAGGACCAGACGCCGGCGGCGCGCATCCGGTCGGCGATCTCGCACAGGCTGAAGGCGGCTTCGAAAAAGGCGGGGACGTCCAGATAGCCGGCCATATCGACCATGGCGGAGGCGAAGGCGTAGATCTGGGTCGGGGCGTCGTCGGGACGGCTGGCGCACAGGGCGTCGATGGCGTCGATATTGGTGGCCAGCAGGTCGAAGACATGATCGCGCTGACCCTCCAGCGCCTGATTGGCGCGGGACTCGGCCTCGGCGATCAGCCGTCCGCCGGGGCGGGCCATCTGACGCTGGAGCGAGGTGTGGACCTTGCGGATGGTGGGCTTGGTCGGTGCGTCCGTCACAGGCTGACCTTCATCGGTTTCATCAGCATGTCGATGTCGTCCTGATCCATATTCTCTTCGACGGCGGCGCCCAGTTCGCCGGACAGGTCGCTCTCGCGACGACCGTCGGTTCCGGCCGGCGGGCCATAGTTGCGCACGCGGCGGTCGGGTCCGACGTAGTGTTCGGCCTCGACGAAATCGCGATCCTCGGCGCCCAGCCAGATGATGCGCTTGAGCAGCAGCGCAGGCGACAGGGGCTTGGCGACCATGAAGCTGGCGCCGCAGTCGCGGCCCTGATGGACCTTGGCCTGGGACGCGTGCCCCAGGATCATGATGACGGGCACATAGCGGGCCGGCGTCGGGGCGTCGCGCCGGAGCCAGCGGACGAATTCATAGCCGTCCATGTCGGGCATGATGCAGTCGATCAGGATCAGATCGACGGCGCGGCGGGCCAGCAGTTCCGTCGCGGCCTGGGCCGACGGGCACTTGATCTGTTCCTTGCAGCCGAAGCCCTGAACGATGGAGCCCAGCATATCCAGCGACGTGGGCTGATCGTCGATCAGCAGAACCGTGGTGTGCGCCAGATTGACCCGATCGCTCTTGGCCATGACATCAGAACAGCATCAGGTCGCCGGCGTCGGCCGAAGGCGCCGACGGGGCTTCACCGGCCGCAGGCCGAAGACGGCCGGCCATGTCGGCCAGCGACAGCCGGCTGACGGCCTCGGACGGACTGGCGCCGCCGCCCAGCATACGCAGGACGCCGGACAGGGCCTCCAGTCGCTGGGTCAGGGCGTCCAGGGCCTGGGCCTGGGTCAGGGCGTTGGGGCGTTCCTCGGGCGGGGCGCGGCGGACCAGATCGCTGACCAGGGCCTCGATCCCGTCGATGCCTTCGCGGACCAGCATCAGCTCGTCGGCGACGGCGGCCAGAAGATCGGCATGTTCGGGAGGCGCGCTCATGATCAGAACAGTTCCAGCGCGCCGGTATCGACCGGGGCGACGATGGGCACGGGCCTGGGCGCGACGACATCCGTCACGGCGCGTTGCAGGGCGCGACCGGAGACGGGCCAGTAATGCAGGCGGCGTCCGCCATCGCCACGCAGGCTGCCGCCCACGACCGGAATGCCTTCGTCGCGCAGAAACTTCTCAGCGAAGTCGGCGTTGCTGCGGCCCACGTCGCGCAGACTGTCGAACATGCGACCGCCGCCGAACAGCTTGGCCTCCATCCGCTCGCGTCGGCCGCCGGCCTTGAGCATGTCGTTGATCAGCAACTCCATCGCATAGGCGCCGTAGCGACGCCCGGCGTCGGTCCCCGCCCCCGAGCCTTCCGGCAGCAGGAAGTGGTTCATGCCGCCGACGCCCGCCAGCGGATCGCGCAGGCACATGGCGACGCACGAGCCCAAGATGGTGCTGAGCACGACGTTGGGATCGGACGTGATGTGGTGCTCGCCCTGACCGACGTGAACGCGTTTCTCCACGCTGTCCTTCAGAGCGGCGAAACTCATGTCAGAGGACCGAAGACGGCTTCCAGCTTGCCTTTGAGCTGAGCGACCGTGAACGGCTTGACCAGATAGTTGTTGACGCCGAACTGCACGGCGCGCTGGACCAGTTCGCGGTCGGCGCGGCCAGTCAGCATGATGAAGGCGGTCTTGGACGTGGGCGGGTGGGCGCGCACGGCGCGCAGCAGGCCCAGCCCGTCCAGGTTCGGCATGTTGTAGTCCGAGATGATCAGGTGCGCGGGCTTTGAGATGATGTCGCGCAGGGCGATCTCGCCGTCGGCGGCCTCGCGGATCTCGCGGACGCCGAGCTGTTGCAGACTGGTGCGGACCAGCGAGCGCATCGTCATCTGATCGTCGACGACCAGACAGTGGAGAGAGGCGGCGGCGGGCATGATTTACGCTCCCGGTTAGGCGACTGACCGCGCGGCCGGATCGGCGCACAGTTCGAGGATGGCGGGGGACAGGCGGTGCAGCGGCAACTGCCGCTCCACGGCGCCCAATTCGAAGGCGGCTTTCGGCATGCCGTAGACGACGCAGGTGGCCTCGTCCTGGCCCAGGGTGCGGCCGCCGGCTTCGCGCATGGCCAGAAGACCCTTGGCGCCGTCCTTGCCCATGCCGGTCAGGATGACACCCGTCATCGGACGCTTCAGTCGCACGACCGAATCGAACATCACGTCGACCGAGGGACGGTGACCGTTGACCGGATCGCTGACGACCAGTCGGCAGCGCGGCGACATGCCGGACGCGACCTCCAGATGGGTCGCGCCGCCGGGCGCCAGATAGATATGGCCCGGCTTCAGCGGCGCCCCGTCCACGGCCTCGGTCACCGTCGGGGCGCAGACGCGGTCCAGACGGGCGGCGAAGCTGGCGGTGAAGGTCGCAGGCATATGCTGGGTGATGACCGTGGCGGGACAGTTGGCGGGAAAGCCGCTGAGCACGGTCAGCAGGGCCTCGACCCCGCCGGTGGAGGAGCCGATGGCCAGGATGTGGTTGGGATTGGGCCGATAGGTGCGCGGCGCCTCGGCGGCGGCCGGGGTGTCGCCACGGGCGCGGACGCGCGAGCGGGCGGCCATCTTCACCTTGCCGATCAGATCGTGGAAGGCGTCCACGCTGGCGACCGCCGGCTTGGCCACCGCGTCCACGGCGCCGATTTCCAGCGCGGCCAAGGTCACGTCGGTCCCGGCCGCCGTCAGGGTCGAGACCATGACCACCGGCATGGGCCGCAACCGCATGATCTTTTCCAGGAACTCCAGCCCGTTCATGTTGGGCATTTCGACGTCAAGGGTCAGGACGTCGGGGTTCAGGGCCTTGATCGCGGCGCGCGCCTCGATGGGATCGGCGGCGGTGCCGACGACCTCGATCTCGGGGTCCGATTTCAGCGCGGCCGAGATCAGGCCCCGCATGGTCAGGCTGTCGTCGACGACCAGGACACGAATGATGCTCATGCCGGTCCACCCAGACGATAGGTGGTCAGGCCGGCGGTCTGAAGCTGGCTGGTGGCGCCGCCGGAGACGCGCTCCGAGTGGCCGATATAGAGGGTCGCGCCGGGGTTCATCAGCGGCGTGAACCGCTTCCACACCCGCTCCTGGGTCGCGTCGTCGAAATAGATCACGACGTTGCGGCAGAAGATGACGTCGAACTTGCCCTTCATCGGCCAGTCGCCGATCAGGTTCAGTTCCTTGAAGCTGACCAGACGCTTCAGCTGTTGGCCCGCCGTCCAGTTTCCACGGTCCGCACGGTCGAAATATTTGCGCCACAGGGTGACGGGCGCCGGCTCCAGCGCCTCTTCGGAATAGGTCCCGTCGTGGCCTTGCGCGACCATGTTCGGATCGATGTCGGTGGCCAGGATGCGCACGTCCAGGTCCGCGGCCTCGGGCAGGACCGACAGGATCGTCAGCGCCATCGAATAGGGCTCCTGCCCATTTGAACAGGCGGCCGACCACAGGCGGACCCGACCGCCGGCGCGCGCACGGGCGACCAGTTCGGGCATGACCCGATTGCGCAGGTCGTCGAAATGGTGCGGCTCGCGATAGAAGCGGGTGACGTTGGTCGTCAGGGCCGCCGTCATCCTCTGGCGCTCGTCCACGCCGTCCACGCCCTCGACCAGGGCGCAGTAGTCGCGGAAGCTGGTCAGACCCAGGGTGCGCAGACGCTTGGCCAGGCGCGAATAGACCAGCGCGGCCTTGCCCTCGTTCAGGGCGATGCCGGCGTGGGCATGCAGCATCTCGGCGATGTGGCGGAAATCATCGGCGGTGAAGACGAACTCGCCCTCGACGATGGATCCCCGACCGGCGGCGGCGGTCATGCGGCTTCGGCTTCGACTTGAGGCAGGATGTAATCCAGTTCGATCAGGCTGATCATGCGGCCGTCGATGGAGAAGATGCCTTTGACGAAGGTCTTCACCTGGTCGCTGGCCACGTCGGGCGTCGCCTGGACCGAGGCCTCGCTCATCTGCAGGATGTCTGACACGGCGTCGACCAGCAGACCCACCATTCGGCCGCCGATATGGGCGACCATGATGACGTGGCGGGCCGTCGGTTCCGAGGTCGTCAGACCGAAGCGCGCGCCCAGGTCGATGATCGGCAGGACCGTGCCGCGCAGGTTGATGACGCCCTTCATGTATCCCGGCGAGCGGGGCAGAGGCGTCGCGGGCGTCCAGCCGCGGATTTCACGGACCGACATGATGTCGACGCAGAATTCCTGACTGCCGATGCGGAAGGCGATCAGTTCGCGCTGGGGATCTTTGGCTTCGGTCATGGTTCAGCTCGCGAGCTTGAAATCGGGGCGGATGGATTTGCGGCGCATATCGGTGACGATGACGTCGACGTCGAGGATCAGGGCCACGCGACCGTCGCCAAGGATGGTGGCGGCGGCGACGCCTTCGACCTGCTGGTAGTTGGTCTCAAGGCTCTTGATGACGACCTGGCGCTGGCCCTGGATGGCGTCGAACAGAAGGGCCGCCTGCTGGCCGCTCTCGGTCTCGACGACCACGGCGACGCCGTCGGTCGGGTTCATCGGCTGCTCGCGGAAGCCCATGATCAGGGCCACGTCGATCAGCGGCAGGAAGCGCTCGCGGAAGCGGATGACGGGATCCACGCCGCCGACGAAATGCAGGTCGGCGGCCTGGGGCGTCAGGCTCTCGACGATGGCCGGCAGCGGCGCGATCAGCGTCTGTTCGGCGGCGGCGACGACCATGCCGTCCAGCACCGCCAGCGTCAGCGGCAGGCTGAGGGTGAAGGTCGAGCCCTTGCCGGGGACCGAGCTGATGGAGATACGGCCGCCCAGGGCCTGGATCGAGCGTTTGACCACGTCCATGCCCACGCCCCGGCCCGAGATGTCGGACACGACGGCGGCGGTGGAGAAGCCCGGGGCGAAGATCAGATTGTCGATCTGCTCATCGGTCAGGGGCGCGTCGGCGGCGATCAGCCCCTTGTCGATGGCGATCTTCTTGACGCGTTCGCGGTTGATGCCGCGTCCGTCGTCGGAAATCTCGATGACGATCCGTCCCGAGCGGTGAAGGGCGGCGAGGCGCACGGTGCCCTCGGCCGACTTGCCGGCGGCGATACGCTCGTCGGGCGTTTCCAGCCCGTGGTCGATGGCGTTGCGCAACATGTGGGTGATCGGCTCGGCCAGGCGTTCGACCACGGTCTTGTCGACCTCGGTGTCCTCGCCGACGGTGACCAGGCGGACCTGTTTGGACACCATGTCGGCGACTTCGCGGACCAGACGCGGCATGCGCTGGAACACCGACTTCACCGGCTGGGCGCGGATGGCCATGACGCTGTCCTGGATCTCGCGTGTCAGCAGCTCAAGATCTTCCAGGCCCAAGGCGATGCCGGACGAACGGGCCAGGCCGCTTTCCAGGACGCGTTGCGACAGCATGGCCTGCTGGATGACCAGCTCGCCGACCACGTTGATCAGGCGGTCCACCCGATCCAGATCGACGCGGATCGTCACCGGCGCCGGAGCGACGGGGGCGGAAGCCGGAGCGGCGGCGGCAGGGGCCGGGGTCGGCACCGCAGCCGCAACGGGCGGCGGCGCGACGACGGGCGCCGGCTCGGGCTCGAAGGCTGCAAAGGGGATGGCCTCGGACGGCGTCTCAACGACCGCGCCGCCGGCCTTGGCCAACAGGGCGGCGATGTCCAGATCGTCGCTGGCCGGCAGGATCGCCGCCGGCTCGTCTTCGAACGTCGTGCTCATGTCCGACGCGCCTCCCATGTTGGCGCCAAGTGGCGTGATGGTCAGTTCGCAGTCGCTCTCGACGAAGTCGAAGATCTCGCGCACCGCGGCCTCATCGACGGCGGAGTCCAGATCGATGGTCCAGGTCAGGCAGCCGTCCTCTACCGACAGGGCTTCGAGCGGGGCGACTTCGCCGTCGTCCAGAGCCACCGTGATCGGGCCGAGGCGGCCCAGTTCGCGCAGTAGCAGGCCGGTCTCGTTGGCGTTGGCGTACATCCGGCCCAGCGGCTTGAACACGACGCGCCAGCCGACGGCCGGCGTTTCGGGCGTGGTGGCGGCGGGTTCGTCCAGCGGCATGTCGAAGGCCATCGGCATGAAGCCGAAATCGTCGTCTTCGTCCTCGACCACGGGCGGCGCCTCGCCGCCGTGGGTCAGCATTTCCAGCTCGACGACCAGGGCGGCGGAGCGCCCCTCGTCCACCTGCGGGATCAGGCCCTGCGCCGCCTGGATATGATCGGCCAGCACGTCCGACGCCCGCAGCAGGGTCTTGATCGTGACCGTGTCGCAGGGTTTGCGGCCCGCGCGCAGTTCGTCCATCAGCGTCTCGAAGACGTGGGCGAACCGCACCAGAGCCTCAAGCCCGAAGGCCCCTGCCCCGCCCTTGACGGAGTGGACGGCGCGGAAGACGGCGTTGATCGTCTCCAGGTCGGTCTGACCCTGCTCCAGCAGCATCAGCTTGGCCTCCAGGTCGGCGAGCAGTTCGTCGCATTCCTGGAAGAAGGTGACTTTGATGGCTTCGAAGGCGTCCATTAGGTGCGGGTCCGGCGGGCTTTGGCGATCAGATTGGGGGCGATCAGGCGGCGACGCGGCGGACGGCGTCCACCAGTTTTGCGGGGTCGAAGGGTTTGACGATCCAGCCGGTGGCCCCGGCGGCGCGGGCCCGCGCCTTCTTCTCGACGTCGCTCTCGGTCGTCAGCACCAGAACCGGCGTCGTGCGGTGGTTCGGATCGGCGCGCACGCCCTCGATGACGCCGAAACCGTCCATGCGAGGCATGTTGATGTCGGTGATGATGACGTCGGCGCCCCTGGCCGCCAACGTCTCCAGCCCGTCCACGCCGTCGACGGCCTGGATCACGGTATAGCCCGCGTCTTCCAGCGCCATCAGCAGCATGTCGCGCATGGTGCGGGAATCGTCGATCGTAAGAACGGTCTTGCTCATGCCGTCAGCCCCTCGGTATTGAAGTCGGGCGCGCCGAAAGCCGCCCACTGTTCTGTCCAGTATTGGGACACAGACCCTAAGCTTAGGTTGACGCCGTCGGCGGCCCAGGTCTTACGGGCCGACAGCAGCACTTGCAGGCACAGGCCCCCGAGACGTTCGACGGCCGAAGCGTCCAGCGTCAGGGGATGACCGCGCAGGGCCAGCAGTTCGGCCTTCAGCGGTTCGGCCGCGTTCAGATCGAGAACGTCGGGCAGGATCAGGGTCTCGCTCATCAGAACTCCTCCCAGCCGTCTTCGACGGCCGCAGCTTGGGGTTTCAAGGCCGCGCCGCCGCGGCCGATGGTCTTCAGCGCGGCGACCATGCGGTTGGCAGGTTTGGCGACAGGCGGCGCGACGCGCTTGGGCGCGGGCGCCGAGCGGTGCGACGCCGCCGCGCCCGTCTGGCCCACGTTGAACTGTGCGACGGAGGATTGCAGCGCCTCGGCTTCCTGCGACAGGGAGTGGCTGGCGGCGGTCGATTGCTCGACCATGGCCGCATTCTGCTGAGTGACCTGGTCCATCTGGTTCACGGCGGTGTTGACCTGGGCCAGACCGACGGCCTGTTCCTGGGCCGACGCCGCGATCTCGGTGACCAGGCTGTCGATCTCGGCGACCCGGTCCACGATCCGTTGCAGGGCCTCACCGGTCTCACCGACCAGCTTCACGCCTGCGCCGACCTGACCGGTGGAGGCCGAGATCAGGGTCTTGATCTCTTTCGCGGCTTCCGCCGAACGCTGAGCCAGGGCGCGAACTTCGGAGGCCACCACCGCGAAGCCGCGTCCCGCGTCGCCGGCCCGCGCCGCCTCGACGCCGGCGTTCAGGGCCAGGAGGTTGGTCTGGAAGGCGATCTCGTCGATGACGCCGATGATCTGGTTAATCTGGTTGGACGAGCCTTCGATGGCCTGCATCGCCTGGACGGCGTCGCGCACGACCACGCCGCTCTTTTCGGCGTCGCCGCGTGCGGCCTGGACGACGTCGGAGGCCTGGCGGGCGCCCGAGGCGGTCTTGTTCACCGTGGCGGTGATCTCATCCAGGGCGGCGGCGGTTTCCTCAAGCGAGGCGGCCTGCTGCTCGGTGCGGCGCGACAGGTCGTCGGCGGCCTGAGAGATTTCGCCGGCGCCTGAACGGATGCCCGAGATGTTGCCGACCACGACCGCAATGGCCTGTTGCAGCTGGGCGATGGCGGCGTTGAAGTCCGACTTCAGGTGCGCGGCTTTCGGATTGAACTCAACATCGATGCGGAATGTCATGTCGCCGTTGGCCATGGCCGACAGGCCTTGTCCCAAGGCCGTGATCGCCTGAATGTCTTCCGCCGCCTCGCGCGCCTTTTCGGCCTCGCGTTCGGTGCGCTCCTTCTCGGTCATCGAACGGTGAGAAGCGGCTTCCTTCTCGACGCGGACCTTGTCGACGGCGGCGTCGCGGAAGGCGACGATGGCCTGGCCCATCTTGCCGAACTCGTCCTTGCGGTCGGCGCCGACGATCTGAATCGACGTGTCGCCCGCCATCAGCTTTTGCATATAGCCGATCATCGTGAGGATCGGCCGCGTGATGGCGCGGGTCGCGACGAAGCCGGCGGCCAGAGCGATCAGAAGCGCAGCGACCAGACCGATGACGACGGCATTCATGGCGCTGCGAGTGGCGCCGGACTGGGCCGCGCGCGCCGCTTCAAGAGCAGCGTCGTTGGAGGCCTTGATCTCGTCGATCGCTTCTTCCAGCGGGGCGACATAGGTGTCGGCGACGCCGGTGCGGCCGACCATCTGCACGGCCTCGGCGCCGCGGCCGTCGCGAACCATCGCGCCGCCGACTTCGACGACGTTCTTGTACCAGGTCGCATTGGCCTCGACGGCCTTGTCGACCGGCGCGGCGCGATCGGCTGGCAGATCCTTGCGCAGCTGTTCCATCGCGGCCAGGAACTTGGCGCGGTGAGCATCGACGCGTTCGAGATAATAGGGATCCTTCGACAGCAGATAGCCGCGGAAGGCGTTCTCCTGACGGGTCATGTAGAATTCGGCCGTGGCGGTTGTGCGGTTGTCCTTGTTCTCGACGCTGCGCGTCGCGCCGGCGCTTTCCATCTTCAACAGGCTGGTCACCACGACGGCGCCCATCACGGCGATCGCCGCAAGCACAAGACCGAAAGCCAGGAACAGCTTGCGGCCGACCGGCAGATTCTCAATCAACTTCAACTCTACATCCCCCGATAGTGTCTTTTTATTCAGAACGATTTAGCCGGCGGCGACATCGCGGCCCGGCGTCCGAGCCTGGACCGTGACCGACGACGCAAGGCTTGCAGCCGCGACGATCAGAGGCGAGAGGACGGAAAACGAACGAAGCATTGTGGTCCCTGGAAGCTTCTGCATTGTGCAGTCCAAGGATGAGGCGATGATTAATATTATTTCTGAACCACGCTCTAGGTAGGAATGCGTAGGGCCGGCACAGCTTGGCGCCGGGGCTCAGATCGCGACTGCGCATGGCTTTCGAAGCGAATTACGTATTTCCACGCATAACAAGATCGCGTATGGAAAATGAGTCAAAAAGACGGCAGGTAAATGTCCCAGTGATGTTGCTCACCCACGATTCTTCACAGTGAAACGGGATAACGCCAGTCTTCGAGGGTCTGATCGTCACCTCTGCATGCTGCGACGCACAAAGACTTGGTGGAGCGGCGCTTTCGTCGCCTGTATCTCAGTATTGATCGCCGTCGGCGTGCGCGTGGCGCTCGAACCCTTTGGACATTTCTACTATCTGCCGATGGTGGCGGCCGTCATGGTCACGGCCCTGTTGGCGCGGCGCCTGTCGGTCATTCTGGCGATCACCCTCTCCATAATCGCCAACGAAGTGATGGTGCAGAGGCAAGGCGCGCTCGATGCGACCGTGAACGCCATCCTCTTCGCCGTCGTCGCCTGGGCCATCGCAGAGGTCTGCCGCCGCCTGGGCGGCGCCCTCAGGACTGCGCGGGCGCTGACGCGCGACCTGGCCATGCGGGAAATGCTTCTTGAGACCATCCTGACGTCCGTACCGATCGTGACCCTGGACCGCGAAGGGCGCACACAGCGCGTGACGCCCGCCGCAGCCGCGCTTCTGGGCGTCCGTCGGGAAGAAGCCGCGACCCTGCCCTTTCACACGCTGGTGCCGGGTTTCGATGAGGCCGCCCTGGAGTCTGCACGGCAGGGCGGCGAGGTTCTGGCGCCGTCTCCGGGATTCTGGGCGGTTTGGCGCCCGAACGCCTGTCCTGTGCCGCTGACCATCCACGCCAACGTGCTGCCGGACGACATCTGGCCCGAGCACATCGTTCTGGCCCTTGCCGAACAGAGCCAGTCAGAAGCGATGCGGCAACGCGAACGCGACCTGACCGAAAAACTCAACAGCGTCTGGCGTTTGAACTCCATGGGCGAGATGGCCGCGACCCTGGCGCACGAGATGAACCAGCCTCTGACCGCCGCCGCCGTCTATCTGCATGCCGGCCAGGCCGCCCTGGCCAAGACGGGATCCCCCGCCGACGAAGCGACGCGCGCCTTGGACCTGGCAAAGGCGCAGTTGCTGAGGGCGGGCGAAATCATCCGGCGCATGCGCGAGCTTCTCTCGACCGGATCACGCAGCTTCACCGAGGAGCGCGCCTCGCAGATGATTCAGGACCTGGATCCGGTCTTTACTCTGATCGGGCGTGACACCGATGTCACCATCGACATCCAAGCCGACGGCGACGACGATCATGTGCTGGCGGATCGCATTCAACTGCAGCAGGCCCTGACCAATCTGGTCAAGAACGCCGTGGACGCGGCCATCGGACAGGAAAACGGCCGCGTGTCCGTCGCGGGTCGTTCTTTGGGCGCCGAAGGCTATGAGATCGCGGTCGAGGACAATGGGCGCGGCATTCCCACGGATCAGCGAGACAGCATCTTCCACCCGATGATCTCGACCAAGGCGGGCGGCATGGGCCTGGGTCTTTCGGTGACCCGTTCGATCGTGGAAAGCCACGGCGGCGCCCTGACCGTCGGCCGCAGCAGTCTGGGCGGCGCCGCCTTCACCTTCCGCCTGCCCCACAGCCAGGAGCTCGACGCCGCATGAACCCGCATTCCGTCTTCATCGTCGATGACGACCCAGCCATGCGGGACTCGCTCGTCCTCATGTTGCGCGGGGTAGGCTTTCGGGCGCGGGCCTTCGCCAGCGCCGACGACTTTCTGGAGAACCTGCCGACCGACAAGAGCGCCTGTGTCGTCACCGACGTGCGCATGCCGGGCGTCGAAGGGCCGGAACTGGTGCGCAGGCTGAAGACGCTGAGGGGCGACCGCTGGCCCGTCATCGTCATCACCGGCCATGCCGACGTGCCGCTCGCGGTTCAGCTGATGAAGGCCGGGGTCGTCGACTTCATCGAAAAGCCCTTCGATCCTGAACAGATCCTGGACTGCGTCGGCCGCTGCATCGCCTCGCTGACCAGCCTGGAGGCGGATCGGACGGCGCGCGATGAAGCCAACAGTCGTCTGGCCACCCTGACCACGCGCGAGCGTCAGGTCTTCGACGCCCTGATCGACGGCTGTTCGAACAAGGAAATCGCGCTGCGGCTGGAAATCAGCCCCCGCACGGTGGAGATTTTCCGTGCCAAAGTGATGACCAAGATGCAGGCGTCGAACCTGTCCACCCTGGTTCGTATGGGAATGCGCGCCGGCGACGCTTGAGCCGGAGAAGAATCGTCTCCACTTTAAGGCGGCAATGAGCGACCGGTCCGCAGGCCTCGCCCCGTCCCGCGTCACTGCGGTCCTGGGGCCCACCAACACCGGCAAGACCCATCTGGCGGTCGAGCGGATGCTGGGTCACGCCTCGGGCATGATCGGCCTGCCGCTGCGCCTGCTGGCCCGCGAAATCTACGAGCGCATCGTCAGGCAGCGCGGGGCCGCCGCCGTCGCCCTGATCACGGGCGAGGAAAAGATCGTCCCGCCTCGCCCGCACTATTTCGTCTGCACCGTCGAGGCCATGCCGCTGGAGCGGTCGGTCGAGTTCCTGGCCATCGACGAGATCCAGCTGGTCGCGGACCCCGAGCGCGGTCACGTCTTCACCCAGCGGCTGCTGCACGCGCGCGGCCGGTTCGAGACCATGTTCCTGGGCGCCGGCACCATGGAGCCCCTGATCCGTCGCCTGGTCCCGGACGTCGAGATCGTGACGCGGGATCGCCTGTCCACCCTGTCCTACGCCGGGTCCAAGAAGCTGACCCGCCTGCCCCGCCGCAGCGCCATCGTCGCCTTCTCGACCGAGCGCGTCTACGCCATCGCCGAACTGATCCGGCGTCAGCGCGGCGGGGCGGCCGTGGTCATGGGCAGCCTGTCACCCCGCACCCGCAACGCCCAGGTCGCCCTGTATCAGTCGGGCGAGGTCGATTTCCTGGTCGCCACCGACGCCATCGGCATGGGGCTGAACATGGACGTGGACCATGTGGCCTTTGCGGGTCTGAGGAAGTTCGATGGCCGACGGACCCGCTGGCTGCATGCGCACGAGATCGGCCAGATCGCCGGGCGCGCCGGGCGCCACCTGCGCGACGGGACGTTCGGCGTCACCGCCGAGGCCGAGGATCTGGACGCCGATCTGGTCGAACAGGTGGTCGAGCATCGGTTCGATCCGGTCGAGGGCGCAGAATGGCGTAACGCCAAGCTCGATTTCGACACCCTGCCTGATCTGCTGCGATCGCTGACCGTCACGCCCCAGCGCATCGGCCTGAACCTGACCGGCGAGGCTCTGGACGAGACCCTGCTGCGTCGCCTGATCAAGGACGAGGAGATCGCCCGCATCGGCCGGTCGCGCGGCGCCATCATGCGTTTGTGGGAAGCCTGCCAGCTGCCCGACTTCCAGAAGACGACGCTGGACGAGCATGCGCGGCTGGCCAAGGACGTCTTTCATGCCCTGACCGGCAAGCGGGGTCGGCTGACCGACGACTGGATGGCGCCGCGCTTCGCCTTCGTGGATCGTGACGACGGCCAGATTGACCAGCTGTCGGCTCGGCTCTCGGCCGTCCGCACCCTGTCCTACATCGCCAACCGGCCCGATTGGGTGCACGACGCGCAAGGCTGGCGCGACAGGACGCGGGCGCTGGAGGACCGGCTTTCCGACGTGCTGCACGAGCGGTTGACCGCCCGGTTCGTGGATCGCCGCACCACCGCCCTGATGCGCGCCCTGAACGTGCGCGAAGACACATTCGCCGGGGTCGCCGACGACGGCGAGGTCACGGTCGAGGGCCAGGTGGTCGGCCAGCTGGAGGGCGTCCGCTTCCAGATGGAAAAGGGCGCCTCCGCATTGGAGGACCGCACCCTGCGTCAGGCGGCCGTGCGCGCCGTCACGCCCGAGATCAACCGCCGCCTGGGCAGTCTGGCAGCCGAGACGGACGAGGCCTTCGCCGTGACGCCGGACGGCGCCGTCCTGTGGCGCGGCGTCCTGACCGCCCAGATTCAGGCCACGCCGACCGGCGCCGATCCCTTTTCGCCCCTCGTCCGCCTGCTGGGCGAACTGGGCCCGACGCCCGCCCGCGAGCGCGCCAAGCGTCGGATCGAGGCCTGGCTGGCGTTCGAGGCGGGCCGCGCGCTTCGCGATCTGCGCCGCCTGCGTCAGGCGGTGGAATCCGGCGCGCTCAAGGGCCTGCCGCGCGGCATCGCCTTCCGCCTGATCGAGGCCGGTGGACTGATCGACCGTCGCGACGTGGAGCGCGATCTGGCCGCCCTCAGCCAGGTCGAGCGCCGCACCCTGAAAAGCTTCGCCATCCGTGTCGGGGTTCATTCGGTCTGGCTGCCCGGCCTGCAAAAGCCCCGCGCCCGCCACTTCGCCCAAGCCTTCGTCGCCGCCCCGCTGATCCCGGCGACGCCGGACCTGATCCCGACGCCGGTCGAGGCGCCCTCGTCGCGTCTGCTCTCGGCCTCGGGCCTGCGCCAGGCCGGTCGCTGGCTGGTCTCGGTCGAGGCGCTAGAGAAGATGGCCGACCTGCGCGCCGCTAACCACGGCAGGCTCTCCAACGAAGCCTTGACCGACCTGGGCTGGAGCGCCGATCAGGCCAAACAGGTCATCGCCGCCCTTAAGACCGAACGCGCCCGCCTGCCCGACAAGCCCGGCGCCGCGCCCAGACCGGTGAAGGATTCGCCGTTCGCTGCGCTTGCGGTTCTGACGGAAGCCCCGCCTGCGCGGCCCAAGCGGCGGCGTCCGCGTCGGAAGGCGACGGCTTGAGCGAGGACGCCTGTCGCATCGATCTGTGGCTGTGGCGCGCGCGGTTCGTGAAGACGCGGGGGCTGGCCGCCGATCTGGTCGAGCGGCGGGCGGTGCGGCTGACGCATCATGGGCGGGAGGTGCGGCTCGACAAACCCAGCCGCTGCGTCCACGTCGGCGACTTGCTGACCTTCGCCCAGAACGGCCGCGTCACCAGCCTGAGGGTCGAGGCGCTGGGCGAAAGGCGCGGACCACCCGAGGAGGCCCGCGCCCTTTACTCGCTTATTGCTTGAGGGCTCAATTAGCGCGAAGCGCGATAGCCCGCTTACTGCTTAAGAACGAACTCGCCCTCGATGTGCAGCTTCACTTCGTCGGACACGGCCGGCAGGGCGTAGTTGATGCCGAAGTCCGAGCGCTTGATCGTGGCCTCGCCGTCGAAGCCGGACTTGTAGGCGCCCATGACGGTTCCAGCGCCGTTGAACTCGACCTCGATGGTGACGGGCTTGGTCACGCCGCGCAGGGTCAGGTCGCCGACCACGGTCGCCTCGTTGGCGTCATCTGAATCCACCGTCACCGAGCGCGAGACGAAGGTCGCCGTCGGGTGGTTGGCGGTGTCGAAGAAGTCGGCGGTCTGCAGGTGCGCCTTCAGCCGGTCGTCGTTCGGCGCCACGTCGGTCAGGGGAATGGTGGCGGTCAGGGTCGAGGCCGACGGATTGGCCGGGTCCAGTTTCAGCTCGGCCTTCACGTTCACGAACTGACCCGTGTAGGTCGACAGGCCGAAGTGGTTCACCGACCAGGTGATCTTGCCGTGGCCGGAATCGAGATCGTAGGCGCCGGCGGTGACCTGGGCGGGGGTCTTGGTCAGGGCGGCCTGGGCCACCACCGCGCCGCCTGCGGCGAGGCTGACGGCCAACGCACCGGCGACGGCGTATTTCATGAAGGGAGAGCGCATGGTGGAGTTCCTGTCGATGGGACGGTGAATATGCAATCAATACAGTTGCGATTAAGCCCGACTGTTGTCAAGCGGGCTCAAACCAGCTTGCGAACGTCTCTCGCCTTAAGCCCTGCTGTTGACAGTTGGTTGCGTGCCCGCCATGTCGCAGGCCTCCCGCTCACAGCTTGCCCCCATTCTTCGCCCAATGACCTACATCGTCACCGACGCCTGCGTGAAATGTAAGTTCATGGACTGCGTCGAGGTGTGTCCGGTGGACTGCTTCTACGAGGGCGAGAACTTCCTGGTCATCGCGCCCGACGAATGCATCGACTGCGGCGTCTGCGAGCCGGAATGCCCCGTCGACGCCATCGTGCCCGACACCGAGGACGAGCCGGACGGCAAGTGGCTTCAGGTCAATGCCGAATACGCCAAGGTCTGGCCCAACATCACCGTCAAGGGCACGCCCCCCGCCGACCGCGAACAATACGAACGCGAGACCGGCAAATACGAGAAATACTTCAGCACCAAGCCGGGCAAGGGCTCCTGACTTTACGGCTGGCGGCGCTCAAGCCTTGCCGTAAATCCACGTCCGCCCTGTGGACGTTTTGAAATTCCGCAGATTTGTGATAGGTTCTGTTTCATTGGATCGGGCGGTCCGCGAAATCTTCGCGCCGCCCGTGTTTGCGACAGCATCCCGCCCACAGGCGGGATCGGCCAGAGGTTTGGTGATCCGTTTCCGCATTTGACGCCTGACATCATCCCCTCCGACGGAACGATCCGGCGGATGAGATCCTGTTTGCGTTTCCTGCGCCTTCGCGTCGCCCGGCCCTGACCGGGAAAGGACGATTATGACGAGCAAGACTGGTCTGGAGTTCAAGGTTGGCGACGCGGTCGTCTATCCGGCGCACGGCGTCGGTAAAGTCGCGGCGGTCGAGGTCCAGGAAGTCGCGGGCATGTCGCTGGAAGTCTATGTCGTGACCTTCGACCACGAAAAGATGACCCTGCGCGTTCCGACCAAGAAGGCCGCGACGGCCGGCCTGCGTTCGCTGGCCGCCGACGACGTCGTGACCAAGGCCCTGAGCACCCTGAAGGGTCGCGCCCGCATCAAGCGTACCATGTGGTCGCGCCGCGCACAGGAATATGAAGCCAAGATCAACTCGGGCGACCTGATTTCCATCGCCGAAGTGGTCCGCGACCTGCACCGCGCCGACACCCAGCCGGAACAGTCCTATTCGGAGCGCCAGCTCTATGAATCGGCCCTGGACCGCATGGCTCGTGAAGTCGCCGCCGCCAACAAGATCGACAAGGACGCCGCCGTCGAGCTGCTCGCCAAGTCGCTCAGCGCCAAGAAGCCGATCCCGACCGCCGAAGCCGCCTAGATACAGGTTGGGGCTTCGACCTCGGACGAACGAAAAGGCCCCGGATCGCTCCGGGGCCTTTTTGTTTTCGGGTTCTACTTGCCGGTTTTCCCCGACTTTCCAGGCACGGGAACCAGGTTCTTCAGGCTGGGCTGGGACGCGTTCGCCTTGGGCGGCGCGACCTTCTTGGACTTGCCTTTGCTCTCTTTCACGGTGATGGACCTTTTCTGTGAAAGATCAGCCTAGCAGGCGGCCCACCTCCAAATGAGGCCGCACAGGCCCGCGCCCATGGCTTTTCAGCCAGGACTTCCCAAATAGGAGGATGGTCGCCGAGAGCGAACCGCCCTCAG
Source organism: Brevundimonas sp. (assembly GCF_965279155.1). Lineage (GTDB taxonomy): Bacteria > Pseudomonadota > Alphaproteobacteria > Caulobacterales > Caulobacteraceae > Brevundimonas. The sequence goes on along the minus strand of NZ_OZ257138.1, from coordinate 2,586,858 downwards.
GCGGTTGATCGGATTCGGTTTGACCACCATGCGAAACCTTCGATCTCATGATCTGGCTCATCGAGCTGTCCGTCGCGCGCGCCGCCGCGACGGGTCTTCTCCTTTCATTCAAGGGGAGGGCAGACGCATGATCGGCTATCTGATCCTGGTTCACCGCTATCCCGAACAGTTCAAACGCCTGTTCGACGCCGTCTATGATCCCGCCAACCACTACGTCGTCCACGTCGATCGCAACTCCGGCCCCGAGCTGGAACAGCAGATCCGCCAGTTCCTGGCCCCCTATGCCAACGCCGACGTCATCGAGAGCCGACGCGCCCTGTGGGGCGGCTACAGCCTGATCGACGCGGAGTTGCGCGGCATGAAGCGGCTGCTGGAAATGAGCGACGACTGGTCGATCTTCATCAACCTGAGCGGCCAGGACTTCCCGTTGAAGTCTCAGGCCGAGATCATGGGCTTCCTGGCGAAACACAAAGGCCAGGAGTTCATTCGCGCGGTCGATCAGCGCAAGATCCGCCCCGACACCATGAACCGGGTCCGCAACATGGTGTTCGAACGTCCCGGCGGCATCCTGCGCACCATCCTGCGCCGCCCGTTCCTGCGCGGCGCCACGCCCTATATCGGCAATCAGTGGATGATGGTCAGCCGCCGGTTCTGCGATTTCGTCTGCAACGACAAGGCGGCGGACCGGTTCAAAGCCTTCTATCGCCACACCTTCATCGCCGACGAAGGCTTCTTCCAGACCGTGATGAAGAACACCGACGTCCATGGGCCGATGGTCAACGACGACATGCGGATGATCGACTGGATCCCCGATGGCGACATCAAGCTGCGCCCGCGCACCTACACGCTGGCGGACCTGCCCGAACTGAAGGCCAGCCCGTCACTGTTCGCGCGCAAGTTCGACGCCGAGGTCGATGACGCAGTCATCGACGCGCTGGAGGACTGGATCGCGCCCGTCGGCGCCAACAGACCGATCCCGACCGCCGAAGCCGCCTAGACTTCGACCTCGGACGAAAGAAAAGGCCCCGGAGCGATCCGGGGCCTTTTTTGCTGCTCGGCTGTACGGGCCTCAGAAATACTCGGCGTTGGCCGGGCACTGGGCGCTGATGCGGCGCGCGGTGATGCTGGCGGGAATATAGGGGGTGCCGCGCACGATCTGGGCGCCTCCGCGGAAGCTGAAGCTGGTGTCCGTATAGGTCCCGTTCAGCCGCACGGCGATGCGGCGGCCCTTGCGGTCCTGACACGTGCCCTCGAAGCGCGCGTTGCCATTACCCACCACGCGGGTCGGATAGGTGCAGCGCCACTTGTTGGTCGACAGGCCGCCGAAGAATCGGTTGATCTCGCTGGGGCGAACGCAGCGTTGCAGCGTGTCGCGCTGGCCCACGGCGCTGGTGGTGTATTCCCAATAGCCGGGCAGGACTTCGGACTGGGCCGCCGTCTGGGCGGGAGCGATGGCGGGCGCGGCCAGCATGAAGCCGCCGGCCATCACCGGGGCCAGGACGGCGAGCGCCCGCTTGGGCAGGCGGTCGATCAGCGACGGACGGGACATGGCGGCCTTCTGTTCAGCTTTGGTCTTCATGGTATGACGCATACAGGGCGGCATTTGAATGACGGCTGAACGAACCGTCTGGATCATGCGTCCAGACTCAGCTTGACGCCGAACCGCCTCTTCCCTTATACGGCCCCCTCTCGCGCGGGCAGGTTCCTGCGCGCAACTGTTCATGCGTCTTCTCCCATGCTCGGGCTGGACGCCGCATCTTAAGGATCTGACGATGTCGCGTCGTTGCGAACTCACCGGTATCGGCCCGATGGTCGGCCACAATGTGAGCCACTCGAACATCAAGACCAAGCGCCGCTTCCTGCCGTCGCTGAAGACGGTCAAGCTGACTTCGGACAGCCTGGGCCAGACGTTCAGCCTGCGGATCTCGAACGCCGCGCTGCGCACCCTGGATTACAAGGGCGGCCTGGACGTCTTCATCGTCAAGGCGCGCGACGAGCAGCTGTCGATCGCCGCCCAGCGCATCAAGCGCCAGGTTCGCGCCAAGATCGCCGAGCAAGCCGCCGCCGCTGCTGCCTGATCGACCCAGTCGGTAACGACAAAAACTTCTGGAAGAGGCCGGTGGAAACACCGGCCTTTTTCTTTGCGGCCTTGCCGGCCCGCGCTAAGCCTTCCTTGCCAGACCAAAGGGAAGTTCGATGCGCATCAAGGTTCTGCTCGCCGCTGCGAGCCTTTTGGCCCTGACTGCCTGCGCCACCGCCCCGGCCTCGACCGCCGCGACCACGCGTGAATCCACCCCCTACACCCTGGCCACCGACCAGCCGTTGACGGCCGAGCAGCAGGCGATGCGGTTCGACAAGGCCGACCTGACGATCAAGGTCATTCCCGCCGACAAGGCCATCGACGCCGTTGCAGTGCTGGACTTCACCGCCAAGGTGCCGCTGGAGGCGCTGATCGTCGATCTGGATACGCTGCTGACCATTTCGTCGGTCCAGATCGACGGGGTCGAGGTCGCCGTCGACCGCTGGTCCAATCCCGAGGGCCGGCTGACGGTGCAACTGGCCCAGACCCTGCCCGCCGGACAGTCCGTCGCCCTGCGCGTCGCCTATGCCGGTCAGCCGCGCGTGGCGCCCCGCGCACCGTGGGACGGCGGTTTCGTCTGGTCCACCGCCCCGTCAGGCGAGCCCTGGATCGCCACCGCTGTTCAGGGCGAGGGCTGCGACATCTTCTGGCCCTGTATCGACAGCCCGCACGGCGAGCCGGGCCGAGTCGATCTGCACATCACCGTCCCGTCCGATCTGTCGGCGCCATCCAACGGCAGGTTCTTGGGCAAGGTCGATCACGGCGACGGCTGGACCACCTGGAGCTGGACCGCCAAGTCGCCCAACACCTACGCCATCGCCCTGAACGTCGGCCCCTATGAGGAGGTCGCTGGCACGTATCGCAGCCGGTTCGGCAATACCATCCCGATGGCCTACTGGCACCTGAAGTCGGACACGCCCGAGCAGGTCCAGGCCCTGTTTGCCCAGTTCCCGAAGATGCTGGACTTCTTCGAGGCCACCGTCGGCCCCTATCCGTTCGGCGACGAGAAGATGGGCGTGGTCGAGACCCCGCACCTGGGCATGGAGCACCAGACCATCAACGCCTACGGCAACGGCTACAAGATCGACGGGCGGGGCTATGACTGGCTGCTGCAGCACGAGTTCGCCCACGAATGGTTCGGCAATCAGCTGACCAACCAGAACGCCGACGACATGTGGCTGCACGAAGGGCTGGGCAGCTATATGCAGCCGCTCTATGCGCGCTGGCTGCTGGGCGACCGCTACATGCAACGCGAACTGGCCAACCAGCGCGAGGGGTTGATCAATAAATACCCCGTCGTCTCGGGCACGCCCAAGACCGAGGACGAGGTCTACAAGGGCGACGTCGGGCCGGGCAACGACATCTATTCCAAGGGCTCGCTGATCAGCCACTCCCTGCGGATGCTGATCGGCGACGCGGCCTTCCACGAGGCGATCACCCGCCTGGTCTATGGCCGCCCCGATCCCCGACCGGGCAATTTCGCGCCGCTGCATCGTTCGACGGGCGACTTCCTGGACATCATCAACTCGGTGACGGGCCAGGATTATGGCTGGTTCTTCCGGGGCTATCTCTACAACGCCGCCCTGCCCGTGCTGACGCAGACGCGTGAGGGCGGGGTGCTGCGGCTGGAATGGACCACCGGCGACGGCGGGGTCTTCCCCATGCCGGTCGAGGTCGAGATCGACGGCGTCGTCCAGACCGTGGCGATGCCCGGCGGCCGGGGCCAGATCGCGGTTCCGGCCGGCGCCCATGTCCTCATCGACCCGCAGAACAAGGTGCTGCGCCAGATGGACGTGATCGACGAACTTCAGGCCTACAAGGCGGCGCAGGCGAAGTAGCGGCCGCTCAGGCCGCCGCCACCGTCACCGACTGGCGCACCATCTGGCACCGTTCCTGGGTCGTCAGGAAGGCGATGTCGGCCGCGTCCCGCCCGCAGGCGATCCGCACCAAACCTTCGACTGGCGCCAAGCCCGTCGCGTCGACCAGCCACCAGCCGTTGTCCAGCCAGACCTCGAAGATGGCGTGGAAATCGGGCGGCTCCAGCTGGTGGGCGAAGGCGCTGACGGCGCGCGCCGGAATGCCCGACGCCCGGCACAGGGTCATGCCCAGGTGGGTGAAGTCGCGGCACACCCCGGCCCGGTCGATGAAGGTCCGCGCCGCCGTGGTCTCTGTGTCCGACACGCCATGCTCGTAATCGACGTTGGCGGTGATCCAGTTCAGGATCGCCAGCACCCGCGCGCCGCCCGCCGTGTCGCCGAACTCGCGCGTCACGAACCGGCCGAACTGGTCCGACGGGCAATACCGGCTGGGCTGGAGGTAGGGCAGGACCTCGGCCGGCAGCTCGCCCCAGTCATGCTGCGACACGCTGGGCGGCAGGCCCTTCAGCACGCCGTTCTCGACCACCGCCTCATAGGTCAGGGTGACCTCGCCCTCGACGTGGCAACGCAGGGTGCGGGCGCCGAAATCGACGTCCTCGTCCTCGTGGAAATCCACGGGCGGATCGAAGGTCAGGGTCTCTTCGATGATGTCCTGGCCCGGCCAGTGGGCGACCTGGATCTTGTAGATGGCGTCCGTCGGCGGATCGAAACGATAGACGAGCTCGGCGCGCACGCGCAGTTTCATGAGGGCCTACCGTTCCGAGCGAAAATGAAAATGGACGAGGCTGCTGAACGCCATGCGCCCTGGGCCGTTCCGTGTCCGTGACGCGCCTTCTAGCGCGGCTTCACGTCCGTGAAAATCGACAAGACAAGACAGTGTGTTAGTCTGGCTCCCATGATCGCTTCCCCTGCCCTTCTCGCTCTTCGGGAAGCTGCCGCAAACGAGTCCTTCCAACCGCTGACGCGGGGCTTCGGCGCATGACCGAGACACTGGAAAACGTCGAACCCGATCTGACCGAATGTGATCGCGAGCCGATCCACATTCCGCAATCCATCCAGCCGCACGGCTTCCTGCTGGTTCTGGACCTGCAAACCCTGACGATCAGACAGGGCGCCGGCGCCATCGAGGACCTGACCGGCCGCAAGACCTGGATCGATCGCGCCATCGCCGACGTGCTGGGCGATGTCACGGACCGGCGCATCCGTTCGATGGCGGCGATGCAGGAGACCGGCTTCGCCTGCCGCTGGCGCGCGACCAACCGGTTGGAATACGATGTCGTCGTCCACCGCGCGCCCAATGCCGGCCCGGCCGACGACCTGATGATCGTCGAGGTCGAACAGAGCTCGCAGCAGGCGCGCCTGGGAATCGACCTGGTCGCCAATCTGGACACCGCCGGCGCGTCGCTGGAACGGGCGGTGACGGTGCAGTCGGTCTGCGAGCGGGCGGCCGAGGCGTTTCGCAAGCTGACCGGGTTCGACCGGGTCATGATCTACCGCTTCCACGACGACGACGCGGGTCAGGTGATCGCCGAGGCGCGTGCGGACGGAACGGGCTCCTTCCTGAACCACCATTTCCCGGCCGCCGACATCCCCAAACAGGCGCGCGCCCTGTATCTGCGCAACCCGGTGCGGGTCATTCCCGACAGTCGCTACAGGCCCCAGCCGTTGAGGCCTGTAGCGCCCGGCGAAGCGCCGCTGGATATGAGCGACAGCGGCCTGCGGTCGGTGTCGCCGATCCACCTGCAATATCTCCAGAACATGGACGTGCGGGCCTCGGCCTCGGTGTCGATCATCGTCGATGACGCGCTGTGGGGGCTGATCGCCTGTCACAACGCCTCGCCCAAACTGCTGCCCTATGAACTGCGGGTCGGCTGCACGACCCTGGCGCGCAACCTGGCGCGCCAGCTGAAGGCCAAGGGTGACGCCGAGCTTTATCGCGAGCGCACCCGTCTGCGCCGCATGGAAGACGAGTTGATCGGGCGGCTTCCGACGGATCGCCCGCTGCGCGAGGCGCTGGCCACGCGCGCCGACCCGCTGATGCAGCTGACGGGCGCCGACGGCCTGGCCATCGTCAGCGACGGCGACGTCCAGACCTTCGGCCATACGCCGCCCAAGGATGCGGTGGGCGCCATCGCCGCCTGGGCTGCGGCGCGGACCGGCCTGCGTCCCGTGTCGTCCCACAATCTGTCCGCCGTCCTGCCCCAGGCCAAGGCCTGGTCGATCCATGGCAGCGGGCTTCTGGCCGTCACCCTGCCCATCGACCAGCCGGTGTCGATCCTGTGGTTCCGGTCCGAAGTGATCGAGACGGTGCGTTGGGCCGGCAATCCCTCGACCGCCGACAAGACCGGCCCCAACGCCGTGCTGACGCCGCGCGCGTCGTTCGAGAGCTGGTCGGAATCGGTGTCGGGCCGCGCCCATCGCTGGAGCCCCGCCGCGATCGAGTCCGCAGGACGGCTTCGCGACGCCCTGGCCGACTATGCCGCCATCGACCAGTTGCGCCGCCTGAACCGTTCGCTTCAGGACCGCTTGTCCGAGCGGGATCTGCGGCTGGAGCAGCAGCAATATCTGATCCGCGAGGTGAACCACCGGGTCCAGAACAGCCTGACCCTGGTGTCCAGCTTCCTGGGTCTTCAGGCGCGCGAGCAGACGGGCAGCGCCGCCGCCACGGCCCTGAACGAGGCACGTCGTCGCGTGCGCGCCGTCTCGGCGGTGCACAGCCGCCTCTATCTCGGCGACCAGGTCGCCTCCATCGACATGGCCCGCTACATCGGCGACCTGATCGTGGACCTCAGCTCCAGCATGGGGCCGGACTGGAGCGCCGTGATCGAGACCGATCTGGACCCGGTCTGCGTCGATGCCGGACGGGCGGTCACCATCGGTCTGATCCTAACCGAGCTGATCATCAACGCCCAGAAATACGCCTACAACGGCAAGCCCGGCCCGCTGCGGATTATCATGGAAGACCAGGGCGCCAACTTCCGCCTGTCGGTCGAGGACGAAGGCGCCGGCGGCCATCTGGCGGGCAAGGGCTTCGGCTCGATGATGATCCAGAGCCTGGTGGGCCAACTGGAAGGAACCATCGACTATCTGGACCGGGCGCCGGGCCTGGCCGTCAGCGTCAAGGCGCGGATCGATCCGCTGATCTGATCGCACGCCCTGTGGCGTCACGCCGCAGGGCGGCGTATGAGCCGCGCCATGTCCGCCCCCGCCCAGCGTTCCCCTCCGCGCCTGTCCCCGCGCGCCTTCGCCCTGATCATCCTGCTGATCGCTGCCTGCGTGCTGGGCCTGGCGCCCATTCTGGTGCGGTTGACCGAGACGGGGCCGGCGGCGGCGGGCTTCTGGCGCTTCCTGTTCGCCCTGCCGCTGCTGACCATCCTGGCGGCGCGTGAGCCCGGCGGGATCGCGACGCCTTCGAAATGGGCGCTATTGGCGGGTTTGTTCTTCGCCCTGGATCTCAGCTTCTGGCACTACGGCATCGTCATGACGTCCGTCGCCAATGCGACGGTGCTGTGCAACCTGACGCCGGTCGTGGTCACCCTGTTCGGCTGGTTCGTGCTGAAGGAGCGGCCGCACCGGCTGTTCCTTGTGGCCCTGGCCCTGGCCATGGGCGGCGCCTTTGCGATGGCGGCGGGGGCGGATGGCGGACAGGGGACAAATCCCCCGCTGGGCGACATTTTCTCGCTGTCGGTGGCGGTCTGGTACTCGGGCTATTTCCTGGCGGTGAAGGCGGCGCGTGCCACGGCCGGCGCCATGCGCGTCACCTTCTGGGCCACATTGCTGGGCGCGCCCCTGCTGCTGATCGTCGCCCTGGCGCTGGGCGAGGACATCATTCCCGCCGGGCCGGCCGGGTGGGCCGCCTGTATCGCCATGGGGGTCATGCACGTCTTCGGACAGGGCGGCGTGGCCTGGGCGCTGGGCAAGCTACCGGCCTCGGTCACGGCCGTCACCATCCTGATCCAGCCGGTGGTCGCGGGCCTGCTGGGCTGGTGGATCTTTGGCGAGACCCTGACGCCGATCCAGGCCCTGGGCGGCGCCCTGGTGCTGGGCGCGATCATGATGGCGCAGAGATCGCAGCGGGTGAAGACGGTCACCGCCGCGGAGGCACCGAACGGGCTCAAGTAGCGCGAAGCGCGATAGCCGGGAACGATGTGCTCAAGTAGCGCGAAGCGCGGTAGCCCAGGAAAAAGAAAACGGGCGCAGGAGAAACTCCCGCGCCCGTCCCTAAGCCTTGAAGGCAGATCGACTCAGAGAAGCTTGAGATCGATCGCCGAAGTCTTGCCGCGCTGGTTTTCCAGCTCGTATTCGACCTTGGCGTTCTCATCGAGACCCTGAAGTCCTGCCTTCTGAACGGCGGTGACGTGAACGAACACGTCTGTTCCGCCGCCATCGGGCTGGATGAAGCCGAAGCCCTTGGTGGGGTTGAACCACTTGACCGTGCCGGTCGCCATGTCTGCGTCTCCGTCAACGCGCTTTTCCAGGCGGATCCCCCTTGGGGTGACCCGACAGTCCTCTGGACAGCTCGTTCAGGCGAAGGAGCGAAACGCGGGTATGGACCCCACGTAAAATCCGGACTGTATCGATGTTGTCACCCGGCTTTTCGAGGCGGTCAACAGCAAAGCGATTCGCGCTGGTCCCATTCAAGATTAACGACAGATGCCCCGCGCGGCGCCGTCGATGTGTAGATGGTTGGCGTGGGCGGCGTTGTAGTCGGGCGTCAGCACGGTCGAGAACAGACGGCAGGCGCCGTCGCGCACAACATGCAGGAAGCGCGAACCCGGCTCGCCCGCAGGACCGTCGCCGCGCCAGTCGTTCAGCACACTGACGGTCCGTCCGTCCTTCAGCGTGACGCCTGCGACGTCCAGCGCATTGGCTTTCGCGTGTTCGCTGGGCCGCTCCTGCTCGTCCTGCGAGCCATAGATGCGGCGGCAGGAATAGGTCCCGTAGTTCTCCACCCGCGCCGGGGCCGACCCCAGGATATCGCGCGACGCCGGACGCAGCACCTGTCGGTCCCAGATGACGTAGCGCACCGCCAGCGGGCACTGCATGACGACGCCGGCGGGCGCGAGAGGCGTCACTTCGCCGCCCGTGATCCGCACCGCCCCGCGCACGACACAGAAGCCGCCGTCGTCTCGGTCCGCCGCCCGTTCGACCTGAACCCCCGCATTGCGCAAGGCCTGCATGCAGGCCTCGGTCGCGCCTTCCACAGCTTGAGGCGTCGCGGCGGTCGGCACGTCGAAGGCGGCGACCTTGGCCGTCGTTGCCCGTCCCAGCGGCCGATCCAGATCCAGCGGCTTCCACGGCAAGTCCTGCGGCGGGGCGAAGACGTTGAGCAGCGCAAAGCCCGCGCAGACCAGCAACGCCAGCTCCCACACCAGATTCCACATGTCCGCCAGATCGCGCTTCATTCCGCCCCGTCACGGGCCGGCAGGCCCCGCGCCTTAACGCCCAGCTTCGCCGTCGGCTCCCTGCGAACGCACGCCCCTTGCCCGCAGGCCCCGTCCGGCCCACTCTTTCATCATGGGAAAGAAATCAGACGCCTATGAAGCCGAGCTGGAGCAGATCCAGCTGGCCATCGTCCAGACCCAAGCTTGGAGCATCGAACACGGCTCGCGCGTGGTCATCGTGCTGGAGGGGCGCGACACCGCCGGCAAGGACGGGGCGATCAAGCGGCTGACCGAACACATGTCGCCGCGCCAGACCCGCGTCATCGCCCTGCCCAAGCCCAGCGACCGCGAAACCAGCCAATGGTATTTCCAGCGCTATGTTCCCCACCTGCCGGGCGCGGGCGAGACGGTGATCTTCAACCGATCCTGGTACAACCGCGCCGGGGTCGAGCCGGTCATGGGATACTGCAAGCCCGAGCAGTACGCCCAGTTCATGACCGACGCCCCGCGCTTCGAGCGGATGCTGACCGACGACGGCATCATCCTGATCAAGATCTGGCTGGACATCTCGCGCGAGGAACAGGCCAAACGGCTGAAGGAACGCCGCGTCGATCCCCTGAAACAGTTCAAGCTGTCGTCTCTGGACGCCGAGGCCGAGGCGCGCTTCGACGCCTATTCCGACGCGCGCGACAGGATGCTGGATGAGACCGACCGCCCCTTCGCGCCCTGGACCGTCGTGGCCACCGACGACAAGAAAACGGCTCGGCTGAACATCGGCCGCTACATCCTGTCGGTCCTGAAACACGCCGGCGTCGAGGTGAAGAAGCCGGACCCGCAGGTCGTCTTCAGCGCCGCCAAGGCCAAGGGCAAGCTGGCGCGCTGATCGGCCTCAGGCCGTCCTGACGATCCCGCCGGTCGCCGCCACCGGCCAGGGCGTCAGCCGCCCGCCCGCGCAGGGGCCGCCCTTGCACTCGCCGGTCAGCGGCTCGAACACCGCCCCGTGCCAGCCGCACAGGATCAGAGACCCGTCGGGCGTCAGATAGCGGTCGATCTCCATGGCGATGGGAAAACCCGCATGGGGGCAGCGGTCGACCCAGCCGGCGACCTGACCGTCTTTGCGCACGACGAAGCCGTGGAAGAAGGCCTCGCCGATCTGCAGCACGAAGCCGCGCGAGCCGGGGTCGGCGATGTCGCCCTCGGCGCACAAAGCCACGTCCGGCGGCGTCTTCCAGACCCGCTTGCGCTCGGCCGGGGCCTCCTCAGACACGTTCGGCCTTCAGCGGACGCGACAGCAGACCGTCGATCAGGCCGTCCACGTCGATCTCGCCGGCCAGCAGGGCGGCGACGCCTTCCGAGATCGGGATTTCCACGCCCAGACGCGCGGCCAGTTCTCGCACGGCCGGCGCGCTCTCGTAACCTTCGGCCACCGAGCGTTTGCCGGCCAGGGCCTGTTCCACCGTCTGCCCCTGGCCCAGGGCCAGACCCAGGCTCATGTTGCGCGACTGGGGGCTGGAGCAGGTCAAAACGAGGTCGCCCAGGCCGCACAGGCCCGCAACCGTCTCGGCCTGACCGCCCATGGCGACGGCGAGGCGGGTCATTTCCGCAAAGCCGCGCGTGATCAGGGCGGCATGGGCGCTGCGGCCCAGTTGACGGCCCTCGGAAATACCGCAGGCGATGGCCAGAACATTCTTCAGCGCCCCGCCCGCCTCGGCCCCGACCAGATCGGTCGCCAGATAGGGCCGGAAGCCCGGCGCCGACAGGGTGTTCAACAGGGCCTGACCCAGCGCCGCATCGGCGCAGGCCAGGGTGACGGCGGTGGGCAGGCCGCGCGACACCTCGCCCGCGAAACTGGGGCCCGACAGGACGGCGGCGGGGGCGTCCGGCAGGGTCTCGGCCAGCACCTCGGTCATCAGCTTCATCGTGCCGCGCTCGACCCCCTTGGAGCACAGCACCACCGGCACGCCGGCGCGGTGATGGGGCGCAAAGGCCGTCAGGGTGGCGCGCATGTGCTGGGCGGGCGGCACCGCCAGGATCACGTCGCAGTCGGCCAAGTCGGCCAGGTCAGCGGTGAACTTCAGTTCGTCCGCCAGCGGCACCCCGGGCAGATACAGGTCGTTGGCCCGCGTCGCCCGCAGCGTCTCGACCAGCTTCTGCTCGCGCGCCTGCAGCGTCGTATCCAGCCCCGCCCGAACGCAGACCTGCGCCAAGGCGGTGCCCCAGGCGCCCGCGCCGATGACCCCTGCCGTGCGGAATTCCATACGCCCTCCCGAGGCTCTGTTCTGGTTCACGCCTTGGCGCCTTTACGGCCCGGCTTGTGCGAAGGATCGGACAGGGCGCGCGCTTCGTCCAGCGGCCATCGCGGCCGGGCGACGACGTCGATGTCGCTGGTCAGGCCCAGCGCCAGCCGCTCAGCCCCCGCCAGGGCGATCATCGCCGCATTGTCGGTGCAATAGGCCATGGGCGGCGCCAGGAAGTCGAAGCCGTGCTTCGCCGCCGTCGCCTGTAGCGTGGCGCGGATGGTCTTGTTGGCCGCGACGCCCCCAGCCACGACGAACAATCGATGCTCATGCGTCTCCGCATAGGCCGCCAACGCGCGCTCCGACCGATCCGACAGCTGGCGCGCGATGGCGTTCTGGACTGCGTCGGCCAGGTCCGCCTTGTCCTGCTCCGTCTCGCAGGTCTGTGCGATGCGGAAGGCCGCCGTCTTCAGGCCCGAGAAGGAGAAGTCGCAATCCTTGCGGCCCAGCAGCGCGCGGGGCAGGTCGAACCGCGACCCATCGCCCTGCATCGCCAGCCGCTCCAGCGCCGGCCCGCCCGGATAACCCAGCCCCAGGGCCTTGGCGATCTTGTCGAACGCCTCGCCGGCCGCATCGTCGATGGTGGCGCCGATCCGGCTCATGTCGCCGATGCCGCGCACCTCCAGAAGCTGGCAATGGCCGCCCGACACCAAGAGCAGCAGGAAGGGATAGGCCACCTCCGCCCCCAGCCGGGCCGACACCGCATGGCCTTCCAGATGATTGACCGCCACCAACGGCAGGCCGCGCGCCAGGGCCGCCGCCTTGCCGAAGCTGAGGCCGACCATGACACCACCGACCAGGCCCGGCCCGGCCGTCGCCGCGATCCCGTCCAGGCCGTCATAACCCAGGCCGGATTCGGCCATGGCGCGGCGCGTGACTTCGGCGATCATCTCGACATGGCTGCGGGCGGCGATTTCGGGCACCACGCCGCCATAGGCCGCATGGTCGTCGATCTGGCTGTGAACCACGGAGGACAGCACCTCGGCCCGACCACCTGTCAGGCGCACCACCGACGCGGCGGTCTCGTCGCAACTGGTCTCCAGGCCCAGCACCGTCAGCGCCCGGACATCGCGTCCAGTTGCTGACTTGGCGCCGCTGCTATAGTCGGCGGAACTCTCCATCGGGTCGAGGTAGCGACCCGGCGACCGGTGCGCAACGCTCATGACTTTTCCTCTCCGCATCGGCACGCGGCGTTCCAAGCTGGCCCTGGCCCAGTCCGGCATGATGCAGCGCGCCATCGGCCGCGCTCTGAACGTGCCCGAGGCCGAGATCGAGACCGCCATCCCCCTGGTCGAGATCGTCACCACCGGCGACCGGATCCAGGACCGCCGCCTTCTGGAAGTCGGCGGCAAGGCCCTGTTCACCAAGGAGATCGAGGAGGCCTTGTTGGCCGGCCGGATCGACATCGCCATCCATTCGATGAAGGACGTCCCCGCCGAACAGCCGCAGGGCCTGTGCATCGCCGCCATTCCCGAACGCGAGGACGCCCGCGACGCCTTCATCAGCCGCGACTTCGACAGTTTCGACGCCCTGCCCTTCGGCGCGCGCCTGGGCACCGCCAGCCTGCGTCGCCAGGCCCAGGCCCTGGCCCTGAGGCCCGATCTGAAGGTCGAGATGCTGCGGGGCAATATCGACACCCGCCTGCGTCGCGCGGCCGATGGCGATTTCGACGCCATATTGCTGGCCGTCTCCGGCATGACCCGCCTGGGCGTCACCGAACACATTCGCGAGAAACTGTCGCTGGACGCCTTTCTGCCTGCGCCGGGCCAGGGCGCCCTGGCGATCCAGACCCGCGCCGCCGACATCCACGCACCCTGGGTCGCCGCCCTGAACCACCCAGAGACGGCCATCGCCGTCGCCGCCGAGCGGGGCGCCATGACGGCGCTTGAGGGGTCGTGCCGCACAGCCGTCGGCGCCTACGCCGTGATCGCCAACGATGCGCTGCACCTGACCACGGAAATGCTCAGCCCCGACGGTTCGGCCCGCTGGCGCCGTGTCGGCGACCTGTCCCAACCGACCGAAGCCGACGCCCGCGCCCTGGGCCAGCGGTTGGGCGGCGAGGTCCACGCCTCCGCCGGCGATCAGGAGGTCGATCCCGCGACCCTGGACGGATGACTGAGGCGCCCGCCCGCATCTGGATCACCCGCGCCGAGCCCGGCGCCTCGCGCACCGCCGCACGGCTGCGCGACATGGGGTTGGAGCCCGTGATCGCCCCCCTGCTGGCGGTCGAAAACCTGACCCCGCCCGTCCCCGACCTGGTTCCCTTCGACGCCCTGGCCTTCACCAGCATCAACGGCGTCACAGCCTTCGCCGCCCTGACACCCCGGCGCAACCGCCCGGTCTTCGCCGTCGGCGATGCGACCGCCCAGGCCGCCCGCGACGCCGGCTTCGACGAGGTCCGTTCCGCCTCCGGCGACCTTCACGCCCTCGCCCGCCTGATCGCCTCCGAGCTGAGCGACGCCTCCGTGCTGGTCCCGCAAGCCGAAACCCCCGCCGGCGACTTCGAAGCCGCCCTGATCATCGCCAGCGCCCGCAACATCTCGATTCAGCCCCTGATCGTCTATCGCGCCCAAAGCACGACCGTCGCCATGCCCACGACATTCGATGCGATCCTGATCCACTCCCCCCGCGCAGCGAAGATCATGGCCGAACAGGACATCGTCCGGCTGTCGCACGCCGTCACGGCCTGTATCTCCCCCGCCGCCGCCGACCCGCTGGTCGCCTTGGGCCTGACGCCAGCCGTGGCCCAAACGCCCGACGAAGCCTCATTGCTCACGATCTTGAAAGCGGCGCTTGGCAAGCGTGATCGGGCCGTATAAAGACCCCGTCTCGCGCGGACCACTTCATCCGTCGCAACCGGGCCGCTTTAGCTCAGCCGGTAGAGCACATCATTCGTAATGATGGGGTCAGGTGTTCGAGTCACCTAAGCGGCACCACTTTTCCTGGGCGCTCACGGCGTCGGGATCAGCCGGACGGGGCGTCACAGATACCCCCGACAGTTGAATTCATCACCATCAGCACACGTATGAATCCCTAGGCGGCAAGCTTTGGCTTGACGGGGTCGGCGTTTTGGGGCCATGGCGCCGCATTAGTCCTGTCCGTAGGCCCAAATGAACGACGCTGTAGATCCCGTAGACATCGCCATCGGCGGACGCATCCGCGCGCGTCGCGAAGAACTTCGTATCACCCAGGCGCAGTTGGCCGCCGGCGCCGGCGTCACCTTCCAGCAGATTCAGAAGTATGAGCGGGGCGTCAATCGCGTGTCCGCCGCCCGTCTTCTGCAGATCGCCTCGGTCCTGAAGTCGACCGGCGCCGCCCTGCTGGGCGAGTTGGAAACGGCCGAGGGCGACGAGCTTGCGCTGGCCGCCCCGGGCGTCGCCGAACTTCTGGCCGCCTTCCGCGGGATCAAGGACGCCGCGCAACGCGACGCCCTTCTGACCGTGGCCAAGGGCCTGCGCGGCTGATCAGGCGCGGTTGCTGACGCTCTTCAGCAACTGCTCCACCTCATCTCGCCGATCCGACGACGCCTCCAGCGCCGTGCCTGCGAGCCATGACTGAATGGCGTCCAACGCGCGCATGTCGCGGCCGTCCGAACGGCCCGCGTCCGCCAGGCTCTGGCGAATGATCTCGATCATGCAGACCGCCTCGACCGCCGTGCTGGGCGCATGATCCAGCAGGGTGGTTTCGGCCGCCTCCATCGGCGCCAGGTCCAGCTCGACCAGCAGGTTTTCGCCGCTGGCCGACAGGGATTGCGATCCGACCTGTTGAGCCAGATTGGCCGTCTCCAGCCACGAGCGGAACAGGGGCATGAAGGCGGTGGGGGTTTGGGTGTTCATTGGACTGTGACCTTGTGTGGCGCGCGAACGGGCGCGAGCCGTGATTTGGGATGGGCGTAGGGGGCGGCGCGGGCCTCCCAGACACCGAAGAGAGCGAGGAGCAAAAGTTCGAACCAGACGACCATCCGGGTCGAAACGATCGACCAGAGAAGGGCATCGGAACCGGCGATGCCGGCCAGATGGGTCGAGACCGCGATAAGCTGGGCGCCGGCCGCAAGAAGCAGCCACCAGCGGTCGTATCGCAGCGCCAGGCCCACCAGCAGGCAGAACATGGCGAACGACAGCCCCGCCACCCCCCATCGGAAATGCCCGATGAACAAGTGATCGACCAACGGCGTGCCCCATTGCAAAGCGAACAGGGCGAGGACGACGATCCGCTCGGGCGTGCGGCCTTTCCACAGCAGAAGCGCCATGACCCCGTAGGTCAGGCCCTCAAGCAGCAGGGATAGCGGCGACCACATTCCGGCGGCAGCGATCAAGCGGCGATGGCGAAGGGGGGGACCGTCGTTCCTGGCCCTGTCTTATCTTCGCGAGGACCGTCCATATACCAGCCGACGTGGTGTTCATCGGCGACCTGGGCCAGTTCGCCATGACTGGCGATGACCGCGCCGCGAACCTCGGCGAGCTGGCTGAGGCCGCGCACCATATTGGCTAGCGCGTCCTGTCCGACTTCCGCCGCCAGACGAGCCTCGACCCGACCCTCCAGCGCCGTCTGGACCAGCCGACAGACCTCGATCATCGCCTGATCGACTGCGTGTTCGGCGGTTCTGACCTGTCGCGCCACGCGGACGCCGACGTGCATGTTCTTCATTAGCTCATCTCCCATCAAGCCGTTTGGTCAGCGCATTTCAGCGGGAGCGAGCCGGTCGAAAAGGGATGGAACCACCATGCCCGCCGTCACGATCCCGATGGCGAACAGCAGGGCGATGGCGGCCCCGGCGACGATGATCCCCACTCTCGCCAGAGCGCCCCGTGGCGGCGCCGGCAGAAGCCAGGAAGTCGTTCGGTCGGAAACCGCATCGTCCGACTGTTCGGCCGACGTGGGATCATTCAGCGGATCGAGGCCGGTGTTGGGAATGAGTATCGACGCCTCTGAGTAGACGCTACTCAGCCGGCGCGCCGCCAGTTTGCGGTCGGACACGCCCAGTTTGGCGTAGGCGCGATGCAGGTGATTGCCGACGGTGCGCGGCGAAATGTCGAGACGCGCAGCGATCTCCTTGTCCTCCAGGCCTTGGCCGGCGAGGTGGACACATTCGCTTTCTCTGGTCGTCAGGCTGTCAGGCATTTGATCCCCCGCATCCTGTTTACCCTAAAATCCACCGGTGTCAGCCGATCTGCTTAGCTTGCAAACCACTTTCCGCGTCATCGCGCGACGTCACATCACTTGAACATATAAGCATATCTTTATATGTCTGATGGCCTGACACAGACAGGAGCCTCTCTTGGCCGCTCGTTCCTCCTTCCTCTTCACCTCGGAAAGCGTTTCCGAGGGCCACCCCGACAAGGTCGCCGACCGCATCTCCGACACCGTCGTCGATGCCTTCCTGGCCAAGGATCCCGAGGCGCGCGTGGCGTGCGAGACCCTGGTCACGACCCAGCGCATCGTTCTGGCCGGCGAAGTCCGCGCCACCCGGCCGGGCGCCACCAAGGAAGAGAACGAGGCTTTCACTCAAGCCATCATCGACAGCCTGGAGCCGCTGGTCCGCGCCGCGGTCAAGGACATCGGCTATGAGCAGGACGGCTTCCACTGGGAAACCGCCGAATACGCCTGCTACCTGCACGCCCAGTCGGCCGATATCGCCGTCGGCGTCGACTCGACCAACGAGAAGGACGAGGGCGCGGGCGATCAGGGCATCATGTTCGGCTATGCGTCGAACGAGACGCCGGAACTGATGCCGGCGACCCTGCAGTACAGCCACAACATCCTGAAGCGCCTCGCCGAGGTCCGCCACGCCGGCGGATCGCAGCTGGAGCCAGACGCCAAGAGCCAGGTCACGATCGAATACCAGGACGGCAAGCCGGTTCGCGCCACCTCGATCGTCCTGTCGACCCAGCACGCCAAGGGCCTCAGCTCCGAACAGGTCGCCGAGATCGTCAAACCCTATATCCTCGAAGTCCTTCCGGAAGGCTTCACCGACGAGAACACTGTCTGGCACATCAACCCGACCGGCATCTTCGAGATCGGTGGGCCTGACGGCGACGCCGGCCTGACCGGGCGCAAGATCATCGTCGACACCTACGGCGGCGCGGCGCCCCACGGCGGCGGCGCCTTCTCGGGCAAGGATCCGACCAAGGTGGACCGTTCGGCGGCCTACGCCTGCCGCTACCTGGCCAAGAACGTGGTCGCCGCCGGTCTGGCCGACCGCTGCACCATCCAGATTTCCTACGCCATCGGCGTGGCCAAGCCCCAGTCGATCCACATCGACCTGCACGGCACGGGCAAGATTTCGGAAGCGGTCCTGGAAGACAAGATCCTGGACCTGATCGGGGGCGCGACGCCGCGTGCGATCCGCGAGCATCTGCAACTGAACAAGCCGATCTACGCCCGCTCGGCCGCCTATGGCCACTTCGGCCGCGAACCCGATGCGGACGGCGGCTTCAGCTGGGAAAAGACCGACCTGGTCGATCAGCTCAAGGCGCTTGCCTAAAAGACGTCAGGCGGCCTGGTCGATGACCAGGCCGCGCACGCCCGTCAGATTGGCGTCGGTCAGGTCGGCCTGACGCATCTGCGCGCCGTGCATCGTCGCCCGACCCAGGTCGGCGCCGACCAACACCGCGCGCTTCAGATCGGCGCCCGACAAGTCCGCCCCGCGCAGCACCGCCCCCGTCAGATCCGCCGGCATCAAGCGATCGGCTGTGATCAGCAGAGGCCCCAACTGGGCCTCGCGCATGTCCGCGCCGTTCAGCCGGGCGCCCTTGAGACGCGCCCCGCGCAAATCGGCGCGACGCAATTTGGCGGACCTCAGATCGGCGTTTTCGAGTTGGGCGCCCTGTAGCTGCACCCCCTCCATGTCCAGGCCGTAAAAGACCGCGCCCTTGGCTGACAGGGCGGTCAGGTTCAGGCCCGTGATCGACTTCAGCGGACGCAGATCGACGCCATCAAAGACCGAAGGCTGGCCCTCCGTCCCGCCGGTCTCGCACCAGCGTGCATGTTCGCGCAGCATTTCGGCGGCGGGCATCCGATCCACGGATTCACACGCCGACTTGTTGTCCGTCAGCGCCCCTTGCATGTCCGCGCCGTCCGCGCGCCACATGGTCATCTTGCAGCCTACCAGAATGGCGTCGCGTAGATCGGCGCCCGACAGGTCCGCACCGGACAGATCGGCCCCGGCGAGGTCCGTGCCGCGGAAGTTGGCCTGTTTCAGATTGGCCCTGACCAGCTTGCAGTCCTTCATCACCGCGCCGGAGAAGTCGGCCTTCATGGCGATGACGCCCGACATCTTGGAGCGTTGCAGATTGGCGCCGGACAGGTTGGCGCCCACGGCCTCGGTCTCTTCGCGATGACGCGGCTCGATGACCCTGAAGCCCAGCCGGGCGTCGGCGGCGGCGATGGTGCCCTCGCGCAGGTCGGCTTCGAACATGTCGGCGCCCGACAGGTCCGCGCCGCGCAGACAGGCGCCGCGCAGGTCCGCGCGACGCAGGCTGGCCTCGGCCAGAATGGCGTCCTGCATGTCCGCGCCGAAGAAGTTGGCGTTGTCGAGCTTGGCGCCCGTCAGGTCGCAGCCTTCCAGACAGGCGGCGGCGAAATCGGCGTCGGCGAGATTGCGGCCCTTCAGGCTGAGGCCCGACAGGTCCATCCAGGCGAAGACCGCACGGGCCCCGCCGGGGCGGGCCTGGAACAGCCGGTCATGCCGGGCGCAGACCAGATCCAGCTCCGCCTGCGTCAGGCGTTTTCTCACGATGGGTTCAGCCGCCAGTGCCATTTCGACACATTGCGCCCGTCTGACTTAAGAAACCCTTGAACGACAGGCGTTCGTCAGACGCTGAGCAGGCCCTGCTCTTCGAGCGCCTCGGCCAGCTCGCCGGGGCCGGTCCACAGGCGGGTGTAACCGGCCTCGCCCAGCCGTTTCAGCTCGGTGACCAGATCGGCCTTGGCCGAGGCGACGAAGCGGCCGTCGAAGCCGACGCCGTCCTCGCTGACCCGCACCATGGGCCGTCCGGTCTCCAGCCGATGCAGGAAGCCTTCGCACAGGGCGGCCCCTTCCTCGCACATCAGGCCGGTCTCGACGGTCAAACTTTGCGCGCGCAGGCGCTCGGTGCCGCGTCCGGCGGCGAAGGGCGACGGATCCAGGCAGGCGATGACCAC
Organism: Brevundimonas sp.; assembly: GCF_965279155.1. GTDB lineage: Bacteria > Pseudomonadota > Alphaproteobacteria > Caulobacterales > Caulobacteraceae > Brevundimonas. The sequence goes on along the minus strand of NZ_OZ257138.1, from coordinate 2,567,078 downwards.
CCGCGCCACGCCCGCCTCGGTCAGGAAGTGGGCGCACGACTTGCGGCCCGACGACCGGGCGCCGCACGGCTCCAGCGTGACGTAGACGGTCGAACCGACCACTTCTGCGCCGGCGGCGGGCACGGCCTGCTCTTCGGCGTGAGGGCGGCCGCCCGGCGCGGTGGCGGCCTGGGCGATCACCCGACCGTCCTTGACGATGACGCAGCCGACCGCCGGATTGGGCCAGGTCTCGCCCATGCGCCCCGTCGCCAGCGCGATAGCCTGGGCCATGAAGGCCTGGTCGGCGTCGCTCCAGCTCATGATGCGGTCGGCAGCGCTTCGGCGCGGGCGGCGTCGAGATAGCGGGCGGCGGTGGGCTTCAGCTCCGCGTCCAGGTCGATCTCCAGCGGATTGCCCGTGGGGATTTCGACGCCGACGATCTGGTCGTCCGGCACGCCGAACAGCAGTTTGACGATGGCCCGCAGAGAGTTGCCATGGGCGGCGATCAGCACGTCCTCGCCGGCCTTCAGGCGCGGCGCGATCTCGGCGTCCCAATAGGGTTTGACCCGGTCCAGCGTGGTCTTCAGGCTTTCGGTGTCGGGAATGGCCTTGCCGGCATAGCGGGGATCGGCCTCGAAATCGAACTCGCCGCCGGGCGCCAGCGGGGGCGGCGGCACGTCATAGCTGCGGCGCCAGACCTTGACCTGGTCTTCGCCGTGCTTCTGCGCCGTCTCGGCCTTGTTGAGACCCGTCAGCCCACCGTAGTGGCGCTCGTTCAGGCGCCAGTCCTCGATCACCGGCACGTCGGTCAGGCCCGCCGACTGCAGGGCCAGGGCGCCGGTGCGCTGGGCGCGCGTCAGGACCGAGGTGAACATGACCGCCGGCTTGAACCCGGCCTCGGCGATCAGCTCGCCGCCGTGACGCGCCTGGGCCTCGCCCTCCGCCGTAAGATCGACGTCGACCCAGCCGGTGAAGCGGTTTTCGAGGTTCCACTGGCTCTGGCCATGGCGGAGCAGGATCAGGCGCGGCATTCGGTCGGTCCTTTGGAATACGGCCTTTCGGGGTAGGACGCCCTCCGAAGTCGGTCAAGGCTCACCGGGACCAGGCCGCCAGCTCTGCTTGTCGCACCGGACACACAGAGGTAACAGTCGACCGATGTCTGACCGTCTGTTCTTCTCCCTGGCGCTTGCCGCCGCCGTCGTGATGATCGCGCTGGCGAGCGTCTGGCCATAAGGCGGGCTGCAGCCCGCCCCCATCCTTCGCCCTTGTCGCCTAGAACAGGATCTTGCGCAGGTTGATGCGGAAGACCCGGCCCTGCGGGTCCAGATAGTCGCGCTGATAGTTGACCGGCGTGGCGCCGTCGCTGCTGGTCACCGAAACCCGATCGTCAAAGATGTTCTGAACCCCGAAGCCGATCCGCGTCCCCTTCAGGATCGGGAAACGCTCCACCCACGACGTGCGCTGGGTCAGGTCGGCGAAGGCGAACAGATTGACCGTCGTCCGTCCCGAGAAGTCCAGATCGGGCGAGCCGAGGGCGTCGCCGTTGACCGTGGTGCCCGCACGCCAGTTAGCGTTGACGAAGGCGCCCAGCCCGTTTTTGAACAGGCCGGTCTGAACCTGGACCTCGTGGCGCGACTGACCGCCCGAGCCCGAGATCGAGTCGCCGTCCAGCAGGTCCAGCGGCGCCAGACCCTCGCGGATCACGACCTCGTCCTGGACGCGCCAGGTGTGGGTCAGCGAAAGATTGAACATGCCCTGGCCGGGCTGCATCCCCGGCCCGCGCGAGCCGCGCATCCGTCCGCCGCCGCCAGGCCCTCCGGGACCGCCGCCCGCCATCATGGCGCCGCCGCCAGGGCGTCCGCCGCCCGGCCGCTGACCGGCCTCTGCCGGGTTCGGCTTACCGAAGGGACGCGAGAAGTTGAAGCCCCACTGCACGTCCTGCTGCTCGCGCTTGAAGAAGTTCAGCGGCCGGGCGTCGATGGACAGGAGTCGACCCGGAGCGTTCGGGTCGTCGCCAGGTTGAAAAGGCGCGCGCGTGAACCGCTCCGGCAAGGCCGCCTCAAGATCGGGCGTGATGGCTGGGAAGCTGGAAATCTCGTCGTCCGCCTCGGTGCGGGTATAGGCTAGATTCAGCCGGAAATCCCTTGCCGAAAGCGGCTGCCAGTTCACGCCCAGCTTCAGGATGCGCCGATCCTCGGCCTTCAGATTGGGATCGCCGCCGGTGATCTGGTTGATCTCGACCGTCTGGCTGTTGCGGAAGTCGAAGACCGGGGTGTTGGGCGTCGAGACCGTGGGGTCGTTCAACTGCTGGACGGTGGGCGCCTTGCCCTCGTCGGAATAGTTGGCCGACAGCGACAGCCGTTCGACCGGCGTCCAGTTCAGACCCGCGCCGAGCGACGACACGCCGCCGAAGTCGGACAGTTCCTCATAGGCCAGGTTCAGATTGGCCGACAGGTCGCCGATGCGGGGCAGGATGCCGCGCTCGACACTGGAGATCGGCAGATCGATGTTGGCCTGGACGCTGCCCGAGTTGCGCGACTGCGACCGATCCACGGCGACGCCCGAACGCACGCTCTCGGAATCCAGCGACTGATAACCGGCGCCGACTTTGAAGGTCGAGGTGATGTCGCCCGCCGGCAGCTCGTACGGGCGGCCGTTGAGCACCAGTTCGGCCGTCGCGCTCTGGGCCACAGAGTTCGCGGTGTCGCGCGGGCTCACCGTGGCCCGGCCGGTCAGGTCGCCGAAGGGATTGACCGTCAGGTCGCCCGCCGTCACTGCGGCCTGCAGTGCGATTTCGTCCACGCCCCGCCCAACCGAGGTGTCGGTCTCGACGCGGCTGTATTCCCCCGTCGCCGTCCAGCGCCAGTCGCCCACATAGCCGTCGAACACCGTGCCCAGTTCGGCGGTGCGTGTGTCGGTCTCGCGCGTCAGGGCGCCCGGCAGGTTCAGATAGCGGAACAGGACAGCGTCTGCGCCCGACGGCGAAAACGGATTGGTCCCCGGCACGTTCAGGCTCACGCCGGGCAGGCCCTGGTAGCTGAGGTTGCTGGCGTCCTCGATACTGCCGCTCAGCGTCATCCCGATCTTGTCGTTCAGATCATGCTTGTATGTGCCGGCCACCGACGCTTGCGCCGTCTTGGGCAGCAGGGTGCGATAGGCGATCGCCTCCTGACCGTTCGCGCCGCCGCCCGCCGTGTCGCTGCGGTCGATGTCGCGCTCGGTCTCGAACAGGGTGTTGGCGGTCGTGCCGTTGATGTCCAGCGACCAGCGGTCGGTCCCGGCGATGCTCAGGACGTTGTTCTCGCTGGCGGTCGTGGTGCGACCGCCCTGTTCGGGTCGGCTGACGTTGACTGAAGCGGTCAGGGACGTGAAATCCGGCTTCAGGACGATGTTCACCACCCGCTGATTGGCGCTGTAGCCATAGGACAGCGCCGTCTCTTCCGGCAGGACGTCGAAACGGTCGATCGCCTCGGGCGGGATGCCGCGGATCTCGCGGAAGCCCGAGATGCGACGCCCATTGACCAGGAAGACCGGCGAGCCGCCACGCGCGCTGCGGGTCTGGGCTTCCAGCAGCGTCACCAGTTCGCCGATGTTGGTCGCGCCGAACGCCTGGATCTGGGCGGCGTCATAGGAAACGATTGGCTCCTGCCCGCCCAGGGCCACGCCGCGCCGCGCCGCCGTGACCTCGACATCAGGCAGCACCGTCGTGGGCTCTTCCTGTTGCACCTGGGGCTGGGCAGGTTGAACGACACCGGCGGTGGGGGCCAGCGCAAGCAGGAGAAGCGCGGTCTGGGTCATGGAACGACGATCCGGGAGAAGGTTTCAGACCCCCGTGGGACGGCACAAACATGGCCGGAAAACGGCCCAATTCATGAAGTTTCAGAAAGCGTTGCACCCTTTCAACACCACGAAAAAAGCCGCGAAGGAATTGGCGTTCTGGAACGTTGAATATGATCGTGGTGCGTTTGAAACCCCGCCCGAAAGACGCCTTGTGCGACGACATCCGGGTTCGCCGTCGGCCAACCAGAGAGTCGATCAAGAAAGACTCCGCGTTGACCGCCTCCGGGCTTTCGGCTATAGGCCCGCCCTCTTGAGATTTCCGCGCCGTGGACGTGTGCTCCGCGGCGTTTTCCGTTCGAAGGTTTGACATGGCCAACAACCCCGGCGCCCGCAAGGCGATCCGCAAGATCGAAGCGCGTACCGAAGTGAACAAGGCGCGCCGTTCGCGCGTCCGCACCTATCTGCGCAAGTTCCAGGAAGCTCTGGCCGGTGGCGACGCCGCCGTCGCCAAGACCGCTTTCGTTGAAGCTCAATCCGAGCTGATGCGCGCAGTCTCCAAGGGCGTCGTTCACAAGAACACCGGCTCGCGCAAGGTGTCGCGCCTGGCCGCCCAGCTGAAGAAGCTGTCGGCCGCCTGAGCCTGAATTAATCCAACAGCAGACGGAGCAGCTGTCGCTGTTTCGTTGTGGGATTATAAAGCAATATCAACGCCGAAGGAGCGCATGCTCCTTCGGCGTTTTGCGTTGTGTCGCTAAGGTGCAATTTTGAAATCCGCGCTCGTCGAGCAGCAGTTTGCCGGAAATTCCAAGCAGGATCAGGGTTTGACGGAGTCAAACAATTTAACTGCGAATCGACCAACGAATCAGCGTTGACCCACCCGGCTCGCAGCGTAAGTTTTGGCCTCTAACGCACTTCCATCCCAGCACGGATGAAGACGGCGCGGGACTTGGTTTCGCGTCGGCGGGAGATGTCTGTCCAGAGGTTCGACCCCGTCCGAAAAGCATCGCTTTTCGGCGCAGGAGAAGTCGTCCCTGAACCATCGCCCTGAAGCCGCGGAAGGTCGGATTTTGGTTTTGGACTGGGCGGGCAAGATGGTTGGGGGCGCAACGGCGATGGCGGGCGGAACGAAGACGTCGGGAATGACGGACCCGGACCGCATCTGGAGCGAGGCCTCCGTGCGCCTGCGCGCCGAGATCGGCGACGGCCCCTTCTCGTCCTATATCGCCCCGTCGGCGGTCCGGCTGGACAATGCGGGCGGCCTGATCCTGGTCACCCCCACCGCCTATGCTCGCGACTGGGTGCGCAAGAACGCCCTGCGCCGCATGAACGAGTTGTGGCTGGGCCTGGACGGCCTGTCGCGCCGCCTTGAGGTCCGCTGCCGCGCCGAAGTGGGCTCGGCCCCGCCGGCCTCGGCCGTGCTGTCGGGAGCCGGGGCCGGCAATGTGCTTGACGCCGCCCCGCGCCTGGCCGCCTTCGCCGCCGCACCCCAAGCCGCCCCGATCAGCGCCGACGGCGCCCGCGCCGTGCGCGCCGCCGGCCTGCAGGACCGCCTGACCTTCGACAGCTTCGTGGAGGGTCAGGGCAACGCCTTCGCCCTGGCCATCGCCAAACAGGTCGCCAGCTGGGCCGACGGCCACTTCAACCCCGTCTTCTTCTGCGGCCCCTACGGTTACGGCAAGACCCACTTGCTGAACGCCATAGCCTGGGAGGCCCAGCGCCTGCGTCCCGAGGCCAAGGTCGTCTATCTGACCGCCGAACGTTTCCTGTCCACCTTCGTCAAGGCGATGCAGGACCGCTCGACAGCCGCCTTCAAGGAGAGCTTGCGGAGCGCCGACATGCTGCTGCTGGACGACGTCCAGTTCGTGGGCGGCAAGACCTCGACCCAGGAAGAGCTGCTCTCGACCCTGACGGCCCTGATCGAGGACGGCAAACGCATCGTCTTCTCGGCCGACCGCGCCCCGATGGCCCTGACCGAGGTCGAGCCGCGCCTGCGCAGCCACCTCGCCGCCGGCCTGACCTGCCCGGTCGAGGCAGGCGACCGCGAACTGAAGATCGCCGTGGCCCAGAACCGTCTCAAGGCCCTGTCGGCCCTCGGCGTCGTTCAGGGCGAGGCCAACCCCGAGGTTCTGGCCCAGCTGGTGGACCGCACCCCCGGCTCGATGCGTGAGCTTGAGGGCGCCGTGAACACCCTGGCCGCCGCCGCCGGATCGCGCCTGTCTTCCGTCTCGGTGGACGAGGCTTCGATCCTGCTGGGCGCCGCCCTGCGCGGCGGGCCCGAGCGCCGCATCACCGTGGACGAGATCCAGAAGACGGTCGCCGACCACTTCAACATGAAACAGGCCGACCTGCTGAGCGAGCGCCGCACCCGTGCGGTCGCCCGCCCGCGCCAGATCGCCATGTATCTGTGCAAGCAGCACACGACCCGTTCCTATCCCGACATCGGCCGTCGTTTCGGCGGGCGCGACCACACCACGGTCCTGCACGGCGTGCGCAAGATCGAGGAACTGATGCCGCAGGACGACCAGATCGCCCGCGACGTCGAGGCCCTGACGCGCAAGCTTCGCGGTTGAAGCTGTGGAGCAGCGGGACTGACCCGTTGCTCCCGCCGCGCAATCCGCTAGTGTCCAAGGTCACTTAACCGCGGCCATCTGCGAATCGGCCGCGCCGGGCGAGACGATATGCAGCTGACCATCGAACGATCCGCGCTCCTCAAGGCCCTGGGCCACGTGCAGAGCGTCGTCGAACGTCGAAACACCATTCCGATCCTGTCCAACGTCCTGCTGTCCGCAGGGCGCGACCGGCTGGCCTTCGCGGCCACCGATCTGGACATGGAGATGGTCGACGAGGCCGAGGCTCAGGTTCAGGTCGAGGGCCAGATCACCGCCCCCGCCCACACCCTGTACGAAATCGTGCGCAAACTGCCCGAGGGCGCCGAGGTCTCGCTGCTCTATTCGGGCGACGATCCGCGCCTGGTCGTCTCGGCCGGTCGGTCGCGCTTCAACCTGCCGGTCCTGCCGGCGGGCGACTTCCCCGTCATGTCCACCGACAGCACCGGCGCTTCCTACGTCATGCCCAAGGAAGACCTGGCGCGCCTGATCGACAAGACCCGTTTCGCGGTCTCGACCGAGGAAACCCGCTACTATCTGAACGGCCTTTACCTCCACACGGTGTCCGAGGCCGGCGTGCCCCTGCTGCGCGCCGTCGCCACCGATGGTCACCGCCTGGCTTTGGCCGAGACCCCGGCGCCCGAAGGCGCGGCCGGCGGCCCCGGCGTCATCGTGCCGCGCAAGACCATCGATCAGGTCCGTCGCCTGCTGGACGACGCCGGCGGCCCGGTCGAGGTCACCGTCTCTGCCCAGAAGATCCGCTTCTCTATGGGCGAGGCGTCCCTGACGTCCAAGGTCATCGACGGCGCCTTCCCCGACTATCTGCGCGTCATTCCCAAGGGCAACGACAAACAGGCCGACATCGACAACGCCCTGTTCGCCAAGGCCGTCGACCGCGTCGCCACCATCTCGGCCGAGAAGAGCCGTTCGGTGAAGCTGGCCTTCGACAACGACCGGGTAAAGCTGACCGTGCGCAACATGGAAGCCGGTCAGGCCGAGGAAGAGGTCGAGATCGGCTATTCCGACGAACCGTTCGAGATCGGCTTCAACGCCCGCTACCTGCTGGACGTCGCCGGCCAGATCACCGGCGAAAACGCCGCCTTCCGCTTCGCTGACCCGGCTTCGCCGACCCTGGTTCTCGATCCGGCCGATCCGGGCGTTCAGTATGTGCTGATGCCGCTGCGGGTCTAGGTTGATGGAACGCCCCCAACTCGTCCTGACAGGGGTGAGATGGAAGTCTTGTTTACGCGCTTTGGCGTCTCTAACAATTGCCGCAGCGGGTCTTTGGATGTTGTTGAGCGGAGCCGAGACGGCGCGTTATCCAGGGGTTACGGTGAGGATCATTGGTCTTCTCCTCATTCTCGCATTTGGTTTCAACGCGGTGCTAACGACAATTCGCACCGTCAAACCGGCCAAGCTCATTCTAAACGAGAAGGGCTTTCGGATAGAAGGCGTCCGTAGTTCACAGTTGATTCCTTGGGAAGACGTCCAGGCGTTTGAGCAAGTTTCAGTTGGCCTAGCGAGATGGCCTGCATTCCGCTTGAAGCCAGGAATAAGCGTTCGAGACCAAGCTTTCACTCGCAATATCGTTTCCGGTTACGACGGGCTAATCGCTGTACTTCCTAAATGCGGCCTTACTCGAACTGTCGAAATTCTTTCAGAATGGCGTGAGCGCTATGCAAACGGCACTGTATCAAGCACAGCGTGATAGCAACTCTCACCCTCTCCGACTTCCGCTCCTATTCGAACGCGCGGCTGGAGATGACCTCCGGCCCCGTGGTCCTGCATGGGCCGAACGGGGCGGGAAAGACCAATCTGCTGGAGGCGATCAGTCTGCTGACCCCCGGCAAGGGGCTGCGGGGCGCCACAGCGGCCGAGATGGGGCGGCGCGAGCCCGGCGAGGCGACGGGACGCGCCTGGGCCGTCATGGTCGAACTGGACGACGAGACGCGGCTGGGCACCGGCGTCCAGACGGCGGGCGCGGCGCGGCGCATCGTGCGGATCGACGGCGAGACGGCCCAGCCGGGGCGGTTGCTCGATTATCTGCGGCCCGTCTGGGCGACGCCCGAGCAGGACCGGCTGTTCTCGGATGCGCGGGCCGAGCGGCTGAAGTTCTTCGACCGCCTGGTCTTCGCCGCCGATCCCGATCACGCCGCCAGCGTCTCGATCTATGAAAAGGCCCTGCGCGAACGGCTGCGGTTGCTGAACGACGCCCAGGACGGACGTGAAGCCGACCCCGTCTGGCTGGATGCGCTGGAGCTTCGCCTGGGCGAGGCCGGCGCCCGCGCCGCCATCGCCCGCGTCGCCGCCCTGCACGCGCTCCAGGCCGCCATCGACGCCCGCAGCGACCGCCCCTTCCCCCAGGCCGACCTGGGCCTGGACGGTCCTGCCGAACAGATGGCCGAGACGGGCGCAGAGGAAGACGAGATCGCCGCCGCCATTCGCGAAGGTCTGGCCAAGGCGCGCGCCCGCGACGGCGCCGCCGGCCGCTCCCTGTTCGGACCGCACCGCACCGCCCTGACGGCCATCCACCGCGAGAAGCAGCGCCCCGCCGCCGAGGGTTCGTCCGGCGAGCAGAAGGCCCTGGTCCTGAACCTGATCCTGGCCCAGATCGCCCGCCTGTCCGACCAGTCAGCCCGCCCCGTCCTGCTGCTGGACGAAGCCCCCGCACACCTCGACGAACGCCGCCGCGCCGCCCTGTTCGACGAGATCGTCGCGCTGAACCTCCAAGCCTTCATGACCGGCACCGAACGCGACCTGTTCGCCGGCCTGGAAGGCCGCGCCCAGTTCGTCCGCGTCGCCGGCGGCGCGCTGGAAAGCGACTAGATTGCCGAAGGTTCGCCGTTCCGTTATCTTCCGGACATGGCGACGATGATCCTTTCCCTGTCGGATTCATTGAAGGCGTTCATCGACGCTCAGGTCGCCGATCGGGGCCTGACCGCCGACAGCGACTACGTCCTGGCTCTGGTGCGTCAGGAGCAGGATAAGAAGCGCGTCCGCGACATGCTGATCGAAGGTCGAGACTCCGGTCCCGGTGAAACAGTCGATGCTGACTATTTCAAACGCCGCCTGGATCGCATCGAAACCGCTCGGCGTGGCCAAGGGTGAGATCATACGCGATCCGGTCGCTGAGCAGCGCTGATCGCGACTTCGACATCATCGTCGATCATTACGTCCAGGAGGCGAGCTTCGATACGGCAGTGCGCTTCGTCCACGCCCTTGACGCGGCCTATGTCGTTCTGGCCGAAGCGCCTGAGGCTGGATCACCGATTGTCGGCGGCGCCTTGGGCATCCCGAACCTCCGGACATGGACGTTGCGAGGCTTCCCCTACCTGATCTGCTACGCCCCCGTGGAGCATGAGGTCGTGGTATGGCGCATTCTCCACACACGCCGCGATCTGGCTCAGGCTTTCGCCGACACGGCGTTTCCGAACTGACTGGAATTCATCGGTCGCAAACACGGCGCTGAGCCGCCGTTTCGCTCGCAATTCCCGTCAAATTTCCTATATGTTGCGGGCTTCGGCGCGGTGCGACTCCGCCGTCGATTCGAGTGCTCCACGCGGCGCTCCCTCCCCGTCCCGGTCGGGACTTCAGAGCCAATGACTTCATGACCGATCCGATTGCTAACATGCCCGAATACGGCGCCGATTCCATCAAGGTTCTCAAGGGCCTGGACGCCGTGCGCAAACGTCCCGGCATGTATATCGGCGACACCGACGACGGCTCCGGCCTGCACCACATGGTCTATGAGGTGGTGGACAACGCCATCGACGAGGCCCTGGCCGGCCACGCGGACCTGGTCCAGGTCATCCTGAACGCCGACGGCTCGGTGACCGTCACCGACAATGGCCGCGGCATTCCCACCGGCATCCACGAGGGCGAAGGCGTCTCGGCGGCCGAGGTCATCATGACCCAGCTGCACGCGGGCGGTAAGTTCGATCAGAACTCCTACAAGGTCTCGGGCGGCCTGCATGGCGTGGGCGTGTCCGTGGTCAACGCCCTGTCCGACTGGCTGGAGCTGAAGATCTATCGCGACGGCAAGGCGCACCAGATGCGGTTCGAGCGCGGCGACACGGTCAAGTCGCTGGAGATCACCGGCGTCGCCCCCATCCGCGAGGACACCGGCAAGCCGCTTAGCGGCACCGAGGTCACCTTCTTCCCGTCGCTGACGACCTTCAGCCACATCGACTTCGACCTGAAGACGCTGGAACACCGCCTGCGCGAGCTGGCCTTCCTGAACTCGGGCGTGGTCATCAAGCTGGCCGATCAGCGCCACGCCGAGCCGGTCGAGATGATCCTGCACTACGAGGGCGGCGTGGAGGCCTTCGTGCGCCACCTCGACAAGTCCAAGACGCCGATCCTGAAGGACGTCATCGTCATTCGCGGCAAGAAGGAAGGGATCGAACTGGATCTCGCCCTGTGGTGGAACGACAGCTACCACGAGACCATGCTGTGCTTCACCAACAACATCCCCCAGCGGGATGGAGGCACCCACCTGTCGGCCTTCCGCGCCAGCCTGACGCGCGTCATGGGCGGCTATATCGAGAGCTCGGGCGCCGGCAAGAAGGAGAAGGTCTCCGTCACCGGCGAGGACGCCCGCGAGGGCCTGACCTGCGTTCTGTCGGTCAAGGTGCCGGATCCCAAGTTCAGCTCACAGACCAAGGACAAGCTGGTCTCGTCCGAAGTGCGCCCCGCCGTCGAGGCCCTATGCTCCGAAGGCCTGGCCCAATGGTTCGAGGAACATCCGGTCGAGGCCAAACAGGTCGTCGCCAAGATCATCGAGGCGGCGTCCGCGCGTGAAGCCGCCCGCAAGGCCCGCGACCTGACCCGCCGCAAATCGGCGCTGGAAATCTCCAGCCTGCCCGGCAAGCTGGCCGACTGCCAGGAACGCGATCCCGCCAAGTCCGAACTGTTCATCGTCGAGGGCGACTCCGCCGGCGGTTCGGCCAAACAGGCGCGCAACCGCGAGAACCAGGCCGTCCTGCCCCTGCGCGGCAAGATCCTGAACGTCGAGCGCGCACGCTTCGACCGGATGCTGTCGTCGGAATTGATCGGGACGCTGATCCTGGCCCTGGGCACCGGCATCGGCCGCGACGACTTCAACGCCGACAAGCTGCGCTATCACAAGATCATCCTGATGGCGGACGCCGACGTCGACGGCGCCCACATCCGCACCCTGCTGCTGACCTTCTTCTATCGTCAGATGCCCGAGCTGATCACGCGCGGCCACGTCTATATCGCCCAGCCGCCGCTCTACAAGGTCGCCAAGGGCAAGCAGTCGCGCTACCTCAAAGACCAGTCCGAGATGGACTCCTACCTGATAGAGGAAGGCTCGTCCGAGGCCGAGCTGGACCTGTCCACCGGCGAGCGCCGCCTGGGCCTGGACCTGCAATCCCTGGTGCGCGAGGCCAAGGCCTTCAGCGCCAGCGTCGATCGCCTCAGCCAGCGCGCCCCCGCTTTCGCCATCGAACAGGCGGCGCTGGCCGGCCTGTTCGCCGAAACCTCGGACATGACGACCGCATCGGCCGCCGCCGCCGTGCGCCTGAACCTCTATGCCGAAGAGGGCGACGGCGACTGGACGGGCGCACCGGGCGAACAGGGCGCCGTGGTCTTCACCCGCACCCGTCGTGCGGTGCAGGAAACCATCGTGCTGGAAGAGACCCTGATCCGTTCGCTGGACGCCCGTCGTCTGGCCGAACGCGCCCAGGCGTTCGACGGCGTCTTCGTCACGCCCGCCACCTATCGCCGCAAGGACAAGTCCACGACCATTCGCGGGCCTCTGGACCTGCTGAACGCGGTGCTGGACGCCGGCAAGAAGGGCCTGTCGATCCAGCGCTACAAGGGTCTGGGCGAGATGAACCCCGAGCAGCTGTGGGAGACCACGCTGGACGTCAACGCCCGCACCCTGCTGCAGGTGTCGGTCGAGCACGAGGAAGACGCCAACGACCTGTTCGCCAAGCTGATGGGCGACGTGGTCGAGCCCCGTCGCGAATTCATCCAGGAAAACGCCCTGGACGCCGCCGTCGACGTCTAGAGCCTTATCGGCATCTGGTCCGGGTCACAATAGATGAGAACTGAACCACAATTTATGAGAACTGGGTCATAATTAATGAGAATCTTCTGCGGGCCACCCACCCGCGGATGATCGGGCTCGTATGCGTTGAAGCGCGCGAGGAGCGGTGACCTTCGACCACCCCAGACACGAAGCGTGACCGAAGGCCAGCGTGAGCTGGCCTTCCTGTGTCGCGAGTTCTCTCGATGCTTGGCTAAGTCAACATCGCGCCAGCAGCGGACATTGACTTCCAGCCCGCAATTGGACCTTCGCCGAGCTACCCTCGCCCAGTTTGACTCAGCCCCTCAGCGGACGCTCAACGGTGGGGCTCGCAGGCTAGCCCATCGCCATCCCCATCCATTCGGTCCCGGTAGCTTGGCTCCCAGGAAGCGATGTCTTCGTGATTATTGGCGCGCGCTTGTCCGCAGCCGGAGTAGTGCTGATCCGTCGTGCGTTGGCTCCATTCTCGACGAAGCTCCGCCTTTCCGGGCGCGTCGGGCGCGAGGACGTAGGTCGCTCCACCAAAGGTGATGGCGAATGCCCCCGTTCCGGCCAGCCACAGCGGCATTGGCTTTGGATTGGAACGTCTCGACCATCTGCTTGGATGCCGCGCCATCCAGCCACGATAGAGCACTGAAGTTTCCAGACAGTCGATCAGCAAGGTGAACGGCACCTCCGCGCCATTTGCTGACATCGGGACTTCGCCCCAGACGCGACCTTCGTGACCTGCTTCCAAAAACGGCCAAACCGCGTAGCGATGGTGACATCAGTATTTTTCGTGATGCGGTCCGTAAGTGTGGTCGGCAAACTCGCCCAGCATTGAACGTGCTTCATTTAATGCTCGACTGGCCAGTGGCTCCATCAAAACATTTGGATGGTCCGCCGCGAGCGCGTGGATGACTCGAAACAGCGTGGCGAAGGAATCGCGCGTCATCCGCAGCACGCTGTCGTCTGGCGAAAACGATCCGAACGACTGCTTCCGCTGAACACCACCCCATTGCGGATTCCGCATCATCATCGTGCCGCCGGTCGGGAACGGAATGGTCACACCGTGCACGATGTTGTTGCGAATGATGAAGCCGGAGCGGGTGGCCTTACTCCACGTCTCCAGCATTTTACGCTGGTTGTCGTCGGTGAGGTTCGCGACCTCTACATCAAACAGACGTAGCCGATCCGTAACCTTTGTATCGGTGTCAGGCTTAGGCGTCATTGCCTGGCCGCGGAGTTTCCAGATCGCTCCCTCGAGATGGAATTCGATGTTGGCCGCAAAAATGATGATCGCCGCGAGCAGCTCTCCGCTGATAAGGTCGATGCCTAAGCGAGCCTGTATGGCCTCACCGCGTCCAAAGTCTCGGGTCGGCCATACGCGAGAAGGTCTAGCTTGCGTCATCATCGTAACGTGAGGCGAATGCGATGCGGGAAATCTTGCGATTCGTCAGACATTAGCCTGCCACCGCACGCAGTTGTTCGGGCCCAAGGATGGCCTCTTGAACACCGCCCTCGCCCGCGCCCAGCAGATTGACAAACGTGCAAGGTATACCCCGCGCCCGGAACTTGCGGCGCAGGAACTCAGCCTGAGACAACTCATGCGTGGTCAGCAGCACCTGATACTTGCGATCAAGAACAATGTTTCCGACGAAGTCGGCGAACGCCGAGGCGTGAATGGCGTCGTTGTGTTGGAGTGGATCGTCCAGCACCAAGGCCTTCCAGCGTGACCACGGGAATGTCAGGCTGGCGGCGCACAGCAAGCTTACACCCAATGCCGCCATCTGACCTTCGCTGTGCACCAGCAACGGGTTGATGTCGCCACGATCGGTGGGGATCAGGTCGCCCTTCACCGCCGCTTGGTTGACGGCATTGCCGTCAATGCGGAATTCGACGCCGATACGCGGATCACAAAGGATCGAGCGGTTGACCCGCACCAGCAGCCGGGCCAACGGTTGGATATAGTCGTCGTTGAAGGTGCTAAGTTCACCCTCAATGGCCGCACTGGCCTGAGACGCGATCGCCTTGGTGCGGGAGATAACCGCTGAGCGATCGACCTGCGCTTGCCAGTCGGCAGAGGCTGCCGCGCGGACCTGTTCGCGGGTGTGATTGGCGGCACTGCGCACATGGGCGCGAAGACGGTCAAGGGCGGTCTTGTGAGCGCCCTGCTTGGACCAAGCTGCGGCACCATCACGCAACCGGGTCAGTTGCGCCCCGGCGTCCGCCAAGGCGTCTCGCCTCGCCTTGAGTTCCTGCTCCTCCCCGTCAATTGTCGCTTGCGCCGCAGGGCCGAGGTCCCCCGTAAGCCCCAACGAAATCCATTCCTCAGACTGGGCGGCGAATCGTGCGTCAAGCGCCTGCATCGATTGGCGCGTTTCGTCCCGCCGCGCCTCTAACTCGATGCGTTCAAGCCTCTGCCGCGTCACCAGGTGTTCGGCGGCCGCGCGCTCGGCTTGGAACGCCTCCACCCGAGCCTGCGCGGCGGCGGTTGATGTCGCAAGCCGGGCCACCTCGCGCGCCCGCGCCGCAGCATCGGCGTTCGCCTCGCCGAACAGCATCGCAACCAAACGGAGGATGCCGGCCTCCAGCTCCGCCCGACGCCGGTCTAGATCCGCTTGGTCGCGAGCTTCCGCCGCGATGACCCGCACGGCCTCGTCGCGCTGCCGGACGGCGGCCTGCGTCGCCGCCGAGGCGTCAACAGCGCCCAAGGTCGCCTGCCAACGCGAACGTCGGCGCAGGCGGCGCTCCAGTCTGTCGATCTCCTGCCCCAAGGCGGTCGCCACAGCGCTCAGGTCGGCGGCGCCGGGCACCCCAGCAGCCTCAGCCCGGCGCCGAACCCCCTCCCTCTCGAGCCGCCCGGCCGCAAACGATTCCTCAGCGTCATCGACGAGCTTCTTCGCGGCGCGAAGCTCATCGCGTTGAAAGGCACTCGTCTGGCGGCGAGTCTCCGCGATGTCGAGTTGCGATTGCTGCTGACGGATGGCGGGCGCTAGGCGCTCCGCCGCCGCTTCGGCGCGGGCCCGCAGGAGCGAGGGGGCCGGAAACACGGTTGCGCAGACCGGACAGTCGCAGTCCTCAGGGCCGAGGTTAGCGACGATCGTGCTTACCGCTTCGGTGATATCGTCCGCGGCACCGGTCATGACTGACAAGGTCTCATTTAGCGCCTCGACCACGGCGTCAGCGTCCGCCACGGCCTGTTCGGCCGCCGCCAGCCGCGTCGGCAGATTGGGATGCGCCGCGCGCAGGGTGATCAGGGCCGTGGTAAAGTCGTTCAATCGAAGGTCGGCGGATCGCAAGGCGTCGACAGCCTGCTTCTGCCACACTCCCCGCTCGATATCTGCAGCGAGGGCTTCGCGCTCGGTCCCCAAGCGCTGTTCGATCTGCCGTCGGCGCTGGAGCCGATTGATCTGGGCTTCAGCGTCGAGCCGCTGCACCGTGGCCTGGGCTGCCAAGCTTGACGCCGGTTGCGCCGCGATCTGCTGTAGCTCGGCCTCCGCATCCCGCAAGGATTGAAGGGACGCCGATCGCGACGCTGCTGTGGCCAGCTGGGCGAGAAGGGTTTCATGCTCCGCCTGCGCCGTTGTCACCCGGTCGCTGGCCAAGCGGGCTTCCTCAAGCAGCGCAGATAGTCGCGTCTCGGCCGCGGCGACAACTTGTGCGGCGGTAGACCGCTCCACCTGCACACCCCGTCGTTCAATCAGCAGCGCCTTGGCGCGCTCAAGGGCGAGGGCGCGCTGCGCCAGGGCTTGGTGGCTCTCCGCTAAGCGCGCTGCCAGCGCCTGAGGGCTAAGATCCGCCTCGAGCTGTACGGCCGCGGAGCCCGCCGTTGCGATCATTCGGGCAATCGAAAGACCAAGCGCCTTGCGCTCGGTTTCGTCGAGCGCGCCCGACACCTGAGCGTCGGCCCAAGCCGCCTGCTCCTGGTCGAGCAACAACCGTAGTGCCGCGGCTGCGGTGTCGACCTTGTCCTTGAGGGCCTTGAACGCCCGGGCCGGTCGGGTCGTGCCCGCGCCGTGCAGCGCCTTGGCGATCGTTTCCGGCCGCCGGCTTTGCGCGGCGTCTTTGAGAATGTCGAACAGCACAGGCCCGTCCCGGTGGGCGAGCCGCGGCAGGTTAGATTGCGAAAGGAAATGGGTGAGCAGCAAATAGTGACCAAGGTCGCCCACCGACGCTTCCCATTCGGACGCTGTGAGATAGGCGGCCAGATTGTCGTGGCCTGAGAGCTTGGACGTTCGGGTCGTAGGGGTGGCCAGCTCCCGCCTCAGGGTGACGCCATCGGAGAACCCCATGCTGACTGCTGTGGGCTCGGCCACCGGCTTTGTCCAACGACAGAGATAGCTCGCCTTTGGACGGGCCTTGTCGACGAGACGAAACTGTTCGATCTGGTCGGTGAGCAGCCACTCCATGCCTTGGAATAGCGACGACTTGCCGAGTCCGTTGGACCCCTGAACGATCATCACTCCCGGCTCCGGGGCCAGCTCGACATCGAGGGAGGCGAAATTTCGGAAATGCTTCAAACTCAGCCGCGTCAGGAAGATGTCGTCACTCATGGCTTTGCCTCCATCAGCGCAACGAGCTTTTCGACGAGCACGTCCGGGTCGTCGGTGTTCTTATCGACGAGCTGCTCCCACCGAACCGCCATGGCGGCGTCGAGGCCCGCTGCGACCAGTGCGCTCTTAACCACGTTGCGATTGTGGTCCAATGGTGCATCGAGCACTGCGTCGCCGCCCTCCCAAGGTCTCGCCAGGAAGGTGCGCGACACAAACGCGTCGAATGACTGGTCGACATTTTCCGAGGGCGGCACCCAAACCACCTTGCGGCAGACCGATTCATCGCGCTCGGCGATATCAACGATAGATTCCCAGTCGCCTGCGCCGGACTCGGTCGCACAGAGAAATAGGTGCGTATTGATGACCTCGTGCGGTCGCATGTAGGCGCGGGCGATGACCACCTGACCATGCAACGACTTGAGGCGCGCTGCCAGCGCGGCGCGATCGTTAAGGTGAAGCGTAGCCGCTAGCACAGGATAATCTCCAAGCTGCAGCCCGACTACCTCGCCCGACTTCAGCGGTGAGACCTCGTCATCTCCGCTCGGAAACCGTCGCGCAGCATAGTCGTCGACTCGGTTCGCCGTCCAACCCGCGCCCGTGGCGGCGTCGAGCACGCGGTCGCAAAACTCGGTCAGGGTCATGGCTTGGTCACCTTCAGGAGCGCGTCTGTCTGACGTTTTCTCATGGCGGCGAACTCCCCCTCGACGGCCGACGTCCATTCGCTGAGGCCCGCCGCCAATCGTCGGCTCCAGGCCCGGCTGTTTTGAATGAGCGCTGGCTTCACCTGACGAGCCGCCCTGAGGCTTCCAGAATCGGCGTCGGCACCGAGGCGGTCGAAGGGCTCGACGATATCGACCTCGCTCGTTCCCGCCAGGATGAGAGCCTCGACGCCCCACTGCGCGGCGTCAGAACGGTCTCGCAACTCTTCATTGGCAAGCGACCGGCAACCGCTGCCCAAGGCCACGCCTCGGTCGACGAGTTCGAGGTTGCCGCGAATTGGCGACCCCGGGTGCAGCTTCTCGCCCAGATGGGTCGCCAGCATATAAACTAGCGCTGCTACAAGGTCGGGGCTCGACGTGTGGTCGCCGGTCCAAGGCGTCCGACCCGAGGGATCGACGCTGTAAAGCCAACGCAAAAAACGCGAACGGAGGACGGGATTGGCCACCAGCGCCGTGCGCCAAGCCAACCAGGTGGCGCTCAGGCCGCTGGCGATGTCCGGGCTGATCGCGCCGACCCCGGGCACCTTTTCGCTCGCGACCACCGTGGCTAGACCCTGATCCATCAGTCGCAGTAGGCAGGCGTCGATATCGCCCTCCAAGTCGAGCGCGGGCATGGCAACCGGTCGAAAGCCAGCGACCGGCGGTGGCTGCGCTTTGATCAGCGCCGATAGGGCGAACCACTTCGGTTGCACGGCGGCGTCGGCAGACAGAGTGATGCGGCCGGCACTGGCCATGGCTAGTCGCACAAGCGCCTCGGCCTCGGGAAATTTCGAGGGCGGACAGGCCATATGGACCTCGCACGGATCGGCGCGTTCGCAGCGTTCGGCGATCTCCGCCAGACTCACGCGCCCGCGTTCGAATAGCCGCTGCGACGCCATGTCGACGCCTATCACCACGGTCGCTTCGCCACGAGCGGCGGCGCTAGATTGGTCGACGGCTTGGGGCCCTTGCACCAAGGCGCTGATGCGCCGCTCATCGAAGAACTTGAAAGTCTGCGGATCGAGCCGAGGCGGAACGCTCAGTTCAGGTTTGGCACCAAGGGTCGTCTGCATATGCGCGAGATAGGCCTCGAACGGAGTTGCAGCGCAGGAGTAGCAAGCCGCTGTCTCGGGTCCGTGACGCACGATGGCGCGATCAGCGACCACCGCCGCCGGTGCCCCCGACGCGAAAGCAACGCTCCGTCCTTTGCTGTGCACGGAGATCGAGTCGATGGCACCTTGGGTTCGGCCAACCTCCCGCCCTGCGTCCTTCGCGGCTTCAAGGACGGCGTAGGCGAGCACTTGATTGAGCCGCGCGGCGCGGCCAAATGCGAACACGGGACCCACGCTGTTGAGGATCAGTCGACGATCGGCCCGTAAGCGGGTTTGCAGCCACGCCGAGAGCTCTGCTTGCCCGAGTGCGGGCCGCAACTGGGCGTCGAAAGCGCTCTCGAGATCGTCATCCAGCGTTTTCCCCGCGAACGCCGCCTCGGCAGCGCGTGTGAGGGCGTCGCCAGTGAATCGCCCTAAAACCTCTTCGGCGAATGCGACATGCTGAAAGTCGCTGATCAACAGCGACATCAGATCGGTTAGCCCCCCATCTCCAGCGCCGCTGACCATGTACGTGACCTCGGGCGCGGCCTCGATCGCTGCGGCGCTGATGCTACCGGGGCTCCAATATCCCAAGGTCGCAGCGCCGGGCAGCGCCGCTTCTTCGCCGAAACCCATCGCCAGAACCACTTTCGCGAACGACACCGGAAGCGCCGCGCCGCTAAACGTGAGATCCCATCCCCGCGCAGTCGGCACCACCGCCTGCAGCGTCCCCGACTTCGACACCAGACTTGATTTAAGGTGAACCTTGGCCGCCGCGAACTGCTGACTCAGGCCTTCGACAACTTTGCCCGCCGTATCCGCCGTCCAGTCAAGGATGGGCAGGCCAGCTCGCGGGTCCAATGACCCAAGCTCCGGCCATTCATAGACATGAGGATGCAGCAACCGAGGCGAAGCGCTTTGCAGCTGAAATCCGCCGCCGGTGTTGGAGTAGTGGATGACCTCCGCCCCGGCGAGGGCAAGTGCCAAGGCGGCAGTCGTCCCCGCTGCACCAGCCCCGACGACCCCGACCTTTTCCTTCGGCTGAAGTAGGCCGGTCCCAGCAAGCGCATGGACAAGCCGCAAAGCGCGGACCTGTTGCGAATAGAACGTGATGCGGCTTTGACGCGGCCCGAGGAAGTAAAGGCCATCGTGCGCTGGATCGCGGCATAGATCGAGCCAGTCCTCAAAGTCAGGAATCTTAGGAGTCGTCATTTGGCTCGGATCCGTGAGGCGACTCCTTACGCCCGCGATACGCATAACGCAGGGTTGAGCTTAGCTACAAGTCGCTTTGGCACCGCAGTTTTTAGGAGTCTGCATACCATGGACAGCTGCACGACATAGCGTGAAGCAAGCATGCACGTGTCCTCGATCCGGAGAAGCCGTCTTGAAGCCAAGTTTCCGCACCCGTGTCCGCCTAGAAGAGCACCACCGGATCGCGATGAGCGACCCGGCGATCCTGCGCGAACCCGTCACCAACATCATCTACGACCCCGGCGACGCGCCAGAGAAGCAGTGGATCGGCCGCATGACCGAGAAACTCGGCGACTGGCGTGCGGTGTCCCGAAGCGCCTACATTCGCTGGGCGCTGATCATTAACGCCGCCCATGTCTCGGAGGGCTATTACAAGGCGTTGCCGAAGGATCGCGCCTTGATCGTCCACGCCGCGCGCGGGATGGACGGCGAACTCTATCAGACGCCGATGAAACAGTATGACGGCCCTACCGCCGCCGGGGCCTACCGCGAGATCATCCCGACCATCGCGGGATACGCCATCGCCGACCTGTACGGCGTGTTGGAAGAGATTATCTTCGATGCCTACGAGATCTTCCTGAGCCATTCACCGGCCCCTCTCATGGAGGGCGCCGAGTACCGTGACCTACGGCGGCTGTATGCGAGGCGGAATGAGAGTGAGGGCGATCGCGAAGCTTGGGAGACCGCTTGGTCGCAGCGTTTCGACCACTGGCGGCGCAAGCGCACCTATGATCCGCTTCACCGCGTCTTTGTCGGCTTTTTTAACACAGCGGCCCTCAAGCGTCCGAGCGAGTACGTACTCACGGACCTCTCCGATTGGGCCAGGACGATCGAGACGGTCGCCGAGCTTCGACATCTGCTGACCCATGGCGAAGGGACGGTGAACGCGAAGCTGGCCGAGCTCTGCGCCAACGATCCGTCACTGGTCTGGGTCTTCAAGGAGGGTGAGGAGCTAAAGCCCACCCTGTTTCATCTCCAGGCCGTCGAATATTTCATCGAGCAGTTGCTCACGACCCTCAACACCAGCTTGGTCGAAAAGGGCTGGGGGCGGACCATGAAGTCAATCCGCACGAGCTTCGAAGCTCAGGACAAGGCGGCCAGGACGGCGACGCAAGCAAAGCCTGCCACGCCGGCCCAGTGACCGGCTGGCGGCAGAAACGGATGAGGGCGAGCCATCAGGGGCCCGCTTCTGGCCAACGACGCATTGTGTTTGGAGAGAAGTTGTGGCTGAAGCGGACGCGGTCGGCAGACCGCTCAGCAGACATTCCGAACGTCACCTCCGAGTAAGGGGCCGACCTCGGCGGCCGGCCAGCGTCAAAGCCTCCATCTGACTCATCGCTGCGGTTGGCAATGTCTGCTTTCGATGCCGCGCCGATCACCCGCCCCATGCCGTCGTCTTCTGGACTATCTCCGCCGCCGCATCGCCCAGATCAGGGCGGCGGCGGCGGAAATCATCGCGGCGACGGCTTTTAGCAGATCGGGATCGGGCACTTCGGACACTCCAAGAAAGGAAGTGCGGCGTACGCTGGCAAGACCGCCGTCGGCAGAACCGAGCGCGGGCGCGTCGGGATGGAGCGGGGATAGGTCGGGACGGACCGTCGCTCAGTCCGACCGGGAATCGGCCGGACGGCGGGGCCGGTAGGTCCGGCCGTTGTCGTCCTTGATGAACAGAACCCTGATTTTACGGGCCACCCAGCCTTGATCCTTGCCGGTCTCTTCGGCGACCAGCTTCGCACAGGCCGTTAACGACACGGAAGTGCGACGAGCCAAGATTTTGGCGGCGGCGTCGAGAACCGGCTGGGCCTTCTCGCGATCCTTCGCCGCCTTGGCGGCACTAGCGCCCGAGGCGTTCTTGACGGATTTCACACCCCGCTCGGCCGGCAGGAGGAGATGCTGCTCGGCCTCGGCGCGACCGATCATATAGCCGAACGCCGCCATCGCGTGGCCGTCCAGATCGTCCCGATTGGCCAGGGCCACCATCGCCAGGGCGAGCGACCTGGGAAGGTGCGCCGGGAACCGAGGCCAGGTCTCGGGAGGCTGGTCCACCAAATCCTCGACATCCTCGACCTCAAGAGGGCCGCCGAGCCGCGACAGCATGCCCTGATAGGCTGACCCGTAGTCCTGAACCTCGATGAAATGGCCTATGGCGCCGGTCGGCAGATAGGCGAGCGGTCGCTTCACAGGCTGCTCGGTTCCCGACGGCGTGGTCACCTTCAGGAAGGCGAGACGACGATCGCGGTTCTGCGGGTGCTCCAGATCTCCGCGCGCGGTCTCGATCGGCCTTTCGGTGATCTGCCGGATCGATATGGTGGACCCGGCCAGGACCTCGATAATCGGTCCATCCTTTTCCAGCAGCCGGCGCGCGATGGCCGGGGTCCAAGGGAAGACAAGTTCCGGCCCGAGCGGCGCGGACGCGGCCCTGTGAAGGCCAAGGGGGTGAAGCGGCTGCCAGACCTCAGGGTCGAGGTCGGAGCTCAGATCGAAGGTGATGTCGTCGATCACAGCGACCTGCGCCTTTCTGGAGGCGGCCAAGAGCCTGAACCCCCTTACGACATCAGCTTCCCATTTCGCCTGGTCTTCCGCGGACCTAGCCTTCTGCGACCTCATGGGCGCACAGGAACCTGGGCGCGGGGACGAATCTGCGTCCGGTCCCGGACCTGGGCATAGACCTCCGCGACCCCGGGCATAGTGACGGTTGTGACGAGGGCATAGACCACGGGGTCGTCGATCTCATCCAGCTGGCGTTGCACAGTCAGATCGAAGGTCGCGGTGGCGCCGAGGGCGGCGGCGCGGTCGCCGGTCCAGCGACGATGGATGACCGTGCCGCCATGGGCCTGGTTGGCGTCGGGCTGATCTCGGGCCGAAGCGACCGCGAAAGTCTCTTTTCCCGTGGCGGGTTCGAGCAGTTTGAGACGGACGCCGCGATAGGCCGCGGCACCGACCCGAGGCGGCGTGAACCAGGCGACCGTCGCAGTGATCTCATGCGGTCGCGGAAGGCCCGACATCGCCACCGGCAGCGGAATCGAGAAGGTGTGAGCGGCTTCGCGCTGCAGCTGCCCGACCGACCAGAGCGTGGCGCGGTCTTCCGCGCATGCCAGGACTGCGGCTGCATCCACGGCACCATAGCCGAGATAGCGACGAATATTGTCCTTCTGGCGAACATGCTGTCGATTGTCGGCAGGTCCGAGGATCTCGCGGATCAGGTCGCGTGCCGGTGTCCAGCGGGCGCAGTGAACCAGAACAGCCTTGAGAAGCGCAGCGCGCTGCGGGCCGGGGATGGCCAGGAAGTCGTCGTAGGCCGCCTCCAGGAGTTCGTGAGCTCGGGCCGCAATGCCAGTGAGGGTTGCGGCGGCGACGCTGGTGCCGACCGTGCGGCTGACCCGATCAAGGTTCACGGCCGCAGGGCCGGGCGGAGCAGCGACGACGATGCCGCCCATCAGCTCCGAACCCTGGCCGATGGGACGCAGCAGATGGCCCGGCCCGGCCGGCAGCAGGCGAACGTGATGACGGCCGCCGGACACCAGGACGTCCGGCTTGACGCTGTTTCCGTATCCCGGACCTAGGCCGCTTGAGACCGTGCAAAGCCCCGTCTCTTGCCATACATCAAAGGTCGAGGCGGGCAGAGGCCCTAGCGCAAAACCATCGGCGTGCAGGGCCCCTACGGTCAAGGCGTTGACGGACTCGGCGGGCGCCAGCACCCGACGATGAGCGAGGCTCGCGGCGCTGGCCCGGAGCGCCGATCGGGCCTTGGCGGGACCGTCCAAGTCTTCGAAGGCCATATGGTCCAAATCCGGCGTCGCGAGATCGTCCAAATGATTGCCGGCACTGATGATGAACAGCAGGCCGTACTTCTGTGCCAGATAGTCGACGACCCGCGCCCACCCGGATATCCGTCCGGTGAAGGGCTTGTTCCGGTCGCCGACCGAGGCGTTGATCACCAAGACATGAGGGGCCGTGGCGTCGGGACCGGTCTTCATGCGCGCGACAGCGATCTCGAACAGGTCGGCCGGCAGTCTGTCGGGGAAGCGCTCGGCCTCGCCAACGTTCTGCGGTGCGAACATGATGTTCACGAACTGGATGCGGCGCGACAGGCTTTCACTGGCCGGCCCGTTGAGATCGCCGTGCAGCGCCGCCGAGGCCATGGCCGTGCCATGCACGCGGCGTCCGACTGCAAGGGGCTCCAGATCAAAGGGGTCATCCACCGAAAGACGACCGGCCAGCCTTGGGTGACCCGACAACGGCACTGCGTCGAACAGGGCGACAACTGGATCTCCGAGCGCGCCCAGCGGGGCCCCTGCGGCGACCAGAGACGTCACGTCTTCGAAGGCGGTAATGTGGACCGCACTCTGGGGCCGAATGTGCATGACGGCTTCGGAGGCGACCAGCCCCTCCTGACCGCGCGCCAGCACACGCGCGATCTCCGCAGGCGGCACGTCCGCGAGAAGGGCGTGGTATTTCGCCCCGTCAATCCGGCTGCGCGAGACGATGACGCCGCCGGACTGGCGGATGGCGGCGGACGCTTCGGCCTCCGTCGCGCCGCCAGCGGGGCGAAACACCAGCTCCAGTTCGACGCGGACAAAGCCGTCGGCGTTGACCCTCTCCTGAGCTAGAACCTCGAGATCTTCCGGCGAAATCCTGTCCTGCGGCCCCCATACCCGGATGTCGCGCAGCTGTGCGAACAGATTACGCCAGGGTGCGAAGCCCTCGGGGAGCGCGACGCCGTTTCTGAAGCGGCTCCACATCGACACCAGCTGCCTCAGGGCCGCGGCATCGGGGATCATTAGATACACCGATGGCGAGGCGTCAGCGTCGTCGCCCTGGATCTCATCAGATCCCAGAAACTCAAGCCCGGGAATTCGGGCCGCTGCCCGGGCAAAATTCTGGATGTCGCTGGTCAGCTCGAAGACCAGAAGCCGTTCCGGCGCCAGGCCCGTGGCGTCCAGCCTGAGAGCGAGCGGATCGCGTCCCTCGGACAGGGCGTCCGCAAGGCGCTGTAGCGTTCGACCCGGCCCGCGCTCCGCCTGCTCGGCGGCTGTGTAGCGTCGCGGCGGGGGGAAGTTGGCGTTACGGGGCTGCCTTGCGCCGCCTTGCGGCGGGTCGAGGCGTAACATCGGGTATGGCGACGGTGTCAGCATTGGTCCTCGGCGTCACCCGGGACGCCCAAAGTTCAAGTTCTGAAGCAACGACGCGTTTCAGCGACTCACTACCCTGAGCGAGAATATGGCGCCGGCGCACGTTTTGGCAGAACTCAAATACTTCGGCGAAGCTGACTTCGCCTAGACGATCGGCGATGCGGGATGCGCTCAGCCCCGCATCTTCGGGCCAGGCGTCCAGAAACCGCGAGACGAGGACACTGCGGCGGCTTGCGTCCGGCGCCGGCATATCCAGACGAAGCTGGAAACGCCGCCATACGGCGCGATCAAGCAGTTCGGCATGATTGGTCGCCGCCATGGTCACGACATAGCTCGGCAACTGGTCGAGCTGCATCAGCAGGAACGACACAACGCGCTTGATCTCGCCCGTCTCGTGTACGTCTCCCCGCTCTTTCCCGACGGCGTCGAATTCGTCAAAGAACAGGACGCAAGGCGTCGCGCGGGCATACTCGAACAGCTTGGCCAGACGGGCGTTCGTCTCGCCGAGGTAGGCGCCGACCAAGGCATCGTAGCGGACCGTCAGCAAGGGCAGGGCAAGGGCCTGCGCGACCGCCTCCGCGAGCGAGGTCTTGCCGTTGCCGGGCGGGCCGGACAGCAGCACCCGATGACGGGGCTGGAGGCCTTGGGTGCGGAGCAGATCAGCTCGATGTTGCTCTTCGACGAGCTGGCGGGCGAGACGGTCTGCGGGAAGAGGAAGAATGAGATCGTCGAACGTCACTTCGGGCGACGATTCGATGACGAAGTCGCGCCCGCCGGTTTGGGATCGCCGCAACTCGGTGGAGTTGGTCACGGGGACGGACTGCATCGCCCGCTGCAGCCGGTCTGCAAGCGTGTGATGGCTGCGGGATTTCTCTTCAGCCACAAGGGCTTCCACGGTCGAGGCGAGCATCGACCGGTCTCCGGCCGCGCCGGCTTTCACAAGAGATACGAGAAGATCGCTTCTGGCCATGACCTTAAATCCTGCGAAAGGGTGCGAAGCAGGACCTTCAGATCAGATTAACATGACCCGGGCGTGGCGACGAGCCTGTAAGGGCGACTCGATGGCTTTGGTCAGAGGTCGGCCTCGCAACTTCATCAGCAATTAGCGTTGAGCTGCGCCGCGCCGGGTCGAAAGCTGAGGTCAGATCGCCCGACTAACGTCCGGATCTTGGATGCCCGCTTAGGTCCGCTCCTGGCGCTTTTCTCACGTGAGGCCGTAGCCGGCACTGGCCGCATATCTGGTTGCCGCTACTTCAGGCCGTCGCTCGCTAAAGTGTGCGCCACTAGGGCGTTGGCGTGGCCGTGACCGAGGCCGTGCTCGTTCTTGAGAAGCGTGACGAGCTCCATATGCTTGGCGGGGTAACCGGCCTGGATAATCTGCTGCCAGTGAGCGATGGGCTCGCCATACTTCTTCTCGATAGAGGGAAAGTAGGAAGCGGGCCCCTTCGGTGCGGCGTCGCTCATGTAATCTCTCCGAGATGGGGCGTCTGTCGTCCTGAGGGAAGGCTAGCACGAACGTCTTGTCTGCGACCCCGCCTGATGCTGCCTTCATCGCCTCAACCTCCGATCGAAAACCGAGCCTACGCTGCAAACGACCAGCGCTCAACGAACGTCTAACTTTCGCTAGCTGACAACGCCCTCAAACGCCTGGTCGGAGTAACTAGAGATCGGAGCCCAGACCATCTACTTGCGCTGCGTCCGCGACCTCTCAACGTCAGAAGACTTGTATCATATCCTCGGCCGCGCTCCTGGCGATCCTGTCACGTAGTTGGGCCCGCTCCACGAAATCGACCCGTGTGTTCAGTGCGGCGGTAATCTGTCGGTGAATTCGGGATTGGTCGATCAGCGAGAATTTCAACTCGACTTGGGGCTGAACGTCGAACGCGATGTCCACGTCTGAATCGCCGGTCGCATCACCGCGTGCGACTGAACCGAACAAATAGAGATGAGCGATGCCTTGTCCACGTAAAGATGGCCCAAGGCCTCTAAGGGTTTCCATAACGTGAGCGTGCAGCATAACCTATACATACACGATTGGCTCGAAATGCTCACCCATCATTCCCAGCCATATTGCAAACCCGAAGAATGGGTTAGATCGAAATTTAATATTACTCATTATAGCCAATTGACTATATTTCTCGGATCGCGACACAAAGACCTCCCTGTTGACGGCACAGCAGAATCGCACCCCATCTGTTCCGTATAGACATAGAAGAAGAACTACGACTTAGGCATCAGTTCAGCTTCGTTGTTCGTAACGGCACCCCGCTGGGAGTACGCGTATGGATGGCACATCCATTTTTGGTCATTGCGAAACTATCTTTGCCCCTCAAGTATCAAATACGCCATATCAATTGCCGCCCATTGATAGAATGTGGCTGCCACCAAGCAATCAACCTCCTCCATCAAGGATTATCCGCCACCCGAACCTTTTTGACGATGTTTTGCCTGACGTCGATCAAACGTTCCCAATTCGTCGAAGCAGAAGTGCATCTCGTGGCTGGCAGGCCAAACTCCCTAGTAAGAAACTCCAACGGACCGTGCGGGCCAGGTCGCATCTGGAGCAGCGCGCCTTCGAGCGCTGCGAGGTTGATGGCAACATCATCCGCTATTGCGAGCAGCCTATTTTATTTCAGTACATTGATAAAAACGAAACAATCCGCACACACGCCAGATTTATACTACGAGACGTCGAACTATAGGTCTTTTGTCGAGATAAAATGGGAGGCTGATGCTCGCGCGGAAAAGAATGAGATAAGATGGCCGTCTATTGGCTTAAGCGTCGCCGCACTGGGTTTTCGCTATGAGGTGCTAACTGAGCGGCACATTCTTCGCCGGCCACTAGCTGATAACGTCTCTGAGCTCCTTCGTTTCAGACGGTTTGAACCGGTAAGCGCAAATCACAGGGACTGTATCACCGGGATACTTCGCAGAAGACCGCTCTCGTTAGGGGACGTCGTCTCGCTTCTGCCCAGCGTAGAAATGGCCGGCCTTTATCGCGGATTGGTGGATGGGTGGCTCAGCACAAACTTGGAGGCTCCACTCTCTGAGCAATCGATTCTCCGCTTGTCAGAGGCGCGGAGGCAGAACCAGTGAGGCTAGCCAGCTTTGTCCGTGACGCGCTGTTCGATTTTGATGGTCGCCGTCATCGCCTAGCGGCAAAGTTGCCATCAGGTGGGTGGCAAGCCGTTGACGTTGAGACAGGGCTTCTCGCGAACTGGTCATGGGACGACATGACGTCCGCCTACGAAGCGGGTCATTTGACCTTAGTCGCAATAGGCGGGAGTGGTGACGGCGAGAGGACCGTATCCTTCGCAGACTTGCCTGATAAGAGGCGCCGGAAGGCTCGCGAAAGACTAGCCGTTGTCGAGGCCGTGGAGGCAAGACGTGGTCAGGAGCTGACCCCGCCGGCGCTAGCAGCATTACTGGCCGAGGTAAGCATCACACTCGGTCGATCCGCCCCCGTATCCGTCGCCTCTTTCTACCGATGGAGAGCTGCCGCTCAGGGCCAAGGTGCGGTTGGGCTAATAGGGGGTAATCAAGGGCCGCAGTCACGCTGGGTTTCCGGCGGCACGATCTGCAAACAAGTGATGCTAGAGGCGATCATTACGGCGAAGCAGGACAGAAAAGTTGGTCTCGCTCCCGTCACCACTCTCAAGAACATGCGCGCCAAAGCCGCGAAGATCATAAACGACGAGAACACACGACATAGAGCTTTAGGTCAGAGCGGAGCGGCCATAGCAATTCCGTCCGCGTCAACGTTCAATCGTATTTGGAACGACCTTCCCGCGGATGATCGTGCAATCGTTATAAACGGCAAGGTTGAGGCTGCTCGGCTTTTCAGAGGCGGGAAAGGTGTATCGAGACCGCGAGCGTGTCTTGATTTGACCGAGTACGACGAAACACGCGTGCCGATGTTTTTATTCGACGAGAAACTAGGCGTGCCCTTAGGCCGCCCGTGGCTGACTTGGTATATTGACGTCTATTCGACTGCGCCTGTTGGGATTTATGTAGGCTTCGAAAACCCTAGCGACCTTACGATCGCCAGCGCGCTAAGGCACTGCTGTCTGCCCAAGGCCTACGTAGCGCGAGAATATCCCACCATCGTGAACCGCTATGCTCCTGCCGGCGTGCCCAGGCATGTCGTGTTCGACAACGGCTTGGCACAATGGGGCGGAACGATCGAGCAGCTAGCTTTCGATCTGGATATGAGCATCAGCTACACACGTCCTCGCACTCCTTGGTTCAAGGCCCGCGTAGAAGGGATGTTCGAGGTGCTGAACAAGACTCTTCTACGGGAACTGCCCGGCTTCGTCCTGGCCAAGGACATGCATGAATATGATCCGACGATTCACGGCTGCATCGGACTCAGGCACTTCCTCTATATCCTTCATGCGTGGCTTGTGGATGTGTTCATGCAAGAGCCTCAAGGGCTATTCATGCAGTCTCCAGCGATGCTCTGGGAGGAGGGCACGCGAGATCACGCTCCTTCGTTTCTGCCACGCTCTCAGGATCTAGATCTCCTATTTGGCATCAAGCGGATGGGTCGCCTTGATCATCGTGGCGTTCGCTTCGCAAATCTCCGCTACCACTCGGCAGAACTGCAGACCCTTCGTCGTCGGCACGGTGACAAGCTGACGGTAGAGGTGAAAGTCGATCCGTCAAATTTGGCGGTGATCCATGCTCGCCTGCCGAATACCAACAGCGGATGGGTTCGAGCTGAGGCAACGCTTCTCCCTTATGCCGAGAAGCTCAGCCTGCATCGACACCAGCTGAATCAGAAGAACGCTAGAGAACTGTTTGGCGAAGTCTCAGCGGCAAACCTTTGTAGAGCCCACGAGCGTCTGCATGAGCTGATTGCAGAATCCCTGCCGACAGCCCTGAGCATCCGTTCCAACAGCCTCATAGCTCGAGCGTTGGGCATCGGAACCCAGCATATATTCAACAACCTCAATCATGACGGGGAGCTTAGTTCCCTCAGCGGTCCTTTCGCCGGCGAGCCGCTCAACCCATTAGGTGGTCGAGCTAACGACACCCAGCCTGGCAGTACTCATAGGATTCAGGACGTTCCGGCCGGGCCGCCCCGTAAGCGGGTACGGCGCACATTCGACGGCGATCACTCAATGTCGGGAGTGGAGCCATGACGATTGATCTCGATGAAGCCTACTCGCGGATCGACGCCATCTTCATCAACCACCCCAAGTTTTCTGAAGTCAGGGAGGAAGTTCGAGACTTAATCGATTTGCCACAAACTAGAACGGCGCCCTGTATCCATGTGAGCGGTCCATCGGGGGTAGGTAAATCCACCCTCAAAGATCGCATCCAGATGGAGTATCCCCCAGAGCGAGGCGGGGCGAAAGTCCAGCTGCTGGGCGGGGTTTGCATGATCGCCGACAGACACCGCGTCCTTGTCGTTAGGATGCCCTCATCACCGACGGTCAAGGCGCTAGCGCGGGAGATTTTGAAGGCATACGGCGACCAGCTGTGGAACCGAGGGGACGAGTATACCCTTGGGGATCGGGTCGACCGGTACATTGCTGCTAGTCAGACTAAAGCGATCCTGATTGATGAAGCACAAAGGGCCGTGGAGCGCTCCGGCACAGTCGTGTCTGACAAGCTTATCGATTGGATTAAGTCGCGTCACGAAACGAACTCCGTCGCTTTCGTTCTTCTAGGCCTAGGAAGTTTGCGCCATCTTTTTGAGGCTGATCGCCAGATCGAGCGGAGATGGGATGCCGAAATTCGGCTCGAACCGTACCGTTGGTACAGAAAGGATGGGTCTCCCGATCTCTCGGGTCAAGACAACTTCATTACGTTACTCGCAACGTTTCGAGATCTGACGCCGATAACGTTCGAGTTCGATGTGGAAGACGAGGAAGTCGCATTCCGCTTCTTCTATTTGTCTCGAGGCTTGGTAGATGGGGTGAAGAAACTCCTATTAAAGAGCGCTCGCCTGATGAAGCGCCATGGCAAGCAGACCTTAGATTTTGGTCTTCTTGAGATGGCGGCAGAGGGAGCATTTCGCCTTGAGGCAAATGGGATGCAGAACCCCTTCGCTCTCGATTTCATCGCGTCCCCTCCTCCACCCTTGGAGGACGACTACGAAATTCGAATGGCTAAAAGCCGCGCTAAAACGTCTAGCGGACGAAGGCCGGTATCGAAGAAGCGCAGAAATCAGGCGGTCATCAGTCAGCTGATCAAATGACTATGGCCCGCCTTTTCATCACGGGCGATATCCAAGAGGACGAGAGCCTCCCTGGCTACTTGATACGCCTTAGCCACGCGAACGGCGTCCGGCCGTCCTTATTGACCAATTTGACCGGCCTGCCGATTGGCTACGAACACCGGAGTTCAGGCTTCCTCCAGCTCGCCAGCTTGAGCGGATCGGATCCGGAAGTTCTGAGGAGAGCGTCGTTTGCGCCCGAAGGCGGATACGAAGGTTCGAGGTTTAATGGATCCTCGCTGAGCCGCCGTCACCTTGTAACAGACGGAGCAAGAGTATGCCCCGAATGCGTGAAAGAAAGAGGGTATCTTGACCGCCTCTGGCACCTTCGGGCTTTCGCCGCATGTCACCGCCATCAGCTCCTTCTTATCGACCGCTGCAAAGCGTGCGCGCGTCCCATCCAATGGCAGAGGCGAAAGCTAGATCGGTGCGATTGTGGCCACGTGTTCGAGCGTGGCGGTCGCGCGCCCGAATGGTTGGTGGAGTACACGCAGCCACCAAACTGGATGTCTCCGGTCAACGGCGCTGGATGCCGCCGGCCAGACGAACTGGAGGTTCCGCACCAGACGCTGGATGTCTGGCGGAACCTCCATCGCCTGACTACTTCCGCGACGCTGTGAGCCTCCGCATAGACTCCCCGCTGAGCTGGATCCGGTGCGATGTGTTGGCGACCCGGTCGAGGATTGCATCGGCGACCATCGGATTGTCGATGTAGGCGTGCCATTCCTTAAACGGCAGTTGTCCGGCCAGCAGAATGGATGAGGTCCGGGTGCGCGCGTCGATGATGTCGAGCAGATCCTGTTTTCCGCGTTCGGTCATCGGCGCCAGACCGAAGTCGTCAAGGATGAGCAGGTCGAATCGCGCCAAGGCGGTGCGCGCCTTGACGACTGTGCCGTCTTGATGCGCGATGGCGAGGTCTTCCAGCAGTTGATTGGTGCGGGCGTATCGCACCATGAGGCCATGACGTGCGGCCTGGCCGCCGAAGGCGCAGGCTAGATGAGTTTTTCCGGTGCCCGTGGCGCCGGTCAGGATCAGATGCTCATGTGCGGACACCCAGGCGCAGGTCATGAGCTCGGCAACCTGACTGCGATCAAGCCCCCGTGACGGTCTGTAGTCGATGTCCTCCACGGCGGCGGGGATTTTCAGTCGCGCCATCTTCAGGATGCGTTTCAGCCGGCGTTCGTCGCGCCAGGCGCCCTCGGCGTGGAGAAGATGCATCAGACGGTCGTTGAACGGCAGATCAGCGTAGGCGGTCGAAGCGGCGTGATGCTCGACGGCGCCGGCCATGCCGTCCAGACCGAGGTCGCGCATACGGTCGATGATTTGGGTCGTGGTCATGCAATCAGGCTCCGGTAAAATAGTCCGCGCCGCGGACGTTCTCGTTGGTTTCGGCAATGATGTCGGGGGTCACGAAGTCGGCCGGATCGGTGAACTCCAACCCGCGATTGAGGATGTTGCGAACGTGATCCATGCGCGGCCGGCCGCTGCGAACCGCACGGTCGCAGGCCGCCTCAAGCCGCCGTGCTCCGACACGCCGATGTAACTCTCGAAATGCGCGATAGAGCCCGGCCTTGGCGGCGCCGTAGAAGGGCCGATCCGCCTCGGCCTGGGCGACGGCCTGAACGCCCGCCCCCTGAAGCCGCGACCAGAGTAGGAAGTCTTCCTCAACCTCCGCCCTCCGCGCCAGATGGGTGGGTGGCATGTGGGCGGGATCGGTGGATAGGCCGCCTGGTTGGAACAGCCGCGCGTGGAGCGCCACGGCCCGGCCGTCGTGCCAAATCTCGACAGCGTGCGTGTTGGCGCGCAGGTCGAGCTTTCGGCCGATCAGGGTGTGAGGCGCCGAGTAGCGGCATTGGTCGTGGACGAGATGGTAGTCCGACCCAAGCATCAGGTCTCGCCGCACCTCGTGGAAGGCAAACGCATCCTGACGCAATGGTCGCAACGCCGGGAGATCGAGCGTCTCGTAAAGGCTAAACCGGGTCTCGCCCTTAGCGCGCCGGAGCGGCTTGTGGTTCAGCCGTTCGACCAGCTCGGCGAGCAACCCGTTCATGGCCCCCAATCGTAGTCGTGGTCGATCGTTCAACGCCAGGCGCAGCAGCCGTTGGACTAGCTTGACCCCGATCTCGACCTTGGCCTTGTGCGTTGGGCTGTAGACGGCGGCGGGCTTTGCCAGAGTTCCATGGTGGTCGCAGAAGGCCTCGAACGCCGGATTGATCACCGCTGGACCGGCGCGGCCTTTCGGGCGCGACACCGCCGCCTTAAGATTGTCGGAGACGATGGTTTCCGGCACGCCGCCGAAGAAGCGAAGCGCGCGCTCATTGGCCTCCAGCCAGTCGGCGGTCTTCTGCGAGCGCACGACGCAGGCGAACGTGTAGTCCGACGCCGGCAGCACGGCGACGAACAGTTCGAACACAGCCTCCCCGCCCGTCCCGTCATCGCCCTTTGGACGATAACCGGCGTAGTCGGTCATCATCGCACCGCCGGGATGGTGGCGCTGGATCATGATCGGGTGGCTGACGGCGGCGTGGGCGTGATGTCCGCGACAAAAGGCACGATAGGACATAGCTCTGTCCGTCCCGACCTCGGCCTCATACAGACCATGCAAATCGACGAGGTGATGTCCCGCCTTCACCTTCAGCGCGACGCCGTGCCAGTCGGGCTGAACCTTGTTGGACGCCTGGGTGGATTGGCCGGCGCGGAACAGCCGGACAAGGTCGGCGTCGGTGGATTGGTCCAGCCGTGCCGCATCGAAGTCGTGGTCGAGAATGATTTGACGATAACGCGCCACCGTGGTGGCCGACCGGCCCGTCAGGCGGCCGATCTGATGGTTAGAATGCGCCGTGGTGAGCATGAGGCGCACCAGGGCCCGGATGTCGAACATGAGGGTCTCCCCGAAGGATTAATGAACAGCGAAGGGGGCCAGATCAGGCGCGAAGAGCTGCGCTCGTCGCCGTTGACGGGCGGCAAGTTCCTTGACGGCGATGCGATTTTCGGGGAGATTGAATGGGTCGCGTTCAACGACTTCAATCTTCCGAAAGGGCCTGTGCTTTGCCGAGCGCAGGCCTTTTCCCTTTCCGGCCGGATCGAGGTGTCGGGATCAGGTCGGAGGCATAGACATCTCCACGGTTTGATAGCGATCCGGCCAGATCTCAGCCGGACGGAAGCCGATGGCGTCGCCGATGGCCTGTTCGATCCGACGTGATCGGCCCGACCCGCGACTGACCATGCAGACCGTGGTCGGGGTGACAGCCAGGCTGCGGGCGATGTCGGTCATGGAGAGGCCGCGCTTCTTCAAGGCGGTGCGCACCCATTGATGATTGCGGTCGTCGATCATGGCCTTCCCTGGCAAGCACGTTTGAGATACCGTGCGTCACATGGGAAGATTCCGCAAGCCCCCCGAACGCCTCCAGATCGCAGCCAGATTGCTGGAACTGCGCGAGCATCTGAGACTCAGCCAGGCCGAAATGGCAGAGAGCCTCAACTTGTCGCTGCGCGCCTATCGCAACTACGAGCAGGGCCTGCGCGACCTGCCGGGCCAGATCTATTTCACCATTTTCGAACGGTATGATCTGGATCCGATCTGGCTCTATCGAGGCGAAGGTTTGGGGCCGACCGTGCGTCACAAGGGCATGGAAGCCGACCTTTGGCGGATCGCCGTGGATGCGGTGGAGCAGACGCTGGCACATACCGGCATGAACCTGCCCGGCGCCAAGCGGCGGGCGCTGTATGAGGCCGTGGTCGAACATTTGCGCCAAGGGGGCGAGGCTGACGCCAAGGCGGTCGGGGCATTGGTGAGGTTGGCGGCGTGATGCGGGACGGGCCCGACCAACAAGGACCCTACGATCTGATGGGGTATCGACCGCAGTGGGCGATATCGGTCGTCGCGCGCCTCAGCATCGTCAAGGCGGTTCAGAGTCTACAGGAACGCCAAGGCTTGCGACGCGCCAGAGCCCTCGCGGCGGCCGGCGCCATTCACACGATGCAAGATCAGACCAAAGCGATGCGGTGTTTCTTGATGCTCAGTGGGTGGTCAGTTGCAGTCGCGATCGGCTACGGCTGCATCGCTGAGCCAGTGATCAGCGCCATTTGGGCGCTCAATACGCCACTGCTGATTATGAATGCCGAAAAAGCGTGGCGTTTAAAGTCTAGTGCTGCCGAAATTATAGAGCGACATCAGCACTAAACTAGTCGGGTCGGTCACTTCCCAGCATATAAGCTCAACACCTCGTTGACCCTACGCTTAAGCTCCACCAACCCAAACAGACTTGGCTCTGATGCAAGCGCGGATTCATCTGGGATAAAATAGTTCATGTCCACCGATAAATCTAACATCTTTTCGAGGATTTCTAGATCATGCCCGCTCTTGAAAAAGGCATCAACAGCATCCTGAAAATTCCCAACATCTGATTGAGAAATACTATCCATCGATGACAGCTTAGAAAGCATTTCGACTAGATTCTTAATTTCAATGCTCATTGTAACGGAACCATCCGACCACGCACTACGCCATGGTTCACCATCACTGTTGAAACTCGACCACTGACGGCCCCGACTGCGACTCCCAAATCTCGACCTCCATGCATAGCGCCAACCAAGACATGAACAACTGAGCCGTTCTTTGGATCAAAGTATCTCTGCCCTCTGGCGATAGCAGCATTGACCATACCTCGCGTCACTCCTCGCTGCGCCATTCCTTCTAGCACATGGCCTGCAAGCTGAGGCACAGGGCAAGCATTGTGCACCCACACGCCGCTCTCGCCAACGAAGTAGGTGTGGAAGCCCTCGACCTCGAAGTTGTAGGTAGGTTCGACCCGGTCGGTCTTAAGGACGGAGATCACGACGGCGTGGTCGCCATCCGCGCTGACCAGTTCCGTTCCCGGCGTTAAGTCCTTCGTCTTCAGCCAGGGGCCGGCCGCCGTGCGCCAGGGGTGTTCATCCGTCGTGCCGATCGGCTCGCGCTGCACGCGACCTTGAGCATCGGTCGCCTCGACCGTTGCTTCCCATATCTCGCGCTCGCTGCTGGCGATTGGCGCCACGACAGATCTTAAGATTCAGATCACCCGTCGCGTCGACACGCACTTGAAACGCGACTGCTGGAAAGGTCCCCTTACCGATTTTGCCTATCAAGGCTTATTTTGGCCAGCTCAAATTCACGCGTAATACGCTCTCTTTGATCATGTCCATATTTCTGATCTTTATTTCTAATATCAACATCATCTAGAAATTGATAAAACAATCCGTTTAATTTTATTTCATTGCGATCTATTTCTGCAATAGCTTTGTCGGCTAATGCTTGAATACTTTTCCAGTCTGGATTTGGCTTAGATTCTTCTCTTAACATATCAAGAATTATTAACTTGATTGAATTTTCCATAATTACCATCCAGGGAAGTGGAAGTTAAAGTCTTTACCGCCTAATCGTCCTTGAACATTTAAGTGAGTTATAGGTTTTTTTGCATCGATACGGAAAATCAATCGGTTAGTTCCAAACCGCATTTGCCCCATCCGCCCCACGCCATAGCGCGTGTAGCCGGCAGCAGGCCCTTCAAATGCAACAATACCCTGGCGAGCAGCTACGGCGGCGTCCCACAACCCGCTTCCGCTAGCAAAAGCACCAGCTTCTATAGCTGCGGGAGCGGCAAATACCGCCATGATGATCCAGACTGGAGCCTGATTGGCTTCCAACGCGGCGAGCCGACGCTCTTGGTAAGGCTGGAACTGAGGGTCGTTGAAGACCGGCCCTCGGTCGAACTCTTCCCCGCCGCCGGGCAGTCCGCTGTAGAGACCGCCTCGACCGAAGGCGCTCGGGCCGCCAAGCCCCCATGAGGAGACATCACCCGCCGTGAGGCGATCCCTGAGAGGGGATCTTTCGCAAACCTCCGCAGGGACGGAAGTCCATCCCCCTGTGCTTCCGTCGTTGTATTCGGGATTGGAGACGCAGATGATGCTGAAGGACGCCAACCCCATTGGATCGGTGAAGTTCACCGGATCGCCGCCGACATATCCATACAGGTTCGCCCCCGCCTGATACCCGATGGGATCGGTCTGCATGAACCGCCCGAGCGTGGGGGCGTAGGCCCTGGTGCGGTAGTGATAGAGTTGCGCCTGCGGCATCCACATCTGGCCGGTGTACTGGAACCGGCCGCCGTTGCCCGAGCCCGGCTGGCCGTATTCGTCGTAGGTGTTGGTCGTGAGCGCATTAGCCGCGCCGTCGGTGATCGAAACCACTGAGCGTCGCTCGTCCTGGATCAACCAGCGGCGATCATAGCCTGCCCCCTCGTAGGCCGTGACCACATCATCCAGACCCAGCCCTGGCACATAGCGCCGCATTAGACTGCCCGAACCGTTATATTCAGCGATCGCCTGCTGGCCATCATAGAAGAACATGACGTCTTCAGCCGAACCGATGCTGCGCGACATACGGTCAAGCGGA
Source organism: Brevundimonas sp. (assembly GCF_965279155.1). Taxonomy (GTDB): domain Bacteria; phylum Pseudomonadota; class Alphaproteobacteria; order Caulobacterales; family Caulobacteraceae; genus Brevundimonas. Next base: position 2,529,298 of record NZ_OZ257138.1, on the reverse strand, counting down.
TCATAAAACAGCGCTGCGCCGTTGGCCGATGTCAGCTGACTGACTTGGTTGTAGCCGTAGGATCCAACGCCAGGGACCGACGTGATGTTCTGACGACCGTCGTAACTTACGCCTGCGCCATTGACGCTGGTGACGTGGTTTTTGCCGTTGTTGGCATAGGCCGTATTCCCTGTTCCCGGCGTATAGGTATAGGCCGGGTTCGACATGGTCCGGGTGAGGATCTGGCCGGCCGGATTGTAGGTGAAGCCCAGCGTCAGATCATTCGACGTGCCCGCCAAGTTATGGCTCAGACTGGTCAGGCGGCTCGCGCCGTCATAGCCCCAGGTCGTTACCGCGCCGTTTGCGCTGCCCTGCCAGATTTTGCGCCCGAGATTGTCGTAGGACCAGTTGGCCAGCTGCCAGTTCGTTGCGCCATTCTCGCGGATCGACGTCAAGTCGTTGGCGAGGTTGTAGTCGTAGGCGACCCAGAAACCGTCCGGCCACTGGATCGAGGTCCGTCGACTCGCCAGATCATAACCGTAGTTTGCTGTACCCAAGACCGACCCTTGGCTCACCACTCTAGACAGCGCGTCGTAGCCTGTCGTCCATGTTCCACCACCATGCGCGCTCGCGCTGACCATACGGCTCAGATTATCGTAGTTGTAGAGGCCGCCAATAGAAGCGACCGCCCCAGTCACGGCGGTAGGGCGTCCGAGCGCGTCGAACTGGGTGTTGACGACCTCTCCCGCCCGGTTGCGGAAGCTAGTGGCGTTGGAGTTGGCGTCGTACCCGTACTCTTCATAGTCCGTCGTCGACGACCCGCCGCCCGAAGCGTTGGGGTAGCGCATTTGCAACAGTCGGTCGAAGCCGTCGTAGACCATGGTCGAGACATTGCCCGCCCCGTCCGTCAGCGTCTGCGGCAGGCCGTTCGCCGTGTAGGTCGCGCTTTCCGTGATCGCCGAACCGGCGCCGAACCCGCTGGTCGTCGAGATGAGTTGATCGGCGACGTCATAACCATATCGGATGGTCCGGTCCGGCCCGTAGGCGCCTTGCGCACCCAGTTCACAGGCCGATCCCGGCAGGCTGCTGAACGCCGCGGGATTCATCCGCGTCGCCACACAGTCAGATCGGCTGGCGGCGTCGTAACTGGTCTGCACCAGGCTGAAGGTCGTACCCCCCGCTTCGAACCGCTCGTGCGTCGGACGGCCGTAGGCGTCTCGCGTGACGGACACCTGCTGCAGGCTGGAGAAGGCGGTCCAGTCGGGATCGGTCAGGCCGTTGACCGTGCCTTGTTCGATCAGACTTGCACGACCGGCGGCGTCATAGCTGTAACGGACCGCACGCCGGAGCAAAGGCCCGCCTCCGTCCGGGTCAGGACCGATGACGCCGACGGGCTGGCGCTGGACGTCATAGCGATAGGTGGTCGTATCCTCCGCTCCCGTCAGTGGGCCGTCCACCGACCGCGTGTCGCCGCTCGCAGCATAGGTGAGCGTCGTTACTGTCATGGACGGGTCCGCGCCCGAGCCTTCGGCGACAGACATCGGCAGCAGATTGTTGGCGACACCGCCGACGCCGTAACTGAGTGTCGTACGCACCTCGTCCGCAGTATCCACGCAAGCCGCCGCCGTCCCGGTCGCGCAGGCCGAGATCGAGACTGGCAGCACGATTGGGCTGGGAGCTGCAACGACGTTTCCGGCACCGTTCTTGTACCAGGCCGTCTGCGCCGCATAGGCGATCCGCGTTTGCGGTCGCGCAGCGCCGGTCGTCGGCGCGGGCGGCGTCACCGACAGCACACCACCATGGGCCGGGTCATAGGTGTAGTCGGTCACACTGCCGAGTGCATCCGTCGTGGTCAGCGGCTGATTGCAAGTCCGGACATTGGCGCAGGTTGCGTCATAGGTCGCAGAGATCGTGAGATCCGGTTGGTTGGATCCGTCTTTCGCGACCGCCTTGGTCTGTAGAACATTGCCACGACCGTCATAGGCGTATTCGACGAAGTTGCCCTCGGGCGCCGTAGATCGCTTGAGCCGGCCTTGAGCGTCGTATGTGAACTCCGTGCGTTGGTTCAGAGCGTTCTGAGCGATCAGCAACCGGCCATTGGCGATGGTGGTGCGTGCATAGGACGATTGATTGAGAGGGTCGGTGACCTGCGTCACGCGCTCACCGCCCATATCGGTGTAGCCGTAGGTCCAAGTCGATCCCGCCATCGTGACCGACTGAACCCGATAGCCGCCTGCGAATGCGACATTGTCGGCGGCGCTGCCTGGCAACCGAACGCCGATCAGGATCGACGGTGCGTTGGCGTCATAGCGATAGGTCGTCGTGCGACCGAGAGAGTCCGTCACCGTCCGTGTCGAGAGATAGCCCGCTTGAGACAGTGTCTCGGCATAGGTCGCGCTGGGCCAAGCCTGGGTGAAGTTGCAGTGGAAGGCGAGCGCGTCGCAGGCGTCGACCGCCATGTTGAAGCCGGTGGCCTTGGTAATCTTCAACCAGGCATCCAGACCCGAGGAGTCCTCCGCCTCGTCAGCTGCGTATTCGAACTTCAGTGCATAGCCGTGATTGTTGGTCACCCCCTGAAGACGCTGCTGGTTGGTCACCGTCCAAGGCCCTTCGGGGTCTTCGAGGGGCGGGTCCTGAACCTGGATGAAATTGTAATGGTACTGAGTCGATTGCCCCGACGGCTGCGTCACCGAGCGCAGGACGCCGACCACGTTCCATTCGGGGCCGAAGGTATAGGCGGGAGGGGCCGTGAAGCGATAAACCGTCCCCGCACGATCAGTATAGTCGAGGTAGATGCCGCCATTGGCGCGCGCCAGCGTCTGACCATTGGCCTCCACGGGGCTGTAGGTCAGGCCCGAGCGGTTGAACCGAACCGAGGCGCCCCCGATGTTGACTGCGACGGCCGTTCCATACTCGGTGATCGTGGCGCGCGCATTGTCTTCCCAGCCCGACAGCGGCACCCAGTTCGTCTGGTAGGTCAGTCCGGCCGTTCCCGCCGGGCCGATCGCGACATCGGTGGACCAAACGACGGGCCGTCCCGTGGCGAGGTCGATGCCGCGGGCATCCAGACTGTAACGGCTAGGAGGCGGCGGCTCGGCGATCTGGCTCAGCGCAGGGGTGGCGATCAGAGCGCTGCTGACCAGCAGGGCGGCTTTGAGGGTGACGTGCATCAGCGATCACCACGCAAAGGCGTGGAGCGTTCGGAGGTGTCGGAAGTTTCGGCGCGCTGGCTGCTGACGTCGTCTTCGCCGGAGACGGTTTGTGCCGCTGAACCAGTGGCGGGTGCGGCTTCGCGGGTCCGGGATGGTTGGAGCGCAGAGCGAGCCGATGCGGAGGTGGTGTTTCTCTGAACGCGATTGTCAGCGCCGTCGAACTGATAGGCAGTGCTTTGATTGGCGCCACCAGTAGATCGTCCCACCTCGATCAGTCGGCCATGAACGTCGTAGCCATAGGTTTGCGTTTCCTGAGCGGCTGCTCCGCTCGCAGCCACGGTCGCCACGGCGACTACCCCCAAACAAACCGATAGTCGCATGACCTTCCCCTCCACTCAGTAGAACAGCGTTCGGAGATCGGCGCGCGCACGTCAAGGGTGATTTAACATCAATGTAGGAGTGCGATGCCCAACGTATCTGCGACGGCGTCCTTGGCTGACAAGCTAAAGGAAACATCGAGTCTGCGTCATGATCGGGCGACGGCGCTCGATTTGGATAGCTCTGTCGCCCGATCACCGGCAATGGCTAGAAAGCCAGTCTCCAGTGTGATGGCCGAAGACATCCAGTTCTCTTGGCTGAAGACATCCAGTTCAATGGCGCTGTGCAGGTGGAGCTCTCTGCTCGTTTGGCGAATGCCCAAGACAATGAACCGGCGGATGGGATCCAGAGCTTATCGAGCATGGTTTCCATAGCCTGGTATTTTGGATGCTCCCAATATGCAGATGCGCGTCACCGCGGAAATATGGGTCGGTTGTCCGCCAGTGTGCATGAGGCGGTAGAGGTGCTTTCGAGCGGCGCCCCATTCATCACGAACTGGTCACAGAGTTTCGAGCAATGGGCACATCGTCGCTTTCAGGCTCAGAAGGGCCGCATCGGACTTCATCGTGATTTTGGGCAAGAGCTGACACGGCTGAAATATGCTTTTGCGGATCAGCACCCATTCGTAATTGAAGATGTGAGAAGCTACTTCTCGCTACATTGGCAAGGATACCTTCTTCGTCGACAGAGCTATTTCTGCACAGGACCGAAAGTCGTTCGGTTTGTCGCTGCATCAGACGCGGCCAGAACTCTTGGTGTTCGAACACTAAAAATCTGGGATTTTGTAGAGTCTGGGCGGCTTATCGCTGATCAAAGATCCTCTGGCACTCGGATATACCGCGTCATTCGTGCTGAGGGCGTCGAAGCTCTTCGACGCCATTTTGCATCGCTACTAAATCCATCCGAAGCCGCTCGTGCCCTAGGGTTATCCCTGTGTCGATTTCGCCAATTGGAGCGGGCGGGCTTCGTTTCGCCGGCTGAGATGATCAGCCAAACAAAGCGCTTCAGTCCCAAAGCACTTCGTCAGTTTTGTTCCGAGCTCGCAGGTCCCCCCCGATCAAATGCGGCGGGTCATATTCAAATCACTGAAGTTCGGCGGCACCGTTTTGCCAACTTGGTCGCCGACATTGGGGCAGGTCGCTTAGGGGCATGGTTCGGCCCATCCGGGCTGGAGTCTTTTGCCAATTTATTCGTGGACCTCGAAGAAGTTGAAACACTTCGCGGACCAAGCGGCCTCGGGCGCAGTGAAATGGTGTCGGCCAAACAGGCGACACAGCGCCTTCGCGTAGGTCATCGGACTTTGACGGCGCTGATACTGCAACAGCAAACTTGCGCAAACTGGGGTCACAATAGACGCCTCATCGCTGTTTCGAGAAACTCGGTGGATCGCTGGGCACAAGAGTTGGTCACGTCTGCGGATCTCGCGCGCCCCATAGGCGTCGGCCCTGCTTCGATCACGAAACGTCTGAAACAGCTGGGTATTGAGCCCATTTTGAATGCCGATCCTCAGGCGAAGATTGCAGCGCTTTGGTCACGAAACTCGGTCGAAGGGATAAGCTTCGAAACGCAATGGGTCACGGCGTCGGGGACGGTATGCGTCAAACCCAAGCGAAGCAGTATGAAAAAGCTCAAGCTCCGAGATGGACGAACAGTGCCGAAAGGCAATATTTCCCTGACTGAGCTTAAGAGCCTGACCAACATCGACAGTGAGACCCTTCGGCACCTCACCCTGAACGGCTATCTGCAAGCTAAAGCATTCACCACGGCGGGTCATCTGCGGGGAGTTTTGCGAACATCCGCGCAGGCATTTCGGAGAACATACGTCTCCAGCACTGAGATCGCCGCCACGCATGGACTGAACACCATTGCGGTTACGCGACGCCTGCGCGCAAGCGGTCTGCGACCGATCTTAGAACTAGAAAATAATGTCCGCGTGCAATCCTGCTGGCGCAGGGCTGATATCTCAGATTTGGACTTCAGCTCGCAGTATTTGATGCCCTGTGGCCGGCCCTCAACCCCCTCAAGCATAGACGGAGCAACTCTACTGCCCTCGCGCCCTACAGGCAGTCCGCGCCTCGTTGAAGGGTCGATTTACGTCCATGTCGCGGCAGGCATTTTGGGCACGAACTCTTCCGGCATCCGTGCGGCAGTCGATGCGGGACACATCAGCTCACTGAGTCGGTCAACCACTGACAAGGTGCTGACTGTCGTTGAGGCCGACGTGTTGGAATTTGCAGGGCGTTACGCATTCACACCTAAGCTGGCTTCCGAGCTTGGCCTTTCGGTCAGAAGCGTATCACGCAACCTCGCCCGTCTAGGGATTAGTCCAGTCTGGCCGGGCATACGGCCGGTGCATGCGCTCTGGGACCGTCAGTCTTTCGACATTGGTGACCTTCTCGGGCGTTGGACCACGACGGAGGGCGTTCTGTCTGAGCAAAGCTCATTGTTTAATCTTTGCGAGAACCCGTAACCGCTTAGCAACTCAGAATTTCTGATCGACCAAACAGCCTTCTCTTGAATTTGAACGGCGATCTGCGGCGAACCCTATAGCGGACGCTCAGTCGAGCGAGACGCATCAGGTCACAACAGCGCCAAGACCGCACATTGGTGTGTTTCCAGACATCGGTCGTTGCTTGTTAGCAACTCGACGCCAGTCGGACGCACAAGCCGTTCGCAAAAACTATAACCTCGCTCTGATCTTGGCGGCGCAATCACTGAAGCTTATTGGCTCAGTCCCCTTTTAGGAATTCCACCGGAAAGCTGTAGCGTTCAGAATTGAGCTCGACCATGACCCAGCCGCTTGCATCTACACTGCTCGAAAGAGTGCTGGCAGCAGGGATGGACCCTACGACACGATTATCGGCGTCGAAGTGAAGAAGACGCTGCTCCCTGTCTCCAAAGATGATGACGTCAGCGCTACCGTCTTGTCGGCGTATGACACCCGAGCGGCATTGGGTCGTGGTCGAATCGCCGAGCCCAGAGCAACGAATGTCGGCAACGGCGTTGAAGGTGGTCCCCGCAACGTAGGCGTCTTGTTGCGGGGACAACTGCGAGGTTTCAGAGCCAACAGCAGCGTTGGTTGTGCTTGCTGAAGGCGACGATGGGCTACATGCCGCTATGGCAACGCAAGAGAAAACTGCGTTCATTGCGCTGAGCTTCATTCCAAACGCCTTATTTCAATGATCGCGATCGACTTATAAGGGCTAATCGACCGCGGTCTTTGCGGCGAGCGGCGGCGTCAATGCAGCGCGTCTGACGGATCATTGGGCGCGTTTTGGCGATCACCTAGCGGGTTCCAGCCACAACACTTCCCCCGATCCGCTGACGCGGCAAGAATAGCGCGTCCAGCCTGCAGATATGGTCAGTTCATACTGGTTCGGGCCAAGTTCTCGCATGCCGGTTGCCACACTTGAGCCGGATGGCCGATCCGCCTGTCGGTCGGCCCGCTGGGTGCAGGCGTCCTGCGCCGCTGCGGGCACGCCCCGCATCCAGCCGCTGCTGGCGTGGCGACGGTTGGAGCCCTCACGTTCGCCTGCGAGGTAGCCCTCATGATAGCCTTCGCTTTCGTGGCGATCGTCATAGCTGGAACCGTAGAGCGCGGCTTGATAACCGCGCTGGTACTCACGGTCGTGATTGTCGTCGGCGTCGTTGTGATGGCTGTTGTGCGCAGCCAGAGCAGCGGCGAGGCCGACGAGGGCTACACCGGCGACGATCGCCCCTGTGTTGGACGATGACGACCGCCCGCCACACTCATCACGTCCGGCCTGGTTGATGGATTCGTAGCGGCCGTCACGGGTCATGATCGACACGCACTCGTCGCCCCGGCGCCAGTAGCTCAAACGCCCGTCGCCCACGACCTCGCTGCGATCGGTGGCTTGATAACCGCGCCGCTGAAGCTCGGCCTCGGACTGGCCTGCGCGTGCGCCGACCAGATCGTTCAATCGCGATGGCGTCTGGGCGAGAACAGGAGTCGCCGCGAGGCTGAAAACCAGTGCGGCCTTGATCAGGTGGGACATCGTAGCTGCTCCATTCAGCGCTGTCGTCGAACCCAGTCGCTGCCGCAAATGCAATCAATCGGTGACTAAGACTGGCATGGAAAACCGCGTTGCACGAGCCCCGGTTCCCGTTCCAGGCAAGATTAAGGCTGAATTTGGCCTAGGACGCGTGTTCCACCTATTCCGAACTGAGCGTGTCGATGGCCGCGCTCGTACTCAGATATATCCGACCGGGATGACGACCAGGAGCATATAGACCAGCGCCCGCAAGGTCGCCCAGACGGCGATAAGAGCGGCCTTGGGTCTGGGGATATTGAGCTTGGCGGAGAACCAGGCGGACTGAACGACCAAAAACCACAGCACACCGCCGCAGATGATGGTCGCGCCGATGGCGTTATTGAGTTCGGGACGGCGCAGGAAGACATCGCCGGCCGCGACGAAGGCGGCGCAGAAGGCGGCCAGGTAGCACTGCGCATAAAAGGGCGCTCTCAGTGTCTGGCGACTGAGCTTCTTGCCCTGTCGCCGGACGACGCTGGACGCCGCAATCAGCGGGATCAGGCTGAACAGCAGGGTGCGGAACAGGGTCAGGTTCTGCTGTGTCGCGGTGATCGTCTTCAGCATCGACGTCGTGGCGTCCGGGGGCGCGATGTGCACCGCTGTGGAGATCAGGTTGGACAGCAGAATCGTCACCATCAACAACAGCGGCGGGCTCAACGAGTCGTCGTAACGATGCTCGTTGTCGTCGCTCTGCTCACGATCGGAATATTCCATCGCCTTCAGCGGATGCAGCATGATGCGGCCGAGCGTCAGCGGATAGAAGATCAGCCAACTGGCCGCTTCGAAGATAAAATCCTCGAAGCTCTTCAGGAGCTTCATGAAATCCATGATCGCCTCGCGGGTCGCCGTTGGCTGGCCTTGAGCTGGAACAGTCGCAGAGGCGGAGCGCGGGCACAATCCAGAGATCACGACGCCGACAGCCGCCGCCGCGCTGTCTCACGCGATTGACGCAAATCCGAAGATGGGGGCAACTGTTCGCCGAACGGTAGCCGCAGATGCACCTGCGACGGGCCGTGACCTGACTGAGACAGATCGGCTTACGGCGTTCAGGAGACCAGGATGAAAGACACGGCCGAGGTCTGGCGGATCCGACTTTTCGCGATCCTGTGGTTCCTGATCCTGATCGGCATGCTGCTGAGCCTGCCCATCCTGTTCGATGTCGGCTGGTGGGCTGTGCTGGGCTTGATAGTCTTGGCGGCGGTTCTGGCCCTTCCCCTCGCCTGGGGTTTGCGGCGACTGTTTTCGCGACACCGGCGACAATCGTGGCGCGCCTCGCTGCTGAAGACGGCCTTGGCGACCTTCGCCCTGCTGTCGATCCTGGCGGCGACGCCGATCTATTTCCTGGCGTTCAACGCCACCCTGCGCCCCGTCACCGTGCCCCTAGCCACGCTGTCCAACGGCAAGAAGACCGTCGTCTTCCAGGGCATGATGCATATCGGGACGGAGAGCTTCTACAAAGGGGTGGTCTATGACCTGGAACGCGCCCTGACCGAGGGCTACGTCATCTTCTACGAAGGGGTTGTGCCTGATCCCAGCGCGGAAGCGTGGTTCAGCCAGACCTTGGCCGGCGGCGGCGATTTGTCCGCCAACTACACCGCCCTGGGCAGGGCCTGCGGGCTGGATTTCCAGATGAACTACTTCACCCTGCTGGATGCGGACAAGGCGGCGCGCCCTGAGCGACATGTCGCCGCCGACGTCACGACAGGCGATATGAAGCGCGAATATGAGCGGCTCATTCGCACGGATCCCGCGTTCGCCGCCTATGCGCGCTCTGCTGACGTTAAGAAGGATGAGGCGTCCGGCGCCAATATGGCCAAGGCATTGGCGTGGCTGGATCGAACGACGCCTGGCCAGCAGGTTCTCATAGGGACGGCCTGCCGAGGCGTGCTGAACATGATCACAGCGCACGATGACGAAAGCGATCCGATCAACAAGGTCGTCATCGACTATCGCAATCGCGAACTCGCAGCGCGGATCGCTCGGAGCCCAGCAGACAAGATTTATGTGACGTATGGCGCAGGTCACCTGCCCGGCCTGTTGCGTGACTTGAAGGCCATGGATTCCGCCTGGGAGATCAAATCCATCAAATGGGAGCGGACCATCGACGCGCCCGAAACCTTAAGCGGACGGCTGAAATGAGCGCTGCATCATACACACGCCGTCGGGCGAAACGGCCCGTCCCGCCAGCGCGTGATTTTCCCTACTACGCGGGCGATCCCGTGCAGATCAGCGGCCGAGGCTGGCTCGTCATCATGGTCGCCTTGGCCGCCGCGTTTGTTCAACTGGAACTGCTGCCGCTCAAAACCTTCCCGCTGGACTTCATTCCCGCTCTCGTCTTTACCGGCCTGCCGCTGCTGGCCCTGATGGCGGCGACCGGCTGGCGCGCGCCGGCTCTGTTTCGTCCGTTCCGGCCAAAGGGCTTCTTGGCGGGCCTAGGCTTCGCGCTATTGACGATCGCCTGCTCTATGATCGTCGGTCTCTTCGTTTCCCAATTTATGGACCTGGCGCCGAATACGTCCGTCGCCGATCTCGCCGCCGCCAGCTCAATGGATCTCGTGCTGTTCCTGGCGCGCACCTTCATTCAGCTGATCGGCGAGGAACTGATCACCATACTGCCGCTGCTCGCCGTCCTGTGGCTGTGCGTGTCAAGATTTGGTCTGTCGAGGCGAAGCGCGCTCGTCATCGCCTTCATTGTTTCGACATTGCTTTTCGCCGCACTGCATCTGCCGACCTATGACTGGAATGTGGTGCAGTGCCTGGCGACCATCGGAACTGCCCGCATCGTGCTGACGCTAGCCTATGTGGTCACACGCAATCTGTGGGTCTCGGCGACGGCGCATATCGCCAATGACTGGTCGCTATTTCTGATGTCCTTCATAGGCGGCCATCTGCCGATCGGCACGGAGCCGACCTAGGCGTGCGGAACTCGCGGGCGCGCTGTCCGCTTTCGTTTTCAGGCCCGGACGCGATTTGCCTCCGCGCCACCGGTGCGAGTGTTTTTTCAGCGTCATTCGTCGCCAGAGCGCGACCTTTCGGGAGATATGAGATGCGACCTTCAGCCATCGTCATGAGCATGGCCCTCCTATCGCCGCTCGCCCTTCCGGGCGCGGCCTCGGCCCAGAGCACGCCCTCTGATGTGCGCGACCTGGTTGGAGCGCGCGGCAGCAGCGGTGAGACGGCCCTCACGAACCGTGGCTATGTCAACGTCGGCGGCGAGACCGGCGACGACCGGACCTGGACCTACTGGTGGAACGAGCGGCGTGGCGTTTGCCTGTCCGTGGCGACCATGAACGGACGCTACGATTCAATCGTGGCGACGCCTGCGCCGGACTGTCGCCGTTCACGTCCAACGACGCTGCCTGGTCCAGTGGGAGGACCGGTCCATGGCGGACAGCCGACGACTTTGCCCGGGCCGGTCGGCGGCCCCGTCGCCAGCGGCCGGACCGAGACGATCCGCTTTGCGCGCGGCGCCTCGTCCGCGACGCGGCAAGGCGCGGTGTCGGGTTACGAGACCGTGACGTACCTGGTTGATCTTCGGGCCGGCCAGACATTGAATGTGGCTATGCGAACGTCGAACCGGTCCAGCTATTTCAACGTCTCAGCGCCCGGCGCAAATCAGGCCCTGTTCATCGGTTCGACCAGCGGCAACCGTTATCAGGGCCGCACCACGGCCAGCGGAACCTACAAGATCGAGGTCTATCTAATGCGCAATGCGGCGCGTCGAGGCGAACGCGCCAACTACACCTTGACCGTCGGCGCCGGCCGCTGAGACCAGGGGACGGTTAGCCTCGCTGGATTCACGGAGCTCCGGTCGGCTCGTCGATGGCGTCCATCACCGTCAGAGACTGGCCGACCGATCCATCCCCGATCCGCGCAGGCGTTATGACGACCGTGTCGCCGGGTCGCAAGCTCGCCCGAAGCTGGGTGTAAAAGGCGTGCGGGGCGCGCAGTCTGCCGACCATGGCCCCGCTCAGCTCCGACCCTGCCTCGGCCTCGCGTCCGGGCGGGCCGGCGTACAGCCACCGCTGACCGCCATCCACATCAGATGCCAGAGTCAGGACGTGCACCTCTCCATCATGATCGTCGAGGCTGATTGCGCTGCGGCCGATCTCCACGCCATTGCGCAGGACCACAGCGACCCGATCGACCTTTGAGATGATGACCGTGGTCGGCCCCTCTTGCGCCTGCTCCGGTGTCCAGCGCCACGGCGCATCCAGTGAGAACGGCTCGACAGGCCGCCCGTCCGTCGCGAAAGGCGCCAGCACGCCGGCGGGAACCGCGCCCACATGTCGCGCCGCGTCGCCAGCGATCACGACCGTCACGCTGAAGTCGGTCGCCCCATAAAGCAGTCGCGCGAACTGTAGCGGCAGGTGCACGCAGCCATGGCTTTCCGGGAAGCCGGGCAAGCCGCCCGCATGCAGCGCCACGCCGTCCCAGGTGAGCCGCTCCATGTAGAACATCGGCGCATTGTTGTACTTGGTTGAATGGTGCCGGGCGTCCTTCTGAAGAATGGTGAAGACGCCCGTCGGGGTTTCGTGCCCCGGCCGTCCCGACGAGATGGTGCTGACACCGATCCGCACGCCGTTGCGATAGACCGTGGCCCTTTGATCCGACAGGTTCACGTAGATCAGGACCGGCCCGGCCGGTGCGATCTCCGGCGCCCAGACCCACTCGCCTGGCTGAAGGCGTTCCGCCGCTCGTGCGAGATCGACAGCCGAGCTGGCGGGGCGACCCTGCGCCAGCGCGGGTTCGGCGCCCATGATGGCGAAGAGCATCGCCACGACGGAGGGCCGCATCGCGCGCCTTTTGTATCCCGACATGCTCATGTCCGATCTCCTGGGCTTTGGTGCTAGTCTCGCACGAGACTATTCGCGCCGACGTCCTGTCACAACGGCGCGTCGGGAGAAGCGCATGAGCATCATCGTCGCAATCACGCACCTTTGGATGACGGCGCAGGCCGTTCCGCCGCCGATGGAGCAAATGACAGCCGACTGCGACCGGCCCGTCTATGCCTCCGATCAGTTCATCTGCGCCGATCCGGACTTGGCTCGCCAAGAGCGTGACCTGGCCGTCCGCTGGAGGGCGGTCGAGGCGGCGATGCCCAAGAGCGCCTGGATCGAAGATCAGCCCGCCTGGTTCAAACGGCGCGCGATGTGCGCCTTTCAGACTGACCAGGGCTCGTGTCTGCGCGACGCCAACGCTGAGCGCGAACGTCTGTTCGTCGCCGTTCTCGATCCGGCCGACGCCGCCCTCCGGACCGCACGCTGCGTTAGCGATGGCCGCCGCCAAACCTTTCAGCTCGATGTGCGTGACGGCGTCGTGGCGGCCTATGGCGAGGCAGAGCTCTCCTGGATCGCTGGTCAAAGAACCGCTGAATGGACGCCCTTCAACACTGTCATTTCCGGTCGCAGCCTGACCATTCAACGACAGGACGGCATCCGACTTTCATGCCGATTTACGCGCTGAGCCTTTAGGGCGCGGGGCGCCTGGGCACAGAGACCAGAACGACCCCTTCGTATTCGCCGACAACGCGGCCTGCCGCGCTGACCCGAGGATCCTGCATGGCGTTACGAGGGCAGCCGAGCAGATCGGCGCTGTCGTCCAGCAGTTCAGACGTGGCGAAGGTTTCGCCCAGCAGCCTGCATGGTCCGCCGACATAGGGGTATCCACCCTCCATCACCTTAAGCCCTTCAGGAAAGACGAAAGCCTCGGATGTCGTCACCGATGGGGCTGAAGCGCACCCCGCCAAGCTAGCGGCGGCCAGAGCGGCCGGGATGATGGAGCGCATGGAAGATCCTCATTTTTAACGAGCATGTGGTCGAACAGTGCATCTCGTACAGGCTGCCACAACCGCAACCAACCCGCCACGGGTTCCGGGCACATGCAGTCCGCACCATAGGTCGCTAAGCGGACCTTCCGAACGTCACCTTCGCGTCACGAACGGCGGTGGGGCCAAAGTCTCAGAAGCGCCAAGAGAGGACGTTTGCATTGCTCCAGATTTCCGACATTCTACCTTACAGCTGATGGAGGCAGAAGATGTCTGGATTCACTGACGAAGAGGAGGGGCGCACGGATGCCGCGCGACGCCTGCCTTACAGAGCGTCCCAGGCAGATGAAGTCTTCGCCAAGCTGCCAGCCCAAGTGCGCGCAGCAGGCGAAAAACGAGGGCGCGAGCTGATAGTGGAACACCAACGTCGAGAGAACGCGAAAGCAAGGATCTGCTAGGCTGGCTAGAGCGGCTGGATAGTCGTGACGTCTGAATGCCACCATGAGCGGACATCGGCCGTCTAGCGAAAAACGTACATTCGCGCCTGCCCGCATAGAGGTCTGCTACCGATCCGCGAGATCGGCGCGGACAGGTCAAGACGTCCGTGAGTGAACGTTCCTCTATTACGCATCCATTGGGCGATCGCGCGCGTCTCGGCGCTGAAAGTCTTCTCCCCAAGCCAAGACGGTAATGAAGTCTCCGCCACGGCTGCGTGAGCGCGGCGCGTCGGGCTTCCGCAAAAAGCGCTCAGAGCTTACCGTTTTAACCTTTGCGAGGATCCGGCACTGCTCGGCAGCTCAGAAATTCTGGTCGACAAAGCAGCTTTCTCATAAATTTTGAGCGGCGAACGCCAAAATCTCAAAAAATCTGATCCTCGAGTTTCATTATTGGTGAAGCGCGCCGAGGAAAGATGAGTCTTTCCAGACAGGGCAATCTCATTAATTTTGACTCGGACCACATCAGTGGAATCGCTTCGCGATCCGCTGATGCCGTAAAACAGGCTCCAGATTAAAGCGAAACGAAAGGGGGCGCGGCCTACTGGCTGCGCCCGCCCGCGATAAAGGCCTGGATGGTCGGGAAGGCGTCGCCCTGGGGCCGCATCTCGTCGCAGGCGAACGACTTGAGCGCGCCATAGATGCCGCCGCTGGGCGTCGCCTCCCACGGCGTGTCCTCGGAATAGCGGTCGGTTTCCGCGCCGTCCGCGCCGTAGGTCACCGTAGCCCCGGACCGGGACTGGCCGTCCGAACACCGCACCATGACCTCTTCGGTCTCATGGCTAAGGTTGGTGGGTTCGCCTCGCGTGGGCACACGCGCCAGCCGGGTCGTGGCCACGCCGTCGACCGGAGCCAACATATCCAGATCCACAAGATAGATGGTGGTGTCGCTGCGCGTGAACCTCGCCCAGCTTTCCGCCGCTGCCGGCGAAACCAGGACGACCGCCGTCATGGCCGCTGCAAGACCGATTGTTCTGATCATTCTCTTCCCTCCCCAGGCAAGATGATCATCTCATACCCGAGCGCGAAAGAATTCAATCTCCCTGACGGTCCCGCAGCGGTTTTCCGATCAGGGGCGATCCCGCGACGGCAGGGCCGCGGTCTCTTCGGCGGTCAGCTTCCTGGCGATGCGGACGCGGCATGGCTCAGGGCCGGTCGCCGGGCTGCGCAGGGTCGCCTGATCACCGACGCACAGGTTCGATCCCGCCACCGGCTCCAACACGATCGACAGGGCGCGCGTCATGTCGCGACAGAAGGTGGTTTCGATCTGGAACACGTCGGGGCTGGACGTGCGGACATACAGGGTCTGGTCGTTTGGAGCGGTGAAGTTGCGTACCAGATTGGGCCGGAAACATTGGTTGGCGTCGACGCGGCTGGCCGTCGTCGCGCCGGGCGATGGCGCACAGGCCGACAGCGCCAGGACGGCGGCCGAGGACAGGATGAGACGATGCATGTTCAGCTCCCGAAACAGCCCCCGGCTCATCCTGCGCTCGTCGGCGACGGGGGCGCAAGGGGATTGCCGACGACGGCCGCCCGGTGCGGCGAAACGCGCGCCGCCAGATCGCGCGGCAGGGGCGACGGTCGGTTCAGGATCAGGGCGGCGACATGCTCCGCCAACAGCGGTGCCACACAGAAGCCGCGCGACCCCAGCCCGCCCAGCAGATAGAGACCGTCGTCCAAAGCCCCCGCCAGGGGCAGACGATCCGGCGTGGTGGCGCGGATCGCCGCACGGCTCTGCGCCTGTCCCGCCGCCTCGATCCTGTTGGCCAAACCCGGCAGGCGCGCCCCCAAGGTCGCCAGGTTTCTCTCGCTGTCTTCCGCCCGCGGCGCCGTGTCGGTGTCGCCCCGGTCATGGGTCGCGCCATAGAGGACGCCCTGGCCGGTCGGGACGGCATAGCCGCCCCACGCCATTGCGTTGGTCGTGATGTCGCCCTCGACCCAGTCCGCCTGCCCCCGCACGGGCGACAGGCGCGGCGCCGGATCATGCCCATCCAGCAGGGCGGCCGATCCCCAGCCGGCGGCGACCACGACCGCATCGACCTCGGCCAGCACCGCAGCCCCCTCGCCTATCAGCCGCCAGCGGCCGTCGGTCCGCTCCAGTTTCGTCACCCGTTCCGACCGCATCTCGGCATCGCCCAGCCAGTCCGACAGCACGGCGGCGGGGCGCACCGCACAGGCGACCTGCATCGACAGACCGCCCTGCCCCACCGCCTCGCCCGCCAAGGCCGCTGCGGCATCTTCGTCCAGCACGGCCATCGCGCCCTCGGCCCAGATCGACTGACGTGCGATCTTGTCGAACCGGGCCGTATCGCGCGGCGCCTGGGGCAGTTGCAGCACCCCATGACCCGTCACGGCGTCCGGCGTCGCGGCATAGAGATGCCCCGCCCGTTCCAGCGCCTGGGCGTGCAGGGCCGCGATGCCAGTGTCGCCCGCATCCAGGCGCGGCGTGACCAGGGCCGCCGGAAAGCCCGATCCGCCCGCGCCCGGCCGTTCGGCCTCGAACACCACGGCCCTGACGCCCTGATCTCTCAAGGCGCGCACCACCGACGCCCCGGCTACCCCCGCCCCGATCACGGCGATGCTGGGAACCGGCGCAGACGTAAAGGCCGAGGGCATATGCGCCTCCAGCCGCTCGCGCTTGCGGCCATGACCGGGGCGTTTCTCGACCACGAAACCCTGCTCGGCCAAGCCACGCCGCACGGCCCCGGCGACGGTGAAGGTGGCCAGGCGCGCGCCGGGCGCAGATCGCGCGGCGATCAGGGCCATCACCTGTGGCGACCACATGCCGGGGTTCAGCGCCGGAGAGAATCCGTCTAGGAACCAGGCGTCCGCCGCCCCCGACCACTGATCCAGCGCCCAGGCCGCGTCCCCGACCGTCAGGTCCAGCACGGCGTCGAACCCCGGCAGGTCCACACGGTGGAACCCCGGCGTCGCGGACGGCCAGTTTTCGATCAACGCCTGCGTCGCCTCAGCCAACTCAGGCCAGGCGCCCAGCGCCCGCGCCGCCTCGTCCGCCGTCAGCGGAAACCCTTCGATGGAGAAGATATGCAGCCGCCCGCCCTCGGGCCGGGTCTGACGCCACAGGTCCAGCAGGGCGGCGATGTTCAGCCCCGTGCCGAACCCCAGCTCCGCAACCGTAAAACAGTCCCTCCCGGCCCAGGCGTCGGGCAGGCCGCAGCCGTCCAGGAACACCGCCCGCGTTTCCGCCAGTCCGTCGTCGCGCGAGAAATAGACATCGCCGAACCGGCCCGAGCGCGGCTCGCCCTCTTCGGTCCAGGTCAGTTGCGGCGAGGCGTCGTCATCGGAAATCATCGCCCGGCTCTAGCACCTTCGTCGCACAGACGAAAAAGGCCGCCTCGTTCGAGGCGGCCTGATCGATGGCTTGCGGCCGTTCCCTAGTGAGCGGCGGGCGCGTGCGGCGGTTCGGCTGGCGCTGCGGGCGACGGGGCAGCGGCGGAGGCGTCCGCGCCCTGCATCGTCGTTGCCGCCGGGGCGGTGGTGGCGGCGGTGTCGTTCTGGATGGCCTGGTTGGCGGCGGCCTCGGCGTCCTTGGCGGCCTGGTCGACCGTCAGGGCCGCTTCCTCGGCGGTGCCGGCAGCCTCGACCGCATCGGTCGCGGGGGCAGCCTCGGCCTTTTCTTCAGGCGCCTTGCCGCAGGCGGCCAGGACCAGGACCGCAGCCGATGCGGCGACGAGGGCTTTGATACGCATGAGGACTTCTCCGAAGGCTTGCGCGAGGCTGCGCGCCCCGCACCGCAACGATAGGGCCGCCGTGCGCGTCAGGGCAAGTTACGATCCGGCAAGGCGCGATCGGGGCGGCGTCACGCCGCAGCGGCCTAAACCTAGTCGGCGGTGATGTTGTTCAGCGTCTCTTCCATCTCGCCGAAGGACGGCTGGGCGGACGAGGGAATGTCGCCACGGCCGATCTCGACCGAGATCTGGGCGGCGTTGCCGTGCAGGTGGGCCACCAGCACCGACTGGATGATCTTGTAGTAGGCCGCTTCCTCATTGATGATCGCGGTCAGGCGCGCGGCGAACGGGCCGACCAGGCCATAGGCCAGGAACACGCCCATGAAGGTGCCGACCAGGGCGCCGCCGATCATGGTGCCCAGCACCTCGGGCGGCTCGGTGATCGAGCCCATGGTCTTGATGACGCCCAGCACGGCCGCGACGATGCCCAACGCGGGCAGGCCGTCGGCCAGGGTCTGAAGCGCATGGGCGTTTTCGAGATGCTCGTGGTGGTGCTTTTCCAGCTGCTTTTCCATCGCGTCCTCGACCTGGTGCGGATCCTCCAGGTTCATCGTCATCATCCGCAGGGTGTCGCAGATGAAGTCGACGGCGAAATGGTCCTTCAGCACCTTGGGGTACTTCTGGAAGATGGCCGATTCCTTGGGCTTTTCGATGTGGCTTTCCAGCGCCACGACGCCCTTGGACTTCATCGTCTTGGTCAGCTGGAACAGCAGCGACAGCAGGTCCTTGTAGTCCTGCTTCTTCCACTTGGGTCCGGCGAAGCACTTGCCCAGTCCCCCCATGGACCCTTTGATCACGGTCATGGAGTTGGAAATCATGAAGGCCGCAATGCCCGCGCCGCCGATCGCCATCAGTTCGTGGGGCGCGGCGTGCAGGATCACTTCGAACTTGCCGCCGGATATGGCGTAGCTGCCGAAGACGAGGCCGAACAGCAGCACGATGCCGATGATCTGGAACATGAAAGCGAACGATCCTGACGCGAGAGATCGGGATCATCGCCGTTAATCATTAAGACGGCGTTTCGCGAACGCCGTCTCCTGACCTCAGATGCGACCTTCGCCGTTCAGGATGGCGGAGCGCGCCGCCGCCGTCAGCTTCTGATACCCGGCCTTGCCGCCGCGCACATACAGCGCCGCCCCGGTCTTGTCGGGATCGAAGCCGTCCGCGACCAGATCGGCCTTCCTGTATTTGAACGTGCCGGTCGTTTCCGCCGACTTGATCAAGCGCAGGAACACCGGCTGGGCATAGGCCGGCAGCTTGGCCTCGACATGGTCGGAGAAGGCCTGGGCGTCGAACTTGCCCTCGACCACCAGGGCCGCCATGCCCGCCTTGCCGTCCTGGGCCGGCACCGGCACGCCATAGACGATGGCCTCGGTCACGCCGGGCGCATCCATCAGCACCTGTTCGACCTCAGAGGTCGAGACGTTCTCGCCCTTCCAGCGGAAGGTGTCGCCCATCCGATCCACGAAGTAGAAATAGCCCTCGGCGTCCTGTTTCATCAGGTCGCCGGTGCGGAACCAGCGGTCGCTCTTCTTGAACACGTCGGTCAGGATCTTCTTCTGCGAGGCGGCCTTGTCGGCATAGCCCGAGAAGTCGTGGCGGATGTCGTTGCCGATCAGGCCGATGGCCTCGCCCACCTCGCCGACCCGCGCCAGACGGCACAGACCGTCGGGGCCTCGGATAGGCTGTTCGGTTTCGACGTCGAACTGGACCAGTCGGATATTGATCTGTTTCTTCAGATAGCTGGGCACGCGACCGATGGAGCCCTGTTTGCCGTCGAAGTTGAACAGCGAGACATTGCCCTCGGTCGAACCGTAGAACTCCAAGACCTCGGGAATACGGAACCGGCTCTGGAAATCGGGCCAGACATCGGCCCGCAGGCCGTTGCCGAACGCCAGCCGCAGCTTGTGCTTGGTCTCGTCCTCGTGCGGCGGACAGTTGACCAGATAGCGGCACAGCTCGCCGATATAGACGAACATGGTCGCCCCCGACGACCGCACGTCGGGCCAGAAGGTGCTGGCCGAGAATTTCTTGCGGATCACCAGCCGCGCGCCGTTCAGCAGGGCCGCGCCCACCCCGACCAAACCGCCGGTCGAGTGATACAGCGGCAGGACGTTGAAGATTCGATCCTCGGGCGTCGAACGCGTGGCGCCGGCGAAGGCGCGCATATAGGTGCGGGCGCGCGAATGCGGGATGCGCGCCGCCTTGGGCAGGCCCGTCGTGCCGGAGGTGTAGATATAAAGGGCGGTGTCGCGGTTGGTCAGACCCTCGCGCGCCGACTTGGACGGCCGCACCGACGAGCCGCCGCGCACGGGCTTGTCCAGCCCACGCCGGTCGCTGGTCTCCAGATCGTCAGGCAGGCCCAGCACCCAGAGCGCCAGATTGTGATCGACCAGAGGCCGCGCCTCCTCGATCTGGCGCCAGCAGTCCTCGTCGGCGACGACGTTGAAGGCGTTCGAGATGGCCAGACAGTGCGCCAGCCCCTGCCCGCCCAGATTGGTGTTGATCAGGGCCGTGGCGATGCCGACCTTGGAGAAACCGATCCAGGCCGCCAGATATTCGATCCGGTTCGTCATCATCAGGGCGATGGTGTCGCTGCGACGCAGGCCCCGGTTCTTGGCCCAGTGGGCGAAGCGATTGGCCATGGCGTCCAGGTCGCGATAGGTCAGGGTGCGCTGACCGTCGTCGATGGCGATATTGTCGGCGAACTTGTCCACCGCCTCTTCGAAGTCGTCACAAAGCAGGACATCGCTGTCCAGCTCGATCGGCTTGATGCGCTTGAGCAGGCGGAACAGGCCGCGAGCGAACCGGACGTCCCGACGGATATTCGCTACAAAACCCATGCGCGCCGTGCCTCCGGTCAATGCGTGTTCCACCCGGCCCGGTGATGGACGAAGGGGGGGCGTCGGGTCAACCGCGCCGTCCGCGATCCCTCGCGCACCCGACGGATTGGCGTCAGCCGTGACCCATTTGTTCTGTTGACGCGGGGGAAATCCAGAGGCGGCGCCTGCTTTTTATTGCCGCATTCCCCATTGATCCGGCCGTAAAAAGCGCGGTCCTCGCCTCATTCCAGGCAGAAACAGTGTTTCTTCGGGGCTTTTACGCCGACGGCGGAACGACGTTGCGAGACGGCGGGTTGGTTGATCAACGTTATGGAGGACAGAAACAATGTCGATGACCTACGCCAACGCCGAGACTGAAGCCCGCACCGAGGACACCGCCTTCGTGCCGCGCTACGCCCGCAACACCAAGGCCAAGAAGTCGGTGAAGACCTGGATGATCCTGGCCCCTATCGGCGCCGTTGTGCTGCTGGGCAGCGGCGTCGCCATGGTGATGGGCGGCGGCGAACAGACGGCGCCCGCGCCGGCTACCGAGGCTGCGGCCCCTGCTATGCAGACCGCGCCCGCCGCGATGACCGCCGCGGAGACGCCCGTTATGCCGGCCGCTCCGATGGAGACCGCTCCGGCCCCGACCGCCGCGCCGACGCCGGCTGCGCCCGCCCCGGTCGCCCGTCGTACTGAACCGCGCGCTGAGCCGGTCGCCCGTCGCGCCGCCCCGGCTGCTGAACGCCCGGCTGCCGCACGCGTCGAGACCCCGGCCGCGCCGACCGGTCCTCAGCCCTATGCGGCCCCGTCCGTTCCGGCGGTGAGCACAAGCCAGTTGAACACCGCTCCGGCGGCAGCTTCGACCCCGGCTCCGGTCGCCACACCGGCCCAACCGGCCACTCCGGCGATCACGGTTCAACCCTTGAACTGATCGCAGTCAAATAGAAGAAGGCCCCGGTTTCGACCGGGGCTTTTTTGTGCGCGCCTCAAGCACCGGTCACGCGCCAGATCACATTGCCCACGTCGTCGGCGACCAGCAGCGCGCCCAGCCGGTCGATCTGGACCCCAACCGGCCGTCCCTGCGCCTGACCATGGGCGTTCAGAAAGCCGGTCAGCACATCCTGCGGCGGACCGGCCGGACGACCGTCGACAAAAGGCACGAAGATCACCTTGTAGCCGCTGCGCACGCTGCGGTTCCACGACCCATGCTGACCGACGAAGGCCCCGCTCCGCAAGGCGGGCGGCAACAGGATCGCCCCCTCGCCGAACGTCAGCCCCAGAGAGGCGGTATGGGCGCCCAAGGCGTAGTCCGGCCGGATCGCCCGCGCGACCATCGCCGGATTGGCGGGCGGCCGCACATCGACGTGCTGACCATAATAGCTCCACGGCCAGCCGTAGAAGGCGCCCGGCGTCACCGAGGTCATATAGTCGGGCACCAGATCGTCGCCGATCTCGTCACGCTCGTTGACCGCAACCCACAGCCGACCGCTCTGCGGGTTCCAGTCCATGCCGACCGGATTGCGCAGGCCCGAGGCATAAACGCGCCGCGCGCCCGTCGCCGGATCGATCTCAAGAATGGCGGCGCGATCCACCTCTTCGTCCAGGCCGTTCTCGCCGACGTTCGAGTTGGACCCGACCCCGACATAGAGCCGGCTGCCGTCCCGGCTGGCGACGAGACTCTTGGTCCAGTGGTGATTGCGACCGGCGGGCAGGTCCACGACCTTGGTCGCGGCGGCATCGATCCGCGTCTGGCCCGTCCGATAGAGGAAAACCACCACCGCATCGGCGTTGGCGATGTACAGCCGCTCCCCCACCAGGGCCATGCCGAAGGGCGAGTTCAGGCCGGTCAGAAAGTCCGTCTTCGTCTCCGCGACCCCATCACCGTCGGCGTCGCGCAGCAGGACGATCCTGTTGGGACTGGGCACGCCGGCGCCGGCCCTGGCCATGACCTTGCCCATCACCCAGCCCCGCAATCCGCCCTTCTTGTCCTGCGGCGGAGGCGGTGCGTTCGACTCGGCGACCAGAATGTCGCCGTTGGGCAGGCGATAAAGCCAGCGCGGATGATCCAGCCCCGTCGCGAACGCCTGCACCCGCAACCCTGCCGCCGCGGCCGGCGTCGCGCCCTGGGGCCAGCTTGTCGCCGGCGCGATATTGACCGTCGGCAACAGGCTCTGACGCGGCGCGGGCAGTTCCGGGTTCGGGCCAAAACCCGCCTCGGTCGGCAAGGCCGGACCGCCCGCACAGCCCCCCAATCCCAAGGTCGCCGCCAACGCAGTCGAGGCGAGCAGGGATTTGGAGGTCGCGGTCATGATCTTGGCCCTTACCGAGCGGGTTGCGCCGGAAACTCCAGCCGGCTGACATCATAGCCCAACGCCCGCGCCCGGTCCGTCAAGCTTCGAACCTGCGCCTCGGTCGGCAGGTCGCGGGTGTAGATGAACAGGCGCTCGAACGTCGGATCGGCCGAGATGAACCAGCTGTAGTCGTCCGCACGGTCCAACACCCAGTAATCCCAGGTCACGAACCCGGCCAGATACTTGACCCTCAGCTTGGTATTGGTTCCCGGATCCAGGATTTCGCCGCGCCCGCCGATGGCCTTTTCCTTGCCCTGCGGCGTGCCGACCTGACAGGTGTCGCGCACATCGACGCGGGTGCCCTCCACCGGCGCATAGATGGATGCGCCCGCCACGCAGCCGTCCGTCAACCGATCCGGCAGACGCGCGATCTCGTGCCAGCGCCCGGACCACAAGCGCTGAACATCCACCGGCTTGGCGGGCTGGGGCGCGCGATATTCGGAAGGCGACGGGGCCGTCACGCAACCGGCCAGGGCGACGACGGCGACGGCCGAGGCCATCAGGGATTTCAAGCTGGACATGAGCGTTTCCGTTTGAAGCCATAAGCCGCGCTTGGCGACCCTGGTTCCTTTACGTCGCAACGGCGTTCTCGGACGCCACAGGCCGAAAAACTCACAACGCGCGACAGTAACCCTCGCTTGTTCCCGGGCGCGCATTGGCGTTGTCACATGGCGTTCGACGGAGACGCCTCGGTGAATATCGCCACCCTGACCAGAAACAGCTTCGCCCTGCCCGCTGCTCGCCTGACCCACCTGCAGCGGCTGGAGGCCGAGGCCATCCACATCATGCGCGAGGTGGCGGCTGAGGCCGAGCGTCCGGTGATGCTGTATTCGATCGGCAAGGATTCGGCCGTGATGCTGCATCTGGCGAAGAAGGCCTTCTATCCTTCCCGGCCGCCCTTCCCTCTGCTGCACGTCGACACGACGTGGAAGTTCCGCGCCATGTACGCGATGCGCGAACAGGCGGCCGCCGATCTCGGCGTCGAACTGCTGGTCCACCAGAACCCCGAGGCCGTCGCGCGCGGCATCAATCCCTTCGATCACGGCTCGGCCCTGCATACCGACTTATGGAAAACCGAGGGGCTGAAACAGGCCCTGTCGCTGCACGGTTTCGACGCGGCCTTCGGCGGCGCCCGTCGCGACGAGGAGAAGTCTCGCGCCAAGGAGCGGATATTCTCCTTCCGCACGGCCGAACACCGCTGGGATCCCAAGAACCAGCGGCCCGAGCTCTGGCGGCTCTATAATACCAGGAAACGGCCCGGTGAAAGCATCCGCGTCTTCCCGATCTCCAACTGGACCGAGCTGGACGTCTGGCAATACATCCACCTGGAGCAAATCCCGATCGTGCCCCTGTATCTGGCGGCGGAACGGCCGGTGGTCGAGCGAGACGGCGCCCTGATCATGGTCGATGACGACCGCTTCCGGCTGCGTCCCGGCGAGACGCCGCAGATGAAGTCGGTCCGTTTCCGCACCCTGGGCTGCTACCCCCTGACTGGGGCGGTCGAGAGCACGGCCGCGACCCTGCCCGAGGTCATTCAGGAAATGCTGCTGACCACCACCTCCGAACGCCAGGGCCGGATGATCGACCACGACCAGTCCGCCTCGATGGAGAAGAAGAAGCAGGAGGGCTACTTCTGATGGCCCCAGAAACGTACAAAGCGTCCGACCTCATCGCCCGCGACATCGACGCCTATCTGGACGCCCACCAGCACAAGAGCCTGCTGCGCTTCATCACCTGCGGCAGCGTGGATGACGGCAAGTCCACCCTGATCGGCCGGCTGCTCTACGACTCCAAGATGATCTTCGAGGATCAGATGGCGGCGTTGGAGGCCGACAGCCGCCGCGTCGGCACGCAAGGCGGCGACATCGACTTCGCCCTGCTGGTCGACGGCCTGGCCGCTGAGCGCGAACAGGGCATCACCATCGATGTGGCCTATCGCTTCTTCTCGACGGAAAAGCGCAAATTCATCGTCGCCGACACCCCCGGCCACGAGCAGTACACCCGCAACATGGTCACCGGCGCCTCGACCGCCGACGCGGCCGTCATTCTGATCGACGCGCGTCGGGGCGTCCTGACCCAGACGCGGCGGCACGCCTATCTGGTCAGCCTGCTGGGCATTCGCCACGTGATCCTGGCGGTGAACAAGATGGACCTGATGGGCTGGTCCCAGTCGGTGTTCGACGCCATCGTCGCCGACTTCCGCGCCTTCGCCGGGCAGATCGGGCTGAAGACCTTCGACGCCATTCCGATGTCCGCCCTGCGTGGCGACAATATCACCGAGGCCAGCACCCATTCGCCCTGGTACGCCGGCCCGCCTTTGATGAGCCTGCTGGAGACGCTGGAGGTCGGCGACGACCTGCAGGCCGACCCGTTCCGCCTGCCGGTGCAATGGGTCAACCGGCCCAACCTCGACTTCCGCGGATTCTCCGGCCAGATCGCCGCCGGAACCGTGCGCCCCGGCGATCCCGTCCGCGTCCTGCCCTCGGGCCGCACCTCTACCGTCGCCCGCATCGTCACCGCCGACGGCGACCTGGATCAAGCCGTCGCCGGCCAGTCGATCACCCTGACCCTGGCGGACGAGATCGACGTCTCGCGCGGCGACGTCCTGGCCTCGGCCGACGCTCCGCCGGAAGCCGCCGACCAGTTCGAGGCCACCGTGGTCTGGATGGACGACGAGCCCCTGCTGCCGGGCCGCCCTTACTTGCTCAAGATCGGCGCCAAGCTGGTGGGCGCCACCATCACCGAGCCCAAGCACAAGGTGAACGTCAACACCCTGGAGCAGCAGCCGGCCAAGCGGCTGGAGCTGAACGAGATCGGCGTCTGCAACCTGTCGCTGGACGCCCCGGTCGCCTTCGCCCCCTATGTCGAGAACAAGGATCTGGGCGGTTTCATCCTGATCGACCGGATCTCGAACCGCACGGTCGGGGCCGGCCTGCTGAACTTCGCCCTGCGCCGCGCTCACAACATCCACTGGCAGGCCCTGTCGGTCGATAAGGCCGCGCGCGCCACGATCAAGAACCAGAGGGGCCGCGTCGTCTGGCTGACCGGCCTGTCCGGCGCGGGCAAGTCGACCATCGCCGACCTGGTCGAGAAACGTCTCTACGCCGACGGCCGCCACACCTATCTGCTGGACGGCGACAATGTCCGCCACGGCCTGAACCGCGATCTGGGCTTCACCGAGGAAGATCGGGTCGAGAACATCCGCCGCGTCGCCGAGGTGTCGAAACTGATGGTTGACGCCGGCCTGATCGTCCTCGTCAGCTTCATCTCCCCCTTCCGCGCCGAGCGCCGCCTGGCGCGCGACCTGCTGGGGCCGGGCGAGTTCGTCGAGGTCTATGTCGACACGCCGCTGGCCGTCGCCGAGCAGCGCGACGTCAAGGGCCTGTATAAAAAGGCCCGCGCCGGCGAACTGAAGAATTTCACCGGCATCGACAGTCCCTACGAAGCCCCCGAAACCCCCGAGATCGTCGTGGACACCACCACCATGTCGCCGCAGGACGCCGCCGAACGCATCGTCGCCTGGCTGGACGGCCGGTTCTCGACCGAGGATTTCAGCATCTGACCCCTCGACGTTCGGCCGGTTCGGGCGCGAGGGTGGAACCTTGACCGTTCGCCAAACGCTCTGGAGCCAATGACCAATCCGATCAAACAACTGGACCTTGCGGCCATCGAACAGTCGCAGGTCGTGCGGATCGCCGGGGCCAATCTGACGATCGGCGGCCTGACCAGCGCCGGGGTGATCCTGCTGGTCGCCTTCGCCGCCCACTGGCTGGTGACGCGGTCGCTGCGCCGACTGCGCGAACGGGCGGATCGCAGCCGCCAGGCCGTCTATCTGCTGGAGCGGCTGGCGGGTTACGCCATCATCGTCATCGCCGTAATGTCGGCCCTGTCGGCGGCGGGCCTCAACCTGTCGTCCCTGACGGTCTTCGCCGGCGCCCTGGGCATCGGCGTGGGTCTGGGCCTGCAGGGCGTGGTCAAGGAGTTCGTCTCCGGCCTGTTCCTGATCTTCGACCGGATGGTGTCGGTCGGCGACTATATAGAGATCGAGGACATCGGCATTCGCGGCGCCATCATGGAGATCGGCCCGCGGGCCACCCGCGTGCGCACCAACGACAACGTCAATGTCCTGGTGCCCAACTCGCGCTTCATCGAACAGCCGGTGACCAACTGGACGCTGAAGGGCGACACCCGCCGCATCCACGTGCCCTTCTCGGTCGCTTATGGCTCGGACCGGGGCAAGGTGCGCGACGCGGTTCTGGCGGCGGCGCGGGCCAGCCCCTTCACCCTGCCCGAGACCGAGGCGCGCAAGAGCCAGGTCTGGCTGGTGGCATTCGGCGACAAGGGGCTGTCGTTCGAACTGCTGGTCTGGCCGACGCGAGAGGCGGTGAAACGGCCCGCCGCCATGCACGCCGCCTATACCTGGCTGATCGCCGACGCCCTGGACGCCGCCGGCATGGAGGTGCCCTTCCCCCAGACCGACCTGCGCATCCGCAGCGCCTTCGGCCTGGAAGGCGACGAAGCCCTGAAACGGCTCGGCTATGGCGTGGGCGCCGCTCCGCGACCCGTCACCCCCCAACGCAGCGCCCAGACCGCCAACGACGCCGCCGACGACGTGATGGCCGACGACGAGGCCGATGCGCCGGAGCCGACGCCGCCCAAGGCGCGTCAGGCGGACTGAGCCGCCTTCGCCCTCAACCGCCAGGCATGCAGCAGCGGCTCGGTATAGCCGTTCGGCTGTTCCACCCCATCGAACACCAGGGCGCGCGCCGCCTGATAGGCCAGGCTGGCCTCGGGGTTCGTCGCCATCGGCCGATACAGCGGATCGCCCGCATTCTGGCCGTCGACCTTGGCGGCCATGCGCAGGAAAGCCTCCTCGACCTGATCGGCCGTGCAGACCCCGTGCAGCAGCCAGTTGGCGATATGCTGCGAACTGATCCGCAGCGTCGCCCGGTCCTCCATCAGGCCGATGTCGTGGATATCCGGCACCTTCGAACAGCCGACCCCCTGGTCAATCCAGCGCACCACATAGCCGAGGATGCCTTGGGCGTTGTTGTCCAGCTCGGCCGCCACCTCGTCCTCGGACCAGTTGACGCCGTGCGCCAGGGGCGGGGTCAGCAGGGCCTCCAGCCCCGGCGTCTCGCGCTGTGCGACTTCCTTCTGCACGGCGAACACATCGACGGCGTGATAGTGCAGCGCGTGCAGGGTCGCCGCCGTCGGCGACGGGGTCCAGGCGGTGTTGGCGCCCGTCCTGGGGTGGGCGATCTTCTGCTCCAGCATGTCGGCCATCCTGTCCGGCGCCGCCCACATGCCCTTGCCGATCTGGGCCTTGCCCGACAGGCCGCATTTCAGGCCGATGGCGACGTTGCGCGCCTCATAGGCGGTGATCCAGGCGCTGGACTTGATGTCCGCCTTTCGCACCACCGGCCCGGCCTGCATGGCGGTGTGGATCTCGTCGCCGGTGCGGTCCAGGAAACCGGTGTTGATGAAGACGATCCGGTCCTTCACCGCCTGGATACAGGCCGCCAGATTGGCCGAGGTCCGTCGCTCCTCGTCCATGACCCCGACCTTGATCGCATGGCGCGGCAGGGCCAGCAGATCCTCGACCGCGTCGAACAGCCGGTCGGTAAAGGCCGCCTCGTCCGGCCCGTGCATCTTGGGCTTGACGATATAGACCGACCCCGTCGCGCTGTTGCCGAATCCGCCCAGCCCCTTGATGTCGTACAGCGCGATCAAACTGGTCAGGATCGCATCCATGACCCCCTCGGGCGCATCCGACCCGTCGGCCAGGCGGATAGCCGGCGTGGTCATCAGGTGTCCGACGTTGCGCACGAACAGCAGGCTGCGCCCCTTCAGGATCACCGACGAACCGTCCGGCGCCGTCCACTGACGATCCGGCTCCAGCGCGCGGGTCAGGGTCTCGCCGCCCTTCTTGAACGTCGCCGACAGGTCGCCGCGCATCAGGCCCAGCCAGTTGCGATAGGCCTCGGCCTTGTCCGCCGCATCCACGGCGGCGATGGAATCCTCCAGATCGACGATGGTCGTCAGGGCGGATTCCAGCACCACGTCCGCCAGACCCGCCGCATCGCTGCGCCCGACCGGATGGCTGCGGTCGATGACCAGTTCGATATGCAGGCCGTTGTGCGCCAGCAGGATCGACGCCGGCGCCCCCGCCTCGCCGGTAAAGCCGACGAACTGTCCCGCATCCTTCAGCGTCGGCGACAGGGCGCCGTCCACCACCGACCAGCCGGTCACGTCCACATGCGACCCTTCGGCCAGCGGCGCCGCCTCGTCCAGGAAGGCCTTGGCCCGCGCCACGACCCGCGCCCCCCGCGCCGCGTCATAGCCGCCGCCGGTCGGCAGATCGCCCAGGGCGTCCGTGCCGTAAAGGGCGTCATACAGGCTGCCCCAGCGCGCATTGGCGGCGTTCAGCAGGAAGCGCGCGTTCAGCACCGGCACCACCAGCTGCGGCCCGGCCATCTGCGCGATCTCGGCGTCCACGCCCTCGGTTTCGATGGAAAACGCCGCCGGCTCGTCGACCAGATAGCCGATCTCTCTCAGGAAGATCTCCGACGCCCCCACGTCATAGGGCTGGCCCCGCCGCGCCCGATGCCAGTCGTCGATCTGGGCCTGCAAGGCGTCGCGTCGCTCCAGCAGCGCCCGGTTTTCCGGTGCGAACCGCTCGAAGATCGTCGCCGCCCCCGCCCAGAACCTCGCCGCATCCAGCCCCAGCCCCGGCAGCACGTCCTGCTCGATCAGGGCGATCAGTTCGCCTGCGACCTTCAGCCCGGCGCGATCTTCATGGGTCGTCATGACGGCCTCTCCCCGGCGCGACGCCGGTCTGTAACAATGCGTGATCAGGTAAGCCGAGCGCGCGCCGCTCCGCAAGGGTCACGTCGCGTCATCGCCGTCGCTTTTCGTCGAAAGAGCGCGGCGGCGCGCTCCGCCCCTGGTCAGAAACTCTTAACCGCGTCCGTGAACGGGACCGCAAGCGGCGGCGCCTATTGTGAGCTTACGGACGAACTCGCGTCCGGCCAGTCGAGCGTATCGCCCATGCTGTTTCTTCTGAACGATGTCGTGTTCGACCTGGATGAGGCCTGCCCGGCCACGCCCGCCGACACGCGCCGGTTCGAGAAGCTGGAGTTCGACTATGTGCTCGAACTGGGCTGCGAACTGTTCGCCGAAGATCCGCTGCTTCACCGCAACGATCCCGAGCGCGCGCGCCGCCTGGCCTGGCTGATCGCCCAGCGCAGCCCGGACGTGAACGCCGCCCTGTTCGCCGCCCCGGCCGTCGCCTGCAATCCCGACCTGGTCGAGCCGCGATTCTGCGCCCTGCCGCAGCAGGTAATGCATCAGCTTCAGGCCAAGGGCCGTCGCCTCGACGCGGTCTCGGCCGACCGCGCCGTCTGGAACCGCCTGGCCGCCTGATCGCAGCCCGAAAACGCAGTCAGATGACCGCGTTGAAGATCACGTGCACCAACGTCGCCACGACCACGATAAAGCCGAACCCGACCGCCAGCCCCAAGGCCGGATGAAGGGGCGCATGCTCGCGCGGCGTATGGGCGATACGGTCTTGAGGATGGATGACAGCCATCGTCTTTGTCCTTTCCCTATGATCCCGGATCGATCCGGGAGGGGAGCGTCGGACTCTGACGGCCTGATCGTCTCCTCCAGACCGCAGCATGACTCCAATATCCCCTGATGGCGAGGGGTTATTTTTCCTGAACCTCTCGCTGGACGACGGCGCGCCGAAGTTGCACCTTCGCGCCCAAGGGATGTTCAGGGGCGATTTCATGAATTCTAGGCTTTTGACCTGCGCCGCCGCGGCGGTGGGGGCTTTCGTGCTGGCGACCGCCCCACAGCCGGCGCGGGCCGACTGGCTGCGGGCCGAAAGCGAGCGCTTCATCGTCTACAGCGACGGCGGCGAGCGCGCGCTTAGGGACTATGTCCAGAAGCTGGAGATCTTCGATCGCGTGATGCAGTTCCGCACCGGAACCGCAATCACCACCGAACCGCCGCGCAAGATGCCGATCTATCTCGTCGGCAACCGCCGAGGTCTGACGCGGGTGCATCCTCAAAGCGGCGCCAACACGATGGGCACCTATTTCCCGACCGAAGAGGACATCTTCGCAGTCGCGGTGCGGGGCGACGGCTCCGGCGGCGTCTCGGGCGACGACATCCTGATGCATGAATACGCCCACCATTTCATGCTGGGCAACTTCCCCGGCTCCTACCCGGCCTGGTTCGTCGAGGGCTTCGCCGAATACTATATGACCGCCGACATCGACGTTCGCGAACGCAAAGTCGTGTTGGGCAAATACAATCAGAACCGCGCCTACTGGATCATGGCGGAAAACTGGATCCCGCTGGACGTCCTCTTGACCAAGCGGCCTGGCGAAGTTCGATCCGACAGTCAGCAGGCGACCTACTATCCGATCGCCTGGTTGCTGACCCATTGGTTCGTCAGCGATCCGGCGCGACAGGATCAGCTTCAGGACTATCTGGCGCGGCTTGCACGCGGCGAAGACTCCGTGCCGGCGATGGAAGCCGCCACAGGCATGAGTCTGCGCGATCTTCAGGCGGCGCTGCGGCGTTATACGCGTGGTCGGTTGAACGGCAGGAGCATCAGCGGCCAGTTCCCCACGGCCGAGATCGTCGTCACGCGCCTGTCTCCCGCCGCCGACGATCTTCTGCTCATCAACCAGCGGCTCAAGATCGGCGTGCCTGACGAAGATCGCGAGGCTCTCGGCCAGGAAGTCGCCCGACTGGCGGCCCGACATGGCGACGACCCCCTTGCGCTTCTGGCCGCCGGTCATGCCGGCCTGCACTTCGGTGATCGACCCGCAGGCGAACGGGCGCTGCAACGCCTGCTGGAGCTCGATCCCGATCACGTCGAGGCCTTGCAGTTCCTGGCGGAGGATCGACTGAAGCAGGCCCGTGAGGCCGACAACGACGATCAGGCCCAGGCTCTGCGCGTTGAGGCGCGCGGCTATCTGGCCCGCGCCTATTCGGCAGGCCAGAACGACTATCGCACCCTGATGTTGCTGTCCGAGCTTCGTCGGACCCAGCCAGGCTATCCCAACGAGAACGATCTCCTCACCATGGGGTTGGCGCTGGATCGCGCCCCTCAGTTGGCGGCGGTGCGATTCCCCTATGCCGACGCCCTTGTGCAAACCGGCGACAAGGAAGAGGCGGTCAGGGTGCTGAAGCCTCTGGCCAACAATCCCCACGGCGGCAGCGCTTCGACCTTCGCCAGTCGTCTGATCGCCGCCATCGAAGCAGGCCAGGATCTGCCCGAGATCACGGAAGACGCCGACGCGCCTCAGATCAGCGAACCGGAAGCCGAGCCGGAAACCCCACCCGAATCCGCCCCGGCGCCCGCCAGCGAGTGACTTTCGGCGCGTGGCGGGGTAGTCGCGCGCCATGTCCTCATTGACCTTGCCTGAAGAAGCGGCGCGCCGCCGGACCTTCGCCATCATCGCCCACCCCGATGCGGGCAAGACGACCCTGACCGAGCATATCCTGCTGGCCGGCGGCGCCATTCGCGCGGCCGGCGCCGTGCGGGCGCGGGGCGAGAACCGGCGCACGCGTTCGGACTGGATGAAGATCGAGAAGGAACGCGGGATTTCCGTCAGCGCCTCGGTCATGACGTTCGAGCACGACGGCAAGATGTTCAACCTCTTGGACACGCCGGGGCACGAGGACTTTTCCGAAGACACCTATCGCACCCTGACCGCCGCCGACTGCGCCATCATGGTGTTGGACGCCGCCAAGGGGATCGAGCCGCAGACGCTGAAGCTGTTCGAGGTCTGCCGCCTGCGCGACATTCCGATCATCACCTTCATCAACAAGCTGGACCGCGAGGCCCAGGATCCGATGACCCTGCTGGACGACATCGCGTCCCGCCTTCAGCTGGACCCCGCCCCGATCTGGTGGCCGGCCGAGAGCGGCAATCGCCTGCGCGGCATGGTCGAGGTCGGCACCGGCCGGTTCCAGCCCTATACCCGCAAGATCGCCGGCTCCGCCGAAGACCCGGATCACCCACAGGCCCTGCCGCTGGACCAGGCGGCGCAGTATTTCGAAGCGGGGGAGCAGAACAACCTCGCCGAGGCCGTCGAACTGGTCGAGGGCGGCTATCCCGCCTTCGACCGTCAGGCCTTCCTGGAAGGCCACATGACGCCCGTCCTGTGGGGTTCGGCCCTGCGCCACTTCGGCATTGACGAACTGCTGAAGGCCATCGGCGACTGGGCCCCGGCGCCCAAGACGATGAAGGCCAAAAAGGAGTCTCCACCCGAGACTCGCAACGCCCCAGCCCCGGTCGAGACCGTGGTCGAGCCTGGCGCGAACGAGGTCACCGGCTTCGTCTTCAAGGTCCAGGCGAACATGGACCCCAACCACCGCGACCGGATCGCCATGTTCCGCATGGCCTCGGGCGCCTTTAAGCGCGGCATGAAGCTGAAGGTCCAGAACACGGGCAAGTCCCTGTCGGTCAACGCCCCCATCATGTTCTTCGCCTCGGACCGGGAACTGGCCGACGACGCCTTCGCCGGCGACGTGATCGGCATCCCGAACCACGGCGTGCTGCGCGTGGGTGACAGCCTGTCGGAAAGCGGCGTGGTCCGGTTCGCCGGCCTGCCCAACTTCGCGCCCGAGATCCTGCAACGGGTGCGGGTCAAGGATCCGCTGAAGGCCAAACACCTGAAGAAGGCGTTGGAAGGCTTGGCCGAAGAAGGCGTGACCCAGCTGTTCCGCCCCGAGATCGGCTCGGACTTCATCGTCGGCGCCGTGGGTCAGCTTCAGTTCGAGGTCATGGCCGACCGCCTGGGCGAGGAATACGGCCTGGACGTCATCTTCGAACCGTCCCCCTACGCCGAGGCCCGTTGGATCGGCGGCACGGACGCCGAAATCGAGGACTTCAGCGGCAAATACCGCCCGCAGATGGCCCGAGACATCGACCAGGCCCCGGTCTTCCTGGCCAAATCCAGCTGGGAAACCGGCTACGTCGGCGAACGCTTCCCCAAGATCGCCTTCACCAAGACGAAGGAGCGAGGCTGACCCCGCCCCCCTCCTTCGGCATCAGGCCTGCACGATCAGAATTTGCGCGTCAGGCCGATCGACGCGACCAGCGGATCCAGATCGACGTCCGAGCGCAAGGCTCCGCCGTTGATGTCCGCCTGGGTATTGAAGAAGATCTTCTTCACATCGACGTTCAGGCTCCACGGACCGCGAAGGCCGATGTCCGACCCGGCCTGCAAGGCATAGCCCAGGCCGTCGTCCAGATCGACGGTGAAGCCGTTGCGATCCTGGCCGTCGAAAAAGATCATGCCGTTCAGGCCGGCCCCGACATAGGGGCTGATGCGACCCGTGGTCAGGGGCCGATACTGCAAGGTCACGACCGGCGGCAGGACCCAAGTCTCGTGAACCTCTGTGTTCGCCCCATTGCCCCTGGCGTGGATCGTATGGCGGGTGGCGCCCAGGATGGCTTCGACCGCCAGATTGTCCCGCAGGAAATAGGTGAAGCCCAGGGTCGGCATCACGTCGTCGGACACATCGACGTTCAGACCGGTGTCGGTCCCGGCGGCGGTGAAGATGCCGTCCTCCGTGGCAGGGGCCACGCTGGTGACGCGGCCGGTGACCAACACGTCGCCCGCCCGCGGCGGCGACCATTGCGACGACTGGGCGGCGGCGGAACCGACCGACAGGGTCGCGGCGGCGATGACGGCGCTGGACAGGCAGACGAGGCGCTTAAGGGCGGGCAAGGCGATCTCCGATTCATGACGACCCGACGCGGACCGTCTCAGGGCCTCACCGTCGCGCGATCTCGACCATCTTTCGCCTGCCGACAGGCCCCAGCCGGATGACGCCGCCGTTCGGCATAGGCCACGCTCGCCATGTCGTGTTCGGCCTTCTCCACGTCATCATGACGTGGTTGTGTGGCTTACGAACGAGCCAGGCGCGTCGTGGAGGTTTGAATGATCGTGACGACCCTGATGGCGCTAAGCCTGGCGCAGGCCACCCCGTCCGTGGGCCTAGTCTCGTATGACGAGGCCGTGCGCTGTGCGGGGCTGACCCAGGCGGCGTCTGAGCTTGAGGGCGGGGAGAGCGCGCAGGGGCGGCGGCTGTACGATGCAGCCCTCTACTGGTCGCTGGCGGCGATGCAGGCGGCGACGGCGGCGGGCAAGGCGGCGCCGGCCGCCGAGGCGGACCAGACGCGGGCGCGTATCGCGGCTGTGCGGCTGCTGAACGGCGATGCGCCCGAGGCGCGGGCCGCCCTGCAACGCTGTCAGCAGAAGACGCCGAACCTGGACTGACGAAAACCGGGGATACGGCCAAGTCGAACCGCTTTCGCGGCGCTGCGTTTGCATTGAACGCCCCGAGAGACGCAGTCTGCGTCCCGAAGCGGGATAACAGAGGTTCAGCGCATGTTCGAATTCGGCCGCGATCTTCGAAAACTCTTCGCCCAGGCGCGTGAGAGCGAAGACCTGGGCTGGGTCGAGCTGATCGGTGTGGACCTGTTGCAGGCCGAGGCGCGGCGCGAGACGATCGATTCAGGCCGCGTGTCCTGCGCCCGCCCCTTCGAAACCGAGCACCGCGCCTGCGCCCTTTGGCGCGAACATGCCCGGCGCGGCGGCGCATCCGACAGCCTGGAGCGCGCCGAACGCTGCGCCGACAGCCTGGCGCGCACGGCCGTGGGCGAGGATCAGGTCGCCTTGGCCGCCATGGACAAGGCGGCGGTGCTGATGCTGCGTTTCGACCTGTGCGGCGATCCCGCGCGACTGGACCGGGCGCTGGCCACCCTGGCGGCCGTCGGTCGCCCGCGCAGCCGACGCATCGCGGCGGGCATGGCCGCCCTGCACGCCCGGCTCAAGGTCCGAACCGCCCGGCTAAGCGGCGATGTCGCCAGCCTGTCCGACGCCGCCGTACTGATGGACGCAGCGGTGCGCAGCGACGACACGCACAACATGGACCTGCGGATGGACCGCGCGGCCCTGTCGCTGGAGATGGGCGTGGTCCAGCGTGACGTGCGTTTGTTGGATCAGGCCGGTCGCGACCTGGGCGCCCTGGTCGAGACCGCCTCGCCGGATCATCGCCCCCTGACCCGCGCCCGCGCCCTAGCCCTGTGCGGCGCCGGCCTGTCGGCGCTGGCCGCCATCGCGGGACATCAAGAGGCCCGCGCCCAGGGACGGATCATGTTCGACGCCGCCGCCGACCAGTTCACGCCCGACCACAGCCCGCTGGACTGGGCCGCGATTCAGGTGCTGCGCGTCGGCGACGACGCCCAACCGCTGATGCTGCTGACCCAGGCCGAGGCCCTGACGCAGGGCCACGAACTGATCATCGGCGCCCTGGTTCGCGAACGTCGTATCGCGCGCGAGGTCGCTCTGGCCGAAGCGGTCAAGAACCTGACCGCCCTGATGACGCTGGAAACGCGCCTGCGGGCGCGGATGGCGACGGCGACGCCGCTGGACTGGGCCGCCGACCAGATCGGCATGGCCGAGATCATGCAGGCCCGCCATCGTCTGGGCGGCGCGGTCCCTGCCGATCTCGGCCTGATCCTGGCCGAGGCCGCCATGACCGCACGCGAACAGGGCGTCGAGGCCCTGGCCGACCGGGCCGAGGCTCTGCTGAACGCCTGAGGCTTCAGCCGCCCATGGCGACGAAGGCGCCGTTCAGGAACTTGGTCTTGCCATAGGCCAGACGCTGACCGTCGTCGGCCAACACCCGGCCGCCAGCGGCTTCCAGCACGGCCTGACCCGCTGCGGTGTCCCATTCCGAGGTCGGGCCGGTGCGCGGATAGGCGTCGAACCGCCCCTCGGCGATCAGGCAGAATTTCAGCGACGAATCCGTCCCCTGCCAGCGCGAGCAGCCGTGACGCGCCGCTAAACGCGTCGCCTCCTCGTCGGTGACGCTGTGGCTCAACAGGGCCATGCCTTCTTGAGGACGGTCGCGCACCCGGATCGGGCGCCAGTCCTCGCCCGCATGGGCTTCGCCGGCCTGGAGCGCGCCGAACTGACGCCGGAAAGCGCCGCCCTCGGGCTTGTCGGTGCGCCAGGTCGTCGCCGTCGCCGGCGCCGTCACCACGCCCGCCACCGGATGCTGGCCATGGATCAGGGCGATATTGACCGTAAAGGCCTCGCCGCCGCGCACGAAGCCGCGGGTGCCGTCCAGCGGATCGATCAGCCAGAACCATTCCTCGGCGCTGGCGGGTGCGCCGTTCGCCGAAACCGCCTCTTCGGCCACCGTCTGGACGCCGGGATACAGGGCCGCCAGTCGTTCTAGGATCAGGGCCTCGGCCGCGCGATCGGCTTGGGTCACCGGGCTGTCGTCGGACTTGGTCTCGACCGCCGTGCCCGCGCGCCAATAGGGCAGGATCAGCCGCGCGGCCTCCTCCGCGATCTCGGCGATGGCCAGGGAAAGCGCGCCGGACTTCAGATCGCGCGCAAGAACAGTTGTGGAGGAGGTCGTCATTGGCGGGTCGATAGACCATCCGGGCGGTTCCATGAACCGGCAAATCACTCCAACTTCGCGCGCGACACGAACTGTGACCTGAGCGCGCCAGACCTATGACCCCGACCCACGACGCAGACGCCGCTCCGCTGGACCTTCCCGTCGATGGGACGGAGCTGGCTGCCTACATCGCGGCCAAGCTGTGCCATGACTTCATCAGCCCCTCCGGCGCCATCGTTTCCGGCCTGGACCTGATGCAGGA
The DNA here is from genome assembly GCF_965279155.1 of Brevundimonas sp. Taxonomy (GTDB): domain Bacteria; phylum Pseudomonadota; class Alphaproteobacteria; order Caulobacterales; family Caulobacteraceae; genus Brevundimonas. The sequence continues at coordinate 2,491,844 of NZ_OZ257138.1, read as the reverse complement.
TCCGACCGCCCAGGACATGCGCGACGACGCCCTGGCCCTGATCGAACAGAGCGCCAGGAAGATGGTCGCCCTGGTCCATTTCGCCCGCGTCGCCTTCGGCGCCGCCACCACCAGCGAACGGTTCACGGCGCGCGAGATCGAAGGCCTGGTCTCCAACATGGTCCAGGGCGGTCGCGCCTCGCTGGACTGGCGCATCGCCGACGGGGAGTTCACCAAGCCGCAAGCCCGCGCCCTGACCAACCTCGCCTATCTGACGGTCGGCGCCCTGCCGATGGGCGGCGTCGCCGTGATCCAGTCCCGCACCGAAGACGGCTGGCTTTATCTGGAAGGGTTCGCCGAGGGCGCCCGCGCCCGGCTAAAGCCCGAAGCCGTGGTCGGCCTGGCCGGCGAGCGCCTGACCGAGGGCCTGGCCGGACAGTGGATCCAACCCTACTGGTTGTGGCTGACCGTCAAAGAGGCCGGCGGGGCGTTACGCGTCAAGGTTGAAGACGGCAAGGTCTCCCTGATCGCCCGAATGCCCGCCTGATTTCCAATTCCCAACGACTCATTAACTGGCGTCTGAGATAAAAAGGGTCCATGCGCCTCCGGCGAAAGCCGCCGTGTCTTTGAGGGATCGATCTTGGACTTCCGAACCTGCCTGATCGTCGACGACAGCCGCATCATCCGCAAGGTTGCGCGTCGCATCGTCGAGGGCCTGGGCTATGAGGTCGACGAGGCTGCGGACGGCTCCGAGGCCCTGGCCTATTGCACCGGCGCCATGCCCGACGTGCTGCTGGTGGACTGGAACATGCCCGTGATGGACGGCATCACCTTCCTGCGTCGTCTGCGCGCCATGCCGGGCGGCAAACGACCCAAGGTGCTGTTCTGCACGATCGAGACCCGCCCCGAGCGGATCGCTGAGGCTCTGGCCGCCGGCGCCGACGACTATGTCATGAAGCCTTTCGACGGCGAGATCCTGCAATCCAAGCTGACGGAGGTCGGAGCGATCGCCGCATGACCCCAGAGGACTTCGACAAGCTGCAGTCCCTTCTCGCCACCCGCGCCGGCTATCGGCTGTCGCGGGATCGCATCCACCTGGCCGAACACCGACTGGGACCGATCGCGCGGCGCGAGGGCTACGCCAATGTCGAGGCCCTGCTGTCGAACCTGTGGGCCAATCCGGTCGCCTCACTGGCCTGGTCTGTGATCGAGGCCCTGCTGAACGCCGAGACGTGGTTCCGCCGCGACCGCACACCCTTCCGCATCCTGGAAACCGAACTGCTACCGGCCCTGTCCAAGGCGCGGCCCGATGGGCGGATCAAGGTCTGGTCGGCCGGCTGCTCGACGGGGCAAGAGGCCTGGTCCATCGCCATGACCGCGATGGAGGTCGGGGTCGATGTCGATCTGGTCGCCACCGACCTGTCGGCGCGCGCGATCGAAAAGGCGCGCTCGGGCCTCTACACCGGCTTCGAGATTCAGCGCGGCCTGACGGCCAAGACCATGCTGCGTTGGTTCGAACCGATGGACGACCAGTGGATCGTCAAGGCCGAGCTGGCCGACGCCGTGCGCTTCGGCCGCGCCAACCTGCTGGACGAACCCACCGACGACGCGCGGTTCGACGTCATCTTCTGCCGCAACGTCCTGTCCGACATGGAGCCGACGCGGCGCGCTCGCCTGCTGGACGGGCTGGAACGGCGCCTGGTCGACGACGGCTGCCTGTTCCTGGGCGCGGACGAAAAGCTGGAAGGCGAGACCGTCGCCTTCCGCGCCGTCAACGGCCGCCGCGGCCTGTATGTAAAGGCGCCCTCGGCGCTTCGCCGCGCCGCCTGAACATTCGGCGGCTGAGTCAGACCGACCAACGCATCAGCATAACTCAGAAAAGGTTCGTCACAGCGATCCGACGAGGTCACGCGAACACGACGGAGCCGTGTCCGGTTCGGAACGTCTTGATGGCCTGCGGCGGCGAAGCCGCAGATCGATCAACGGCCTGGGCATGAAGTTGAAAGGAGCCGACGCGTATTCGGTCTCGTCGTGTTCGCCGTGACCTCGTCGCGCCCGTTGTGATGAACCCCTCCGAGGCCCCCATCAACTCAAGCGCCGATGGCTCTAGCCCGCGTGCAGTTCCTGCTTCACCCGTTCCGCCAGGGTCTTGATGTCCAGCGGCTTGGGCAGGAAGGACACCCCGACCTCGTCCTGCAACAGGTCCGAGAAATCGCTCTCGGCATAGCCCGAGATGAACATCACCGGGGCATCGCCCAGATACTGCCGCGCCTTCTTCAGCAGCGACGGACCGTCCAGCCCCGGCATGATGACGTCCGAGATCATCATGTCGATCTGGCCCGCATGTTCCTCGGCCAGCAACAGCGCCTCCTCGCCGTCGGCGGCCTCGATCACCTCATAGCCGCGCTGGCGCAACAGGCGGGCGGCGATGCCGCGCACGGCGTCCTCGTCCTCGACGAACAGGATACGGCCGGCGCCCGACAGGTCGCGCGGCGTCTTGACCTTGACCTCGACCGGCAGAACCTCGGCCAGCTCCGCTTCGCCTGCCGCCGGCAGGAAGATGCGGAAGGCCGCTCCGGTGCCTTCGATATTGCTGACGGTGATATGGCCGCCCGCCTGCTGGGCGATGCCGTAGACGGTGGCCAGGCCCATGCCCGTGCCCTCGTTCACCGCCTTGGTGGTGAAGAAGGGTTCGAAGATCTTGTCCACCAGTTCCGGCGGCACGCCGGGGCCGGTGTCCGACACCTCGATCAGAGCCACCTCGTCGGTCGGCGCATCGACCCAGCCCAGGGCCCGCGCCTCGTCGCCCGTCAGGCGGCGCGTGGCGATGGTGACCACGCCGGCGCCCGGCTCGACCACGCCGCGCATGGCGTCGCGGGCGTTGACGGCCAGGTTCATCACCGCCGTCTCCAGCTGTGACTTGTCGGCCAGCACCACCGGCAGGTCGCGGCCGTAATCGGTTTCCAGCCGCACGTCCTCGCGAAGCAGACGGCGCAGCAGGATGGCGAACTCGCCCACCAGTTCGCCCAGGTCCAGCCGCTCGCGGCGAACGGTCGACTTGCGCGAGAAGGCCAGCAGCTTGCGAACCAGATCCGCCGCGCGGATGGCCGTCTGGCGGATTTCGTTCAGCCCCTCATAGGACGGATCGCCCACCGGGTGCCGTTCCAGCAGACCCGACAGCTGGAGCTGGATCGCGGTCAGCAGGTTGTTGAAATCGTGCGCCACGCCCCCGGCCAACTGGCCCACGGCCTGCATCTTCTGGGCCTGGTTGAGCTGCAGCTCCATCGACTTCTGGCCCGACACGTCGAACAGCCAGATCCGCCGCTTGTCGCCCTCGGGCGCCACATACAGGTGCAACATCTTGTCGGGATAGGCCCGCGCGATCAGCTCGATCGGACCCGAAGACCCGGCCGCCAGCTTCAGCCGTGCCTCGGCGACGCCGCCCGGATCGAACAGATGGCCAAAGGCTGCGTCGCGCGCCGCGCCGGGACCGGTCAGCACGGCCAGGGCCGGATTGGCCTCCTCCGCGCGGCCCGAGAACAGGTCGTCGCCGCCGATGACGGCCGAGCCGAACGGCGCCCCGGCGGCCATGGCGCGGGCCTCGCCGGTCGCGGCGGCGGGCGCATGGACGGGCGCCGAGGCGATGGGCAGGACCGCGTCGGGCGCCGCGCGCATCAGGAACCGGCCCTCCCCCGTCCTGCTGTCGCCAACTTGACCGATCACGACCTCGATCTCGCGCGCGCCGATCATGACGATGGCGCGGCCCGGCTCGCCTTTGCGCGCCTGGGCGAAGGCCATGTACAGGGCCTGGGCCGACTTGCCGCGCGGCAGGGCGCCCGTCGCGCCGTTGGCCTCGGCCCAGGCGGCGTTGAAAGCCAGGATCTGTCCTGAATCCCACACCAGCGCCGCCGGCTCGGCCATGGCCTCCAGCACCTCGATGGCGGCGTCGATACTCGGCTTGGCGTTGGCGGCCCGGCGGAAACCGAACAGGCCGATCAGCGCAATCATCCCCACCGTCAGGATCAGCACCAGTCCCGGCGCCGAGGTCGGATTGTCGCGAAACGCCGGATAGGCCAGGGCGGCGATGGCCGCCACCACGCCGAACGCCATCACGGCCGACAGAAGATCGAACGAAGGGCGTCGGGTGGACGTCATGCAGCCTCGCGAATCAGTGGCCAGATCATACGCTCAAATCCTGACGCACCCTTACCGGCGCTTTCTGGACTGGAAGACGAAGCCGATGATCTTGCCGCAGCGTCGAAATGCTCGCGCGGAATGATCTCGTCCACCTCGACCGTGGCGTAGAGCGCGCGCGCCAGCGGCACGTTCTCCACGATCGGCACACCGTGCTCGGTCGCCACTTCGCGGATGCGCAGCGCCAGTGCATCGACGCCCTTGGCCACGCAGATCGGCGCCCCGTCGCCCTGATCCGGCTCATAGCGCAGCGCGACCGCATAGTGGGTCGGGTTGGTCACGATGACGGTGGCCGTGGGCACATTGGCCATCATCCGCTGGCGACCGCGCTGCATGCGGATCTGTTTCAGCTTGGCCTTGATGTGCGGGTCGCCCTCGGACTGTTTGTAGTCTTCCTTCAGCTCTTCCTTGGTCATCCGCATCCGCTTGGCGAAACGCATCTTCTGCCAGACGAAGTCGGCCCCGGCCGTCGCCCCCAGCAACAGAATCGAGGCGAAGAACAGCGACACGGCCATGTCGCGCGCCAGCGGCAGGATCGCCAGCGGGCTCATCGAGACCATATTCTCGAACTCGCGCAGGTGCGGCTTCAGCACCATCCAGCAGACCACGCAGACGGCGATCAGCTTCAGGAAGGTCTTGACGAACTGCATCAGGCCGTCGGGTCCGAAGATCCGCTTGAACCCCTGCAACGGACTGACCGCCGACCATTTCGGCTTCAGCTTCTCTGCGGTGAAGATCAGGCCCGACTGCGCCAGATTGCCCCCGACCCCGCCCAGGATGGTCGCCAGCATGACCGCCCCCAGGAACGGTGCGATGGCCCAGACGGTGCGCACCATGATCTGGTTGCCGGCGCCCGAGTTCAGCGTGCCCAGCATCTCGTGCGGGGCGGCGATGAAGGGCAGCATCTGTTCGGCGATGGACGAGGCGAACCAGCCCCCGCCCATCAGGATCACCGCCGCCGCCCCCGCCAGCGACAGCACCTGGGCGACGTCGGGCGACTTGGCGGAATCGCCCTTCTTTCGGGCGTCCTCAAGCTTTCGCGGGGTCGCCTCTTCGGTTTTCGACTCGGGATCCGCGCCTTCAGCCACTGGGGCCTCCGAACACGAAATACTCCGCCAGACGGCGGTAGCGGTCGATGAAGATGGTGCCCAGCGCCCCCAGGCTCAGCGCGAAGATCGACAAGCCCAGGATGACGCTCAACGGCGCGGCGGCGAAATAGACCTGGAACGACGGCATGACCCGCGCCACCAGACCGGATGCCAGGTTGAAGATCAGGGCGAACACCAGGACCGGCGCCGACAGCTGGATCCCCAGCATGAAGCTGTCGCCGAGCGTCCGCACCGCCATCTGGGTGAAGTCCGCCATCACCAGCGGCTGGGCCGGCGAGATCAGGCGATAGGATCCCACCATGCCGGCGATGAACAGGTGATGGGTGTCGGTGGCGAACAGCAGCGTCACCCCCAACAGGGTCAGGAAGGCGGCGATGGTCGTGCCCGGCATGGCCTGCAACGGGTTGGCGGTCTGCGAAAAGCTCAGCGTCGTCTGCAACGACACGATCTCGCCCGCCGTCGACAGGGCCGTCATGAACATGCGCAGCAACAGGCCGATCATCAGGCCGACGACCACCTCGCGGATGATCCATCCGACCATCAGCCCCACGCTGTCGGGCAGGCCCGGCAGCGATCCGCGCACCACGGGCCACAGCGCCAGACTGATGACCAGGGCCAGCGACAACCGGACGCGCGGCGGCACATAGGCCTCGCCGAAGCCGGGGATCAGCATCAGGATCGCCGCGATCCGGGCGAAGATCAGTCCCCCGGCCCAGACCTGATCGGCGGTCGCATACGCCTCCACTACATCCCCGCGATGCGGGCCGCGATCTGGCGCATGAAGCCGCCCAACAGGGCGCCCATCAGCGGCAGGAACAGGATCAGGGACACGAAGATGGCGATGATCTTGGGCGCATAGATCAGGGTCTGTTCCTGGATCTGCGTCAGGGCCTGAAACAGGCCGATCACCACGCCGACCACCAGCCCGACCAGCAGCACCGGCAGGCACAACTGTATCGTCAGCCAGATGGCGTCGCGCCCGACGTCCAGAACTTCCGCGCCGTTCATCGGCTGCTCCCGCAAACTACTGGGCAGAAAATGCCGACAGGATGGTTAACAGGCCGCTAACCAAACGTGGATTCGACGCGGATCAGGCCGCCAGAGTGCGCGACAGCTTGCGCGCCAGTTCCGCCTGGGTGAACGGCTTGCGCACGATCAGGTCCTCGCCCACGTCAATCAGGGCCTCGGCGTCGGCATATCCCGTGGCGAACAGGATCGGCGCGAACGGTCGGCGCGCCTTCAGTTCCTTCGCCAGCTCGCCGCCGTTCATCCCCGGCATGGCGAAGTCCAGCACCATGGCGTCGATCCGGGCGTGATGGTTCAAGCGCTCCAACGCCGCCCCGCCGCTGTCGGCCTCGATCACGTCATAGCCCAGGTCGCTGAGGTAGCCGGCGGTCACGTTCCTCACCGCCTCGTCGTCATCGACCACCAGGACGACCAGGCCCGCATCGTGGGCCGTCATCAGCTCGCCGCTCGGCTCCCGCTCCTGCATCGGCGCGGCGTCGGCGCGAGGCAGGAAGATGCGGATCGTCGTGCCCGTGCCGACCTCTGTGTCGATACTGACCCCGCCGCCGGACTGTTTGGCCAGGCCGAACACCTGGCTCAGCCCCAGACCCGATCCCTTGCCGACCTCCTTGGTGGTGAAGAAGGGCTCGAACGCGCGCGACAGCACCTCGTCGGTCATGCCCGATCCGGTGTCGCTGACCGACACCACCACATAGTCGCCGGGCGGAAGCTCGTCGGGCCTCCCGGACGCATCGAGCCGCGCGTTCGCGGTGCGGATGGTCAGCGACCCGCCCACCTCCATGGCGTCGCGCGCATTGATAGCCAGGTTCAGGATGACCAGTTCGATCTGCGTCGGATCGATCATCGCCGGCCACAGGTCCGGGGCCAGTTGCGGCGGCTGGATCTGCACGCTGCCGCCGATAGCGCTCTGCAGCATGTCGCCCATGCTGCGCACCGTCTCGTTCAGATCGACGGCCCGCGGCTCCAGCTTCTGGCGGCGCGAGAAGGCCAACATCTGCGCCGTCAGCCGCGCGCCGCGCTGCGAGGCCTCGCGCATCATGTCCAGCCGCCGCAGAACCTTGGGATCGGTCTCGTTCTTCCTCAGCTGATCGACATTGCCCAGAACGACGGTCAGCAGGTTGTTGAAGTCGTGCGCCACGCCACTGGTCAGCTGGCCGACGGCCTCCAGCCGCTGCGCCTGACGCAGGGCGGTCTCCACCTTCTCGCGTTCCACGATCTGCGCGGCCAGCTCGCGGTTGGCGTCTTGCAGTTGGGCGGTGCGATCCGCGACCCGGCGTTCCAGCATCGCCTCCGCGCGCTGGATCTCGGCGATCCGTTCGCGCGCCTCATATTGCCGACGACGCCCCCGCAAAGCCGTATCGACCGCACTGACCAGGGTCGTCGGATGAAACGGCCGCTCCAGAAAGCTGACATTGCCCAAGGTGACCGACAGGCGACGCGCCGCTGGATTGCGCTCGACGCTGCCACCGCGCCGGTTCAGCACCAGAAAGGGAAAATCCGACCAGGACGGCTGCCCCTCGATCCAGGTCGACAGGGCGTTGAGGTCGCCGTTGATCAGCACCTCCTCCACCACCACCGCCAGGGCCGCGCCCTCGATCATCCGCGCCAGAAGATCGTCCAGCGTGTCGCAGACCTGCGCCACCGTCCCCGCTTCGTTCAGGATCTGGGCGGCGACGACGGCGTCGCGCCCAACGGGCGCCAGGACCAGGGCGCGTTCGGAAAGCTCCCCGCCCCGGCTCATGCGGAGCGATCGCCCATCAGGCCTTCGCCGTCCTGGGCCACGAAATTGGGCACGCCGCGCAGCACGCCCTGGAAGCCATACAGCGGCTCGCCCAGCGTCAGGCCGTCGGTCCCGATGTCGAACTCGCGGATGGTCTTCTCGTGACCGCCCGCGCGCTTCTTGATGACCGAGATGGCGCGACGCACCAGACCCGCCGCCTCGAAATAGCGCAGCAGCACCACGGTGTCGGCCAGATAGGTCACGTCCACCGGCGCCTTCATGTCCCCGACCAGCCCGTGTTGGGCCACGGTCAGATAGGTCGTGGCGCCCTGGCGGTTCAGATATTGCAGCAGTTCGTGGATATGCAGCACCAGGAACTGCTCCTGCGGCATGGCCGCCTGATAGCCGTTCAAGCTGTCGATCACGACGGTCTTGATGTTCTGATGGGCGACGCAGTTTCGAACCCGCGCGGCGAACTCGCCCGGCGACAGTTCGGCGGCGTCCACCTGTTCCACGATCAGCGACCCTTGGGCCTCCAGCGCCTCCAGATCGATGCCCATCTGACGCATCCGCGAGAACAGCAGGCCCAGTTCCTCGTCGAACACGAACATGGCCGCCTTCTCGCCCCGCGCGATCGCCGCCGTCACGAAGTTGACCGCGACCAACGACTTGCCCGTCCCCGCCGGCCCCAGGATCAGGGCGCTCGACCCACGCTCGACCCCGCCGCCCAACAGGGCGTCCAGACCCGCCACGCCGCTGGACATCGGTTCGCGCTTGAACTTCGTGCGGTGCTCGGACGCCACAATGCGCGGATAGACCTCCAGCCCGCCGGTCTTGATGGTGAAATCGTGATAGCCGCCGCGGAATCGCCGCCCGCGATATTTCATCACCCGCACGCGGCGACGTTCAGCCCCGTATTCCGGCGTCAGTTCCTGCAACTGGATCACGCCGTGCGCGACGCTGTGAACCGTCTTGTCGTTGGCGTCGGTCGTCAGGTCATCCAGCATCAACACCGTCACGCCGCGCTTGGCGAAATAGTGTTTCAGGGCCAGCACCTGACGCCGATAGCGCAGCGACCCCTGGGCCAGCAGCCGGATTTCCGACAGGCTGTCGATCACCACCCGCTGGGGCTGAAGCCGCTCGACGGCCTCCAGGATCATGCGGCTGGTCTCGCCTAGTTCCAGGTCTGACGAATAGAGCAGGCTCTGCTGCTGCTGTTCGTCCAGCAGGCTTTCCGGCGGCACCAGTTCGAACAGGTCGATACCGTCCAGCGACCATCCGTGCGACCGCGCCGTTGCGCGCAGCTCTTCTTCCGTCTCGGACAGTGTGATGTAGAGGGTCGCCTCGCCCAGCGCGGCGCCGGTCATCAGGAACCGCATGGCGGCGGTCGTCTTGCCCGTGCCGGGGTTGCCTTCCAGCAGATAAAGCCGGTCCCGCTCCAGCCCTCCGGCCAGAATGTCGTCCAGCCCGGCGATCCCGAAGGCGGCCTGGTCTCGCTTGATCTCGCCGTCCGTCATGCCGCCCTCTAGCCTGTAGCTGAGCCGTAACGCACGGAAATGCAGAAGGTTACAAGCGGCGTCTGTCGCACAGCCGCGACCCGGCTCCGAAAGTCTCGCAACAGGCCTTGAACCTCGCCATCCGCATCCCGACTTGACCATTCGGCCGGACTGAACCCGCCTCGGATTTCAGACGAAGTGCACTATTCAGACGGTGTTTTTTGCGCGGCGTCGTCTGGATTTGAGACGAAGTGCACCATTCAGACGGTGTTTTTCGGGGCCAAGTTTCGGGGCCGAGGTCTGAAAACGGCCGCGCTTCGTAAAGGGTCGGCACAGCCCCTCCCATTCCCGTAACCGCCCCGCTATGTAGGCCCCATGACAGACGCCCGCACACCCAAAGTCTCCCAGGCAGACGCCGAAGCCGCCGTCCGCACCCTGATCGAATGGGCGGGCGACAATCCCGACCGCGAAGGCCTGCTGGAGACCCCGGCGCGCGTCGCCCGCAGCTATCGCGAACTGTTCGAGGGCTATGAGGTCGATCCCCTCTCCTACCTGGAGAAGACCTTCGAGGAGACGGGCGGCTACGACCAGCTGGTCGTGCTGAAGGACATCCGCTTCGTCAGCTTCTGCGAGCACCACATGCTGCCGGTCGTGGGCAAGGCGCACGTCGCCTATCTACCGACCGACCGCGTCGTCGGCATCTCCAAACTGGCCCGTGTCGTGCGCGGCTTCGCGCGGCGCCTGCAGATCCAGGAGAAGATGACCTCCGAGATCGCCGAGGCCATCCAGACCGTCCTGCGCCCCCACGGCGTCGGCGTGGTCATCGAGGCCGAACACAGCTGCATGACCCTGCGCGGCGTCAATGCGCCGGGCGCCAGCCTGTCGACCAGCCACCTGATCGGCGTCGTCCGCGACGACCCACGCACCCGCGAAGAGTTCCTGCGACTGGTGCGAGGCTAGGATTTCCCCAATCGCGCGATCTGGCGCGGCTCTTGCGGCGAGACGGCGGAAGGAGGCTCCAACGATGCCCTGGTCCGTGATTTCGACCCGCAATGAGACAGTTCAGATCGCGCGCGGCGGCTGGCTGGACGCGCTGCGTTTCATCGTGGCCTTCCTGATCATCCTGCATCACTTCCAGGCCGCAGGGCCGGCGCCCCTGGCGCACGTGATCAATCCGATCTTCGAACGCGGCGGCTTCCTGCTGACCAACTTCTTCCTGATCGACAGCGGCTATGTGCTGATGCGCGTCTATGGCGCGGCGGTGGACAAGGGCCGGATGTCGCCGGGGGACTTCTTCCTCAAGCGGTTCCTGCGCGTCGTGCCCGCCCACCTGATCATGGGTCTGTCCCTGGTCGGGTTTGTGCTGCTGGCCACCGCCGCCGGCGTCCCGCCCCGCAATCCCGAATGGTTCGCCTGGGACCAGTTGCCCGCCCAGCTGCTGCTGCTGCAATCCTATGGCGTGCATGGCGGCCTGGGCTGGAACGCGCCGACCTGGTCGATCTCGGCCCTGATCGGCTGCTACCTGGCCTTCCCCTGGATCATTCGCGGCCTGATGCGGCTGGGTCCGTGGTCGGCGCTAGCCATGGGCGTCGGCGTCTATCTGGTCGCCAACCAGCTCTGCTGGCATTTCCTGGGCTACCCCGTCTATCAGATGCCCATGCGCTACGGCATCATCCGCGCCCTGCCGCTGTTCTTCCTGGGCATGTGCCTGGCCTGGTTCGCCCAGAAGGTCTGGATCGCGCCGCGCCTAGCCGGTTGGGCCGGCGTCCTGGCCGCCGTCGGCTTCTTCGCGCTTGAGCTTCACGACAAACATGCTCTCGCGGCCCTGACCCTGATCTCGATCATCATCCTGGCCGCCGGCGCCGTGCCGGTGAGGAAACCCTCCAAGCTGGTCGAGACGGCCGCCATGGTCTCCTTCTCCATGTTCATCTCCAACGAGGTGATCCGCATCGTCTGGTTCGGTGTGGTCAACGCCGTGGAGGCCCGCGTCTCCCTGCCCGTCGCCGCCCAATGGGGCCTGTGGGGCCTGGGCGTCGCGGCGGCCGTCGGTTTCGCCTTCGCCTTCCACTTCCTGATCGACAATCCGATCCAGACCCGCATCCGCGGCTGGCTGAAGCGTCGCAGCGCGCGTCGTGGCAAGGTTCAGCCCAAACTGGGCCCCGTCATCTCCATCGACGGCTGATCGACCGGCCTTTGCCTATCGGCGATCCTCGACCAAAGTCGCTCTCTCCAGCCGCCTCCCTCTCGGTCAATGTCGGCGTCCACGTATCCGCAGGGATGCGCAGAACGGCCGATAACGGCGACTTGGGAGGAAATGGATCATGGCTACCGACGCTCCAATTGCGTCTGGGGAAGAGGAACACACCGTCGATCGCAGCGATCGCCTGGTCATCCTCGCCTCATCGGTCGGCACCGTCATCGAGTGGTACGACTTCTATCTTTACGGCTCGCTGGCGGCGATCATCACCGTCCAGTTCTTCTCGGGCGTCAACGAGACGACCGGCTACATCTTCGCCCTGATGGCCTTCGCCGCCGGCTTTGCGGTGCGGCCCTTCGGCGCCATCGTCTTCGGGCGGCTGGGCGACCTTTGGGGGCGCAAGAACACCTTCCTCGTCACCATGCTGCTGATGGGTCTGTCGACCTTCGTCGTCGGCCTGTTGCCGCCCTATGCGGTCATCGGCATCGCGGCGCCCATCATCCTGGTGCTGATGCGCCTGATCCAGGGCCTGGCCCTGGGTGGTGAATATGGCGGCGCCGCCACCTACGTCGCCGAGCACGCCCCCAAGGGCAAGCGCGGCTTCTACACCTCCTTCATCCAGATCACGGCCACCGCCGGCCTGGTGCTCAGCCTGGTGGTCATCCTCGGTGTCCGTCTCGCCGTGGGCGAGGAAGCCTTCGCCTCCTGGGGCTGGCGCATTCCGTTCCTGGTCTCGATCATCCTGCTGGCGGTTTCACTGTGGATCCGCCTGAAGCTGGCCGAGAGCCCGTCGTTCAAGAAGATGAAGGCCGAGGGCAAGGGCTCCAAGACCCCGCTGAAGGACAGCTTCGGCAAATGGCCCAACCTGAAGATCGTGCTGATCGCCCTGATCGGCCTCACCGCCGGCCAGGCCGTCATCTGGTACACCGGCCAGTTCTACGCCCTGTTCTTCCTGGAACGGGTCATGAAGGTCGACGCCACCCTGGTCTACGTCCTGCTGACCATCGCGCTTCTGGCCGCCTCGCCCTTCTTCATCTTCTGGGGCTGGCTTTCGGACAAGGTGGGCAGAAAACCGATCATCCTGGCCGGTTGCCTGATCGCGGCCCTGACCTATTTCCCGCTGTTCAACGCCCTGACCCAGGCCGCCAACCCGCGTCTCGCCGCCGCCGCCGCCTCGGCGCCGGTGACGGTCTATGCCGATCCGGCCGACTGTAATCTGCAGTTCGATCCGGTGGGCAAGACGGTGTTCAACCACTCCTGCGACGTGGCCAAATCCTATCTGGCCAAGGCGGGCGTGACCTACACCAACGTCGCGGCCCCTGCCGGCACGGTCGCCGAGGTCCGTATCGGCGATCAGGCCGTGGTCCCCAGCTTCCGCGGCGACGCCATGACCACCGCCGACTTCGCCGCCCAGAAGAAGACCTGGGACGCCGGACTGGGCGAGGCCCTGACGGCCGCCGGCTATCCGGCCAAGGCCGACAGCGCCCTAGTCAACAAGCCGATGGTGGTGCTGATCCTGTTCATCCTCGGCTTCTACGTGACCATGGTCTACGGGCCGATCGCGGCGGCCCTGGTCGAGATGTTCCCGACCAATATCCGCTACACCTCCATGTCCCTGCCCTATCACATCGGCAACGGCTGGTTCGGCGGCTTCCTACCGACCACCGCCTTCGCCATCGTGGCGGCGACGGGCAACATCTACTCCGGCCTCTGGTATCCGATCATCGTGGCGCTCGCGACGGTCGTGCTGGGCTTCCTGCTGGTCAAGGAAGGCAAGGACGTCGATCTGAACGCCTGACCCTGCTTTCAGGCGGAATGGGGGGCGGGTCGTCGCGAGACGGCCCGCCTTTCGCTTGTGAAACAGCCCCCGCCCGGTTCAGATGCCCCCATGTTCAGCCTGACGATCCTCGGCCTGGTCGCCGCCTATATGGCGGTGCTGTTCGCCGTCGCCTGGTATCAGGAACGGCCGGCGACACGGGCGCGCGGCAAGGGGTTGGGGCCGTCAGTCTATGCCCTGTCCCTGGCCATCTACTGCACCTCCTGGACCTATTACGGCGCGGTCGGCACGGCGGCGCGGGACGGGTGGGAATATCTGCCCATCTACATCGGGCCGGTTATCGGCCTGACGCTGCTGTTCCCGTTGTGGCGCCGTATCGCCGCCGCCGCCCGGCGCGAGAACGTCGGCTCCATGGCCGACTTCGTGGCCTCGCGCTACGGCAAGAGCCAGACCCTGGGCGCGGCGGTCACGGTCGTCGCCATCCTGGGGTCGCTGCCCTACATCGCGCTTCAGCTGAAGTCGCTGTCGATGGCCGGCGCCCTTCTGACCGCCGGCACGCCGGTGGCGGGGTCCGAGCGGCTGACGGTGCTGGTGCTGGCCGGGGTGCTGGCCTTCTTCGCCATCCTGTTCGGCGCCCGCCGCCCCGACCTGACCGAGCACAATCGCGGCCTGATACAGGCCATCGGCCTGGAATCGATGGTCAAGCTGGGCGCCCTGTTGTTCGTCGCCGTCTTCGCCCTGGTCCTGCTGCTGAACGAAGGCTCGCCGCCGCGCATCATCGAAGGCCTGGGCGCACTAGCGTCCCCGCCCGAGGTCACGCCGCGCTTCACCGCCATCACCCTGCTGTCGACCCTGGCGATCTTTTGCCTGCCGCGTCAGTTCCACGTCGCCTTCGTCGAGGGCGCACAGCCGTCGGACGTGAAGCGGGCGCGCTGGATATTTCCCCTCTATCTGCTGCTGACCAGTCTGGCGGTGCTGCCGCTGGTGGCGGCCGGCGCCCTGTTCGCGCCGTCGATGAACCCCGATCTGCTGGTGCTGGCCCTGCCGTTCGGGCGCGGCGAGACGATGCTGACGGCGCTTGTTTTCGTCGGCGGTTTCTCGGCCGCGACCGCCATGGTCATCGTCGAGGCCGTGGCCCTGTCGGCCATGGTGTCCAACAGCCTGATCCTGCCCTTCCTGGCGCGCGACCGCTGGCGTGTGCGGGGCGACGCCTCGGACATGGCGGGAACCATTCTTCAGGTCCGGCGCGGGGCCATCGTCGCCGTCCTGCTGCTGGCCTGGCTCTATTATCAGGCGACGGATCAGTCGCGCGGTCTGGCGGCCATGGGCCTGGTGTCCTTCGCGGCGATGGCCCAGCTGGCGCCCGCCCTGTTCGGCGCGGTGCTGTGGCGCGGCGGCCATGCGCACGGGGCGCTGGCGGGGATGACGGTCGGGATGGCGGTCTGGATCGTCATGCTGGCCCTGCCCCAGCTGTCGCCCGGCGCGCCGTGGCACCTGCACGTCATGCTGGGCGTCAGGGATCCGCTGGCCCTGGGGGTCTTCGTCAGCTTGGGGCTGAACCTGGCGGCCTATGTCGGAGTGTCGCGCTTTGCTCAGCCCCGGCTGATCGACCGGGTCCAGGCCCGCGCCTTCGTGGATCGACTGGGGCCGGACTGGATGGAGGCCAGGCCCTCGCCGTCGGGCGCCTCGGTGGGCGACCTGCGCGCCCTGGTCGCACGCTTCATCGGCGACGAGCGGGCCGAGCGTGCCTTCTCCGCCTGGGGGCGCGAGACCGACACCCGGCTGCGCGACGCCGATCCGGCCGATGCGGCCCTGGCCCGCGCAGCCGAGCGGATGCTGGCGGGCGCCATCGGCGCGGCCTCGGCCCGTCGGGTCATCGCGGCGGCCCTGGCCGGCGTCGGACGCGCGCCCGAGGATGTGGTGCGGATGCTGGACGAGGCGTCGCAAGCCGTTCAGTTCAACCGCGACCTGCTGCAGACCACGCTGGACAACATCGACCAGGGCGTGATCGTGGTGGACGAGGATCTGCGCGTCACCGCCTGGAACCGGCGCTATGTCTCCATGTTCGAACTACCCGTCGGCTTCGTCCACGTCGGCCTGCCCATCGCCAACATCTATCGGCTGAACGCCGAGCGCGGCGAAAGCCCCGACGACATCGAGGCCTGGGTCGAACGCCGGCTGGAGGCGCTGAGCCGCCGCATCCCCCACGACCACGAACGCCAGCAGCCCGACGGCCGGGTGCTGCGCTCATCCGGCGCGCCCATCCCAGGCGGCGGATACGCCACCAGCTACACCGACATCACCGCCCTGCGCCGCGCCGCGCGCGAACTGGAAGAGGCCAACGAACGGCTGGAGGCCCGCGTCGCCGACCGCACCGCCCGGCTGGACGAGGCCCGGCGCGTCGCCGAGGACGCCACGGCGTCCAAGACCCGGTTCCTTGCCGCCGCCAGCCACGACCTGCTGCAACCGCTTCACGCCGCCCGCCTGTTCATCGCCGCGCTGAAGGAGGAGCCGGCGCTGGCCGAGCCGACCAGCCGCACCCTGGCCGTCAACGCCGACCGCGCCATCGACAGCGCCCACCGCCTGCTGACGGCCCTGCTGAACCTGTCCAAGCTGGAGGCCGGCGGAGTGCGGACCAATGTGACCAAGCTGTCGCTGGGCGGCCTGTTCGACGAGTTGCGCCGCGAGTTCGCCCCCGTCGCTGAGGCCAAGGGTCTGCGCCTGACCGTCATGCCCAGCCGCCTGTGGGCGGCGTCCGACCGCGACCTGCTGCGGTCCATGCTGCAGAACCTGGTGGCCAACGCCATCCGCTATACGGATTCCGGCCGAGTGCTGGTCGGGGCGCGTCGGCATGGCGAGACGTTGCAGCTGTTCGTCTGCGACACCGGGCGCGGCATCCCCGATTCCGATCACGAGACCGTCTTCGGCGAGTTCGTGCGTCTGCCCGGCGCGGTGGACGAGCCGGGCGCTGGCCTGGGCCTGGCCATCGTGCGTCGCCTGTCCAGCCTGCTGGACCATCCGCTGGAGCTGAGCTCGCGCATCGGACGCGGCACGATCTTCCGCATCACCGTGCCGCGCAGCCCCGCCGACGTGATCCCCGAGGTCGCGGCGGTGCGCGAAGCGCGTCTGCCGCTGGCGGGTCTGCGAGTGCTGTGCGTGGACAATGAGCCGGTGATCCTGGACGCGCTGAACGCCCTTCTGACCCGCTGGGGGGCGCGGCCGACGCTGGTGTCCAGCGTCGCGGCGGCCAAGGCGGCTCAGGGTCCGTTCGACGCCGCCGTGGTCGATCTGCATCTGGGCGACGGGCCGGAAGGCTTCGCCGTTATCGACTGGCTGCGGCCCCACGGCGTGCGCCGCATCGCCCTGGTCACCGCCGACACCCGCGATGGTTTGAACGAACAGGCGACGGCGGCCGGCGCCGTCCTGCTGCCCAAGCCCATCAAGCCGGCGGCGCTGAAGGCTTTTCTGTCGAGCTAAGGGTCTGTCGAGCTAGCTGGGATCCAGCGACTTGGCCAAGATCACCGCCTGGGTCCGGTTATGGACGCCCAGCTTGCGGAAGACGCTGGTCAGGTGCGCCTTGATCGTGGCCTCGGACACGCCGAGATCAAAGGCGATCTGCTTGTTCAACCGCCCGGCCTTCAGCCCCTCCAGGATCCGCAGTTGCGACGGCGTCAGGCTGGCGACGCGGCCGGCCGGGTCGTCGTCGTCCACCTCGGGCACATCGGGCGCCCAGCTGTCGCCGGCCAGGATGGCGGCGATGGCCTCGACCATCTGGGGCAGGGAGGAGGACTTGGGAATGAAGCCGGCGGCGCCCAGGCCCAAGGCGTGGCGCACCACGGGCGCCTCCTCGCTGGCCGACACCACCGCGACCGGCACGGTCGGCTGTTCGGCCCGCACGGCTGCCAGCCCCGCCATCCCCTCGCTGTCAGAAAGCTTCAGGTCCAGCAGCAGCAGATCGACCGGCCCGGCGACCATCGCCGCCTTGGCCTCGGCTAAACTGGAGCATTCCACCACTTCCGCCCCCGGCGCCGCCTTGTCGACGGCCGAGCGCAGGGCGGCGCGAAACAGGGGATGGTCGTCGGCGACGACGATGCGATCCATGGGCGTCCTTCCGTGCGCGGCGTCTGATCGGCCGCGTCGTCGCCATCATGGCGCGGTTCGACTTTGGTCGAAATTAGACCAATGGCCAATGGCATCACACCTATGGAGGCGGAAAGGTTTTGTCAGGGACGCACGCGTTAGACGGGCGAGGGAGGAATTTTCACCATGATCAAGACCAGCCTTATGGCCGGCGCCGCCGCAGCCGCGCTTCTCGTCACGCCGGGCGCCGCCCTGGCCCAGAGCAGCCAGTCGACGCTGGAGGCCCGCATCGCCCAGCTCGAAAGCGAGCTGAACGCCCTGAAATCCGAAGTCGTCGCCTCGCGCAGCCAGCAGGCCGCGCAACAGCAGGACATCATCCGCCTAGAGACCCGTCCGGCCGCGCCTGCGCCCGTGCAGCAGGCCGCCGCCCCGGCCGCGCCCAGCGACGGCTTCCGCATCGGCAACCAGACGGTCAAATACGGCGGCTTCATCAAGGTCGACGCCTACGCCTCGAACTATTCCGGCGGCGACCCGGTCAACGGCGACGCGCTTCGTGAATTCCACATTCCCGGCTCCATCCCCATCGGCGGCGCCGATGAGGATACGGCGACCGATTTCAACGCCCGTCAGACCCGGTTCTGGCTGACGACCGACGGCCTGATCGGCGGCCACAAGGTCGGCACCCGACTGGAGATGGACTTCCAGACCCTGCCCGGCGTTGCGGACCAGCGCACGACCAGCCCGGCGGACCTGGCCCTGCGTCGCGCCTTCATCACCATCGATAACTGGCTGATCGGCCAGGAGTGGACCAACTTCCAGAACACGGCCGTCCTGCCTGAATCCGCCGACTTCATCGGCGCGGCGGAAGGCACCGTCTTCGCCCGTCAGGTCCAGGTCCGCTATACGCGCGGTCCCTTCTCGGTCTCGGTCGAAAACCCCGAGACGACGGTGACCCCGTTCGGCGGCGGCGCACGCATCATCGCCGACGACAACAGCCTGCCGGACTTCACCGCCCGCTATGCGGTGTCCCGGCCGTGGGGCGACTTCCAGTTCGCGGGCCTGCTGCGCCAGCTGAAATACCAGAACCCGGCGACCAACATCGACACCACCGCGACCGGCTGGGGTGTGTCCGCCTCGACCAAGATCAAGGTCGGGTCCAAGGACGACATCCGCCTGATGCTGACCGGCGGCGAGGGTATCGGCCGCTATGTCGGTCTGAACTTCTCCAACGACGCCGTGCTGGACGCCTCGGGCGAGCTGGACGCGATCGGCGTGGTCGCGGGCTTCGCCGCCTACCGCCACGTCTGGGCGCCCGGCTGGCGGTCCAGCCTGATCTGGTCGGCGCAGAAGGTGGACAACGACACCGGCTTTACCGGCCTGGCCGTCAACCGTTCGGCGCAAAGCATCCATGCCAACTTGATCTGGTCGCCCGTTACGGCGTTTGATGTCGGGGCCGAGCTGATGTTCGCAGACCGCGAGATCGAGACCGGCGCCAGCGGCGACATGACCCGTCTGATCCTGTTCGCCAAATACGGATTCTGATTTGATGCCGGAGACGTCTCGCGTGCCTGATCCCGACCTCTATCCCGTCCCTGCCGACTGGGCCGACAAGGCCCATCTGAACCGGGAGGCCTATGAGGCGGCGCGGATCGCGGCGCGCGAGACGCCCGACG
This sequence comes from Brevundimonas sp., assembly GCF_965279155.1. GTDB lineage: Bacteria > Pseudomonadota > Alphaproteobacteria > Caulobacterales > Caulobacteraceae > Brevundimonas. The sequence continues at coordinate 2,472,593 of NZ_OZ257138.1, read as the reverse complement.
CCTATTGGGCCGAACAGGCCAAACGCCTCGACTGGATCAAGGCCCCGACCAAGATCAAGGACGTCTCCTTCAGGAAGGAAGACTTCCGCATCCGCTGGTTCGAGGACGGGGTGCTGAACGTCTCGGCTGAGTGCATCGACCGCCACCTGCCTCATCGCAAGGACGAGACGGCGATCATCTGGGAAGGCGACGATCCCGCCGACAGCCGCCACATCACCTTCGGCGAACTGCACGCCGAGGTGTGCCGCATGGCCAATGTGCTGAAGGCGCACGGGGCGAAAAAGGGCGACCGGATCACCCTGTATCTGCCCATGATCCCCGAGGCCGCCTACGCCATGCTGGCCTGCGCGCGCATCGGCGCCGTTCACTCGGTGGTGTTCGGCGGCTTCTCGCCCGACAGCCTGTGCGGCCGGATCGAGGACTGCGGCTCCAACCTGGTCATCACCGCCGACGAGGGTCTGCGTGGCGGCAAACATGTGCCGCTGAAGGCCAATGTCGATGAGGCCCTGACGAAGGTGAAGGTCGATACCGTCCTGGTCGTGCGCCGCACCGGCCACGACGTGCCGATGATCGAGGGCCGCGACTTCGACTATGGCCTGGAAGCCGCCAAGGTCGACGACGACTGCCCGCCCGAGCCGATGAACGCCGAGGACCCGCTGTTCATCCTCTACACCTCCGGTTCGACCGGAAAGCCCAAGGGCGTGCTGCACACCACGGGCGGCTATCTGTTCTGGGCCGCCTGGACGCACGAAATCGTCTTCGACTATCGCCCCGGCGAGGTCTTCTGGTGCACCGCCGACGTGGGCTGGGTCACGGGGCATTCCTACATGGTCTATGGACCGCTCGCGAATGCGGCGACGACCCTGATGTTCGAGGGGGTGCCCAACTATCCCGACGCCGGCCGGTTCTGGCAGGTGGTGGACAAGCACAAGGTCGAAATCTTCTACACCGCCCCCACCGCCCTGCGCGCCCTGATGCGCGAAGGCGATGCGCCGGTGAAGGCGTCCTCGCGCGCCTCGCTGCGCCTGCTCGGCACGGTGGGCGAGCCGATCAATCCTGAGGCCTGGCGCTGGTATCACGAGGTGGTCGGCGACAGCCGCTGCCCCATCGCGGACACCTGGTGGCAGACCGAGACGGGCGGCCATCTGATCACCCCCCTGCCCGGCGCCACCGACCTGAAGCCCGGCTCGGCGACCCTGCCCCTGCCGGGCGTCGAGCTTGAAATCGTGGACGCCGAGGGCCAGCCGATGGAGGGCGCCGCGTCCGGCAATCTGTGCATCACCGACAGCTGGCCGGGCCAGATGCGCACCGTCTATGGCGACGACCAGCGCTTCTTCGACACCTATTTCTCGACCTATCCCGGCCGCTATTTCACCGGCGACGGCTGCCGTCGCGACGAGGACGGCTATTACTGGATCACCGGCCGGGTGGACGACGTGATCAATGTGTCCGGCCACCGGATGGGCACGGCCGAGGTCGAGAGCGCGCTTGTGCTGCACGACGTCGTCGCCGAGGCGGCGGTCGTCGGCTACCCCCACGACATCAAGGGCCAAGGCATCTATGCCTATGTCACGCTGAACAACGGGGTGGAGCCGACCGAGGACCTGCGCAAGGCCCTGGTCGCCCACGTCCGCCACGAGATCGGCCCCATCGCGGCGCCCGACGTGATCCAGTGGGCGCCGGGCCTGCCCAAGACCCGCTCGGGCAAGATTATGCGCCGCATCCTGCGCAAGATCGCCGAGAACGAGATCGGGTCATTGGGCGACACCTCGACCCTGGCCGACCCGTCGGTCGTGGACGACCTGGTGAAGAACCGCGCCGGAGCGGAATAGAAGCAAAGGGTTCAATGCGGCGCCGGCTGAGCCTATCTGTGCGTCAGCCTGTCGCAGCCTGAGCCGTCCATGCCCCGTTTCCTGTCCCGCCTGCCCATCGACGGCTATCTGCTGTCCCTGATCGGGATGGTGATCCTGGCGGCGCTGCTGCCCGCCAGCGGACAGGCCGCCGTGGTCATGGATTGGGTGGTCAAGGCGGCCATCGCCCTGCTGTTCTTCCTGTATGGCGCGCGGATGTCGCCAGCGGCCATCGGCGCGGGCCTGATGCACTGGCGGCTTCAGGGCACGGTCTTCCTGTCGACCTTCCTGCTGTTTCCGCTGCTGGGGCTGGGTCTGGTCTTGCTGATGCGGGAATCGCTTCAGCCCGATCTGCTGACGGGGATGCTGTATCTGTGCCTGCTGCCGTCCACGGTGCAGTCGTCCATCGCCTTCACCTCCATTGCCGGCGGCAATGTCGCGGGCGCCCTGACCAGCGCCAGCCTGTCGAACCTGCTGGGCGTGATCGTGACGCCGCTGCTGGTCGCCCTGATGATCGGCGGGGCTGGCGGCGGCATCCACCTGCAATCCATCCTCGACATCGGCCTGCAGATCCTGGTCCCGTTCGCCGTGGGCCAGTTGTGCCGGCCGCTGCTGAAGGACTGGCTGGGTCGTCACGCCAGGCTGACCGGCCTGGTCGATCGCGGCTCCATCCTGCTGATCGTCTATGCCGCCTTTAGCGAGGGCGTCGTCGCCGGCGTCTGGTCCCAGGTGGCGCCTATGGACCTGGCCAAGGTCATCGGCCTGAACATCGTGCTGCTGGCCGTCGTGCTGGGCCTGACCCTTTTCGCGGGGCGTGCGCTGAAGTTCGACCGCCCCGACCGGATCGTCATCCTGTTCTGCGGCTCCAAGAAGAGCATGGCCACCGGCATCCCCATGGCCGGCATCCTGTTCGCCGGTCACGCGGTCCCGCTGATCGTCCTGCCGATCATGCTGTTCCACCAGATCCAGCTGTTCGCCTGCACCATCATCGCCCAGCGCTATGCGCGAGAGAATGAAGCACGCGCCTTGAGCCCCATCTTACCTTGAGACATGGCCTCCCTTGAGATAGACCGCCCTCAGGCCATCGCGGGCATGATGTAGTGGTAGCCTGGCAGCTTCCCATGCTGCTCGTGCGGGTTCGATTCCCGCTGCCCGCTCCAGCCTGTTGGCGAAGGCGCGACAATGCCGCCGCGCCTCCTTCCCGTTCTCAGCTCGCGGCTTCGACCGTCACGCCGCGCTTTTGCAGGATGGCCTGGACGCTGTCTTCGCCGGTCAGGTGTCCGGCGCCCACGGCGATGAAGGCGGTTCCCGAGCCTTCGAGCATCGTCTGGATCTGGTCAGCCCAGTCGGTGTTCCGGTCGACCAGCAGCGCCTGATACAGGGCCGGCGAAGCCGTCTTCATCTCCTCGACCATGACGCGGTCCAGGGTGGCGACGTCGCCCTTGGCCCAGGCCTCGACCATGGTGTCCAGCATGGTGACGGCGTTCTCGTAATCCTTCAGCGTCTCGCGCAGGAAGGCCATCTGCACGTCGTCGGGCAGGTTGGCCAGGATGCCGATCTGCTTGTCGATGGTCTCGAATGCGTGGATCGGCTTGCCGGCCGCCTCGGCGCGCGCCTTCAGCACCAGTTCGACGCCGGACTTGGGATCATAGCCGGCCTTGACCAGGGGGGCGACCGACAGGCTGAGCGCCGCCAGCCAGGGTTTCATCGGCTGAAGCTGGGCGACGGAGGCGCCCATGGCCTGGGCGGCGGCCTCCAGTTCGACGTTCTCCTCGGGCGTCAGACGGCTGGAGAGAGGCGTGTCCAGCGACAGGCCGTGCTGCTGGATCAGCGGCATGACAGCGGCCTGGTCGTCGGGATTGCTGATCTCGAACCAGATGTCCGAGGCGCTGTCGAAGGCGGCCTCGACGCGGGGGCTGGCCCAGCCGGTCGTGGGGCGCAGGACGTGGACCGAGCCGAACAGATACAGGGTCGAATCCGCATCCTTGATCACCCACAGGGCGGGGCCTTCGCCCTGGATGGGCGCCGCGTCAGCGGGGGCCGCCGTCTGGGCCAGGGCGTCGGCCGGAACCCCGGCGATGGCGACGAACAGGGCCAGGCCGCCGGCGACGCCGAGCGCGCCGCGCGCGAGGGTGGAAACGGAGGATCGGAGGCGAGCAGCGAGGGTCATGAGGTCACTCTTGTCTTTGGAAAATATGTGGAAACGAAATGGTCAGGCCAAGCCGCGACGGGCGCTGATCCAGATGGAGACGCCCAGATAGAGCGTCATCAGCACGGCGTAGATGTCCCAGGCGGTAATCGCCGGCGCGGCGCCCAGACGCTCGGCGGCGGCCCACATGAAGAGGACCAGCTGGCCGGCGAAGAAGGTGACGGCGGCGGCCTCCATCACGGCGCGACGCAGCAGTTCGTCGGCCTGGCGATAGACGCGCACGTTCATCACCGTGTGCAGCACCACCAGCAGGCCGATGGCGCCGAGGCCGAGTACGGGACTGACGCCCGTCAGGCTGAATGCGATCGGCAGGGTCAGGATGATGCCAGAAAAGCCCATGACCGCCGCCTGGAACCGGGCCAGGGCGGTTTCCTCGGGCGAGGCGGCGCCTTCCAGATTGTACATCCGGCCCAGGCGTTTGGCGTCCAGGCTGACGTAAAGCGCCCAGAGAGCGCCCAGGATCAGGGCGGCGCCGACCAGCATGGCCAGCATGTCCGACCAGCGTATGGCCTTGTCCATCAGGCCGAACCCGCCCGGCGCGACCTTGGCCAGCCAGCCGCCGACGCCGTAGCCGATCACGCCGAACAGGGCGCCGAAGGCAAAGGCGCGGACCCAGCGGGGCCACGAGGCGGGAGAGAGTGAGCGAGACTTCATTTCGTCGGCTCCTGGTCGTCGGAAAAGATGGATTCGATGGGCTGGCCGAAGACGCGCGCGATCTTGAAGGCCAGCGGCAGGGACGGGTCGTAGCGCCCGGTCTCCAGCGCGTTCACGGTCTGGCGCGACACGCCCAGGTGTTCGGCCAGCTGCGCCTGGCTCCAGTCGCGCTCGGCGCGCAGGACCTTGAGACGATTGTTCATGGCTCAGCCCCGCATCCGCGCCAGCCACCACCAGCCCCAGACGACGGTGTAGCCGATCAGCATGGGGGCGATCATCAAGGCGGCGCCGGCGGACATATAGTCGACGGGGGAGCCGCCCGATCCGACGTGGCGGGCGATGATGTCGCGCCAGGGTCCTGCGGAGGACAGGATCAGGCCTACGCCGCTGACGCACATGCCGGCCGTGCCGCCCCAGTACCAGGCGGCCTTGTGGGCCTCGCGCGCGGCCTCGTCGATCACCCGCATCCATTCGGCGCCGACCCAGAGGGCGCCCGCCATGATGGCGGCGGCGAAGACGCCGGTCACGATCAGCTCACCAAGCTCGGAGGTGATCCAGCCCGAGTTGGAAGCGTAGCCGACCGCAATGCCGCCCAGAAGGGCGAACAGCAGCCCGCCGCCGAACGTGATCACCGTCGCCTTGATTACCGGCCGCCACTTACGCATCAGTCAACACCCCTTGTCCAATTGACAAGCTACATTGACATCACGACGCAGCGCCTGTCAAGCGCCCTTTCCACAAAAAGACGCTCTACTCCGACTTGGACGAGGCGATCAGCTCCGGGCGAGCGATGACGCGCGGCGCCGTCTCCACCGGCGTCAGGTCCGGCAGGGCCTTGCCTTCGTGGTCCACCTGTAGGTCCTCGAACCGGCGGGCCGAGACCATGACCTGGCTCTCCAGCGAACCGACGAACTGGTTGTACTTGCCCACGGCCTGATCCAGGGCGCGGCCGACGGCCGAGGCGTGGCCGCCCATGACCGACAGCCGCTTGTAAAGCTCGCGGCCCAAGGCGGCGACCTTGTCGGCGTTGGCCGCCTGTTCTTCCGCCCGCCAGCCATAGGCGACGGCCTTGCACAGGGCGAACAGGGTCGAGGGGGTGACGATGACGACGCGCGACGCCATCGCCTGGGTCATCAGGTCCGGCTCGTGGTCCAGGGCGGTGACCAGGAAGGCGTCGCCCGGCACGAACAGGACGACGAAATCCGGGCTGGGCTTGAACTGGTCCTGATAGGCCTTGGACGACAGCTGGCGGACGTGGGTCTTCAGGCTGGCGGCGGTGCGCAGGCCGACCGAACGGGCGCGCGCCTCCTCGTCGCCGTCGCCCTCGTCAAAGGCCAGGGGCACCTTTGCGTCGATCACGAACATGCCGCCGCCGGGCAGGCGGACGATGAAGTCGGGTCGGTTCTGGCGACCCTCGTCGTCGGCGCTGGAGGTCTGTTCGGTGAAATCGAACCGGCCGGCCATGCCGGCGGCCTCCAGCACGTTTCGGCAGGTCTGCTCGCCCCAACGCCCGCGCCGGCCGGTGTTGCCGCGCAGGGCCTCGGTCAGCTTGCGGGCTTCGTCCCGCGTCGCCGAGGACGCCGCCATCAGCTGGGTCAGTTGTTCGCGCAGGCCGCCGGTCTCTTCGGAGCGGGTCTTTTCCAGCGCGGCGACATGTTCCTGGAACTTGGTCAGGGTGTCGGCGACGGGCTTGAGCTGGGCCGCCATCCGCTCTCGCGCCAGCTGGTCCTGGGCGCGGAAGGTCTCGGTCGCGCGGCTGACCATCTGGTCCGCCACCACCTGGGCCGACTGCGCCGCCTGGGCCTTGAGCAGTTCGCCCATGGTGACGCGGCTTTCCTCGACCAGGTCGATGCGCGCCTCGGCGGCCGCCAGCGCGCCCTGCGTCCTCTGCCAGCCCATGAAGGCCCACAGGAAGCCGCCCGCGAAGGCGGCGGCGAGAACGGCGAGGATGGGCACGAGCATGTTCATGCTCCGTTCCTAGCGGGAGTCGCCTTGCTTGAGAAGCGCCAGGGCATGGTCAGGAACGCGGCGGTTCCGATGACGTTGGTTTGGCTGACGATATCCACGGAGGAGAGACGCCGATGATCCCGCAAGAGCCCGAACGCCACGACAAGGCCGCCGACGCCGTCCATGAGGGCCGTCCTGTAGACGCCGAACTGGTGCGCAGCGGACGTAAAGGTCCACGCATCCTGGTGCTGCTGGTGGTCTCGACGCTGGCGGCGGCGGTCCTGCTGCTGGGGATCTGGATGGTTTCGAACGGCGGCTTCAACGCCCAAAATGACGAAACGGGGCCGACCGCAGCGGACACTCGCGACTTTGCAGGCGACAGCCAGACGCCGCCTGCGGCTGATGCGCCCACAGACGCGACGGGCCGGGCTGAGCCTGTTCCGACCGGTGAAGCGCCGAACGTCAACGCGCCGACGACGCCGTCGAACTGATCGGCTTCAGGCGGGGCGGCGGGCCTTCAGGGCCTGGACGATAGTGCCGTCGTCCAACCAGTCCAGGTCGCCTCCGACCGGCACGCCGCGCGCCAGGGAGGTGACCTCTACCTCCGGCCCGCCGATCCGCTCGGCAACGTAGTGGGCGGTGGTCTGGCCGTCGACGGTGGCCGGCAGGGCCAGGACGACCTCGCGCACGCCGCCGCCGCGCACACGCCCGACCAGTTCGGTGATGCGCAGATGCTCTGGGCCGACGCCGTCCAGAGCGGACAGCAGCCCGCCCAGCACATGGTATTTACCGCGGAAAGCGCCGGATCGCTCCATCGCCCATAGGGCGCCGGCCTCCTCGACCACGCAGATCAGGCCGTTGTCGCGCGCGCCGTCCGAACAGATGGCGCAGGGGTCGCGCGTGTCGGGCGTGCCGCACACCGAACAGGACACGACCTTTTCCGCCGTCTCGGCCAGAGACGCCGCCAGCGGCACAAGCAGTTGCTCGCGCCGCTTCAGCAAGGCCAGGGCCGCACGCCGGGCGGAGCGCGGACCCAGGCCCGGAAGCTTGGCGAGAAGGGAGATCAGCCGTTCGATCTCCGGCCCGGCGGAGGCGGCCATCAGAACAGTTTCGGCATTCCGGGAATGTTCATCCCGGCCATCGGCCCGGCGGCTTCGCGCATCAGGGCGTTGTTCTGTTCATCCAGCTTACGCTTGGCGTCGGCGTGGGCGGCGACGATCAGGTCGGCCAGAATCTCGCCCTCTCCGGGCGCCAGCAGGCTGTCGTCAATTCTGATCGCGGTGATCTCGCCCGGCCCCTTGAGGGACACCGAGACAAGCCCGCCGCCCGAGGAGCCCTCGGCGGACGTTTCGGCCATCTTGGCCTGGGCGTCCTGCAGCTTTTGCTGCATCGCCTGGGCCTGCTGCATCAGTTGTGTCAGGTCTTTCATGCTCCCTAGATAGGGGCAAGACGGCCGGTGCGACAGGGGGTTTTGCGCCACGCCCACCGCAAACGAAGAAGGGCGGCCCGTCGGGGCCGCCCTTTTGTCGTCCTGGCGTCGCCGTCGCGATCAGTGGTTGGCCGGCGCCGTGCTGGTCGCGGCAGGCGGAGCGGCCGGCGTGGCCTGGGCTGCGGCGGGCGCGCCCTCGGCCGGGGTCGTGCCGGTCGCTTCGGTCGCCGCAGCGCCTTCAGTCACCGGGGCCTCAGCGCCGGCGGCAGGCGCCGCCGCGCCGGGCTGACGGGTCGGATCCGGCGCCGGGATGGCGAAGCCGCCCGAGCCCTGCGTGCGCAGCCAGGCGATCAGGTTGATGCGCGTCTGGGTGTCGCGGATGCCGGCGAAGGACATCTTGGTGCCCGGCACATATTTGGCCGGCGAGGTGATGAAGCTGTTCAGCTGGTCAAAGCCCCAGGTCGGCGCCTCGGCCTTGTGCTTGGTCATGGCGTCGGAATAGGCGAAGCCCGGACGGTGCTCGACCGGACCGCCGACCACGCCCCACAGGTTGGGACCGATCTTGTCGGCGCCGCCCTGGTGCGCATCGTGGCAGGCTTGGCAGCGCGCGAAGGCAGCCTCGCCGGCGGCGAGATCGGCCGTCGGCAGGACCGTGCCCCAGTCGGGCGCCAGTTCGGGCGCTTCACCGCCGGCGGCCTCTTCAGGCGCATCGACGAAATAGCCCATCTTTTCCGGCGGTTCGGAATGATAGACGAGGCCCGAAGCCTGCTGGACGACCAGGATGACGAAGGCCGTCCCCAGAGCCGCACCGAAAATCTTGTTCCACTTAAGATCGCCGCTCATGCGCCTGGTCGAATCCCTCTGACGGCCGGGCCCCTCGAAAACACGCCCCGGACATAATCTTGCTTTGGCGTCTCTGGCACGGTAGCGCCGCCTTCGCAACCAGCCCGGCACGCGGCGGGCAAGACAGGCGTCAGGGAAGTCGATGAATCCGTTGATAATGATACCCGCTCGCATGGCGGCGACCCGCCTGCCGAACAAGCCGCTGGCCCTGATCGGCGACACGCCGATGATCGTGCGCGCCTATCGCCAGGCCGAGGCCTCGGGCCTGCCGGTCGTGGTCGCCGCCGGCGATCCCGAGATCGTCGAGGCGGTCGAGGCGGCGGGCGGCCGCGCCATATTGACCGACCCGGCCCTGCCTTCGGGTTCGGACCGGATCCGCGCCGCCGTGGACGCCATAGACCCGGAGGGCGATTTCGACGCGGTCATCAACGTCCAGGGCGACATGCCGTTCGCCAGCCCGGGCTTAGCCGTCGCCTGCGCCGCCATCCTGCATGGCGAACCGGCGTGCGACATCGCCACCCTGGTCGCGGCCGAGGCCGAGACGTCGGACCGGACCAACCCCGATGTGGTCAAGGCGGTGTTGGCCCTTGGAGAAAATGAGCGTCAGGGCCGCGCCCTCTATTTCACCCGCTCGACCCTGTATGGCGATGCCTCCATCTGGCGGCACATCGGCGTCTATGGCTATCGCCGCGAGGCCCTGAACCGCTTCTGCGCCGCGCCGCAATCGCCGCTGGAAAAGCGCGAGAAGCTGGAGCAGTTGCGCGCCCTGGAGATGGGGATGCAGATCTGGGCCGCCGTCATCGACGAAGCGCCCCTGTCGGTGGACAATCCGGCGGACCTGGAGGCGGCGCGGCGGTTGGCGTGAGTGCGAAGTTGCACTCCTAGAAAATGGTGCAATGGAGTGCAATTACGACGGAGATAGCTGTTTTTATTGTAGAATTTAGTTGCGCCAAATTGCACTGGTGCAACTTTCGCTAGCGGCTTCGTTGCGCGACGATGTCAAAGACCCGGCGGCGATTATAGGCCGGGTCAGACCCGTGTATGGCAGACGGTCGATGCTAAACCACAAGCTGTTGAAATGCGGCAGGTTCGTTGTCTTAGATAGGATGGAGACGGATTTCTCCCTCCCCCTGCGGGGGAGGGTGGCCGAGCGGAGCGAGGTCGGGTGGGGGCGGCAAGGCGACGCTTCACCGATCTGTCCTGCGTCAAACAAGTGCGGCCCTGCTGGGCCGCCCCCACCCGGTCGCTGCGCGACCACCCTCCCCCGCAGGGGGGAGGGAGAGGCTTTGTCTAAGCCTCCTCGACCCACGCCCTGATCAAACTGTGGGCGATGGCGAAGGGGGGCGGGGCCTGGATGGCCGCGTGTTCGCCGGCCAGCACCGCGCGCGCCTCAGCCCGGGTCAGCCAGGCGACCGATTCCAGCTCGGTCTGGTCGGGTCGGGCCTGATCGTCCGAGACCTCGGCGATCAGGCCGATCATCAGTTGCGACGGAAAGGGCCAAGGCTGGCTGGAGTGATAGGCGGTGGCGATCACGGTCAGGCCGGCCTCTTCCTTGACCTCTCTGGCGCAGGCCTCCTCGATCGACTCGCCGGGCTCCAGGAAACCGGCCAAGGCCGACATCCGCCCCTCGGGCCAGGCCGCCTGGCGACCCAGCAGGCAGATCGGCTCCGGTCCGCCCTTGTAGACCGGCAGCATGATGGTGACCGGATCGACGCGCGGGAAATGCTCGGTCCCGCAGGCGGGGCAGCGGCGCTTCCAGCCCCCCGACGCGGTTTCGGTCAGCGTGCCGCAGTTGGCGCAGAAACCGTGCCTGCGCCGCCAGTCGAACAGGCTCTTGGCCCCGCCCGCCATGGCCGCATCCGCCGCAGGCAGGACCGCCACCGCCGCCCGCAACTCATGAAAGGCGCCGACGCCGGCCAGCGGCCCGTCGGTCGGATCAATGGAGCCCTCGAACTCGATGGCGAAGATGGGTTCGTCGTTCCACAGGCCCAGGAACGCCTCGCGGTCCCGCACCAGGGTGCGCGCATGGCTCATCGCCAGCCAGGTCAGGCGCGGCCCCTCGGCCGTCTCTGCGATCAGGGGCCGCCCTTCCCACAGGACCATGGCCTGGGCGTAGGGCTTGCCTGCCTGCTCGGCCAGCCATTCGGGATCGTTGCGCAGGTCGCCGGCCCGATCGAGCGGATTGCCGGCGAAGGTGTTCTGATAGGCCATGCGGGTTTGTAGCCCTTGATTCCGACCGCCGCACCCGTCATATCTCCGCTCGGAGATCGCGGGCGAAGGTTTCGCCAATCTGGTCAGGGCCGGAAGGCAGCAGCCACAACGAATTCCCCTTCGGGTCGCGGTCTCTACTTCTCTCTTTGTTGGTGCGGTACGCTCGCGACGCGGTCGCTCGCTGCTTGAGCGCGTTTGTGCGCCCTAGCGTCCTTCGTTAGCCGTGACTTAGACAACGCGGTTGTGAGAAACCACAACTTCTGCGAACGTCGCCTTATGAAACCTTCGTGGCTTCTCGGATTGTTGGGCTTGTGCGCCTGCGGATCGGCGCCTGCGGAATCGCGCCCGCAGGTGACCGAGTTCAGGCTGTACCGAACGATGGGATGTTACGAGACCGCCCTTCAGACAAATGGCGCGCAGATCGATCTCAACCCTGACGGCACAGTCGAGATTTCGACATGGAACGGACAACAGGCGTCACGAACATCTTCGGAGGAGATCGGTCGCCGTCTTTATGAATTTGGCCTCGACCTCAAAAATCCGATCTACGTGGAGCCAAAGGCGTCCAATCGTTACATGGACGTGGTTGAAATCGTTAAAGACTTGCAGGCGCGCGGTTACAAGCACGTGCGATTGATGAACCTGCCGGCGTGACCGCGCTTCAGCGTCGCGTTTTCGATCCTGGATAATCCAGCCTTTTCGGTGAACGCCCGCTTCGCCGCAGACCTTACCCGCTGTAAGACTTCACCCCATGACGGACAGCGACACGAATCTCGACGGCCCGCCTTGGGAAGAGGACGAGGTCGTCCAGCGCGACGAGAACACCGACGACATGTTCGGCGCGCCCGCTGCGGCGCTTGAGCCGGTCGCGGCGCCCGTTGCTGCGCCTGCCGTCTCCAAGCCCGCCCATGCCGATGTCGAGGCCCATGTGGACGACGGGGCGGCCTATCAGGTGCTGGCGCGCAAATACCGGCCGCGCACATTCGAGGATCTGATCGGACAGGAGGCGATGGTTCGCACCCTGACCAACGCCTTCGCCACCGGCCGGATCGCCCACGCCTTCATGCTGACCGGGGTGCGGGGCGTCGGCAAAACGACCACCGCCCGCCTCTTGGCCCGCGCCCTGAACAACGAGACCGACGTCATCGACCGGCCGTCCCTGACCCTGACCGCCCACGGTCGGCATGACGCCGCCATCATGGCCGGCCAGCACATGGACGTGATGGAGATGGACGCGGCGTCGCACACCGGCGTCAACGACATCCGCGACATTCTGGAGAGCGTCCGCTATGCGCCCGTCGAGGCGCGCTACAAGGTCTATGTGCTGGACGAGGTCCATATGCTGTCGACGCAGGCGTTCAACGCCCTGTTGAAGACGCTGGAGGAGCCGCCGCCCCACGCCAAATTCATCTTCGCCACCACCGAAATCCGCAAGGTGCCGGTGACGATCCTGAGCCGTTGCCAGAGGTTCGACCTGCGCCGGGTCGAGCCGGAGATTTTGGTCGAGCACCTGGGCCGGATCGCCGACCGCGAGGGCATGAAGATCGAGACCGACGCCCTGGCGCTGATTTCGCGCGCGGCGGAAGGGTCGGTGCGCGACGGCCTGTCGCTGCTGGATCAGGCTCTGGTTCAGGCCGAGAGCGGTCAAATGGTCAAGACCGAGACCGTGCGCGACATGCTGGGTCTGGCGGACCGGACCCAGACCATCGCCCTGTTCGAAAGCGTCATGGCCGGCCGCACGCCCGAGGCGTTGGAGAGTTTTCGCACCCTGTACGGCTTCGGCGCCGATCCGGTGCAGGTGACCAACGACCTGCTGGAGCATTGCCACGCGGCGTCGGTCGCCAAGATGCTGGGTCCGAACGCGACGCGGTTGCCGAACGACCAGGCGCAGAAGCTGGCGGCCCTGGGCGCGGCCATTCCGGCGGCGACCCTATCGCGCACCTGGCAGATGCTGTTGAAGGCGCTGGACGAGGTGCGGCGCGCGCCCAATCCGGCCGATGCGGTCGAGATGGCCATCGTGCGCCTGGCCTATGCCGCCGACCTGCCGGGGCCGGAGGAGGCGTTGAAGCGGCTCCAGTCGGGCGAACCGCTGGGCGGCGGATCGGCCCCGCGCGGCGGTGGTGGTGGAGGCGGCGGCGGAACGTCGGCGCAACTGGCGGCGCGGCCGGTGATGGCCCCGGCCCTGCCCGACCCGCAGACCTTCGAACAGGTCGTCGCCCTGATCGGCGAGAAGCGCGAGGTCGGGCTTCAGATGGACGTGGAACGGTATGTGAAGCCGGTCTCGTTCAAGCCCGGCGCTATCGTCTATGAAAGCGTTCAGGGCGCGCCCATCGAACTGGCGCGCAAACTGTCCGCCCGCCTGCGCGAATGGACCGGCCGCACCTGGCTGATCGCCGCCAACGGCCAGGGCGGCGCCGAGACGGTCATCGAACTTCAGAAAAAGGCCCGCGCCACCGAACGCGCCGAGGTCGAGGCCAACCCCTTCATCAAGGCGGTGATGCTGGCCTTCCCCGGCGCCAAGCTGGGCGAGATCAAGACCATCGCCCCGACCGTGGTCACCCCGGAAATCCCCGACGTGGACGACGACGAGGACTGAGGCGCGCCCCCTACCGCGGCGCGCGCTTGGCGAGGATGCGTTGCAGGGTGCGGCGGTGCATGCCCAGGCGGCGGGCGGTTTCCGAGACATTGTGGTCGCACAGCTCGTAGACGCGCTGAATATGTTCCCAGCGGACCCGGTCGGCGCTCATGGGGTTTTCGGGCGGCTCGGGCGAATCGCCTGTGGCCAGCAAGGCCTTGACCACGTCGTCGGCGTCGGCGGGCTTGGACAGATAGTCGACGGCGCCGGCCTTGACCGCCGCGACCGCCGTGGCGATGGCGCCGTAGCCGGTCAGCATGACGATGCGGGCGTCCTCGCGCTTTTCACGCACGGCCTCGACGACCTTCAGGCCGTTGCCGTCCTCCAGCCGCATGTCCAGCACGGCGAAGGCCGGCGCCTTATCGCGCAGAAGCTGGGTCGCCTCGGCGACGGACTCGGCGGTGGTCACCTGAAAGCCGCGCGCCTCCAGCGCGCGACCCATGCGGGTGCGCAGGGCCTGATCGTCGTCCAGCAGCAGCAGGGACTTGTCGGGCAGGGCGGCGATGCGGGCTTCTAGTTCGGACATTCGGTTCTCTCCTGCCGCTTCAAGTCGTGACGGGTAGCGTGTGGGTCAAGGCCAAGGTTTCGCCTGCGACGGTTAGACCCATTTGGCTCACGCCGCGACCTCCAGCGCCGGGCGCGCCCAACGCACCGCCACGCGGGCGCCGCGCGGCGAACCCTTGGCGTCGGACTGCGCCAGCCCCTGCCCCACGCTGACCGATCCGCCAGTGCGTTCCAGCAGGGTGCGGGCGATGAAGAAGCCCAGGCCCATGCCGCCCTGGCTGGGGGCGATGGGCGCCTCTGCGGTCGCGCGGCGCTTGGACGGGCGGGCGGCGGCGGCGATCTGGGCGGCCAGGGCCTGACGCGCCTTGCCCTGGGGCCGGCTGGTCACATAGGGCTCGCCCAGTCTGGGCAGGATATCGCTGGCGAAGCCAGGACCGTCGTCGAGGATGTCGATCTCGATCCAGCCGGCGTCAACCACGGCCTGGACGCGCACGGTGGTCGCAGCGAAGTCGGCGGCGTTCTCCACCAGGGTGGACAGGCCGTGGACCACCTCGGGCAGGCGGCGCACGCGCGGCGCGGGCTGGCCCGGCGGCGTCTTGACCAGCACCTCGAACGCAAGGTCGAAGCCGCGGTGGGGTTCGACCACCTCTTCCAGCAGGGCCTTCAGCGACACATCGGCATAGAGGGCGTCGTCGCCCTCGGGCTGTTGCGACAGCTGGGTCAGGATGCCCCGGCACCGTTCGGCCTGCTGCAGGATCAGGGCGGCATCCTCTGCCGCATCGCTGTCGGGGGCCGAGGCGCGTTGCAGCTCCTTGGCCACGACCTGAATGGTCGCCAGCGGCGTGCCCAGCTCGTGCGCCGCCGCCGCCGCCAGACCGCCCAGGGCCGCCAGCCGTTGCTCGCGTTGCAGCACGTCCTGGGTCGTGGCCAGGGCCAGTTCCAGCTTCTCCGCATCGGCCGCCACCCGCCAGGCGTATCCGGCGGTAAAGACCACCCCGGTCACCAGGGCCATGGCCATGCCAAGCCGATACAGGGTCGGCAGGTGGAAATCCTCGTACGGGCGCCACGGCAGGGGCTCGGACCAGAAGAACAGCACCCCGACCGCGATCAGGGCCAGCACGCCCAGCATCAGGGCCTGACGTGCCGGAAGGGCGGCCGCCGCGATGGTCACGGGCGCGACCAGCAAGAGGCAGAAGGGGTTTTCCAGCCCTCCAGTCAGCGCCAGCAACACGCCCAGCTGGAAGATGTCGAAGCCCAGGTGGATCGCGGTCTGACGCCCATCCGGCAGACTGGCCTCCAGCCGCCGCACTCGCGCCATGGCCCCGACGTTCACCGCAGCGCTGATGGCGATGACGATCAGGCAGGGCCAGAGCGGCAGGGGAAAGTGCAGACCCTGATACGCCGTCAGGATCGCTGCGCTTTGCCCCACGATGGTCAGCCAGCGCAGCACGATCAGGGTTCGCAGCGAAAAGCCCCGCCCGCGACGCGGCGCGTCGCTCCAGCCGTTCAACGGTTCGGAATATGATGCGCCGTGCGGCGCATTGCGGGCTTCTGTCGAGGTCACACCGCTTCTATAGACCGATCAGATCCGTTTCGTGAGAGGCCGTCATGCCGCGTCGTTCCATCCTGCTGTTCGCGGGCGCCTGTATCGCCATCGCCGTGGCCCTGGCCATCATCACCGTCGTGGTGGTGAGCGGACGCACGCCGGCGTCGAACGGCGCCGAGGTCACATCGACCGGCCAGCCGCTGGTCGGCGGCGACTTCCAACTGGTCAATCAGGACGGACAACCGGTCGATCAGACGATGCTGAACGGCAAATGGAGCCTGGTCTTCTTCGGCTTCACCTACTGTCCCGAGTTCTGCCCCACCACCCTGGCGGAAATGGCCGTCGTGCAGCAGCGGCTGGGCGAAAAGGCCAAGGATCTGCAGATCGTCTTCGTCAGCATAGATCCCCAGCGCGACACGCCCCAGGCGCTGAAGGACTATCTGTCGTCGGACGGGTTTCCCAAGGGGACCATCGGCCTGACGGGCACGCCGGAACAGGTGGCGACGGCGGCCAAGGCTTACCGCGCCTTCTACGAGAAGGTCGGCGAGGGCGAGGCCTATACGATGAACCACTCCCTGACCGTCTATCTGATGGGGCCGGACGGCAAGTTCCGCACCGCCGTCGCCTATGGGATGGGGCCGGACAAGACGACCAAGATCATCGAGGATGCGATCGCGCGGGGCTGAAAGAGCGGGATAAGGGCTATTCCGCTGCCTCATAATCCTTTTGCAGGGTGATGCATTATATGTTGCCCTGCACAAACGGCGATGGGCCGTAACGGATCGTCATGCTCTACGCATTTCATGAACTCGCCTACCAATCGGCCCTGCCGTTCCGGGTCGGCGCCCAGATGGCGCGGAACTTCTGGACCTCGCCCTTCAATCCGGCGTCGGACACCGCGATCGGGCGCACGGCCTACGCCTCGGCCGAGCTGTTCGAGAGCGTCACCCGGCGATACGGCAAGCCGGACTGGAAGCTGGAGACCCTGGAGATCGGCGGCAAGACCGTCCGCACCACCGAACAGGTGATCTGGCAGAGCCCGTGGTGTCGCCTGGTCCGGTTCGCGCGAAACATCGGCGACCTGAAACGCGCGGGCAAACCCGTCGCCGCGCCCGCCGTCCTGATCGTGGCCCCTCTGTCGGGTCACTACGCCACCCTGCTGCGCGGCACGGTCGAGGGCTTCCTTCAGGACCACGACGTCTATGTCACCGACTGGATCAACGCCCGCCAGGTGCCGGTGCTGGAGGGTCGGTTCGACTTCTTCGACTATATCGACCACGTCCGCATGATGCTGGCCGAGATCGGCGGCCGCGCCCATGTCGTCGGCGTGTGCCAGCCCGGCCCGCCGGTCCTGGCGGCCGGCGCGGTGATGGCCGAGGACGGCGACGAGAACCGCCCCCTGTCCATGACCTTCATGGGCTCGCCCATCGATGCGCGTCTGTCGCCGACCGTGACCAACCAGCTGGCGGAGGAAAAGCCCTTCACCTGGTTCAAGTCGAACATGATCCACACCGTGCCCCTGCCCTATTCGGGGTTCGGACGGCGGGTCTATCCGGGCTTCGTCCAGCTCTACAGCTTCATGTCGATGAACGGGGCGCGCCACCGCGACGCGCACTGGGACTATTTCAACAGCCTGATCGACGGGGACGGCGACGGGGTCGACAAGCACGAAGAGTTTTATGACGAATATCTGTCGGTGCTGGACCTGACCGAGGAGTTCTATCTCCAGACCATCGACATCGTATTCCAGCAGCATCTGTTGGCGCGGGGCCTGTTGGAGCATCGCGGGCGCAAGGTCGATCTGACCAAGATCACCGACATCGGCCTGATGACCGTCGAGGGCGAGAAGGACGACATCTCGGGCGTCGGCCAGACGCAAGCCGCGCACGGCCTGTGCCCCAACATCCCCGAGGACCGCCGCGTGCTCTATGTCCAGCCGGGCGTGGGCCACTACGGCGTGTTCAACGGCCGTCGCTTCCGTGACGAGATCTATCCCCGCGTCCGCGATTTCATCGCCCAGAACGAGGCCATCGGTGGCGTACCGCAACGATCAGCGGCTGCCGCTTGACGAAGGGGGCGGGCCTGGTCCCGTCCTGAGACTGTCCGTCAATCCGCGTGCGCGGCGCCTGTCGGTGCGGATCGATGCGCGCGCCGGCGAGGCCGTGGTCATCGCTCCGACCGAGCGCGGCCTGACCCAGGCCGTCGCCTTCGCCCGAACCAAGGCCGTCTGGATCAGCCAACGGCTGGCGGTGCAGCCCAAGGGCCGGCCGCTGGAGCCGGGTCAGGTCATCTCCCTGCGCGGTCGCCCCGTTCGGCTGGAGGCCGTGCCCGGCGCCGGGGCCGCACGCCTGGTCGAGGATGGCGCTGTCATCCGTTCGGGCGGCGAGGGCGAGGCTTATGCGCGGCGTGTCGAGAACCTGCTGAAGCGCGAGGCGCGCGACACCCTGCTGGAACGCACCGACCACCACCTGCGCGCTCTGGGCCAAAAGCCGGTGAAGATGTCGATCGCCGACACCCGGTCGCGCTGGGGCTCGTGCAGCCCGCACAACCGCACCATCCGCTATTCCTGGCGCGTCATCATGGCCCCGCCCCCGGTCATCGACTACCTTGCCGCCCACGAGGTCGCCCACCTGGTCCACGCCGATCACAGCCCGGCCTACTGGTCCGTGGTCGAGCGTCTGGTCGGGGATCACAAGCCGTGGCGCAAATGGCTGAAGGACTACGGCGGCGCGCTGCACGCCGTGGGGCGCTAGGCGACGACAGTTTCCTCCCCATAAAATGGGGAGGGGGACCGCGCGTAGCGTGGTGGAGGGGCTCTTGAAGTCCCACAGACGCCTGTGATGCGGTGAAGACCCCCTCCGTCACGGCGCAAGAGCGCCGCGCCACCTCCCCATGAAATGGGGAGGAGACGGGATCATCAGAAGAACAGGGCGTCGCCCCTGCGTTCAGGCGGCTGGCGGCCTTCCGGTTGTTGATTCGGCGTATCACGCGGCGCCGGCTGAGGCGCATTCGGACGCATCATCGGCTGTTTCGGCGACGGCTGCTGAACCTGCGCCTCCGGGTCTTCGACATAGGGCTCGCCCAGCAACGGATCGACGGGTTCGACCGGCAGGCCGTTCTGATCCAGGCCGCTCATCAGGTCGCCGACCGGATCGGGCGCGACCCAGCCCTCGGGCATGGCCGGACCGTCGGGGATGCGCGGCGCGTTCAGGCGCGGCAGGGCCGCCTCCATGAAGCCCTTCCAGATGGCGGCGGGCGACGAGCCGCCGGTCACGCCGCGCATGGCGGTGTTGTCGTCCTTGCCGACCCAGACGGCGGTGACGAAGCCGCCGGTGTAGCCGACGAACCAGGCGTCCTTGTAGTCCGAGGTCGTGCCGGTCTTGCCCGCCAAATCGCGTCCCGAGATCGCCGCCGAACGGCCCGAGCCGCTGGAGACCACGCCCCGCAGCATCTGGTTCATGTAATACAGCGACGGATTGTTGATCGCCTGGCCGCTCTGCCCCGACTGGCGCTGATAGATGACGCGGCCCTGGGGCGTGCGGATGCGGCTGATCCCATAGGCGTCCACGCGGCGGCCGCCGTTGGCGAAGGCGTCATAGGCGGTGGCCATCTCCAGCGGCGAGACCTCGACGGCGCCCAGGGCCATGGCCGGCTCCAGCCCGATGCGGCTTTCGATGCCCAGGCGACGCGCGGCGCGGGCCACGCTGTCGCGACCGACCTGATCGGCGACATAGGCGGCGACCGTATTGGTGGACTGGGCCACGGCCTGGGCCAGGGTCATGTTGCCGCTGAATGTCCCGGAATAGTTGCGGGGTGACCAGTTGCCGATGGTGATCGGCTGATCGACCACCGGGGTCTGGGGCGTATAGCCGGCCTCGACCGCCGCCAGATAGACGAAGGGTTTGAAGGCCGAACCCGCCTGGCGTTTCGCATCGACGGCGCGGTTGAACTGGCTGTCGGCATAGGAGGCGCCGCCGATCATGGCGCGCACCCGCCCGTCGCCGTCCAGCGCGACCAGGGCCGCCTGCTGCACGCCCTTGCCTTCGTCGCGGTCCAGGATGCGGCGCACCGACCGCTCGGCCGAGGTCTGCAGCGTCAGGTCAAGCGTCGTCTCGACCACCATGTCCTCGGTCGGTTCGCCGACCAGGCTGCGGATCGACTTGTCCAGCCAGTCGATGAAATACTGGGCGTGTTGGGTCGCCAGTGTGCGCGAGACGATGACCGGCTGGGTCACGGCCTGTTCGCGCTGGGCGGCGGTGATGACGCCGGCCTCTTCCATCTCGTTCAGGACGACGGTGGCGCGGGCGGCGGCGCGCTCGCTCTCGGACACCGGGGAATAGCGCGACGGCGCCTTCAGCAGGCCCGCCAGAAGCGCGGCCTCGCCCACAGTCAGGTTCTTGGCCGACTTGTCGAAATAGCGTTGCGACGCCGCCTCGATCCCGTAGGCGCCGGCGCCGAAATAGACCCGGTTCAGATACAGGGCCAGTATCTCCTTCTTGGAGAATTTCATCTCCAGCCAGACGGCCAGCATCAGCTCCTGCACCTTGCGGCGCATGTTCTGGTCGGGCGTCAGGAACAGGTTCTTGGCCAGCTGCTGTGTCAGGGTCGAACCGCCCTGAACCACGCGGCCGGCGCGCATGTTCGTCACCATGGCGCGGGCCATGCCGATGGGGTCGAAGCCGGGGTGGTTGTAGAAGCGACGGTCCTCGATGGCGATGAAGGCCGCCGGCACATAGTCGGGCAGGCTGTCGAGATCGGCGGGCGGCGCCATCTGCGTCCCGCGCGTGGCGATCAGGGCGCCGTTGCGGTCCAGATAGGTGATCGAGGGCTGGCGATCGACCTGGTACAGGCTGGAGGTGTCCGGCAGGCCGCGCGCGAAGACGGCGAAGAAGACGACCAGGAAGATCAGCCCCCAGACCGCCAGCACCGCGCTCCAGTAAAACAGCCGTTGCCAGGCCGACCGGCGAGGCTTGCCCTGCGCCTGTTGTCCGCCCACGTTACCTGGACCCGCCATGACTATCCTTCAGATGCCGCGCTGGGCGGGTTTTCGTTCATCGGCTGTGTATCGCGTATGAACGCCCGCCGAAACGGTCCCGCCGACTTCACGGGATCGTGAGCGGCTATTTCGCCGAAAGAAAGGCGTCCAGGTCGGCGTAGAATGACTGCGGCTGGTCGAACATGATGAAATGGGCGCTGTCGTCGATGCGCTTCAGTTCGACGCCTTTCAGATTGGCGAATGAGGCCTGATAGATGGCGTCGGTGACCTGGGGCGTCATGCGCGCATCGTTGAACTTGACGTACAGCACCTCGGTCGGGGCGGTGATCTTCGACAGTTCGGGACGCAGGTCGGTGGCGACCAGTTCACGGAAGGCGGCGGCGGAGACCTTCTGGTCGCTGGTCCGCATGTCCTCCAGCGCCTCTGCGCGGCGGCTTTCGGTATTGATCATGCCGCTGATGCTGGTCGTGGCCTGGGCGACATAGGCCTCGCGCGGGCTGGTGGATTGGGCGGTCCAGATTTGGTCGGCGACGGGGGTCACGCTCTCGGCCGTCGCGCCCGGCGCTGCGAACATCGCGCCCATGAAGGGGATCATGTCCACGACCATCAATTTGCCCACGCTGTCGGGATGGCGCGCGGCCAGCATCAGGCCGAT
Organism: Brevundimonas sp.; assembly: GCF_965279155.1. GTDB lineage: Bacteria > Pseudomonadota > Alphaproteobacteria > Caulobacterales > Caulobacteraceae > Brevundimonas. The sequence goes on along the minus strand of NZ_OZ257138.1, from coordinate 2,451,114 downwards.
GGTCCCTCCCATCGAATGGCCGACCACGGCCGGCTTGATCAATCCGTTCTCGCGGATGTAGCGGGCGATCTCCTCGGCGACCGGAGCAGCGACGGGTGTCGGCGTCGCGCCTTGGGCGTTGCCCTCGGCCGGCGCGCCGGCAAAGCCCTGGACGTGGATGCGGTGAACGCGCCAGCCCACGCCGTCCTGCGCCGTCAGATGGTCCACCGTCCCCTGCCAGACCTCGGGCGAGGAACTGAGGCCGGGGATCAGGATGATGTCGCGCCCGTCGGTGTCGCCATCGACGCGGACATGGATCCGGTCGGAGGCGAAGGCCGCATGGCTATGGCCGTGTTCGGGATACGTGCCGTGGCCGTCCTGGGCGGAGACGATAGCCGGCGCGCCCAACATGGCGGCGGCGATGGCGAGGATGCGGAACATGGCGAAACTTCCCTTGGACGACCTGAGCGGCATTCTTCGAACAAGACATAACCCCGCCGCGACAGGCAGGGGAAGGGTCTATGGCTGCGACGCCCACGCTGTTAAACAGCGCGGATGACCGCCGCTCCCGTTCAGCCTACCCAAGTCGAAGCCGCCCCGTCCAAGGCGGGCGTCAGTCCGTTCGGCAAGGGGTTCGTCACCGACGCCTGGTATTTCGTCGCCCTTGGCCGCGACGTCGCGCCCGCCAGTCTGAAGCGCTACGAGATCATGGGCGAGCCGGTGCTGGTCGGCCGCACCCGCGCGGGCCAGGTCTATGCGATGCGCGACATCTGTCCCCACCGCGCCGCCCCCCTGTCGGCGGGAAAGCTGGTGGAGAAGCCTGGCGAGGGCGAGACGGTCGAATGCCCATATCACGGCTGGCGTTTCCGCACCGACGGGGTCTGCGCCGCCATCCCTTCGCTGGTCGAGGATCAGGCGTTCGAGGCCGACCGCATCCGCGTGCGGTCCTATCCGGTGCGCGAGAGCCAGGGGATCGTCTTCGTCTGGATGGCGTCCGACGCCCGCAATCCGATGGAGCCGGACCACGAGCCGCCGGTCTTTCCCGGCGTCGTGGGCGGCGAGGCCAAGCTGGTCGAGGCGATGGATTTCGACAGCCACATCGACCACGCCGTCGTCGGCCTGATGGACCCCGCCCACGGGCCCTACGTTCACCAGCAATGGTGGTGGCGATCCGAACATTCGATGCACGAAAAGGCAAAGGCGTTCGCGCCGACCGAGTTCGGCTGGGCCATGGTGCGCCACGCGCCGTCGTCGAACAGCCGACTCTACAAGATCCTGGGCGGGGCGCCGGCGACCGAGATCACCTTCCGCCTGCCCGGCTTCCGCTGGGAGCATATTCAGGTCGGCGAGAAGCAGGTGCTGGCCCTGACCTGCCTGACGCCGATCACCGACACCAAGACGCGCATCACCCAGATCTTCTGGTCCGACCACTGGGTGTTCGACCTGGCCAAACCCTTCCTGCGGATGGGGGTGGTCGCCTTCCTGAAACAGGACGGCGGCATGGTGAATCTGCAGAATGAAGGCCTGCGGTACGACCCCGCCCTGATCTGGATCGACGACGCCGACAGACAGGCGAAATGGTATCAGCAGCTGAAGCGCGAATGGGCCAAGAGCCGCGCCGAGGATCGGCCGTTCGTGAACCCGATCCAGCCGGTGACGCTGAGGTGGAAGAGCTGAAAGCCGTTTCCTTCTCCCCTCGGGGGAGAAGGTGGCCGAGCGCAGCGAGGTCGGATGAGGGGGCTGGTTCCGCAGCCTTAGCCCTCACCGCAGCGAGGCGGATAGATTCCCCTCATCCGAGGCCTTCGGCCCCACCTTCTCCCCCAAGGGGAGAAGGGCTTAAAGCTTCAACCCGACTTCACCGGCCAGATCGGCCAGTTTCACCATTGGGCGAGGTCCCCAGTGGGCGATGACTTCCGACGCCGCCAGCGAACCAAGCTTGCCCGCCTCTTCCAGCGTCAGGCCGCGCGCCAGGCCCAGCAGGAAGCCGGCGGCGTACTGGTCGCCGGCGCCGGTGGTGTCGATCACTTTGGCGACCGGATAGGCGGCGACCACGACGCGCTCGTCGCCCTTGATCACCACCGAGCCGTGTTCGCCGCGCGTAACGGCGGCGATCTCGACGATGGCGGCCAACTTCGCGGCGGCGGCGTCGAAGTCTTCGGTTTCGAACAGGGCGCCCAGCTCGGCCTCGTTGGCCAGGACGATGTCTGCGGACTGGGTGATGAAGTCCAGCAGTTCGGCGCGCCAGCGGGCGACGACGAAGGTGTCGGACAGGGTGATGGCGACCTTGCGGCCCGCCGTGTGCGCGGCGGCGGCGGCGCGTTCGAAGGCGGCGCGGGCGGGCGCCGGGTCGAACAGATAGCCTTCCAGATAGACGATCTGGCTGGAGGCGATCAGGGCCTCGTCGATGTCGTCGGCGTACAGCTGGTTCGCGGCGCCCAGGAAGGTGGCCATGGTGCGCGCGCCGTCCGACAGGACGTTGATCAGGCAGCGGCCTGTGCCGAAGCCCTTGTCCGCCCCGCCCGTCAGGACCGGGGTGGTGAAGTGGACGCCGGCGGCGCGGATGTCGTGGCTGAACACCTCGCCCAGGGTGTCGTCCGCCACCTTGCCGATATAGGCCGCGCGGCCGCCGAACGAGCCGACGCCCGCCACGGTGTTGCCGGCGGAACCGCCCGAGGCCTCGACGCCCGGCGCCATGGCGTCATACAGGGCGGCGCTGCGCTCGGCGTCGACCAGCTGCATCGAGTTGGGGGCCAGGTCCTGGGCCGTCAGGAAGGCGGCGTCGCAGGGGCTGAGGACATCGACGATGGCGTTGCCGACGGCGCAGACGTCATATTGGGCGGTGTTCTGGGTCATGGTCGCGCCTTAGCGGTTGAACGACCCCGCGTCACCCGAAATCATATAAGGAAGCCCTTATATGCCCGCCCCCGCTTCGATATGAAGATCCCATGATCCAGATCGCCGTCCTGATCCCCGATCCGTCCGACCGTTCCTACATCGGCCGCTGGCCCGAGGTGCTGGAGCGACTGAAGGCGACGCTGGAAAGCACGGGGGCGACGGTTTCGCCGACGCCGTGGACCGATCATGTCGAGGACGCCTCGGGTCTGGCGGCCTATGATCTGATCCTGCCGGTCATCGCTTGGGGCTATCACCGCGATCATGGGCGCTGGCTGAAGGCCTGCAAGACCTGGACAGAAGCGGGCCTGCCGGTGGCCAATCCGGCGCAGGTGCTGCGCTGGAACTCGGACAAAGCCTATCTGGCGCGGCTGGCGGACAAGGGCGTGCCCATTCCGCCCACACGTTGGACCGACGGCGTGACCCAGGATCAGGTGGACGCCGCCTTCGCCGAGACCGGCGCGCCACTGCTGATCGTCAAGCCGACCGTGTCGGCCGGGGCGTTTCGCACCCTGCGTCTGGCGCCCGGCCAGGCCTTGGCGGAGGCGCCGGAGGGGGCGGCGATGATCCAGCCCTATCTGAAATCCATCGAGACCGAAGGCGAGACATCGCTGCTGTTCTTCGGCGGCCGGTTCAGCCATGCGGTCAACAAGCGCCCTGTGCCCGGCGACTTCCGCATCCAGATGCAGTTCGGCGGCCTTTATACGACTGTCACGCCGGACGCCGAGGCGATGGCCCTGGCGCAGCAGGTGCTGGCCGCCATCGACGAGCCGCTGCTGTACGCCCGCATCGACCTGGCCCGCGACGACGCCGGGGCCTGGGTGTTGATGGAGGCCGAACTGATCGAGCCGGACTTCTACCTGGACCACGACCCGGCGAACGGCGCCGGCTTCGCCGAGGCCGTGAGGGTGCGGCTGGAAGCCTAGGCCGCCTCGCGCAGCGGGGGCAGCAGATTGTCCAGATCAAGCAGGCTGATCAGGTTGCTGTCGACCGCGAACACGCCTGACACGACACCAGGGCCCTGAGCCTCGCCCATGTTCGGCGGATCCTGACGCGCCGCGTCGTCCAGTTGCATGATGTCCGACACGCCCTCGACCAGCAGTCCGACGGTGCGTTCGCCACAGCGCACGACAACGATGGCGTGACGGGCGGACGGCTCGGTCGAAGGCAGGCCCAGCCGCGAAGCCAGGTCGATGATCGGCAACACCGTTCCGCGCAGATTCACCACGCCCTTCATATAGGCCGGCGCGCCGGGCAGCGGCGTCGTCGCCGTCCAGCCGCGGATCTCCAGCACCGAGGTGATGTCGATGCAGAAGGCCTGTTCGCCGACGCGGAAGCCGACCAGTTCGCGTTGTCCGGGAGCACGGGCGGTCATCAGAACTCCTCCCAATCGGACTGAACCGCGGCGGCGCGACCGCCGCCGACGGCCATGCGCGCCCGAGCGGGCGCGGCCTGGGCGCGGGCGAAGCTTTCAATCCTGGCCTGGGCTTTTCGGATCGGCGTCGGCGCTTGGGCAGCGACCTGGCTGGTCTCGAAACGTCCGACCAGTTCGGCCAGTTCGGCGGCTTCGCGGCTCAGGCTCAGGCTGGCGGCCGTCGACTGCTCCACCATCGCGGCGTTCTGCTGGGTGACCTGATCCATCTGGTTCACGGCGGTGTTGACCTCGGCCAGGCCGACCGCCTGTTCCTGGGTCGAGGCGCGGATTTCGCTCATCAGGGTGGTGATTTCCTCGATCCGGCCGGCGATGCCGGTCAGGGCCTCGCCAGACTGCCGCACCAGAACCACGCCGTCCTTGACCTGACTGCTGCTGGCCGAGATCAGCGTCTTGATCTCCTTGGCCGATTCCGCCGAACGCTGGGCCAGAGCCCGGACTTCCGACGCGACGACAGCGAACCCGCGACCGGCCTCGCCGGCGCGGGCGGCCTCGACCCCGGCGTTCAGGGCCAGAAGGTTGGTCTGGAAGGCGATCTCGTCGATGACGCCGATGATCTGGCCGATTTCATTGGACGAGCGTTCGATCTCGCCCATGGCGGCGACGGCCTTCTGGACGACCACGCCGCCGGTCTCGGCCTGGGTCCGACTTTGGGTGACCACGCCGTCCGCGGCCTGGGCGTTCTCGGCCGTCTTGCGGACGGTTGCCGTGATCTCGTCGAGGGCGGCTGCGGTCTCTTCCAGGCTGGCGGCCTGTTGTTCGGTGCGGCGCGACAAGTCTTCGGCGGCGCTGCTGATCTCGTTGGCGCCGGACTGCATCGATCCGGCGTTGAGCCCGATCACGCCGACGGCCTCGTCCAGCGCGCCCATCGCCTGGTTGAAGTTCTCGCGCAGGACGGCGTAGTCGCCGGGGAAGTCTTCCTCGATCCGATAGGACAGGTCGCCTTCAGCCATGGCCGACAGACCGCGCGCCGTGCCTTCGACGACGGCGGCCTGGACCTGAGCCGCCTGCCGGTCCGCCTCGGCGCGCCGCTCACGTTCGTCTTCGACGGCCGTCACGTCCATGGCGAACTTCACGACCTTGTAGGGGCGGCCCTCCTTGTCGAGGATCGGATTGTAGCTGGCCTCGATCACCGCGCGCTTTCCGCCCTTGCCGTAGCGGACGAACTTGTCGGCGACGAACTCGCCCGCGTTGAGCCGACGCCAGAACTCGGCGTAGGCCGGCGTCTGGGCTTCTGCGGGATCCACGAACATGCGGTGGTGCCGGCCGACGATCTCGCCGAGATCGTAACCGACGACCGACAGGAAGTTGTGGTTCGCGTCCCGGATCGTGCCGTCCAGATCGAACTGGATCACCGCCTGTGAGCGGTCAACAGCCGCCAGCATGCTTTGCAGTTCAATAAGCTTACTGTCGTCTTTCGGCTTACCGAAAACTCGCATCTGCATAACCTCTCAGTTGAATCTATGAGCTTGATCCCACAGAACCAGTTTAAAAGGACTGTAATCTTGGTTAGCACGCTAAGGCTCAACCTTAACGAGTATTCAGTTCGCGTTTTACGTTTTGGATTTAAATTCATGAGCCGCTAGACGGCCTGATGAGGTCGAGTTGCCCAATATCAAATCCTCTTCGCTCGATATTTCGCGCGAGACGCTGCAGCTGAAGGTGGCCTTGCAGGTCATGTTGACCGCACGACGATGGAAATCGTGGGTCGCCGAGATGTTTCGAGACGCCGGGCACACGGGCGCCCCGACTCTCGTCCTTTATTACCTCGTCGATCAGCCCAAGGGGCTTACGCTTTCCGAACTGTCGAGCAGGATGGAGCTGTCCGGCGCCTCCCTGACCCGGCTGGTCCAGAGGCTGGAACGGGACGGCATGGTCAGTCGGCGTCGTATGATGGGCGACGGGCGATCATGGCTGATCGTGATGGAGCCGGCAGGCCGTGCGGAAATGGAGGCGTTCGAGGTTCATGCCGCCGCCATGCGTCAGCGGGTGTTCGAGGGCTTGTCAGACGACGACATGACCGCAGCCCTCAGGGTGCTGGACGCCGTAGCGGCGAAACTGACGCACAGCCCCGACGCACCCGGCAGCTAGCCGGCCTCGCCCAGCGCCAGCAGCCCCGCTCGCGAGGGACACAGGTCAGCGATGAGGCATGACAGGCATTTGGGCTTTCTGGCCGTGCATGTGTAGCGGCCGTGCAGGATCAGCCAGTGGTGCGCCTTGGGCAGCCAATCTTCCGGCACGACCTTGAACAATTGGGCCTCCACCTTGTCCGGCGTTGCGGCGCTGGCCAGGCCCAGCCGGTGCGAGACACGGAAAACATGGGTGTCGACGGCGATGGCCGCCTCGATCCCCAGTTCGTTCAGCACGACCGAAGCGGTCTTGCGCCCCACGCCGGGCAGGGCCTGAAGATCGGCGCGGTTCAGCGGGACCTCGCCCCCATGCTGCTCCAGCACGATGCGGCTCAGGGCGATGACGTTCCTGGCCTTGCCGCGATAAAGGCCGATGGAGGCGATGTAGGGGACAAGCCCCTCTTCCCCCAGGGCCAGCATCTTTTCCGGCGTGTCCGCGACCTTAAACAGTCGGTCGGTCGCTTTGTTCACCGATACGTCCGTGGCCTGGGCCGACAGGGCGACGGCGACGACCAGGGTGTAGGGGTTGGAGAAGTTCAGCTCGGTCCTGGGGTCGGGCATGACGCCGGCAAGGCGTTCGAAGATGGTCTCGACCCGGTCCTCGTCGGGCGGCCAGCGCAGCACGGGAATGGACGCGCCAGTCATGATGGACGGGCGTTTGGCGGGCTTTGCAGCAGGTTTCTTGGCCTTGGCGGGCTTCATGCCTCGCTGTCGCCGTCGCTGCGACGCGGGTCAAGACCCAGGGCCGTCAGGGCGGCATCGGCCGCGCGGCGCCCCTCCATCCAGGCGCCGTGCGCCGTGCCGTAATAGACCGGCGCCGTCGCCTCGCCGGCCAGGAATATCCGGTCCTCGACCGAGGTGCGCAGCTTGGCTCGGTCCGCCGCATGGCCCGGCAGGGCGTGGGAATAGGCGCCGCGCGACCAGGGATCGACGCCCCATCCGCTGACCGCGACCGCCTCCAGCCGTCTGCGCATGTCCGAACCCAAGGCCGCGACCAGTTCGGATAGGGCGAAGTCGAACAGGGCGGCCGGACCCTGCGCCTCCAGCCCCCAGGCCAGGTCGGCGCCGAAATAGGCCTCGATCATCGGACGCCCGAATGGCCGCAGGTGATAGCCGCCCGTCTCGGCCGTATCGGTGCGGGTCCAAAGCTGGGTGTCGGGCTGGAAATCGCCCGCGCCGCGCATCGTCATATGCACCTTGGACGCCAGACCCAGGGGCACGCCCGCCGTCGCCTCCAGCAGGAAGGGGACGGGCGGGTCGATGCGGACGGTCTCGCTGGCGATCAGACTGTTGGGCACGGTCAAGATCACGACTTGCGCAGTCAGTTCGCCGCGGTTGGTTTCCAGCCGCAGCAGGGGCTCGGAACGGTCGATCCGCCGCACGGCGCAGTCCGTCACCGTGACCGACGAAACGGCCTCGCCCAGCCGCGCGATCAGGCGGCCATAGCCCTCGCGCACCCGCCAGTTCACGCCGGTGTCGCCATAGGCGTCGTAATCGAGGCTGGAGACCTCGGCGAAGCGGGCGCCGTTCAGGGCGCCGGAGATGGCGTCCATCCGCGCATTCCAGCGGCTGTCGGGATCGAAGAAATCCGACGCCGGGCGGTCCTCGCCCCTAGCGGCCGCCTCGGTGACGCGCTGGTCGAAGGCGGCGAAGGCCTCGCCGAACTCGGCCTGATCCGCGCGGGTCATCTCGTGGTCGAAGGCCTGGGTGCGCCAGGGCGGCGGGGTCTGGTCCAGCGTCAGCCCCTCGGCCTCGACCCGCCCGGCCAGAACATTGTCGTCGGCCGAGTGCAGCCAGCCGCAGCCCATGTCCAACCCTTCGCCCTCGGCCCTGAGCGTCCAGGCGCGCCCGCCGATCCGCTCGCGGGCCTCAAGGATCAGGATCGACAGATCCGGCCGCATCAGGCGACGCGCGGCGGCGATCCCGGCCGCGCCGGCGCCGATCACGACGACATCAACCTGTGACGGAAGCGGATTCGAGGCCTTGGGGAGATCGGTCATGCAGCGGGAAAGATACACGAAATCCCCCGCCGCCGTGGAAGCGTTCAAACATTCGCACGATTGGACATTGATTTTTGGACGGCGGGGTCCATTTTAGCGCCGCTTCAAAACGTCGCACCCTCCCCGGATGTCCAATGTCGCCTGAACTCAAGAAACGCCTGCCGCTGTTCGCGGCGGTCATCGTCGGCCTCGCCCTGATCGTGGGGGGCGTCATCTGGTGGGTGAACGGCCAGCGGTGGGAGACCACCGACAACGCCTTCGTCCAGGCGGACACGACCTTGGTCAGCCCGCAACTGTCCGGGCGTGTGACCGAGGTTCTGGTCGGCGACAACCAGCGGGTCGAGGCGGGGCAGATCCTGGTCAAGCTGGACGATTCCGATCAGAAGGCCGAACTGGCCCAGGCCGAGGCCAATCTGGCGGCCGCCATCGCCTCCGTCGGCCATGTCGACGCCCAGGCCGAGCAGGAACAGGCGACCATCGCCGCCCGCGCCGCCGCCGTGACCCAGGCGAACGCCCAGGCCGGTCTGGCCCGCGCCGAGGTTGATCGCTACGGCAAGCTGGCCGAACAGGGCTGGGTCTCGCAGCAGCGTATCCAGACCGAACGCGCCTCGGCCGCCACCGCATCCGCCGGCGTGCAGCAGGCCCAGGCCGCCCTGGTCGCTGAACAACGCACCGCCGGGGTGCTGGGCTCGACCCGCCAGCAGAGCGTCGCCGCCGTCGAACAGGCCCGCGCCGTCGTCGATCAGGCCCGAATCGCCCTGGAGCGCACCGTCATCCGCGCCCCCGCCGCCGGCGTCGTCGGCGCCCGCAGCGTCCGCGCCGGCCAGTATGTCAACGCCGGCACCCAGCTGCTGTCCATCGTGCCCCTGACCCAGACCTATATCGTCGCCAACTTCAAGGAGACGCAGCTGGACAAGGTGCGTCTGGGCCAGACCGTCGAGATTTCGGCCGACGCCTTCCCCGGCCGCAAGATCGAGGGCCGGGTCGACAGCTTCGCCCCCGCCACCGGATCCGAGTTCGCCCTGATCCCGGTCGAGAACGCCACCGGCAACTTCACCAAGATCACCCAGCGCGTGCCGGTGCGGATCGTGGTCAGCGGCGCCGACCGCAGTCTGGCCCTGCGTCCCGGCCTGTCGGTGGACGTCAAGATCGACCTGAAGAGCCAGGGCGGCCAGAGCTTCGGCGAGGCCGCGATCGGGGCCGCCCCCTCCTCCGCCGCCCCGGGAGCCGCAGGCCAGTGACAACCGCCGCCCCCGCCGCAGATGGCGGGGCCCCTGCCGCGCCCAAGGGCCCCGTCGCCGGTCATCCCGAAATCAATTGGACCATGCTGCTGCTCGGCTTCGCCGGGATGGTCGTGGGCCAGTTCATGGCCATTCTGGACATCCAGATCGTCGCCGCTTCCCTGCCCCAGATCCAGGCCGGCGTCGGCGCCTCGGCTGACGAGATCAGCTGGATTCAGACGGCCTATCTGATCCCCGAAGTGGTCATGATCCCGCTGTCGGGCTTCCTGTCGCGGCTGTGGGGGACGCAGCGCCTGTTCCTGGCCTCGTGCGCCGGCTTTGTGCTGATGAGCATCGCCACGGGCTTGTCGTCGTCCATCGACATGATGATCCTGTTCCGCGCCATTCAGGGCTTCGTCGGCGGGGCCATGATCCCGACCGTCTTCGCCGTCGCCTTCACCGCCTTTCCGCCGGACAAGCGGGTCACGGCCAGCGTGGTCATGGGCCTGATCGTAACCCTGGCGCCGACCGTCGGCCCGACGCTGGGCGGACACCTGACCGAGTGGCTGAGCTGGCGCTGGCTGTTCTTCATCAATGTCGGGCCAGGTCTGCTGGTGCTGTTTCTTGTCGGGCGGTACGGCAACTTCGACAAGGGCGATCCGACGCTGGCGAAAGGGTTCGACTGGTTGGGCCTGGGCTTCATGGCCGCCTTCCTGATGTCGATGCAGTTCGTGCTGGAGGAAGGGGCCAAGAACGACTGGTTCGACGACACCCATATCCTGCTTCTGGCGGTGGTCGCGGCCGTCGCCGGGCCGGTCTTCATCTGGCGGTCCCTGACCTATCGCCAGCCGATCGTGGAGTTGCGCGCGTTCGGCAACCGCAACTTCCTGGTCGGCTTCATCATGACCTTCATCGTCGGTTTCGCCCTGTTCGGCGGCACCTTCCTGTTGCCGTTGTTCCTGGGCCGGGTGCTGCACTATTCCTCGTCGGAGGTGGGCACCACCATGGTCGTGTCCGGGCTGGCCATGTTCGCCACCGCACCGTTCGCAGGGCGACTGGTGCGCAAGATGGATGCGCGCATCCTGATGTTCGGCGGCTTCATGCTGTGCGCCTGGGGCATGTGGGAGGCGCGGGTCGTCACCCAGAACTGGGGCTTTTGGGAATTCGCCTCGGTCCAGGCTTTCCGGGGCGTGGGCGTCATGCTGGCCATGATCGCCTCGCAACAGGTGACGATGGCGACCCTGCCGCCGCACATGGTCAAGAACGCCTCAGGCCTGGTCAATCTGGCGCGCAACGTCGGCGGCGCCTTCGGCCTGGCGATCCTGAACACCAGCCTGACCACCAACACCGCCCTGCACATGGCCGAACTGACCAGCGCAATCAGTGAAGGCGATCAGGCGATGCGGCAGATGCTGGCGGGAATGGCGTTGCGGTTCTCCGGCTCCATCGACCCGGCCGCCTCGGCGATGAAGGCGGTCTATGGCATTCTGCAACGGCAGGCGACGACGATGGCGTTCGGCGACGCCTTCGCCTTGCTGGGCCTCCTCTGCGCCGGCGCGGCCTTCGTCACCCTGGCGGCCCAGCCGGTGAAGGCCCAGGCGGGCGCGCCGCCCTCGGACGTCCACTGATGGCGCGCCGTCGTGGGCAGGTCGACGAACGAAAGAGCGAGGCGATCCTGGACGCCGCCGCGACCCTGTTCGCCGACAAGGGACTGCAGGCCAAGATGGACGAGATCGCCAAACTGGCCGGTGTCTCGAAACAGACGGTCTACAACCGCTTCGCCTCCAAGCTGGAGATCGCCCAGGCCCTGGCGTCGAAGCGGGTCGAGGACATCGTCGCGCCCCTGCGAGGGACCGGCGATCCGCAGACGGTGCTGGAGACCTTGGCCCTGACCCTGCTGAACCGGGTGTGCAGCGCCGACAAGGTCGGCTCCATGCGCGGCGTGGCCCTGGTGTCGGTCGAGGCGCCCGAGATCGCCCACGCCATCTATGAGGCCGGCCCGCGTCGCAGCCTGAAGGAGGTGGCGCTGTGGCTGGCGGAACAGTCGCGGCTAGGCCGGCTGACCGTCGCCGATCCCGAGGAGGCGGCCGAGATGTTCTCGGGGCTGGTGCTGGGACACGGACACCTGCGCGCCATGCTGGACGTGCCTCAACTGGCGCCCGAGAAGCGCGCCGCGCGGGCCAGGGAGGCGGCCCGGATCTTCGTCGTCGCCCATGCTCCGCGTCCGTCCATGGCGAAGACTTCTTGACCCCGCCGCGTTAGAAGCGCTGGTGTTTTCCTAGCCTGAGAGTGTCGCAATGCTGATCCATCTGTCGTCCTGGCCCGAGATCGACGCCCGGCTGAACGACGGCGGTCCGTTGTCGAAGACGGTGGTCGTGCCCATCGGCTCCAACGAGCAGCACGGGCCGACGGGCCTTCTGGGCACCGACTGGCTGTGCCCCGAGATCATCGCCCATGCGGCCGAGAAGGCCGACGGCAACCTGATCGTGGCTCCGACCTTCAACATCGGCATGGCCCAGCACCATCTGGCCTTCGCCGGCACCATCAGCTTGCGCCCCTCGACCTTCATGGCCGCGATCACGGACTGGGTGTCGTCGCTGAGCCGGCACGGGTTCGAACGAATCTATTTCCTGAACGGACACGGCGGCAATGTCGCCACCATCGAGGCGACCATCTCTGAGATCTACGCCGAGTGGAGTTTCGTCGAGGATCAACCGCCGTTCATTCTTAAGCTGAAGAACTGGTGGGATCTGCCCGGCGTGCATGGGTTGTGCAACCGCCTGTTCCCGACCGGCCACGGGATGCACGCCACCCCGTCAGAGATCGCGGTGACGCAGGCCGCCTATCCCGACCGGATCAAGACGGCTGAGTATTCGCCCAAGATCGCACCCAACGGCCCGATCCGCGACGCCCTGGACTATCGCGCCCGCTTCCCCGACGGCCGCATCGGCTCGGACCCGGCCCAGGCCAGTCCTGAGAAGGGCCGGCAGATCATCGACGCGGCGATCCCCGCCCTGTTGAGCGATATCGCGGCCTTCGCCGCAGAGACCCAACCTGGAGGTCCTCACTGACCCGCAAGACCCCCACCGCCGCCAACGCGGCCATCGTCGGCGCCGAGCTTCTGGCCGCATCGGCCGAGGTGATCGCGGCCCGCACCGGCCTGATGGCCCAGGGCCTGACCAGCGCCAAGGGTCAGGACCTGAAGGAGCTGTCGCTGATGAGTTCGGAGAAGACCGAGGCCCTGTCCGCCTCGGCCGACGCCATGGCCGCCAGCGCCGGGGCCATAGGCCAGCGGCTGGGACGGGCGGCGATGGACGAGGGCGCCCATGCTTTGCGGGCGGCGGCGGCGGTCACCCAGGCGCGCACCCCGGCCAAGGCGGCCGAAGCCCAGTTCAGCTATGCGATGGGCTGGTGGAGCCGGGCGGCGGCCCAGGCCATGACCCTCAACGGCGAACTGATGAAGGCCCAGGTCGAGGCCATGGCCCCCATCCACAAGACGGCGACGGCCAACGCGAAGCGGCTGCGCAAGAAGAGCTAGCGCCTACGGTAATGCTGAGCGCGGGCGCCGCAAGCGGACACGCTTATGGTCCGCAAAGGGGTGGGTAGCGGACCTTGGCGCCGGCTCAGGTCCTAGCCCGCGCCCAGAAGTGATCTGGCGAACGACCGAGTCAGTGACGGATTATCATCGCCGACCGAAGCCGCACGGTTTCGACCTGCTCATCGCCGGTCACGATCACGATCCAAGACCTAGCGCCATGCCCCGAGGTGTCGAACTCGACCTCGGCGGCCTTCCAGTTCCGGGGAGCGTCCGCCTGCACGAACAGCCGCGGTCCCGGTGGCGTCGAGGCGTCGCGCGGCGGCAGGGGTCGGCTTGGCTGAACCCTCAGCAGCTTGCCCAAGGGCAGATTCGCCAAGGCGCGCCTTGGATCGTCACAGGCCGTGGCCGACTCCTGCGGATCACAATCGAGGGCGAACGGCAGCTCATCCGTCCCGGCCGCCAGCCGCATCGCCTCGGCCAGCCGGCCGAGCGTCGCCAGTTGGCTGTCTATCTGCCCCTCGGACCCGCCAATATAGCCGGTCAACTCGGCGCACCGCACCTCAGTCGCCGGCTCGGGATAGGACGGCCCATACTGCACCCCCGAACCCAGGTCGCTGACGGTCAATACGGTCTGCGGATCGTCAGGATTGCCGGGCGCGCTTGGATTGCCAGCCGAGACCACATGCACCCGCCGGGCGCAGATTCCGTCTCGCTCGGGCCGGGACTTTTCCCAGAACAGCGCCCGGTAAACCTGCCCCGGGACCCAGTAGCGTCTCACCCATCCCCCGGTGATCCGCTCCGCCGTCTCAGGTGGCAGCACCTTGGGCGCCAGCACCAGAGGATCGGCTTGTTTGACGTCCGCCAGCGGCAGGGTCCGCTCGGGCTCTTGCGCTGTGAGGGCCATCGCGAACAGCAGTTCCATCATAACGCGCACCCTCCTAGATTTTGCGTCACTATAGCCTCAGCTGGCCGGTAGGGCGACTAATCAACCGGCCACTGAAGGCGCTTGCCGAGCGCTTCATGAAACAAGCTGCACACCCCGTCACGGATCGATTGCATGGAACGTCCGCAAAGGATCGTGAATCGTCTTCAAGATCGCGCCGACAACCGAACCTTCAAAATCATCACTGCTGGGAAGGGCTGGATGAAGCGGCCAGTCTCAGGCCGTCTCGACGACCTTGAGCTTGGGCTTCTTGACCTTGGCGGGTTTGGCCGGGCGGTCGGCCTTCTTGGCGGCCTTCTCGGCCTTCTTGGCTTCTTTTTCGACCGCCTTCAGCGCCTTCTTGGCGGCCTTGGCCTCGGCCTTGGCGGCGTCGGGGGCGGCGTCTGCGGCGGCGGCCAGCTCGGCCAGCTGAGCCAGGAAGGTTTCGCGTTGGCCCTTGGGCAGCAGGGCCATGATCCGCTTGTCGGCGGCGTCCACCAGCGGACGGGCGGCTTCCAGACGTGCGGCCCCTTCCGTGGATAGACGAACGGCCTTGGCGCGGGCGTCCAGGGTCGAGCGTTCCCGCTCCAGCAGGCCCTTGGCCGTCATGCGGGTGACCAGATCGGCCAGGGTCGAGCGGTCGATGCCGGTCATGCGGACCAGTTCGGTCTGGGTCAGACCGGCCTTGATCGACACCGCCTCCAGCACAGCGAACTGGCGCTGGGTCAGGCCGTCGGCGCCGGTCTCTTCGGCATAGATGTCGAGCGCCAGTTGCAGCGCGCGGTGCATCAGATGGCTGGGCGAGGTCGCCAACGGCCCGACCTTCCTTGCCGCTTTTCCAGCCTTCACCATCGCACCACTCCCCTTAAGTTTCGTCCGAACACGTATCAGCTATGCTTTACGATTTGACGGGAAAAGCGCGTCGGTTCCGTGACAGTTCCGCTTGCGCCCTAAAGCCCAGGATCGGGAGAGACGGGCGCAGGCTCCTCGTCCTTGATCATGTGCTTCATGATGAAGAAGACCTGCCAGACGCCGAAAACGGCCGAGGCGATCCACAGGCCGCCGCGGAAGGCGACCCATGTGTCGTCCGACTGAGTGCGCCAGACGATCTCGTTGACGATGCAGACGGCTGCGAAATAGAGGCCATAGCGCAGGGTCAGGCCGCGCCAGCCCAGGTCGGTGATCTTGATGGCGTCGCCCAGCAGATATTTGAAGGGATAGCGGCCCAACGGCAGCGAACCCAGCAGCACGACCGCCAGAAGACCGTTCTGGATCGACAGCTTGATCTTCAACAGGTTCGGGTCGTGGAACACGATGGTCAGGACGCCGAAGATCAGGGCGAAGCCGCCCGTGAGTAGCGGCAGGGGCGCCAGTCGCCGTTCCACCGCATAGCCGACGATCAGCGCGATGGCCGAAGCCCCGACCAGCACCCAGGTCGCCTGAACCAGCGCCTCCTGCCCGTCCAGGCCGCGTGCGAAACGGTTGACGGCGTAGGCGGCCATGAAGGCCAGCAGGGCGCCGAAATCGACGGCCTGGCGGATGCTGGAGGCCTTGCGCGGTGTCTCGGTCATGTCAGTCTTCCAGTCCCACCAGCGAGCGGGAGAAGGCGCGCGCGTCGAACGGCTGCAGATCCTCGACGCTCTCACCCACGCCGATCAGCATCAGGGGGGCGTCGGACGCCTGGGCCACGGGCACCAGCACCCCGCCACGCGCGGTGCCGTCCAGCTTGGTCATGACGATGCCGGTGACGAAGGCGGTGCGACCGAAGATCTGTTCCTGGGCCAGGGCGTTCCTGCCCACCGTGGCGTCAAGCACCAGCAGGGTGTCGTGCGGCGCCTCGGGATCGATCTTCTTCAGCACCCGCACGATCTTGAGCAGTTCGTCCATCAGGGCGGACTTGTTCTGAAGCCGGCCGGCGGTGTCGATCAGGACGACGTCGAAGCCTTCCGCCTTGGCCTTGGTATAGGCGTCGAAGGCCAGGCCGGCGGCGTCGGCGCCGTCCCTCCGGCTCTCGAAATGGGCGCCGGCGCGTTCGGACCAGACCTTGAGCTGTTCGCGGGCGGCGGCGCGGAAGGTGTCGCCGGCGACGATCATCACCTTGGCGCCCTTGCCCGTCAGGTCGGCGGCGATCTTGCCCAGGGTCGTGGTCTTGCCCGAACCGTTCACCCCGACGAACAGGACGACATAGGGTTTGGGACCGCTCAGCGGATCGAAGGTCGCCTGACGCGGCGACAGTTCGGCGGCGACGGCGTCGGCCAGCGCCTCCTTGACCTCATGCTCCTGGGCGTCCTTGCCGAACTTGAGCGTGCGGAAGCGTTCGACGATGCGGGCGGAGGCGGCGGGGCCG
Source organism: Brevundimonas sp. (assembly GCF_965279155.1). Taxonomy (GTDB): domain Bacteria; phylum Pseudomonadota; class Alphaproteobacteria; order Caulobacterales; family Caulobacteraceae; genus Brevundimonas. The sequence goes on along the minus strand of NZ_OZ257138.1, from coordinate 2,434,655 downwards.
AGATCGCTTTCCAGCAGATGCTCTTCCAGCTGCTCCAGCGAGGCCTCGGACAGGGGCTCCTTGACGAAGGTGGCGACGACCTGATCGGTCATCTGTTTGGAGGAGCGCGAGAGCCCAGCGGACAGGCGCTGGAACCAGCCCTTTTTCGGCGTGTCGGTCATGGGATGGCTTTAGCGGGGGTGAAGGCGAACGTCATCCGCATTCGCAAAAAGAGGCGCTTGCATCGGATCGCCGGCAGATTATACGCATCACATACGTTTCATATAGTCGAGACAACCCAATGGGCATCGTCAACATCGAGGACGAACTGCACGAGCAGCTGCGCCGGGCCGCAAAGGCGTCCTATCGCTCGATCAACGCCCAGGCGGCGTTCTGGATCAGGATCGGCATGTTGTGCGAGACCCATCCGGGCGTGACGTTTCAGGAGCTGGTGGCGCGCGAGCTGAGGGCGGCGGGCGTAGATTCACCAGTGCTGACGGACGCCGCCGCGTGATCAAGACGCCGCCTGAGATCGAGCTGATGGCCGAGGCGGGGCGGCTGCTGGCCTGCGTCTTCACCCATCTGGACGGGATGACGCTAGAGGGCCTGAGCACGCTGGAGATCAACGACCGGGTCGAGGCCTTCATCGTCGATAAGCTGAAGGCGCGGCCGGCCAGCAAGGGCCAATACGGCTATGGCTTCGTGCTGAACAGTTCGCGGAACCAGGTCGTCTGCCACGGCGTGCCGTCAGCGGACGAGGTGCTGACGGACGGCGACATCGTCAACCTGGACATCACCCTGGAGAAGGACGGCTTCATCGCCGATTCCTCCAAGACCTATCTGATCGGATCGGTGGGACCACAGGCGCGCCGCCTGGTCCGCACCACCTATGAGGCGATGTGGAAGGGCATCCAGGCCGTGCGGCCGGGCTCCAAGCTGGGCGATATCGGTTTCGCCATCGAGAAACATGCCCGCAAGGCGGGCTATTCGGTGGTGCGCGACTATTGCGGCCATGGCATCGGGCGCGAGATGCACGAAGACCCGCAAGTGCTGCATTTCGGCAAGGCGGGGACCGGCGCGACCCTGCGCGAAGGCATGACCTTCACCATCGAACCGATGCTGAACCAGGGCGTCCGCACGGTCCACACCGAGGACGACGGCTGGACCGTGGTCACCGACGACGGAAAACTGTCGGCCCAGTTCGAACACACGGTTGCGGTGACGAAGGACGGCGTGCGGGTGCTGACCCTGAGGCCGGACGAGAAGCGGGCGGGGTGAGACGAGCGGCCCGGAATCGTCGCTATTGTGGTCTCGGGTAGTCCAAGCGACAGTCATCGCAACATGGAACTCAGCCACTTCCCCTTCATGGCCGTCACGGTCACATCTCTGTTCGCCTACATCATCAGCGGCATGGTCGCCGTAGTTCTGGAGCCTGTCTGGAAGGGCGACACTTTCTTGAGCAGGTGGTGGGCGCCGGCTCAGATGACGCGATTTTTCAGCGTGAAACGAAACCAGGTGAAGTGGCCGATTACGTGGAGCTGCATCATCACGTCACGCGTCTCATTAATTGTCGCCGTCATTTCCTTTGGGCTCGATCTCGTCATTAACTGATGAAGCGGAGCTCCATTAGGACTGCTCCCATCAGTCCCTTTCGCCAACTTGATGTCACCTATCTATCGATGACAGGCAACGTCACCGACCCACCGACCACGCCGTGTAAGCATCCAGCGCCGTTTGGGGCTGGGCGAGCCACCAGGAATAGCCGTTGCGGCGGCCGACGGAGATGCCGTTGACGTCGTCGTGGATGGTCTGGTCCTTGTCGCCGAAGATCGGGCGGCCGGTGACCGGGTCGTAGTTGCGTGACCAGATCGGGCCGGCGCCGGGCTTGTCGATCAGCTTTCGGCCGTCATCGGTCATCTCGAACGACTTGTCGTAGGTGCGGTTCGCCTCCAGCCAGGCGACGCCGCCGCGAATGGCGGCCTGGATTTCAGGCGACGGATCGGGTTCGCCCATCAGGAAGATCAGGATGTCCGTCGTTTCGCCGCTGGCGATCGAGCGGGGTTCGTAGTTGCGGGCGCTGGTGGGAACGAGACGCATCGGCTCGACCTGTTGCGGCCAGCCCAGCAGGCGGTCGGCCCCATTCTCGTCTTTTTGTCTGACCTGGGCGGCCAGGGTGACGTCGATGGCCTTCCTGGTCGCCTCGCCAGCGCGGACCTTCAGTTCGGCGGGGACGAAGTCGAAGCCTTCCGCGCCCCTGGATACGTCGCGCAAGATCATGGCCGCCTCGGCCACGGCATTGTCGTTGAAGGTGATGGAATCGTGGAAGCCGCCCTCCAGCGGCCAGATCTGGGGCCAGCCGCCGTTCGGATACTGGGCGTTCAGCAGATAGTGGACGCCCTTGATCACGCTGGCGCGCCAGGCGTCGCCTTGGGCGCCCGGCGTCCGGGCCGCGACCTTGGCCAGATAGCGCATCTCGGTCCAGGTCGAGTTGTTGTCCAGGGTGCCGACGAAGGTCCAGAACCGGTCGGCGGGGGCGTCAAAGTTGGCCGGGTTCTGCTCCATCGTCTCGGCGTCGTTGGAGAAACGCTGGCCCGGCAGGCGGGCGATGGAGCGGTCCTGGTTCTTGCTCCAGCCGCCGGAGGGTGTCTGGAAGGTGACGACGGCGTCGGCGACGGCGCGGGCTTCGGCCGTGCCATACCAGGCGGCGGGGCGATCCAGCGGCATGTGCGAACTGTTGCCGCGAATGGCCAACGGCGGCGGAGGCGGGGTCGCGCCGGCCGGCAGTTCGGCGGCGAGGGCCGCGCGATCCGCTTGATGGGCGACCTGGGACCGCGCCAGATAGTCCGCCCAGGCGCCGCGCTCCGCATCCGGCAGGGCGCCGATCCGGTCGATGGTCAGGCCCACCGCCGGGGTGTTGGCGCGAATGACCTCGGCCTGGGCCGCGCCGACGGTGAGACCGGCGGCCAGAACGAGGGTCAGGACCGAGGCGGCGAGGGCATGTCTCATGGGGCGTTTCCTGGATACGGTCCGGCTTGCGCGCCAGTCCCATTATTTGCAGCGCACTCTACATATTGAAATCTGGTGCGCAAGGTGGCGATGGCGGATTTGATCGAACCTCCATCTCGTCTCCATGATCGATCCGGTCGAACGACGGATTCTCGCCCTTCACCTTTCCGCCCTATATGAAGGGCGACGACCGGCGCGCGCCGGATGCAGCGGACGATCCGATGGTTGATGCCCCCTCCTTCTTCTCGCCCAAGACGCACGGCTTCGTGCGCGTGGCGGCCGCGACGCCGATCAGCCATGTCGGCGATCCAAAGGCGAATGCGGAGGAGCACGTCGCCCTGATCCGTCAGGCGGGCGAACAGGGCGTGGACCTGATGGTGTTTCCCGAGCTGTCGCTGTCGGCCTATGCCATCGACGACCTGCATATGCAGGCGGCCTTGCTGGAGGAAGTCGAGCGGCAGATCGCGGTCATTGCGCAGGCGACGGGCGACAGCGATCTGGTCGCCGTGATCGGAGCGCCGATCCGCAACGGCGACGCCCTCTATAACTGTGCGGTGGTGATGGGCGCGGGCGAGGTGCTGGGGGTCGTGCCCAAGACCTATCTGCCCAACTACCGGGAATATTACGAGAAACGCTGGTTCGCGCCGGCGACGGCCCGCAGCGAGGACGTGATCCTGCTGAACGGCGAGACGGTGGATTTCGCGCCGGGCCTGCTGTTCGAGGCGGTGAACCGGCCGGGCTTCGTCTTCGCGGTCGAGATCTGCGAGGACTATTGGGCGCCCCTGCCCCCCTCGACCCGCGCGGCCCTGGCGGGGGCGCGGATCCTGCTGAATCTGTCGGCGTCTAACATCGTCATCGGCAAGGCCGACGAGCGCGCCATGCTCAGCGCCAGCCATTCGGCCCGCACCCTGTCGGCCTATGTCTTCACCGCCTCGGGCTGGGGCGAGAGCACCACCGACCTGGCCTGGGACGGTCAGGCGACCATCCATGAGCTGGGCTCCAAGCTGGCCGAGGGCGAGCGGTTCGCCCTGGAGAACCATCTGACCCTCGCCGACGTCGATGTGGACCGGATCGGGCTGGACCGGCTGCGGAACGGCACCTTCGCCGAATGCGCCCGCGTCGAAGGCGAGCCAGCGACGGTCGTGCCCTTCATGGCGCGCGAGGACCATGAGGCCAGCGAGCTGATCCGGCCGTTGGACCGGTTCCCCTTCGTGCCCGACGACGCCGGGCGGCTGGATCAGGACTGCTACGAGGCCTTCAACATCCAGGTCCAGGGCCTGATGCGCCGGATGACGGCGACGGGGGCGAAGTCGTTGGTGATCGGCGTGTCCGGCGGGCTGGATTCAACCCAGGCCCTGCTGGTCGCCTGTCGCGCCTTCGACCGGCTGGACCTGCCGAGGACCCAGATCCTGGGCTTCACCATGCCGGGCTTCGCCACCTCGGACGGGACCAAGTCCAACGCCTGGGCGCTGATGAATGCGTTGGGCGTGACGGGGGCCGAAATCGACATCCGCCCCGCCGCCGAACAGATGTTCAAGGACATCGGCCATCCCTACGCCGAGGGTCAGCCGGTGCACGACATCACCTTCGAGAACGTGCAGGCGGGTTTGCGGACCGACTATCTGTTCCGGCTGGCGAACCAGAACAGGGCCTTCGTCCTGGGCACCGGCGACCTGTCGGAACTGGCCCTAGGCTGGGCCACATACGGCGTCGGCGACCATATGAGCCACTACAACGTCAATGGCGGGGTGGCGAAGACGCTGATCCGCCACCTCATCCGATGGGTGGCGGCCGGCGACCTGATCGGCGGCGAGGCACGCGAGACCCTGCACGCCATTCTGGATACCGAGATCTCGCCCGAACTGGTGCCGGCCAAGGACGGTGTGATCCAGTCCACCGAGGGGACGGTCGGCCCCTATGCGCTGAACGACTTCTTCCTGTTCTACATCAGCCGCTTCGGGCTGAAGCCATCCAAGGTCGCCTTCCTGGCGCACCAGGCCTGGGGCGATGCGGACGCGGGCGACTGGCCGGCGAACACCCCCGAGGACGAAAAGGTCCAATACGATCTGGCGACGATCAAGGGCTGGCTGAGGAAGTTCTTGGTGCGCTTCTTCCAGACCGCCCAGTTCAAGCGCTCGGCCCTGCCGAACGGGCCGAAGGTGGTGACCGGCGGCTCCCTGTCCCCGCGCGGCGACTGGCGCGCCCCGTCGGACGGCAATGCGCGGGCGTGGCTGGACGAACTGGACGCGAACGTGCCCGACGCCTGACGGCGTCGGTTCCTTGTTCGGGCTATCGCGCTTCGCGCTACTTGAGCCCGCGACAGCGCTTATATCCACACGCAGCGCACGGATATTTGATGACGCAGATAGGCTGGCTCGCTAGAAGCTTCGCCATGACCGACGACGTGACCAAAGATTCCAACGGCAATATCCTGGCCGACGGCGACAGCGTGACCCTGATCAAGGACCTGAAGGTCAAGGGTTCGGGCGGGGTGACGCTGAAGCGCGGGACCCTGGTCAAGAACATCCGCCTGACCGGCGACACCGACGAGATCGAGGCCAATGTGGACAAGGTGCGCGGCCTGGTCCTGCGCGTCGAGTTCGTGAAGAAGGCCTGACCCCCTTTTCATCCGGCGACGCAGCCGCCATCTAGCGGCCTATGACCGACACCCTCGCCGCCCCCGTTTCGACCGCCGCATCCTCCCAAGGCTCTGGGGGCAAGATCCCCGTCACCGTCCTGACCGGCTATCTCGGCGCGGGCAAGACGACGCTGCTGAACCGGATCCTGACCGAGGATCACGGCAAACGCTACGCCGTCATCGTCAACGAGTTCGGCGAGATCGGCATCGACAACGACCTGGTGGTCGGCGCCGACGAGGACGTGTTCGAAATGAACAACGGCTGCGTCTGCTGCACGGTGCGCGGCGACCTGATCCGCGTGGTCGCCGGCCTGATGAAGCGCCAGCGCCCCGGCAAGCCCGCCTTCGACGCCATCATCGTCGAGACCACGGGTCTCGCCGACCCCGGCCCGGTAGCCCAGACCTTCTTCGTGGACGAGGACGTCAAGGCCAAGACCCAGCTGGACAGCGTCACCACCCTGGTGGACGCCAAACATGTGATGGCTCGGCTGGACGACTCCAGGGAAGCCCGCGAACAGGTGGCCTTCGCCGACCGGATCATTCTGAACAAGGTCGATCTGGCGACGGCAGAGGAGTTGGACGCGGTCGAGGCGCGTCTGCGGGCGTTGAACCCGCTGGCCCCCATCGTGCGCGCCGAACGCTCGAACGTGCCGCTGGATCAGGTGCTGGGCCTGCACGCCTTCGACTTGGACCGGATCCTGGAGGTCCGACCGGACTTCGTGAACCCACCGCACGGCGCGGATGGCCATGTCCACGACGAGGGCTGCGGTCACGACCACCACGATCATGACCATGATCACGGGCACGATCATCACGATCACGACCATTCACACGGGGCGCGCGGGCACGCCCACCAGGACGACATCAAGGGCATCTCCCTGTCGCTGGACCGACCGCTGGACGGCGCCAAATTCACCGCCTGGCTGGACAAGCTGCTGGGCGAGCAGGGTCAGAACATCCTGCGCGCCAAGGGCATCATCGACGTCCAGGGCGAGAACCGCCGCCTAGTCTTCCAGGCCGTCCACATGATTCTGGAAGGCGACCTGCAACGCGAATGGGGCGTCGCCGAACGCCGCTGGAGCCGCGCGGTCTTCATCGGCCGCGATCTGGACGAGGCCGAACTGCGCAAGGGCTTCGAGGCCTGCGCGGCCTCTTGATCCTTCTCCCCTCGGGGGAGAAGGTGGCCCGTAGGCCGGATGAGGGGGCTGCCGGAAACAGATGTGGCAGTCGCCGAGAAGCACCGGACAGTCACGTCGCCTTCGCGCCGACATGACGGGGGCGGAGGCCGTATTATGGTCGATGCTGCGTAACCGACAGCTGGATGGATTGAAGTTTCGACGGCAGGCGCCGGTTGCGGGCGCCATCGCCGACTTCGCCTGTCATGAGATCAGACTGATCGTCGAACTGGACGGCGGGGTGCATGATCTGCACGAGGCGCGCGATGCGGCGCGGGATGCTCGAATCGAGGCGGCGGGCTATACCGTCTTGAGATTCAGGAACACGGAATTTTCGAAGAATCCGGCGGTCGTGACTGAGGCCATACGTCAGCATGCTGCTATGCGGACACAGCCCCCTCATCCGACCGGCTCCGCCGGCCACCTTCTACCCCGAGGGGAGAAGGGACCAAAAGAGTAGGCCTTACTTACCGAACAGCTTGTTCCAGCGGCGCTTGTCGCGGTTCTTCCACGACCCGCGGTGATAGGCGTCGGAGCCGATCAGGGGAACGACCGTGGTGGCTTCGGCGAAGACCATCTGTTCGTGGGTGGTCTGGACCTTGCCCCACGACGCCGCCTCTTTCAGCGTCGAGGACGAGCAGGCGCCGTCGCGGACGTCAGCGACGGTGATCTGGACCGCATAGCGGTGCATCTCGGCCTCGACGCCCAGGATTTCGGCGCAGACGACCGTGTCCTGGGCGAAGTTCTTGGGCACGCCGCCGCCGACCATGAACAGGCCGGTGACGCCGGCGGCGATCTTGATGTCGGTCAGTTCGCGGAAGTCGGCGATGGCGTCCAGCATCAGATAGGGCAGACCGGCGGCCGCGCGTTCCTTCTGGTGCTTGACCAAGCCGAAGCCGGCCGAGCTATCGACGAAGGCCGGGCAGAAGATCGGCACGCCCTCTTCATAGGCGGTCTGGATCAGCGAGCCGGGCTTCTTGGCGTTGCCCTCGCTCAGCCACTTGCCCATCTCCCAGATGAACTCACGGCTGGAATAGCCGCGCGGCTCAAGCCGATTGGCGATTTCCAGGATGGTGTGGTCGCAGGCCTGAAGCTCTTCCTCGTCGATATAGGTGTCGTAGATCCGGTCGATGTAGTTGTCGCGCAGGACGTTGTCGTCCACCTCGCCGGCGGCCTGATAGTGCTTGAAGCCCAGGGCCTCAAAGAAATCCATGTCCACGATGGAGGCGCCGGTGGCGACGACCGCGTCCACCATGCCGAACTTCACCATGTCGCGGTAGACGTGCATGCAGCCGCCGGCCGAGGTCGAACCGGCCAGGATCAGCCAGGGCGAGCAGTCCTTGTCCTCAATGGCCATGGAGAAGATGTCGGCGGCGCGGGCGGTGTCGCGCGAGCTGAAGGACATCTTGCGCATGCTGTCGATGATCGGCCGGGCGTCGAAGGACGTGATGTCCACGTGCTCGACGACATTCTGCAGCAGCTGGGCCTTGGTGTTGGCGGTCATGGGTGACTCGTGAATCGTAAGGCGTGAACAGGATGAATGCGGTCAGGTCTTGTGGCGTTGCTTCAGTCGTGTCGAAAGGCCGGAGAGCATGCGCCCGATCCGCTCCATGTCGGCAAGCAAAGTCTGGAGATGGTCAGTCGTTAGATAGCCGAGACGCGAGGCGATGAGGAGATGGGTTTCGACCTCGGCGAGCGACCCGCGCGCGATGCCGATGAAGTGAACAAATTCGCCCGTTCCGTTTCGGCCCGCTCCCTCCGCGATATTGGCCGCCACGCTGACGGCTGCACGACGAACCTGACTGATCAGGCCGAACCGCTCGTCAGACGGCCATGAAGCCGAGCACCGATAAACGGCTTCAACCCAATCAAGTGAAAGCTTCCATACATCGAGATCGCGGTGAGTTCGCAAGTCGGTCATGGCTGACAATCACGACTCACGAATTACCTCTCACGATCAGCGTAGCGACCTACTTCCGGCGCGACTTCCTCTGACCGGCCTTACCCTTGGGACGTGACAGACGCACGACCTTGCGGGCGTTCTCTTCCGCCGTAGTGCGCACGGTGGGGATGGAGCGCGGGGCCAGGCCGTAGAGCGAGGCCATCGGGGCGTCCTCGACCACGGCGAGATCGTGCTCGCCATAGCCGTTGAAGCCGGTCGACATCGCAACGCCATAGGCGCCCAGCATGCCGATCTCGATGAAGTCGCCTTCGCGCACATCGGCCGGCAGCCAGAACGGGCCTGGCATATGGTCGATGGAATCGCAGGTCGGGCCGTAGAACTGGAACGCCTTCAGATCGCTCGCCGCCTCGCCATCCCGGACCAGCTTGGTCGGGAAGGGCCAGCGCGAGTGGGTCGCGTCGAACAGCGAGCCGTACGAGCCGTCGTTCAGATACAGGGCGTCGCCCTTGCGCAGATCGACGCGGGCCAGGATCGACGAGGATTCAGCGACCAGCGCCCGGCCGGGCTCGCACCACAGCTCGGTCGTTTCCGACACCGGCATCTCGTTGAAGCCGCGATGGATGGCGTCGGCGTATTCGCTCATGTCGGGCGGGACCATGCCCGGATAGACCGAGGGGAAGCCGCCGCCGACATCGACGATGTCCACGATGACGCCGGCGCGGCTGATCGAACGGCCGACCTGGGCCATGGCGGCCTGGTAGGCGGTCGGACGCATGCACTGGCTGCCGACGTGGAACGAGACGCCCATCAGGCCTTCCTTGACCGCCTGGCGCGTCTCCATCAGCAGGGCCGGAGCCTGATCCGCCGAAACGCCGAACTTGCCCGAAAGCGTATAGGCCGCGCCGTCGGCCGAGACGGCCATCCGCACGATCAGATTCAGGTCGTCCGCGCCGCCGGTGGCGTCGAGGATCTTGTTCAGCTCATCGACGCAGTCGAGCGAGAATGTCCGCACGCCGTGATCGAAATAGGCCTTGGTGATCGCAGACCGGCTCTTGACCGGGTGCATGAAGGCCAGGCGAACGTCATGGCTGACCGAGCGAACAAGCTCGATCTCGGCGATGGACGCCACGTCGAAACCGCGAACGCCCGCCTCGATCAGGGTCTCGACGACCCAACGCGACGGATTGGCCTTCACGGCATAGAAGACGTCGGCCTTTAGATTATCCTGGAACCAGCGCGCCGCTACGGAAACCGAACGCGGTCGCACGAGGGCGACGGGACGTTCAGGGGACCGCTCACGGACCAGGTCCAGGGGAAGCTGATACGTGCGCAATTCACGTAACCCCCTGCTAATTGTTAAACCCAGACCGGCGTTAGCGGCGCAGAAAGGACCTACGGGGTCCGCCGGAAGGCGCGATATGGGGACTTCGAACTGTCATGTAAAGGGGTTTTTTCGTGGCAGGGCCTGGGTTTGACGACGGCGCGACTGTCACAAATGTCCGTCCACCCCATGAAACCCCGTCATGGCGGCAACCTTGGCCTTTCCTTCCCGTTGAGCAGCCGGGAGGCGTGAATGAACCGCTGGATATTCTTGTGGCGCAAGTTGAAACGCCAGCTGTGGGTGCGCGCGACGGCCTATGCGGGCGTCGGGGTGGCTGCGGCGCTGCTGGCGGTCTTCCTGGCGCCGTGGGTTCCCGCCCAGATGGCCGAGCGACTGGGCGGCCAGTCGGTGGAATCCATACTGACGATCCTGGCGTCCAGCCTGCTGGGCGTGGCGACGTTTTCGGTCGGGGCCATGGTCACGGCCTATACCTCCGTATCGTCAGCAGCCAGTCCGCGGGTCGCCGCCCTGGTGACCAGCGACGAGGAGACGCAGAAGTCTCTGGCCACCTTCGTCGGCGCCTTTCTCTACGCCATCGTCGCGGTGACGGCGATCAACGCCCACTATTACGGCCAGAACGGCCGAGCCATACTGTTCCTGTTCAGCCTGGCCATGGTGGGGCTGGTGGCGTTTCGCCTGCTGGCCTGGATCAACAGGCTGTCGAGCCTGGCTCGTGTCGGTCACATGATCGATCTGGTGGAGGGCTATGCGCTCGACGCCCTGACCCAGCGCCGAGACCTTCCGCTTCTTGGGGGCAGGCGGGGACAGCTTTCAGGTGGAGCCGAGGTCAGGGCCCACGCCACCGGCTATGTCCAGAACGTCGATCCCGCAAGGCTTCAGGCGATGGCCGAGGCGCGCGATTGCGAAGTCGAGGTGATCGCCGCACCTGGCGTACTCGTTCGGCGTGGCGGCGTGTTGGCGCGCATTAGCCTGCCGACCTGCGACGACCGTGCCCAGGATGATTTCCGATCCGCCTTCACGATCGGAGATTCGCGCTCATACGATCAGGATCCGCGCTTCGGCCTGATCGTGCTGGGTGAAATCGCAGCCAAAGCCCTGTCGCCTGGCGTGAACGATCCTGGAACCGCGATTCAGGTCATATCCAGCGGCGTACGACTGATCGACATATGGGCGGGCGATGCGGAGGTGCAAAAGCAGACGCCTGTTCGCGACCGGCTGTTCGTGCCGGGCATCGTCGACGCCGACCTTTTGGACGACGTGTTCGGCCCTGTCGCGCGTTACGGGGCGGGCGACCTGGCGGTTTCCATCAGACTGCAAAAAGGCCTAAGGGCGCTTGCAACGATACCGGCGCTGACGCCCGCCATCGAAACCCTCGCGCAAGAGGCGCTGGAAAGATGCCGCGAAGCCCTGCCAATCCCTGCCGATGTCGCACGGGTCGAGGCCGCGGCTGAAGGCCGCTGAATGGGTCGGCTATGGACGAGGTCGCACGCCGTGTGCGATTAAGGCCTTGCCTAGACGCCTTCGTCGCGTCATGCGGCGCCCCTTCGCCACAGCCTCCTAGCGAGTTCATGAGTTCATCCGCAGCCGCCGTCTCCCCCGGGCTCGTCCTGGCGCGCGACGTGTCGAAGACCTTCGGATCGCGAAAGGCGCTGGACGGCGTCTCGATTTCCGTGGCCTCCGGCGAAATGGTCGCCCTGATCGGTCCGTCCGGTTCGGGCAAGTCCACCCTGCTCCGCTCCATCACCGGCCTGCAATCGATCGACGCCGGCGCAGGCACGATCCAGGTCTTCGGCGAGACGGTGCAGAAGGACGGCCGGGTCACCGGTTCCGTGCGCAAGGCGCGCGGCAAGCTGGGCATGATCTTCCAGCAGTTCAACCTGGTCGGCCGCCTCAGCCTGTTCTCCAACGTCATGCTGGGCGCGCTCGGCCGCCTGCCCGCGTGGAAGGGTCTGCTGGGGGCCTGGCCCCAGGCGGACAAGGACAAGGCCATGGCGGCCCTGCACCGCGTCGGCGTGTCCGACTACGCCGCCCAGCGCGCCAACACCCTGTCGGGCGGTCAGCAGCAGCGCGGCGCCATTGCCCGTGCCATCGTGCAGGGCGCCAAGGCCATCCTGGCCGACGAACCCGTCGCCTCGCTGGACCCGGTGTCCGCGCGCAAGGTGATGGAACTGCTGGTCGAGCTGAACAAGCGCGACGGCATGGGCGTGATCGTCACCCTGCACCAGGTCGACTACGCCATCCGCTATTGCGACCGCGTCATCGCCCTGCAGGGCGGCAAGATCGTCTATGACGGTCCGTCAACGGCGCTGGACCAACAACGCCTGATCGAAATCTACGGTCCTGAATTCGAGGACGCGTTCTGGGAGACCAAGGCATGAGCCTGTCCCGTATTTCCCCCGCACCCAAGGCTTTTGGCCGCCTGTTCGCTGCGGCTGGCGCGGCCGTCATGATCATGGGCCTGGCGGCCTGTGGCGGCGGTGACGACAAGAAGGCCGGCGGCGCGCCGACCGAGATCACCTTCTCGATCCTGTCGGCCGAAGGCCAGGCCTCGTCAGGCCCGATGTGGCAGCCGCTGCTGGACGACATGTCCAAGGCCATCGGCGTGCCGGTGAAACCCTATTTCGGCTCGAACTATACGGTTCTGGTCGAGGCCATGCGCGGCAACCACACCCAGGTCGGCTGGTTCTCGGCCAAGCCCGAAGTCGAGGCCATCGATCGCGCCAAGGCAGAGGTCATCGCCCGCACCGTCAACCGCGAAGGTCTGGACAGCTATCAATCGACCCTGATCGTCAAGAAGGGCTCGGGCATCACGCTGGACAAGGTCCTGGCGTGCGGCAAGCAGTACAACTTCGGCATCGGCGACGCCCAATCGACGTCGGGCACCCTGGCCCCGCTGACCTTCCTGTTCAATCCGCGCGGCGTGGTCCCCGCCCAGTGCTTCAAGACCGTGCGCTCGGCCAACCACCAGGCCAACGCCTTCGGCGTCGCCACCGGCGTGATCGAAGTGGCCACGTCCAACAGCGTCAACACCGTCTTCATGCGCCGCGAGAACCCACAGCTGGCCGGCCAGATCGAGGAGATCTGGACCTCGCCCCCCATCCCCGAGAGCGGCATCGTCGTGCGCGAGGACCTGGACCCGGCGTTGAAGGAAAAAATCCGCAGCTTCTTCCTGACCTATGGCCAGGGCGAAGGCGCCGAGGCCGAGCGTCAGCGCAAGGTTCTGGCCGACCTGGAATATTCCCGCTTCGCCGCCGCCGACGACCGCTATCTGGACCCCATTCGCGAGATGATCGCCGACCAGAAGCTGGGCGAGGCCCGCGCCAAGGGCGACACGACCGCCGCCGCCGCCGCCGAGCGCGAGCTTCAACGCCTGCGCAGCCTGCGTGAGGTCCGGCCTTGACCGCAGTCGCGTCCCCCGCCCTCTCCATCCCTGAGGCGCCCAAGAAATCCACCCTGGCGTGGGCGGCCGATATTCTGGTGTGGGGCGGCGTCGCAGCCGTCCTGCTCTACAGCATCGACGCCGTCGATCTGCGGAACATCTCGCGCCTGTTCTCGGGCAACGAGAGCACCCAGTTGTTCGTGCACGACCTGCTGCGCCCCGACTTCAGCGACTGGAAGATGTTCGTCGCCAAGATGTGGGAGACGGTGCAGATCGCCCTGTGGGGCACCTTCCTGGCCGTCTTCCTGGGCGTTCCGCTGGGTCTGGCCGCCGCGCGCAACATCGCCCCCGTCTGGATCGTGACCCCGGTGCGCTGGGTGATGAACCTGCTGCGGTCGGTGCCCGACCTGGTCATCGGCCTGCTGTTCGTGACCGCCGTGGGCCTGGGGCCGCTGGCCGGCGTCCTGGCCATCACCCTGAATACGGCCGGCGTGCTGGCCAAGCTGTTCTCCGAAGCCGTCGAGTCGATCGACAAGGGCCCCGTCGAGGGCGTGCGCGCCACCGGCGCCGGCAAGCTGCACGAGATCGTCTGGGGCGTGTTGCCTCAGGTCGCGCCGCTGTGGACCTCTTTCGCCCTCTATCGTTTCGAGTCCAACAGTCGTTCGGCGACGGTGCTCGGCCTGATCGGCGCGGGCGGCATCGGCCAGGTTCTGTTCGACAGCATGAACGCGTTCGACTTCCGGGCCGTGTCGGCCATCGTGATCGTCGTGGTCGTCGCCGTGACCCTGATCGACACCCTGTCGCAGGTCATGCGTCGTCGCCTGCTGTAGCGGCGGACGGATCCATCGAAAGACCGTTCGCGGGACTGTCATAATCCTCTGCTCTAAGCATCGCGAAATCGATGCTCAGGGAGAGCCAAGGATGATCCGCACACTGAAACTGGCGGCTTCGGCCGCCGCCCTTCTGGCCTTGGCCGCCTGTGGCGACAACGGCGGCGGGTCGTCCGGCACGCGCGCCGGGATCTGGGCGGCCGGCTCGTCCACCGTCTTCCCCTTCGCCACCCGCGTCGCCGAGACCTTCGCCCGCGCCTCCAACGGCGCGGCGCCCCGCGTTGAATCGCTGGGCACCGGCGGCGGCATTCAGGCCTTCTGCCAGGGCGTCGGCCCGACCACCCCGGACATCGCCAACGCCTCGCGTCAGATGAAGCAGTCCGAGTTCGACCTGTGCGCCAAGAACGGCGTCACCGACATCGTCGAGATCAAGATCGGCTTCGACGGCATCGTCATCGCCACGGCCCGTAACGGCAACGGTTTCAACTTCGAACTGAACGACCTGTACGAAGGCCTGGCCAAGGAAGTGCCGGGCCCGAACGGGACCTTCGTCGCCAACCCGGCCAAGACCTGGAACCAGGTCAACGCCGGCCTGCCGAACCAGCGCATCCAGGTCTATGGCCCGCCGCCCACCTCGGGCACGCGCGACGCCTTCCTGGAGCTGGGCATGACGCCGGGCGCCAAGCTGGTGCCGGCCGTCAAGGCGATCGAGGGCGACAAGGACCGGTTCGAGGGCATCGCCCACACCGTGCGCGAGGACGGCGCCTGGATCGACTCGGGTGAGAACGACAACGCCATCGTCCAGACCCTGACCCGCACGCCGGGCTCGCTGGGCGTGTTCGGCTATTCCTTCCTGGAACAGAACCTGGACACGGTGAAGGCCGAGACCATCGACGGCGTCGCCCCCACGGCCGACACCATCGCCAGCGGCGCCTACCCGCTGTCGCGCAGCCTCTACATCTATGTGAAGAAGGCCCACATCGGCGTCATTCCGGGCCTGCAGCAGTTCGTGCAGGAGTTCCTGTCGGAAGGTTCGGCCGGCAAGGGCGGCTATCTGGCCGACCGCGGCCTGATCCCGCTGCCGGAAGATCAACTGCTGACCCAGCGCGCGACCATCGCCGCCATGACCCCGATGACGCGCCCCGCCAAGTAAGGCGGAACCCGACGGCTGTCCCGCCCCTTCTTTCGCCGGCTCGCACCGGTTAGAAGGGGCGGGATAGCTGTCAGGAAATATTGATGACCACCACGCCCGCGCGCCTGCGCAAGGCCGTATTGCCCGTCGCGGGCCTCGGCACCCGCGTTCTCCCCGGCACCAAGACCACGCCCAAGGAACTGCTGAACGTCGTCGATCGGCCGATCCTGTCCTACATCGTCGAAGAGGCGCGCGAAGCCGGGATCGAGCACATCGTCTTCGTCACCGGCCGCTCCAAGGGCGCCATCGAGGACTATTTCGATCACCAGATCGAGCTGGAAGCCCAGCTCCTGGCCAAGGGCAAGATCGAAATCCTTGAGATGATGAACGCCGAACTGGCGTCCGCCGGCGAGATGAGCTTCACCCGCCAGATGCAGCCCAAGGGCCTGGGCCACGCCGTCTGGTGCGCGCGCGACATCATCGGTCATGAGCCGTTCGCCGTCATCCTGCCCGACGTGATCGTGGATTCGCAGCCCGGCGCCCTGAAGCAGTTGGCCGAGGTCTACGCCGAGACCGGCGGCAACATCATCGGCGTGGAATCGGTCGATATCGAACAGGCCCACAAATACGGCATCGTCGATCCCGTCGGCCGCGAGGGCAACCGGATCGAGATGAAGGGGATGGTCGAAAAGCCCGCCCCCGGCACGGCGCCGTCCAACCTGTCGATCTCGGGCCGCTACATTCTGCAGCCGGAAATCTTCGACCTCTTGGCTACCCAGGAACGCGGGGCCGGCAACGAGATACAGCTGACCGACGCCATGGCGCGGCTGATGCAGCACCAGGCCTTCACCGCCGTCGAATACGCCGGCGTGACCCACGACTGCGGCGACAAGATCGGCCTGCTGAAAGCCAATGTCGCCCTGGCCCTGAAACGGCCCGACCTGGGCGACGCCGCCCGCGCGGCGATCTCGGGCTTGCTGTAAGGGCGAACGCGGTGCCTCACCCTCCCCGTCCGGGGAGGGTGGCCGAGCAAAGCGAGGTCGGGTGGGGGCGGCAAGGCGACGCCCCACTGATCTGTCTTGCCTTCAGAAAAGTGCGCCCTTGCCGGGCCGCCCCCACCCGGTCGCTGCGCGACCACCCTCCCCGGAGCGGGGAGGGAGAAGATTGAGCAAGCGCGCTACGCCTGCTAACCCTCCGCCAAATCATCAGGAGACGAACCATGGCCACTTCCGAAGGCTGGGACATGCCGACCGGCGACCTCATGAAGGGCAAGAAGGGCCTGATCATGGGCGTGGCGAACTCCAGCTCCATCGCCTGGGGCATCGCCTCGCAGCTGGCGGCGCAGGGCGCGGAACTGGCCTTCACCTATATGGGCGAAAGCCTGGAGCGGCGCGTGCGCCCGCTGGCCGAAAGCGTCGGCGCCAAGCTGCTGATCCCGGCCGACGTCACTGACGACGCCTCGATGGACGCCGCCTTCGCCGAGCTGGAAAAGACCTTCGGCAACATCGACTTCGTCGTCCATTCGGTTGCCTTCGCCAACAAGGACGAGCTGAAGGGCAGCTTCGTGGACAACACCACGCGCGACAGCTTCCTGCTGGCCATGAACATCTCGGCCTTCAGCTTCGTGGACGTGTCCAAGCGCGCATCGAAGCTGATGCCGAACGGCGGCAGCCTGATCACCCTGACCTATCTGGGGTCCGAGCGGGTCATCCCGAACTACAACACCATGGGCGTGGCCAAGGCGGCGCTGGAGGCGGCAACCCGTTACATCGCGCGCGACCTGGGCCCCAAGAACATCCGCGTCAACGCCATCTCGGCCGGCGCCATGCGCACCCTGTCGCTGGCCGGCATCTCGGGCGGGCGCGGCCTGCACTCCAAGTCGGCCCAGTTCTCGCTGATCAAGGAAGAGACCTCGATGGAGGGCGTTGCGGGCGCGGCCCTGTGGCTGTGCTCGGACCTGGGGCGTTCGACCACGGGCGAGGTCGTCCACGTCGATGCGGGCTTCCACGCCGTGGGCCTGCCGGACGACATGGAAGGTTGATCGGGGCGGCCTGATCAGGCTCTTCCGGCGTTCACGGTGACGGTTTAAGGCCGGGGCATGACTGCCTCGGCCTTTTCCATGCGCGCCCTGCCCGCCTCCGCCTTTTCGTCCGCCGCCGTGGCGACGCTGATCGGGTTCGGCGGAACCGTCGCTCTGGTCGTGCAGGCGGGACAGGCGCTGGGCGCGGACGCCGGTCAGATCGGATCGATGGTGACGGCCCTGTGCCTGGGCATCGGCGTGCCGGGGGCCCTGTTGAGCTGGCGGTTGAGGATCCCCGTGGTCCTGGCCTGGTCAACGCCGGGCGCGGCCCTGCTGGCGGCCTCGACGCTGGGCCTGTCATGGCCGACGGCGATCGGCGCCTTCGTCTTCGCTGCCCTGCTGATGATCCTGACGGGGCTGATCCCGGTCCTGGGGCGGTTGGCGGCGCGGATACCGGCGGCCATCGCCTCGGCCATGCTGGCGGGGGTGCTGCTGCCCTTCGTGCTGCGGCTGTTTAAGGTGGTGCCGGACGAGACAGTTCTGGTCGTCGGACTGGTCGCGCTGTTTCTGGTATCGCGACGCCTGTGGCCGACCTGGGCGCTGCCGGCCGTGCTGGGGGCCGCCTTTGCGGTTCTGGCGATACGGGGACAGTTGGCCCTGCCCGCCGGGACGGGCCTGTTCGGCCAGCTGGAGCCCGTGGCTCCCGTCTTCGACTGGAAGGCGGCCGTCAGCCTGGGCTTTCCGTTGTTCCTGGTGACGCTGGCGGCGCAGAACCTGCCGGGGCTGGTCGTGTTGCAGAGTGCGGGCTATCCACCGCCCGCCAACCGGCTGATCCTGTCCACCGGCGTCGCCAGCCTGCTGATCGCCCCCTTCGGCGGGCATGGGGTCAATCTGGCGGCGATCACGGCGGCGATCTGCACCGGGCCTGACGCACACCCCGACCCCGCGCGACGTTGGGTCGTGGGCGTGATCTATGGCGGCTTCTATCTGGTCGTGGCCCTGTTCGCCGCGCCACTGGCCGGGCTGTTCATCGCCATGCCGCCGGCCGTGCTGGCGGCTGTGACGGGTCTAGCCTTGGTCGCGCCGCTGACCGGCGCTCTGCAAAGAATGGTGGTCGAGACGGCGTCACGAGAGGCAGCCGTGCTGACGTTCGCCGCGGCGGCTTCGGGCCTGGCCCTGTTCGGGGTGGGATCGGCCTTCTGGGGCCTGTTCGTCGGCTTTGCAGCCCTGGCTGCCGGACGCTGGATCAGACCGCAGGCCTGACCCAGCACCTCTCTATTTTAGCCTATCGCGCTTCGCGCGACTTGAGGCGCGTTAGTCGCGCAGCGACGCCGGCACCTGACCGCCGTTTTCAGCCAGCTTCTTCCAGACCGCCTTGGACAGGGCGATGTTCTGTTCGGCCGAACCGTGCTCGCCGGCATGGACGTTCAGCTCTTCCGCCAGTTCCTTGCGGGCCGCCAGGCTGGAATCCAGGTCCAGCAGCTTCAGCAGGTCCACGATGGACGTGCGCCAGTTGCCGCCGCCGCCCTTGGACGCCGCCAGATCGCTGAGCACCGCTTCGACATCGACGGGCGGCAGGGCCGGAGCGGCGGTCGGAGCCGCCGCGCCGGGCGTCGGCGTCACGCTGGCGGTCGGCGTGGGCGCCGATGCGGGGGCCGCCTTGGGCTTGTGGCCCGTGATCTTGTTCCAGATCGAAGAGAAGATACCCATCCGTCGCGCTCCTGTTTGTGTCGTCAGATAATGCCCGCCGGGCACGACGGTTCAGTGACGCGCCGGAATCTCCAGTCCGCGCTGCACGGCGGGGCGCGCCAGACCGCGTTCCAGCCAGGCGGCGACGCGCGGGAAGTCCGCAAAGCCGACGATCTCGCCCGCCTCGTAAAACCCGATCAGGTTGCGGATCCAACCCAATGTGGCGACGTCGGCGATGGAGTAATCCCCGACGATCCAATCCCGGCCCTCAAGCCGCGTCTCCAGCACGCCCAGCAGGCGGCGGCTTTCGGCGACGTAGCGGTCACGCGGGCGCTTGTCCTCGTAGTCCTTGCCGGCGAAGCGGTGGAAGAAGCCCAACTGGCCGAACATCGGGCCGATGGCGCCCATCTGGAACATGACCCACTGGATCGTTTCGTAGCGGGTCGCCGGATCGGTCGAGAGCAGCTTGCCCGTCTTTTCCGCCAGATAGATCAGGATGGCGCCGGATTCGAACAGGGCCAGCGGCTGCCCGCCCGGCCCGTTCGGGTCGAGGATGGCGGGGATCTTGCCGTTGGGGTTCAGCGACAGAAACTCCGCCCCCCAGGTCTCGTTCTTTGTGATGTCGACCAGGTGCGGCTCATAGGCCAGACCGACCTCCTCCAGCATAATGGACACCTTCACCCCGTTGGGCGTCGGCAGGGAATAGAGCTGGAGCCGGTCGGGATGCTGGGCCGGCCAGCGCTGGGTGATCGGGAAAACGGACAGGTCGGTCATGCGTTCAGCCTCGACTTGGTGATGAACATCCATGTCGGGGTCGCGCGCGAGGTTCGCAACTGTCATCGGCACGATTTGATCGCGGGCTTGTGTCTGGAACCGTACGGGAGACGATGCCAGCTTGGCCGTGACCGATCACAGGTCGCAGGAATGGAGACGCCCGATGGCGCACAAGTTCGAAGTCTATCAGGACAAGGCCGGCGAATACCGCGTCCGCTTCAAATACAATTCCGAGGTGATCTTCTCGACCGAAGGCTATTCCGACAAGTCGGGCGCCAAGCGCGCGATCGAGTCGATCAAGAAGCACGTGGGCGACGCCCCTGTTGAAGACGCCTAATCGGGCTCCCGCTCGCCTACCTCGGTCGGCGGCGCGGCCAGAAGCCAGCCGTCGGCCAGGTGCAGCTCGGGCGTCGCTTCCTTGGTGAAGGGCAGATACCAGGTCGGGCCGCCCGTCGCGGGGGCGATCTCCAGCATGTCGTCTGCGCCGAAATTCTGGACCGACTTGACTGTGCCCAGGCCGGCGCCTGCCGTGTCGCGGACCTCGACGCCCAGCAGGTCGGCAAGATAGAATTCGTCCTCTTCCGGTTCCGGGAAGTGGGCGCGGGGGACGTGCAGCTTTAGCCCACGCAGGGCGTCGGCCTGTTCTTTGGTCGTGATCTCCTTGGCCCGGCCGACGACGCCTGCCTTGTCGGGCCGCGTCGAGGTCAGGGTCAGGGCCACCGTGCCGTCGGCGCGCAGCAGCGGACCATAGGCGGTCAGGGCCAGGGGATCGGCGGTGAAGGCGGTCACCCGCACCTCGCCCCGCACGCCGAAAGCGCCGCCGATCTGGCCGACGAGGATCAATCTGCTGTCCGTGGTCATGGTCGTCCTTAGCGCATGAAAAAGGCGGCGTCGAAAGACGCCGCCTCGATCATCGTCAAACCGAAAGGCTTAGCCTTCGGCCTTTTCTTCGGTCGTTTCTTCAGCAGCCGGAGCGTCTTCGGCGGCGGCTTCAGCAGCAGGCGCTTCTTCAGCCGGGGCTTCTTCGACAGCCGGAGCGGCAGCAGCGGCGGCGGCTTCTTCCTTGGCGCGAGCAGCGGCTTCAGCGGCCTCGACCTTGGCGGCGGCTTCGGCTTCCAGGCGGTCGGCTTCGCGCTGGGCGCGTTCAGCGGCGCGCTCTTGCGCCTTCTTGCCGGGCTGGGCCTTGTTCGGGTTGTTGGACTGAGTCCACTTGACCTTCTGGCCCAAGGTCTCGTCCTGCGACAGGAAGCGGGCGACGCGGTCGGTCGGCTGGGCGCCCTTGCCGAGCCATTCGGCGATACGCTCGACCTTCAGGGCGACGCGCGGGGTGGCGCCGTCCTTGGGCAGCATCGGGTTGTAGCTGCCGACCTTCTCGATGAACTTGCCATCGCGCGGCGAGTGCGAGTCGGCGACGACGATGTGATAGTAGGGGCGCTTCTTGGCGCCGCCGCGGGCCAGACGAATCTTCAGCATTTTCAGGTCTCTTTCCAGGTAGTCGTTATTTCTTGGGAGGGAAGCCCGGAAGGCCAGGCAGGCCTCCCGGAAGTTGTCCGCCACCCAATCCGGCGAGCCGGTCCTGGATGGCTTTCAGTTCGTCGGCGCTGGCTTCCGGCGTCTTGCCGCCGCCCAGGGCCTTCAATCGGTTCAGATCGGCGCCGCCGCCCCCCATTCCGGGAATGCCGCCGCCACCGCCGAGGCCGCCCAGCATGGCGGCCATCTGCTGCATCTTCTTGGGTCCGCCGCGCGCCATCGACTTGACCACATCGGCCATCTGGCGGTGCTGCTTCAGGATCCGGTTCACGTCCTGCACATCCACGCCGGCGCCGGCGGCGATGCGCTTCTTGCGGCTGGCGTTCAGCAGGTCGGGCTTCTTGCGCTCGGCCTTGGTCATCGACGAGATGATGGCTTCCTGGCGCAGGATCATGCGGTCGTCGATGCCGCTTTCGGCCATCTGGCCCTTCATCTTGGCCACGCCGGGCAGCATGCCCATTATGCCCTGAAGCCCGCCCATCCGCTTCATCTGCTGAAGCTGGCCAGCCAGGTCGTCCAGATCGAACTGACCCTTGGCCAGCTTCCGGGCCATCTTCTCGGCCTTGGCCTGGTCCAGATCCTGGCTGGCCTTTTCGACCAGGGCGACGATATCGCCCTGGCCCAGGATGCGGCCGGCGACCCGGCGGGCGTCGAACACGTCCAGCGCATCGACCTTTTCGCCGGCGCCCAGATATTTGATCGGCAGGCCGGTGACGGCCCGCATCGACAGCATGGCGCCGCCGCGACCGTCGCCATCGGCGCGGGTCAGGACGAGGCCGGTCAGGGGCAGGCGGGCGTGGAAGGCGGCGGCGGTGCGGACCGCGTCCTGGCCGGTCAGGCTGTCGGCGACCAGCAGGGTCTCGACCGGCTTGGCGATCTCGGCGACCTCGGCCACCTCGTTCATCAGCCCTTCGTCCAGAGTGATGCGGCCGGCGGTGTCGAGGATCAGGACATCGAAGCCCTGAAGCTTGGCCGACTGCAGCGCCCGGCGCGTGATCTGGACCGCGCTCTCGCCCGCCACGATGGGCAGGACGGCGACGTCGATCTGTTTGCCCAGCTGGGCCAGCTGTTCCATCGCGGCCGGACGACGCGTGTCCAGCGAGGCCATCATGACCTTCTTGCGATCAAACTTGGTCAGGCGCAGCGCCAGCTTGGCCGAGGTCGTGGTCTTGCCCGACCCCTGCAGGCCGGCCATCAGCACCACGGCGGGCGGATTGGCGTTGGTGTTGAGCGGGACCGGCTCTTCGCCGCCCAGCATCTCGATCAGGCCGTCATAGACGATCTTGACCACCTGGTCGGCCGGGCGGACCGAACGGATGACCTCTTCGCCCGTCGCGCGCTCGGTGGCGAAGGCGATGAATTCCTTGACGACGGGCAGGGCGACATCGGCCTCAAGCAGGGCCACGCGCACTTCGCGCATCGCCTCGGCGACGTCCTTTTCGGACAGGGCGCCGCGTCCGGTGATCCGGTCGAAGACGCCTGTCAGCCGCTCGTTCAGAGCCTCGAACATTCACTACCTCGTGGCGACGGGTGAAGCGGCTCCATACGACAACGGCCTCTGGCGACGATCACGTCGGCAGAGGGTTCTCGCCGGGCTCGTCTCATCGAAATGAGGGTCGTCCCGGTGGAGACGCAGGTTCACTTGCGTCGGAAGCGGCGGCTTATGGAGGAAAACAAGGCGGAAGGCAACCGGAGCGAGTCGGTCACGCTTTAATCCTGATCTTCGTCACGGCATTTAGCGGATTGTCATCATCGTGCTAAGAGCCCCGCCCTTTATAGGGGCGGCGATGTCGCCAACGTTTTTGACTTCAGGAGAAGCACGCATGAGCAAGGTGCTGGTTATCGGCGCAGGCGGCGTCAGTTCGGTGGCCGTCCACAAGATGGCGATGAATGCGGACATCTTCTCGCATATCACCCTGGCGAGCCGCACCAAGTCGAAGTGCGACGCCATCGCCGAGTCCGTGAAGTCGCGCTTTGGCGTGAGCATCGACACCGCCGCCATCGACGCCGACGACGTGGCGGCGACCACCGCCCTGATCAAACAGGTGCAGCCCGAACTGGTCGTGAACCTGGCCCTGCCCTACCAGGACCTGGCCATCATGGACGCCTGTCTGGCGGCCGGAGTGAACTATCTCGACACCGCCAACTACGAGCCGCGCGACGAGGCCAAGTTCGAATACAAGTGGCAGTGGGCCTATCAGGAGCGTTTCAGGGACGCCGGTCTGATGGCGCTGCTCGGTTCGGGTTTCGACCCCGGCGTGACCTCGGTCTTCGCCACCTACACCAAGAAGCACCTGCTGGATTCCATCGAGACGCTCGACATCCTGGACTGCAACGGCGGCGACACGGGCCTGCCGTTCGCGACCAACTTCAACCCCGAGATCAACCTGCGCGAAGTGACCGCCCCGTCGCGTCATTGGGAAAGCGGCCAGTGGGTCGAGGGCCCGGCGTTGAGCCACAAACAGGTCTTCGACTTCGAGGGCGTGGGTCAGAAGAACATGTACCTCATGTACCATGAGGAACTGGAATCGCTGGCGAAATTCTACCCCGAGATCAAGCGCATCCGCTTCTGGATGACCTTCGGCGACAGCTACCTGAAACACCTCGAAGTGCTGGAAAACATCGGCATGACCTCGATCGAGCCGATGATGTTCCAGGGCCGCGAGATCATTCCGATCGAGTTCCTGAAGGCCCTGCTGCCGGAACCTTCGTCGCTGGGTCCGATCACCAAGGGCAAGACCAACATCGGCACCATCGCCACGGGCGTGAAGGACGGCGTGGCCAAGACGGTCTACGTCAACAACATCTGCGACCACCAGGAAGCCTATGCCGAGACCGGCAACCAGGCCGTCAGCTACACTACCGGCGTGCCCGCCATGATCGGCGCGGCCCTGATGCTGACCGGCCAGTGGAAGGGCGCGGGCGTGTTCAACATGGAACAGCTGGACCCCGATCCCTTCATGGACATGCTGAACAAGCACGGCCTGCCGTGGCAGGTTCAGGACCTGGACGCCCCTCTCGACTTCTAAGGCTCAGACCATGGCCATGCAGACCCAAGCCGGCGGACCGGGCGCCTTCGCCCGGTTCGATCTGAACCGCGTCCCCTCGCCCGCCTTCGTGGTGGACGAGGCGGCGGTGCGTCGTAACCTGTCGGTCCTGAAGGACGTTGGGCAACGCGGAAACGCGCGGGTTCTGCTGGCCCTGAAGGCCTTTTCCATGTGGTCGCTGGCCGACGTCGTCGGGGAATACCTCGACGGCGTCTGCGCCTCTGGCCTGTGGGAGGCGCGGCTGGCGCGGGAGTTCTATCACGGCCACCTGACCACCTATTCGCCGGCCTACAAGCCGGCGGACCTGCCCGAGATTCTGCGTCTGTCGGACACGGTCATCTTCAACGCGCCCGATCAGATCGCCCGTTTCGCCGACATGATCGCGACGGCACGGGGCGAGGGCGAGACGTTCGACATCGGCCTGCGGCTGAACCCCGAACATTCCGAGGCCGAGGTCGCCAAATACGACCCGTGTCAGTTCGGTTCGCGCCTGGGGTTCCCGGTGTCGCAACTGAGGCCGGAACATCTGGACGGCGTCGACGGCCTGCACATCCATGCCCTGTGCGAACAGGGGTTTGAGCCGCTGGAGCGGATCTGGGCGGCGGTGGAGCCGACGCTGGCGCCGCTGCTGGCCGATCTGAAATGGATCAATCTGGGGGGCGGGCACCATGTCACGCGGGCCGATTACCGGCGCGACGATCTGGCCGCCTTCCTGCGCCGCCTGGGCGAGACCCACGGGCTGGAGGTCTATATCGAGCCGGGCGAGGCGGTGGCGCTGGACGCCGGCATACTGATCGGCGAGGTGCTGGACACCTTCGAAAACGGCATCGCGGTCGCCATCACCGACATCTCCGCGACCTGCCACATGCCCGATGTGATCGAGGCGCCCTATCGTCCGGCCATGCTGAACGAGGGCGAGGCGGGCGTGACCTATCGCCTGGGCGGGCCGTCGTGCCTAGCGGGCGACATCATCGGCGACTACGTCTTCGAGACGGCGCCGACGGCGGGGACGCGGATCGCGTTTCTGGACCAGGCCCACTATTCGATGGTGAAGACCAACACCTTCAACGGCGTGCCGCTTCCGGCCATCGCCCTGTGGAACAGCGAGACGGACGCGCTGACGCTGGTGCGTGAATTCGACTATTCGGAATTCCGCGACCGCCTGTCCTAGACGCAAGAAAAAGGGCGGCTCGGACCGCCCTTCCCTGACCTATTCTTCCTTCGGTTCGTCCGCCGCTGGCTCGGCATCGGGCTTGGGCTCGGAGCCCGGCTCGGTGACGACGATGCCTTCGGGCGCAGCCGACAGTTTCGTCAGATCGCCGCCGGCGCGCAGCACGTCCAGCGCCCGCTCCAGCTGGTAATCCTTTTCCTTGTCGAAGCTCTCGCCGGGGGCCTCGCGCGGCGTGTGCGGACCCTTGCGCTCAGCGCCGATGGAGGCGTCCAGCGCCGTGGCGTAGGCGGCCTCGGAATAGATGAAGCTGGAGCGTGAGACGATGCGGGCCTCGGCCTCGGACCGGGCGACCTCCAGGTCCGGCTCGATGCCGATCTTCTGGATCGAGGCGCCCGACGGGGTGTAGTAGCGCGCGGTCGTGATCGACAGGGCGCCGTCCTGGCCCTGGCGCAGCGGGATCACCGTCTGGACCGAGCCCTTGCCGAAGCTGGTCAGACCGACGACGGTCGCGCGCTGATGATCCTTCAGGGCGCCGGCGACGATTTCCGACGCCGAGGCCGAGCCGTAGTTGACCAGCACGACCAACGGCAGGCCGCCGGTGATGTCGCCGGGCTTGGCGGAATAGCGCTGGATCTGCTCAGGCTTGCGCCCGCGCTGGCTGACAATCTCGCCGCGTTCCAGGAAGGCGTCGGACACGTCGATGGCCGCGTTCAGCAGGCCGCCGCCGTTG
This sequence comes from Brevundimonas sp., assembly GCF_965279155.1. GTDB lineage: Bacteria > Pseudomonadota > Alphaproteobacteria > Caulobacterales > Caulobacteraceae > Brevundimonas. Next base: position 2,408,310 of record NZ_OZ257138.1, on the reverse strand, counting down.
TTGCGCAGGTCAAGGACATAGCCCTTCACGCCCGGCTTCTCGGCCTTGATCTTGGCGATGGCCTCGTTCAGCTCGCGCCCGGTGTTTTCGTTGAAGGTCGAGACGCGCAGATAGCCGAAGTCGCCTTCAACCCGGCCAGTGACCGACTGGACCTTGATGACCTCGCGGGTCAGGACGACCTCCAGCGGATCCTCGCCGTCGCGCAGGAAGGTCACCTTGACGCTGGTGCCTACCTCGCCGCGCAGCTTTTCCGACACCTGGCTGACCGTCAGGCCAGCCGCGTTCTGACCCTCGATCGAGGAGATGACGTCGCCTGCCTGGACCCCGGCCTTGGCGGCGGGGCTGTCGTCCATCGGCGAGATGACCTTCACCATGCCGCCGTCGGCGCTGATGGTCAGGCCGACGCCCGAATACTGGCCCTCGGTGCGCTCGCGCAGCTCGTCGTAGTTGGAGGGCGGCAGATAGTTGGAGTGCGGGTCCAGCGCTGTCATCATGCCGGCCAGGGCGGCCTCGATCAGCTTCTTGTTGTCGACCGGGACGACATAGGCCTGCTCGACGATGCCGACCACGTCGCCGAAGAGCTCCAGCATGCGGAAGGTTTCGTTGCGAGGGGTCTGGCTGCTGACAGCAGCGGCGGATCCGCCGAGCACCAGTGCGGCGCAGCCGACGAGGAGCAGTTTACGCATTCGGTCTCTTTCGGTCGGGCCGATCATTCAAGGCGCCCGTGGGAAGGGTAAGGCGGTGCAGACACGACCAAATCGTGGCGACGCAGCGTTACGCCGATAAAATCAGCGTCAGGTGGGAAAGCAAGCGCTTATCTTGATACGCATCTTATACGCCCGTCATCCTCGGCCTTGTGCCGAGGATCCACGGTCGGGCTGACACAAACATGGAAGCTCCGCACAAAGTTGGGCACATCTGCATCAACGAGAGGGCTGACAGGTGGGTCCTCGGCACAAGGCCGAGGATGACGGCGGTGAAACCTACTGCAACCACGGTCCCGGATCGATGGGCCGTTCGTCGCGACGCAGCTCGAAATAGATGTCGCCGTCCGGACCGCTGCGGCCCAGGGTCTGGCCGTCCGACACGCGGGCGTCCGATGCCACATCCACGCTGTCCAGCCCGGCGATGACCGCGCGCCAGCCGGGGCCGAGGTCCAGCACCACCACATTGCCCCATCCCGTCAGAGGCCCGGCATAGGCGACCTTGGCGTCGGCGGGGGCCGTCACGGCCGCCCGGTCGGCGCGCCAGCGCCAGCCGGAGGTTCCCGCGCCCCAGGTCTGGCTGGGCGCGCCGGAGAGGGGCGGACTGAGGCGGGCGCGGCCGGCGGGCAGGCGGGCCGTGGGGGTTTCCGCCGCCTGGGTGGTCGGCACGGCCCCGCCCAGCTCGCGGATGCGGCGTTCCAGCACGGCGGCGGCGCGCTCGGCCGCGCGGGCCTCGGCGTTCAGCACGGCGGTCAGGGCGGTCTTGCGCGCCGTCAACCCCTCGATCTCGCCGCGCCGGTCCCCCTGTTCGCTCTCGGTCGTCAGAAGCCGCTCGGAGGACAGGACGGCGAGGCGGCGGATGCGCATGATCTCGGCCTGGCGCGCGCCCAGGGCCTTGGCGCGGTTTTCCAGGTCCGGCGTCATGGCCTTGAGCAGGATGGAGGCGCGCACCGTGTCGATGGCCTTGTCGGCGGGCACCAGCAGCGGCGGAGGCGGGCGGCGGCTCATCATCTGCAGCGCACTGAGCAGACGGCCCTGGGCGCCGCGTTCGCGGGCCAGGTCGGTGACCAGCTCGGCCTCGCGTTCGGTCAGTTGCTGCAGGCGGGCGCGCTGGTCGTCGATCTGGCGGTCGTCGGTCTGTTCGTCGGCGCGCAGCGAGGCAAGGCGGCGCTCCAGCTGGGCCAGTTCGGACTTGGCGGCGTCGGCGTCGGCGCGCAGGCGGCGCGCGCGCACCGCCTCGTCGCGATATTCGGCCTGGATGCGCGACAGCTCGCTCTCGGGCGCCTGACGGCTCATCGCCGGAACGGCGCAGACGAAACCCGTCAGCAGGGCCAGCGATAGGGGAATGGCGCGACGCATGTCAGTCGCGATGATAGGGCGATCCGGCCAGGATGGTCACGGCCCGATACAGTTGTTCCGCCAGCATGGCGCGGGCCAGGGCGTGGGGCCAGGTCTGGGGTCCGAAGGCCAGGGTCGAGGACGCGGCCGCGCGCACGCTCTCGTCCAGCCCGTCCGCCCCGCCGATGGCGAAGACCAGGCGGCGTTCGCCCTGATCGCGCAGCTTGGCGATGTGGTCGGCGAAGGCGCGCGAGGAATAGGTCCTGCCCCGCTCGTCGCAGGCGATCAGATGCGATCCTTCCGCGGCGGCGAGGATCAGCTCGGCCTCCGGCGCCTTGCCCGGCTTGCGGGCTTCTAGGTCGATCAGTTCGAGGGGACCGAGGCCAAGCGCGCGTCCCGACAGGGTGGCGCGCTTGGCGTAGTCGTCGGCGAGCGTCGCCTCAGGCCCCCGGCCCGGTCGGCCGATGGCGACGATGCTCAGCTTCACGGTCTTAGTCGCGGACCATGCGGTGGGCGGAATCGACGGCCCAGATCTTTTCGATATTGTAGAAGGTGCGCACTTCCGGGCGGAACAGATGCACGATCACGTCGCCGGCATCGATCAGGACCCAGTCGCAATGCGGCAGGCCCTCGACCTTGGCCTTGCCCAGACCGTTTTCCTTCAGCGTGCGCAGCAGGTGGTCGGCGATGGCGCCGACATGACGGTGCGAACGGCCAGACGCCACGATCATGGTGTCGGCCATGGCGCTTTTGCCCTTGAGGTCGATCAGCACCATGTCCTGGGCCTTGTCCTCGTCCAAGCGGCTCAGGATGGCTTCTTCAAGCGGGGTTGCGCCGACGGGGCGCGGAGCGGAATCGTCGAAACCGCGCGGGGAGGCGTCGGATTCAAAGCCGTCTTCGGAATGGAGAGGTTCGATAGCGTCCATCTCGTGCGCCGTGTTCGAGACGGCGGCGTCTTGCGTATCATACGCGGGCGAGGGGGTCAGCGGAGGGCTCCGGGAGCGTTGACTAAAGAAGCCCTCTAGCACGGATGGGCCGCAACGTGAACCGGCGCCCGAATCATCCGGCGATCACGAGACCGCGCGTCGCCCCGTCGCGGTCCTGATCGCGGTCGAGGACAGGGGATTGAGCGGCGCCGTCAGATAGGTCCAGGCGGGTGCCTCAAGCGTCGGCAACAGGCCGGCCTGCTGGGCCGGAATGCGGAAACCGGCGAAACGGGCGGCGGCCGGCGCGGTGCGGCTGTCCAGCAGCGAACCAGGCCGGGCGATCACCGCCACGGGCATCAGCCGCATGATGTCGGTCCAGCCTCTCCAGCGATGGAAGCTGGCCAGATTGTCCGACCCCATCAGCCAGACGAAATGCACGCCAGGATGCCGCGCGACCAGCAGGCGCAGGGTGTCCACGGTCCAGGCGACGCCGGCGCGGCTCTCGAAATCAGAGACGATCATCGACGGACCGCGCGCCTGCTGGCGGGCCGACGCCATCCGCTCGTCCAGAGGTGCGCTTTGGCGAGCCTCCTTCAACGGGTTCTGTGGCGATACCAGCCAGACGACGCGGTCCAGGCCGAGGCGACGCATGGCGGTCTCGGCGACATGGGCGTGGCCGTCGTGGGCGGGATTGAAGGAGCCGCCGAACAGACCGACCTTCATGCCCGGCGCCAGGGTCAAGCCATCGCGCAGCGCCCCGGATCGGGGGCCGGCGCCTTTGGGCGCGGGACCGGCGTGGAAGAAGGACAAGCGGCGTCTCGGGCGGCGGGAGTTTTGCTCAGCGGCGCCCTTATAGCGCGGGTGTTTGTTCAGCCTACAGAAATCGTTTCAGACGGCGGCGTCGAACAGGGCGTCGCGCGCGATGTCGGCGTGGGTCATGGGGAACAGGTGACCGCCGCCGGATACGACCTCGACCGTGACGTTGGGCAGGCCCCGAGGCGCGACCGGAACATGGGTCAGGGCGCCATGCTCGGCCTTCAGGATGCGTACCGGCCCGGGGTAGCGCCGCAACGCCCGCCAGGGATCATGCGCCTGGGCCGAATAGTTGGCGGCCTCCCAGGCCGGCGTGGCGCTGAGACTGAGACCGCCCTCCCCCTCGCCCAGGCCTTCCGACAAATAGTCGGCCAGAACCATATCGGGCCAACCCTTGAAGGCGCCGCGCCCGCGATAGGCGGCCATGGCTTGCTCGCGACTGTCGAACAGGCTGCGGCGACGCAGGGTCGCCTTGGCGATCGGGATCGCGCCCATCAGCCGGTGGGCGAAGGGCAGGTTGAAGGCGAAGACGGCCGAGCGTTTCCAGATCACCGGATCGAACAACACCAGGCTGGACACGCGATCCGGCTGCACGGCGGCCGCCATCAGCGACGACGTGCCGCCCATCGAATGGCCGGCCATCACCACCGGCGGACCGTCGATGGCTTTCAGCAGGGCCAGAAGATCGTCGCGATGATCCAGCCAACTGGTCTTGGGCCGGGTGAAGACCGGCAGGGTCGAGCGGCCGTGCCCGCGCAGGTCCGGCGCCCAGATGCGTAACGAGGCCGACAAGGGCGACAGCAGGCTGCGATAGGTGGCGGCGTTGAAGCCGTTGGCGTGGGAGAAGATCAGATCGACCGGACGCTTCGGATCGCCGAAATCCAGCACCGCCATCTCGCCGGCGCCCCAGCGGTTGTCGATGGGGACGGACAGGCGCCGAGGGGGAGACATCAGCGCCGCATCCATGCTCAAGCCGCCTCGCGGCACGCGGCGCAACGACCGTGCGCCTCGATCGTGGTGCGGGCGATGGCGTAACCGGCGGCGGCGGCGGCGGCGTTCATGGCGCTCTGATCCGGGCCGCTGACCTCGCGCGTAGCCCCGCAGCAGTCGCAAATCAGGAAGGCGGCGGCATGGGCGGCGTCGCCGTCGTCGGTGCAGGCGACATAGGCGCTGATGGAGGCGATGCGGTGGGCCATGCCCAGTCGTTCCAGAAACTCCAGCGCGCGGTAGACGGTCGGCGGCTTGGCGGCCTGGCCGTCCTCGCCGAAGCGCGCGATCAGGTCGTAGGCCTTCACCGGCTCGCCGGTTTCCAGCAGCAGGGCCAGAACCCGGCGGCGCTGGGAGGTCATCCGCTCGCTCCGCTGGACCGCGCGCGCCTCGGCCGCCGCCAGGGCGCGATCCAGCGCGCCGCCGTTCAGGCCGGAATGGTCGTGATCGTGATCGCAGGCGGAACCCATGCGCCACAGCTAATGGCTGGCGCCCCCTACTGCAACCGACGCATCGCGGGTTTGCCGGTTGCGCAGGGTTGGGCTAGAAGGCGCGCCTCATATCTCCAATCAGAGCGTCCTCGCTTCATGACCGACACGAACAACTCGCCGCTCGAAGGCAACGTCCTCTTCTACACCAACCCCGAGCCGCTGGATCAGGGCATCCACGGCGGCCTGGGCGTCAACCCGAGCGACAAACCCTATGCCTTCGTGGCCCAGACGAATGTCGTGCCGCTGACGGTGACCGAGTTCTCGGCCGCCGCCCTGTCCTATCCGATCATCTTCACCGGCGAGAACCGCCAGCCGGTGGCCGTGATGGGCCTGCGCCAGAACGAGAACCTGTTCGTCGCCGACGACGGCGAGTTCCGCGGCGACGCCTATGTGCCGGCCTATGTGCGCCGCTATCCGTTCGTCTTCGCCGACGACAAGCAGAACCAGCGCCTGATCCTGTGCATCGACCGCGGCGCCTCGATCGTCGCCGAGGGCGGCCAGAACCCGCTGTTCGTCGATGGCCAGCCCAGCGACTACACCAATATGGCGATGGAGTTCTGCAACAACTTCGAGCAGGAGCGTCTGCGCACCGAAGGCTTCATGACGCTGATCAACGAGCTGGACCTGCTGGACATCCGCGAGGCCCACTTCACGCCCCGCAACCCCGACGGCACGCCGGGCGAGCCGCAGAAGCTGGCCGAATATTATGCGGTGTCGGAAGACAAGCTGCGCGCCCTGCCGGCCGAGAAGCTGGTCGAGCTGCGCGACAACGGCGCCCTGGGCCAGATCTACGCCCACCTGGTGTCGCTGGTCGGTTGGGATCGCCTGATCGCCCTGGCCGTGCTGCGCCAGGCGCCGACGACCGTCAACTAAGCCGACGACCGTTCAAGACGATCAGCCCCGCCGGTTTCGCCGGCGGGGTTTTTCGTGGGCTCAACGGCGTGAGAACAGCGCCCGTGTGAGGCAGGAGAAGACCAGCCGCCCGGACTCGTCCAGCAGATCGTGCGAGGCGATGACGATGCCCTTTTCGTCCCCGACCGGATCCTTGCCCATCACCGTCATCCGCCCGCGCAGCAGCTCGCCGGCGGGCGGATTGCGCATATAGCGCAGGCCATCGACGGCCAGGACCTTGGTCTGGGCCCAGCCGCCGGACTTGTCGGCCGCCAGACGGCTCCACAGCACATAGACCATGGCGTCCGGCGCGCCATAGGCGACGTCCCACCCCGGCGAGAACCGCTCGATGAAGACGTCCAGCGCCGCCTCATCGACGGCGCAGGCGCCCAGCGGCACGACCTGACCCACTTCCAGGTCTTCGAAATGGACGTGCAGCGGATCGCTCATGGGCGGGACTTTCCGTATCGGCTTCAGGCGGGTTCTTCGGATACACGAACCAACAGCTTGCCGTCGTGATCGCCGGTGAACAAGCGGTTCAGCGAATTCACCGCGCCGTCCAGGCCGTCATCGACGTGAACCTTCCACTTCACACGGCCGTCCGCCAGCCACGGCCCCATTTCGGCGACCATCTCTCGGGCGCGCGGGGCATAGTCGAGGACCAGGAAACCCTGGACCTGAAGACGGTGGGTGATGATGCGGGCGAAGTTGGGCGACGGCGGCGCCTTGGTCGCATTGTAGGAGGAAACCAGGCCACAGACCGCCATTCGTCCATGGACCTTCAGCCGGTTGAAGACGGCGATCATGATGTCGCCGCCGACGTTCTCGAAGTTCAGATCGACGCCGTCGGGGGCCAGACGGTCCAGCGCCTCGCCGACATCCTCGTTCTTGTAGTCGATGGCGGCGTCGAACCCGAGTTCGTCGGTCAGCCAGGCGCATTTCTCAGGCCCGCCGGCGATGCCGATGACGCGGCAGCCGCGCTGCTTTGCGACCTGACCAGCGATGGAGCCGACGGCGCCGGCCGCCGCCGAGATGACGATGGTCTCGCCTGCCTTGGCCTTAAGCACGTCGGTGACGCCGAAATAGGCGGTCAGGCCGGTCATGCCGAGCACCGACATATTGGCCGTCAGCGGCAGACCCGGCGCGCGGTGGACGGGCCGCAGGCCGCCTTCAGGCACCACGGCGTAGTCGGCCCAGCCGCCAGAGGTCGGCATGACCACGTCCCCGGACTTGAAGCGGCTGGAGCGCGAGGCCTCAACCACGCCCAAGGTCAGGCCGCGCATGACCTCGCCCAGGCCCACCGGCGGCAGATAGCCTTCGGAATCGTTCATCCAGGTCCGGTTGGTGGGGTCCAGCGACAGATAGACGGTGCGGACCAGCACCTCGTTTTCCTTCAGGTCGGGGATGGCGGTTTCGACCAGTTCGAGGTCGCCGGCCTGGATCAGGCCCTTGGGGCGCTGGCGCAGCACCCATTGTCGGTTCGTCTTGCCATTTACCGAAGCCATACGCGTTTCTCCGTGCGTTTTCTTTGACCACCACCTTGGCCCCAGCGGGCTCGTCGGTCGAGCCATGACAAAGAAAAAAGCGGCCCTTGCGGACCGCTTTGAAGTGGCATCATCGAGAATGAGGCGCGGAGGCGGCATGATCGGCTATCGCTGATCAAGTCGGGGGGCGTCGCCGCCTCCGCATGCCGATAACGACGAGGCGGAACACCGGTTCCCGAGGGTTGCAACTTTTCTGTCGGCGCAAAAGAGAAGGCCCCGTCGCGGATGCGAACGGGGCCTCCTTGTCGTCTGAAAGATGGGCTGCGGCCTTACGCCGCTTCCTTCTGACGCGAAGGGTGGAAGAACAGCGCCTGGCTGATCGCCGCCTTCACCGTTTCCGGTTGGAACGGCTTGGTGATCAGGAAGGTCGGCTCGGGGCGTTCGCCGGTCAGCAGACGTTCCGGGAAGGCTGTGATGAAGATCACCGGCACGTCCAGGGTCTTGAGGATGTCCTTGACGGCATCGATGCCAGAGGAGCCGTCGGCCAGTTGGATGTCGGCCAGAACCAGACCCGGCTTGTGGCGGGCGACGGCGTCGATGGCTTCATCATGCGTGGTGGCGGTGCCGGTGACGCGGTGACCCAGTTCCTTGACCAGACTCTGGATGTCGGCCGAGATGATGGCCTCGTCCTCGATCACCAGCACGTCCGTCGCCAGTTCGGCGTCGATGTCGGACTGGGCGTCGGCGATCAGGCGTTCGACGTCCCGCGGATCGGCGGACAGTATTTGGGCGGCTTCCGAAGGCGTGAAGCCTTCCAGCGCGGTCAGCAGAAAAGCCTGACGCGAGCGCGGTGCGATGCGCAGCAGACGCTGCGAGGCGTCATTGCCCGTGGTCTCCAGCATGCCGGTCTCCAACTGGGCGCCGGTGGACGACCAGATGGCGTGGAAGACGTGATACAGGGCCACGCGCGGCGTCATGTCGGCCGACAACTGCTGCTCGCCGGCCGCCAGGGCTTCGAGGGCGACGCGGACGTAGTTGTCGCCGGTGGATTGGTCGCCAGTCAGCGCACGGGCGTAACGGCGCACATAAGGCAGGTGCGGCGCAAGTCTGGCCAGAAGGCTCATTCAGATAGTCCCCGACAAATCTCCGCCGTCCCGCCAAGGGAAAGCGCTACAGCGGGTCTAAACGTATCATACGCGTCACGGTTCCGCAGTTTGGACAAAGCTTGAGCGTAAAATCGCCGTCACACAGGAACCCCTGCGCGGGGACGACGTTATCGGCGGGCATCTGTGCGAAGACCGTTGGGTGGGCGTGTTCTGTCTATGATTGATTCTACCGACTCCTCGCGCCCCAAGGGCGCCGACAACAAGGGGGAGGCCGGGCTTGAAGAAGCTCGCCTTCGTCAGCAGGCCATCGGCGTAAAGCTGCGGCACATGTTCGACGAGGTCGTCAACGAACCCGTGCCCGACGAGTTTCTCGACATCCTGAAGCGCGCCGATGCGAAGGCTGCGGATGGCGCCGCATGAGTACGTCTCGCCTGGGGGCCGCCCCCAAGCCTGCGTCGGCTGACGACGAAGGCTTCAAGCGTGAGTTGGTGGTGCTGATCCCGCATCTGCGCGCCTTCGCCCGCACCCTGACCGGTGATCCGACCGCCGCCGACGACCTGGCGCAGGACGCTATGATGAAGGCGTGGGACGCTCGCGCCTCCTATCAGATGGGCACGAACATGAAGGCCTGGACCTTCATGATCCTGCGCAACCAGTTCTATTCCGAGAAGCGTCGCTCGTGGCGCCAGTCGCAGCTGGATCAGGAAGCCGCCGAGCGGACCCTGGTCGCCGTAGACGATCCCGAGGCGCCCGTCGCCCTGGACGAGCTGCGTCAGGCGCTAAAGACCCTGCCCGAAGAACAGCGTGAAGCGCTGATCCTGGTCGGCGCCGGCGGCTTCGCCTACGAAGAGGCGGCCGAGATCTGCGGTTGCGCGGTCGGCACTGTTAAGAGCCGGGTCAGCCGGGCGCGCCGCGCGCTTGCGGCCACGCTGGAAAAAGGCGGCTATGGTCGTGACGGCAAGGCGGCAGGCGACGCCATGCGCTCCATCCTGGGCGAGGCCGACAGGCTGGCCGGCGCCCGGAGCTGACCTGCGGTGAATGAGACGACCAGAGACGCCTCAAGGCCGCGCCTCGGTCGCACGTGGAATACGGACCGGTTTCAGGGCATTCGCTTTCGGCTGGGCGCGGCCATGGCCATGGCCCTGCTGCCGATCTTCGTCCTCAGCTTGATCCAGACCCAGGCCGATTTCCGCCGACAAGCCGAGGATCGGCAGGTCGATTTGCAACTGGCGGCCGAACGCAGCGCCTCCAGCGCCAAGGCCCAGCTGGACAGCGCACAGGTTCTGCTGCGCGCGCTCAGCCCGGATGCGCTCGGCCCCTATTGCACGCCCCGCCTGACGGCTCTCGTCGGGCGGTTGGAAGGCTACGAAGGCCTTTATCGCATCAGCCCCACGGGCGAAGCCGTCTGCGCTTCCGGTCGCACGGACGGGCTCCGTTCCGGGGTCGCGCCCGCAGCACAGGCCACATGGTTTCAGCGGCTGCGCAACGGCGAGGAACTGGTCGTGGTGCGCGCGCCGGACGGCGCCGGCTATCAAGGCGCGCTGATCGTGGCGACCCGCGCAGAACGGCCGATGGGCCGGTTCGACGGCGCGATGGTCGCCGTCATTCCCCTGTCTGAGCTGCAACCCGATATCACGGACCCCGCCCTGCCCTCGGGCGCGCAAGCCGCGTTGACCGACGGCGCCGGGCGTATCCTGACCGCCAGCGATCCCGATGTCTTCAAGCTGGCCGACGGCGACGACATCGCCGGATGGGTCGGCCGTGCGCGCGAGCAAGGCTCGGCCGTGTTCGAGGCCAAGGACGCTCAGAACCATCGCCGGGATTATGCCGGCGCGGCCTTGGCGGGCGGCGACCTTTACGCCCTGCTCTCGGCCCCGGCGCCCGGCCTGCTGTCCTGGGCGCGGCTCAATCCGATCGGCACGCTGCTGCTGCCGCTGGGCGCTTGGCTAACGGCGTTCGCGGCGGTGATGCTGCTGTCCGAACGCATCTTCATCCGCTGGCTGGACTATCTGGAGCGGGTCGCCGCCATCTATGCGCGCGGTCGGTTCTCGGTGCGTCCGTTGCAGGCGATGAATGCGCCGGCCGAAATCCGCACCATGGCCCGCACTCTGGACGAAATGGCCGAGGCCATCACGGTTCGAGATCGGGAGCTGACCGACGCCCTGGCGGAGAAGGACGCGCTGATGCGCGAGATCCACCACCGGGTGAAGAATAACCTGCAAATCATCTCTTCCCTGCTGTCGATGCAGCAACGTGCCCTGACCGACGCCCCGGCAAAGGCGGCTCTGGGCGACACGCGTCAGCGGATTTCGGCCTTGGCCCTGATCTATCGCACCCTCTACCAGAGCAACGACATCCGCCACGCCGATGCGCGTGAGTTCCTCAACGAACTGGTGGGGCAGCTTGTCTCCAGCGAGGCGGGACGCGGCCCTGTCGTGCTCAGTTCGGTTGACGCAGATTCGCTGCACGTCGATCCCGACAAGTTGGCGCCCCTGGCGCTTTGGCTGGTCGAGGCGGTGACGAACGCCCAGAAGCATGCCTTCGCCGGTATGGGCGGTGAGTTGAAGGTTCGGTTCCGCGTCGATGGCGACAGCTCGGTTCTGGAGGTCGAGGACAATGGACCCGGCGCCCCCGCCGGCGCCGAGGTCGGGGTGGGCCGCACCCTGATGAGCGCATTCGCCAAACAGCTGCGGGGCGAGACGGATTTCATCACGCCCCCCGGCGGCGGCACCACCGCCCGCATGACCTTCGCCACGCCCGAGGCCCTTGCGCCGGTCGATCCGGCGGACAAGGCGTCCAGCAACGGAACCGGAGCCGTGGCGTAGCGTTAGTGAGGCAAGACCGGCGGAGTTTCACCCCGGCTAACCTTCGGAGTTTCCTCATGCGCAAGATTTTCGTTCTGGTCGCCGCCGCCGCCGCCCTGACCACCGCCGCCTGCAACACAGTCGAAGGCGTGGGCCGCGATACCCAAGCCGCCGGCCAAGCCGTCACCGGCGCCGCCCAAGACGCCAAGAACTAATATCGACGGCCGCAGCCTCGGCTGCATCGTCGGACTTGCAAGGCCCCGCATCGTCGGGGCCTTGTTCGTTTCAGGACCGTGACAGGAGCTTCTCTCGTGAACCACACTGCCCGCCACGCCGGCCTTGCGCTGCTGCGCCAGCACGCCCTGATCGCCGGAGAGCCCATCCTTGCGAACGGTGCCGGCATCGCCGTCGATGATCCGGCAACGGGCGAAATCATCGGCCATGTCCCCGACCTGGGCGCCGCCGAGACAGAGCAGGCGATCGCGGCGGCGGCCGATACGTTCAAGACCTGGTCCCGCTCCGATCCGCATGAGCGCGCCGCCTTCCTGCGCAAATGGGCCGCGCTGATCGACGACAACGTCGAGGGGCTGGGCGCGCTGATGGCGCTGGAGAACGGCAAGCCGTTCGAGGAGGCCAAGGGCGAGGTCACCTACGCCAACAGTTTTCTGAAATGGTTCGCGGGCCAGGCCGAGCGCCTGATCGGCGAGACCCAGAACAGTCCGCTGGGCCATCTGATCCTGACCTATCGCGAGGCGGTCGGGCCGTGCGCCCTGATCACGCCGTGGAACTTTCCCGCCGCCATGCTGACGCGCAAGCTGGGTCCCGCCTTCGCCGCCGGCTGCACCGCCGTGGTGAAACCGGCCAGCCAGACCCCCTTCACCGCCATCGCCCTGGCCGAACTGGCCTATCAGGCCGGCCTGCCCAAGGGCGCCCTGTCCATCGTGACCGGCGACGCCGCGACCATCGGCAAGGTGCTGACCGACAGCCCCCTGATCCGCAAACTGTCCTTCACCGGCTCGACCGGGGTGGGCCGCAAGTTGGCGGAGCAGTGCGCCCCGACCCTGAAGCGGGTGTCGATGGAGCTGGGCGGCGCCGCCCCCCTGATCGTCTTCGCCGACGCGGACCTGGATTTGGCCGTGGCCGAGACCATCAAGGGCAAGTTCCGAAACTCTGGCCAGACCTGCGTTTGTCCCAACCGTGTCTATGTGGAACGTTCGGTCTCAGAGGCCTTTGCCGAAAAGCTCGCGGCGGAAGTGGCCAAGATCAAGGTCGGTCCCGCCTTCGAAGACGGCGTCAAGGTCGGCCCCCTGATCGAGGACAAGGCCATCGACAAGGTCGAGAAGCACGTCGCGGCGGTCAAGGCCGATGGCGGCCGCGTCCTGACCGGCGGCGCGCGTCATGAGCTGGGCGGCCGCTTCTTCCAGCCGACCGTGACCCTGGGCGGGAACGACGAACTGTTCCGCGAGGAAGAGACGTTCGGCCCGATGATCCCCGTCTTCGCCTTCGATACCGAGGACGAGGTTCTGGAGAAGGCCAACGCCAGCGATTACGGCCTGGCCTCCTATCTGTTCACCCGCGACCTGGACCGCGCCATGCGCTTTTCCCGTCGGATCGAGGCGGGAATGTGCGGCGTCAATACGGGCCTGATCTCCACCGCCGTCGCCCCGTTCGGGGGTGTCAAACAGTCGGGCTACGGCCGCGAGGGTTCGATCCACGGCATCGACGAATATGTGGACATCAAGACGGTGACGCTGGCGCTGAAGTAGCGCAGCGCGCGCAGGTCTGTAATTCGCCGCGCTTCTGCGGCATAAGCCCGCGATGAAGTTCCTCGACCAGGCCAAAATCTACATCCGCTCCGGTAACGGCGGCGGCGGTTCCGTGTCGTTTCGACGCGAGAAATTCATTCCCAACGGCGGCCCGGACGGCGGTGACGGCGGGCGCGGCGGCGACGTCTGGATCGAGTCGGTCGATGGACTGAACACCCTGATCGACTATCGCTATCAGCAGCATTTCAAGGCCCAGACCGGCCACCACGGCCAGGGCCGCCAGATGCACGGCGGCAAGGGCGAGGACGTACACCTGAAGGTGCCGGTTGGGACCCAGGTGCTGGACGAGGACAAGGAAACCGTCCTGCTGGACATGGACACGCCCGGCAAGATGGAACTGCTGTTGAAGGGCGGCAACGGCGGCTGGGGCAATGTGCGCTTCAAGGGGCCGACCAACCAGGCGCCGACCTACGCCAACCCAGGCCAGGAGGGCCAGGAACGCTGGATCTGGCTGCGGCTGAAGCTGATCGCCGACATTGGTCTGGCGGGCCTGCCGAATGCGGGCAAGTCGACCTTCCTGTCGGCGGCCAGCGCGGCCAAGCCCAAGATCGCCGACTATCCCTTCACCACCCTGGCGCCGAACCTGGGGATGGTGGACCTGTCGCCGTCCGAGCGGTTCGTCATCGCCGACATTCCCGGCCTGATCGAGGGCGCCAGCGAGGGTGCTGGGCTCGGCACGCGTTTCCTGGGCCACGTCGAACGCTCGGCCAGCCTGATCCACCTGATCGACGGCACTCAGGACGACGTGGCCGAGGCCTACCGGATCATCCGTGGCGAGCTTGAAGCCTATGGCGAGGGTCTGGCCGACAAGGCCGAGATCCTGGCGCTGAACAAGATCGACGCCCTGACGCCGGAAGCGCGCGAGGAGAAGGCCGCCGAACTGGAGGCTGTCGCCGGTCGTCGTCCCATGCTGGTGTCCGGCGTTTCTGGCGAGGGCGTCGCAGCCCTGCTGCGCGCGGCCTGGGCCGAGGTGAAGAAGACGCGCGGCGCGTTGGCCGGCGACAGCGATGCGGACCAGACCAGCGGCTGGCAGCCCTGATCAGGCCTCCGGCGCAGGTTCCGGCTTGGGCCGGGGCTTGCGACGGCTCGGTTTCGTCGCTGAGGTCTTTTCAGTCTCGTCCGCATAGGGTTCGCCGTCGCCGGAGAGCAGGATCGCCATCCAGCGCGACCCCTTGAACTCGGCCAGGATCGCCATGGCCATGACCGCCAGCGGCGTGGACAGGAACATGCCGATCACGCCCCACATCTTGCCCCAGAAGGCCAGGGCCAGCAGCACCACGACCGGATCGATGTTCTGGTTCTCGCCCTGCATGCGCGGCTGAATGAAGTTGCCGACCACGAACAGGATGACCTGCAGGCCCACCAGCAGCACCGCCGCCGGCCAGTAGCTTTCGAACTGGACCAGGGCGAACAACGGCGGCGCCAGGCCAGCCACCGCCCCGCCCAGCACGGGGATGAAGCCTACGATGAAGATGACGAAGGTCCAGAACTCGGCGTTCTGAAGCCCCACGGCCCGCATCAGTATCCAGGCGACGACGCAGATCATCGCCCCCGTCACCGACTGCACCCAGATATAGCCCTCGACCCCGCCGCGCACGCGCTGGAACACGGCGACGGCCTCGTCGCGCTGAGCCTCGGACGGGAACATGGCGATGATCTTGCGGCGAAACCCGATCTGGGACGCCAGCAGAAAGCCCAGATAGATCAGGACGAAAAAGGCGCCCGAGGCGATGCCCTGCACCTGAAACGCCATCGACGTCAGATAGCCGCGCACATCGACGCCGTTGATCAGGTCCTGTGCCGTCGGCGGGTTGTTCAGCCGCACCAACCCATAGACATCGCGAATGATCTGATCGATGCGCGGGCCGATGTTCTGGGACACGCCCGAGGCCTCGCCGAAGAAGCCGGCCGCGCCGTTCACGATGATGGCGATCGAGGCGAAGAAGGCCAGCACCACCAGGGTCAGGGCCGCGATCCCGGCCATGCGGCTGTTCAGCGGCGTGCGCGCCTCGACCGACCGCTTCACCCCGTCGATCATGATCAAGAGGAAAATGGCCATGGCCAGCGGGGTCAGGATGTCCCGCAGCCAGTAGATGGCCGCCCCCGCCGCCACCGTGGCGATGACGCCCAGGGCGTTGCGGGACACGGCCGAGGACGGCATGGCGACGGGGCTTTTCATGCCTGTGTTGTCGAACCGCCCGGCTTCGGCGTCAATCACTGTTCCGACCGCGTTTGGAACGCGCTAGACCTTTCGTCGAGACGCCATCGGAGATCTTCATGACCGACGCCCTGCCCGGCCTGTTCCTCGGCCAGTCCGACGCCGACGAGCCGGAAAGCCTGCTGTTCAACCGCGCCAACCGCCACGGCGTCGTCGCCGGCGCGACCGGCACCGGCAAGACGGTCACGCTGCAGATCATGGCCCAGGGGTTTTCCGACGCCGGGGTGCCGGTCTTTTGCGCCGACGTGAAGGGCGACCTGTCCGGCATTTCCCAGATCGGAACCCCGAACGAGAAACTGATCGCCCGCGCGACCGAGATGGGACTGACCCTGACGCCCCGTGCCGCGCCAACCGTCTTCTGGGACCTGTACGGCCAGAAGGGCCACCCGATCCGCACCACCGTGTCCGAGATCGGCCCGGTGCTGATGGCCCGGATGCTGAACCTGAACGATGTGCAGGAGGGGGTGCTGACCGTCGTCTTCCACGTTGCGGACAAGGAGGGCCTGCTGCTGCTCGACCTCGACGATCTGCGCAGCCTTCTAGTCTATGTCGGCGAGAACGCAGACCGGATCGGGCGCGAGGTCGGCAATGTCGCCCCCGC
The DNA here is from genome assembly GCF_965279155.1 of Brevundimonas sp. GTDB lineage: Bacteria > Pseudomonadota > Alphaproteobacteria > Caulobacterales > Caulobacteraceae > Brevundimonas. Next base: position 2,392,121 of record NZ_OZ257138.1, on the reverse strand, counting down.
CTCCATCGCCTCGATCCAGCGCGCCCTGTTGCAGGTCGAGCAACAGGGCGGCGACGCCTTCTTCGGCGAACCGGCGCTGAAGCTGGAAGACATGATCCGCGTCGGCCTGGACGGACGGGGCCAGGTCAATGTGCTGGATTCGACCCGGCTGATGAACAGCCCACGCCTCTATGCGGCCTTCCTGCTGTGGCTGCTGTCGGAACTGTTCGAGCAACTTCCCGAGGTCGGCGACCCGGAAAAGCCGCGCCTGGTCTTCTTCTTCGACGAGGCTCACCTGCTGTTCAACGACGCCCCGCGCGCCCTGCTGGAAAAGGTCGAACAGGTCGTCCGCCTGATCCGGTCCAAGGGGGTCGGCGTCTATTTCGTCACCCAGAACCCGGCCGATATTCCCGACAGCGTCCTGGCCCAGTTGGGCAACCGCATCCAGCACGCGCTGCGCGCCTATACGCCGTCGGAACAGAAGGGGCTGAAGGCCGCCTCGCAAAGCTTCCGCGTCAACGCGGCGTTCGACACGGCCGAGGCGATCCAGGGCTTGGGCGTCGGTGAGGCCCTGGTCTCGGTGCTGGACGAGAAGGGCGCGCCGACCATCGTGGCCCGCACCAAAATTCGCCCGCCCGCCTCTCGCCTGGGTCCGGCGACCGACGCGGAACGCGCGGCGATCATGGCCGCCAGCCCGGTGCGCGGGCTGTACGATCAGGTGCTGAACCGCGAATCCGCCGCCGAAATCCTGGCCAATCGCCACGGCGCCGCCGATCAGGCAGCGGCTCAGGCGAAGGCCCAGGTCGAGGCCGACAAGGCCGCTCAGGTTCAGGCCAAGGCCAATGAGAAGGCGGCCCAGGCCCAAGCCAAGGCTCAGGCTCAGGCCGATGCGCGGGCCGAGCGCGCGACAGCGACCCCGGCCCGTCGTTCCACGCGTGAAACACCGATTGAAGCCATGACCAAGTCGGTCCTTCGCACTGCCGGATCGACCCTGACCCGCGAGCTGATGCGCGGCATCTTGGGCGGGCTGAAACGGCGCTAGCCGACGGTCAGGGTCTTGCAACGGGGCGGGGGCGAGCGCATCTCCCGCCCATGTTCATCCAGACCGAACCCACGCCCAATCCGAACGTGCTGAAGTTCCTGCCCGGCCGCGACGTGTCGCCGGCCGCCGCGCTGGAATACCGCACCATCGACGAGGCGACGGCCTCCCCACTCGCCGAGGCCCTGTTCGAGCTGGAAGGCGTCGACGGCGTCTTCTTCGGCGCCGACTATGTGTCCGTCACCCGCCAGCCCCAGGGGCCGGACTGGTCGGAGATGAAGGCGCCGATCCTGGGCGTCGTCATGGATCATTTCGTCTCGGGCCAGCCGCTGACGCGTGGCGCGAGCGCCGAGGCCGACGGCCATGCCGAGGACGACAGCGAGATCGTCGCCGAGATCAAGGCCTTGCTGGACAGCCGCATCCGCCCGGCCGTGGCCCAGGACGGCGGCGACATCCTGTTCGATTCCTTCGACGAATCGACCGGCGTTCTGAACTTGCGGATGCGCGGCGCCTGCGCCGGCTGTCCCTCGTCGTCGGCCACGCTGAAGGCCGGCGTCGAACAGATGATGCGCCACTATGTGCCGGAAGTGACGCGGGTCGAGCAGACGATCTGATCGACAGAACGGTTTCGTCCTCGCCAGACTCGCCGTCGGGCGCCATCTTAAGTTGGTGCCACGCTTCGTTCCTGATCCTGAAGTTCTACGCCTCGGCGAGGCGCTCGCCGCCCTGCGCCGCGAGCGCGGCCTCTCGCAGGCCGAGGCGGGCGCGCGGCTGAACATGACCAGCCAGGGTTGGGGCCTGTACGAATCCGGCCGTCGTCCCGGCCTGTTCCGGCCCGACGTGCAACGCCGCCTGACCGGCGCGCTCGACTCCAGTCCCGACGCCCTGGCCTTGCTTGTGTCCGGCCAGACCGAACGGCCGACGGCCGCCTCCGACCCCATGGGCGTGGAAGGCCGGGGACGCGCCTTCGAAGGCCACTCCCACCGCCGGACCCGGATCGAGGTTCTGAACGCCGATCTTTCGCCCTGGGCCGAACCCGGCGTCGTGCTGGAGTGCGAACCGGGTCTGTGGCCCCGCCAGGGTCAGGGCTGCGTGATCGAGATGACGGACGGGACGACGCGGGTGCGGCTGTTCGAGGAGGCGGACGCCCAACATATGCATGTGCGGGGCGCGGGCGGGCTGGACCAGGTCGAGACGATCGAGCGGCGCCTGATCCTGAGAACATCCGCCGTCATCGCCAGGCTGGAGCGATGAAACGAAAACGTTGCACTCTCGGTAAGGTTGTGAAACTGTCCTCTTATGGACAAGGCGGACGCTACAACACGCAAGGCGGCCCGCGCGGTCGAGCCTCTGGATGTTCTGGTCGGCGCGCGGATCATGGCGCGACGCACGGCGCTGGGCCTATCGCAGACGACCTTGGGCGAAATGGTCGGCGTCAGTTGCCAGCAACTTCAGAAGTACGAGGGCGGGAAAAATCGGATTTCAGCGGCGCGTCTGCACCGCCTGGCGCTGGCCTTGGGCCTTCCTGTCGAAGCCTTCTTTCCGGATCGGTCGGACGAGAGCGACACCCCCGAGCTTGTGGTGATCCGGTCTCTGGCCGCAACGGCCGAGGGGCGCGCCATGGCGGACGGCTTTTCACGCATTGACGACCGCGCTGTACGCCAGGCTCTGACGCGCCTGGTGGAGGTTCTCGCCAGAGCGGCCTAGAAGGTCGTTCATGAGACTTCTGGTGATCGATACGGCGCTCGGCGCCTGCACGGCGGCGGTGTTCGAGGATGGCCTGGCCCTGGCCGTGCGGTTCGAACCGATGACCAAAGGCCATCAGGAACGGCTGGGCGGCCTGGTTCGCGATGTGATGGCCGAGGCGGGCGGCGGTTTCGACAGCCTGGATCGGATCGGCGTCACGGTCGGGCCGGGATCCTTCACCGGCTTGCGTGTCGGCCTGGCCTTCGCCCAGGGATTGGGCGCGGCGCTGGATCGGCCGGTCGTCGGCCTGTCGGCCCTGGACGCCCTCGCCGCCTCACTGGATGACGCCTCCGGCCCGGTCGCTGCCCTGATCGACGCCCGTCGCGGCCAGGTTTACGCCCGGCTTTTCACGAACGGCGCGCCCCTGGGGCCGGACGAAGCCCTGTCGCTGGAAGAGGCGGCGCGACGGATCGGCGAGATCGACTCCGACGTCTTGCTGGTCGGCAATGGCGCGGCGGTGCTGGCCGAAGCCTTCCCCGATCTGAAGTTCGCCAGGCTGGACGACCGCGTCGCGCCGTCGCCGGAGGCGCTCGCCCGCCTCGCTACCGCCGCCGACCCAGCGATGCATCCGCCCCGCCCGCTCTATCTGCGCGCGCCCGACGCCACCCCCCCCAGCCGCCTGCCGGGCCAGCCCCGCCAACCGGCGTCATGACCGCATCGGACCCGGTCGCCCTCGCCGCCCTTCATGCCCAGGCCTTTGCGGCCCCCTGGAGCGCGCGCGAGTTCGCCGACTTGCTGTCCCAGCCCGGCGTCGTTGCGATCGCGGAAACCGACGGCTTCATCCTGATCCGCATCGTGTTTGACGAGGCCGAAATCCTGACCCTGGCGGTCATTCCAACGGCCCGCGGCCTGGGCCTGGGGCGTCGTCTGGTCGAAGAGGCGGCCGTTGCCGCGACGAAAGGCAGCGCCGCCCGGCTGTTCCTGGAAGTCGCCGAGGACAACGCCCCCGCACGCGGCCTTTATGATCGCGCGGGATTCAGCCAGATCGGCCGTCGAAAGGCCTATTATGCGGCCGCCGACGGGTCTCGGACGGACGCCGTGGTGATGAGCCGCGATCTCTGTGTGGATCAGGCCAACGTGCCGCTTCCCTGATGCGATCCAAGCCCCTATTCTAGGATCATGGACCGGATCGAAAAACTCTGCGCCGACCGCGGCATGCGTATGACCGAACAGCGTCGGGTGATCGCCCGCGTGCTGTCGAACGCCGAAGACCACCCCGATGTCGAGGAGTTGTACCGCCGCGCCTCGGCCATCGATCCGCATATCTCGATAGCCACCGTCTATCGCACCGTGCGCCTGTTCGAAGAGGCGGGCGTAGTCGAGAAGCATGACTTCGGCGATGGCCGCAGCCGCTATGAAGAGGCGGGCGACGACCACCACGACCACCTGATCGACACCAAGTCGGGCGAGGTGATCGAATTCTTCGACGCCGAGATCGAACGCCTGAAGTCCGAGATCGCGGAACGGCTGGGCTTCCAGCTGATCGGCCACAAGCTGGAGCTTTACGGCGTGGCGATCGAGGGCGCCGAGCCGTCCAAGCGCGAAGGCCTGATCTTCACCCGCCACGCCGCACGGGTCGATCCCGCCGACGTGGATGCGGGCTGACCGCCTGTCTTGTCGCCGCACGTCCGGGCGATCATAAGCCCCGGATGACAGAGACCCTGGCTCCCCAAGTCGAGACGACGCCCGAGAAGCGTCTATTCATCAAGACCTACGGCTGTCAGATGAACGTCTATGACTCCGAGCGCATGGCCGATGTGCTGCGCCCGCTCGGCTATGCCGTCACCGAAGACGTGAAGGCCGCCGACTTCGTCATCCTGAACACCTGCCACATCCGCGAGAAGGCGGCCGAGAAGATCTATTCCGAGCTCGGCAAGCTGCGTGAGATGCGCGACGTCCGGCGCGAGACCGGCGGCGACCTGACCATCGCCGTCGCCGGCTGCGTCGCCCAGGCCGAGGGCGAGGAGATCATGCGTCGCCAGCCTGCGGTCGACATCGTCGTCGGCCCCCAGGCCTATCACCAGCTGCCCGAACTGCTGACCCGCACGGCGCGGGCGCGGGGCGAGCGGATCGGCGCCGACTTCGCCCCCGACGACAAGTTCGACGCCTTGCCGGCCGCCCGCTTCACGGAGGGACCGACCGCCTTCCTGACGGTGCAGGAGGGGTGCGACAAGTTCTGCACCTTCTGCGTCGTGCCCTATACGCGCGGCGCCGAATGGTCGCGGCCGATGGTTTCAGTGTTGGAAGAAGCGCGACAGCTGGCCGGACGCGGCGTGCGCGAGGTCACCCTGCTGGGCCAGAACGTCAACGCCTATGACGGCGAGCGGCCGGACGGAAAGACCGCGACCCTGGCGGAGCTAGCCTATGCCCTGGCCGATATCCCCGGCCTGGACCGCATCCGCTATACGACCAGCCACCCCAACGACATGGCCGACGAACTGATCGCCGCGCACGGCGAGCTGGACGCCCTGATGCCCTATCTGCACCTGCCGGTTCAGGCGGGGTCGGACCGGATCCTGCGACTGATGAACAGAAAGCACGGCCGCCAGAAATATTTCGACCTGATCGACCGCATCCGCGCCGCACGGCCGGACATCGCCATCGCGGGCGACTTCATCGTCGGCTTCCCTGGCGAGACGGACAGGGAGTTCGAGGACACGCTGGATCTGGTGCGTCGCGTGAACTACGCAGGGGCGTTCGCCTTCGCCTATTCGCCGCGTCCGGGCACGCCCGCCGCCGGCATGGGCAAACAGGTCGAGCCGGAAGTCGCCAAGGAACGGCTGCACCGACTGATCGCTTTGCTGACCGAGCAGCAGACCGCCTTCAACCTCGCCCAGGCGGGCCGGACCCTGAATGTGCTGTTCGACAAGCCCGGCCGACACGGCCACCGTCGCCAAGCGATCGGTCGATCCCCATATCTGCAATCGGTCCACGTCGATGACGCGGATCATCTGATCGGACAGATCGTTCCGGTCGAGATCGTTGCGGGCCAGCAGAACAGTCTGTCGGGCCGGCTCATAGCAGACGGGCTCATGCAGCCGGGCCCCGCGGGCTCGGCGGTAGCCCAAAGAGAAAAGGCGGCCTAGTGGCGCGAGAATCCGAATTCGTCCCGTTGAATGACGCCGAACTGCGTGCGGTCGTCGGGCCGAACAGTCGTCATGTCGCCCTGATCGAGGACGCCTTCAAGGTGCTGGTCGAGGCGCCCGGCGGCGGGGTCTCGGTCAACGGCGGCACGCGCGACCGCACCGATGCGCGCCAGGTCATCGAGGACCTGGCCAAACGCGCGGCCCTGGGCGCCGAGGTCACCGAAGCCGATGTGCGCGCGGCTCTGGGCCAGGCGCGGGGCGGCAAGGGCACGCCGGGCATGGCGGCGGCGGGCGTATCGCTTCCCGGCGGCAAGCGCGGCTCCATCGTGCCCAAGACCAAGGCCCAGGCGGCCTATCTGGACATGCTGGGCCGATGCGAGCTGTCGTTCGGCGTCGGTCCGGCCGGCACCGGCAAGACCTTCCTGGCCGCCGCCTATGGCGCTTCGCTGCTGCGGCGGGGACAGGTGGACCGTCTGGTCATTACCCGCCCTGCGGTCGAGGCGGGCGAGAAGCTGGGTTTCCTGCCCGGCGATCTGAACGAGAAGGTCGATCCCTATCTGGCCCCTATCTGGGAGGCGCTGAACGACATCCTGGGCGCCGAGGACGTGCAGCGCCGCCGCGACAAGGGCGAGATCGAAGCCGCCCCCATTGCCTTCATGCGCGGCCGCACGCTGAGCCACGCCTTCGTCATCGTCGATGAGGCGCAGAACACCTCGCGCCTGCAGATGAAGATGGTCCTGACCCGGCTGGGCGAGGGCGCGCGGATGGTGGTGACGGGCGACCCGTCGCAGATCGACCTGCTGAACCCGCGCGATTCCGGCCTGGCCCACGCGCTGAAAATCCTGGACGGGGTCAAGGGAGTCGGCATCCTGAAATTCGAAGCCTCGGACGTGGTGCGCCACGCCATGGTCGAGCGGATCGTGCGCGCCTATGACGCCGATGCTGCGCAGGGTCGTCCGGCCCCGGTAGCCGAAGACCCCGCATGATCGAAATCGAAGTCGAGGCCGAGGCCTGGACCGGCGCCTTGCCGGAAACCGAGGCGATAGTCGAACGCGCCGCCCAGGCGGCCCTGGGCGCCATTGAGGGCGACATCGTCGTGCTGCTGACCGACGACGAAAGCGTTCGCGAGTTGAACGCCCGTTTTCGCGACAAGGACAGGCCGACCAATGTCCTGTCCTTCCCCGCGCCAGACAATGCCGCGCCGCATCTGGGCGACATCGTCCTGGCCTACGGCGTCTGCGCGACCGAAGCCGAGGCCCAGGGCAAGACCCTGGCCGATCACCTGAGCCATCTGGTCGTCCACGGCGTGCTGCACCTGTTGGGCCGCGACCATGAGGACGACGGCGAGGCCGAGGAGATGGAGGCCGAGGAGCGCGATATCCTGGCCCAGATCGGCATCGCCGACCCCTACGCCTCCGAGCAGCAGGACTGACCCCATGTTTCCCGACGCCCTGCTGGACCGTTTCGCCGCCCCGATGCGCGCCCTGCCCGACAAGAGACGCGCCGTGACCTGGCGTCTGATCCGCATCGGCCTGGCGCTGCTGGCCGGCGCCGGGACGGCCTTCGCCCATCCGCCATTCGGGGTGCTGATCGGTCTGCTAGGCTATCCGTTGCTGATGATCCTGTCGGAGCGGTCCGACACGGTGCGCGGCGCCTTCTGGATGGGTTGGCTGGCGGGCTTCGCCTATTTCTTCGTCGGCTGCTGGTGGGTGGCCGAGGCCTTCTTCGTCAATCCCGAACAGGCGTGGATGGCGCCCTTCGCCGCCAGCCTGTTGCCCGCTGGCCTGGGCCTGTTCTGGGGGGCGGCCTGCGCCCTCTATCGCCGGTTCGCGCCGCTGGGCGCAGTGCGCGTGCTGCTGTTCGCGTCTCTTTTCTGCGCCGCCGAATGGCTGCGGGGCCATGTGCTGACCGGCTTTCCATGGAACCCGGCCGGAGCGACCTGGCGCGCGGGCGGCGGCATGTCCCAGTTCGCCTCGGTCGTCGGGGTCTATGGTTTGAGCCTGGTCACGGTCGCCGCGACGGCCGCCTTCGCCCCGCTGATCGGACCGGGCGCGAAGCGCAGCCGACTGATCTCCGCCAGCCTGGGCGCACTGGCCCTCATCGCCGTCGGAACGTTCGGCGCCGTCAGGCTGGCGCAGTCGGACCTGCAGTTCACCGACACCGTCGTGCGTCTGGTCCAGGCCGATGTGAAGCAGGAGACCAAATGGTCGCCCGAGGCCTATCGCTCCATCGTCGATCGTTACGTCGCCCTGACAGGTCAGGCGGCGGCGCGCACGCCCAATGTCGTGGTCTGGCCCGAGGGCGCCCTGCCCGCCTCGGCCAACGACGTCTTCGCCTCTGCAGACGCCCAGGCCATCGCCGGCGCCTTGCGACCGGGACAGACCCTGCTGATGGGTCTGGCGCGCGGCGAGGCGGATCCGACAGCGCCGGAGGGCGGCCGTTATTACAACAGTCTGTTCGCCCTGGCCGACGAAGGCGGGGCGGGCCTGAGGGTCGCCGCCGTCTATGACAAGCACCGGCTGGTGCCATTCGGCGAATATCTGCCGCTGGGGTCGATCATGACCGGGATCGGCCTGCGCAGCCTGGTGCATATGCCCAGCGACTTCTCCGCCGGACCGACGCCGGCGCCGATCTCGATCCCCGGCGCGCCGCCGGCCCAGGTGCTGATCTGCTACGAGAGCCTGTATCCCGGCTTCACCCCCGGCGCGGCGGGGCGACCGGAGTGGATCGTCAATGCATCCAATGACGCCTGGTTCGGCGCCACCTCAGGCCCGCGCCAGCATCTGAATCTGGCCAGCTATCGCGCCATCGAGACCGGCCTGCCCATCGCGCGGTCCACGCCGACGGGGATTTCGGCCATGATCGACCCGTGGGGCCGGATCGTGGACGGTCAACGGCTGGACCCCGGCGTCATGGGGGTGATCGACGCCCCCCTGCCGCGCCCGACCGGGATCACGCCCTATGGTCGGTTCGGCGATTTCCTGTTCTTTTTCTCGACGCTAACAGCGTTCATCCTGTCCTTGTGGCCTTCGATCCGGCGATCTAGGGTCCGTGCGAATCGGGCAGCGATCTGAATAGAGGGGGACGGCGATGGCGCGTGAGAAGGACGAGGATCCGCATCCCGTCGATCGCCATGTCGGCCGTCGCGTTCAGGAAAAGCGTCTAGACCTGGGCCTGACCCAGACCGCCCTGGCCAAGGCCGTCGGCGTCAGCTTCCAGCAGGTGCAGAAGTACGAGAAGGGGACCAACCGCGTCTCGGCCTCGAAACTGTTCGAAATGGCCGACTTCATGAAGGTGGATATCCCCTTCTTCTTCAAAGGCTACGCCAGCGCCCAGCCCGGTATGGCGGAAGAGGCGGCGCCTGCCTTCGACCACGAGCACAAGCCGACCAGGAACAGCGTCGAGATCACCCGCCTCGCGCCGCGCCTGCCGCCGCGCAAGCAGAAGCTGATCCTGGACATGATGCGCGAGATGCTGGGCGACGAAGAAGCCTAGCTGACGGCGACGATTTCCGCCGACTGACCCGCCACGATCACCTCGTCGCCGACCCGCTTGCCCACGACGGCGCGGGCCAGGGGCGAGACATGGCTGACGGAGCCGGCTGCCGGATCGGCCTCGTCCTCGCCGACGATGCGCCAGGTTTGGGCGCGGCCGTCGTCACGTTCGATGGACACGGAACCACCGAATCGCGCCGCGCCCTCGTCCTGCGTCGGCTCGACCAGTTGGGCTGAGGCGCGCCGGGCGGACCAGTAGCGCAGATCCCGCGTCGCGCGCGCCATCGCCGTGCGGTCGCTCTCGATGGAGCCCTTCACCTGGGCCGCGGTATAGGCGGCGCGCGCGGATGCCAGTTCGGCCTCGATCATCGCCAGACCCTGCGGCGTGACCAGATTGGGATGGGGCGAGATCGGGCGGTCCGCAAGGTCGGCCGCGGTGGCCTCAAGATCTTCTTCGCGGGTGAATGCAACGCTCATGGTACGGAACATAGCGATGCGGGAAGCTATAGCCAGCGCCGCCGCAAGCGCGCAAAGCGACGCCATGCAACAGTCCCCTCGCCCGATGCTCTCCCGAACTGTCCACGTGATCGGCGCCGGTCCCGCCGGACTGATGGCCGCTGAGCGGCTGGCGCAGGCGGGAGCGACCGTCGTGGTGCATGAGCGGATGCCGTCGGTCGCCCGCAAGATGCTGATGGCCGGTCGGGGCGGGCTCAACCTGACCCATTCGGAACCGCTGGACCGTTTCACCACCCGCTATGGCTCGGCCCAGCCGACGGCCGCCGCCTGGATCGACCGATTCCCACCCGCCGATCTGACCGCCTGGGTCGAGGCCCTGGGGCAGGAGACCTTCGTCGGGTCCAGCGGCCGGGTGTTTCCCAAGACGATGAAGACCTCTCCGCTGTTGCGGGCCTGGCTGGCGCGGCTGGAGGGATTGGGCGTCGAGATACGCACCCGGTCGCGCTGGACCGGCTGGCGCGACGGGGCGCTGGCGTTCGAGACGCCGGACGGCGAACGACTGGAGACGCCCGACGCCGTGGTTCTGGCCTTGGGCGGCGCAAGCTGGCCGCGTCTCGGCTCCGATGGGGCCTGGGCGCCGTGGCTTGAAGCAGCCGGCGCAGCCGTCGCGCCGTTCCGGCCCGCGAACGTCGGCTTCGACGTCGCATGGTCTGGACTTTTGCGCGACCGGTTCGCCGGCCAGCCGCTGAAGGGCGTCGCCATCACCCACGGCGACAGGACGGCGCGCGGCGAGGCGATGATCGCCCGCTACGGCATCGAAGGCGGCGCCGTCTACGCCCTGTCGTCCGTGCTGCGGGCGGCGGTCGAGGCGGATGGAACGGCGCAGATTCGCATCGACCTGAAGCCCGACGTGGCGACCGGGCGGCTGACCGAACGTCTGTCCCAGCCGCGCGGCAAGGCCAGCCTGTCGAACCATCTGCGCAAGGCGGTCGGGCTCGATCCCGCCGCCGTCGCCCTGCTGTACGAAGCCGGCCCCCTGCCCGCCTCGCCTCGCGCCATCGCCGAACGGATCAAGGCCATGCCGCTGATTCTGACCGGTGTGCAGGGGCTGGAACGGGCCATATCCTCGGCCGGCGGCGTGGCGCTGGACGGCGTGGACGAACGGCTGATGCTGAAGGCGCGACCAGGCGTCTTCGTCGCCGGCGAGATGCTGGACTGGGAGGCGCCGACCGGCGGTTATCTGCTTCAGGCCAGTTTCGCCTCGGGCGTGGTGGCGGCGTTGGGCGTCATCGACTGGCTCGACAGCCGCGACTGAGGAAGGCAGGGTCGGGCGGTTCGATTAGGAGTTCCCGATGCGCCATGCCCTGCCCACCGTTTCAGTCCTGGCCCTGATGATGGCCTGTTCCCCCGCCGTGGCGCAGGAGGCCGCGCCGAACATCGACGCCGCGCGGATGAACGAATCGGTGCGGGTCCTGGCCTCGGACGAATTCGAAGGCCGTGCCCCCGCCTCGCCGGGCGAGGAGAAGACCGTCGCCTGGCTGGTCGAACAGTTCCGCGCTGCGGGCGCCGAGGGCGGCGGACCGGACGGCGCCTTCGTCCAGGTCGCCCATCTGTCGCGCACGCGCCAGGACGGCCCGGCGACCGTCGCCGCGACCGTCGGCGGCAGGACGATCAGCCTGGAACGCGGTCCCGACGTGCTTGTCTCCAGCGACAGGCCCACCGACCACATCGCCGTGACCGACGCGCCCGTGGTCTTCGTCGGCTATGGCGCGACGGCGCCGGAGCGTCAGTGGGACGACTTCAAGGACGTGGACGTCCGCGGTAAGGTCATCGTCGTCCTGGTCAACGATCCCGACTTCCAGGCCCCCGAAGGCGATCCCGTCGCCGGCAAGTTCGACGGTAACGCCATGACCTTTTATGGCCGCTGGACCTACAAGTTCCAAGAGGCGGGCCGTCGCGGCGCGGCGGGCGTGCTGGTGGTCCACGAGACGGACGGCGCCGGCTATGGTTGGTCGGTGCTGCAGAATTCGTCGGCGGCGCCCAAGTTCGACATCGTCCGCGCCGATCCCGACGCCGAACGCGCGCCCTTTCAGGGCTGGATCCAGCGGGCCAAGGCCGAAGAGTTGTTCACCGCCGCCGGCCTGGATTTCGCCGCCCTGAAGGACAGCGCCCGCAGCGCCGACTTCAAGCCCGTCGTCCTCCCGGGCGTGACCATGAGCGTCGATTTCGGCCAGATCGCCGACAAGGTGGAGACCAAGAACGTCATCGCCCGCATTCCCGGCGCCGAACGCCCGGACGAGACGGTGATGTACGGCGCCCATTGGGACGGCTACGGCGTCGGCACCCCGAACGCCCAGGGCGACAAGATCTATAACGCCGCGGTGGACAATGCGACGGGGGTCGCCGCCCTGCTGGAACTGGCCCACGCCTTCGCCGACGGTCCGCGTCCGAAGCGGTCGGTCGTCTTCGCCGCCTGGTCGGGCGAGGAGGCGGGCCTCTTGGGCTCGACCTATTACGCCGCCAATCCGATCTGGCCGCTGGAGACCACGGTCGCCAACATCAACGTCGATAGCCTGCTGCCGGGCCTCGAAATCGACCCGAACGTCGTCGTCATCGGCAAGGGCAAAAACCAGTTGGACGACGTCCTGGCGCGCCACGCGACGGAAGCCGGCCGCACCCTGATCGCCGATCCGGCGCCCCAGGCCGGGGCCTTCTATCGCTCCGACCATTTCCCTCTGGCGTTGAGGGGCGTGCCGGCCCTGTTCCCCGCAGCGGGCTTCACTGGGGCCAGCGCCGCCAGCCGGGACTATGTCCAGAACCGCTATCATCAGCCCACGGACGAATGGGATGCGACCTGGAAAATGGACGCCGCAGCCGCCGACACAGCCCTGATCTATGCCGTCGGACGCGAGCTGGCGGACAGCGATCAATGGCCGGAATGGAATGCGGGCGCCGAGTTCGGTCCCGCGCGCGATACCTCGAAAGCGTCGCGGCACTAGGCTGGCGATTGCGTCGTCTCCCCGGCGCGGCCTAAGCTTCGCCTTTGCGTTGGGGACATGGAATGACGATCGACATGAAGGCCTGGGTCCATCCGGTGGACCTGGGCGAGCGGCGTTTCCTGCATCCGGGGCCGCTGCGGTGGTTGCGGGCCTTAGGCTGGGCCGTGGCCCTGTTCTTCCTGGTGGTGCTGGTTTCCCTTCCGACGATCCAGGTGCTGGGCGATTTTCTTCCGAACACGGGGCCGGCGCAGCTGGCGGCCAATGTCGTGGGGGCCGTCGTCGGTCTGGGCTTCTATGCTCTGGCGGTCTGGCTGGCCGAAGGCCGCAGACCGTCGGAGATCGCCCTGCGGCCGCTCCTACCTCAGCTTCTTGTCGGCCTGCTGATCGGCGCCCTGATGTTCGCCGCCGTCATGGCCATAATGGCGGTGTTCGGCCTTTATGATATCCGCGCTCTCGGCGTCGCCCCGGCCTGGGCCGCCGCCGGTGGGGCCATCCAGTCGGGCGTGGTCGAGGAGATCATGCTGCGCGCCGTCATGCTGCGTCTGATCTGGCGGGCGTTCGGTCCGTGGATCGCCTTCGCCGCCTCCGCCGCTCTGTTCGGCTTCGGCCATATCACCAATCCCAATGCGACCGTGTTCGCGGCCATCTGCATCGCGCTGGAGGCCGGGATCATGCTGGCCGCCTTCTATGCCCTGACGGGACGCATCTGGGTGTCGATCGGGGTTCATGCCGCCTGGAATTTCACGCAGGGCTATCTGTTCGGCGCAGCGGTCAGCGGCGGCGATTTCGGACCCGCCATCGCCAGCAGCACGGCGCGGCCGGGCTTTCCTGAATGGCTGACCGGCGGCGCTTTCGGACCCGAGGCGTCCTTGCCGGCCCTGGTCGTCTGCATGGCCGTTGGGGTTCTGGCGACCTGGATGGCCTGGCGCGCCGGTCAGTTCGCCACGCGTCCGGCGCACGTCGAAAAGACCTAGATCGAGCGGCGCTAGAGTTCCAGCTGAAGCTCGGGCGCGGCGGCGGTGGTCGCGGCGCCCAGCGGCAGATGCAGGATGAAGGCGGCGCCCTTGCCGGGCTCGCTTTCCACCTCGGCCCAGCCGCCGTGAAGCTCGACCAGGGCCTTGACCAGGGCCAGGCCCACGCCGGGGCCGCCGCGTTCGCGCCGCACGAAGCGGTCGAAGACGTGGGCCTGAAGGTGATAGGGGATGCCGCGCCCCGTGTCGGAAACGGTCAAGCGGATTTCGGACGGGCCGGTCTCGGCCTTCAGCTCAACGGCCCCGCCCTCGGACACGGCGCGCGCGGCGTTTTCCAACAAATGATCCAGGGCCTGGCCGATGCGGTGCTCGTCGGCGCGGATCGGCTTGAGGTCGGCGGGACAGGCGATGGTCAGGGTCGCGCCGCGTCCCTCGACCCGCGCACGGACCTTTTCCGCCGCCTGGTTCAGCAGGTCGCTGACGCGCATGTCGCCCAGCGACAGCTCCATCTCGCCGGCGTCGATCTGGGCCATGTCCAGCACGTCGTCGATGGAGCGGGCCAGTTGGCTGGCGGCGATGCGGATGGCGCCTGCGTGCTGGCGACTGCGTTCGGGCAGGTCGCCCATGGTCTCCAGTAGTTCGGAATAGCCGACGATGGTGGTCAGGGGCGTGCGCAGCTCATAGGAGACGCTGCCCACGAACTCGCGTTTCAGCGCCTGGCTTTCGGCCAGGGCCTGTTCGCGCTGGACCAGGGCCTGTTCCAACCCGCGCCGGGCGGTCACGTCCGAGAAGGCGACCAGGGTCGCGCCGTCCGGCAAGGGCCGGGTCTGCCAGGCGGCGACGCGTCCATCGACGGTTCGGCCCTCGCCTGAAATCGCCACGCGGCTTTCGGGATCGGGATCGGCGACCCGCGCCTTCAGCCCCAGCCACAGGGCCGGATCGGGCAGCACGGCCTTGCACAGTTCGGCCAGGGCGTCGAAATCCGACGCCGCCGCGATCCGGTCGACCGACAGGTTCCAGAAGGTCTCGAACGCCTCGTTGTGCAGCCGCAACCGCCCATCCGAGCCGAACACGGCGACCGCGTCGTTCAGCTTGTCCAGCGTCGCGCGCTGGACCTGGATCTGGGCGTTGAACCGGCTGCGCAGCTTCAGCTCGTCGGTGATGTCCGAGAAGATCAGCAATATGCCGCCCAGCGGGTGCGGCTGGCGCACAACGCGCAGGGTGCGCCCGTCCGGCAGGGACCAGCTGTCGTCGGGCGAGGCCTCCGACGCGCCATAGAACTCCAGCTCGCGCGCCTTCCAGCCGGCGTAGTCGACCACCTCGGGCAGGCTGCGGCGCTGGCGCAGGCGGTCCAGCAGCTCGGCATGGGTCGGGCGTTCGTCCAGCCAGGCGGCGTCGATGTCGAACAGGGTCTGGAAGGCGGTGTTGTGGAAGGCCAGGCGCTTTTGCGGGCCGAAGATGGCGACGGCGTCAGCCAGGTGGTTCAGCGTCTCGTCATGGGCGTCGACGTGGCGGCGCAGTGTGTCGCGCGTCTCTTCCGCCTCGGTCACCTCGATGGCGAAGGCGGTGACGGCTCCGCCGCCCGCCGGTTCGGCGATGATGCGCCAGGCGCGGCGCGCCCCCCCGCCGGTCGTCCAGCGGAAGCCTTCCTGGCGCACGCCCAGCCGCGCGGCCTCGGCGACCAGGGCGTCCGCCCCGCGGTCGAACGACAGACCTTCCTCGATGGCGGCTTCGATGGTCTCGGCGTTGATCTCGGCCAGCCAGGCGCGGTTCGCCCAGGCCAGTTTGCCGGTCCCGTCCACGACCCAGGTCGGCATGGGCGAGGCGTCACCCAGCATGGCCAGGCCGCTCTCGGTCGCATCGGCGCCGGTCAGGGTGAAACGCGACGCGGGCGACAGCCGCAGCCAGGCCGAACCGCCCGCGACCCGCCCCTCGATGCGCCAAGGCTCGACGTCGTCCAGCGCGACCAGACCTTCGAACGCCTGGCCCGACTGCACCAGGGCCTCGATCAGGGCGTCGTGGGTGATCTTGAGCTTGGCCAGGACAGCGGCGCCGACCTCGTCGCTGTCGCCCGCCAGGCGCGCGATCAGTTCGGCCGAGCCGATGGGGGCGCCGGCCGCCTGACCCTCTGGCGTCAGGGCCAGGCTGACGTCGTCGAAAGCGCGCAGCATGGCGTCGTGACGGCTGAGGTCCGCCAGGGCCTCGACCCGCTCGCGTTCGGCCTGGACCGCCGTCTCGTTCAGCCGTCCACGCAGCAGCAAGGCCCAGGCGCTGACAGCCATGGCCAGTCCGGCTGCGCCCGCTGTGGCGACATAGGCGATGTCGGCCTCGGCCATTCGTGTCCCTGAAGAAAGGTCTGCGCCCCGATTCGGTAACCATACCCCAAGCGCGCGAAAAAGCGGCAGTCTCGTGATCGCGTCATCGCGCCCCGTTGCGCCGCCACCTCGGGACCGCGATATCGCAGTCATGACCGACGCCATCGCCCCCTCCCTCGACGACTTCGCCAGGCTGGCGCAAGAGGCGTTCGACGCCCTGCCGGGGCCTTTCAAACAGGCGGCGGGCGAGGTGGTCATCCGCATCGACGACTTCGCCGACGAGGCGACGCTGGCGGAGATGGAGATCGAGGATCCGTTCGAGCTGACGGGTCTGTATCACGGCGTGGACATCGGTCGGCGCGACAGTCTGGGGCCGGCGGCCGAGCCGTCGCGGGTCTTTCTCTATCGCCGCCCGATCCTGGACGAATGGTGCGAGCGCGGCGACGTGGGGATCGGCGAACTGATCGCCCACGTCCTTATCCACGAGATTGGCCACCACCTGGGCCTGACCGACGACGACATCCACGCCATCGAGGACGACGAGGACTGAAGCCCTATTTCACCGCCGGATAGGGCGTCGTCACCGCGCCGGAGATCATGCCGGGGATGGCCTCGCCCAGGCCCAGCAGGATGAACTGGATCGCCAGGGCGCACAGGATCAGGCCCAGCACGCGCACGATGATGGCCATGCCGACCTCGCCCAGCAGGCGGCTGAGCGACCCGGTCAGGGCGAAACAGACGAAGGAGACGGCGCAGGCGGCGGTGATGGCGGCAAGCGACCCCATGGTCCCGGCATAGCCCAGCTTTGCCGCCTCGCCCGCCTGGATGATGACGGCGGATATGGCGCCGGGGCCGATCATCAGCGGAATGGCGAAGGGCACGACCAGGCGCTGGAAGCGCCGGCGGGCATAGCCGCGCACGTCCTTGGTGTCGGCGAGCGCGTCCTTGTCGGCGAACATGGCCAGGAAGTCGCCGCGCGCCATGTCCAGCCCCAGGAACAGCAGCAGAATGCCCCCGGCGATGCGGAACGCCGCCAGCGAAATGCCGAAGAACTGCAGCAGGCCTAGGCCCGTGAACAGGAAGAAGGCCAGGAAGACGGCGGCGAAGGCGCAGATCAGGGCCGAGACGGAAATCCGCTGACGCAGGGTGGCCCCGGCCGTGGCGGCGGCGAAGATCGGCAGATTGCCGATCGGGTCCAGCAGGGCGAACAGGGTCACGAACAGGTTGACACCCAAATCGACTGCGTTCATCGCCTGCCCTCGCCCTCAATCCATCACGCCGCCCTGCCGACGCGCCCTCATGTCCGGCATAGCCGCTAAGCGCGAGTCCGTCGATGACCCAGACCAACACCGTGACGCCCAATCGCGCACCTGACGAACGGATCATCTGCGCCCTAGACGTGCCGACGACGGCCGAAGCCGCCGCCCTGGTCTCGCGGATCGGGGATGCGGTCAGCTTCTACAAGATCGGCCTTCAGCTGTTCGCGGTCGGCGGCATGGACCTGGCGCGCGACCTGAAGGCGCAAGGGTGCAGGATCTTCCTGGACTGGAAGCTGCACGACATCGGCGCGACGGTGGAGAAGGCGACGGCCAACCTGGCCGACGCCGACTGCGACCTGCTGACCGTCCATGCGCGGCCGCAGGTGATGGCGGCCGCGGCGCGCGGCGCGGCGGGATCGACCCTGAAGGTGCTGGGCGTCACGGTCCTGACCAGTTTGACGGCCGAGGATCTGTCCGCCGACGACCACAGCCTGTCGCCGGCCGAACTGGTCGAGCGCCGCGTGCGTCAGGCGCTGGACGCCGGCATCGACGGCGTCGTCTCCAGCCCGCACGAGGCGGCCCGCGCCCGCGCCTTGGCCGCCGAGGCGGGGCGGCCGGACTTCCTGATCGTGACGCCGGGCGTGCGGCCGGTCGGCGCAGCGCTGGACGACCAGGCGCGGGCGGCGACCCCGCAGGCGGCGCTTCAGGCCGGAGCCACCCATCTGGTCATCGGCCGGCCGATCACGGCGTCGGCCGATCCGCGAGCGGCGGCGCAAGAGATCGCACAGCAGATCGCCCTGATCTGAGACAGACCAGGGCGACCCTTTCGTCTTCGGTTGTCCTATCGCGAGGCGATCAGCCCCGCTCGCCCGGCTCCTGGGCATAGCCGTGGCGGGGCGGCGCGTGGGGCGCGGGCGCTTCGGGCGGCGGCAGATCGCCATAGTAGCCCGAAGGCGGCGGCGGAGGGGGCGGCGGCATAGTGTTCACCTCCGGCGGGGCCACATAGACCTGGGCCGGGGCGATGTTGACCGGCGCGGACTGCACATAGACCGGCGACTGATCGACATAGACCGGGCCGCCGGTCTCGATCTGCGGCGGGGCCATATTGACCTGGCCGGGGGCGACCTGGATGCGTTGCGGGCCGATATTCACCGGGGCCGACTGCACATAGACCGGGGCCTGATCGTAATAGACCGGACCGCCCGTCTCGATCTGCGGCGGGGCCATGTTCACCTGAGAGGCGGCGACCTGGACTCGCTGAGGCCCGATGTTGACCGGCGGCGCCTGCACATAGATGGGCGGCTGCTCGATATAGGTGGGCGGGCCCATCTCGATCTGCGGCGGGGCGAAGTTCACCTGCGACGGGGCGACATAGATGCGCTGCGGCGCGACGTGCACCGGCGGGCCCTGGACATAGACCGGCGGCTGATCGACGTAGCTCTGTTCGTAGCGCTGCTCATAGCGCTGTTCGTAACGCACCGGCGGGCGAACGGGCGGGCGGCAGTTGCAGTCGGCCGGGCGGCCCTGCTGATAAGGACGCCAGCCGATATAGTCGCGGCCGAAGCCATAGACCGGATAACCGACCGGGGCGCTGACAGGCGGACGACCGACCAGGACCGAAGTCGTGCTCACGCCGCCGCCGTATCCACCGCCATAATAGCCGTCCGAATAGCCGCCGCTGCCGACATAGGTCGTGCCGCCGCCGACGTAGCCGCGCTGGAAGCTGGACGAGCTGGAATAGGACCGGGCGTTGATCGCCGAATAGCTGGAGGCGCCCGCATAGGCGTTCGCATTCGCGTTGGCGTAGGCCCCGCCGTTCACGTTCACATTGACGTTGTGGTTGGCGTTATAGTTGCCGCCGCCGTAATGGCCGCCACCGCCTTGGTAGCCGCCGCCACCGCACCCGCCGCCGCAGCCGCCGGGTTGACCGCCATGGCCGCCGCCATAGCCACCGCCGTGGCCTCCAGGCCCTCCTGCGAGAGCGGGCGCTGCCGAGAGCAGCAGAGCCGCCGATGCGGCGGTAAGTATCGACTGTATCGTCACGGGACAGACTCCTCTGAGTTGTCCCTGCACTGGCAAATCCGGCGCCTGTTTCTTAAGCCGTGGTTAACCGTTTTCCCCGCGCCGACGGGATCAGTGGGTCAGAAATCGACCGCCAGCCCCTTCTTCTCCCAGTCGCCGAAACGGGTCGGTTCTGGACCGGAGGGGCCGCCGTATTCCGTGTCCGCCTGAACCGCCTCTTGGCCCGCGCGACGATCGGCCGCCTCCTGAAGGGCGCGACGGGCGGCCTCGCTTAGAGGGCGTTCGGGCGTGGCGTGGGGCACGTCGGCGTTGAAAACCGGGGTCGCCGGAGCCGTTTCGGCGTCGTTGTCCGGGCCGGGGGTGGGATGTTCGGTCACAGGGCGGCTCCCTTGAGGCTTGATGCGCCTTCTCTCAAATAGAGGATCAAACCCGTGACGCCAGACACAGCGGCCGGATCGGGTGACGGAACCGCGATGAACCATCTGAAGACCTTCATCCTGCTGGCCGCGCTGACCGCCCTTTTCATGGGGATCGGCTACCTGATCGGCGGCGCGACAGGCATGGCCATCGCCCTGCTGCTCGCGGGTGGGATGAATCTGTTCAGCTACTGGAACGCCGACAAGATCGTGCTGAAGATGTACCGGGCTCAGCCGGTCGACGAGCAGCATCCCAACGCCGTGGTCAGGAACTATGTCGCCGACGTGCGCCAGATGGCCCGCGACGCCGGCCTGCCCCAGCCCCAGGTCGCCATCATTCCCAACGACCAGCCCAACGCCTTCGCCACGGGCAGGAATCCCGAGAACGCCGCCGTGTGCGCCACCACCGGCCTGTTGGACATGCTGACGCGCGAAGAGGTGCGCGGGGTGATGGCGCACGAACTGGCCCATGTGAAGAACCGCGACACCCTGATCATGACGGTGACGGCGACCATCGCCGGCGCCATCGCCGCCCTGGCCAACTTCGCGCTGTTCTTCGGCGGCGGGGACGACCGCGAACGGCCGGGCGGCATCATCGGAACCCTGGCCCTGATGCTGCTGGCGCCCATGGCGGCCGGTCTGGTGCAGATGGCGATCAGCCGAGGCCGCGAATACGAGGCCGACCGCGTCGGCGCCGAGATCGCGGGCGATCCCCAGGCCCTGGCCAGCGCCCTGCAGAAGATCGACGCCTACGCCAAGCGGATCACCAATCAGACGGCCGAGCGGAATCCGGCCTCGGGCCAGATGTTCATCATCAATCCGCTGGCGGGACGCGGAGCCGACAATCTGTTCTCGACCCACCCGGCGACGGTCAATCGCGTCAAGGCGCTGATGGAGCTGGGCGCGACGATGGGGATGCAGCCGCGCCCGCGAACGTCGGACCTGACCCAGCCTCGCCCAGCCGCCGGCTTCACGACCTCGACCACCGGCGTTCCCGCGACGCCCACGGAGCCGCGCGGCCCCTGGGGCTGATCATCGCGGCCTGAACACGGTTTGCGGTTTGCACTCCGTAGGCGGATCGCATCAGATGCGCCCCTGTTCAGCCATCCGTCTTTCTTGGGGAATCCATGTCGCGTCTGCTCGCTTTCGTATCCGCTGCCGCCCTTCTCGCCACGCCCGTCGCCGCCCAGTCGGTGGACCGGGTCGCCGTCAACGGCATCATCGACCAGGGGCTGAACCACAGCCAGGTGATGCAGACCGCCGCCTATCTGACCGACCGGATCGGCGGGCGGATGACCAACTCGCCGCAAATGCGCGAGGCCGAGCGGTGGGCTCAGGCGCAGTTCACCGACTACGGCCTGTCCAATGTCCGGGCCGAAGGGTTCGAGTTCGGTCGGGGCTGGTCCATCGTCCGCTCCAGCGCCCGCATGACCGCGCCGCGTCCGCTGGACCTGCGCGCCATTCCCGTGGCCTGGACGCCCTCGACCAATGGAACGATCAGCGGCGGCGTCATCGTGGCCCCGATCTCCAAGGTCGAGGATTTCGACAAATGGCGCGGCAAGCTGTCGGGCAAGATCGTCATGTTGTCCCAGCCGGGCACGGGGTCAGAGCCGACCGAGCCGGCCTTCCGCCGCTGGACCAGCGCCGAGCTGGCCGAGCGCAACGTCTATAACCAGCCGCAGCATTCGCCGGCCGCCATCGAACGCTCGCTGAAGACCGTCAACTTCGCCAATGAACTGGACGCCTTCCTGGTCGAACAGGGCGCCCTGGCCTGGGTGCGGATTTCCCAGCGCGACGGCGGCCTGCTGCACGGCACGGGCTACACCTATCAGGTCGGCGCCACGCCGAAACTGGCGGGGATGGAGCTGGCGGCCGAGGACTATCGCCGCCTGGCGCGCCTGGCCCTGACCGATGCGCCGCCGACGCTGGAGCTGAACAGCGAGGTCCGGTTCCACGACGAGGACGTCAACGCCTACAACATCCTGGCCGACATCCCCGGCACGGCGCGCGGGACCGAATACGTCATGGCCGGCGCCCACCTGGACAGTTGGGTCGCCTCGGACGGCGCCGTGGACAATGCGGCGGGCAGCGCGGTGGTCATGGAGGCGGCGCGCATCCTGAAAACCCTGAACGTGAGGCCCAAGCGCACCATCCGTTTCGCCCTGTGGAACGGCGAGGAACAGGGCATCCTCGGCTCGCTGGCCTATGTGGACCAGCATCTGGCGACGCGTGCGCCGTCGAACGATCCGGCGATGGCGGGCCTGTCGAACAACCGCACCTGGCGCAGCCGCTGGCCCGTCGAGCCGCGCGCGGGCTATCGCGACCTGGTCGCCTATTTCAACCTGGACAACGGCTCGGGCAAGATCCGCGGCATCAACGCCGAGGGCAATGTCGCCGCCGCCCCGATCTTCCAGGAATGGCTGGCGCCCTTCGCCAGCATGGGCGCGACGACGGTCTCGCTGCGGAACTCGGGCGGCACCGACCACGTCTATATGCAGACGGTGGGCGTGCCGGGCTATCAGTTCATCCAGGATCCGCTCGACTATTCCAGCCGCCTGCACCACACTAGCATCGACAGCTACGACCACCTGAAGGCCGAGGACCTGCGTCAGGCGGCCGTCATCCTGGCCAGTTTCCTGCTGAACGCCGCCAACCGCGACGAGCCCCTGCCGCGCATGCCGCTGCCCACCCAGCCGACGCCGAGCGACCCGTTCGAATATCCGGCGGACTAAAAGATCGCCTACCCTCTCCCATAGGGAGAGGGCTTGAGCGCCCGAGAGCGTCAGCGATCGGTCGGCGCGACCCGAAGGGCGGCGCGAAGCAGCCAAAGGGTGAGGGGTTACGCTGTGCGACGCGATCAGCACCGTAACCCCTCATCCGACCCTTCGGGCCACCTTCTCCCTATGGGAGAAGGACTTCGTTTATAGGATCACACGCGCTCCACACACATCGCCACGCCCATGCCGCCGCCGATGCACAGGGTCGCCAGGCCCTTCTTGGCGCCCGACCGCTTCATCTCGAACAGCAGCGTCGTCAGGATGCGCGCGCCCGAGGCGCCGATGGGGTGGCCGATGGCGATGGCGCCGCCGTTGACGTTGACCTTGGCCGGGTCAAGGCCCAGCTCCTTGACGACGCACAGGCTCTGGGCCGCGAAGGCCTCGTTCGACTCGACCAGGTCCAGGTCAGCGACGCTCCAGCCCGCCCTCTCCAGCGCCTTCTTGGACGCCGGGATCGGCCCCGTGCCCATGATCGACGGATCGACGCCCGCCGTGGCGTAGGAGGCGATGCGAGCCAGCGGCTCCAGCCCGCGCGCCCTGGCCTCGTCCGCGCTCATCAACACCAGGGCGGCCGCGCCGTCGTTCAGGCCGGACGCATTGGCGGCGGTGACGCTGCCGTCCTTGGCGAAGGCGGGCTTCAGTTTCTGCAT
The DNA here is from genome assembly GCF_965279155.1 of Brevundimonas sp. Classification (GTDB taxonomy): domain Bacteria; phylum Pseudomonadota; class Alphaproteobacteria; order Caulobacterales; family Caulobacteraceae; genus Brevundimonas. The sequence goes on along the minus strand of NZ_OZ257138.1, from coordinate 2,368,912 downwards.
CAGCTCAAGCGTCGCGCCGTGGCGGATGTATTCGTCCTTGTCGACCGTCACGTCGCCCTTGCGGCCGGGAATGACGACGGGAACGATCTCGTCGTCGAACTTGCCGGCGGTCTGGGCCGCCTCGGCCTTGTGCTGGCTGGCCAGACCGAATTCGTCCTGGGCCTCGCGGCTGATCGACCATTTGTCGGCGATGTTCTCAGCCGTCTGGCCCATGTGATAGCCATTGAAGGCGTCCCACAGGCCGTCCTTGACCATGGTGTCGACCAGGGCGACGTCGCCCATCTTGTGCCCGTTGCGCAGGGCTTGCGCGTGCGGCGCCTGGCTCATGCTCTCCTGGCCCCCGGCGACCACGATCTTGGCGTCGCCCAGGGCGATCTGCTGGGCGGCGATGGCCACGGCGCGCAGGCCCGAGCCGCAGATCTGGTTCAGGCTCCAGGCGGCGGCTTCCTTGCGCACCCCGGCGCCGACGGCGGCCTGGCGCGCAGGGCCCTGTCCGGCGGCGGCCTGAAGCACATGGCCCAGGATCACCTCGTCCACCTCGTCGCCCGAGACGCCGGCCCGCTCCAGCGCCGCCTTGATGGCGATCTCGCCCAGCTTGGACGCCGGCAGGGACGACAGGGCGCCCAGGAAAGAGCCGACCGGCGTGCGCGCGGCGGAAACGATGACGACGTCGGTCATGGGATTTCACTCTCTGGAGAATAGGTCTGCGTGACCGTTTTGCCGCATCGCGACGCCTTCGTCACCTGCGACGATAGAAGCCCGGCCGGATTCAGCCATTCGTCACCCTGTCGGCGCATTGTCGCGGAACGATAGAAGCGATCCATGGATTGGAAGGGCTATGCTTCGTACGCTGAAACGTCTTGTCACCCACGTCTGCACGCCGGACGAGTTGGACATGATCGACCACTATCCGACACGCGCCGAGAAACTGGCGGATCTTTGGGTCCATGTCGTCGGCCTGATGCTGGCGGCGGTCGGCGGGATCATCCTGGCGGGTCTGGCGGGCGTCTATACGGGCATCGGCGGCGTCATGGCGACGGCCATCTATGCGCTGTGCCTGGTCGGCATGCTGACGGCCTCGACCATCTACAACTGGACCAACCCCTGCGCCGCGCGGCCCGTGCTGCGGCGGCTGGACGAGGCGGCCATCTTCCTGATGATCGCCGGCAGCTACACCCCCTTCACGACCCAGCGTTTCGAGGGCCTGTGGTCCATCGGCTTCACCACCCTGATCTGGACCCTGGCCTTCATGGGCGCCGGGGTGAAGCTGTTCGCGCCGCGCATTTCGGACAAGTTCTGGAGCGGCGTCTATGTCGTCTTCGGCTGGCTGGCGGTCGCGGCCCTGAAGCCGATGGTCGAGACCGTCCATCCCGTCGCCCTGGCCCTGCTGGTCATCGGCGGCCTGATATACACCGCCGGCGTCTTCGTCTTCGTCAGCCCGCGCGTGAAGTTCCGGCGCGCCATCTGGCATGGCTTCGTCGTCACGGGCGCGACCGTCCACTGGACGGCGGTGCTGGTCGGCGTCGTCCTGGCCCCGGCGATGAGCCACGGGTGATCCGTCCGCACACTTTCTGTGGGGGGGGCGCGCATTGACGCCCCCTCTGGCGCTTCGCGGCGCAAGGGGGGATAGTGATGCGTTGCAACATCGCGAGAACAAGCGTGGCTGACGAAAAAAACAAGGGCGGAAACAAGAACGAGGCGAACGCGGTCGTCATCAAGAAGTATGCGAACCGCCGTCTCTACAATACGCGGACCAGCGCCTATGTGACGCTGGAAGACCTGGCCGCCATGGTGCGCGAGGGCGTCGACTTCGTCGTCTATGACGCCAAGACCAACGACGACCTGACCCGCCAGATCCTGACGCAGATCATCTTCGAGGAAGAGAGCCGGGGCGAGGCCCTGCTGCCGGTGCAGTTCCTGCGCCAGCTGATCGGTTTCTACGGCGGGTCGATGCAGGGGGTTCTGCCCTCCTATCTTGAAATGTCGCTGGCCAACTTCGGCCGCCAGCAGGAACAGTTCGCCAGCCAGGTCGGCCGCGCTTTCGGCGCCGGCTCGGGCGCGACCCTGATCGAGGAGACGGCCAAGGCCAATATGGCCATGTTCGAGCGGGCCATGCAGATGTTCCCGGCCTTCGGCTATCCGCGCGCCGAACCGACGGCCGCGCCGGAGGCCAAGCCGGACGCAGCCTCACCCGCCGAGGCGCCCGACGCCTTGGACGAAATGCGCCGCCAGATGGACGAGATGCGCCGCCAGATCGACAAGCTGGCGGGCGGCAAGCCCAAATGACCGACCGGATCCAGGCCGTGGGCGGGCCGGAGCGCGTGGATCGTCGCGAAGGCGACCGCCGCGAACGCGAGCGGCGCGCCCAGTCGGCCTCGCGCGCCCTGGTGCCGGTCGATGCGCCCGAGGTCGTCGAACCCCAGCCTGCCCCGGCAAGAGCTGCCGTCCTCCCGGCGGTCGAGCCGGGCGCCGCCGCCTTCGTCGCCCAGCAGATGGGCCAGAGCGGGCAGAAGCGCGGCCTGCGCGGCGGCCCGCCGGTGCTGGATGCGGCGCGCTCCGCCTATCTCGGAACCGAATATTCCGGCGCAGCCGAGCGTCGTCCTGTTGCGGGCAAGGCAGCCAAGACCGAAATCTGATCCGGCGGCACGGGGTTTGCTGGAGGCGCGGCAGAACGCCCTCAGCCGGACCTGCCCATGCCCGCCGTCTTCACACTCGCCGCCAAATTCTTCGACGTCGCCGTGGTCGCCCTGATCTTCACGGCATTTTCGTAAGGGCTATCGCGCTTTGCGCTACTTGAGCCCCGGGTCGGGGAAGGCCGCGCGGTTCACGATCCGCCGAAATCGAAATCCTTGCGGGACGAGATGATCGTCACGATGAAGCCGGCCAGCACGTCCAGCAGGATCATGATCACGATCAGGAAGAAGGTCGAGGTCGCAAAGCCGGGCAGCAGCAGGAACTCCACCAGCACGGCGATGAACAGGATCATCGACAGGGCGTGATTGATGATGGCGACCCGCTGGCTGGACGTCGACTTCACCAGCTCGAAGAAGAGCAGGATCAGGCCCAGGAACAGGATCAGGTCGCCCGACCCGATCGTCCATTGCGCGCCCGAGGTCATGGTGATCGAGAACAGCGGATCGCGCAGCAAGGCGTCCGCCTGAACGACCGCGCCGCCGCCCGACCCGCCGAACAGCACCACGATATTGTAGAGCACCACGGGGATCAACAGCAGCGGAATGGCGATCAACATGGTCGGTCCCTCTTCGCGCCCGACCTGACGGCCACGCTTGTTCATCATGAATAGCGCCGTTCTTGATCGTCCGCCATCGCCGGCTCAGTCCCTGGGGAAACCGCCCGCACGGCTGAGCGCCGATGGCGCCGGCCGACCGATGGCCTCGCCGATCCAGCGCGCCGTGGCGATCAGGGCGTCCAGGTCATAACCCGTCTCGAACCCGCCCCGCGTCAGCATATAGACCAGGTCCTCGGTGGCGATGTTGCCCGTGGCGCCCGGCGCGAACGGACAGCCGCCGATGCCGCCGACCGAGGCGTCCAGCACGTCGATCCCGGCCTCGACCCCCGCATAGGCGTTGGCTAGGCCGGTGTTGCGCGTATCGTGGAAATGCAGGCGCAGGGTCGCGTCCGGCGCTGCGGCTCTGGCCGCCTCGACCTTGCGCGTCACCGCCCAGGGATCGCCCGCGCCGATGGTGTCGGCCAGACCGATCTCGCCCACGCCCATCTCGGCGATGGCCCCGACCATGTCCGCCACCTGATCGACCGAGACCTCGCCGTCGAACGGACAGCCCCAGACGCATGAGATCATCGCCGACAGCGCCGGCGCGCCCTCCGACGCCTCCGCATTGTGCCGTCGGGCGACGATCTCGCCCAGCATCACCAGCTGATCCTTCACCGCCAGCCCCTGGTTCTTCAGGCCGAAGCCGTCCGTGGCCGCGACCGAGACATTGACCTCGTCCACCCCGGTCGCCAGCGCCCGGTCATAACCCTTGCCGTTCAAAACAAGGCCGATGCGGCTGTGTCCCGCTTTATGCGGCAGGGCGGCCATGACCTCTTCGGCGCCGGCCATCTGCGGCACATATTTGGGATGGACGAAGGAGACGGCCTCGATCCGTTTCGCCCCCGCCCCTTCCAGCCGTCGCACCAGATCGGCGCGGACGGCGGGCTCCAGCACGGCCTTCTCGTTCTGCAGCCCGTCGCGCGGACCGACCTCGACGATCTGGATGAACCGGCCCATCACGAGCCTCCCGCGCCCGACCCGTTCCGGGGGGGCGGCGCATAGACGGTCAGGCTGACGTCGTCCCCGCCCGAATAGTTGAAGCCGTTGACCACCCCGACCGCGCGGCCCGACACGCCCAGCCGTGCCGCCGCCGCGCGGAAGGCGTCGGCGTCGCGCGCCTCGACGATGGCCGGACGCCCTTCGGCCAGGGCCTGGGCCGCGCCTTGTGCGTCGGTCAGATCGGTGTCGCGCCCGGTCAGGAAAACGAAGCTGGGTTCATGGAAGCCCGTGATCGCCACCGGACCCGGCGTGCGGCCTTGGCGCGGATGCAGGTCGGCCGCCTCCAGCGCCTTTTCAAGCTGCGGTGCGACGGCCAGCGGCCGCAACTGGCGGATCGTGCCGGCCAGGGCGGCATGGGCCACGATGCCGAAGGCCAGAGAGGCGACCAGCGCCGCAACCGGCGCCCTGTTCAATAGCAGAAACCCTCCCATCGCCCCCGCCGCCAGCGCCATGACTACGGTCAGCGCCGCCCAGGTCTGGGCCGTCGAGGTGCCATAGACTGTAAGCCCATAGACGGTGATGCCGATGACCAGCAGGGCCGCAAAGGCCGCCAGCGCGGCACCGGTGATCCTCGACACCTTGCCGATCGGCTGGGCCAGGGCGGCGGCGGCCAGCAGGGCCAGCGCCCCGAAGGTCGGCAGGGTGTAGTGCCACAGCTTGGTCGGGGCCAGTTCGAACATCAGCCAGCCGGGCACCAGCCAGCAGACCAGGAACCGAATCGCCGGCTCGGCCCGCCGGCTCCAGCCGGTCGAGACGGCGGCGGGCAACAGCAGGGTCGAGGGGAAGAACAGCAGCGGCGCCAGCAACAGATACATGCCGGGGAAGCCCGAATGGCTTTCGTGCGCGCCTGCGATCTTGGGCGCCAGGTCGCCGCCGATCGCCTCGCGCCAGAAGCCGCCGTCGGTGGCGATGGTGATGGCGATGGCCCACGGCCCGACCATCAGGGCGACCAGCGGCAACCCCCAGCCCCAGCCGAGGCGATAGAGCCATTTGATGTTCCGGTCCCAGATCGACAGGGCGATGATGGCCAGGACGATGACCAGAAACCCGATCGGTCCCTTGATCAGGATCGACAACCCGATGCCGACCCAAAACAGCAGCTTGTGCAGCCGGATCGGTCGTTCGCCCGCCTTGGTCGCCATATAGATGCGCGCCAGCGCAGCCATCGCCAGCGTGGTCGCCCCGCACAGCATGGCGTCGGTCTTGGCGATGCCCGCCTCGGTCGACAGCAGGAAGGTGGCCCCCATGATGGCCCCGCCGAAGAAGCCGACCCGGCTGCCCAGCATGGCCGACCCGGCCCAGGCCACGGCCCAGGCCGCCAGCATCGCCCCCAGCAGAGACGGGATGCGATAGGGCGCGATCTCGCGGTCCTCGACGTCCGAGGTCAGGCCGACGGCGACGGCCTGCATCCAGTAGATGCCGACCGGCTTCTTCCAGCGCGGCTCGTCCTGATAGCGGATGTCGACATAGTCGCCGCTTTCCAGCATCTGGGACGTGGCCTGGGCGAAGCGGCTCTCGTCGCGGTCCAGCGGCGGCAAGAGCAACAGGCCGGGCAGGCCGGCGATCAGCGTCAACAGGGCTGCGAGAACCGGCCCGCGCCAGCCGGCGATGCGGCCATCCAGATCGAAAGTCTTCATTCCAGACTCCTTACACGGCGACCGCGCCGTCGTCAGCCGTCTCCCCTAAGCCGTCGTTATCCTCTATGGAGCGGCGATGACCGTCGAGACACCCGAGATTTCCGTCGTCGTTCCCGTCCATGACGAGGCGGGCGCCGCCGTGCCTTTGGCGCGCGAGATCGCCGCCGCCTTCGCCGGGCGTTCGTATGAGATGATCTTCGTGGACGACGCCTCCAGGGACGCGACCCTGGCCGAGCTGAAGGCCGCCATGGCCGAACTGCCGGCCTTGCGCGTGTTGGCCCACGGGACCAATGCGGGCCAGAGCCGCGCGGTCCGCACCGGCGTCCTGGCGGCCCGCGCGCCGGTCGTGGTAACGATGGACGGGGACGGCCAGAACCCGCCCGCCGACGCCCCGCGCCTGGTCGACGCCCTGCTGGCCGCGCCCGCCGATGTCGGCCTGGTCGGCGGCCGTCGCGCCAAGCGCCAGGACACCGAGGCCAAGCGCCAGGCCTCGATCTGGGCCAACCGCATCCGCCGCAAACTGTTGGGCGACGACGCCGACGACACCGGCTGTGGACTGAAGGCCTTCCGTCGCGATGTCTTCTTGCGCCTGCCCTACTTCGATCACATCCACCGCTACCTGCCGGCCCTGATGATCCGCGAGGGGTTCAGGAACCAGTACCTCGACGTGGACCACCGCCACCGCGAGGTCGGCCGCTCGAAATACACCAACTGGGGCCGACTGCGGGCGTCCTTCTCGGACCTCTTGGGCGTCATGTGGCTGAAGACCCGCTCGCGCCGGCCGGGCGCGATCTCGGAGTTCTGAGACAATAACCTCACCTCCCCATCGGCCTGCGCCGATGGGGAGGACAGGTCGCGTAGCGATCAGGAGGGGGCGACTCGGACTGTGGTGATGAGCCTGCCCGCTTCTGGCGCCCGGTCGCCCCCTCCTGGCGCTCGCTGACGCGATCGCCTGTCCTCCCCGTTCGCCTTCGCGAACAGGGAGGTGAGCCAAACAAAAAGGGCGGGACCTTGCGACCCCGCCCTTCTGCATTCTCAGCGTCGGAGGACTTGGACTTAGAAGTCCATGCCGCCCATGCCGCCCATTCCACCCATGTCGGGGGCGCCGCCGGAGCCGCCCTTCTTGGGGGCGTCGGCGACGGCCGCTTCGGTCGTGATCAGGATCGAGGCCACCGAGGCGGCGTCGGTCAGGGCGGTGCGAACCACCTTGGCCGGGTCGATCACGCCCATGGCGACGAGGTCGCCGTACTCTTCCGTCTGGGCGTTGAAGCCGTAGGTGGCGGAGCTGTTTTCCAGCACCTTGCCCACGACGATCGAGCCTTCGACGCCGGCGTTTTCCACGATCTGGCGGATCGGGGCCTGGATGGCGCGACGGATGATGGCGATGCCGGCGGTCTGGTCGGCGTTGTCGCCGGTCAGGCCGTCAAGCGCCTTGGTCGCCTTCAGCAGGGCGATGCCGCCGCCGGGGACGATGCCTTCTTCAACGGCTGCACGCGTGGCGTTCAGGGCGTCGTCGACGCGGTCCTTCTTTTCCTTCACTTCGACTTCGGTCGAGCCGCCGACGCGGATGACGGCGACGCCGCCGGCCAGCTTGGCCAGACGTTCCTGCAGCTTTTCCTTGTCGTAGTCCGAGGTGGTGTCCTCGATCTGGCGCTTGATCTGGCCGATGCGGGCCTCGATCTCTTCCTTGCCGCCGACGCCGTCCACGATGGTGGTGTCGTCCTTGGTGATCGTGACCTTCTTGGCCTTGCCGAGCATGTCGATCGTGACGTTCTCAAGCTTGATGCCCAGGTCTTCCGAGATGACCTGGCCGCCGGTCAGGACGGCGATGTCCTCAAGCATGGCCTTGCGGCGATCGCCGAAGCCCGGAGCCTTGACGGCGGCGACGCGCAGGCCGCCTCGCAGCTTGTTGACCACCAGAGTGGCCAGGGCCTCGCCTTCGATGTCCTCGGCGATGATCACCAGCGGACGGCCCGATTGCACGACGGCTTCCAGGATCGGCAGCATGGCCTGCAGCGACGACAGCTTCTTCTCGAACAGCAGGATCAGAGGCTCTTCGAGTTGAACCTCCATCTTGTCGGCGTTGGTGATGAAGTAGGGGCTCAGGTAGCCGCGGTCGAACTGCATGCCTTCGACGACGTCCAGCTCGGTCTCGGCGGTCTTGGCTTCTTCAACCGTGATGACGCCTTCGTTGCCGACCTTGGCCATGGCCTTGGCGATCATTTCACCGACTTCAGCGTCGCCGTTGGCCGAGATGGTGCCGACCTGGGCGATCTCGGAGTTGTTCTCGACCTTCTTGGCCGAGGCCTTGATGTCGGCGAGGACGGCGGTGACGGCCTTGTCGATGCCGCGCTTCAGATCCATCGGGTTCATGCCGGCGGCGACGGCCTTGAGGCCTTCCTGCACGATCGATTGCGCCAGGACGGTCGCGGTGGTGGTGCCGTCACCCGCCTTGTCGTTCGTCTTCGAAGCGACTTCGCGGATCATCTGGGCACCCATGTTCTCGAAGGCGTCTTCCAGCTCGATTTCTTTGGCGACCGACACGCCGTCCTTGGTCGAGCGCGGAGCGCCGAAGGACTTCTGGATCACGACGTTGCGGCCCTTGGGACCCAGGGTCACCTTGACGGCGTTGGCAAGGACGTTGACGCCGCGCAGCATCTTGTCGCGCGCGTCGGTGTTGAACTGTACGATTTTAGCGGCCATGCGGGCAGCTCCTATCTATATGGATTGATTGAAGAAGATCGAACGTCGGGTGCTTAGGACAGCACGCCCAGGACGTCGGATTCCTTCATGATGATCAGGTCGTCGCCGTCGATCTTCACTTCCGTGCCCGACCACTTGCCGAACAGGATGCGGTCGCCGGCCTTCAGTTCCAGAGCGTTGACCTTGCCGGATTCGTCACGGACGCCGGGGCCGACGGAGACGACTTCGCCTTCCTGCGGCTTTTCCTTGGCTGTGTCGGGGATGATGATCCCACCCTTGGTCTTGGATTCTTCTTCAACGCGCTTGACCAGCACGCGGTCGCCGAGCGGACGGAACGCCATCGGACTTCTCCCTGTAAAACCCCCGGATCGGGGCGTTTCTGAAACGGTGTGCGGCATTCCCGCGATCGCCGTTTTGGCAGCCGACCAGCGAGAGTGCTAACGCGAGCGGGAGTTAGGCAGACGGGGGGTCATCGTCAAGCGGCGCCGCCCTTAATCGCGCGCGAAACTTCCGCGACAACGCGACGCGCGCATGAACCGAAAATGAATACAGACCTCTGGGGTCGTTCAAGCGCGGGCCGATAGAACGGTTTCAACGCTGGAGGCATTCCTCTCTTGGAACGCAGATCGAGCAAGGAAATAAAAGGAGACGGAACATGTCCAAGCTGCTGAAGATCACCGCCGTCGTCGCCGCCCCGGTCATGGCCCTGAGCCTGATGGCCGCCCCGGCCTCGGCCCAGTCGCGCGACCGTGACCGCGACAATACCGGCCGAAACGCCCTGATCGGCGCCGCTGTCGGCGGCCTGGCCGGCGCCATCTACGGCAACGGCGATGGTCGCTACATCGCCGGCGGCGCCCTGGGCGGCGCAGCCATCGGCGCGGTGGCCTCGTCTTCGAACCGCGGTTCGAACTGCGAATATTATCGCGGCGGCCAGTGCTATCGTAACCAGGGCCACTGGGAACGCGACCACGGCATCAACAGCCGCAACGGCTATGACTATCGCTACGAAGGCCGTCGCTACGAATCGCGTGGCGACCGCCGTGACTACCGCGATTATCGCTGGGACGACCGTCGCGACTATCGCCAGGAACGCCGCTGGTAGTCGCGTAACGAAGTGATCGAAAAGAAGGGTTCGGCCGCAAGGCCGGGCCCTTTCTTCGTCAGCCCATCAGGCGCGTCATCAAGGCCGCCGTGGATGGATCGAGGTCCGCCGACGGTCCGCCGGTGTCCACATCCTTCAGGATCGCCTTGGCCAGCACCTTGCCCAGTTCGACGCCCCATTGGTCGAAGCTGTTGATGTCCCAGATCACGCCCTCGACGAAGGTCTTGTGCTCATACAGGGCAAGCAGGGCGCCCAGGGTCTCGGGCGTCAGACGGTCCATCAGGATGGCGGTCGAGGGGCGGTTGCCGGTGAAGGTGCGGTGCGGCGCCAGACGGGTCGCCTCTTCCTCCGACAGCCCCTGGGCCAGACCTTCGGCCTTGGCCGCCTCGGTCGTCTTGCCCAGCATCAGGGCCTGACCCTGAGCCAGCGCATTGGACCAGAGCGGCGACTCCGGCGCGTCCGCATGGGTTTTCGCCACGATGACGAACTCGGCCGGCACGGTCTGCGGCCCCTGGTGGATCTGCTGGAAGAAGGCGTGCTGGCCGTTGGTGCCCGGTTCGCCGAACACGACGGGGCAGGTCTGACGCGTCACAGGCGTGCCGTCGCGATGCACCCGCTTGCCGTTCGACTCCATCTCCAGCTGCTGCAGGAAGGACGGCAGGCGGCGCAGGGCGTGGGCGTAAGGGGCGACGGTGCGGGCGGGTCGGTTCAAGCCGTCGACATTGAACACCTGGGCCAGGGCCAACAGGATCGGCGCGTTCTTTTCGAGCGGAGCCGACACGAAATGCTCGTCCATGGCCGCAGCCCCGGCCAGCATCTGTTCGAACACGTCCCAGCCCAGGGCGATGCCGCACGACAGGCTGACCGCCGACCAAAGCGAGTAACGCCCGCCGACCCAGTCGCGGAAGGCGAAGGTCCGGTCGCAGCCGAAGGCCCCCGCCTTCTCCGGCGCCGCCGTCACCCCAATGAAGTGTTTCGTCATCCCCTCGGCCGGCAGGGACGCCGCCAGCCAGGCCTTGGCGGCCTCGGCGTTGGCCAGAGTTTCCTGGGTGGTGAAAGTCTTGGACACGACCACCACCAGGGTCGTCTCGGGATTCAGCCCCGTCAGGGCCTCGGCCATGTCGCGCGGATCGATATTGGCGACGAACCTCAGATCGATGGCCGGGTTCAGAGGACGCAGCGCGTCCCAGACCACGCGCGGCCCCAGATCCGACCCGCCGATGCCGACATGGACGATGGCCTCGAACTTGCGCTCCGTCGCGCCCGCCTCGGCGCCCGAACGCACGGCGTCGGCATAGGCCTTCATGTCCGCCCGCACCGCGTCCACCTCGGCCGAGACCGGCTCGCCCAGAGCCTTGAAGTCGGCGCCCGGCGCGGCGCGCAGGGCGGGGTGCAGCACGGCTCGCCCCTCCGTCAGGTTGACGGCCTCGCCAGCGAACAGGGCCGCGCGACGACCCTCGACGTCGGACGCCCGCGCCAGGTCCAGACAGGCGTCGAACGCCGCGCGGGTCCAGCTCTGTTTCGACAGGTCCAGATAAAGTCCCGCCGCCTCGACCGACATCCGCGCCAGCCGGTCGGGATCGGCGGCGAACTGATCCACGATCCGGGTCTGGCCCGCCTCGGCGGCGGTGCGATCGAATGTCTTCCAGGCGTCGTCGCGGCTCATGGCGTCCTCGGTCGATGATGTGGGCGTTGGAGAGGGTAAACACTCGTTTACGGGTCGGGCGTATTTAGGTTCAACGTCCTAGCGGACGGTGAAACAGGAAGTCATCCCCATGTCTTGCGGCCTCGCGCTTTCGATCGCCCTGGCGATGTCCAATCCCGCCGTTGCGCTTGCGGCGGATCAGCCGGCGGCCGTGCCCGGCGCGCCGATCTCGGTGGCGGGCGAGCCCTTGTTCGCCGACATCATCTCGCGCTCGTCCAGCCTGAAGGCCATGGTCGATGGCTGGGCGACCGCCAAGGCCGCCGACGACGCCGCCTTCTTCACCAGCCAGGCCTTCGCCGGCTTCAAGGCCCAGACCGAGCAGCTGGCCGCTTTGGACATGCAGGGCCACCTGATCCTGAAGGAACGCGGCACCGACGGCGATTTGAAATGCATCCTGCGCGGCATTTCCGAGGACATGCCCAAGAAGGTGCAGGCCGTTCAGGCCGCCGCCAATCCGGCCGAACGCGCCACAGCCCTGTCGGAACTGTCCTATCTGCTGAACGACAATGTCGAAGTCATCACCGCCCCGCCCAAGCCGGCGGTCTGACCCGATCTAGAGGGCGTTCAGCGTCTCCAGAACACCCTTGCCGTAGCGATCCAGCTTGGACTGGCCGACGCCTGAAATCGCCCCCAAACTGTTCAGGTCACCCGGCTCCGCCTGGGCGATTTCCAGCAGGGTCTTGTCCTGGAAGATGACATAGGGCGGGACATGCTGTTCCGAGGCGCGGTCGCGGCGCCAGGCGCGCAGGGCCTCGAACCGGGCGCGGACATCGGCGTCCATGGTCTCCAGGGCGGCGTTGCGGCCCTCGCCGGTGCGGTCGCGGCGATTGCGCGGATTGCCCGAGCGCGTGCCGGCGTCGAAGCCGGCGGGCACGCGGCGCACCTCGATCTTGCGTTCGGCCTTGTAGACGGCGCGCACCGCCTCGCCGTCGCCCAGACCGACCAGGGGCTTGCCGTCGTTGGCGTCCTCGACCAGCAGCCCTTCGAACAGCAGGTGATCGACGATGTCGCGCCAGCCGTTGGGCGAGATGTCGGCGCCGATGCCCCAGGTGGACAGCTGCTGCTCCCAAGGCTGGACCGCCTTGGTCCGGCCGGTCAGGTGATCGACGATCCGGCCCCGCCCGAACCGGCCGCCCAGACGCTGGACCGCCGCCAGGGCCTTTTGCGCGGGGACGGTGGCGTCATAGAGCTGGGGCGGGTCGCCGCAGATGTCGCAGACGCCGCAAGGCTCCGCGTCGGTCTCGCCGAAATAGCGGCGCACGGCCTGGGCGCGGCAGACCGCGCCGTCCAGCATGGCGAACAGCTGGCGCGCCTTGCGCACCTGGACCTGTTTGACCTCTTCGGCCATCGGGCGGCTGTCCAGCCGACGCAGGGCCCAGGCGATGTCGGACGGGCCGTACAGGGTGATGCCCTCGGCCGGTTCGCCGTCGCGGCCCCCGCGTCCGATTTCCTGCCAATAGGCCTCAAGACTGCCCGGCGGATCGGCGTGGATCACGAAGCGCACGTCGGCCTTGTCGACGCCCATGCCGAAGGCGATGGTGGCGACCATGACGGCGCCCTCCTCGGCCAGGAACCGCTCCAGCCGGCGGTCCCGCTCCTTGTTGTCCATGCCGGCGTGATAGGCGATGGCGTTGGTCCCGGCGTCGCGCAGGGCTTGGGCCACGCGGTCGCATCCGTCGCGGCTGCCGCAATAGACCACGCCCGGCTTGCCGCGCCGCTCGCGCACCAGTTCGATGACCCGGGCGTCGGTCTTGGCGCGCGAGGCGCTCTCCTTGCGCTCGGCCGACAGTTGCAGGTTCGGGCGGGCGAAACTGTCGACGAAGACCTTGGCCTCTTCCAGTCGCAGCGAGCGCAGGATGTCGTCGCGCGTCCGGGCGTCTGCGGTGGCGGTGACGGCGATGCGCGGCACATGGGGAAACCGCTCGGCCAGCAGACCCAGGTTGCGATAATCGGGGCGAAAGTCGTGGCCCCATTGCGAGACGCAGTGGGCCTCGTCGATGGCGATCAGGCTGAGCGGCAGTTCGGCCAGCCGGTCCATCATGGCCCCCGCCGCCAGACCTTCGGGCGAGACATACAGCAGGTCAAGATCGCCGGATCGCGCGACCGCCCAGATCGCCGAACGTTCGTCCATCGAGACGCCGGAATCGAGGCGTGCGGCGGCGACGCCCTGCTGTTTCAGCGCCTCGACCTGGTCGGTCATCAGGGCGATCAGGGGCGAGACCACCAGGCCCAGGCCGGGGCGCAGGATGGCGGGGATCTGATAGCAGACGCTCTTGCCGCCGCCGGTCGGCAGGACGGCCAGCACGTCGCCGCCGGACAGGATCTGCTCGACCACCTGCCCCTGCATGCCCCGGAAATCAGCGTGTCCCCAGACGCGCGACAGCAGGGCCCGCGCGTCGTTCAGGTCAGGCGTATCGGTCGAGGAGAACTGGGGCTGCGTGGCCGGCATCCTTAAGCTGTGCACTCTTTGTTCCCGCAAGCGAAGTCCCACAGGCGGCGAGAGGCGACCTGTGGTGTCATCGGATGGGGATTAATTCAGTGGCCCGTTCAATGAGCCGGGGCTTCGGCGAACTGGCCGCCGACGCGGTAGCGCCACAGATAGGAGGGCGCGATGGCCGCCATTCCGGCAGGATGATCGATGCCCAGGTCGCCGAGGCCCAGAGCGTCGGGGGCCACGACATTGTCCTTCTCCAGCATCAGCACCTGATCGCGGGTCAGCGGCGGGGTGACGCCGACGAACCGGCTCAGTTGCAGCAGCGAGCCCAGGGGCCGGGCGACGGCGAAGGGCACGGGGACCAGCATCCGGTCGCGGCCGGTCTCGCGGCGCACCAGCTCCAGCACTTCGCGGAAGGTGTAGAGGCTGGGCCCGCCCAGTTCGAAGGTGCGGCCCGCCGCATCTACGCGGGTCACGCCGCGCGCGATGGCCTCGGCGACATCGCCGACATAGACCGGCTGGAACCGGGTCTCCCCGCCGCCGATCAGGGGCAGGACCGGCGACATCGTCGCCATGGCGGCGAAACGGTTCAGGAAGCCGTCGCCGGCGCCGAACACCAGCGAAGGCCGCAGGATGACCGCTTCGGGATAGACGGCGCGAACCGCCTCTTCGGCCTTGGCCTTTGTGCGGCCGTAGGCCGAGGGGCTGGCGGCGTCGGCGCCGATGGCCGAGATCTGGACCAGACGCTGGACGCCCGCCGCCCTGGCGGCTTCGGCGATGGTCTTGGCCGCTTCAGTGTGCACGGCGTCGAAGCCGCGCTTGCCGCCCGCGTCGTGCAGAACGCCGACCAGATTGACCACGGCGTCCGCGCCACGCACGGCGGCGGCCACGTCCTCGGCGCTGGTGATGTCGCAGCGCATGAACTGGATCTGGCCGGGATCGCCCAGCGGCTGGATCTCGATGGCCAGGACCGGGTTGCGCACGGCCACGCGAATGCGCCAGCCGCGACGCGCCAGGGCGCGCACCGCCTGCGACCCGATAAAGCCCGAACCTCCGAAGAGAGTCACGACGCCGGGGGCGAGGTCAGCCATGGGGAAAAGCTCCAGTCGAAATCCGTGTCGGCGGGATAGACGATAGGGCGCCGCACCGCAACGCGGGCGTTCACGGTGACGCTGGCGATACGCCCGTCGCCGCCCATCTGATGCGGATGAAGCTTTTCACCATTGGTTATGAAGGCGCGACCCAGGCGGAGGTGATCGCGCGGTTGAAATCCGCCGGGGTCGAAACCCTGATCGATGTCCGCGCCGTCGCCGCCTCGCGCCGCGCCGGTTTTTCCAAGACGATCCTGGGCGAAAGCCTGAAGGCCGAGGGGATCGACTATGTCCATCTGCGCGGTCTCGGCACGCCCAAGGCCGGACGCGATGCGGCGCGCAAGGGCCATGTCGGCGAGATGCGCGCCATCTTCGCCGATCATCTGGCCGAACCGCAGGCGCAGGTCGAATACGAGCGGCTGAAAGCGCTCGCGGGCGAGAAGCGCGTCGCCCTGCTGTGCTTCGAAGCCGACCACGCCGGTTGCCACCGCGCCGTCCTGGCCGAACGACTGGCGGACGAGGACGGCGCCACGGTGGTCAATCTCTAGGATTAGAACCGGGCGGCCCCTAGCCGTCTCCTCCCCATGAAATGGGGAGGTGGCGCGGCGCGCCTTCGCGCCGTGACGGAGGGGCTCTTCGACGCATCACCGGCGCTGTGGGACTTCAAGAGCCCCTCCACCGCTTCGCAGTCCCCCTTCCCGCAAGGGGGAGGAGAATATCTCACTTACGGACGTCCGACCAGCTGATCGACCGAGCCGCTGGTCACCGGGTGATACAGCGGCCGGGCTTCGGCGTAGATGCGGCGGGCGATCGGGCGGCCCCAGTCACCCTCGTTCCACAGGGTCTGGAACAGGGGCAGGACAAACTTGCGGCGGCCCTGGCTGGTCAGGAACTTGTCGGCCGTGGCGACGGCGGGCTGATAGCGGTGCGCCAGGGCGATCTGAAGCCAGCCGAAGGTGAGTTCGGCATTGCCCTCGTTCGCCAGGTTCAGGGTGCGCTCCAGATCGGCCAGCTGCGCATTGGTCAGCCAGTCGGCGTTGGCGCGCAGACCCTCGGGACGCCAGCCCAGGAAGCGCTGGCGCTGCTGGGTGTTCCAATCCGCCCAAGGAATGGCCGAGGCCGGTCCCTTGTCCTTGAAGAAGGCGACGGCGGCGGCGTCGACGGGCGTGAAGGCGTCCGACACCGGCGCGACCGCGTTCGACGGCAGGCCGGGCTGATAGACCCAGGCCTCTAGTTGCAGTTCAGATTCCAGACGGGGGTCGCCTTTCACCAGATTGGCGCGGATGTCGTCCAAGAACATGGCCGTGGTCATCGGCCGATAGGCGTTGCGGTCGAAATAGCCGCGCAGCCAGGCGTCGAACTTTTCACGGCCCACGACGCGCTCGATGGTGCGCAGGAAGGCCGAGCCCTTGTCGTAGGCGATGGTGTTCATGCCATCGTCGGGATCGCGACCCAGCAGATTCAGATGCAGGCGGGTGTCGTCGGCCGGCAGGGACTTCAGCTCGTCCTGCAACCCGTCCCAGCTGAGCACCTGCTCCTGAACCGCGCGATCATAGCCGTAGATCGACTCCATGATCCGGTTCTCGAAATAGGTGGTGAAACCCTCGTTCAGCCAGAAGTCGTTCCAGGTGGCGTTGGTCACCAGATTGCCCGACCAGCTGTGCGCCAGCTCGTGCGCGACCAGCGACACCAGCGAGCGGTCGCCAGCGATGATGGTCGGGGTGGCGAAGGTCAGCTTGGGGTTCTCCATCCCGCCGAACGGGAAGGAAGGCGGCAGGACCAGCAGGTCGTAGCGGCCCCAGCGATACGGGCCGTACAGCTTCTCGGCCGCCGTCACCATCTGGGCGGTCGGCTCCAGCTCCCACTGGGCGGCGCGCAGGCGGCTGGGCTCGGTCCAGACCCCGGTGCGACCGTCGAACGGCGCAAAGGCGATGTCGCCCACGCCGATGGCGATCAGATAGGGCGGGATCGGATTGTTCATCCGGAAGCGCCAGGTCTTCATGCCGTTGGCGGCCGCCTCGCCGTTGGGCGTCAGGTGGTCGGCGCTCATGACCACGGTCAGGTCGGCGGGCGCGGTGATGCGGGCCGAATAGGTCTGGCGGATGCCGGGGCTGTCTTGGGTCGGAACCCAGGTGCGGGTCAGGATCGCCTGGCCCTGGCTGAACAGATAGGGCTTTTCGCCGCCCGCCGTCTGGGTCGGGCTGAGCCATTGCAGGGCCGCCGCGTCGGGACGGGTCGAATAGGTGATGACGATCTTGCGCCGTTCATTGGCGGCGAAGGCGGGGAAATAGACCGTCAGGGGCTGGCCCTTGATGGCGTCGTTGTCGCCGACGACGAAGCGCAGCGGCCGGCACTCGGAATCGCGCACATCCTGGATGTCCAGGTTGCGGATATCCAGGATCACCTCGTTGGCGCCGGCGACCGCCAGGATGTCCAGGATCGCCGTGCCCGACAGGGTCTTGGCCTGGAAATTCGCGGTCAGGTCCAGCGCCACGTCGACGACACGGGCGATCTCGGGCCGGGCGTAGGTGTGGCTGTCGACCGCATCCGGGCCGGGCGCAGGCGCAATGGCGGGCGGCGTCATCGACGCGCCCCCGGTCGTGGTGGAGCAGGCGCTCAGCCCCATTGCGGCGGCAAGGGCGAGGGCGGAGACGAGACCGAGAGCTTTGCGCTTCATCGAGGCTTTCCTGGGCTGACCGTAACGATTGGCCGGAGAACGCGCGGAAACGCCGAAAAGATCAAGTCTCGGTCCAGCGCATTCGGCAGCGCAATTGGACCGGTCGACGCGTCAGCGCCATTTAGAGAAGGGTTCGTCACAACGGGCACGGCGAGGGTCACAACGAACACGATGGAGCCGTGCCGGTTCGGCAAAGGCATGATGGCCTGCGGCGGCGAAGCCGCAGATCGATCGACGGTCTGGACATGGAGCTGAAAAGCCGACGCGCACTCGGTCCCGTCGTGTTCTCCGTGACCCTCGTCGTGCCCGTTGTGATGAAGGCCTTCAAGGCCCGCACCAACTCAAGCCCGATTGCTTTAGGCTTGTGCTGCAGGCGGCATGTGATGGGCGCGGAACAGCCGGCCGCGCTCGGCGAACAGCACCCAGCCCAGGGCGATCAAACCAAAGACGGTGAAACCCACCGACATGGGGATGGTCGTGCCGTTGAACTGCTGGCCCACCGCAAAGCCCAGCAGCGAGCCGACGATGGTGGAGATGAAGCCCTGGATCGAGGCGGCGGTGCCGGCGATCTTGCCCATCGTCTCCATGGCCATCGCGCCGAAGTTGCCGGCGATCAGGCCGAAGCAGAACATGGTCAGGGTTTGCAGCACCGCAAAGGTCCAGATCGATTCATGCCCGCTGATCGCCACGCCGGCGTGGACGGCCGAGATGGCGGTGAAGCCGATCAGGGCCGTGTGCGAGATCTTGCGCGAGCCCAGTTTCACCACCAGCCGCGCATTGACGATGGAGGCCACGGCGATGCCGCCCGCGATCAGGGCGAAGATGGCCGGAAAGGCCGCCTCGGCATGGAAGACATCGGCGAAAATCTGCTGCGCCGAGTTGATGAAGCCGAACAGCGCCCCTGTTATCGCCGTCATGGCGAAGGTGTAGCCGATGGCGGTGCGGTCGGTCAGGGCGGTCTTGTAGGCCGCGGTCAGACGCTTCACCTGAATGGGCAGGCGATCCTCGGGCTTCAGGGTTTCGGGCAGGCGCAAGCTGGCCCAGACGATCAGGCCGACGCCGATCAGACCCAGGCCGGCGAAGATCCAGCGCCACGGCCCGACCAGCATGATCATCTGGCCGATGGACGGCGCCAGGATCGGCACGCCCAGGAAGACCAGGAAGCTGAAGGACATGACCCGCGCCATGGTGCGGCCCTCGTAACGGTCGCGCACGATGGAAACCGCCAGCACGCGGGTGCAGGCGCTGCCCAGGCCCTGGCCGATGCGGGCCAGGATCAAAGTGTCGAAGGTGGGCGCCAGGGTCGCCAGCAGGCTGAACATCACATAGACGCCGACGCCGAACAGCAGGACAGGTTTGCGCCCGAACCGATCCGCCAGCGGGCCGTAGAACAGCTGGGCGCCGCCGAAACCGAGCAGATAAGACGTGACCACCCACTGGCGGTCGTTGTCGGCCAGAACGTTTAGATCGGCGCCGATGTGCGGCAGGGCCGGCAACATCGAATCGATCGCCAGGGCGTTCAGCGCCATCATCAGGGCGATGAGACAGACGAACTCGACGAAGCCGAGATCCTTCTTGGCGGGCGCTGACGCGAGGGAAGAAGACATTCGGGCCAGATGCGCCGTCACGCCCCGATCCGCAACCGCAGCCCTGTCACAAATTGCTGCAATGCAGCGAAGTCGGGGCAGCGAAGTCGGGGCAGCGAAGTCGGGGCAGCGAAATCAAGCTTGAACGCCAGGCGCCTCGCCAAAGCCAAGAAGCTTCGCTAGAGGAAGTCATGACAGAACAGATGACAGCACAGGCGGCGCTGGACCGCCTCGAAACCCTCTACACCCAATCCGTGACCAACCTGCGCGACGCCGTGCGGGATTTCGTCAACACCGGCGAGCGGCCCGATCCGCTGAAACGCGCCGACGGGGTGTTCGCCTATCCCGAACTTCGCATCCGCTGGGACGGGGATCGCCCCCAGGACCTGGAGCCGCGCGCCTATGCCCGGCTGTCGAAACAGGGCAGCTACGCCACCACCATCACGCGGCCGGACCTGTTCCGCCCCTATCTGACCGAACAGCTGGGCTTGCTGGAACAGGAATACGCCGCGACCTTCGAGGTCGGGCTGTCGCGCCAGGAAATCCCCTTCCCCTATGTGACGGACGGGCTGGAGGTCGCGCTGGACCGGTCGATGACGGCGGCCCTGGCGCGCTGGTTCCCGACCACGGACCTGGCCCATATCGGCGACGAGATCGCCGATGGCCTGTTCGAGATGGGCGGCGACTTCCCCCTGTCGCACTTCGACGGCCTGCGGACAGACTTCTCGCTGGCGCGGCTGAAACACTACACCGGGACGCCGGTGGACGACGTTCAGTCCTATGTCCTGTTCACCAACTACAATCGCTATGTCGATGAGTTCGTGCGCTGGGCCATCGAACAGCTTCAGACGCCCGGCTCGCCATACCAGACCCTGTCCTGCGCCGGCGGCGTGGTCATCACGCGCGACACCCCCAACCCCGAGGCGGCGATCAGCGACACGGCCTGGAAGAAGCACCAGATGCCGGCCTATCACCTGACCGCGCCGGGTCATAAGGGCGTGACCCTGGTCAACATCGGCGTCGGCCCGTCCAACGCCAAGACGATCACCGATCACCTCGCCGTCACCCGCCCGCATGTCTGGCTGATGATCGGTCACTGCGGCGGCCTGCGCGCCAGCCAGACCATCGGCGACTATGTGCTGGCCCACGCCTATCTGCGCGACGATCATGTGCTGGACGCGGTCCTGCCGCCCGACATCCCGATCCCGTCGATCGCCGAGGTCCAGCGCGCGCTTTACGACGCGACCAAGTCCGTCAGCGGCATGCCGGGCGACGAGGTCAAGCTGCGCCTGCGCACCGGCACCGTGGTCACGACCGACGACCGGAACTGGGAGCTGCGCTATTCCAAGTCGGCGCTGCGCTTCAACCAGAGCCGCGCCGTCGCCATCGACATGGAAAGCGCCACCATCGCCGCGCAAGGGTATCGGTTCCGCGTCCCCTACGGCACGCTGCTTTGCGTGTCGGACAAGCCGTTGCACGGCGAGATCAAGCTGCCGGGCCAAGCCAACCGTTTCTACGAAGGCTCGATCTCGGAACACCTTCAGATCGGCATCCAGGCGGTGGATCTGATGCGCAAGGAAGGCCCGCGCCTGCACTCGCGCAAGCTTCGCGCCTTCGACGAGCCGCCGTTCCGGTGATCCAAAACTGTCTCCTCCCCACATCGTGGGGAGGGGGACCGTGCGAAGCGTGGTGGAGGGGCTCTTGAAGTCCCACAGGCGCTGGTGATGCGGTGAGAACCCCTCCGTCACGTCGCGAAGACGCGCCGCGCCACCTCCCCGCAAAGCGGGAGGAGACAGGTTCAGACCGCCGCCTTCTCCAGCGCGCCCGGTTCGACAGGGCTGGGCGCGGTGGCGGCCTTGCGGGTATCCTGACGACGGGGCAGTCGCCAGATCTGGTGGGAGCGATAGCTGACGCCGTCCCAGGCCAGGGCCGTGACCGTGATGGTCTTGGCGTCCCAGTCGATCTGGTTGAAGCCTGGCGGCGCGCCCCGCTCGCGGTGCGACAGGGTTCCGCACCCGACCGCATAGGAGCAGCGGTCGGCCAGCGGGATCGGCATGGCGAACGGCACATGGACATGGCCCGTCATGATCAGATCGACCCCCGCCTCGGCGAAGATCAGGGCCGCCTCGTCGCCGCGCTTGACGTCCCCGGTCATCGGCGTGCCGACCATTTCGATCAGCGGATGGTGGCAGGCCAGGATCCGAAGCGCGCCGATCGGCGCCTGACGCAGGGCCTCGGCCGCGCGCCGCGTCTGATCCAGGTCGATGACGCCCTTGGACCAGTTGGGCCGGGCCTGCCAGCCGCGCGCAGTGACCACGCCGCGCACCATGACGTCGTTGCCCAGGAACTGACCGTCGTGGGCGGGAAAGCCCGTCGCCGTCTCGAAGGCGCGCCACGGATGAAGCACCCGCGCGACGGCGTCCCAATAGGGCACGTCATGATTGCCGACGATGACGAAGCGCGGCTCGGGCATGGCCCGCATCCATTCGCCGGCGGCCGTGAACTCGTCGGGGAACCCTTTCTGGGTGATGTCGCCGGTGATCAGCACCAGATCGTTGGGCGTGGCGTGGGCGTAGTCCAGGGCGGCGGCGCAGGCGTGTTTGTGTTCGCAACCGAAGTGAACGTCGGAAAACTGGAGAATACGACCCACTAGATGCTGTCCTCGGCCGACGGCGGCCGGGGCGCCAGGGCCTTGAAGGCCTTGGGCACGAAGCGGATCACGGCCTCGGGCTTGAGCAGCAGCGGCTCGCCGTCGATCACGGCCGGAATCTTGGAGCGTGCGCGCACCTCGATCAGCTTGGCCGGCCGGGTCGAGACGGCCGGATCTTGACGCCAGTCGCTGAACAGGGCGTTGGCGGCCAAACGGAAGGCCTGGGTCGTGTCGCTGGGGTCCATGGCGGCCGCCTCCAGTCCGATGGGATCTTCCATCGCCTTGGAGATCATCGGGCTGATCAGCACAAGCGCCTCGGTGCGCCGCTTTTCGCCGCCGTCCAGCGTGAACCGCAGCCGGCCCGAGAAGGCGCGCTTCAGGGCGCGGCGTCCGTATTGCCAGGCCAGCTTGATCTTGCCGGTCCGCATCGCCTCGCGCGCCGGTGCCCACAGGGCGGGAGAGCCCAGAATGGCCGCACAATAGAAATATTCGCCCTGAACCTCGCCACCCGACACGGCCTGAGGCTCGCCCTCCTCCAGCGCGCGCTTCAGGGCCAGTTTCCAGTCGGCCGTGCCATACAGCGCCTTGGGCAGCATGTTCATCGTCCCGCCTGGCAAGGGCGCGATCATCGGACCGTCGGGCTGGGCCTTGGACGCCACCGAGCGCGCCGTGCCGTCCCCGGCCAGGACGAAGATGACGTCCGGCTTGGCGGCGAAGGCGTCGGCGATGATCTGATCGAAGTTCCCGCCCTCGAACGTCATGACCTCGGCCTTCAGATCATAGCCGGCCAGGATCGCCTCGGCCTCGCCCGCCGCGCGCGGTCCCACGCTGCCGGACAGCGGATTGACCAGCATCACGACATGCTTCAACGCCGCGTGAGGCGTCAGGGCGGGCCCGGCAGCGGCCTCGGGCGGTGAGATCGTGGTGTCTGTCATGGCGGCCGAACGCCCCGCAGCCGCAGCCGTTCCGCGCAAGCGTGACCATATTCTATGTCTGCGACACGGAACCCAAGCTGCACCGATACGTTTGCGGACCCAGGGGCAGACACCCAGGGACAAAGGATTTCACCATGAACAAGGCGATTATCGCGATTGCCGGCGCCGGCCTGCTGGCTTCGGCCTGCGCCAGCGACCCGTATTCCAACAGCGGCCCGAACCAGACCGTTCGCCAGGGCGCCATCGGCGCAGGCCTCGGCGCCGTCGCCGGCGCCATCATCGGCAACAACGTCGGCGGCGGCAACGCTGCGACCGGCGCCCTGATCGGCGGCGCCCTGGGCGGCACCGTCGGCGCGATCCGCGGTTCGAACTCGGACCGCAACAACCAGCAGCGTTATCGCGACAGCCAAGGTCGCTACTACTACTGCTACGACAACCGCCAGGACGAGTGCTACTGGGACAACGGTCAGCGTCGTTATTGATCGCTAAGAACTTGCCGGTCGCGCAACTCAGCGACCGGCGCTAGGTTGAAGGGGCGGCTTGTCGAAGGACGGGCCGCCTCTTTTGCGTAATGGGCCGGCCAAGCCGGAGGAGGGCTGTGATGAAGCGATCGACGGGGCTGGCGATGCTGGCGATGGGACTGCTGGCGGCGTGCGCGCCGACGCCGAAGCGGACGGCGCTGGTGGTCGGGGAATCGCCCTGCGTTTCGGGCCGGTTCGACGTCTATTTCGTCGAGAACCAGGCCAAGCTGACCGACGCGGCCTCGCTGCTGCTGCGCACCGCCGCCGAAAAGGCCAAGGAATGCAACGTCAAGCACGTGCGGGTGCTGGGCCTGGCGGATGCGACGGGCACGGTCGAGGCCAATCTAAGCCTGTCTCAGCGGCGCGCGCGCGCGGTCGCCGAAGCCCTGACCCAGGCCGGCATGCCGGCGCCGGCCTTCGAAGTGAACGCCGCCGGCGATGCGGGCGCCGTCAACGCCTCAGGCGCGGACGAACTGCTGCGCCGCCGCGCCGAGGTGTTCATCGAGACCTCGCCGCGTTGATCTGCGACGGCTGATCTGCGGCGATGAGGTGATGGCGCGGGGGCGACCGAGGGACTAGGTTGCGGCCGCCCCCAACGTCGGAAATCGCCCTTTGCGTCCCCTCGCCTTTCTCGCCGGTCTGTTGCTGTGCCTGCTGTCGCTCTCGACGGTTCAGGCCCAGCCGGTCCAGAGCCAGCCTTCCGGCCTCGTCGCCTTCGGCCCGCAACGGACCGAGCGGATCGAGGCCGAACTGGTCCCGATGTCGCAGTGGGTCGCGCCGGGATCGACCACGGTGGTGGCCGTGCGCCAGAAGATCGCACCGGGCTGGCACACCTATTGGCGTAATCCGGGCGACAGCGGCGGGGCGACCAGCCTGGTCTGGACCCTGCCCGACGGTGTGACGGCCGATCCCATCCTGTGGCCCCTGCCCAGCCGCCAGCGGCTGATGAGCCTGATGAACTACGGCTATTCGGGCGAGGTGATGCTGCCCGTGCCGATCCATGTGCCGGCATCAGCCCGGCCGGGCGAGGTGCTGACCCTGACGACGGACGTGCTGTTCCTGGTGTGCAGCGACCAGATGTGCGTGCCCGAGCCGCTGACCTTGTCGCTGGCCCTGCCGGTGCGCGAGGGAGCCGCACCGCTGGCGAAGCCCTGGGGCGCCGAGATCGAGCGGCTGGTCGAGACCGCGCCGCGTCCGGCCGGCATCGAGGCGCGCGTCACGGTTGAAGCCGGCAAGCTGGTCCTGACCGCGACCGGCGGGCTCCTGTCCAGTAATCAGTCGGGCGCCGACATCGGCCAGGTCTATTTCTACCCGTTCGACGGCGGACGGATCGACCACGCCGCGGCCCAACCGGCGACCCGAGGCTCCAACGGCGTGAGCGTAACGCTGACGCCCGGCCGAGAGGCGGCGTCTTCGCCCCTGAGCGGCGTCCTGGCGACCGACAAGGGCGCATGGGAAATCACGGCCCAGCCCGGTCCGCCGCTGGCGGGCGCGCAGGGACAGGGCGCATTGGCGCCGCTGGACGAGGCGACATCGACGCCGGCCAAGACAGGCGTGCTGGTCTTCCTTCAGGCCCTGGGTCTGGCTTTGCTGGGCGGGCTGGTGCTGAACCTGATGCCCTGCGTCTTCCCCGTCCTGGCGATGAAGGCGGCGTCGCTGTCGGCGGCGGCGCACGATCCGGCGCGGGCGCGACGCGACGGCCTGGCCTTCACCGCCGGGGTGCTGGTCAGCTTCCTGGTGCTGGCGGGCGCGTTGCTGGCGCTGAGAGCGGCGGGTCAGGCCATCGGCTGGGGGTTCCAGCTTCAGTCGCCGGGCGTGGTCGCAGCCCTGGCCCTGGTCATGCTGCTGGTCGGGCTGAACCTGTCGGGCGTTTTCCATGTCGGGGCGGGGATGCAGAACGCCGGGTCGGGGCCGCTGTCGCGCCTGCCCGGCGCGGCGGGCGCCTTCTTCACCGGGGTGCTGGCCGTGGTCGTAGCCGCGCCCTGCACCGCGCCCTTCATGGCGGCGGCCCTGGGCGCGGCGCTGGTCCTGCCCTGGCCGATGGCGCTGGCCGTCTTCCTGATGCTGGGGCTGGGCCTGGCCCTGCCCTATCTGGCGATCAGCCTGTCGCCCGGCCTGTTGTCGCGCCTGCCCCGGCCGGGCGTGTGGATGGAGCGGCTGAAGGGTCTGCTGGCCTTCCCCATGTACGGGGCGGCGCTGTGGCTGCTGTGGGTGTTCACGCGACAGGGCGGGGTCGATGCGCTGGGCCTGTTGCTGGCAGCGGCGCTGCTGCTGGCCTTCGCCGCCTGGCTGCTGGGCTTGGCCCAGGCCGCCCGCCAACGTGACGAGCGACCCGTGCTGGCGACCATCTGCGCGACCATCGCCGGTGTCATGGCCATCGGGTTGGCCGGCGTCGCGGCCGGCGCCGCGCGGGATGCAGACGCCGCGCCCCAGGGCGAGAGCGGCCCCCTCGCCGCCCAGCCCTGGTCGGTTGAGGCGGTGGCGCAGGCGACGGCGGCGGGACGGCCGGTGCTGGTCAACCTGACCGCCGACTGGTGCGTGACCTGCAAGATCAACGAGCGGGCGGCTTTGTCGTCGCCCCGCGTCGCCAAGGCCATGACGCAGGCGAAAGCCGCCTATCTGGTCGGCGACTGGACCCGCCGCGACGACGCCATCACGCGCGAACTGCAGGCGCACGGCCGTTCGGGGGTGCCGCTGTATCTGCTGTATCGACCGGGTCAGGCCGAGCCGGAAATCCTGCCGCAACTGCTGACCGAGGGCGTTGTGATCGACGCGCTGACGGACTGAACTTCAACACCCGTCACCCTTGTCTGTTGACGACCTCGTCTGATTGTCGAGGTCGTCAACAGACAAGGGTGACGACATTTATTGGGTGAGGAACCGCTGCACCGCCGCCAGGAACCGCTGCGGCTGTTCGATCATCACCTGATGCTGGGCGCCTTCGATCCGCTCGAACCGGGCGGTGCGGGGCAGGCCCTCGAAGCCGTAGCGATAGAGGCCCTCCAGCCGATTGCGGGGGGCCTCGGTGTCGCGCGTCCAGCCATAGACCACCGTCACAGGCGCAGTGATCTGGGACAAGCGCGGGCGCAGATCCACGGTCAGGGCTTCGTACAGGCCCTGAGCCAGAACACGCCGGTCGCCGCCCTGAAGCCCCAGCCCCTGGAACACCATGTCGCCGGCCAGACCCATGTCCACGCCGAACGCCGCGACCTGGGACTTCAACGCCTGGTCGCCGAACAGCAACAGGGCCTGATAGCCCAGCCGCGCCAGGGGCTCGACCTGGGCCGAGGTCGCGCGGGCGTCCACCAGAGACGGGAAGAAGGGCGAGGAATCGACCACCATCACCCGCCCGATCCGGTCGCCCATGTCGGCGGCGACGCGCAAGGCGATCTGACCGCCCAGCGAATGGCCGATCACGGCGGGGCGGTCGATCCGCTGTTCGCGGATATAGCGCTCGATCTCGCTGGCGGCCGGACCGGCCAGGCCGCCGCTGACATTGTCGCCGATGTCGGTTTCGCCGAAGCCGCGCACGGTCACCAGATGCACCCGGTAGCGGTCGTCCAGCCGATCCGCCGTCGAGCGCCAGGCCGACCCTGTCGAGCCCAGGCCGGGGATGAAGAGGATGTCCGGCCCCGTCCCGCGCGTCTCGACGATAATGCGGCTGGAGCTGAAGGCCGGCGCCTGTACCGGCAGCCGACTCTGAATTTGGGCTTGAACCTGGGCCTGGGCCTGGGCCTGGGCCTGGGCCTGGGCCGCAGGGACGAAAACGAACAGGGTCGCGACAAGCGAAACAAAGAGACGGATCATCATTCGCCCCTAACGCCCGATCACGGCGATCGGTTGACGGCGCGTTGCGGCTTATCGCCCCTTGAAGTCCGGTTTGCGCTTTTCGACGAAGGCGGACATGCCTTCCTTCTGATCTTCGAAGGCGAACAGGGAGTGGAACAGGCGGCGTTCGAACTGGACGCCTTGCGTCAGGGTGGTCTCCAGGGCGGCGTTGACCATCTCCTTGTTGGCCATGACCGCCAGCGGGCTTTGCGAGGCGATCCTGGCGGCGATCTTGCGCGTCTCGTCCATCAGGGTGTCGTCCGGGAAGACGCGCGAGGCGAGGCCTGCGCGTTCCGCCTCGGTGGCGTCCATCATGCGGGCCGTCAGGACCATGTCCATGGCCTTGGACTTGCCGACGAGGCGGGTCAGGCGCTGGGAGCCGCCGATGCCCGGGGCGACGCCGAGGTTGATCTCGGGCTGGCCGAACTTCGCCTTCTCGCTGGCGACGATGAAGTCGCAAAGCATGGCCAGTTCGCAACCGCCGCCCAGGGCGAAGCCGTTGACGGCGGCGATGATCGGCTTCCTGAACCGGGTGATGCGGTCGTGGCCGAGGGCGAAATAATTGCCCGTGTACATCTGGGCGTAGGTCTGGTCCGCCATCTCCTTGATGTCGGCGCCGGCGGCGAAGGCCTTTTCGCCCGAGCCCGTCAGGATGAGGCAACGGACGCTTTCGTCGTGCTCGACGCTGTCGAGGAAGTCGGCGAGGTCCTTGAACAGGGCCGAGTTCAGGGCGTTCAGCGCCTCGGGCCGGTTCAAGGTCACCACCGCATAGCCGTCGGCGTGACGTTCGATCAGCAGGTTGGAATAGGCGTCGGCCATGGTCGGTCTCCTCTGAAGGCGGTCATACAGGCGCAGAGCCAGACGATCTAGCGGCGCGGCATCAGCGCCAGGGTCAGGGCCGCGCGGACCAACTCGGCGACGACCACCATGCCCAGCAGCAGATTGGCGGCGATCACCTGACCCCGCGCGCCCGACAGGTCCAGCGTCCAGCCGAACACGGACGACAGGGCCAGAACCAGGGCCGAGAGCAGGACCAGGCCGACCAGCAGCATCAGGGCGACATGCCCCGCCTTCAACGCCGCTTGAAGCGTTGGCCCCTCATCCAACACGCGGGCGCGGCGGCGGAACAGGCGGGCGATCAGGCCGGTGGCGGCGGCCTCCGCGACGGCGGCGACGATCAGGGCGGCGACGAACCACCAGACCAGACCGCCCAGGTCGCCAGCGCGCAGCCCCTGAACGAAGTGAAGGAAATAGGCGCCCCAGACCAGGACGCCGACCACCAGACTGATCCAGAGATGAATCTTGCGCATCGCTTCAGTCCTCCAGCCCGACCATGACGGCCAGCTTCTGTACCGTGTTCCAGTTGCGACCGGTGCCGACGCCGATCAGGCGCGGCTGGGCCTTTTCCGCCATCTTCGATCGACCCAGGCCGTCGGGATGCCAGAAGAAAAGGCCGCCGCCAGCCGGTTCGACCCGCTCGTCCCCCGCCGCGAAACCGCGCAAGGCCTCGACCGCCCCGTCCTTGATCCCCGCCTTCATCACCATGACCAGCAGTTTGGAGCCGTCGATCCCGGCCTCGTTTGCGAACGGATTGGCGGCCATCAGCGCGGCCCATTGCTCGGGCGTGCGCACGATCACGTCGATGGGGCGGCCGAAATGGGCGGCGATGCCTTGCTCCAGCCGCGCCTCGACCTCGGCCGGTTCGGCGTCGCTTTCAACCACCAGATTGCCGCTGGCCAAGAGGGTGCGCGGGTCAGCGAAACCGGCCTCGGCGGCGATGGTTTTCAGCTCGGCCATCGGGACCTTGACCCCGCCGACATTGACGCCGCGCAACAGGCAGATGCGGTCGCTCATGGCGTCAGGCTTTCTGGCAGGAGGGGCAGTAGAAGGTGGAGCGGCCGCCCTGGACGATGCGGGCGACGACGCCTGTGCATTTGTCGCCCCGACACGACTCGCCCTCGCGGCCATAGACGTCGAACCGATGCTGGAAATAGCCCTGGCCGCCCTCGGCGTTGGCGAAGTCGCGTAAGGTAGAGCCGCCCGCCGCGATGGCGTCGTTCAGCACGTTGCGGACCTCGGTCGCCAGTCGCTCCAGCCGCGCCTTCGATACCGATCCGGCCGCGACCAGGGGCGAGATGCGGGCGCGGTACAGGGCCTCGCACACATAGATGTTGCCCAGGCCGGCGACGATCCGCTGGTCCAGCAGACTGACCTTGATGTTCTGCTTCTTGCCCGCGAAGGCTTCGACCAGATGGGCGCCGGAAAAGCCGTTGCCCAGGGGTTCGGGGCCCAGTCCGGCGAACCAGGGATGGGTCTCGACCTGGTCGGTCGGGATCAGGCCCATGAAGCCGAACCTGCGGGCGTCGGCGTAGCCGATGCGGGTCGCCGCGCCGTCGCGGATGGCGCAGCCGCTGAAATGCTCGTGCTTGCCGGCGATGGGCGCCGCCTCCTCGAACTCGCCCAGCAGAGTTCCGTCCAGGGTGAAACGGCCGGTCATACCCAGGTGGGTGATCCAGGTCTCGCCGGTCGATAGCGGCATGAGCAGATATTTGGCCCGGCGGTCGATACGCTGGACCGTCGCCCCCTCCAGCCGTTCGACGAACCGCTCGGGGAAGGGAAAGCGCAGGTCGGGCCGGTTGATCCTGACTCGCGACAGCCGCGCGCCCTCCAGCACCGGCGTCAGGCCGCGTCGGACGGTTTCGACCTCGGGAAGTTCAGGCATGCGGCGTCGTAGCCCGCCCGTGCGGCCCCGCCAAGTCAGGTCGCACATCACGCCGTCGTCGCAGGACCGACACGACGGCGACACGCCTTGAGGGCATGGAAGCCGGGCGACGATCCGGGGGGACGATCATGACCGACTTCACCGCCGACGCCGTCCCGCCCACCCTGCAAAAGCCCGCCGCCTTTCGATGGCGGATACGGCTGTCCAGCGAGGAGACGGCCATCCTCGCCGCCGCCGCCATCGTGGGATTGAGCGCCGCCTTTTTGCTGTTCCCCGGCGTGGATCTGGCGGTCAGCGGCCTGTTCCACCGGACGCAGGAGGGCTTTTATCTGTCCCACGATCCGATGCTGCGCGCCCTGCGCAAGAGCTCGACCCTGGTGATGTCGCTGATGCTGCTGGCGGCGGTCGGGCGGTGGGTCTGGCGGTTGTTGCGGCGGCGAAAGGCCGATCTGGCCGGGCGTCGAGCGCTATTCGTGATCTCGGGTCTGGCCCTGGGGCCGGGACTGGTGGTCAACAGCCTGTTCAAGGAAATCTGGGGTCGGGCGCGCCCGATCGACGTGCGGCTGTTCGGCGGCGACGACGCCTTCACGGCCGCCTGGCTGCCCAGCACGGCGTGCCAGTCCAACTGCTCCTTCATCTCGGGCGAGGGGGCGGGCGCGGCCTGGATGGTGGCGGCGGCCCTGGTGCTGGCGCCGCGGCGCTGGCGGCCCGTCGCGGGCGGACTGGCCCTGGCCTACGCCGTCAGCCTGTCGGCCAACCGCATCGTCTTCGGCGGCCATTTCCTGTCGGACGTGCTGCTGTCGTGGGCCGTGACGGCCCTGGTGCTGGCCCTGCTTTATCGCGGCCTGACGGTCGCATCCGCGGCGCTTCGACGACGCAAGCTCCGTGTCCTGAGCATCGCAACCGCCTGAGACCAGTTGCCGCCTGCGACATAATGCGCTTACGTCCGCCACGAACGTGGGAATTCGCCGATGACAGACGCCGCCGCCGCCCCAAAGGGCCGGCTTGAACTCACCCTTCGCGCCATCGTGCTGGGGGTGCTGCTGGCGGTGGTCTTCACCGCCGCCAACACCTATCTGGGCCTGAAGGTGGGCCTGACCTTCGCCTCGGCCATTCCGGCGGCGGTCATTTCGATGGCCATCCTGCGCGGTTTCCGCACCTCGACCATCTGGGAGAACATGACCGTCCAGACCGTCGCCTCGGTCGGCGGCGCCATGAGTTCGATCATCTTCGTCCTGCCCGGCCTGGTGATGATCGGCTGGTGGCTGGAGTTTCCGTTCTGGGAATCGACGCTGATCTGCATCTTCGGCGGCATACTGGGGGTCACCTTCTCGATCCCGCTGCGACGCGCCCTGGTGACCAACGGCGGGCTGCCCTACCCCGAGGGCGTCGCCGCCGCCGAGGTGTTGAAGGTCGGATCGCGCGGGGCCGAACAGACCGAAAGCGCCGTGCGCGAGAACAAGTCCGGCCTGTGGGTCGTGGTCGCGGGCGCCGTGGTGTCGTCCGGTTACGCCCTGCTGGTCGCCGGTCGCGTCTTCGCGGGCGAAGCGGCCAAGTTCTTCAAGCTTCCGGCCGCCCTGGGCGGCGGGGCCACGGGCGTCGGCTTCGGCATGCAGTTCGCCCTGCTGGGCGCCGGGCACCTGATCGGCCTGACGGTCGGCCTGGCCCAGCTGTTCGGCCTGATCCTGGCCTGGGTCATCGCCGTGCCGATCCTGACCAGCCCCGACACCATCGCCTGGCTGACGGCGCACGGCCTGCCCTCCATCGCCGCGAGCCTGCCGGCCGGGACGGGCGCCGAGGAACTGGCCATGACGGTCTGGAGCCGCGAAGTCCGCTTCATGGGCGCCGGCGTCATCGGCGTGGCGGCGATCTGGACCCTGATCAAGCTGGCACGTCCGCTGATCGGCGGCCTGACCTCGGCCCTGGCGGCTCAGTCGAAACGCTCGCACGGCGAGGTGCTGGAGCGCGCCGAGCAGGACATTCCGATCAAGATCGTCGGCGCCGTCTCGGTCGCGGCCCTGATCGCCATCGCCGGCCTGCTGACCTGGATCGCCCTGGCCTCGCCGACGCTGGCGGCGTCCGCGCCCCTGCTGGTCATCGGCGGCCTGGTCTATGTCGTGCTGATCGGTTTCGCGGTCGCCGCCATCTGCGGATACATGGCCGGCCTGATCGGCTCGTCGAACAGCCCGGTGTCCGGCGTCGGCATCCTGGCCATCATCGTGGCCTCGCTGCTGATGCTGGGCGTGATGAAGATCGCGGGCGTGCCGGCCGACGGCTCCATCATCGCCTTCGCCCTGATCGTGACGGCGGTCGTCTTCGCCGTCGCCGTCATCGCCAACGACAATCTTCAGGACCTGAAAACCGGCCAGCTGGTCGACGCCACGCCGTGGCGCCAGCAGGTCGCCCTGATCGTCGGCGTCATCGCCGGCGCCCTGGTCATCCCCTTCATCCTGAACAAGCTGAACGGCGCCTTCGGGTTCGAGGGCGGCCCTCCCGGCATCGCCAACGAGCCGCTGGCGGCGCCCCAGGCGACCCTGATCTCGGCCCTGGCGCGCGGCGTCATCGGCGGCGACCTGCGCTGGGATTTGATCGGCCTGGGCGCCGTGATCGGCGTGATCATCATCGTGCTGGACGCCGTCGTGTCCAAATCGACCAAGGGCAAGATCAAGCTGCCGCCGCTGGCCGTGGGCATCGGCTTCTATCTGCCGGCGGCGGTGACGACCATGCTTGTCATCGGCGCCGTGGTCGGCTGGGTCTACGACAAGGCGGTCAAGACGACCCGGTTCGCCGATGTGGCGCGCCGCATGGGCGTGCTGCTGGCGTCCGGCCTGATCGTGGGCGAGAGCCTGTTCGGCGTCTTCTACGCCAGCGTCATCGTCGGCACGAACAGCGACGCCCCCTTCGCCATGATCCCCGAAGGCTCCGGCTGGCCCGCCATGCTGGCCGGGATCGTCGCCTTCGCGGCGGCGGTGTTCGGCCTCTACAGCTGGACACGCAAACGGGCCGAGAAGGTCTGACGCTTAGACCAGACCGAGATGATCGAGAACGAAGGCGGCCCGCTCTGCGACGGTCGCCTTCGGCATCTCCACCAGCTCATAGCCATAGGTCGGATAGACGGCGGCCATGGCGTCGAAGGTGCGTTTCGCCTCGTCGAAATCCTGACGCCGCTCTGCATCCTGTCCAAAAATCTCGGGCCAGGGCGGAGCGATGAAAACCTTGGGATGATAACGCAGGGCGGCCGCCGCCTGGGACATGTGATCGGGTATCGGCAGGCCGCACAGGGTCAGATAGCCGATGACGTCCGGCACGCCGCGATCGTGAAAGACCAGACCGGCCGCCGATCGGCTGCGGTCGTAAGCTTCGATGTCGTGTTCCAGCATGCGCTGCGCAAACAGGGCGCGATCCCGCCAAGGCAGGGCCAGACCATCCTCAGCCTGCTGCTGACGTATGATGGCGCGCCCGGCCTCGGGTTCGATGCCATGTCCGGCATGCGCCAACGCCTCGATCAGGCTGGTCTTGCCCGAACCGGGCCCGCCCGTGACGACGACGCCCGTCATGCGCCCCGCGTGGCGACCATCATATAGTTGATGCCGGCGTCGTCGGTCTGGCTCCAGCGGTCGTGCAGCGGATCGTAGTTCAGGCCATAGGGCCCTTCGACGGTCACCGGTTCGGCGGCCAGCATCGACCGGATCTCGTCGGGCTTCAGGAACTGACGCCAGTCGTGCGTCCCAGCCGGCACCCAGCGCAGGATATATTCCGCCGCCACCTTGCCCAGGGCCAGTGATTTCAGGGTCCGGTTCAAGGTGGCGACCATCATCACCCCGCCCGGCCGGACCAGGCGCGCACAGGCGCGCACGAAGGCTTCAGGGTCGGCGACGTGCTCGATCACCTCCATGGTCAGGACCACGTCGAACGGCCCCGCGCCATCAGCCTCGATCTGTTCAACGGTGGCGGCGCGGTAGGCGATGTCGAGACCGACCATGTCGGCGTGCGCCCGCGCCGTGCCGATGTTCTCGGACGAGGCGTCGATGGCCGAGACCTCGAAGCCCATCCGCCGCATCGGCTCGGCGATCAGTCCGCCGCCGCAGCCGACGTCCAGCAGGGTCAGGCCCTCGAAGGGGGCGCGGGCCTTGGGATCGCGACCCAGCCGTTTGCAAAGCTGCTCGCGGATCAGGGCCAGGCGCGCCGGGTTGAACCGGTGCAGGGGCGCGAACGGCCCCTTCGCGTCCCACCATTCGGCCGCCTGGGCCGAGAAGCGGGCCACGTCGGCGGGGTCGATCGATGCGCCGAACGCGCCTTGCGACGAATTTTGCGAAAAACCATGCCCTTCGCGGGGTAGGCGAGACGGTGCGGCGCCGTTAGAAGCGGTCATGACGCGAGGGATGAACCTTCGCGCCCTTTCACGCAAGCAGGGGGCGGAACGCCACGATGACGCGGCCTGATTCTTCACGATCCGATACGACACGACTGGTGATGAAGTTCGGCGGCACCTCGATGGGCGACCTCGAGCGCATTCGCCGTGCGGCGCGGATCGTCGCGGCAGAGGTGTCTGCGGGCAAGAAGGTCGCCGTCGTCGTCTCCGCCATGGCGGGCAAGACCAACGAACTGGTCGCCTGGACCGACGGCGCAGGTCCCGCCGGCGCCGGCCTGCCGCTCAGCGACGACGAATATGACGTGGTGGTCGCCTCGGGCGAACAGGTCACCTCGGGCCTGCTGGCCGCGACCCTGCGCAATATGGGCTTCAACGCCCGTTCGTGGATGGGCTGGCAGGTGCCGATCATTACAGACGACGCCCACGCCCGCGCCCGCATCATCGACATCCCTGGCGAAAAGCTGGGCGCCGCCGTCGATGCAGGCGAGATCGCCATCGTCCCCGGCTTCCAGGGCGTGACGACGGACGGCAAGATCACCACCCTGGGCCGCGGCGGATCCGACACCTCGGCGGTCGCCGTGGCGGCGGCCCTGGGGGCGCCGTGCGACATCTACACCGACGTGGACGGCGTCTATACGACCGACCCGCGCATCGAGAGCCGCGCGCGGCGCCTGGCCAAGGTGTCCTACGAAGAGATGCTGGAGATGGCGTCCCTGGGGGCCAAGGTGCTGCAGACCCGCTCGGTCGAGCTGGCCATGGCCAAACAGGTGCCGGTGCGCGTGCTGTCTAGCTTTATCGAACCCGACGCAAATGGCGTCATGCCCGACAAGGGTGGAACCCTGATCTGCGACGAGGAGGAGATCGTGGAAAAACGTATCGTGTCCGGTGTGACCATGAGCCGTGACGAGGCCCGCATCACCCTGCTGGGCCTGTCCGACCGCGTGGACGCCCCCGCCGACGTCTTTACCCGCCTGGCCGAGGCCAACGTCAATGTCGACATGATCGTGCAGAGCCAGTCGCGCACGGCCGGCACCGTCAACCTGACCTTCACCACCGGCCGCCGCGACGCCGTGCGCGCCGCCGAGCTGATGACGGCCAGTCAGGCGCAACTCGGCTTCGAGGAAATCCGCATCGACGAGGACGTGGCCAAGGTCTCGGTCGTCGGCGTCGGCATGCGCAGCCATGCGGGCGTGGCCCAACTGATGTTCCGGGCCCTGGCCGACAAGGGCGTCAAGTTCCAGGCCATCTCGACGTCGGAAATCAAGATCAGCGTCCTGATCGACGCCGCCTATGCGGAGCTGGCGGTTCGGGCGCTGCATTCGGCTTACGGCCTGGACGCGGTATAGGTGATCTGAACAGGGCGCCTATATCCACGAAAAGGGCGCGGGAGACATGATGCCGGCAGGCGGCGCGATGACCAGGGGACCTCGGATCCTCCTGCGCCAGATCCGCGAGGCTCTGGGCGGGGCCGGCGCGGGCGCGACCCCCGCGCAGGACCGTCTGAACATGGTGGTCAGGATCATCGCCCGGTCGATGGTCGCCGAAGTCTGCTCCATCTATCTGCGTCGCGGCTCGGGCGAGCTTGAGCTTTTCGCCACCGAGGGTCTGAACCCCGACGCCGTCCACAACACCCGCCTGCGGCCCGGCGAAGGCCTGGTCGGCGAGGTGGCGCGGATGGCCCAACCGATCAGCCTGTCGGACGCGCCGTCGCACCCGTCCTTCTCCTATCGACCGGAGACGGGCGAAGACCCCTATCACGCCTTCCTGGGCGCCCCCTTGCTGCGCGGCGGCCGGGCCATCGGCGTCCTGGTCGTCCAGAACCGCACCGAGCGGCGCTATGACGAGGAGGAGGTCGAGGACATCCAGACCATCGCCATGGTCCTGTCCGAAACGGTGTCGTCCGGCGAACTGCTGGCCCTGGAC
The DNA here is from genome assembly GCF_965279155.1 of Brevundimonas sp. Classification (GTDB taxonomy): domain Bacteria; phylum Pseudomonadota; class Alphaproteobacteria; order Caulobacterales; family Caulobacteraceae; genus Brevundimonas. The sequence continues at coordinate 2,332,735 of NZ_OZ257138.1, read as the reverse complement.
GAGTTGCGCGACGTCGAACTGGCGCCGCATCGGCCCGAGCGGCTGAAGGGCCAGAAGTTCTCGGACGGCCTGGCCTTCGGTCATGTGGTGCTGCACGAGGCGCCCCTGCCCCCGGAAAAACTGCTGTCCGAAGATCCGGCGATGGAGGAGGCGCGGCTGAAGCTGGCGCTCGCCACGCTGAAGACCGGCCTGGACGTCATGCTGGACAAGGGCCAGGGCTTGGCCGGACCCTCGTTCGAGGTGCTGGAGACCTATCGCATGTTCGCCGACGACCGGGGCTGGAACCGGTCGCTGGAAGAGGCGGTGCGCAACGGCCTGACGGCCGAGGCGGCGGTGGACCGGGTCAGGAACGAACACCGCGCCCGCTTCGCCCAGGCGCGCGACCCCTATATCCGCGAACGGCTGCACGACTTCGAGGATCTGGCCAACCGGCTGCTGCGGGTGCTGGCGGGCGACAAGCCGGGCGAGCGCGAACTGCCCGACGACGCCATACTGGTGGCGAGGAACCTCGGCCCTGCCGACCTGCTGGAATATCCGCGCGACAAGCTGAAGGGCCTGTTGCTGGAAGAAGGCTCGGCCGCCAGCCACGCCGCCATCGTCGCGCGGGCTTTGCAAATCCCCTGCGTCGGCCGCCTGATGGGTCTGCGCGACCGGCTGTCGGAAGGCGACATGGTCATCGCCGACGGCGAGACCGGCGAGACCTATCTGCGGCCCCGCCCCGACATGCTGGAGGCCGTGCAGTCGCGCATGGCCGTGCGCGAACAGCGCCAGGCCGAGTTCGCCCAGCTGCGCGACGTACCGGCCGTCACCCTGGACGGTCAGCGGATCACGGTCCTGACCAATGCGGGCCTGGCGGTCGATCTGGAGAACATGGCCGAGACGGGCGCCGAGGGCATTGGCCTGTTCCGCACCGAGTTCCAGTTCATGGTGTCGGACGAACTGCCCCGGCTGAACGCCCAGACGGCGCTCTACAAGCTGGTGCTGGACGCGGCCGGCGACAAACCCGTCACCTTCCGCACCCTGGACATCGGCGGCGACAAGGTGCTGCCCTATCTGGAGGCCGAGCGCGAAGAGAACCCGGCCCTGGGCCGTCGCGCCATCCGACTGGGCCTGGATCGGCCGTCGCTGTTGCGGATGCAGCTTCGGGCCCTGCTGGCGGCGGGGGCGGACGCGAGCTGCGGGTCATGTTCCCGATGATCGCCACGGTGGACGAGTTCCGGGCCGCGCGCGAACTGGTGGACATCGAATGCGCCTGGGCCAAGCGTCGCGGGCGCGCCCTGCCGGCCCTGCTGCGCGTCGGGGCCATGGTCGAATGCCCGTCGCTGCTGTGGCACCTGGACGCCCTGTTGCCGCTGACGGACTTCGTCTCCATCGGCACCAACGACCTGTTCCAGTATATGTACGCCGCCGACCGGACCAATCCGCTGGTATCGGACCGTTACGACCCCCTGTCGCCGCCGACCCTGCGCGCGCTTCAGTCGATCCAGAAGGCCTGCGCCGACACCGGCACGCCGGTCTCGATCTGCGGCGAGCTGGCCGGACGGCCGCTGGAGGCCTTCGCCCTGATCGTCCTGGGCTTCACGCGTCTGTCGGCGCCGGCGGGCGGGGTCGGGCCGGTCAAGCGGATGATCCTGTCGGCGGACCTGAGCGCGGCGCGGCGCGGCATGGCCAATCTGCTGAACCTGTCCACCGGCTCGGTGCGCAACGAGATCGAGTCCCTGGCGCGCAAGCTGAACGTCGCGGTCTGACTAGCGCCCTGACGGCCCAAGCGCGGCGTTGCTGGCAGGCCCGCAATCGTCTATCTCCGGCGACATAGACGGCGCTCGGGCGCAGTATCTTCCCGAACATGGGGTCAGGCCTAATGGCGCTGAATGCGGGGGCCGCCCCCGACGCGATCAAGACCATATCGGACCGGCAGGATCCGACGGCCGACTTCGCCGACGCCGCGACCCTGGGCGAGGGCCTGCGCCGCGCGCGGGAGCGGTCGGGCAAGTCCCTGGCCGATCTCGCCGCCGAGACCAAGGTGCATCGCCGCTTCCTGACCGCCCTGGAACAGAGCGACTGGTCGTCCCTGCCCTCGCGCGTCTTCGCCCTGGGCTATGTGCGCGCCTATGCCTCGGCCCTGTTCCTTGACGAACAACTGGCGGTCGAGCGGTTTAAGCGCGAAAGCCCCGACACCTCGGTGCCGCTGAAGGCGCCCATCGGCATCGCCTTCGAGGACGTGAAACGCCATTCGCCGCGCATCGTCGCCGGCGTCGTCGCCGTGGTGGTCGCCGTCATCGGCTGGAACGTGTTCCAGCGCGCCAGTCTGCATCAGGCGGCGCATCCGTCCGACATCGCCGCCGTGCCCAAGACCTGGGTCAGCGGGGTCGATCCCGATCCGCAACTGGCCCTGAGCGCGCCCATGGCGGCGCCGCCCGACCAGACCACGCCCCAACTCTACATCACGCCCGGGCTTGAGGCCCAGCTGACCGGCGTCGATCCGACCGATCCCGCCGTGATCGCCGCCGCCGCCAATCCCGAGCCGGTGCAGAAGGCCTTCAACCCGCGCGGCACCGTCTATGGCGCCTCGGCCAACGCTTCCATGGTGGTGATCCAGGCCAAGACGGCCGGCGCCCTGGTGGTGCGGCTGGGCGACGGTCAGGCCCTGTTCGCGCGTCAGATGGCGCCGGGCGAGGCCTGGCGCGCGCCCATCGGCGTGGCGGCGACTGTGGACGTATCCGACCCGGCCGCCTTCGACCTCTATCTGAACGGGGAGTACGGCGGGCCGCTGGCCGGGGTGCTGACGCCGCTGGCCCAGTTGAACAGCCGCGCCGACCAGGCCGCCAAACAGCTGGCGGCGACCCAGGCGCGCGCGCAGGTCGAGGCCCAGGCCGCTCAGGCCCGAACCCAGGCGCAAACGCAGACTTCCGCCCCGTCTCCCACGCCCACGACGCCGAACTGAAACGTCGGCCGTGGTCCCGCCGTCATCATCGGCCTATATGATGCTTCCATGAGCGATCACACGCACGTCCGACCCTGGCGCCATATCGAGCGTCGCAAGAGCCGCCAGATCCGCGTCGGCTCCGTCCTGGTGGGCGGCGACGCCCCGATCAGCGTCCAGTCGATGACCAATACGCCGACGACCGACGCGGCGGCGACGATTGACCAGATCCGCCAGCTGGAAGAGGCCGGCGCCGACATCGTGCGCGTCTCCTGCCCCGACGTGGAATCGACCCAGGCCTTCAGGACCATCGCCCGCGAGGCCAAGGTCCCCTTGGTCGCCGACATCCATTTCCACTACAAGCGCGGCATCGAGGCGGCCGAAGCCGGCGCCGCCTGCTTGCGGATCAATCCGGGCAATATCGGTTCGGCCGACCGCGTCCGCGACGTGATCCAGGCGGCCAAGGACAACGGCTGCTCGATGCGGATCGGCGTCAACGCCGGGTCGCTGGAGAAGGAACTGCTGGAAAAATACGGCGAGCCTTGCCCCGACGCCATGGTCGAAAGCGCGCTGAACCACGCCCGCATCCTGCAGGACCACGACTTCCACGAGTTCAAGATCTCGGTGAAGGCGTCCGATCCCTTCCTGACCGTCGCCGCCTACCAGCAGTTGGCCGAGGCCATCGACTGCCCGCTGCACCTGGGCGTGACCGAGGCGGGGCCCTTGCGCACCGGCACCATCAAGTCGGCCATCGGCATGGGCAATATGCTGTGGTCCGGGATCGGCGACACCATCCGCGTGTCGCTAGCCGCCGATCCAGTCGAGGAGATCAAGGTCGGCTTCGACATCCTGAAGTCGCTGGGCCTGCGGCACCGCGGCGTCAACATCATCGCCTGCCCGTCGTGCGCCCGCCAGGGGTTCAACGTCATCGAGACCGTGACCCTGCTGGAAGAGAAACTGGCCCATATCTCGACGCCGATGAGCCTGTCGGTCATCGGCTGCGTCGTGAACGGCCCCGGCGAGGCCCTCTATACCGACATCGGCTTCACCGGCGGCGGCAAGGGCGCGGGCATGATCTATCTGAACGGCAAGATCGCCCACAAACAGGCCAACGACGGCATGATCGACCACATCGTCGACCTGGTCGAACGCAAGGCCGCCGAACTGGACGCCGCGCGGGCGGCGGAGCTTCAGGCGGCGGAATAGGTCTGCACCCTTCAGGTTGTGAAAAACTAACGCATTTCACAAACCCGTGATTGACGACGTTCGTCCGCCGTGCGACCCCTGCATCAGGTTCGGCCGGGGGGCCGGCCCATAATCCACTGAGGGGCCTATGATTTCCAAAACTTCCGCACGCTTTGGCGTGCGCCTGCTCGCGCTTGCCGGCGTGGCGCTGTCCCTGCCTGCCTGCGCCACCGTGACGCGCGGCTCCAGCCAGCAGTTCACGGTCGAGAGCACGCCTCCGGGCGCACAGGTCAGCACGTCGAACGGCTTCGAATGCCAAGCGACGCCCTGCACCTTCCGCATGCCGCGCAAGGACGCCTTCCGCATCACCGTGGCCAAGGACGGCTATGTCGCCCAGACCCACGAGGTGACCAGCAGCGTCTCCGGCGCCGGCGGCACCGCCATGGCGGGCAACCTGCTGATCGGCGGGATCATCGGCGGGGCGATCGACGCCACCTCCGGCGCCATGAACGACCTCAAGCCCAATCCTCTCGTCGTGACCCTGCGCACGCCAGCCGAAGAGGCCGCTGCGGCTCGCACGCCCGCCCCGACGACGGTCGCCGGCGACCAGTAGTCCGCCACGGCGCATGACAAAGAAGCGGCGGCGGGTGTGAACCCGCCGCCGCATTTCGTTTCAGATCACCTTGAACAGCCGCAGCGCCTGATAGCCGGCGGACAGAAGCACCACGGCGCCGACGCCGTAGGTCAGCACCCGGCGCGGCGCGATTCGGGCGATGATCCCCGCGAAGGGCGCCGCGATCAGGCCGCCAGCGATCAGGCCCAGGACCGCCATGGCGTGGGTGGCGAAGCCCTCGGCCTCTTGCCAGTGACCCGTCAGCAGGGCGACCAGGAAGGTGGCGGAAATGGCCGAGGTGACGAAGAATTCGGCCGTATTGGTGGTGCCGATCGAGGCGCGCGGGTCCTGACCCGTGCCGACCAGGGTGGTGGTGACCGTGGGGCCCCAGCCGCCGCCGCCGACCGCATCGAAGAAGCCGCCGACAAGGCCCAGAGGCCCGGCGAACTTGCGCGGGAAGATGCGCTCGCGCGTCTGGCGGGTGGCGCGCCAGATGATCACCAGGCCCATGACAGCCAGATAGGCGGTGATGAACGGCCGGATCACGTCGCCGTCGATGCTGGTCAGGACAAAGGCTCCGATGCTTCCGCCCACGACCCCGCCAAGGGCCAAGGGCACGAACAGCTTCCAGTTCACATTCTTGTTGACCGTGTGCGACCCGGCCGAGGCCGCCGTGGTGAAGACCTCGGCCGCGTGGACGCTGGCCGACGCCGTCGCGGGTGGCACGCCGAACGACAGCAGTACGGTCGAGGAGATGACGCCATAGGCCATACCCAGCGCCCCATCCACGATCTGGGCGAGGAAACCGACGAGGAGAAAGAGGAGGAAGTCTTGCATTGGCGGCCCCTGAAACGCGGACTGACGGTGCGGTTTATTTCCCTAGTCGGTCAATAGGAGAAGAATTGGCGGTGGCTTGCAGAAGGGTTCGTCCCTCGAACACCGCCGCGATGGCGTCGCGCCCGTCCTGAAGCACCGGTTGCAGCGGACAGGTCTCGACATCCGGGCAGGTCTCGCAAGGGCCGTAGGCGGTGCGGGAGGCGCAAGGCGCGAGAGCCAGCGGGCCTTCCAAAGCTCGGATGACGTCGGCGAAGCTGATGGCGTCGGCAGGCGCGCCGAGCGCATAGCCGCCCGCCCTGCCCCGTTTCGACACCAGCAAATGCTGACGGCGCAGGTCCAGAAGGATGGCTTCCAGAAACTTGCGCGGGGCCGCCGCCGCATCCGCGATCTCGGCGATGGTGGCTGGCCCTCCGCCCGGAAGACCGGCCAGATGGACCATGGCGCGCAGGGCGTAGCGGGACCGGTTCGACAGCATGGTCCGTGATCGCCCGCCCGGAGGCCGGACGCAAGACGCCGTTCGCCGGTGCGGACGATCTCAGGCCGTGCGACCCAGCCGGGCCACGGCCTCAAGGATCTGGGCGCCGTTGTAGGGTTTAAGCACCAGGGCCTCGGCCATGTCGGCGTTTCGGGCGGCGGCGGCGACGTCGCCGGAGATGAAGATCACCCGCACGTCCCAGCGCCCGGTCAGCACCTGGGCCAGTTCGACGCCGGTCATCTCGCCCGACAGATTGATGTCCAACAGGGCCGCGTCGATGCTGTGCAACGCCGCCGCCGCCTCGGCCGCCGCCGCGCTGTGGAAAGGTCCGACGACGCTGTGGCCAGCCTCGGTCAGCAGTTCGGTGAGGGAGACGGCGGCGTCGGGATCGTCCTCGACCACCAGCAGGGTCAGGGCCTCGACATCGGTCGGCGGTGTGGCGTCCAGCGGCGCCTGACGCGTGACGACGGCGCGCAGGTCGCGCCAGACCTCGGTCGAGGGGCGGTCGGTGTCCAGATCATAGATGGCGGCCATCGCGTTCAGCTCCCGGGCGTCTTCAGGTGAGAGGTCCCCGCCGGTCTCGGCCAGGCGGTTATCGTACAGGCGGCAAAGGCGTTCGACGCTGTCGGCGACAGGGTCGGTTTCGGGTTGAGCCATATGGGGTTGAGATGCGGGCGGGCGATCGAACATGGCGTCCTCCTCACGGTTGCCTATTCAGGATTGTGGTCGCCAGCTAAACGGTTGAACCTGTCTTCGTAACCGCCCCTGACGCCATCGTGACCGTGGCGTCATCGCCGATCACAAGCGCGGCGCCTGATGCTCGCAAAGGCTTGCAATCGACACGACCGCGCCCGGCGGGTAAGGACGGCCCCTCTCGTTTCCTCAGGATATTGCCGCCTTGCGACTGCCCCAGGCCCGTCTCGATCAAGTGCTCGACCGCTTCCACGAGGTGGAGGCGCGAATGAGCGCGGCGACGGACGGCGTCGAGATCGTGCGCCTGTCCAAGGAACATGCCGAGCTGAAGCCCGTCGCCGACGCGGTTCAGGGTCTGGCCCGCGCCCGCGCCGAGATGGCGGACCTGGAAGCCATGACGGCCGATCCCGAGATGGCGGCGATGGCGCAGGACGAGCTGCGGACGCTGGGCGAGCGCCTGCCCGATCTGGAGCGCGAGGTCGCCCTGCTGCTGGCCCCGCGCGACGCCGACGAGAACGCCTCGGCCGTGCTGGAAGTGCGCGCCGGCACCGGCGGCGACGAGGCGGCCCTGTTCGCGGGCGACCTGTTCCGCATGTATTCGCGATACGCCTCCACGCGCGGCTGGCGGGTCGAGCTGGATTCGGCGACCGAGGGCGACGCCGGGGGCTACAAGGAAATCATCGCCACCGTCACCGGAGACGGCGTGTTCGGCCGGCTGAAGTTCGAGAGCGGCGTCCACCGGGTGCAGCGCGTGCCAACGACCGAGTCGCAGGGGCGCATCCACACCTCGGCGGCGACGGTCGCGGTCCTGCCCGAGGTCGAGGACGTCGAGATAGAAATCCACGACAAGGACATCCGCATCGACACCTTCCGCGCCTCAGGCTCGGGCGGCCAGCATGTCAACACGACCGATTCCGCCGTGCGCATCACCCACCTGCCCACCGGCATCATGGTGACGTCGTCGGAGAAGTCCCAGCACGTCAACCGCGACAAGGCGATGAAGAACCTACGCGTGCGCCTGTACGACATGCAGCGCCAGGCCAAGGATCTGGCGCGATCCGATACGCGCAAGTCCCAGGTCGGTTCGGGCGACCGATCCGAGCGCATCCGCACCTACAACTATCCGCAAGGCCGGGTCAGCGATCACCGCATCAACCTGACCCTGCACAGCCTGCCCCAGATCATGGAAGGCGACATCGACCCCCTGCTGAACGCCCTGATCGCCGAGGATCAGGCCGCGCGCCTGGCGGACCTGGAAGCCGAGTTCGGCTGATCAGCCCAGCACGCCGGCGACCGGCAACCACAGCACCAGGCCGGTGACGGCGGTGTAGCCCAGGAAGGCGTGGACCGAGCGCCGTCGGCCGGCGGCGGCGGGATCGTTCAGATCGGAACGGTTGGCCCACAACAGATAAGCCGCCTGGATCCCCCATCCCGCCAGGAAGGCGACGACCGCCCAGGCGCTGAGCGCCGCCAGCGCCGCGCCCGACGCCAGGACCAGCACCCCGCCTAGGGCGATCGCGCCATCAGCGACCTGTTCGGTCGTGGGAACGGAGATCAGGCCGGACAAGGCGCGTTGCAGACGCCAGTTGAGCCAGGCCTGATACAAAAGCATCAGTCCGCCCAAGACGTAGAACATCCCTATCGCGCGTGCCGCCCACTCCATGGCAGGAATAAGGCACCATTTTCGGTCGTTGTAATCGCGGAAAATGCGGGGCGATTCGGATCGTTAACGACCGGCGCAAAATAGACACAACCGATGGTCTTTGAGCGCGCGCGCTAGGCCTTGGCGACCAGGGCCCGTTGGACGGCGGGACGGGCCTGCATTCGTTCGAAATGGGCCTGGACCCTGGGGAAGTCGGCGATATCGACGCCGTCGGTTTCCAGCCAGCCTGCGAAGGTGAACAGATAGGGGTCCGCGACCGTATAGGCGTCGCCCATGACCCAGTCGCCGGTCAGGTCCGCCTCGATCAGGGCGAAGCCGTCGCGCATGTTCTGCGTCACTTTGGCCGCCATGGACGCCTGGGCGGTGGCGTCATCGCTCCAGCGCGAGGCGCGACGACCATGGGCGTGGGCCACATGGATGGTGGTCGCCAGATAGAGGTTGAAGGCCTGCATCCGGGCAAAGGCGAAGGGATCGGTCGGCGCCAACAGGCCCGCAGGCGCAAGCGCGGCGATATAGGCCAGGATCGCCGGGCTTTCGGTCAGCACGCCCTGATCGGTCGCCAAGGCGGGGACGCGTCCCTTGGGATTGATCGCCAGATAAGTCGGCTCGCGTTGCTCGGCCTTCGAGAAGTCGAGCAGCCGGACCTCGAAGTCCAGGCCGGACTCCTCCAGCGCGATATGGCTGGCGCGGCTGCATGAGCCGGGAGCGGTATAGAGGGTCAGCATGGTCGAACCTCGGATCAAAGAAAAAGGCGGCGAGATCGTCGCCGCCTTTCAGGGTCTTTACAGGTCCAGCAGGGCCCGCGCCGGATCTTCCAGCAGTTCCTTGACTCGGACCAGGAAGGTCACGGCTTCCTTGCCGTCCACGATCCGGTGATCGTAGCTGAGGGCCAGATACATCATCGGGCGGATCTTGACCTCGCCGTTGATGGCCATCGGGCGCTGGACGATGTTGTGCATGCCCAGGATGCCCGACTGCGGCGCGTTCAGGATCGGTGTGGACATCAGCGAGCCATAGGTGCCGCCGTTGGTGATGGTGAAGGTGCCGCCCTGCATCTGATCCATGGTCAGGGCGCCGTCACGGGCGGCCTTGCCCAGGGCGCCGATGCCCTTTTCGATGCCGGCGAGGGTCAGGGTGTCGGCGTCGCGCAGGACCGGAACCACCAGACCCTTTTCGGTGCCGACGGCAACGCCGATGTCATAGTGGTTCTTGTAGATGATGTCGGTGCCGTCGATCTCGGCGTTGACGGCCGGGATCTCGTGCAGGGCCGCGACGACGGCCTTGGTGAAGAAGGACATGAAGCCCAGCTTCACGCCGTGGCGCTTTTCGAACACGTCCTTGTACTGGGCGCGCAGGGCCATGACGTTGGTCATGTCCACCTCGTTGAAGGTGGTCAGCTGGGCGGCCGTGTTCTGCGACTCCTTCAGGCGACGGGCGATGGTCTGACGCAGGCGCGTCATCTTCACCCGCTCTTCGCGCGGCTGGTCGGCGCGCGGTGCCGCAGGCGCAGCGGCGGCGGCCGGGGCCGAAACGGCGGCCTGGCCGATGGCGGCGATGGCGTCGGCCTTGGTGATGTTGCCCTTGGGGCCCGTGGCGGTGATGGCCTTCGGGTCCAGATTGTTCTCGCCGACGACGCGCTGGACGGCGGGCGACAGAGTTTCGTTCTTGGCGCCCGAGACCTGAGCCGAGCCGGTGTTGGCCGGGGCGGCGGCGGCAGGGGCCGGAGCAGCAGCCGGAGCAGCGGCGGCCGAGCCGGAAGCCGAGATCGAGCCGATCTTCTGGTTCGGGGTGACGGTCGCGCCTTCGTCGGCGGCGATGGTCAGGACGCCGTCAGCCGGGGCCGACACCTCGACCGCGACCTTGTCGGTCTCGATCTCGACCAGCAGTTCGTCTTTCTTGACCGCATCGCCGGACTTCTTGAGCCACTTGCCCACCGAACCTTCGGCGACGCTCTCGCCCATGACCGGGACCATGATGTCGGTGGCGGCGGCGGCAGGGGCGGCGGCCGGAGCCGCAGCAGCGGGAGCCGACTTGGTCTCGGCCTTGGCGGCCGGTGCGGCCTTTGCCTGAGCGGGGGCGGAAGCCGGAGCGGCGGCGGACGCGCCCTCGGTCACCGAACCCAGGATCGTGCCGGGAACGACGTTGTCGCCCTCGGCCGCCTTGATGTCGCCCAGCACGCCGTCGGCGGGCGAGACGACTTCCAGCGAGACCTTGTCGGTCTCCAGCTCGACCAGCAGTTCGTCCTTCTTGACCGGATCACCGACCTTCTTGGTCCACTTCGCGATGGTGGCTTCGGTGACGGATTCACCGAGGGCGGGGGTCAGGATGTCGGCCATGTCAGGTCCAGCTCGTCTCTAGGTCGGTCTTTTATACGTGTATCAGGCGAAGGCTTCGGTCGTGAAGGTGTCGAGTTCCTTCAGGTGCCGGCTCATCAAGCCGGCGGCGGTCGAGGCGGAGCCCGGCCGTCCGACGTAGCGGGCGCGCTTGGAGGCGACGTCCAGCTTGTCCAGCGTCAGCTCCAGCCAAGGATCGACGAAGGTCCAGCCGCCCATGTTCTTGGGCTCTTCCTGGCACCAGACCACTTCCGCCTTGGGGAAGCGGGCCAGTTCCTTGCGCAAGGACTGGATCGGCCACGGATAGAACTGTTCCAGGCGCAGGATGTAGACGTCGTCCACGGCCTGGCCGTCCTTGGCCTTCTTCTCGCGCGCGTCCAGCAGGTCGTAATAGACCTTGCCCGAGCACAGGATGACGCGGCGGATGTCCTTATCCGCCTTGATTGTGATCCCGGCGATCTCGGGGCGCGTCTGGGCGTCGTCGTGCAACAGGCGGTGGAAGGCTGAGCCTTCCGCCAGGTCCGCCATGGACGAGACCGCCTTCTTGTGACGCAACAGGGACTTGGGCGTCATCAGGATCAGCGGCTTGCGGAACGGCCTGTGCATCTGGCGACGCAGGATGTGGTAATAGTTGGCCGGGGTCGTGCAGTTGGCGACCTGCATATTGTCTTCGGCGCACTGTTGCAGGAAGCGCTCCAGACGGGCCGATGAGTGTTCCGGTCCCTGGCCCTCATAGCCGTGCGGCAGCAGCATGGTCAGGCCGCTCATGCGCAGCCACTTGCGTTCGCCCGAAGAGATGAACTGGTCGATCACCACCTGGGCGCCGTTCACGAAGTCGCCGAACTGGGCCTCCCACAGGACCAGCGTATTGGGGTCGGCCAGCGAATAGCCGTACTCGAAGCCCAGCACCGCCTCTTCCGACAGGGCCGAGTCGATGACCTCGAAATTGGCCTGGCCTTCACGCAGGTTGTTCAGCGGGATGTAGCGCTCTTCGGTCGTCTGATCGATGATGCCCGAGTGGCGCTGCGAGAATGTGCCGCGCACCGAATCCTGGCCTGACAGGCGGATCGGGAAGCCTTCATCCACCAGCGAAGCGAAGGCCAGGCTCTCGGCCGTGGCCCAGTCCAAACCCTGGCCCGAGGTGATGGCCTCGCGGCGACCGTCGATGACGCGTTTCAGCGTCTTGTGCATGTCGACGCTGTTGGGAATGGTGGTCAGGCGGTGACCCAGGTCGGTCAGCTTGGCCAGCGGCACGGCGGTGTCGCCGCGCAGCTCGTCCTTCGGCGCCTGGAAGCCCTGCCATTGGCCGTCCAGCCAGTCGGCCTTCTCGGCGGACCAGGTCTTGCCGGCCTCGAACTGCTCGTCGAGGAATGTCTCGAACCGTTCGACCTCGGCGTCTACGTCGGCCTGGGTGATCACGCCTTCGGCCACCAGACGCTGCGAATACAGTTCGCGGGTCGAGGGCTGGGCGCGGATCTTCGAATACATCAGCGGCTGGGTGAAGGTGGGATCGTCGCCTTCATTGTGGCCGAAGCGGCGGTAGCAGAACATGTCCACCACCACGTCCTTGTGGAACTTCTGCCGGTATTCGGTGGCCACCTTGGAGGCGAAGACGACCGCTTCGGGGTCGTCGCCGTTGACGTGGAAGATCGGGGCCTGGACCATCAGCGCCACGTCCGACGGATAGGGCGACGAGCGCGAGTTGCGCGGGCTGGTGGTGAAGCCGATCTGGTTGTTGATGACGAAGTGAAGCGTACCGCCGGTGCGATAACCCTTCAGCCCCATCAGGGCGAAGCATTCGGCGACCACGCCCTGGCCGGCGAAGGCGGCGTCGCCGTGGATCAGCAGGGGCACGACCTTGGAGCGGTCCAGGGCCCACTGGCCTTCCGGCACGCCTTCGTTGGCCTCGCGGATGTCGAACGCCTGTTTGGCGCGCGCCTTGCCCAGGACGACCGGGTTGACGATCTCAAGGTGCGACGGGTTGGCGGTCAGCGACAGGTGGACGTGGTTGCCGTCGAACTCGCGGTTCGACGAGGCGCCCATGTGATATTTGACGTCGCCCGAGCCTTCGATGTCGCTCGGCACGGCCGAACCGCCCTGGAACTCGTGGAAGATGACCTTGTAGGGCTTGCCCATCACGGCGGCGAGCACGTTCAGGCGGCCACGGTGGGCCATGCCCAGCACGACCTCGTCGACGCCCAGCGAACCGCCGCGCTTGATGACCTGCTCCAGCGCCGGGACCATGGCCTCGCCGCCGTCCAGGCCGAACCGCTTGGTGCCGGGGAAGCGCTTGTGCAGGAAGCGTTCGAAGCCTTCCGCCTCGACCAGCTTGGACAGGATCGCCAGCTTGCCTTCCTTGGAGAAGGCGTTCTGCTCGAACTTGTCAGGCCCCTCGAACCGCTGTTGCAGCCAGGATTTCTCCTCCGGCTCGGCGATATGCATGAACTGGATGCCGACCGTGCCGCAATAGGTGCGCTTCAGGATGTCCAGAACTTCGCGGATCGTGCCGGTCTGAAGGCCCAGCACGCCGTCCAGGAAGATCGGACGGTCCATGTCAGCGCCGCTGAAGCCGTAGAATTCCGGCGTCAGTTCCGGGTTCTCGACCGGCTGTTCGATGCCCAGCGGGTCCAGCTTGGCCTGCAGGTGACCGCGCACGCGGTAGCTGCGGATCAGCATTAGGGCGCGGATGGAATCATGGGCGGCGGCGCGGATGACGTCGGCCGAGACGTCGGCGGGCGCAGCCTTGGCGGCCGGAGCGGCAGGCGCGGCGCCGGGCTTCTTGGGATCGGGTTTCGGGGCCGGCCAACGGCCGTCGAACACGCCGGTTTCCTCGGTGGGTTCGGTCGCCACGCCCCGTCCCCAACTTCCCGCTCCCGCCGAGGCGGTCACCAGCGCGGCGTTGTCGCGCAACTGGTCGAAGAAGGCTTTCCATTCCGCCGAGACGGAGCCGGGGTCCTTGGCCCACTTCTCCTGCAGCTCCTCGACGTAGGCCGCATTGGACCCGTAGAGGAATGAGGTCTCGGCAAAGACCTGGTTCAGCCGACCGGCATCGTCCGCCATCGTTTCGCAATCCCTGGGCCCCGCCGGACACATCTCCGTGAGGGGCGCGCCCGTCATATAGGCGTCGTTTCCTGACGGGTCATGACCGAAACGGGGCAATTCGGTGAGAAATTGGTCGCAGGCCCAAAGAAAAACGCCCCCGGCCTGAGCCGAGGGCGTCCATCAATGCGTCACACGGCATTTTTGATGCCGAAAGGCGCTCAAGTCGCGAGCCGCCTCGCGGCGAGCATAGCGCCCGCGCGCAGCGCGAAGGATCAGCCCTTCAGCACTTCGACCAGGGTCTTGCCCAGGCGAGCCGGCGATTCCGACATGCGGATGCCGGCGGCTTCCATGGCGGCGATCTTGGATTCCGCATCGCCCTTGCCGCCCGAGACGACGGCGCCGGCGTGGCCCATGGTGCGGCCCTTGGGCGCGGTGCGTCCGGCGATGAAACCGGCCATCGGCTTCTTGCGGCCCTTCTTGGCTTCATCGATCAGGAACTGGGCGGCGTCTTCTTCGGCGCCGCCGCCGATTTCGCCGATCATGATGATCGAGGTGGTTTCATCGTCGGCCAGGAACAGCTCCAGCACGTCGATGAACTCGGTGCCCTTGACCGGGTCGCCGCCGATGCCGACGGCCGTGGTCTGGCCCAGGCCTTCGTTGGTGGTCTGGAACACGGCTTCATAGGTCAGGGTGCCCGAACGCGACACGATGCCGACCGAGCCCTTCTTGAAGATGTTGCCCGGCATGATGCCGATCTTGCACTCGTCCGGCGTCAGGATGCCGGGGCAGTTCGGGCCCAGGAGGCGCGACTTGGAGCCTTCCAGGCGGCGCTTGACGTTGACCATGTCCAGCACCGGGATGCCTTCGGTGATGCAGGTGATGAAGGGGATTTCGGCGTCGATGGCTTCGATGATCGCGGCGGCCGCGCCCGACGGCGGGACGTAGATCACCGAGGCGTCGGCGCCCGTGGCGTCGCGGGCTTCGGCGACCGAGGCGTAGATCGGCAGGGTTTCGCCGTGCGAGCCGGTCCAGCTGGTCCCGCCCTTGGTCGGGTGCACGCCGGCGACCATCTGGGTGCCGTGATAGGCCAGGGCCTGTTCGGTGTGGAAGCCGCCGGTCTTGCCGGTCAGGCCCTGGACGATGATCTTGGTGTCTTTGTTGACGAGGATGGACATGGGGATTCCGTTCTTGGGGACGTCAGAGGTTCAGGAAGGGGTTTTCGACTCGGACCGACCCGTAGGTCTGACCGTGATTGAGGTCTTCGGAATAGAGGACCTTGGCGCCGATCTTTTCGGCGGCGGCGATGATGGCGCCATCCCAATAGGACAGCTGGTAGCGGCGAGCGTGATCGATGCCGGCCAGCACCACTCCGGGCGTCACAGGCTGGCAGGGCTTCATGGCGATCACACGGATCCATTCGCTCGCCTCATCTGAGGTCAGCGGCGGCGCGCCTTTGCGGGTAGAGACATTGTAGAACTCGGCCAGCACCTGGCCTGAGGTGCAATAATCCTGGGTCAAGGCGATCTCTCGCGCCCGTTCCCAGCGATAGCCTGCATGTTCCTGTCCCAGTGCGGCGTAAAGCAGAATATTGGTGTCGAGGAAGACCTCTGAGTTAGCGATCAAACCGACGATCTCCGCTATAGATCTCGTCTCGTTTGCCAGGTCGCCAGTCGCCCATGCGACCCTTGGATTCGTCGATCAGCTTCAGCAGCGCCTCGCGCGCCTCGTCCTTGGAGGCTTCCTGCTGCACCATGCTGGTCAGGAAGCCGCGCACCATCTCGTTTACGCTGGTCCGCTTCATGGCGGCCAGCACCCGCACCTTGTCGAGCAAGTCGTCGTCGATGGCGAGAGTCAGGTTGCGGGTCATGGAGCTACACAGGTTATGTGTAGCACATAGCCTGCGGGCTTGGATTAGTCGAGCCTCGGCAACATATACATCAGCGTGGATCCGGGGCCCGCGCGGTCCAGAACGAGAAGTCGCATCTGTCCGGTTCGCGCCATCCCCACGAACTGGGAATCCGACAGACTGCGGCTCGGCGCTCGCCCCTCGGGAGTCTGTAACCACGCATAGGCGTCAAAGCCGACCGCGTTGATGGAGTCGAAGTTCATCAGCTCGCGCAGCCGGCGGTCCAGCGCGCGATGATCGGTGGGGCGGGTGCTGATCCCGCAGAAATCCAGCACAATGGTGTCGCGCCCGACTCGCCGTGTCATCTGGCCCGTCATGACGACGCTGATATCGGCGGCGTTGGAGCGCATGAAGCCTGCGCGTTCCGTGGCGTTGCGAAGTCGAGGCGTCATGCCTTCCGGCACGGGCGAAAAGCCTGCCTCCGCCGCCAAGACCGCAGCTTGAGCGCGGTCGCCCTTCGCCTTGACGCAGATGGCGTTCAATGTCGCGATAAGGTCGGTAGGTTCAGGCGTCGCCTGAGACTGCGCCGACAGCGCAGAGGGCTGATACAACAAGAACAACGAGGCCGCCATGGCCTGAATAACCCGATGACCACCCATAGAGAACATGGTTCATCAGGGGTGCGGCCGTGTCAACCACGCTGATCACTATGGCCTGACCACCACGACAAGCATCAAAACAACTCTCAGCCCCCTGCGGACGCGGTTGGACCTTCTTTCGGCGGAGCCGTCAGGTTCAGCGTCACGCCGCCGCTTCGCACAGATGTCCAGACCACTCGAAAGGTCTTGTCCTCAATGGCCGCGCGTTGTTGCTCGGGGTCTAGGAGTTGGACCCGTCCCTGATCAGTTTGGGTGTAGAAATAGTTCGTCACCGAACCATCGACACGCTTGGGATCGGCCGAAAAGCCAACCCATCCCCGCATTTCCTCAGTCAATGCTGCCGCTTCCAACTTCTCATTGGAAGTTATTCGGCAAGACAGCATCGGACCTTGCCAGCCGACGACCAAGATCGTGTCCATGCGGTCGTCTGCAAGAGGCATAACGATCGCGTTCTCTAGACGACCAATCGTTCGAGGCTCGACCCCAAGCTGCAAGGCGAAACCGTTGCGGCCGGCGAGATCGACAAGCTTCGACATGTCGCCATCGCTTGTCAGGCAGACATCGTGGAAAATCCGAAATGCGGTGGAACGCATCTCGGGCTGCGCCTGAACAGGCGTCGCGGCCGCAGCGACTACGAATGCGCTCACGGCCGCGAAGAACATTTAGCCGACCGCCGCGACGATCTTCTGGGCGGCGTCGTCGAGGTCGTCGGCGGCGGTGATGGCCAGACCCGACTCGTTCAGGATTTTCTTGCCCAGTTCGGCGTTGGTGCCTTCCAGACGCACGACCAGCGGCACCTTAAGACCGACTTCCTTCACTGCGGCAACGACGCCCTCGGCAATGACGTCGCACTTCATGATGCCGCCGAAGATGTTGACCAGGATGCCCTGGACGTTCGGGTCGGCGGTGATGATCTTGAAGGCCGCAGCGACCTTCTCCTTGCCGGCGCCGCCGCCGACGTCGCAGAAGTTGGCCGGCTCCTTGCCGTACAGTTTGATGATGTCCATCGTCGCCATGGCCAGGCCCGCGCCGTTGACCATGCAGCCGATGTTGCCGTCCAGCGAGACGTAGGCCAGGTCCCACTTGGACGCTTCGATTTCCTTGGCGTCTTCCTCGGTCTCGTCGCGCAGGGCCTTCATATCGTCGTGGCGGAACAGGGCGTTGCCGTCGAAGCTGACCTTGGCGTCCAGGACACGCAGATGGCCGTCCTTCATGACGATCAGGGGGTTCACCTCCAGCATGTCCATGTCCTTCTCGACGAAGGCCTTGTACAGCGCCGGGAACAGGGACTTGGCGTCTTCGGCCGCAGCGCCCGTCAGGCCGTAGGCGGCGGTGATGGCGGCGACGTCGGCGTCGGTCACGCCCGCGTTCGGGTCGATGACGATGTTCTGGATCTTCTCGGGCGTGTCGTGAGCGACGGTTTCGATGTCCATGCCGCCTTCGGTCGAGACGACGAAGGCGATGCGGCCATAGGCGCGGTCGACCAGCAGCGAGCAGTACAGTTCACGATCGATGTCGGCGCCGTCCTCGATATAGAGGCGGTTGACCTGCTTGCCGGCGTCGCCCGTCTGGGCGGTGACTAGGGTGTTGCCCAGCATTTCCTTGGCGTGGGAGACGGCTTCCTCGACCGAGAAGGCCAGGCGGACGCCGCCCTTGGCGTCGGCCGACAGTTCCTTGAACTTGCCCTTGCCGCGTCCGCCGGCGTGGATCTGCGACTTCACGACATAGAGCGGGCCGGGCAGAGATCTGGCGGCCGCCTCGACCTGATCGACCGACGTCACCGCGACGCCTTCGGCGACGGGGGCGCCGAAACCTTTGAGGACCTGCTTGGCCTGATATTCGTGGATGTTCATGAGGGACCGTCGCAACCGCTGCTGGGAGAGTTGCGGGGCTTATAGGCCCCGGCCGTTCGCAGGTGCAACAGCCGGGGCCTATGCTTTTGGTCTATCGATCAGTCCACCCAGTCGCGTTTCAGGGTCCGCGACGCCCCGATCAGCAGGATCGCCGCCAGCACATAGAAGCCCATGCCGGTGTAGATGGCCCACCGCAGGCTCTCCTCGCCGAAGCGCGGCGCCAACAGGTCGCTCATCCAGCCGAAATAGTAGAAGCCGACCGCGATCCCGAGCAGATTGTTCAGCAGCAGGAACAGGGCCGAGGCTGTCGAACGCATGGCCGCCGGCACCAGATGCTGGACCGCCGCCGTGATCGGACCCAGCCAGGCCAGGTTCAGTCCGGTCGGCAACAGGAAGATCAGGAAGGCCAGGGTCAGTTGCTGCACATGGCTGCCGCCGCCGGGCAAAACGAGGCCGATCAGCCAGGGCGAGTTCATCGCCAGGATGAAACAGGGCGCCGAGATCAGGAAGGCGATGGCGGGCGTCAGCGGATAGGCGCCCTTGCCCTTCTTGGACAGTTTGTCGGCGATCATGCCGCCCAGCCAGATGCCGAGGATGCCGCCGATCAGGGCGATGCCGGAATAGTAGATGCTGGTCTGGCGCAGGGTCAGGTCGAAGCTGCGCATGAAGAACAGCGGCAGCCAGCCGGCGACGCCGTAACCGCACACCGACGAGGAGGCGGCGCCGAGGCCCAGCAACCAGAAGCTGGGCTTACGGATCACCACCGAGGCCGTGCGTCGCGCGATCATAAGCGAGACGCCGATCACCACCGCCAGCAGTCCGCCGAAAGCCAGCACCAGCGGATTGCCTAGCGACGTACCCATCAGCCAACTCAAGGCGCCGAGGATCAGCAGGCCGGCGCCGAGACCCAGCATGATCTGGGCGGCGATCTTGCCCGCCCGGTCCGTGCCGACGGGGGCGGCGGCCAGGGCCGCGACCTGGGCCTCGGTCTTGACCACATCCGTTCCGCCGCGTTTGGGATCGCGAACGGTCAGCCGCAGCAGCGGCGCGACCAGCACGCCCAGCAGGCCGACCACGATGAAGGCGGTTCGCCAGCCGTAGGTCGCCGCCAGCAGGCCACCGACCAGGGTCCCCGCCGCCATGCCCAGCGGAATGCCGAAGGCGAAGGCCGCCATAGCCCGCGCCCGCTGATGCGGCGGGAAATAGTCGGCGATCAGCGAATAGGCCGGGGCCACCCCGCCTGCCTCGCCGATGCCCACGCCCATCCGGCACAGGAACAGCTGTCCGAACGAGCCCGCCATGCCGCACAGCGCGGTGAAGCCCGACCAGACGGCCAGGGCCCCGGTCATGATCCAGACCCGGCTGTAGCGGTCCGCCAGCCAGGCCAGGGGAATGGCCAATGTCGAATAGACCGAGGCGAAGGCGATGCCGCCCAACAGGCCGAACTGGCTGTCGGACATGCCGAACTCTTCCTTCAGCGGCGCGGCCAGGATGCCGATGATCTGGCGATCCAGGAAGTTCAGCATGTAGATCAGGATCAGGACCGCCAGCACATAGTAGCGGTAGCCGGGTCGTTCCGGCCGGACCTTGTCCTGGGCCGTCAGCGTATCCGTCGTCATCGGCGTTTCCCTCGGCGTCTTTTTTATTCGTTGAGGCCAGCCTAGCCGCAACTCTGCTCACTGCAAACAAAGGGGCGGCGGCCGAAGACCGCCGCCCCTCGTCGTCAGGCGTTTTGGATAGGGATCAGAACCGGTAGGTCAGACGCGCCGAATAGGTGGTCGGCGGGCCGTAGAAGGCGCTGATCGAGTTGTTGAAGGTCGCGCCAGGGAAGCTGTAGCCGCCGACCTTGTAACGCACGTCGGTCAGGTTTCGGCCGAACAGGCCGACCTCCCAGCGCTTGCTCGGTGCGGTCCAGACCACGCTGGCGTCGGCCAGCACATAGCCGTCCTGGTCCAGGATGGGATCGGGCGTGTCGAACAGGTGATAGCTGGACCGATACGACAGCGACGGCGTCACCCGGATCTCGCCGCCCAGAATGTCGCCGCGCCAGGTCATGCCGTAGTAGGCCGACCATTCCGGCGAGTTCTGGGGTTCGCGCAGGTTGGAGATATCGACCGGCGAACCCGTGACCAGGGTGATGAACTGATCGAACTCGTTCTTCAGATAGCCCAGCGAGAAGTTGGCGGTGATGTCGTCGCTGAGATAGGCCGAACCTTCCAGCTCGAAGCCGTAGATGGTCGAGGCGCCGGCGTTGTCGACGACCGAAGCGATGCCTACCGCGGGCAGGGTCGCCACCTGCTGGGTCGTGATCTGCTGGTCCTTGTAGTCGGAATAGAAGATCGCCGAGGCGAAGTTCATGCGACGGTCGAAGGCCGAGCCCTTCAGGCCGACTTCATAGGTGGTGACCGTCTCGGGCTGGTAGCCGTTGACCGTCTGCGGCACCAGGGCGGCGTCCCCGCGCATATCCCAGCCGCCGGACTTGAAGCCCTGGCTGACCGAGGCGTAGCCGGTCATTTCCTCGCTGAAGTCATAGGAGATGCTGGCGCGCGGCGTGAACTTCTCGAAGGTGTCCGAGGCGGTATAGTTGGTGCGGGTCGCAAAGATCGGACGCGCCGTTCCGCCGGTCAGCGGGCTGCGCGTAGCCCCCAGATAGAAGAAGCGTTGGACCGAGGCGTCCTTCTCGTCCTTGGTGTAGCGGCCGCCCAGCGACAGGTGCAGCCGGTCGGTCAGATCGTAGCTGAAGTCGCCGAACACCGAGAAGGATTTGGTGTCCACCGAACCGGCGGCCGCGATCGTCAGGCCCAGGTTGCCGGCGATGGTGTCGAAGGCGCCCGATGACGTGCCGTCCAGATAGAAGACGCCCGCGACGCCGGACCAGCGCTCGCCGGTGAACAGGGCCTGGAATTCCTGGCTGAACTGATCGTCGGAATAGATGGCGGGCACGTCCAGGAAGGGCTGGGGCGCCTGGTCGAAGTCGATGACGGTGGCGGTGTCGCCCGAGCGATAGGCGGTGATCGATTTCAGCGTCAGCATGTCGTTGACGCGGTATTCGCCGGTCAGGGCGACGCCTTCGGTGACCACCTTCTGCTCGCCAGTGATGCCGGCGTTTGTGTCGTATTCGCCGGCAGGCGGGGTGAAGCCGCCGGTCGTGGAATTGACCTCGCGGTGGCCGTGGCGGGGGCTGGAGTCGTCCTCGACCCGGTCCCAGGCCAGGCGGAAGAACAGGTTGTCGTTAGGCGTCCATTCCGCGCTGGCGCGATAGGCGGTGACGTCCTTGTCGTACTGGTCCTGACCGGTGTTCAGGTTCTTGCCGTAGCCGTCGTGCTGATAGGTCGCGACCGCGCCGCCGATGGCGAACGTCTCGCCGACGGGGATGGAGCCGGAGACCAGGAAGTTCTGCTCGTTATAGCTGCCCAGCTCGGCGCGCGCCGTCAGGCTGGGGTCGGCGCCCAGGCGTTTGGTGACGTATTTGATCGCGCCGCCGATGGTGTTGCGGCCATACAGGGTGCCTTGCGGGCCGCGCAGCACCTCGATGCGCGAGATGTCGAAGATGTCGAGCACGGCGCCCTGAGGACGGGCGACATAGACGTCGTCGATGTAGAGGCCGACGCCGGGTTCGAAGCCCCACAGCGGATCCTGCTGGCCCACGCCGCGGATGAAACTGATCAGGGTCGAGTTGGAGCCGCGCGCGATCTGGACCGTGGCGTTCGGCGTCTGCTGCTGCAGGGCGGTGATGTCGGTCGCGCCGGTCTGCTCCAGACGTTCGGCGCTGAGAGCCGAGACCGCGATCGGCACGTCCTTCAGCTGCTCGTCGCGACGACGCGCGGTGACGACGATGTCGTCGACGGTGGCCGTGTCCTGATTGGCGTTCGCCGCTTGAGCGGCGGCCTCCGCGTCCTGGGCGACCGAAGCCCCCGCAAGCACGCCCCACGCCGCGCCGGCCAGCAGCGCGCACTTCACATGACGGTTCATGATCCTAGACCCCTTGTTGTCGTTTCCAGCCCGTTGACGCTTTTATTCAGCGTTCAATGATTTTCGTGAACCTGACCGGGTTTCCCCGATCTGTCAAACGCTCCCCTTCTCTGAAGGCATGACGATCTCCCGCCGTGGCGCCGTTGCACCAGCGATGACGCAAGCCTAGCCTTGCCGCATGAGCAAGCCGGACGCCGCCATCCCGACACCCCGCCCCGTCGCCGCCGCGCGTCGCAAGGCGGCGGGCGCTGCGCCGGCCCGTCGGGGTCGTCCGCCCAAGGCCCAGGCCAAGGCGGCGGGCGAGACCCGCGAGCTGATCCTGGACGCGGCCGAGGACCTGTTCTCCAAACACGGCTTCTATGGCGTCACCATCCGCGAGGTGGCGCGCGAGGCGGGAGTGGATACCGCCCTGGTCCACTATTATTTCGGGGCCAAGCGCGAGCTGTTTGACGCCGTCTTCCTGCGCCGGGCCGAGGTGTGGAACGCCGACCGGGTCTCCGCCATCGATCGCTATGCCGAGACAGCGGGCGAGGCCATGACGCTGGAGGGCCTATTGGAAGCCTTCCTGCGGCCGCCGTTCGAATGGTCGCTTAAGGGCGGGCCGGGGTGGAAACACTATTCCGCCCTGGTGGCCCAGACCAACGCCAACCCCAGTTTCGGCGGCGAGACCATGGCCCGCTATTTCGACCCGGCGATCCACCGGCTGATCGAACTGATCGCGAAGGTGCTGCCGGACGCCAGCGAGGTCGATCTGTACTGGGGCTATCACAATCTGTCGGGCGCCCTGACCCTGACGCTGGGCGAGACGGGGCGGCTGGACCGGCTGTCGAACGGACAGGCGCGGTCGGGCGATCTGGAGACGGCGGGCGACTATATGGTCCGGTTCGCCGCCGCCGGCTTCCGCGCCGTGGTCGGGATGTCGCCGGGCCAGCCTTAACCGAAGAAGATCGCCCACATCAACCGGCCGGGCAGGAAGGTGAAGACCCCGGCGACGATCAGGCCGCCCACGAACATCCCCGTCATGGCGCGCCGGTGGTCGGCGATGCGGTGGCGACGCGCGGCATGGACCGCCATCGGCAGGGCGATCACCGTCCAGCCGCTGAGCAGGTGGATCAGGGAGAAGCCGCCCGGACCGCCGGGATTGAGCCGGTGGATGAAGAACGAACTGACCGCC
Organism: Brevundimonas sp.; assembly: GCF_965279155.1. Classification (GTDB taxonomy): domain Bacteria; phylum Pseudomonadota; class Alphaproteobacteria; order Caulobacterales; family Caulobacteraceae; genus Brevundimonas. The sequence continues at coordinate 2,309,467 of NZ_OZ257138.1, read as the reverse complement.
GTCGTCGCCATGGCCAGCACCCAGGTCCAGCCCAGCGTCCGATGCAGCCGGTTTCCCTTCACCCCGATCAGCAGGACGACGCCGATCGCCAGGGCCGTAAGGGCGGCGGCGACGTGGATCTGGATCGCCGGCGGCGAGGTCAGCAGCAGGCGCCAGTCGGGGGCGTGCGGCGTGAACCCCATCCGCGCCAGCCGCCCGTCGTCGACTGCCAGATAGGCGACGAGAGGGACGATCAGCAGAGCGAGGGCCAGGACGGACGGCAAGAGGCGAGACAGGCGAGGCATGGGAAATCTCCATTTCCATCGTCGTGACGCGCCGCGCCCGGCCACGCATCCCGCGTTTCGCCAACGCCCATATCGCTTGCGTCAACGCCCACATGTCTTTCGCCTCCTCCTTTCAACGGGTGGGAAATCGTGGTCTCAAGGCGCGATCTCCTGATGCCGAAAGCCGCCATGACGCCTCTTGCCGCCGACCGCCGCCGCACCTTCCTGCGCGGCCTGATCGTCGCCGTTCTGGGCGGCGTCTTCCTGGCGATGACCGGGGCGTTCGGGACGGCGGGCGCGGCGTTCGGGCCACGGCTGGCCTATTGGGTCGTGGTCATGGTGCTGGGCGGGCTGTGGGGCCATCTGTGCGGCGCATGGGTGAGCCGGTATCTGGACGTGGACGAGCGGCCGTGGCGGACCATCGCGGCGATGGCGGTCGTGATCACCGGGCCGCTGTGCGTCATCGTCTGGGCGGCGACGGGCCTGTTCTTCGCCCAGAGGCTTTATCCGCTGGGCGTCCTGCCCCAGCTGGTCGTGCCGGTGGTGGTGATCACCGCGGCGGTGACGACGCTGAACGTCTTCCTGGGGCGCAGCCGACCGGTCCAGACCCATGCGGCGCCGCCCGAGACGGCAGCCCGGCCGGTGCGGTTTCTGGAGCGCCTGCCGATGAAGCTGAGGGGCGCTGCGATCCGGGCGGTGCAGGCCGAGGACCATTATCTGCGCATCCACACCGACCGCGGATCGGACCTGATCCTGATGCGGCTGTCGGATGCGGTGGAGGAGTTGGAGGGGCTGGAAGGCGCCCGGACGCACCGCAGCTGGTGGGTGGCGCGCGACGCGGTGCGGGGTGTCGAGCGCGGCGACGGCCGGGCGACCCTGACGCTGGACGGCGGCCTGTCGGCGCCGGTCAGCCGCCGCTACGCCCGGATGCTGCGCGACGCCGAATGGTGGTGATCGATCAGGGCGCGGGTTGCGCCGTCAGCATCGACGCCGGGGCGGCGCAGCCGGTCAGGGTGTCGTCGCCGATCTCGACCTTGGCCGTCAGCGGATAGGTGCGGTCGCTCATGCCGTCCGAGCATTCGGTGGCGATCAGGACGACGTTCAGCGCCTGGTTCAGGTCGGTGGAGCTGGCGAAGGTGGCGACCGTGCCCTGAACCGTCGCGCCGCGATTGGGCGCGCGCTGGGGTGGCTGATCGACGCGCGTGTAGATCAGGGCGTCGGGGGTGATCTCCACCCCCCAGAACGGTTCGGTGCCGAGCGCGCGCACCGGCTTGCCCAGATCGACGCCGCCCAGGGTCGCGGCGGCCTGCGGCTCGGGCGCGGACTGGGGCTTGGCGTCGTTGCGGTCGTAGCAGGCCGTCAGCGAAAGAGCCGCGACGGCGGCGAGCAGAATGGGGCGCATGACGGTCTCCTCTGTCGTGGCGGAGGTGAGGTCGAGGACGGTCTCGGTCAAGGGGCGGGGCTGCGTTATGCTGGCCCAATGTCGATTCGCCCCAGCGCCTACGAGTTCTTCGCCGGGGGCGGTCTGGCAGGGCTGGGCCTTTCCAGCGCCGGCATAGACACCGTCTTCGCCAACGACATGGATGCGGCCAAGGCGCGGGCTTTCGTCGCCAATCATCCGCACACGCCGTTTCGCCAGGGGGATGTCTGGGGCCTGACCGTCGAGGACCTGCCGGGACGACCGGACATGGCCTGGGCCTCTTCGCCCTGTCAGGACGTCAGCCTGGCGGGCGCGCGAGGCGGGCTGGAGGCCGGGCGATCCGGCGCCTTCTGGGGCTTCTGGCGGCTGATGCAGGGGCTGGCGGCCGAGGCGCGCGGCCCGCGCGTGATCGTGCTGGAGAATGTGATCGGCCTGCTGACCTCGGGGCACGGACGGGACTTCGCGGCCGTGTGCACGGCCATGGCCGAGGCGGGATACACGGTCGGGGCGCTGGAGATGGATGCGGCGCATTGGCTCCCGCAGTCGCGGCCGAGGCTGTTCGTGGTGGCTATCCAGGGCGAGGCGCCGCGCGCGCCGGAGCCTTTAGCACCCTTCCATTCGGCGCGCCTGATCGCCGCCCACGCGCGCCTGCCCGAGGCGGTGAAGGCGGCCTGGGCCTGGTGGTCCCTGCCCGCGCCGTCGCAACGCAATCTGGACCTGGCCGCCGTGCTGGAGCCGGACGACGCCTTGACCTGGCTGGAGGACGCGGAGGCCATACTGGCCCTGGCCGGACCGCTGCACCGCGTCAGGATCGAAGCGGCCGTGGCCTCGGGCCGGCGCTGCGTCGGGGCCGCCTATCGTCGGGTGCGGACCGAGGACGGCGAGAAGGTCCAGCGGCTGGAGGTCCGGTTCGACGGCCTGGCGGGATGTCTGAGGACGCCGGCGGGCGGGTCGTCGCGACAGTATGTGGTGGTGTGCGACCAGGACCGCGCGCGGGTGCGGCGCCTGACCGGGCGCGAGGCGGCGCGGCTGATGGGGGTGGGCGAGGACTATCGCCTGCCGTCCAGCGAGAGCGCGGCGCTGAAGCTGATGGGCGACGCCGTCGCCGTGCCGGTGGTCAGGGCGCTGGCGGAGGGGCTCTTGCTGCCTGCGCTGCTGGATAGACGCGCGGCGGCCTGATCCGGCGAGCGGTTAAGGGGAATTGCGCTTCAATGGGAAAAACAGTGCAAGTCGTGCAATTTCACGTCAGCGCTTTGTTTTCGTTTAACTAAAATTCGGCCTCGAATTGCACTGGTGCAACAAGATGCAATTTGCTCGACGAAGTTGGACTCCGAAAAAACAGTCTAACGAGTCCAAGAGTCCAAGTCGTGGGGATGGCGATGTCAAAGACCGGGCATGCATCATAACCCGGTCTGACGTGGCGCTAAGGAAGATGACGATCCGGCCGCCTAATGGGCTGAAAACACGGCGCATCTTTTAGCGGAATAGGATGGCTGGAGCCTTGGCAGCTAAGGGTGGGCCGTGCCCCTCCCTCTTTTCCGCTCATCCCGGCGAAAACCGGGACCTAGGCCTTTGAGCGAAAGGTGCCTGAGATCAGAGGTCGGTGGTCATCCGACGCACCGGCGATGCGAAAGCACTGGGTCCCGGCTTTCGCCAGGATGAGCGGGAGAAAGCACGTGACCGAACCCGCCGTGGGCCCTCGGGACAAGCCCGAGGGTGACGCATCAGTCGTTTAGCGTTGGACCCACTGGCCCTGGGCGTTGCGGTACCACTGGCCCGAGGAGATGCGGGGCAGGAGCTGGGACTCGAACATCCGGGCGCCGGCGACATCGGCCGAGGTGCCGGCGTCGGTCGCGCTGCGGGCGTAGGCGGCGCGGCGGCCGGCGTTGGTGGCGTCCACGGCGGCGCGCAGGCCGGCGTCCGAGGTCGGGGTGCGAAAGCCCAGGAAGCCGTCGGCCTGTTCACCGACGGTGCCGGCGGCCTTGGCCTGGTCGATCTGGGCCTTTTGAGCGCCGGTCTGGGCGACGGCGGCGCCAGCCACGCCGAGGGCGGCGACGGCGGCGGCGATGACGAAGAGTTTGCGGAAGGTCATGTCAGCCTGTCCCTTTCAGAAGAGAAGCGGGAAATCAGAAGAGGTTTGGGTTTTGCTGGAGCAGGGTTTGCAGCTCCTGGTCCAGGCGGACGCGCACGTCGGCGTCCAGCTTGGCGTAGATCTGGATCGGCGCGACCTCAAGACGGATGGTCGGGGCGCAGGCCGCGAGGGCGACGACGACCGCTCCGAAGCCGAGGCCGGCCAGTTGGCGCTTGTGGATCATGACGTGGACTCCGGTACGGCCGAGAATGATGGGTCTAATAGCACGTCGCCAAGTGAACGCGCGCTGAATGGTGAAGTTCAATCGGCAGGCACCGGCGTCGGGTCCGGCTCTTGCTGGCCTTGCCGGGCGCGATTGACCGCCAGCAGGTCCGAGATCAGCTGGTTGGCGTTCAGGGTCGTGTCCAGCGTCAGGTCGATCTGGGTGTTCGACGGCAGGGGCAGTTTGCGGTTCAGGAACTGGCGGCTGATCAGCTCGGCGATCGTCAGGCGCAGCTCCTGGCGCTGGGGCGGATCGTGGCGACCGCGAATGTGGAACAGCACCGAGACCCGGCCGCCGTCCATACTGTTCACGTCGGCGCTGAGTACGTCGAAGGACAGGTCCTCCATCGCCTGATAGGCCAGATCCTCGACCATGCCGGAGGGCAGTTCCTCTCCGCCGCCGCCCGCATTGACGTCCGTCAGGACCTCGCGCTTGATCGACAGCCGGCCCGGCTGGACCGCGCCCAGTGTCCCGGCGGTGATGCGCAGGCCCGCCTTGGGGTCCATGATGAAGGGCAGACGGCCCGAGACCACGGCGTCCAGCTTGACCTTGTCGTCGAAGCCGGTGTCGGCGACGATATCGCCCAGCTGCACCCGGTCCAGCACGATGACGCCGCTGTAGGGCTGGGTCGCGTCCAGTGGAACTGTGAAGGGCTCGACCGAGACCGTGCCGCCGCCGGCGACGACTTGGGCGCCGTCGATCAGCACGCCCGCTTCGTTGACCGAGAAGGTCACGTCCAGGGCCGTGACCGCCGTGCCGACCGCCAGACTGTCAGCCGTCAGCTTCTGGTTCGGGGCGGTGATCAGGGGGGTCAGACTGCTGAACACCACGTCGCCCCGCAAACCCTTGACCGCGCCGGCCGGGCTGACGAAATCCAGGCCCGGCGTGACCAGACGCCCGCTGGAGGTCGGCTCGGCGTCCTTGGTCCAGTCGAATCGGCCGTCAAAGCTGACGGCGCCGTCGACCGGCGACGCGAGGAAGTCAGCGGCCAGGGGGCTGAGCATCGCCGGCTGAAGGCCGTTCTCGGCGAAGGTCACATTGGGGGCGGTGATGGCGATGCCGCCCGAACCCGTGCGGCCGTCGTGCGCCAGGGTCAGGCGGCCTAGCGTATGCGCCGCCGCCTCGCCCGTGCCCTTCAGATCAAAGGCGCCGCTCCAGCGTTCGTTGGCCAGGGTCGCGGAGCCGGTGGCGGCCAGGGGTTCGAACCGCGTGGGGGTCAGGGCGTCTATGGCGCGGGCGGTCGTGACGTTCGCCGTCAGGCCGACGCCGGCCTTGGTCCCGTCGACCGTGACCCGCCCCGAGGCGTCGGCGAACCGCATGCCCAGGAAGGGGGCCTGGGCCGAGACCTGGTCGAAGGCGCCGACGACGCGCCAGACGCCGTCCTTGGATGTCAGCAACGGACCGCCGGCGGGGCACAGTTTCCCGGCGACCTGATGCACGTCGTTCTCGTCCAGCTCCAGCCGCTCGACCGTCAGGTCCACGCAGTCCGGGGTCGCATAGGTCAGCCGGCCGTCGGCCATGGCCAGGACGCCGCGCGTCCGGGCGTCGATGCCGCGCGCCAGGTCGAAATCGAGACGGGCGCGGCCGTCCAGCGTGGCCTCGAACCCGGTCTCGGTCAGGCGCCAGTTCGGCACGGCGACGGTCATCTCCGGCAGGCCCTTGCCGCGCGTCGCGGTGACGCTCAGCGCGCCGCCGCCCAGCCGGCCGGCCTCGGCCTGATAGGCGCCTTCGCCTGCCTGGGCCACCGTCAGGACGCCGCCGTTGGCCGGGGTCAGGGTCACGGGACGCGCCAGGGCGACCGTGGTTCCGGCCGTGCCGGTCGCGAACCGGATCGCCGGGGCGTTCAGGGCGAAGCTTCCCAGCGCCCGCTTCATCTCAGCCAATTCGGCGATGTCGTCGGGACCGACCGGGCCGAACAGTGGCCAGGCGCCATCGACGGCGCGAAGGGATCCATCGGCGCCGATCTGAATCACGCCGTCGCTGACCACGTCCAGGTTCAGGTCGGCGCGCCCGCGCTTCAGCGCCAGGTCGCCGAAGCCGAACCGGTCGAAGGTCGCACTGACCGGGCCGGTCGCCTCGAAGGCCGCGTCCTTGCCGCCGAAGCTGAGGGCGCGCGAGGTTAGCGACAGGCGGCTGATATTCGTCTGGCCCATCCGCCCCGAACCGGCCGTCAGGGACAGGGGCGCCTGCACGCTCCAGCGCAGGGCGTCGTTGCGCGAGACGGTCAGCTTGGCCCCCGTCGCCCTCGCCGCGACATCGGCGATGCGAAGGTCCGCGCCCTGGACCGCCGCGGCCTTCAAGACCGTCGTCGCGGCGCCCTCTAGGCGGAAGGTCTCGATCCAGCCGGAGACGACGCCGTCGAACTGGGCCGTAACGTCGGCGTCGCGCGCGCCGAGGGTTTCAGTCCCCAGGCTCGCGCCGCTCAGGCGAGCGTCCAGAACCACCCGGCCGTCGCCGCGTCGGGTCTTCAGATCGGGATAGGGCAGGTCGCCGGTCAGGGTCAGGTTCGCCCCCTGCCCTCTCGCGGCAGGCGTCGCAAAGGCGTCGGCCGCCGCCAGCAGGCGCAGCGCCACCCGGTCGCCCGTGGTGGTCAGGTCTAGGGTCGCAGACAGGCCCCGCGCCTCGACCTCTCCGCTTTTCAGCGCCGCCGTGGGCAGGCGCGCCGCCAGCCGCATCAGCTTGCCATCGTCGATCCGCGCATCGGCTAGGATCTCGACAGGCCCATATTCGGTGTCCAGCCGCCCGCGACCGCCCTCGATGATGACCAGGGGACTGCGCGAATCCGGGCGGGGCGGGCCGCCGGTGAATTCCTCGACCAGCGGGTCCAGCGAACCCAAGGACAGCTTTCCGCCCTTCCAGCTGGCGCGCACCACCGGTCGGACCAGGCGGATACGGCTGGGCGTGACGCCGAGACCCGACTTGGACCACGGCAGGGCGACGGCGTAATCGACCTCGGCCCGCTCGACCACGACATCGGGATTTTTGGGATCGCCGATGCGGATGCGGCCGACGAAGCCGTCGATCTCGATCCGCTCGACCTCGACATCGGCCTGGATGCCGCGTTGGTCCAGCCAGCCGACCAGAACGTCGCGCGCCACCGCCCGGCGATTGAGATAGAGGACGGCCGCCGCCACACCGAGCAGCAGCGCCAGGATCAGGACGCCGATGGCGACGAAACGCCAGACGCGACGACGAGGCTTTGGCTTCGGCGACGGGGCGGTGGACTTGGTGGACGTCTGAGCGGGGGTGTCGGTCAAGCGGATCGATCGCGGGATTGAAACAGGTCGCCGCTCACCTTCGCCATCCTGATCCTGAGCACAAGATCAAAGCGCGACCGTAGGCATTCGACGACGCGATCCATGACGGTGAAGCTGGGCGACAAAGGGGCGTCATGCCATACGAAGCTTGGCTGCGCCTCGCAGTTTGTGATCCGCATGTTAACCGTTTGTAACAGTCTGTCTTCCCAAAGTGAGACAGGCAGGCTATACGACCGCCCTTGCGCCATGGGCGATAGGCGCGAACTTCGAGAACGAGTAACGCTTTGGCGCCGCAGGCGTCGCAATACGACGGGGACCGATGGCTCAGTTCGACCCACGCCGCCAGCCGACACGGCTCGCGCCGCATATGCTTACTGCGGTCGCGGCAATCTCGGTGGCGATGCTCGCCGGTAGAGCCTATCAACCCGCTCAGGCCGAAGAAGTTCCCGCGCTGACCTCGGCCCAGATGGCCGCCATGGAAGCCAAGGCCTTCGCCTCCGCCAACGCCCCCGCCGGCATGACCGCGCCCGAGGCCGTCAACGTCCAGATCCGCCGCGGCGAAACCTTCGAGCAGGCCGTCGCCCGCACCGGCGTCGCGCCGGAAGAAGCCAGCGCCGTCGCCGCCACTGTCGCCAACGCCTTCGACCTGGCCGACCTGCGCGCCGGCCTGAAGTTCGAGACCGCCATCGCCAAGCCGCGCGACGGCCGTGGCGACGCCCGCCTGATCGGCCTGACCATGCGCACCGGGCCGGCGTCCCAGTTGACCGTGTCGCGCAGCTTCGACGGCGCCCTGCGCCTGCGGTCGCTGGAAGAAAAAGTCACCCACGAGACCGTGGTGCTCAAGGGCGACGTCGAGCGATCCCTGTCCGCCAGCGCCCGCGAACTGGGCGCCACCGCCTCCATCGTCCGTTCCGCCAGCCGTCTGTTCGCCACCAAGTTCGACATGCAGCGCGACATCCGGTCGTCTGACGAGTTCACCATGGTCTTCGACCGTGAAGTGACCGAGGCCGGCCGCACCGTGGACGTGGGCGACCTGATGTACGCCGAACTGCGCGGCGTCACCTTCTATCGCTTCAAGCCGGCCGGCGCGAAGGAGGCTCAGTTCTTCGACGCCAACGGCAAGAACCTGCGATCAGCCATGATGCGCACCCCGCTGCAGAGCTTCCGCCGGGTGTCGTCCAGCTTCGGTTTCCGCACCCATCCGATCTCTGGCTACAAGAAGATGCACCAGGGCATCGACTTCGCCGCCGGAACCGGCACGCCGGTCGTGGCCCCTGCCGACGGCGTGGTGGTCGAGGCCCGCCGCTGGGGCGGCTATGGCAACTGGCTGCGCATCCGTCACAACAACGGTCTCGAAAGCGGCTACGGCCACCTGTCGCGCTATGGCTCGGGCATTCGCGCCGGCCAGCGGGTCAGCCAGGGCCAGATCGTCGCCTATGTCGGTTCGACCGGCGCCTCGACCGGCCCGCACCTGCACTACGAACTGTGGCGCGGCGGCCAGCGGATCAATCCCGCCGGCGTGCGCACCCAGGAAGGCACCGAACTGGCCGGCGCCGACCTGACCGCCTTCCGCGCCGAAAAGGCCCGCATCGACCGCATCATCGCCTCGGGCGGTCAGAAGCGCCCGTCGATGCAGCAGGCCTCGGCCGAGGGCCTGCGCCCCGCCCACGGCTAAGTTCTCAAGGCTGAGTTCAGCCGACAAGGCGCGGCGTCGATCGGCCTTCGCTCGGGCATGACAGGCCGTGCACCGCCACGTCGGCCTCGCCCAGCCTGAGCCCCAGCACATCCAGCACCGGGTTCAGCACGCCGTCCAGCACCGGGCCCAACGGTTCCAGCAGCCGGCCCAGAGCCCTGGTCAGGTCGCCGAGGCCCAAGCCCAGTCCGACCACGTTCACATCCACGTCCAGCCGCCCCAACAGGCTGGAGACCAGACCGCTGGCGAAGCTGCGCGAGGCCACGGTCTTGATCCGTTGCGCCTCGATGTCGGCGGCGTCGAACCTCAGCGGTTTGAAGCCTGGATCGGCGGCCTCCACGTCGGCCTTGCCGGTGATGCTGACCAGCCCCAGGACGGACAGCAGGGTGGCGCGTTGCGGCGACGGGCCTGTCTTGAAGTCGTCCAGCTTCGTCTCGTCCACCGCGCCGATGGAGGCGCGCGCCAGGCCCGGCCGCACCTCGACCTCGACCGAGCGCGCCGGATCGCAGGACAGGGATTTCAGCCGCGCCTCGGACGCCGCCAGCTCGACCAGGATCGGCAGCTCGACCCGCGCCAGACCCGACAGCGTCTGGGCCGTTTTGGCTCGAACATAGAGCCGCGCCTGGGCCGTGCGGATGATCGGCTGGCCGTTCGCCGTCACCGTCAGCCAGGGCGAGCGGTTGGGCCGTTCGCCGATGGCCAGGCTGGTCTTCAGATCGGCCAGGCCGGCGGGCACGCCCAGGTTCAGCGCAATCTGCCGGTCCCCGCCCCCGACCTCCAGCATCGCCATGGCCAGGTCCATGGCCGAGACGGACGCATCCAGACCCTCTCGGATTCCTTGCGGCGACTGGGCCTCGACACCGATCAGATCGCCCAGCTTCACCTTCGTTCCGACCGAGGCCGAGGCCAACCGGCCCAGCGCCCCGCCGTCGTCGCCGCCCGCCAACCGTTCCAGCACCTTCAGCGCCCGACCGGCATCGACATCGGTCGTCAGCAGCCGGTCGTAATCGCCGATCTCGATGTCCAGATCCGTCGCCAGGGCGTCGGTGAAGCCCAGCAGATTGACGTCCAGGTCCGCCAACCGCCGATAGTCCATGACGCTGAGCGAGACCTTGGAGCCCGTCAGGCCGCTCAGCACCTGGTTCGCCACCCCGCCGTCCAGCCGCGCCAGGCGCGAGCCGATGGAGAACATCGCCTTGGGCGGCGCGCCGTCGGATGCTGCCGCCGTGGCACGACGATGCACGCGCACCTGATCGCGGCCCAGAAGCAGTTCGGTGAAGAACAGCGGCGCACGGCTCGTCACCTCGACGCGGGCGGCGTTGGGCGTCGCGCCGCCCGGGGCGAACCTATCATCCCGGGCCTTTTTCGGGTCTGGCGCATAGACGCCGAGCGTGGTCGCCACCGTCACGGACACGTCGGGCGCCACATTGGCCTTGACCGTCGCGGAGGACGCCCGGCGCACGACGGCCTCGCCCCGCGACAGGTTCTGAACCGCCGACAGGGCCGCCAGATCCGCCGCCCCCTGGACCCGTCGCGTGTGCAGGACAAGCACCCCCAGATCGATGGCCACGGCCGTGACGATGCACAGCAGGCCCCCCGCAACGGCCGCGATCACGGCGACCGCCCCCCGCCGATCCGCGACGAAGCGTTTACGCCAGACGCTCACGAGTAGTCCCCCACATGGATCACCGCCGAGCGCCGGATGACGACCGGCGGACGCGGCAGCATTCCGCCCAGCGCCATGACCAGGCTGTCGCCAGAATCATAGACCACCACGACCCGCAGCCGCCCGGCCTCCTCCGCCACCTCGATCGTCATTCTATCGGGATCCAGCGCCACGCCCCGCACCGCCGCCGTCACCTCGCGCCGCGCCAGCCCGTCGCGCTCGACCGCATCCAGCCCGCCCACCGCCGCCCGCGCCCCCTCCGACGCCAGGGCCTGAACCGACTGGGCCATCAGGAACCAGCCGCCATAGACGACGATGGCGATCAGCAGCAGCACCAGGATCGGCCCCACCAACGCAAACTCCACCGCCGCCGCGCCTTCGCGCCGGCGTCGCATGGTCTGAGGGATGGGTCCGTGCGTGCGCATACCAACCTCACGATTGCTCGCATGGGTTGTATATCCAGCAGCGTTAAAGGTTCGTGTAGCAATCGGGCATGCCTCGTCGTCGCGCCGTGCGGTGACGCATGACGGCGTGACCGCTCGGTGGCTATGGCCTTGCGCGTTAATGCTGCGATCGTCTTGTGGGACGACATCAACGGCCGCGCATCGCCTATGCCGACCGCAAGATGCATGGCCTGGATCGCACATCGAGCTAGCGATCTGCGCGCAGAGATCGTCTGATCGACCTCTAAGCCGACATACGGATTTGCAGTCCGCCCACGACTGTATCGTTTTGATACATTCGTGGGCATATGCGCACGAACCGACACAACTTGTCCCTTTACCAGCCATTTCCGCCAGACGTCGTGGTGGAGGCGCCAGCGACGCTCGATCCGCAAAATTGGCAGACCTGTTCCAGCTCGCACCGCCTGCCGACAGTCGCTTAAAATCGGCGAAGATCCCCGGCGCATCTTCAGGGGACCGCTCAGAGAAGACACCCAGAATGAGCCGTCGCTTCGGCGCCCTATGGCGCGGGATCACGCAGTCCCGGCGCGCCTTATGGTCAAGCTAAGCCTTTGGGACACCTGATTTTTAGCACCCGGAGGAAACGGCCACGCCCTCTAGATGCCAGTTGCATTTCGTCAAAAGCGACATTACAGGACTCTTCGATTAACGTTTTCTTAACCATCCTGCATATCCACGCCGAAACCGTCCTGATTCGGGACGGCATGGAACTTGGAAGGGTGAGGGAAGACGGTGGAGGGGAAGACAACTTTGGGCACGATCTGACACAGCAGATCATACGGCCGACTATATGTTCGCCGCTTGAGCGCTAATCAGAACGACAACCACTGATTTTCAAACTCATTGTCGTAGTAAAAGCGATGCGGTCTGATGACTTTGCATCAATGCGCAAGTGTATCCTGATCTCCGATATTTCCCCTGAATGGCGAATATCTGAGCGAACCAGACAGTTCAGTTTTTATCTATTGACGTTCTACTTATTCTGGCGGTAATTCGCCGCCGAATAACAATGATATGAACAGGCTAAGGCCTGATGCTCGGGGGAAGCGATCATGAGGGGGCAACTGCGATGCATCGCGGCGTTCGGCGCCCTGTGTCTTGCTGGCGGGCTGAGCACCGCCGCCAGCGCCATGGACCTGGGACCGACCGGCACATCGAACCGGCTGCGCGTCGAAGTGGCCGGCGTGATCTCGCCGCGCTGCACGGTCAGCCAATCGGAAAGCTCGGCCTCGTTCGGCCAACTGCTGGACCCGTCCAGCGGCGGCACGATCGCCCGCAACCTGAACCTGGACTTCACCTTCGACTGCAACAGCCCCTTCCGGGCGGTGATGACCTCGCAGAATGGCGGGCTGCAGACCGATGCGACGCGGGCCTTCGGTTTTCGTAATCGCATCACCTACGACGCGGCTCTGGCCCTGCCGAACGGCCGCGCCACCTCGTCTTGCGACAGCGAGCAAATGCAACGCGAAGCCGGCGAACGCGCCGGATGCGTCTTCCGCTTCAACGGCCGCCAGGGCGCCTCGGGCGCCGCGTCGGTGAAGCTGACCATGGCCGCAGATCCGACGCCGGTTCTGGCAGGTCAATACCGAGATCGATTGGTCCTTCGCCTCTCGCCCGTCCTGGGCGGGGAGAGGGACTGAGAGAGATGACGACGGCGATTTCGCCGCCGCCATATTGGGGCCAGCGCCCCGTAACGCACGAGGCTCGATGGGGCCTCTACCTGGAGACTACCACCATGAAGAAGCTGCTTCTCGCCGCTGCCGGCGTCGCCCTGATCGCCAGCCCCGCCGCCGCCCAAACCAGCTGGGGTTCGGCTACCTACGGCAACGACGGCCAAGCCACCTGGGCTCTGCGTTCGACCGTCGCCGACTTCTGCAAGCTGGGCACCTCGGTGACCACGCGCGCCGGCAACTCGACCGTTGCTCCTGGCGACAACGGCCGTGGCGGCACCGCCGCTAACGGTGACGGCACCATCACCTTCAACATCCAAAACCCGACGACCAACACCATCCAAGCGTCCGCCGCCGCGATGGTCTATGCTCAATCGCAGTGCAACACGACCTTCAACGTGACTGCCGAATCCGAGCGTGACGGCCTGCGCAACACCGCCTTCGGTTCGGCCTTCGGTTCGGCCTTTACCGACCAAGTGCGTTACAACGTGTCGGCTCTCTTCGGCGGCCAAACCGGCTTCAAGAGCGCTCTGAGCGGCACGTCGACCCTGCTGGCCAACCAACAACCGGCTGCCGGCGATTTCGAAATCCGCGTCGCCGTTCCGGCCGACGCCAACCGCCTTCTGCTGGCCGGCCAATACACCGACTTCCTGAAGGTGACGATGGCTCCGGTCGTTTCGGGCGCCACGCCTCTCTAAGGAACGTCTGACGTTCTGATACAGGGCCCGGTCTCAACGAGGCTGGGCCCTTTTTCTTGAAGCTTTCTAAACCCCTACGACGCGATGGTCGCGGGACGTTAGTCGGAGACGCGTGATGCCTGCCGCCATTTTCAAGAAGCTGGGATTGCTCGGGGCGCTTGCCCTGATGCTGGTGGCGACGCCGTCTTCGGCATTGCTCGTCCAGCCGGTCTTTCTGGACATGCGCTACAGCGGCGCTCAGTCCAACGGCGGCATCCGGGTCGTGAACGACCGCAACCGCCCCGTTTCCGTCGAACTGACGGTGAGCAGCCTTGAAATTCCCGAGAAGGGACAGGCGGTATTCACCCCCGTCGAAGGCGAGGACTTCCTGATCTTTCCCGCCGTGGCGAACATCCCGCCGAACGGCACTCAGATTTTCCGCATTCGTTGGGTCGGGGACCCGACACTGGCGGAAGGCAAGATGTTCGCCTTCACCACCAGCGAATTGCCGATCGAAATGGACCAGACGGCAGGCGCCGCCGTGCAACTGCTTTACGCGATCCAGACTGTGGTCGCGATCGGTCCGGCCGGCGCACGCGCCGATATAAAGCCCATTGCAATCCGTCGCGGCGAACTGGCCGACGGCACGAAGGGCGTGATCATCACCTTCGAGAACACCGGCGCCCTGCATGGCCAGGTGAACTCCAGCACCATCACCGTGTCCGTCCCCGGCTGGAGCCACCGCATCGAGCCGGCCGACGTCTCGAACGCCGTCGGCTTGGGACTGGTGCCTGCAAACGCCAAACGCGAGATGTTCCTCGCCCTTCCCGACGTACCGGCCGATGGCGATCTCAATGTCGTCGCCGACGTTCCCGCCGCACCCTTGATCTGAGCACGCACGTGATCCGGGGGGACAAAATCAAGTTGATGACCGCCACGACGCTGATGGCGTTTTTGGTGACACCGCACGGCGCCTTCGCCTGGGCGAATACGCTGGACCTGTTCGACAGCGGCGTGATCGTCACGGCGCCGCCTGCGCCTGCGCGCATCAACTCTACACAGCAGGACATCGAACTGGTCGTGCCGGTCCGAGAACGTGGACCTCTCGGGCAGGCGACGATCATCATCGGCGCCGACGACAGCATCCGTATCCGGGCCGCCGATCTGGTCGGCCTGCTGCGCAGCCTGATCACACCCGCTGCGGCTCAGTCACTGACCGGACTGGCGAATGACCAGGGCTATCTGACGCCCGAGGCCGTGCGCGGCCTCGGCTTCGATCTGGTGTTCGATCCAGGCCTTCTTGATCTGGCCGTGAGCGTCCCCCTGGAGGCCCGGCAGCGGCAGACTTTCGAACTGGGCTTCGACACATCCGTCACGCCCCCGACAGTCACCGACCGTCAGGCCGGTTTTTCCGCCTATGTCAATTATCGCGCCTCGATCGATTATCTTCACCGCGACACCGGTTCGAGAGAAAAAGGGCTGCAGGCGCCGCGCTTCGACCTGGACGTCAACGGCTCCGTCGGCCCGGTCGCATTCGAAAACCTGCTGACCATCGACGCCGATGCGCCTGAAGCCTTTCAGCGCAATGCCTCGCGCCTGATTTACGATCAATCCGACAAGGCCATTCGCTGGACCGTCGGCGATCTGTTGCCCGAGGGCAATTCGTTCCAGAGCGCGAGCGATATCGCCGGCCTCAGCGTGGCCCGACTGTACAGCTTGCGGCCCAACGATCGTTTCGTGGCGTCGCGGTCCTCACGCAGCATCACGTTGCGCGAAGCGTCTACGGTCGACATCAGAATCAATGGCGCGACCGTCCGCACCCTGACCCTGCAACCTGGCACCTATGACCTGCAGGATCTTCCGCTGACGCAAGGGGCGAACGCGGTCGAGATCGTTGTCGAGGGACCATCGGGAGCCCGCGAGGTCATCTCGTTCGACTTCTTCAGCGACGCAACCCTGCTGGCGCCCGGCGTCGACGAGTTCTACTTCTCGGGCGGCGTACGCGCGCCGCGGGAGTTCGGCAGTATCGATTATCGCCAGGACGATCCGATCGTTTCGGGGTTCTATCGTCGCGGCATCAACGCCCAGTTCACCGCCGGCGCCAACTTGCAGGCCACAAAAGACGCCAGTCTTGTGGGCGCCGAGCTTGTGTACGGCGGCGGTTGGGGTCTGACGGCGTTCGAACTGGCGGTCAGCAATCGCGACATCGAAGGCGGCGGTTATGTCGCGCGCGTCGAGCATCGCGTCTTTCGCGAACTTAAAACCCTTCCGGGCCAAGAAACCTTTGATTTCTCGATCGAAATGCGGAGCCGTGAATTCGCGACGATTGAACAGCTAGGCTCTGCAACAAACTTCGCCTACCAGGCCGCAGCTCGTTACTCACGCCCGCTGAGCCGGAGCTTGACCGCCTCGATCGGCGCGGATTACGCCAAGGGCCGCGATCAGTTGCGTGACCGTTACGGCGTGACGACCTTCGCCAACTGGCGCCTCAACTACGAGACCAACGTCAACTTCGGTGCGACCTACAACTCCAATGCGATCAGGGGCGAAGAGACCAATGTCTTCGTCAACCTGACCCGCCGCTTCGGCGCTCGCCGAACCGTCTCGGCCGGAGCGGAGAGCCGCAGCGGCCTGGTGCGCGCCGGCTATTCGCGAGCGCCCGAGCGGTCGCTCAACGATTGGGCCTACAGCGTCGATGTCTCGCGGACGAATGAAGCCATCGGCCTGAACGGCGCAGCCGTCTACATCGCCAACCGCGGCGAGCTGGAGGTCAACCACGCGACCGTCTTCGACAACGACGGCGAAATCGCAAACCAGCAGACCTCGCTGCGCGCCTACGGCTCCGTAGGCTATGCTGGCGGACGGCTCGGCATCGGACGCCGCGTCTACGATTCCTTCGGTCTGGTGTCGGCTCATAGCAGTCTGGGGCGCCGGCCCGTGCTGATCCGCGGCGTGTCCGCCCTGGAAGAGAGCGCCCGGTCAGGACCGTTGGGCCCTGCCCTGGTGCCGCTGGGTTCCTATTATCCGCAATCCGTGCCCTACGACGTCGAAGACCTGCCGATCGGCTATGACTTGGGCTCGGGCCTGTTCCAGGTGCAGCCGCGTCTGCACTCGGGCTATGCCCTGACGGTAGGCTCGGCCTATTACGTCACGGCGTCGGGCGTCATGATGGACGATCAGGGCCAGGCGGTCAGCCTGCGCTCGGGTCGCGCCGTCTCGCTGGACGACCGCGATGCGCCGCAAGCCGATGTGGTCACAAACCGCCAGGGACGGTTCGCCGTCAGCGGGCTGTCCGCCGGGCGCTGGCGCATCACCTTGGTCGGCCAACCCGCGCTGATCTATGATATCGTCGTTCCGGACACGACCCTATACCGGGCCGGCGAGATCCGTCCGACCGTGACGGCAGGAGGAAGCCGATGAACCGCAAGGCGTTGATGACGGCGGCGGCGCTGGCCGCCGCGACTTTGGGCGGGGCGGGCGCGGCCCAGGCCGAGTGCGATCTGACCTCGGTGCGCGTGATCTCGGACGGCGTGGTTCTGCGCTACGACCCGTTCGATCAGGACGACGCACGCGGCGAGATTCAGGTGCGTCTGGCCTCGAACGACGGCTGCGCCAATGCACGTATCGAGATGGCGGTGACGCCGGACATCGACAGCATCGGCCCCTCGGGCTCGCTGCAGGCCCGCGACGGCGCCAACGGCGTGACCGTCCAGCTGACCTCGCAGATGGGGCCGGCGCGCATCGTGACCGATCCCTCGAACGCCTTCAACAGCCCCGCGCCGGCCGGCCGCTTGTCGGCCTCGGGCGTGCTGACCGGGCCGGGCCTCAGGGTGTCTGCGTCCTATGGTCAGATCGTGCCGCCGGGTCGCTATCGCGCGCGCGCGACGTTGTTGACCCGCGCCCTGGACGCAGAGGGCGACGCGACCGCGACGATCGAGACGCCTTTCTATGTGGAGATCGAGGTCCAGCCCTCGTTCCGCCTGGCCGCAGGGGTCGAACAGCAGCGTCTGTTCCTGGGCGAACTGACGCCCGGCGCCGAAAGCCAACCGATGACCTTCAACGCCTATTCCAACGTGGGCTATGAGTTGAAGGTGCGCTCGGATCATCAGTGGCGCATGACCCTGGACGGCTCCAACGCCGCCGATGCGCCCAGCGTGCCTTATCGCGTCGCCATCTCAAATCGTCCCGTTCGCCGCGACGGCGACGAGGCCTCGGTGCTGCGCTTCGACCAGCCCAGGAACGGGCGGCGCTCGCACGAACTCAAGGCGACGGCGCTTCCTTTCGAGTCTGGCCAGGCCGGCGCCTATCGGGACTTCATCACTGTAGAGATCAGCCCACGCCTCGGAGGCGGCTCGTCTCCTGCGTAGAATGACAACAGGCCCGACTGGATGACGTCCAGTCGGGCCTGTTCCTTGTTCTGTCCGCCCAGCCTAGAGCGGCGAGATGGACACGCGCATGAAGACAGGCGCCTGGGCGTCCGTCAGCGCTGCGTTGGTCAGTCGCCAGTTGACGGTGCGCACGCGGGGTTGGTTCGAAAACAGCTGCAGCTGACCCGACGGGTCCACCGTGTCCTGTTCCGCCCCATGCGACAGCAGGCCGCCTGTGACGTTCAGCAGTCGCACATCCATACGATAGCCCTGGGTGTTGCAGACCTCGCGCACCATGCCGAGCTCGACTACGCCGTCGCGCATGAACAAGGCAGCGTCGCCGACCTCGGACTGCACCCGGCAAAAAGGCTCCACCACGGCGACGAGGCGGAAACCAACACTGGCGTCGGCGGCCGACGCCGCACTGGGCAGGGCGAGCACGACACCCAAGGATGCAGTCACAAAAGCGGCGGTCTTGAAAACGTTCACGGGAATTCTCCCTCCGGTTCATCCCGACAATCGCCGACCGAAGTAAAAATCGCGCGTAGGGACATGCTTTACCGATACTGAGCAGACAGCGTTTCCTGGCGTTAAGGATCGTCGGCAGTTGGCGGCGTGGAAGGTCAACAAGCCGCCGTCCTCATGGTCATCGCCGCACACAGGAAACGCGACGCCGGTGTCGCTTGGGTACATCAACATTAGGTTGATCCCGAATCTGCACGCCATTCAGCGCTTGAAACTGACCTCCGTCGATCGCCAGCGAAACAGCAACAGGGCGCAGAGCGCCGCGCCTGTTGCGGGGATCAGGCACATGCCGGCGACGATGACGCTGGAGATTTCTGCAAAATGCGCCGCCTTGCCGTAGCCGGCCCAGGCCAGTGGCAAGGCCAAGAGGGGCGCGCTGAAGCCGGAGGCGCATTTCAGGACCATGACGAAGATCGCGGTGGTCAGCGCCTCCATACGGGGACCGCCCCTTTGCGCCCCATGATCGATGGCGTCCGGCAGCATGGCCCACAGGGTGAAACCGCAGCCGGCGGTCGCCGCGCCGATCAGGGCGGTCAGCGGCAAACGCAGGACGGCGTGCTGGGCCGTCCCCAGGAACGCCAGGCACGCGACGATCAGCCCGGCATAGGCGATCCAGAGCAGCCGCCGCCCATCGACCCGGTAGCTGAGCGCGATCCAGAACGGCATGGAAAGGCCCTGCGCCACCGTGATGACCACCATGGCGCGCGCCGCCCAGGCTTCGTCGCCGACCACGCCGTCGGCGAAATAGGCGATGGAGCGCGTGAACACCGACACGCAGGCGATCTGGATGAAGGTGATCAGCAGCAACAGGGCCAGGCGGCGATTGCGAAACAGGATGCGCCACGTCGGCTGCGGCGCATGCGCAACGACCTCCACCGCCGCAGGGGGTCGCGACCGTGTCCCCCATGCCGAAAGCCACAGGGCGGCGACGAAACCGAAGCCGGCCAGGACCGCGAACTGCGAGATGCGCGCACCTTGCTGGATCGGGTCGGGCGCGGCGAAGACCTGGCCTGCCGCGATAGCGACGGTCAGACCTGCGGCGGCGCTGAAGATCAGCCTAAGACCCGACAGGATCGCCGCGTCATTGCCGCCCCTGGACAGGGTGCAGAGCAGGGCGTTGTGGGGCACGTCGCAGAGCGTATAGGTCGTGCGAAGCATCAGCCCGACCGCCAGCGCATAGGCCGCCAGCCCCTCGCCGCGCCAGCCGGGTTCACGCAAGGCGAACCAGAAGGCTAAGGCGCACAGCGGCGCGCCGACGACCAGACAGCGACCCAGCGGCACGCCCGTCTTGTCGATGACATAGCCGACGACGGGGCCGCACAAGCCGTCCCATATCAGGGCGACCATGACGACCACCCCGGCCTGGACAGGACCGAGGCCCCACAGGTCGGTCAGGAAGAACAGAAGAAAATAGTCCAGCGAAGACCAGATCAGGCCCTTGCCGAAATTGCCGCTCGCATAGGCCGCCTTGACGCCGAGGCCGTCGGATCGACTGGCTGTGCCTGCACGCGTCACGACGTTGTCTCCGACTTCTTGTCCCGACCCCTAACCTTAATTTATCTCTGTTTTCTGACGGCGCGAAAGCCTGCGGCCTCGCCCCGCGTGGGACGAGGCCGCGTCGAACCGTCGATCAATATTTGAACAGGGCCCCGATGTAGAAGGCACGACCGTTGTCCAGTTCTTCGCGCAGCAGACCGAAGTCGGGGCCGAACATGCGCCGCCGCTTTTCGTTGGTCAGGTTCTTGGCCTGGGCCACCACCGTCAGATTGGCGTTGAGGCGATAGCGCGCCTGAGCGTCGAACCGGTCGTTGGCCTCGACGATCCGGTCCTGAAGCGGATCGCTGCTGGAGACCGAATAGAGCATGTCGCCGACATGGTTCCAGGCGCCCTGCAACGTCAGCGGGCCGGCCGTATAGAAGACCTTGAGATTGCCGACCCTGTCGGAGCTTTCGAACAGGCCGGGCAGGCGGCGCTGGGTGAAGTCATCCATCGTGATGCTGGGCGGCGTGGCGTCGAGCAAGGTCAGGTTGGCCGAGAAACCCAGACCTTCGAGCGGCCCTGGCAGGAAGCTCATGCGCGACAGCACCAGATTGAACTCCAGCCCACGCACCGTGGCGTCGCCGGCGTTGGCAGGTCGGATGCGCGTGACGGACTCCAGTGCACCATTGAACATTTCGTCGGATGTCGTCTGCAGCGTCAGGATTTCGTCCGCGATGTCCTTCTGGAATACGCCCACCGACACCATGGCGTCGCGACCGGCGTAGTATTCGACGCTGAGGTCGGCATTGTCGGACCGGCGTGGCCTCAGGTTCGGATTGCCGCCCCGGATGGTGAAATCGCCGTCGCTGTCCACGGAAACGATCTCTCTCGCGGCGAGCACGTCATAGTTCGGCCGGCCGATGGTGCGGCTGAAGGCGGCTCTCAGCTTCAACCGGTCGGTCAGGTCGTAGTTGGCCTGAAGCGACGGCAGCCAGTCGTCGTATTCGGACGACTGCGTCCCATAGACATAGGCGCCCGAGATCAGGGCGGCCGATCCGGTTTCCAGCTGCGTGCGCTCGTAACGCAGGCCGCCGACGACGGTCAGGCGATCGGTCGCGAACCGCCCCATGGCATAGGCGGCGTCGATATCTTCGCTGACGTCGTAGTCGGCCGAAACGCTGCCGGCCGCATTCGTGGATGTCGCCGAGAAGCCTGCGCGATTGGCCTCGAAGAAGGCCTGGGCCAGACGGGGATCGACGATCAGCATCTGCGTCCCGCGCCCGTTGTAGGGCGCATAGTCGGACAGGCTGCCGACGGACGACAGGCGATAGTCGTTGACGGCCAGGGGGCGATAGTTGTCCACGCCCCGGTCGTAGTTCCGATCCAGACGGCGGGCGTAGGCGCCCAGTTGAACGCCCAGTCCCCGGTCACGCCCATCGACGTTGAAGCCCCAGTCGAGTTTGGCCGTATTGGCCTCCTCGCGCGCGTCGTCCAGCGCCGTGCCGTATTCGAACTGTCGATAGTTGGCGGGCGACAGCAGGAAGGCGGGGTTGGCGGGCGCCAGATAGGGGAAGTCGCCCCGGGCGCCCTCGTAGGTGAAGGCCAGGCTGTTGGTATTGGCGATGCGATAGGTCGCAAGGCGCGTGTCCTGACGATAGGTCGCGACGGCGGCGTTCAGGCCGAAGTCCAGGAACTGCCGCTCGCCGGGCGTCCAGCGCACACGAAAATCGACGTAGCGGATGCCGCGCTCCTGATCGAACTCCGACAGATCGACCTGGGCGTTGGCCGAGGCGACCGATCCACGGGTCGCGGTGATCGACGACGTGACCGGATTGCCGTTGGCGACCAGGATGTTGGACTGGCGGTCCTCTTCGTTCGTGTGGGTGAAGTCCGCCGCCGTCAGCCGGGCTTCCAGCAGGCCATGGCGATATTCCAGCTTGCCGAACACGCCTTCGCGCTTTCTGATATTGTCATAGGCCAGCCAGCGGCGGCGCTGAGGCGCGATGTCGGCCTTGTCCAGATCCGGCGCGGTCACCGCGAGACGCGCATGGGTCACGGGGTCGAAGAAGCTGTAGTTGTCGACCGCCGAGTTCAGCGATGCGGAATCGCGCGTGTAACGGCTGGCCGACACCACAAAGCCGAACCGATCGTCGGGGCCGAAGGTGTTCGACAGGACGATCTCGCCCTGGCCCGAGGTTCCACCCTTTGTGAACTGACGCTCCGCGTCCCATTGCCCGATGTCGAAACGACCACCGACGAACAGACCGCCGCCGCCGTCGAAGGCGCTGCGGGTCACCAGATTGGCGACGCCGCCGATGGCGTTCGCGTTCATGGCCGGTGTGACGGACTTGGCCACATCGACCCGGCGCGCCAGGGACGAAGGGATGACGTCCAGCGAGACGTTGCGTCGGTTCAGCTCATTGGCCGGCAGGGCGACCCCATCGACCTCGACCAGATTGTAGTCGGCGTTCAGGCCGCGGATCGACAGGAATTGGGCCTCGCCGCGGTCGTTGTTCTGAACCGTGGACACGCCCGGAACCCGTTCCAGCGCTTCGCCCAGTCCGAAATCGGGCAGGCTGCCGATCTCGTCGGCGCTGATGGAATCCAGAATGATGGTCGCCTCGCGCTTGGTCGCGATCTCGTTGCGGGCCTGAAGCCAGGCGCCGGTTACGACGATCTCGTCCACCTGGCTGGGCTCGGTGGTCTGGGCGAAGGCGGGCGTCGCGACAAGGACGGTGGACGCCAGGCAAAGATGGCGGAACGACAACTGATGAATGGACATGTGACCCCTCCCGAAGGCAGTTTGATTTTATTTACTCACCTATAGTGAGATATTTATGACATGATGGCGAGATACAAGCCATCCATGGTTTTCAAGGAGCCCTCATGATCCTCTCAGCTCTTCTCGCCCTGGCCGCCGCCACGCCCGCCCCCGCCCTGCTGGCGTGCGGCGACGACCAGGTGCGCCGCTACGAAATCGTCGCTGACGGCGCCCGCGAGACCTGGCGCTGGGACGCCTCGGAGGCGCAGGGCCTGCCCGCCGAGTATCGCAGCACGCTCCTGGGCCGGATCGACGAGTGCAAACCGATCGACGACGGCCGGGTTCTGATCACGGCCTCGACAGGCGGCGTGGTCCTGCTGGACGCCAGGACCGGCGCGATCCTGTTTCACGCCAATGCGCCGATGGCCCATTCGGCCGCCGCCCTGCCGGGGGACCGCATCGCCGTGGCCCTGTCGATCCACGACCAGGGCGACCGGCTGGATGTCTATGACCTGGCGGATGGCGAACGTCCGGTGATCAGCCTGCCCCTGCCGTCAGGCCACGGCGCGGTCTGGGATCCGGTCCGCCGGCGTTTGTTCGCCCTATCTCACGACACGATCCAGGCCTTCTCGTTGGTCGATTGGGACACCGCGTCTCCCCGCTTGGAGGAAGCGGAGAAGTGGACGCTGCCGGGCGAACGGGACGGGCACGATCTGTCGCTGGCCGCCGACGGCTCGGGCTATCTGGTGACGACCCACGACGGGGCCTGGCGCTTCGACCCGGCCAGCGGAAACTTCACGGCGCTGGCCCCGCTCAATCCGGCCCTGCAGGTGAAGTCGGTCGATATCGATGCGCAAGGCCGTATGGCCTGGGTCAAGGCGGAAGAGCGCTGGTGGGCCTTCGGCTTTTCGATGCAGAAGGACGGCCGGGTCGTCCGTATCCCGACCGAGGACATGCATCTCTACAAGGTGCGCTGGATTCGCGCCGAACATTGAGCGTGCAAGCAGGACGAAACTCTTCTCTGCCGCTATGACCGACAGATGACGGGAGTCGGTTACGGAACGATCGCGCCGCAGTTTCTGCGGGAGGATGGCGTGCGCACGGCGACGGCGAACGAGCGTATCGTTCTGTCGGCGCTGCGACGCGGCGGCGCACAAAGCCGCGCGCAGCTGGCGCGCGCCGTCGATCTGACCGAACAGTCCATCGCGCGTCTGGTCGAGCCGCTTCTCGGTCGTGGGCTGCTGATCGAGGATCGGCCTATCGTCGCCGGGCGCGGCAAGCCAGCCGCGCCGCTGCGTCTGAACGGCGCCGCTCTGCACTCCATCGGGGTGTCGGTGATGACCGACGCCGTCGCGGCGGCCGTGATGGACCTGGAAGGCGAGGTTCTGGCGCGACGTCAGATCGATCTCGGCGCCGTCGATCTGCCCGTGGCTGCCCGTGAGATTCTGGACCTGGCCCAGAGCCTCGAACGCGAACTGGGCCTGAAGGCCGAGCGTCGGTTGGGGTTCGGCGTGGCGGTCACAGGGTATTTCGTCGGCGACGACGCCCGCGTGAACCCGCCCCCGGCGCTGGACGCCTGGGCGCTGCTGCCGCTCGACCGACTGCTGTCGGAGATCTTCGACAGCCCGGTCTGGATCGAGAACGACGGCACGGCGGCGGCCATCGGCGAGGGGATGTTCGGCGCCGGACGCGATCACGACAGCCTCGCCTATCTGTATTTCTCGGCCGGTTTCGGCGGCGGGGTGGTGGTGAAAGGCGAGCCGATGCGCGGCCTCCACGGCAACGCCGGCGAGTTCGCCTCGGTCATTCCATCGGACTGGTTCCAGCCGAACCTGACGCAGCTTCTGACCCTGATGCGCGAGACCGGCGACGGCCCCGCGTCGCTCGGCGCGATGCTGGCCGCCTTTCCTGACGACGATCCCGCCGTGGGCCGCTGGCTGGATGCCGCCCAGGCGCCCCTGAACCTGGTGATCTCGGCGATCTCGGGCGTGCTCGATCCTGGCGCCATCGTGCTGGGCGGCCGCCTGCCGACGGCCTTGGCGGAACAGCTCATCCAGCGTCTGGGCTTCACCAACCCCGAGCGGCGCGGCCACCACCGCCCCGTCCCGACCCTGCTGGCGTCCCCCATCGTCGGCGACGTCTCCGCCATCGGCGCGGCGACCCTGCCCCTTCGCGCGGCCTTCTTCTCCACCGCGAGCTGATCTGCGACGAAGGCGATACTCACCCGAACCGTTTGGTGAGGACCAGGCTGACGGTCCGGGGCGTGGGCGGGTTATTGTAGGGATCGAAGCCGACGACGCTGTCGATGATGCGGGGCGGCTGCTGGTCGAAGGCGTTGGCCACGACCAGTTGCACCTCGCTATCCGCTAGCCATGGGGCTTTGGACCAGGCGTTCAGGTCCAGTCCGACGAACAGGGAGGCGGTGGTGAAGGCGCCGATCCGACGCTGGACCTGGCCGGGCCGGTCGTCGGTGAAGCCGTCGACATAGTTCACGACGGAGCCTGCCGAAAAACCGTCGCGGCCCCAGACGACCGAGCCGTTCAGCCGCAGGGCGGCGGGCTTGGCGTATCCGTCAAGCCGCGAGATCGCGGTCCCGCCTCCGGCCTTCATCTCAAGGTTCAGGATGTATTGGCCGCCGAGGGTCACGGCCATTGACCCGCCGAACACCTCGGAGCGATAGGCCAGGTCCAGATCGAAGCCGTCGGTAGATTCCACCGCAAAGTTCTGGGCGCGAATGTCGGCGATCAGCTGCACACGGGAGACGAGATCGGCGGGAACCTGGCCGCCATTGTCGAAGAAGGTCAGGTCGCCGCCATTGATCCACGGCAGTTCCGCGAAGCGACGCGAGACGACAGGGTTGTCCAGCACGGCGCGCACCTGTTGCGGCGTCGGGTTTTGGGTGTTGAAGACCTGAAGATCGCGGACCGACAGGCTGTCGTCCGGCGACGGCGTGCCGACGCGGTCGGAAATCTTGATCCGGTAGTAGTTCGCCTTGACCGTCAGGCCCGGCGCGAAGGTCGGCGTGAAATCGACGCCCAGCGTCAGGGTGTCGGCGTTCTGGGTCTTCAGGTCGGGATTGGCGCCTGAGCGATACATGACCAGAGCCTGGCCGGGCGACAGCGTGGGATCCTGGTTCGCGGGATCCAGGAACGGATAGTCGTAGAGGCCGAACGACACCTGTTCGGCGATGCCGATCGTATTGCGGAAGCGAGGGGTCAGGAAGGATCGCGCATACGTTCCCCGCAGCGCGAAGGACCGATCCACCTGCCAGCGCAGGCCGACCTTGGGCGACAGGGCCGTATCGAAACCCAGATCCTCGTATCGGGCGGCCGTGTTCAGGGTCAGGGACCGCACTAGGGGCACTGCCTGTTCGGCGCTGACCAGCGGCACATTCACCTCGCCGAAGACCGACTTGACCTCGCGCGAACCGCCGTTGCGATTGAAGAAAATGGTCGCGTCGGTGCGCAGTTCCTCCTTGCGGTACTGCAGCCCGCCCGCCGCCAGGACCGGCCCGGCGGGCAGGGTCGCCAGCGCCGTCTGGCCCCGCGCCTCGGCGACGAACAGGGTGTTGTCGTCCCTTTGGGTGCGTGGCGGCCGACCCACGCGGTTGATGCTGTTGTCGGTGCGATTGCGATGATAGTCGACCGTCAGATCCAGGCTGGTGACGTCGTCGCCCTGCCAGTGCGCGCCGCTGTAAAGCGAGGAGCCCTTGGTGCGGGTCTTGAACGCGCGGTCGAAGGCGGGGCTGGTCAGATAAACCTGCTGCGAAGAGCGATCGCGCTGAAAATGCGACGCGTCGATGGACAGGGTGACGTCGCCGACCGCCTGTTGCGCCCCGGCGTAGAGACCGGTCAGGCGTTCGCTGGGCAACTGGGTGATCTGGAGGGTTTCGCCCTGGGCCCGGATGGGATCGCCGACGAGAGGCGCGCGGTCCTGGTGCATGGCCATGGCGTAGGCGGAGCCGGTGCTCCAGTCGTGGCCGGCCAGGGCGCCGACCTGAAAGTCCTGTTTGTCGACCTGGGTCGCGGTCGTGCCGCGCACCTGAAGCTCAAGCCCGTGGGTCGGTCGGCGGGTGACGATGTTCACGACGCCGGCGACCGCGTCCGCGCCGTAGGTGGCCGACGCGCCGTCGGGAATGATGTCGATCCGCTGGATCAGCATCGACGGGATGACCGATACCGTGGGGGCTTCCGCCATGCCGACCGAGGGCATGCGGCGGCCGTTGAGCAGGGTCAGGGTCGCGTCCGATCCCAGCCCCCGCAACGCGAACCCTGCGAACCCGTCATACTGGTTGTAGGGCGTCGCATTTCCCAAAGGACTGCCGATCCCGGCGCCGGTCGTGGCGAGTTCGCTGAGGTCGCCGGCGAAGTTCTGCGGGATGGTCAGCATATATTCCGAGACGGAGCCCGCACCGGATCGCACGATGTCCTCGCGCCCGTGGGAGAAGACGGGACTGGCCATATATTCCTTCGGCAGGCCCCGGATCAGCGAGCCGATGACGACGATGTCGCCGACGGTGTCCGCGTCCGCTTGGCCATCGCTCGCAGAGCGCTTGGCGGCGGGCGCATCCACCGCCCTGCCTTGTTGCGCATCCGCCGCAGACGCCGAACCGCCCAGCAGGGACAGAACCGCCAGCCCCTTCAAAATTATGTAACCCATAACGCCCCGCCCAAATGATACGTAATAACATTACGTCCAGTGTCGCTTAGGGTGACGTACGGCAGAGTGTCAATCGAAAGGTCTCGCTTGCGGTGCAGCGCTTGCGCCGCGACGTCTGAAAGACGCTGCGCGCATTGCGTTCCGGTCGGGGTTCAGCGCCCCTCGCGCCACAGCCGGTCAAGGCCGTCGATCGTGTCAGGCAGACCGAGCGCTGCGCCGTCGGTCGACAGCCAGGCCTCGAACGTTCGTTCCTCGGCCAGGGCCTGGGCGATGTCGGCGAACACCGTGGGCCGTCCCGTCTTGTCGATGAGGAAGTCCGCGAACGCTCTGGCCTGGATGTAGAACAGCCGTTCCTGGGCCGCCGCGCTGGGGGCGCCGCCCGCCGGGGTATAGACGAGCGCGACCCCGCCGCCAGCCGGCAGGTTGGGCGGGGCCATCTGGACTCGGGCGAGCGCAGGGTGCGCCCGTGACAGGAAGCCTTTCAGATCGAGCAGGGCGTCCCGCCCCGCGACGGGACCGATCGTCGGGACCACCTCGCCCCGCAGCAGCAGCTGCATCTGCGCGCGGCGGCGGTCGGTGGTCGGCCCATCCTCCAGAAGGATCGCGGCCAGTTCGTCCAGCCAGTCGGGGCCGGGGCCGCCGTAATGGCTTACGCCCTCATCGCCCTCATCGCCCTGACCGGCCGCCGGCCAGAAGGCCTGAGTGAACCACAAGTGGCCCAACTCATGGGGCAGCATGCCGGCGTCCAGCGCGGCCTTGCCGCCCTCCGCGCCGCCGTTGGCCAGGGCGCGGGCCACCAGCTGATCCGCCTGGACTGCGCCCAGGCCCTGTGATGATGCGAACTGGCGTGCGGCCGCCTCGATCCCCTGTCGTCTGGCCCGGTCGAAGGCCTCAGGGTCCGGCCAGGGCAGGACGTGGACGAACCCCGCCGTCTCAAGGGCGCCGCGGTCCAGCGGGGTCGAAGACGAGGTCACGGCATAGGGCGCTATGTTGCGCGCGAAATAGGTCTGGAACCGCGCCTCTCCGGCCGAGGCGTGGCGCGCCAAGGCGTCGGCATTGGCCTGATCCATCGCCAGGGCCACGCCGTGCGGCGTCTCGGTGCAGATAGAATAGGCAGGCGCAGCGGCCAAGGCGCGTTGGCAAAGGCCGGACTGAACATCGGCGGGCTGCTGCAACAGGGCGGCAAATGCGAGGGCGATCATGAAGCGGCTCCAGAAAGTTCCGCTGCAGGTTTGGCCGATCGTGTATCGGCATGATGTCGAATCCCGCGCGGCTCGGGCTATTCCGACACACGATCGATACATGGGTTCGGGATGGTCGGCGGATGGACGCTCACGGCACAGTGCGGATCGCGGATATCCTGATCGTCGATGACGATCCGGGGGTGCGCCGGGCCTTGCTGGATTACCTGACGGGTCCCGAGTTCTCGGTACGCGGGGTCGAGGGCGGCGTCGCCATGGATGCGGCGCTGGCCGTCCGTGTGCCGGACCTGATCATTCTGGATGTGATGATGCCGGGCGAAAGCGGGCTTTCGATCTGTCGCAGGGTCAGCGGTCGTGCGCCCGTGCTGATGCTCAGTGCGGCCGGCGAGACGACGGATCGCATCGTCGGCCTCGAACTGGGCGCCGCCGACTATCTGGCCAAGCCCTTCGAGCCACGCGAACTGCTCGCTCGTATTCGCGCCATCCTGCGTCGGCCCGCCATCGCGCGCGAGACCACGCCGCAGGACGGTCGATACGGATTTTCCGGCTGGCGTCTGGATTGGGCGACACGGACGCTGCACGACCCTGAGGGTCAGCCGCTCAGCCTGACCTCCGGCGAGTTCTCGCTCCTGCTGGCCTTCGTCGAAAGGCCGGGTCGCATCCTCAGCCGGGATCAGCTGCTGGCGCTGACCCACGGTCCTCTCGCCGAGAACTTCGACCGGGCCGTAGACCTTGCGGTCAGCCGGCTGCGCCGCAAGCTGGAATGGGAGGGGCGACCGCCGTTGATCGAGACCGTCAGGGGGCTGGGTTATCGCTTCTCTTCCGAGGTGGTTCGCCCGTGATGCGGTGGTCCCTGCGGCTTCAGGTGGCGGTGTTCACGGTCCTGGGAATCCTGGTCTGTTTCAGCGTCAGCTTCGTCGTCGCCCTGTGGTTCCCGACGCCCGAACCGCGGCGGGTCTCGGTGACCGAGGCCGTCCAGGCGCTGGAGGCCCCCGAGGTCCTGCCGGGCTGGCGCCGATCGGTCGTCGACGCCCCGCCTTTCCAGACGGCGGCGCAGGGACAGGACATCGTCATCCGCGCCGGGCTCGCGTCGCAACTGGGCCTGTCGCAGGATCGGGTGCGAGTGCGATCGCTTCGTCAATCGAGACCACCATCTACGTCTGCCTTGGCGGCACAGGCGAGCGCCGGGGGCGTTCTGTCGGAGCGCGCCGCTCAGTTCCTCGTCCGCCTCGCCCTGTCCCCCGGCACGCGCTTCGGCCTGTTCTCGACGGCCGTTCAGCAACGGGATGGATCCTGGCTTTATCTACAGCCCAAGACCGCGTTTGTGACCCCGGAGCGTCTGCGCATGCTCACGGCCCTGGCCGTCGCGGCTGCGGTCATCATTCCGTTGGCGTTGTGGGGATGTTCCATTCTGACCGCACCGTTCCGACGCCTGGAACAGGCGGCGGCGGACGATGCGCGGCTGGACAGCGCGAAATGGGTCAGGGGCCCCGTCGAGGCGCAAGGGGCGGCGAAGGCGATGGACGCCATGCGCCACCGCCTTCTGGATCATCTTCGAAGCCGGACCGCGATGATGGCCGCCATCGCCCACGACCTTCGCACGCCCCTGACGGGCCTGCGACTGCGCGTCGAAGGCCTGACCGGCGCGCCGCGTGACGAAGCCGTCGCCGACATCGCCCGCATGGAGCGGATGATCGCCCAGCTGCTGACCTATGTGCGCGGCGAAGAGGTGGTCTGGACCACCGAGCCCGTCGATCTCGCCGATGTGCTGAAAGACTGTGTGTCGCGTCAGCGCCTGCTAGGCCATGACGTGTCCTTGACGGCGACAGGCGAGCATCTCGTGCTCGCCGACCGGGACCAGATCGACCGGGCGCTGTCCAACCTGATCGACAACGCCGTCATCCACGGCGGCCGAGCCCAGATCGCCGTCGTCACCCAGGACGGCGTCGTGACGTGCACGATCGACGACGACGGCCCCGGCCTGACGCCCGATCAGATCGAAGCCGTTTTCACGCCCTTCCACCGCCTCGACGTCTCGCGCAACCGCAATACCGGCGGGGCTGGATTGGGCCTGGCCATCGCAAAGGCCATCGTCACGCGCGCCGAAGGTGAAATCGAACTTTTGAACCGCACGGACGGCGGGTTGAGGGCCAAGGTTCGAATAACTGGCCTCAAACAGTGAAGCTCTACATAAAGATGACGCGCCGCCGTGGATGATCCTGAGAACTATTAAGCTGCCATCGGATGGGCGGCTTAAGGCTGAAAGTCTTCAGTTTGCGAGTCTCTGAAGTCCGGGTTTCGAACTTATGGAACGTCGTCACATTATTCAGCGAGCGGCATGACCAACTCGAACACTGCGCCCTCGGCCGTAGGGAGCAGGTCCAGGGTGGCGTCGTTGGCGGCCAGCAACGCGCGAGCGATGGACAGGCCGAGGCCGGCGCCCCCCTCGCCTCGCCGCGTGGTGAAAAAGGGTTCGAAGACGCGACTGGCGTCGGCCGGCGTGACGCCTGGGCCATCATCCGCCAGGGTGACCACCAGGCGATCGGGCGAGGCCGTGGCGCTGATACTGATGCTGACGGCCACCGCCCCGGCCTGACGGCTGTTTTCCAGCAGCGTCGAGACCACCATCTCGATGGTCGAAGCCGGTACGGCGACCTTGCGCGGTTCGTCCTCGAACCTCACCGAGATCGCCAACTGGCTTGACCTGGCATCGGCCGCCTTGGCGATCGGGAGGCGCGCATCGACCGAAAGACCGACTTCGGGACGCGCCATATCGGCCCGCGCCAGATCGAGCAGCCGCGTCACGAGGGCCGAGAGCCGGCGGGCGTCGGCGGCGATATTGTCGAGGAACCGCCGACGCTGATCAGGCGCCATCTCGTGGTCCTGGAGCAGTTCAACGGCGCCCTGAATGCCGGACAGGGGCGTCTTGAACTCATGGCTCACGGCGGCGGCGAAATCCCGCAGATAGCGCGACCGGCGATCCACGGCCTGGGCCATCCGCCCGAATTCCTCATAAAGGGTGCGAATTTCGACGGCGGCGGTGGCCGGCGCGGGGGGCAGCACGCCGCCGCCGCTGGCGACATCGCGGGTCGCCCGACTGAGCGCCTCGATCGGCCGGGCGATGCCGCGCGAGACCAGAACCGCCAGAAGGGCGATCAGGCCCAGGGTGCCGATGACGCCCAGGCCGGTCTTGATACGGTCCTGATAGAGCCCTTTGAACAGCGCGCGGGGTGAGCGCGACGCCACGACGACCCCCTCGACACGCCCGTTCACCAGGATCGGCCGGGCATGGTGGATACGGAGGCCTGCTGCGCGACTGAGCCACTCCATCGAATAGCGCGGATGATAGGCGTCGTTGCGACGCAGCACCGTCCGAGGCTCGCCCGCAAGCGCCGAGCGCACTTCCGTCAGATCGGCAAGGCCGCCGCCCTGGCCATAGCCGAGGACGATGGTTCCGTTGCGATCCAGGACGAGGATCGAGGCCAGGGTGGTGCGGCTGGTTCGCTCTATGACGGGTCCAAGCCGGTCCGCGACCGAAACCGCCCCTGCATCCGGCGCGGCGGCGGCATGCGGAGAGGGTCGAGCGGGCAGGACCGGCGTAGACCCCAGGTCGATCGTCGCGGGTTCGGGCCTGTAGTACCCCGGATCGTCGCGTCTGGCGGGATCGAGCGGGACCACGACGGCGCCGGGCCAATCCGAGGCGGCGACGGCTGAGAGGACGACGGCCTGGGCGACCAGCTCCGCCTCCGTCTGGCGCACCAGGGTGTTCTCATAGACCCGCAGGAAGATGGCGCTGAGTCCAGGCAAGATGCCGGCGAAGATCAGCACCGACAGCAGAATCGTGCGAAGCCTGAGCGCCGGCCAATGACGGCGGACGAAGGCGCGCAAGCGTGCGATCACGCGTCCGACGCCCCCGGCGCGCCGAGGCAGGGGCCAAGCTGATAGCCGATACCCGGTCTGGTCTCGATCACGTCAGCCCCGCCTACCGTGGCGAACTTGGCCCGCAGGTTGCGAACGTGGCTGTCGATCGTACGGTCGGTCATGGCGAAGCCTGGGCCGTGGACCCGGTCGATGATGGCGTCGCGGGTGAAGACCCGGCGCGGCGCATCGGCCAGGGTGCGCACGATGCTGAACTCCGTCACCGTCAGCGGCACCTCGACATTGCGCCATGTCGCCCGCCATCCTTCCGCATCCAGACCAAGGCCGCCGAAGGCGAACCGGCCCGGCGTCGGCGGGGGTGGGTTCCTTGCGATCCGGCGCAGGATGGCGGCGACCCGCGCCACCACCTCGCGCGGACTGAACGGCTTGGTCACATAGTCGTCCGCCCCCAGCTCCATGCCCAGGATCCGGTCGATCTCGTCGTCGCGCGACGACAGGAACAGGACCGGCAGATCGCCCTGGGCGCGGATTCGGCGACAGGTCTCGATCCCGTCCATGCGCGGCATATTGATGTCCAGCACGACGAGGCTGGGCCTGCACAGGGCGATGTCGGCCAAGGCGGCCTCGCCATCGGCGGCCTCCCGCGTCGCCAGCCCCGCCTTCTGAAGCGCGAAGGTCAGCAGGTCGCGAATGTGCGGGTCGTCATCGACCACCAGGACGGTGCTTTGCATGATGGCCATGTTCAGCCTTCCGTCAGAGAGGTCAACGGCACAGATACGGGCGAGGCGACGGGCGCTGGGGCAACGGGAGGCGCCGCCCGGACGAGCCGTCCGTCCCAATCGCGTGCGCCAGGGACGGGCGCCGACAGCGCGCGGCTCCGCTGCAAGACATCGACACGATCGAGGCGACGCTGGTCGCGCCAAGTCCAGCCGCGCCATTCGCCCTGACGACGCCGAACGTTCAGCAGGATGTCCTGGCGGACGGCGGCGACCCGGTCGCGCAGGGCGACATCGTCCGTGGTCGTTTCCAGCTCGACCAAAGAGACGAGCGCAGGCGCGCCGAGAGTATGGAGATAGCCGAGGTCCAGTTCGACCCCGCGACCTCCGGCCTCCTTGGCATGCCGCACGTTCCAGCCGGCGACGACCGCGCCGAGATCGATGACGCTGACGACCGCCAGCACAATCAGCGCTGCCATGGCGTTGGCGTTGATCAGCCAATGCGCCGACTTGCCCGCCAGCATACGCCAGCAGATCAGCACCAGGCCGACCGCGACCAGCGCCATCCAGATCATCGCGGCGATGCGGAAACGGGTCAGGGCGTAGGCCTCGATATAGTCGGCGGTACGCAGGAGGCTCGACGCGACCAGGACCATGTTCTGGGCGATCCAGACCACCACCAGACGCCGAACGAGGGGCCTCTGCGCCGTATCGGAGCCCGGCTGAAGCGCCACCAGGACGAACAGGCCGGCAAGCAAGGCGGTGACGATCAAGGGATAGGCGCCGCGATGCGCGTATTCGGCCAAGCCCATGTCGCCCGGCAGGGGCGCGCCGCTCCACAGGAACGCTAAGTCCAGACCGTTCTGGAGCGCGAAGACTGCATTGAAGACGATCAGGGACAGGGTGATAGAGGTGGTCAGAGACGCCGAAGGTCTTGCGATCCTGCGCTCGGGCAGGGCCAACAAGGGCTTGCGCCAACGCGGCCGCAGCAGGCTGAGAACGCCGATCAAGACCGCACACCAGAACAGGACGCGGAGGATGTTCTGGCCCGACAGCGACGGCAGGGACAGGGCGGCGATGGCGTTCGAAATAAGGGGGTTCGCCGCCGAGAACAGGGCGAGGAAAACGGCGCCTCCGACCAACGGCATGATGAGGAGACCAAGCAAGGTCAGGGCGGGCATTCCCCCGCGACCGCGCCTCAGCCGTGAGACCTTGAACAGGTCCATCACTGGTCCAAGCAGCGCAAAAAGCCAGTTCATCGCCAGCCTTTGGGACCAGCCCCACGCTGTCTCGTTCGGCCCCACGCGGCTCGACAAGACCCCAACGCTCATGGAGACGACGAACAGAACCCAGGCCAGCAGGCCCGGGCGATCCGCCAGTACAAGGGCGAAGGCAACGCCAGCGAGGACGAAGCCCCGCGCCCGCCGATCGCGCAGCAAGTCCTTGCGGCTGAAGATCACGCTTCCCAGGACCACGAACGCAAACAGGCCGAGGCTCGTACCGGGAGCATGTTTGAAGAACAGCAGGTCGGCGAGACCGACCAGGACGGCGCCTATGGCGATCCTGACCCAGAATGATGATCGAGACAAAGCGGGTGTGTGAAGCATCGAGGCCTCCCTTTCGGGACAGACTTCTCCGCTATAGCCGTCAAGTTCGGTTGCGCCGCCGATGGATTGTCGGCGCAGGCGTCATGCAGGTTCGATGCAAACCAGAGCGCCGCGCTACGCTGACCTGAGTCCTTATGCTTGCCGGAGATGTCGTATGCGCGCCTCAAGCATCGAGCCTCTTCGCGAGCCTCAGACCGATACGACAAGGGCAACGCTTTAAAAGCAGAGACTTAAGCTGGGCTGCAGGACAATGTTACAATCAACCAAACGAACACCTTGGGGCGTACATTACACAAGCCACTGATATATTTTATAAAATTTCGCACCCGGAGCGATTCGAACGCATGCCTCCAGAGTTCGTAGTCTGGAGAAAGAGGACGGACGCCTGGGGCAAACGCGCATGAGCGACCGTTGTCAGAAGACTGTCACGGGTTGGGTCTAGGCGGTTCACCGATGTTCAGCGCGGGGAGGCGCAGAGATGGGTCGCCTGGGTGGAGCGAGTTCCGCGTTCATCGTCTCCTATGGCGCGGCGCATGGGGCGAAGAGCCTGATCTGGCACGCCAGCGAACTGCTGTTCGCCTTTTTCCTGACCGAGGCGGTCGGCCTGCCTCCATCCCACGTCGGTCTGATCCTGGCGCTTTCGCTACTGGTCAATGCGGTGATGGATCTTGTTCTGGGATGGTTGATCCGGCACGTCGTGACGACCAGCCGGTCAGCCGGGCGCATGCAGATGATCGGCGCGGTCGCGAGCGGTTTGACCCTGGTGATCTTCGCCTCCACCGGCGCACTGCCCGAAACCCTTCAATTCGGTTTCGCCCTGGCCAGCATTCTGGTGTTCAGGTGCGCCTATCCTCTTTTGGACAATCCGCAGAACGCCATGCTGGCGTTCGCGACAGGCGACGACGGCGGGCGGGCTCAACTCGCCTCGATCCGATATCTGGTCGGTGGGACGGCGCATCTCGCCCTCGCCGCGATCTTTGCACCGATGATGATCGATGTCGCCGCGAAGGCCCAATCCGACCGCTTCTGGTGGCTGTGCGCATGCCTCGCCGCACTGGCGATCGGCACAGCGATCGCGCTTTACTCGCGCGTGCGTCGCGAACCGGGCGTTTGCATCAAGGGGGCGGCTCGATGCCAGGCTATCGGGGTCGCAAAACCGATGAACGCACGGATGGGAGCGATCGCCATCTTCGCCATGGCGTTCAGCCTTTCGGCGTCCGTGCCAATTTTTTCCAAATTGAACCCATATTTCGCAGCCTTTGGCGTCCGCGGCGTCTTCGACGCCGGCATGATCCTTTCCGCGGCGGCCCTGGGATCATTGTTCAGCCAGTTCGGATGGTCTCGCCTGGCCCAATCCTGGCGTCTGGTCGTCGTGCTGCGCGCCGCCCTGGCCACGACGACGGCGGGGGCGATGCTTTTTTATCTTGGAGCCGGTCATGGCGGCGTGATCGCTGCGATCTGCGTCGCCATCTACGGCGTGGGCTCGGGCGGGGTCATGATGTCGGTGTGGTCGCTGCTGGCCGGCGTCGCCGCGGCCCCGAATACGCGATTTCCCGGAACGGCGGCCTTCGGAGTCTACACCTGTTGTTCCAAAATGGGACACGCCGTGTCCGCCGGACTGGTCGGCCTGATCCTCGCCGGCATCGATTATCGGACCTATGCAGCCGCCGCCGGTCCTGTCGTGGCCTGGATGGCGGCAGGGCCGATCCTGGGCGGTATTATCGTCGCGTTCCTGTCGATCAGACTATTCGAGCAAGACCCTACCGCGCCGCGCCCATTGAACCCGCCGAAGGCTCACATCGCCAGGCGTCGATCTCGCTTTGGACAGACATCGTGATGCGCGCTTACAGGAAGTAGCCCGAACGGAGAGGCAGCGTCGCCGCCCCGATGGCGGCTGAATCGGAGGACACCTCGGCGATCACGACCTTGGGCGCGGGAAGAGGTGCGTCGCGCCTGACGGGTCGAGCGTCTTCGATCCAGGTGATGGCGTCGGCGATCCTGCGCGCCAGAGCCGCCGGCGCACGCCCCCCGATGACGATGGCGTCACAGTCCGTGATGTAGCGGAACGCCGCCGCAATCATGTTGAACGAGGCGGTGTGGCCCTCGATCCATGCCGCAACACCCGGCCAGTCGTCGTCGTAGCGCCGCACCATGTCGGTGATTCCGGTCGTCTCCACGCCATGAGCCGACAGCATGTCGCGCAGTGTGTCGAGCTTGGGATGCGGCAGACCGAGGGCTTCGGTCAGCCCTCCGATCTCGCCGGCGTTGCCGTATTTTCCACGCGCGGGTTCGCCGTTGATGATGAGGCCCGCGCCCAGCCCCCCGGCGAAGTTGAGATAGCCGAAACTCGGCGCCCATCGGCCGACACCCAGCAGGCGTTCGCCGACGGCGGCGGCCGTGGCCACGTTTTCGACCATCGTCGGA
Organism: Brevundimonas sp.; assembly: GCF_965279155.1. Classification (GTDB taxonomy): domain Bacteria; phylum Pseudomonadota; class Alphaproteobacteria; order Caulobacterales; family Caulobacteraceae; genus Brevundimonas. The sequence continues at coordinate 2,272,384 of NZ_OZ257138.1, read as the reverse complement.
TAGCCGGTCCGCGTCTCGATCAAGGCCTGAAGGTCGATCAAGGCCCAGTCATCCAGTTCTCGGGCGGGGTTCATCCTTGAGCTTTCGCCCACAAAGAATCCCGCCAACGCCACGCCAAGTCCGAAGATCGAGTCCACGGCAATGCCTGCGGCCTGGGCGCTCTCGTCGATGAAGGTCATGAGGGCGTCCAGCATCGCTTCGCGCGGCATCCCGTCCAGCGTCAATTCCTGCTTCGTCAGAATGCGGCCTGTGAAATCCATCAGCACCGCCTCGGCATAGTCGGTCATGACCGACAGTCCGACCGTCGCCAAGGCGTCGGACCGCAAGCTGACGACCGCGCTTGGCTGGCCCCGGCCCTTGGCGACCGTCGCGCCGATTTCCACAAGCCCTTGAGCGGCAAGGTCTTCCGTGCCGCGAAATACGGCGACGCCGCTAAGCCCGGTCGCCTTGATCAATTCCGACCTGGAGATCTCGCCCGCATTTCGGATCGCGGTCAGAAGCTGACGTTCTCGTAGCGTCACCGTCTCGAAGCGAGCCGTTCCTCGACGCTGAGACGGGATTTTGAGATCAGGTTTTCGGGGACTCATAGCGCGGTGATGTCTCGTGAGGCGGTTTGAACACAAGGCAAAAACTCAAGAACTGTCAAATTAATATCATACATAATGATATATATAAACTCAGCAGGCCGGGGCGGTCTGACGTTCTGGGGAAACTTCATGATCCACTTCAATCAGCGGCGCGCCATGCTGGCCGCCACGACGATGCTGACGATGCTGGGCGCCATGCCCGCCTGGGCGCAGCAGATCGATCCGCCTGCGGCCGATGTCGATGATATCGTGGTCACGGGCTATCGCGCTTCGGCGCACGCGGCCGTCACCGCGAAACGGCGATCGGATGTAATCCTGGATTCGATCAGCCAGGACGACATCGGCCGTTTGCCGGATCTGAACGTCGTGGAATCGGCGCGGCGCATCGTGGGCCTGTCGACGGTCGGCGGTCTGGACGCGACCAAGAACCGCGACATCTATCAGCGGGTCACCATCCGGGGACTGGACCCTCGTTACAACCTGATCACCGTCGATGGCGCGCCGATCGCCAGCAGCGAGTTCACCGTGCGAGGGGCGCGACTGGAACAGTTGCCGGTGTCGCTTGTGGCGCGCATCGAGGCCATCAAGACGGTGACTGCCGCCTTCGATCCTCATGCCCTGGGCGGTCAGTTGAACATCGTCTCTCGCAGCGCCTTCACGGCCCGTGACGACCGCTTCTTTGCGCTGAACGCCTATGCCGGGACCAACTCCACGGCAGGCGATTTCCTGGCCGAAGCCAAGCCGTCGTTTCGGGCGGATGCGACGGGCGCCTTGATCTTCGGGGCCGACGACCAGTTCGGTCTGGTGGTGTCGGGCGAGTATCAGAACCTGTCGTCTTCGGCGTTCAGCGAACTGCCTGGCGACACCAACGGCAATGGCTATACCTATTACACGGCGACAGGGACGGCGACGCCTTTCCGAAACCTGTCTTCGACCGGGTTCATCGCGCCGGTTCGCTTGCAGGATTTTCGCTTCGACAACGAACGCACCCGCGCCAGCCTCAACGCCAAGCTGGAATACCGGATCAGCGACACCGCCGAGGTTTCGGCTTTCGCCGGCTACTATCACGACAAGGATGAAGAACTCCGGGCGGAGATTCTGACCATTCCAGGCGGAGCGCCCACCGCCCTGACCGCCGAGACGGGCGGCTTCGCGACAGGCGAGCTTCAGCAAGGCATCGTTCGTCAACCGCAGGAGCGCAACACGACGCTGTTCACCTTGAAGGGAGATTTCGATCTCACTTCGGACTGGACGCTGAACCTGGTCGGCTCGGCTTCCAACGCCACCTACGACGAGCAGCGCACCTTCCATAAATGGGCGGGCAACGTCATTCCCGGACGGGTCACCACGACGCGTATTCCCAGCTTTGGCTACACCTACGCCTTCGAGGACGGCGTTCCGCGCGGCGTTCATACCAATCCGACGCTGGGCGCCAATCCTGACGCCTATCAGTTGCTCTACATTCGCGACGTATTCCGCCAGTCCAACACCGACGTCCTGTTCGGCAAGGCCGAACTGGCGTTCAATGCCGACGCCGACGACCAGGGGTTCGGCGGTCGCGTCGGCGCCAACATCACCAGGACCGACCTGTCGTTCGATGTCCGCTATTCCGAACTGACGTCGGCCAATGCCGTCTCTCAAGCCCAGATCGGCGGCTTGGGAAACTTCATCTATCCGCGACGCTTCACCAGCCGCGACACCCCACAGGTTCCGTATCTGGTCGTGGATCCCGACCGCGTGCTAGCTTATGTGGCGGCCAATCCCACCCAGTTCGTCGCGACCGACCAGCGCGCCAACAATTTCGGTGACGACTTCTCCGATCTGGAAGAGACGACCGGCCTCTATGTCCAGGGGCATTATCGCTCCGACCGGCTGTTCCTGACGGCAGGGCTGCGTCGCGACGCCACCGACCTGACCGTCGATACTTTCCAGGTCCCCGCCACGGCGGGCAGCACCGTCTATACGCCGCTGACCCGCAAGACCGACTACGCGTTCACCCTGCCGTCCTTCCTGGCCACCTATAATCTTACGCAGGATATGCGTGTGACCGGGGCTGTGACACAGACGATCGGTCGCCCCGACTACAGCCAGTATGCCGCGCGCACGACCTACGGCATCGGCACAGACGGCGTCTTGACGATCAATACGGGCAATCCGAACCTGCAACCCCGCGAGGCGGTCAACTACGACCTGTCGTACGAATGGTACCTGCCCGGAGGAGGGCTGTTCTCGGTCGCCGGCTTCTACAAGTCTTTGAAGAACGAAATCTTCACGGCGATCCAGGCCGGTCCCGCAACCAGCTATCTCGGCGTCAACTATGCCAACGTGGTTCAGCGCACACCGCTGAATGCCGCAGAGGGCGAGGTTAAGGGCCTGGAGATCGGCTATTCCGACGATGGTTTCGACTTTCTGCCCGAGGCGTTGCAGGGGTTCGGCGTCAACGCCAACCTGACCCTGCTGGAAGGGTCGTTCAACCTGCCGACCAGCGCCGCCAGCATTGCAAACGGCGGGCCCGGCGTTCGTGAAACCAGCGGCCTGATCCAGCAGCCGGACTACATCGTCAATCTGACGGTCTTTTATGCCTCCGGTCCGTTCGAGGGACGGTTGTCCTACAACCGCATCGGTCGCGCCCTGCAACAGGCCGATCAGGATACCCCGGAGCGCGATCTCTATCAGGAGCCGCGCGAACAGGTCGATCTGCAGCTCCGCTATGAGGTCGTGAGGGGGCTGGACGCCATCTTCCAGGTGCAGAACCTGACCAAGGAACCGTTCGAGGTGCGCCAGGGCGTGGACCGTCAGTTGGTCAACAACTTCTTCCCCGTCGGCTCGACCGTCTGGTTCGGTCTGTCGTGGAAACCCGACTTCTGAACCCCGACAGCGCCGCCGGATCGTCGCCAGGCGATCCGGCGGCTGCGCACACCCTATCCTCATCATGTTTTACGCGAGGCGCGTCGTGATCATCAGAACCCTGACCATGGTTGCAATCCTGACGGTCGGCATTGGTTGGCCCGCGTCAGCGCAGACACCGTCCGAAGACGTTCGGGTGGTGGTCAAGTTCGTGAAGACCGATCCTGCGGCGGGGACGGTGGTGTTCGACCCATCGAGTTGCCCGTCCTGCGTCCTGGTTCAGGATCCCGAGTTCGCGCGTGACAATGCGCATGAAACCCTGATCGACCTGCGCGTTCCCCGGCGTCGAACCCTAGACCTGACCTTCGAAACGCACGGAGGCGGCGTTCGGCGCGTGGTGCTGGAGACCGGAGACATCGCCTTCACCAACGTCGGCGATCGTCTGACCGTTCATCTTCCGCCGTTGAGCGACGACGCCGTCAACGCCGGCGAATTCCACACGAACATCGTCGAACCCGGAATGGTGCTTCGGTTCGAACATGACGATCCCGCCCGTCGGGCCGGCGCCTACAGCGATGCGCCCGCCCCCCTCCTGCAGCGGCAGGCGGCCGACACATTGAGTTTCGCTCAAAGGGAGGTCGTTCGCGAACTGGGCCTGGGTCTGGCCGTCGAGCGACAGGGGTTGGGCAAGATCCTCATCATGGGATTCGACACCAACTTGCCGCATGGCCACACCGACGCCCCGGCGCATATGCACATGCATATGCGCTGGCCCGACAATGCCGGCACCCAGATCGCTCACTACTACATCGACGGACGGGGCCTGCTGGTCCGCAACCAGGTCGGTATCCAGTTCCTGGATGCGCCTCAGAGAACATTCGGCCTGGGCCAGACCTTCACGACCATCGATCGGCATGGAGGCCCGGTCTACAGCCACACGATCACGCAAGAAGGATGGCTGACCCTGGCCGACGGCATGGGCCGGTCCTGCCTTGTCCGGCCGATCGAAACCGGATTTCAATCCGGCGCCATCGTCGCCTGCGCGGGCGCTGCGGATCGCCGCATCCACGTCCAGGACGACCTGGAGAACGGCCTTCTCCGCGTCAAGACGAACCAGATCGAAGAGGTCTTCCGGTATGATCCCGACACAGGAAAACTGCTCTCGGCAGACGAGGCCCCGAGCGAAAGCCCCTCTGGCTATCCCCCGAAATCATGATGTTCACCCGCGGCGGCGAGCCACCGAAGGCCGAGTGAGACGCATGAAGCGGCGGTTTACCTGCGTCTGGTCGCGCCAGCAGCCGTTCTGACTGCCGGCACAGCGTGACTGCCAGACAGATACAAGTCCCCGCCCTCAGCTGCGCTTGGGTCTCTTCGGACACCTTGGCACGAATGACTCCTGCCGCCGGACGTTGGGACCACAGAGATGCGGAACAGCGACCAGATTAGCCGGCACGGCGACCGATCCCAGATCGCGGCCCTATGCGCTTACGGTGGTTATCAGGACAGCGCCAAAGCCGATGCACGCGTCACGGACGCGTGCATATAGTCATTCACAATATTTGGAAAAGGATGGCGCACCCGGAGCGATTCGAACGCCCGACCCCCAGATTCGTAGTCTGGTGCTCTATCCAGCTGAGCTACGGGTGCGGCTGCCTTGCGGCGAGGGCGGGTCTTTAGCTCGGGGATTGGGCGGACGCAAGCGGGGGAATGCAGTTTTGCGCAGATAGAGCGGTTGGCGCGGCGCGCGGGACGGATTAGGCCTTTGGGACGCTCTCGCCGCCCCGGATAGTCCATGCGCTCGTTTCGTCGTCAGATCGCCGCCCTGCTCGTGCCCGTCGTCCTGGCGGGGTGTCAGACGACGGCGGGGATGGATGCTGCGACACCCCAACTCATAGCGGGCGCTCCGGCTTCGGCCACGGCGTCATCCCCGGCGCCATCCTCGGCTCGGGGGCCGTTCGTGACGGCGGCCAATCCGTTGGCGGTCGAGGCGGGGATGACCGTGTTGCGGCGCGGCGGGTCGGCGGTGGATGCGGCGGTGGCGATCCAGGCGGTGCTGGGGCTGGTGGAGCCGCAGTCGTCGGGCCTGGGCGGCGGCGCCTTCCTGATGAGCTATGACGCCGGGACAGGGACGGTAACGGCCTATGACGGGCGCGAGACGGCGCCGGCCTCGGCGACGCCCGAGCTGTTCTACGAGGACGGCAAGCCCCTGCCCTTCATCGACGCGGTCTTGTCGGGGCGGTCGACGGGCGCGCCGGGGGCGGTGGCCATGCTGGCCATGGCGCAGAAGGATCACGGCAAGCTGGCGTGGCGCGACCTGTTCGGCGACGCCGAGCGGCTGGCGCGCGACGGGTTCACCGTCAGCCCGCGTCTGGCCGGCATGATCAACGGGCGTTTCCCCCAGGCGCGGACCCGCTGGGCGACCGCCTATTTCACCAAGCCGGACGGCACGCGGTATCAGGCGGGCGACACGCTGAAGAACCCCGCCTATGCCGACACAGTCGCGCGGTTGGCGCAGGAGGGGCCGGGCGTCGTCTATGGCGGCTCCATCGGGCATGAAATCGCCGACGCGGTGCGCGAAGGGCCGCGTCCCGGCGGCCTGACCGAGGCGGACATCGCCGCCTATCATCCGCTGCGTCGCGACGCCATTTGCCGGCCTTATCAGGCCTATGTCATCTGCGTGCCGCCGCCGCCTTCCAGCGGCGTGGCCCTGCTGCAGTTCCTGGCCATGGCCGAGGAAACGCCGGATCTGGACAAGGGCGCCGCGAGCCCGCAGGCCTGGGTGGCGTTCGGGCGGTTGCAGCGGCTGATGTATGCCGACCGCGACCGCTATGTGGGCGACAACGACTTCGTCGGCGTGCCTATCGCGGGCCTGCTGGACCCCGACTATGTCGCTGCGCGCGCCGCCCTTGCGCCCCAGATCGACGGGCCGGTGGAGGCGGGGGCGCCGACGGGGTCGCCGCCGCGCGGGATCGACCAGACGGCCGAGCCGGGCGGCACCTCGCACATGGTCGTGGTCGACGCCTGGGGCAACGCCGTCAGCATGACCACGACGGTGGAGAGCATCTTCGGCAACGGGCGGATGGTCGGCGGCTTCTTCCTGAACAACCAGCTGACGGACTTCTCGTTCACGCCGCGCGAGGACGATCACCCGGCCGCCAATGCGGTGGCGGCGGGCAAGCGGCCGCGCTCGTCGATGACGCCGGTGCTGATCCTAGATCGACAGGGCCGTCTGGTCGGGGCCATCGGTTCGCCGGGCGGGTCCAGCATCCTGGCCTATGTGGCCAAGGCTCTGGTCGGGACGATGGATTGGGGCCTGTCGATGCAGGAGGCTATCGCCCTGCCCAATCTGGTGGTGCGGGGCGACATGGTCGGCGCCGATACCGACATGATCGCGCCAGAGATCCGCGACGCCCTGGGCGCGGCGGGCATGCGGCTTCAACCCAACGCCACCGAGACCTCGGGACTTCATGGGGCGATCTGGCGCGACGGTCGATGGGATGCGGGGGCGGATCCGCGTCGCGAAGGGGTGGCGGTATCAGAGGTTCGCTAGAGGCTCAGCGGCCGGGGCGGATCGACAGCTGGAAGGCCAGCAGACCCTCGCTGACGTCGGTATCGAGGCCGTTCATACCGCGCAGACCCTTACCGGCGTCGATCTCGCGATAGACGACGCCGAAGGACGTCTGAACGTCGCCCTTGCGATAGGCTACGCCGATGGAGGCGTCGCCTAGGAAGCTGCCCTTGTCCTGGGTATAGCCGGAGCGGGTGTAGTCGCCATCGCGTGTGCGGGCGAAGTTGTAGCCCACGGCGCGGCCCGAGCCTGCGGCGTACAGATACCAGCGCGGCCGTTCGCCGAACCGCTCGCGGCCGTTGGGCGCCAGGCGGTCCAGCCCCTCGCCGATCTTGAGCGTCACGCCAGCCTCGGCCGAGCGGCCTTCACTGCCGACGCCGAGGCCGGCGTGAGGGGTCAGGCTGACCTCCAGGCCCGAAGCCGTATGGCCGCGCGCGGCCCGGAAGCCGCGTACATAGCGCAGGTCGTAGGCGTCGGGATCGAGCTCGGCCCGGTCCACGGGGGTGACCGGCAGGGGCGAGCCGTCGGCGCGACGAAGCCGCCCGGCGGTCTCCAGCGTCACGCGGTCGGTGAAGTCGGTTCGGTCGATCCAGACGTCGCGGCGGGTGCTGGCCGACAGACCCGATCCGTCCTCGGGACGGAAGGCGGTCGGGATTTCGATCTCGGGGCCGAAACGGGCGTCGGGCGCGACGCGGAAACTTGTCTGGTCGGTGAGACGTGCGATGACGGCGCCGGCGGCGTCCGGCGCAGCGTCGAAGGCGTTGGGGGCCCAGGTCTGCGCACAGGCGGCGTTGGCGCAGGCTGTCGCCAGTACGCCGGTCGCTCCAATCATGCAGGCCTTCAAACGCATCCGGTCTCCCCACCGATCCGCTGAACTCACACTGCAACCACCCGGCGCAGGAGTCCAACAGGTTTTCGACATGGTTTCGTCGCTTTTCAACGAGGACAACCGGCGCTGGTTCCCAAATGTAAAAAGGGCCCCGCTGTCGCGGAGCCCTTCAGGGTCTTCGGTGCTGAAGCCTTACTGGCAGGCCAGGCACTCGTCGTAGTCAGTCTTGGGCATGGAGAAGAGGTCGGGCTGGTTCGGGTCGATCACGACCTCGGCCTTGTCCTCGGCCCCGGCGAAGGCGGCCCGCTGCACCGACTTGGAGCGCAGATAATAGAGCGACTTCACGCCGCGTTCCCAGGCGGACCAGTGCAGCATGTGCAGGTCCCATTTGTTGACGTCGCCGGGGATGAACAGGTTCAACGACTGGGCCTGGCAGATTTCCGGCGCGCGGTCGGCGGCCAGTTCGACCACCCAGCGCTGGTCCAGTTCGAAGGCGGTCTTGAAGATGCCCTTCTCGTCCTCGTCCAGTTCGTCGAGGTGCTGGACCGAGCCCTCCTGTTCAAGGATCGAGCTCCAGACGGCCTCGGTGTTGATCCCTTTCTGGTCGAGCAGGCGCTCCAGATAGGGGTTCTTGACCGCGAACGAGCCGGACAGGGTCTTGTGGGTGTAGATGTTGGCCGGGATCGGCTCGATGCCGGCGCTCGTGCCGCCGCAGATGATCGAGATCGAGGCGGTCGGGGCGATGGCCAGCTTGTGGCTGAACCGCTCCATCACGCCGCGTTCCTCGGCGTCCAGGCACGGACCCTTCTCTTCGGCCAACAGGCGGCTGGCCTTGTCGGCCTCGCGACGCAGATGCTTGAACAGGCGCATGTTCCACGACTTGGCCATGGCGCTTTCGAAGGCGACGCCCTGACCCTGCAGGAAGGAGTGGAAGCCCATCAAACCGAGGCCGACCGAACGCTCGCGCTTGGCCGAATAGACGGCGGCGGCCATGGCGGGCGGGGCGCGGCGGATGAAGTCCTCCAGGACGTTGTCCAGGAAGCGCATGATGTCCTCGACGAACATCGGCTCCTCGCGCCATTCCAGGAAGGTCTCGGCGTTGACCGACGACAGGCAGCAGACGGCAGTCCGGTCCACGCCCAGGTGGTCGCGGCCGGTGTGCAGCATGATCTCGGCGCACAGGTTCGACTGTTTGACCTTCAGACCCAGGTCGCGCTGGTGCGGCGCCATCTGGCGGTTCACCGTGTCGGAGAAGATCATATAGGGCTCGCCGGTCTGCATCCGGATGTCGAGCAGCTTGGTCCACAGCGAACGGGCGTCGACGGTCTTCATGACCTCGCCGTTCTTGGGCGACTTCAGGTCGAAGGTCGCGCCGACCTTCACCGCCTCCATGAACTCGTCGGTGATGTTGATGCCGTGGTGCAGGTTCAGGGACTTGCGGTTGAAGTCGCCCGACGGTTTGCGAATTTCGAGGAACTCCTCGATCTCGGGGTGGTGGATGTCCAGATAGACGGCGGCCGAACCACGACGCAGCGAGCCCTGCGAAATCGCCAGGGTCAGGCTGTCCATCACGCGGATGAAGGGGATGATGCCCGAGGTCTTGCCCGCGCCCTTGACCTTCTCGCCGATGGAGCGGACCCCGCCCCAGTAGGTGCCGATGCCGCCGCCATTCGAGGCCAGCGAGACGTTCTCGTTCCAGACGTTCTGGATGCCCTCAAGGCTGTCGCCCACGGCGTTCAGGAAGCAGGAGATGGGCAGGCCGCGATCCGCGCCGCCGTTCGACAGGACCGGGGTCGCCGGCATGAACCACAGGCGGCTCATATAGTCATAAAGACGCTGGGCGTGTTCGGGATCGTCCGAGAAGGCGGTCGAGACGCGGGCGAACATGTCCTGATAGCTCTCGCCGGCCAGCAGGTAGCGGTCTTCCAGGGTCTTCTTGCCGAAATCGGTCAGCAGGGCGTCGCGCGACCGGTCCACCTGGACCGATTTCACCACCGTCAGGTGGGGGCGTTCAGGCGTCTGCGTTCCCGCAACACCTTGGAATTCCGTCGTCTTCAATGCCTCGCCGCCAGCCATGGTCATCCGCGTCCTGAACAGAAAAAGCCTAGAGCCACCTGCGCCGTAACCACATCATCTTGTGGCCTCTGCGCTCCCCGAGCCCACATATAGGGCGCATATGCCTAATGACCCGTCAACGGGCTTGACGGACACTTAGTGGGCGAATCGCTTGGACAAGTCGCGCAGGCCTGGGGAAAAGCCAGTGCGCAAGCCAGCACGGCCCCTTTACGTTCACGCGACAGCGCGATCACGAACGCGTGATCGGAACATAGGGCGAGCTTGGCCGTTTGGGCCGTCCATGACCCAGTCTAATCTTCGTCCCTTTTTGATACGCGTCCTGACGGTCGCCCGCACGGAGATCGCGGCGCTTGCCGCCCTCTTCGTCGTCGCCGGGGGGGTCCTGACGTTTGTCGAACTGGCCGACGACATGACCGAGGCCGGCGGCATCGCCTTCGATCATCATATCCTGGCGTTGATGCGGCCCTATGCCGACGATCCCGGCCGACCGTGGGGACCGTGGTGGCTGAAGGAGGCGGCGGCCGACCTCACCTCTCTGGGCGGCATATCTGTGCTGGGCCTGTTCGCCCTGATCGTGATTGTCTTCCTGCTGAGCCAGAGGAAATGGCTGTCGTCGCTGCTGCTGGTCGTCGGCCTGGCCGGGGGCGTCGCGCTCTCGGAAGGGCTGAAGGCGGTGTTCGAACGCGCCCGGCCGCCTGCCGCCATGCAGGCGGTGGAGACGATCAACGCCAGCTTCCCCTCGGGTCACGCCCTGCTGTCCACCGTCTTCTATCTGACCGTCGCCGTCATGCTGACGCGCGCGTTCCCGCGAGAGCGGTTCAAGGTCTTCGTGCTGGGGGTGGGAATCCTGATGGCCCTGCTGGTCGGCCTGACCCGCATCTATCTGGGCGCCCACTGGGCCACCGACGTCTTCGCCGGCTGGGCCGTCGGCGCAGCCTGGGCCATGGCCCTGTGGCTGATCGCCTATGGCGTGGCGCGCTGGCAGAAGCGTCGCCGGGCGCCGCTACAGGACGAGCCGTCGCCGATCGAGGTCGAGACGGTGATCGCCGCGACCAAAGTCTAGGCCCGCGGCGCCGTCCGCGACAGGCTAGTCTGGCTGAACGCCGCGAGAGATGAGCCATGGACCACGCCGCCCAATACGCCGAACGCCTGAAGACCCCCGATCAGGCCGCCGCCCTGATCGCCTCGGGCGCCAAGGTCGCCATGGGCCTGGGCGTCTCCCAGCCGCCGGCCCTGCTGAAGGCCCTGGCCGAACGGGCGGAGCGGGGCGAGGTCGAGGACGTCAATCTCTACTATCTGCTCTCAACCGCCATCGCGGGCGACACGGTGCTGCGCTATGAGCTGATGGACCGGATCCGGCCATGGAGCCTGTTCCACAGCGCCATCGAGCGGCGGCTGGAACAGCGGGCGCACGAGGAGGGCCGACCCAATCCCGTCCAGTTCATCCCCACCGGCTTCCAGCAATCGCCCCGCCTGCTGTGCGACGAGGTCGGGGTGGACACGCTGGTCTGCACCGTGTCGCCGATGGATGAGGACGGCTTCTTCTCGTTCGGGACCAACACCGACTATTCCAAACCGGTGTCGCAGACGGCGCGGACCGTGATCGTCGAGGTCAATCCGCACATGCCGCGCGTGTTCGGCGACTGCACCGTCCATGTGTCGAAGGTCGCCGGCATCGTCGAACACTCAGCCCCCCTGCTGGTCGTGCCGCGCGCCGAGCCTCAGCCGGCGGACCTGACCATCGGGCGGATCATCGCCGATCTGGTCGAGGACGGCGCGACGCTGCAGATGGGGATCGGCGCCCTGCCCAACGCCGTCTGCGACGCCCTGAAGGACCACCGCGACCTGGGCGTCCATACCGAGATGCTGACGCCCGGCCTGGTCGAACTGATGCAGGCCGGCGTCGCCAACCATGCCCGCAAGACCCTGCATCCCGGCGTGGGCGTCTTCGCCTTCTCGATGGGCGACCTCAACACCTATGAGTTTCTGGACGGCAATCGCGGCATGGAGGCCCATCCGGTCTCCTATGTGAACGACCCGGCCGTGATCGCGCGCAATGCCAAAATGATCTCGGTCAACGCCACGCTTCAGGTCGATCTGACCGGCGCCTGCTGTTCGGAGTTCCTGAACGGGCGCCAGTTCACGGCCGCCGGCGGTCAGCTGGACTTCGTGCGCGGCGCCTATGGCTCACAAGGCGGCAAGTCGATCATCGCCTGTCATTCCACGGCGGCGAAGGGGACCGCGTCGCGCATCGTCGCGCGGCTGGACGGGCCGGTCACCACGCCGCGCAACGACACTCACATCGTCGCCACCGAACACGGCTGGACCAATTTGAAGGGCAAGTCGTCCAGCGAACGCGCCCGCGCCCTGATCGCCCTGGCCGCGCCCGAGTTTCGCGACGGGCTGACGGCGGCAGCGCGGGAGCAGGGCCTGATCTGACGTGACGGCTTGATCTTCGGCCGCCTGTCGGGACTTCTACGCCCATGAACACCGTCCGCCTGCTGGCCCTGCTCGCCCTTCTCGTCGCCGCGCCCATCAGCGCCAGCGCGGCCCAGGGCGCCTATGCGACACAGGGGGACTGCGGCGGGCGGCCCATGACCATGGTGCGGATGGCGCCCGGCTATTGCCTGGGATTGGTGTGGCAGGGATCGGGCGCGGATGGGCCCCGGATGCCGCGCGGCCTGTTGGCGCTGTCCGGCGGCGACTGGTTGGTGACGGACCTGGGCAACTGGTATCCGGGCAACGGCGCGATCTGGCGGTTGTCGTTCGGGGCGGACGGCGCGCCGCGCTGGCGACGGCTGGCCCAGGGCCTCAACATGCCGCACACGGCGGCTCGGGGGCCGGACGGGCGCCTCTATGTGTCCGAGATGAACCGGATCCTGACGCTGGATCCCGACGCAGCCGATCCGGCGACGACGGTGCGCACGGTGATCGGCGACCTGCCGGACAACCGGCTGCACGCCAATCGCCACCCCCTGTCCAGCTTCGTCTTCGATGGGAATGGTGATTTGCTGGTCAATGTCGGCGCCCCCAGCGACCGCTGCGTGGATGCGCGAGGCCGGGCGCGCGCCAATGCGTCCGGCGCCTGTATCGACAGCGCCGCGACGGCCCAGGTGCGGCGTCACGCCTATCTGGGGAACGGTCGGTGGGCCGAAGACAGCACCGTCTTCGCCTCGGGCCTGCGCAACTCCATCGCCCTGGCAAGGCACCCGTCGGGGACCATTCTTCAGGGCGAGAACTCGGTCGATCTGACCACGCCCGACCATCCCTATGACGAGATCAATGTGCTGCGTCAGGGCGGCCATTACGGCTGGCCCTATTGCGTGGATCTGGCGACGCCCCTGCCCGGCTGGAGCGCGACCCAGGCGCAGTGCGGACAGCGCGACCGCCCACTGGCCCTGCTGCCGCCGCACGCCGCGCCGCTGGATCTGATCTACTACGAGGGGGCGATGTTCCCCGAACTGCGCGGCCGGCTGCTGATGAGCTGGCACGGCTATCGCCGCGCGGGCGGCCGGATCGTGGCGGCCGAGACGGACGGGCAAGGCCGCCCCCTGACCGACATCGGCGGTCGCTACGCCATCTATCCGCGCGGCTCCCTGACCTATCCGGCCGGGGCGCCCAGCGTGCGCGGCAAGGTGCTGACGCCAGGCTGGGACACGGTCGCAGGCCGCCAGCCGCGTGGCGCGCCGGTGGTTCTGGCGGTCGCCGCCGACGGATCGATCTGGGTCACGGACGACCGGAACCGGGCCATCCTCAGGATCGCCCGGTCGGAGATCGCCAACCAGCCCCGATAGGCGCCCTTACGTCCGAAGCGTCAACGCCAGATGTTGCAGCAGCATGATGGTCTTGGCGTCGCGAATGCGGCCGTCGGCGATCATGGCCAGGGCCTCGACAAGCGTCGGTTCGATGACCTCGATGTCCTCGCCTTCGTCAGGATGCCCGCCGCCATCGCCGATCTTCATCGACGCATCGTACTCGGCGACGAAGAAGTGCAGGATTTCCGTCACCGATCCGGGGCTCATGAAGGCTTCGAAGACTTTTCGAACCGCCCCCAGCCTGTAGCCCAGTTCCTCCTCGACCTCGGCGCGGATACGCGTTTCCGGATCGGCGTCGTCCAGCAGGCCTGCGGCGGCCTCGATCAGCAGATCGTCGTATCCGCTGACGAAGGCGGGGTAGCGGAACTGCCGCACCAACAGCACCGTCCCTGCGGCCGGATTGTAAGGCAGCAGCACCGCCCCGTTTCCACGGTCGTAATGCTCCCGGCTTTGCGTCTGCCAGGAGCCGTCCGTGCGCTTCCAGTCGAACGTCGTCGTCTTCAGGACATACCAATTGTCCGAAAGCAGCCGGGTTTCGCGGACCCGCACACGATCTTTGACGGTCATGTCTTCAGGCCTAGGCCTTGCGCGCGTCGCGCTTGGCCAGGACGCGCAGGCGCAGCGCGTTCAGCTTGATGAAGCCCTCGGCGTCGTGGTGGTCATAGGCCTGGACGCCTTCTTCGAAGGTCACCAGATCCTGGTCGTACAGGCTGTTGGGGCTCTCGCGGCCGATCACGCTGACATTGCCCTTGTAGAGCTTGACCTTGACCGTGCCGGAGACCTTTTTCTGGCTGAGGTCGATGGCGGCCTGCAGCATCTCGCGCTCGGGCGAGAACCAGAAGCCGTTGTAGATCAGCTCGGCGTATTTCGGCATCAGCTGGTCCTTCAGGTGCATGGCGCCGCCGTCCAGGGTGATGCTTTCGATGCCGCGGTGAGCCGCGATCAGGATCGTGCCGCCGGGGGTCTCATAGACGCCGCGCGACTTCATGCCGACGAAGCGGTTCTCCACCAGGTCCAGACGGCCGATGCCGTTGTCGTGGCCGTACTGGTTCAGGGCGGTCAGGATGGTGGCCGGGCTCATGGCCTCGCCGTTGATCGAGACGGCGTCGCCTTGCTCGAAGCCGATCTCGATGACGGTCGCCTTATCCGGCGCGTCCTCGGGCGAGATGGTGCGCTGGTGGACGAACTCGGGGGCCTCGACCGCCGGGTCTTCCAGCACCTTGCCCTCGGACGAGGAGTGCAGAAGGTTGGCGTCGACGCTGAAGGGCGCCTCGCCGCGCTTGTCCTTGGAGATCGGGATCTGGTTCTTCTCGGCGAAGTCCAGCAGGGCCTCGCGGCTGCGGAACTCCCACTCGCGCCAGGGAGCGATGACGCGGATGTCAGGCTCAAGCGCGTAATAGCCCAGCTCGAACCGGACCTGGTCGTTGCCCTTGCCGGTGGCGCCGTGACAGACGGCGTCGGCGCCGACCTGACGGGCGATCTCGATCTGGCGCTTGGAGATCAGCGGACGGGCGATGGAGGTGCCCAGCAGATAGTCGCCCTCATATTGCGCATTGGCGCGAAACATCGGGAAGACGAAGTCGCGCACGAACTCCTCGCGCAGGTCGTCGATGAAGATGTTCTCGGGCTTGATGCCCAGCTTCAGCGCCTTCTCGCGTGCGGGGCCAAGCTCCTCGCCCTGGCCCAGGTCGGCAGTGAAGGTCACGACCTCGGCGTTATATTCGGTCTGCAGCCACTTCAGGATGATCGAGGTGTCCAGGCCGCCCGAATAGGCGAGGACGACCTTCTTGATGGGCTTGTCGGCGGGGGCGGACATGGCGGCTCTTTCTACAGGCTTGGGCGGCAGTCGTCGGGGAGTTGACGCGCGCATAAGACCGGGGGTCCGGCGATGCAACCTTTTCCGGGCTTCAGGCCAGCCAACATGAACCTTTGGTCATGTTTCATTCCGTCGCGTTGCCACACGGCAGACCAGCGTTATGGTCCACACCAACTGCAATCCTGAGGATCTCGCATGCGCCGCACCGGCTCTCTCGTCGCCGCCGCCGCCCTTCTGGCGGTTTCAACCCCTGTCTGGGCCTCTGTCGCGCCCGCCCCGGCCGCCCAGGCGGCTGCGCCCGCCGTCCAGGCCGCGCCGGTCGCCGACTGGTGGCCGAAGTCGATATTCCCTACACCAAGTTCACCCTGGACAACGGCCTGACCGTCTTGGTCCACGAAGACCACAAGGCCCCGGTCGTCGCCGTGTCCGTCTGGTACAATGTCGGTTCCAAGGACGAGCCGGCCGGCAAGACCGGCTTCGCCCACCTGTTCGAACACCTGATGTTCGGCGGCTCGGAAAACGCGCCCGGCAGCTATTTCACCCCGATGCGCAACATGGGCGCGACGGACATGAACGGGACCACCTGGTTCGACCGCACCAACTATTTCGAGACGGTCCCGACGCCGGCGCTGGAACAGGCCCTGTTCATGGAAAGCGACCGCATGGGCTATATGCTCGGCGCCATCAGCCAGGAGACGCTCGATCTGCAGCGCGGCGTGGTCCAGAACGAGAAACGCCAGGGCGACAACCAGCCCTATGGCCTGAACCAGTACAAGCAGCTGGAAGCCCTGTTCCCCGAAGGCCACCCCTATCGCCACTCGACCATCGGCTCGATGGCCGATCTGGACGCGGCGTCGATGCAGACCGTGCGCGACTGGTTCACCTCCAACTACGGCCCCAACAACGCGGTGCTGGTCCTGGCCGGCGACATCACGCCCGCCAAGGCGCGTGAGCTGACCGAGAAATATTTCGGCCCCATCGCCAAGGGTCCGGTCAACACCCCCGCCCAGGCTCCGGTCCCGACCCTGTCGGCGCCCGTCAACGAGACGACGCACGACCGCGTCTCCAACGCCCAGGTCGAGATCAGCTGGGTGGTGCCCGGCATGCTGGACGCGGATTCGGTGCCGCTCAGCGTCGGAGCCTCGGTGCTCGGCGGTCTGGCCAGCTCGCGCCTGGACAACGAACTGGTGCGCGGCGACCAAAGCGCCGTGTCGGTCAGCGCCTCGAACGGCGCCTATCATCGCGTCGGCATCTTCGAGATCAGCGCGACCGTGAAGCCCGGCGAGGACCCGGCCGCCGTCGAGGCTCGCACCCGCGAAATCCTGAACGGCCTGATCGCCAACGGCCCGACGCAGGACGAGATCAACCGCGTCGTGACCCAATACGCCTCGCGTCGCATCCAGGGCCTGGAACAGGTCGGCGGCTTCGGCGGCAAGGCCACGGCCCTGGCGGAAGGCCAGCTCTATGCCGGCGATCCGGAACACTACAAGAAGGAGCTGGCCGCCTATGCGGCGGTGACGCCGGCCCAGGTCCAGGCGGCGATGCAGAAGTGGCTGACTCGTCCGGCCTATACGCTGACGACGCTGGTGGGCGAGCGTGAAGCCTATGCCGAGGCGGCTGCGGCCCCGTCGGGCGCCAACCATACGCCGGCGCCGGAAATCCAGCGCGTCGCCCGTATGGCCAGGCCCGAGATCGGCCAGGTCGCCAACGTCGACTTCCCGGCCGTCGAACGCGCCCGCCTGTCGAACGGCATGGAGGTCATTTACGCCCAGCGCGACGCCGTGCCCGCCACCAAGATCGCCATCGACTTCGACGCCGGCCTCGCCGCCGACGACCGGACGAAGCTGGGCCTTCAGACGCTGATGCTGGACCTGATGGACGAGGGCACCCGCACCCTGAACGCGACGCAACTGGCGGAGGCGCAGGAGGCGCTGGGCGCCAGCATCACCACCGGCGCGACCATGGATCGCTCGGTCGTGCAGCTGTCCGCGGTCACGCCGAACCTCCAGCCGTCGGTCGCCCTGCTGGCCGAGGTGGTCAGGAGCCCGGCCTTCGCCCCGGCGGAGCTGGAGCGTCTGCGCGCCACCCGCCTGTCGCGCATCGCCGCAGAGCGCACCCAGCCGGCCGCCCTGGCCAGCCGCGCCCTGCCGGAACTGATCTATGGATCGGCCAGCCCCTATGGCCGTCCGTTCAGCGGCAACGGCGACGAGGCCAGCGTCAAGGCCATCACCGAGGCCGACATCCGCACCGACTACGCCAAGTGGATCCGGCCCGACAACGCCAAGATCTTCGTCGTCTCGGACCGCCCGCTGTCCGAGATCACGCCGATCCTGAACGCCGCCTTCGGTCAGTGGGTCCCGCCCGCATCGGCCAAGGCGGTCAAGGACTTCTCGGCCCCGATCCCGGCCGCTACGCCCAAGATCGTGCTGATCGACCGTCCGCAATCGCCCCAGTCCTACATCATGGGCGGTGAAGTTCTGGCGGCTTCGGGCAGCGACGACCTGCTGGTGCTGAACGCGGCGAACAATGTGCTGGGCAACGACTTCCTGTCGCGCATCAACTCCGACCTGCGCGAGACCAAGAGCTGGTCCTACGGCGTCAACGCCTCGGTCGCCGGCTTCGCCGGACGCGTGCCCTATCTGGTCACCGCTCCGGTCCAGGCCGACAAGACCGGCCCCGCCATCGAAGCCCTGAACTTTCAGTTCAACGACTTCCTGTCGGGCGGCAAGGGCGTCACGCCGGCCGAGCTGGAGCGGACCATCAACGGCAACACCCGCCGTCTGGCCGGCAGCTACGAGACCTCGGCGGCCGTTCTGGGCGCCCTGCGCAGCAACGACCTGCTGGGTCGTCCGGACGACTATCCGGAAACCATCGCCGCCCGCACCAACGCCCTGACGGCGGCGCAACTGGATGCCGCAGCCAAGGCCGCGATCGACCCGTCCAGGTTCGTCTGGGTGGTTGTCGGCGACGCCTCGGTGGTCAAGCCGCAACTGGACGCCCTGGGCATCCCGGTCGAGGTCCGCTCGGCCGCCGGCGCCGCCCAGTAGGGCGACGACAGTCCAGAACGACGAAGGCCCGGAGAGCGATCTCCGGGCCTTTTTCTTTGGCTGTTTCGGCGTTGAATATTGGTTGCCGATGAGCTGTTCCCGCGTCAGCGGGCTTGAAATTCGGTCGAGTTCATCACGGCGATCACAACGGCTTCACCACGCACACAACGAAACCGCGCGCGTTGAGTTCGTCGTGAGATCGCTGTGTCCGTTGTGATGAAACGACCCTCTATCGGCCCCGTGCCGCCGTAAGCGGCTCGCCAGAGAGAGAGTGATGGGAGCGAATTGTCAGTCGGTCGTCGCACCCGTCGTGCGCATGATCTCGGCGCGCAGTTCGGGCAGGCCCAGGCCCTTTTCCGACGACGTCAGGAGCACCACCGGGAAGGCGGCGGGGCGTTTGGAGATGGCCTTCAGCGTGGCCTCCTGCACAACCTCGCCCTCGCCCTTCTTCAGCTTGTCGGCCTTGGTCAGGACGATCTGATAGCTGACGGCGGCCAGGTCCAGGGCGTCCAGCGCCTCCTTGTCCACCGACTTCAAACCGTGACGGCTGTCGATCAGCAGATAGACCCGCTTCAGCGTCACCCGGCCGCGCAGATAGTCGCGACCCAGGTCCTGGAACTTTTTGACCGTGGTCTTGGACGCCTTGGCCCAGCCATAGCCGGGCAGATCGACCAGACGCATCCGGCCGTCCAGGTCGAAGAAGTTGACCTCGCGCGTCCGGCCCGGCTCGTTCGAGGCGCGGGCCAGCTTGTGCATGCCGACCAGACCGTTGATCAGGCTGGACTTGCCGACGTTGGAGCGGCCGGCGAAGGCGATCTCGGGCAGGTTCGGCTCGGGCAGCTGCTCGATCTTGGCCGCGCCCATGATGAAGGTGGCGGGCCGCGCGAACAGGACCCGCGCGGCCTCGATTTCCTCGGGCGTGAACTCGGTTTCGTCGATCACGCTGGTGACTTCTTGAACCGGGCGAAGAACGTATCGATCGGGTTCTCGGCCTTGTAGCGGTGCATGATTACGTACTGCTGCAGGATGGTCAGGATGTTGGACCAGGCCCAGTAGATCAACAGGCCGGCCGCGAACGGCGCCATGATGAAGGTGAACAACAGCGGCATGAACTGGAAGATCTGACGCTGGATCGGATCGGTCGCCGGCGGGTTCATCGCCGTCTGCAGCCACATGGTCAGGCCGTAGGCGATGGCCAGCAGGCCCAGGTGCAGCGGACCGGCCAGCAGGCCGCCGATCAGCGGCGCCATGGACGGATCCCACGGGATCAGGCCGAACAGGTTCCAGATCGACGACGGATCGCGCGCCGACAGATCTTGGATGAAGCCCAGGAACGGTTGGTGGCGCATTTCGATGGTGACGGTCAGCACCTTGTACAGGGCGTAGAAGACGGGGATCTGAAGAACCAGCGGAAGGCACCCGGCGACCGGATTGATCTTCTCCTTCTGGTACAGGGCCATCGTCTCCTGCTGCTGCTTCTGCGGGTCGTCTTTGAACTTCTTCTTGATCTCCTCCATCTTGGGCTGGAGGTTCCGCATCTTGGACATGCTGGCGTAGGCGTTGTTGGCCAGCGGGAACATCACCAGCTTGACGATGACGGTCAGGGCCAGAATGGCGATGCCGAAGCTGCCGACCAGGCCATAGACGTTTTCCAGGATCCAGAAGATCGGGCGCGTCAGGAACCAGAACATGCCCCAGTCGATCGCATAGACGAAGCGCGGCAGGCCCAGGCTTTCCTCATAGGACTTCAGCACCTCGGCGCGCTTGACCCCGGCGAACAGGCGCTGGGTCTCGGTCGCGGTGGCGCCCGGCTGGACGGTGCGGGTCGTGCCCAGGACATTGGCTTCCAGCTGCTGGCCGCCGTTGATCTCGCGCACGCGGAATTCGGTTTCGACCGCCTCGTCCTGCTGGGGCAGCAGGGCCGCCAGCCAGTATTTGTCGGTGATGCCCAGCCAGCCTCCGGTCGAGGCGTTCTCGATACGGGGCTCCTTCAGCCAGTCCTTGTACTTCTTCTGCTCGGTGCGATAGCCGCCCGGCTTGCCAAAGGTGCCGATCGCGCCCTCGTGGACGATGTGCGACGAGCCGGCTGCGGGCGGGACGCCCTGGCGCTGGACGCTGCCGTAGGGGGCGATGGTGATCGCCTGCGTGCCCAGGTTCTGGACCGTGTCCTGAACCGAGAAGACATATCTGTCGTCGACCGACATCACGCGGGTGAAGCGCAGACCCTGGCCGTTATCCCAGGTCAGGGTGATCGGCGTGGTCGGCGTCAGGGTCGAACCATTGGTCAAACGCCAGACGGTGTTGGGTCCGGGCACGCCGCCGGCGACGTTGGGGCCGGTCCAGCCGAACTGGGCGAAATAGGCGTTCTGCATCCCCTGCGGGCGGAACAGCTCGACCGGCTGCGGCTTGTCCTGGACCTCGCGATAGTCGGTCAGGAACAGGTCGTCGATGCGGCCGCCCTGAAGCGACAGCGACCCCTTCAGCGTGCCGGACTGGATCGGCACCCGCGCGGCGGTGCTCAGCGCCTGGCTGCGGTCGGTGACGAAGGTCGGCCCCTGGGGGCTAAGCGCCGTGCGCGCCGCGTTATCAGCGGTCCGCGACTGCTCGGCCTGGGCCTGCTGCTGCACCGCGCGGCGCTCGGCCTGCGGACGCAGCACGGCGAAATAATAGATCCCCATGATCAGGGCCGAGCACACGATGAAGATGATCGTGTTGCGCGTGTTCTCGTTTTTCATGGATTCTGGCGGTCCTGGCCGGATGGGGCGCGGGCGGGCGAGGGCTTGGCTGCCCCCCGATCATGTCGCGGTGTCGCCAGCCTTGTAAGCGTCGATTTCACGTCGTCAAGCAGACGGTCCCACGCACGCTCGGTCGTGCCCATGCGGGCGATGAAGACATAGTCGCTGCCGGGCACGCCGTGCTGGGCCAGCATGGCCCGCGCAGCCTCGCGCAGACGGCGTTTGGCGCGGTTGCGAACCACCGCGCCGCCGACCTTTTTCGTGGCGGTGAATCCCAGGCCGATGTGCGGCGAACCGTCGCCGCGCTCTAGACGCTGAATCACCACGGCGCCGCGCGCCTCTGAAACGCCTTTGGCGGCCGCCAGAAACTGGGGCCGCCGCAACAGACGTTTGATCTGTAAAAGGTCGCTCATGCGTCCAAAAGATTCCGGACGCTGAAAGCCGCTTACGCCGTCAGGCGCTTGCGGCCCTTGGCGCGACGGCGCGCAACAATCTTCTGGCCGTTCTTGGTGGCCATCCGGCTGCGGAAGCCGTGACGGCGCTTGCGCACGAGTCGCGACGGCTGATAGGTCCGCTTCACGGTCGGCTCCTGACGTTAAAGGTTGGGCGGCGGGGCAAGAGGCGTCCGTCGCAGGAAGGGCGGGCGTATAAGTCGCATGTCTGCGTGAGTCAACGCTCGGACGGCATTTCGGGACGATGAAACGGATGGCGAAACGAACGGCGAAGGAATGGGGCTTGCGGCTGCTGCCGCTCGCGGCCATCGCCGGCCTGGTGGTCGCCTTCTTCGTCCTGGGCTGGAACCGCTATCTGTCGATGGATCTGATCCGCGAGCACGGGCTGAACCTTCAGGCCTATGCGCGCGCACACTGGTGGACGGCGCTGGCCGCCTTCATCGCCGTCTATGCTCTGGCGACCGCCTCGACCATCCCTGGGCCGGTCTTCCTGACCCTGCTGGGGGGAATGATGTTCGGACCCTATGTCGGCGCCCTGGCCCAGGCGACGGGGGCCACCATCGGCTCGGTCGTCATCTATTATGTGTACCGCACCGCGATTGGCGCCTGGCTTCGCGCCAAGTTCGAGGCCGACGCTGGTTTCATGGATCGGCTGGCCAAGGGGATCGACCGCAACGCCTTCACCACCCTGTTCACCCTGCGTGTGATCCCCAGCGTCCCCTTCGTCCTGGTCAACGCCACGGCGGGGGTGATGGCGGTGCCGCTGCGGCCCTATGTGATCGCCACCTTCATCGGCCTGTTGCCGTCCACCTTCATCTACACCTGGATCGGATCGCAGTTGGGCGACATGCTGCGCGCAGGCGTGAGGCCGGACCTGCCCATGCTGTTGCAGCAGTTCTTCTGGCCGCTGATGGGGGTGGTCTTCCTGTCCCTGCTGCTGCCCATCGGCATCAAGTTGTTCCAGATGGTCCGCGCGCGGCGTAACGCGGGCGCGCCGGCATGAGCACCCTGTTCGACCGGATCGCCACGCGACTGAACCTGACGCCGGAACAGGCGACCCTGTGGCGCGAACGGCTGACGCCGCGCGCGCCCGACGGCCTGTCGGCGCGACTGCTGTTGCTGACTGTCGCCTTCACCCTGGCGGTCGAGGCGCTGATCATGGGGCCGAATCTGGCCGCCTTCCACGAGCGTTGGCTGCGCGACCGGCTCCAGGCCGCCGAACTGGCCTCGGTCGGGGTCGAGGCCCTGCCCTACAGCGCGGTCGAGGACGACACCGCCGCCGAGCTGATGCGGATCGGCGGGGTCCAGGCCGTGGCCCTGACCGAACAGGGGGTGCGCCGCCTGCTGCTCCAGGCCCCCAACCTGCCCCGCGCGCCCGAACTGATCGACCTGAGGCAGCAGGACAGCTGGTCGCGGCTGACCGACCCCTGGCGCACCCTGTTCGGCCACCCCGACCGCTCGCTGCGCGTCCAGGCCAAGCCGCGCTATCGCTCGGGCGACTTCATCGAGATCGTCACCCCGGCCCAGCCGTTGAAACTGGAGCTGAAGACCTTCCTGCTGAACAGCCTGATCGTGTCCCTGCTGGTGTCGGTGACCGCGGGCGCGCTTCTTTATGGCGGTCTGGCCCTGCTGGTGCTGCGCCCCTTGCGCCGCGTCACCCGTTCCATGGAACGGTTCGCCGCCGATCCCGAGAGCGAGGCCGAGGCGCCGTCCGACCGGCACGACGAGATCGGCCGGGTCGAGCGCGAGCTCAGCCGGATGCAGGAAGAGGTGCGCCATTCGCTGCGTTCGCGCACCCGCCTGGTCGCCCTGGGCGAGGCGGTGGCCAAGATCAATCACGACCTGCGCAACATGCTGACCTCGGCCCAGATGGCGTCCGAGCGGCTGGCGACCTCGGCCGACCCCCAGGTGGCCAAGGCCCTACCCCGGCTGGAGCGCGCGCTCAGCCGCGCCGCCAATCTGTCGCGCAATGTGCTGGAATACGGCCGCAGCGAAGAGCCTGCCGCCCAGAAGACGCGCGTGGTCCTGACCAAGGCCCTGACCCTGGCGGCCGAGGATGCGGGGCTGGAGCCGGAGGGCGTGGCCCTGATCAAGCAACTGCCGCCGCGCTTCGCCGTCGAGGCCGACCCGGACCAGCTGTATCGCATCCTGGTCAATCTGATGCGCAACGCTCGCCAGGCCATCGAGGCCGATCCCGGCCGCGCACCAGAGCGGCGCGGCAAGGGCGCGATCACGGTCAGCGCCTTCGGCGAGGGCGGATTCTGCGTCGTCCGCATTGCCGACGACGGGCCCGGCATTCCGCCGCGCCTGGCCGAGCGCCTGTTCGAACCCTTCGTCAGCTCCAAAGCCTCCGACGGCTCAGGCCTGGGCTTGACCATCTCACGTGAACTGGCCGCCCTGAACGGCGGCGATCTTCGCTTGGTCGAATCCGACGGCGTCGGCGGCGCCGTGTTCGAGCTGCGTCTTCCCGGCTAGGACGGCCCGAACAACCTTGACCTTGAGAGCCCTCAACTCGGGGCTTTCAGGTCACACTCTGTGATCTTGTCGGAATGTGTCAAAAAAGCGCGCATTCTTTGGCTTCTTTCTCTTCTTCGCTCGTGTCACCTTGTGGGACTGTCCGTAGGGGAAACATAAAAAATGACGCGTTCGTCCGCTCGCAAGAGCCGTTGGCTTTCCACCAGTTCCGCATTGGGCGTAGCTGCAGGCTTGGTCGCCGGCGCGGCCTTGGCCGAGGTGCCCAACAACAATCTGAACCGCAACACGGCGCCGACCCTGGCCGCCCCCAATGCGGTCAACGGCATCGGCATCATCTACAGCGACTTCGGTGCGCTGGGCGGCGGCGTCTGCACCGGCACCCTGATCAATCCGCGCACCATCATCTTCGCCGCCCACTGCGTGAACACTCAGGGACAGGCGACCTACGGCCGCGCCTCGGGCGGCACGCCCATCGCCGTCGGCTTCAAGGGCGATGCCCGCGCCGGCCTGATCAACTGGCTGGGCACCGGACGCAGCAGCGTCGCCGACCAGACCTATAATCTCAGCCACGTCTTCTACGACCAGCGCTCGCTGCTGGAGCCGGCGGGCAACTTCTACGAAGCCGACGTCG
This sequence comes from Brevundimonas sp., assembly GCF_965279155.1. Taxonomy (GTDB): domain Bacteria; phylum Pseudomonadota; class Alphaproteobacteria; order Caulobacterales; family Caulobacteraceae; genus Brevundimonas. The sequence goes on along the minus strand of NZ_OZ257138.1, from coordinate 2,247,506 downwards.
CCATGGGCGTGCTGGACACCGCCGCGCGCGGCGTGCCGACCTGGGCCATGCTGTTCAGCCCGCTGACGGGAACCGAGAACCTGCATGTCACCATCGGCGGCTATGGCCGTTCGGGCACCGGCACGACCGGTCAATCGGCAGGCGTCGATTTCCGTCGTCGCGCGGGCGAGAACATGATCGGCGCCCTGGCCTCGATCGACGACGTCAACCTGTTCCTGTTCGGCGACGGCAGCCAGCGCGGCCTGGGCCAGAACCTCTATCTGGTGGACTTCGACGATCCGGCGCGCGCCAGCCAGTTCGACTTCAACATCTTCGGCAACGACGTGGCCCTGCCGGGTGAAGGCATCACGGCCCAGGGCGATTCGGGCGGCGCCCTGATCCTGGATCGCGCCTTCTCGCAGCCGGTGATCGCGGGCGTGCTGTCGCTGGGCACCCGCTATTTCGGCGCCCAGCCTCAGGCCAGCTACGGCACGACGGCCGGCTATCAGCCGCTCTATCTCTTCTGGGACTATATCGTCGCCAACAACCCGTACAAATATGTACAGGCCAAGGCTGGCGACGGCGACTGGTTCGACGCCACGCGCTGGACCCAGATGATGGACCCCAACTACAAGGTCGTGTCGGGCGGACAGCTGACCACCGGCCTTCCCGGCACGCCGGCCGCCGGCGTGGGCGGACAGGGCGGCGAGTTCGGCGCCGTCTGCTTCAACGCCGACTGCGAGAGCGCCAAGAACCTGGCCGACTATAACAACAGCCGCGGCGGGACCGAGACGGCCGCTGCTCCGGCGACGGGCGGCTCCTCCAGCGAAAGCAATGTCGGCCATGTCACTCGCGACGACCTGACCGCCGACTTGACCACCGGTACGGCGGGGACCGCCGACGGCGACCTGGCCGCGCCCGCCGCTCTGGTGCAGGCGCCTGGCGCGACGGCGCCGTTCGAGTTCGTCGCCGGCGGCCCCGGCTCGACCAACTTCGTGCCCAACAACGTCGCCGGCGTTCCGGGCGGAACCCGTCCGGCCTATTACGACGTCAGCCTGACGACCGCCGGACGCACCACCCTGAACCGTGCCGCCACCGTGGATCGCCTGACCATCGGGACCAGCGGCGCCATTCTGGACGTGACCTCGACCGGCGTGCTGACCAATCTGATCGACACCACGGTCACCGCCGGACAACTGAACGTCGACGGCCGGCTGAACACCTTCGAGATGCTGCTGATGGGCGGCATGCTCAGCGGCAAGGGCGTGATCGATCCGACCGTGCTGACTTCCATCCTGGGCACAATCGCGCCGGGCGGTCAGAACGCCGTGGGCGACCTGACCATTCTGGGCGACCTGGTCCTGACCTCGGGTTCGCGCCTGATCATCGATGTGAACGGGGCGCAGGCCGACCGGCTGATCGTCCGCGCCGACGCGGCCCAGGGCACGCGCGGCCAGGCGTCGATCGGCGGCTTCCTGGGCGTCAATCCCCTGGGTCCGGTTCAGTTCGGCCAGGCCTATACGGTGCTGACGGCGGAAGGCGGCCTCTCGGGCCGCTTCACCTCGGCGACCGACCTGCCGGGCGTGCTGTTCCCGACGCTGGGCTACACCGCCAACAGCGTGCTGCTGACCATCGACGCGGCGTCCTTCTCCACCGTCATCGACGCCAACTCGCCGTCGCAACGGGCGGTCGGCACCCTGCTGGATCGCGCTCGCCCCGGCAGCTATGCCGCGCTGAGCAGCGTCTATGGCACGGTCGACGTTCTGGAAGGGCCGGTTCTGGGCGCGGCGCTGGAAAGCTTGGCGCCCTATAGCTCACGCTCGTCCGTCAAGCTCGGCGCGGTGCAGACCGAAACGCTTCAGTCCGCCATCGGCGACCGCATCGCCTTGCGCCGCACCGGCGCGACGGGCGGCCTGGCCCTGATCGGTCGCGGCGTCGAGGTCGCGGCCCTGTCCGACGACCTGGCCCCGATCGCGGCTGCGGCCATGGCGGCGGCCCAGGACGAAGGATCGGCCCGCAACCGTTGGTCCAACGGATGGAAAGAGGGCGTCTCGGCCTTCCTGACCGCCGGCGCCACCGACGGCAAGGCGCGGAACCTGCGCGGTTCCGTGATCGGCTCGGGCGAGGACCAGCAGGACAGCTGGTATTTCGCGGGCGGCGTCGAACGCACGGTCGACGACCTGACCCTGGGCGGCGCCCTGGGCTATTCGGAGGGCAAGGCCGAATACGCCGGCGCCCTGTCGCGCGCCGACACCAAACAGATCCAGGCCAGCGCCTATGCGTCGCTGGACATCGCCGATCGCGGCTTCCTGGGCGGTCACCTCGGCTATGGCTGGCTGGACATCGAGACGCGCCGCAATACGGCGGTCGGCGGCGGCCTGCGCGCCGACGGCGACACCGAAGGTGATGTCTTCTTCGGCGGCGTTGAAATCGGCGACCGCGTCGATACGCGCGGCGTGACCGTGACGCCCAGCTTCGGCGTCAACGCCTATCGCGTGAAGGTCGATGGCTATGCCGAGACCGGCTCGGCCGCCGCACTGCGTGTGGACGAACAGACCAGCACCTCGGTCCAGGGCTTCCTGGGCCTGCGGGTCTCGGGCGCGACCAAGGTCGGCGGCTTCTCCGTCAAGCCGGCCCTCAGCGTGCGCGCCGTGACCGACTTCACCAACAGCCGCGACGACGTGCGCGCGGTCTTCGCGGCGGCCGGCGGCACGCCCGCCACCTTCCTGGGCGCCAGCCGCGACACGACCTGGGGCGAAATATCCGGCGGCGTGACCATCGGCGACGAGCGCACCACCGTCTCGCTGGAAGCTTCCTCGATGATCGAGCGTCAGGACATCGACTATCAGTCCTACCGCGCCACGGTGGCGTTCAAGTTCTAAGCATACGCCAGAACGTCAAAGGGCTCCGGCGTTCGCGCCGGAGCCCTTTTTCATGCCTGCTGGCGATCACGCCGACCTATTCCAGTCCGTCATCCGACACCACGAACGGCCGGTTCTCGGCCTTGGCCTGAGCCGCCAGTTCGTCCTGAACCAGGTGCCAGCGCCGCAGCCGTTCGTAGTCGATGGCGTGTTCCGGCGAGGCGTCCAGCCAGTGGCGGAAATCCTCGATCTGCAATCGGGCGTCCGAGGCGGCGGTGTCGGGCAGGGCCGGCACGTTCGGCAACTGGCGCGCGACATCGGCGGGGATGGGGAAGTCACCGGACGAGGTGCTGAGGATCATCAAGTGTTCTCGCGTGCGGAAACGGTTGGGGAGGAACCGACCATGCCGTGAAGCTGGGTCTTGCGCCACCTTTTCGTGGCTGCGGCGTTGTGCTGCATGACGGCTTATGGCCAAGCTCAAGCCCTCAGGAGACAAGCCCATGATCGTTCGCCTTTCCCTTTCCGTCGTCATGCTGACAGCTGTGGCGCTGACCGGCGCGGTCCAGGCGCAGACGACCCCGGCCGCCCCCTACGCGGCGCCCGATTCCTATCGCGATCAGCGCACCCTGCCCGATCCGGCGGATCCCAACAGCCGCGACGCCCTGTTGAGGGCCCGCGGAGAGGCCTATCACCGCGCGAGCGACCATCAGCAGACGGAAGAAGAGCTGCGCACCACCCGCGCCCTGAACGACGAGATCGCGGCCCAGAACGTCCTGGCCGACAAGGCCGACGAGGCCGCCCGTCTCGACTATGACGCCGCCCTGGCCCGTCATCAGATCGAGGTGCGACAGACCGAGGAACAGGCCCGCGCCGCTGCCTTGGCAACCCGTGCGGCCCAGGACCAGTACGACCGCGACTACGCCGCCTGGCAGGAACAGGTGCGGCTGTGCCGGTCCGGCGTCCGCTCGGCCTGCGGGACGCCCGCGCCGTTGGGGCGCTAGGCCTCGCTCGCCTTCGCCTCGGCGATCAGGGCGTCGTCGATGGCCCTGGCGCGCACCGCCGCCGGCCGCGACGCGATCCGCTCGGCATAGGTCTGGAAGGCGGGTCGGGCGGGCAGGCTCTTGAACATCAGGCCCCAGGCGATCTGGCTGCCGACATAGACGTCTGCGGCGGTGAACCGATCGCCCAGCAGCCACGGGCTCTTGTCCAGCGCATGCTCCAAGCCGTCGACGACCTGGTCGAAGGAGCCGTAGCCGACCATGGCGGACTTCTCGGCCGGCGGCAGCTGACCCAGCGACTTGGCTGTGACCGCCGCCTCGACGGGACCGGCGGCGAAGAACATCCAGCGGTAATAGAGGCCCCGCAAAGGATCATCCGTCGCAGGGGCCAGACGGGCGTCAGGGAAGGCGTCGGCCAGATAGGCGCAGATGGCCGCGCATTCGGTCACGACGATCCCGCGATGGGCGATGGCCGGTACCTTGCCCATCGGATTGATCGCCAGATAGTCGGGCGACTTCATCGCCGCATAATCGACCACGACGGTGCGATACGGCTGACCGACCTCCTCCAGCATCCAGCGGACGATCCGTCCGCGAGACATGGGGTTGGTGTAGAAGACGATCTCGTCGGTCATGGCGCGCTCTCCCATTTTTCCCGTGCCTACCGCGCTTCGCGCTGCTTGAGGCCGACTATTCCATTGGCCTATCGCTTTGCTGCTTGAGGCCGACTATTCCATTGGCCTATCGCTTTGCTGCTTGAGGCCGGTCAGCCCGCGACCAGGCTCATGTCGCGCCGCGCCATCATGCGGTCGAACTCGGTCCAGACGCCTTCGACGCCGTGCCAGTCGCCTTGGGTCGCGGCCTTGGAATATTCGGTGGCGCGGGCCTCGAAGAAGTTGGCGTGTTCGACGCCCGACAGCAGCGACTGCAGCCAGGGCAGCGGGTTTTCCTTCACGCCGAACACTTCCGGCAGCTTCAGCTGACGCAGGCGCCAGTCGGCGATGAAGCGGATGTATTGCTTGATGTCCTCAGGCGTCATGCCCTGGACCGAGCCCATCTCGAAGGCCAGGTCGATGAACTTGTCCTCCATGTTCACCACGGTCTTGCAGCAGTCGACGATGTCGTCGGCCACGGTTTTGGTGACGGCCCCCGTCTCCTTGTTGAAGGCATGGTACAGCTTGATGATGCCTTCGCAGTGCAGGCTCTCGTCGCGCACCGACCAGGACACGATCTGGCCCATGCCCTTCATCTTGTTCTGGCGCGGGAAGTTCATCAGCATGGCGAACGACGCGAACAGCTGAACGCCTTCAGAGAAGCCGCCGAACATGGCCAGGGTCCGGCAGATGTCGGCGTCGGAATCGACCCCGAACTTGCCCATATAGTCGTGCTTGTCCCGCATGGCCTCATATTCCATGAAGGACCCGAACTCGCTCTCGGGCATGCCGATGGTTTCGAGCAGCAGGGCGTAGGCCGCGATATGGATAGTCTCCATATTGCCGAAGGCGGCCAGCATCATCTTCACCTCGGTCGGTTTGAAGACCCGGCCGTAGCGCTCCATGTAGTTGTCCTGAACCTCGATGTCCGCCTGGGTGAAGAAGCGGAAGATCTGGGTCAGCAGGTTGCGTTCGCCGTCGTTCAGCGTCGAGGCCCAGTCCTTGATGTCCTCGCCCAGCGGCACCTCTTCAGGCATCCAGTGGACCTGCTGCTGCTTCTTCCACATGTCGAACGCCCACGGATAGCGGAACGGCTTGTAGGCGGCGGAAGGGGTCAGCAGACCGGCGCGTTCGGGAAGGATGATCGGGGTGATGGCGTTCATCGAACTGGACCTGAAGCGATTCCGGAGAGGCGTTCACCATGCGACTCTCGAACCCCGGCGCCAAGTCGAATTTGGTCTATGTTGCGTCACATTTTCTAACAGACGCTATATCTGGTAGATTTGCTTCAGGATTCTGGGGAGGGAGCTGGGGACGAATTCATATCCTCCAGCCACGCTTGGGCCTCAGGCGGCCTGGGCGGCGTCCGCCCGCTCGGCGACCGCATCGAACACGGCCTCGATGGCGGCATAGAGTTTGGCCTGGGTGACGGGCTTGGCCAGATGGCCGTCCATGCCGGCGGCGATGCAGCGGGCGGCGTCCTCGGGCATGGCCTCGGCGGTGACGGCCAGGACCGGCACGTCGCGCAGGGGCGTGTCCAGGGCGCGAATGGCGCGGGTGGCGGCCATGCCGTCCATCACCGGCATCCGTACGTCCATCAACACCAGGTCGAAGGGCTGGACCGCCAGCGCCGCCAGGGCCTGTTCGCCGTCCGCCGCCTCTGCGGTCTCGCAATCGGCGGCCTGGAGCATGATCCGCAGCAGGTCGCGATTGGCCGGATGATCATCGACGATCAGGATGCGCGTGCGGCGGCTATGCAGCGGCGCGGACTCCGGCCCCTCGACAGCCTCGACCACCGCAGCGGGGACCGTCAGGGTGAAGGTGGAGCCGCCCCATTGCGCGCTTTCGACCACGACGGCGCCGCCCAGACACACGATGTGGTTCTTGGCCAGGGCCAGGCCGACGCCGGCGCCTTCGTGGGCCCGACTGGTGGTGGCGTCCCCCTGTTCGAACAGGCCGAAGACGCCGGCGCGGGTCTGTTCATCCATGCCGCAGCCGGTATCCGACACGACGATGGACAGGCCGTCTGCGATCCGGTCCACGACGACGGTCACGCTACCGCGCCCCGTGAACTTGACCGCGTTGTTCACCAGGTGATGCACGGATTGGCGCAGACGCCGGGCGTCGATCATCACCTGGCCCTCTGCCTCGGGCGCGATGGTGAGAGCGAACTCCAGCCCCTTGATCACGGCCCATTCGCGCGAAGGGGCGACCGCTTCCTCGATCATCTGGCGCACGTCATTGGCCTTGGGCGTCACCTCGGCGCCGCCGCGCGACACCTCCAGCAGATCCTCGACCAGACGCAGCATGGTCTCGCCGCAGTGCCGGACAGCGTCGACCTGGCGCAGACCTTCGTCGTCCATGCACGGACGCCGCGACAACAGATCCGCATAGCCGGTGATGCCGGTCAGGGGCGTGCGCATCTCATGGCTCATCATGGCCAGGAACCGCCCCTTGACCGCATAGGCCGCCTCGGCGCGCTGACGGGCCGATAGCGCGGCCTGGGTGCGCGCCTTCAGCCGCTCCACCAGGCGACGGCGCTCGGTGGACAGGGTGGTGATGGGCAGGGCCGTGCCAACCACGCACAGCAGGAACAGATGAAAGACGTTCATCTGGCGCATCACGGCGGGCAAGGCGTCCAGAACGGGATCCGGCGTCAGACGGGTCAGTACGATCGGTCCATGACCGCTGAGCGTTGCCACGCCGCCGATCGCGGCGACCATCACCACCGCACCCGCCGTCGTCGGGGGACACAGGCGGAAGGCCAGCAGGATAAGGGCCGGGAAGATCGCAAACATGATCGGCGCCGAGGACTGGGAGAAGACCCACAAGCTGACGCCCCCGACCAACGCCAGCAGGGCGATGGCCTCGGTCAACGTCGCCTGGACGTCGTCCCGGAAACGGTGGTTTCGGGCCAGCAGCAACAGGGAGGGCGTGACGATCATCATCGCCAGCACCTCCATGTCGAACAGGTGGTGCATGCGGAAGCCCAGCGTGCCCGGCACCTTCCAGCTCATCAGGATGGCTACGCCGCCCGCCAGCAGGGTGCTGAGTAGGACCGCAGGCGCGGCGGCGCAGACAGCGAACCGGAACAGGCGCCAGGGCCTACGCATATCCAGCGCGGCGCCGCAGAAGCGACGCGCCAAAAGGACGGCGACGACCACTTGGGTCATGTTCAGGGCGACATTGGTGAACATCATCACGACGGGGCCGCCCCGCACGATGTTGCCGATCAGATTGATGGCGGCGCAGGCGGCCATGACGGCGACAGCCGGGCGGCGATGAAGTTGCAGGACAGCGGCCAGAAGCACGGCGTTTGCGGGCCACAGCACGGTGGCGCCGAAGGTGTTCATGCTCCACTGACCCAACGCCAGGCAGAGGACGAACAGCGCGACATAGGCGTAAGGGGGCGGTCCTGCCGCCCTGCCGGCTTCATGGCGGAAGAACCGCCAGCGCCCGCCTTCTGCGTTCACCCACTTCAATCCCATGACGGAACAGTGACATGCAGGAGTTAAGGATCCCGTAGCGGCCGGACTAGGTAGTAATGCGGAACCGCCGTTCAGCGCCGCCGTTTCCTTGCCCTCGCAGGAAAGGGCCCGAACCGATGTCAGACGTGATCGCCGAACCGACGTTCGAACCGCCTGCGGACGCCTTGGCCTTCTACGAGGAAAGCCTGCGCCTGCTGAAGGAAAGCGGCATCCCCTTCCTGCTGTCGGGCACCTATGCGGTCACGGCCTATACGGGCATCCGCCGTCCGACCAAGGACCTCGACGTCTTCTGCAAGCCCGGCGACTATCCCCGCATCCTGGCCTTCTTCCAGAAGCACGGCTACCGCACCGACGTCGAGGACGAGCGCTGGATCGCCAAGGTCTGGAAGGACGAGAAACACTTCTTCGACGTCATCTTCGCCATGTCCAACGGCACCATCGCCGTGTCCGACAGCTGGTTCAGCGAAGACCGGATCACCGTCTATGGCCATCAGGTCCAGATCACCCCGCCCACGGCCCTGATCCTGTCCAAGGTCTTCATCCAGGACCGCTATCGCTATGATGGCGCCGACGTGAACCACGTCATCCTGAAACAGTCGGACGCCATCGACTGGAAGAGCCTGCTGGATCAGATGGACCTCTATTGGGAGGTGCTGGCCGCCCATCTGCTGAACTTCCGCTTCGCCTATCCGACCGAGCGCGACCGGATTCCGCGCTGGCTGATGGAGGAGCTGGTCGAACGGCTGACGGCCCAGATCGACCTGCCGGCGCCGCGTGTGAAGGTGTGTCGCGGCCGCCTGTTCAGTCCGCGCGACTATGTCGCCGACGTCGCCGAATGGGGCTTTGGCGACGTGGTCGGCAAGGGGCTGGAGGAACGCCACGACCCCGTCAACCTGGGCCACTGAAAGGGAGAGCCGCCATGACTGATGCTGCGCCCGACCCGCAGACGACCCAGCCGGGCCTGGAGCCCGGCCCGGCAAAGAAGATGCGCGTCGCCGCCGTCGGCGACCTGCATGTGGGCGAAGCCACCGAGCATAACTATCGCGACCTGTTCGAACGGGTGTCGGAGGATGCGGATGTGCTGTGCTTGTGTGGCGACCTGACCAACTACGGCAAGACGCCCGAGGTCGAGCGGCTGCTGGAAGACCTGAAACTGTGCACGATTCCAATGGTCGGCGTGCTGGGCAATCACGAGCATGAGTGCGGTCAGCCCGAGCATGTGACCAAGATGCTGACCGACGCCGGGGTCAGGATGCTGACCGGCGAGGCCTATGAGATCGACGGCGTCGGCTTCGCGGGCGGCAAGGGGTTTGTCGGCGGCTTCGGCCGCTACATGCTCAGTTCGTTCGGCGAGGCCTCGGTCAAGCGGTTCGTGCAGGAGGCGGTCGAGGACGCCAATCTGATCGAGAACTCGATCCGCATGTTGCGTACAGAACGCTCGGTCGTGCTCTTGCACTATGCGCCCGTGGTCGAGACGGTGATGGGCGAACCGCCCGAAATCCACGCCTTCCTGGGATCGTCCCGCCTGGCCGAGACCATCGATCGCTACGACAACGTCAGTCTGGTCGTCCACGGCCACGCCCATCGCGGCGGGCCGGAGGGCCGCACCAACAAGGGGGTGCCGGTCTATAACGTCGCCCTGCCCGTGCTGTGGACCTTGGGCGACACGCCCTATCGGGTCTTTGAAATCTGATCCGGGTGTAGGAGTGTGCCGTCCAGGGCGGATACTTTAGCCTTATCTCTGGTCGCGCAGCGGCCTGTTTCGGAGTTTCCCATGCGTCTTCTGTCTTCCGTCGCGGCCGTCGCCACCCTGGCCCTGACCACCCCGGCCTTCGCCGCCGGCCAAACCCCCGCGCCCCAGGCTGCGCCGGCCCCTGCCACAGCCCCTGCGCCGGCTGAAGAAGCAGACAGTCCCGAAGAAGCCGCGTTCGAAGCCAAGGGCGAAGCCTTTGGCGAGAAGATGGAGACCATGTCGGATGAAATGCAGGCCGCCGCCGTCCAAGCGGACAAGGCCAAGGCCAAGACCGATCTCGACGCCATTCAGGCCCGTTATCAGCCTGAAGTCGACGCCTTCGCCGACGAGTTTCAAGCCTTCATCGTGGGTCAGGGCGGCCCCGCCGACCAGATCGCCGTCGCGGCTCAGCGCATAAAGAGCGTCCCAGCTATGGTTCGCACCCAGGCCGAACAGGCCGCCGCTGCGCCGGCCGCCGCAACGCCCGCTCAACCGCAGTAAGCCGCGCCTTACCGCGATTTCACTTGAGACGAGGCGGCGCAAGGCGGAGTTTGCACGGGTCATTCAACGGGAGCCCTCCCATGATCCGCCTGCTCAGCCTGAGCGCCGCCCTGGCGCTCCTGCCCCTTTCTTCCGCCCTGGCCCAGGACGGGACGCCCGCACCTGAATCCGCCGAAGCCCGGCTGGAAATCGCCTCGAACGCCTTCGAGGCCCGGATGGAGGCGTTCGGCAAGCGCGCCGAGGCCATTTCCGAAGACCGGAGCCTGAGCGAAAGCGTGCGCGGCCAGCGCATCGCCGCCCTGTGGGCCGAATATGCCCCCGACGTCGCCGCCTTCACCGCCGAGACGACGAAACACGCGAGCGAGATGGCGGCCGAGGCGCTCAAGGACATCGACGTCGACGCCCTGATCGCCGACGCCATGAACGACCCCGAAGTCAAACAGGCGATCGAGGACGGCATGCACAAGGGCGTCGTCACCGCGAACGGCATCGCCCAGAACAGCGCCTGGACCAATCCGACCCCCGAGCAGATGGAAACCTACAGCCTGGTCGCCCAATACGCTCTGGACCAGGCCGCCGCCGATGTCGTTGACGTCGGCGTCGAAGCGCCCGAAGCGCCCGAGCCGCCGCAAGCGCCCGAAGCCCCGGAACGTCCGACGGCGTAACCCGATCAGCGGTCGCCCTTGACCGCGCACGGCATACCAGCGACATCGCGCCGCATGTCCGCCCTGCCCGTCGATCCGCACCTCTATTCCACCTTCCTCGGCGTGATGGCGGTGATGGCGATCACGCCGGGGCCGGCCAATCTGTTCGCAGTCGCGACCGGCGTCGAAAAGGGGCGCGCCTCGGCCCTGGTCGGGGTGGTCGGGATGAATGCGGCGACCCTGGTGTGGTTCGGCGCGGCGGCCCTGGGTCTGGGCGCCCTGGTCAAGGCCTTTCCCGCCGCCTTCAAGGTCATCGCCGTCCTGGGCGCCCTCTATGTCGCCTGGCTGGGGATCAAGGCGCTGCGCGGGGCCTTCGCCACCGCCGCCCAGCCTGACCACGTCGTCGTCAAGAAGGGGCGCAGCGCCTTGATCGACGGGTTCGCCGTCCAGATCGCCAACCCCAAGGCCATCCTGTTCTTCACTGCCGTCCTGCCGCCGTTCGTGGACGTGAACCGGCCGGTCGCGCCGCAGCTGGCCCTGTTCGCCGTCGCCGTGATCGGCATGGATATGATGTCGATGAGCGCCTACGCCCTGTCCGGCGCGGCCCTGTCGCGTCGCATGCAGCAGCCCCCGTTCAAGCGCGGATTCGGGATCTTCGTCGGCGCCCTTTTGCTCACCGCTTCGGTCCTGATCGCCGTGCGCATCTAGACGCGACCGCGCTTCGCCCTAGATTGAAGGGGAACGCCGCCATTCATGCTCCGTTCAGCCGTCAGCGCGCCCGAATGGGCGATCAAGGAGTTTGATTTCATGAAAGCCCTTCCAATGAAGACCCTGGCGATGACGGTCGCCGCCGGCCTCGCGCTGGCCGCCTGCGCCACCGCCACCCCGTACCAGCCCGCCGGCTTCAACGGCCAGCGCGGCGGCTATGCCGAGCAGCGTCTGGAGAACGACCGTTTCCGCGTCAGCTTCTCCGGCAACTCGCTGACCTCGCGCGAGCAGGTCGAGCAGTCGCTGCTGCTGCGCTCGGCCGAACTGACGGTCGAGAGCGGTTACGACTGGTTCGCCACCGTCAACCGCGCCACGGACCGCGACACCCGCTTCGTCGGCACGCCCGACCCGTTCTATGCGGGCTACAACCGCTTCTACAGCCCCTACTGGGGTCCGTCGTGGCGCTACTATCGCAGCGGTTTCTGGAGCCCGTGGGACCGTTACGGCCCGTGGGGCGCCAACGACTTCGACGTGCGTCAGGTCGATCGCTTCGAGGCCAACGCCGAGATCGTGCTGGGCCGCGGACCCAAGCCCGCCGGCGATCCCAACGCCTTCGACGCCCGCGAGGTGATCCAGAACCTCGGCCCGCAGGTCACGCGACCGGCGGCATAAGACAAAAGCCCCTCTCCACGGCGTGGAGAGGGGCTTTTTCGTTTACCCCACGCGCGGCGACTTCAGCCGGCGCTTGTTGGAGTGGGTGGCCGGCGCCGTGCCCAGGGCCTCAGGCACCTCACCCTTGAAGTAATACCGTTGCCACGCCTCCTTGGCCGCGTCGGGATCGCCGCCGGCGAGACGCTGGTTGAAGTCGGTGCGGGCGCGGTTCCAGGCCTCGAACTGGCCCTTCATCACCGGATTGGATTCCAGGGTGCGGATGATCGGCTGGAACTGCTCGACCTTCTTGTGCTCGATCAGATTGATGAAGCAGAAGGGCTCGCCCTTCTCGAAGGTGATCCGGCCCGGCCGCGTGAAGATCCAGTTCATCGTGAAGGGGAAGGGCAGCCAGTCGGTCTCGATCAGGCCGACCAGGGGCTGGATCCCGTCCTTCACATGGTTGGGCGACCCCGAGCACATCATCCCCCAGCCCGGCGGCGTGCGGAACAGATACTGGGGATGCATGGTCAGGACGCCGCGCGAGAAGTGCGAGGTGACGAAATGGTCCAGATCGTGCTGGGGCCGGTCCGGCGTGATGACGATGTCTTCCTGACGCGGGCCGCCGTTCCATTCGGCCGAGAAGCCGAACGGGCACAGGATTTCCCACCCCGTGGTGTTGGCCATGTTCAGCGGCAGGCACCGATAGGGGTGGCGGCTGATGAAGGCGTCCATCCAGTTGCGCGACTGGCGGCCGGGGATCAGATCCGGCGGCCGGGCCGTCATCGGATAGCATTCCAGTTCCAGCGGGCGCGTCTTGACGGTATCGACCATGATCATTTCCTAACGCCCGAAACCCGACGGCTCAACCATGACTGACGAACACGCCCCCACACCGGCGTTCGACCGCGAGACATTGACCGTCTGGCTGACCGCGAACGGCGTGGATCACGTCACCCACGACCACCCGGCCGTCTTCCGCGTCGAGGAGGGGCTGGACCTCAAGGCCGACCTGCCCGGCGCCCACACCAAGAACCTGTTCCTGAAGGATCACAAAGGCCGCCTCTGGCTGATCTCGGCCCGCCAGGACACGGTGATCGACCTGAAACGCGCGGCCGCCGCCATGGGCTCGGGCCGACTGTCGTTCGGAAACGAGACCCTGATGTACGACACCCTGGGCGTCCGCCCCGGCTCGGTCACGGCGCTGGGCCTGATCAACGACACAGACCGCCGCGTGACGTTCGTCCTGGACCGCCGCCTGTGGGACGCCGACATCGTCAACTTCCACCCCCTGACCAATACGGCGACGACGGCGCTGGATCAGACGGCGTTCCGGCGGGTGCTGGCGCTGCTGGGGCGAGAGCCGGTGGTGGTGGATTTCGGCGTTTGGGGGAACGGTAGATGCTAGATCGCTGGGCAATGACGATGTGGACGCTTGCGATAATCTCGCTCGCGGTGGCGACCCTATCCTTCTTGGGCGTGAACAACCTGATCCGGGAGAGTTGGATATGGGTCACGTCTTCGTATGCGTGGTTGCCGCTCGTCGGGCTATCGACCGCTTTCATGTTGCAACGCGGAGTGCGAGAACACCGAACGGCAGTCCTCCAGAATCGCACCGATTGGTACAAACCCTCATTGGCGCTTAGAGGCTGTTTAGGCATGGCTATCTTGATCGGCCTAGCGTCATATTTCTGGCAGGCTGGCTAGCGTTTCCTTTGCGCTGTCGTCACCGCTCGACGCCGACCGCTTGAACCTCGCGGACAAGGCCCCATCTCGCAAATAATGGAGCGAGCGCGTGGCGACGAGGGGCGATTTTAGATCAATTAGACGAATTAGACGGTGTTTTTCGTGACCACCGTCTGAAATCCCGGCGCGACCCTATCGCCGCTTGATGCCGACGCATCCCGACGCCATCTGAACCGTTGAACCCGACCGACCCTGCACGGACTTCGCCCATGACACTGCTCGATCCGACCCTGACCCCCGGCCACTCTGGCGACGACCTGATCAAGGAAGGCACCGACGCCTCCTTCATGACCGACGTCATCGAGGCGTCGAAGCATCAGCCGGTCATCGTAGATTTCTGGGCCACCTGGTGCGGGCCGTGCCGGACCCTGGGCCCGGCGCTGGAGAAGAATGTGCGCGCCGCCAAGGGGGCGGTGAAGATGGTCAAGATCGATGTGGACGCCAATCCGGCCTATGCGGGCCAGTTGCGGGTGCAGTCGATCCCCACCGTCTACGCCTTCGTTGACGGCCAGCCGGTGGATGGCTTCCAGGGCGCGATCCCCGACAGCCAGATCAAGGCCTTCATCGACAAGCTGACCGGGGGCCAGGGCGGCTCGACCGAGACGGCGCAACTTCTGGAGCTGGGCGAGGAATCCCTTAGCCTGAACGATTTCGGCGGCGCGGCCCAGGCCTTCGCCCACGTCCTGTCGATCGAGCCCGAGAACGAAAAGGCCATCGCCGGCATGGCGCGGGTCTATCTGGCGGGCGACGATCACGAACAGGCGCTTCAGACCATCGCCATGGCCCCGCAGGACTCCAAGGAGCCGACGGTTCAGAGCGTGCGGGCGCAGCTGGCCCTGGCGGCGAAAGCCCCGTCAGGCGCTTCGGCCGAGTTGGAGGCCAAGGTCGCGGCAGATCCGAACGATCACCAGGCCCGGTTCGACCTCGCCGAAGCCCAGAGCGCGGCCGGCGACTTCCAGGGTGCGGTCGACAATCTGCTGCACATCATCAAGGCCGACCGCGAGTGGAACGAACAGGCGGCGCGCAAGCAGCTGCTGGTCATCTTCGAAGCGGCGGGCGTCAGTTCCGACGTGGCCAAGGACGGGCGGCGCCGGCTGTCGTCCATCCTGTTTTCCTGAGCAAGCGGCCTCAAGTAGCGCGAAGCGCGATAGGCCAAGGAGAAAAGATGCCCCAAGGCTATGTTCGAGCGCTTGATCTGCCGCAGGTGATCCCGGTGTTCCCGCTGGGCGGGACCATCCTGCTGCCGCGCGGGCAACTGCCGCTGAACATCTTCGAGCCGCGCTATCTGAACATGGTGGACGACGCCATGGCCGGGGATCGGATCATCGGCCTGGTCCAGCCCAATGGCGGAACCCCTGCGCTGCCCAGCCTGTCCCCGATCGGCTGCGCCGGGCGGATCACCAGCTTCGCCGAGACCTCGGACGGGCGATATTTGATCACCCTGACCGGGGTGTCGCGGTTCCGTATCGCCGCCGAGATGCCGTCCAAGGCGCCCTATCGCCAGATCCGCGCCGCGTTCGAAGCCTATGAATCCGATCTGGTTTCTCCGCCCGAGGAGCCGGACTTCGACCGCGAAGCCTTTCTGGACGCCCTGCGCGCCTATATGGCCCACCGCCTGCTGGACATCGACTGGGAGACGGCCGAGAGCGCGCCGATGGAGGCCTTGGTCAACAGCCTGTCGATGGCCCTGCCGTTCGAACCGGCCGAGAAACAGGCGCTGCTGGAGGCCATGGGTCTGATGCCCCGCGCCGAGGCCCTGACCGCCCTGCTGCGCATCGACGCCGCCGACGCCGGTGACGACGCCGCGCCGTCCATGCAATGACGGGCTCAAGTAGCGCGAAGCGCGGTAGCCCCCTAAAGAGTCCTCAAGTAGCGCCAAGCGCGGTAGGCCCAGAACAATGAGTGATGCCTTCAACACCCCCGTTTCGGTCGATCCCCGCCTGCTGGAGGTGCTGGTCTGCCCGGTCACGCGCGGCAAGCTGACCTATGATCGCGACGCCAACGAACTGATCTCGACGGGGGCCAAGCTGGCCTATCCGATCCGCGAGGGCGTGCCGATCATGCTGGCCGAGGAAGCGCGTCAGCTGGACTAATTTATATTCCGCTCATCCCCGCGAAAGCGGGGACCCAGAGCTTTGGGCGCTCCGATCTGAGGTCCGTCCCTCAGTCACCGGCCCAACGCACTGCCGAGCGAAAGAACTGGGTCCCCGCTTTCGCGGGGATGAGCGGATAGGTTTGCGGCGAAGCTTCGTCGCTCCAATTCCGTATTGCCTACCAACGTAGAGAAAGCCTCGCCGATGCTCAAAGTCGCCATCCAGATGGACCCGATCGAGGCCGTCGACATCGCCGGGGACACCACCTTCCTGATGGCCGAGACGGCCCAGGCGCGCGGGCACAAACAGTGGGTCTATGACTTCCGCACCCTGGCGCTGGAAGAGGGCCGCCTCTACTGCCGCGCCCGACCGATCACCGTGCGGCGCGAGGTCGGAAACCACGTCGATTTCGGCGACTGGGTCCGGCTGGACCTGGCCGAGGACGTGGACGTCATCCTGATGCGCCAGGATCCGCCCTTCGACATGGCCTATGTGACCGCCACCTATCTGCTGGAGACGGTTCATCCGAAGACCCTGGTAGTCAACGACCCGGCCCAGGTGCGCTCGGCGCCCGAAAAGCTGATGGTCACCGCCTTCCCCGGTCTGCAGCCGCCGACCCTGATCTCGGCCGACCCCGTCGCCCTGACCGCCTTCCACAAGAAGCACGGCGAGGTGGTTCTGAAACCGCTGCACGGCAACGGCGGCTCTGGCGTGATCAAGCTACGCGCCGACGATCCCAATCTGGACGCCCTGATCGAGATCCACGCCGGCGCCAGCCGCGACCCGCTGGTGATCCAGAAGTTCATCCCCGCCGTGTCCAAGGGCGACAAGCGGATCATCCTGATCGACGGCGAGCCGGTCGGCGCCATCAACCGCGTGCCCGCGGCCGGCGCCGTGCGTTCGAACCTGCACGTCGGCGGCACCGCCATGCCGGTCGAACTGACGCCGCGCGACCTGGAAATCTGCAAGGCCATCGGTCCGACGCTGAAGGAACGCGGCCTGATCTTCGTCGGCATCGATGTGATCGGGGACTATCTGACCGAGATCAACGTCACCTCCCCCACCGGCGCCCAGCAGTTGAAGACCTTCACCGGCATCGACGCCACGGCCCTGATGTGGGACGCCATCGAAGCCCGCCGCGCCGCACAGGTTGCGTGACCGCCACTTGAATTAGATTTCAGTTCATGGTCCGTTCTCTCGCGGGAAGCGGGAGGACGTCATGGTCGCACGGGTTGTCACGGTCGCCTTCGACGGGGTGGAGGCCCGGCGCGTGGACGTCGAGGTCCAGCTGGTCGGCCAGAACCGCGAGACGGTCTTCACCATCGTCGGCCTGCCGGACAAGGCGGTGGCCGAAAGCCGCGAGCGGGTGCGCGGGGCCTTTTCCGGCATCGGCCTGGCCCTGCCGGCGGCGCGGATCATCGCCAATCTGGCCCCCGCCGACCTGCCCAAGGAGGGTAGCCATTTTGATCTGCCTCTTGCCCTGGCCTTGATGGCGGCCATGGGGGTGATCGCGCCTGACGCCCTGGACGGCTGGGCCGCCATCGGAGAGCTGGGGCTGGATGGACAGATCGCGCGGGTGGGCGGCGCCTTGCCGGCGGCCGTCGCCGCCGACGCCATGGGGCTGGGTTTGATCTGTCCCGAGGCGACGGGGCCGGAGGCGGCCTGGGCCGGCGGCGCGCGCATCCTGGCCCCGCGCTCGCTGATCGGCCTGGTCAATCATTTCAAGGGAACCCAGGTGTTGCGCGCGCCCGAGCCCGGCCCGCTGGCCAGCGGCAAGGCCGTGCCCGACCTGCGCGAGGTCAAGGGCCAGGAGAGCGCCAAACGCGCGCTGGAGATCGCGGCGGCCGGCGGCCACAATCTGCTGTTCATCGGCCCGCCGGGATCGGGCAAGTCGATGATGGCGCAACGCCTGCCGGGCCTCTTGCCGCCCCTGACGTCGCAGGAGCTGCTGGAGACCTCGATGGTCTGGTCGGTCGCCGGCTTGATCGAGCGCGGCGCCCTGACCCGTGATCGACCGTTCCGCAGCCCGCACCACTCGGCCTCGATGGCGGCCCTGACGGGCGGCGGTCATCGCGCCAAGCCCGGTGAGGCGTCGCTGGCGCACAATGGCGTGCTCTTCCTGGACGAACTGCCGGAATACAGCGCCCAAGCTCTGGATTCGCTACGCGCGCCGCTGGAGACCGGCGAGATCGTGGTCGCCCGCGCCAACGCCCATGTCCGCTACCCCGCGCGGTTCCAGCTGGTGGCGGCGATGAACCCGTGCCGCTGCGGCATGGGCGGGGCCGGACGCGGGGCTTGCGGCAAGGCCCCACGCTGTCAGCGCGACTATCAGAACCGGGTGTCGGGTCCGATGTTCGACCGGATCGACCTGACGGTGGAGACCCCGCCCGTCACCGCCGCCGACATGGCCCTGCCGCCGCCCGCCGAGGGCACTGCCGAGGCCAGGGCGCGCGTCGCAACCGCCCGCGCCATGCAGGAAGACCGGGTGCGCGAGGCGGGGTTGGACGCGGCGCAAGGCCTGAACGCCCGCGCCTCGGGCGACACGCTGGACCGGTTCGCCACGCCCGACGAAGCGGGGCGCATGCTGCTGATGCGGGCGGGCGAGGCCGGCGGCCTAACAGCGCGCGGCTGGACCCGCACCCTGCGCCTGGCGCGCACCATCGCCGATCTGGACGGCTGCACCGGCGTGCTGCGCCGCCACATCGCCGAGGCCCTGATCTATCGGCGCAACACCGTCGGGGCCGAGGCCGATTTCGACCGGCGCGTGGCGTCTCGCGATACGGCCTTCGGAATGCGCGAGGACGACGCAGAGCAGGCGCCCTTCCTTCATTCGTGACCGCTGCGGGATGGAGGGATCCTTAACCCGCAGCCGTTAGGGTCCGCGCGAACGGGGAAGCGACCATGGCGCGACGCACGGCGACGAAGCGGATCGAGGATCAGGCTGTGCAGCCCGTCGATCCCGCCCAGCAGTTCCTGCGGCTGATGAGCCACGAAATGCGCACGCCGCTGAACGGCGTCATCGGCATGATCAATCTGCTTCAGCGGACCCGGCTGGACGGCGCCCAGCGCGCCTATGCCGAGAACGCGCGCCAGTCGGCCGAACATCTGCTGGGCCTCGTCAACGACCTGTTGGACTTCGCGCGGCTGGAGGCCGGGGCGCTGGAGTTCGACCTGGCCCCCGTCGATCTGGAGGGGCTGGTGCGCGGCGTCGCCGAACTGCTCAGCCCGCGCGCCCACGACAAGGGGCTGGAGATCGTCTGGTCGGTCGCCGCCGACGCGCCCGATGTCCTGGCCGACGAAGGCCGGTTGCGCCAGGTTCTGTTCAATCTCGCCGGCAACGCCGTGAAGTTCACCGAGACCGGCGGCGTGCGGATCACGGTCGAACGCGCCGGCGGCAGCGCGGCCCGCCCGCGCCTGGCTTTCCTGGTCGATGACACAGGGCCGGGCGTGGCGCCCGAGGCCCGCGCGCGCATCTTCGAGGAGTTCGGCCATGCCGATTCCTCTGACGCCGTGCGGCATGACGGCGCTGGCCTGGGGCTGGCGGTCGTGCGCAAACTGGCCGCCGCCATGGAGGGCTCGGTGCGGGTCGAGGACCGGCCCGACGGCGCCACATCCGGCGCCCGCTTCCGCTTCGAGGCCGCCTTCGCCGCCGTCGCCGTGGCGCGGGACAAGCCGCTGCGGAATCATAAGATCTCGGTGCGCTCGCCCGACCCCTTCGTCATGTCCGCCGCCAGCGCCCAGATCGAGGCCTCTGGCGGCACGATCGCCGACCCCGCGCCGGTGACCCTGATCGACCACGCCGGCGCCTCGGCGGGAAGTCTGGCCGCCCTGCCCGCCGCCGGTCGCAGCATCGTCCTGTTGAAGCCGTCGGAGCGCGATCTGATCGCGCGATATCGGTCCGCCGGCTTCCACGGCTATCTGATCAAGCCCCTGCGCCGCGCTTCCCTGGCCGAACGGGTCCTGGCGGCCATCGGCGCCGAGACGGGCGACAGAACCACCGCCCCCGTCGCGGCCCATATCGAGGACGACCGCGTCTCGCCCGTTCAGTTCGCCGGCATTCGCGTGCTGCTGGCCGAGGACAATCCCGTCGGCGCGCTTCTGGCCCGCACCCTGCTGCGCCGCGAGGGCTGCACCGTCGAAACCGCCGCCACCGGCGAGGAAGCCGTCGCGGCCCTGAAGCGCGCGCGCTACGACGTGGTCTTCATGGACATGCGGATGCCGGGCATGGACGGCCCCGCCGCAGCCCGCGCCATCCGCGCCGGGGGCGACATGACGCCGATCCTGGCCCTGACCGCCAACGCCTTCGCCGAGGACCGCCGCGCCTGTCTGGAGGCCGGCATGGACGACCATATCGTCAAGCCGCTGGACGCCGACGGCCTGCGCGCCGCCCTGGCCCGCTGGACGAAGCGCGACATCCGCGCCAAGGTCGGCTGAGTTACAGGCGCCCGCGTTCCCGGCCGCCGCGCCGGAGCCGTGCATGACCGACCAAGCCACCCCCGCCGCCACCGGCAAACCCGCCGGACGTTTCGGCGGCCTCGCCGTCTATGGCGAGCGGCGCGTGTTCATCATGCTGTTGCTAGGGTTTTCGGCCGGCCTGCCCAATCTGCTGATCTTTGACACCCTGTCGGCCTGGCTGCGCGAGAGCGGCCAGACGCTTGAGGTGATCGGCTTCTTCGCCCTGGCCACGCTCAGCTATTCGCTGAAGTTCGTCTGGGCGCCGCTGGTGGACCGCACTGCGATCCCGCTGCTGACGCCGCTACTGGGCCATCGCCGGTCATGGATGCTGGTGACCCAGGCCGTGGTCATCTTCGGCCTGTGGTCGATCTCGGGCCTCAATCCGTCCAATGCGCTCATGGCCATCGCACTGTTCGCCACCCTGGTCGGCTTCTTCGGGGCCACCCAGGACATCGTCATCGACGCCTGGCGGATCGAGGCGGCGGACGACAGCCGCCACGGCGCCATGGCCGCCGCCTATCAGATGGGATACCGCGTCGCCATGATCGTCGCCGGCGCCGTGCCGCTGGTGCTCGCCGATCTCTATAACTGGAACGTCTCCTATGCGGTGATGGCCGCCCTGATGGGCTTCGGCATCGCCGGCGTCCTGTTCGCCCCGCGCGAGAAGGCCCATTCGATCCGCGCCATTCCGGTGGGCGACACGCCGTCGCGACCCAAGCTTGAAATCCTGGAATGGATCGCGCGCCTGATCGTGATCGCCGCCGCCGCCATGGTCGTGGGTTCGGGCCTGACCGCGCAGGCGGGGCCGCTGAACGGATTGCTGGGCCTGTTCGGCCTGGGCGCAGACGGCCAGACCGCCATCGCCGACGCCTGGGCCGCCAAGCCGGGCGGGGTCTATCTGCAGGTCGTCGCGGTCTTCGCCGGCCTGGCGCTTCTGGTCCTGGCCTGCTGGCCCATTCCCGGTGTGAAGACCCGTCCGGGGGCCTATCTGGCGGGATCGTTCGGCGAACCGCTGGCGGATTTCTACAAGCGGTTCTCGGGGGTCGCGACGCTGATCCTGGCGTTGATCTGCGTCTATCGCCTGGCCGATTTCGTGCTGAACATCATGAACCCCTTCTATCTGGACCTGGGGTTCTCGAAGATCGAGCTGGCCGAGGTGCGCAAGGTGTTCGGGGTCGTCATGACCACCCTGGGCGTCTTCATCGGCGGCTGGTCGGTGGCCAAGCTGGGGCTGATCCGAACCATGGTGATCGGCGCCTTCATGAGCCCGGTATCGAACCTGGTCTTCGCCTGGCTGGCGACCCAGGGGCCCAGCATTCCGGCCCTGACCATCGCCATCGGGGTGGACAACATCGCCACCGGCTACGCCGGGACGGCCCTGATCGCCTATATGTCCAGCCTGACGTCCATCGGCTTTACGGCGACCCAATACGCCCTGTTCAGTTCGCTGTACGCCCTGCCCGGTAAGCTGATCGCGTCCCAGTCGGGCCGCATCGTCGAGGCCTCGGCCCGCGCGGCGGAAGGTGCAGGTCCATTCTCCGCGCTACGTCCCCTGTTCGCCCGCCTGCCCGAAGGGTCTCTGGCGGCCGGGGCGGCGACCAGCAGCGTGACCCCGGCGGCGCTGGGCGCGGGCTATGTCGTCTTCTTCCTGTATTCGACGATCATCGGCGTGTTCGCCGTCGTCCTGGCCTTCGTCGTCGCCGGCAAACAGACCGCGTTGCAGGAACGGCAAAAGGCGGCGGCCGAAGAGGACGCCGCTATTGCGGCGACGGAGGGCCAACCCTCTTGAGCGGCCCCTCCTGACGCCTCAGCGCTTCAGGAAGCCGCCGATCATGTCGCCCAAGCCGCCAGCAAGCCCGCCCGGCAGCTTGCCCAGTAGGTCGTCGGCGCCGTCGATCTGACCGCCGGGGGTCAGGCGGTCGATGGCCTCGGGCAGCAGGCCCGCCAGGGTCTCGCCGGCCTGCTGGGGCGAGACGCCCATCTTTGCTGCGATGTCGGCGATGGGGCCGTGGCCGAGGACAGCCGTGATCTGCTCAGGCGAAATATTGGCGTTGGGACCCGTGCCGACCCATGAGCCGATCACGTCGCCCAAGCCTGCCTGACCGAACTTTTCCGCCAGTCCGCCGACGCCGCCCTGACCCTTGAGCAGGTCGACCAGACCGCCTGCGGCGTCGTCGCCCAGGCCCTTCACCACATTGTCGAGAAAGCCCATCGTCCGTCTCCTGTCTGACGCCGCACCGTAACACCGTCGTGCGACGGATACGAGAAAGGCCCGCCGGGGATCCGACGGGCCTTTCCAGCCTCAGCTTTCGCCGAAGCTTAGTTCTTGGCGTCGTTCGCGCCGGTGGTGACGGCCGAACCGGCGGCCGAGACATCGCGGCCGGCGCCGGCGATGGTGTTGCAGGCCGACACGGCCAGGGCGGCGGCGACGATGGTCAGAGTGATGATCTTGCGCATGGTGTGAACCCCTTGTTGGTATGGTCAAGCTCCGTGCAAACGCCGACCTTGAACTTGGGTTGCATCAAGCGACGCCGTATTGAAATTTCGTCCGGACGTGTCGGATCGCCGCAACGCCTGCGCCATTGGCGGCTTGCGTCCGGCGAAGGCGCGCCCGAAGGTGCGCCCCTGTTTCACGAGGGGTTGTCCATGCGTCGTCTTCTGATCTCGTCCGCCGCCATGATGGCGGTGCTGTCCGCCGCGACCGCAATGGCGCAAACGCCAGCAACTGTCGGGACGGGGGCGCCGGCGGCCGAAGCGCAAAGCGAGGACGCGCGGCTGAACGCCTTCTTCGAACAGGCCTTCCAGGCGCGGATCGCGCTGAGCCCGCAACAGATGACCTCGCTGGGGATCAAGACCGATTACGACAAGCTGGACGACGTGTCGGACGCCGCTGCGGACCGGGCCCTGGCGCTGCAGGAGGCCCAGCTGGCGCAGATGAAGGCCCAGTTCGACCCGCAGAAGCTGGGTCCGCAGGCGCGGCTGTCGTGGCGGATGTTCGAGTACGGCGTCCAGCAGGCGCGGCTGTCGAACCAGTGGCGCGACTGGGGCTTTCAGTTCGCCGCCAACGGCAATCCGACCACCAGCCTGCCCGTCTTCCTGATCAACAACCACCGCGTCTCCAGCGTCGCTGACGCCGAGGCCTATGTCGGCCGTCTGCGCGCCGCCGAGGGGCAGATGGATCAGGTCGCCGACGAATTGCGCCAGCGCGCGGCGGCCGGCGTGGTCTCGCCCCGCTTCGTGTTCGAGCCCTCCATCGCCAATACCCGCAACGTCATCACCGGCGCCCCCTTCGACGATGGCGCGGACAATCCGGTCTGGGCCGACTTCAACAAGAAGGTCGCCGCGCTGGAGACCGATCAGGCGACCAGGGACAGGCTGCTGAGCGAAGGTCGCGCCGCCCTGACCGGCCCCTACAAGGCCGGGTTCGAGACCGTGCTGACGGCCCTGGCCGAAGTGCAGCCCAAGGCTGACAGCGATGCAGGCGTGTGGCGCCTGCCGCAGGGCGAGGCCTATTACAACGCCCGGCTCCAGCTCTCGACGACGACCGACCTTACCGCCGACCAGATCCACAAGATCGGTTTGGACGAGGTCGCCCGCATCCAGGCCGAGATGGAAGTCATCAAGGCCCAGGTCGGGTTCACCGGCACGCTGCAGGACTTCTTCACCTTCCTGAAGACCGATCCGCGCTTCCAGTATCCGAACACGGCCGAAGGCAAGGAACAGTATCTGACCGACGCGCGCGGTTTCATCGCCCAGGTGATGGCGGCGGCCCCGCAGTGGTTCTCGACCCTGCCCAAGGCGGCCTTGGAAGTGCGGGCGGTGGAGCCGTTCCGCGAGGCGACGGCCTCGATCGCCTTCTACAACTCGCCGGCGCCGGACGGGTCGCGGCCGGGCATCTATTACGTCAACCTGTCGGACATGACCCAGGTGCTGAAGCCCCAGATCGAGGGCATCAGCTATCACGAAGGCGCGCCGGGCCACCATTTCCAGATCGCCTACGCCCAGGAGATCGAAGGCCTGCCGCGTTTCCGCCGGTTCGGCGGCTACGGCGCCTATGCCGAGGGCTGGGGCCTGTATGCCGAGCAGCTGGGCAAGGAGATGGGCTTCTATCAGGACCCCTATTCCGACTTCGGCCGGCTCTCGACCGAACTGTGGCGCGCGGTGCGTCTGGTGACCGACACCGGCCTGCACGCCAAGCGCTGGAGCCGGGAACAGGCGATGGACTATTTCCGCCAGAACTCCCTGCTGTCCGAGCGCGACATCGAAAAGGAAGTCGAGCGCTACATCACCAACCCCGGCCAGGCGACCAGCTACAAGATCGGCGAGTTGAAGATCGAGGAACTGCGCGACCGGGCCAAGGCGGCGCTGGGCGACAGGTTCGACATCAAGGACTTCCACGCCGTGGTCCTGGGTTCCGGCTCGGTGCCGCTGGACATGCTGGAGTACCAGGTCGATGGCTGGATCGCGGCGGGCGGCGGGGCGCCGACCACCTGACTGCTTCCTTCTCCCATTGGGAGAAGGTGGCTCGCAGAGCCGGATGAGGGTCGGCTGGCGGGCTAGGTCGCACCACCCGACCCTCACCCTTTCGCGCAAGAACGACGGCTCCGCCGCCGTGCGCTCAAGCCCTCTCCCAATGGGAGAGGGAGGCAATAGTGTGCTTTTCGTGTATGAGCCGCCGCCATGCCCTTCACCGCGACCGTCCTGACCATGTTTCCCGAGGCCTTTCCCGGCCCGCTCGGCGTGTCGCTGATCGGCACGGCCTGGCGCGAGAAGGGCTTGTGGAGCCTGGAAACGGTTGACATTCGCGCCTTTTCCACAGATACGCGCGGCTTCCTGGACGACACCCCTGCGGGTGGCGGCCCGGGAGCTGTGCTTAAGGCGGACGTGGTGGCTCGGGCGGTGGATAGCCTTCCGGGACCGACCAACCCTTCTAGGGGGCGCCCGCTTTTGTACATGAGCGCCAGGGGTCAACCCCTGACCCAAGCGCGCGTCAAGGAATGGGCGAAAGCCGACGGGATCGTCGTGCTTTGCGGTCGTTTCGAGGGGGTGGATCAGCGGGTGCTGGACGCACGCGGGTTCGAGGAGGTCTCGGTCGGAGACGCGGTTCTCGCCGGCGGCGAGGCGGCGGCGATGGTCGCGATCGAGTCGTGCGTAAGACTGATCCCTGGAGTGCTCGGCTCAGGCGACAGCCTGTCGTCCGAAAGCTTCGAGGACGGGCTTCTGGAACACCCGCAGTACACGCGACCGCGGACGTTCGAGGGGCTTGAGATACCCGAGGTGCTTGTGTCGGGCGACCATAAGAAGGTCGCCAAATGGCGCGAGGCGCAGCGGGAAGAGACCACGCGGGAGCGGCGACCAGACCTCTGGGAAGCGCATCTCGCCAAATCACAGCTAAAGGGCGCAAAGCCCGAGGAGAAATGACATGAACATCGTTCAACAGCTGAACGCCGAAGAAAAAGCCCGCGTTCTGGGCGAGCGCACCATCCCGGTCTTCCAGCCCGGCGACACCCTGCGCGTCAATGTGAAGATCAAGGAAGGCGAGCGCGAGCGCGTCCAGGCCTTCGAAGGCGTCTGCATCGCCCGTGACGGCGGCGGCATCAGCGAAACCTTCACGGTCCGCAAGATCTCGTTCGGCGAAGGCGTCGAACGCAAATTCCCCATTCTGTCGCCGAACATCGAGTCGATCGAAGTGAAGCGCCGCGGCGTCGTGCGTCGCGCCAAGCTCTATTACCTGCGCGATCGTCGCGGCAAGTCGGCCCGTATCGCCGAACGCCAGACCGTCCGTCCCGTCAAGGGCGCCGTGGTTCCGGAAACCGGTTCGGCCGCCAAGGGCGACGAAGCCTAGTTTCAGACACGACACTGAAATGACGAAGGCCCCGGCAGAAACGCCGGGGCCTTTTTCTATTCCGCCTTCAGCGTTTACTGCGGATAGAGCGGGTTGTCCGCGTCTCGCTGGCCTTCCAGGCTGTGCTTCAGCGCTTCCATCTGCTCATGCTCGGTCTTCACCGCCGCATAGGCCCGCCGGATCGTCTCGCGCGTGGTGGCGGAAATGCCGGTATCCTCCAGCGCCTTTTCGTATTTGCCGGCGATGAAGCCTTCACCGCTGTTGATCGAGCCGACGACGGAATCGTCGTTGCGCAGCAGGGCGTGTTTCACGTCCAGGAAGGCGCGGTGAGCCTTGGCCAGGATCGAGCCGTCGGATTCGGGATCGCCGCCCAGGCCGCGCACGGCGGCGGACAGGTCGTCTACGACCTGCTGGCGTTCGGCGCTGCGGCGCTCGAACAGGGTGCGATAGTGAGGGTCCTGGGTCTGTTCGGCGGCTTCGCGATAGCCGTCGGCGCTGTCCAGCGTGGTTTCGATCAGGCCGTTCAAAACCTTGATGTCGTGGGCGTTGGGATTGCTCATCTCGTCCATTCCTTCCGCTGTTGCGGTCGAACGGCGAAATGGCCGGGCGCGGCGAAGGTTGCCGCCTGCGACATCAAAGTTTGGTGCGAAGGGACCAAAGCTCGGGGAAGCAGCGCTTGGTCAGGGTCGAGGCCAGATAGGCCGCCCCCTCCGTGCCGCCCGTGCCGCGACGCCGGCCGATGATGCGCTCGACCGTCACCACATGCTTGTGGCGCCAGGTCAGCAGGGCGTCGTCCAGATCGACCAGCTTCTCTGCCAGTTGATACAGCACCCACCAACGCTCGGTGTCGCGATAGACCTCCAGCCAGGCCGCTTCGACGGCCTCGGACGGCTCATAGGGTTGGGTCACGTCGCGGTTCAGCACATCGGCGGGCACCGGCAGACCGGCCTTGGCCATCTGGGCCAGGGCGTCGTCATACAGGCTGGGGGCGGCGATGGCGGCCTGGAGCGCGGCCAGGGCCTCGGGGCGATCCTCGTGGAACTTCAGGAAGCTCGCGTCCTTGAGGCCCAGCATGGCCTCGAAACGACGGAACTGATCACTCTGGAAGCCAGAGGACGATCCCAGAGAGCCCCGGAACCGCAGATAGTCGGCCGGGGTCATGGTCGACAGGATGTCCCAGCTGTGGGTCATCACCGCCTGGATGCGCGAGACCCGCGCCAGGCTCTTGTAGGCGGGAACCAGATCGCCGGCGCGAACCAGCCGCTGCGCCAGGGCGGTCTCGTGCAGGATCTGCTTGAGCCACAGTTCCTTGGTCTGGTGGATGACGACGAACAGCATTTCGTCGTGCTGGTCCGACAGCGGATGCTGGGTCGAAAGCAGATCGTCCAACGCCAGATAACCGGCGTAGGTGATGTCGCTGGATTGGGTCATGCCCGCCTATCGCCCGCGATGGCGGGCAGCGCAAGGCGGCTTAGTGCTGGCCCTAATGCTGGCCTTGAGCCGAGACGTTCGAGGCGATCTGGCGGCCGGCGTCGAAGGCGTCGCGCGCGCCTTTGTAGATGAAGCCGTAGGTTGGATAGACCGTGGTGCCGAGATCGTTGATCGGATTGTACCAGACCTTGACCTGGGACCAGTCGTTGGAGGGCGAGACGTCGACGACGGTGACGTTCTCCTCGACCTTGCCGCGGCTGCCGCCCCAGTTGGCGTGGGTGACGCGGACCACGCGGTCGGTCAGGATGTCGGAGACGACGGCGACGTGGCCTCGGCTCATGCGGCCCTCGGGACGGAAGACCAGCACGGAGCCGGTTTCAGGCGCGCGGCCGGTGCGGAAACCGGCGGAGGCCTGACGCCACCAGGTCCAGGCGTCGCCGAAGATGTTGATGCCCGAGAACATGCGCGCGAAGGTCACGCACTGCCAATACGGCTCGTCAGCCTTCGCACTGGAGGGAACGGCGCCCAATGCAAAAAAACCGAGGGTCGCCGCAACCGCGGCGGCTTTGAGCCGTTTCGTCATGCTTAGGGGTATCCCGACCCGTCTTTGGGACGCCCTTTAGGCCATGGGTTCACGCTCGGTAGCAAGTTGTTTCGGCGTAGCGCTGGATTTCAGACTGTTTGCCAAAGTCTTATCCCCCCGCTTGCCCATGCCGCGCAAAGCCTTGCGAGCCGGGTGTTCGACGAGATGGTACGAGACGGCGGCCACGATCGGCAGCAGAGCCAAAATCGCCAACCACACGAAAATTTGAAGCTGCTTGTCGGGCGCATCGAACAGCTTGGCGGCGAGACCGACGGCCAGAAGCTTCCATGGCACACACACCATATAGACCGAATAGCTGATCTCGCCGAGGTAGACGGCGGGCTTGGACGCCAGCCATCCGGCGCGCTCATTCGGCAGTGACGCGAGCGACAGGATCAGGGCGCCGGCCAGCAGAACGGTCACCCCGTCCCACAGTCCAAGCGCGGCGCTGAGCACCATCAGACCAAACGAGACAGCGGCGCACAGCCACGGCGCCCTCAACGGCGCGCGGCGATAGACGAGGTAGAGGGCGCACCCCAGGGCGAAGCACGGCACGATCCGCAGGGCACCCCAGCGGATGGTCGCCTCGGTCAGGGCGAAGCCGGCCCACTGCTCGAAGACGAAATAGAGGATGGCCAGGAAGGCCGCCGCGCCGACGACGGCCGCGATCGGACGATGCCGCGCGCGCCAGAAGACGAAGGCGAACAGGGGGAAGCAGAGATAGGCGAACCACTCCGCCGAGATCGACCAGGACGGATGGTTCCAGCCCGCCACCGGCGCCAGGCCCCAGGCGTGGACCATGAACAGGTTGGCGGGCAGCGACGCCCAGCTCAGCACATTGCCGTCCACGCTCATGCCCGCGAACAGGGCCGCGGCGGCCAGCAGCCCGACGCCGATCAGGGTCGCGATATGCAGCGGATAGACCCTCGCCACCCGCGCCCACAGGAAGCTTTTATACGAGAACGACTTCTCGCCCGCCGCCGCCAGATAGACGTGGCTGAGGATGAAGCCGGACAGGACGAAGAACAGCTCGACCCCCAGATACCCCTTGGCCACCAGCCCGACCTGACCCGCCCCGGCCAGGTTTTCCCAGAAACTGTAGACGGCCACCCACATCGCCGCCACGAAGCGCAGGGCGGTTATCGGGCGAAGATCGGCGGGAGTCTGAACGGGGGTCATGGTCTCACCTTGGCACGTCAGCCTTTTCGAACCGTGAAGGCGCGCAAAGGTTGTGCCTCGGCGCCCCTACCCCGCCCACACGCCGTGGAAGCCCGCCGGCAAGGCCGTGTCCGCCTGCCAGGTCGCCACCGGGCCGTCCTCGATCCGGGCCACGTCGAAGACATGCAGTTCGGTGCGGCCTTCCTTCAGATTGACCGACGGCCCGACAAGCCAGGCGTCACGTTCGGCCGTCGCGCCGGGCTTGGGCACGAAGACCGCCTCCTCCACCACCTGATGCACCCCGAACTCGAAGGCGTTCGAGCGGCCGCTGTCCCAGTCGTGCACGGCCAAACCCGTCGGCAGGGGACGGCCGCGCGTCTCGCCGGCGGTATGGGCGGTCAGGCTGCGTTTCAGGCCCGCACGACGCGGATCGGCTTTCGGGAACTCGCCCACGACATCGCTATAGGTCATGTCGGCCCGGCCATCGGGCCGCAGGGTGATCAGGGCCAGCTTGGCCGGATCGCCCGGCACCACCCCATGCCCATCCACCAGAACCCGCGCGCCATCGACAGCGAAGCGCGGATCGCCGCTGGCGGCCACGTCGAAGCGGATCGTGCCGTCCCGCTCGGCCCAGGCGTCTCCCAGGTGGAAATGGAAGAAGCCAGGCAGGTCGTAGAGGCGACGCTTGGACAGGTCGTCCTTGTCCAGCACCAGGACCTGCGTCCCCATCTCGGGTCGCCAGGCGAGACCCGAGATCACCGGCATGGCGTGGGTCTCGAACACCCAGGGCTGGAGCACCAGGATCACGTGCCGGTCGGTGGCGGTGAAGTCGTGCATATAGCTGGCGCGCGGCAGGGGCACGATCTGGGCGTCGTTCAGGCTGCGGTCGGGGTTCAGATGCCAGATGACTGCCTGATTTCCGGCCAGGCCGACATTCCAGATCGACCCGTCGGGCGCATAACGCGGATGGGCCTGGAACGGCATCCCCTTCAGGTCATCGCGCAGGGTGACGAAGCCCTCGGTCGACAGGTCCGACGCCGACAGGGCCAGGGGCGATCCTGCCTCCCACAGCGCCCAGACCTGAT
Source organism: Brevundimonas sp. (assembly GCF_965279155.1). GTDB lineage: Bacteria > Pseudomonadota > Alphaproteobacteria > Caulobacterales > Caulobacteraceae > Brevundimonas. The sequence continues at coordinate 2,216,898 of NZ_OZ257138.1, read as the reverse complement.
CCCCGGCGACCATGACGGCGGTGTTTGCGGCGTTGGCGTCGTCGTTCGAACCGATGCGGGCGCGCGCGTCGCCTTTCGTGCCGAAGCCTGGGGTCACGACGGCGCCCAGTTCCGTTTCGGTGCGGCGCTTGGGCGTATCGGCGAACCGCGCCTGCAGCGTGGCCTGGCCGTCCTGAATGCGGAAGGCGCGCATCATGCCGTCGCCGTCGAACCAGTGGGTCGCCGACCCGCCCGGTCGCCGGAACTTGGCCGGCCCGTTGCGATAAAGCGCGCCCTGCAGCCCCGCCGGCGCCCTGCCGTGGATCAGGCGCATCGTCTGGTGTGCCGTATCGCACTCAATGTCCTGGGTCGCCAGCGCCCAGTCGGCTTTCGTTGCGGCGACGGCGTCCAGAGCGGCGGCGGCGCGGACCATCTCCGGCGTGGCGACGGCGGCTGAAAGGGCGGCGGCGCCCATCAGGAAGGAACGGCGGGAGGGGGTCATGATCAGGCTCCGGCTTCGATCGCTTACTTCAGGTCGATCGACTGGACGGCGACGCCGGTCGCCGTGAACTTGGCGCGGTCCCATGATGCCGGGCCCATGTTGCCGACCGCATTGTTGGAGAAGGCGTAGGGTTCGGTCGGCATGCCAAAGGGGTTGGTGTTCATCTCGCCGTCGCCGTTCAGGTCATGAAAGGCGCGCACCGCATAGTCGCCGTCGGGCAGCCCCTCGAACGTCGCGCTCTTCTGACCGCCCGCCGCATCGACCATGGCGTAACGGACCGGCTGGCCCTCGCCGCCATAGTTCGCCTCGCTGCCGAACAGGGCGACCATGATCTGGCCCTGGGGCGCGGCGGTCGGAAACTCGACGGTCAGGTCGGCGGCGAAGGCCGGGGCCGAAACGACAGCGGCGGCGACGAGAGCGAGAACTGGGGCGATGGCGGCGAAGGTCTTCATGACGGTGCGTCCTGTTTCAGGGAGGGGACCGACGACCGGCCCTCGATGACCCCACACTGCCGCCGGCCCCTGCCCTTCGCCACCTCACTTGCGGCGACGCACGGCCGTCCTTCGCCAACGACCACCCCCGTCCATTCGCGAAGCGCGAACGAACGCCCTTACTTCATCGCCGCCAGCGCATGATCCGCGATCAGCGTGTCGGCCAGGCCGTGCGGATTGCGAACTTCGAAGTTCTCGGTCGTCACCACCACGACCGCGTCGAGGTCCGGGATGATCGCGACCTTGTTGCCGCCGGTGCCCGACATGGTCCAGGCGGGATGCGGCGAGCCGGCGACCGAATAGGTCGGCAACCAGATCAGATAGCCGTAGTCGCCCTTCTGCGGATCGACGCTGGCGTGCGGGGCCGTCATGGCGCGGGTCCAGGCCTCGGGCAGCACCTGGCGTCCGTCCCAGCGGCCCTGGTTCAGCAGCAACTGGCCCAGAGTCAGCAGATCGCGGCTGCGCAGCCCCAGTCCGCCACCGCCTTGGGCCAAGCCCATCGGCGACATCTGCCAGCGCTCGCCTTCGATCCCCAACGGACCAAACAGGGCTTCGTGCGCGAAGTCCTTCAGCGGCTCGCCCGTCGCCGACTGAACGACGGCGCCCAAGGTGGTCACCCCCGCCGTGCAATAGGAGAAGGCCCGGCCGTAGGGCTGGTTCTCGGGCCGGGGGATCCAGTCGGGGAAGCCGCGCACCGGCAGGTCCATGGCGAACTTCACCCAGTCCTCGATCAGGTACATCCGCTCCTCGTTGCCGCGCGAGAAGGAATTGTCATCGTCGCATTCCAGCAGCGAGCTCATGGTCAGCAGGTCCTCGACCGTGATCGCCGCCTTGCGCGGGTCGGGATTGTCGAACGGGCCGTGGTCGGCGACGAAGGGCAGGACGGGCGCATCGACACTGGCGATGTCGCCCCGAGCGACAGCGGCGCCGACCAGCATGGCGGTGACGGTCTTGGTCACCGACCGGGTGTTGCGGCGGCTTTCGCGGCCCGCCGCATCGAAATAGACCTCGTGCACCAGCCGGCCATGGCGGGCGATCAGGATGCTGGTGATCTTGTGGAAGGTTCCGGCGCGGACGGCGGCGTCCATGGCCGCCAGACCCTCGGCCGAAACGTTCTGGGTTTCGGGCGCGGCGACCGGCCAGTTCGGCTCGGCCATTACAGGTGAGGCGACGAGCGCGAGCCCGAGGGTCGCGAGAAGCAGATGACGCATGACGGTCCTGAATGGGGGAAGCAACGACCGGACATCCCACGCGGCGGACCATCCGTCTTGAACAGACGCAACCGATCAGGCGAAAAGGGCGCGATAGCGGGCCGGCGTCAGGCCATAAAGGTCGCCGAACTCGCGCGTCATGTGGCTCTGGTCGGCATAGCCTGCGCCCAGAGCCAGTTCGGCCAAGTCCCGTCCGCGCGCGATCTGTCCCGCCGCCCGGTCCGCGCGTGCGCGACGGATGGCGGCGGCGGGCGAACAGCCGAAGTGCCGGCGATAACGGCGGGCCAGGGAGACGGGATGGACCCCCACCAGACGGGCGACCGTCGCCACCTCCAGTCCCGGCCGATCGGCCAAGTCATGCAGGACGTCATGGGCGCGCAACAGCCACTCCGGCGCAGGGTCCTCGTCCAGCTCCCCCGGCGACAGGACCGACCCCGCCAAATCCAGGGTCAGACCCTCCATCATGACCGCGTCTCCGGCCGCGAACCGCCCGGCCACCCCGACCAGACGACGCGCCGCACTTTCGGCCAGGGCGCCGCGCAACCGCATCGGGTCGCCGCGACCGGCGCGCCTGGGCGGATCGAAACTGATGGACAGGAAACGCCCGCCGGCCACGTCGAAACAGTCGCGATGCTCGACGCTTGGCGGATTCCACACCAGGGCGCCGGGGCCGAAGGCGGCGTTCTTGGGCGTCAGCGGGTCATGGGCCAGGCTGCGATAGCCGTCGTCCAGCGCCAGGATGAAATGGGCGTCGTCATGGGCGTGAAGCTCGACGCCCTCGGGTGGCCGGCTGGCCACCCACAGGCCGACGCGAAAGCCTCCGGCCTCGACCGTCCGCGAGGCGGCGCCGAAGAAATCGCCCGACGGCAGGTGGGGCTTGCTCATGAATGACGATCCCCGCGCGACGCGGCATCATGCGCGGGATTCGGCAAAAGAAAAGGCCCGGAACCTGGGTTCCGGGCCTTTGTCTCTGAGGGGCTCGCGAGGCGGACTAGTCCAGCGTGCGCTTGATCTCTTCGACCGTGAAGCACTCGATGTAGTCGCCTTCCTTGATGTCCTGGAAGCCCTGGAACTGCATGCCGCACTCCTGGCCCGCCGTGACCTCGTTGACCTCGTCCTTGAAGCGTTTGAGCGTGTTGAGCACGCCCAGCTCCAGAACCACCACGTCGTCGCGGACGATCCGGACGCGAGCGCCCTTGCGGACCACGCCTTCCGACACGCGGCAACCGGCGATCTTGCCGATCTTGGAGATATCGAACACCTGCAGGACGGCGGCGTTGCCCAGGAAGGTTTCCCGTTGCAGCGGTGCCAGCATGCCGGACAGCACGCCCTTTATGTCGTCCAGCAGGTCGTAGATGATCGAATAGTAGCGGATCTCGACGCCCTCGCGGTCGGCCAGATCGCGCGCCTGTTTCGACGCACGGACGTTGAAGCCGAGGATCGGCGCCCCGGCCGACTTGGCCAGGTTGACGTCGCTCTCGGTGATGCCGCCGGCGCCGGAATAGACCGTGCGGGCGCGCACTTCGTCGGTGCTCATCTTGTCCAGCGAGCTGACGATGGCTTCGGCCGAACCCTGCACGTCCGCCTTGATGACGACCGGCAGTTCAGAGACCTTCTTGGACTGCAGGCGGGACATCATGTCGACCAGCGACACCGAACCGCCCGAGACCTGGGCCTTCTCGCGCTTCACCCGCTGACGGTATTCGGTCAGCTCGCGGGCGCGGGCTTCGGATTCCACCACGGCGAAGACGTCGCCCGGAGACGGCGCCTCGTCCAGGCCGAGGATCTCGACGGGGACGGAGGGACCGGCGTCGGTCAGTTGCTCGTTGCGCTCGTTCAGCAAGGCGCGAACCTTGCCCCACGATCCGCCGGCGACGACGATGTCGCCGCGCTTCAGCGTGCCGCGCTTGACCAGGACGGTGCCGACCGGGCCGCGTCCCTTGTCCAGCTTGGCCTCGATGACCACGCCCTCGGCCGAACGATCGGCGCTGGCGCGCAGGTCCATGACTTCGGCCTGGACCAGGATGGCCCCAAGCAGGCCGTCGAGGTTCATCCGCTCCTTGGCCGAGACCTCGATGATCTGGGTCTCGCCGCCCAGGCTTTCGGCGATGACTTCGTGCTGCAGCAGTTCGTTGACGACCTTCTGCGAAGTCGCGCCGGGCTTGTCCATCTTGTTGACGGCCACGATCAGGGGCGCATTGGCGGCCTTGGCGTGCTGGATGGCTTCGATCGTCTGCGGCATGACGCCGTCGTCGGCCGCCACGACCAGAACCACGATGTCGGTCACATTGGCGCCGCGCGCCCGCATGGCCGAGAAGGCGGCGTGGCCCGGGGTGTCCAGGAAGGTGACCTTCTGGCCGTCTTCCAGACGCACCTGATAGGCGCCGATGTGCTGGGTGATGCCGCCGGCTTCGCCGCCGGCGACGTCGGTCGTGCGCAGGGCGTCCAGCAGCGAGGTCTTGCCGTGGTCGACGTGGCCCATGATGGCCACGACCGGCGCCCGGACATCGTCCGCTTCGGCGTCGTCCGCATCCCCCAGGAAGCCGAACTCAATGTCGGATTCCGAGACGCGCTTGACGGCCATGCCGAACTCTTCGGCCACCAGTTCGGCGGTGTCGGAATCGATCACGTCGTTGATCTTCATCATCAGGCCCTGTTTCATCAGGAACTTGATGATGTCGACGCCGCGCACGGCCATCCGGTTGGACAGCTCCTGAACGGTGATGACGTCAGGAATTACCACTTCGCGCGGACGGTTCGGCGCGTCGGTCGAGCCGCCCTTACGCTTTTCCTTCTCGCGTTCGCGGGCGCGGCGGACCGAGGCCAGCGAGCGCATGCGCTCGGCGGCGTCGCCGTCGCCGACCACGGACTGGATGGTCATGCGGCCTTCGCGACGCTTCGGCTCGCCGCGCGTGCGGCTGACTGCCTTGCCGGCGTCGGAGAAGCGCTTCTCGCGATCGTCGTCGCGACCGACCGGACGGCCGAAGCCGGCGCCGGGCGCACGGGCCGGACGCAGGACATTGGCCTCGGCCGGGGGGGCGTTCGGGGTCGGACGGCCGCCAGGGCCGGTGCGCGCGCCGCCGGGACGGGCGGCGCCGGGGGCCGGACGCGGGTTCAGGGCCGAATAACGGACGGGCTCGGCCGGCTTGGCGCCTTGCGGACGGCCTGCGCCGCCGGGGGCCGGACGTGCGCCTTGCGGGCGGTCGGTCTGCGGACGATCCGAATAGGCGCGATCTCCGCCGCCCATGGCCTGTTCACGAGCCGAACGGCCGCCGAAGGCGGGGCGCTCGGGCGCCGCGCGCTGGGGATTGCCGGGCTTGGGCACGCGCTGGCCGAAGTTGACGACCGGGCGAGCCGGAGCGGCCGGACGGGCCGGGGCGGCCGGAGCCGGCGTGGCGGCGGCGGTCGGTACAGGCGCCGGAGCCGGCGTCGGTGCGACCGGTGCGGCGGCGACGGGCGCAGCCGGCTTGGGCGCTGGCTTGGTGGGTTGAGGCGCGGCTGCGGTCAGCTTGGAGGCCTCGGCGCGGGCGGCTTCGGCAGCAGCCTTGGCGGCGGCGGCTTCGTCGCGAGCGGCTTGGGCGGCGCGTTCGGTGGCGGCGGCCTGGTCGCGAGCGGCGGCGTCGGCGGCAGCCTTGGCGGCGGCGGCAGCGTCAGCCTTGGCGGCGTTGGCCTGGGTCGCCATGGCGATGGCGCGGCGGCGAGCTTCCTGCTCCTCGGGCGACAGGGCGCCGCCGGCGGGTTGCGGCGAACGCTGACCTTGCGGACGCGGCGCCTGAGAGGCCTGTTGAGGACGCGCGACATCGAAGCCCTGCGGACGTTGCGGTCCGCCGGCGCCTGCACGGCGCTTGGTCTCGACCACCACCGTCTTGGATCGGCCATGGCTGAAGCTCTGTTTCACGGTCCCGGTCGGGACCGATCCCACAACGCGCGGCTTCAGGCTCAGCGGAGCGCGCGGCCCCGTCTGGGACGGCGTGCCGCCCGTTGCGCCCTGGCCTTCGTTGGTCTTGTCGTTTTCGTCGCTCATCCGGTCGCTTTACTCGGGGCGGAAAGGCCCGCCGTCCTCATCTAATACCCATGAACGACCGTGAGCCCGTCTCCGCCCTTGGAGACAGGCCCTCGGCCGCCAAAATCCTAACTCGCCCCTGAAGGGTTTGCTCCCGCCGATCCGCCCTCGACACTGAAAACCTCCCAGTGAGGGGGACGAAGCGGCCGAAATCCAGCCAGTCGTTCGACCTCTACGGTCCACCGATCGGCGCGTCCGCCCGCAAGCAGGACGGCGTGTATCGCATTTTCCAGCCCAAGGGCCAAACTCAAATCGTCCACACTGAACGCGCCGCAGACTTTCGCGGTCTGATGGCGGGCCAGGGCGAGGATCTTTCCACGCCCGTCGGCCGAGCCGTCGGCGGCTTCCACCACCCAGGCGGCCTTGCCCGAACGGATGTTCGCGGCGGATTTCTCGAAGCCGGAGATAAGCACGCCTTCGCGCCGGGCAAGACCCAGCTGGTCGAGACAGCGCCTGACAAGCAGCCGTTCGACGACATCGGCGAGGTCAGCCGGAGCGGTCAGCTTGGTTTTCGCGGCGCGGGTGAAGCCGTTTTTCTTGACCGCCGTCTCGATGGAGGCGCGGCTGGCTTCGACCCAAAGGCCGCGTCCGGGCAGTTTCCTGCCCAGGTCGGGAACCACCTGGCCATCGGGCCCGGCGACGAAACGGATCAGGCGAGATTCGTCCATGACCTCGTGAGTGACGAGGTCCCGGCGTTCCCTATCGATCGTTGCGTCGCGCAAGCTCATATGTGGCCAGGTCTCCCATCACGCGTTCGACGGTTCGGAGTCGTCCTCGGCGAGGACCCCCGTGTCGTCAGAAGCGTCGTCGGAAGCGTCAGCCTCGGCAGGCGCATCGCCGAACACCTGGTCCGGGTCGTATTCGCCCTCGGCGAACTCGCCTTCCTCGAACTCTTCAGGCTCGGGCTGCGGCAGTTCCGAAGCGTCGATCCAGCCGGCGGCGACACGGGCCTGCAGGATCAGCAGTTCGGCGTCTTCCTGGGCCAGGTTGAAGCTTTCCAGAACGCCGGGGACCTTGACCCGCTCGCCGTTCTTCACTTCGTAGCCGCCGCGGATTTCGTCGGTGGCCAGGTCGGCCAGGTCCTCGACCGTCTTCACGCCGCCTTCGCCCAGGGCGACGGCGATGGGCAGGGTCACGCCCGGCACCTGAAGCACGCCGTCCTCGACGCCCAGTTCGACACGCTTGGCATCCAGCTCGGCGGCCTTCTTGTCCAGGAATTCGCGGGCGCGGGCCTGCAGTTCCTCGGCGGTCTCCTCATCGAAGCCTTCGATCTCGGAGACTTCATAGGGGTCGGCATAGGCGAGGTCTTCCACCGTGGCGAAGCCTTCGGTGACCAGCAGCTGGGCGATGACCTCGTCCACGTCCAGGGCTTCCTGGAACAGGCCGGTGCGCTCGCTGAACTCGCGCTGGCGACGCTCGGAGTCTTGCGCCTCGGTGATGATGTCGATCTGCCAGCCGGTCAGCTGCGAGGCCAGGCGCACGTTCTGGCCGCGGCGGCCGATGGCCAGCGACAGCTGCTCGTCCGGCACGACGACTTCCACGCGACCGGCTTCTTCGTCGAGCACGACCTTGGAGACTTCGGCGGGGGCTAGGGCGTTGACGATGAAGGTGGGCTCGTCCGGGTTCCACTGGATGATGTCGATCTTCTCGCCCTGCAGTTCGGCGACGACCGCCTGAACGCGCGAGCCGCGCATGCCGACGCAGGCGCCGACGGGGTCGATGGAGCTATCGTTGGACAGGACCGCCATCTTGGCGCGCGAGCCCGAGTCACGCGCAGCGGCGCGGATCTCGATCACGCCGTCATAGACTTCCGGCACTTCCTGGGCGAACAGCTTGGCCATGAAGCCAGGATGGGCGCGCGACAGCATGACCTGCGGGCCCTTGGCCTCGGGCCGGACGTCGTAGATGTAGGTGCGGATCCGGTCGCCGATGTTGAACACCTCGCGCGGGATGGACTGGTCGCGGCGCATGACGCCTTCGCCACGGCCCAGGTCGACGATGGTGTTGCCGTATTCGACGCGCTTGACCGTGCCGTTGACGATCTCGCCGACGCGATCCTTGAACTCTTCGTACTGGTTGGCGCGTTCGGCCTCACGGACCTTACCGGTCACGACCTGGCGGGCCATCTGGGTCTGGACCCGGCCGAACTCGAACGGCGGCAGGGTCTCAACATATTCCTTGCCGACGACGGCTTCCGGATCGCGCTTGGAGGCGTCCGTCAGGCGCACCATGGCGCTGTCGTTGAACTCTTCCAGCTCGTCTTCCGGCATCCAGTCGTCCTCGACGATGGTGACGTGACGGGTCAGGGACAGTTCGCCGGTCTTGTGGTCGATCTTGGCGCGGATGTCGTGGTGGGCGCCATAGCGCGACTTGGCGCCCTTCTGGATCGCTTCCTCAATGGCTTCGATGACGACCTCGCGCTCGATGTTCTTCTCTTGCGCGACCGCATTGGCGATCTGCAGCAGTTCGAGGCGGTTGGCGGAAATACCGGTGACGGCCATCAGGCGTTGTCCTCAGAAGGGGTCGTGGTGTCGGTTGTTGCGTCTTCGGCTTCCCCTTCGGGCAGGCCGTCGTCTTCGGGTTCGCCGCGCGCGGCGCGAATGGCGGCGCCCCGTTTCATCAGGGCGTCGGTCAGGACCAGCTTGGCGTCGCTCAGCCAGTCGAACGGGATCAGGGCGGTTTCTTCCTCGCCGTCCAGGTCGATCAGGACGTTACCGTCCTCATAGCCGGCCAGCACGCCCTTGAAACGTTTGCGGCCTTCGATCATCCGGTCCGTCTCCAGCCGCGCCTCCTCACCCTCGAACAGGTCGAAGTCGATGGGACGGGTCAGGGGTCGGTCGATGCCGGGCGACGAGACCTCCAGCATATATTCGCCGGCGATGGGGTCGGCGGCGTCGAACACCTCCGAGACAGCGCGGCTCAGCTTGGCGCACTGTTCGACCGAGATGTCGTGATCGGACGGGCGTTCGGCCATGACCTGCAGGCGCTGACGCTTTGAGCCGGTCATCAGTCGGACGCGCACGACTTCCAGACCGAGCGACTCCGCGATGGGGTCGATCAGCTCCAGCAGTTGGCGATCCTGGGCGGTTCTTGCGCGCAAGCGACGAATATCCAAAACAAAAGCGGCGGTCCGTCCGGGCCGCCGCTTGGAACGACGCCGTTGGACGCCGGTCTAACGATGTGAGGGGCCATATAGGCGTTTCACATTCGCTTGTCAGCCCCTTTCGGCGCCGCAAGCCTGATCGTCACCCACGCACACGACGAAGATGACGATCAGATACTCGACGTCGATGCAGACCCTAGAACTCTTCCCAGCCATCTTGCGCAGGCACAGTCTGAGGCTTCAGCGCCGCCCCGCCGCGACCGATGGTCTTGAGGGCGGCGGCCATGTGGCTGGATCGAGTAGGAGCCGTGGCCGGCGCGGATGGCCTGGCCGGTGCACGGGATGCAGGCGACGTGGCGCGGGCCGGGGCGGCGTCGCCGACGCGGAACTGGGCCACCGAGGCTTGCAGCGATTGGGCTTCCTGGGCCAGCGAATGGCTTGCGGCGGTCGATTGTTCGACCATGGCGGCGTTCTGCTGGGTGACCTGGTCCATCTGGTTCACGGCGGTGTTGACCTGGGCCAGGCCCACGGCCTGTTCCTGGGCCGAGGCGGCGATTTCGGACACCAGCCCGTCGATCTCGGCGACACGGTCCACGATCCGTTGCAGGGCCTCGCCGGTCTGACCGACCAGCTTCACGCCGGAACCGACCTGGGTAGTCGAGGTCGAGATCAGGGTCTTGATCTCCTTGGCCGCTTCGGCCGAGCGCTGGGCTAGGGCTCGGACTTCGGAAGCCACGACCGCGAAGCCGCGACCGGCCTCGCCCGCACGAGCGGCTTCGACACCCGCGTTCAGGGCCAGAAGATTGGTCTGGAAGGCGATCTCGTCGATCACGCCGATGATCTGGCTGATCTGCGACGATGACCCCTCAATGGCCTGCATGGCCTGGACTGCATCGCGCACGATGACGCCCGAGGTTTCGGCGTCGCCCTTGGCGGCGCGAACCACTTCGGAGGCCTGACGGGCGCCGGAGGCGGTCTTGTTCACCGTGGCGGTGATCTCGTCCAGGGCGGCGGCGGTTTCTTCCAGACCGGCGGCCTGCTGTTCGGTGCGGCGCGACAGGTCGTCGGCGGCCTGGCTGATCTCGCCGGCTCCGGAACGGATGCCCGAGATGTTGGCGACCACCACCGACACGGCCTGCTGCAGCTGGGCCACGGCGGCGTTGAAGTCGGTCTTCAGCTGCGCCGCCTTGGGCGCGAACTCGGCCTCGATCCGATAGGTCAAATCACCGTCGGCCATGGCCGACAGACCCTGGCCCAGGGCGGTTATGGTGACGCGGTCGGCCTCGGTCTCGCGCGCCTTTTCGGCCTCGCGGGCGGCGCGTTCCTGTTCGCTCATCGAGCGTTGCGACAGAGCCTCGACCTCCAGACGATCCTTTTCGATGGCGGCGTCGCGGAAGATGGCGAGAGCAGCGGCCATCTGACCGATCTCGTCACCGCGCGCCACGCCGGGAATTTCCGTGGTCTTGTCGCCATCGGCAAGGCCGCGCATGCGCCGACCCAGAGCCACGACGGGCGCCGACACCGAACGTCCGATGAACCAGCCGGCCGCCACGGCGGCGAAGGCCACCAACAGCGCCAGGCCGCCCAGCGTCAGCGCCGCCTTGCCGACGGCCGCCGCGATCTGGTCCGTATAGACGCCCGAACCGATCACCCAGCCCCAGGGCGCGAAGCCCTTCACATAGGAGATCTTGGGCGCAGGCTGTTCCTGACCCGGCTTGTCCCACTGATAGTCGACGAAGCCCTCGCCGTCCTTCTGCACGACGGCGACGAATTCCTTGAACATCAGCACGCCGTCGGCGTCGGTCTTGGCGCTCAGATCAGTGCCGTTCAGGGCCGGCTTCATCGGGTGCATCACCATGTTGGGATGCATGTCGTTGATCCAGAAATAGTCGTCCTGGCCATAGCGCATGGCCCCGACCGCCGCCTTGGCGGCTTCCTGAGCCTGATCGCGGGTCAGACGGCCCGCCTGCTCCTCGGCCTGGTAGTGGGCGACGACGCTGTAGGCGATCTCGACGGTCTTCTTGGTCCGGTCGGCGATGTCTTCGCGCATCACCGCATTGACCTGAAACAGGCCCAGTCCCGTGACGATCAACAGACCGGCGATGGTCACGAGCGTCAGAAGGTTGATCCGGCCGCCGATCGACAAGGTTTTCATGTGACGTTCCGATAATGAGTTCGAAGCGTCACATTTCCACCAATCAGGTTAACTTTGGCCGAACACCGCCGCTAGGTAGAAGCCCGTAGCGTCGGCATGTCGCGCCTCAAAACTCCTCCCAGCCGTCGGATTGCGGTTCGACATTACGCGCCGCGCCGCCGCGTCCGATGGTCTTGAGCGCGGCGACCATGCGGTTGGCGGGCTTGGCGGGCGCGGAAGGCGTCTGCCGCATCGGGGCGGATTGGCGCCTTGTCGGCTTTTCAACGCCATCGCCGACGCGGAACTGGGCCACCGAGGCTTGCAGTGATTGAGCCTCCTGGGCCAGTGAATGGCTGGCGGCGGTGGATTCCTCGACCATCGCAGCATTTTGCTGGGTGACCTGATCCATCTGGTTCACGGCCGTGTTGACCTGGGCCAAGCCGACGGCCTGTTCCTGAGCCGAGGCGGCGATTTCACGGACAAGCCCGTCGATTTCAGCCACCCGGTCCACGATCCGCTGCAAGGCCTCGCCGGTCTGACCGACCAGTTTCACGCCCGAACCCACCTGTGAGGTCGATGTCGAGATCAGGGTCTTGATCTCCTTGGCCGCTTCGGCAGAGCGCTGGGCCAGGGCGCGCACTTCGGAAGCCACCACCGCAAAGCCGCGACCGGCCTCGCCGGCCCGCGCGGCCTCGACGCCCGCGTTCAAGGCCAGAAGATTCGTCTGGAAGGCGATCTCGTCGATGACGCCGATGATCTGGTTGATCTGGCTCGACGAGCCTTCGATGGCCTGCATGGCCGACACGGCGTCGCGCACGATGACGCCCGAGGTCTCCGCGTCGTTACGCGCAGCCTGAACCACATCGGAAGCTTGACGTGCGCCCGAGGCGGTCTTGTTCACCGTGGCGGTGATCTCGTCCAACGCGGCGGCGGTTTCCTCTAGCGAAGCCGCCTGCTGCTCGGTGCGGCGCGACAGGTCGTCGGCGGCCTGAGAGATTTCACCTGCGCCCGAACGGATGCCCGAGATGTTGCCGACCACGACCGAGATCGCCTGCTGCAACTGGGCGATGGCGGCGTTGAAGTCGGACTTCAGCGATTCCGAACGCGGCGCGACCGCTGCGGTGAACCTGTGGGTCAGGTCGCCGTCGGACATCGCCGCCAGGCCCGCCGCAAGCGCGCCCAGGGCCACGCGATCCTCCTCCGAGATCCGCGCCTTCTCCGCCTCGTTTGCAGCGCGTTCCTGTTCGGACATGGAACGTTGCGCCAGGGCCTCCTGCTCCAGACGGTCGTTGGCGATCGCCGCTTCCTTGAAGGCCAGGACCGACCCGGCCATGTTGCCAATCTCGTCCTTGCGGCCGACCGCAGGCACGTCGATGGACTTGTCGCCACCCGCAAGACGCCGCATCGCCGATGCCATCTGGTCGAGAGGCCTCGACACCATCCTGATGACGACGAAAGCCGATACCGCCGCGACCAACAGGGCGATGATCGCGATCACGGACATCATGACCTCCGCCATCAACAACTCGGACTTGGCCTCGGCGCCGGCCTTCTTCGCCTCGGTGGTCTGAAGCGTCACCAGGCTGGATATATCCTCCGTCACCGGGTCGATGGCAGGGTAGAGGTCAGCACGAACGAACGATTCCAGCGCGGCCTGATCGCGCCGGATCAGTATGTCTTCGAGACGTTCCGTCGCCTTGGCCGCCGCCGGCAGCTTTTGCTCGACCGCCTCGACGAGCTCGGCTTCCCGAAGGGTCAGATCGGTATTCTTGTAGGCGGTCCAGTTTTGCTGAATCGCTGAATCAGCCTGTTTGAGATGCTCGACAGCCTCGCCGAAACTCACTGTGCCGGCACGCGCCTTGTGCGCGGTATCGACGATGTTGACGGCGTACATGTCGCTGACGACCTTGAGCTGCTCCAACGGAACGACGCGGTCGTAGATGATCGTTTGGATTTTCTTGTCCGCCGATATCAGGGTCAGAGACCCGCAAACAATGGCGGCTACAGTCGTTGCGACCAATGCCGCGACGCTCCAGCACAGACGAGCCTTGATGCTATTGAACACTTGAGCCTTCCTTCGTGTCGTCCCGTTATTATTTTTTTGAGCAGTCACGCCTAGGGAGGTGTGTAGGCGCCCGGCTGTTACGCTGTAAGCAACTGTAATCGGGTGATTGATGGGCGCAGCCCGAACATTGACTTGACCAAGACAAGTCCAATCATCTGCCTGAATCAGCAAAAGCCGTCAGATCGGCTCCCCAAGCTTCTCCCCCTAGTCGGGTTCATTCTCTGGATGTCGCCCAGCTCACGGCCGTGCCAGCGCGACAAAATCACGCAGCCAACATCACAGCCGATGATTAAGGATGTCTGTAAATCAAAGCTTTGCAGGAAATTTCTTTCCTACTTTCAATCGCTTGAAATAAACAGCAGCAATAAACCGGCGGTATTTACTCTGCGCAATCAGCGCTGAGGCACGTCGCGTGGAATACGGCGTGAGAACTCCAGGAAGACCGGCGCGGTGTCGCCCAGCTTCTTTTCCTCATAGCGGGTGACGACGTGGTCGGCGGGCGGGACGAACCAATCCTGATCGGCGGCGCCGATCCGTTCCAGACCCGGCGTGCGGTTCAGCCGTTCCAGCGTCCATTCGGCATAGTCCAGCCAGTCGGTGACGAACCGCAGCGTGCCACCCGGCTTCAGGATACGGGCGAAGGCCTGGGCCGTCTCGTCCTGCAGCAGTCGGCGCTTGTTGTGGCGCGCCTTGTGCCAGGGATCAGGGAAGAGGATCAGCAACCGATCAACCGAGGCGTCCGGCAGGGCGTCGACCAGATCGCGCGCGTCGTCGGCGTGGATGCGGACATTCTTCAGCCCGCCCTCCTCGACATGGCGCAGGGCCGAGGCGACCCCGTTCAGGAAGGGTTCGCAGCCGATCACCAGGGCGTCCGGCCGCGTCGCCGCCTGGGCCGCCATATGTTCCCCGCCGCCGAAACCGATCTCCAGCCACACCTCGGCCGCCTCCGGCATCATCGCCTTCGGGTCCAGCGGACCGGCCTTGGGATCGGGCACGGCGATTTCTGGCAGCAACGTCTCCATCAACGCCGCCTGGCGGGGCTTGATCGGACGGGCCTTGATGCGGCCGAACGACCGCAGCGGGCGGTCGAGATGCGGGTTTTCGTCTTCGGGACGGTCGTCGGAGCTCATGAGCCTGCCGTTAGCCGTCGCGGGCCGAGGCGTCCAGAACAAGCGACGACTGGCGAACGTCGAAACCTTTTGACGGTCGCGACCGAACGCCTTTCTATGACGGCTGCAAGCGGCGTCGGGGCTGACGCATCGCGGGGAGAGGGATTTCGATGATCGGACATCATCTGCGGGGCGTCAGCCTCGCGGCCATCACATGCGCCGTGCTGGGCCTGTCGGCCTGCGCCACCACCGGCCAGACCCCCGACGAAACCGCCGCGAAACCGTCGAAGGATCAGACCCTGGCCGCCGGTCTGGACCCCGCGACCACGCTGGATCCCTACCCTTCCACCTATCAGCCCCTGCCGCGCGAGAACTTCGCCGTGGTCGGCGCCACGGTCCTGACCGGCACGGATCGCAAGATCGAGAACGGCGTGGTCGTGGTCACGGACGGCAAGATCGCCGCCGTCGGCGACGCCTCCACCCCCGTCCCGACCGGCTATCGCGTCGTCGAGGCGCGCGGCCGCTATGTCACCCCCGGTGTCATCGACGTGCACAGCCACCTGGGCGTCTATCCGTCGCCCGGCGTCAGCGGCATGAGCGACGGCAACGAGGCGACCAGCCCGAATACCGCCCAGGTCTGGGCCGAACATTCGTTGTGGCCCCAGGATCCGGGCTTCAACACCGCCCGCGCCGGCGGGGTCACCACGCTTCACATCCTGCCCGGCTCGGCCAACCTGTTCGGCGGCCGTGGCGTGACCATTCGCAACACGCCATCGATCACCATGCAGGGCATGAAATTCCCGGCCGCCCCCTATACGGTCAAGATGGCCTGCGGCGAGAACCCGTCGCGCGTCTATGGCGGCCGTAACCAGAGCCCGGCGACCGGCATGGGCAATATGGCCGGCTATCGCGCCGCCTTCATCGCCGCGCGCGACTACAAGGCCAAGTGGGACAAGTGGCGCGCCGACGGCGAAGGCGCGGCCCCGACCCGCAACCTTCAGAACGAGACCCTGGTCGGGGTGCTGGACGGGTTGATCCTGATCCAGAACCACTGCTACCGGGCCGACGAGATGGCGCTGATGATGGATATGGCCAAGGAGTTCGGCTACCACATCACCACCTTCCACCACGCCACCGAGGCCTACAAGCTGGCGCCGCAACTGGCCGCCAACGGCATCTGCGCGGCCATGTGGACCGGCTGGTGGGGCTTCAAGATGGAGGCCCTGGACGCCATCGAGGAAAACGCCGCCCTGGTGGACGCCCAGCAGGGATCGTGCGCCGTCATTCACTCCGACGACGCGGAACTGACCCAGCGCCTGAACCAGGAAGCCGCCGCCGCCCTGTCAGCCGGTCGTCGCGCCGGTTTGAACATCTCCGAGGAACACGCCATCGGCTGGATCACTTCCAACGCCGCCAAGGCCATCGGCATCGCCGACCAGACCGGGTCGCTGGAGCCCGGCAAGCGCGCCGACGTTGTGATCTGGAGCGCCGATCCCTTCTCGATCTACGCCCGCGCCGATCAGGTCTTCATCGACGGTGCCCTGACCTTCGACCGCGCCAACCCCGCCTATCAGCCGACCAGCGATTTCGAACTGGGTCAGCCGGGCTATGGCCTGACCGCCGCCAACGTCACGGAAGGAGCCCGCTGATGCGCCTGTCTCATATCCTCGCGGGCGCCGTCGCCGCCCTGTCGGTCGCGGCCCTGTCTCTCGCCACCCCCGCCATTGCACAGGAGACGGTCGCGATAACAGGCGGCCGCATCCTGACCGGAACCTCCGTCATCGAGGGCGGCACCGTCGTGATCCGTGACGGCAAGATCGTCTCGGTCGGCTCAGGCAGCGCCCCATCCGGCGCCCGTGTCATCGACGCGACCGGCAAGACGGTCGCCCCCGGCTTCGTCGCCGTCGATTCCGGCCTGGCCGGGACCGAGGTCGGCGCCGTCAGCGGCACCAACGAACTGCGCAACAGCGCCAACACCCTCAGCGCCGCCTTCGACATCTCCTACGGCCTGGACCCCTGGTCCTTCACCCTGCCGGTGGCGCGCCTGGGCGGCATCACCCGCGCCGTGGTCGTGCCCCAGCACCCCGGCTCGTCCGGCGGCCATGTGCATGAGGACGAGACGGCCGGCGCCGGCGACGGCGGCTATCAGACGCCAGGCCTGTTCGCGGGCCAGGCGGCCATCATCAACCTGGGCCAGGGCACGGACATCCTGGTCAAGCCGCGTGTGGCCATGGTCGCCCCGTTCGGCGAGGCGGGCGCCGGCATCGCCGGCGGCGCGCGCGGGGCGCAGTTCGTCCTGTTCAAGGAGACCCTGTCGGAGGTCCGCCTGTATGCCCGCAACAAGTCGGCATACGAGCGGGCCGGCCTGCGCGACCTCAGCCTGTCGCGCGCGGACCTGGAGGCCCTGATCCCGGTCGCTGACGGCTCCATGCCCCTGATCGTCAGCGTCCACCGCGCCTCCGACATCCAGCAGGTGCTGCGTCTGGCGCGCGAGGAAGGGATCAAGCTGATCCTGGACGGCGCCGAGGAGGGCTGGCTGGTCGCCGGCGACATCGCCTCGGCCGGCGTGCCCGTGCTGCTGAACCCCATCTCCAACCTGCCCAGCGATTTCGAGATGCGGGCGGCGCGGATGGAGAATGCGGCGGCCCTGAACGCGGCCGGCGTGGTCATCGCCATCAAGGGCAACGAGGGCTCGACCCACCGCGCCCGCGAGGCCCGCTACAACGCCGGAAACGCCGTCTCGCACGGCCTGCCTTACGGCGCCGCCATCGCCGCCCTGACGGTCAATCCGGCCCGGATCTTCGGCATGGCCGGACAGTTCGGCCAGATCACGCCGGGCGCCGCCGCCGACGTCGTGGTCTGGTCCGGCGATCCGCTGGAGCCGCTGAGCCAGCCGTCGGCCATCTTCGTCGACGGCGTCGAGCAACCGCTGACCAGCCGCCCGCTGATGCTGCGCGACCGCTATCGCCAGCAGACCCCGATGCCGCCGGCCTATCGCAACTAAGGGCGGCTTTGGTCTGAACGGAAAAGGGCGGGGCCGCACAGTCCCGTCTTTTTTTCGTCTCCTCCCCCTCTGGAAAAGCGTATCGACGCATAGCGCCGAAACGGGAGGGGACGTGTCCGCACGACCGTCAGCACCTCTGCGGCGTCCGGAGCCCCCACTTTGCGGTCCCCCTCGGCGCAAGGCGGGAAGGAGACGGGAGCTGCCGAGACCTACTTTCCGATCAGGTGCCGATTTCGCAATGGCCCCATAGCCGCTGCTCGTCAGGACGACTACGGTGCCTATATGGGCACAATCTCGACAGCGAGCGGTCTTGTAGAATACCAGTGGGCGTCGGATGTGGACTTCGAAGGCATCAGGCTCGAAGTGCTGGCTGACGATGGGAACGTCATCTTTGACGTGAGTGTCCCGGAACAGGGAGCCATCACCGTCAACACATTCTCCGGCGAAGTATCTGCCAGCCTGATCGCTTCGGCGGTAGCCGTGGCTGAGGCGCGAAAATAGGGTCTCCGCCGCTCCTGCCGACGCTCCCGACCGCTGCTTCGCTCAGCCAATCCCCTTCGACGACCTTCCCTCCTGCCAACCCTCGACGACCCGCCCCCGTCCGCGCTAGGTCAGGCCCATGCCGACCACCCTCTACATCGACGCCGACGCCTGCCCGGTGAAGGAGGAGGTCTATCGCGTCGCGCGGCGCTATGGGCTGAAGACCTATGTGGTCTCCAACACCTGGATGCAGGTCCCGCGCGAGCCCCTGATCGAACAAGTAGTGGTCGACGCCGGGCCTGACATCGCCGACGACTGGATCGCCGAGCGAGCGGGCGTGGGCGACGTGGTCATCACCGCAGACATCCCCCTGGCCGACCGCTGCCTGAAGGCGGGGGCACAGGCGCTGAAGTCCAACGGCCAGCCCTTCACCCCGGATTCCATCGGCTCAGCCCTGGCCGGGCGGATGGTGGGCGAGCATTTGCGGTCCATGGGCGTGGCCACCTCCGGCCCGCCGCCCTTCTCTGCCGCCGACCGCTCACGGTTCTTGCAGGCGCTGGATCAGGCCGTGGTCAAGGCGCGCAGGGCGGCCCCGTGACCACCGTCATCCCCGAGGACGAGCTGGAGTTTCACTTCTATCGCGCCGGCGGACCGGGCGGCCAGAACGTCAACAAGGTCTCGACCGCCGTCCAGATGCGGTTCGACGTGAAGAACTCCCCCTCCCTCACCGAGCCCGTCAAGGCGCGGCTGATGAAGCTGGCCGGCACTCGGCTGACGCTGGAGGGGGTGATCCTGATCACCGCCGTCCGCCACCGCACCCAGGAGCGCAACCGCGCCGACGCCATCGAACGGCTCCAGGCCATGGTGGACGAGGCCTCGATCCGACCCGTCTATCGCGTGCCCACCCGCCCCACCAAGGCGTCGAAAGAGCGACGGCTCAAGGCCAAGACCACGCGGTCCACGATCAAGTCCGGCAGAGGAAAACCCCGTCAGGACGACTGAGACGCAGGAACGTCTTTTGTTCGATATCGTTCAGCTTCCACAGCAACGGTTGAGTGAGGCGCGGATGCGGCTATTTCGGGCGATGACGATCGGGTTGATGCTGGCGACGGGCGGCCTCGCCGCCTGCGGCCAATACGAGGTCCGAAAGAAGGACAGCGCCGATCCCGGACCTCAGGCGCCGGCCCAGTCCGAACAGGACAAGGCCGTCATCGCCGCCACGCCGCAGGTTTCCATGTCCGCTCGGGATCGGGCCGAAATTCGCAGCGTGGCGCGTGGCTATCTTGATGAAGCCGCCAAGGAACTCGCCAAGGGCTTTTCACCCGTCGCCGGCGTCGAAGATGTGGTCGTCGCGATGCAGCCGACGGAAGTTCACGCCTGGAAACTGAACCTTGAGAACGGCAAGAATTATCGCATCTTGGGCGAATGCGACAACGAATGCTCCGACCTCGACATGGAGCTGCTCGATCCGGCGGGAAAGATCGTCGAACGCGACACGCTGCCGGACTCAGCGCCGGTGATAAACATCCAGCCCTCGGCTAACGGCGCCTACACCGTGCGCCTGGTGATGAAGACCTGCACGGTGGCGCCCTGCTATGCGGCGGCGCGTCTGTACCACCAGACCGGCCCCATCCCGGACGAAGACGCGCCGCCCGCGACGGAGACCTGAGGGATCAGCTTTCGGCCGGACGGAACAGCAGGGCGGCGATCTTGTCCTCGGCGTCGAAGCCGATCATCCATTCGGTGACCTGATTGTCGAAGGTGACCTTGAACATTTGGGCCTCGCCTTCCTGCCTGACGTACTGGACGGTCTTGATCGCGCCGAAACCCTTGATCAGCGGGATGACCTGGGCCTCCTGTTGGCGGATCTGGGCTCCAAGACCGGCCGTGAAGTCCGAATAGTCGAAACCCGTGCCTTGGGCCGCGGCGATCACGGCGCGCAAGGCCTCTTCCGAACGGGCGATGTCGGGCGCTTGGGCCGCGCCGGTCGGCGCGGGTGCAGGGCGCGCCTGGGCGGTTCCTGACTGAGCGGGCTTGTCGAAGGCGTTCGGCACGGCGCCGGCGGCGGCCTGGGCGAAGGCGGGAACGGGCGCCAGCAAAAGGGCGGCAGCCAAGGCGGTCTTCATCAGGGTCGGCTTCATGCGAAAGCTCCGGTCAGGACAGATAGGGCCAGAGCGAGAGGCCCAGGGCCGTCAGAGCCGCGAGAACCGCGACCGTGACTGAAGCCGTCAGCCAAGCCGGAGTTCCCGACTTTTCGATGACCACCGCCGCCGGACGCGGCGGCTCCTGCACCAGGCGCGAGATAGCGCGGGCCGCCGCGATCATTTCGTTCAGGGCGTCGCGGGCCTGGGCCTGCGGCCCCAGCTCGCGCCGGATCCAGCGTTCGACCACCGGCTGGGCGGCCTTCCACAGGTCGTGATCAGGTTGAAGCCGGCGCGCCACGCCCTCGACCGAGACCATGGTCTTCTGCAGCAGGATCAGCTCGGGCCTCAGCCGCATGTCGAACAGGGCGGTGATCTCGAACAGCTGGCCCAGCAGCCGGCCCATCGACACCTGGCTGGCCGCCCGGCCGATCACCGGCTCGCCCACGGCGCGCAGGGCCTGGGCGAAGGTCTCGACCGAATGGTGGGCGGGCACATAGCCGGCCTCGAAATGGACCCGGGCGATCCGGTCGTAATCCCGCGAGATGAAGCCCCACAAGATCTCGGCCAGATAGCGTCGCTCGGCCGGGCCCAGCCGCCCGACGATGCCGAAGTCGATGGCCGTCAGATGGGCGGGCGCGCTGGCGAACAGATTGCCCTCGTGCAGGTCGGCGTGAAACACCCCGTGGTCCAGGGCCTGAACCAGAAAGGCGCGCACGACATTGTCGGCCAGCAGATCGGTGTCGAGGCCGGGCAGGTCGGCCAAGGCGGGATCGGTCATGGGCACGCCTTGCGCCCACTCCAGCGTCAGCACCCGCTTGCCCACTCCGTCCCAGATCACAGCCGGGGCGGACATGTATCCGTCCTTGGCCAGGACATCGGCCATCTCGCTGGCGGCGGCGGCCTCCAGCCGCATGTCCAGCTCCAGATCCAGCGAATTGGCGATGGTCTCGACGAAGGCCGACGGCTCCAGTCGGCGCGCCATCGGCACCAGCCGCCACACCAGCCGCGCCGCCAGACGCATCGAGTCCAGGCCGTTGAAAACCCGCCGCTCGACCCCCGGTCGCAGCACTTTGACCGCCACGGCTCTGCCGTCGGCCAGGGTCGCGCGGTGCGCCTGGGCCAGGGAGGCGGCGGCGACGGGTTCGCTCAGATCGATGAACAGGCTCTCGACCGGCCGGCCCAGCGATTTCTCGATCTCGCGCCGCGCTTCTTCCTGCGAGAAGGGCGGCAGGGCGTCCTTCAACCGGCCCAGATCGCGCGCGAACTCCAGGCCGAAGATGTCGGCCCGCGTGGCCAGCACCTGGCCCAGTTTGATCGCAACCGGCCCCAGATGTTCGAAGGCCTTGCCCAGTCTCTGGCCCGGCCGGCCCTGTCGTCCGTCGCGGCCGGACAGCATCTGCACCGCGCGGGCCAAGGGTCGGGCCCAGACCGGCAGCAGAGGGTTGGCCTCGCGCGGGATCAGGGCGTCATGGCGCGCCAGAACCCACAGCCAGCCCAAGAGGCGCAGAAAGGCCGCCACCGGGTTCTGGACCGCCACCGTCGCGGGCGGCGGCGGGGCCGTGCGATAGATCCGGCTGGTCAGATCGCCCACCCGTGGTGGATGGCGGCGATCCCGCCCGACAGATTGGTCACGGAGACGCGGCGGAAACCGGCGTCCTCGATCAACCCCTTGAAGGTCGCCTGATCGGGGAAGCGACGGATGCTCTCGACCAGATACTGATAGCTGTCGCGATCCTTGGCGACCCAGCCGCCGATGCGCGGAATGGCGTGGAAGGACCAGGCATCATAGACCTTGCGGATAGGCGTCGTCGTCGGGCGCGAAAACTCCAGGCACAGGAACCGCCCGCCCGGCTTCAGCACCCGTCGCGCCTCCGACAGGGCCTTTTCGATATGGGCCACGTTGCGGATGCCGAAACTGATCGAATAGGCGTCGACCGAGGCGTCCGGCAGCGGCAGGTTCATCGCGTCGCCGACGCTCCACTGCATCTCCGGCTCGCCGCCCTTGTGCACGCCCGCCAGGATCATCTCGGCGTTGTAATCCAGCACGATCACATTGGCATCTTCGCCGCCGCGCCGTTCCTGGGCCGCGCGCGCCATCTTCGAATAGCGGCGGGCCATGTCGCCGGTGCCGCCCGCCACGTCCAGGATGGTCTCGCCCGGACGCGGGTTCAGCTTGGCGGCGGCCATGTCCTTCCAGATGCGGTGGACGCCGACGCTCATCAGGTCGTTCATCACGTCGTAGCTTGAGGCGACGGAATCGAAGACCCCGCGCACCATCTTGACCTTCTCGCGCGCGTCCACGTCGCGGAAGCCGAAGGAGGAACGGTCGCCCTGCGAATGCGGGCCGTGAGAGGAGGCGTCGGTCATGGTCACCGTCTAGCGCGTCGCCGCGCCGCCGTCACCCGATCACACGCCGGATCAGGCGGCTTGCGGCTGCGGCAGTTTGAGATCCTTCATCACGTCGCGCATCAGGCCGTAACAACCGCACGAGGCCTGCTCCAGACCGTCACGGTCCAGCACCTTGACCCAGCCGCGCCCGCGCTGGATCAGGCTCTTGCCCTCCAGCACCGTCCCGACTTCGGAAACCGTGGCGCGACGCACGCCCAGCATGCCGGCGATATCCGCCTGGGTCAGGTCGATGCGGTCGTCCTCGGCCCGATCGTGCAGCATCAGCAGCCAGCGGGCCAGCCGTTCGTCCAGCCGGTGCTGGGCGTTGCAGGCGGCGGCCTGCTGGACCTGGGCCATCAGTCCTTCAGTGAACCGCGACAGGGCCAGACGCAGGCTCTCGCTTTCGTCCAGCGCCTCACCGAACACCTCGGCGGAACAATAGGCGGCGACGCCGTCACGCTGGGAAATCGCCCGGCTGGCGGCACGGGCGTTGAAGGGGCCGCAGGTCACGCCGATCAGCCCCTCTCGGCCGATGGCGGCGGTCTCGACCATCTTGTCGTCGGGCAGGATGGTCATCAGCGACACCACCCCCTTGATCGGGAACCAGACCTGATCGACCGCCTCGCCAGCGTCGTACAGCATCTGGCCGCGCGCGATCTCGCCCTGCTTCAGATGAGGTTCGATACGCTTGCGGTCGGCCGCGTCCAGCGCGGCGATCCAGAGATTGTCCATCTTAAGCCCCACTGACGATCGGACGACGCGCGGGACGCCGTCACGAAACCCAGAACGCGGAAGCTTGACTATGTGTTCCGTAACGCCGGTCCAGCTGTGTCGCGCCGGCTTGCGGGGACCCACGGGGCGCGTTACGCCAACCTGAACCGACAAGAGATCGTGCTGGGAGATGACGATGGTGGACAATATCGGAGCCAAAGCGGCGTGTGCTGCGCTGGACGGCTGGAAGCCCGGCGAGGACGGTCGCGACGCCATCGTGAAGGCTGTCGTCTTCCACGACTTCAACGCTGCTTTCGCCTTCATGACCCGCGTCGCGATGCAGGCCGAAGCCATGGGGCACCATCCCGAATGGTTTAACGTCTACAACCGCGTAGAAATCCTGCTGACCACTCATGATGCGGATGGCGTGACGGATCACGATTTGCAGTTGGCGCATTTCATCGACTCGATCACCGGCGATCTGACGCCCGGCGACGGACACGACTGATGGCCGCTGCCGACATCCGCCCCGGCCGTGTCGCCGGCAAGACCGTCCTGATCACCGGCGCGGCCGGCGGCCTGGGCGAGGCCATGGCCTTCATGCTGGCGCGCGAGGGCGCCCATGTCGCCGTCACCGACATCGACGGCGAGCGCGCCGACCTGCTGGCGGCCCGCATCAATGACGAGCTGCCCGGCGCCGCCTTCGCCTATACCCACGACGTGGCCAGCGAGGCCGACTGGGAGCGGGTCATCGCCGCCGCCGTCGCCGACCTGGGCAACCTGTCGGTCCTGATCAACAACGCCGGCGTCGGCGGCCCGCTGGCGTTCGTCGAACAGGACACGGTCGAGAATTGGCAGCGCCAATACGAGATCAACCTTCGCTCCATCATGCTGGGCGCCAAACATGCGATGCCGCACCTGCGCGCCGCCGCCCCGGCCTCGATCATCAACATCTCCTCGATCGCCGGCTTGGTCGCCGCCCCCGGCATGGGCGCCTATAACGCCACCAAGGCCGCCGTCTGGATGTACACCAAGACCCTGGCGCTCGAAGCCGCCAAGGCCGACTGGAACGTGCGCTGCAACTCGGTCCACCCCGTCTTCATCAAGACCCCGATACTGGATCCTTTCATCGCCATGGCCGGCGGCGACGAGGACAAGGCCCACGAGCGTCTGACGCGCGGCATTCCGCTGAAACGGATCGGGGAGCCCGACGACGTGGCGTATTGCGTCCTCTACCTGGCGTCGGACGAGTCGAAGTTCGTCACGGGCTCGGAGTTCAAGATCGACGGCGGCATGACGGCGCAGTAGCGCGCTGGCGCGCTACTCCTTTCTTTTTGGGCCTATCGCGCTTCGCGCTGCTTGAGGCCGTTGGCTTCCTTGTCGGTGATTGAGGACGGCCATCCGTTCGTCATCCGCTTATTCGGGATTGAGGCCGCGCGCGCCTTGCTGTAATCGGCCCATTCCGGCGTCACGCCGCATGCGCACCCGTAGCTCAGCTGGATAGAGTACTGCCCTCCGAAGGCAGGGGTCACAGGTTCGAATCCTGTCGGGTGCGCCATCTTTTTTCATGACCGCATCGCAAGTCAGTCGCTCACCAAGACGACGATTGGCGCGCCAGAACTGTTTCGCCTGCGTCACAGGCGAGCGGCGATCAAAGAGCGTTCGCCTGCGGCCTATTGACCTCTCGTGATGTTATCTCATAACACAGCGACTTCACTCCCCGAAGGTCACTGTCATGCGTCCCTCTTCCGTTTCGCGTTCGCTCCTTCTCGCGGCCGTCGGTTCCACCGTCCTGGCGGGCGCGGCCGCAGCACAATCGACGAACACCACCCCTGCCGAATTGGGCGACATCATCGTCACGGGCGCGCCCTATGGCATCAGCCAGCGCGCCTCGGTGATCGCGACGGACGTGGTGGATGAACAGGCGCTGGCCACCGCGCCGGCCACGTCTCTGGGCGACCTGTTGAACGGCCGTCCCGGCATCCGCTCCACCGACTTCGCACCGGGCGCCAGCCGCCCCGTCATTCGCGGGCTCAGCGGCCCGCGCGTTCAGGTGCTGACCAATGGCATCGGCCTGATCGACGCCAGTTCGGTGTCGCCCGACCACGCGGTCGCGACCGACCCGGCCGAGGCCAACCGCATCGAGATCATCCGCGGCCCCGCCACCCTGGTCTATGGCGGTTCGGCCATCGGCGGCGTTGTGAACGTTCTGGACAACCGCA
This sequence comes from Brevundimonas sp., assembly GCF_965279155.1. Lineage (GTDB taxonomy): Bacteria > Pseudomonadota > Alphaproteobacteria > Caulobacterales > Caulobacteraceae > Brevundimonas. Next base: position 2,191,292 of record NZ_OZ257138.1, on the reverse strand, counting down.
TCCCGACCGAAATCCCCGAGGGCGGCATTTCCGGCGTCGTCTCGACCCAGGCCTCCAGCGTCGATGACGGCCGCAGCGCTTTCGGCCGCGTCACGGTCGGCAGCGGCCATTTCGCCTTCAACGTCGATGGCGTGAAGCGCAAAAGCGACGACTACGACATTCCGGCCCCAGCCATTTCCGCCAGACGCGCCGCCGCCCAAGGCATTGCGCGAGGCGACGGCGGCAGCCAGCCCAACAGCTATAGCGATCTGGAAGCCTGGGGCGTCGGCGGATCCTACATCGGCGACAAGGGCTTCGCCGGCCTCTCCTACAAGAACACCGACAGCGAATACGGCACGGTCGCGGAAGAATCCGTCTTCATCAAGCTGAACCAGAAGCGCTGGGACGCGCGGGGCGAATATCGTTTCGACGCCGGTCCGTTCGCCGCCCTTCGCGGCTCCTACGGTCACGCTGACTATACCCACACCGAGTTCGAGGCCGTGGGCGAGCCTGGCACCATCTTCAACTCGGACGGCTGGGAAGGCCGCGCGGACCTGGTCCAGCGCGAACGCAACGGCTGGAACGGCGCCGTCGGCGTTCAAACCCTGTCGCGCGATTTCGAGGCTATCGGCGAGGAAGCCTTCGTCCCGACCGTCAAGATCGACGAGCTGGGGATCTACACGGTCCAGCGCCTGGACCGGGGCAACCACGGCTTCGAGGGCGGCCTGCGCTATGACCGGCGCGAACTGAGCGCCACGCCCATCGGCGGGACCAGCGAGGTGAACCGCGAGTTCGACAACTGGTCCGCCTCGGCCGCCGCCTTCATCCGCCCGGCGACCGGCCTGTTCCTGGGTCTCAGCCTGGCCCACAACGAACGGGCGCCCAGCGAAGTCGAACTGTTCGCGGACGGCGTCCACATCGCCACGGCGGCCTATGAGACCGGCGACCTGAATCTGAACTCCGAAAAGGTGACGACGCTGGAGGGCACCGCCCACTATGATCGCGGACGCTTCACCGGCGATCTGCACGTCTATCACTCGTGGTACGACGGCTTCATCGACGAGCGGCCGACGGGCGAAGAATTCCTCTTCGAGGAGGAGAACGAGACCTTCCCCGTCTATCGCTTCGTCCAGACTGACGCGAAATTCTACGGCTTCGAGCTGGAGGGCGCCTATGCCCTGTGGCAGGACGGCGATCGCAAACTGTCACTGGAAGGCGCCGCCGACTATGTCCGCGCCCAGACTGACTTCGGACCAGCCGCACGGATCCCGCCCTATTCCGTCACCGGCCGCCTGGCCTGGACCTCGACCAAGTTCGATGTCAGCGGCGAGGTTCGTCACGTCGGCGAACAGGACCGCGTCGCCAACGCCTTCGAACTGCCGACCGACGACTACACCCTGGTCAATGCGTCTGTCGCCGTCCGACCCTTCAGCCAGCAGAACGTCACCCTGTTCGCCGAGGCGCGGAACCTGACCGACGAGGAAGCCCGCGAACACGTGTCCTTTCTCAAGGACATCGCCCCGCTTCCGGGCCGCAACCTGCGTGTCGGCGTCGCCTACCGCTTCTGATCGCAAGGCAAGGCTCCGGTGGGCGGCTCTCCCGTCCACCGGACTTCTGGCGCTTAGACGACTTCGACGATCCGGCTGCGCCGAACCTTTCGCCAGAGCCAGATACCGACCAGCAGCACGACCGCAACGGCGACGACCGCCGTCAGGTGAATGTGGACGGGCAGATGTCCAAAGACATGCTCGATCCCCGTCCCGAACGCGAACCCCAGACCGACGAAGGTCACCGCCCAGATCATCGCGCCGATCAGGTTGAACAGTACGAAGCGCATCGCCGATACGTTCGACGTCCCCATCACCAACGGCGTCAATGAGCGCAATCCGAACAGAAACCTGAAACCGAGCACCAACCCGACCGGGTGTCGCTCAAGTCCGCGGATCACGCGGGCGTATGCCGGGCCGCTGCTCGCGCGTTTCACCCACGCGATGCCCCGCAGATAACGCCCGACAAGAAACAGAATCTGGCCCTGCGCCAACGAGCCGCCCAGCACGGCCAGCCCGACCTCCCACAGCGGTAACATTCCACGATGCGCCAGCGCGCCCCCGGCGACAGCCACGGCCTCACCCTCTGTCCCGGCGCCAATGAACAGGAAGGGTAGGCCAAGTTGGGCGACGAGGGTTTCGAACGACATGGCTGCGCCCCACTGAAAGCCGACCCAGACGGATCGCGACGATGCCGCAGAACATCGCTGCGACCAACCTCGGATATGATCCGTCCCGACCACCTATCGGCTTGATCGCGCAGGCCTGCCGACGGGATATCCACCCGCTTTTATATATTCGCGAACCGACGGACATTCCGAACTGTTCGCGCGTTAGGGCGTCATGACCGACAAAGAACCCCGGAAGACTCCCATCGGCTACGAAGACGGGCCGGACAAGCCGACGCGGAGCGCGTTTCGCCTGATCGCTCTGGCGATCGCGGCCGCCGCCGTGGTCTGCCTGGGGCTGATCGCGATGGTCGTGGCGCGCAACGGCGGAATCTAGCAGCCTCTGACGAGAGTTGGAATTCCCGACTAAGCTGATCAAAAAAGAACGCCGCCCCACGAGTGGGACGGCGTCAAGCGCGGGATCAGGGAGGGAAGCCCGCTTAGAAGGTGTAGCGAAGTCCGACGACGAACTGCCTGCCTGTGTGGGTATAGGCGTTCAGGCGATTGTCGGAATCCACGTACAGATCGGCATATTCGTCGGTCAGGTTCAGGCCTTCGAGGCTGACCCGGACTTGGTCGGTAATGTTGTAGGAGACCTGCGCATCGACGTTGGTCGTGGCGTTGGTGCCCATGACATCGTTGAAGTCGCTACCGGGAACGCCGGTCAGATACTGATCGCGGTATGCGACAGAGACCCGAGCGCTGAACTTCTCGTTCTCGTAGTAGAGGGTGGCGTTGTAGGCGTTCTTGGAAAGGCCGGTCAGTGTAGCGTCGAGCGTGCTGGCGCCCGGCGTCGTCGCCGTCAGATATTCGATCTGAGAGTCGACGTAGGTGTAGTTGGCCAGGAAGCCGAAATCGGACCAGAAGCCGGGAAGGAAACTCAACGATTGCTGCCAGTTGATCTCAAAGCCCTTCAACTCTCCGCCTGGCGAATTCACCGGCTGGGTGACGGCGAACACCATATCCGGGGTCGCAACGGTGCCATCGAGCAGCGAGTTCGGCAGGCCCAGGGTGCTGTAGACGGCTTCACGACGAAGCGTCTGAACAAAGGTGTCGATGTCTTTGTAGAAGACGCCCATGGCCAGTATCGACCCGGCTTGCGGATACCATTCCAGCGACAAATCCAGGTTCTTGGACTTGGTCGGCTCCAGGAAGGGGTTGCCCGAAGAGTAGGAACGGTTGGCGCCCTGCACCGACACCGAGCCGCCTGGCGACAGGCTGCCGATTCCAGGACGGGCGATCGTCTCCGCCGCACTGATACGCGCGACCAGATTGTCGCGCAGATCGACCGACAGGTTGGCCGACGGCAGCCACATGTCGTAGCTGTTGTCTACGGTCACATAGGATACGCCCGTCCCGACCACCGCGTTACCGCCGGACTGAAGATCGGTCTGGAACCAGCGATAGCCGACGTCGCCACGCCACGGCAAGCCAAACGCGTTGAAATTAAAGTCCAACTGGGCGTAGGCGCCCGTCGTCTCTTCCTTGATCGCGGCGGTCGTGCCCGTATTCTCGCGGAGCGCCCAGATGCCGATGTTGCTGTAGATGTCGTACTGGGAGATGAACTTGTCGAGGTCTGGCGCCAGCCAACTTCTCACCGCTGTGTCCGGCAAGCCCAGGCCCTGATCAAAGGTGAACGTGCGTGACAGGGCCGCAATCGCAGCGCCAGACGCGATAGTCGGCACGTTCGACGTGCTGGTGCGTTGCCTCGCGCCCGTCGAATAGTCGAACCGCTTGTAGTCCGCGCCGACCTTCAAGGTCAGATTGTCGTTGATGTCGTATTCGCCGGTCAGCTTGTAGGTCGTGAAGGCGTTGTCGACCCATTCCGGCGTCAGACGCACTTCCGACGTGCCGTTGACCATGGACCAGGCATTGGGATCGGTGGCGTCGAAGCCAAGGCTCATCTCCATCATCCGCGGGCGGAAATCATAGGAGAAGTTATTCGAGTTCAACCGCTCGAACGTCACCGTCGTCGCGATGGGATCTTCATAGGTGGACTCCGACCGGCCGACCGTCGCCTTGACGCGAAAACGATCGCTGAACTCGTGGTCGATGACGGCGGTCACCTGTTTGAACTCGGTGTTCAGCTGATTGAGGCTTGCCTGGGTGCGCAGATCGACACGGTCGATATTGGCCTGGATCAGGTTGTTTCCGTCCAGAATACCGGTGCGGATGATCGACTCCGGCTTGCCCGTCCCGGGACGGCTCAGCCCAAGGGCTTGAATCTGCGACTCAGCACGCTCGCCCTTGAACTTCGAATACAGGGCTTCGATCGTGAACAGAGTCGATTCGATGGGGCGAAACTGCACGGCAGTGGACAGACCAAGTCGCTTCGATGATGTGTCATAGCTGGCGTATGATGGAATGCGCGGCGCATAGATGCCGCGCTCGGCGTCGGCGCCATAACCCGTGACGACATAGTTCAGTTGTCCGGGTTGATTTCCGGTCACAAGGCCAGGAACGGTCGAGGCCGCATTCCAGCCCCCGTTCGAGCCCCCGAAGGTCCAGCGTGTGATGTTGGCGCCCTCCTCGATCAGATGGCGCTCGTCATAAGAGGCCGAGATTAGGACGCCCAATTTGCCGTCCAAGAAGCGGTCGCTCGCCAGGAAGGACACGCCTGGCGTTACGTCGCCGGCCAACTCGTTGTAGCTGCCCTGAGCGGACAGGACGACGCGGCGTCCGGGGCTGTCGAACGGCTTGGAGGCGTTCAGATCGACTGTGGCGCCCAAGGACCCCTCGTCCACCTCGGCCGAGGCCGTCTTGCGGACAATCAGGTTTGAGAACAGGTCGGACGAAAAGATGTTGAAGTCGAAGCCGCGACCCCGGTTCGTACCGCCCGAGTTGGACGTGCCTGACGAGGTGGCGATGGCTTCCATGCCATTGACCCGAACGCGGGTGTAGTCAGAACCCAGGCCGCGAACCGAAATCTGACGACCTTCGCCCGAACGGCGCGTAATCGCCACGCCGGGGATACGCTGAAGCGATTCAGCCAGGTTCAGGTCGGGGAAGTCCGCGATATCTTCGGCGGAGATGGCGTCGACGATGCCGTTCTCGTTCTTCTTGATGTTCAGCGCATTGGCCAGAGAAGCCCGAAAGCCGGTAACGACGATTTCGTCCACGTCCGTGGCGTCGTCCGTCTGCGGCGCTGCGGCGTCCTGCGCCATCGCACCGCCTGCGCCGAGCGTCACCGACATCGCCAGCGCCGAAACGCCGACCTTGAGCGCAAATTGGAATCCATGCGTCGAGCGCATCATATGGTCTCCTCCCCTTGCCCACGTTTCGTGGGTCTCTCGTTGGGTGGCGTCTCGGTCGCCCGATCCGCCGACGGCCGACCTTCGCCGGTCCGCTTCAAGCCGACATTGGATCGGTCGATCGATACAGGCCAATCCGAAGAAGGCATGGACCGATGCAAAAACTGAACCGATGCAGGAAATCGGATCGATACCGCTTATGGATCGATCCATAGGGCTTTTGGCTTAGACGCCCGGTGTCATCCTACCTATCGTCGGATTCAATGCGCTCAAAAGAAGCGTGACCATAGGGATGAGGCGGCCCGCGGCGAATGCGACCCCGGTCTGGTCTCTACAGATCGAGGAAACGCGTCGAATGACCGCCCAGGAAGCCCCCCATACCGGCGATGACGCCGCGCCGACATGTCGCCGGACCCGTGTCCGGTTCCTGATCCTGTTGCTGATCTTCCTGCTGACGACGATCAACTATGCGGACCGTTCGACCTTCTCCATCGCCGGCGACGCGGCCTCCAAGGATCTGGGGCTGGATGCGATCCAGATGGGTTACATCCTGTCGGCCTTCGCCTGGGCCTATGTGCTGGGGCAAATCCCCGGCGGCGCCCTGCTGGACCGGTTCGGCACCAAGCTGATCTACACCCTGGCCATCGCCCTGTGGTCGCTGTTCACCCTGTTCCAGGGCTTCTCCGGTTTCCTGGCGGGCGGCATGATCTTCATCGGCCTGTTCGCCATGCGCTTCATGGTGGGCCTGGCCGAGAGCCCCTCCTTCCCCGGCAACGCCCGACTGGTCGCCGCCTGGTTCCCCGGCAACGAGCGCGGCACCGCCTCGGCCATCTTCAACTCGGCCCAGTATTTCTCGCTGGTGGTCTTCGCCCCCTTCATGGGCTGGCTGGTGCACAGCTTCGACTGGCACTCGGTCTTCTTCGTCATGGGCGGCCTGGGCATCGTCGCAGCGATCGTCTTCTGGAAGCTGGTCCACAGCCCGGACCGGCATCCCGGCGTCAATCAGGCCGAGCTGGACTACATCGCTGCCGGCGGCGGCCTGATCAACATGGAGAACAAGGCCCTGACCAAGTCGGCCGGCTTCACCTGGAACAATGTCAAACAGGTGCTGGGCAGCCGCATGCTGATCGGGGTTTTCATCGGCCAGTACGGGATCAACGTCCTGACCTATTTCTTCGTGACCTGGTTCCCGATCTATCTGGTCAAGGAGCGCGGTCTGAACATCATGGAGGCCGGCTTCGCCGCCGCCGCCCCTGCCCTGTTCGGCTTCGTCGGCGGGGTGCTGGGCGGGGTCATTTCCGACGCTCTGCTCAAGAAGACCGGCTCCCTGACCATCGCCCGCAAGACGCCGCTGCTGATCGGCATGGTCCTGTCGGCCCTGATCATCGCCTGCGCCTATATCGACAACTCGGCCCTGATCGTCGTCGTCATGGCCGTGGCCTTCTTCGGCAAGGGCATCGCCTCGCTGGGTTGGGCCGTGGTGTCCGACACCTCGCCGCGCGAGTTCGTCGGCGTCACGGGCGGCATCTTCAACACCTTTGGCAATACGGCCGGCATCGTGACCCCCATCGTCATCGGCTATATCGTCGCCGCCACCGGCTCGTTCGATGGCGCCCTGTGGTTCGTCGGTCTGCACTGCGTGCTTGTCATCGCCGCCTACTTCCTGATCACCGGCAAGATCGAACGCCTGACCCTGAAGGCCGACGAGGCCAAGGCCTGATGCGCGCGACCCGCAGGACCATCCTCGCCGGCGCCTCGTTGTCGGCCCTGGGCCTGGCGCTGAAGCCGGCCTCCGCTTTCGCCGCACCGGTCGAGATCGCCTCTCCGATGGCGGCGCCGACCTGGGCCCTGATGCAACGCGAGTTGATCCGAACCCAGGCCGAGGCGTGCGAGGTCTTCTACGCCCGCTATTTCGACGCGCGGGGCTATTTCCTGCATTTCGAACGCTGGGGCGCCAACGACGGTCCCGACGACACGATCGAGAACGTCAACGACTGGCCCCTGCTGCACGCCCTCGGCGGGCCGGACATCGTCAAGACGATGTACACCCAGGCCTGGGAAGGCCACTTGCGCCAGTTCACGCAGGCGAAAACCACCGACGTCGAAGTCGCGCGCCGCGGCATGTTCTACAAGGAGTTCAACGTCCAACTCGACTGGCAGCACCATGCCGAAGAGATGACGATGTTCAACGTCCAAGGCCTGTCCGATCCGAACGATCCGCGCCTGAACGCCCGCACCCGCCGCTTCGCCGGCCTCTATATGGGCGAGGATCCGAGCGCGCCAAACTACGACCCCGAACACAAGGTGATCCGCAGTCTGATGAATGGCTCGCGCGGTCCGATGCTGCGCAAGGCGACGGCCCTGGACTGGGCCGGCGACCCGTTCGACACCACCGGCTTTCATATGGAGCACGGCGAGGACACCTACGAGGAAACCCTTCAGCACTACGAGGAATACACCGACGTCGTCGGCGACCATCCGCTGAACCTGTTCTCGACCACCCTGGCCCTGAACGCCTTCATGCTGGGGCACGAGGCCAAGTATCGCGACTGGCTGCTGACCTATGTGGACGCCTGGGCGGAACGGGCCCGGACCAACGACGACATCCTGCCGTCCAATGTCGGGTTGGATGGGGTGATCGGGTCGGCCGCTGACGGCAAATGGTGGGGCGGGACCTATGGGTGGGGCTTCAGCCCGGTCAATCCGGTCAACGGCGAGCGCGAGAACCGTAACCGGGTGCCGCGCACCGCCATCGGCTTCTTCAACGCCTATCTGCTGACCGGCGATGACAAATACCTCCAGACCTGGCGCGCCCAGGCCGACCGGATCAACGCCCAGAAACGCACGGTCGATGGCAAGGTCCAGACCCCGACCATGTACGGACCAGACGGCTGGTATGGTTGGAAGGACGGGCTGCACCAGGCCAACGTCCACGACATCTGGTGGTTCTCGATGAAGGAAGCCGACCGTCGCCGCGCCCCCGATCATCCATGGATCGCCTACCTGGAAGGCCGCGACGCCGCCTGGCCGGAAAAGGCCCTGGCCGCCGACATGGTCAAGGTCGCCGAACGGGCCAAGGCTCAGCGCGAGGACACGACCACGCCGGACACACGTCTGGCCGACGCCGTGCTGGACCAGAACCCCGCCGCCGTCACCGCCCTGATGCAGCAGACCATGGGGGCGCTTCACATCGCCCGCCCGACCTGGTCCCCGACCAGCGCCAATGCCGGCGGATCGCCCCTGTACGCCCGGCTCCGCTATTTCGACGCCGCCGCCCGCCGCGCCGGCCTGCCCCCGGACACGGCCGCCCTGATTGATCGGATGACCGCGACCGAGACCGCCGTCACCCTGGTCAACCTCAGCCCGACTCAGGCGCGCACCGCAGTCTTGCAGGGCGGCGGCTATGGCGAGCACCGCATTCGCTCGGTCGCCGTCGGCGACACACGGCGCGAGGTGAACGACGCGACCTTCACCCTGCGTCTGGCGCCGGGGTCCGGCGCGCGTTTGGTGCTGACGATGGATCGTTACGCTAACACGCCGACACTGAAATTCCCCTGGGATCGGTAGGATGACGGCGATGAGCGGTGTTGCGATATCGATGAAGGTCGCAGCCGTTCTTGCCCTATCGCTGCTAGCGCCTTCTGGCCTTGCGCAGGCGCCCGAGGCTCCGCGCTGGGTCGCGGCCTATGTCTATGCGCCGTCGAACAATGCCGGACCACGCGGCCCTGCGTCCGCGCCAAATCCCAACGATCCGCGCGGCCCTCTGGGACCGTCTCAGGTCGAGGCCGTCACCCTGACCCAAACGGCGCTCGTCACCGTCTCGGGCCATCGCATCCGGCTCCGCCTGTCCAACACCTATGGCGACTTGCCCATTGTCGTAGGAGGCGTCACCGTCAGCCATGCCGGACAGAAGACCGTCGTAACTTTCGACGGCGAGACAGGCGTCACCCTGCCGCCCGGCGCGGCCTGGCTGTCCGATCACGTCGCTCTGCCCGTCTCGGCCCTCGACAAGGTCGCCGTCTCTATCGCGTATCCGCAGGCGACAAGCCTTCCGACCCACCGGGTCCGTCAGACGATGCGCGGCGCCGATGGAATCGAAAGCGCACCCCTTCGCCTCGGCGCCCTTCTCTCCGGCATAGAGGTCGAGACCGCCGCCCCGGCCGGCGTCATCGTCGCCTTCGGAGATTCGATCACCGAGGGCACGGGCAGCCTGCCCTCCGCCCCCGGCGGCTGGCCCGAACGCCTGGCGGCGCGACTGATCGAGGCGGGTCGCCCATGGGCCGTCATCAACGCCGGCATCGGCGGCAATCGCCTACTGAACCAGGGCTCCGGCCCGTCCGGCCTCGAACGCCTGGACGAAGACGCCCTGATCGCCTCGGGCGGTCGTTGCCTGATCCTGCTGGAAGGCATCAACGACATCGGCCGTCCCGCCCGTCCGGCCTACGCCCATCAGGCGATCACGGCCGACGACCTGATCGCCGGCTATCGCCAGGTCATCGCCCGCGCCCACGCCGCCGGCTTCACGGTCGTGCTGGCGACCATCCCCCCGTTCGAAGGCGCCAACTATTTCACGCCGGAGGGCGAGACGATCCGTCAGGCCGTCAACGCCTGGCTTCGCAATAGCAGCGAGATCGACCGCGTCGTCGACTTCGACGCCGTCCTGCGCGATCCCTCGTCGCCGTCGAAACTGCTGCCCGCCTATCACAGCGGCGACTGGCTCCATCCGTCCGACGCCGGCTATCAGGCCATGGCCGACGCCGTTCCGCTGGACGCCTGCGACTAGGTTCCCTGTTTCAAGAAGGGCGCGGTCTGGAAAAGGCGGCGCTCATCGGCGCGAGGGTCGTTCTCGATCCGGCTGTCCACATCAAAGATCATCGTCGCCCGCTCCGGCAGAGTATAGCGCCCCCAGGCCGGGATGGCGGCGTTGTTCGGGTCGCCGGTCCGGGCGAAGGCGATGAAGGTCTCGCTCATCGCCGCCGCCACCTTCAGCGCCTGCGCGCCCGTCCCCGTCTTCGATCCCGGCTTGTCGCAGTTGTCGAAGGCCAGGGCGATGTCGAAGCTGTGGAAGGCGCCCAGTCGCGGCTCGACCGGCGACCCGAAGTCCAGCTGATACATCCATGTCGTGCCGTTCAGTTTCGCCCGCTCCTCGGCCTGTATCAGATGCCCCGGCCGCGACCGCCCGCAGGTCGCGGCCGCGAAGAAGACGTCGCTGGGCGACATCTGCGGGAACCTCTGGCGATACCAGTCCACCACATATTGCGCGTTCAGATCGACCACGAACTCAGGCGCCAGCTTGGCCGCCACCGTGTCCCAGGTCAGGTGGAAGTTGCGCTCGTCCCCCGCCGTAAAGGCTCGCGCCTCGTCATGGGTGTTGCCGATGATCATCGGGATATGCCCGCTCTCGCGCGGCGCATCCGGCACGAACGGATGACGCGGCAGCGTGTCGTGATCCATCACCGAGTGGAAATACATCCCGCCCTTCTCGATCGGATCGGCCATGCGCAACGCCTCGACCAGTCGCGCCGCCGGCAGGGTCGCCAGCTCGGCCGCCCGTTCCGGCGTCAGGCCCAGATGATCCAGGAAGGCGCGCATCCGCAGCTCAGCATGCTGCGGCCCCATGGCCGTCACATGCTGACCGCTCATGGTGATGACGCGGTGATACAGACCGGCCGCACGCGGCATGGCCATCAGCGTCACCAGCTTGGCCCCGCCGCCCGACTGACCAAAAACGGTGACGTTCGCCGGATCGCCGCCGAAGTTCGCGATATTGTCCCGCACCCACTCCAGCGCCAGGATCAGGTCCAGGTTTCCGACGCTGCCCGAGGCCGCATAGGCGCCGCCCAGGATTTGGCCCAGACCGTTGTAGCCGAACACATTCAGCCGGTGGTTGACCGTCACCACCACCACGTCGCCGCGTCGGCACAGGGCTGCGCCGTCATACAGCGGACTGGAACCCGAGCCGTTGGCATGGGCTCCGCCGTGGACATAGACCATGACCGGCCGCGCCGCCCCGTCGGCCAGGCCCGGCGTCCAGACGTTCAGGAACAGGCAGTCCTCGTCCTGATCCGCCTCATCGCTCTTCTGCGGCGACGCATGGCCATAGGTCGTCGCCTCGGCGATCCCGCGCCAGGCCTGGGGCGCGACCGGCGACTGAAACCGTCGCGCCGACGTATCCGCCCCATAGCGCACGCCCTTGAAGACCTTGATGTCCCGATCCAGAGAACCGCGCACCCGACCGTGACGCGTCGTCGCCACCGGCGCCGCACCCTCGGCGTTCACCCCTCCGGCCATGACCGCCAGCGCGACCCCGCCGCCGCCCATGGCGCAGACCGTCCGTCGCGTGTGCTCGACCATGAGGCGTCTCCTTAGGGGGCAGCGCCCTCCACCTGGGCCTCGATCAGGGCCAGGAAGGGCTTCAGGCTGGGGTTGTCGTTGTCGCGGCGCCAGGCCACGAACAGTTCGACCGGCTGGGCCGGGGTGATGTTCAGGGGCCGGAACTCCACCCCGTCGAAATGCAGACGCGTCGCCGCCTCCGGCACCACGGCCGCGCCGATCCGGGCGTGGACCAGGGCCAGGATCGAGTGGATCTGGCTCATGTGCTGCACGAACTGCGGCGAGACCCCCGCCTCGTCGAACAGGCCGCTCAGCATGCCGTAGAAATAACCGGCCCCCTCGGGGGCATACATGACCATGGGCAGGCCGTCGAAATCCGACAGGTCGATCACCGCCTTGGCCAGGCGCGGATCGCCGGTCGGCAGGGCCGCCAGCAAGGGCTCGGTCATGACCCGCAACTTGTCGAACTCGGGCCGGTTCAATGGCGGCCGGATCAGGCCCAGATCGATCCGCCCGGTCAGCAGGGCCTCGATCTGTTCGCCGGTCACCATCTCGCGCAGGGCCAGATCGACATTGGGCAGTTTGGTCCGGCCCAGTTCCACAAGCTTGGGCAGGAAGCTGTAGCCCGACGCCGCCGTGAAGCCGATCGCCACCCGCCCCGCATCGCCGCTGGCGATCCGCCGCGTCGCCAGGGCCGCCGTCTCGGCCAGACGCAGTATCCGCCGCGCCTCGATAAGGAAGCCCCGACCGGCGGGCGTCAGCCGCACCGAACGGCTGGTGCGATCCAGAAGGACCACGCCCAGTATCCGCTCCAGCAATTGCACCTGCCGGCTCAGCGGCGGCTGGGTCATGTTCAGCCGCGTCGCCGCCCGGCCGAAATGCAGTTCCTCGGCCACGGCGACGAAGCACCGGAGCTGGCTCAGTTCGAACATGGTCATGCCTCCCTCGAACCGACGAACCTAGTCGCTTCGATCCGAGGGGGACAGGTCACGGTTCAGCCGTTCGCCGCCAGCTTGACCGGCGCCGGCTGGACCTTGGCGATCAAGGCTTCCAGCTCGGCGAACTCGGCCGCGTTCAGGTCGGTCAACGGCGTGCGAACCGGACCGGCGCTGCGGCCGATGGCCGTCATGCCCGCCTTGACGATGGAAACAGCGTATCCCTTGCCCTTGTTGCGCAGGGCCACGTACGGCAGCACGAAGTCGCGCAGACCCGCCATGATCGTCTCGTGATCGCGCTCGCGCACCGCCTTGTAGAAGCTCAGGGCGAAGTCAGGCACGAAGTTGAACACGGCCGACGAATAGGTGGTGACGCCCATCTCCAGATAGGCCGGCGCAAAGGTCTCGGCCGTGGGCAGGCCGCCGACATAGGTCAGCCGATCGCCCATCCGGGCATAGACCTGCATCATCAGTTCGATGTCGCCGACGCCGTCCTTGAACCCGACCAGGTTCGGATTGCGCTCGCATAGCGTCTCAAGCGTCTCGGCCTTCAGCACGGCGTTGTCGCGGTTGTAGACGATGACGCCCAGGCTGGTCGCCTTGCACACCGCCTCGACGTGCGCCGCCAGACCTTCCTGGCCGGGGAACATCAGATAGGGCGGCAGCAGCAGGATGCCGTCGGCGCCCGCCGCCTCGGCCGACTTCGCCATCTCGACGGCGATGGCGGTGCCATAGCCTGCGCCTGCGATCACCGGGGTCTTCCCGGCCGTCTCGGCCACCGCAGCCTTGACCACGGCCTCGACCTCGCCCGGCGTCAGCGAGAAGAACTCGCCCGTTCCGCCAGCGGCGAACAGGCCGGCCAGATCATGCTGCAGCATCCAGCCGCAATGTTCGCGATAGCCGGCTTCGTTGAAGCGGCCCTCGGCGTCGAAATGGGTCACCGGGAACGACAGCAGGCCGCCGCCGATCGTGCCGGCCATCTCGGTCGGAGTCATTCTGGACATGGGAATTCCTGTCGTCTCACGGCGCAAGCCGCCCCTGCGGCGTTTTGTCTGCTCGCCTTAGACTGAACGGTATCCACCCCGCCCCGGCGGGTCTAAGCCAAAGCCGCTATCGACCGATGCGGCTTTTGTCTGGATCGGCCGGATCGCCCCGCCGAATGGGATCGATGCGAACGACGCACCGATCCATGCCGGATTGGCAATTCTCGTCGTGGGTCGGACTTCCTAGCTCCCGTGCATCATCGCAGGACATGACCGGCAGGCTAGTAATTTCGCAATGGATTTGGACAGGAGGAGATTTTCGGCGGGCGCGGGCGACATCCTGAGCCCGGCGACCAAATCACGCTAAGAAGGCGGCACGGACGGAGGCGGAAATGGCGGCTTGGAGATTCTGGATCGATCGGGGCGGCACCTTCACCGACGTGATCGCTCGTGCGCCGGATGGCGTGTTGCAGACCCGAAAGCTGCTGTCGGTCAATCCCGAACAGTATGCCGACGCGGCGGTGGAGGGCATTCGCCGCATCCTGGACGCCGGGTCTGGACCGCTGGCGCCGGGTCTGGTCGAGGACGTGCGGATGGGCACGACGGTTGCGACCAACGCCTTGCTGGAACGCAAGGGCGAACCGACGCTGCTGGCGATCACGGCGGGGTTTGGCGACGCCCTGCGCATCGGCTGGCAGGCGCGGCCCGAGCTGTTCGTGCGCAACATCGTGCTGAACGATCAGCTTTATGATCGCGTGGTCGAGATCGATGAGCGCGTGATGGCGGACGGCGCGGTCGATCGGCCGCTGGACGAGGACAAGGCGCGGGCCGATCTGACGGCGGCCCATGCATCTGGGCTGCGCGCCGTCGCCATCGTTCTGGTCCACGGCTGGCGCTTCACCGACCATGAGACACGCCTGGCGGAGATCGCGCGCGAGGTCGGGTTCGAACAGGTTTCGGTCAGTCACGAGGTAGGTGCGCTGATCAAGCTGATCGGGCGGGGCGACACCACCGTGGCGGACGCCTATCTGTCGCCGATCCTGCGCGCCTATGTGGAGCGGGTCGGGGCCGATCTGGGCACGGCGACGCCGCTGCAGTTCATGCAGTCGTCGGGCGGACTGACGGCGGCCGACGCCTTTCGGGGCAAGGACGCCATCCTGTCGGGACCGGCGGGCGGCGTGGTGGCGATGGCCGAGACGGCCAAGGCGGCGGGCTTCGACCGCGCCATCGGTTTCGACATGGGCGGCACCTCAACCGACGTGTCCCACTTCGCCGGCGACTATGAGCGGACGTCGGACGCCGTGGTCGCCGGGGTGCGGCTGCGGGCTCCGATGCTGAGCATTCATACCGTCGCGGCGGGCGGCGGCTCGATCTGCCGGTTCGAGGGTGGACGCCTGCGGGTCGGGCCTGAATCGGCCGGTGCGGTTCCGGGACCGGCCGCCTATCGGCGCGGCGGACCGCTGACGGTGACGGACTGCAACGTGATGCTGGGCAAGCTGAGCCCCGACTTCTTTCCCGCCGTCTTCGGGCAGAAAGCCGACCAGTCGCTGGACGCCGAGGCCGTGCGCGACCGATTCGCCGCCCTCACGGCCGAGGTGGAGGCCGCGACTGGACGCGCGACGACGCCGGGCGCGCTGGCGGAGGGCTTCGTCACCATCGCCGTGCAGAATATGGCAGAGGCGATCCGTTCGATCTCGATTCAGCGCGGCTATGACGTGACCCGCTATGTGCTGAACTGTTTCGGCGGCGCGGGCGGACAGCACGCCTGTCTGGTCGCCGACGCCCTAGGCATGACCAGGGTGCTGCTGCATCCGTTCGCGGGCGTGCTGTCGGCCTATGGCATGGGCCTCGCCGAGGTGCGGGCCATCCGCCAGGCGACCGAGGCGACACCGCTGGACGCCACGCGCGACAAGGCCTTGGACGACAGGATCGCCGAGCTTTCGACTGCCGCGCGAGCCGATCTTGAAGCCCAGGGTTTCGCGGCCGACGCCATTTCCACAGTCGCCCGCGCCGAAATCAAATTCGCCGGTTCCGACACGCCCCTGGTCGTGCCTTTCGGCCCCGCCGATGCGATGGCCGAGGCCTTCGAGGCCCTGCACCGCCGCCGCTTCGGCTTCTTCGCCGAAGACAAGGCCCTGGTCGTCGAGACCCTGGAGGTCGAAGCCGTCGGCCATTCGGACCAGGCGCCATCGATGCCGACCCTAACCACCGCGAGCGGATCGCTGGAGACCGTCGCGGTCCTGACCGTCCGCATGGCCGGTCAGGACCGCCAGACCCCCGTCCATCGCCGTGACGCCCTGACGCCGGGCTGGGCGATCGACGGCCCGGCCATATTGCTGGAAGACACCGGCACCACCGTGGTCGAGCCCGGATGGCGCGCGACGATCGACGCCAAGGCCAATCTGCTGCTGGAGCGGGTGGTCGCCCTGCCCGCTCGAACGGCCATCGGCACGGATGTCGATCCGATCATGCTGGAGGTGTTCAACAGCCGCTTCATGGCCTGCGCCGAACAGATGGGCGAGGCCCTGCGCGCCACCGCCTATTCGGTGAACATCAAGGAGCGGCTGGACTTCTCCTGCGCCATATTCCACGCGACCGGCGCCCTGATCGCCAACGCCCCGCATATCCCGGTCCACCTGGGATCGATGGGCGAAAGCATCCGCACCGTGATCGCATCACGCGGAGGCGGCGGCATGAACCGGGGCGACGTCTATATGCTGAACGCGCCCTACAACGGCGGCACCCACTTGCCCGACATCACCGTCATCATGCCGGTGTTCCTGGACGATGACGCCGCGCCGGCCTTCTTCGTCGCCGCGCGCGGACACCATGCCGACGTGGGCGGAACCACGCCGGGCTCCATGCCCGCCTCGTCGCGGACAGTGGACGACGAGGGAGTTCTGATCGACGACTTCCTGCTGGTGGACGCCGGGCGGCTGCGAGAGGCCGAGACCCGCGCCCTGTTCGCCTCAGGCCGTCATCCGTCGCGCAACATCGATCAGAACCTAGCCGACCTGAAGGCCCAGATCGCATCCTGCACACGCGGCGCAGACGAACTGATCCGCATGACCGCTGAGTTCGGTCGTCCCGTCGTCACCGCCTATATGGGCCACATCCAGGACAATGCCGAAGAGGCCGTGCGGCGCGCCATCGCCGCATTGAAACCCGGCGCCTTCGCCTATGAGATGGACGACGGCGCCGTCATTCGCGTCCGTATCGACGTGGACACTGAGGCGCGCAGCGCCGTCGTCGACTTCACCGGAACCAGCGAACAGCGCCCCACCAACTTCAACGCGCCCCTGTCGATCACGCGGGCGGCGACACTCTATGTCTTCCGCACCCTGGTCGACGACGCCATTCCACTGAACGAGGGGTGCCTGAAGCCGATCGAACTGATCGTGCCGGAGGGATCGATGCTGAACCCCCGCTATCCGGCCGCAGTGGTCGCCGGCAATGTCGAGACCAGCCAGGCGGTCGTGGACACCCTGTACGGCGCCCTGGGCGTTCTGGCCGCCAGTCAGGGGACGATGAACAACTTCACCTTCGGCGACGATGCGCGTCAGTATTACGAGACCATCGCCGGAGGCTCGGGCGCCGGGCCTGATTTCGACGGGACCAGCGCGGTCCAGACCCATATGACCAACAGCCGCCTGACCGATCCCGAGGTGCTGGAAACCCGCTTCCCGGTCCTGCTGGAGGAATTCTCGATCCGTCGAGGCTCCGGCGGCGCGGGTCGCTGGACGGGCGGCGACGGCGCCGTGCGACGGGTGAGGTTCCTGGAGCCGATGACCGCCGCCATCCTGTCCAACCACCGCCGTGTCCCGCCGTTCGGCGTCGACGGCGGCAAACCCGGCGCGACTGGGATCAACCGCATCGAACGCGCGGACGGCACGGTCGAACCCCTGGCTTCGACGGCCGAGGTCTCCATGGCGCCCGGCGATGTCTTCGTCATCGAGACGCCCGGCGGCGGCGGCTTCGGCGAATGAGGCTTCCGCAGTCGTTCGAACCGCGCAATCCTCCGTATCGAGGGGGATGAACCATGCTGGTGCTTATCGGGATCGCGGTCGTGGTCGTGGGCTTCGTCGCCCGGATCAATCCTCTGGTGGTCATTCTGGTCGCGGCGATCACGACAGGGGTGCTGGCGGCGGTCGGACCGGTCGTGGATGCGCGCGCCCTGCTGACGGCGGGGATCGACACCATCAGCCGGTTCGGCGAGGCCTTCAACGACAACCGCTATTTCCACATCACCTGGCTGGTCCTGCCGGTGATCGGCCTTCTGGAACACGCCGGGCTGCAGGAGCGGGCGCGAGATCTGGTGACCCAGGTCAAGGCCGCAACGGCTGGTCGTCTGATGCTGATCTATCTGATCGTGCGCCAGGCGACCTCGGCTCTGGGGCTGACCTCGTTGGGCGGGCACCCGCAGATGGTCCGCCCCCTGATCGCGCCGATGGCCGAGGGCGCGGCCGAGACCGAACATGGCCCCCTGACAAACAAGGCCCGGTTCCGCATTCGCGGCATGGCGGCCGGAACCGACAATATCGGCCTGTTCTTCGGCGAGGACATCTTCATCGCCATCGGCTCCATCGTCCTGATCGTCGGCTTTCTGGAACAGGCCGGGGTGCGGGTCGAGGCTCTGCACGTCTCGTTGTGGGCCATCCCTACCGCCGTCGTCGCCTTGCTGGTGCACGGCGCCCGCCTGCTGATGTTCGACCGTCAGGTGCGCAAGGACATGGCCGTGCCCGACGTCGTCGAGGACGTGGAGCCAAAGACGGGGATGGGCCGATGATCACGCTGGAACACGCCTATGTGGCGACGGGCCTGATGTTCGCGGCCTTCTCGATCCTCAGCCTGCGCGACCCGTTGAACCCGACCCGGTTCCGCAGCGCCCTGTTTTGGGGCCTGATCGCCGTCTCCCTGCTGTTCGGCTCGTGGCTGGGCGGCCTGGGCAACGGCCTGCTGGTCATCGCCCTGGTCGTGATCGGCGCGATGGGCAAGCTGGGCGTCGGCAAGCCCGTCACAACGACAGGCGAGCAACGTCAGGCCAGCGCCTCACGCTGGCGCAACGCCCTGTTCGTGCCTGCGCTGATGGTGCCGTTGGTGGCCGTGGGCGGCACGCTTCTGGCCAAATACACCCCGGCCGGCGCCTGGCTGATCTCGCCGGTGCAGACGACCCTGATCTCGCTGGGCCTGGGTTGCGTCGTGGCGCTGGTCGTCGCCATGGTCTGGTTCCGACCACCAGTCATGGCCCCGGTGCAAGAGGGGCGTCGCCTGATGGACTCCATCGGCTGGGCGGCGCTTCTGCCGCAGATGCTGGCCTCGCTTGGCGCGGTCTTCCTCACCGCCGACGTGGGTCAGGTGGTGGGCGATCTGGTGGCCCAGGTCATTCCCATGACCTCAGCCTTCCTCGCCGTCTTCGCCTATTGCGCCGGCATGGCCCTGTTCACCATCATCATGGGCAACGCCTTCGCCGCCTTCCCCGTCATGACCGCCGCCATCGGCCTGCCCATCGTGGTGCATCAGTTCGGCGGCGACCCCTCCATCGTCTGCGCCATCGGCATGCTGGCCGGCTTCTGCGGAACCCTGATGACGCCGATGGCGGCCAATTTCAACGTCGTGCCCGCCAACCTGCTGGAACTGCCCGACCGCAACGCGCCCCTGAACGGGGTCATCCGCGCCCAGCTGCCGACCGCCGCCATCATGCTCGTGGCCAATATGCTGCTGATGTATTTCCTCGCCTTCCGGTTCTGATCATGACGCAAAGCCTCGACGCCACCCTCGCGGCCCGGTTCGCCGCCACCGCCCTGGGCCATGTCACACGCGAATATCCCAACCACATCATGCATGTGCTGATCGGCCCGCAGGACGCCCGCACCCCGCGCGACATGCATCCGATCTTTTTCGGCAGTTTCGACTGGCATTCGTGCGTGCATGGCTGGTGGACCCTGTTCACCCTCTATCGCCTGCATCCCGACATGGCCGAGGCCGGCCAGATCCGCGCCACGGCCGACGCCCTGTTCACGCCGGACAATGTCGCGGGCGAAGTCGCCTATCTGGACCGGCCGGAAGCCCGTGGGTTCGAACGTCCCTATGGCTGGGCCTGGCTGCTGATGCTGAGCGCCGAACTGGGTCGCCATGACACGGATGAAGGCCGCCGCTGGTTCGAGACCCTGCGTCCCCTGGCCCAGGTCTTCGCCGAGCGTTTCAAGGCCTTCCTGCCGCTGGCGGATTATCCGGTGCGGGTTGGAACCCATTACAACACCGCCTTCGCCCTGCGTCTGACGCTGGACTATGCCGATGCCCACGACGCCGATCTGGCCGCCGCATGCCGTGACGCCGCCCTGCGCTGGCACGCGAACGACCGCGACTGTCAGGCCTGGGAGCCGTCGCAGGATGAGTTCCTGTCCCCGGCCCTGATGGAGGCGGAACTGATGCGGCGCGTCCTGCCCGCCGCCGACTACCGCGCCTGGTTCGACGCCTTCCTGCCGCGCCTGGCCGAAGGCGAACCGGCGACGCTTCTTTCACCCGCGCGCGTCAGCGACCGCACCGACGGCAAGATCGCGCATCTGGACGGATTGAACCTGAGTCGAGGCTGGTGCTGGCGCGCCATCGCGGCGGCCCTCCCCGCATCCGAACCGCTGAAAGCCGTCGCCACGGCCGCCGCCCAGCGCCACCTCGACGCCGCCCTGCCCCACGTCACCGGCGACTATATGGGCGAGCACTGGCTGGCCAGCTTCGCCCTTCTCGCTCTGCATGAGCCGGGGACGGTTGGCGACTGAACGCATCGTTGGAGCGGTGACCGCTTCGCCTGAATGGCCTTCCGGTGAAGCCAGGGCGCTTCACCGGACGGTCGGACTTTAGAACCGCTTGGTCAGCTGCACGCCGTAGGTGCGCGGTTCGTTGACGAAAGCGGTCAGGTTGTTGAAGTCGATGCCGCCGATCACATTCTCTTCGTCGGTGATGTTGCGGACATAGGCAGCCGCCTCGATGCCGCGGTTCAGGTCGCGCCAGCCTGCGCGCAGGCCGCCTTCGAACGCCGTGTCCTGCATGAACTCGACCGATTCATAGAGGAACAGGTTGAAGTCCTTCTGCATGACCCAGTCGGTCGAGGCGAAGAGCTCGGTGTCGTTGCCCAGCGACCGGACATAGTTCAGCGTCAGGTTGGCGGTGTATTCCGGCGCCTGCGGGAAGGGGTTGCCGTCGATGTTGGCGCGACGGGTCGTGCCCACGGTCACGATCGGATCGGTGACGGTGCAGTTGGCGCCGCAGATGGCCACCAGCAGATCGCTGTCCTTGATCTCGGTGTGGTTCCAGGCGGCGCCGGCCGACAGGCTGAAGCCCGCGCCCAGATCGATGTCGCCGTCCAGTTCCAGGCCGTAACCTTCGCCCTTGTCGGCGTTGATCAGGCGGTTGACGTTGTCCGCGCCGCCGATGGCGGTGAACTGCATGTCGCTGACCTCATAGACATAGGCCGTCGCGTTGAAACGTGCGCGGCCGTCCAGCAGGCGGGCCTTCAGCCCGGTCTCGTAGGACATGACCGTCTCGGAGTCGGCCGTGGTCAGGACCGGCAGGTTGCGACCCTGGATCGACGGGCCGCGGTAACCCTTGGCCGCGCGCGCAAACACGTTGAGGCTGTCGTTGACCTCATAGAGGGCGCTGACGTCCCAGCTGACCTGTTCGTCGCCAACGGAGACGGCTCCCGTGCCGCCAGCGCCAGTGCCCAGCACGATGCGCCCGTTGTAGTCGCGGTTGTCGTCGGTGTAGCGGACGCCCGCCGTCACCTTCAGGGCCTCCGTCAGCTTGTAGCTGCCTTGACCGAACACCGACCAGGAGTCCGACTTCTGGACGATGTCGGTCACCCGCGTCGGCGCGGGATTGCCCGTGCCGTTGAAGGTGCCTGAGACCAGGTTGATCCGCTCGTCCCAATAGAAGGCGCCGACCTGCCAGCCGATGCGTCCGTCACCGTTCGACGCCAGACGCAGCTCATAGGTGTTCTGCAACAGGTCGCTGGAGAGGGTGCCGGTCTCGGAGTTGAAAGGCGTCTTGTAAGAGGCCGTCGCCGGAGCCGTGGCCACGCCGCCGTCGATGTCGCCGTCGCCCTGGGACCAGCCCTGGTACGAGCCGACGATGCCGGTCAGGGTGGCGGGGCCGAAATCATAGGCGACCTGAAGCGACTGCGAGGTCGTCTTCTGCTTCTGGAAGTTGTTGCGGCCACCGTCGTAATAGACGGTGTCGCGGTCGAAATTGCCGTTCAGTTCGTTCGAGCCCTTGGTCAGGGCGTTGGCGCGGTTCATCGTGCCTGTGCCGTCATAGTCGCGGGCCTGCAGGGTCAGCAGGGTCGAGAGACGATCGGTGGGGGTCCAAGCGACGTGGACGCGCGCGGCCAGATCGTTGAAACCGCCCAGATCGTCCTTGTCCGCATTGGCGAAGGACGGGTTGAAGGCGTTGTTCACCCAGTCGTCGCGGTGGTTCCACAAGATGGCGCCGCGCACCTGAAGCGTGTCCGACGCCGGCAGGGTGACGGCGGCCTCGGCCCGTGTCGAACCCAGATTGCCGTAGGTCAGCGAGCCGAAGCCGGTGAAGTCATCCGACGGCTTGACGGTGTCGATCTTGACAACGCCAGCGGGGGTGTTGCGGCCGAACAGGGTGCCTTGCGGACCGCGCAGCACTTCCAGCTGCTGCACGTCGAACAGGGGGAAGCCCTTCAGATAGACGCTCTCCAGCACGACATTGTCCAGCACCACCGAAACCGGCTGCGAGGCGGTGAAGTCGAAGTCCACATTGCCAAGACCGCGGATGTAGAAGCGCGGAGCGTAGCGGCCGTTCGAACTTTCGACCTGAAGGCTGGGCACGCGCGCCGACAGCGACAGGATGTCGGCGCCGCCGGCCGAGATGTCCTGCAAGGTCTGGGTGTTCAGGGCGGTGACGGCGAACGGCACCTCGCGGATGTTCTCGCTTCGGCGCTGGGCGGTGACGACGATGTCGTCGACGCCGGCGACTTCGGCGGCGGTGTCCGTCGTCTGGGCGAGAACCGAGCCGGCGCTCAGCAGGGCGATGCCGCTGACGGTGGCGGCCAGAAGGGCTTGGCGAAGCATGGGCGAGATTTCCTTAATGACGTGGGGGGCGACATGGGGAGGAGGCGTTGTCGCGCGACGCCGTAGAGCTTCGCAGCGACGGCCGCCAGAGCAGAGCGAGCCTGTTTCTTGAACCTTTGAAGACGCAGCCACATCCGTGTGACAATCTGTCATGCGCAGGTCTGGGCAGCGCCGGCCGGCATTGTGCCGAGAGGGGCGAAATGCGATGCTGAAAAGGTGCGTGAGTCCGCTCCGCACGCCCTCCCAGACATCGTTTGGATCGCGTATGCCCCTCGTCACGCCCTCCCGTCGCCGGCTCCTGCAACTCGCCGGGGCGACGGCGTTCGCGCCAGGGCTGACCGGGATGAAACGGGCGGATGTGATCGGCCGCGTGCTGGCCGTATCCGACATGCATTCGGCCTATGACCGGACCGCCCAGTTGCTGGCCGCCTTCGAGACCGAAGTCCGCGCCAACCCCGTCCCCCATGTCATCGCCATCGACGGCGACATCTTCGAGCACGGCAATGTCGTCGCCGTCCGGTCGGGCGGCGCGGTGGACTGGGCCTTCCTGGCGGCCTTGCCGTCGATCGCGCCGACGGTGTTCAACCTGGGCAATCACGACAACGACCTGACCCCCGATCTGGCCCAGGAGGTCGCCCGGATGAAGAGCCTGGGCGTTCACGTCGTCAGCACCACCGGCGATACCCGCACGGCCGCCGGCTATGCAGACCCGTCCACGACCCTGCCGTTCGGTCGCCGTTCGCTGCGGGTCGTGGGCATGGCGACCAATTCGCTGACCACCTACCCCAAGGCCTCGCGCGACCAACTGTCGATCCCGGCCGCCGCCGACTGGGCGACCGCCAATCTGGCCGACAATCTGGCCGGCGCCGATCTGGTCATGGTCATGAGCCACGCCGGCGTGGCGGCCGACCGGGACATCCTGCCGCTGTTGCCGGACGGCAGCCTGATGATCGGCGGACACAACCACCTGCTGTTCCAGCATCGCCAGGGCCGCAGCGCCTATGTCCACACCGGCGCCTGGACCGCCGCCTATACGGTGGCGGAGTTCCTGTCGGACGGCTCGGTCACGGCCCAATCCCACGATGTCGCGCTGGACGCCCCCGCCTCTCCTGCGCTGGCGGACTTGATCGCCGCGGCCCTGGCCGCCAATCTGACTGATGAGGAGCGGATCATCCTGGGGACCAGCCCACGCGCCCTGTCGCTGGGCGATACCGGACGGCGTGTGGCAGCCGGCCTGGCCCAGGCGGCCGGCGCCGACGCCGGCTTCATCGGCCACACCACCCTGGGCACGGGCGTTCCCGCCGGGCCGGTCAGCCGCTACGTCTTCGATTCCATCGTCCGCTTCGACGGCAAGCTGATGGTCGCCACCGTCTCGCGCGGCCAGTTCGACGGCTTCATGGCCCGCGCCAACCAGGACCGCCAGATGCCCCTGGCCGACCGCAGCGGCGACTTCCTCTACGCCTCGACCGCGTCGCCGACAGGCGATCCGGTCCGCATCGTCACCACCGACTGGTGCGCGACGAACCAGCGGGAGTATTTCGAAACGACGGACCTGACGTTCGAGGACGCGACGGGCCTTGGCGTGAAACGGGCCGCAGCCGCCGCGCTTCTCGGATAGTCGATGGGTCGCTCTTCTGGCGGACTTGGAGCCGGAGGAGAACGAGCAGCGAGACCGTGTCAGCCTTGAGCCGGACGGCCCCGCACTCACCGCCGGCGAACGTGGACTATTTGACCACCTGGGCTGTGTTCCCTCCCATGAACACAACGGGTATGCTCGCCGCCGTGGCGTCGTCATCGTGTGAACATTGGTCGCTGAATCGATCGCTGGCGTTCCTCGCCGCGACGTTCGCCATCATGTTCGGCGCCCTTCTGCCATCGGCCGTAGCGGCCTCCGCTGCGACAGGGTCTCCGATCACGCTCTGCTCCGGCGACCAGATCATGGTCGTCTATACGGCGGATGGTGCTGCGGAGCCTGACACGCCGTCGCCGATGGACAGTCTGAAGTGCGCAGCCTGCGTCCTTGCGGGCTTTACCGCCTTGCCGCCGCAGCCGCTGATCGATCCGGTCAGCCCTCCACATAGCGTCGCGGTCCAGTCGTCTGCACTCTGGACAAGCCTGCCGTCCGCCGATTTTCGCGCCGGCCTGCGCCCGCCATCGACGGCCCCTCCACGTTCCTGAAGGCGCGACGCTCGCGCTGACGGCCTGTTCCAAGGCGAGCAAGCGACGACTTCGAGCCCGCCGATCGAACCGCCCGGTCTGATCGCGCGCGCCTTGTCTTCACGCGGCTCTCGACGACGGCGGCGCATGCCTTTGCGACAGAGCCGCTCCATCGGAACGCGCCGCGCGCTCAGCCTTCCGAAACAGCGCGACCGCCTCGTCCGTCACCGTGGCCGCTCCCCCTTCGACGCCGCCTTTCCCTGACCTCCCATCCTTCAAACCTGACCAGGAAATTCTCATGAAACGCTTGATCCTTCCGACCCTCGTTCTGGCCCTCGCCGGCTGCGGCCAGGCCGCCGAGCCCGATGCGCCGGCGACGGTTTCGATCACCGACGCGACCTGTCGTCCCACACCCAACGGGCTTGATGTGACCGGCTGCTATGTGACGCTGACCGCCAGCCAGGACGACCGGCTGGTCTCGATCTCCGCCCCCCAGGCCGGCATGGCCCAGGTCCACGAGATGAAGATCGAGGACAATGTGATGAAGATGGCCGAACTGAAGGACGGTCTGGCGCTGCCGGCCGGCGAGGCCGTCTCCCTGTCGCCGGGCGGAAACCATATGATGCTGATGGGCCTCAAACAGCCCCTCGTCGCGGGCGAGCAGGTCTCGATCACGCTAAACTTCGAACATGCTCAACCCATGGGCATCCGCGCCCTCGTCGCCCAGCCTGCGGTCGACGGCGACCACGCCAGCCCGCACTGAAGTCGGCCGGCTTAGGGGTGCGGAACTTCAGGCGACAGGACGGACCCGGCTTCGCATTCGCGTTGTGCGTCCTACTGTTCGCTCTGACGTTCCGCGCCCTCCTGCCCGCAGGCTTCATGCTGGAGGCCCGCCCGTCCTGATGATCTGAGCCCCGCCGGCCGCCTCGTGCGCCGGCCTGTCCGGTCATTCGAGGAGGCCCCCGTGCCCAATCCATCATCACGCGGTCCGTGGGAGACCGCCGCACCACGCCTGATCAAGACCGTGCGGACCGGACAGACCAATGCCCCTGTGGTCATCGCCGTCACGTCCTCGCCCAGACCCGCCCCAGCCTCCTCGCATCCTCTCCACGGACGTTTCATGACCTTCAAGACCTTCCTTCTCGCCGGCGCCGTGGCGGCGTCGCCTGCGCCTGCCCTGGCGCAGACCGCCCGCTCGGATCAGGACGCCGCCAGCTGGATCGACGAGGTCGTCGTCACCGGCGCCCGTCAGGGCTATGCGGCCGCCGGATCCAGCTCGGCCACGCGCACCGACACGCCCCTGATCCATGTGCCGCAATCGGTTCAGGTGATCACCCGCACCCTGATCCAGGAGCAGGACGCCCGCACTCTGGCCGACGCCCTGGTCAACGTCTCCGGCGTCATGGCGACCCGCCAGGAGGAGGCGCTTCTGGTCAGCCCGATCATTCGCGGCTTTCCTTCCGAAATCTATCTGGACGGCCTTGCGGTCCACACCGGGCCAAACGCCGCCAATGAGCCGACCAGCCTGTTGGGGGTCGAACGGATCGAGGTGCTCAAGGGACCGACCGCCACCCTCTACGGCGGCGGCCTGGGCACGCCGCTCGGCGGACTGATCAACGTGCAGTCCACGCGTCCCACGGCCGATGCGGGCGCGACGGCAGCCGTGCGCACCGGCAGCTTCTCCACCTGGGGCGCCGCCATCGATCTGAACCAGCCGTTCGGCGACCGCGTCGCCGGTCGGATCACCGCAGAATATCAGACCAACGAAAGCTGGATCGACCTGGTCGAGGGCAAACGGATCGCCATCCAGCCCAGCCTTTCTGTCCAGCTGACCAACCGCACGGATATGCTGCTCCAGGGTCAATACAACAAGCGGGACATGCTGGAGTATTCGGGCGTCCCCGCCGAACAGGCGATGGCCGGCGAGATCGACCGCAACGCCTTCGCCGGCGCACCGGTCGGCCAGCCGCGCACCGAGATCGAGAACACGTCCGCGACCGCGACCCTTCGACACGCCTTCAGCGACGACATGCGTCTGGCCGTCACCGGCCGATATTACGAAAGCGAGATTCCGCAGTACGGCAGCTTCATCATGCCGGCGTTTTCAGCCCCAGATCCGGCGACGCCGACGGTCTACCCGATCCTGACCATGAACATGATGAGCGGTTCGGAGGAGGCGACGCTCGACGCCAACCTCTGGCGTCGGCTCGACGCCCTGGGCGGTCGCCACGAACTTCTGATCGGGGCCAGCTACGACCACACCGACTTCTATTCCAACATGGGTTTCGGCGGGCTGCCTGTCGGCGATCAGGATCTCGCCAATCCGACCTATGACCTGGCTTTCGGCGATCTACAGCCGCTGATCCTCACGCAAACAGACCGCTACCAGACCCTGGCCGTCTATGCGCAGGATCAGGCCACCTATGGCAGGCTGCATCTGCTGGGGGCCGTGCGCTATACCCGTCTGAAGTTCCGGGAGTTGGAACAGGGCACGGACCAGACCTATGAACGCTGGTCGCCGCGCGTCGGCGCGACCTTCGATCTGGTTGACGGCGTCGCCCTTTACGCCGGCTACGCCGAGGGCTTCCGCGCCCCGTTCGGCTTCATCGGCATGACGACGCCGGAGCCCGAGGAATCCCGCAACGTCGAGGGCGGGCTGAAGCTGGCTCTGAACGATCTCGGCGTTTCCGGCGCCTTCGCCGTGTTCGAACAGACGCGTGAGAATGTCGCCACCCCTGATCCCGCCAATCCTTTCATGTCGGTCCAGACCGGAGAGCAACGTGCGCGCGGTTTCGAGACCGACCTGGTGTGGGAGCCGAGCCCTGCGATGTCGGTGCTGTTCAACTATGCCTGGACCGACGCGGAGGTGACCCAGGACAACGCCACGCCGATCGGCGACACGCTGGCCCGCATCCCCGAGCACAGCGGTCGGATCGCGGCCCGCTACCGCTTCCTGAACGGTCCCGCCAAAGGATTGTCGCTCGGCGCCGGCGTCACCGCCTTCAGTGAGCGTCAGATCACCCTGCCCAACACCGTAACCGTGCCGGGCTATGCTACCCTCGACGCCCAGGCTGCCTATGACTTCGATCGGTTCTCGATAGCAGTCTCCGCCGTCAATCTGGGCGGTCGCGACGCTTTCGACCCCTATCAGTATTTCGGCTTCCCGGTCGTCATGCCGACCCAACCGCGCTCGGCCTTCGTCACGCTGAAGGCGCGGTTCTGACCCTGCCGCACACATCCCTGCGGCGCGCCTGCCAGCCGGACGACCGGCGCAAAGCGTCGCAGGCCTGGGCGTTCGTCTTTGCCAAAACGTTCACGCGTGACCCTTCAGGAGATTGCTCATGATCAGACCCCTCGTCCTTACCTCCGCCCTGGCGCTCGCGACGCTCGCCGCCATCCCCGTTCTGGCGCAGACAGCGCCCGCGTCCGCGCCTTCGACGCAAGCCCGGGCGCCGGCCGCCGCCTTCACGCTTCCGGCCCTGCCCTATGCCTATGAGGCGCTGGAACCGGCCATCGACGCCGAGACGATGCGCATCCATCACGACCGGCACCATAAGGCCTATGTCGACAATCTGAACGCGGCCGTAACGGCAGACCCCGCACTGGCGGGCGCCTCCATCGACGATCTGCTGGGTCGTGCCTCCACCCTGCCGCCGGCGATCCGCAACAACGGGGGCGGTCACTGGAACCACAGCCTGTTCTGGACGCTGATGGCGCCTGTCGGTCAGGGCGGCGAACCCTCGGCCGAGCTGTCGGCCGCCATCACGCGAGACTTCGGCTCGATGGAGGCCTTCAAGACGGCCTTCAACCGGGCGGCTACGACGCGCTTCGGGTCCGGCTGGGCCTGGCTGATCGTCAAGGACGGCAAGCTGCAGATCACCTCGACGCCCAACCAGGACAATCCCTTGATGGACGTCGCCGAGGTTCGCGGCGCCCCGGTCCTGGCCGTCGACGTCTGGGAGCACGCCTATTATCTGAAATACCAGAACAAGCGCGCCGACTACCTGACCGCCTGGTGGACCGTCGTGAACTGGAACACGGTCAACGGCCTCTATGCGCAGGCGATGCAATAGCCGCAGTCGTCACCCGAGACGCTGCGCAGTGTCGTTGGCGCGCGAATGGCTGCCGGACGGATCAGGTCGATCCGTCCGGCGATGTTGTGGCGGGAAGGTCAGAGACGCATTGTCTCCCCTATTTCCGCCGCTCGACCGTCATACGTCGAAGAACTCCACGTCGCCCTTGGACAGCGAATAGTAGGCGCCGACGACCTTCAATTTCCCGGCGGCTTGCGGTTCGAGCATGATGGGGTCAGACGCCACGCGCAGACGCTCGACGGTGCGGCTGACATTGGCCTTCACCGCAGCTTCGGTCTTGTCGCCCGTGGCGTTTCGGGCGGCCAGAACCGCCGGAATGATCGGTTCGATCATGTCGCCGATCGCGCCGGGGAAGCGGGCGTTGGACTTGACGACATCCATGGCGGCCTTCACGGCGCCGCAGGCCTCGTGACCCATGACGACCACCAGCGGCACGCCCAGGACGGCGACGGCGTATTCGATGGATCCCATGGCGACGGTATCCACGGTGTTGCCGGCGTTGCGGATGATGAACAGCTCGCCCAGGCCACGTCCGAACAGCAGTTCCGGCGGAACGCGGCTGTCGGAGCAGGAGGCATAGGCCACGAAGGGCGCCTGCCCTTGAGCCAATTGCAGGCGGCTCGCCGCGCCGAGGTCGAGTTGGCGCGTCCGACCTTCCAGGAAGGCGGCGTTGCCTTGGCGCAGCATCTCCAGAGCCTGATCCGGGGTCAGGGCCGCCTTGCCGTCCACGATCGGGATCGGATTGGGTTCATAGAATTGAGACGGCGAGGCTTGCGGAAGGCCCGAGGCCGCCGCCGCGCCGGCGAATGCGACACCGGCGCCACCGGTCGCGAGGCCGGCGACCAGATTACGGCGAGACAGTTGAGGCTTGCACATGGAAAAACACCTTTCTTGATCGGCATGAGCCGTCGGTTTCAGAAGCTCGCGAACGCTGCGAGCGAGAGATTGTCGTTGCTTGTGTCGGGCGCAGGTCCGCCGTCGATCTGCTGGTTCAGATAGCCCCCCTCGATCCTGACCTTGGGCGACACCGCCCAGGCCAGACCGACGAAGGCGCGGTTCTGATCGAAGCCGCCCCGCTGACCCCAGTCGGTGTCGTTGAGGGCGAAGAAGGTCTCGTTGCTGACGACCGCCGACAACGGCACGCCACCAAGCGGGCGGCTCCACCGGACGAACTGGCGCAGTCTCAGACCCGTGTCGTCGTCGCCGTCGCGGAACCGCTGCTCAAGCCGAGTGCGTCCGGTAAGACTGCCTCCCGCCACCTGCGCGATGGGATAGGTCGCCTGTTGCCAGAGCCTGTGCTCTTCCACATCCAGGCCAGGCCGGCGGTTGGTGACGTTCGCATAGCCGACCCAGACATCCAGGCGATTATTGACGCGATAGCCGACGCCCGGACGAAGAATGGTCGTATCGAGCGTCTCGCCGCCCTCTCGAAACCGCGCATGGCCGTCGAACCACACCAGCCAGCGGCTGTCGGTAGCGACCGGGCCGTTGGCTGTGACGGATGACCAGACCTGGTCCTGGGCCGCCGCGGTGCGCGGCGACATCACCGCCAGCGTCGTGGCGCAGAGACCGACGCCGAGCAGGGCGAGCGGCTTCTGGACGACCGCCGTCGGGGACCCATCGAAATGAAACTGATCTTTCATGCAGCATAAACTGAGCTCTCGCCTAGGCTTGCACATCGGCCGCTTGGCTATGCCCTGCGGCCTATGCCGAATGGCCTAGGCCGTACCGAGCCAGTCTTGCTATGGTCGCGGCCCATGGATATTCGCACTAGCCCCCTGAACGGTCCCGACACCGTCGGAGAACTCAGGGCTCTTTACCGCTCGGCGGAGGCGCGCGCCGCGCGTCTGCGGCTTCTGATCGAAGCCGGGCGAGATCTCGGGGCTGCGGACGCCGAGACGCTGGAAGCGACCTTGGCGGTCGCGGCACGCAATGCCGCCCTCTTCGCCGGCCATGCCGACGGGATGGTCGTCATCGGAGACGATGCGCAAGGACTGGCGCTCGTCGCGCCAGGGCGAAACGAGCGCAAGGTCGGCGCCTTGATGCTGGCGTCGCCTGCGGGTGATCGCGGCCCGCTAGACGATGACGACGCCGACGCTCTGGCCATGCTGCGCCAGCTGATGGCGACGGCGATCGATCGGGTCCAGCGCGAGGCGGAACGCGACCGGCTAATGGGCCTGTTGCAGGAACGGGAACGGCGGCTGGAGGCGGTCGTCGCCCGACTCTTTTCCGCTCAGGAGGAAGAGCGCGGCCGCGTCTCGCGCGATCTGCATGACGGCGTGGCCCAGACCGCCGGAGCCCTGTTTCGACAGCTCGAAGCGGAGAAATCCGGCACATCTCCGCAAACGACAGCCAGGCTGGCCATCATGGCCCAAGGTCTGGTGCGCGAGTTGCGGGCCGCGATCGGCAACCTGCGCCCGACCGTTCTGGACGACCTCGGTCTCGCCGCCGCCGTGGCGTCGTTGGCCGACGCTCTGTCCCAGGAGGGCTTTCAGGTCGATCTCGTCACGACAGGACCGACGCGTTGGCCGCCCGTCCTGGAGACCGCCTTCTATCGCGTGGCTCAGGAAGCCATCACGAACATCCGCAAACACGCGGGCGGCGAATGCCGCGTGCGCATCGAGATCCACGGCGAACCGGAGCAGGGACGGTGGAGTCTTGTGGTCAGGGATTGGGGAGCGGGCATGGTTCCGGGTTCATCGAGCATGCTCGGCGAGCGTATCGGCTTGGCCGTCATGCGCGAACGGATGACCGTGCTGGGCGGGCGACTCGACGTCTCGGAACCGGCTGACGGCGGCGGGGTCGAGGTGTCGGCAGCCCTGGTGCAGCGTCTGTGAGCGGTCGCGTCCTGATCGTCGACGATCATCCGTTGGCCCGCGAGGGTCTGCGCGCCATGCTCAACCGCGCCGACGGCCTGGAGGTGGTGGGCGAGGCAAGCAGTGGCGAGGAGGCCGTGTCCTTGGCCGTCGCTCTAACGCCGGACATCGTCCTGATGGACATCCGGCTGGGCGCCGGGATGGATGGTCTGGCCGCAGCCGCCGCGATCCGCACCGAGGTTCCAGCGTCCCGCGTCCTCATGCTCACCCTTCACGACGCGCCGGAATATGTCCGGGCCGCCCTGGCCGCCGGCGCGACGGGATATGTGCTCAAGGACGCCAGCGCCGATGAGCTTGTCGCGGCGGTGCGGCAGGTTCTGGAAGGTCGCACGGCTCTGCCCCTGGCCCTTCTGAACCAGGCCCTGGCCATGGCGCCGGCGTCGCGTCGCATCGAAGACGATATCAGCCGCCTCGACCGGCTGACCCCGCGTGAGCGACAGGTGCTGGATCAGGTGGCGGACGGCCTGACCAACAAGGCGATCGCGCGTCAGCTCGACATCAGTCCAGGAACCGTCAAGGCGCATGTAGAACGGGTGATCGCCAAGCTCGGCGTCGCCGACCGCACCCAGGCCGCCGTACTGGCCACGCGAACGCGTCCGCCCGCACCATGATGACGTCAAGACAAGGCCTGTTCTCCCGTCCGGGACGCCTATGGGCGAACCAGCCGGTCGCCGTGAAGGGGCTCGTGGTGGTCGCCCTTCCCCTCGCGATCCTGCTTGGCGCGCTCCTTTCTCTCTACCTCGCCAGCCGCGCCGAGGCCCGCGCCGAAGCGGACGTGCGCGCCGCCTTCGCGATCCAGAGCGACATCCACGAGGTCCACGCCCTGCTGGCGGAAGCGGCCAGCGGCGTGCGCGGCTATCTTCTGACGGG
Source organism: Brevundimonas sp. (assembly GCF_965279155.1). GTDB lineage: Bacteria > Pseudomonadota > Alphaproteobacteria > Caulobacterales > Caulobacteraceae > Brevundimonas. Next base: position 2,158,507 of record NZ_OZ257138.1, on the reverse strand, counting down.
TCAGACCCGGTTCCTGGAGCCCTACATCAAGGCCGAGGCCGAGCTTCCCGCCACCTTCGCGCGTCTGGATGGAGAGATCCGCGACCACGAGGTTCGCCGACGCTTCGAGCGTGTCAGGGCGCTGGCGCAGCGCAAGCGCGATGGGCTGGCGGCCCTGCGCCTGGGGCCAAACGCCGGCTCCCCGGAGGCGCTGGAACGGCCCGAGGTCCTGTCGGCCCTCGTCGCCAACAAGGCGGTCCTCGATGCGCTTAGATCCGAGATCGAGGCGATGCAGGCGCGTGAAAGCGCACTGCTGGACATCCGCCGCGCGCGGGCGGATGCCGTGAGGGCGCGGAACCTGGGACTGACGACGATCATCGGGGCATTGGGTCTGCTCGGCAGTCTGATGGCGGTCTATCTGTTCTCGACCGGCATCGTGCGCCGCGTCCATCTTCTGGAAGACAATGCCGGGCGGCTGGAGCGCGGCGAACCGCTTCTGCCGCTGCCGCTCGAAGCCGACGAAATCGGTCGGCTCGGTGTGAAACTCGAACAGGCAAGCCTTCTGTTGCGATCACGCGAACGCGCCCTTCGCGACAGCGAGGAACGGTTTCGCCTGGTGGTGGACGGGGTCAAGGACTACGGCATCTTCGCCCTGGATCCACAGGGCCTCGTGGTCAGTTGGAACGAGGGCGCCAAGCGCATCAAGGGCTGGGACGCGGACGAGATCATCGGTCGCCACTTCTCCATCTTCTATCCCGACGAGACGCGAGATACCGTGCCCTCCACCATGCTTTCGCGCGCCACGTCCGAAGGTCGAGCGGAAGACGAAGGTTGGCGCGTCCGCCGCGACGGCTCCCGGTTCTGGGCCAATGTAATCGTCACCGCGTTGCGTGACGAAACCGGCAAGTTGAAAGGCTTCTCCAAGGTCACGCGCGACATGACCGATCGCAAGGCGGCCGAAAAGGCGCTCTCCGAGGCCCGCGAGACGGCCGTCGCAGCCAGCCTGGCCAAGAGCGACTTCCTTTCGCGCACCAGCCACGAACTGCGCACGCCGCTCAGCGCCATTCTCGGCTTCGCTCAGTTGCTCGAACTTGACGAGACGGACCTGAAGCGGCCTCAGGTCACCGCCGTACAGCACATCCTGAAAGCCGGGCGCCATCTCCTGGCGTTGATCAACGAAGTGCTGGACATATCCAGCATCGAAGCGGGTCGCATGGACCTTGCGTTCGAAGCCCTCGACCTCCGCGACGCGTTGTCGGAGGCCTTGGACCTGTCCACGCCCATCGCGGCGGCGGCAGGCATTCGTCTGGATCATGACCTGTCGCCAACGCCGGTTTTTGCCTCGGCCGACCGTCGTCGTGTGGTTCAGATCGCGCTGAATCTGCTGTCGAACGCGATCAAATACAACACAGCCGGCGGCGTCGCGCGCTTGACGCTCACCGTCGTCGACGGGTGGGCGAGAGCCGAGGTTTCGGACGAAGGCTCAGGCGTCGCAGACGCCACTGCGCCGCGCCTGTTCACACCCTTCGACCGATTGGGACGCGAGCGCACGTCCGACATAGAAGGCACGGGCCTGGGACTCGCCCTGTCGAAACGGCTGGCCGAAGCCATGGGTGGTCGCATCGGCTTCGAAAACCGAAAGCCGCCGGAACGCGGGGCCCGGTTCTGGTTCGAGCTGCCCGTCCAGATCCGCGCATCACAGCCTGAAGAGAACAGATGATGTCCGATCCTTCCGACGCCCACCCCGTGACCCAGGCGGACCTGAACGCTTGCCGCATCCTGATCGTGGATGACGAGGAGACCAACGTCGTTCTCCTGCGCACGCTTCTGGAGCGGGAAGGCTATGACGACATCATCGGCCTGACCGATCCCAAGACTGCGCTTGCCACCTTCGTGGACAGGGCGCCGGACCTGGTCCTGCTCGACCTGATGATGCCGGCGGTCGATGGCTATCAGTTGCTGGAGGGCTTCGGCCGGCAGACGGCTCCGGGCGACTTTCGTCCCGTGCTGGTCCTGACGGCTGATTCGACGGCCTCAGCGCGGCGTCGAGCGTTGTCTTTGGGGGCCAAGGACTTTGTCAGCAAGCCGTTCGACGTTGTCGAGGTTGCGCTTCGGATCGCCAATCTTCTGGAGACGCGGATCCTGTATCGGCGTCTCCAGGCTCGGTCGCGGGCGTGAGGAAGCCGCCGGCGATCACGGCATTTAGCCGAGCCTTTGTGCGTCATGGGCGGTTTCGGAACGCACAAAGCCCCACAGTCTGGGACTGTGGGGCTTTGTTGAAGTTTGGGTGCGGGAGTAGGATTTGAACCTACGACCTTCAGGTTATGAGCCTGACGAGCTACCGGGCTGCTCCATCCCGCGGCAAACGGTAGTATCGTGAAGGAAGAACGGTTCGAGAAGATGCCCTCAAGTAGCGCGAAGCGCGTTAGGGCAAATATCATGTGTGCTTGGTAGACCCGGCGACGACCTACTCTCCCGCGCCTTGAGACGAAGTACCATTGGCTCTGGAGGGCTTAACGACCGAGTTCGGAATGGGATCGGGTGGGGAACCTCCGACATAGTCACCAGGTCAACCAAGCACACATGAACGTCTTGCTGGGCCTATCGCGCTTTCGCGCTACATGAGGCCGATCGCTCTCAGGTAGGCCTAGGGCCGATAGAGCGAGCAAGAAGACATCCAAGCTCAAGCAGCGCTAAGGCGCGGTAGCTTGAACAAGGATGAGAAGAAGACATTGTCTGAGGTTGCTTCGGTCAAGGAGCAACCATCGAATGAGTTTTGCTGAGAAACGATCAAACCGATCGGATTATTAGTACCAGTAAGCTTCATGGGTCGCCCCACTTCCACACCTGGCCTATCAACGTGGTAGTCTTCCACGATCCTCAGCGAAGCCTTGTTTTGAGGTTAGTTTCCCGCTTAGATGCTTTCAGCGGTTATCTATTCCATACTTAGCTACCCTGCTGCACAGCTGGCGCCATGACAGGTACACCAGAGGTATGTCCATCCCGGTCCTCTCGTACTAGGGACAGATCCTCTCAAGCTTCGAACACCCACGGCAGATAGGGACCAAACTGTCTCACGACGTTCTGAACCCAGCTCACGTACCACTTTAAATGGCGAACAGCCATACCCTTGGGACCTGCTCCAGCCCCAGGATGTGATGAGCCGACATCGAGGTGCCAAACTTTGCCGTCGATATGGACTCTTGGGCAAAATCAGCCTGTTATCCCTAGAGTACCTTTTATCCGTTGAGCGATGGCCCTTCCACTCGGGACCACCGGATCACTATGGCCGACTTTCGTCTCTGCTCGACTTGTCAGTCTCGCAGTCAGGCGGGCTTATGCCATTGCACTCGACGACCGATTTCCGACCGGTCTGAGCCCACCATCGCGCGCCTCCGTTACACTTTAGGAGGCGACCGCCCCAGTCAAACTACCCACCACGCCATGTCCCGGGACCGGATAACGGCCCTCGGTTAGACGTCAACGACAGTAAGGGTGGTATTTCAAGGACGACTCCACCAGAGCTGG
>NZ_OZ257138.1:0-2150000 GCF_965279155.1 Brevundimonas sp. | reverse complement strand
TACGGGCGTCCGTGGTCATGGGTCTGTTCTCCGGCTTGGATGAAGAACGCGCTAATCGCCTAAAAGGGTCTCTCTCAGTCGCCGGAGAGAATTTCGGCGATTCGTGCGCACAGCGCCTCGTCATCAAGGCCATCGACGACAACCATCTTCGACCGCGACTGGCCGCCGCGCACCACGGTCACCGACGACTTCGACACGCCAAGGCTCTTGGCCAGCAGCCGGATCAGGGCGTCATTGGCCTCTCCGTCTATGGGACGGGCGCGCACGCGCACCTTGAGCACGCGCCGTCCCTCTGCGTCCGCCTCCCAGCCCTCGATGCGATCCACCGCCGCGCCGGGCTGCAGCCTTATGGGAAGGTTGGCCATCCGATCCTCTACGGGCAAGAAAAAGGGCGCGGCTCCGTTCGGCGCCGCGCCCTCCTCCTATTGATCTAACCCAGGCTTAGCCCAGGGCGGTCATCAGTTCCGGCACGATGGTCTTGTAGTCGCCGACCAGACCATAGTCCGCGACCTGGAAGATCGGGGCGTCCGGGTCCTTGTTGATGGCGACGATGGTCTTGGAGTCCTTCATCCCGGCCAGGTGCTGGATCGCGCCCGAGATGCCGATGGCGATATACAGCGCCGGAGCCACGACCTTGCCGGTCTGGCCGACCTGGTAGTCGTTGGGCGCATAGCCGGCATCGACCGCTGCACGCGAGGCGCCGATGGCGGCGCCCAGCTTGTCGGCCAGCGGCTCCATCACGGCGTGGAACTCGTCCGCCGAGCCCAGAGCGCGACCGCCCGAGACGATGATCTTGGCGGCGCCCAGTTCGGGGCGATCCGACTTGACCATTTCTTCCGACACGAAGGTCGTCTTGGGCGCATCGGCGCCGGCGACGCTCTCGATTGAGGCGGAACCGCCCTCAGCGGCGGCGGCGAAGGCCGTCGGACGCACGGTGATGACCTTCTTGGCGTCGGCCGATTGGATCGTTTCCAGCGCGTTGCCGGCGTAGATCGGTCGCACGAATGTATCGGCCGAGACGACCTCGATGATGTCCGAGATCGGAGCGGCGTCCAGCTTGGCGGCGATCCGGGGGGCGAAATTCTTCCCGTCCGTCGAGGCCGGCGTCAGGATGGCGTCGTAGCCGGCGGCCAGGGGCACGACGGTGTCCGTCACCGCCTCGGCCAGGCCGTGGCCCAGGCCCGCGCTCTCGGCCAGCAGCACCTTGCGGACGCCCGCGATCCTGGACGCGGCCTCGGCGGCGGCTTGCGCCCCCTGCCCCACGACCAGAACGTCCACGTCGGGCGACAGACCCAGGGCGGCGGTCACGGTCTTGTTTGTGGTGTCACGAACGGTCGAACCGTCGTGATCGGCGATGACGAGGACAGCCATATTACAGCGCTCCCACGGACTTGAGCTTGGAAACCAGTTCGGCCGCATCGGCCACCTTGACGCCGGCCGACCGCTTGGGCGGCTCGGTGACCTTCAGGACCTTCAGACGGTCGGCGACATCAACGCCATAGTCGGCGACCGCCTTGACGGCGATCTCCTTCTTCTTGGCCTTCATGATGTTGGGCAGGGAGGCGTAGCGCGGCGTGTTCAGCCGCAGGTCCACCGTCACCACCGCCGGCAGTTCGGCGGCGATGGTCTGAAGGCCGCCGTCGACCTCGCGCGTCACCGTAGCCTTGCCGGCATCGACCATCAGCTTGCCGGCGAAGGTCGCCTGGGGCCAGTCCAGCAGGGCGGCCAGCATCTGGCCCACCGCATTATTGTCGCCGTCGATGGACTGTTTGCCCATCAGGACCAGGTCGGGCTTTTCTTCCTCGACCACCGCCTTCAGCAGCTTGGCGACCGCCAGAGGCTCCAGGTCCGTGTCCGACTGGATCAGGATGCCCCGATCCGCGCCCATGGCCAGGGCGGTGCGGATGGTTTCCTGGGCCTGGGTCACGCCGATGGAGACCACGACGATCTCGGTCGCGGTGCCGGCGGCGTGATGTTCCTTGCCTTCCTTAAGACGAACCGCCTCTTCGACGGCGATCTCGTCGAAGGGATTCATGCTCATCTTGACGTTGGCCAGATCGACGCCTGACTGGTCCGCCTTCACGCGGGCCTTGACGTTATAGTCGATCACCCGTTTGACGGGGACGAGTACCTTCATGGGTCTATCCGTGAAATCGCCTGAATGTGAGGGCAGGACATGGAGCGGTCGCGAGGGCCTGTCAACGTAACGCGGGGTCAAGCTGTGGCTGAGACCCTTACCCAACGGACCACGAGATGAAGCGTTTCCTGACCTTTCCCCGCCTGGCGATGATTTTCTTCGCCCTGTTCGGCGTCGCCATCGTGGGGATTTTCATCCTGCAGGACTATTGGGTCGCGCCCGGCAAACGCTGCGAGGCGGCAGGCAAGTGGTACGACATGGACAGCCGTATCTGCGCCCAGCCCATCTCCATCGCCCAGATCACGGGCCGGCCCAACGGCGTCTCGCGCGAGGAAGCCTCGGCCGAAAAGAACCGAGAACTGGTCCGCATCGAACAGCAACTTGCTGCCGAGGACCGCGCCCGCGCCGTCGAGGTCGAACGCCAGAAGGCGGCCCTGGCCGCAGCACGGCCGGCCGCATAAAGTCTAGCGCGTCGCGCCCGGTTTCCACTTTACATCGCTGGCGCCGTTGGCATTGGCGCGGCGGGCAGCGACGAACAGATGGTCCGACAGGCGGTTCAGATATTTGACCGCCTCGACATTCACCGCCTCGCCGCTTTCGACTAGGCGCACGGCCTCGCGTTCCGCGCGTCGGCAGACCGTGCGCGCCACGTGAAGATGCGCCGACAGCGGGGCGCCGCCCGGCAGGATGAAGCTGTCGAGCGCCTTGAGGCTCTCGTTCATCCAGTCGATCTCCTGCTCCAGCCGCGCCACCTGGGTGTCGATGATCCGCAGGGCTTCCCACGCAGGCGGCGGATCCAGCGGCGTCGCCAGATCGGCGCCCAGGTCGAACAGCTCGTTCTGGATACGGCCCAGCATGGCGTCGATGCGGTCGTTCTGGCCGCTGTTCAGCCGTGCGACGCCGATCACGGCGTTCAGTTCGTCCACGGCGCCATAGGCTTCGACGCGGGCGTCGGTCTTCGACACCGGCGCGCCAGACGCCAGCCGCGTGCGACCGTCGTCGCCGGTCCGGGTGTAGATCTTGTTCAGCGTCACCATGATCAGGCCCCCTGCGCCGCCTTCCACATCATGCCGACGACCAGCAGGATCACGGCCAGCGCCTGAAGCCCGACTCTCAGCCGCATCAGCTTGTTGGAGTTGGTCCGCGCATAGTCTCCACCCCGGAACAGGGAATAGAGGCCGAAGCCCAGGGTGATCGTCACGGCGGCGATGGCGACGATGATCAGGATGTCGAAGATCTGCATGCCGTCGTTCTAGACCCGGATCGCGGCAACACGCCAGCGGCGCCCACCGGCTGCCCCACGCGATACGGCGTCGCTTGCGACCGATGGGCGCACCCCCCTTGGAGTAAGGTTGCGAATGCTGTTGAGAGGCGCTCGCAAATATCAGGGGCTATTCCGATCATGACCTTCTCGACCCGCGCTCGCCTGTTGGCCGGCGCTTCCTGCGCTTTCGGCCTGACCTCGGGCGCCGTCCTGGCGGAGACCGTTCAGCCGGTCACGGCCGGACAGGCGACGCAGACGGCCGAGCTGGGCGAGATCGTGGTCACCGCCTCGGGCTTCGAACAGCGCATCAACCAGGCGCCCGCCTCGATCAGCGTCATTCCCCGCGCCGAGATCGAAGAGGTCCGAGCCGTCTCGCTCGCCGAGATCCTGAACAATGTCGAAGGCGTCGATACCGGCGCCGCCGTCGGCAAGTCGGGCGGTCAGACCATCAACATCCGGGGCATGGGCTCTGACTACACCCTGATCCTGATCGACGGCCGCCGCCAGAACACGGCCGGCAGCGTGACCCCCAACGGTTTCGGCGAGACGTCCAACAGCTTCCTGCCCCCTGTCTCGGCCATCGAGCGGGTCGAGGTCGTGCGCGGCCCCGTCTCGACCCTCTACGGCTCCGACGCCATGGGCGGGGTGGTCAACATCATCACCCGCAAGATCGGCGACGAATGGCACGGCTCGGCCAGCGCCCATTACACGATCCAGGGCGATGACGAATTCGGCCCGATCCGCGGGGGCGATGTCTATCTGGCCGGCCCGCTGATCAAGGACCGCGTCGGACTGTCGATCCGCGGCTCGCGTTTGGAACGGGAACAGTCGAACCTGACGTTCGAGAACGTCGCCGGCGCCGAGACCCCCGTCACCGGCTTCGGCCGCAGCGCCACCGCCAACCAGATCTGGTCGGCGGGCGCCCGCCTGGCCTTCGACCTTCACCCCGACCACGACTTCTGGATCGACGCCGACGTTGGCCGTCAGTGGTACGACAACTCTAAGGGCCAGATGGGGACCGCCACCACCGCCGGCGGCTACGACAAATTCCTGGAGTTCAACCGCGACCAGATCGCCATCGCCCATAACTGGCGCCTGCCGTTCGGCACGCTGGAATCCAACTATTCGATCGCCACGACCGAAACCAAGGGCCGGATCATCCCCAATGGCGTCGCCGGCGCCGGCAGCCCGCGCGATCTGGAAAGCGAAAACCGCATCTTCGACACCAAACTGTTCTCGCAATGGCGCAAACACACCTTCACCGTCGGCGGCCAGCACTGGGAAGCCGAGATGACGGACGGCGTGGTGTCGGGCACGTTCAACCACACCCAGTGGGCCGTCTTCGCCGAGGACGAATGGCGTTTCACCGATACCCTGGCCCTGACGGTCGGCGCCCGTCACGACGACCACTCGACCTTCGGCTCGCACTTCAGCCCGCGCGCCTATCTGGTCTGGAACCCGACCGATGTCTGGACCGTCAAGGGCGGCGTCAGCCAAGGCTTCAAGACCCCGCGCCTGGAACAGCTGGCCTCGGGCATCAACGGCTTCGGCGCCCAGGGCCGCCTACCCTTGTTGGGCAGCCCGGGTCTGATGCCGGAAACCTCGACGTCGACCGAGTTCGCCGTTCTGTATGACGACCATGACCGCCTGCGCGCAGGGATCACGGTCTTTCACAACCAGTTCGACGACAAGATCGCCACCGGCGTGCCCATCGCCAACTGCCTGTTCGGCCTAACGCCAGCCCAGTACGCGGCCGGCGGCTACAACACGTCAGGCTGCTTCGATGTCGGCTTCTACACGGCCTATATCTCGACCGTCGACACCTTCGGTCAGAGCATCAATATCGACGAGGCGGTCACGCAGGGGGTCGAGGCCACGGCGCGTTACCGCTTCAACGACGCCTGGACGCTTCAGGGCAACTACACCTTCACCGACAGTGAGCAGAAGTCGGGCGCCGCGGCCGGCCAGCCCCTGACCGACACGCCCGAGCATATGGTCAACGCCAACCTGCGCTGGAACGCCACCGACCGGATGAACCTGTGGCTGCGCGGCGAGTATCGCTCGGCCCGCTATCGCGGCGAAGGCGCGGCCCAGACGGCGCTGGGCGACTATGAGGCCTACAGCCTGTTTCATCTCGGCGGCGCCTACCGCATCGACGACAATCTGACGGTCAATGCGGTCGTCTACAATCTGTTCGACAAGGACTTCGTCAGCCTGCTGCCCTACGGCAGCCCGGTCGCCTATGCGCCCGAGTTCGCCAACAATCAGGAGCCGCGCCGCCTCTGGATCTCGGTGACCGCCGCCTTCTGATCTTAAGTCTGAAAGCCATCAGGCGGGGGTCGCTTCGGCGACCCCCGTTCCTTTTCTGGCCGAGCTAAGCCATTTGGTCACGATTGCCGGTGCAATCTGCGCGACATGACCGATCGCGCCGTCCGCAATCTCGAACATCTCAAGAGCTCCGCCTCCACCGCCCGCGTGCTGAACCTGCTGCGCGTGTGGGAGGAAAACGGCGACAGCGCCGCCGACGGCGCCGTGCGCAATCCCGACTGGGCCGCGCGTCCGATCTTTCGCACCTCGGCCCTGAACCGCGCCCTGATCATCAAGCATCGCCTGCGTCGCAACGAGACCGACCTGTTCACCGGCCGCCGCCAGGTCGCGACCAAGGTCGTCATCCCCATCGACGATGCGGACCTGAAGACCGGCGGCCGCTACGTCTTCGTCAACCAGATCGGCTTCGAGCGGATGATGATGGAGGCGTTCGGCGTCGCCGCCACCCATCCGGACATCGAGACCCTGCGCCTGATCGACAAACTGCCGTCGCTGGATCCTTTCCTGCTGCGCGAGCAGTTGCGTCGCGGCGGCCTGGACCCCTCGCCCTGCTATTTCTCCATCAGCGACAGCGATCTTCAGCGCATGCTGGCCTTCGTCCGCAGCGAGATCGAGCCGCTGGTGACCCTCAGCCTGGGTCCCGACACGGTCGCCGTGAACTCGGATTCGGCCGGGCGGATGGCGTCCAAGATCCTGTCCAACACGCCCGGTGACCAACTGGACGCTCTGCGTCTGACCCTGCGTCTGGCGCCGGAGCAGTATCAGGAGGGTGTCTTCTGCTGGAAGGGCTTCCTCTATTACAAGTGGACGCTGGCCGCCCTGCTGGGCGAGGTCGCCGGCGTCGCCGAGGCCGTGCGCACCATCAAGCCCGTCGGCAAAATCGACCGTGCAGCCAAGGAATATCTGGCCCGCAGCCGCGACGTCCTGCGCAGTCGTATCATCAAGACCTGCGACGAAGTCAGCCGCACGCTTCGCATCTATGACGACGCCTACGCCAAGCTGACGCAGGAGGGCCGCCCCACCGCATTCCGCGACTTCCTGCTGGACGCTCCTTCGATGTTCGCCAAGCTGGGCGACCAGCTGGGCGCCGTCCAGCACATCGTCAGCTACTGGCGCTTCCGCTTCGGCCCCGGCGCCGCGCCGGTGAACGTCGAAGAGCTGATGGACATCTTCATGGACTTCGAAACCGGCCTTCTGGGCCGCGGCGAAGTCCCCGACGACATCGGGATGATCGCGGCTTAAGCTTATCCTGTGGATCAGCGCGTCTGGTGCGCACCTTCGCTACTGTCACAGCTATATTGCGTACAATAGCGACGCTTCAGCTCTTCGAACGCGTTTTCTATCGCTTCCGATACTGGCGCCGCTGAGTCGAAAAGATCTTCGTCAGGAAGGGCAACGTATTGGCCTGCGAGAAGGCGGCGTAAATCATTCTCACTGGCGACTCTTGCCAACTGGATCGCCATCATCTCTGGGTGTTGCGCGCGGACTTCGACGAACAGTTCGTCAACCCACGGCTGAACGACGAGTCGGCGGTCGTAATCGAGCCCATCCAGAACATCATTTTCCTCTGGCTCATCACGTTCCAAGGCGCGCTCGACAAGTTGACGCGCCAGTTGCAACTGCGTTTTCGTGGGTTCAGGCCCCTTCCAGACGGGCGCATCCTGAACGGAAAAGCGAACGATCGTCTGCATCTCGCCGGGCACCGGAACGACTCCGGCTCGACCCAGCTTCAGTTCCCCGCTGGCCACGATAACGCGCGCAGCAGCCCCAAAACCCAGGCCATAGGGACGTTCATCCACGACGCGACAATTATAGGGATGACCGTCTTGTCGTTGGTAACAGCGAATGCGCGCCCAGCCATTGACGCCCAGACTCGCCGCAAAGCCAGGCATCAGTTCAACGGTCACCTCGGGATCTGGAGTGGCTGCCCAACTAATGTCGGTGCTCGGCCGCTCCCACAGGCGTGGTGTGCCCGGGTCCAACATTATGGCCGAGAGAAGCAGAAGGGTTGAGGCGAACAAGATGAAAATCCCCGAAAATAGCCGGGGAATCCAGCACAACTCTTAAGCAGTGTCGATGCGCTTCTGAGCAACTGCTAAATGTCAGTGCGCGGCGTCCCAGTTCGACGCCGCTCGCGCTTCCACCACCAGCGGCACGGTTAGGGCCACCGCTGGGTCGAATGCATTCTCCATCACCTGCTTGATGACGACGATGGCGCGGTCGGCTTCGGCCTCGGGGGCTTCGAAGACCAGTTCGTCGTGGACCTGGAGCAGCATGCGCGTGCTCAGGCCGGCGTCAGTCAGGGCGGCAGGCATGCGGATCATGGCGCGGCGGATGATGTCGGCGGCGGCGCCCTGGATGGGGGCGTTGATGGCGGCGCGCTCGCCGAACTGGCGTTCGGCGCCCGATTTCGAGTGGATGGCGGGGATGTGGATACGGCGGCCGAAAACGGTGGAGACGAAGCCGGCTTGACGGACCTCGGCCTTGGTCTTGTCCATATAGGCGCGGATGCCGGGGAAACGTTCGAAATAGGTCTTGATATAGGCCCCCGCCTCGCCCTGATCGATGCCCAACTGGTTGGCCAGACCGAAGGCCGAAATGCCGTAGACGATGCCGAAGTTGATGGCCTTGGCGCGGCGCCGCGTCTCGGACGGCATACCTTCGACAGGGACGCCGAACATCTCGGACGCGGTGGCGGCGTGAATGTCCAGCCCCGCCTTGAAGGCGCGCTTCAGCTCGGGAATGTCGCCGATATGGGCCAGCAGGCGCAACTCGATCTGGCTGTAGTCGGCGCTGATCAGGACATTGCCGGGCGCGGCGATGAAGGCCTGGCGTATCTCGCGGCCGGTCTCGGTGCGGATCGGGATGTTCTGAAGATTGGGGTCGCTGGACGCCAGACGGCCGGTGGTGGCGGCGGCCAGTTGATAGCTGGTGTGGACGCGGTCGGTCGCGGGGTCGGCGGCGGCGGTCAGGGCGTCGGTATAGGTGCCCTTCAACTTGGACAGTTGGCGCCAGTCCAGCAGGACGCGCGGCAGATCGTGGCCCACGCCGGGGTTTTGGGCCAGCTCCTCCAGTACGCTGGCGTCAGTGCCCCATTGGCCCGAGGCGGTCTTCTTGCCGCCCGGCAGGTTCAGCTCGCCGAACAGAATCTCGCCGATCTGGCGCGGCGAGCCGATGTTGAAGGGCCGGCCCGCGATCTCGTGGGCCTGGGCTTCCAACTCGGCCATGCGCAGGCCGAACTCGCTGGACAACCGCTTCAGCCGGTCGGGATCGATACGGACGCCGTTCAGCTCCATGTCCGCCAGCACAGTGGGCATGCCACGCTCCAGCGTCTCATAGACGGTGGACAGCCCCTCACGCGCCAGACGGGGTTTCAGAATACGCCACAGCCGCAGGGTCACGTCCGCATCCTCGGCGGCATATTCCGAGGCTGGTTTCAGCGCGACGTGCTTGAAGGATTTCTGGCTCTTGCCGGTCCCCGCCACCCGCTTGAACGGGATCGGTTCGTGGCCCAGGTGCAGGCGCGACAGCTCGTCCATGCCATGCCCGTGCAGTCCGCCCTCCAGCACGTAGGAGATCAGCATGGTGTCGTCATAGGGCGCGACGCGAATGCCGCGGCGCGCCATGACGGCGATGTCGTATTTGGCGTTCTGCAACACCTTCAGAACCGACGGATCTTCCAGCAGCGTCTTCAGCTTCGCCAGGGTCGTGGGCTTGTCCAGCTGATGGATCGGCTCGCGCGCCTCTTCCGGTTCACCGAACAGGCCGCCGTCGTTCGCCTGCGGCTCGTGCTCGTGCGTCAGGGGGATGTAGCAGGCCTCGTTCGGCCCCACGGCCAACGACACGCCGCACAGGCCCGCATGGGTCGCCGACAGGGCGTCGGTCTCGGTGTCGAAACCGACGACGCCGACCTCGGTCGCGCGCGCGATCCACCGATCCAGCGCCTCTTCGGTCTGGACGCATTCATAGACGGCGTGGTCGAAGGTCTGGACCTCCGCCGGGCCTTCCACGACCTGCCCATAACGCGGCGTGGCGACGGGGGCATTCAGGTTCGGCGCACGCTTGGGCGCAAAGGCCGAGACGTCACTGGGGCCGGCCTTGCCGTCGCCGACGCGGCGTTGAAGCGAGCGGAACTCCATCGTCTCCAAAAAGGCCGACAGGATCTCGGGATCGGGATCGCGCACGGCGAAGTCGTCGATCAGCTCGGGCGCCGGCGCATCGCAGGTCAAGCGCACCAGTTCGCGCGACAGACGGATCTGGTCGGCGAAGGCGATCAGGGTCTCTCGGCGTTTCGGCTGTTTGATCTCGCCGGCGCGCGCCAGCAAGGTGTCCAGATCGCCGTATTCGTCCAGCAACTGGGCAGCCGTCTTCGGTCCGATGCCGGGAGCGCCGGGCACGTTGTCGACGCTGTCGCCGATCAGGGCCTGCAGATCGACCATCTTCTCGGGGCCGACGCCGAACTTCTCGAACACCTCGGCCTCGGCCAGACGCCGGTCCTTCATCGGATCCCACATCACGACGCCGCCGCCGATCAGCTGCATCAGGTCCTTGTCGGACGAGACGATCACCGCCTCTCCGCCCGCATCGCGCGCCTTGCAGGCGTAGGTGGCGATCAGGTCGTCGGCCTCGTAGCCGGGCAGTTCGACGCAATGCACCCCGAACGCCGCCGTCGCCTCGCGCACCAACGGAAACTGCGGGATCAGGTCCTCGGGCGGCGGCGGGCGGTGGGCCTTGTACTGGTCGTACAGCGTGTTGCGGAACGTCTTCTCAGAATGGTCGAAGATGGCCACCAGATGGGTAGGACCGTCGGCGCCCTTCATGTCCTTCAGCAGCTTCCACAACATGTTGCAGTAGCCCTGGACCGCACCCACCGGCAGTCCGTCCGACTTGCGCGTCAGCGGCGGAAGGGCGTGATAGGCGCGGAAAATATAGGCCGAGGCGTCGATCATCCACAGCCGCAACGCGGGGCCGTCCTGCGTCGGGCTGCGTTCGGTCTCGTTCGTTTCGGGCGCGGCGGTCTCGGTCATGTCCGGAACATAGGCGGACGGGGCCGCCGCGTCAGCGTCAGAATTCGGTCCAGCTCGATCCGGGATCGCGTTGACCCGGCTGAGCCTGTTGCTGACCCCAGGCCACGACCATGAAGGCCTTGTGACTGCGGATGCGATAGGTGCCGATCATCGGCATGACGGCGCCCAGAGGCGCGCCGGTCTTGGCCTCATAGAGGAAGCCGGAAAACTCGGCGACGCCGACCCGGTCGCGGTGGCTATAGACCGACAGCTCCGGCAGCGAGACGACGTTGAGGGTCTCGTTGATCGGGATCCGCATCTCTGGAATGCCGAACACGCGCCGCATCTGCTCCAGCGACAGGGCGCCCGCGCGGATTTCGAACACCGCGTTCGCCTCGTCCTTGTTGCGCGCCAGACTGAAACCGGCGTCGGAGATGCCGCTGCGAATGGCGCTGACGGCGTAACGCGTGCCCTCGCCCTGGAAATAGGCGTCATCGACGAAGACCGAGGCCCCGAGAGGCAGCGGTAAGACCAGGCCTTCGACCGCCTTGTCCGACGCCCGCGCCAGAAGAAGCTGCTCCGTCGCCGTGCGGCCGGTGTTGCTCTCGGTGGTCGAGGCGCAGGCCGACAGGGTCAGGGCCAGCGCCGCCAAGGCCAGCGATAGCCCCTGCCCCGCACGCATCACCATGCTCCGGTATTGGGCATCGAGGCCCAGGGCTCGGCCGGCGCCAGCGGCGCGCCTTCCTGAAGCAGTTCGATGGAAATGCCGTCGGGCGAGCGCACGAAGGCCATGTTGCCGTCGCGCGGCGGGCGGTTGATCGTCACCCCGCCGTCCATCAGCGTCTGGCAGGCGGCGTAGATGTCGTCGACCTTGTAGGCCAGATGGCCGAAGTTGCGGCCGCCCTGATACTCTTCCGGGTCCCAGTTGAAGGTCAGCTCGACTTCAGGACAGCGTTCCGCCGCCGATTGCGCCAGGTTCTTGGGCGCAGCGAGGAAGACCAGGGTGAACCGCCCTGCCTCGTTCTCGGTGCGCCGCACCTCCTGCAGACCCAATAGGTCGCAGTAGAAATGCAGCGAGGCGTCGATGTCCTTTACCCGGACCATGGTGTGCAGATAGCGCAAGGCTCGTCTCCGTCCGAACGGGGTGTCAGCGCTCTATAGACCCAGACGCCGTCACACCGCGACTGAACTGAGGTTACGAACGGCTCAGTGGGCCTCGGGCGCGCGGGCCGCCGGGCTCAGATATTCGTTCTCGTCGTGCGGATGGGCCGACAGGACGAAACGCCGGTCGCAATAGCCGCATTCGATGAAGTCGTCCTCGCCCATGTCCATATAGACCAGCGGGTGACCCAGCGCCCCGCCGCCGCCGTCGCAGGCCACGCGCTTGGTGGAGACCACGATCTCTTCGGGCGGCGGGATGATGGCGTCGGAATGGCGGGGGGGCATGATGCGGTCCGGTGTGGAAGGCTTGCGGGCTTCCTAGGCGGACCGGCCCCGAAGGTCAAACCTCGGTGGGCGCCGCCGGGCGACGGCCCAGAAGACGGTTCAGCATCGCCTTGCGCTTCTTGAACAGGGTCAGACCCAGGCAGCCGGCGCCGACCCACAGACCGATTTCGCCGATGACCAACAAGGCGGCGCCGGCGATGGCGGCATGCGTCATCTCGATCTGATCGGTCTTGCCCGCCAGCAGCGCCAGCCCCCCGCCGATATAGCCGATGGCGCAGACGCCCATGGCGATGAAGCCGATCAGGCGGGTGCGGGTCAGGGGCGTCTTGGCTTTTTGAACGGTGGTCATTTGCTGTCTCCATCAAGCTAGGTTGTCTTTATGACAAGCAACCTAGACATCAATTTGCACTCAGTCAAGCATCATTGACACAAAGATAGGCACGCTTGTCGCATCATCGCCGTGGGACAGGTTGGCGAATGCAGCCGCGCGCCCTACCTATGCCGCTCGCCGTCCCGCCCGAGTGAATAGCCGATCATGTCAGAGACCCCCGCCCTGCCCGACAACGCCATCGAGGTGCACGGGCTGAAGAAGACCTATGCCGGCTCCAAGAAGGCCGCGCCCAAGACCGCCCTGCGCGGGGTCGATCTGGTCATTCCCCGCGGTTCGGTGTTCGGACTTCTGGGGCCGAACGGCGCCGGCAAATCGACCCTGATCAACATCCTGGCCGGGGTGGTGAAGAAGTCCGAAGGCTCGGTGAAAATCTGGGGCCGCGACATCGACAAGGAGCCGCGCGACGCCGCCGCCGCCCTGGGCGTCGTGCCGCAGGAGATCGTCGCCGACGTCTTCTTCACCCCGCGCGAATCGCTGGAGGTCCAGGCCGGTTTCTATGGCGTGCCGAAGAACGAGCGCCGGTCGGACGAACTGCTGGCCGCGCTGGGCCTGTCGGACAAGGCCAACGCCTATGTCCGCGCCCTGTCCGGCGGCATGAAACGGCGCCTGATGGTGGCCAAGGCCCTGGTCCACAATCCGCCGATCCTGATCCTGGACGAACCGACGGCCGGCGTGGACGTCGAACTGCGCCGCCAGCTGTGGGCCTATGTCCGCCAGATCAACGCAGAGGGCGTGACCATCGTCCTGACCACCCACTACCTCGAAGAGGCGCAGGAGCTCTGCGACACCATCGCCATCGTCAATCGGGGCGAGGTCGTGGCCTGCGAACCCACGCCGCAGCTTCTGCGTCGTCTGGACAGCCGCAATGTGGTCGTGACCCCAGAGACGCCGCAGATGACTCCGCCGATCCTTGACGGCTTCCAGGTGACGCCCCGTCCGGGCGGCGCCTTCGCCGTGACCTACAAAAAGGGGCAGTCATCGGTGGAACAGGTCATCAACGCCGTCCGCGCCGCCGGCGTCACCATCGCCGACATCACCACCGAGGATCCGGACCTGGAAGACGTCTTCTTGGCCCTGACCTATGGGGATGCGTCGCAGGTCGATCCCACCAAGGACTAATCGACCTCGGACAGGAACTCGAAGATCGCCGCCCTGGCCTCCGGCTCGTCCAGCATGGGGGCGTGGCCGATACCGGGAACCTCGACATAGGCCATGGCCGGCGCGGCCGTCTTCATCCGCCCGGCGATGTCGGCGCTCAGCAGATCCGAGTTCGCGCCGCGCACCAGCAGGGTCGGCTTCTTGCGCGCCAAGCGTCTGAAGAACAGCCACAGGTTAGGAACCAGCGCCTGGGCCCCCGCCGCCCTTATCGGCACGGCGATGTCGGGATCGTAGTCCAGACCGATCTCTCCGTCCGGCTGCTGACGGAAGATGCGCCGCGCGAAGGCGTCCCAATCGGCATCCGAATAATTGGGAAAGGCGACGGCGTTGATCCGCCGGGCATAGGCCGCCGCATCGGCCCAGGAGCCGATTTCGACCGGCTGGCCGCTATAGGCCGCAATGCGCGCCAACCCCTCGGGCGCCACCTCCGGACCGATGTCGTTCAGAATCGCCGCTACGACCGCCTTGGGCCGGATCGCCGTCAGCGCCATAGTGATCAGCCCACCCATGGAGGTGCCGAGGAAGACGGCACGGTCGATCCCCGACTGCTCCATCAGGGCCAGCACATCCTTCGCATAGACGTCGGGCATGTAGGTCATGGGGTCGGACGCACGATCCGACCGGCCGCGCCCGCGGACATCCACCGCCAGCACCCGCCGCCCACTCTGAGCCAGCAGGGGGGCGATGGCTTCGAAATCGGCGCTGTTGCGGGTCAGGCCATGGATGGCGATGACCGGCGGACGCGCGGCGCCGGGACCGGGCGCATAGTCGCGCGCGAACAGGCTGAGACCATCCGGCGAGGTCCAGCGCCGTTCGACAAAGGGATAGGGCGCGTTCATTGGCGATCTCCTCCGATTTTCGACCAGAGTAATTCACCAGGCGAGGAAATGCGACGCCCGGTCTTTAGAGACCCACCACATCGCGCACGAAGGCGTCCAGATCGCCGCCCTCGAACAGGAACCCCGCCACGCCTGCCCGTTCGCCCGCCTGCAGATCGCGCTTCTGATCGCCGATGATGAAGGAGCGCGCCGGATCCAGATCGTGCTCGGCGATCGCCCGCAACAACATGCCGGGATTGGGCTTGCGATCGGGATGATCGGGATGGCGATAGCGCGCCTCGATCGCCTCGGGGTGAAAGGGGGCGGCATAGACCGCGTCGATGATCGCACCCTCCTTCGCCAGCCTCTCGACCAGCAGGGCGTTGAAGGCCTCCATCTGCGCTTCGCTGAACAGCCCCCGCGCCACGCCCGACTGGTTGGTGACGATGACGGTACGATAGCCGCCCTGGTTCATCCGCCTCACGGCTGCGGCCGCACCGGGGATCAGCTTCAAATCCTCAATCAGATGCGGATAGCCGCCGTCCTCGATCAGCACTCCGTCCCGGTCCAGAAAGGCTGCAGGAACGCCCGTCATGCCTTGCGCGCCAACAGTTCGATGAAGGCCGTCATGAGGTGGTAAAGGCTGGAGGCGGGCACAGACTTGTCATGCGAAAGCCCGTCCGCATCGTAGCTGTCCACCCACAGACCAGGAACGGCAGTCGCCAGATGGGTGTCGAACGTCGCGTCGATAAGATCGACGGCGCCCGCATCGCCGAACAACAGGGCCGAACGGATCGCCTCGGTCTGGCACCACAGGCGACGCCCCGCATCGATCGGCGCGCCTGCGGCGTCCATCTCGCGGATCATGAAACCGCCCTTCAAACCTTGCGCCACCGCGCGGCGGTGAAGCCCCTCGGCCGCCTCCGCCGTATCCGGTCCAGCGACCTTGGCCTGGCTCAGCAGCCAGGCCCATTCCTCGAAATGACCCGGTTCGAGGATGTGTCCCGTGGCGCGGTCCAGCGCCCAGTCCTGCGTGAAATACTCATGGACGGCGCCGTCGATCAGGAAACGGGTCCGGCACAGATCCAGCGACACGCGGGCGGCGGCTTCGAACGCCCGATCGGGCGCGGTCGCCTGCCAGGCCAGCATGGCTTCCAGCAGGTGCATATGCGGGTTCTGTCGGCGCGGCAGGCGCGGCGGCAAGGCCTCCTGCCAACCGCCGTGCGGGGCGGCCATCATCTCCTCGATCTTCGCCAACGTCTCCAGCGCCAGCGGTCGCGCACGCGGATCGCCCAGCACCCGGTGCGCCGCCGCCAGCGAAAAGAGGACGAAGGCCATGTCATAGAGGTCTGGCGTTTCATCCAGCACCGCGCCCGCATCATCGGTAGCGGCGACCCAAAGGCCGTCCTCGCGCCGGCAAGTTGCGATCATCCCATCCAGCCCGGCCTGGGCCACCGCGCGACCCCGCTCCCAACCCAGAGCGGCGGCTTCGCAAAAGACATAGATCTGGCGCGCCTGCACCCGCGTGCGACGGCGCGCCCCGGTCACGGGCCTGCCCTCGAAATCGAGCAGTTCGAAAAAGCGGCCGTCCTCATCCACGCCGCGATCCGCCCACAGCGGAAAGGCGTGATCGAACAGCCAGCTTGAAACCTTGGTCTGGGCGGCGGCGAGCGTGGTCATGGCGTCGGCTTAAGGCGCAACCCAGCGGGCGCCAAGGGGCGGATGCGGTAGCAAAGGGCAACGCGATGTGACGCCGCGCGATTTGGCCCCTGCGCGCGATCTTGCTAGGACGGCCCGACATTCGCGGCCCGTCCCTGTCGGGCCGCCGCCCGATCCCCCGTGGAGAGCGTCCCTCATGATCCCCTTCATCGACCTTCAGGCCCAGCGCCTGCGTCTCGCCGGCAAGATCGAGGCCGCCGTCCAGGAAGCCGTCGTCGGCGGCGCCTGGGTCATGGGACCACAGGTCCGACAGTTCGAATCCGACCTCGCCGTCTTCGGTCAGGCCAAACACGCCCTGGGCTGCGGCAACGGCACCGATGCCCTGATCCTGCCTCTGATCGCGTGGGGTATAAGAACGAACGACGCGGTCTTCTGCCCCAGCTTCACCTTCACCGCGACGGCCGAGGTCGTGCCTTGGCTGGGCGCCTCGCCGGTGTTCGTGGATGTCGATCCGCGCACCTACAATATGGACCCGGCACACCTGGAAGCCGCCATCGAGGCGGTCAAGGCCGAGGGTCGCCTGACGCCCAAGGTGGTCATCGCCGTCGATCTGTTCGGCCAACCGGCGGACTATCCCGCCATCCGCGCCATCTGCGACCGCCACGGATTGAAGCTGATCTCGGATTCGGCCCAGGGCTTCGGCTGCACCCTAAACGGCGACCACCCGCTGAAATGGGCCGACGTGACCACGACCAGCTTCTTTCCGGCCAAGCCGCTGGGTTGCTACGGCGACGGCGGGGCGGTGCTGACCGACGACGCTGACCTGGCGCAGGAGATGGATTCGCTGCGCGTCCACGGAAAGGTCGTCGCCAAGGACCTTCAGGCGGGCGCCGCCGCGTTCGCCCACGATCCCAAATACCTGGCCATGCGCATCGGCATGAACAGCCGCCTGGACACCATCCAGGCCGCCATCCTGATCGAGAAGCTGAACGTCTTCGGACAGGAGATCGAATGGCGCAACCGGATCGCCGCGCGCTACAACGAGAAGCTGGATCCCCACGTCGCGGCCGTGCCCCATGTGATCGACGGCGGCGTTTCGATCTGGGCCCAATATACGGTCGAGCATGAGGATCGGGACGGTCTGGCGGCCCACCTCAAGGACCAAGGTGTGCCCACCGCCGTCTATTATCCGGTGCCCATGCACCTGCAGCCGGCCTATCAGCGTTTCCCGCGCGGCGAGGGCGGGCTTCCCGTAACCGAACGGCTTAAGGACCGGGTCATCAGCCTGCCGATGCACGCCGATCTGGACGAGGCGACCCAGGACAAGGTCATCGCCGCCGTCGCCAGCTACAAGGGTTGAATCTGATGCCGAACACTCCCGCCCTCAAGATCGGCGTCGCCGGCGTCGGCGTCATGGGCCGCAACCATGCGCGCGTCGCCTCCGAGATGCGCGAGTTCGACCTGACCACCGTCTTCGATCCCGACGCGGTGACGGCCGAGGGCGTCGCCGCCGCCTATGAGGCGAACGCGGTCACCACGGCCCAGGCCTTTGTCGACTCCGGTCTGGACGCCGCCATTGTGGCCACGCCCAACCGCTTCCATGCCGAGATCGGCGTGGCCCTGCTGGAAAAGGGCGTCCACGTCCTGGTCGAAAAGCCGATCGCCGCCAGCGTCGCCGACGCCCAGCGCATGATCGACGCCGCCAAGGCCAACGACCGCGTCCTGATGGTCGGTCAGGTCGAACGGTTCAATCCGGCGGTCGAGACGGTCAAGCGCGCCGTCGCCGACGACGAGATCATCTCGATCCAGATCACCCGCGTCGGCCCCTTCCCGCCGCGCATGGGCGAGGTCGGCGTCGTCATCGACCTGGCCGTCCATGACATCGACATCATCCGCCACCTGACGGGTTCGGAAATCGTCGAGGTCCAGCCGCAACTGGCCCGCACCCGGGCCGACCGCGAGGACACGGCCCTGCTCCAGTTCCGCCTGGACAATGGTGTGATCGCCCACATCACCACCAACTGGGTCACCCCCTACAAGACCCGCACGCTTCAGGTCGCCACCAAGACTAAATTCATCGTCGCCGACCTGATCACCCGCCAGGTCACCGAATATTTTGGCCAGCAGCCCGACGGCTCCTATTCCACCCGGATGCTGAACAGCTGGCCGGCCGAGCCTCTTCGCAAGGAGCTGGAAGCCTTCGCCCGCGCCATCACAACCGGCGAGACGCCGGCGGTCACGGGCGAAGACGGCCTGCGCAATCTTGAAGTCGCCCTGCGCTGTCTTGGCGAGCACTGATCGGGGCGAAGCCTAGTTCTCGCCGCAAAGCCTGACGAAGAGGGACGCATGCGCCGTTTCATCGCCTCCGCCCTCGCTCTCGCCGCCGTGGCTTCAGCCGCTGCGCCGGCTCAGGCCGACACCCGGTTCCTGTCCTACAATGCGTCGGACCGCATCACCCAGGCCCTGACCAAGGGCGTGACGCTGGAGGTCCGGCGCGGCCTGTTCGGCGCGGTCCAGGTCGAAAGGCTTTATTCCACCTCGGCGCGCGGCACGGCCGGATTCACGCGCGGGGGGCCCGATGCTGCGAGACGCGCCCTGCCGCCGGGGGCCAAGGAAAACGACATCTATGGCGTGGATCAGGACGGCGACGGCCGTGGGCTGGCTCGCGCCCTGTGCCTCGGCTCCGACGAAGTCTGGCTGATCATGAGCCGGGTGCGGGCGCCGCGTCCGCTGACCATGCAGGCGGTCGGACGGTGGTCGGACGGCGCCTATCGCCATTGCGTCACCCTGACATACGAATGGCGTGGAGAATGGGCGACGGCCCCTCTGTCACGCAACACGCCGGACTGATCCGACCCCTGACTGTTTCATAATGAGCACGTGCAAGCGTCGATTGTGACGGTTTGACTTTTATGTTCGCGAGTGACACTTTGAGCACATGAACGGCGGCGGCCGTTCTACCGCCACGGACAATATCCCCTCCCCGGCGGCGAGAGAGACGAACCTCCCATAGCCCGGCCCGTCGTGGCCGGGCTTTTTTTACGCTGCGCTCCTGCTAGACGAAAGGCATGACCCTTCGCCTCGCTACCTGGAACATCAACTCCGTCCGCCTGCGCATCGACCAGGTCGCGCGCTTCGTCGCCGAGCGCGCGCCCGATGTCCTGATGCTGCAGGAGATCAAATGCACCACGGACCAGTTTCCGCGCGGCGCCTTCGAGGAGATGGGCATGCCCCATATGCGCGTGGCGGGCCAGAAGGGCTGGCACGGCGTGGCCATCGCCAGCCGCCTGCCGCTTGAGGACAGCGACACCTTCCAGGTCTGCAAGCTGGGCCACGCCCGCTGCGTGTCCGCCCGCGTGTCTGGGATCGATGTCCAGAACTTCTACATCCCGGCCGGCGGTGACGTGCCCGATCGCGCGCTGAACCCCAAGTTCGATCACAAGATGGACTTCTACGAACAGCTGACCGCCATCGTGGCCAAGCAGGACAAGTCACGGCCCCTGGTCATGGCCGGCGATTTCAACATCGCGCCGGGCGAGGGCGACGTGTGGAACCACCGCTACATGTCCAAGATCGTCAGCCACACGCCGCTGGAGGTCGAAACGCTGAACCGGCTTCAGGAGACAGGCGGTTTCGCCGACGTGCTGCGCGACCGTTTCCCCGAGCCGCAGAAGCTGGCCAGCTGGTGGAGCTATCGCGCCGCCGACTTCCGCAAGTCCAATCGTGGCCTTCGACTGGACCACATCTGGACCTCGCCCGGCCTGACGCCCGCCGTGGTGAAGGATACGGCCCGCATTCACGACGACGTCCGCGAATGGGAACGTCCGAGCGACCACGCGCCCGTGACGGTCGATCTGGACGTCTGATCTTCAATAAACGGCGACCGGCTTGGTCGCCGTTACGGGCTTGCTCCCCCGGCCGACCTTCTTCGCCGCGCGGGCCAGGCGGGTCACCGCCTCGTCCAGCTGATCTTCCGGCAGGGTGTAGGGTAGGCGCAGGCGGCGTTCGAAGGCCCCCTCGACGCCGAATCGCGGACCGGCGGCGAGACGCAGGCCTTCGGCCTCGGCCCGGATCGTCAGGGCGGAACTGATCGGCCCCGGCAACCGCGCCCATAGCGACAGGCCGCCGGCCGGTCGCGGGCAGGCCCACTCGGGCAACCGTTCGGCCAACCGCGCCCGCAGATGATCCCGTCGCGCCCGCAGCAGCGGCCGTCGCACGGCCAGCGCCGTTCCGCCGTCGCTCAACAGCTCGACCGCCGCCAACTGTTCAAGGATCGGCACGCCCAGATCGAAACTGGCGCGGCTCTGGGCCAGGCGCTGGATCACCGCCCGGTCGGCGCGGATCCAGCCGATTCGCAGGCCGCCCCAGACGCTTTTGGACATGGAGCCCAGCCGAACCACGCGCGGCGCGTCGACGGCGGAGGCGCTAAGCGCCGGTGGTCCGCTCAAGGTCAGCTCGACAAGGGTTTCATCCAGCACCAGCAGGGTTTCGGACCCCTTCAATCCCGCCAGCAAACGCGTCCGATCCGCCGCCCGCATCATCCGTCCCGTCGGATTGTTGTGGTCCAGCACCAGATAGGCCATCGCCGCATTGCTGCTGCGACAGGCCGCAACCAGCCCCTCGACATCCCAGCCCTCCTCGCCCTCGCCGTCGGGCAAGGCCACCGGCACAGCGCGACCGCCCGCCGCCAGAATGGCGTCGATGGCCTGCGGATAGGTGGGATGATCGAACACCACCGGGGCGCCGGGCCGCGTCGTCAGCCGCAGCAGATGGACCAGGCCGTTGTGGGCGCCGTGGGTGATCAGGATCTGGCCCGGCGAGGTCGCCAGGCCGCGCCGCCGGTATCCCGCCGCCACCGCTTCGCGTAGCTCCTCCAGTCCCGCCGTCTCATAACCGTGTCCGGGCAGGTTCGCCGGCAATCGCTCCAGAGCACGCACATAGGCGGCATGGACATTGGGATCGGCCGGCAGGACGGCGGCGGTCAGGTCGATCAGGCCCGACTTTGCGGACACCTCTGCGGCGGCCTCGCGGCCTGGTCCCGGCCCGGCCGGCAGGCTGGTACGCGCCGCCGCCCCCTGCCCGCCCGTCAGAAAGCCGTCATCCCGCAGTCGGCCATAGGCGGCCGACACGGTCGTGCGGCTCAAACCCAGCGCCTGCGCCAGTTCGCGCTCGCCAGGCAATCGCGCCGCCAACGGCAATCGACCATCAAGAATCAGAAGCCTTACCGCCCCCGCCAGCTGGCGATAGGCCGCCCCGCCTCCCTGCGCGCGCCAGGCGCCGAGATGGCGGATCAGGGAGACAAGGCCTATGGAACGGAGCGACATGGGGCCAGAATGCCATAACTGGCTCTGTTTTTCATAGCCAGATTGGCTCATTTAGTCTGTTTATGACCCGTCGCCTGATCCAGCTCTTCGCCGGCCTCGTCCTCTATGGCCTGTCCATCGCCCTGATCGTGCGCGCCGATCTGGGGCTGGATCCTTGGGACGTGCTGAACCAGGGCGTGTTCGAACGGTTCGCCGGGCCGGCGGGTATCAGCTTCGGCCTCGTCGTTAATCTGATCGGTATGGCCGTGCTGCTGCTGTGGATTCCCCTGCGCCAGAAGCCGGGAATAGGCACGGTCGCGAATGTTCTGGTGATCGGCACGGTCGCCAACTTCGGCCTGGACTGGATCCCGTCCGACCTGGGCCTACCGCTGCGAGCAAGCCTGCTGATCGGCGGCATCGTCCTGAACGGCGTCGCCAGCGGGGCCTATATCGGCGCCGGCCTCGGCCCCGGCCCGCGCGACGGCCTGATGACCGGCATCGTCGCTCGCACCGGCTGGCCGGTCAAATGGGTGCGGACCAGTATCGAGCTGGCCGTCATCGCCGTCGGCTGGCTGCTGGGCGGCTCGGTCGGGCTGGGCACGGTGCTTTACGCCCTGACCATCGGCCCCCTGGTGCACGTCTTCCTGCCAATGTTCACGATCCGCCCGAAGACGACCGACTGAGCCTTACGGCTGCAGCCGGTATCCGCCCGCGTCGGTCAGCAGCAGGCGGGCGTGGCCGGGCTCCGGCTCGATCTTCTGGCGCAGGCGATAGATGTGGGTTTCGAGCGTGTGGGTCGTGACCCCGGCGTTATAGCCCCAGACCTCGGTCAGCAGCTCCTCTCGCGACACCGGCTTGGCCCCGGCGCGATAGAGGTATTTCAGGATGTTGGTTTCCTTCTCGGTCAACCGCACCTTCTTGCCCTTGGCGTCCATCAGAACCTTGGCCGCAGGACGGAACTCGTAAGGCCCGATCGAGAAGACCGCGTCCTCGGACTGTTCGTGGCTTCGCAGATGGGCGCGGATGCGGGCCAGAAGCACCGCGAACCGGAAGGGTTTGGTGACATAGTCGTTGGCTCCGGCGTCCAGACCCAGGATGGCGTCGGCGTCCGCCGACTGGGCCGTCAGCATGATGACCGGGGTCGAAACCCCGTCCTTGCGCAGCAGGCGACAGGCCTCGCGACCGTCCATGTCCGGCAGATCGACGTCCAGCAGGATCAGGTCGGCGCGGATCTCGCGGCCCATCCGCACCCCATCGGTCGCAGTCGCGGCCTGCTGGGTCTTGAACTCCTCGTGCAGGTTCAACTGCTCGGCCAACGCTTCGCGCAGGTCGTCGTCGTCGTCGATGATCAGAATGGTCTTGGGCGTGGGCATATGCAGACAATGGCGAGGCTTGGCCCCCGCGCCAAGGCTTGGGGGTGCGAATTCACATCGGGTTACGGCCTAGAGGGGCTTTAAGGTCGATTTCGTTCCCCGAACAACGCGGTTCCGACCCGTACATGGGTCGCGCCGCACCGGATCGCGGTCTCATAGTCGCCGCTCATACCCATCGACAGGACCGACAGACCGTTCCGTTCGGCCAGAGCGCGCAACATCGCGAAATGCGGCTCTGCGTCCTGATCCGCCGGGGGAATGCACATCAAACCGTCGACCGTCAGCCCATAGGTCCCGCGCGCCGCCGCGATCAGGGCGTCTGCCGCATCGGGCAAGACGCCGGCCTTCTGAGGCTCCATGCCGGTATTGACCTGAACCAGCACGCGCGGCGATCGGCCGCCTTTATTGGCCGCCTGGGCCAGGGCGCGGGCCAGCTTCTCGCGATCCAGCGTCTCGATCACATCGAACAGCTCGACGGCGTCCTCGGCCTTGTTCGTCTGCAAGGGTCCGATCAGCCGAAGTTCCAGGTCCGGCAACGTTGCGCGGCGTTCCGTCCATCGGCCCTGCGCCTCCTGCACCCTGTTCTCGCCGAAGATCCACTGGCCTGTCCCCAGGATCGCGTCGATGGCCTCCGGTGGCTGGGTCTTTGATACGGCGGTCAGGGTCACGTCGCCCGGATCGCGACCGGCCGCGTGGCAGGCGGCGGCGATGCGCACGCGGACGGCGGCGACCCTTTCGGCGATGGACGACGGAGCTAAAGCGGAGGAAGAAGAGGTCATGACCCTGCCGGCCGGTTACAGCGACGATGCGCGCGCGCTCTGGGATGCGGCCACCGCTTTAAACCGCGCCGCCGCCGCTGTCAGCCCGCAGGTCGCGGGTCTGCCCCCTTTGCTGTTCTTCACCGACCCCGAACGCACGCCTCGCCCGTGGGAGACGGCTGCTCGCCTGCCGCCCGGATCGGCGGTGATCTATCGGGCGTTCGGCGCGGCCGACGCCGTCGAAGCCGGCCGTCGTCTGCGTGAGGCGACGACGGATCGCGGCGTGAAGCTGCTGGTCGGGCTAGACGCGGATCTGGCTCAGACCCTGGCCGCCGACGGCGTCCACTTGCCTGAGCGCGAGGCCCATAGCGCGCCCGCGATCCGGGCGGCGCACCCTCACTGGCTGATTACCGCAGCCTGGCATGGCGGGCCCACATCGATCAAAGCGCTCGACGCGCTGGTTCTTTCGCCGATCTTCCCCGCCGGCGGCGCCTCGGCCGACAAGCCGCCGTTGGGTATCGCGGCGTTTGAGGAAAAGTCGCAGAGCGTTCCCCTGCCCGTCTATGCCTTGGGCGGGATCAAGGCCGCCAACGCAGCAAGCCTTACAGGCACAGGGGCCTGCGGTCTGGCGGCGATCGACGCGATCCAGTCGGCGTTCCGCTGACGGATCAGGTCGAAATCAGAACTTGAAGATCGTTTCCAGACGCACGCGCGGCTGGGCGCGGCCATTGGTTTCGGGCGCACGGGCCGGATCGGCCTCGGGTGCGCCCACGGCGGCGGCGGCGGCGACGCGCAGGCGGTCGTTCAGACGGTAATAGGCGCCGGCTTCGACATCGCCCCAGTCGGTCTCGCGACCGACGGGCTGGTTCAGGTTGAAGTCCAGACCCCAGCGGCCGTTGTCGTTCAGACGCAGACCACGACGTTGGGGAGCGGGGGCGTTGCGCTGGGCGGCCTGAGCGTCCGACAGCGAAACTGTGGACGTGCTCTGGGCAAGCGCCGACGTCGACGCGGCCATCGCCGTCGTCGCCATCATCACAGCCAGGAAACCACCGAACCGCATACCAAATCCTTCGAACCCCGCCATGACGCGGCGTTTCAACCCTGAACCGACCTTATATGGTCGTGAGCGAGGCGATTAGACACCGGGTGTCCTTGCGGTCAACGGAATGACCGCTCGATAACAAGGTTCCCGCGCATTGTTGTCCGCGCATGTGTCTCAAGCGTCACGGGATTCGGCCGGAATCCCACCGGCTGGCGCCCACGGTTCGCAAACCACCGCGACGCTCGATGCCGCCGAAGCCGACTTCGCCTTGTCATCGCCCCTTTTCGCCGTGTTATAGAGCCCTGCAGTCGGCATCATCCATGTCGTGCGCGCGTGCGGGCGAGGGCTCTCACGTCCCTGAGTTTACGGAGACTTCTCTTGATGAGCCTCAACAAGGCCCTGGTTCGGAACGTCGCGGTCGTCCTGGTCTCGGGCGTGGCCCTTGGCGCGTCGCTGTCGGCCTGCTCAAGCATTCCCTTCGTCGGCGGCAAGAAGTCTGCGCCCAAGACGAACGTGCAACAGGGCATCGGCGTCAACGCCTTCCTGTGGCGCGCCTCGCTCGACACCCTCAGCTTCATGCCGCTGCTGACCGCCGATCCGTGGGGCGGCGTCATCAACTACGACTGGTACATCAATCCCCAGACGCCGAACGAGCGCTTCAAGGCGACCGTCTTCATCCTGGACACCCGTCTGCGCGCCGACGCGCTGAACGTCACGGTGACCAAGGAAGTGAAGGGCGCCGATGGGCAATGGACCGCCGCCCCGGTCGCCGCCCAGACCGAGGCCGATCTGGAAAACGCCATCCTGACCAAGGCGCGCCAGTTGAACCTGTCTAATGCTGGCTGATCGCCAGCATTACCTTCTTTGTAGGCGCTGCTATCGCCCTTCGGGCTACTTGAGCGCCGACTGATCTCGTTTCGTCGAACCTTCTGGGAACGCCGAAACGCATTACTTCTTGGGCGCTGTCGTCCTTCGGGCTAGTTGAGCCGGGAGGGCGTCAGCGCCCTTCTGACTTTCAGGACGACCGTGGCCCGTTACGAACCCAAGACCGCCGAACCTCGCCAACAGGCCCGCTGGGCCGAGGCCTCCGCCTTCGTGACGAAGGATACCGGCCGTCCGAAATACTATGTGCTGGAGATGTTCCCCTATCCGTCGGGCAACATCCACATGGGCCACGCCCGCAACTATGTGATGGGCGACGTCGTGGCGCGGTCCAAGCGCGCGCAAGGCTTCGACGTTCTGCACCCCATGGGCTGGGACGCCTTCGGCATGCCGGCCGAGAACGCGGCCATGGAGCGCGGCATCCACCCGAAGGGCTGGACCTACGACAACATCGCCCAGATGCGCGAGCAGCTCAAGCTGCTGGGCCTGTCGCTGGACTGGTCGCGCGAGTTCGCCACCTGTGATCCCGAATACTACGGCAAGCAGCAGGCCTGGTTTCTGGAGCTGTATCGGCGCGGTCTGGTCTATCGCAAGGACGGGGTCGTCAACTGGGACCCAGTCGACAACACCGTCCTGGCCAACGAACAGGTCATCGACGGGCGCGGCTGGCGTTCGGGCGCGGTGGTCGAGAAGCGCAAGCTGAACCAGTGGTTCCTGCGCATCACCGATTATGCCGACGACCTCATCGACGGTCTGAAGACCCTGGACCGTTGGCCAGAGAAGGTCCGGCTGATGCAGGAGAACTGGATTGGCAAGTCCAAGGGCGCGACCCTGTGGTGGCCCATCGCCGAGGCTCCCGATTTCCTGCCGGCCTCGCCAGAGGGCGAGCCGAACCACGCCCGCGACCCCATCGAGGTCTATACCACCCGCCCCGACACCCTTTTCGGCGCCAGCTTCCTGGCCTTGGCGCCCGACCACCCCCTGACCAAGGCCATCGCCGAACACCGGCCGGACGTAGCGGACTTCATCAAGGCCTGCGCCCAGACCGGCACCAGCGAAGCCGACATCGAAAAGGCCGAGAAGCTCGGCGTCGATCTGGGCGTCCGCGTCCGTCACCCCTTCGATCCGGACAAGACCCTGCCCGTCTGGGCCGCCAACTTCGTACTGTCCACCTATGGCTCAGGCGCCATTTTCGGCTGCCCCGCCCACGACCAGCGCGACCTCGACTTCGCCCGCAAATACGACCTGCCGGTTACGCCGGTGGTCAAGCCGGACGACGTCGAGACCATCGAGATTGGGACAGAAGCCTACGTCGGCCCCGGCCGGATTTTCAACTCCGACTTCCTGGACGGGCTGGACGTCGAGGCCGCCAAGGCCGCCGCCATCGCCAAGGTCGAGGCCGCCGGCCAGGGCCGGGCTGAGACCATCTATCGGCTGCGCGACTGGGGCGTTTCGCGTCAGCGCTACTGGGGATGCCCCATCCCGATCATCCACTGCCCGTCCTGCGGGCCGGTTGAGGTTCCCGCCGACCAGCTGCCGGTGGTCCTGCCCGACGACGTGACCTTCGACGTGCCCGGCAACCCGCTGGATCGCCACGCGACCTGGAAGCACGTCAAATGCCCGTCGTGCGGCGCGGACGCCACGCGCGAGACCGACACGCTCGACACCTTCGTCGACTCCAGCTGGTATTTCGCCCGCTTCACCGACCCGACGGCCGAGGCGCCGATCGACAAGGCCGCCGCCGACCGCTGGCTGGCGGTGGATCAGTATATCGGCGGCGTCGAACACGCAGTCCTGCACCTGCTCTACGCCCGCTTCATCACCCGGGCCCTGTCCGACGCCGGCATGCTGTCGGTGAAGGAGCCGTTCGCCGGCCTGTTCACCCAGGGCATGGTGGTCCACGAGACCTATCGTCGTGAGAACGGCCAGTGGGTCGAGCCGACCGACGTGGATCTGAGCAATGACAATGGCGTCCGTTCCGCCCGCCAGCTGTCGACCGGTGAAACCCTGATCATCGGCGACATCGAGAAGATGTCCAAGTCCAAGAAGAACGTCGTCGCCCCGGCCGAAATCCTGGAATCGCATGGCGTGGACGCCGGCCGTCTGTTCGTCCTGTCCGACAGCCCGCCCGAACGCGACGTGCAATGGACCCCCGGCGGCGTCGAGGGCGCCAGCCGCTTCGTCCAGCGCGCCTGGACCCTGTTTGATGCGTACGATCCCACCTTCGCCGGCGAGGACAAGGCCAACGCCGACCTACTGCGTGAGACGCACAAGGCCATCAAGGCCGTGTCCGAGGGCGTCGAGGGCTTCCGCTTCAACTCGGCCATCGCCAAGCTCTACGCCTTCGTCGCCACCATCCGCGACAACGCCCAGGCCGGCGGCGACGCCAAGCGGCAGGCCCTGTCCGCTCTGGCCCGCCTGATCGCCCCCTTCACCCCGCACCTGGCCGAAGAATCCTGGACCCGGCTGGGCGAAGAAGGGATGGTTCTGGACGCGCCGTGGCCCGTGTGGGACGCTGCGCTCGCGGCCGACGACGAGGTGGTCCTGCCCATCCAGATCAACGGCAAGCGTCGCGCGGAAATCCGCGTGCCGCGCGGCATGGAGCCCGCCGAGGTCGAGGCCATCGTCCTGGCCGACGAGACAGTGCAGGCGCGGTTGGAGGGTCTGAGTGTGAAGAAGATCGTCGTGGTCAAGGACCGCATCGTCAATCTGGTGGCCGGCTGATGCGTATCGCGGCGACCTTTGCGGTCCTGTCCGCCCTGGCGGTGTCCGCCTGCGGCTTCACCCCCATGTACGCCGAACCGGCCGTGGGATCATCCCTGCGCCGCATCGCCGTCACGACCCAGGACGATCGGCTGGGCTATCGCCTGCGCGAACAGCTGGAGGACGCCTTGGCCTGGGATCGGTCCGCCACGCCGCTTTATCGCCTGACAACCCAGGTCGAGCAGAACCGCCGCTCGCTGGGTCGCCGGATCGACGACACCGCGACCCGCTATGAACTGACGGTCAAGGCGACCTGGACCCTGACCCCCGCCGCCGGCGGAACGCCCGTCAGTGGGACCGAGACGGTCACCACCACCTACGCCGCCGCCGACCAGCCCTATGCCGCCATCGCCGCGCAGCAGGACGGCGAGGAGCGCGCCGCCTCCGAACTGGCCCGGCTGATCCGTCTCGACCTCATGCAGGCGTTGTCGAACCCGTGATCTTGGCCAAACGCCCCGAGATCGATCGCTTTCTGAAGGCGCCCGATCCGGCGATCCGGGCGGCGGTGATCCACGGCAAGGACCGGTCCGGCGTCGCCGAACGGGCCGAGGTGTTGTGCCGGACCGTCACCCCCGACCTGAACGACCCCTTCAACGTCACCGTCCTGACCGACAGCGACATCGACGGTGATGAGACGAAGCTGGAAGAGGCCCTGACGGCCATGTCCCTGATGGGCGGCCGTCGTCTGGTGCGGATCCGTCTATCCATGCTGAAGCCGGGCGTCGACAAGGCCGTCGCCGCCGCGCTCAAGATTCACGCCGAGGGCGGATACAATCCTGACGCCATGATGGTGGTCGAGGCCGATCAGCTGGGTCGCGAGTCCGCCCTGCGAAAGACCGCCGAAAAGGAAAACGGCGCGGTCGGCATCGTCTGTTACGAGGACGAGACCGGCGATGTCGCCCGCATGGTCCGCGAGGCCCTGGCCGCCGACAAGGTCGGCCTGACGTCCGACGCCCTGGACCGTTTCGTCGCCCGACTGCCGCGCGAGCGGGGTTTGATGCGCCAAGAGATCGAGCGCCTGGCCCTGTTCATCGGTCCCGGCTCGGGCAAGACGCTGGATATGGACGCGCTGGAGCATCATCTGGGCGTCGAGCCCGACGCCTCCCTGTCCGACGCCGCGCTTCAAGCCTTCGGCGCCCGACCCGGCCCGGCGCAAGCGGGTCTGAGGCGCGCCTTCGCCGAGGGGGAGTCCTCGGTTCTGGCTGTACGTTCGGCCGCCATGCATCTGGGAAAACTACGCCGGATCAATATCCTGCAGGCTAACGGTGCAAACGCCAAGGAGGCCGCAAAGGCCGCCGGCGTCTTCTGGAAACAGGAGGCTGAAATGCTGCGTCAGGCGCGATCCTGGCGGCTCGAAGCGCTAGACGAGGTGCTGGACAGCATCAACACGGCCGACGTGGCCACCAAGACGACCGGAATGCCAGATCAACTGATCGCCGAACGCCTGCTTCTGGAAATCGCCGGGCGGGCACGCCGGCTGGGGCTCTGAACCCGTTGTCTCCTCCCCATTTCATGGGGAGGTGGCGCGGCGCTTCTTTAGCGCCGTGACGGAGGGGCTAGCACCGCATCACTGTCGCCTGTGGGGCTTCAAGAGCCCCTCCACCACGCTACGCGCGGTCGCCCTCCCCACGAGTGGGGAGGAGAAGTCATCACCCCCGCTTCGAAGCCTTGCGGAACGCGGGCTGCGCCATGGCGACGTTGCGCGCGGAAACGCTCTTCTCTTCGGCCTTGGCGCCGGCTTGGGCGTTGAAGCCGTGGCCCGCCTTGGCCTTCTTGGCGGCGAGCGCCTGTTTCAGCTTTTCGGCGGCGGTAGGTGTGTTGTCTTCGGTCATGCGTCCATCCTAGCACATCCGGCCGGTCAACCTCGCATCAAACGGCGGCACAGATCGTCCAGCTGCTCCAGCGAGCCATAACGGATGGTCAGATCACCCTTGCCGCCCTTGTCCGCCAGTTGAACCTTCAGGCCCAAGGCGTCGGCCAGATCCTGTTGAAGCGCAACGACATCGGCCGCCCCCTCTCCGCCCGAGGACGCGGATGCGGACCTGACTTTGACCGGCTTTGGGCCCTCGACCGCACGGCGGGCCAAGGCCTCGGTCTCGCGCACGCTCAGGCCGTCGACGAAGGCGATGTCCGCCAGTTGGCCCGGATCCGGCGTGTTGATCAGAGCCCGCGCATGGCCGGCCGACAGCTTGCCTTCACGCACATAGAACAGCACCCGCTCGGGCAGTTGCAGCAGGCGCATGGTGTTGGCCACGTGACTGCGGCTCTTGCCGACGACGCCCGCCACCGCATCCTGGGTCCGGCCGAACCGCTCCATCAGGACGCGGTAAGCCTCCGCCTCCTCCAGCGGGTTCAGGTCGGCGCGCTGCACGTTCTCGACGATGGCGACCTCGAACACCTCTACGTCGTCCATCTCGTGGATGACGATCGGCACCTCGGTCAGGCGCGCCGCCTGAGACGCGCGCCAGCGGCGTTCGCCGGCGATGATCTGCCAGACGCCGTCTTCCCCCGGATGGGTCCGCACCAGGATCGGCTGCAACACGCCCTTGTCTCGGATCGAGGCGGTCAGTTCCTCCAGATCCTCCTGGCGGAAGGTCTTGCGCGGCTGATCGGGGTTGGGCTTCAGGCTCTCGATCGGCACGCGTTGCACGCCGGCCGGCACGGGCGCGTCAGATGCCACGGGCGCCTCGGCGTCCTGCCCCATCAATGCCGACAGGCCGCGGCCCAGACCTCTTTGTCGTTCAGCCAAGATACTGTTCCGTTTCCAATAAAACTCAGGCGGCCAGCTTCAGGCGCTGACGTTCGCGCTTCACCACTTCCTTGGCCAGACGCAGATAGGCCTGGCTGCCGGCGCATTTCAGATCATAGATCAGGGCCGGCTTGCCGAACGACGGCGCCTCTGCGACGCGGACGTTACGCGGAATTACGCTCTCATAGACCTTGTCGCCGAAGTGGGCGCGAACGTCATTGGCCACCTGCCCCGACAGGGCGCTGCGACGATCATACATCGTCAGGACCAGGCCCTGGATTTCCAGCGACGGATTGAGGCTGTGCTTGACCATGTCGATGGTCCGCATCAACTGGCTCAGCCCCTCCAGGGCGAAGAACTCGCACTGAAGCGGCACTAGCACCGCATCCGCCGCCGCCATCGCGTTCAGCGTCAGCAGGTTCAGAGACGGCGGGCAGTCGATCAGTACATAGTCATACGCGGTAGGGCCGTCGTCATGCGCCCGCAGCGCGTCGCGCAGTCGATAGGATCGACGATCGGCCTGGCTCAGTTCGATTTCCACCCCCGACATGTCGGCGTCGGCTGGCACGATCCAAAGACCGGGGACCGTCGTCTGGACCGCCGCATCGTCGACCGACCGTTGATCCACGACTACGTCGTATATGGTGACCCGGCGTGTTTCACGTGGAACACCCAGGCCGGTGGAGGCATTGCCCTGCGGATCCATGTCCACGATCAGCACGCGCTCGCCAATGGCGGCCAGGGCGGTTCCCAGGTTGATGGCCGTCGTGGTCTTGCCCACCCCACCCTTCTGGTTCGACACCGCCAGGACGCGGGCAGGTCTCTTTCTAGCGCTTTGTGCTGGCACGTCGGAGACTCCGGATTGTCACGATACGGCCGCGAGCGTCGCTTTGCGACGGGGCCAGTTCAGCTTCGAAATGCCAGGATTTCCGCGCCTCGATCAACTCGGATTCGGCCCTCTCCCCCTTGAGGAACAGGCCTTGTGCACCCCTTTGGAAGTAGGGCTGTGCATAACCCAGCAGTTTCTCCATCGGCGCGACTGCACGCGCGGTGACGACGTCGCATGTCACCTGCTGTTCCTCAGCCCGGCCGATAATGACGGTCGCCGGCAGATCCAGCGCATCCGCGACCTCCTGCAGGAACCGGCATCGCTTGCCCAGACTGTCGATCAGCCAGACATGCGCCCCTTCTCGTCCCTTCATCAGGATCGCCAGCACCACGCCCGGAAACCCGGCCCCTGCCCCTAGGTCGGCCCAGGTCCGCGCCTCGGGCGCATGCGTCAACAGCTGCGCACTGTCCCAGACGTGTCGGTTCCAGAAGTCTGGCAGGCTGTCGGGACCGACCAGGTTCATCACCGAGTTGGCGTCGCCGAGACGAACACGAAAAGCCTCAAGGTCCGCCATCTGCTGGGGCGTCGCCCCGGCCTTGGCCTGAAAGGCGGCCTTCTCCGTTTCGAGCATCAGGCGGCGACCGAGGCTTTGGGCGACTTCTTCGCGTGGGCCAGCAGGGCCGTCAGGGCGCCGGGCGTCATACCCTCGATCCGCCCGGCCTGACCCAGGGTGCGAGGCTGGACCCGCGCCAGCTTCTCCTTCACCTCGTTGGACAGACCACCGATGGCGGCATAGTCGAGATCGGCGGGCAGGATCATCCCCTCCTCCGTCCGCAAGGCCTCGGCGTCGAGCGCCTGTCGGTCGAGGTAGTTGGCATATCCTGCGTCAATCTCGACCTGTTCGCGAACTTCGGTGCTCCATTCCGCTATGACCGGATAGGCAGCAACGAAATGATCCAGCGTCACATCAGGGAAGGCAAGCAGTTCCCGCATTGACCGACGACGTCCGTCCGCATTAACGGCGATCTGCAGCACGGCCGCTTCATTGGGCGTAAACAGCGTTTCACGTGAAACGGCGCTCGCCTTGGCCAGCTCCGCCGCCTTGGCTTCGAACCGCGTCCGACGCCTGTCGCCCACGATCCCCAGTTCAATCGCCAGCGGGGTCAGGCGCTGATCGGCATTATCGGAACGCAGGGTCAGACGATACTCCGCCCGACTGGTGAACATGCGATAGGGCTCGGTCACCCCTCGCGTCACCAGATCGTCGATCATCACGCCGATATAGGCCTGGTCGCGTCCAAGCACGACCGCCTCCTGTCCCGCCGCAGCACGGGCCGCGTTCAGCCCCGCCATCAGCCCTTGGGCCGCCGCCTCCTCATATCCAGTCGTGCCGTTGATCTGGCCGGCCAGATAGAGACCTGGCCGCTTCTTGACCTCCAGAGCGGGGCTCAGCTCGCGCGGATCGACATAGTCGTATTCGATGGCATAGCCGTAGCGGAACACCTCCACGGCTTCGAGACCAGGGATGGTGCGCAGGAAGGCCAGCTGGGTCGGTTCGGAGACCGATGTCGAGATCCCGTTCGGATAGACGGTCGGATCGTCCAGGCCCTCGGGTTCGAGGAAGATCTGGTGGCTGGTCTTGTCGGCGAACCGCACCACCTTGTCCTCGATCGACGGGCAATAGCGCGGCCCCCTGCCCGACAGCTTGCCGCCATAGACGGCGCTCTCGCCGAGGTTTTCGGCGATGATCCTGTGGGTCTCTTGCGTCGTGTGGGTCACCCCGCAAGCGATCTGGGGCACCGTGATCGTGTCGGTCAGGAAGGAAAACGCCGACGGGGTCTCGTCCGCCTGCTGCATCTCCAACCGATCCCAGGCGATGGTGCGCCCATCCAGCCGCGCGGGCGTGCCGGTCTTCAGCCGTCCCATCATCAGATCGGCGGCATGCAGGTCGGCAGCCAGGCCGGTGGACGGGTCCTCGCCGTGGCGACCGGCAGGAATGCGCTCGTCCCCACGATGGATGACGCCGTTCAGGAAGGTGCCCGTCGTCAGGACAACCGCCCCGGCCCGCACCGTCTCGCCGGCCCCCGTCATCACCCCGACCACACGGTCCCGGTCCAGGATCAGGCTCTCGGCCGTGCCCGCCATCAGGGTCAGGTTTGGCGTCGCCTTCAGTTCGGCCTGCATGGCTTCACGATACAGACGCCGGTCGATCTGGCTGCGAGGACCGCGCACAGCGGCGCCCTTGGACCTGTTCAATAGACGGAACTGAATGCCCGACACGTCCGCCAGCCGCCCCATGATCCCGTCCATGGCGTCGATCTCGCGCACCAGGTGCCCCTTGCCCAGACCGCCGATGGCCGGGTTGCACGACATCTCGCCGATGGTTTCCAGCTTCTGGGTCAGAAGAACCGTGCGCGCGCCCGCACGCGCAGAGGCCGCAGCGGCCTCACAGCCGGCGTGGCCGCCGCCGATGATGACGACGTCGAAAAGAAGACCGGTGGGAGAACTCATGCGGGGCACATAGTCCAATTAGTTCGACTTCGCCACCTTCAGCCCTGGACAGACCGCCGATGTTTCACGTGGAACACCGGTATTACTTTCCGATGCAAAATGTCGAGAAAACCTGACCGAGTATGTCCTCGACTCCAATAGCGCCGGTGACACGCGACAAAGCATCGGCCGCCCGGCGCAGATCGTCACCCGCCATTTCTGGTGCAATATCCAAAGCGCCTCGCGCAGCCGTCACCGCCGACAGCGACTCGGTCAGTCTCAGCCGGTGACGCTCACGCGTTATTGCGGGAAAATCTGCACCTGCCAGATCGGTGGACAGTCGGGCGGCGATCCAGTCATGAAGCGCTGGCAAACCCTGCCCGTTTTTAGTGCTGACCGACAAAACTTCCAAACCGCTTGTCGCATTCACGTCGCCAAGATCAGACTTGTTGGCGACCACCAGGTCGCCCGGTCGAGCATAGTCGGCCGCCACCCCATCGGGATCACCGGGCGCGCGAACCCACAGACGCAAATCCGCCTGTTCTGCCCGAAGGCGAGCGCGACGAACGCCCTCGGCCTCGACAGGATCGTCGCTTTCTCTCAATCCCGCCGTGTCCGACAGGGTCACGGCATAACCGCCGATCACCAGGTCGGCGTCCAGCACGTCGCGGGTGGTGCCGGCGATCGGCGTCACGATGGCCGCCTCTCGTGCGACCAAGGCGTTGAACAGCGACGACTTGCCGGCGTTCGTCTCACCGATCAGGACGATGCGATAGCCGTCCCGCACCCGCTCGCCCCGTCGCCCGGTATCGACGGCACGGCGCAGATCGTCGGCGAGACCATCCAGCACCGGCCCTGCGGTGCGCGCCAGATTGTCCGGCACCTCTTCGTCGGGGAAGTCGATCTCCGCCTCGACCAGAGCGAGGGCGTGAAGAAGGTCGCGGCGGAAACCGGCGTAGGTATCGCTGAGCTTTCCATCCAGCTGCCCCAGGGCCTGCCTGGCCTGGGCGCTGGTCTCGGCGTCGATCAGGTCGGCGACCGCCTCAGCCTGGGCCAGGTCCATGCGGCCGTTCTGGAAGGCGCGGCGGGTGAACTCGCCGGGTTCGGCCGGACGAACGCCGAGCGCGATCAAGGCGCGGCTGGCGGCCTCGACCACGGCGCGACCGCCGTGCAGATGCAGTTCGGCGGCGTCCTCGCCGGTGTAGGAGTTCGGAGCCACAAAGCGCAGGACCAGGGCCTGGTCGATGTGTTGTCCGGCATGGGTCAGGTTTCGGACCGACGCCAGGCGCGGCTTGAGGCGGCCGGTGCCGAGGGCGGTCAGGGTCGGTTCGACGGCCGGCCCCGACAAACGGATGACGGCGATGGCCCCGCGGCCGGGCGGCGTGGCCAGGGCGAAAATGGTGTCGGTCATTGTCTCCTCCCTGGCGCGAAGCGATGGGGAGGTGGCGCGCCGCGTCAGCGGCGTGACGGAGGGGCCACCAGCGGTGGATGCGGACACAGCCCCTCCACCCCTTCGGGGTCCCCCTCCCCATTCCATGGGGAGGAGAGGCGTGGTCATGGTTTGACGGCCGCTTCCATAAGACGGCGGAACTGGTCCTGAGCCTGAAGGCCGAAACTGGTCCAGGTCTTCATCAGCTCTTCGGGCTGCATGGCGGCGACATTGGTCTCCATCCGCTTCTGCATCTCGGCGACCATCGCGTCGTTGAGCGGCGTGACATCGGGCAGCCCCAGGAAGGCCCGCGCCTCCGCCGGGGTGCACTCCACTTCGACATTGACCTTCATCGCACCGTCTCCTGTTTCACGTGAAACGTCCGAAGACGGATCAGGTGTTCATCGACTGGAAGAAGTCCGAGTTGTTCTTCGACTGACGCAGTTTGTCGAGCAGGAATTCGATCGCGTCCTGCGGACCCATAGGGTTCAGGATGCGGCGCAGGACATAGGTCTTGGCCAGTTGATCCTTCGGCGTGATCAGGTCTTCCTTGCGGGTGCCGGACTTGAGCACATCGATGGCGGGGAAGATGCGCTTGTCGGCGACCTTGCGGTCCAGCACGATTTCCGAGTTGCCGGTGCCCTTGAACTCTTCGAAGATC
Organism: Brevundimonas sp.; assembly: GCF_965279155.1. GTDB lineage: Bacteria > Pseudomonadota > Alphaproteobacteria > Caulobacterales > Caulobacteraceae > Brevundimonas. Next base: position 2,113,514 of record NZ_OZ257138.1, on the reverse strand, counting down.
ACCTCGTCCATGCGGCTGCCAGTGTCGATCAGGGCCGTGGCGATGATGGTCAGCGACCCGCCCTGCTCCACATTCCGCGCGGCGCCGAAGAAGCGTTTGGGCCGTTGCAAGGCGTTGGCGTCGACGCCCCCGGTCAGCACCTTGCCCGACGACGGGACGGTAGCGTTGTAGGCGCGACCCAGGCGGGTGATGGAGTCCAGCAGGATCACCACGTCCTTCTTGTGCTCGACCAGGCGCTTGGCCTTTTCGATCACCATTTCGGCGACGGCGACGTGGCGCGTTGCCGGTTCGTCGAAGGTCGAGGCCACGACCTCGCCCTTCACGGTTCGCTGCATGTCGGTCACTTCTTCCGGCCGTTCGTCGATCAGCAGGACGATCAGGATGACTTCCGGGTGGTTCTTCTCGATCGACTTGGCGATGTTCTGCAGCATCACCGTCTTGCCGACGCGCGGCGGCGCCACGATCAGGCAGCGCTGGCCCTTGCCGAGGGGAGCGACGATGTCGATGACCCGGCCCGAACGATCCTTCAGCGTCGGATCCTGGATTTCCATGTTCAGCCGCTCCTCGGGATAGAGGGGCGTCAGGTTGTCGAACAGGACCTTGGTCTTGACCATCTCGGGGTCTTCGAGATTGATCGTGTCGACCTTGAGAAGGGCGAAATAGCGCTCGCCTTCGCGCGGCGCCCGCACGGCGCCGTGGACGGTGTCGCCCGAGCGCAGGCCAAAGCGACGGATCTGCGACGGCGACACATAGACATCGTCCGGACCAGGCAGATAGTTGGCGTCCGAACTGCGCAGGAAGCCGAACCCGTCGGGCAGGATTTCCAGCACGCCGTCGGCGATGATCTCGACTTCCTCGTCGGCCAAGGCCTTGAGGATGGCGAACAGCAGGTCCTGTTTGCGCAGGTTCGAGGCGTTCTCGACCTCCAGCTGTTCGGCGAAGGCTACCAGGTCGGCCGGCGTCTTCTCGTTCAGTTCGGCCAGGGTGATCCGGCCGTTGGCGACGACGGGTTCGCCGTCGTCATCGTCATCGGCCGTGGTGTCCACGCCGGAATCGGCGCCTGCGACTTCACCGGCTTCATGCTCGGCGCCGTGATGGGTCGGGGCTTGCGCCTCCACCGCTTCGTTTTCAGGCGTGTCGGGATTGGTGTCGCGGACGTCGGTCATGATGCAGGCTCGCGAGCGCACACGGCCAAGCGGCTGCGGCGCGGGTCTCTGAAAATGTCTGGCCGTAAGGCCGAAGGGAGGCGCGACGGGCTCCCGCTGGCTCAAGGCCTGCAGGCGTCACGAAAAGAGAGGGACCGCCGACGCAGACGCCGAACGGTTCGCCGCCAGCGGAACCACAGGCGGCGGGTCAGGTCAAGCGGAGCCGCTTAACCGAACGTCCACTCCGTCGTCACCGACAGCACCATGACGATGGCCAGGACGAAGGGAACCTCATTGGTCATGCGCCAGAACTTGCCGGAGTATTTCGACGTCCCTGCCGCGATCTTCTTCCTCTGCGCCGAAAGGAAACCATGCCAGCCGCTGAGCAGGAAGACGCCGGACAGTTTGGCGATCATCCACGGCTCGGCCAGAAAGCCCGCGCCGCGCGCGGAGACATCGATGTGGATCAGCCACAGCCCGAACGCCCAGGACAGGATCATAGCCGGGTTCAGGATGATGCGCAGCAGCCGCGTCTGCCACAGGCGCAGCAGGCCCTGCATCTCGCCTTTCAACGGCTCGGGCTTGGACTGCTGTTCGGCGTCATAGGCATAGAGGCGCGGCAGGAACAACAGCCCCGCCATCCAGGCGATGACGGCAAGGATGTGCAGGCCACGCGCCAGGTCGTAGGTATTCATGCCGCCTGTCTCCCGTTGCGATACGGACAGGCCTTCCAGTCCGCCTTGCAGCCTTGACCGAACGGCGCGACGCCCGTGCGGGACAGGGCGCTGACCGCCGCATCGGCCAAGGCGTCGATGAACAGGGGTTCGATCCCGACCGCCGGCGCCCGCAGATAGGGACTGGCCCCTTTTTCATGGGCCAGTTCGCCGTATTCGATATCCAGCTCTACCAGGGTCTCGATATGTTCGGACACGAAGGCGATGGGGGTTATGACCACGCCAACGCCGTCCCTGGCCGCCTGTTCGATGGCCTCGGGCGTCGAGGGGCCCAACCATTTCATCGGCCCCACGCGGCTCTGGTAGCAGATGGCGTGGTCGATCGGTCCGCGCCGCGCCTCGATGGCGGCGACCACGGCGGCGACCGTCGTCTCGATCTGCTCCTGATAGGGATCGCCCTTGCCGGTCACGAGCTTCTCGGGGATGCCGTGGGCGGAGAACAGCACGCGCACCGACTGGCCCACCGCCTCGTCCAGCTTCTCGCCGATGGCCTGGGCCTGGGCCTCGACCCAACCCGCCGCGGCCGGATAGCAGCAGACGGCGCGGCTGACGCCCGAGCCGCTGTAGGTCGCGTTCCAGGCCTTGAGCGAAGACTGCGTCGTCGTGGTCGAGAACTGCGGATACAGCGGCAGCAGCACTACTTCGTCCGGCCCGAAGGCGGCGACCTCGGCCGCCGTCTCCTCGGTCAGCGGGTTCCAGTAACGCATGGCGATGAAGACCCGCACCGTGTCGCCCGACAACCGGGCGTTCAGCACCGTCTCCAGCGCCCCGGCCTGGCGACGGGTTTCCGGCAGCAGGGGCGATCCCCCGCCCATCAGGGCGTAATTGGCCTGGGCGCTGGTCTCGCGTCGGCTGGAAATCAGCTTGGCCAGCGGCGTACGCACGATCCCCGGCAGGCCGATGATGGCCGGGTCGCTGAACAGGTTGAACAGAAACGGCTTGACCGAAGCCTGGTCGTCAGGCCCGCCCAGATTGAACAGCACCACCGCGATACGGCGGCCTTGGGTCGCTTGCGTCATTGGGCGCCGATCCGTTTCAGAACCTGTTCGACGTGATCGATCGGCACGTCTGGCAGGATGCCGTGTCCCAGGTTGAAGATCCACGGCCCCTGCCCCCAGGCCTCCATCAGCTGATCCACGCGGCGATCCAGCAGGTCGCCGCCGGCGCGCAGCAGCAGGGGGTCCAGCGCGCCCTGGATCGGCTTGATCTCCTGCACCCGTTTGCCGACTTCCAGCGGGCAGGCGGTGTCCAGGGCGACGGCGTCGACCTCGACCTCCTGCGCATACCGCTCTGCAAGCGCCGCAGAGCCCCGTGGGAAGCCGATCAGGGGCACGGTGACACCCAGCTCCCGCGTGCGCTTCACAAGCGCCTGGTGGGGCTTCAGGACAAGTCTTTCGAACAGATCGTCCGGCAGTCCCTCGGCCCAGCTCTCGAAGATCTTCAGAACCTGGGCGCCGGCGTCGGCCTGCATCTTCAGATACCGCGCCGTGGCCTCGACCAGAACCTCCAGCGTCTCGTCCACCCGCCTGGGGTCGGCATAGGCGTAGGTCCGGGCCTGGGCGCGTTCGCCCTTGCCGATGGTGCGGTGCTCGCCGTCCAGCATATAGGTCGCGACCGTCCAGGGCGCCCCGGCGAACCCGATCAGGGCGCGCTCGGGCTCCAGCGCCGCGCGCACGATCGACAAGGTCTCGCCCACGGCCGACAGATGCTCGCCCGCCGCCGGCGCCAGTTCCGCCATCCGGCCGGGAATGGGCATTTCGCCGAGCCTTGGCCCCTCGCCCGTCTCGAACCAGACATCCTGGCCCAGTGCGCGGGGGATCAACAGGATGTCGGCGAACACGATGGCCGCATCAAAGCCGAACCGTCGCATCGGCTGCAGCGTCGCCTCGGCCGCCATTTCGGGATTCAGGCAGAAGGCGATGAAGTCCGGCGCCTCGGACCTCAGCTTGCGATACTCGGGCAGGTACCGTCCCGCCTGACGCATGAACCAGACCGGCGGACGATCCAGCGTCTCCCCTCGGAGAGCCCGGATCATTAGGGGCGTCTGATCAGCGTTCTGGGTCGGATCGGTCATGCCGGACGATTAAGGTCACAGCCCCCCGCTCTCAATCCCTAATCAGATTAAGAATTAAAAGATTCGAAGTGGCAGGTAGGGCGGTGGAATGGCGGGGATGACTTCAGGACAGCCGGCGGAACAAAAGCGGATATCCACGTCCGGCGTATCCTTAACGGGGACGCCATGGGCGACAATCCCGGCGGTGGACAATCCCTAACGAAACCTTAACAGGTAAGGGTTTGCGGGGACTTGCGCCTGTGAGCACGGTTAAGCGGCGTTAACCCTTCGTTAGGATTTTCCACAGCGATGGAGAAACCGGTTTTCCGCCTTGGGATGATCCGCCCTCGGATGGGGACCGCCATCCACCTTCATCCCCGCTCGCGGGCCGAGCGAGGAGGGGCTAAGGAAAACGGCGCCCCGACGGTCCAACGCCGTCCCCTTACTTTCAACAGGGAGACAGACAGTCTCATGAGCCCAGCGAGACCTTCGGGACCGGCCCGTCTGGCCACCTATTTCCATGTGCATCTGGTGTCGGATTCCACCGGCGAGACGCTGAACGCCATGGCCAAGGCGGTAACGGCGCGCTTCGACGGCGTCATCCCCATCGAGCACATCTACGCCCTGGTCCGATCGGACAAGCAGATGGACCGGGTGCTTCAGGAGGTGGAGGCTGCGCCGGGCGTCGTGCTGCACACCTTGGTGGACCGGGACCTGCGCGAACAACTGGAGGAAGGCTGCCGCCGTCTGGACATGCCCCAGATCGGGGCGCTGGATCCCTTGGTCGGCGCCATGTCGCGCTATCTGGGCGCCGCCCTGTCCACGCGCGTCGGCGCCCAACACGCTCTGGACCACGACTATTTCAACCGGATCGCGGCGCTGGATTTCGCCATGGCCTATGATGATGGTCAGGGGTCGCTGGACCAGCTGGAGGGCGCGGATGTCGTGCTGTGCGGGGTCAGCCGAACGTCCAAGACCCCGACCTGCATCTATCTGGCTCATCGGGGCATCCGGGCGGCGAATGTGCCGCTGGTGCCGGGCCAAGAGGACGGCGAGCGGCTGACGAAGCTGAAGAAGCCGTTGGTGATCGGCCTGACGGTCTCTCCCGACCGGCTGGTGCAGATCCGCCGCAACCGGATCGACAATCTGAACGCCAACCAGTCGTCCAACTACACCGACCAGGACGCCGTTCGCGACGAGACGATCAAGGCGCGACGGGCCTTCGAACGCCGCGGCTGGCCGACCATCGACGTGACCCGCCGTTCGGTCGAGGAAACGGCAGCCGCGATCACCAACCTGCTCAGCGAGCATCGCAACCACAAGATCGGGACGACCTGGTAATGGGTGAGCTCTCTGATGCGCTACCGCCCTACGGGCTGCTTGAGCGCGAAAGTCTGATCCTGGTGTCCAAGAGCGCCGCCCGTCGCGCCATGCTGGAAAACGCCGGCGTCGCCTTTGAGGTGCGCGTCGCCAACGTGGACGAAGACGCGATCAAGGCCGTGTCCGGCGATCTGGACGCGGCGGCCCTGGCGGTGCGTCTGGCCGAGGCCAAGGCTCTGGCTGTCTCGCGCGACGACGAAACCGTCTGGGTGCTGGGCTCGGACCAGACCCTCGCCTTCGACGACGGACTGGTTTCCAAGGCCAAGTCTCTGGACGCCGCGCGTTCGCGGCTGAAGTCCATGCGCGGCAAGTCGCACCAGCTTCATTCCGGCGCCGCCCTGGCGACCAAGGGGCAGATCGTCTGGTCCGGCGTCGATACGGTCGAGATGCGGATGCGGGATTTCTCCGACGCCTTCCTCGACGCCTATCTGGCGGCGGAGGGCGAGGCCCTGCTGTCCTGCGTCGGCTCCTATCGGCTGGAGGGTGTGGGGTCGCAGCTGTTCGAGGCGGTGGACGGCGACTATTTCACCGTCCTGGGCCTGCCCCTGTGGCCTGTTCTGGCCGAACTGCGGCGGGCGGGAGTGATCGCGGCATGAGCACGCACCGCATAACGGGCGCCGCCATGGTCGCCGGGATCGCTGGCAATCCGGTGGCCCATTCGCTCAGCCCGGTAATCCACAACGCCTGGCTGGCGGCGGGCGACATCGACGGGGCCTATGTCCCCTTCGCCCCCACCGATGCAGCCGGGTTCGAGGCTTTGGTCGCTGCCGGACGTGCGGGCCTGATCATGGGCCTGAACGTCACCGCGCCCTTCAAGGAACAGGCCTTCGCCCTGGCCGATACGGCGACGCCGGCGGCGCGGCTGACATCCTCGGCCAATATCCTGACGTTCGACGACGGCCGGGTATCGGCCGACAGCTCCGACGGGATCGGCCTGATGCGGGGCTTGAGGGAACAGGCGCCGGATCTGGACGTCGCCGGCCGGCCGGTGGTCATGCTGGGCGCCGGCGGTGCAGCGCGCGCGGGGTCGGGGGCGCTGGTCGAGGCCGGAGCAGAGGTTCGCATCGTCAACCGCTCGCCGGAACGGGCTCAGGCTCTGGCGGCCGATCTTGGTCCGTCCGTACGGGTCATGGCGGCGTCGGACGCCTTCGATGGCGCGGCCCTGATCATCAATGCGCTCAGTGTGTCGCCACAGATCGATTTCGACTGGATCGCACCGGGCACGGTGGTGATGGACATGACCTACAAGCCGCTGGCAACCCCCTTCCTGACGGCGGCGCGGGCGCGCGGATTGCCGACAGTGGATGGTCTGGCCATGCTGATCGGCCAGGCGACGCCGTCGTTCGAGGCCCTGTTTCGTCGCCCTCCTCCGCCGCTGGACCTGCGCGCCCTGTTGATGCGCCATTTGGGCGAGACGGCATGATCCTGCTCGGTCTCACCGGCTCCATCGGCATGGGCAAGTCGACGACGACGGCCATGTTCGCCGATCTGGGCGCGGTCGTCTGGAGCGCCGACGACGCGGTGCATCGCCTCTATGCCCGTGGCGGCGCGGCGGTTGAGCCCGTGGGAGAGGCCTTCCCCGGCGTGGTCGTCAACGGCGCCGTGGACCGAACCCGCCTGGCCGAGGTGCTGGGCCGCGACGAGACCGCCTTTCGTCGGCTGGAAACCATCGTCCATCCGCTGGTCGCCCTGGGCCGGGCGGAGGATCTTGAGGCGGCGCGTGCTGTGGGTACCCGGCTGGCGGTCCTCGACATCCCTCTGCTGTTCGAGACCGGGGGCGACAAGGCCGTCGACGCCGTGGTGGTCGTCACCGCCGATCCCGCGATCCAGGCCGAGCGTGTCCTGGCCCGTCCCGGCATGACGCGCGAACGGTTCGACGCCATCCTCGCCCGCCAGATGCCGGACGCCGAAAAGCGCGCCCGCGCGGATTTCGTGATCGACACCGGCCGGGGCCTCGACGCGGCGCGAGCGCACGTGGAGGTGATCGTCGCCACCGTCCTGCAGCCGTCGTGGATATCTCCCCGGCGAGGGCCCGCCGCTCTTTCGCGCTGAGGCGAATGTCTCCATTAAGGGGACATGGCGCGCGAAATCGTTCTGGATACCGAGACCACCGGCTTCGACCCCAAAACGGGCGATCGACTGATCGAGGTCGGCTGTATCGAGATCCAGGATCTGCTGCCGACCGGCCGCACCTTCCACCGCTTCGTCAATCCCGAGCGGTTGATCCCGCCCGATGCGATCCGGGTCCACGGCATCACCGACGACAAGGTCAAGGATGCGCCCAAGTTCGCCGAGATCGCGGACGACCTGATCGAATTCATCGGCGACGCGCAGATGATCGCGCACAACGCGGCCTTCGACCGCAACTTCATCGACCATGAGTACAAGCTGTGCGGCCGGCCGATCACGGGCGAGGCGCGCTGGATCGACACGCTGAAATTGGCCCAGACCCGGTTTCCGGGCATGCCCAACTCGCTGGACGCCCTGTGCAAACGCTACAAGGTGTCGCTGGTCGAACGGACACTGCACGGCGCCCTGATCGACGCCCGCCTGCTGGCCGAGGTCTATCTGGAGCTGCGCGGCGGCAAGGAGCGGGTGCTGGACCTGTCGTCCGGCCCGGTCGGCCGCGGTCCCGGCGGCGCGCTGGAAATCGCCGCCTATGGCCAGCGCCCCCGTCCGCTCCCGCTGCGCTCCACGCCCGAGGAACAGGCGGCCCACGTCGCCTTCCTGGCCAAGGCGCTGAAGGATCGCTCGCTGTGGGAGGCCTATGGCCTGCCGGCGCAGGAAGACGCGGCCTGATTTCTACGAGGCTAAACCCCTCGCGCTCAAGTCGTGAGCGACCGCGTCGCGAACATAGCGCGGCGCGAAGCGCCTCAGGCGTCAGCCATCAAGCTTGGCGAAAGCCAAGCACGTCCTGCATGTCGTAGAGGCCGGTCTTGCGGGTTCGCACCCAGGCTGCGGCGGCGACGGCGCCCTTGGCGAACAGGCTGCGATCAATGGCCGAGTGGCTGAGGGTCAGGACCTCGTCCTCGGAGGCGAACAGGACCGTATGTTCGCCGATGATGCCTCCGGCGCGGATGGAGGAGAAACCGATCTTGCCGCTTTCGCGCTCGCCCTGCACCCCGTCGTAAGGCTTGGACTGAAGGTCCGCCAAGTCCGCGAACCGGCCCTCGGCGGCGGCTTCGCCCAGCATCAGGGCGGTCCCCGACGGCGAATCCAACTTCCTGCGGTGGTGGGCCTCGGTGATCTCGATATCCCAGTCCTGGGCGTCCAGACGCTGGGCGGCGTGCTGGACCAAGCCGATCAGGATGTTCACGCCCAGAGAGAAGTTGCCGCTCTTGACGATGGCGATCTTCTCGGCGGCCTTCATCAGCTCGGCCTCCTGCTCGGCCGTGAAGCCGGTCGAGCCGATGACCAGGGCCGGACCGCCGCGTTCCGCCGCCGCCTGCGCCAGGGCGACCGAGGCGTCGGGGGTCGAGAAGTCGATGATCACGTCGCACAGAGAGATGTCGGCCGTCTCGCCCCAGTCGAAGCGGGCGGCGACGACAACGTCCTCACGCGCATCCAGCACCTGGGAAACCGCGCGACCCATCCGGCCGCGATAGCCGGAAATGCCGGCGTGGAAGATTGCGCTCAAGCCGCCGTCTCTTTCGATCCGTCCGCGTCCTGATTGCCCAGGATGTCGGCCCAGAAGCGCTTCGCCTTTCCGGCGAAGCTGGAGTTGCGAGGGTTCTGCCCCTCGCCGAACGACAGGGCAAGCTCTTCCAGTAACTCACGCTGGCGCGCGGTCAGATCGGTGGGCGTCTCGACGAACAGTTCGACCACCAGATCGCCGCGGTTGCGGCCGTTCAGATGGGGCATGCCCTTGCCCTTGATGCGCACGGTCTTGCCGGTCTGGGCGCCGGCCGGCACGGTGACGGCGGCCCTGCACTTGCCGTCGCAGGCGGCCGATACCAGGCAGGGCGCATCGATCTCGCCGCCCAAGGCCGCCACAGTCATCGGCACGGGCACGGTGACCAGCAGGTCCAGGTTGTCGCGCTCGAACAGATCGTGCGGCGTCACCGAGAGGAAGACATACAGATCGCCGCGTGGCCCGCCGCGCTGGCCCGCATCGCCCTCGCCCGACAGGCGGATGCGTGAGCCGTCATCGACGCCGGCGGGAATCTTGAGGTTCAGGGTCCGGTTTTTGCGGACCTGGCCGTGCCCATGGCAGGTCGTGCAGGGATCGGCGATCATCTGGCCGGCGCCGTGGCAGCGGGGGCAGGTGCGCTCGACCTGGAAGAAGCCGTTGGCCTGGCGCACGCGACCCGCGCCCTGGCAGGTGGTGCAGGTGACCGGCTTGGTGCCCGGCTTGGCGCCGGACCCCTCGCAGGTGTCGCAGGTCATGGTCGAGGGGATGTCGATCTCGACATCCTCGCCCTTGTAGGCCTGCTCCAGGGTGATCTCCAGATCGTAGCGCAGGTCCGAGCCGCGACGCGGTCCGCCCTGTTGGCCTCGACCCTGCTGGCGACCGCCAAAGGCGTCTCCGAACGCATCGCCGAACACCTGGGAGAAGATGTCGTTGATGTCCGAGAAGCCCTGCTGGCCCTGGCCGAAGCCTCCGCCACCGCCGCCGTTCACCCCCGCATGACCGAACCGGTCATAGGCCGCACGCTTGTTCTCGTCCGACAGGACCGTATAGGCCTCGGACACTTCCTTGAACTGCGCCATCGACTCTTCCGAGCCGCCGTTGCGGTCCGGGTGATGGATCATGGCCAGTTTGCGGTAGGCGGCCTTCAGACCGGGAGCGTCGATCGTGCGTTCGACGCCAAGAACCTCGTAATAATCACGCGCCATCGGGCGTCCGTCCTCATACTTCCCCGTTCGATCTCGCCTCGCCTCTATCGCGCACTGGTCGAAATCGATGTCCCGGCTGACATGGGGGCCGGGATGAATGATGCAAGTTTCATGAAAAGACCCCGCCTATCGCAAGACAAGCGGGGCCGTATCATTTCAGCGACCTGTTGCGGATCAGGCGCTCTTCTTGTCGTCGCCGTCGGTGTCCGAAACTTCCTCGAACTCGGCGTCGACCACGCCGTCGTCGGCCGGGGCGGCGTCACCTTCGCCCGCGCCCTGCTGCTGGGCGTACATCGCCTCGCCCAGCTTCATCGAGGCCTGGACCAGGGTGTTGGTCTTGGCGCGGATGTCTTCGGCGTCCGTGCCTTCGCGCGCGGTCTTCAGCTCGGCCAGGCCGGTCTCGATGGCCGTCTTCTCTTCCGCGCCGACCTTGTCGCCGTGTTCGGCCAAGGCCTTCTCGGTCGAGTTGATCAGGCTGTCGGCGGCGTTCTGGGCCTCGACCAGGTCCTTGCGGATCTTGTCGGAGGCGGCGTTGGCCTCGGCTTCCTTGACCATCTTGTCGATGTCGGCGTCCGACAGGCCGCCGTTCGCCTGGATGCGGATCGACTGTTCCTTGTTGGTCGCCTTGTCCTTGGCCGAGACGTTGACGATGCCGTTGGCGTCGATGTCGAAGGCGACCTCGATCTGCGGCATGCCGCGCGGCGACGGCGGAATGCCCATCAGGTCGAACTGACCCAGCATCTTGTTGTCCGACGCCATCGGACGCTCGCCCTGGAAGACGCGGATCGTCACGGCCGACTGGTTGTCGTCGGCGGTCGAGAAGGTCTGGCTCTTCTTGGTCGGGATCGTCGTGTTGCGCTCGATCAGCGGGGTGAAGACGCCGCCCAGGGTCTCGATGCCCAGGGTCAGAGGGGTCACGTCCAGCAGCAGCACGTCCTTGACGTCGCCTTGCAGAACGCCGGCCTGAACGGCGGCGCCCAGGGCCACAACTTCGTCAGGGTTCACGCCCTTGTGCGGCTCCTTGCCGAAGAAGGCCTTCACGGCTTCCACGACCTTGGGCATGCGGGTCATGCCGCCGACCAGGACGACTTCATCGATGTCCGACGCCTTCAGGCCAGCGTCGGCCAACGCCTTGCGGCACGGCTCGATGGTGCGCTGGACCAGGTCGTCGACCAGGGATTCCAGCTTGGCGCGCGTCAGCTTGATGTTCAGGTGCAGCGGACCCGACGCATTCATGGTGATGAACGGCAGGTTGACCTCGTATTGGGTCGTGGTCGACAGCTCCTTCTTGGCCTTTTCGGCCTCTTCCTTCAGGCGCTGAAGGGCCAGCTTGTCCTGGCGCAGATCGACGCTCTGTTCCTTCTTGAACTCGTCGGCCAGGTAATCGACCAGGCGCAGGTCGAAGTCCTCGCCGCCCAGGAAGGTGTCGCCGTTGGTCGACTTCACTTCGAAGACGCCGTCGCCGATTTCCAGGACCGAGACGTCGAAGGTGCCGCCGCCCAGGTCATAGACGGCGATCTTCTGGCCTTCGTTCTTTTCCAGGCCATAGGCGAGCGCAGCCGCAGTCGGCTCGTTGATGATGCGCAGCACTTCCAGGCCGGCGATCTTGCCCGCGTCCTTGGTGGCCTGGCGCTGGCTGTCGTTGAAGTAGGCGGGAACGGTGATGACGGCTTGGGTCACCTTGTCGCCCAGGAAGGCCTCGGCCGATTCCTTCATCTTCTGCAGGATGAAGGCCGAGATCTGCTGGGGGGAATAGTCCTTGCCGAAGGCGCGCACCCAGGCGTCGCCGTTCGGACCCTTGACGATCTCGTAGGGCACCATGCCCTTGTCCTTGGCGACCACGGGATCATCGAAGCTGCGGCCGATCAGGCGCTTGATCGCGAAGAAGGTGTTGGACGGGTTGGTGACGGCCTGGCGTTTGGCGGGCTGGCCCACCAGCACTTCTGCGCCGTCCTGAATCGCCACGACCGACGGGGTCGTGCGGTTGCCCTCGGCGTTCTCGATGACCTTGGGGGTCTTGCCGTCCATGGCGGCCACGCAGGAGTTGGTGGTGCCGAGGTCGATGCCGATAATCTTGGCCATGTGTTCTTCAGTCTCTCTCGTTCGGCGGGCGATGCGGCGGCCTTCGACGAAGCGCCGCGCGTGACCGCCCCCGGTTGGGTTGGCGTGGATCGGTTTGGATAGCCCCAGTTTTCGCGGGGTTTCTCCGAAGCTGGCCCCGATATGGGAAAATCCCCCCGGCCTGCAAGGGCGATTTGCGATTCAACCCATCTCACAGAACGACGAAATTCGAAGATGCGGGGTTCGCGATTGTGAGGCATAAGAATTTTCGCCGCGTTCAGGGAGCGCGATCAAGGAAGGGAGAGGAAACAATGATCAAGACCATGCTCAAGGCTGCGGTCGCCGCCGTCGTTCTGGTCGGGGCCGCCGCGGCTGCACCGGCGCCCGCAACGGCGCCGACGGTTCAGTCGCGCGACGGTTACGACCGTCACGTCACCATCAAGAACCGCACCGGCTGGACCATGTTGCGCTTCTATGCGTCGGACTCGCGCAGCGACGACTGGGAAGAGGACATCCTGGGCGACGACGTGCTGGAGAACGGTCAGAATGTGCGCATCAATATCGATGACGGCTCGGGCGCCTGCATCTATGACTTCAAGGCCGAGTTCACCAACGGCGAGGAGCTGACGCGTTCACGCATCAATGTCTGCGAAATCGGCGAATACAGCTACACCCGTTGAGGTAAAGACCGCCGTCGAGGGCTTTCGGCTATGGCCGGGGGCGCTCGATGCGGCGGCGCAGGCCGATCTGGTCGCCGAGGTGTTCGAGCGGCTGGATCAGGCCCCGCTCTATCGACCCACCACGCCGGGCGGCCGGCCCTTCTCGGTGCGGATGAGCAATTTCGGGCCGCTGGGCTGGGTCTCGGACCGGAGCGGTTATCGCTATCAGGCGACCCATCCCGAAACAGGGAGGCCCTGGCCCCCAATGCCGCAGGTTCTGCTGGACCTGTGGGACGCCACGGTCGGCTGGCCCGCGCCGCCGGACGCCTGTCTGGTCAATCTGTATCGCGAGGGAGCGAAGATGGGCCTGCATCAGGATCGCGACGAGGCCGATCTCGGCGCGCCGGTGCTTTCAGTGTCGCTTGGCGACGCGGCCATGTTCCGCATCGGCGCGGCCGAGGGCGGGCGCACCACGACCTTAAAGCTGGAAAGCGGCGACGTCTGCGCCCTGACGGGCCCGGCGCGACTGGCACGGCACGGGATCGACCGCGTGCTGGAGGGATCGTCGCGCCTGATCCCCGGCGGAGGTCGGCTGAACCTGACACTGCGTTGCGCGGGTCAGAGTCAGTTCTCAATGACGTCGTGGGCGCCGACGCCGCCCAGGCGCCAGTAGCCGGCGGCCTTCATGGACTTGGGCGAGAACCCCAGGTCGAGCACCCGCGCACGTAACGCCTTGGCAACGGCGGATTCAGCGGCGATCCAGACATAGGCATCTGACCGCTCGACTCCGGCCAAAGCCGCGTCGAGAGCGCCCAGCAGGGTCTCGGTTCGACCGCGAGGCGCGCCGTTGCGGACGGCCCAAGTCACAGTGACCTCGGCGGCGCTGTCGAAGCTCAGGGTCTGGCCTGCGTCCTCGACCTCGACCATCACATGGACGCGGACGTCGCCGGGCAGTTCCTCCAGCCGTCTGGCGATGGCCGGCAGGGCTGTCTCGTCGCCGATCAGCACATGGTCGGAGAAGGCGGTCGGCACGATGAAGGAGCCGCGCGGACCGCCGACGCCTAGGATCGAGCCGACCTTCGCCGCCATGGCCCATTCGGTCGCCGGGCCGCCGTGGCCGACGACGAAGTCCAGCGTCAATGTCCGGCCCGCTGGGTCATGGGCGCGAGGGGTATAGTCGCGGGCGACGGGGCGCGGCTCTGGAAAGACCGGACCGTCCGGCCCGATGGTGGGCAGGACGGGCGCCCGGCCCTCGGCGACCGGGAAGATCTTCACGTGATCGTCGAAGCCCAGGGAGACGAAGCCTTCCAGGTCGTCCCCGATCAGGACCACGCGGCGATAGGCCGGGGTCAGGTCCTGGATCGAGGCGACGGTCAGGGTGCGGAACTTCAATTCGTGCCGCACGCGGCGGGTTTCGCGGGCGCTCATGCCTGTTCCACCTTGTCGGCGGTCTCGGCCAGGATGGCGGCGATGGCCTGGACCTGAGCCTCGGTCAGGGCCGTCTCGCTCGTCAGACGGCCGTGGATCGTGTGGCGCAGGCGACCGATGGCGTCCTGGATGGCGGTCGGACGCAAGGCGCGTGCGGCGAACTTGTCCATGGTCGCCTCGGCGGCGCGCAGGATGTCCTGGTTCTCGGCCAGCAGGGCGCGGCCGGGGCCGGTGATGGAATACAGTTTCTTGCCGCCCTGCGCCTCGGATTCCAGCGCGCCCATTTCCTCAAGCAGGGTCAGGCTGGGGTAGATGACGCCGGGACTGGGCGAATAGGCGCCACCCAGTTTCGTCTCGACCGCCTTGATCAGTTCGTAGCCGTGGCTGGGCTTCTCAGCGATCAGCGACAGCAGCACCCAGCGAAGCGTGCCGTGGTCGAACAGGCGACCACCGCCGCGCCGGCCATGGCCGTGACCGCGTCCCCGCGCCTCGCCTCCTTCCCAGCCGGGACCGAAGTCCGCGCCGCGTCCGCCGCGCATGTCTCTGCCGAAAGCATGGCCGAACCCGCCATGACGACCGTGTTTTTCGCCGCATTCGTCGCGGCGTCCTTGAAAGATCCCCTTGGACCTCATGATCGATTCCTTTTCGATATATCTATTCACGAGAAGTTAGATATATCTGAATGACGAAATCCGCAAGAGGGGCTGGTGTTCGGGCGCAAGCTGCGGCGTAAATCGGGAATGGACGACCTCAAGAGCCGCTGGGCCCGCCTCGAACCCCACATGACCGTTGTGGGCCCTGACGACGACCGGCCCCGGCCGGCGGTGCTGCTGTTCCACGGCTGCGGCGGACTGCGCGACCACCTGCCCCGCTACGCTGCGGCAGCCAAGGCGGCGGGCTGGCGGGCCTTCATCATCGATTCCTACGGCCCGCGCGGGTGGGGCCGCGCCTTCACCCTGACGGCGGTCTGCACCGGCCTGTCCTTCCGGGGCTATGAGCGGGTGGGCGACCTTCTGGCGGCGATCCAGGGCGTTTCGGCGCGACCGGATGTGGACCCGACCCAACTGGCGCTGGCGGGCTGGAGCCATGGCGGCTGGTCGATCATGGAGATGATGAGCGGCGCACCGACGCCAAATACGTTCGGCGTGACCAACCCCGGCGACGCCGACCTGTCCGGGATCAAGGCCGTCTGGCTGGCCTATCCCTATATCGGCCCGTTCGCCTTCAACCGGATGAAGCCCTGGCGGCACTGTCCCAAGGTGCTGGCCGTCACCTGCAAACGCGACCACCTGACGACGCAGCGCAACGCCGAACAGGTCAACGCCATGATCCGCAACTGCGGCGCCGAGGTCGAGAGCTGGATCGCCGTCGGCACCCACGCCTTCGACGAGCCGACCAACAACGGCCCGATGCGCCACGACCCGGACCTGACCAAAGAGGCCCTGCGCCGCTTCCGCGCCTTCCTGACCGACGTCGCCCCTCACGTCTGAAAAGAATCTGGATGGCCCGTCTTGACGTGCGGCCTATCACGTAACAATTGAAGTTACATGAAAAGAGATTCCCGCCTCTCCAACATTCTTCATGCCTTGCTGCACATGGCCGAGCACGAGACGCGGACCGGGGCGCCCATGACCTCGGACCAACTGGCCGTCTGCCTGTCGACCAATCCGGTCGTCGTGCGCCGGACCATGGCGGGCCTGCGTGAACAGGGGCTGGTGGCCTCGGAAAAGGGGCATGGCGGCGGATGGCGGCTGGCCCGGCCGCTGGATCAGGTGACCCTGGGCCAGGTCAACACGGCCTTGGGCGAGCCCGGCCTGTTTCCAGAAACCCCGCCGGTCGAGGCTGACGGCTGCCTGGTCGAGGCGGCGGTCAACGACGCCCTGGCCGAAACCTACGCCGCCGCCCGCGCCCTGCTGGTCGCGCGGTTGAACCAGATCACCCTGGCCGATCTGGCGGCGGACTTCTCGCGCCGGATGGCCGAACACCCAAAGAGAGATCTGTTCCGTGCCGACCGCCACGAAGGCTGAACCCATGCCGCACGACGCCCTGATCATCGGCGGGTCCTACGCCGGCCTGTCCGCCGCCCAGCAGCTGGTCCGCGCCAGACGCCGTGTGCTGGTCATCGACGACGGAAGGCCGCGCAACCGCTTCGCCGCCCGCGCCCATGGCGTCCTGGCCAACGACGGCCGACCGGGTGCAGAGATCACGGCGACGGCGCGGTCCCAGGTCGCGGCCTATCCCACCGCCGCCTTCCGCATGGCCGAGGCGGTCGCGGTCGAGCGGATCGACGGCGGATTCTCGGTCTCTTTCGCCGACGGCACGCGGACCCGTGGCCGCCGGCTTCTGCTGTCGCATGGGGTCGAGGACGTGCTGCCCGATATTCCTGGCGTGAAGGAACGCTGGGGCCGCACCGCCCTGCACTGCCCCTGGTGCCACGGCTACGAGATCGGCGGCGGCCCCATCGGGGTGCTGGGGCGCGGCGACCATGCGGTCCAATACGCCGCCATCGTCGCGGAATGGGGCCAGGTCACCCTGTTCATGGATCTGGACGTCGGCCTGTCGCCCGAGGACGCCCATCTGCTGTATCGGCGTGGCGTGACTATCGAGACCACCCCCATCGCCCGGCTGGAGGGCGAAGCCCCGACCCTGACCGGCGCGCGGCTGACCGACGGGCGGTTCGTGGAGCTGAAGGCCATCTTCGTCGGGGCCAGCATCCGCGTGGCCAGCCCGTTCGCCGAACGGCTGGGCTGCGAGATGACCGACACGCCGATGGGCCGTGTGATCAAGGTGGACGCCATGCAGGCGACGACCCAGCCGGGCGTCTTCGCCGCCGGTGATCTGGCGCGGGCCGCGTCCAACATCACCCTGGCGACCTCCGACGGCATGATCGCCGCCCACGGCCTGTTCAGATCCCTGGTCGAAGAGGAGACGGCGGTCGCCGCCTAGCCGATGGTCGCCTCGACCGTGATGGTCGCGCGGACCGAATGGGCCATTTCGCAATGCTCATGGGCCTGGTGGTGCAGGGCGTCGATCTCGGCCTGGTCCGGTTCGCGACCGGAGAAGCTGGTGAAGGGGCGTAGCGTCACCTCGGCGAGGTAGCGCTTGCCGTTCTCGTCCTTGCCCATCTTGCCCGAGGCCTCGTCGACATAGGTGTCGACCACCAGGCCGGCGTTGGCGGCGAAGGCCAGGAACCACAGCATGTGGCAGCTGGACAGGGAGGCGATCATCGCTTCCTCCGGATCGACCGCTGCGGCGTCGGACATCGGCACCGGCACGCTGGACGGCGCCGACGAACCGGGCACCACCGCGCCGCCGTCGAAGGTCCAGGAATGGGCGCGGCTGTAGCGCTTGTCGAGGAAGGGCTGATCGCCTCGGCTCCAGGCGATCTTGGCCTCGTAAATGCCCATCACGCCCTCCAGAAGCCGACGATCTTCTTGACCTCGTCCACCACCGGGTCGGCCACAGCGGCGGCGCGTTCGGCGCCGTCCTTCAGCACGCGGTCGATCTCGGCCGGGTCGTCCATCAGGCGGCGCATCTCGGCCGTGACCGGGGCCAGGGAAGAGACCGCCAGGTCCGCCAGAGCGGGCTTGAAGGCGCCGAAGCCTTGGCCGCCGAACTGTTCGATCACCTGTTCGCGGGTCAGCCCGGCCAGGGCGGCGTAAATGGCGACCAGATTCTTGGCCTCGGGCCGGTCGTTCAGACCGTCCAAGGTTTCCGGCAGAGGCTCCGGGTCGGTCTTGGCGCGCTTGATCTTGGAGGCGATGGCGTCCGCGTCGTCGGTCAGGTTGATGCGGCTGTTGTCGGACGGGTCCGACTTGGACATCTTGGCCGCCCCGTCGCGCAGGGACATGACGCGCGTCGCTGGCCCCTGGATGATGGGCTCAGGCACCGGGAAATAGCCGGGCGCGCCGAAGTCGTTGTTGAACTTGGCGGCGATGTCGCGGGTCAGTTCCAGATGCTGTTTCTGGTCCTCGCCGACCGGCACTTCCGTGGCCTTGTACAGCAGGATGTCGGCGGCCTGGAGCACGGGATAGGTGTAGAGGCCAACCGACGCCCGTTCCTTGTGCTTGCCCGACTTCTCCTTGAACTGGGTCATCCGGTCCAGCCAGCCGAGGCGGGCGACGCAGTTGAAGATCCAGGCCAGTTCGGCATGGGCGCGCACGGCCGACTGCGGGAAGATGATCGACTTGGCGGGATCCAGGCCCGAGGCCAGATAGGCGGCGGCGATCTCGCGCGTCTGGGCGGCCAGCTTGGCCGGGTCCTGCCACACGGTGATGGCGTGCATGTCGGCGACGAAGACGAAGACGGGCGCGCCCTGGTCCTGCAGCTCGACGAACCGCTTCAGCGCGCCGAGATAGTTGCCAAGGTGCAGGGCGCCGGAGGCCTGGATGCCGGACAGGATGCGGCGCGGGCCGTCGTATGTCGCAACGGCTGGGGTCTGGTCGGTCATGGAGTCGGGTCTCGGAAGGTCGAAAGGCAGGCGTGGTGAAGGCGGCGGCGGTTCAGCCGCGCCATCGCCGGTCGGAAATCAGGCCCGAGGTCGTCATGGCCTCGCGCTTATCGGTTCCCCGTCCGTCAGTCCAGACCGGAGACCGCGCCGCCGCCCGGCTCGCGCCGCAAGGTCGCCTTCAGCTCAGACAGGGTGACGGCGCGGAAGGCGAAGAGGCAGACGCCATAGGCCCCGGCGCCCAGGCCGCAGACGACGAGGACGGCGATCTCCTTGGCCAGCAAAATCCGGCTCAGAAGCCCATAGTTGAGGCTGGCCAGCAGCAGCAGGCCGGCCATGACCGCGCTGGCCGCCAGAACACGGACGATACGCGAGACGAAGGCGGGCGACGGTCGCCAGGCGTTCTCGTGGATCAGAACGCCGACCAACAGGCCGACGTTGACCCAGGCCGAGACGCTGGTGGCGATGGCCAGGCCCAGCACCCCGTCCCAGCCCTGGGTGCGGAACCAGAAGAACAGGCCCGACCCCAGGACCACGGTGATGACCACGGCGGTGACCGCGAAATACATGGGCCGACGCGTGTCTTCTCGGGCGAAGAAGGGCGGCGTCAGGACCTTGGCCAGGACGAAGGCGGGCACGCCCCAGGCGAACTGACGCAGCACGTCGGCGGTGCGGGCGGCGTCGGCGCTGGTGAAGGCGCCGCGCGTCACTGTCGCATCGATAATGAAGAAGGGGATGACGAACAGGGCCACGGCGGCCGGCAGGGTGAAGGCCATGGCCAGGTTGATCCCGTCGTCCAGCGTCTTCTGTCCGCCCTCGTGATCGCCGGAAACGAAGGCCCGGGTCAGGCGCGGCACCAGGGCCAGGCCGATGGCCACCCCGACCAGACCCAGCGGCAGTTGGTAGAGGCGGTCGGCGTTATAGAGCACCGAGCGGGCGCCGGCGTCCGATCCGGCCAGAACCTGGGACACGACCGAGTTGACCTGCATGGCCCCGCCGGCCATGGCGCCGGGCACGGCCAGGGCCAGGGCGCGCTTCACGTTCGGGGTCAGGCGCGGCAGGCCCAGCTTCAGCTTCACGCCCAGACGCCGCACGCCCCACCACAGGAGGCCGGCCTGGATCACGCCCGAGACGGTGACCGCCGCGCTGGTGGCCAGCAACACCATGGCGGGCGAGACCGGCAGGAAGAAGCCGCCCAACAGCGGCGCCAGGGTGCAAAGGTTCAGAAAGACAGGAACCGCCGCCGACAGGGCGAACCGACCGCCGGTGTTCAGCACCCCCGACAACAGGGAGGCGATGGTCATGCAGGCCAGATAGGGCATGGCCAATTGTGTGGCGATCACCCCGACGCGCATCACCTCGGCGTCGTCCTTCCAGGCCGACAGCAGCAGGGGCACGATCCACGGCATGGCGACCTGCAGCAGGATGCAGAAGGCCGCGACCACGGCGAACATGAAGGACATGGCCTCCGAGGCCGTGACGGCTGCGGCCTCGTCGCCCTCGCGCGTCTTGACCCCGCCGTAGACCGGCACGAAGGCCTGGGCGAAGGCGCCCTCGGCGAACAGGCGGCGGAACATGTTGGGCAGCATCAGGGCCGTGGACCAGACGTCCATCAGCGCCCCCTGGCCGAAGTTGGCCGACAGGGCCAGATCGCGGCCGAAGCCCAGCAGGCGGCTGCCCAGCGTCAGGGTCGACTGCACCAGGGTATTGCGGGCGAGGCTCATGCGGACATTCGACAGGGCGCGGAGGAAGGCTTTCGCTTAGCGCGCTTGCTCGCCGGGCGATACGGGCTTCGCGCGCGGGCTGCGGCGGCCCAGGTCCGAGACGTCGCGGGCGCTGGCGCGGGCCGAGGCGACCTTGCGGCCTGCGGGGGCCGGGGCGCGGCTGTCCAGCACGGCTTCCAGGGCCGTGCGCAGTTCGGCGATCCGCTGTTCGGACGTCACCTTGCGGCCTTTGCCATCGACCACATAGAAGCTGTCCACCGCCCGCTCGCCATAGCTGGCGACATGGGCGGAGCGGATGTTCAGGCCTTCGTCGTTGAACACGCGCGAGAGAGCCGCCAGCAGGCCGGGCCGGTCGGCGCAGGACACCTCGACCACGGTGGCGACCTCGCTGGCGTGGTGATCGACCATGACCACGGGCCGAACCTCGAAGGCCGCCTTGCGGGCATTTCCGGTGGGGTCTGGCGCCTGGCCGATACGACCGTCGCCCCGCGCGGCCTTCTCCAGGGCTTCGACCAGGGCCTTGAGCCGGCGGGGCTCGGCCTGGCCATAGGGCAGACCCGCCCCGTCCTGAACGCGGAACACGTCCAGCACCACGTCGTCCAGCGTCGCCACGCGGGCGTCGGTCACGTCGGCGCCCAGGGCGGCCATGGTCTGGGCCAGGTCCGCGAACAGGCCCGGCCGGTCGGCGGCGGCGATGGAGATCTCGGTGGTCTGGACCGCCAGCCCCGCGACGGGGGCGGTCGGCGCGGCCTCGGCGGCGGCGCCCGTCTGGCGCGCACGCTCGACCAGGGCCGGGTGCTCCGCCAGCGGATCCTCGCGCGCCACGTCCTCGCCCCGGAAAAGGCCGGCGACCTGATTGTAGAGGGTGCGCATCAACTGACCCTTCCAGCCGTTCCACACCCCCGGCCCCACCGCCCGGATGTCGGCGACGGTCAGCACCAGCAGCATTCGCAACCGTTCGGGGTCGCCCACCAGCTCGGCGAAGGCGCGGATGGTGGCGGGGTCCGACAGGTCGCGCTTTTGGGCATAATCGCTCAGCGCCAGATGGCTGCGCACCAGCCAGACGACCAGTTCGATACGGCGCGGATCGACGCCCAGCCGTTCGCAGGCCCGGCGCGCGGCGATGGCGCCGTCTTCCAGCTGCCCCCGCTCTCCGCCCTTGCCCACGTCGTGCAGCAACATGCCCAGCATCAGGGCTTCCATGTCCGAGATCAGCTGGACGATCTCGGTGGCCAGAGGGTGGTCGTCCTTCAGCTTGCCGCGCGCGATGTCGTTGATGATCCCAATGGCCTGCAGCGTGTGCTCGTCCACCGTATAGGCGTGGTACATGTTGAACTGGGTCTGGCCCACGATCCGCCCCCACTCGGGCAGGAACCGACCCAGCAGGCCCGTTTCGTTCATGATGGTCAGGACGCGATAGGGCCGCTGGCCATGCGCCAGAATGTCCAGAAAGGCCCGCGTCGCCGCCGGATCGCGCCGCAGCCGGGGCGTCACCAGAGACAGCGACCGGGTCACGGCCGAAAAGGCGTCGGGGTGCAGGTCCAGATCATGCTTGTCGGCGCAGACGAACAGGGTCAGCAGCTTGACCGGATCGGCGGCGAACACCTCCGGTCCTTCGACCGACAGCCGGCCCTGATCGACCCAGAACCCCTCGACCTCCATCTTGCGGCGGGCGGGTCGGAACGGGGTCATCAGCCGCGACAGGCCTTGCGCCGTCTTCTGGTGGCGGGCCTCCAGCTTGGCCGACATGGCGCGGGTCAGGGCGCCGACATCGCGCGCGACCAGGAAGTAGCGGCGCATGAACCGTTCCACCGCCGGTTCGTCGCCCCGCCCCTGCCAGCCCATGCGTCGGGCCACCTCGGGCTGCATGTCGAACGTCAGCTTCTCCTCGGCCCGTCCCGCGATCAGGTGCAGATGGATACGCACGCGCCACAGGAAGTCGAAGGCGTCGTCGGAGGCGCGACGCTCGCGCGAGGTGAACATCTCGTCCATCACCGTTGCGCCCAGCCGGCTGTCGGGCGCCAAGGAGCGCGCGATCCAGTACAGGGTGTTCAGGTCGCGAAGCCCGCCCTTGCCGTCCTTGACGTTGGGTTCGACCTTGTAGCGGGTCACGCCCGCCTTCTGATGCCGGACGGCCCGTTCTTCCAGCTTGGCGGCGATGAAGGGGCGCGGGTCGGACTTGGAGACCATGTCGCGGAACCGGCCGATCATCAGGTCCGACAGCCGCTCGTCGCCGACCAGATGCCGGGCCTCCAGCAGGGTGGTCCGCACCGTCATGTCGGTGCGCGACAGGGTCAGGCATTCCTCGACCGAGCGCACCGCCGGTCCGACCTTGATGCCCAGGTCCCACAGCACATAGAGGACGAACTGGATGACGCTCTCCCCGCGCGGCGTGGCCTTGGCCGGGCGCAGGAACAGCAGGTCCAGATCGGAAAAGGGCGCGAGCACGCCCCGGCCGTAACCCCCGACCGCCACCAGGGACAGCCGTTCGCTCTCGACGGCGGAGACGGGAAACAGGACCTGGGTGGCGACCCGCCACAGGCTCGCCAGCAGGTCGTCGGCGGCTGTGGCGTAGAGGCGGGCGACATCGCGCCCCTTCATGCCGCCGTCTAACTTGCGCTCGGCGCGGGCGCGGGCGGCGTCATAGGTCTCGCGCAAAACGACAGAGACCGCCGCGCGCGGATCTCCCGCGCGGGCGGCCTCGTCAAGGCGGTCATCCAGACTGGGCGAAACGGTCATGTCAGCCACCTATAGGCCGCATCCCCCTTCGCGTCAGTGGAGGATTACTCGGGGCGAACGCGCTTCTTGCGGAACGACGGGTTCAGCGTCTGCTTGCGCAGGCGGATGGACTTCGGCGTCACCTCGACCAGCTCGTCGTCGTCGATATAGGCGATGGCCTGTTCCAGCGACATCTGGCGCGGCGGGGTCAGGCGAACGGCCTCGTCCTTGCCGGAGGCGCGGACGTTGGTCAGTTGCTTGCCCTTGATCGGGTTGACGTCCAGGTCGTCCCAGCGCGCGTTCTCGCCGATGATCATGCCCTGGTAGGTCTTCTCGCCGGCGCCGACGAACATGACGCCGCGATCTTCCAGGTTCCACAGGGCGAAGGCCGCCGTGTCGCCGTCCGAGTTCGAGATCAGCACGCCCTTCAGACGGCCGGCGATGGCGCCCTTGTATTCTTCGTAGTGGCTGAAGACCCGGTTCAGCACGCCCGAACCGCGCGTGTCGGTCAGGAACTCGCCCTGATAGCCGATCAGCGAGCGCGACGGGCATTTCAGGCTGATGCGGGTCTTGCCGGCGCCCGACGGGCCCATGTCGGTCATTTCGGCCTTACGGGCCGACAGCTTCTCGATCACGATGCCCGAGAACTCGTCGTCCACGTCGATCATGACGTCTTCGATGGGCTCCATCTTCTCGCCGTTGGGGCCTTCCTGGAAGACCACGCGCGGACGCGAGATCGAGACCTCGAAGCCTTCGCGGCGCATGTTCTCGATCAGAACGCCCAGCTGCAGTTCGCCACGGCCGGCGACCTCATAGGCGTCGCCGCCTTCGGTCGTGGTGACGCGGATGGCGACGTTGGCTTCCGCTTCCTTCAGCAGACGGTCACGAATGACGCGCGACTGGACCTTGTCGCCTTCGCGACCGGCCAGCGGGCTGTCATTGACCGAGACGGTCATGGAGATGGTCGGCGGATCGATCGGCTGGGCCGGCAGGGCGTCGGTGACTTCCATGGCGCACAGGGTGTCGGCCACGGTCGCCTTGGACATGCCTGCGATGGCGACGATGTCGCCCGCTTCCGAACCTTCGTCCAGGGCCTGACGCTTCAGGCCGCGGAAGGCCAGAACCTTGGTAATGCGGCCGCGCTCGATTTCCTTGCCTTCACGGTCCAAGGCGTGGATCGCCATGCCGGGAACGGCCTTGCCGCTCTCGATCCGGCCGGTCAGGATCCGGCCCAGGAAGGGGTCGGACTCGATCAGCACGTTCAGCATCTGGAACGGCTTGTCGCGGTTGTCCTGCACCTTGGGCGCGGGGACGTGGTCGACGATCAGGTCGAACAGCGGGGCCAGGTTGTCGTTCGGGACATTCAGATCCATCGTCGCCCAGCCGTTGCGGCCCGAGGCGTAGATGTGGGGGAAGTCCAGCTGTTCGTCCGTCGCGCCGATGGCGGCGAAAAGGTCGAAGGCCTCGTTGTGGACCCGGTCGGGATCGGCGTGGGCGCGGTCGACCTTGTTGATGCAGAGGATTGGCTTCAGCCCCATCTTCAGCGCCTTGGTCAGCACGAACTTGGTCTGGGGCATGACGCCCTCTTCGGCGTCGACCAGGATGACGCAGCCGTCCACCATGCCCAGGATGCGTTCGACCTCGCCCCCGAAGTCGGCGTGGCCGGGGGTGTCGATGATGTTGATGCGGGTTTCACCGGCCTTGCCGTTCCAGAGCACCGAGGTGCACTTGGCCAGAATGGTGATGCCGCGCTCTTTTTCCTGGTCGTTGGAGTCCATCGCGCGCTCGGTCTGCGCCTCGTTGGCTCGGAAGACGCCGGACTGGGCGAGCAGTTGGTCCACCAGGGTCGTCTTACCGTGGTCGACGTGGGCGATGATGGCGACGTTGCGCAGGTTCATTTGATAATCGCGAAAAGGCGCGGCCGGCATACGGGCGGCCGCTGGTCATGAAAAGGCATGCGGGAGGCGCGCGCCTCTTACAGGCATGTGGACAGAAACACCAGAGTGGGCGTTCGCGGCGATTATTCCAAGCTTACCGATATTTCATCCGCAGGGCCGCATCCGATGATGTCGGACATCTCCTCTCTCCAGCGAGGACCTGAAGGCAGGCCCTTCTAACGCGGGAGATTGTGACGATGGGCCTGATGCTGGAATTGATGGTGGCTGGCGCTTTGGTCGCCGGCGCAGCGCCGGACATGCATATCGATGCCCAGGGCTTGCAGATGGCTCGACCGGGAGACGCGCTGATGCTGGCGGGACGAATTCGGGTCGCCAGTCGTGACTGGTGCGCCGCGCACCGCGCCTTTCTGACCCCGAATTCTGTAGGCGACCCATTGGTGTGCGAGCGGGAGATGAGGCGTCGGGCATACAACGCCCTGACCCGGTCCAATCGCCTGGAATTCGTGCGAGCGGGCGGTCGGACGGCGCTGAATCGTTCCTAGAGCGGCCTGAGCATATAGCGGGCGTCGGTGCCGTAGCTGGCCAGTTTCGCCGCCATGGCCTCGGCCGGCTGTTCGACGAAACCGTGCCGTGACCAGAATCCGACCGCATCGTTGACCGCGACCAGGGCGATGGCGGGCCAGTCGTCCTCGGCCGCCTGTTCGGCCAGCCGCTCGATGATCCGGCCCGTGACGCCCCCGCCCCGTGCTTCGGGATGCAGGGCCAGATCGTGCAGATAGATCAGGGCCGGTTCGGCCGGCAGGCCCTCGATCACCGTGTTCAGCGGCGGCGCGCTCTCGGCCTTCCACGGATAGGCGATCAGATAGCCTCGGGCCGGGCCATCCGTATCCGCCAGCACGAAACAGCCGCGCGGATAGAGCGCCAGTCGATTTTCAAAACAGGGCCGGTCCTCGAAATGGTCCGGGAAAGACAGGCGAGCCACCTCGACCACGGCGTCGATGTCGGTAGGCCGCATGGGCCGCCAATCCAGCCCCGTTACTGGGTCGGGCAGCGGGCGTTCAGTTCCGCCTTCTGGAAGCGCCATCGGATGATCCTTTCCTGACCGTCCATCACGCCTTCGATCCGGGCGTTCAGGACATCGCCCTCGCGTTCATAGACGACGCGTTTTGGAAAGTCGTCGTCCGCCGCCTGTTCGAACACCACGCGGGTCGGGCCGGATGCGATGACCGGAAACGTGGTCGCAGCCTGTCCCTCGGGATGCGCAAAATAGGCCAGAGGGGCCGCCGGGGTCGGATCGACCGGCGCGATGCGTGACAGCTCCCACCCCGCCCGGCCGCCGCGCACCGTCAGGGATGTTCCCAGCATCAGGTTCAGGCGCGGATCGGTCCAGGTCTCGGACACTTCACGGCCCGGTTCGCACGACAGCCAATAGCCGGACATCCAGCCCAGGTCGGGGCGCAGGTTCGTTGTGGGGTCCGCCTGCAGGGCGGCGGCGAGAAGCAGCGGGGTCAGCATGGTCGTCATCCCTCTCCAGTCGAGGCGCGTAAGCTAGACGGGATGCGGCGGTGGCGGCTTGTAGGTTTGCGACGCGATGGCGCGGGCCAGTTCATGCTGCTCGCGCGCCCATTCGGTGGCGGTGCAACCCAGGAAGCGGCGGAAGTCGCGCGCCATCTGCGGCTGATCGAAATAGCCGGCCTCCAGCCCGGCCGCGAGCCAGCTTTCGCCCCTGTCCGGCTGGGCCGCGTGATCGAACACGCGACGAAAGCGAAAGATCGAACGCAGCAGGCGGGGCGACACCCCCACCCGATCCGCGAACCGGCGCTGAAGGGCGCGTTGCTCGGACGCCGATCGGACCGGCGCCGGGCGCTCGACCGCAGCGTCTTCGATCTCGGCGCGGATCGCGGGGTCGATCGTCCAGTCCGCGCCCCGTTTTTGCGCCTCCAGCCAGCCGGCGATGGCCGCGACCTGTCCCGTCGGATCCCCGGCCGGCGAGAAAAATCCGGCCAGCCGCTCGACCATGTCCAGCCGCCGGTCGGTCGCCTCGCTCAGCGGCCGTCCCAGAAAGCCGCGCGCGCCATCGGGCTCGAACCGCACGGCGACCAGTTCGGTCGGGCCGGTCGGTCGCATGACCAGGGGCCGGGTCATCTGCCCCGCGAACAGGGCCGTGGGCTGAAGGCGAAACACCCCGTCGTCGCCCTGTTCCGCATAGGGGGCGCCCAGGTCGAAGATCAGTTCGGGACAGCCGTCCGGCGCGATACGCTGGATGGTCGGCGTCGGATCGGGCGCGGCATAGGTCCAGACCACGCGGACGAAGGGCCGCAAAGCCGGCGGCGGCGCGAACTCCTGATACCGTTCCTCCCCCGAGGCCACCTCAGTTGACCTTGGACGGGTCCGGCGGAGCGTCGGGCAGGGCTGAGACCGGCACGCCGTCGTCCTTCAGCTTCCTGACCTCGGCGGGCGTCGCCTCGCCATAGATTTCGCGCTTCTCGGACTTGCCTTCGTGGATGTCGCGGGCCTCGCGCGCGAACGTGTCGCCGACATAGTCGAAGTTGGCCTCGACGTGGGCGCGCACTTCTCGGGCGGCGGTCATCATAAGGGTCTGCATCTTGGCTGCGACGTCCGAGCCCGGATCGGCCTTGCGCGCCCCGCTGACGGCCGGGGCCATGATCGCCTTCTGAACCGAATGCGAGCCGCAGAAGGGGCATTCCACCAGGCCGCGCCCCGCCTGGTCGTCAAAGTCGGACGAGGAGCCGAACCAGGCCTCGAAGTCGTGGGCCTGGTCGCATTTCAGGGCATAGCGGATCATGGGACAATCAAACGGCGGGCAGGAAATCGCGATCGTGGGTCAGGGCGGGCACGGCCGCACGCGCGCGGGCCACCGCCTCCATGTCCAGCTTCGCCGTCACGATGCAAGGCTCGTCGTGATCCGCCTTGGCGATCACCTCGCCCCAGGGTCCGACGACGGTGGATCGGCCCCAGGTGCGGCGCCCGTCCTCGTGCAGCCCGCCTTGCGCCGGCGCCAGGACGAAGGCGCCGGTCTCGATGGCGCGAGCGCGCAGCAGGGTCTCCCAATGCGCCTCGCCGGTCGGGGCGGTGAAGGCGGCGGGTACGGCGATCATCGCCGCGCCCGCCTTGGCCAACTGGCGATGCAGATGAGGAAAGCGGATGTCGTAGCAGATGGTCAATCCCAGCCGACCCCAGGGCGTGTCCGCGATCGCCGCCCCGTCCCCCGGCCGCACCGTCGCGCTCTCGCGATAGGTCTCGCCGTTCGGCAGGTTCACGTCGAAGACGTGCAGCTTGTCGTATCGGGCGACGATCCCGCCGGACGCATCGATCAGCAGCGAGCGATTGGCGGCGCGGCCGTCTCCGGCATGACCGGATCGCACGATGGCCGAGCCGATCAGAAGCCAGACGCCCAGTTCCGCCGCCAGACGACGCAGACCCAGAACGACGACATCGGCGTCCTCGGTCGTGATCGCGGCGTCGCGACGGTCGCGGCGTTGTTCCAGGACATTGGTCCCCTCGGGCGTCAGGATGAATTTCGCCCCGCCGGCCGCCGCCTCGCGGATCAGGGGCTCGACATAGCCCAGGGCCGCCTCAGCCGTCGCCGGCGTGCGGGTCTGGATCAGGGCGATGTCGAGCCCGCCGCTCATGGGATCAGGCCGCCAGAAGCGCGTCGAGCTTGCCGTCGCGATCCAGGGCGTGGACGTCGTCGGAACCGCCGACATGCTGTCCGCCGATGAAGACCTGCGGGAAGGTCATGCGACCGCCGGACTTCTCGACCATCTCGGCCTTCTTGGCGGGATCGTTCGAGGCGACGATCTCGGTGTAGTCGACGCCCTTCTTCTTCAGCAGCGCCATGGCGCTGTAGCAATAGGGGCAGCCGGGCTTGGTGTAGATGACGACGTCGGCCAAATCAGGTCTCCAGAACAGTATGTCCCCAGGCAGCGAGCCGCCGCGCGGGGAGCGATAGGGGTTACATAGTCAGTTCACGGGCGTTTCGCACCCGTGCGATGACCGCCAGGTCCACGCCGCGCGCTCCGGCGTCGAGCAGGGCGCGCGCGCAGGCCTCTCCGGTCGCGCCCGTGGTCAACACGTCGTCGATCAGAAGGATGCGCCGCCCCCGGATTCGACGCCGCCCGGCCTCGGTCACGGAGAACGCCTTCCTGACGTTCAGACGCCGCCCGCGCTGGCTCTTGCCGCCCTGGCTGGTGGTGTGGCTGGTGCGGACCAGGGCGTCGGGCAGATAGTCGCGGCGCGCGTCGCGGGCCAGCGGTCGGGCGATCTCGGCGGCCTGATTGAAGCGGCGCGACAGCAGGCGAAAGGGATGCAGCGGGACGGGCACGACCGCATCCGCCTCTTCGACCAGATCGGCGGCGGACCGGCCGATCCAGCGGGCGAACAGGGGCGCGAACTGCTGCTGGTCCCCGTGCTTGAACCGCAGGATCAGCCCTCGCGACGCCTCGTCGTATAGGCACGCCGCCCGCGCTCGCTGAAAGGCGTAGGGCTGGGCGATGCAGGCGGTGCAGCGGTCCTCGGCGAAGGCGCCGCCGTCATACTCGAACGCCGCCCCGCAGCCGTCGCAGACCGGCGCCTCCAGAAACCGGATGCGGCTCCAGGCATCGGGCGTCAGGCCTGCGGCGGCCGTCGCCTCGCGGCTGTCGTGCGCCATCGGCGGCAGGATCAGATCCGCCAATCCGCGTCCGGCGCCGCGCAACTGTCGCCCCGCCCCTTCCCAGGCGCGCCGCCAGCCCCCATCCTGTTCGTTCATGACCGCCCCCCAATCTCCTTCCGAAGGCCCCCCGCGCATCTTCGACGCCGCCCGGCGCCAAGCGCGGCTGGCGCGGTCCGCCGCTCGTTTCGACCAAGCCGACTTCCTGCACAAACGCGCCGCCGCCAACGCCGCAGAGAGCCTGGAAGCCATATTGCGCGATTTTCCCGTTGCGGTCGACCTGTCCGCCCATCCAGGGGTGTTCGAACGCGCGGTTCGGTCCAGCGACGCCGCCGGCCGTGTGGGTCAAATCCAGACGCCCGTCTCCTTGGCCCAACGCGCGGCGCCGGGCGCGGAAGCCCTGCCGCTGGAGGATGGATCGGCCGATCTGATCGTGTCCCTGCTGACCCTGCACTGGGCCAACGACCTGCCCGGCGCCCTGGCCCAGATCCGGCGCGCGCTGAAGCCGGACGGCCTGTTCATCGGCACCTTGTTCGGCGCGGGCACGTTGAAGGAACTACGGGCGATCCTGACCGAGGTCGAACTGGAGGAACGCGGCGGGGCTCAGGCGCGCGTCTCGCCCTTCGCCGATGGCTATGACGGCGCGGCCTTATTGCAGCGCGCCGGTTTCGCCCTGCCCGTCTCCGACGTGGACCGGTTCACCGTCCGCTATGCCGATCTGTTCGCCTTGATCCGCGACCAGCGCGACATGGGCGAGACCAATGTGCTGCATGGATCGGTCCGACCGCTGAACCGCCGCATCGTCGCCCGCGCAGCCACCCTATATGCCGAACGCCACGCACAGGCCGACGGCCGAATCCCGGCGACGTTCGAGATCATCCACCTGGCAGGCTGGAAACCGCACGAGAGCCAGCAGAAGCCCCTGCCCCGCGGCTCGGCCAAGACGCGGCTGGCCGATGTCCTGGGCGTCAGGGAAATGACCGGCGAGGAGTCGGATTAGTTGCCGACGACGGCCTTCATGGCGGTGGTCAGTCGTTCCACCGTCACGGCCAAGCCGCCGTTCTGGGTATTCGCCAAGGCGCTGATCGACGTGACGATCGCGAGGAAGATCAAAGCGCAGATCAGGCCATATTCGATGGCGGTGGCCCCGCTTTCGTTGCGCAGGAACCGGCCGGTAAGACGTCTCATGGCCGGCCTCCCTGGTCGGCGGTGATCAGAGCAGGTCGCGCAACCAGGCGACCAGAGGTTCGTCCGCCGGCGGCATGGGATAGTCCGATAGCTTGCTCGGCTTCACCCAGGCCAGACCGTCGTGCTCACGCGCCGTGACCACGCCGTCCCACCGTCGGCACAAATATAATGGCATCAACAGGTGAAACGAATCGTAAGCGTGGCTGGCGAAAACGAACGGCGACAGACAGTTTTCACTGACGTCGATGCCCAGTTCTTCCTTCAGCTCGCGGATCAGGGCCGCTTCGGGCCGCTCTCCCGGCTCGACCTTGCCGCCTGGAAACTCCCACAGGCCCGCCAGTTTCTTGCCTTCGGGACGTTTGGCGATCAGCACCCGCCCGTCCACGTCGATCAATGCGACGGCGACGACGAAAACAGTGGGGAGCGGCGCGTCGCTCATGAGCGATAATCGCCGTTGATCTCGATGTAGCCCTTGGTCAGGTCGCAAGTCCAGACGGTTGCCGAGGCTCGGCCCGCGCCCACATCGACGGTGATGTCGATCTCTGGCTTCTTCATATAGGCGCTCATCGCCGCCTCGTCGTAGGTGGCGGATGGTGCGCCGTCGACGGCGGCGACATTGGGGCCGAACCTGATGCCCAGGCGGTCGCGATCGACCGGCTCCTCGGTCTTGCCGACCGCCATGACGACACGGCCCCAGTTGGCGTCCTCGCCGGCGATGGCGGTCTTGACGAGGGGGCTGTCGGCGATGGACTTGGCCAGCTTTCGGGCCGAGGCCGGGCTGGCCGCGCCGTCCACCGTCACCTTGACGAACTTGGTTGCGCCCTCGCCGTCACGCACCAGCTGGTGCGCCAGGTCCAGCATCACCTTGTCCAGGGCGGCCGAGAAGCTCTTGAGGCGGCGATCCCCCACCCGCCCGATACGCGGCGCGCCCGAGGTTCCGGTGGCGAACAGCAATGCTGTGTCGTTGGTCGAGGTGTCGCCGTCCACCGTCACGCTGTTGAAGGTGGTGCGGACGTGCAGGCCAAGCAGCGCCTGCAGCACATTAGGGTGGATGTCGGCGTCGGTGACGATGAAGGCCAGCATGGTCGCCATGTCCGGGGCGATCATGCCCGACCCCTTGGCGATGCCGGCGATGCGAACCTTATAGCCCTCAATCTCGGCCTCGGCGTACGAGCCCTTGGGGAAGGTGTCGGTGGTCATGATGCCCCGACCGGCCCTGGCCCAGGCGTCGGCGTCCAGCCCGTGCTCGATCTCGGGCAGTTTGGCGACGATCTTCTTTTCGTCCAGCACCACGCCGATCACCCCGGTCGACGCCAGCATGACGTCGCGCTGGCGACAGCCGAACCGTTTGGCGACCTCCGAGGCCGTGCGGCGCGCCGCGTCGGCGCCGGCCTTGCCGGTGAAGGCGTTGGCGCAGCCGGCGTTGACCACCAGGGCGCGCACGTCCTTGCCGCCGTCGGGTCCGGTCAGATGTTTCTTGCACCAGTCCACGGGCGCCGAGCCGATCTTGTGGCGGGTGAAGACCCCGGCGCAGCTGGTGCCGCGCGCGAACCGGAACACCACCAGGTCGTCGCGCTCGTGCTTGTAGAATCCGGCGCGGGCGGTGGCGATCTCGACCCCGCCGATGGGCGGAATGGTCGGGAAGGGCACAGCCAGGGGCGAAATCTTCAGTCCTGGTTTGCCGGCGACGGGCGCGGGCGTCGTGGCCGCCGGGTCCGATCCCGGCGTGCGCGTCGCGCGCTTCAGGGCCGTGGCGAACGGGTCCAGCGCCTTTTCGAAGACATGTTCGATCTTCTGGCCGGTCGTGGAGGGGGGCTTGGTCATGTCAGGCGGCCGGTGCGGGAGATGAGGTGGACGCCGGGGCGGGCGCGGAGGCGGCGGGCGGCGACTGTGCAGGCAGGCGCACATCGACCTTGGCCTTGCCACGCAGCTGTTCCAGCAACTGGCGCACGCCCTCATAGGTCAGATAGCGCACGATCTGTGGACGCGCCTGCTCCAGCGTCGGCGGGTTTTCCTTGCGCCGATCCTCGACCCGCAACACGGCCCAACCGCCCTCGGTCTGGAACGGGCCGACGGTCGATCCGGCCGGCTTGTCGCGCAGGGCGTCGGCATAGGCCTGAGGCATGACGTCCAGCGTCGAATAGCCCAGGTCGCCGCCCGAGAACCGCGTCGCCTCGTCCACCGACCGCTCCGCCGCCACCGCCTCGAACCCGGCGCCCTGGCCCAGGATGCCGATCACGGCGTCGGCCTCGGGCTTGGTGCGCGACAGGATCAGGCGCACCCGGATCTCCTCGGAGGTCTTCGCCAGCCGAAGCTGCTCATTATAAAGCGTCTGCACGGCCTGGTCGGACACGGCCTTGTTGACCACGCTCTCGACCAGCATATCGCCCAAAATCCGCTCGCGGGTCGCCTCCAGACGCCGCTGCGCCAGGGGCGAAGAATCCAGCCGGCGGCGTTGCGCCTCGCCGGCCAGCAGTTTCTGGTCGATCACCTCGTCCAGCACGCGACGGAAAAGATCCGAGGTCGCATCCAGCGCCTCACCCTCGCCGATCAGGCCCTGCGCCACCGCCTCGCGCTTCACGTCCGACGCCCAAATGGTCTCATCCTGAACCGTCGCCACGGCCTGGTCGCCCTGTTCAGGCGGCCGGTCGTCGCCGCCGCGTGAACAGGCGCCCGTCGCCAAGACAGCCGCCATAAGCGCCGTCGTCAGAAGGTTTGAAGGTCGCCGGAATGGGGTCAAGGGGGCGCTCCGTCGAAGGCGGCCGAAAGCCCCTCGCGTTGACAGGGGTTAGGCCGGTGCTTAAGTCCCGCCTGCGCCCAAGTCGAGGGGTTTTGATCGTCTGCGCGGCCCTTCGCGCGCGCCTGATGCGGCGCTCCGGGGCCGTGATCGTTCAGGGCCTCTCTCGCGGCGTCCGTATCGCCGCCCCTCACGGGATTTCAGAGCCGCTCAGCTCGCAGACGCTCGACCGCTACCGGATCCAACATGCTCGGCTTCGCCAAGAAACTTTTCGGCTCTTCCAACGACCGCAAGGTCAAGGCCTTCCAAGACCACGCCCAGCGCATCAATGCGCTGGAGCCCAAGTTCGCAGCCCTGTCCGACGACGAACTGCGGATGATGACCGACGCCTTCCGCGACCGGCTGGCGAACGGGGAGACCCTGGACAAGATCCTGCCTGAGGCCTTCGCTGTCGTGCGCGAGGCCTCCAAGCGGGTGCTGGGCCAGCGACAGTATGACGTGCAGCTGGCCGGCGGCATGATCCTGCACGAGGGCGGCATCGCCGAGATGCGGACCGGCGAGGGCAAGACCCTGGTCGCCGTGGCCCCCGTCTATCTGAACGCCCTGCCCGGCAAGGGCGTGCATGTCATCACCGTGAACGACTACCTGGCCCGCCGCGACGCCGAGACGATGGGCAAGGTCTATCGCTTCCTGGGTCTTGAGGTCGGCGTCATCGTCAACGGCCTCAGCCAGGGCCAGCGCCAGCAAGCCTACAACGCCGACGTCACCTACGGCACCAACAACGAGTTCGGCTTCGACTATCTGCGCGACAACCTGGTCTATGACCGGCGCGAGATGGTGCAGCGCCCGCACAACTTCGCCATCGTCGACGAGGTCGACTCCATCCTGATCGACGAGGCGCGCACGCCTCTGATCATCTCGGGCCCGACCGAAGACCGTTCGGACCTCTACAAGGTGCTCGACGGCCTGATCAAGGAACTGATCAAGGACAAGGACGCCTACGAGCTGGACGAGAAGCAGAAGCAGGTTCTGCTGACCGAGCTGGGTTCGGAACGGATCGAAGAGGCGCTGGAGGCGGGCGGTCACTTCGCCGCCGACACCACCGGCCTGTACGACGCCGCCAACATCAGCCTGGTCCACCACGCCAACCAGGCCCTGCGCGCCAACACCCTGTATCAGCGCGACAAGGACTATATCATCAAGGGCGGCGAGATCGTTCTGATCGACGAATTCACCGGCCGCATGATGACCGGCCGCCGCCTGTCCGAAGGCCTGCACCAGGCCATCGAGGCCAAAGAAGACGTCAAGATCCAGCCCGAGAACCAGACCCTGGCCTCGGTCACGATCCAGAACTATTTCCGCCTGTACGAGAAGCTGTCCGGCATGACCGGCACGGCGGCGACGGAAGCGCAAGAGTTCGGCGACATCTACAAGATGGACGTGCTGGAGGTGCCGACCAACCGGCCGATCCAGCGCAAGGACTATGACGACGAGGTCTATCGGACCCACGCCGAGAAGAACCAGGCCATCGCCAAACAGATCGCCGAATGCCACCTGGCCGGTCAGCCGATCCTGGTCGGCACCGTGTCGATCGAGCGTTCGGAACAGCTGTCGGACCTGCTGAGCAAGTTCGAATACAAGGTCGAGGTCTCGCGCGCGCTGAAGCCGGAATATGCGGGCAAGGCCAAGGAAGCCGAGAAGATCGGCGACGCCGCCTATGACATCACCTACGAGACCAAGCTGCGTGGCATCCCGCACAGCGTCCTGAACGCGCGCCAGCACGAGCAGGAGGCCTATATCGTCGCCGACGCCGGTCTGCCGGGTGTGGTGACCATCGCCACTAACATGGCGGGCCGCGGCACCGACATTCAGCTCGGGGGCAACCTCGAAATGAAGATGCAGAAGTGGATGCTCGAACAGCGCAACATGGCGGTCGAGGTCACCCACGAGATGGAAGTGGCCCAGGAGGCCCAGTTCAAGGCTGACATCGCCGTCCAGAAGAAGATCGCCCTGGACGCCGGCGGCCTGTTCGTCCTGGGCACCGAACGTCACGAAAGCCGCCGCATCGACAACCAGCTACGCGGCCGCACCGGCCGTCAGGGCGACCCCGGCACCTCGAAATTCTACCTGTCGTGCGAGGACGACCTGCTGCGCATCTTCGCCGGCGACCGTCTCGACTCGATCATGAAGACGTTCGGCGTGGCCGAGGGCGAGGCCATCACCCACCCCTGGCTGAACCGCGCCATCGAGACCGCCCAGAAGCGCGTCGAGACCCGCAACTACGACATCCGCAAGAACCTGCTGAAATACGACGACGTCGTGAACGACCAGCGCAAGGCCGTGTTCGAACAGCGCCAGGAGTTCATGGACTCCGAGGACCTGTCCGAGCTGGTCGGCGACTTCCGCCGCGACGTGGTGTCCGACCTTGTCGAACGCTACATGCCGCCCAAGGCCTATGCCGAACAGTGGGACATCGACGGTCTGGACGAGCGCGTCCGCTCTACCCTGGGCCTGGAGCTGCCGCTGCACGACTGGGCCGCCGAGGAAGGCGTGTCTAACGAGGAGATCGAGGACCGGCTGCTGGCCGCCGCAGACGCCCGCGCCGCCGAACGCCTGGAGCAGATCGGCGCCGACCAGACACGCGGCCTCGAAAAGCAGTTCATGCTGCAGATGATCGACATGCAGTGGCGCGAGCACCTGGTCCACCTGGACCACCTGCGCGGCGTCATCGGCCTGCGCGGCTACGGCCAGCGCGACCCGCTGAACGAATACAAGACCGAGGCCTTCTCGCTGTTCGAGAGCCTGCTCTACGACCTGCGTCATAACGTGACGCGCTGGCTGATGACGGTCGAGTTCCGCTTCCAGCCCCCGCCCGAACTGCCCGAGTTCCAGGAAATCCACCTGAACCCCGGCACCGGCGAGAACGAGATGGCCAATCCGTCGGCCCAGAACCCGGAAGGCACGCTGATCGGCGACGACCGCTCCAAACTGCCGATCGAGATGTTGCCCCCCGGTTGGGAAATGACCGGCCGCAACTCGCCCTGCCCCTGCGGCTCGGGCCGCAAGTTCAAACACTGCCACGGGGCGCTGGTCTAGGCCGCGCGGCTTGCCTTGACGCGGTCTCTGGATGATCCTGATCGAAAGGAGACCGCGATGGGCAAGCTGGAACGGATAACGGCCGAGGTTCCGGTCGAGATGGCGAACGGCATCCGAGCCGCCGTTGGAGCCGGCGCCTATGCTTCGACCGACGCCTTGGTGCTGGATGCGCTGGCGCATTGGCTGGACGGCGCCCGCCCCGCAGAGCTCGCATCCGAAGACTTGCGCACGCTCATAGCAGAGGGGGCGGAAGGCGAAGGCATGGACGTCGATGCGTTCTTTGATCGTCTGGATCAAGAAATTGGCGCCCTGCATCATCCGTCGGCAAAGGCGGAATGAAGGTCGTCCTGTCGCCTGCCAGCCAGCGGGATATAAGAAGGATCGTCATCTACATCGCAGGCGACAGTCCGGTTCGCGCGCGATCGCTTGGTCTGGAACTGCGTCAACGTTGTCATGCAATCGGTGACGACCCCGGCCTCTATCCGCTTGCAACACATCTCGGCGAAGGCGTTCGCCTGGTAAAGCTCGGCGTCTATTTCATCTTCTATGTCGTCGAGCCGGACCACGTTCGGATTCGACGGGTCATTCATGGCGCTCGCCTGATCGACGCCGATATGGTTCGCTCGTCATGACCTACAAATCCCTCTTCTCCCGCGCCCTGTCGGCGGTCCCCGAGCGGCTGCATTTCGCCGCGCACAGCCATCACCTGTGGCCCGACGCCAGTTTCGAGGCGCAGCAGCAGGCTTGGCTGGACGCCAATCTTCATGCCGACCACAAGTGGGACCTCGTCTTCGGCCAGGTGATCCCTGAGGCTCAAGCCCATGTCGCGGCCGAGCTTGGCCTGCCTTCGCCCGACAGCGTCGTCTTCTCGTCCAACACCCACGACTTCCTGCTGCGCCTGTTCTCGGGCGTGGAGCGGACGCCTGTCCGCATCCTGGCGACGGACGGCGAGTTCCACTCCTTCCGACGTCAGGCCGAGCGGTGGGAGGAGATCGGCGCCGCGGTGGTGACGCGCGTGCCTTTGGCGCCCTTCGACACCTTTGCTGATCGGTTCATGGCCGAGGCCAGCAAGGGTGGCTACGACTGGATCGTGGTCAGTCAGGTCTTCTTCCGCACCGGTGGTCTGTTCGACCGGATCGAGGACCTCGCCGCCCTGGCCCGGCCCGAGGGGCCGTGGATCCTGGTCGACGGCTATCACGGCTTCATGGCGACGCCGACGGACCTGTCGGCGGTGGCGGACCGGGTCTTCTATGTCTCCGGCGGCTACAAATACGCCATGGCGGGCGAGGGCGCCTGTTTCCTGCACGCCCCGCCCGGCTTCTGTCCGCGCCCGGTGATCACCGGCTGGTTCGCAGAGTTCGGCGACCTGTCCGGCCCGCCCGGCGGGGTTCAGTACCGCAGCGACGGCGGCCGGTTCTGGGGTGCGACCTTCGATTGCTCGGCGCTTTATCGGTTCAATGCCGCCCGCCGGATGCTGGACGATCACGGGCTCAGCACCGCCGCGGTCGCCGCCCACTCTCGTGATCTGGCAGGCCGTTTCCAGGCGGCGGTTCAGGACGGTCGCGCCGGTGTGCTGTCGGAAGCCGAAATCCTCAATCCGGTCGAGGGCGACGCCCCGCGCGCCCGTTTCCTGGCCCTGCGCCATCCTGACGCCCAGGCCTGGTGCGCGGGTCTTCGTCAGGCGGACGTGGTCACCGATGTGCGCGACGACGTGATCCGCTTCGGCTTCGGCCTGTATCAGGACGCCGAGGATGTTGATCGTCTGATCGCGGCCTGCCGCACCCTCTGATCAATAGAAGGTCGTGTCGTCCTGCTTGGTCGGGGCCGGCGCCGCGCGCGGCGTCGAACCCGGCCGGTTCGGTCGAGACGGCGCGGTAGGTTGGGCTTGAGGCGATCCCGGCGTCGGCGTCGCGTTCGCATCCGGGGCGTTGACGGGCGGGATGGCCGGAAGCGCCGGATAGGGCATGGCCGGCGCGCCTTGCGGCGTGGGGACCCCGGTCTCGTCCTCGGGCGGCGCAATGTCGCCTTGCGTCTCTCCCAGCCGGTCGGGGGCGCCGACATCGTCTCGGATGAAGGCCCAGGCGCGACGGTCGGCGCAGCCGCAGGCTTTCAGGAAACCGTTCTGGTCGCGCCACAGGATCAGCGGATAGCTGATCTCGACCCCGGATTCCTTCAGCAGCTGGCTCAACCGTTCGTCGAACCGGCGCCCGGCCTCGACCACGGCCGTCCGCGCCAGATTGCCGTCCGCCTGGGGGACGCCGGCGGCGGTCCAGCTGTTCGCCGGGGTGGCCATCCAGCGTTCGTAAAGCGGCCAGTCTCGCGTCAGCCACAGCTCGGCGACCGTGGCGCGTTCCGCCGCCGTCGATTGCGGCGCGCCTTCCAGATCGGGGCGAGCGAACAGGATGAAACGGGTCTCGATCCCTGCGGCCTTCAGCTTGGCGACCTCGTCGCGCTCATAGCGATGGGCCGAGGCGCTGTCGCGATAGGTGACGATATAGAGGGCCTGCCCGCCGCTGCCGTCCGACACCCACGACGCCTCGTCCAGCAGTTGTTGGACCTCGGCCTGATTGCGGCTGATCGTGACCGGCTGGAACCGCGAATAGAAGTTCCAATAGGCCCAGTATCCCGCGCCTGCGAGCAACAGGCCGACCACGGCCGCCACGATCGATCCCAGAAGAAAGCGACGCATATGATCGGGTGCTCCAGCTTCACCGTTGACCCCACACAACGCATAGCATCGAAAACCGTTGTCCACGCCAGCGGTCGGCGCCGGACAGAGGCCAAAATGTCGCGAAGAATCCCCAGCGCCCGCTCTTGAACGACGAAACGGGCTTCCCATTTTTGTTTTCGACGCTGCGGGACACTCCCCCCCTCCGAACCGCAGCGAAGCGAGACCGGCGCCCTCCCCTCCCCTCCAGGCGCCGCTCGCGCAGGCCGCCGGACTCCCCCAGTCCGGCGGCTTTCTGCTTTGTGGCGCTGCACAATAATTCCAACCTGATCGCTGATCATCACAACGATCGGTCGCCAGGGGCTTCCCGAGCGACCGGACCTGGCCTAGTCAGCGGAGGTGGCGCCGCGTCGCGCCGCATTTCTTGCGGCCCTGCCGCGTTGTTCGAGACTGCTCGTCCATGACCGCCCCCGATCTGCGCCAAACCTCCGTTCAGCCGATCACCAAGGCCGCGCTGGAGGCGGCCTTCGCCAAGATCGTTGGGACCGGGCCCGGTGCAGTCGAACAGGCCTATCTGACCCAGGCGCAAGAGGACTATGCGGCTGACGAGACCCCCGAGCTGAGCGGCGAGGATCTCGCCGCCCTGCTCGCCGCCTCCTGGACCGCCGCCAAGACCTATCCGAACGACGCCGCCGCGCCCGTCATCACCGTCGGCCCGCTTCAGGGCGCGGACGGCAAGGCGCTGGACTACGACTTGGTGCGCATCGTCCAGACAGACGCCCCCTTCCTGGTGGACAGCGTCATGGGCGCCCTGGCCGAGGCCGGTGTCTCGGTGCGCGCCCTGTTCCACCCGGTTGTGGAGCTGGACGGCCGCCGCCTGTCGATCATCATGCTGGTCATCGACAGTGTGCCGCAGGAGCGTCGCGACGTGCTGGGCGAGGGGCTGGCCCAGAGCCTGTCCGACGTCCACGCCGCTGTCGCCGACCATGAGGCCATGACGACCCTGATGCGCCAGGCGGTGCAGCGACTGGAGGCGACGCCGCCGTCGGTCGATCCGGCCGTGCTGGCCGAGAACATCGCCTTCCTGAAATGGCTGAAGAGCGACCATTTCGTCTTCTTGGGCGCGCGCGACTACGACTATCCGCTGAACGCCGACGGCGACTACGAGGCCGAGGCCCCCTTGGGTCTGTCCACCGACGGACTGGGCATTCTCGCCGACCCGGAACGCACCGTTCTGCGCCGCGCGTCCGAGCCGGCGGTCCTGACGCGTCAGATGCGCCGTCAGCTGGACCTCAGTGAGCCGGTGACCGTGGCCAAGGCGAACGCACGCTCGCGCGTGCATCGCCGCGCCTACATGGACTATGTCGGGGTCAAGCGTTACGGCCCGGAAGGCAAGGCGACGGGCGAGACCCGTTTCGTCGGCCTGTTCACCTCCGAGGCCTACGACCAACTAGCGACCGAGGTGCCGCTCCTGCGTCGCAAGGTGGCCAACGCCCTGGCCCGCGCCGACAAGGCGCCGGGCAGCCACAACGAAAAACGCCTCAAGAATATCCTTGAGAATTATCCGCGCGACGAGCTGTTCCAGATCACCGAGGACGAACTGCTGTCCATCGCCTTGGGCATCCTTCACCTCTACGACCGGCCGCGCATCCGCCTGTTCTCACGTCAGGACCCGTTCGACCGCTTCGTCTCGGTCCTGTGCTTCATCCCGCGCGAGAAGTTCGATTCCGCCGTGCGCGAGCGCATCGGCCAGATCGTCGCCCGCGCCTGGGGCGGCCGGATCTCGGCCTGGTATCCGCAACTGTCGGACGCCCCCCTGGTGCGGGTCCACTACATCATCGGGGTGAATCCGGGCGAGCACCCGATCCCCGATCCGGTCCAGCTGGAGGCCGATGTCGCCGAGGCCGGACGCGGCTGGGTGGACCGGTTCGAGGGCGCCTTGCGCCGTTCGGGCGTGGAAGAGGTGTCGGTCGGGCCGCTCAGCGCCCAATGGGCCCGCGCCTTCGGCGCCGCCTACCGCGATCGCTATGACGCCGACGAGGCCGCGATCGATCTGCAATATGTGAACCGGCTGAACGAGAGCGGTCTGCCGGGCGAAGGCAAGGCCGTCGCCGTGCGCGCCTTCCGTTCCGCTGACGACAGCCGCCTGCAATTCCGCTTCAAGCTCTATCGGCGCGGTCCGGCCGTGCCCCTGTCCGACGTTCTGCCGATCCTGGCGGACATGGGCCTGAAGACGCTGGAGGAATACGGCTATCCGATCCGGCCGACGGGCGAGACCGAGATCCACGTCCACGAATTCCTGATGGAGGATCCGCGCGGCGAGGCCCTGATCTTCGATGATGTGAAGGGCCCGTTCGAGGACGCTTTCGCCGCCGTCTGGACCGGCCGCAACGAGAGCGACGGCTTCAACCGGCTGGTGATCGAACTGGGCGTCGAAT
This sequence comes from Brevundimonas sp., assembly GCF_965279155.1. Taxonomy (GTDB): domain Bacteria; phylum Pseudomonadota; class Alphaproteobacteria; order Caulobacterales; family Caulobacteraceae; genus Brevundimonas. The sequence continues at coordinate 2,071,632 of NZ_OZ257138.1, read as the reverse complement.
GGCGCGAGGCGGCCCTGATCCGCACCCTGGCCCACTATCGCCAGCAGACCGGCCTGGACCCGTCGCAGACGGTGCAGGAAGAGGCCCTGCGCGAATATCCCGACGTGGCCCGCGCTCTGTTGTCTCTGTTCAAGGCCAAGTTCGAACCCCATTCCGAAGTTTCGGGGGGCGGCTCTGCCGACGACCGCGCGCCTGCCGCCGCCGAGCTGAACGACAAGATCGTCGCCCTGCTGCAGGACGTGAAGAGCCTGGATCACGACCGGGCCCTGCGCCGCATCGCCGCCCTGATCGGGGCGATCAAGCGCACCAACTACTATCAGCTGGACGCCGACGGCGCGCCCAAGCCGCACATCTCCATCAAGATCGCCTCGCGCGAGCTTGAGGACCTGCCGCTGCCCAAACCCTATCGCGAGATTTTCGTCTGGGCGCCGCACGTCGAGGGCGTCCACCTGCGCTTCGGCCCCGTCGCGCGCGGCGGCCTGCGCTGGTCGGACCGTCGCGACGATTTCCGCACCGAGGTGCTGGGCTTGGTCAAGGCGCAGCAGGTCAAGAATGCCGTCATCGTGCCAGTCGGCTCCAAGGGCGGCTTCTATCCCAAGCAACTGCCCCGCACGACCGACCGCGAGGCCATCCAGGGCGAGGCCATCCGCGCCTATCGCACCTTCCTGTCGGGCCTGCTGGACATCACCGACAACATCGCCGCCGACGGTTCCGTGACCCATCCGGCCAATGTGATCGCGTGGGAGGGGGACGACCCCTATCTGGTCGTGGCGGCCGACAAGGGCACGGCGACCTTCTCCGACATCGCCAACGGCGTCTCGGCCTCCTACGGCTTCTGGCTGGGCGACGCCTTCGCCTCGGGCGGCTCCATCGGCTACGACCACAAGGCCATGGGCATCACCGCCCGCGGCGCCTGGGAGGCGGTCAAGCGTCACTTCCGCGAGATGGGCAAGGACATCCAGACCCAGCCCTTCACCATGGTCGGCGTCGGCGACATGTCCGGCGACGTCTTCGGCAACGGCGCGCTTCTGTCCAAAGCCACGCGCCTGGTCGCGGCCTTCGATCATCGCGACATCTTCATTGATCCGAACCCGGATCATGTAGCGAGCTGGACCGAGCGCAAGCGGCTGTTCGACCTGCCCCGCTCGTCCTGGCAGGACTATGACAAGGGGCTGATCTCGGAAGGCGGCGGCGTCTTCTCGCGCTCGGCCAAGTCGATCCAGCTGACGCCCCAGATCAAGGCTGCGCTGGACATCACCGACGATGTGCTGGACCCCGTCAGCCTGATCCGCGCCATCCTGAAGGCGCCGGCCGAGCTGCTCTATCTCGGCGGCATCGGCACCTATGTGAAATCGGCGGCCGAGACCGACGCTCAGGTCGGCGACAAGGGCACCGACGCCCTGCGCATCAACGCCGACGAACTGCGGGTCAAGGTGGTGGGCGAGGGCGCCAACCTGGGCTTCACCCAGGCGGGCCGCATCGGCTTCGGCCAAGCCGGCGGCCGGATGAACACCGACGCCATCGACAACTCCGCCGGGGTCGACACCTCCGACCATGAGGTCAATATCAAGATCCTGGTCGGCTCGGCCGTGACCAACGGCGTGCTGCCGGTCGAGGAGCGCCCGGCGCTGCTGGCCTCCATGACCGACGAGGTCGGCCTCAAGGTGCTGGCCCACAATTACGACCAGACCCTGGCCCTGACCCTGCAACAGGCCGAAGGCGTCGGCGCCCTGGACGCCCAGCAGCGGTTCATGCAGACCCTGTCGGCGCGCGGCAAGCTGGACCGCAAGGTCGAGGGCCTGCCCAACGACGCCCGCGTCAAGGAGCTGATGGCCGCCGGCGTTCCGCTGGCCCGGCCCGAGCTGGCGGTCCTGATGGCCTATGCCAAGCTGGAGCTGTCGGACGACATCGTCGCCTCGCAAGCGCCAGAGGATCCCTTCTTCGAACAGATCCTGGTCCGCTACTTCCCCGACGCCCTGGCCCGTTTCGAGCCGGAGATGAAGAGCCACCGGCTGCGACGCGAGATCATCGCCACCGTCATGGCCAACGAAGTCGTCAACATGTGCGGCCCGACCTTCCCCGACCGCCTGCGCGGTTCGGCGGAATGCGACACCACCGCCCTGATCATCGCCTTCGAGGCCGCGCGTCGCGTCTTCCGCCTGGATCAGGCCTGGGACGCCGTCTCGGCCCTGGACCTGAAGATTTCGGCCGAGGCCCAGACGGCCCTCTATCAGGAAATCGCCGTGGTCCTGCGTCGCCAGACCTTCTGGCTGGCCCGCCGCGCCAAGGGCGGCCTGTCCGTCCAGGCCCTGATCGACCGTTATCGCCCGATCGCCGACGCCCTCCAGGCCGAGGGCTCACTGGTCCTGTCGCGCTTCGAACAGGAACGTCTGGACGCGCGGGTCAAGAAGTTCGCCGATCACGGCGCGCCCGAGGATCTGACCCGCAGCATCGCCATCATGCGTCCGCTGGTCGCCGCCTCGGACATCGGCGATCTGGCCCAGGAAGCGAACTGGCCCGTCGCGGCCATGGCGCGGCTGTATCACCAGGTCGGGGCGGCCTTCGACTTCGACCGTCTGCGCGCCGCCGCCGGCTCCATTCCGTCTGCGGATCATTTTGATCGCCTGGCCGTCCGTCGCCTAATCGAGGATCTGATGAACGAGCAGGCGACCCTGACCCGCGCCGTCGCCCGCGCCTCCGATCCGTCGGTGGGCGTCAGCGAGGATGCGGCCGAGGGCGCCGTGGACGCCTGGATCGGCTCCAAACAGGCGGCGGTCGAGGGCGTGCGCGCCTCCGTGGACGAGATCGAACAGTCCGGCTCGGGCTGGACCTTCGCCAAACTGACCATCGCCAACGCCACGATCCGCGACCTGGCGACGGCGGCGATGAATGGATAAGCGCGCGATCGTCTTCGGCGCTTGACGAAGCGGGCGTCTCACGGCCTCTTCGGCCCTTGATCAGGCTGGGGAGGCCGCCATGCCGAGAAAATTCCTCGTCGTCGTCGACGACAGTCCCGAGTTCGAGGCCGCCCTGCGCTTCGCCTCGCGCCGGGCGAAATCGACGGGCGGGCGCGTGGTCATGCTGCGCGTCCTGCCCACCGACAGCGACGCCCATTGGTCCGGCGTGCGCGAGGAGATCGAGCGCCAGCAGCGCGAAGAGGCGGAAATCCTGCTGAACCGGCTGGGCGAAGACGCCATGGCCCGTTCCGGCGCCGCCCCGGTCTTCCTGATCGAACGGGGCGAGGCCCAGGCCGCGATCAAGAAGGTCGTCGCCGCCGACCCCGACATCAAGATTCTGGTCCTGGCCGCCGGAACCGGCTCGCGCGGCCCCGGCCCCCTGGTCTCGGCCATCATCAAACAGGGCGCCCAGATCGGCGGTCGCAAGCTTCCCGTCACCATCGTCCCCGGCGAACTGACCGAGGACGAGATCGAGGACCTGGCCTGAGGGGAGGGGCCTAACCCCTCGGGACAAGGCGCCACATCCTTAAAGGATGGCGCACGGTCCCGGCCTCGGCCCCGGCCGCGTCGCCGCGTCCCATATAGAGGTCGGCCCGCACAGGTCCGCGAATGGCCGATCCGGTGTCCAGCGCCATGGCCAGGCCGCGATAGCTGGCCGTGGCGCCGCGCAGGTTCCCCCCGTCGGCCTCCAGCCAGACCAGCTCGCCATAGCGCCAGTGCGCTGGATCGACCGCGATGGCACGCCGCTCGGTCAGGGGTATCCCCGCTGCGCCCGCCGGATGGCCGTCGTCGTCCCCGTCCAGCCGGAAGAAGATGTAGCGCGGGTTCAGCGCCATGACAGCCTGGGCTTCATAGCCCCGATGGGTCGCCAGCCAGCCCCGGATGGCGTCGCCCGAGGTGCCGTTCTGGGGCAGCAGCCCCTGCTGCGCCATCGGCCGGGCGATGCCGACGAACGGCTTGCCGTTGTCGCCGGCGTAGGCGGCCCGGCCGCGCGTCCCGTCCTCGAACGTCAGATAGCCCGAGCCCTGGATCTGCAGGAAGAACAGGTCCTCGGCCCGCATCCAGGCCAGGGCCTGATCCGGTCGGGCGGCGGATTCGATATAGGCCCGGTCGCCGGCGCCGCGCGGATTGGCGGGCTTGGGCAGGACAGGGGCCGAGAACTCGGCGTCCGGCCGGCGTCGCGCCGGATATTCTGGCGCGAAATAGGAGGTCAGCAGGCCCGGCTTGCCGTCCGCCGTTGCCGCCGGAACCGCGCTGAAACTGGCCTCGAAGAAGGCGCGGGCGTCCGATGGAGTGACGGTGGTCGTCGTCGCCATGGCCTTGGCCCGTCCGCAGACGGCGCGAGCGGCCGTATCGCGCGCAGCGCCGCAGCCGTCGAGATAGGCGCGGAAGGCCGCCAGGTGATCCTCAGCGCTCCATCCCGGCAAAACGGCGGGACTAAGCGCATTGGACGGCGTGGGCTGCGGGACGCCGGGCGTCGGTGACGGCGTATAGGGAACAGGCCCCGTCTGTGGGCCCACAGGCGCGACCGGCGTCATGGGGCCGGTCGAGCAGGCTGCGACGGCCAGCACGCTCGCCAGCGTCAGCGGCCAGGCTCCGACCTGCCGCACGACAGACATCAGGCGTTGGCCGGCTCGACGCGGGCCAGGACCCAGTTGGGATCGGCCGCGCCCAGGGTGCGTTCGAACGTCCAGTGTTCGGCGGTGCGGCGCTCCTCGATCACCGGCTCGCCGGTTTCGGCGTCGGCGGGCTCGCCCGAGACCTTGGTCACGCGGCTGCGCAACTCGCCCAGGAAACGAACCTTGGCCACGGCCCGGTCGCCCTCGGCGACGGCGCCTTCCAGATCGGCGCGGGGCGGGAACAGGAACTCGACCGCCTCGGTCTCGCCGCGCGTCTCGCGCGCCGCGATGCCGGCCTCGAACGAGGCCATGACATTGGGCTTCAGCAGCGGCTGCAGCGCCGCCCGGTCGCCGGCGGCGTATCCGCGAACGATGGTCTCATAGGCCTGACGGGCGCCGTCCAGGAACCGCGCGGGGTCAAAGGCCGGATCGCGCGCCTTCAGCGTGGCGATGGAAGCCAGGGTGACGGGGTCGATCGCCGGGATCTTGGCGGTCTCGGCCGGCGCCGGGCCAGGCAGGACGGCCTTGGCGTCTTCCTGCGGCTGGCGGCCCACCCGCTTGCCCAGGACGTTATAGAGCTGGAACAGCACGAAGGCCGCGATGAAGGCGAAGACGACGACCTGGAACTGGACAGGTATGTTCAAGGGGAGATTCCTGTAGCGAACGACGGGCGCGTCAAACGTGTGTCTGGCGTGATTACGGTGTCATATAGGGTGAGGCAAGGCGAAGCGCGCCCCCCAATCGCGCGCGCGACGTTGCGGCCAAGCGTCCCGGCATGGTAGTCGCGGCGCCTCATTGTGGCCTCATCGGCCTCCAATCGCGCCAAAGACCGTTCACATGACCGACGCCGCTCCTCCCGCCGAACAGCCCCAGCAAGGCGACGCCCAACAGGGCCAGCCCGCCGGCCCCGGCTTCCGCATCCTGGCCCAGTATGTCCGCGACTTCTCGTTCGAGAACCCGCGCGCCCCGGAATCCCTGCGCATCGACGGCAAGCCGGCCATCGACCTGGGCGTCGAAATGGCCGCCCAAGGCCGCCCGGACGGTCTGTTCGAACTGGACCTGAAGCTGTCGATCAAGGCGACCCACGAGAACCAGCCCGTCTTCCACGTCGAACTGGTCTATGGCGGCCTGTTCCAGCTGGCCAATGTCAGCGAGCAGGACATCGAGCCGCTGCTGCTGATCGAATGCCCGCGCTATCTGTTCCCGTTCGCTCGCGAGATCATCTCGGGCGCCACGGCCGACGGCGGCTTCTATCCTCCGTTCCAGCTCGACCCCATCGACTTCGCCGCCATCTACATCGCCCGCCAGCAGCAGATCGCCCAACAGCCGGTCGAAACCGGCCAGGCGTAAGCCGTACGACGGCCGGGCGCCTCGGGCGTTCCGGCCGCATCGAAAGGCGCGGATAGAGAGTGAAGGTGACGACCAAGTCAGGCGAGGATGTCGCTCGCGGCATCGCCCTGCGCATCGCGGCGGCGGGTTGTTTCTCCGTCATGGCGGCGGTGCTGAAACTGGCGTCGCTGGACGGCGTCGTCGCGCCCGAGATGCTGTTCTACCGCGCCTTCTTCGGTCTGCCGGTTGTGCTGGCCTGGGTGGTGACCCAGCCGGGTGGTCTGGCGGGCCTGACCACGCGCCGCCCCCTGGCCCATGTCGGCCGCAGCGCCCTGGGCATCGTCTCCATCCTGTGCGTCTTCCAGACCCTGACGCTACTGCCGCTGGCCGACGCGACGACCCTCAGCTTCACCGCCCCCATCTTCGCCACCCTGCTGTCCTTCCTGATCCTGAAGGAGGCCGTCGGCCCGCGCCGCTGGGCCGCCGTCGCCGTGGGCTTCGTCGGCGTGCTCATCGTCATGCGGCCGGGTGCGGCGGACCATGCCGTGCCGGTCGAGGGGATCGCCTTCGGCCTGGTCGCGGCCCTGCTGACTGCCGGCGTAACCATCACCCTGCGCCAGTTGCGTGACACCGAGCATGTCGCCGCCATCGTCTTCTGGTTCTTCGTCGGCTCGTCGATCGTGGGGGCGATCCTGCTGCCCTTCGTCGGCCATTGGCATTCGCCCCTGACCTTCGCCCTTTTGATCGGATCGGGGATCGCCGGCGGCCTGGCCCAGCTGTTCATGACCGCCTCGCTGCAAAAAGCCCCGGTCGCCGTGGTCGCGCCCTTCGACTATCTTCAGATCGTCGGCGCCATCGTCTTCGGCTGGTGGCTGATGTCCACGACCCCGACCCTCAGCACCCTGGCCGGCGCCGCCCTGATCGCCTCCAGCGGCCTCTACACCGCCTGGCGCGAACACGTCCGCCGCAAGGCCGCCCTGATCCAGCCGACCGCGCCGCCAGTTTAGGATGGCTTTCGCCGTGGAGTAGCGAAAATCTCACGTTCACGGATATATGGCTCAGGCGCAATCCAACCCAAGCCCAATCATGAACGCATCCGCACCGGCCGACGCCGACCAACTTCCTCTTTTCGCCGGCGTCGAGAACCTCGGCGGCGAGGCTGCGGCAGAGAAGCCCAGGTTCAGCGACTACATCGTCTATGTCGATGAAAGCGGCGATCACAGCATGGTCGCCATAGACGACGCCTATCCCGTGTTCGTGCTGTCGCTCTGCATATTCCAGAAGGCCTATTATGCGCGTGCTGTCGTTCCATCGCTTGAAGCGTTCAAATTCTCGCAGTTCGGCCACGACATCGTCATTCTCCACGAGAGAGACATCCGCAAAGAAGTCGGCCGGTTCCGGTTTTCGAACGCTGCCGGAAAGAACCGTTTCATCGGCGCCCTGTCTCGGATCATCGAGGCCAGCAAATTCGTGCTCGTTGCGTGCGTCATCGACAAACGCCGCATGGTCGATACCGGCCAGACGGCAAGCAACCCGTATCATGTCGCGCTAAAATTCTGCCTGGAACAGCTACGTGATTTTCTGAGCGAGAAGGAGCAGCTCGACGGGACGACGCACGTCGTGGTCGAGTGTCGGGGAAAGAAGGAAGACGCCGAGCTTGAGCTGGAGTTCAGGCGGATTTGCGATGGCGCCAACAGGTTTGCGGCGCCTTTGCCGTTCTCTGTCGTATTTGCGGACAAGAAGGCCAACTCTTCCGGTCTTCAACTGGCGGATCTGGTGGCGAGACCTATAGGTCTCAGCGTCGTTCGCCGTGGTCAGACCAATCGGGCCTTCGACCTTCTGAAGAAGAAATTCTTCTGTCGAGGCGGCAGGGCCAATGTTGGAAAAAACTACGAGGGCGTGGGGTATCTGATCTACCCGGAGGCCTGAAAAGCGAAAGGCCCCGGTGAACCCACCGAGGCCATGACGCCGACCGGGAACCCCCAATCCACTTGACTCTACGTATAACTCATGAATTGAAAAATTGCAACGGGAGATTTAGTGAGTCCGCCGGACTCGCCTACCGCCCCGTCGACCCGAACCCGCCCGTTCCGCGCGCGGTCTCATCCAGCGTCTCGACCTCGACCCAGTCGGCGCGTTCGTGTTTGGCGATCACCAGCTGGGCGATCCGTTCGCCGCGGCGGATGACGAAGGGTTCGGCGCCGATGTTGGCCAGGATCACCCCGCACTCGCCGCGATAGTCGCTGTCGATCGTGCCCGGCGCATTGGGGCAGATGATCCCATGCTTCAACGCCAGACCCGAGCGCGCCCGCACCTGGGCCTCATAGCCCAGCGGCAGGGCGATCTTCAGCCCCGTGGGCGCCAGGACGCGCTGGCCCGGTTCCAGAGTAATCGGCTGGTCCTCAGGTACGGCCGCGCGCAGGTCCATGCCCGCCGACCCGGCCGTTTCATAGGCCGGCAGGGGCAGGCCCTCGGCATGCGGCAGGCGCAGGATCTGGACGGCGACGGGATCGGTCATTCGGGGCTCTTGAAATGGTCGGCGATACGGGCGGCGACGGCCCGGGCGATGGCGGTCTTAGACTGGCGCGGCCAGGTCTCTGTCCGGTCGGCCGTGACCAGCAGCACGGCGTTGCCGTCCGAGCCGAAGACGTCGTCGGACACGTCGTTGCCGATGATCCAGTCGCAGCCCTTGCGCGACAGCTTGGTGCGGGCGTTGGCCTCCAGATCCGTGGTCTCGGCGGCGAAGCCGATCACCAGCCCCGGCCGATTCGGTCCCGGCGCGGCGACGCCCGCCAGGATGTCGGGGTTCTCGATCAGGGCCAGTGTCGGCGGGCCGCCCGGCCCCTTCTTGATCTTGCCCCCGGCGATGGTGTCCACGCGCCAGTCGGCGACGGCGGCCGACAGCACGGCGATGTCGGCGGGCAGGGCCGCCCGCGTCGCCGCCTGCATCTCCAGCGCGCTCTCCACGTCGATCCGCGTTACGCCCGTGGGCGCGCCCAGCGCCGTCGGGCCGGACACCAGCGTCACCTCGGCGCCCAGCTCGGCCAGGGCGGCGGCGATGGCGTAGCCCTGTTTGCCGCTGGAGCGATTGGTCAGGCCCCGCACCGGGTCGATGGGCTCAAAGGTTGGCCCGGCGGTGACGACCGCGCGCTTGCCTGCCAGAGGCCGCCCGTCAGCGCCGGCTAGCAGGCCCTCGATGGCCTCCAGGATCGCCGCCGGTTCCGCCATTCGGCCGAAGCCATATTCGCCACAGGCCATCTCGCCCTCGTCCGGTCCGACCACCGCCACGCCGTGGAAGCCGGGAAAGGCCTTCAGCCGTTCCATATTGGCCTGCACCGCCGGATGCTCCCACATCCGCACGTTCATCGCCGGCGCCAGCAGCACCCGCTTGTCCGTGGCGATCAGGGTCGTGGAGGCCAAATCGTCGGCCAAGCCATTCGCCGCCTTGGCGATCAGGCCCGCCGTCGCCGGCGCCACGACCACCAGATCGGCCCAGCGCGACAGCTCGATATGACCCATGCTGGTCTCGTCGTCGGGATGGAACAGGCCCGAGCGCACCGGATGGCCGCTCAGCGCCGCCAGCGACAGGGGCGTCACGAACTCGGCCCCGGATTCGGTCAGGATCACCCGTGTCTGTCCGCCCGCCTTGGCGATCAGACGCACCAGCTCCAGCGCCTTGTAGGCCGCGATGCCGCCGCCGACGATCAGCAGGATCTTGCGGTTCGAAAGGGAGCGATTGTCCATGTCCTTCGTCTAGCCGCCTGGCATGACGCCGTCGAGACGAGAACATTGCACGAACAATAAAGTTGTGCTTTCGTCGCGCTCAGCGGGTATCTGGAGGGAAGAATGAGAACGCTGACGAGGGGAGGGGCCGCGCTGGCCCTGTGCGGTCTGCTGGGGCTGAGCGCCTGCGACAACAGTTCGGCGGTGGAGACGCGGGACCGGACGGCGGAAGCCGCTCCAGCTGCGGGTTTTGTGTCTGAAACGGTCGAAACCACCACGACGCAGGAAATCAAGCCGGGTCTGACGGTTACCCGAACAGAGACGATGGATGCCAAGACGGCGCGTCTTTTTCAGCGCAACGGCGCCGACTTCGACGCCCGGTCGCCTCAAGACTATATTGAGAAGGTGAAGGCCTTCACCTCCAGCCCGCCCAGCGACGCCGAGACGGTGAAACGGCCGAACGGCGACACCCTGATCTATCAGGCCTCGACCAACACCTTCGCCGTCGTGGCCCGCAACGGGGCGCCGCGCACCATGTTCAAGCCGACGACGGGCGCGGACTATTGGGCCGAGCAGAAGGCCGCCGCCCCCACCTTCGGCCAGCGTCGCCAATCGACGGGCGCGGCGGGCTGATATAGAGGGCGGGTTCCACCAAGGATCTCGCCCTCATGTCCGAACCCAAGACCCCGCTGCTGAAGACCGCCCTGATCTATGATTTCGACGGCACCCTGGCGCGCGGCAATATGCAGGAGGTGTCGTTCATCCCCTCGGTGGGCATGGGCATCGGCGCCTTCTGGGAGGAGGCCGAGCGCCTGACCAAGGACGCCGACGGCGACGGCATCCTGATGTACATGCAGCTGATGCTGCATCACGCGCGCCAGAACGGCGCTCCGGTGACGCGCGAGACCCTGCGCCAGCACGGCGAGGCCGTCGCCCTGTTCGAGGGACTGAAGGATCTCAGCTGGTTCGACCGCATGAACGCCTTCGGCGCCAGATACGGGCTGGAGATCGAGCACTACATCATCTCGGCCGGGCTGGAGGAGATGATCGACGGCACGCCGATCCGCCCCGCCCTGAACCACGTCTTCGCCTCCCACTACGTCTATGACGAAAAGGGCGAGGCAGCCTGGCCGGCCGTGGGCGTCAACTACACCACCAAGACCCAGTATCTGTTCCGCATCAACAAGGGGGTGAAGAACCACTGGGAGCACGAGCGGATCAACCACTTCATCCCTGACGACGAGCGCGCCGTGCCCTTTGATCGGATGATCTTCATCGGCGACGGCGACACCGACGTGCCGACCATGAAGATGATGCACACCAAGGGCGGCTTCTCCATCGCCGTCTATGATCCGCGCTCGAACGAGAAGGATCAGAAGAAGGTATATTCCCTGATCTCGGAGGACCGGGTCAACTTCGTCGCCGCCGCCGACTACCGCGAGGGTTCGGCGCTGGATCTGATCGTCAAGGGTCTGGTGGGGCGGATCGCCATCAACGCCGGCTCCATGCCCGCCGGGCTCTAGCGGCCCCCGGCCCTCAGCCAGGCTTCGCGTGCGCCAACCAGCCGGGCGGGCGCCAGGCCGCGCAGGGATTTGGCCCCGGTCTGTCTCAGCCCCGCTTCGTTCGTCCTCTGCCACACGACGGTCGCAGGATAGGCCACGGCTTGCGCGACATCGACCACCACCACCTCGCGCGGCAGGGCGGCGCCGCGGTCCAGCCGCACCTTCATGCCACCGTCCGACAGATCGACGATCAGACACGCCGTCTCCACCCCGGGCGCACAGACGACGCCGCGCGCATTGGCCGGCCGACGCGCCATCGACCGTCTGTCGTCCGTGATGGCGGGTTTGGATCCAAACAGGCTCATGGGGCGATAACGCGCGAGGCCGGCTCCGGCGCCACGCCCCCTGTCGCCGCGAGGAAATTCGCGCCCTCCAGGCCCACGATCCGGCGATCCCGGTCCAGATCGACGATCAGGTCGGCGGCGACGCCGCCATCGATCATATGCCGGGTCAGTCGCTCATAGTGCTGGATGAAGACCGCCAGGGCCGCAAGCCGCTCAGGCGGCACGGCGTCGCGCTTCATCAGCCCCGCCTCCTGCTCGCAGCGCCAGTCCAGCACGACATCGAACGACGGCGCCTTCAGGAAGATCAGGGCGTCGAGCCGCGCGTGCAGCGGCCCATAGTCCCGCGCCAGGGCCGCGTTGATCGCGCCCCGCCACAGGCCGTCGGCATCCTGCTTGGCTTCCAGCCCATTGATCAGCGTGACCAGGGCCGGCTCCGCCTGCGCCGTCGCACCCAGGCACCATCCCTCCAGCACGATCACCCTCGGTCGCCCCCTCACGACCGGCCAGTCCGCCTCGGGCGCCCGGTCGTCGGCCAGCTTGTCGAAGCGTGGCAAGGGCGTCAGATCGCCCGGACCCGCACTCGAAAGCCGGTCCAGAAGTCGATGCAGCAAACCCAGGTCATGCGTCCCCGGCGGCCCGCGCGTGGCGAACAGCGGATGCACCCGCCCCGCCAGATCGGCCCGTTCCGCCTTGGTCAGATAGACGTCGTCCAGCGACAGGGCCGCCCCGCCGAACCGCTCGGCCACGTCCTGCGCCAAGGTGGATTTTCCAGACCCTTGCGACCCTGAGATCCCCAGGATCGGCGGCGGTTCGGCCGGTTCGGCCTCCCCGATCCAATGGTCGATCCAGCGGCCGATCCTCTCGATCAGCCCCGGATCGCCCATTTCAGTGCTGGTTCTGCGGCAACCGCACGACCAAGCCGCTCAGCGCGTCCGAAACGCGGATCTGGCACGACAGGCGGCTGTTCGGCTCGACCTCTTCGGCGAAGTCCAGCATCGACTCCTCCATGGCGCTGGGCTTGCCCGTCGCTTCGCGCCAGGCCTCGTCGACATAGACATGGCAGGTGGCGCAGGCGCAGGCCCCGCCGCAATCCGCGTCGATCCCCGGCACATTGTTGCGGATCGCGCCTTCCATGACGCTCAGCCCCGGCTTCACGTCGACGACGTGCTCGGTTCCGTCATGCTCGATATAGGTGATGCTGGCCATGGCCCGCTCATATCAAGCCATGCCGCCCGCGCAAGGCCGTAAGTTGGCGCCAGCATCAGTATATGGCATTATCGACCCATGAACGACATGCGCAAGATCACCGCCATCCTGCCCGCCCGCCTCCTGGCGGCGGCTCAGGATGCGACGGGCCAGGGCGTGACGGAAACCCTGCGCCGGGCGCTCGAAACCCTGGCGCATTCGGACTGGAGCCGTCGCATGCTGGCCCTGGAGGGCCGCGCGCCGCTGGACGTCGATCTTGACGACCTGCGCCAGGATCGGCCGCTGGACGGATCGGATCGCACGGCTTGATCGCCGCCGACACCAGCGCGGTCCTGCATTTTCTGCACGGCTTCGATGGCCCCGCACGACCGGCGGTTCGCCGCGCCCTTCGTGACGAAAAGCTGGTGCTGCCGCCTTTGGTCCTGACGGAATTGCTGTCCGCCCCCTCGCCGGAAAGCGATCTCGACGCCCTGCTGGGCGCGGCGCCGCTCGTGCCGGTCATCGATGGCTATTGGGAAAGGGCGGCGCTCAATCGCCGCGCCCTCGCGATGCGCGGCCTCAAGGCGCGGCTGGCCGACGCCCTGATCGCCCAGTCCTGCATCGATGCGGGGATACCCTTGATCTCCGGCGATTCCGATTTTCGTCATTTCGCCGCCCACTGCGGCCTCAAGCTGGCCCAGTAGCGGACGACAAAAACCCCCGAAGCGTCGCTCCGGGGGGGTCTAAAATCAGGCTGCCTTCTTGCGGCTCGGCGCGACCATCAGCTTCTTGGTCTCGGCGATGGCCTTGGCCGGGTTCAGGCCCTTGGGGCAGACCTGGGCGCAGTTCATGATCGTGTGGCAGCGATACAGTTTGAACGGGTCTTCCAGATCGTCCAGGCGCTTGTCCGTGGCGTCGTCGCGGCTGTCGGAAATCCAGCGATAGGATTGCAGCAGCGCCGCCGGGCCGAGGTATTCTTCCTGGTTCCACCAGTAGCTGGGGCAGGAGGTGGAGCAGCAGGCGCACAGGATGCACTCGTACAGGCCGTCCAGCTTCTCGCGCTCGGCCGGGGTCTGCAGCCGTTCCTTCTCCGGGTCCGGCTCGTCCGACTGGAGGTAGGGCTGGATCGAGTCGTACTGGGCGTAGAACAGGCTCAGGTCCGTCACCAGGTCCTTGACCACCGGCTGGTGGGGCAGGGGGGCGATGGTGATGTTGTGCGAGTTGCACTCGTCCCAGCCCTTGGTGCAGGCCAGGGCGTTGCGCCCGTCCACGTTCATCGAGCACGAACCGCAGATGCCCTCGCGGCACGAGCGCCGGAACGACAGGGTCGGATCGATGGTGTTCTTGATGTGGATCAGGGCGTCCAGCAGCATCGGGCCGTGGTCGCCGGTCGGCACCTCATAGGTGTCCCAGCGCGGGTCCGCATCGACCTCGGGGTCATAGCGATAGACCTTGTAGGTCTTGACGTCCTTGGAACCCGGCGCGGCCTTGTGGACCTTGCCCGTCGTCGGCTTGGAGCCTCTGGGGAGAGTGAGCTGGACCATCTTAGTAAACCCGCGCCTTCGGTTCGATATACGCGATGTCGTCGGACATGGTGTAGTTGTGGACCGGACGATAATCGATCTGGACCTGCTCGCCCGGACGCTTCCACGCCAGGGTGTGCTTCATCCAATTGACGTCGTCGCGATCGGGATAGTCTTCGCGGGCGTGCGCGCCGCGCGATTCCGTGCGATTCAGGCCGCCCTCGATCGTCACCATCGCCTGGGCGATCAGGTTGTCGTACTCCAGCGTCTCCATCAGGTCCGTGTTCCAGATCAGGCCGCGATCGGTGGTCTTGATGTCGGCGCCGGCCGCCTCGATGGCGCGCAGCTTGTCGGTGCCCTGTTGCAGGGTCTCGCCGGTGCGGAACACCGCCGCGTCGGCCTGCATGGCCTTCTGCATCGACAGGCGCAGCTCGGCGGTCGGGGTCGAGCCGTCGGCGTAGCGGAAGTGGTCCAGGCGGGCCAGGTGTTCGTCGGTCTGGGTCTTGGAGGCCGACGGCACGGCCGAGGCCTTGTCCACCACCTCGCCGCAGCGCAGGCCGACGGCGCGGCCGAACACTACCAGGTCGGTCAGGGAGTTGGAGCCCAGGCGGTTGGCGCCATGCACCGAGACGCAGGCCGCCTCGCCCACAGCCATCAGGCCGGGCACCACGCTGTCGGGATTGCCGTCGCGCAGCGTCAACACCTCGCCGTGATAGTTCGTGGGGATGCCGCCCATGTTGTAGTGCACGGTCGGCAGGACCGGGATCGGCTCCTTGGTCACGTCCACGCCGGCGAAGATCTTGGCGCTTTCGGAAATGCCCGGCAGGCGCTGGTGCAGGATCTTGGGATCCAGGTGGTCCAGGTGCAGGAAGATGTGGTCCTTGTTCGGACCCACGCCGCGCCCTTCACGGATCTCGATGGTCATGGAGCGCGAAACCATGTCGCGTGGCGCCAGGTCCTTCACGGTCGGCGCATAACGCTCCATGAAGCGCTCGCCTTCCGAGTTGGTCAGATAGCCGCCCTCGCCGCGCGCGCCCTCGGTGATCAGGCAGCCGGCGCCATAGATGCCGGTCGGGTGGAACTGGACGAACTCCATGTCCTGCAGCGGCAGGCCGGCGCGCAGCACCATGGCGTTGCCGTCGCCGGTGCACGTGTGGGCGCTGGTGGCCGAGAAGTAGGCGCGGCCGTAGCCGCCGGTGGCCAGAACCACCATCTTGGCGCGGAACTGGTGCAGTTGGCCGTTGTCGAGCTGAAGCGCCGTCACGCCGGTGCAGACGCCGTCCTGCATGATCAGGTCGAGCGCGAAATATTCGACGAAGAACTTCACTTCGCGACGCACCGACTGGCCGTACAGGGTGTGCAGGATGGCATGGCCGGTCCGGTCGGCGGCGGCGCAGGTGCGCTGCACCGGGCCTTCGCCGAAGTTGCGGGTCATGCCGCCAAAGGCGCGCTGATAGATCTTGCCTTCCTCGGTGCGGCTGAAAGGAACGCCCCAGTGTTCCAGCTCATAGACGGCCTTGGGCGCGTTACGGACCAGATATTCGATCGAGTCCTGGTCGCCCAGCCAGTCCGACCCCTTGACGGTGTCGTACATGTGCCACTGCCAGCTGTCCTCGCCCATATTGCCCAGCGAGGCGGAGATGCCGCCCTGAGCGGCCACGGTGTGGGAGCGGGTCGGGAAGACCTTGGTCACGCAGGCGACCTTCAGGCCCTGCTGGGCGGCGCCGAGTGCGGCGCGAAGGCCCGAGCCCCCGGCGCCGACGACGACGACGTCGTATTCGTGATCGATCAGTTCGTAAGCGGCCATCAGCTAATCAGGCTCCGAAACCAGCGGGCAGCGGCGCCGAACCCAGCGCCAGCCGCACGATGAAGAAGACGCTGGCGGCGGCCAGCACGAGGAAGACCACGTTCAGCAGCACGACCAGCAGGCCGCGCGTGCCGACGCTGGGCACATAGTCTTCCAGGATGACTTTCCAGGCGACGCTGACATAGGCGAAGAAGACCACCACCGTGAGGGCCAGCAGGCCCGCGTTGAGCGGACTGGCGAACCAGGCCATGACGCCGTCATAGCCGGCGCCGGCCAGGGTGAAGCCGGTCGAGGCGACCCACAGGCCCAGCGGGATCAGGGCGACCAGCAGAACCCGCTCGATCAGCCATTCGCCGGCGCCGTGGCGCTCGGAAACCTTGACGTTGTTCTTGAACTTGGCGGCGCCGCTCACAGCGAGACCCTCCCGACGGCGAATAGGACGACCCAGAACAGCACGGCCAGCGGGATAGGCGCCCAGACGGCGATATTGGACAGCAGCGTCGCCGACTTCACCGTCAGGCCGTTGCCGGTGTCGTTATAGGTGTGACGCGCGCCGTTCAGGATGAAGGAGAACAGCACCACCGTCAGGCCGAAGCCCACGAACAGACCCAGCGGCGAGCCCGCGACGGCCAGCGCCGTGTCATAGGCGTCCGGCCCGAAGGCCAGGGCGCCCAGCCAGGCGATGAAGAACAGGACGCCGACGGTTGAGGCGATGATGGTGGCCCGGAACAGGATCGAGGCCGTCATGGTGACGTGCCAGCGCCAGATGCTCATGTGCGGCGAAAGCGGCGCGATGTGACCGTTCGGTTGGGTGACGAAGCGACCGGTCCGGTCGCTAGAGGCGCCACCCGGCGTCGGGCTGGGCTGGGTCATGCGAATGGTTCTCAAAAGCGAATGAATTCAATCGCCGTGTGCGGTTGCGAAGGCTTTTGTGACCCTGGGGGGCCGGTGTCAACGCACAGCGGCGAACATCTACGCATTGCCGCTCTTACGCAGGTTCCATCACGGCGGATCACGTTTGCGTTCGCAGGTCGATCGACGGCTAGCCGATGCGGGCCGGCATTTGGCACGGTGGGCCTCATGATCCTGTTCGCCCTGATCGCCGCCGTCGCCTTGGAGCCCGCCATCCAGACCACGGGTCTGCTGGACGCCACGCCCGAGACGTACCAGGCGCCGGCCGTCCGCCCGTTCGAACCGCCCTCCGACTTCGGCCGCGAAGAAGCCCAGGGCGACGCAGCGACGGATCGGCATCGGCGCCCCCTGACCGCCTCCGTCGAAGTGAACGCCTATGTCGGCGACTATGAGGTCAGCCCCACCGACGCAGAGATCGCCTATGACCAGGGCGTGGCCCAGGCCCAGATCGACGCGGACGCCCGCAGCGGTCCTCTGGACGGCCGCTGGCGCGTGACGAGTTCCGATGGAAAACCCCTGCTGTCCCTGGCCCTGACCGACCTCGGCGGGGGTCGGATGATCGAAGGCGCCTGGCGCCGGCTGGACCTCCCGGCCGGAACCGAACAGGGTGGACCAGCCGGTCCCGCCTCCAGGGCGGGCGACGTCGCGGTGATCCCCCTGGCCGGCGGCGAACTGCACCTGCGACCCGCCGCCAAGGGCTGGACCGGCGAACTGATCCAGAACGGCCGCGCCCGTCCCGTCACGGCGACCCGACCAGGCTGATCTCGCCACCGTTGATCCGCCACCCTATATGTAGCGAATGACCCAGCCTCGTTCCGTCCTTCGCCTGCATCCCGCCCACCGCGACGACATCGGCGATCTGACCACCCGTCGTCCCGTGCCCGGTCCGGGCCTGGACCAGGTCGATCCCTTCCTGTTCCTGAACCACCACGGACCGCAGACCTATGGGCCGGGCAACGCCGGCCTGCCGTTCGGTCCCCACCCGCACCGGGGGTTCGAGACCGTCACCTTCATCCTCGACGGCGAACTGGCTCATAACGATTCCGGCGGCGGCGAGAGCATCATCAAGGCGGGCGGCATCCAGTGGATGACCGCCGGCTCGGGCCTGATCCACGCCGAACTGTCGCCCGCCGCCTTCAAGCGCGACGGCGGGCCGATGGAGATCCTGCAGCTGTGGGTGAACCTGCCCTCGCGGCTGAAGATGACCAAGCCCGACTATGTCGGCCTGCAGAAATCCGACATCCCCACCTTCACCACCGAGGCCGGCGTCACGGTCGAGCCGGTCTCCGGCGAATGGCTGGGCGTCGCGGCGCCCATCCAGTCCCTGATCGACATCCATCTGGCCGTGGTGCGCCTGCCCGCCGGCGCGGTGTTCGAGACGCCTGTCGCTTCGGGCCGCAACGTCTTCCTCTATGTCGTAAAGGGCGAGGTCTTCGTCGCCGGAACCGCCGTGCCGCAATGGAATCTCGCCACCCTGTCCGACGGCGACGCGTTCCAGATCACTGCGACGACCGACGCCGTCGTCCTGCTGGGCCACGCCGATCCCATCGGCGAGCCGGTCTTCAGCCACGGCCCCTTCGTCATGAGCACCCGCGAAGAAATCATCCAGGCTATCCAGGACTACCAGTCCGGCAAGTTCGGCCCGCCGCCGAGGGTGTAAGCGCCTTTCTGTTCTGTAGATCGCGGTCGCGGGTGCAGATGGCAGACATGCCGGTGGGCTTTGGTGGGCGGTAAGCAGACGTTGACCGCTCCACCAAGCCCTGCTCACTTCTGCTCATGAATGACACGCTTGTCGGCTGGCCTATCGACCTGATCCAGGTGTTTGCCGCGCTTGGACGCGCCATGGGCGACCAGCAACTTCGGCCCGAGACGCTCAATACGCTGCCCGACTGGAATGGCGCGATTATAGAAGACCACATGGTCAAGATCACCCACATCTCTGGGCGTGACATCGGTCAGAAGCGCGGTCGTTATATTATCGAGATACAAGGCGTTCGTTGGCTCGATGGTGGCAGGTGGACCTTTGCTTCTGGCGAGTTGGAGACTTTGTCTCGCGCTGCATGTTAGTTGCACAGTGATCCCCCGCAGCGGGTCGCCGCAGCGTCAGAAAGCCAGTTTCTTAGGACGGTCTCTCCCTGACTCCCAGCCCGACCAGATGATGCGCTCGCCGCCAAAACCCTATAAGACGCCGGTTCCTTAGCGACCGCCCAGCCGAAGACACGCCCATGCCCAGCCTGAACGAGATCCGCGCCACCTACCTCGATTATTTCGCGGCGGACGGCCATGCCAAGGTCCATTCGGCCCCGCTGGTGCCGCAGAACGACCCGAGCCTGCTCTTCGTCAATGCGGGCATGGTGCCGTTCAAGGACTATTTCACCGGCGCGTCCAAGCCGCCCTATCCGCGCGCGACCAGCTCTCAGAAATGCGTCCGCGCCGGCGGCAAGCACAATGACCTGGACAATGTCGGCTACACCGCCCGCCACCTGACCTTCTTCGAGATGCTGGGGAACTTCTCGTTCGGCGACTATTTCAAGGAACACGCCATCGAGAAGGCGTGGAATCTGGTCACCCAGGACTTTGACCTGGACCCCAAACGCCTTCTGGTCACCGTCTATATCGACGACGACGAGGCGGCCGCGATCTGGAAGAAGATCACCGGTTTCGGCGACGACAAGATCATCCGCATCGCCGGGTCGGACAACTTCTGGGCCATGGGCGATTCGGGTCCGTGCGGCCCCTGCACCGAAATCTTCTGGGATCACGGCGACAAGATCGCCGGCGGCCCTCCCGGTTCGCCGGACGAGGACGGCGATCGCTACGTCGAGATCTGGAACAACGTCTTCATGCAGTATGAGAAGGAGAACGATCAGATCGTTCGCAACCTTCCCAAGCCCAGCGTGGACACCGGCATGGGGCTGGAGCGGATGACTACCGTCCTTCAGGGCGTGCATTCCGTGTTCGAGACCGACCTGTTCAAGACCCTGATCGCCGCGTCCGAAGACGCCACCTCGACCAGGTCGGACGGTGAGCGCGCCGCCAGCCACCGGGTCATCGCCGACCACCTG
Organism: Brevundimonas sp.; assembly: GCF_965279155.1. Lineage (GTDB taxonomy): Bacteria > Pseudomonadota > Alphaproteobacteria > Caulobacterales > Caulobacteraceae > Brevundimonas. Next base: position 2,051,666 of record NZ_OZ257138.1, on the reverse strand, counting down.
CGCTCGTCGTCCTTCCTGATCGCCGACGGCGTCACCCCGTCGAACGAGGGCCGGGGCTATGTCCTGCGCCGGATCATGCGCCGCGCCATGCGTCACGCCCACCTGCTGGGCGCCGCCGACCCCCTGATGCACCGCCTGGTCCCGACCCTGGTGGCCCAGATGGGCGACGCCTATCCCGAACTGGCCCGCGCCCAGCCCTTCATCGAGGACACGCTGAAGCAGGAAGAAGTCCGCTTCCGCACCACGCTCGGCCGGGGCATGGCCCTGTTCGACACGGCGGTTCAGGGCTTCCGTCCCGGCGACATGCTGGACGGCCAGACGGCCTTCACCCTGTCCGACACCTACGGCTTCCCGTTGGACCTGACCCAGGACGAGGCCCGTCGTCGCGGCTTCTCGGTCAATGTCGACGGCTTCGAATCCGCTATGGCCGAGCAGCGCCAGCGTTCGCGCGAACACTGGAAGGGCTCGGGCCAGACCGCCAACACCAACGAATGGCTGGCGATCCGCGACCGCATGGGGCCGACCGTCTTTACCGGCTACGACAATATAGAGGGGTCGGGAGAGGTCCTGGCCATCATGAACGCCGGCGCCCCCGTCGAGACGGCCGAGGCCGGCGACATCGTCGAGGTCCTGTTCGACACCACCCCCTTCTATGCCGAAAGCGGCGGCCAGGCCGGCGATCACGGAACCTTGGAATGGCCGGGCGGTGAGGCCGAGGTCATCGACGTGCGCAAACACGCCGGCGACCTGCACGTTCTGGTGGCCCAGGTCACGGCCGGCAAGCTGGAGATCGGAACCCGCGCCGCCCAACTGGTGGACGCCGAGAAACGCCGCACCACCCGCGCCAACCACTCCGCCGCCCACCTGCTGCACACGGCGCTGAAGAATGTGCTCGGCCCCGCAGTCGCCCAGAAGGGCCAACTGGTCGACGCCGAACGCGCCCGCTTCGACTTCAGCCACGGCGCCCCGCTGACCGAGGCCGAACTGTCGGCCATCGAGACCGAGGTCAATGCGGTCATCCGTCAGAACGTCCCCACCGAGATGAAGCTGATGGCCCCGCAAGAGGCCATCGAGGCCGGCGCCATCGCCCTGTTCGGCGAGAAATACGGCGACGAGGTCCGCGTCCTGACCTTGGGCCGGGCCCTGACCGGCGACAACAACGCCCCCTATTCGGTCGAGCTATGCGGCGGCACCCACGTCGCCCGCACCGGCGACATCGCCCTGTTCAAGATCGTTCAGGAAACCGGCGTCGCCGCCGGCGTACGCCGCATTGAGGCCCTGACCGGCGAGGCCGCGCGCCAGTATCTGTTGGCCCAGGCCGGCGTCGCCCGTTCGCTGGCCCAGGGCTTCAAGGTCCAGACCGCCGATGTCCCTGCCCGCGTCGACAGCCTGACCGCCTCGGTCAAGACGCTGGAGAAACAGGTCGCCGAGCTGAAGAAGCAACTGGCCCTCGGCGGCGGCTCGGGCGCATCTGCTGCGCCCGAAGAGATCGGCGGGATCAAGCTGATGGCCCGCGTGCTGGACGGCGTGGACGGCAAGGGTCTGCGCGGCGTCGCCGAGGACTTCCGTAAACAGGTTGGAACCGGCGTCGTCGCCCTGATCGGCGTCACCGAAGGCAGGGCGGCCGTCACCGTCGCCGTCACCTCCGACCTGACCGACCGCGTCAACGCCGCCGACCTGGCCCGCGCCGCCGTCATCGCCATGGGCGGCCAGGGCGCCGGCGGCAAACCCGACTTCGCCCAAGGCGGCGCGCCGGATGGGTCCAAGGCTGAAGACGGTCTGGCGGCGGTGCGGAACGCGCTGGGAGGCTGATACTCGCCTTCCTTATCTTTCCCTTCTCCCGTTGGGAGAAGGTGGCCCGCAGGGCCGGATGAGGGTCGGATCGTGGGCCATGTCGCACCACCCGACCCTCACCCTTTCACGCAAGGACGATCGCTGTCGCTCTCGTGCGCTCAAGCCCTCTCCCAATGGGAGAGGGATAAGGCGTCCTATTTTCGAGACTAACGGCCTTATTCTTCAGCGGCTTAAGCCGCCACAGCGTCCACTTCCTGCCCGCCCTCCAAACCGCGCGTATAATCGCCGCCGGTCATAGAGGAGGACGCTCATCCAGGACAAAAGTGCACCGATTGCACTCAATTTTTTGATCGGCGCCGCACCGTCCAATCAGACAGATTAGACACTTTAGACGTGTTTTTTGCTCCTCGACCGTCTCAGCCCATCGGATCGGGCGTCAGGTCCACCCCCGCCAGCTTCCACGTAAACGGCGTGCGGCGCTCCATGATCAGCACCAGGGCGTCGTCCGGTCGGTCGTCGCGCGTCAGGGTGACGGCGAAGGTGTTGATCCCGCGATAGGCCCATGACTGCTTGATCTTGTCCTTGTCCACGGCCGGAGTGTCGTCGGCCGGAACGGGTCGTTCCGGTTCAGGCGTCTCGCCTGAGCGCACCATGGCGGCGATGCCCTGGGGCGTGACGAAGTTGTCGACTGCGCCTTCGACCAGCGACGGGGCCAGCAGCATCCCCAGCGCCGCCAGACCGCGATCCCCCTTGGTCCGGCTGCGGATTTCCAGCGCCGCCCGCGCGTTCAGCTCGCTTTTCAGACTGGCGCGAAAGGCTGGGAAGTCCACCTGCCGCTCCAGCCCCGCCGCATCCCCCGTCCGCGCCGCCCGCACCAGGGCCTGGGCGGCGACGAAGGGCGAGGCGAACAGGGCGACGACCACGCCGACGACGACGGCGATCAGGGCTCCGGTGACGATCTTGCGGTTCATGCAGTCTCCTTGGAAAGCCAACGCGGCGCCCGACCGCCCGGTTGCCTCATTGTCCCTAGCCTCAGGGACGGGGCGTCACGCTCACGGCCGGTGCCGTCCCGTCCGGCAGGCCGATATGGACCAGCTTCCATTCGAACGGCCCGCGCCGCTCGAAGGTGAACAGGGTGCGCGACCCGCCCTGGTCCGTCACCGCCATCCGCGCTCGGTTGACGCTCCAATAGGCCGGGCTGGGCCAGGGCTTTCGGGCCTGGGCCGAAGCGGGCGCGACGCCTGCCCCTGTGCGCTGGCTGGCGTATCGTCCCTCGCCCCGCAACAAGGCCGTCAGCGCCGCCGGCGTCAGATAGGCGTCCACGTCAGGCTGGCGCAGGATGGGGTTCTGTTCGATCTGACGCCGAAACGCGCCGATGGGGTCTTCTAGGAACGACGGGGCGGGGGCCATCGCCTCGGGCCGTCCCGCCAGCTGCGGCCGCAGCGACTGGCGCACGGCGTTGAAATCGATCAGCCGCGAAAGCCCCGCCACATCGTTCGCCTCTGCCGCCGAGCGAATGGCGAAGAAGGCCACGGCGGGCGCGGCGAAGAAGGACAGCACCGCCGCCACGACCGCCGCCAGCACCAGATTTCCGAACAGACGCTTCACGACCGCTTCCTCATTATCGCCGATCATGCACGCCCCGGCCGTTCGCACAACGAAAAGCCCCGTCGGATCGCTCCGACGGGGCCTCATTCTTGTTTGTCCTATCGCGCTCCGCGCTGCTTGAGGACATTCCTCCCCAGCGAAGCGGGGGAGGGGGACCACGCGCAGCGTGGTGGAGGGGGCGGACGCCGCACGGACGCCCGCCGCCTAGCCTCAGCCCACGTCCGGCAGGGCGGTTTTCAGGTTCTCGGCGACCTTGTCGAGGAAGCCCTCGGTGGTCAGCCAGCCCTGTTGGTCGCCGACCAGCAGGGCCAGGTCCTTGGTCATGTGGCCGCTCTCGACGGTGTCCACGACCACCTTCTCCAGCGTGTCGGCGAAGGTCGCCAGGGCCGCGTTGTCGTCCAGCTTGGCGCGGTGCTTGAAGCCGCGGGTCCAGGCGAAGATCGAGGCGATCGAGTTGGTCGAGGTGGCCTCGCCCTTCTGATGCTGGCGATAGTGGCGGGTCACGGTGCCGTGGGCGGCTTCCGTCTCCAGCACCTTGCCGTCCGGCGTCATCAGGACCGAGGTCATCAGGCCCAGCGAGCCGAAGCCCTGCGCCACCACGTCCGACTGCACGTCGCCGTCATAGTTCTTGCACGCCCAGACGAAACCGCCCGACCACTTCATGGCCGCCGCGACCATGTCGTCGATCAGGCGGTGCTCATAGGTCAGGCTGCGCGCCTTGAACTCTGCGGCGTAATGGGCGTCGAACACTTCCTGGAACAGGTCCTTGAAGCGGCCGTCGTAGGCCTTCAGGATCGTGTTCTTGGTCGACAGATAGACCGGATAGTTGCGCTGCAGGCCATAGGCGAACGAGGCGTGGGCGAACTCGCGGATCGAGTCGTCCTGGTTGTACATGGCCATGGCCACGCCGGCGCCGGGGGCCTTGTAGACCTCGTGCTCGATCACGGCGCCGTCTTCGCCCACGAACTTGATCGTCAGGGTGCCGGGGCCGGGCATCAGGAAGTCGGTGGCCTTGTACTGGTCGCCAAAGGCATGACGGCCGACGACGATCGGCTGGGTCCAGCCGGGCACCAGGCGCGGCACGTTCGAGCAGATGATCGGCTCCCGAAAGACCACGCCGCCCAGGATGTTGCGGATGGTGCCGTTGGGCGACTTCCACATCTTCTTCAGCCCGAACTCGGCGACGCGCGCTTCGTCAGGGGTGATGGTGGCGCATTTGACGCCGACGCCGTGCTTCTGGATCGCGTGGGCGGCGTCGATCGTCACCTGGTCGTCGGTGGCGTCGCGGTGCTCCATGCCCAGGTCGTAGTAGTCCAGTTCGAGATCCAGGAACGGGAAGACCAGCTTGTCCTTGATCATCTGCCAGATGATGCGGGTCATTTCGTCGCCGTCGATGTCGACGATGGGGTTTTCGACCTTGATCTTGGCCATGCGTGAGGTCCGCCTGTGACTGTAGGGAAGGAATGTCGTGGCGGGGATATAGCCGGGCCGCGCGCCCGCGCAAACCCCGCCGTCCGTTAACCCCGCCCGGAAAAAACCTCCACGGCCACGCTGAACCCTTCTCTCTGTCTTGGCTTCTCCTTGGCCCAGCAACAGCGACGGACGACGCAATGACGAACGAAGAGCGTGACCTGGTCGATCGGTGGATCGTCACCTTCTGCGAGACGCCCCCCGTGATCGATGCGGAACTGATGCGCAGGCTGATCGCTGAACAGGAAGCGACACAGCAGGGAGCGCAGCCATGCCAGACAAGACGTTCAAGGCCGGCGACCGCGTGAAGTGGGACCACAGCCAGGGCACGACGACCGGCAAGGTCATCAAGAAGGTCACGGCTGAAACCCACATAAAGGGTCATAAGGTCGCAGCTTCGCCGCAAAATCCCGAGTATATCGTCGAGAGCGCCAAGACCGGCGCGCGTGCGGCGCACAAGCCGTCGGAGTTGAAAAAGGCATGAAGACCCTGTCTCGCGGCGTCGCGCTTTCCGCCCTGGTCCTGTCCGCCTTCGCCGTCGCCGGCTGTGGCGACAAGGACGCCGCCAAGACGCCCGGCGCGCCCCAGGCCGCCATGCCTGCAACGGCCGCCGCAGCCGCGTCTGCTCCCGTGCTTCAGATCCGCGCCGAGACGAAACAGTTCCGCGACTGGAGCGCGACCTGCGGCAACGACGGCACCTGCTGGGCCTTCGGCTTCGCGCCCGAGTTCGCCGCCGGCTGGGTCCGCATCACCTTGGCGCCCGGCCCGGACGCCCAGCCCCAGATCCTGTTCGGCTATTGGCCCGACGGCGACGCCAAGGGCCCCAATCAGATCGCGCTGACCATCGACGGCCGCGCCTTCGCCGCTGCGCTCAGCCCCGAGGGCGAAGCCGAGGCGCCCATCGGCGAAATCCGCACCGATGCCCGCGCCGTCATCGACGCCCTGGCTCAGGGCAAGGTCATGATCATTCGCGGCGCCTCGTCCCAGGACGTCTCGCTGCACGGCGCTGCCGCCGCCCTGTTGTGGATCGACGAGAAACAGGGTCGCCTCAATACGCCCACGGCCCTGATCCGCCGTGGCGACCGTCCCGCCGCCACCGTCCCGGTCGCCCCGCCCCTGCCGACGGTCACGCCCGCCCCGGCCGTGGATCAGACCGGCTTCGGCGACGTGAACCAGACCGTGCCCGCCGCCCTTCGCAGCCGCACCGAGGTCGGAACCTGCCTGAAGGAATCCGCCATGCCGGCGATCAGCGACATGGTGATGTCCGCACGGCTGGATGCCCGCACCGAACTGTGGGCCGTGCCCTGTGGTGCGGGGGCCTATAACGTCACCCACAACTGGTATCTGACGGGACCGGGCGGCCGCGACCCGCGCCCCGCGATCCTTGCCGGAACGGCAGGACCCGGCGCCGACCCGGTGATGGCCGACAACTCCACCGTCAACGGGGGCTATGATCCCAAGACCCGCACCCTGTCGGCCTTCGCCAAGGGACGCGGCATCGGCGACTGCGGCTCGGCTCAGACCTGGGCCTGGACCGGCGACCGCTTCGTCCTGACGGAGGAAAGCACGATGGGCCAATGCGCGGGCGTGCGGTCCGACTTGTGGCCCGTCGCCTGGCGCACGCGGTGAATGATCCAGAGGTCCTGATCATCGGCGCGGGTCCGGCCGGTCTGACGGCGGCGACCTATCTGGGGCGGTTTCGTCGGCGGACTTTAGTGGCGGATGGCGGCGCCCCCCGTGCCTGCTGGATCCCGCTTAGCCACAATATGCCGGGCTTTCCCGCAGGTATCGGCGGCTCGGACATTCTGAAGCGGATGCGCGAACAGGCCGAGGAGTATGGGGCGGTCGTCATGCCTGGCCGGGTCGAGACCCTGGCCCGCGACGGCGAGGGTTTCACAGCCGAGATCGAGGGGCGAGCCATCCGCGCCCGCGCCGTCCTGCTGGCGACAGGCGTCGTCGATCACCACCCCGACCTGCCAGGCGTCGAACAGGCGGTGCAGAAGGCGCTGGTCCGCATCTGTCCCATCTGCGACGGCTATGAGGCCACCGACAAGGCCGTCGCCGTGATCGGTCACAGCGACAAGGGCGCGCGCGAGGCCGCATTCATGCGCACCTACTCCGACCGGGTGACCCTGATCCACATCGGCGCGCCTAACGCCCTCAGCCGCCGCGACGAACTGGAACGGCTCGGCGTCGAACTGATCTTCGCCCCGCTGGAAGCCATCGTCATCGAACAGGATCGGGTGACGGCCCTGACCTGGAAGGGGCCAGGCGGGACCGCCCAGACACGGGCCTTCGACCTCGTCTATTCGGCGCTGGGCACGTCGCCGAACGCCGAACTTGCCAGGAGGTTGGGCGCGCGCCTTTACGGCGACGGTCGGCTGGAGGTCGATCTGCACCAGGCGACCAGCGTGCCGTGTCTCTACGCCGCCGGCGACGTGGTGCGCGGCCTCAACCAGATCGCCGTGGCGACCGCAGAGGCCGCCGTCGCCGCGACCGACATCCACAACCGCCTGCGCCGCATCGACGGCCTGACCGTCGCCGACTAGGCCTTTCCGCTCACGATCCGTTCCAGCACCGCCAAGGGTAGGGAGCCGTTCTCCAGCACCTTGTCGTGGAAGGCGCGCAGATCAAATCCGGGCTTGGCCTCGGCCTCTTTGCGCAAGCGGGCGATGACCGTATGGCCGACCTTGTAGGAGCAGGCTTGGCCCGGCCAGACGCAGTAGCGGTTGATCTCGCTGTTCGACGCATCCAGCGGCTTGGCGCCCGAGGCCGCCATATATTCGACCGCCTGTTCGCGGCTCCAGCGCTCGGAATGCAGGCCGGTGTCCACCACCAGCCGCACGGCCCGGAACAGGTAGGACATCAGGAAGCCGACCCGGCCCAGCGGATTGGTCGCATAGACGTCTAGATCGTTGGCCGCCACCGCCTCGGCGTACAGCGCCCAGCCCTCATTGTAGGCCGAGAACCCGCCCGCCCGCCGCCATTGCGGCAGTTCGCCGGACTCGCGCTGAAGCGCCACTTGCAGGTGATGCCCCGGCGACGCCTCGTGATAGGTCAGGGTCGGCAGGGCGAAACGCGGCCAGTTCCCGCTGTCGCGCAGATTGATGTAATAGGCGCCGGGCCGCGATCCATCCAGCGGCGGTCCCTGATAATAGCCGCCCGGCGCGCCCGACTGGATCGACACCGGCACGCGCCGGACCTCGACGTGGGACTTGGGCAGGCGGCCGAACACCTGCGGCAGTTTCGGCTCCAGATCGGCGACCAGCTGGTTCAGCCAGGCCAGCAACTCGGCCTTGCCCGCATCGGTGTTGGCGAAGAGCTGGGCGGGGTCCTTGTTCAGGGCCTGGATGCGTTCGCCGACCGTGCCCTGCGTATAGCCCTGCGCCTTCAGGATGGCGTCGATCTCGGCGCTGATCTCGGCGACCTGTTCGCGGCCCAGGGCGTGAATCTCCCTGGCCGACAGGGTCGTGGTCGTATTGGCCTTCAGTCCGGCCGCGTAGAAGGCCTCTCCGTCCGGCAGGCGCCAGACCCCGGCGTCATGGGTCGCACGGGGACGCAAGGCCTCCAGCGCCGCGATCTGGGCGGCCAGAGCCGGCTTGATCTTCTGGTCCACGATGGCGGCGGCGCGGGCGTCGTAACCGGTCAGATTCAGCCCGCCCGTCTTGCGCGCCAGCGACTTCAGCATGGCCATGTCGGCGGCGGGCGTGTCGTGCAGGGTGCGGATCTGCGGCAGCATCCGGTCGATGATGAAGTCCGGCGGGATCACGCCCAGACCGGCGTCTTCCTGCACCTTGGCCGTCTCGCCCTCCAGCACGCCCGAGAAGGCCTCCAGCCGCGACAGGAAGGCGTCGGCGCCCGCCGCGTTCTCGATCCGGTGCTGGTTGTCCAGGAAGTCCGGCGTGCTGAAATAGGCGCCCGACAGCTGGGTCACGATATAGGGCGACGGCCGTCCCGGCCCCGCGCCATAGTCGAAGCGCGCCGTCTGGGCCGCCGTTTCGGCGCCGAAGGCGGCGATGGCGTAGTTCAGCGCCCCGGCCGGCGACAGGCCGGCCTGATCGAAGCCGCTGAGTTGGCTCCAGCGGGTCACGGCCTTCGCGCGATCCTTGCGGATGGCGTCCGGTCCCGCCTCGCTGAGTTTCGACGACAGCCCCGCCCGCGCTCCCCGGTCCAGGCCCAGGTTCGTCGCGCCTTCGGGATTTTCCTCAATGTCCGCCTCGAACCAGCCGTCCAGCAGGCCGTTCAACCGTCCATCCGCATCGGTCGTGGCGGCTTGGGCTTGGGCCAGAGAGGGCGCGACTGCGGCTGTGGCGGCGGTCAGCAGAAGGCGGCGGCGATCGATCATGCAACGAACTTTCTACAGAGGGGACCGCGCTGCGCCGACGCGCCCCTGCTAGCCTTCGACTGCGACCCGGCGCGACCGTATCCGCGTTCAGGCCTGGGTCGCGACCCAGCCGTCCACGATCCGCTCCAGCACCGAAAGCGGCACCCCGCCGGCGGCCAAGGCCGTGTCGTGGAAGCCCTTGATGTCGAACTTGGGCCCCAGGGTCGTCTTGGCCTTTTCGCGCAGGCGGACCCATTCGTTGTGCCCGACCTTGTAAGCGCAGGCCTGGCCCGGCCAGCCGCAATAGCGTTCGACCTCGGACGTCGCCGCCCCCTCCTGATCGCCATAGGCCTCCATCATGTAGCGGATGCCCTGCTCGCGGCTCCAGCCCTTGGAGTGGATGCCGGTGTCGACCACCAGGCGGGCGGCGCGGAACATCAACGATTGAATGTAACCGATCTGTCCTGCCGGATCGTTCTCATAGGCGCCCATCTCGTCGGCCAGCTGTTCGGCGTACAGACCCCAGCCCTCGACATAGCTGGAGAAGCCCAACAGGTTCATCAGCAGGGGCGCGGACGGGCTCTCCTGTTGCAGGCTGATCTGCAGATGGTGGCCCGGCGTGGCCTCGTGATAGGTCAGGGTCGGCAGGGTCCAGGACGGCCATTCCGCCGTGTCCTTCAGATTGATCCAGTAGATGCCGGGCCGCGTGCCATCCAGGCTGGGCGAGTTGTAATAGCCCATGGGCGCGCCAGCCTCGATCTCGGGCGGGACGCGCTTGATCTCGACCTTGGCCTTGGGCAGCTTGCCGAAGGCGTTCGGCAGGCGCGCCTGCATGTCGGCCATCTGGGCGTTCAGCTTGTCGATCAGCTCGGCCTTGCCGGCGTCGGTGTTGGCGTAGACGTATTTGGGATCGTCCCCCAGGGCCTTGATCCGCTCGGCGACCGAGCCTTGCGTCAACCCTTGCGCCTTCAGCAGCACATCGGCGCGCGCCGTCAGATCGGCCATCTGCTCGACGCCGGTGCGGTGGATCTCGTCCGCCGTCAGCCGGGTCGTGGTGATGTAGTGCAGGCTGTTGGCGTAATACTGCTCGCCCTGCGGCAGGCGGCGCACGGACGCCTCGTGCACGGCGTTCGGCTGGGCGGCCTTCAGCACGGCGTTCTGGGCGGCGAGAGCCGGATAGACCCGCTCGGTCACCAGCCGCTCGACCTGGGCGCCCCAGTCGCCGGTCAGGCCCTTGGCCCGCGCGCGATCGACGACCGACTGCACCAGGGGCGAGGTCGCCGCCGGGGTCGCCAGGAAGCCGTCCTGCTGGCGGATCGCCTTGGCCAGGATGAAGTCCGGCGGGATGACGCCCAGCGCATATTCCTCCTTCACCCGATCCGTCTCGGCCAGCAGCACGTCGGCGAAGGCGTTGACCCGCGCCACATAGGCGTCGGCGTCGGCGGCCGTCTCGATGGTGTGCTGATTGGCCAGGAAGTCCGGGGTGGACTGATAGGCGCCGCCCTGCTGGCTGACCCGATACGGGTTGGGCCATCCGCCCTGGCCATAGGGGATGTCGAAGGTGGCGATCACCCCGTCCAGGTTCTGCGCCAGGCTGTCGTAGTAGTTGGCGTTGCGCGCATCCAGCTTGGTGCGGTCGATCCGGGCCAGTTCGGCGCGCTGGCGACGGGTGAAGGCGCGCTGGTCGTCTTCCTCCGCGCGGGTCGGGGCGGTCAGTTTCGACTTGGCGGCGGCGCGGTCGCCCTTGTCCAAGCCGAACATGGTGACGACCTCGGGGCTTTTGTCCAGCGTCTGCTCGAACGTGGCGTCCATGAAGGTCTTGAGCTGGGCGGCGGCGTCGCCCTGAGCAGCGGAGGCCTGTCTGGCGAAGGCGGGACCGCCCACGGCCACGAAACCGGCGCCAAGCGCGGCGGACTGAAGAAGACGACGACGATCGAACATGGAACGGCCCCTCGAAATTGGATGGGGCAATGGAGACCGCAGGCGCGGGCGCGGCAAGTGAAATTCCAGACAAGCCTGCACGCCGGCCAAAGAAAAAGGCCCGGCGGATCGCTCCGCCGGGCCTCTTCAGTCTCGATACCGAGGTCGCTTAGTCGCGACGACGACGTCCGCGATCGCCACCGCGATCACCGCCGCCTTCGCGCTTGGGACGGCCGCCGGTGTCGTCCGACAGAGGCTCTTCGCCACGCTCGGCGCGTTCGGCGTTGATCTTGTCGGTCAGGTCTTCACCCGTGGTCTGATCGACGATCTTCATCGACAGCTTGGTCTTGCCGCGATCGTCGAAGCCCAGGAACTTGACCTTGACCTCTTGGCCTTCCGACAGGACGTCGGCCGGGTTGGCGACGCGTTCCAGAGCGATCTGGGACACGTGGACCAGGCCGTCCTTGGCGCCGAAGAAGTTCACGAAGGCGCCGAAATCGACGACCTTGACGACCTTGCCGGAATAGATGGTTCCGACTTCCGGTTCCGAGGCGATGGACTGGATCCAGGCCTTGGCGGCGTCGATCTTCTCCTGGTCGTTGGCGGCGACCTTGATGGTGCCGTCATCGCCGATGTCGATCTTGGCGCCGGTCTTCTCGACGATCTCGCGGATGACCTTGCCGCCCGAACCGATCACTTCACGGATCTTGTCGACCGGGATCTTGACCGTTTCGATCTTGGGAGCGTGCTCGCCCAGTTCGGTGCGCGGCGCGTCCATGGCCTTGGACATCTCGTCCAGGATGTGGAGGCGGCCGGCCGAGGCCTGGGTCAGGGCCTGCTTCATGATCTCCTTGGTGATGCCGGCGACCTTGATGTCCATCTGAAGGCTGGTGATGCCTTCCGACGTGCCGGCGACCTTAAAGTCCATGTCGCCCAGGTGATCTTCGTCACCCAGGATGTCCGACAGGATGGCGAACTCGCCCGACGGCTCCAGGATCAGGCCCATGGCGATGCCCGAGACCGGACGGATCAGCGGAACGCCCGCGTCCATCAGAGCCAGCGAAGCGCCGCAGACCGTGGCCATCGAGGACGAGCCGTTCGACTCGGTGATCTCGGAGACCAGACGGATGGTGTAGGGGAAGTCTTCCTTGGACGGCAGCATCGGACGAACCGCGCGCCAGGCCAGCTTGCCGTGACCGATCTCGCGACGGCCGGGCGAACCCATGCGGCCCGCTTCACCCACCGAATAGGGAGGGAAGTTGTAGTGCAGCAGGAAGCTCTCTTTGTACGTGCCCGACAGGCTGTCGATGTACTGTTCGTCCTCGCCGGTGCCGAGCGTGGCGACGACCAGGGCCTGGGTTTCCCCACGCGTGAACAGGGCCGAACCGTGGGTGCGCGGCAGGACGCCGACTTCCGACACGATGGCGCGGACCTTGTCGAGGGCGCGGCCATCGACGCGGTGTGCGTTCTCGATGATGTCGCGACGCAGGACTTCGGCTTCGCATTCCTTGAAGGCGGCCGAGAACTTGGAGCCGTCGACGCCGTCGGGGTTCTCGTCGGTCTTCACCAGCTTGGCGGCGGCGGCCTTCTTGGCCGCGTCGACGCCCGAGCGACGATCGTATTTCCCGGGGTGGGTGTAGGCGGCCTTGATGTCTTCGCCGACCAGCGACTTGATCGAGGCGACGACGCCCGAGTGATCTTCGGCCTGGAAGTCGAAGGGCTCCTTGGCGGCGTGTTCGGCCAGTTCGATGATGGCGTCGATCACCGGCTGCATGCCCGCGTGCGCGAACATCAGGGCTTCCAGCATCTTCTCTTCCGACAGCTCCTTGGCTTCGGATTCGACCATCATCAGGGCGTCCTGGGTGCCGGCGACCACCAGGTCGAGGTCCGAGGTCGCGATCAGGTCGATGTGCGGGTTCAGCACCAGCTCGCCGTCGATCAGGCCGACGCGCGCGGCGCCGATGGGGCCCATGAAGGGCACGCCCGAGATGGTCAGGGCGGCCGAAGCGGCGACCAGGCCGACGATGTCCGGGTCGTTCTCCATGTCGTGCTGCAGCACGGTCACGACGACCTGGGTCTCGTTCTTGAAGCCCTTGACGAACAGCGGGCGGATCGGACGGTCGATCAGGCGGGAAACCAGGGTTTCCTTCTCGGTCGGACGGCCTTCACGCTTGAAGTAGCCACCCGGGATCTTGCCGGCGGCGAAGGTCTTTTCCTGGTAGTTGACCGTCAGGGGGAAGAAATCCAGGCCGGGCTTGGGCGAGCGGCCATAGACGACGGTGGCCAGAACCACGGTCTCGCCGTAGGTCGCCAGCACGGCGCCGTCGGCCTGGCGGGCGATGCGGCCCGTTTCCAGGGTCAGCGGGCGGCCGGCCCAGTCGATCGTCTTGCGTTTGATGTCGAACATATTTCGTCTTTCGTATCCCGGACGGCGTATTCCGCGCGGGGTCCCATCATTGGGGGTGGATGCGTCGGGCGTTCAGTCCTCGGCTCCGGGGGTCGCCGCGCCATCGCGGAAGACCCGAATGAGAGCCGGCATGGCCCTCGCATCTGCGCCGGCAAATTCCGCGGCGCGCGGCAGTCTCTAGTCGCACAACGAGGCGCGGACGTGACCGTCCGCGCCTCGAAAGCGTATTCTACACTGATCCGACGCCTTAGCGGCGCAGGCCCAGCTTGGCGATGAGCGCTTGGTAGCGATCGGCATCGACCTTAGTGAGGTGGTCGAGCAGGCGGCGACGTTGCGACACCATTTTCAGAAGGCCACGACGCGAGTGGTTGTCCTTCTTGTGGGTCTTGAAGTGTTCGGTGAGGTTGGCGATGCGTTCCGACAGGATCGCGACCTGAACCTCGGCCGAGCCGGTGTCGCCAGCGGTGCGGGCGTTATCGGCGATGATCTCGTGCTTGCGTTCAGCAGTAACCGACATCGAAGAGTCCTTTCTTGGCCTATCGCGCTTTGCGCTACTTGAGGCCGTGAGGTCTCGGCCCTTGCCGGATGGCGCGGGCCTAGAGGTTGAAAACGCGGTCGGGTTCTAACCGGCCGGCCCGCAACTGACAGAGTGCGACGAGGGTCTGGCCCTGAAAGGCTGAAACCGTCCGCGAACCGCCGGTAAGGCGATCCTTGAGGGTTTCCACCTGACGGGGGAGCAGAACGATCGGGCGTCCCTGCCGAAGCGAGAAGGCGTCCTGTTCCGTCACGGCCAGCTCCGGGATGTCGTCCAGGGCGGTCGCAACGGCAAGCAAGCCTTCCGAGGCGGCGCCCCTATGCACCATTTCTTCCAGAGAATCCAGAGTGACGGCGTTTTGCGTGCTGAACGGCCCGACCAGTTCGCGCCGCAGGGCCGACACATGACCCTCGGCGCCCAGTACGACGGCCAGGTCGCGCGCCAGCGAGCGGACATAGACGCCCTTGCCGGTGCGGATGGTCAGCTCTACGTGATCGGCGTCCGGCGCATCGCTGACCTCGGCCGAATATATGGTCACGCGTCGCGCCTGCAGCTCGAACTCCACCCCGTCGCGGGCCAGGTCATAGGCGCGGGCGCCGTCCACCTTGATCGCGGAAAAGCGCGGCGGCGTCTGGTCGATCTCGCCGACGAAGGCCGGCAGGGCCGCCTTCACCGCATCCACAGTCGGCCGCACGTCGGAACGGCCGATGATCTCGCCCTCGCGGTCCACGCTGTCGGTCGAGACACCCCAGTTGATGGTGAAGCGATAGACTTTCTGCGCCTCCATCATCATCGGCACGGTCTTGGTCGCCTCGCCCAGCGCGATGGGCAGGATGCCGCTGGCCAGCGGGTCCAGCGTCCCGGCATGACCGGCCTTCTGGGCGTTGAACAGGCGGCGGATGCGGCTGACCGCCTCGGTCGATCCCATCTCGAACGGCTTGTCCAGGCAGACCCAGCCGTCGACGATGTCGCCCTTCTTCTTGCGGGCCATTATGCTGGGCCTATCGCGCTTCGCGCTACTTGAGGCCGGAAGGCTGGGCCAACCGCGCTTCGCGCGACTTGAGACCGCTCAATCAAGCGTCGTTCCCTTCGTCGTCGCGGGCCGCCAGGTCGGCCTGGATGCGCGGGTCGGCGAACAGCTTGTCCATATGGTTGGCGGCGCCGAAGCTCTCGTCGTGGCGGAACTTCAGGTCGGGCGTGAACTTCATGTCCAGGCGCCGGCCCAGCTGACCGCGGATGAACTTGGTGTGGACGTTCAGCGCCTTGATGATCTCGCTCTCATGGCCGTTGGTCGCAGCGGCCTCGACGCCGGCGCCCAGGGGTTCGACGAAACAGGTGGCGTGTTTCAGGTCCGGCGACAGGCGAACCTCGGTCACGGTGATCGACACGTCGGCCAGGGCCTCGTCGCGGATGTCCTCCTCGCGCAGGATATCGACCAAGGCGTGACGGATCAGTTCGCCAGCGCGCAGCTGGCGTTGGCTGGGCGCTTTTCCCGCCGGGCTGGCGCTGGAGGAACTGCGGGTAAATTGCTTGTGGGCCATCGGCCTCTCCTTCTTGTTCGCCCGCCGGGGCTCGGACCCGGCCGGATAAGCGAAAGTCGGGCGGTCTAGTCTCGCGACGGGCTCCTGTCCAGTTTTCGCTCCTGTTCGGCCGTTCGCACCGACCGCATCACCTCGGCCGAGATGATCGACTGCACCGGACGGACAGGAACCCCGCCGGCGTTCAGCACGCCCGCCGTCCAGTGGTTGCACAGGTGCAGGATGGAGAAGGTCTCGCGGCTGGCGAAGAAGCGCGCATCGTCGCCGGGACGCGCCGTGGCGATGCGGGGCGCGCCGTCCGACAGGTCCAGCGACGCCTCCACGCGCGCGGCCAAGCGGTCGAACTGGGCGCGCGTCAGGGTCAGGGTCGCGTTGTCCTTGCCATAGCTGAGACGCGGATCGGCAGCCGCGGGATCCAGCATGACGACGGAAGGATTGTCGGGCCGCAAGAAGGCGCGGGCGCCGTCGGGCAGCCGGTCTGCGATCGGGCTCTGGTCTACATAAAAGCGGGCGTCGCCCCAGCCGATCAGGATCCAGTCGCCGGGCGCCAGCCCCGCGACGGCACGCGCCAGGGGGCCGCCGCGTCGCACCAGCGCCGCGCGCGGGACGGCCAAGTCGGTATGAAACCCGTTGTCGAGCACCTGAATGACGACGGTTTCCGGCGCGCCGGTGGGTGTGGCATCGCCCGGTTGGGTCCAGGTCAGAAGCGCCGCGACCGCCCCGATCAGGGCGGCCAGCACCGGCCCCCGCATCACCGGCTCAGGTCCAGAACGGCGCACAGCTGATCGTCGGGCGTCAGGGCGCCGGGCGGTGGTCCCTGCCGGACCGGCATCATGACGAAGCCGTCGCGCCGCACCGCCAGCGCCAGCCAGCCGACGGGATGACCCGCGCAAAGTCGGGTGTCCTCTTCCGCCGTAATGCGCCGGATCTCGATCTGCGCCTGGGGCGGCACCGTCATGGCGTCGGCGAAGATCGTGGAGAGGCTGGCCTGCTGATCCGCCGGGACCAGTCGATGCGGCTCGGATGTCAGCGTCCCGCCCGTGCCGGTCGATAGCGCGCCGCCCTTAATCTGGACCACCAGCGTCGATCCGGCCGTGGCGTATCGGCCGGCCAGCACCGCATCCCCGACCTCGACCCGGTCGGCCGGGCGATGCGGCGCAGGGTCATCCGCCGGTTCGATCAGGCGATGCACCGCCGGCTCCACCACCAGCGCGCCCAGCATGAACAGGGCGAAGGCGCCGACGCCGACCGCCACGATCCATTTCAGCGATGGCGGGGCGGTCGCGCTCATGCGGCCAGTCTAGAGGAACAGGGGTTGAGGAATGGTCACCCGCCCCTCAGGATCTTTAGTTCCGGCCGGGACGACGCGTCGGATCGGTCAGCTGGAACAGTCGCGCCGACAGGTTCGACGCCGGCTGCAACGCGGTCAGCTGGGTGCGGGTGCGCGCCCCTTGCGGATCGGTGATGGTCCACTCCTGCAGGCGCATCGGATTGCCCGCAAAGGCCAGGATCACCTGTCCGTCGTTCGGGCGATTGGCGTCACGGGCGGTGATGGCGAAGGCGCCGGACGCCATCCGGGTCACGCGCTCGATGCGGACGCCCTGGTCCAGCCGGACGTTGCGCGCCAGGAAGGTGGACAGCGGCGTGCGGCCCAGCGGCACCTGCTGGAAATTGTTCAGGCGGGGGTCGTAGCGTTTGACGTTATAGCCGTCCGACACGACCAGCAGCCCGGCCGGGTTGGTGTATTCGAACCGCATCTTGCCCGGACGTTGCAGATAGAACCGCCCCTGGCGGGTCTGGCCGCCCGGACCTGTCTCGGTGAAAGTCCCCTGCGCCGAGGTCAGGGCCTGCAGATAGCCCTGCGCCTGCTGAACCACCGCGCGGTCTTCGGCCGAGAGGTTCGATTGGGCCTGCGCGGCGTCGAACACGCCCAGGGCGGCGAACCCGGTCAGCAGACCCGCGCCCAGCAGCAGGCTGCGGCGCTGAAGGTCGGTCGGAGCGATGGCGAGCGTCTTGGAGGTCATGAAGTCCGTCTCCCGTTCGGGATGGTTGTCGATCCTGCCGTCTTGCCCGGTCGGCTTGGCGTCGGAATGACGCGAGCCTGACCATATTCCGGCGCTGCGATGAAGCCCTGTTCATCGAAATGCTGAAGCTTGGACACGATGGCGGGCCAGACAACGGCTCGCGGGCGCAGCCGTTCCTTGGCTCGGATCACACCATAGGCGGCGGACCGGCCAGGACGTCGCGCTTGCCCGCGTGATTGGCGGGGCTGACCACGCCTTCCTGCTCCATCCGTTCGATCAGGGAGGCGGCGCGGTTGTAGCCGATCTGGAGGCGGCGCTGGACGTAGGAGGTCGAGGCCTTACGGTCGCGGGTGACGACGGCGACCGCACGGTCGTAGAGGTCGTCGCCAGAACCGCCGCCGCCTTCGTCCACAGCGCCATCCGCGTCGCCGTCCGGTTCGTCGGTGATCAGGTCGAGATAGTCGGGCTCGGCCTGGGCCTTCAGGTGTTTGCAGACGTCCTCGACCTCCTTGTCGTCCACGAACGGGCCGTGCAGGCGGGTGATGCGCCCACCGCCGGCCATGTACAGCATGTCGCCCTGGCCCAGCAGCTGCTCGCCGCCCTGCTCGCCCAGGATGGTGCGGCTGTCGATCTTGGAGGTGACCTGGAAGGAGATCCGGGTCGGGAAGTTGGCCTTGATGGTGCCGGTGATGACGTCCACCGACGGCCGTTGCGTGGCCATGATCAGGTGGATGCCGGCGGCGCGGGCCATCTGGGCCAGGCGCTGCACCGCGCCCTCGACGTCCTTGCCGGCGACCAGCATCAGGTCGGCCATCTCGTCCATCACCACCACCAGGAAGGGCAGCGGCTCGGGCCGGATCTTTTCGGACTC
Source organism: Brevundimonas sp. (assembly GCF_965279155.1). GTDB lineage: Bacteria > Pseudomonadota > Alphaproteobacteria > Caulobacterales > Caulobacteraceae > Brevundimonas. Next base: position 2,033,175 of record NZ_OZ257138.1, on the reverse strand, counting down.
GTAAACGGGGCGGCCCTGCTCGTCGAAACCGGTCTGGACCGTGCGCTCGAAATGCTCGCCTTTCGCTTGAGCTTCGCGGGCGCGCTCGTTGTAGGAGGCGATATTGCGCACGCCCAGCTTGGACATGCGGCGATAGCGATCCTCCATCTCGCGCACCGTCCATTTCAGCGCGACGACGGCCTTCTTCGGATCGGTGACGACGGGCGCCAGCAGGTGCGGGATGCCGTCATAGACCGACAGCTCCAGCATCTTGGGGTCGATCATGATGAAGCGGCATTCGGCCGGGCTGTGGCGATACAGGATCGACAGGATCATGGCGTTGACCCCGACCGACTTGCCCGAGCCGGTGGTGCCCGCGATCAGCAGGTGGGGCATGCGGGCCAGGTCGGCGACATAGGGCTCGCCGCCGATGGTCTCGCCCAAGGCGAGCGGCAGCAGGTGGCCCTTCTTGTCGTATTCGGCGCTGGACAGCAGGTCGCGCAGATAGACGGTCTCGCGCTTGGCGTTGGGCAGTTCAATGCCGATGGCGTTGCGACCCTGGACCACAGAGATGCGGCAGGCGCGGGCCGACATCGACCGGGCGATGTCGTCGGCCAGGGCCACGACGCGGCCGTGTTTCACGCCGGGCGCGGGCACCAGTTCGTACAGGGTGACGACGGGGCCGGGACGGATCTGGTCGATCACGCCGCGCACGCCGAACTCCTGAAGCACGCCCTCCAGCATCTTGGCGTTCTGCTTCAGCGAATCCTCGTCGACCGCGCCCACGCGCTGGGGGGGCTTGGTCAGTATGCCCAGCGGCGGCAGGTCGAAATCGCCCTCGGGCCGCACGAAGTCGAAGGCCTGCTGGTCCACGTCGTCCTTGCGAGCCTTGGGCGCCTTGACCGCGGCGACGCGCGGTTCGATCGGACGGGCGGCCGACGGACGCGGCGCGGGCTGGACGGCGTCGTCCTCCCAGGGCGGCAGGTCGTCATAGGCGGTCTGCGGCGCATCTGCGGGCGCGGCTTGCAAAGCCTCCTCGGGCGGGGGCGCGGCGCGGGGCGTGCGGGCCTTGGCCGGCGCTTTTTCGCGGGCGGGCTGGGCCGCAGCGCGGGGTGCGGCGGCCGGGCGCAGAGACTTGCCCCAATGCAGGGCGTCGATGAAGTCCATGGCGCGCAGGCCGATGGCGAAACCGACTAGCCACAGTCCGACGATCAGGAAGATGACGCCGGCGATGATCCGCCCGCCTGGAATATGCAGGGCGCCGATCCCGCGCGCCGCCAGACCAGTGACCGCATCGCCCCACAGACCGCCGAGACCGGCCGCCAGAGGCCAGGCGGCAGGCGCGGCCAGGGCGGCCAGGGCGCTGGAGAGCAGCAGCACCCCGCCTGTCGCGGCGATGGCTTTCAGCGGCGAGGGCTTGAGCCTTTGCTGGATCGCATCGCCGACCGCGCGGGCCAGGCCGAAGGCGACCAGCAACAGGACGGCGGGCCAGGCGGCGAGGCCCAGCGACTGCATGAACAGATCGGCGAACAGGGCGCCGTTCGCCCCCAGCCAGTTGGTGGTCGGCAGGCTGGAGGCCGCATTCAGACTGGCGTCCGCCGGATTCCACGACACCAGGGCGACCAGCAGCAGGGTCGCCAGCAAGGCCTGCAACACCCCCCTGAACCGCACCACGAAGGGCGCGTCCCACAGGATGCGGGCGCTGATCCAGGCCTGACGGCCGATGACGAGGGCGGTGGACATGAAAGGCGTGACCTTCCGGGCGGCTGACGTTCGGCCGCCCTTGTCGCACTCTCAGGGTTAAGAGCGCATTTACCAGCTTGGCCTTGGGACCGCGAAGCGGTGGAGGGGCTCTTTAAGTCCCACAGCCGCCTGTGATGCGTTTCAGAACCCCTCCGTCACGGCGCTGAAGACGCGCCGCGCCACCTCCCTGCAAAGCAGGGAAGAGACAAACCGTCCTCTGGACCTTTGGTCTTTCCGGCGCGACAAGCCTGTCATGGCTGACACCGAACGCTACGACATCGTCATCGCCGGCGCAGGCCTGACCGGGGCGGCGTTCGCCCTGGCGGCGGCGCAGGGCGGGTTGAAGGTCGTCATGGTCGATCCCCAGCCGTTCAGCGCCCAGATGGCGCCGACCTTCGACGGGCGTTCAACGGCCGTGGCCTTTTCCACCTTCCGCATGCTGGATGCCCTGGGTCTGGGAGAGACCTTGCGTCCTCACGCCTGTCGGATGGACCATATTCTGGTGACGGATGGTCGTCGGCCGGGCGCCGCCAGCCGCAAGGCCTCGCCCGCCTTCTTGCGCTTCGACGCCGACGAGATCGGCGGCCGCACCGGGGGCGAGCCGCTGGGATATATGGTCGAGAACCGCCGCATCCGCGTCGCTTTAGCCGAGGCCGTCACGCGCGCGGGGATCGAGGTCCGGGCGCCGGCCACCGTCGCCAGCGTCGAGACCGATGCGGGCAAGGCGACCGTGACCTTGATCGACGGATCGACGCTGATCGCCCCGCTGGTCGTCGGCGCCGAGGGCCGGGGCTCGACCGTGCGCCGCGCCGCCGGGATCGAGACGGTTGGCTGGGGATATGGCCAGAGCGGCGTGGTGGCCACGGTCCGGCTGGGCCGCGACCACGGCAATATCGCCCACGAATATTTCCTGCCCAGCGGCCCCTTCGCCATCCTGCCCCTGACGGATCAGCGCGCCAGCCTGGTCTGGACCGAGACGACGCGGCGCGGCGAGGCCTTGCGCGACGCCTCGGACGAAGCCTTCCACGCCCATCTGATGCGCCGGTTCGGAGAGTTTCTGGCCACGCCTGAGCAATCAAGCGCGACGGTCGAGGGGCCGCGCTTCGTCTATCCTCTGGCCCTTAGCCTGGCCGAGAAACTGATCGCCCCGCGCATCGCCCTGATCGGCGACGCGGCGCACGGCGTCCACCCCGTCGCGGGCCAGGGGCTGAACATGGGGCTGAAGGACGCCGCCGCCCTGGCCGAGGTGCTGGCCGAGGCCGCGCGCCTGGGCGAAGACCTGGGCGCCGAGACGGTGCTTGAGCGCTACGCCCGCTGGCGCCGGTTCGACAATGCGGCCTTGGCGGCAGGCTTCGACGCCTTCGTGCGGCTGTTCTCCAACGATATCGCGCCGGTGCGTCTGGCGCGCGATCTGGGCATGGCGGCGGTCAACCGGATCGGCCCCCTGCGCCGCGCCTTCATGCAGGAAGCGGGCGGCGCGACGGGCGACCTGCCCCGCCTGCTGCGTGGCGAGGCGGTCGTCTAGTTCAACTGCATCCGCACGCGTTCGAACGTCGTGAACCGCCGCGCCTCCTCGACCCCGTCCAGGCCGTGGGCGCGCGACAGAGCCTGCAGCGAGCCGGCCAGCGCCCCCTGTTTCTCGCGCGCCGAGGCGACATCGAGCCAGGGCCGGTGGTCTTCGGGGTCCAACAGGGCGCGGCGCAGGGCCGAGCGTTCGGCGGCCTCATAGTCCCGGCCGCGAATGGCGCGGCTGAACAGTACGTTCTGCAACCGGATCAAAGACTGTCGATCCGTCACCGGCGCCATCAGGATGTCCAGCCGATCCGCGACGTGCGGCATCAGCCCGGCGCGAAGCGCACGGCGGGTCAGTTCGCTGGGCAGGATCAGCCGCCCCTGGCTAAACGGGTCCAGCGCCACCGGCCCCTCCGGCGTCTCGACACGGATCATGAAATGGCCGGGGAAGTCTACGCCCGCCGCCGTGATCCCGGCCTCCCGCGCGGCATGCAGATAGAAGACAGCCAGCGCGGCGGACAGGCCGCGCCGCCGCTCGGCCACCGCGATGATGTCGGTGTTTCCGGGATGATCGAAATGGATCAGGTCGCCGTTCAGCCGAAGGTCGGCGCACAGGGTCTCGGACAGGGCCTCGTCGGGGCCTTCGCCGCCGATCCGTTCCTTCAACCGCGCGCAGGCGTTGCGGGCGAGGGCGCGCACAGGTTCGGGATCGCGCAAGGGCTGGTCGTGGATGGCGCAGGCGATCGCAGCCTCCAGCAGGGGGAAGGCGTCGTCCTCGGCCTGACCGGCGGCGGTCAGGATGGCCTCGGCCTCCTCGCGCGTCATGCGATCCCTTCGTCAGCGCCTTTCGACGCCACGAAGATGACGTGGAACGCGCCAGGGAGCCAGCGCCACCATATCAATTCTCAAATCAAGACGTTGCAGGCCCGGCCGATTGCGCCGGATCGCCTCGCCCGCCGCGATCAGTCTGTCGTGCTGGGCCGGCTTCAACGCCAGCATCGCCGCCTCCATCGTCGCCCGGCGCTTGACCTCGACCACGGCCAGCACACGGCCGCGACAGACCAGCAGATCGATCTCGCCGGCCCGGCTCTTGAGCCGAAAGCCCAGCACGCGATACCCGCGCATCATCAGCCACAGGGCCGCGATCCATTCGGCGGCGTGCCCGGCCTTGAACGCCGCCCCGCCCTTCGCCTGACGCCACGCTGCCTTGGGGCGACGGATCGGCGCGGGGCGAGGCAGGCGTTTCACTTGCCCTTCAGCTCCAGCGCGCGGCGATAGAGGATCTTGCGGTTCAGCCCCAGGGCCTTGGCGACCTCCGAGGCGGCGTCGCCGGTCGACAGGGTCTGCAGGGCGTCGATCAGGGCGGCGTCCGCATCGGCCTCCGTCGCCTGAACCTCTTCGCCGGGGCCGACGACCACGACGATCTCGCCCTTGGGACCGTCCAGGCGCGGATCGACGGCTAGCGCATCCAGCGTGCCGCGCACGCACTCTTCATAAAGCTTGGTCAGCTCTCGGGCGACGGCGGCGGGGCGCGGCCCCAGCACGGCGGCCATGTCGGACAGGCTGTCCTTCAGGCGCGGCCCGCTTTCGAAGAAGACCAGGGTCTGGCGCTGGCCTTTCAGCGCTTCCAACGCGGCGGTGCGCCCGGCGGTCTTGGGCGGCAGGAAGCCGGCGAACAGCACCCGGTCGGCGGGCAGACCGGCAATGCACAGGGCCGCCAGCAGGCTGGACGGGCCGGGGATCGGATGGACGGGCAGGCCCTCGGCGATCACCGCACGCGCGACGACGAAGCCGGGATCGCTGACCAGGGGCGTGCCCGCGTCCGACACCAGGGCCACGACCTGGCCCTCGCGCAGGCGTTCGATGGCCTGTTCGGCGGCGCGACTGGACGCATGATCGTCACAGCGTTCCAGCTTGGCCTTCAGCCCATAGGCCGCCAGCAGTTTGGCGGTGACGCGGGTGTCCTCGGCCAGCACCAGGTCGGCGGCGGCCAGAACGTCCAGCGCCCTCAGCGTCATGTCGCGCAGGTTCCCGATCGGGGTGGCGACCAGATACAGGCCCGACTCCACCCGCCGGGGCGGCGGCGCGGCGGGTGGGAAGGGCGAAAGTTCGCTCAACGCTCGACCACGGCCGCCGGCGGGCGCGGCGCCGAGGTCAAACCCGAGCCCTGGAAGGCGGGGCCTGCGTCATAGGCGGCGAAGGTGGCGGCCGTGATGATTTCGCTGACCGATGCGCCCAGGGACACGATCTGAACCGGCTTCTCCAGACCGACCAGCAGCGGGCCGATCACGGTCGCGCCGCCCAGGGCCTGGACCAGCTTGGTCGAGATGGCGGCCGAATGGATGGCGGGCATGACCAGGATGTTGGCCGGCTTGGTCAGGCGGTTGAAGGCGTAGGCCGGATGACCCTTGGGATCCAGCGCGACTTCCGGCGGCATTTCGCCCTCGTATTCGAAGTCGACGCCCTTCTTGTCCAGGATGCGGATCGCCTCGCGGACCTTTTCGGCGCGGTCGCCGGGCGGGTTGCCGAAGGTGGAATAGCTGAGGAAGGCCACGCGCGGGTTGCGGCCCAGTTTGCGCACCGTCTCGGCCGCCTTGACGGCGATGTCGGCCAGTTCCTCGGCGTTGGGCAGTTCGTGGATGGTGGTGTCGGCGACGAACAGGGTCCGGCCCTTGGCCAGCAGGATCGACAGGCCGATCAGGGTGTCCTCGACGTCCAGAACGCGCCCGACCTCCTTCAGCGCCATGTTGAAGTTGCGGGTGACACCGGCGACCATGGCGTCGGCCCGGCCCTTGGCGACCAGGGTGGCGGCGAAATAGTTGCGGTCCTGATTGATCATCCGCGCCACGTCGCGGCGCAGATAGCCACGGCGTTGCAGCTTCTCGTACAGCCAGTCGGTGTCCTCGACATTGTGTTCGGAGACGCGGGCGTTGGTGATCTCGATGCCCAGTTCGTCGAAGTTCAGGCCCGCCTCGGCGGCGTTCTGACGGATCAGATCTTCGCGCCCGACCAGGATCGGCGTGCCCAGGTCGGCCTGTTTGAAGCCCCAGGCGGCGCGGATGACGGCGGGTTCTTCACCCTCGGCGAAGACGACGCGCTTGTTCGGCCCGCCGCGCACGGCCGAGCTGATCTTCTGCATCAGGGCGGCGGACGGATCGACGCGCGAGCGCAGGGCGTTGCGATAGGCGTCCATGTCCTCGATCTGGACGCGGGCCACGCCGGTATCCATCGCCGCCTGGGCGATGAAGGGCGGGATGTACCAGATCAGGCGCGGATCGAACGGGGTCGGAATGATGTAGTCCGGGCCGAACTTCAGCTTGCGCCCGCGATATGCGGCGGCGACCTCGTCCGGTACATCCTCACGTGCCAGGGCGGCCAGGGCCTGGGCGCAGGCGATCTTCATCTCGTGGTTCACGCGGCGCGCGCGCACGTCCAGCGCGCCCCGGAACAGATAGGGGAAGGCCAGGACGTTGTTGACCTGGTTCACATAGTCCGAGCGGCCTGTGGCGATGATGGCGTCCGACCGCACCGACTGGACATCCTCGGGCGTGATCTCGGGATCGGGGTTGGCCATGGCGAAGATGATCGGATTGGGGGCCATCGACGCCACCATCTCCTTGGTGATCGCGCCCTTGGCGGACAGGCCCAGCACCACGTCCGCGCCGACCATGGCCTCGGCCAGGGTGCGCAGCGGCGTGTCGGTCGCATGGGCGGCCTTCCACTGGTCCATGCCGTGTTCGCGGCCCTGATAGACCACGCCGTCGCGGTCGCAGATCACGGTGTTCTCGGCCTTGACGCCCGCCGCCTTCATCAGGGCGATGGACGACAGGCCCGCAGCGCCGGCGCCCGCCAGCACGACCTTGACCTCGTCCAGCTTCTTGCCCGCGACATGGCAGGCGTTGATCAGGCCGGCGGTCGAGATGATGGCCGTGCCGTGCTGGTCGTCATGGAAGACGGGGATGTCCAGCAGGTCCTGCAGCTCGCTTTCGATGACGAAACATTCCGGGGACTTGATGTCCTCCAGATTGATGCCGCCCCAGGTGTCGCCGATGTTCTTGACGACGGTGATGAACTCGTCCGGATCGGTGGTCTTCACCTCGACATCGAAGCTGTCGACGTCGGCGAACCGTTTGAACAGGACCGACTTGCCCTCCATCACCGGCTTGGAGGCCATGTGGCCCAGGTTGCCCAGGCCGAGGATGGCGGTGCCGTTCGAGATCACGGCGACCAGATTGCCCTTGGCCGTGTAATCATAGGCCTTGTCCGCATCGGCGGCGATGGCCAGCACCGGCACGGCCACACCCGGCGAATAGGCCAGCGACAGGTCGCGCTGGGTCGCCATCGGCTTGGTCGGCGCCATGGAGATCTTGCCCGGCGTCGGAATGCGGTGGAAGTCCAGGGCTTCCTGATCGGAGAAGGTCTGTTTTTCGGTTTGATCGGGCATCGGTCGTCCAGGGCGTCGTCGGGGCTGTAACCCTTCGTGTCCTAGAGTGTGGGAACGGCCGCGCCAACCCTTGACGCGGAGGAAGCCTGGCAATCATCCGGGAGGCTTGACGTTGGCGTCAGCGTCAATTCGTCAGATTTGGCCGTCAGATCGACAGCATGCCCGTGCGTTCGATCTCGACCGGCCCGGTCATCAGGACATGATCGGTCTTAGCGTCCCAGTCGATGACCAGTTCGCCGCCGTCCACGACCACGGTCGCCTTGCGGTCGGTCAGGCCGCGCCGGGCCGTAGCGACCAGGGCGGCACAGGCGCCCGTGCCGCACGCCTTGGTCAGGCCTGCCCCGCGCTCCCAGACCCGCAAACGGATGTGGTCGCGGTCCAGCACGTTTGCGAAGCCGACATTGACCCCTTGAGGGAACATGGGGTGATGCTCGACCAGCGACCCGGACCCCGTGACGAAAGCATCGTCCTGGCGGTCGGTGAAGAAGACCACGTGCGGATTGCCCATCGAGACGGCGCCCGGTGTGTGCAGGAGCGGCGCATCGATCGGGCCGACCTGAAGCTCGATCCCGCGCGTGTCCATCTCCTCGGCCAGCGGCACCTGGGTCCAGTCCAGCCGAGGTTTGCCCATGTCCACGGCCACGCGGTGGTCGCCGGCGCGCGTGGCGGTGGTCGGGCCGCCTGCCGTATCGATGACGACGTGATCCGCGCCGTTCGCCTGCATCAACAGCCAGCCGACACAGCGCAGGGCGTTGCCGCAGGTCTCGACCATCGACCCGTCGGCGTTCCAGACCCGCATAAAGGCGTCGGCCGTCTCGGACGGCTCGATTGAAATCAACTGGTCGAAGCCTTCGCCCGTCGCGCGGTCGCCCAGCGCGCGAATCTCATCTACGCCGGGAGCGAACGGCTGTTCCAGCGCATTGACGACGACGAAGTCATTGCCGGCGCCGTTCATCTTTACGAAAGGACGGGTCATACAGGCCATATAGGCCGCGCGCGCGTTTCGCGAAATCTCCCGCTCGGTTCGCCCATGTCGGAACCGTTGGACATGCCGAGCCGTAAGCGGTTGAGTGCCCGGTGCATCAAGCCCCGCTTCGCCGGGACGAGCGGAAGGTTGATTTGTCTCAGACCGACACCGAATCCCGGCAGGACGGCCTGCGCCTGCGGGCGCGGCTGCGCTATCTGTATCATGGCTCGCAGCCTCCGGCGGTGCGGTTCCGGCTGACGGTCATCGTGATCGACCTGGCCATCATCGCGTTCTTCCTGGCGGCGCCGATCCTGAAGAACATGGGTTGGGCCTTCTATGCGCTGGACTATCTGATCGCCACAGTGCTGGCGTTGGACCTCGCCGCGCGCGCCTATGCCTATGCCGACATCAAGGACTGGCTGAAGCGGCCCATCGTCTGGGTCGATCTGTTTGTGCTGGCGACCCTGTTATTCCCGGCCTGGCTGTTCAACCTGGGCTTCCTACGGATGCTGCGGCTGTGGACCTTGCTGAACTCGGATTTTTTCTGGCGAACCATCGGGGCTCGATTCGACGATACGCGGGTCGAGGGGATCGCGCGCGCCCTGGCCAACCTGATCACCTTCGTCTTCGTGGCGACCGGTTTCGTCTATGCGACGTTCAGAGGCCACGACGGCATTTCCGGCTACGTCGACGCCCTGTATTTCACCGTGGCGACCCTGACGACGACGGGCTTCGGAGATGTGACCCTGCCTGGCCCTTGGGGGCGACTGCTGTCGATCGCTGTCATGCTGGTGGGGATCACGCTGTTCCTGCGGCTCGCCCAGGCCCTGATCAAGCCGCACAAAGTGCGCTATCCTTGCGAGCGTTGCGGCCTGCAGACGCACGATCAGGACGCCGTCCACTGCAAGGCCTGCGGCAATCTGCTCTGTATCCCTGACGAAGGATCATGACAAAGCCGTAAGGTTCGGGCGGCGCGCTTGCCGCCCTAGGTCTCGCCGCTAAGGTGCCGGCGTCGTTTTTCGGGGACTGTCCATGATCCGCTTTTCCGCCGTCGCGCTCGCGGCCCTTCTCGCCTCCACCAGCCTGACTTCGGTATCCATGGCCCAGACTCCTGCCTCTTCTCCCGCCCCCGCTTCGGGCGGTTTCGCGACCACCGACGCGACCGATCCCTATCTGTGGCTGGAAGAGGTCGAGGGCGAGCGGGCGATGGAATGGGTCAAGGCCCACAACGACCGCACCTTCGCCGTGCTGCAGGGCGATGCGCGCTATGAGCCGCTGCACCAGCAGGCGCTGGAGATCGTCCAGGCCCAGGACCGCATCCCCTCGCCGGGCTTCACCCACGACGGCCATATCGACAACTTCTGGCAGGACGCCCAGCACGTGCGCGGCGTCTGGCGTCGGACCACGCTGGACAGCTATCGCACCGCGACGCCGGAATGGCAGACCATCCTGGACATCGACGCCCTGGCGGCGGCCGAGGGCCAGAACTGGGTCTACAAGGGCGCGACCTGCCTGGCGCCCGAAGAACGCTATTGCCTGCTCAGCCTTTCGAACGGCGGCAAGGACGCGGTGACCCTGCGCGAGTTCGACAGCGTCGAGCGCAAGTTCGTCGAAGGGGGCATCGTCCTGCCGGAGTCCAAGGGCGGCGCGTCGTGGATCGACAAGGACACCCTGTTGATCTCGCGCGACTTCGGTCCCGGCACCCTGACCGACTCGGGCTATCCGATGGTGGTCAAGCGCCTGAAGCGCGGCCAGGGCCTGGATCAGGCCGAGACCCTGTTCACGGGCAAGCCCACGGACGTCTCGGTGTCCGGCTATACGCTGCGGGACGCCGACGGGGTGGTTAAGGCGACCCTGATCAATCGTTCTGTGGACTTCTATTCGTCCGAGACCTGGCGGCTGACCGACGACGGCGCCCTGACCCAGCTTCAGCTGCCGACGAAGTCCGACATCACCGGTCTGGTGGACGGGCGGCTGCTGGTGTCGCTGAAGCAGGACTGGACCGCGCCGTCGGGCCAGGATTTCAAGACCGGCGACCTGATCGCCTGGCCGCTGGAGGCCTGGCTGGCCAACCAGGCGACCCCGGCCCAGCTGGTGCTGCGCCCGACCGAGCGCCAGGCGATCGAGGGCGTCAACGTCACGCGCAACCGGCTGGTCGTAGCCCTGTACGACAATGTGCGCGGCTCGGTGCGGGTCTATACCCCCGGTGACGGCGAGTGGGCGCACACGACCCTGGACCTGCCGCAGAACGTCTCGGTCGGCATCGGCTCGGCCTCCGAGAAGGACGACAAGGTCTTCGTCAGCGTCACCGGCTATCTGAACCCGTCCAGCCTGTGGCTGGCCGATGCGGCGACCGGCGCGGTCGATCAGGTCAAGTCGATGCCGGCAAAGTTCGATGCGGCCGGCATGACGGTGGACCAGCACGAGGCCCGCTCGGCCGACGGCACGATGATCCCCTATTTCGTGGTCCATAAGGCAGACATGCCGCTGGACGGCTCCAACCCCACCCTGCTGTACGGCTACGGCGGGTTCGAAAGCTCGCTGCTGCCCGGCTATTCGGCCACGGTCGGCAAGCTGTGGCTGGAGCGCGGCGGGGTCTATGTCATCGCCAATACGCGCGGCGGCGGCGAGTTCGGCCCCCGCTGGCACGAGGCGGCCCTGCAGCAGAACCGCCAGCGCGCGCACGAGGACTTCCAGGCCGTGGCCCTGGACCTGACCCAGCGCAACATCACCAGCCAGCCCAAGCTGGGCATCATGGGCGGCTCGCAGGGCGGCCTGTTCATGGGGGCGATGCTGACCCAGCGACCGGATCTGATCAACGCCGCCGTCATCCAGGTGCCCCTGTTCGACATGCTGCGCTTCCACAAGCTGCTGGCCGGCGCCAGCTGGATCGGGGAATACGGCAACCCCGACATCCCCGAACAGCGCGCCTGGATCGAGCGATATTCGCCGTATCAGAATCTGCGCGCCGGCCAGCCCTATCCGGAAGTCTTCATCCACACCTCGACCAAGGACGACCGCGTCCATCCGGGCCATGCCCGCAAGGCGGCGGCGCGGCTTGAGGAACTGGGCTATCCGGTGCTGTTCTACGAGAACGTCGATGGCGGCCATGCGGCCGGGGCCAATCTGCGCGAGACGGCGCGTCGCGTGGCGCTGGAATACACCTATCTGTCGCGCCGGCTGATGGACACGCCGGCGCAGGAATAGGACCTAATCCTCCCCCGTGAGCGCTTGCGAACGGGGGAGGGGGACCACGAAGTGGTGGAGGGGGCGACCTCATGCACCGCGCCTGGTTCCAGCCCCCTCCACCGCCTGCGGCGGTCCCCCTCCCCCGATGGGGGAGGATCAGATTTGCGGAGTTTTCCAATGCGTCACCTGATCCTATCCGCCGCCATTCCGGCCCTTTTGATGGGGGCGACGCCCGTGCTCGCACAGACCACGACGGCTCCGGCGTCGACCGCCGAACGGGCGCCTCCGCCCCACTTCCCCCATGACCTTACCCCCGCCGGCGTGGCGGCGGCGGACGATCATCTGGCGCTGGAACAGGTGGACGGGGCCGAGGCTATGGCCTTCGTCGCCGAGGAGAACCGCAAGTCCCTCGCCGTCCTGACCGCCGACCCGCGCTACGAGACCTTCCGCGCCGAAGCCGAAGCCATCCTGACCGCAACCGATCGCATTCCCACGCCCAGCTTCCTGGGCGACGGGGTCGGCAACTTCTGGCAGGACGCGACCAACCCCAAGGGCGTCTGGCGCCGGACTTCGCTGGACAGCTACCGCACCGCCACGCCCCAGTGGGAGACCCTGCTCGACATCGACGCCCTGTCCAAGGCCGAGGGCAAGGACTGGGTGTTCAAGGGCGCCGACTGCCTGGCGCCCGACGAGACCCGCTGCCTGATCAACCTGTCCGATGGCGGCAAGGATGCGGTGGTCGTGCGCGAGTTCGACCTGACGACCAAGCAGTTCGTGGACGCCGGGTTCAACCTGCCCGAGGGCAAGCATCGCATCGAATGGCTGGACCGTGACACGCTTCTGGTCGCCACCGACTTCGGCGCCGGGACCATGACCGAGTCCGGCTATCCCTTCATCGTCAAGACGTTGAAGCGCGGCCAGACCCTGGCCCAGGCGACCGAGGTGTATCGCGGCGAACAGGGCGACGGCGGCTACGGCGTCAGCCCCGCCGTCTATCGCGACAAGGACGGCAAGGTGACGGCGGTCATTATCAGCCGCCCGCTGGACACCTTCCGGTCGGAGACGTGGAGCCTGCGACATGATGGTAGAACGGCGAAGCTGGATCTCCCGGAACGCGTCAGCGTCTTCGGCGTGGTAGGCGATCAGCTTGTGTTTTCGAACGACGAGCAATGGCGTTGGCTCGCGCACGATTACAAGCCAGGGGCACTTCTCATCGTCGATCTGAGCGCATTGGCCGATGCCTCGACGCCTGGCGGCGTCCCGCCAGTACCGATGACGGGCGGACGCGATCCAAGCGGCATTTTCGTCCCTAACGCCCGCCAATCCCTTCAAGGCGTGGCGGTTCTCGACGACACCATCATCGCCGCTATTGCGGACAATGTTGCGGGCCGTCTGGTTCGTTTCCAACGAACGGGAGCTGACGGGCAGTATTCCTCTTGGGGCGCGACTGACATCGACGTCCCCGACAACCTCGCCGTCGGCCTGGGCGACTCGTCCAAGTCGCGCGGCGAGGTCTTCGTCTCGACCCAGGGCTTCCTGGTTCCGCCCACCCTCAGCCTGGCCGATGCGGATGCGGCGACCCTGACCCCGTTGAAGTCGGCGCCGGCCAAGTTCGACGCCTCGCGCGACGTGACCGAACAGTACGAGGCCACCTCGACCGACGGGACCAAAATCCCCTATTTCATCACCCGCCCGCGCGACATGAAGCTGGACGGGTCGAACCCGACCATCATGCTGGGTTACGGCGGGTTCCAGGTCAGCCTGAACCCGGCCTACAAGCCCGAGATGGGCAAGTTGTGGCTGGAGCGCGGCGGGGTCTTCGTCCAGGCCAATATCCGCGGCGGCGGCGAGTTCGGCCCGACTGGCACCAGGCGGCGCTGGACGGAAATCGCCAGAAGGCCTTCGACGACTTCGCCGCCGTGGCGCGCGACCTGGAACAGCGCGGCGTCACCAGCCCGCGCCGGCTAGGCATCTATGGCCGCTCGAACGGCGGCGTGCTGACCAGCGTGTCGATCACCCAGCACCCCGAACTGTTCAACGCGGCGGTGATCGAAAGCCCGCTGGTGGACATGCTGCGCTATCACGAACTGCCGGCGGGGGCGTCCTGGATCGGCGAATACGGCGACCCGCGCATTCCGGAAGAAGCCGCCTGGATCGCCCGATATTCGGCCTATCAGCAGCTGCGTCCCGACGTGGCCTATCCGCGCGTCTATCTGACCACCAACACCCGCGACGACCGGGTCCACCCCGGCCATGCGCGCAAGTTCGCCGCCCGCCTGGGCGACCAGGGCCACGACCACCTCTATTTCGAGGACACGGCCGGCGGTCACTCCAACGACGCCGACCCGGTGGCCAACGCCCGCCGCTGGGCCAGGCACTATGTCTATCTGTCGCAACAGCTGATGGACTGAGAGCTGAGGAAAGTGGGTCACGCGATTATGAGGCGTTCCGCATCGGGCCTGGGGTAAGAACGACGGCATGAACACCAAGGGCTGGATCATCGCGGGCACGGTCATGGCGGGCGCCCTCATGTCCGTCGCCTCAGCGGCCCAGCCGGTTGCGGGCCGTCTGCCGCTAGCGCCGCGTCACGCGACAGCCAACGGCCCGCCGGTGGTGGTCGAACTGTTCACCGCCCAAGGCTGTGGTGGATGCGTCGAGGCCAATGCGGCGGTCGAGAAGGCGGCGGCCCAGCCCGGCGTTATCGCCCTGACCTATGGCGTCGACTACTGGGACTATCTGGGCTGGACCGATACCTTCGCCCGCCCGGAGTTCGTCCAGCGCCAGCGCGCCTATCGCGTCGCCCTGCGCCAACGTGGCGTGTCCACGCCCCAGGTGGTGATCGACGGCCGTCGTCAGGTGTCGGGCGCCCGTAGCCTCGAACTTGAAACCGCCATTGATCAGGAAGCCGTTCGCCAGGTCTGGCCGCCCCAGATCGAGTTCCGCGAAAGCGGAAACGGCGTCGGCGTCGGCTCGGGCCGCGCCCCCGTCGGCGGCGCCGAGGTGGTGGCGGTGACCTATACGCCCGGCCCCCAGGTGGTCGAGGTTCGCCAGGGCGAGAACCGCGGCCAGTCGATGCGGCACATGAACGTCGTGCGCGGCGTGACCCGCCTGGGCGAATGGCGCGGCCGCCCCATGCTCTACACCCTGCCGCCCGCCCGTCCCGGCGAGGCGGTGGCTGTGCTGGTCCAGGGCAAGACCGACAAACGCATCCTGGGCGCCGCTGTCAGGGACTAGGCTCCGGCCTTCTTCGCGAAACCCCAGGCCGAGTCGCTGAGGGGGCCGACCTGGGCGGCCATGGTCTTGGCATGGGCGCTGGCGGCGGTGCCGTCGCGGACGCGGCCGGCGATGCCCTGGCAGATGGCCGCCAGGCGGAACAGGTTGTAGGCGTAGAGCCAGTCCAGATTGGCGGGCCGCATGCCCGTCGCGGCGGCGTAGCGTTCGACCGTCTCCTCGACGGACGGGATGCCCAGGGCCTCCAGATCGGCGCCGGCGAGGCCGTTGCGCAGGCTGGCCGGAATGGCCCAGGCGATCAGCAGATAGGAGAAGTCGGCCATCGGATCGCCCAAGGTCGACAGCTCCCAGTCCAGCACGGCCCGCACTTCCGCGCGCTCGGGCGCCAGGATCATGTTGTCGAGCCGGAAGTCACCATGGACGATGCGGCTTGGTCCCTCGGGCGGCAGGCTATCGGGCAGGAAGGCGATCAGCCGGTCCATGGCGGCGACGGGTTCGGTCTCCGAGGCGCGATACTGTTTGGTCCAGCGGCCGACCTGGCGCGCGAAATAGTTGCCGGCCTTGCCGTAGTCGCCCAGGCCGATGGCGGCGGGATCGAAGGCGTGCAGACGGGCCAGGGTGTCGGTCTGGGCCTCATAGACGGCGCGGCGTTCGGCAGGCGTCAGGCCGGGCAGTTTCAGGTCCCAGAAGATCCGCCCCTCGACCTTGTCCATCACATAGAAGATCGAGCCGATGACGGCTTCGTCCAGGCACAGGGCGTGGGGTTTCGCCACCGGGAAGCCTTGGGCGGCGAGGGCGGAAATGACCTGAAACTCGCGGTCCACGGCATGGGCGCTGGGCAACAGGACGCCGGGCGGCTTGCGGCGAAGCACATAGCGCTTGGCCGGCGTCGTCAGTTCGTAGGTCGGGTTCGACTGTCCCCCCTTGAACTGACGCACCGCCAGCGGGCCGGCGTAGTCCGCGACATGGGCAGTCATCCAGGCGTCGAGCGCCGTCTCGTCCAGCCGATAGCGGGGATCGACCTCGCGCGTGCCGGAAAAGGCGGCCTGGGCGTCCAGCGCGGGGGCGTCGAGTGAAGCGGCGTCGGTCATGGGCGGCCCAGTCGGTTCGTTTGGCGTTTCCTGGCGCCGCCCGGATCTTAGGCCCGGTCCGGCGCGGCGATGATGGCGGCCTTCACCGCGCGACGCCAGCTGGAAAGCAGACGCTCGCGTTCCTCGGTCTTCATGCGCGGCTTCCAGCAGGCCGGCGCCTCGGCGGGGCGGGCCTCCAGATCGGGCAGCAGGCCGACGCCCAGGGCCGCCAGACGCGCGGCGCCCAGGGCCGTCATCTCCTGAAAGGCCGGGCGTTCGACCTCGACCTCGCAGATGTCGGCGATGAACTGCATGGCGAAACTGTTGGCGGTGACGCCGCCGTCGACCTTCAGCGTCTTCAGCGGTGGGGCGCCGTCCTGGGCCAGGGCGTCCAGCAGGTCCCGCGTTTGATAGGCCAAGGCCTCAAGCGCGGCGCGCACGAAATGGGCAGGGCCGGAATCCCGCGTCAGCCCGACGACGGTCCCGCGCGCCTCCGGCTCCCACCACGGCGCGCCCAGGCCGGTGAAGCCCGGCACCATATAGACCCCGCCGTTGTCGGGAAGTTCCTGCGCCATCGCCTCCGACTGACGCGACTCCGAGATCAGCTTGACCCCGTCCCTCAGCCACTGGATCGCCGATCCGGCCGAGAAGATCGACCCCTCCAGGGCATAGGCGGTCTGGCCGTCGGCCTGATAGCCCAGCGTGCCCAGCAGACGCCGCGTCGAGGCCACCGGCTCGGCGCCGACATTGGCGACCAGGAAGGCGCCGGTGCCATAGGTGATCTTGGCGTCGCCGGCCTTCAGTGCGCCGTGTCCGACCAGGGCCGCCTGCTGATCGCCCGCCGAACCGGCGATGGGCAGGGCGCGGCCGAACAGCGCCGGGTCGCTTTCGCCGATCACGCCCGAGCAGGCCACGATCTCGGGCAGGGCTTCGCGCGGCACATGGAACAGGGCGCACAGATCGTCGCGCCATTCGACCGTCTTCAGATCCATCAGGGCCGTGCGTGATGCATTGGTCGCATCGGTGGCGTGGACCCGACCGCCGGTCAGTTTCCAGATCAGCCAGGCGTCGATCGTACCCAGTTTGACCTCGCCCTTCGCCGCCCGCTCGCGCGATCCCGGCACGGCGTCCAGCAGCCAGGCGAATTTCGTCGCCGAGAAATAGGGGTCCAGAATCAGGCCGGTCGTGGCCTGGACCATGGGCTCATGACCTTCGGCGATCAGGCGGGCTGTGACGTCGGCGGTGCGGCGGTCCTGCCAGACGACGGCGCGGTGCAGGGGCTCGCCGGTCGATGCATCCCAGATCACCGCCGTCTCGCGCTGGTTGGTGATGCCGATGGCGGCGAAACGGGCGACGCCCCCCGCCTTGCGCACGACCTCGCGGCAGGTCTGAAGGGTCGCGGTCCAGATCTCGGCTGCGTCGTGCTCGACCCAGCCGGACTTGGGGAAATGCTGGGCCAGCTCGATTTGGCTGACGGCGACGGGGCGCAAATCTCCCATTCTTTCGCCTACCGCGCTTCGCGCTGCTTGAGGCGCGATCTCGAAGGCGATGGCGCGAGTCGAGGTCGTGCCCTGGTCGATGGCGAGGATCAGGCTCATGCGTTTCTCTCCTTGCCGCGTCTTGGGCGCGCGTTGTGGTTCGCGCTAAGGGGAGCATATGACGACGCACCTGCCCAGCTATGAAGGCGTACTCGACGCCGCCCGCCAGATCGACGGCGTCGCCATCCGCACGCCGCTGATCGAGAGCCCTGCCCTGAACGCCGTCGTCGGCGGTCGGGTCCTGATGAAGGCGGAAAACCTGCAGCGCGCCGGGGCCTTCAAGTTTCGCGGGGCTTACAACCGCATCAGTCGGCTGACGGATGATGAGAAGACGCGCGGCGTCGTCGCCTTCTCGTCCGGCAACCATGCGCAAGGCGTGGCGGCAGCCGCCGCGATGGTCGGGACGCCTGCGATCATCGTCATGCCGTCGGACTCGCCCCAGGTGAAGGTCGAAGGGGTGATTGGTTTCGGCGGAGAAGTGCGTTTCTACGACCGCTGGACCGAGAGCCGCGAAGAGATCGGCGCCGCCATCGCGGCCGAGCGCGGCTCGATCCTGGTTCCGCCGTTCGACGATGCCTTCATTATCGAGGGGCAGGGAACGACGGCGCTGGAGATGCTCGACCAGGCCGATACGCCGTTCGACCAGCTGCTGTGCGGCGCCTCGGGCGGCGGGTTGATGGCCGGGGTCAATCTGGTCATGGCCGAACGCAGCCCTTCGACACAGGTATTCGTTGTCGAACCCGAGGCCTTCGACGATACGGCCCGGTCGCTGGCGACGGGCGAGCGGGTCGGGCATCCGCAAGGCGCACCCTCGATCTGCGACGCCCTGATGTCGCCCATGCCGGGCGTTCTGACCTGGCCGATCAACCGGCGACTGGCCGGTGCGATCACCGTGTCGGACGCCGAGGTGGCCGAGGCGATGCGCTTCGCCTTCCGCCATTTGAAGCTGGTCATCGAGCCCGGCGGCGCGGTGTCGCTGGCTGCTCTGCTTGCCGTAAAGATCGGGACGGAAGGGCTGACGACGGCGATCATCCTGTCGGGCGGCAATGTCGATCCGACGCTCTACGCCGAGATCATCGAGGGCAGGTTCGGCGGCTGAGGGTCTTTCCTTCATCGCGCCGGTCGGCCAACCTCGCCTCAAAGCATAAAGAGGGAGGACGCGATGACCAAAGCCAGTGAACTTCAGGGACTGATCGGCCAGGAGGTCGGGGTGTCGAAATGGTTCGACGTCACCCAGGCCCGGATCGACGCCTTCGCCGACTGCACCGAGGATCACCAGTTCATCCATGTCGATCCCGAGGCGGCCAGGATGACGCCGTTCGGCGGAACCATAGCGCATGGTTTTCTGACACTGAGCCTGGCGTCCGCCATGAGCTACGGCGCGGTCGCGCCGTTGGATGGTGTGACGATGGGTGTCAACTACGGCTTCGACAAGCTGAGGTTCCTGGCGCCGGTTCCGGCAGGGTCACGCATCCGAGGCCGGTTCAAACTCCTGTCCGCCGAAGACAAGGGCGGCGGTCGCTGGTTGTTGAAGCATGAGCTGACCGTCGAGATTCATGGTGGCGACAAGCCGGCGCTCATCGCCGAATGGCTGGGTATGCAGGTCATGGCGGTATGATCCAGCAATCCTGGGTACAGGTTGGCTGCTCGGACAGGTTGGATGGGTGCTCTTTTTGAGATTGTGGCGTTCTACCGGCCGGAAATTAACAAAACATCGACAGACCGATAAATTTACCTGTAGCATCAACGCCACGGTGGGCGCTGCACAGTTGATATTGGTCACGTTTCCGCCTCGACCTTCTACAGCAAGGCTGGTAAGACCGGCCTAGGCGGTAGACCCGCCCCTACTATAACAGAGGCGGAGGGCTACCCCCTATGCGTATGAAGACTTTCGTGCTGGCCTCCAGCGCAGCGGCCGCCTTGGCCCTGTCGGCTGGTGCTGCGTCGGCAGAACCGAATGGTTGGTATGGCGCGATCGACGCCGGTTACCACATGATCGACGACATCAACGCCGAGTCGTCGACGACCGGCGCGTCGTGGAACTATGAAGTGAACGACGGCTGGGCGGCGTTCGCGCGTCTCGGCTATCGCTTCAATCCCAACTGGCGCGTTGAACTCGAAGGCGGCTACCGCTCGGGCGACATCGGCACGGTTCGCGCCGTTTCGGGCACGCAAGGCCTTTGCAATCTGACTCCGGCGACGGGCGGCTGCTTCTCGCCTGAAGGCGACATCGAATCGACGACTCTGATGGCGAACGTCATCTATGACTTCGGTTATGAAGCCTGGGGCATCCGTCCCTTCGTCGGCCTGGGCGCTGGTGTGAACCACGTCTCCACCGACACAATCGGCAACCTGCGCGCCAACCGCGGCGCGACCTTCACTGCTGACGACACCTCGACCAAGTTCGCCGCTCAGGCGATCGCGGGTCTGGCCTGGGCCGTGGGCGACCGCGCCAACATCGACCTGACCTACCGTTACCTGACGGGCGACGCCTCGTTCGCCTCGACCACGGTCGGCACGGGTCCGGGCGCCACGCAGTTCGGCGAATGGGATGGCGACTACGATCAGTCGCACACCGTGACCCTGGGTCTGCGCTACAGCTTCGGTGCGGAAGAAATGGCTCCTCCGCCTCCTCCCCCGCCCCCGCCGCCCCCGCCGCCTCCTCCGCCCCCGCCGCCGGCTCCGGTCGCTCCGCCGGCTCCGGTCGCTCGCCAGTTCGTGGTCTACTTCGACTGGGATCGCTCGGACCTGACGGCGGAAGCCCGTTCGGTGGTGACGCAGGCCGCCAACTACGCCAAGTCGGGTCGTCCGACGCGCGTCGTGATCGTCGGCTACACCGATACCTCGGGTTCGGCCGCCTATAACCTGGGTCTGTCAAACCGCCGTTCGCGCACCGTCGCGGACTCGCTGGTTGCTGCAGGCGTCAACGGCGGCGTCATCGCCCTCGACGGCAAGGGCGAAACCAACCTGGCCAAGCCGACCGCCGACGGTGTGCGCGAACCGCTCAACCGCCGCGCGACCATCGACATCAACTTCTAAGACCTCTGGGGGATCGATCCGGACTTATCTCCGGGTCGATCTTCGGATCTCGAAGTCGTCGAAAAACAGAACGCCGCTTCCGAAAGGAGGCGGCGTTTTTTCTGTGCCGGAGAGGTCTCAAGGATCAGGAGATCAGGATCAGTCGTAAGATGCGTGCGAGACGACGGTTGCTTCCAGCCTGATGACCGGTTCGGAGCCGCGCAAAAGCGACTGGCCGGCGCCGATGACGAGGGTCGCCGTCAAGACGGCGCTGATCACCGCGATTGCGGTCAGCTTCAGACTTTGTCCGAACTCCCGATCCTCAGGCGCCACTGCATTACCCCCCATGATCCGAAGCGATCGAGAACCATGGTGTGCCAGTGCGCGCAAATCACGAAGCCTGTGATTGAATAACGAAAAAGGGCGACGCCTTGCGACGCCGCCCTTCTCCAGGTCTTGAGATGAAGCCGTCGATCAGCCGGTGAACGGACGGATCAGGATTTCCACGCGGCGGTTCTGCGCCTTGCCTTCGGGGGTGGCGTTCGACGCAATGGGATTGCGCGCGCTGTTGCCGGCGACATAGAGCCGCTGGGCGATGACGCCGCGACGCACCAGTTCCGAGGCGACGCTGCCAGCGCGGCGTTCCGACAGGGGCTGGTTGATTGCATCGCCGCCCGAGGAATCGGTGTGACCGATCACGTCCACCGTCGATTGGTCGTACTGCTGCAGCACGCGCGCCACGTCGTCGAGGACGGGCAGGAAGCGCGGATCGATCGAGGACTGGTTGGTGGCGAAGGTCACGTCCGACGGCATGCGCAGAACCAGCACGTCGCCCTGGCGCGCCACGCCGACGCCGGAACCGGACAGTTCGGCCTCCATGGCGCGTTGCTGGCGGTCCATATATTGGCCCACGGCCGCACCGCCCAGGGCGCCGACGCCAGCGCCGATCAGGGCGTTCTTGCGGCCCTGCTCGCCGTTCGAGGTGTTGGTCAGATAGCCCAGAAGCGCGCCGCCCAGAGCGCCGGCGATGGCGCCGGTTCCGGTGTTGTTGCGCACGGGACCCGAGCGATAGGGGTCGGTCGTGGTGCAGGCGGCGGCGCCCAGCAGGGCGGCGATCGAGACGCTGGCGACGATGATCTTGGCGCGCATGGAATGGTCCTTTGGTGAATGGGTCTGGCGCGGAAACGTATGCTTACTGTGAAGGTTCCAAGCTGTATGGCGCGTGAACGGCCTTGGCGACCCCGTTCGACGATGAACTGACAAGGGCGTGGATTAGGCGTATGGGAACCGCCGCACATTCCCAGATCGAGGACGTCCGTGAGCACGACCCTGAACGACAGCCCCGCCGACCGCGCCATCACGCCGGTCTCGATGACCCAGTATGACGCCGATTTTCAGGCGTTCAGCGACGCCCTGGGCGCCTCCTTCTCGCGATACGGCTTTGCTGTGGTGGCCGACCACGGTCTGGACGAGGCGCGCATCACCGCGGCCATCGACGACGCCAAAGCCTTCTTCGCCCTGCCGGAAGAGATGAAGCGCCAGTATCACCAACCGGGCACGGGCGGTGCGCGCGGCCTGACGCCGTTCGGGGTCGAGGCGGCAAAAGGAGCCAATGCCGTTGACCTGAAAGAGTTCTGGCACGTCGGCCGCGAACTGCCTGAAGGGCATCCCTATCGCCGCTACATGCGCGACAACGTCTGGCCGACCGAGGTCGAAGGCTTCAAGCCGCACCTCTATGGCATGTTCGAGGATCTGGACGCCCTGGGCGCCAAGATCCTGCGCGCCATCGCCCGCTATCTGAAGCTGGACGACGATTTCTTCGCGGACAAGGTCGAGATGGGCAACAGCGTCCTGCGCATGCTGCACTATCCGCCGGTTCCGGCCGATGCGCCCGGCGTGCGGGCCGGCGCCCATGAAGACATCAACGTCATCACCCTGCTGCTGGGCGCGGAGGAGGCCGGCCTACAGCTCAAGGAAAAGGACGGCAGCTGGCTGGACATCGCGCCGCCGCCCGGCGCCCTGGTCGTCAATATCGGCGACATGCTGCAGCGCCTGACGAACCACGTCCTGCCCTCGACAACCCACCGCGTGGTCAATCCAGCGCCCGAGCGTCGCGGCTTCGCCCGCTATTCGACGCCCTTCTTCCTGCACTTCAACCCGGACTTCCCCATCGAGACCCTGCCCAGCGCCATCACGCCGGACAATCCCGACCGCTATGCGGGCAAGACCATCTTGGCCGAGGACTATCTGACAGAACGCCTGCGGGAAATCCGCCTGCTGTAAGATGTCAGCGGGAGATCCGAAGTCGGGTGATGTCGCGGCCGATGGCCTGGAAATTGTTGGACAGGTCCGCGCCCGATTGCGGCAGGAAGGCCTTGTCCTTGTCGGTAGCGCAAGTGCTCAGGATCGTCGCGGCCTCGCTGCCGGGCGTGATCGAGAAACCGACCGTATAGACGATGATGCCCTTGGCTTTCATGCTGGTGCAGAGCTGGGCCGCCTGATCGAACGGGTCGCCATTGGTCGCGTCGCAGGCGATCTTGTCATAGAGGTTGCCCGAGCCGGAACCCGCGTCGCGACCGATTACCCCGCCGCAGTAAGGGGTGTTGAACTCGCCGTCCGTCATCAGGATCACGGCCTTCAGCACCTTGTTCGGCGCATAGGCGGCGGCGGTATTGGACGACCACAGGCCGTTGAACTGGTCCGAAACCGTGTACCAGCCCCAAGCTAGGCCGATCTGACCGGCCGTCGATCCGGTGACGTTCAGGCTGTTGACCAGTCCGGTCAGGGTGTCGATGTTTGACGTCAGCGGTTGGATAGTCGCGCCAGGGCAGGGATTGCGCGGTGAGGCGTAGTTGCGACCCACATAGGACGAGCCCGGCGCGGTGTCGGTATAGGCGGACGATCCCGTCCGTTCGCTGACGCAGGACGTGTTGTCGAAGACGGTTAGGCGATTGTACTGCGCATCTCGAAACACCCGTTTGGCGCATCCATCACGCCCGCACTGGACTGTTCCGCTGTTGGTGTAGTCGGCATAGGCGGCGCCGGCGACAGGCAGGACGAAGGCGTCGTTGGAGGTTTTCTCGAAGACTTCGTAGAGGCCGCCGTTCGTGGTGTTCAGCGCCGTCATGCCGTTGACGCCGGCGATCTGGACGCCCTCGTCTTCGGACAGGCCGTGGTTTCGCGAGGTGACGGTGACGAAACAGTCCGACCGCGTGCATTTGCGAATCTGACCACCCGAGCTGTAGCTGCTGTAGCCATTGCCGCTGGTCGTGTTCAGCGTAAGCCAGGTGCCGCCCGACTGGTATTGCAGGGACACCCGGTTCGCGTCGATGTAGACCACGCGATACACGCGGTTGTTGATCTGGGTCATGCCGTTGACGCTGCTGATCCAGACGTAGTCGTTGCTCGCCAGTCCGTGACCGTTTGCGGTGACGACGCCGGGCGAGGCGCGGGTGATGCCGCCGATCGACTTCGCCGCAGCCGCCGCCCAGGAGGCGCCGGTTATGGCCGTGGTTCCCACTGACGCGCCTCTGGCGCCGTCGGCCCAGGATCCCACATTCACGCCGATCGAATAGGGGACGATGGCCATGCGTGAATAGTAGGGGGTCTGTTTGGCGGCCGGCTGGACCACCAGCTTGATCAGCTGGTTCGCCGCATTCTTCAGGTCGCCGATGCGGTTGTTGCTGGCCATCGAGCCGGTGATGTCGAGCACCAGCGAGACCTCGATGTCCTTGGAAGACCGATTGACCTCGGAATGGACGCTGACCGGCAGGGTATCATCCAGAATTTTGCCGTAGGGCGGCAGGAAGACGTTGGCGACCAGGGTCTTCACCTGAACCTGCATGTCGGCGACGATCAGCTGGTCCTTGGTCAGGACGATCTTGACCGCATCGTCGGCGAAAGGCTCGACCGAGGCGTTTCGCAGATTGGCCCGCAAGGCCACCACGGCCACCGCCTGCAGGTCATCAGGATCGGTATAGGACGACCGTGCGGCGGCCAAGGCGGCGGCGTCCAGGGCGTCCTGAACGCGGGCCTTGACCGTGGTGATGCGGTTGATGTCGATCCCGCCCAGCGTGATCATCACGAGGGCCGGCATGACCAGGGCGAAGATCATCACGACGTTTCCGCCCCGGTCGGACGACAGGCGCGCCGCCAGACTGCGCAGGCCCTGAACCGCTTCGCCGATCCGTGTGAAAGCCTTCACGATGATCATCCCCGAGGGCGCAGATCGCCCGAATAGCGCTCAATGTGCCATCGGGCGGTTAAGGGAAGCCTCAAGGGGAAGGGTTAACCAGGCTTTGGCGTCAGTCCCGGCCGACGACGCAGGCGTTCAGCCCTTCGTTGCGCACCGTGCCCATGGCCGCCTGGACGCGCGACGCCCTTCGGCGGACATAGGGACCGGGCGCCGCCGCCTGGTAACGGCGCGGGGCGGGCAGGATGGCGGCCAGACGCGCCGCCTCGCGCGGGCTCAGGTCGCGGGCGTCCTTGCCGAACCAGTGGCGCGAGGCGGCCTGGGCGCCATAGACGCCGGGCGCCCATTCCACCACATTTAGATAGACCTCCATGATCCGGCGCTTGGACCAGACCGTCTCGATCAGGACGGTGTAGCCCGCCTCCAGCCCCTTGCGGACCCAGTCGCGGCCCGGCCACAGGAAGACGTTCTTGGCCGTCTGCTGGCTGATGGTGGAACCGCCCCGAATGCGTCCGCCCTCGGCGTTATGATCCAGCGCCTTCTGGATCGCCTCCATGTCGAAGCCGTGGTGGCTGCAGAAGCGAGCGTCCTCGGCGGCGATGGCGGCATTGACCAGGTTGGGGGAAATCTGGTTCAGGCCGCGCCACTGGTAATCCATGCCCTCGCCGCGGGCGAGCTGGCGTAGCATCAGTATGGTCGGCGGCGGCGGCACGGCGGCGACGATCAGCACCCCGGCGACCGGGAACAGGGCCAGGATCAGAAGGGCGGTCAGCACGACCCGACGCCAGCTCTTGCGACCCTTGGCCATCAGAGAATGATCACGCCGGCGGCGCCGTCCTCGTCGGCCCAGGCGACCTTGTCGATGGCAGGGCTGAGCGACAGGGCGACGATGGCCGGCCCCTTCTCGGCCTTGACGAAGTTCAGCCCTTGGGCGGCTGGATGCGCCACCCAGACCCGACCGTCGGTCAGGCCGGCAGCCAGCAGCCCCTGATCGGCGCGGGCCGAGACCAGATTGACCAGGGTCGTGTCGTCATAGCCGATCTCGGTCGCCTCGCGGCCCATCGGTCCGTTCGATCCGATGAAAGGCCACAGCACCGCGCCCTGTGCGCCCGAGGTCGCCATCAGCTGACCATTGGCCAGGAAGGCCATCGAACGCACCTTGCCCGGATAGCCGCCCATGCGCAGGTTCTTGGCGTCCTTGATGCGCCAGCCGTGCATCTGGTTGTCCCGCATGGTGGTGACGACGAAGGCGCCGTCAGGCGAGAAGGCGACGCCGGTGTGCGATCCGGCCCAGGCCAGCTTAACCGGCTGCTGCTTTTCGATCCGCGCATACCACAGCGCCGCCCCGCCGTAGGTCGAGGTCGCGATGCGCCGGCCCTTGGGCTCGAAGGCGACGCCGGAGACGGTGCGCTCGTGCTCGAAGTCGCGGCGGAAACCGACATCGTTGGGATCGATCACCGACAGGGTGCGGCCGAAGGAGAAGGCGATCAGGCCCGAGGCCGGCGAGGCGTCGATGGCGTCGATCCACTGGTTTTTAGCTGTGGCCAGGACGACCGGATCCTCGTCGCGGCGGCTCCAGACGACCTTGCCGTCGTCTCCGCCGGTGACGATCCCGTGGCCGGACGGATGGACGCAGGCGCACAGCACGGCGCCGTCATGGGCCTCGACCCGCGTCCGGTCCTCGAACCGAACGGAGCCGTCGCCGAGGGCGAAGACGGCGCCGGCGTTGTCGAACAGGGCGGCGGTGACCTGGGCGTCGAAATCGAAGTTCATGGCGCAGGCGTTAGCGGGTTGCGAAGGCGGGGGCAAATGGGGCGGGGATCGCGCTGGCTTCTCCCTCCCCGTTCCGGGGAGGGTTGTCGCGCAGCGACGGGGTGGGGCGGCCCGGCAGGGACGCACGGGCTTTGAGGCAAGACAAATCTGTGGCGCGTTGCCCTGCCGGCCCCACCCGGTCTCGCCTTCGGCTCGACCACCCTCCCCCGCAGGGGGAGGGAGAAAGTCAGTGCTTTGCCCCTAGACCGGGTCGGTCGGCTTGGGTTCCACCGGTGCGGGCGCGGCCTGGGCCTTGGCGGGTTCGTCGGGCAGGGGGATGAACTCCAGGTCGTCGGCGTGGGGCAGGCTCATGCGGCCGGCCTTCCAGTCGGCCTTGGCCTGGTCGATGCGAGCCTGGCTGGAGGCGACGAAGTTCCACCAGATCAGCCGTTCGCCTACCGGTTCTCCGCCCAGCACCATGACGGTTGATTGGACCAGGGCCTTGACGGTCGGTTCGGCCGTCAGCTCCAGCACGATCATCTGACCCTCGTGGAAGGTGCGGTCGCCGACCTCGATGGCGCCCTTGGCCACATAGAGGGCGCGCTCGCTCATGCCGCCCGCCCCCTTGCCGGACGGCGGGGCGGTGCGGACGCCGGGCTGAAGCTCCCAGTGGATGTAGAACAACGGCGACGACACCGGCACGGCCGCCTTGGCGCCATACGCCTCGCCCGCCACCAGACGTGCGAACAGGCCGCCGTTCTCGTATGCGGGTTGTGCGTCCTCGCCCAGGTGGTGGAAGGCCGGATCGATCTCTTCGGCATCGTCGGGCAGGGCGACCCAGGCCTGCATCCCGTGCATCGGCCCGCCGGTGCTCTTTCTCAGCGGATCGGTGCGTTCGGAATGGACGATGCCCTTGCCGGCCGTCATCCAGTTGACCTCGCCCGGTCGGATCGCCTGATCGTAGCCGAGGTTGTCGTGGTGCATGATCTCGCCCTCGAACAGATAGGTCAGGGTCGACAGGCCGATATGCGGATGCGGCCGCACGTCGATGGCCGTGGCGCCTGGCGCGAATTCGACAGGCCCCATCTGGTCCAGGAAGATGAACGGCCCGACCATCCGGCGTGAATGGAAGGGCAGGACGCGCCCGACTTCGAACCCACCCAGGTCCTTGCGGCGCGCGTCGATCACCAGTTCGATCATGACTTTGGTCCCTTGGCGAACGCAGTCGCCTGAGACCTCTTATCCGACGTGAGGCGTGATGATGCCAAGAGGCAGGGCGGTCACATTCTTCACGCCGCGCGTGACGATGTGGCTTTCGCAGTCCGAGACGATGCCCAGGGCCAGCAGCTTCTCGCGCAGGAACAGGTCGAAGGCGTGCATGTCCGAAGTAATGATGCGCAGCACATAATCCTCGCGCCCCGTGATGGTGGCGCACTGGACCACCTCCGGCCATTTGGCCACGGCGGCTTCGAACAGGTTCAGATTGTCGGCGGAAGGCAGCATCAGCTTGACGATGGCGTAGACCTCGAAGTCCAGGCCCAGCAGCTGCGCGTTCAGCAGGGTGACCCGCTTGGTGATCAGGCCGGAATCTTCCAGCCGCTTGATCCGCCGCCAGCAGGGCGAGGCCGACAGTCCGACGCGATCCGCGACCTCCGCGACCGACAGCCCGGCGTCTTGCTGCAGGATATCCAGGATGCGGGCGTCGATGGGGTCGAGTTCGTCGGCCAATGCGTTTCTCCGATTATGATTATCGCGAAATAAAATACCCGATATCGGGATTGTGCAAGGTCAATTTGAGCGAGCACCTGCTTAGGGGCCGTGTTATCACACGTCCAGAGGAAACACGGACGGACCCCGAATGGATATGGACGCCCGCATGAACGACGAAAACGTGAAAAAGAACAGTCAGCCCCTGTCATTGCGCGTGCCGGAACCGTCCGGCCGACCCGGCGATGCGCCGGACTTCAGCCACCTGCTGATGGACCCCGCTGGCGTGGTCGAACGGCCCGAGGTCGGATCGACGCCGTACGAGATGCGCGATCTCGCCTTCCGCCTGATTCGGGTGTTGGACGACGAAGGAAACGCCGTCGGGCCGTGGAACCCGCGCCTGGACGCCGAGACGCTGCGTCGCGGTCTCAAGGCCATGATCCTGACCCGCGCCTTCGACGACCGGATGCACCGCGCCCACCGCCAGGGCAAGACTAGCTTCTATATGAAGTGCACCGGCGAAGAGGCCATCGCGGTCGCCCAGGGCATGATCCTGAGCCGCGAGGACATGGGCTTTCCGACCTATCGCCAGCAGGGTCTGCTGATCGCGCGCGGCTATCCGTTGGTCGAGATGATGAACCAGATCTATTCGAACGCGGCGGACCCGATCAAAGGCCGCCAGCTGCCGATCATGTATTCGGCCAAGGACTATGGCTTCTTCACCATCAGCGGCAATCTGGGCACGCAGGTGCCCCAGGCCGTCGGCTGGGCCATGGCCAGCGCCTATAAGGGCGACGACAAGATCGCCATCAGCTGGATCGGCGACGGCGCCACGGCCGAGGGCGACTTCCACAACGCCCTGACCTTCGCCTCCGTCTATCGCGCCCCAGTCATCCTGAACGTCGTCAATAACCAGTGGGCCATTTCGTCCTTCCAGGGCATCGCCGGCGGGCTGGAGACCACCTTCGCCTCCAAGGCTATCGGCTATGGCCTGCCGGCCCTGCGCGTGGACGGAAACGACTTCCTGGCGGTCTGGGCGGCGACCCAGTGGGCCGAGGAACGCGCGCGCTCGAACCAGGGGGCGACGGTGATCGAACTGTTCACCTATCGCGGCGCACCGCACTCGACCTCCGACGATCCCAGCCGCTATCGCCCCGGCGACGAGCACGAGAAATGGCCGCTGGGCGATCCGCTGGAACGGCTGCGTCAGCACCTGACCGTAATCGGCGAATGGGACGACGAACGTCATGCCACGGCCCTGCGCGAGGCGGTCGAACAGGTCCGCGCTGCCGGCAAAGAATCCGAGGCCATCGGCACCCTGGGTCAGTCGCGCCCCAGCGTGAAGACGATGTTCGAAGAGGTCTATGCGACCGAAGACTGGCGGCTGATCGAACAGCGCCGCGAGGTGGGGGTCTGACCATGGCTGAGCAAACCACCTTCACCGACGCCGATCGCAACGACGGCGTCGAGCCGGACATGGTCGACCAGAACGCAGCCCCCGCCTCGCAGGCGACGGGCTCGGGCGTCGTGCCGATGAACATGATCCAGGCCCTGAACTCGGCCATCGACGTCAAGATGAGCGAGGATTCCAACGTCCTGTCGTTCGGCGAGGACGCGGGCTATTTCGGCGGGGTCTTCCGCGTCACCGACAAGCTGCAGCAGAAGCACGGCCTGACCCGCAGCTTCGATGCCCCGATCAGCGAATGCGGCATCGTCGCCGCCGCCATCGGCATGGGCGCCTATGGTCTGCGCCCCGTCGTCGAGATCCAGTTCGCCGACTACATCTATCCCGCCTACGACCAGATCGTCTCCGAAGCGGCCAAGATGCGCTATCGCTCGGGCGGTCAGTTCACCAGCCCCATCGTGGTGCGTTCGCCCTATGGCGGCGGCATCTTCGGCGGCCAGACCCACAGTCAGTCGCCGGAAAGCCTGTTCACCCATATCGCAGGCCTGAAGGTCATCATTCCCAGCAATCCCTATGACGCCAAGGGCCTGCTGACGGCGGCCATCGAGGACGACGATCCGGTCGTCTTCTTCGAGCCCAAACGCCTCTACAACGGCCCGTTCGACGGCTGGCACGAGAAGCCGGTCTCGCCGTGGAAGGCCCAGGACCTGGCCCAGGTCCCGACCGGCAAATATGTCGAGCCTATCGGCAAGGCGCGCATCATGCGCGAAGGCGCCGACGTCACCATCCTGGCCTATGGCACCATGGTCTGGGTCGCTCTGGCCGGCGCCGAACATGCGGGCGTGGACGCCGAGGTCATCGACCTGCGCACCCTGGTGCCGCTGGACATCGAGACCATTGAGGCCAGCGTGAAGAAGACCGGCCGCTGCGTCATCGTGCACGAGGCGCCCAAGACTTCGGGCTTCGGCGGCGAACTGTCGGCCCTGGTTCAGGAGCGCTGCTTCTATCATCTGGAGGCGCCGATCGCTCGTGTGACCGGCTGGGACACGCCCTATCCCCATGCTTTCGAATGGGAATATTTCCCCGGGCCGCAACGGGTCGCAGACGCCTTGAAGAGCGTCATGACGGGAGGTCGTTAAGATGGGTCGTTTCGTCTTCAAACTGCCCGACGTGGGCGAAGGCACCGCCGAGGCTGAACTGGTCGGCTGGCACGTCAAGGTCGGCGACATGGTCGCCGAAGACCAGATCGTCGCCGACATCATGACTGACAAGGCCACGGTCGAGATCACAGCCCCGGTCAGCGGCAAGGTCGTCGCTCTGCATGGCGAACCCGGCGCGATGGTGCCGGTGCGCGGACCCCTGGTGGAGTTCGAGGTCGAGGGGGCGGGGAATGCGGATGAAGCGCAAAACCCCTCCGTCTCTTCGCTGCGCTCCGAGCCACCTCCCCCCGCTTCGCGGGGGGAGGAGACAGTGGCGGCATCGTCTCCTCCCCACGTCAGTGGGGAGGGGGACCGCGCGAAGCGGGGTGGAGGGGCTCTTGACGCCCCCCAGACCCCGACCGGCAACTACATCTTCAAACTGCCTGACGTCGGCGAAGGCACGGCCGAGGCCGAACTGGTCGGTTGGCACGTCAAGGTCGGGGATACGGTCGAGGAAGACCAGATCATCGCAGACATCATGACCGACAAGGCGACCGTCGAGATCACCTCGCCGGTCGCCGGAACGGTCGTCGCCATCTACGGCGAAGCGGGCAAGTCGGTGCCGGTCGGCGGGCCTCTGGTCGCGTTCGATGTCGAGGGCCGGGGCAATGTCTCGACGCCCGTCGCGGCGTCGAAACCGGCTCCAAAACCGGCAGAGAATTCGACGACGGTTTCCGCTGCGACTTCGACGACTCGGGGTGCGATTTCGACGACTTCGACGACGACACCGTCCAAGCCTGTCCCCGCCCTGACCGGCCGCACCCCCGGCGAGCGGCCGTCCGCCTCGCCGGCCGTTCGCAACCGCGCCCGCGACCTGGGCGTGGACCTGACCTTCGTGCCCGGATCCGGCCCGGCCGGGCGGATCACGCACGAGGATCTGGACGGCTTCATTGCGCGCGGTGGTTCGCAGCCGGCGTCGGCCCCGTCCGGCGGCGGCTCGACCTACGCCAAGGCCGAAGGAACCACCGAGGTCCGCATCATCGGCCTGCGCCGCAAGATCGCGGAGAAGATGGCCGAGAGCGTGCGCCGCATCCCCCACATCACCTATGTGGAGGAGATCGACGTCACGGCGCTGGAGGAGCTTCGCGCCCACCTGAACGCGACGAAGCAAAAGGACCAGCCCAAGCTGAACCTGCTGCCCTTCATCGCTCGCGCCATCGTCGTCGCCCTGCGCGACCAGCCGCAGATCAACGCCACCTATGACGACGAGGCGGGCGTCCTGACCCAGCACGCTCCGGTCCATCTGGGCATCGCCGCCCAGACGCCGAACGGCCTGATGGTGCCGGTGGTCCGCCACGCCGAGGCGCGCGATCCTTACGATACGGCGCTGGAGATCGCCCGCGTCTCGGGCGCGGCCAAGGACGGTTCGGCCAAGCGCGAGGAACTGTCGGGCTCGACCATCACCATCACCTCGCTGGGCACGTTGGGCGGGGTGGTCCACACCCCGATCATCAACCACCCCGAGGTCGCCATCGTCGGCCCCAACAAGATCGCCGAAAGGGTCGTGGTCCGCGACGGCCAGATGGTCGTGCGCAAGATGATGAACCTGTCGTCCAGCTTCGATCACCGTATCGTCGATGGCCACGATGCGGCGGTGTTCGTGCAGCGGATCAAGGGCCTGCTGGAACACCCCGCGACCTTGTGGATAGGCTAGACGACGCCCTTCTCCCGTTGGGAGAAGGTGGCCCGAAGGGCCGGATGAGGGTTCTGCCGGTGGGCCAGTCCGCACCGTCCGACCCTCACCCTTTCGCGCAAGAACGACGCCGGGGCGTCGTGCGCTCAAGCCCTCTCCCAATGGGAGAGGGTCGGCAGGATGAGACGGAACGAACGATGCAACAGCTCAAGACCAAAGTCCTGATCATCGGCGCGGGCACGGGCGGCTATGTCGCCGGCATCCGGTGCGGCCAGTTGGGCCTGGACACCGTGCTGGTGGACGGCGGCGACGGTCTCGGCGGCACCTGCCTGAACGTCGGCTGCATTCCGTCCAAGGCCATCATCCATGCGGCGGGTAAGTTCGAGACGGTGGCCAAGGCGGCCGGCGGCGGGACGCTGGGGATCACGGCGGCGGCGCCCGCCATCGACCTGAAGCAGACGGTCGAGTGGAAGGACGGCATCGTCCGTAAGCTGAACGCCGGGGTCGCGGCCCTGCTGAAGAAGGCCAAGGTGAAGGTCATCAAGGGCTGGGCCGAGTTCGCCGACGCCAAGACCTGCGTGGTGAAGACCGATGACGGCGAGATCCGCATCACCGCCGAACACGTCATCCTGGCTACCGGCTCAGAGCCGGTCGAACTGCCCTTCCTGCCGTTCGGCGGGGACGTGATTTCCTCGACCGAGGCGCTGAGCCTGTCGGAGGTGCCCAAGAAGCTGGTCGTGGTCGGCGGCGGCTATATCGGGCTGGAACTGGGCATCGCCTTCAGGAAGCTGGGCGCCGAGGTGGCCATCGTCGAAATGGCCGAGCGGATTCTGCCGCTCTACGACAAGGCCCTGACCGATCCGGTCGCCAAATGGCTGGAGAAGCATGGGGTCGAGCTGCACCTGGGCGCACGCGCCGGAGGGTTTGGCGACGGCAAACTGTCGATCACGACCAGGGACGGCGAGCCGCTGCAACTAAACGCCGACAAGGTGCTGGTCACCGTCGGCCGCCGTCCGCGCACCCAGGGTTGGGGTCTGGACAACATGGGCGTGGCCATGGCGGGGCCGTTCGTGAAGATCGACCAGCGCTGCGCCACCAGCATGAAGAATGTCTGGGCCGTCGGCGACCTGACCGGCGAACCGATGCTGGCCCACAAGGGCTCGGCCCAGGGCGAGGTGGTCGCGGAGATCATCGCCGGCCATGACCGCGTGTTCGATCCGGTCACCATCGCCGCCGTCTGCTTTACCGAGCCGGAAATCGTCTCGGCCGGTCTGGGGCCGAACGATGTCGCGGGCCGCGACGACGTGATCCAGTCCGTCTTCCCCTTCGCCGCCATCGGCCGCGCCCTGGCCATCGAGGCGGGCGAGGACGGCGGCTTCGTCCGTGTGCTCGCATCCAAGTCCGATCACCGAATCCTGGGCATCCAGGCGGTGGGCCAGCATGTGTCGGAACTGTCCAACAGCTTCGCCCAGATGATGGAGATGGGGGCGGTGCTGGAGGATGTGGCGGGAACGATCCACGTCCACCCGACCCTGGGCGAGGCCTTCCACGAGGCGTCGCTGCGCGCGTTGGGGCACGCGATTCATATTTGACATTGACCGTCACCCTCGGGCTTGTCCCGAGGGCCCACAGCTGACTAGTCACTAGCCGTTGTGGGTGTGCGACATTCCAAAAACTGTGGGACGGAAAAGTGGGTCCTCGGGACAAGCCCGAGGATGACGGGGATGGGGGTCTACAGCCGCTCCAGCCGCTTCGCGTGGTTAGCCACCATGCGTAGCGCCAGGCTGTCCGGCAGGAAGCGGGCCAGGCCGGCCATGATGTTGTTCATGACGCCGGGCGTGACGCTGGGGCGGTTCGCCTCGCAGGCGTCGTAGCCGATCTGCGCCACGCGCGCGGCGTCCATCCACATCCAGGCCGGATAGGCGCTGGACACCTGGTTTCGCGAACCGTTGACGTCGTGGAACTCGGTCAGGGTGTAGCCGGGGTTCAGGACCGTGACGTGGACGCCGGTCCCCAGCGTTTCCAGATACAGCCCCTGCGACGCCTTGATCAGGAAGCTCTTGATCGGCCCATACAGGGTGTCGCCGCCGGTCGCCGGCATCTGGCCGGCGAGAGACGCCACGTTCAGCACGCGGCCAAAGCCGCGCTGGATCATGCCGGGCAGCAGCAGGCGAGACAGCTCGACCGGCGCGGTCAGCATGACCTGGATCATGGCCCGGTGGGCGCCGAGGTCCGTGTCGAGAAAGCCGGTGACGCGGCTGAAGCCGGCATTGTTGACCAGGCCGTCAACGGTCAGGCCGTGGTCTGCGATGGTCGCGACCAGCCGTTCGGGCGCCGCAGGATCGGACAGGTCTTCGGGGATGACAGTCGCGGTCGCGCCGTGCGCGGCGGTCAGTTCGTCGGCCAGAGCCTGAAGCGGGCCTTCACGACGCGCGGTCAGGATCAGGTTCCAGCCCTCGGCCGCATAGGTTCGAGCGAGAGCCGCGCCGATGCCGGCCGAGGCGCCGGTGATCAGGGCGGTTCGGCTCATCCGATCGTCAAGCCGCGACGGGGCACGACTTGTGCGGCGTAAAGGCCGCCAGAGAAATCGGGTTCTCGGCCAACAGGTCCGCGATGGTGATCTTGGACAGGGCCTCGGTCGCGGCCTCGTCGGCGGCGGTCAGGGCCTTGGCCACCTGGCGCGGGATATGTTCGCTGATCGGGCAGCCCTTGGCCCCGGCCGGGGGCGAGCCGATGTGGGCGCAGCCGTTCACGGCCTTCAGCACTTCGTCCAGCCGGATGTCCTCGGGCCGGCGCAGCAGCCACGACCCGCCGGTCGCGCCCGGACGGGTGGCGATCAGCCCGGCCTTGGCCAGCAGAGCCGTCACGCGACGGACCACGACGGGGTTGGTCGGGATCGAGGACGCCAACACCCCGCTGGGTGCGGCCTGCGCAGGTCCATAGGCGCCCTTGTGGGCCATATAGGCCAGGGCGTGGGCGGCGACGGGGAAGCGCTGGCTGTCTGACATGGTTTTGTTCCTGATGTGAAAATAGGCGCTCATGGCCCGAATCACAAATCGATCCGCAGAACGCCGAAACCGAATCCCCCTCGTCACGATTGAAGACCGCGCGGAATGAGCCTAAAGGCTCGCCGCTTTGAAGGGACCGACGCAGCGTCGGAGACCCGGAGGATACGCATGGCCGGGGATACTCCCCACGACGCGAGCGCTCCCTCGCCCGCGTCGAACACGCCGGACACGCCTACCCACGCCACGGGACCCGAGTCCCACGCTCCAGGAGGCCAGGTCGCCAAGCACGGCGGCATGTTTGCCTTGACCCTGGGCGCGATCGGCGTGGTGTTCGGCGATATCGGCACCAGCCCGCTGTACGCCCTGCGCGAAGCGATCGGCCATGCTCAACGCGGCGTAGGCGGGGATCTGGCCGTGGTCGGCGTGGTGTCGCTGGCCTTCTGGGCGCTGATGGTCGTCGTGACGTTCAAATACGTCTTCTTCCTGATGCGCGCCGACAACAAGGGCGAAGGCGGCACCCTGTCTTTGATGGCCCTGGCGCAGTTCGCCGTCGGTCGGCGCAGCGCCTGGATCTTCATCCTGGGCGTCTGCGGCGCGGCGCTGTTTTATGGCGACGGCATCATCACGCCCGCCATTTCGGTGCTGTCGGCGGTCGAGGGGCTACAGGACGCGCCGGGCCTGGCGGGCAAGCTGGACGCCTTCATCGTGCCGATCTCCGCCGGCATCCTCATCGCCCTTTTCATGGTCCAGTCGCGCGGCACGGCCAGCCTGGCCAAATATTTCGGCCCGATCACGGCCGTCTGGTTCCTCAGCCTGGGCGCCCTGGGCCTGGTCCATATCTTCGACGACATCAGCATCCTGCGCGCCCTGTCGCCCTATTACGGCGTCAGCCTGCTGCTGCACGACGGCTTTCTGGGTTTCATCATCCTGGGCAGCGTCTTTTTGGCGGTGACGGGGGCCGAGGCCCTCTATGCCGACATGGGCCATTTCGGAAAGGCGCCGATCCGCATGGGTTGGCTGGCCTTCGTCCTGCCGTGCCTGACGCTGAACTATCTGGGTCAGGGCGCCCTGATCCTGGATAACCCCGCCGCAGCCGAAAATCCGTTCTGGAACATGGTGCCGCAGTTCGCCTATTGGCCCATGCTGATCCTGGCGACGATCTCGACGGTCGTGGCCTCGCAGGCCGTGATCACCGGCGCCTTCTCGGTGACCCAGCAGGCGGTGCAACTGGGCCTTCTGCCTCGCATCGACATCAGGAACACGTCCGAGACCCAGGCCGGCCAGATCTTCGTGCCGGCGGTGAACACCTTCCTGATGATCGGTGTTCTGGTGCTGCTGTTCGTGTTCCAGAGCTCGCACAACCTGACCGCCGCCTATGGCGTTGCGGTGACGGGGACCATGCTGGTCAATACGCTGATGGCCTACTCCGTCATCCGCAAGGGCTGGAAATGGCCGATGTGGGCGGTGGCCGGGACGCTCATCCCGTTCGCCTTCATCGACAGCGTCTTCCTGACTTCCAACCTGCTGAAGATCCCCGACGGGGCCTGGATGCCGCTGGTGCTGGGCGCCTGTCTGGTGGTGATCATGTGGACCTGGGTGCGGGGCACCCAGATCCTGACCGCCAAGACGCGCAAGGACAGCCTGCCGCTGAACGATTTGATCGAGATGCTTCAGGCCCGCCCGCCGCACCGCGCGCCCGGCATGGCGATCTTCCTGACCAGCGACCCCGACGTCGCCCCCGTCGCCCTGATGCACAATCTCAAGCACAACAAGGTGCTGCACGAGAAGAACGTCATCCTGACCGTGCGCACCTCCGAGCGGCCGCGCGTCAAGGAGGCCGACCGGGTCAAGATGGAGCCGATCAACGACGACTTCAAAAAGGTCACGGTCACCTACGGCTTCATGGAGACGCCGAACGTGCCGCGCGCTCTGGGTCTGTGCCGCAAGCAGGGGCTGAAGTTCGACATCATGTCGACCAGCTTCTTCCTGGGCCGGCGCTCGCTGATCCCCTCGGCGCGACAGGGCATGCCGTTGTGGCAGGACCGGCTGTTCATCTTCCTGATGCGCAACGCCGCCAATCCGACCGACTTCTTCCATATTCCCCCCGGCCGCGTGGTCGAGCTGGGCGCGCAGGTGGCCGTATGAGTGCTGAGGGACGAGGCGGACAGAGTTCGCAGGCGCGTGGGCGCCGCATGGCCGTCAAGGGTCGCCCGCGCCCCGCTCCGGCCGTGGACGCCGCCGCCGCCCCGTCCCAGGACGACATCGGCGTCGAGGCCCGCGTGGTCGCCGGCCTCCTGCTGAACGCGGCGCTTGAGAAGCGCAACGGCCTGGACGAGGCCCTGTCCCAGCCCGCCGCCCGCGCGCTGGAGCCCGTGGACCGCGCCTTCGCCCGCGCCGTGGCCATGGCGGCCCTGCGCCGCCTGGGCGAGATCGACCAGATCCTGAACCGCCGCCTCAAGAAGTCGCCGCCCGAGGCCGTCCGCACCCTGATGCGCATCGCCCTGGCCCAGACCCTGGTGCTGGAAACCCCCGCCTTCGCCGCCGTCTCCACGGCGGTGAAACTGGCCGAGCGCGATCCCAAGACCCGGCCCTACAAGAACCTGGTCAACGCCGTGCTGCGCGGCGTGGGCCGTGAAGGCCCC
Source organism: Brevundimonas sp. (assembly GCF_965279155.1). Taxonomy (GTDB): domain Bacteria; phylum Pseudomonadota; class Alphaproteobacteria; order Caulobacterales; family Caulobacteraceae; genus Brevundimonas. Next base: position 1,994,946 of record NZ_OZ257138.1, on the reverse strand, counting down.
GGTCTGACGACGGCCGAGAGCAATCTGCCCGACTGGATCGCCGCCCGCTGGAAGGCGACCTATGGCGAGGCTGCGCTGGCCGGTCTGGCCCTGGCCGCGCGTGAAGAGCCGGCGACCGATCTCAGCCTGAAGCCCGGCGTCGATCCCGCAGCCGTGGCCGCTGCAGTGGAGGGTGAAGCTCTGGCCGGTGGAACCGTGCGCACCGGCCGTCGTGGCGATGTCGCGTCCTGGCCCGGCTTCGACGACGGGGACTGGTGGGTGCAGGACGCCGCCGCCGCCGTGCCCGGTCGCCTGCTGGACGTGAAATCCGGCGAAACCGCACTGGACATGTGCGCCGCGCCCGGCGGCAAGACCTTGCAACTGGCCGCCGCCGGCGCATCGGTCGTCGCCCTGGACCGTTCGGCCCCGCGCCTGAAGCGCCTGACCCAGAACCTGGAACGCACCGGCCTGACCGCCGAGGTGATCGCCATCCCGGCTGAGGACTGGGAGGACGCCCGCACCTTCGACGCCGTCCTGCTGGACGCCCCCTGCACCGCCACCGGCACCTTCCGCCGCAACCCGGAAGTCCTGCGCGCCACCAAGCCCGCCGAGGTCGCCAAACTGGCCGATGTCCAGCACCGCCTGCTCGACGTCGCCGCCGAACGGGTCAAGCCGGGCGGGCGGATGGTCTATTGCACCTGTTCGCTGGAGCGCGAGGAGGGCGAGACCCAGATCATCGCCTTCCTGCGCCGCAACCCAGCCTTCCGCACCGTCGCCGCCGACCCGGCCGCCCTTGGCGCCCCGCCCGAAGCCCTGACCCCCGAAGGCTGGCTGCGCATCCTGCCCTCCATGTGGGCCGAACACGGCGGTCTCGACGGCTTCTTCGCCGCCAGGCTGGAACGGATCGCCTAGGTTTTTCGAGGTGTGCGTTTCGACGCGGACAGAGCGTCGGCGGCCTTTCGTAGGTCGGCGTACTCCTGCTCAACACTCGCCTTTTCAAGCGATCGTCGTTGGGCGTCGAAAGACTTGTAAGCCGCCTTCGCATGGCGGTCGGCGTCGTCCTTGGACACACGACCGCCGTGTGAAAGAACCACGCGGCCCAACCCTTTCAACTGGGCGTCCAGAAGTTCGGAAGCTTGCGCCATCGTCGTCAGGCGGCCGGTTTCCAACTGGTCTTCAAAGATGGTCAGCAGCAGGTCAGTCAGACGGTTCAACTCGCGGACTTCCGCCGGCGCCAGGAAGTTCTTGGCCACGGTCACGTCGGCCGAAACTATTCGCTCACCCTTCCAGGATCGAAGGCCCATGTCGGCTTCCGCCGCGTCGGCGCGCGTCATCAGCATCTCGGCGGGCGTGTGACTGGTCACCGCGTAGCAGAGCTTGGCCTGGGTGTTCCGGTAGAAGGTGCGCCAGGCGTCCGACCTGGGATCGTAATCCTGGCACAGGCTGCAGATCTGACGGATTTCCGCATAGAGGTTGGCTTCCTCGCTGCGGATGTCGCGAATGATGTCGCGCAGTTCGCGGATGCGATCCTGCTCGCCGCCCGCCTTCATCCGCTCCACATCGATCACGAAGCCGCGCGTGGCGAACCGGATCAGCACGGCGGTGGCCCAGCGACGAAACAGGGTCGCCTGCGCCGAACTGACCCGGTAGCCGACCGAGATCACCATATCGAGGCTGTAGAGGACGCCTGGCCGGCCCCGACCATTTGTTTGCATTTTCTGCAAAGAAATCGACTCGTCGAGTTCGCCCTCCTCCAGAATGCTGCTGATGTGGCGTGAAATCACGGACAAGTCCCGGCCGAACAGGCTCGCGATCTGCGCCTGGCTCATCCACAGCGCATCGCCGTCGAAGCGGATTTCGACCCTGGCTCCGTCATGGGCGCCATAGATCAGGAAGCGGTCGCCGGAGCCGTCCTCGAACACGCGCACGGGCTCGGCGGCAGACGGGTCTTGCATCGACATCAGGACTTCCTGCGCAAGTTTGGCGTGAACAAGAGTAGAACATGTCGGGGCTTCCTCGCCAAGCCGGTTGCTCCCGTCGGCGCCGCGCCTTATCCCGAGGCCATGGCCCTCACCCCTCTGATCTGTCCGTCGATCCTCGCCAGCGATTTCGCGCGGCTGGGTGAAGAAGTCCGCGCGCTGGAGGCGGCGGGCGCCGACTGGATCCACGTCGATGTGATGGACGGGCATTTCGTGCCGAACATCACCCTGGGCCCCGACATCGTGAAGGCGATCCGGCCGCATACGCGCCTGCCGTTCGACGTGCACCTGATGGTCGCGCCGGTCGATCCGTGGCTGGAGGCGTTCCGCGAAGCCGGCGCCGATGTCCTGACCGTCCATCCCGAGAGCGGGCCGCACCTGCACCGCACCCTGGGCCGCATTCGCCAGCTGGGCGCCAAGGCGGGCGTGGTTTTCAATCCGGCGACGCCGCTGTCGATCCTGGAAGAGGTCGTCGATCTGGTCGATCTGGTGCTGATCATGTCGGTCAATCCGGGCTTTGGCGGCCAGAAGTTCATCGACAGTTCGCTGAAGAAGATCGCCGGCGCGCGGGCCATTCTGGACCGGGCCGGTTCGGCGGCGCATCTGCAGGTGGACGGCGGCGTGACCTCGGCCAACGCCGCAGCCTGCGTCGCCGCCGGGGCCGATGCTCTGGTCGCCGGGTCGTTCGTGTTCAAGGGCGATTACGCGACCAATATCGCCGCCCTGAAAGCCGCCCCGGCCACCCCTCAGAACGTGCTGTGAGCCCGCTCGGCCCCTTCGCCCCGCGCGGGCAGGAAACCACGCTGGACGTCGCCTCGGGCCAGATCCCCGGCCTGCCCGGCGCCCCGGTGCGCACGCCGGTGCGCTCGGGCGACACGATCGCGGGGCCAGGCCTGTGGCCCGCCATCGCCGGGCGGGTGGCGACGCGACAGCTGTGGATCGAGCTCTATGGTCTGCCGGGCTATGGACTGACCTTGGGTGGCGGCAAGGTGACGGCCTTCGCCGCCACGCCGCGCGACTTCCGCCCCCACGATCCGGCGCCGGGCCGCAATGTCCTGGCCGGACGCTTCATGCTGGCGGGGGCCTCGATGGAGGTCGAGGCGCCGTCTGATCCGTGGAACCGGCCCAGCCCCTCGCGGCCGTTCGCCGTCGAACTTCACGCCTTCGCCTGGCTGCCGGGCTTGATGGCCCAGGGAGAGCGAGGTGCGCGCGAGGCGCTGCGTCTGACCCTGGCCTGGGCCGACGCCTTCGCGCGGTGGTCGCCTTTCGCCTGGGGGCCGGAAATCTTGGGGCGGCGGGTGGTCAATCTGGCGTGCGGCGCGCGTCGGATGGGCGCCGTCGCCACCGAGGCCGAACGGCTTAAACTGGCCGACAGCCTGGCGCGCCAGACGCGTCAGCTGCTGCGTCCGCCCGGCGGGCTGGCCAGCCGGGCGGAACGGCTGACGGCGGCGGCCATCGGCGGCTGCGTCCTGGCGGGCGCGCCGGGACAGGCCTTGCGTCGTCGCGCGCTGGGGCGGCTGGACGGCGCCTTGAAGGCCACGGTCCAGGACGACGGCGGTCACGCCACGCGCAGTCCCGAGGCGGGGCTTGAGCTTCTGCTCGACTTGCTGACGCTGGACGACGCCCTGTCGCAACTGTCCGAACCGACGCCGGACGGCGTTTCAGCCGCCATCGCGCGGCTGACGCAGGGCTTGCGCCTGCTGACCCTGCCTGACGGCCGTCTGGCCAGCTACCAGGGCGGCGGACCCTCCAGCGCCGAACGCGTCGCGGCGGCCCGCGCCCATGACGACGAGGCCGCCCCGGCCAAGGGCGATCCCGCCCATTCGCCCGCCGGCACGGTCGCCGGCCTGACGCGTATCGCCAGCCCCCTGCTGACCATCATGGCGGATGCGGCCCCGCCGGCGCGCGGCGCGTGGGGCGCGGCCGCCTGCGCCCAGCCGATGGCGCTGGAGATCGCCTGCGGCAAGGACCGACTGGTCACCGGCTCGGGCTGGACCCCGGCTTCGACGGATCGCCAAGCCCTTCGCCTGACGCCCGCCCATTCGACCCTGACCCTGGGCGAACGGTCGCTGAACGAGCCGCTGGGCGGCTGGAAGGGCGACCTGCTGGGCCCGCGCCTGGTCGGGCCGCCGATCCATGTGACCACGGACCTGCGCGACGGCGACGGCGCCGTCTGGCTGGAGATGGAGCACGACGGCTGGAACGAACTGTTCGGCCTGAACCATCAGCGGCGGCTGTATCTCGACCAGCGGCTGGATGAGCTGCGGGCCGAGGAGAAGCTGTTCCCGACGCCGGGCCGCAAGGAGATGGTGCGCCAGATCGCGGCCCCCTACGCCATCCGTTTTCATCTGGAGCCGGGGGTTCAGGCCTCGCTGGCGCGCGACCGCCGCTCGATCCTGCTGCGCGGCGCCTCGGGCCGGGGCTGGTGGTTCAGGACCGACGGCCCCGACGTAGCCATTGAGCCCAGCGTCCACATCGACGCCGGCCTGACGCGCCGCAGCTTGCAGATCGTGGTGCGCGGCTCGGCCCGGACCGACAGCGAGAGCAAGATCCGCTGGAAGCTGAGCCCAGCCGGCGCGAGCGGCGATCCGAGCTGAAACCGTCCGTGGGGTGACGGGGCGACGGATTGGCGCTAGAGGGCGCGCCATCCTCCCCCAGCCTTCACGGACGCCGCCTCATGCCCGCCGCTCCCGACTTTCCGCCCGCGCCCGATCAGGTGAAGCCGCAACGCGCCCTGATCTCCCTGTCCGACAAGGCGGGGCTGGAGGATGCGGCCCGTACCCTGCATGACCTGGGCGTCGAACTGGTCTCGACCGGCGGCACGCGTGCGGCGATCGAGAAACTGGGTCTGCCCGTCAAGGATGTGGCCGACCTTACCGGCTTCCCCGAGATGATGGACGGCCGGGTCAAGACCCTGCACCCCATCGTCCACGGCGGCCTGCTCGGCGTGCGCGATGCGGCCGACCATGCCCAGGCCATGACCGACCACGGCATCGGCGCCATCGATATCGTCTGGATCGACCTCTATCCGTTCGAATCCACCGTCGCGGCTGGCGGATCGTTCGAGGCGGCGGTCGAGAACATCGACATCGGCGGGCCGGCCATGATCCGGTCCGGCTCGAAGAACCACGGCTATGTGTCGGTCGCCGTCGATAGCGAAAGCATCGGCCTGATTCTGGAGGCGCTGAAGGCCGTGGGCTCGACCGACCTCAACTTGCGCAAGCGCCTGGCCGCCCGCGCCTTCGCCCGCACCGCCGCCTATGACGCCGCCGTCTCGGGCTGGTTCGCGAGCCAGGTCGAGGACGTCGCCCCCGCCCGCAAGTCCATCGCCGGGTCGTTGGCCCAGACCCTGCGCTATGGCGAGAACCCGCACCAGACCGGCGCCTTTTATCGCACCGGCGAACGCCGTCCGGGCGTGGCCTATGCGACCCAGGTCCAGGGCAAGGAGCTGGGCTACAACAATATCGCCGACGCCGACGCCGCCTATGAGCTGGTCGCGGAGTTCGAGGCCCCGGCCGTGGTCATCGTCAAACACGCCAACCCCTGCGGCGTCGCCGTGGGCAAGGACCTGTCGGAAGCCTACGCCCGCGCGCTGGAATGCGACGCCGTCTCCGCTTTTGGGGGCGTGATCGCGGTCAACCGCCCGCTGAACGGCGACGACGCCCGCGCCATCACCGGCATTTTCACCGAAGTGGTCATCGCCCCCGGCGCCGACGACGAGGCCAAGGAAGTCTTTGCTTCGAAGAAGAACCTGCGCCTGCTGATCACCGACGGCCTGCCCGATCCGCACGGGCCGGGCGAGGTGTTCCGCTCGGTCGCCGGCGGCTTCCTGATCCAATCTCGCGACCGTTCGCTGATCAAGCCGTCGGACCTGAAGATCGTCACCAAGCGCCAGCCGACGCCGACCGAGATCCAGGACATGCTGTTCGCCTTCACCGTGGCCAAACACGTCAAGTCCAACGCCATCGTCTACGCCAAGGACGGCCAGACCGCCGGCATCGGCGCCGGCCAGATGAACCGCCGCGACAGCGCGCGCATCGCCGCGATCCGCGCCAAGGAGGCGGGCGAGGCCAAGGGTCTGACCCAGTCGCTGGCGGAAGGTTCGGCCTGTGCGTCCGAAGCCTTCTTCCCATTTGCCGACGGTCTGCTGGAAGCGGTCTCGGCCGGCGCCACGGCGGTGATCCAGCCGGGCGGTTCGATGCGCGACGCCGAGGTTATCGCCGCCGCAGACGAGAAGGGCATCGCCATGGCCTTCACTGGCGTGCGGGTCTTCAGGCACTGATGCTGGGAATGAAGCGCGCTACCGCTCGCGACGCGGTCGCTCGCTGCTTGAGCGCTCTTCATTCCGCGTCTTCGTGACTGGACGCGGATAACGGCTGGGGCCACTGTCGATCATCTGACAGATGACCGGAGCCCCCGCCGATGACCGTCCTGATCCGTCCCGAAGGCCAGACCGCCGACGATCTCAAGCTGAGCCGACGAAGCCTGGGGGCGCTTGGGGGGCTGTTGTTCTCCGGATACGCCGTGGCGGCCCTAGCCAAGGAGGCCAAGCCGATCACGACGGACGCGGACGGACTGGCGACCGAGACGGTGACCTATGCCGCGCCCGACGGCTTCGAACTCCCGGCCTATGTGGCGCGGCCGGCAGGCGAGGGGCCCTTCCCGGTCGTCGTCGTGGTGTCCGAGATCTTCGGCGTCCACGAATATATCCGCGACATCTGCCGCCGCCTGGCCAAGCAGGGCTATGCCGCCATCGCACCCGCCTTCTTCAACCGGGTCGAGGATCCCGCGCCCCTGTCGGACATGCAGCGGATCATGCAGATCGTCGGGGCCGCCAACTACGAGCAGGTGATGGGCGACCTGTCGGTGACGCTGGAGTGGGCCAGCCAGCAGTCGTGGGCCAAGGACGGCAAGGTCGGGATCACCGGCTATTGCTGGGGCGGCAAGGTGGTGTGGCAGGCGGCGGCCCGCTTCGCCGCCATCGGCGCCGGCGTGGCTTGGTATGGCCGTCTGGCCCCCGCCGCCGATGCGACGCCGGTGCAGATCTCGTCGGGTCAGCCGTGGCCGGTCGATATCACCGATGACCTCAAGGCGCCGGTGCTGGGCCTGTATGGCGGCAAGGACCAGGGCATTCCGCTGGCCAGCGTGGAGCGTATGCGCGAGGCCCTGGCCCGCGCGGGTCAGACCGGCAGTCAGATCGTCGTCTACCCAGACGCCCAGCACGGTTTCCACGCCGACTACCGCGCCAGCTATTCCGAGACCGACGCCAGGGACGGTTGGTCCAAACTGCTGGCGACCTTCGATAAAGCGTTAAAGAATTAGGGCGTTACTGATGTGAAGGCTGCTGAGGGCGGCCTGAGTGGAGGGTTGGACATGAACGGATTGCGGCGTCGCGGGGCGGTCGTTCTGGGCCTGAGCCTGTTGTTCCTTCCGCTGGCCGCGTGCGGCGGCGGGGGAGGCGGCGGTGGTGGTGGCGGCACGATCACGCCCCCTGTTCCGCCCCCTCCTCCGCCACCTCCTCCTCCTCCTCCTCCGCCACCACCGCCCCCGCCGCCCCCGCCCTCGGTGACATCAAGCGAATATCTGCGGAACTACGGCCTGGCCAATATGAAGGCCCAGGTCGCCTGGCAGGCCGGTGCGACCGGGTCGGGCGTCACCGTGGCCGTCGTCGATTCCGGCATCGCCAACACCCTGCCCGAGCTTGAAGGGCGGATTTCCAGCGCCTCGACCGATGTGGTCGCGGGCCGCAACACCCCCTATGTCGCCTCAAGCAGCCACGGCACACGCGTGTCGGGCGTCATCGCCTCGAACTTCAACGGTTTCGGCACGATCGGCGTGGCCTATCAGTCGACGATCCTGTCGATCCGCACCGACATCTCGGACTGCACGGACAAGAATACCGAGGTCTGTTTCAGCAGTTCGGACCTGGTGCGCGCCCTGGACTACGCCGTCGCCAACGGGGTCAAGATCATCAACATGTCGCTGGGCGGCGACGGGCGGTTGGGCTCGGCGTTCGAGGCGGCGCTGCTGCGCGCCGTCAACGCGGGCGCAGTGATCGTGGCGTCATCCGGCAACGACGGCGAGGCCAATCCCGGCTGGCCTGCGCGCTACGCCATCGACCCCCGGTTCGCTGGCAGCGTGATCGCAGTCGGTTCGCATGGCGCCACCGATTTGATGTCCAGCTTCTCGAACCGGGCGGGCGATACGGCGGCCGGTTATATTTCAGCGCCCGGCGAGGACGTCATCACGGGCTGCGAGGGCACGTCTTGCTGGCGGGTCAATGGGACTTCGTTCTCGGCGCCGCATGTCTCGGGCGCCCTGGCCCTGCTGATGCAGGCCTTCCCCAATCTGACTGCGCGGGCGGCCCTGGCTATTCTGGTCGATACGGCGCGTGATGCAGGTGATCCGGGAACCGACATCGTCTATGGGCGCGGCCTGCTGGACATGGCCGGCGCCTTCCGCCCGGTCGGTACGACCTCCACCCCGATGGCGGACGGAAGCTCCATCGTCACCCTCAGCGAGCCGGGCAGCTTCGTCGGCGCGGCCTTCGGCGACGCCTTCCTGCGTCAGAGTGCGCTGAACACGGTGCTGTACGACGCCTATGACCGGATGTTCGCGGTGCAGTTAGGCGGGGCCTATCCGACGGCGCCCAGCCGATCCTATCAGGCCGCACCGTTCGAACAGAACACCACCGCCACCACCACCCTGGACCTGCCGGGCGGCGGACGGCTGAACCTGATCGCGGCCCAGCCCAGCGCGACGCCCGAACCCGTGGCGCCGCGTCACGACCTCTATGATGCGCCGTGGATGGGCGATGAGCCGCGCCAGGAGGCGATGCTGGACCTGGAAACGGGCCGGATGAACTTCTCGGTCTGGCAGGGCAAGGGCGGGGCTGCTTCGCCGTTCGAAGGCGCGGCCGGCGACGGCTTCGCGTCCCTGGCCCAGGCCGACCATGCGGTGCGCGGGGCTATGCGGTTCGGCGCCGTGACCGTTTCGGCGGAAAGCGGCGGCGGCGACCGCCGCATGCCCCTGCGCCGGGTCGAGGAGGATGCCTCAACCTATAGCCGAGCGGCGATCGGATGGCGAGGCGCGGAAGGCGGTCTGTCATTCAGCGTAGGCGCCCTGGATGAACGTCTTGGGCCCTTGGGCGCCTTCCTGCCCGGCGGGTCGGACTTCGCCTTGCCATCGCGCACCAGCTTCTATGCCGTGGGCGGCGACTGGACGCTGAGGCGGGGTCTGCGACTGATCGGCGAAGCGGGCATGGGTTCGACCCGGATCGAGGGCCGATTCCTGTCGATGGATCAGGCGGCCATCAGCTCGAACTGGCGGCTGGGCCTGCTGACCGGCTGTTCGATGCTGTGCGACCGGATCAGCTTCACCCTGTCGCAGCCGCTGCGGATCGAGAGCGGAACCTTCTCGGCGCTGCTGGCCGATGTGCCGGTCGAATATTTCGATCCCCTGACCTACTCGCGGCGCAGCTTCTCAGCGACGCCCAGCGGTCGTCAGATCGACTTCATCCTGGGCGGCGAGCGCCGGCTCTGGGACGGCTCCAGCATGACGCTTCAGGCCGTGGCCAGCCGCGAGCCGCGCCATGTGGCGGATGCACAGCCCGAGTTCGCCCTGATCGGGGCGTGGCGGCGTCAGTTCTGACCGACGCCGCCCGCTGACCCCTGGATCAGGCCTTGCCGTCGAAGGCCTGACCCTCGGGCGCCTGCGCGGCGCCGTAGGGGTTCTGGGCTTGCGCGCCGGAGCCCTTGGCGGCGACGATGACCATGGCGGGACGGACGGTGCGGCCGAACAGTTCGAAGCCGGACTGCATGGTCTGAAGCACCGATCCGCCGGGCACCGTCTCCGACGGCTGTTCCATCATCGCCTGATGCAGATGCGGGTTGAAGGCCTCGCCGGCTTCTGGCGCGACACGCTTCAGGCCGTTGCTGTCGAAGGCTTGCAGCAGGGCCTTCTGGGTCAGTTCCAGCCCGGTCACCAGGCCGGCGGTGGCGCCCTCTGCGTCCTTGGGCGCGGCCATCAGGGCGCGTTCCAGATTGTCGGCCACGCCCAGCAGGTCCTTGGCGAAGCGCTGGATGGCGAAGGCGCGGGCGTCGTTCTGCTGCGTCTCCGAACGGCGCTTCAGGTTCTCCATCTCGGCGGCGACGCGCAGGGCGCGGTCCTTCCACTCGTCGCGCTCGGCGATGACGGCGTCGAGGGGCGTCAGGTCGTCCCCCCGATTTTCAGAAGGATGGGCGTCCAGGCCGTGTTCGGCGTCGGTCTCGGCCGCATCCAGGGCGTCGAATTCGTCGTTAAGGGGTTTGTCGCTCACTTGTCGTTCCCGTCCAGCATCCGGCCCAGCACCCGGGCGGTATAGTCCACCAACGGAATGACACGGGCGTAGTTCAGTCTTGCAGGCCCTATGACGCCGATGGCGCCCAGAACCCTTTGTCGGCCGCTCATATAGGGCGCCGCGATCACGGCGGAACCCGAAAGTGAAAACAACCGTGTTTCCGCGCCGATGAAAATGCGCACGCCCTGGGCCGCATCGACGCCGTCCAGCAGGCCGATCAGCTGTTCCTTCTGCTCCAGATCGTCGAACAGGACGCGCACCCGTTCTAGGTCCGCCAGTCCCTCGCCGTCCTGTAGCAGGTTGGCGCGGCCGCGCACGATCAGGGCGCGCTCGCGGTCGGGGCCCCCTGACCAGGCGGCGAATCCGTCCTCGACCAGGCGGGCCGCGGTCTGGTCCAGTTCGCGTCGGGCGATTTCCAGCTCATGCGTCATCTCGCGCTTGGCGTCGGCGAAGGGGCGGCCGCGCAGGCGCGCGTTGAGGAAGTTGGAGGCCTCGACCAGGGTGGAGGGTGTGACGCCCGCCGACAGGGCCATGATCCGGTTCTCGACCGTGCCGTCGTCGGCGACGATCACCGCCAGGGCCTGATCCCCGCCCAGGGCGACGAACTCCACATGTTTGACGCCGGAATCGCGCACGGGGCTGGACACCACGCCCGCGCCGCCCGCCAAGCCGGACAAGAGGTTGGACGCCTCGTCCAGAGCGGATTCGAAGTTCCGGCCCCGTCCGGCCAGACGCCCGTCGATCTCGCGTCGCTCCTCCTTGGTCAGGTCGCCGACTTCCAAGAGGCCGTCGACGAACAGACGCAGGCCGGCGTGGGTCGGAATACGGCCTGCTGAGGTATGGGGTGCGGCCAGCAGTCCCGCCAGGGTCAGGTCCTGCATGGTGTTGCGGATCGAGGCGGGTGACAGGGCGATGCCCCCCAGCGACAGGGTGCGCGACCCGACCGGCTCGCCCGTCTCCAGATAGCTCTCGACGATGCGGCGGAAGATATGGCGGGCGCGTGCGTCCAGCCCTGCCAGTCCCGCGAGAGACTGGGCGCCATCGAACGGCGGGGTTTTGGGGGCATACAGGCTCACGGTTTCAGGATAAGCACCGCCGCCTCGGCTTCCAAGGCCAGACTTCCAAGGAGTGCTCTCAATGCGCCATTCGCAACGCACCGACGACCAACTGCGTCCCGTGACCATCGAGACCGGCGTCAACCGCTATGCCGAGGGTTCGTGCCTGATCACCTTCGGCAACACCAAGGTGCTGGTGACCGCCTCGATCGAGGAGAAGGTGCCGGGCTGGATGCGCAACACGGGCCAGGGCTGGGTGACGGCGGAATACGGCATGCTGCCGCGCGCCACCCACACGCGCGGCCGTCGCGAGGCCGCCGCGGGCAAACAGTCGGGTCGCACGCAAGAGATTCAGCGGCTGATCGGCCGCTCCTTACGCGCCGTGGTGGACCTCAAGGCGCTGGGCGAACGTCAGGTGCTGATCGACTGCGACGTCATCCAGGCCGACGGCGGCACGCGCACGGCCTCGATCACCGGCGCCTGGGTCGCCATGAGCCTGGCGCTCAACTATCTGCGCGACGAGGGCGTGCTCAAGGCCGATCCGATCACGGATCAGGTGGCGGCCGTTTCGTGCGGCATCTGCAACGGCGTGCCCGTTCTGGACCTGGATTACGAAGAGGACTCGGAGGCGGAAGCCGATTCCAACTTCGTCCTGACCGGCGCGGGCCAGATCGTCGAGGTCCAGGCCACCGGCGAGAAGCGCGGCTTCTCGCGCGCCGAGTTCGACCGGCTGTTCTCGCTGGCCGAGGTCGGCTGCACCGAACTGTTCGCCTTGCAGAAGGCGGCGCTGGCGGCGGTGAAGCGATAGGGGGTTTCGCCCTCGGCCGCAGGCGGGCATTCTTGTCCGGTTGGTTCTGACCGGAGACAAGTCGATGCGTCGATCCCAATGGCTTTCGCTTGCCGCCTGCGCCGTGCTGATGGCCGGCTGTCAACGCGCCGGCCCGGCGGACTCGCCTGCGTCCGGGGATGCGGCGGCGAACAGCGACGTCATCGATGCGGTTCCGCTGGCGCCTGACGCTCCGCCGCCTGCCGCGCCCGCCAAGCCGGCCGTTGCGGAGAAGGAAACGACCCCGCCGGCCGAGGACCCCGAGGCCAAAATCCCCGAGGGCCCGGACATGCCCGCTCAGCCGGTTCCCGTCAGCGAGGTTCCCTGCCGCGAAGCCATCGGCACCACCGCCTCGGCTCGCCTGGTCGAACGCTGCATCCAGGTCAGCCCGGCGACGCGCCCGCCCTGCAACGCCGCCAACCCTTGCGACCTGATCCAGGGCGAGATCGACCGGTCCTGCAAACTGTGGGAACGCGACGGCGACCCGCCGGCGGCGTGCAAGCCTTAGAGGCCGATCCTCAGCCGGCGGCGCGCACCGCGCCGGCGACATCGGCCACCACCCGTTTCACCAAGGCCTCGTCGTCGCCCTCGGCCATCACGCGGATCAGCTTTTCCGTGCCCGACGGTCGCACCAGCAGGCGGCCCTGACCGTTCAGCGACGCCTCGGCCTCGGCGATGGCGGTCTTGACCGCAGCGGTCTCCAGCGGTTTTTCGGCGGTGAAGCGGACGTTCTCCAGCTTTTGCGGCACGGGATCGAATTGACGGGCCAGTTCGCTCATCGGCTTGCCGGATTCGACCAGCACCGCCAGCACCTGCAGCGCCGCCATCAGGCCGTCGCCGGTGGTGGCGTGGTCGTGCAGGATGATGTGGCCCGACTGTTCGCCGCCGATGTTGAAGCCGCCCTCGCGCATCCGCTCCATCACATAGCGGTCGCCGACCTTGGTCCGCTCCAGCGTCAGGCCCTCGGCCGTCAGCCGGCGCTCCAGCCCTAGGTTGGACATAACCGTGGCGACGATGCCGCCGCCGGTCAGGAGGCCGCGTCTGGCCCAGTCCAGCCCGACCAGGGCCATGATCTGATCCCCGTCCACGACCTGGCCCTTTTCGTCGCAGATGATCAGCCGGTCGGCGTCGCCGTCCAGGGCGATGCCGATGTCGGCGCGGTAGCGTTTGACCGCATCGACCAGGGTCGCCGGATGGGTCGAGCCGCACTCGGCGTTGATGTTGGTCCCGTTCGGCGTCACCCCGACGGGGAAGACCTCGGCCCCCAGTTCGAACAGGGTGGTGGGCGCGACCTTGTAGCCGGCGCCGTTGGCGCAATCGACGGCGATGCGCAGCCCTTGCAGCGTCAGCCGTTTGGGGAAGGCCTGTTTGGCGATCTCGATATAGCGGGCCTGGGCGTCGTCGATCCGCTTGACCCGACCCAGCTTGTTCGACGGCGCCAGGCCCTGGTCCAGGCCTTGGTCCATCATGGCCTCGATCTTCAGCTCGATCTCGTCCGACAGCTTGTAGCCGTCCGGCCCGAACAGTTTGATCCCGTTGTCGGCATAGTCGTTGTGCGAGGCCGAGATCATCACGCCCAGGTCAGCCCGCATCGAGCGGGTCAGCATGGCCACGCCCGGCGTCGGCACCGGGCCGAAGGTGCGCACGTCCATGCCCACCGAAGCGAAACCGGCGACCAGCGCCGGCTCGATCGTATAGCCGGACAGGCGGGTGTCCTTGCCGATCACCACCAGATGACGGCGGTCGTCGTCGGTGCGGAACAGTTTTCCAGCGGCCAAACCGACGCGCAGCGCGACCTCGGCCGTCATCGGATAGGTGTTGGCGCGCCCGCGAATCCCGTCGGTGCCGAAATATTTTCTGTCGCCCAAGGCCTGGTCCTTTGTTTCGGGTAACGTTCCGAAACCCCTTTTTTGATGCGGCCCGCCTTAAGATTGCATAGACGGCCGGTGGGGCTTGATGTGTGGCTTAGCCCCGGATCGCCGCCAGTGCAAAGCGGCGCCCCTTTCCCTGACCTCTCGGAGCCTTCGCTTATGTGCGGCATCATCGGCGTCACCGGCAACGGACCTGTCGTTCCCCGGCTGATCGACAGCCTGAAACGGCTGGAATACCGCGGCTATGACTCGGCCGGCGTCGCAGCGGTCGTGGACGGCTCAGTTGAACGCCGCCGCGCCAAGGGCAAGATCCGCAATCTGGAAGCCGTTCTGGTCGAGGAGCCGATGACGGCGACGGTCGGCATCGGCCATACCCGCTGGGCCACGCACGGCGCCCCCACGACGGCTAACGCCCACCCGCACAAGGCCGGCCGCGTCACCCTGGTCCACAACGGCATCATCGAGAATTTCGCCGAGCTGAAGGCCGAACTGGCCGCCGAGGGCCACGTCTTTGAAAGCCAAACCGACACCGAGGTCATCGCCCACCTGCTGGATGCCGAACTGAATACGGGTCGTGCGCCGCTTGAGGCGTTCAAGATCACCTTGGATCGCCTGACCGGCGCCTATGCGCTGGCTGTGCTGATCGACGGGACGGACGACCTGATCCTGGGCGCGCGTCGCGGCAGCCCGCTGGTCGTCGGCTGGGGCGAGGACGAGATGTATCTGGGCTCGGACGCGCTCGCGGTCGGTCCCTTCACGCAGAAGATTTCCTACCTGGAAGAGGGCGATTACGTCGCCGTGACCAAGGCCGGCGCCCAGATGTTCGACGTGGCGGGCAAGCCGGTCGAACGCGCCATCGTCCAGGTCTCGGCGTCCTCGGCCATGGTCGAGAAGGGCGAGTATCGTCACTTCATGGAAAAGGAGATCCATGAACAGCCCGACAGCGTCCAGCACACCCTGTCGGAATATCTCGACCTGGTGACCGGCACGGCCAAGACGAACACCGTCGATTTCGCCGCCATCGACCGAATTCAGATCGTGGCCTGCGGCACCGCCTTCTACGCCGGTCAGATCGGCCGTTATGCGTTCGAGAAGCTGGCGGGCCTGCCCTGCGACGTCGAGATCGCGTCCGAGTTCCGCTACCGCTCGCCGGCGGTGTCGCAAAAAACCCTGGCGGTCGCCGTCAGCCAGTCGGGCGAGACCGCCGACACCCTGGCCAGCCTGACCTGGTGCAAGGCGCAAGGGTTGAACACCGCCGCGGTCGTCAACGTCCATTCCTCGTCCATGGCGCGCGAGGCCGCGGTGTTGTGGCCCACCCATGCCGGGCCGGAAATCGGCGTCGCCTCGACCAAGGCTTTCACCGCCCAGGTCGCGGCCCTGCTGGCGCTGGCCGTCGCGGCCGGCGTGGCGCGCGGCCGGATCGATGCGGCCCAAGAGGCCGAACTGGTCAAGGCCCTGTTCGAAAGCCCCCGCCTGATCGCCGAGGCCCTGACGATGGGCGACAGCATCCGCGCCGTCGTTCAGGACCTGGCCAAGGCCGACGATGTCCTGTTCCTGGGTCGGGGCGCCATGTTCCCGCTGGCCATGGAAGGGGCGCTGAAGCTGAAGGAGATCAGCTATATCCATGCGGAAGGCTATGCCGCTGGCGAGTTGAAGCACGGTCCCATCGCCCTGATCGACGAGGAGACCCCGACCATCGCCCTGGCCCCGCTGGACGATGTGTTCGAGAAGACCGCATCCAACCTTCAGGAAGTGGCGGCCCGCGGCGGCCCGGTCATCATGATCGCGCCGGAGAGCGCACCCGACCTTCACGGCGCCGGAATCCGGCGTATACACGCTCCCGATTGCCACCCGTTGATCGCACCCCTGGTCTATGCCGTGCCGGTGCAACTGCTGGCCTATTACACCGCCGTCCAGAAGGGCACCGACGTGGATCAGCCGAGGAACCTCGCCAAGTCCGTCACGGTGGAGTGAGGCGCGGCCGCCGTCTCGCGCAGGGCCTCGACATCGGCGATCTGGATCGCGCCACGCCTTAAGCGCAGCGCGCCCGCCGCGCACAGTTCGGTGCAGGCTGTCGAGACGCTGGCGCGCCGCACCGACATCAGGTCGGCCAAGTCGCTCTGACGCAGGGATACAGTGTCGCCGCCGCCCTGGTCGTGAACGTCAAGGATGAGCGTTGCCAGACGCTGGCTGACCTTGAGGGCCGCGTGACGTCCTAGCTCAGCTTGAAGCGCGGCGTTGCGGCGGCGCAGGTCGGTCAAGGTCGCCTCGATCAGGGTCTCGCGGTCGATCCGCTGGGCCAGCCGTCGCGCCGGCACGGTCAGGAACCGTCCCGCCGTCAGCCACAGGGCGACTTCCTTCTCGCCGCATTCCGTCACGGCGTCGAAATTGATCAAGTCGTCGCGGGAGGCCAGGCCGCGCGACAGGGTTTCATCCGGGCCGAGACGGGCGGCGACTCCATCAAGAATGAAGGTGACCTGGGGTTCGCCATCACGCGTCAGGGCGGTGCGTTCGCCGGGCGCAGCATTGAAGGCATCGCCCTCGTCCAAGCCTTGAACGGCCAGTAGGGAGAGCAGCGACCGTGCGAGGTTCGACGTGGACATGCGCCGTGTAGACCGCCAAACGGCGTTCTGCGCGATAACATGCGTTAAGGGGTCAGACGGGGTCGCTCTGAAGCCTCAGATAGGTCGGGTCGAACTCGGCGATCTCGGCCAGGCGGCGCCAGTCGAGGATGTCGATCCGACCGCCTGACCAGTTGACCACGCCCTCGCCGCGCAGTTCCGAGATCAAACGGCTGACATGGACCGTAGACAGGCCCAGAGCGTCGCCCAGAACGGCCTGCGTCAGCGGCAGGTCGAAGCTCAGGTCACCGGTCTGGCCGACGGCCTGAAGACGCAGATATAGCTCGCAGACCAGATGCGCGAGATGACCCAGACCGCTGCGCCGACCCATGGCGACCAGCCATTGGCGATGGATGGCGGCGTCGATGATGGTGTCCAGCCACAGCAGACGTGTCAGGTGCGGATGGCGTTCTGTGATGTCGATCAGGCCGCTATGGGGCGCCTCGGCGATGACGCACTCCGTCAGGGCGACTACCCCATGATCCATCTGCTTCATCAACAGGCTGTGCAGGTCGATGAAGTCACCGGCCACATTGATCTCGGTGATCTGGCGCGCGCCGTCTTCCAACGTGGAGTAGCGGGCCGAAAAGCCGGAGATCAGCAGCGTGCTGTGCAATGGCCGCGTATGTTCGCGCACGATGTCAGAACCTGCGGCGACGGTCTTGGGCGACTCCAGCGCCTTTTGCAGAGCCTCGATCTCGTCCGGCGAGATGCGGTCGCGCAGAGACAGCTTCTCGACCAGCGTGGTGATCTTGGGTGCGGCGCGAGGTCTGCTCATGACGCTGTTTCCACCAGGCTCCATCCGTCAGGCGCGTCGTCCGAGGCGGCTGCGGTGACGCTGACGACCGTCTGACCGTCCGCATCCGTGACGATGACGCTGAACGCCCCCGTATTCCAGAAGGACGACCCGCGATAACGCAAAATCTCGCCCAGAACGGCGACGGCCTCCTCCCTGGCGGCGTCGACGCTCTTCAGCTCCTCGCCCTGGTCGTCGCGGATGCAGTCGCCGTTCTGGGTATGGAAAAAGTAGCGCGGCAATCGTTCCTCCTGACAGCAGGCAAGGGAGGTAGCGGCCACGGAGCCGATTGGTTCAGCCTTCTGTGATCTTTCAGATTTCCTGGTTAAAGGCGCCGATTTCCGGATAGGCGGCCAGACGAGGCTTGATTTCCTTGCGGAAGAGATCACGCATGTCGTCTTCCGACCACATGCTTTCGACCACGACCACCAGTTCCGGCTTGTTCGACGAGGCGCGGACCAGGACCCAGGATCCGTCGTCCAGGTGAACCCGAACGCCGTTGACGGTGATGGCCTCCAGGATCTTGCGGCCTAGGATTTCGCCGCCGGCCTCAGCCAGATCTGAGTATTCCTTCACGATCCGCTCCAGCACGCCGTACTTCAGCTCGTCGTCGCAATGGGGCGACATGGTCAGGCTGGTCCAGGCGTCGGGCAGGGCCGACTTTAGCTCGCTCAGTTTCTTGCCCGGATTGCGGTCCAGCATGGCCAGGACGGCCCCGGCCGCGACCAGGCCGTCGTCATACCCATGCCCCAGATCGCCGGCCATGAAGAAATGGCCCGACTTCTCGAACCCGGCCAGGGCGCCCAGTTCGGCGGTCTTGCGTTTGATGTAGGAATGGCCCGTCTTCCAATAGACCACCTCGGCGCCGTTGGCCTTGAGGATCTCGTCGGTCTTGTAGAGGCCGGTCGATTTCACATCGACGACGAAGGTGCTGTCCGGATAGACCTTGGACAGGTCGCGGGCCAGCATCAGACCGATCTTGTCGGCGAAGATCTCCTCGCCCGTGTCGTCCACCACGCCGCAGCGGTCGCCGTCGCCGTCGAAGCCCAGGGCCAGATCGGCGCCGGTCTCGCGCACCCGCTGGGCCATCTGCACCAGCATGGCGTGATCTTCCGGGTTCGGATTGTATTTGGGGAAGGTGTAGTCGAGGTCGGTGTCCATCTCGATCACCTCGACCCCCATGCGGCGCAAAGCGTCTGGGGCGAAGGCGCCGGCCGTGCCGTTGCCGCAGGCGCAGACGACCTTCAGCGGCCGCTTGATCTGAACCTTGGAGGCCACATCGGCGACATAGGTCTCGCGGAAGTCCTCGACCCGGACCAGCTTGCCGCCCGGGCGGGTCACGCCCTCGCCGTTCAGCACGATCTCTTTCAGTCGGCCCATCTCCTCGGGGCCGAAGGTCAGGGGCTTGTTCGCCCCCATCTTCACGCCAGTCCAGCCGTTCTCATTATGGCTGGCGGTGACCATAGCCACGCAGGGCGCGTCCAGTTCGAACTGGCCGAAATAGGCCATGGGAGACAGGGCCAGGCCGACGTCCAGAACCTCCATCCCGCCTTCCAGCAGGCCCAGGATCAGGGCCTGTTTGACGCTGAGGCTGTAGCTGCGAAAATCATGGCCGGTGACGATCTTCGGCGGTACGCCGATTTCGTGGACATAGGTGGCCAAGCCCAGACCTAGCGCCTGGATGCCGAGGAGATTGATCTCTTTTTCCAGGATCCAGCGTGCATCGTATTCGCGGAAACCGGTGTGCTTAACCAGCGCCTGGGTTTCGTAGGCGGCCGTGTTCGGCTTCAGATCCTGACGGGGCTTCAGCATGGTGGTCCTTGGTTGTGGACGGCCGGCCAATCAGGCTGCGGCGCGCTTGCGAATACGGGCTATGCGGCGCAGGCGGCGCCAGAAACGGCCGCGCTCCGGCTCGGGATAGGGCTGCAGGTTCTCGACGAACTGATCGGCCGAGGCCCGCCAGCTGAACTTTTCCGCATAGGCGCGGACGACCTTGCGGTCGAGTTCGAGGCATTCCAGGCAGGCGGTCCTGAGATCCTTATCGATAGCCCCGGCGTTCGAGCCGGGGATGATGTCGATAGGGCCATGCGCCGGATAGGCGGCGACCGGCGTGCCGGCGGCCATGGCTTCCAAAATCACCAGGCCGAAGGTGTCGGTCCAACTGGGGAAGACGAAGACATCGGCGTCGCGGAAGCAGCGGGCCAGATCGTCGCCGAACCGGGCGCCCAGGAACTTGGCCTCGGGATATTTCTCCTGCAACTCCGCGCGGGCGGGTCCGTCGCCGACGACGATCTTGGTGCCGGGTAGATCGAGCTGAAGGAAGGATTCGATGTTCTTCTCGACCGCTACGCGGCCGACGTTCAGGAAGAAGGGGCGGGGCCAGTCCTTGCCCCCCAACTCATCGTAGATGCGCTCCAGGTCGGGGTTGAACACGTCCGTGTCCACGCCGCGCGACCAGGGAGAAACGTTCTTGAACCCATGCTCGACCAGTTCGTCGCGCAAAGTCGGCGTCGCCACCATCAGCCGGCCAGACGGCTTGTGGAACCACTTCATATAGGCGTAGCCGACCTGGACCGGGATCGGGAAACGGGCCGAGACATATTCGGGGAATTTGGTGTGGTAGCTGGTCGTGAACGGCAGTTTCCATTCCACGCAGATGCGGCGTGTGGCGATGCCGATCGGACCCTCGGTGGCGATATGCACGGCCTCCGGCTCGAAGGCTCGCAGCATCTCACGGATCTCTTCTTCCGCCCCTAGCGCCAGCCGGATTTCCGGATAGGTGGGGCACGGAATGGTCTTGAACAGGCTGGGCTCGATGACCTCGACCTCATGGCCCATGCTGCGGCATTCCGCGACCGTACGGGTCAGGGTGCGGACGACGCCATTGACCTGAGGTTCCCAGGCGTCGGTGGCCAGAACGATGCGCATTGAGGCGGGCGGACCCTGAGCCGTTGGTAAGGGCGGAACTTCTAGACGGTTCGAATGACGAAGGCGAGACGGTTGCAGTTGTTTGGTCAATACCAATAGGATAAGCGGCGGTCTGCTTGGCAGGCGCGCATTGGCTCTGCTGCGGCAGTGACCGTCGTGGATTCGGAAAGCGTTATGAAAAACTGGTCGAAATCGGTTTCCAAGTTGTGGAGACCGAAAAAAGACGTTGCGCGTAACGATATGCCCGAGCGGCCATATTTCTATCTAGGCGATGGCTTGGCTCTTACGAAGCTCAAAAGCGGCCACTTCCTTTATGTTGACCCGATGGAAGAAAGTGTTTGTGCGCATCTAATTGCGCACGGAACATGGGAGCCTTGGATCGCTAAGGTTGTGCTGAGCCTGCTGAGGCCCGGAGATCGTGTCGTCGAGGTTGGCGGGCACGTCGGGTTTTACACCGTGGCAATGGCTCATCGAGTAGGGCCTGGCGGAAGTGTTCTGACATTCGAAGCGAATCCGAGACTTGCTGCGCTTTCCGCCAAGTCGGTTCGCCTGAACGGCTATGCGTCTTGGGTGCAAATCATTCAAAAAGTCGCAAGCGACACGGCTGGTGCTGTCAGGTTCTCGATCTCCCGACAATATGGAGGCGGCGGCCACGTCTACGTGGGAGATAATGCGCTCGGCGGCGATACTCAGGTACTTGAGGTCGAAGCGATCCGTTTGGATGATCTTGATCTGCCCAACGTAAGATTGCTTCGGATTGATGCAGAAGGGTCGGAGCCGTTGATTTTGTCGGGAGCCGAAAATCTTCTTCAGCAGCCTGATATCATTCTATGCATTGAGTGGGACGTAGTGCAGATACGTTCCCGCGCGGACCCACAACAAGTCGCTAATCGACTCCAAGAAATGGGATTCAGATTTTGGCGCATCACCACCAAGGCGCAACTTTTGCCCGTTGATTGCAATATTCTTGGAGATTTGGACCCGTGCGATCTTGTGGTCGCTCGGTCGAATCCATTTGGTGAACGCTGACGACGTGTCCGAAGAACTGCTCTAGCTGTAAATTTCAAGCGAGGGATAAGGTGGCGCTCATGTTTGGATTTAGAGCAATGATCGTTTGGCGCACCTGAACATAGGCGGCCATGATGTGGTAGAACGAGCTTGCGGGAGCAGGCTCGTCGATGAAGCTCCCATTTTCGAGAAGCTTGTCATGCCACAGACCTTGCGGCGTCAGATAGCGCCATAGGGCCCGTTGTGCTCGCGCCGCTTGATCGAGACATTGCGCGCGTCGCCCGTCGTCGCTGAGCGTGGCGAGTATGAGCGACGCCTTCAGCCATTCGGTCTGAGGCCACAGGCGCGAACGTGGGCTACGCACGCTGCCGTCGATGTTCATGGCGTCGATAGCGATGCCGCGTTTCTGATCGACGCCCTTCAAGCCTGCTTCATAAAGTCGCCAGGCGTCTGCAATCGCCGCTGCATCGTTTCGGCTTCGGCCATAACGCGCCACCAGCCAGGCCCATTCGAACTGATGGCCAGGCTCGACCAGTCGGCCGTCATCGCCGGCGGCGGGCGACCAGTCCGCATTGAAGAACTCGCGCAGGCTGCCGGTTTCTGCATCGATGAATTCGGTCCGGGTCAAATGCACGATTTGGTCGGCGAGCACGCTCCACCGATCGCCGCCGCCGACGTCTTCCCATGCCAGGGCCGCCTCAAGAAGATGCATGTGGGCGTTGGATTGGTAGGGATGGCTTCCGGCTTCCTTCAGCCCACCCTTTGCATCGGCTCCTTGCATCAGCAGGTCGCGAATCGCCGCGGCTTCATCTTCAAGCGCAGGGTTTTCAGTCACGCTCGAGATGCAGGCCAAGGCGAAGATCAGGAAGGCTTGGTCATAAACCATCGCCGTTTCGTCAAGCGGCGATCCGTCCGCCGCCAGCAAGGTGCGCATCTGACCGTCGGGGCGCAGGTAGGCAGACTTGAGGCGATCCAGTCCGCTATCAACGACGGCTTTCCATGGCCCCTGCCAGCCTTGACGGCCAGCCTCGGCGTAGACCTGCAACTGGCGCGCCTGGACGCGCGCCCGACGGGATGTGGCGATGTGTCGGCCGTCGAGCGCCAGGACCTCTTCGAAGGCGCCTGTCTCGTCCTGGCCCAGGCTTGACCAGACTGGAAGTGCGGCCTGTCGGAGCCAGGTCGTCAGGCGAGCGGCGCCGGCCTCCAAAGTTTCCAGGGGTTTGGCGGACGGGAAGTCGAGATGTTGCGGCGACAGCCTGCGCAGTCGCTCCACCACCTTCTTGACGTCCTGGCTCTTCTTCAGGTCCGTGACCAGCACGGCATCACGTTCTACGATGATGCCGACATCCCTCAGGCCGATGGCTGCGACCATCACGCCATCGCACGCACGAACGAGGCAGCCTTCCGAATCTTCCAGAATGTGGAGGCCCACATCGCCTTCGCCTGAAGCGTGCACCGAGTCCCAGGCGCCGAGGTCCGACCATTCGAACCGCACGGGCAAGACCGACGCACGGGAGGTCTTTTCCATGACGGCATAGTCGATGGAAATCTTGGGTGCAGCCTTGAAGCCGGACCCCAGGGTTATGCAGGGCCCGTCGATTTCCGCCTGATCCAGCGCAACCTGAACCGCCTCTCCGACGGCAGGCGCCCGATCAGCGATTTCCTTGCCCAACACGTCCGCGCGAACGATGAAGTTGCCGCTGTTCCAGAGATAGCCCTCGGAAATATAGCGGCGGGCCGTCGCCTGGTCAGGCTTTTCGACGAAGGCGGACACCTCCGACAGCATGGGGCCTGAGGGGGCGATGTAACCGTAGGCCGAGGAGGGTTCGGTGGGAACCACGCCCAAGGTGACGATACGCCCTTGCGCAGCAGCCAAAACGGCTTCTTTGACCGACCGGCGAAACGCCTCGGCATCGGGGATGTGATGGTCAGATGCGACGAATAGATTGACCGCATCTTGCGCATGACGCGCTGTCCACAGCGCAGCGGCGGCCATGGCGGCCGAAGAATCTCGACCTTCGGGTTCCAGCAGGATGACGGCGGTGACGCCGATTTCCTCAAGCTGTTCGAGGATGGCTCGCTTATGGGTTACGCCACCCACAACAACCAGTTCACCGCCCATATCCGCAAGAGCCGCTACGCGAGCGACTGTTTCCTGAAACAGGGACCTATTTCCAGCTAGAGGGATGAACTGTTTCGGAAGCGAGGGCCGTGAAGCAGGCCACAGTCGCGTTCCGGAGCCGCCGCACATGATGACGGGATAGATGGTGGCCATTTATCAACGCTGTGATCTGTCAGGTGTATCAGCCTCTTAGGTTAGTCGCTGTCCGCCGTCACCTGATTTCGCCGACCCAAAGTTGCGACTAGATCCACATATTGTCCCTTGGCGCTGTGCTGACGTGCACTCGTTATAGAGGCAATACGGTCGTCGATTTCACCTCTTCCAGCACCGCATAGGTTCGCGTCTCTCGTACGCCCGGCATGCGCACAAGCACGTCGCCGAGGAACGCGCGATAGGCGTCCATGTCGCCGACGCGGGCCTTGATCAGATAGTCGAAGCCGCCGGCGACCATGTGGCACTCCAGCACTTCGGGCTGACTACGGACGGCGGCGGCGAAGGCTTCGAAGACGTCGCCGGTGGTGCGGTCCAGAAGGACCTCGACGAAGATCAGCAGGTCGCGGCCGACTTGGGCCGGGTCGATCATGGCGGCGTAGCCGGTGATGATCTTCTTTTCACGCAGCCGTTTGACCCGTTCGAAACAGGCGGCGGGCGACAGGTTGCATTGCCGCGCCAGTTCCGCGTTGGACAGCCGACCGTCGGTCTGGAGCACACGCAGGATGCGGCGGTCAACCGCGTCTATATCGATCATCGGAAATCGAGGCTCTGCACCGAACGATCTTCGGTCAAGCCTCGTATCATACGAAGCACCTTCAATGAACTCCGGCCTATACGGCGCAAATCCACAGGACTTTCCCGCCCATGACCTCGCCCGCCTTCACGCCTTCGAGCCTGGCCGCCTGGGACGGTCTGGACGCGCACAAGTTCCGCGACGAGCGCGAGGCCGTGGCCGCCAACCTGGCCCGCATGCCTCTGGACGCCGCAGAACGCGCTGCGGTGGTCGGGGAAGCCACAGCCCTGGTCGAACACGCCCGCCGCAGCCAGAAGAAGCAGGGGGTGGTCGAGAGCTTCCTTCAGCAGTTCAGCCTGGGCACCCGGGAGGGTCTGGCCCTGATGTGTCTGGCCGAGGCCCTGCTGCGCGTGCCGGACGAGGAGACGCGCGACCGGCTGATCGCCGAGAAGATCGGCTCGGCCGACTGGGCCAGCCATCTGGGCCAGTCCGACAGCCTGTTCGTCAACGCCTCGACCTGGGGCCTGATGCTGACCGGCAAGCTAGTCGATATCGATGACGAGGCGCGCAGCGACCTGCCCGGCTTCCTGAAGCGGATCGCCGGGCGACTGGGCGAGCCGGTCATCCGCCAGGCGGTGGCCACCGCCGTCAAGATCATGGGCGAGCAGTTCGTCGTCGGCCGCACCATCCAGGGCGCCCTGAAGCGGTCGAACAAGGAAGGCTGGCTGTGCAGCTTCGACATGCTGGGCGAGGGCGCCCGCACCGTCGCCGACGCCGACCGCTACGAGAAGATCTACGCCGACGCCATTGAGGCCGTCGGCAAGACGTCCAAGGGCCAAGGACCGGAACACGGTCACGGCGTGTCGGTGAAACTGTCGGCCCTGTCGCCCCGGTATGAGGCGACGCACGAGGACGACGTCTGGGCGACCCTGTATCCCCGCATTCTGCGCCTGGCCCAGATCGCGGCTAAATACGACATCAACTATACGATGGACGCCGAAGAGGCGGATCGTCTGGCCCTGTCGCTGAAACTGTTGGACCGGCTGGCGCACGAACCCTGCCTGGGCGGCTGGACCGGCCTGGGTCTGGCGGTGCAGGCCTATCAGAAGCGCGGGCTGGAGACGATCGAGCGCGTCGCCGAACTGGCGCGCCGCTCGGGCCGCCGGCTGATGGTGCGGCTGGTCAAGGGCGCCTATTGGGACACCGAGATCAAGCGCGCCCAGGTCTTCGGCCGCACGGATTACCCCGTCTATACGACCAAGGCGGCGACCGACCTGAACTACCTCGTCTGCGCCAAGGCCATGGTCGAGGCCGCGCCGGCGATTTACAGCCAGTTCGCCAGCCACAACGCCCACACCTTGGCCGCCGTGCGCCGCATGGCGCGTGACCGGGGCGTGGCCGTCGAGCACCAGCGCCTGCACGGCATGGGCGAGGCGCTTTACGACGCGGCGCACGAGGCCTGGGCCAATGAGAGCGTGATCGTCCGCGCCTACGCCCCTGTCGGCGGGCATGAAGAGCTGCTGCCCTATCTGGTTCGGCGCCTGCTGGAAAACGGCGCCAACTCCTCCTTCGTTCACGCCCTACTGGACGAGCGCGTGCCCGCCTCGGCCGTCGCGGCCGATCCCATCTCCCTGGTCGAGCAAGCGCCCGACCGTCACCCCAAGATTCCGGTTCCGAAAGACATGTACGGCGATCGTCAGAACTCCCTCGGCCGCGATTACTCTCAGGCCGCCGACCGTGAAGCCCACGCCAAGGCGCTGGAGGGCGTCGACCGCGAGAAGCTGACCTCAGGCCCCATTGTGGCTGGCCGCCTGCGCGCAGGGATCGACGCCCAGCCCGTGACCAACCCCTTCGACCGGTCGCAGGTCCTGGGACATGTGTCCGAAGCCGAGACGGCCGACATCGACGCCGCCGTCGAGGCCGCTGCGAACGCCCAGGTTCAATGGGATCGCCAAGGTGGCGCCAAACGCGCCATCGTCCTGCGCGCCATGGCCGATGCGCTGGAGGCCGACCTCGACCGTCTGGTCGCCCTGCTCAGCCGCGAGGCGGGCAAGACCCTGAACGACGGCGTCGCCGAGGTGCGCGAAGCGGCCGACTTCTGCCGCTATTATGCCCTGTTGGCCGAACGCGACTTCACCGCCCCCCAGACCCTGAAGGGCCCGACCGGCGAGACCAACCAACTGTTCCTGCACGGACGCGGCGTCTTCGCCTGTATCTCGCCTTGGAACTTCCCCCTGGCCATCTTCACCGGCCAGATCGCCGCCGCCCTGGCCGCCGGCAACGCCGTTCTGGCCAAGCCGGCCGAACAGACCCCGCTGATTGCCGCCGAGGCCGTGCGCCTGTATCACAAGGCCGGGCTGAACCCCGACCTGCTGGCCCTGGTCCCCGGTCGTGGCGAGACGGTCGGCGCGGCCCTGGTCGCCCACCCCGGAATCGACGGCGTGGCCTTCACCGGGGGCACCGACACGGCCGCCGCCATCAACCGCTCGATCGCCGCCCGCCCCGGCGCCATAATCCCCTT
This sequence comes from Brevundimonas sp., assembly GCF_965279155.1. Taxonomy (GTDB): domain Bacteria; phylum Pseudomonadota; class Alphaproteobacteria; order Caulobacterales; family Caulobacteraceae; genus Brevundimonas. The sequence goes on along the minus strand of NZ_OZ257138.1, from coordinate 1,968,175 downwards.
CATCGCCGAAACGGGCGGCCTGAACGGCATGTTCATCGACACGACGGCGCTGAAGGAACAGGTCATCGACGACGTGATCCAGTCGGCCTTCGGCTCGGCCGGCCAGCGCTGCTCGGCCCTGCGCGTCCTCTATGTACCCAGGGATTCGGCTGACGCCCTGATCGAGGGCCTGAAGGGCGCCCTGGCCGTCCAGACCGTGGCCGACCCCGCCGATCCCAAGACCGACATCGGCCCGGTGATCGACCCGGAATCGCGCCGCGCCCTGGAAGCCCACGTCGAACGCCTGTCGAAGGAAGCGAAAATCATCGCCCGGGCCAACCTGCCGCTCGGCGCCGAAAAAGGCGACCTGTTCGCCCCCACCATCGCCGAAATACCGACGCCCGATTTCCTGGAGCGCGAGGTCTTCGGCCCCATCCTGCACATCTACCGCTACGCCCCGTCAGACCTGAAGGCGGTCGCCGGCAAGCTGGCCGCCCGCGGCTACGGCCTGACCCTGGGCGTCCACAGTCGCATCGAAGCCTTCGCCGCGGAAGTGGTCGACCTGGTCCCAGCCGGCAACGTCTACGTCAACCGCTCCATTACGGGCGCTGTGGTGGGGGTGCAGCCGTTCGGCGGCGAGGGCTTGTCCGGTACCGGCCCGAAGGCCGGTGGCCCAAACAGCCTGATTCGCTATGCGGCCGAGAAGGCGATCAGCGTGAACATCGCTGCGCAGGGCGGCGATCCAGCGCTACTGAACCTTTAACGGCTTCGACGCTTCCACCACGGCGTAGACAGTTGCGTGGCTTCAGGCTTGCGACACGAGACAATCGTGAACTGACCCGGCGTTTCGTTGCGCAAGATGGTCATCTCATCAGCCAACAGTGCGCCTTGCCGGCCCTCCTCGGTCATTTGGTAACAATCCTGGCCAGCCCAACTCAACACTTGAAGTCCCTGCTCGTTAGCCAGGCCAAGTGTTTCATTCAGCGTGTAGTGCTTGAAGTGGAAGTGGTTGCCCGTGGCTTGGTGGGGCAGCAAATCTTCGTTGGGTGTCGAAAAGATTATCTGCCCCCCTGGCTTAAGCGCTCGCGATAGAGAGGCGAAAAACGCTTGACCATCGGGCACGTGTTCGACGGATTCCAGTGACACTATGAAATCAAAGGCTGCCTCGGGCAGTTCGAACGGCCAGTAAGCGTGAGCGTATAAAGTGCGCGGAGTAGGAAAATGATCGCTGGCGAACACTACAGCTTCCTTAGAACCATCTAGTCCTAAGACATGCCGAGTGCGAGAGAGCAGCCATGCGCCATAGCCGTTGCCACAGAAGGCATCCAGGCCATACCCTCCCGCAGGAATGATGCGATCCGCCCACTCATAGCGATACCTGTGGTCGGCGCGAATATCGTCATAGACGCCGGCGACCTGGCGTTCGCCTGAATATAAGCCGAGATCGTGAGCCGTCATGGAAAAGCCGGGGCTGGTGGTGAATAGCCAGAATCGGCATCACGCCTAGCGGCGCAACGTCGACTTCATGCTAGTCTGGCTGAGGCTGATAACAATGACGGAATCGCGCGTGTCTGCAATTTGCATCGACGGCTTCAACCTTGCCCTGCCCAAAGGTTCGGGCATCGCCACTTACAGCCGCAACCTGCTCACAGCGTTCGAAGATATCGGCATCAGCGGTCAGGTGCTTTACGGCCCACCTGCCAAAGACAGCCGCAAGATATCAGAGGTGACGCTTGCAGACGCCCATCGTGAACCCGCGAAAGGCAAGAAGCTTGACCGTTTTAAAAAAACGGCGATGTCGCAGTTTGGACGATCAGCCTATCCCATTGTTCCAAGCGACGATGTGATCTGGTCGTCCAGAGGCGGTGGGCGCCCCCCGGCCGACTGCTTTTGGGCCGCTGGCAATCTGTTCCACTATGCACATCGTTGCTTTCAAGCTTACGGTCAGGTGACGCCTGTTTCGTTTGCGGAGAATGAGGGGCCGGCGCGCCCTGATGCGGTCCAATGGACTGCAACGCTACCTTTGTATGCAAAGAGTGCAGCCAATATATATACGATCCACGACCTTATACCGCTGCGACTTCCTCACACAACTATGGAAGATAAGCAGAGATATCTTCGCATGTGTGAGTTTATTGCGAAGAAGGCCGACCATATTTCTGTGGTGTCCGAAACGACCAAGAATGACGTCATAAAACTTCTCGGGGTCAGCGCTGACCGGATCACCAATACGTATCAGTCCGTTTCAATCCCGCATTCCATTCTCAGCCGATCGGCCGCTCAGGTCGCCCTAGAAGTCGAGGGGGTCTTCGATCTCGGATGGAAAGAATATTTCCTCTATTTCGGCGCCATCGAGCCCAAGAAAAATGTCGGGAGGATCGTCGAGGCCTATCTGGCTTCTGGCGTCGAACGCCCGCTCGTGATCGTAGGTGGCAGGGCCTGGCTTGAGGAGGGCGAGGTCGCGTTGCTTGATCAAGTGCAGCGAGACGGCACCAGGGCAGGCAAGCGGATCCGCCGCTATGACTATATGCCGTATTCTATGCTGGTCAGCCTGATACGCGGCGCCCGCGCGACGCTGTTTCCGTCGCTTTATGAGGGATTTGGTCTTCCGGTGCTGGAATCCATGCTCCTAGACACAGCGGTGCTCACCTCCACGGGAGGCGCGCTGCCAGAAGTTGCTGGTGACGCGGCTATGATGGTCGATCCCTATGATGTGCCTGCCATTACCAGAGGGATACAGGCGCTGGCGTTGGATGATGATCTGGTGGATGATCTGGTCAAGCGTGGGCTAGCTCGCGCCGCTGCGTTTTCTCCGCAGGCTCATGCAGAGAGAGTGCGCGCCATGTACGCTGGACTCGGGCTTGCCTAAACTGGTCTCAAACGGCGCTTGCTGCAGGTGTGAGGCCAAGCGAGGCGAGCAAGGCTTGACCATCTTCGCTGTCTGGAAACAGCATGGCGAAGTTCTTTGCCATGCTGGCGGCCGCTTTGCGATCGCCACATCCAGTCGCTGCCTTGATGGTCTCGTACAGGATTGAATAGTCGTCGGGATGCCTTGCCTGCGCATTGCGGAGGAGGCGGTAAGCCGACGGCAGGTCATGCCTGGCCAGAAGTCGACTTCTAATCAACCAGGCTTCACGCGAGCGTCTAATTTTTGGGTTCATTGCGAAGGCTGCAAAGAGATCCCGCTCGGCCGCTGGAATATCTCCCAGGCTGTGATGAGCAATCGCCAAATGAAGTAAGACTTCAGATGGCGAGATTGGCCATGCGGTCGAAGCTATGCCTTCGCCTTCCTGGGCCGCCATGATCGATAGCGTTTCGTCCCAATGTCGGCGCGCCGTCCACCAATCCGAGCCGCGAACCGCTACGCCGGCCAGGCCGGCCTCGGCATGGACGCGATGGCTTGCAAACGCCTTGATGTGCTCGAAACCTCGTCGAGCCCTTTCATAGTCGGCCAACTCGTTGTGCATATTGGCTGACTGAAGCATGGCGTTGATATTTGACGGGTCCAGTCTCAGCACGACCGTCCAGTGGCCCAGCGCCGACTTCCAATCATGACGCGCCTGGGCCGCCCGCGCCTTCTGGCGCTCACGCTTCACGGCCCGACGCCTGAAGCTCTTAATGGGATTGATCACGATTTCAGCCCCGCGTTCGCTCGCTTCACGGCTTTATCGACCTCGGCGATGAGGTCGCTGCATTTGAGAAGGTTGTCCCAGTAGAGGCCATGACGTTTGGCCAATTCCGTCTTCGTCAAGCTTAAGGGCGGGGCATAGATAACATCAAGCATGGCGTCCCGGAACTGCTTGGGTGTGCTCGCAACGATCACCCCCTTCTCGTGCTCAAAATCTTCGAATGACCTGAGGGCTGTCGGCGTCGCGATTAGCCATTTGCCACTGCAAAGCGCCTCGGCGGTCTTCAGATTGCTGCCCCCGCCGGACGCTATCGGCAGAAGGCTTCCCTTTGCCCCATTCTGGATCCAGTGAAGTTCTTCATCTGAAGGGCGAGCAAAGAAATGGACGCGGTCCCCATAGGATGAGGCGTGCGGAAGATAGTCGATCGAGGCGAAGATGCCGTCGGCGGCGCCACCACAGACCGAAATCAACTTGCGCGGCGGCAGGCCGTAAAGCGAGTCGCCGAGCACAAACTTTGTGAACCCGGAAATGTTGGGTGGATAGGCGCTGCCGACAAACACGAGATACTCGCCTTGGGGTAGCTCGCCGCCACCGTCCGGCTTCTTGAGGCGACCCGGCCGGTCAGTCCCGTTGCGAATAGTCAGGACGGGCGCACGGGGCTTGAGGTCGCGATAGTAGTCGGCCTCAATCGCAGAGACCGCTACGATCAGATCGGCGGCCTGCACAAGATTTCGTTCGACGGTTTCAATGGCGGAGACGGCGCGGTCTGTCTTTTCTCGGGACACGCCGGCGCCTTCAAGAATTGCGCGTTTCAGGGGCGCTTCGTGATTATGCGACGAATAAACGATCGCCACTCCGTCCAAGTCCCCTAATGCCTTCATTTTTTCGACCAGCGGCCACATGAACGGCTGTTCCAGGTGGACGACGTCTGGTTTGAAGTCGCCCGCGATGGCCCGGAAGTGCTCCAACGGTTCGACATTCTGGCTGGCGAAAACGCCAGAGCCCAGATCGTCAATAAACGGAATTTCAGAAAACATACCTCCCGGCGATCCGTAAGGCAGGTCATCCTCCGTCACGGTGTCCGCACCGTATGCGTTCGGCATGTAGACAGACGCATAGCGAAACTCGTGGCCCGCAGTCTTATAATATGCCGCGATGTTGCTTACCCGCCGTTGGCCGCCGTGGATTGGTCGCCGAATAGGGTAGGTTCCAAACGATAGAATTCTCACTTGCTCACGCCCATGGCCGCGTTTAATCGGTCGTAAAATTGGTCTGCGGACAGATCCCATGTCACGGGCTTATAGTGATCTCGCGATCGCTGCTCGTAGGACCTGACGAGTTGGTCGTCGTTCATGAAATCGCGTATGGCGTCGGCCCAGGCGCTGATATCGTAGGGCGGAATATAGAGGGGAGCATCGCCTCCGACCTCAGAGAGAGACCCCGTATCGCTACTGATACAGGCCTTACCCAGCGCCATTGCCTCGACGAGCGAAAGACCATAGCCCTCATAGCGAGAAGGGAAGACGACAAAACGCGCGTCCTCATAGAGAGCGCCAAGTTCTGCATCCGAAATGTCGGACAAAATGACGATCCGATCCTTGATCGCCGGATTTGTGCGAATTTCCTGAAGCAGGTTGTCGATATTCCAACCTGCTCTGCCGACGAAAACGCAAACAGCGTCGTCGTCAACTTGGCCGCTGCGAACAAGATGGTCGAATGCTTCGACGACGGTGCGATGGCTCTTTCGCGGTTCGATCGTCGAGACATACAGCAGATATTTTGATCCGCGCAGTCGAGCATTTGTCTGGGCGTCACCGCTCTGACTGGAACCTATATCGGAGCCAAGTTGCCAAGAGTCCATCGGCAGGCGGGGCATACGCCACTCCGTCATGTGCTTTTCGACGTCACGCTTGGTGGTTTCGGAAATACAAAGCGCATAGTCGGCAGTCCAAAGAAGTTCTCCGAAGTATCGTTTTAAAACATCTACATATGACGGTACGACAAAATGCGGGTAAAGTAGCGGTATTAAGTCATATATAATCGCCACATACTTGAAGTCTCGCTTTCCTTTGGCGATCCTTATTTCACGAAGATCTTTATGTTCCCAATCCAGCCCGGCGTTGATAATCCAAGTGTCGCTATTCAGCCGAATTTTGCGTCCGACGAGATCAGTCGTTGGCGCCAGTCTACGCTGGGCTCCCCAGTGTATAGGGATCACCGAGAGGTTGTTGCGTGATCTTAGAATGTGAGCCAGCGACATATCGGCAGCATGGCGAACAGCTGCAGAAAGCGCCCTCGCATCTGATACGCCCCGTCCCACTGTATCACCGACAATCCGGCCGACGTCGCTCTCATCCACTCGACTTGAGAAGTCGGCCGCTAGAAGGTCGGCGCGATCAACGTGGCAACTGCCGGACAGCACGGCCTCGGCCAGCCATGGAGCCATCTCATAAAAGGCTCGGCTTGGCGTATGGTAGAAGCAGTACGCAGCTGCGACCCCGCTGCGGCCGCCAGCCCTTTTCGCAATCTCTCTCTCGACGCGGGTGATGCCCACTGGAAAGCCGCCCCAACAAAGGGAGGTGGTGAGGTCAAAATACAGTTTCATCGCATATTCTGCCGGTTGGCGCGCGCTGGAGCGTTCACTTCGGGGATTCTATAAATGCTTATAGGGCGCCACCGAGCGCTGACAATGGAACGATAAATCCATCGTCAGCCCAAAGAATGGCGCTTTGACTTCAAGGCTCCGCCGATGCTAGCTCGGGCTGATCTGTGAGATGGAGCTTAGACTTGGCTAGAACCGCGTTGGTTACGGGCGTTACCGGGCAGGACGGAGCGTATCTATCCCAGCTTTTGTTGGAAAAAGGATACGAGGTTTATGGCCTTGTGCGTCGGTCGAGCCATTCAGAGGTCGATGATCATCGTCTACGGTGGCTGAATATTCACGAGGATGTCCGTATCGTTGATGGCAATCTTACAGACCTGAGTTCGCTAATTCGCGTTCTCCGAGAGATCAAGCCCGACGAGATTTACAATTTGGGCGCGCAGTCTTTCGTTAAGGCCAGCTGGGACCAGCCTGTTGTGACAGCGAATGTCACGGCAAACGGGGTGTTGAATATTCTTGAAGCCGCTCGATTTGAAGCTCCGGATGCGCGGTTCTATCAGGCGTCCTCGTCCGAAATGTATGGGCTGATCCAAGAACCCATGCAGAGTGAGACGACGCCTTTTTATCCTCGCAGCCCCTACGCGGTCGCTAAGCTCTACGGTCACTGGATTACCGTGAACTATCGTGAGAGTTTCGATATGCATGCGTCGTCGGGCATTCTTTTCAATCATGAATCTCCACTGCGTGGTTTTGAGTTTGTGACGCGCAAGGTCACGCGCACAGCGGCCGCCATCAAGCTGGGATTGGCGAGCAAGCTTGAGATGGGCAATCTGGATGCCAAGCGCGATTGGGGGCATGCCAAGGACTATGTGCGCGCCATGTGGCTTATGCTTCAACAAGACAAGCCTGATGATTATGTGGTCGCGACCGGCGAAACCCATACCGTTCGGCACATGATCGATGTGGCGTTCCGGCAGGTCGATCTGAATCCCGACGACTATCTGTCGATCAATCCCAAATTCCTTCGGCCGGCGGAAGTCGATGTTCTTCTTGGCGATGCGACCAAGGCGCGCAAACAACTGGGCTGGACGCCAGAGATCAGCTTCGAAGCGCTGATTGCAGAAATGGTTGAAGCTGACCTGGCTCGTCTGCGCCGCACGCTTTGAACATGCAGGGTGGCGCAAGGGTCCTCGTCACGGGCGCTGGTGGTTTCGTCGGTCGACGTCTCGTGGAAGCGCTTTCCAGAAATCCGGGCGCCGATGCTGTTCTTGCGCTCGGAGGGACGGCCACGAATGGATCGAAAGTTGAGACCCGGATGGCCGATGTCACGACCCATGAGGTCGAGGCCGCAATCGAAACCTTCGGCCCCAGCCATATTGTGCACTTGGCTGCTAAATCGTCTGTGGCGGCATCCCTGCGGGATTGTCGCGGCGTCATGGATGTGTCCGTCGGCGGAGCGCTGAAAATAGCCGACGGAGTGTCGGCGTATGCTCCCAACGCGAAAATCTTGTTCGCAAGTTCGGCAGAAGTCTACGGATCGGCATTTTCCCCTGGCCTGGAACTGGACGAGACAAGTCCGGTTGCGCCCGCCAATCCCTATGCCCGATCAAAGTTGGTGGCCGAGTTTCTTCTCGCGGATCGTCTGCAGTCTGACGCCAGTCTGATCGTGATGCGCCCACTGAACCATATCGGACCAGGGCAGGACGCGAGATTCGTAGTCTCCACCTTTGCTCAACAAATCGCGGAGATCGAGCGCGGGCTCCGTGCGCCGGAAATCCTGGTGGGAAATCTCGATGCCCAACGTGATTTCATGAGCGTGGATGATGTCGTGGACGCCTATCTCCGCGTTCTGTTCTCGAAGCCAATTGAGCCCGGGACCCGAGATGTGTTCAATGTTTCTTCTGGCACTTTAAGAAGCATACAGAGTGTTCTGGATAATCTTCTTTCGCTCTCCACAGCTGACTGTGAAATCGTCTTGGACCCAGCGCGTTTTCGACCGAACGATATCGCGGTGACGCGCCTTTCCAGCGCTAAGCTGAAAGAAGAAACGGGCTGGGCGCCCACAGCTGAGTGGACCGCCTTGTTGACTTCGGTGCTCGACGAGCAGCGTGCCCGATTGTCTGTCTAGACCGAAGCCAGAGCAGGTGCCCGACTGATGGAAAACAACATCAAGCCCAATTCTCGGAAGTCAGGTACGCCTTCAATGTCGCAAGGACGACGCGGCGTGCGTCGGTAGAAGACTAGTTGCAGGCAATCGCCATGCTTAGGTTTTTCTACTTCGAAGCGAACTAGGGCTGGATCTCCTCTGTTCGTCGGCAAGACCGCTGTCGTGATGCGGCGGCCGTTGCTCCAAATTTCCACCTCATCAGTGACACCCCGCCCCCCTGTGTAAACTGCTGCCGAAATTTCCAATGTAAGCGGGCCCACCTGATCTGATGGCCATGAGAAATCCAGTGCAGCCAAGCCCGTCGACCACACGCCCCATGCGTCAGGCTCATGCCATCCGTAGGCCTTTGCGCTAATTGACACGGGGGAAGGCTCGCTAGGAATCTGCGGCGGTACCGCCTTGGGCGGCAGGAAGGCAGATGTTGCCCACTGCATCCCCAGTAGTGCTTTCAGGCTTCGTGAAGCAGCGCCTGCGCCTGAAGCGTTGGTGTTTCCAAACCAGGCCGCAATAGGCCCGAACAGGTCGGCCATGCGGACGCTGGTGAACTCGCTCCTAACGGGATAGCCGTGTGAAAGGTCGGGCCTCAAAGCCACGGATTCCACGCCAAAGTTGGTCGCTTCATGCAGAACGGAACTTGAAAGCGCAATGACGTGACTGACTTGCCCGGAGGCCAGCATCTCATAGGCGCTTCGATCTGTAAGACGTGCATTCTCTAGTGACAGAAAGGCAAGACGATCGGCCTCTCCGGGCGGAGAATGAGGATGGGGACGTACCCATATTACCGGATACTCTCGCGACAGCCGTGTCAGTTCGTCGACATGCTCACCAAGATTTGCAAATCCCCATGCGTCAAGCAGGGCGCTGTCCAACGGCATCTGAAGCGTGAGGAGGGCATCCTGGCGTAACCGATTTTCATGCCCAAGCCTGAACGCGTCGAACTCCAGTGCTGCTGCTTCAAGTGCGAGTTCTTGTTGAAGTGGCGCTTGGTCAACAAGGTCACGCAGTGGAATAAGATTGCTGCGAGCCAGAAAATAGTAGTCTGGGCCGAATCGGCAGGGATGCAGACGAAGATCCAACGCCGGCGCCCCTCGTGCACACAGAGCCTGCCAAACATTGTCTGGGGTCTCAAATCCCACATAGACGATATCGCCGAGTCCGGCGATCGTCGCTTCTAGCTCATCAGAAAGTGGCGCTTCACGTTGGCGAGCCCATCTTGCCACAGCGTCCAGTCCCGCCGGAGGCGCGATACCTAGACGTTCTGGTGAAAGCAACTCAACGTCCACAGGTCCAAGCATGCCGGTGGTAATCACCTTCAGTCGTTCGACGTTGAGGCGCTGCTCCCAGAGACCGTTGGACGACAGTCTAAAAGGATCGCCGCCTAACAGCACGGGCTTAGCGATGGTGTCGTCGTACAATTTCGTTCCCTGTTGTGACTGGTTGCGCGTCAACGCCTAGAGTTTGAAAGATCTTCGATATCAAACGATGGAATCATTGTTCACCATTACGAGGAACGAGCGTCCGAAATTTTTATATCGACAACATTATCTACCGGCGAAAGAAGCACATCTAGGCCCTGCGCTGCCACGCCGTTCAAGAGTGGGCAGACATAGAAAAGGCCATTGTGCGTGAACCGCTCGGCGTTTTCTAAACAGTAAGCTAATGCCTTCAGATAGATGGTGGCCGAGCGGAAGAAATATACGCCCGCCGACGCCTTGTTTGAAATGACCCTTTTTTCGGCCGCCTCCAAAAAGCGTCCGTCTCGGTCCGTTCGTAGATAGCTGTATGTGGCTGAGTCAGAATTGAATGTCAGAGCGGCAGCGCCAACGCCGTTTGCTTTTAAGCTTCCTGGATCGAAACACGTATCGAACATTATGTCCGCCAAATCGACGCAGATCACTTCATCCGGATCATCGACCATCGTCACTCCGGTAAGGGCTGACAACGCCGCACCACGCGCTGATCGCCCGAGGAAGATGACAGTTGCCTCCGGGTACCAGAGCGCCAGATCTTGCCTGTGAAATTCGCGCGTAGCGGCGTTGTCGTGCATGACAATGGTGAGCTTCGCTGAGTCAGTGCCGTCATTTGACCACCACGACCTGCTTTCCAGAGCTCGCCGCAAAAGCGGTTGCCCATCGACGGCGATCTTGCCCTTTATGCCTTCTGGCGTCACGAAGTCGGGGCCGGCGAGCGGAACGATGATCTTCACTATAAGTCAGTTCCTGGCAAGGTATGTGGCAAGGTCTTCCGGCGTGCCGAGTCCGTGCATCCCTTCTACCGGCACCTCAAACACACCGATGCGAAGTCCGCTTTCAATCATGTAGTTATAGACAGGGCACGTGTAGAACTCGTTATTCACGCGGTCATTATTAACGATCATGTCGATCGCGGATCGAACGAAATCTGATCCCCTCCTGAAATAGTAAATTCCGATCGTGGCAAGATCTGAAATCGGCGACTTTTCCGCTACTTCTACAACTAACCCATCGAGCCCGAGCTTGGCGAAGGACCATTTCGGATTCAGTGTAGTGTCTCTGAAAACTAAGATGGACCCATCCAAATTGCGGTTCACTGCGTCGCGAACGAAATCATCGACCGAAAAATCAACATACTGATCGGAGTTGGCGACGATGAGAGGGCTTGCGTTGTCGAAAGCTTTGCGAGCCAAAAGTACAGTGCAGGCTGTGCCTTCTGTAAGGGCGTCGACCAAATGAACTTCTGCGCCGCTTTGGCGTAAGGCCTCGATTTCGGCTGCGTTTTCTTGGACGTGATCGGCTCGGGCCAGCACATGGATTTTGGCGCCGGCAGGTTGCACGTTGCCGATAACATGCTGGATCATCGGCTTGTTTAGGACGTCTATAAAAGGCTTGGGCTTAGTGAAGCCTGCGGCCTTGAAACGACTGCCTTCGCCGGCTGCCGGTATGACGACATTCACTATCGGCGCTGGACTATCAGTATGAGAAATTGCGCCCATGATGTTATCGTCCTCAAATGCCCTTATCTTTTCTGGAGAATAGAAGCTGTGGTATTTTCGATGATCAACTCGTTCAAACAAGACTTTCCCACCTGACAGTATGACTTCGTTCAATGCAGGAGAAACATAGAACTGACCATCGACACTGGCATTGCTTTTTATGGATGACATTGCGGCGTCAGTCAGAATTTCTCCTGACTTAAAGTAATAGACTCCGGCTATGGCGTCCTTGCTGATGACGCGCTTCTCGGCAGCTTCCAGCACGGTATTGTCCGGGCCGGCTCTGACGTATGACCAGCGCGGATGGACGGATTCAAAGCAGATGACGCCAGCGTCCGCCTCAGCACGCGCCATTCGGCCCACAAACTCCGAAAAATCAAGATCAATGATCTGGTCTGCGTTCGAGACGATCACCGGTGCTTTAGGGGCAATCTGCCCGATTGCCATCAGGATCGAACAGAGGGCGCCCCTTGTCGGGGCGGACAGTTCCACTATTTCGCACCTGTTGCTGGTCAGCAGACGTAGCGTTTGATCCAGCGAGAAGCGCACCACATCATCTCGTTGGACGATAAATATGAAGCGCGAGTTCGGATGGACCGTGAGAAGGTTCTCAATGACCCGCTCAATCATCAGTCTCCCACCCACTTCAAGTAGCGGTTTTGGGAAGAAAAACTGGGCGGGATCAAAGAAAGCCGAACTTCCAGCTATCGGAACAATAATCTGAGTTTCAGCCTGCATTGATCTGATCCTCGTTTATCCGGTCGATCGAGGATCTGATGTTCTGATAAGTGACATCATTCGTTGTGCCGATGACCAGCACATGCGCGCCTGAGGCTCTCGCCGCGGCAATGCCGTGGTCGTTGTCTTCAAGTATAAGGACTTCAGTGGGTGATAAACCCATTTGGCTGATTGCGTTATTGTACATTTCTGGATCCGGCTTTGACCGAGCAACGTCTTCATTCGAGATGGTCAGATCCAGGAAATCGCTCAAGCCGGAGAGCCTCATCATCAGATCTATCGTTTGACGGATTGAGTTTGAGCAGACACCGAGCCGCAGCCCGTCTTTCTTCAACTCGGCCAAGGCATACCTGTGATGGAAAACAGGCTTACAGGAGGCGTAAGTTATCTGAACCGTTTCTTCTTGCTTTATTTCATTGATAAACGAGTGCAGAGCGACCGGAAGATTGCGGGTTCTGGACAGCATTTCGAGTTTTCGACGAGTAGGCAAGCCATCGAATGTTGCGAGATGCGCGTCTCTATCTATCGCTAGTCCAAACAAAGCAAGTGCGCGATTGAGCGCCTCATAATGCCAATCTTTCGCCTCGATCAGTACACCATCCATATCGAAAAGGACTGCCTTTATCATTGTTGGTGCCCAACCGGAGTATTGAAGTAATTGTCGGCTTTGTCAGGGAAGTCGGTGCACACCATGCAGCGCTGACCGCTATCTCCTGCCGTCTCGATAAATTCGCGCCATACTCGCCAAGCCTCCTCGTGTGGCATCTTGTGCAATTCGGGCGAGACAAGCGCTACATCTTTCGCCATCGTTCGTGCGTAATCTAGATCAGCGATCGGAACACTGGACGCGACGAAGGCGTCCAGCCACAAGCCCTGGCCCTGTGCATCGAGCAGAGATCCCCGCTCATACTCGCTTCTGCGCATAAACACGTTTGCTTCGCCTCGGAGATAATGAAGCGTATCGGGCACAGACATGTCAAAAACGAAATAGTTCGAAATGCCGTGGCATTGAAGTGCCTCCAATAGGCTCTCTGCCATCCCGTCAGCCTTTACATTGAGGGCTAGGGGGCCTGACTGCGGAGTTTTGGCATACTCTTCTAGTAGATCATTGAGGGACAATACAGGGTAGCGCGGCATGTCATGGCTGATTACCAGATGTCCATCGCAGTCTCGAATATCCGTCTCGACGCCGAAACCGGCACGAAACGCACGCGAAAGTGCAGCCAGCGAGTTTTGATCTTCTCGCGATGTCCACCATCCGCGGTGAGCGAGGATATCGACCTTCATCTCATCTTTCCTCGTTCTCTAGCCTCAGGCGTTCCGTGCAGGATCAAGTTCCCACACCTCAAATGGGGACACCTGAACTGAGGTGTCCGAGTTCTCTATCATTTGGTCCAGCACATGCTCTGGGATGACGGAATTTTGGATCAGTGCCCCTAAGTCGGCCAATGTTCCAAAGTCCCATGCTTTTCGCATGATCTCAACACGCGCGACCGCGAACTGATCGTTCACAAATGTGTCCCCGTCCAGTTTCTTGTGTAGGGTACAGTATTCCGTGTCGGTTATCCAATCGAAGAAGTGACGACCCATACGTATATCGAGATCAGGACGAGTATGTATGATATAGTCAGCCATGCCGCTGACGGAGATCGCTTCTATGGCTATCTTAGATAAATAGTATTGGTAGAATGTATTTCTAGACGAACGTCCGCCCTTGAGGAATTCCATGCCTCCGCAATAGTCAAGAATGACGTCATCGGCAGGCGGATGAGTGAAGAGGCAATGGTCGACGACAGGTGAGTTGGTGATTAATGACAGCACGGCCCGGTCAGGCACGCTCCACATTGCAAAAAAGACCGTCGCATTGTGTCCCTGAGCCCGAACTTCGGATGCCAACGCGGCGGCGCGTGACAAAGCCGCTTGGGCGTTTGGTCGCACGGGGCCCCGTACTAGAATCGCGAAATTCATTACTATGGATTACTCCGTTCTGCATCTTCAGGGGCACGCCCTGTTTGAATTTCTCTATGTGAGGGGCGAGTATATTCTTTGCTTCCCAGGTTGATGTAGCCCGCCTCAGTTCTCTGGTCGCCGAGCCACTTAGACAGAAGCAGCCTCTCCGATCATTTCGATATCGACGCCTTGCAGCGTCAAGAATCCCGCCAAAGAACTTTCTGGAAGGATCAGACGCAGTTCACAAAGCCCCGCCTCTTGGAAAGAGTGGGTGATCTGTGCAGTGAAATGACCCGGTTTCCCCGGAGACGTCTCGAATGAGGCGAAGTGAGCAAGAGGCCCCCACTCGAAACGAAGCTGGTGTCGACATGCGGATGCATCGACTGAAAACCTGACTGTCGCCCGCCAGATCCCTTTTGGTAAGGCGACATATGGACCGTGAACGAGACATCTAGCACGACCCGTCAGGTCGATGCGGATATCGGTTGACGTGTCGGCATATTCATGGCGCGGGTCGATAGAAAAATCGGCAGGTGACCAGGAATAAACAATGCCGGTCCTGAGGGGGCCTTCGCTGTAAAGGGCAAGGGCATGATCGACTGGAGTATCCGTCGATCCAAACTTCTTGTCGAGATGCAGGTCGAGGAAAGACGTCACTGCCACAGAGCGACCGGCATGGAGTGACGAATGGGTAATATAGCGCAACTTGTCATCTCTCGGCAGGGCCGAGAGTAGAAGCGATACATCGGCTCTTTGTTTGCCTGTCCAGTGGCCGAGAGCTTCTGCTTGCGTGAGGATTATAGTTTTTTCGTCATAGCTGGTGGTCGATACGTCATCAAGATTATCAGAAATGTCGATGGTGAAGGCATGTGTTTGATGGATCGACACATCCTCGGACGTCGATACAGCGATGCCGCGAGCGCGTCCTTGCGATATGATTGCCCGGCGCCACTCTTCAGCGTCCGGAGACGACGGAATGATGACCAATGCACTGGCCAACCGGGTGTGGGGGGCATCGGTCAGAGGCGGAGTAGGGGAGAGCATTGTATTGCGACCGTGTCAGCTGGCGCGTAGCCACATGTAGACATCAACGGCTTCGTCAATGTCGTCGAAAATCTTGGCCTGCCCGCCTTCTACGACAAGCGCCCGGCTGCAGTGCATTCTGATGAGCCCCATGTCGTGCGAGGCCATGATAAATGCGCGGTCTGCACGGTGTTGGAAAAGTTCCGTGTTGCAGCGCTCCTGGAAGCGAGCATCACCCACCGAGACCAGCTCATCGATCAGATAGCAGTCGAACTCAATCGCCAGTGACATGCCAAAGGCGAGGCGCGCACGCATCCCTGACGAATAGTGCTTAACGGGCATCTCGAGCTTTTTGCCCAATTCCGCGAACCCGTCCACGCGAGTAAGAATCTCGTGGTAATCGCGACCATAAAGCCGAGAGATAAAACGTATATTATCTAGGCCTGACAGGCTTCCCTGAAAACCACCGCCAAAACCAATTGGCCACGATGGCTTTATCGACCACTCTACCTTGCCCGACGTGGGAGGCAGGACGCCTCCGAGTATCTTGATAAGCGTCGATTTACCTTGGCCATTGCGTCCAAGCAGGGCGAGACGACCAGATTTGGGAACTTCGAAATTAAGGTCGGAGAATACCGGGCGACCAACGCCCGGCTTTCCGTATGTCTTCGTAAGGGACGTAACACGGAGGCCCCTATCGCTATGCAAGCTGGACATCAGTCCTGCCTGTGTTCGCGCACTCCGGCCCAGACCAACCAGCCAACGCCATAAATCAACAAGCAGGTCAGCAGAACCGAAAGGATGGAACGCAGCCTGCGCGGCTCGGACGCGACATCCGGAAGGTTCGGGGAGGCGATCCGTTCGAGATAAAGCTGTTGGCGCTGGGCCTCTTGCTGGGCAGACATCAGGTTCGACGTAGCGGCGGCGACTTCCTTTGCAGCCAGTTCGTTGTTGAGCACTAGTGTCTCATACTGGCCGAGTTGGGGTGCGAGCGAGGATGCGCCGCCAGCGATCTTGGCGCGTTCTTCGGCGATCTGGCGCTGTAGAGCCTCGATCCTGCCGTTGAGAGAAGACAGCAGCGGGCTTTGAGGCGCTTCGGCTCGAAGCTGATCGCGCTGCGCCTCGATCTCAGCGAGGCTTGACATCAGTCCCACCATCACCTGAGACATCGCCATGGCCTCGCGCGCTGGATCTAGGAAGCGCTGCTGGTTCCGGAAGGCGGCCAGGGCCGCCTGCGCTTCCCCTGCCAAACGGACCGCAGCGTCCTTGCGAGCAGTGGCGTCAGCGGCTGCATTGGCTGTCGCGCGGCGGTTCAACTGGTTCACCAGCATTTCGCCCTCGTCGAGCAGGGCGTTGGCCACCTTCTGGGCGTCGCCGGGACGGAACGCCTCGACACGGAGAGTGCTGATGCCGGTCTGAGAGGCGTATCCGACCGTTATGAAGCGGCTGAACGCTTTGTACATGCTTTCGAAACTGCGATCTTCGAGCAGATTTGGATAACGCGCCAAGAAATCAGCGTGTCGGGGCCCCAACACCTCACCCATGTTCACACGACGGTTCAGTTCAACAAGGCCGTCACGCGAAGTGATATACTCGTGAATCGCGAAGGCGTCCGAAGCTTGGCTGGTAAAGCCGGCACCTTGGAGGGCGATACCGAGTGCGGACATCTGAGGCTGCGAGGGAGAACGCACAATGAACCGTGCCTCCGATACATATCGAGGGGCCGCGATCAGCAGGAAATAAACAGCGGCGATCAGCGTCGGAATGACGACAACCGCCAGGAATCCCCAAGGCATTTTCTTGACGACGGAACGGAAATCCCGCTTGCGCGGCTTTGGAGCCGATGAGAGTGGGCCGACGTAGGAAAGACGATTTTCGTTCATTGGCATTTCGCGTTTTGGGCGTACGTCGGATCGATGCTTAATCGACTTCGATGCGCTTGCTGGCAACTGTTATCAACACTACGCCGCTCAGGTTCATGATGAGAACCCAGAGAAGCGCATAGGCTGGATTGTAGTGGGTTTCGACGAACTCGCCGAACACGGCTGCCCGTATCATTTCTACGGCGTGGGGAAAGGGAATCCAGAGATAAATCTCCTGAGCCGATGGAGGCAGGAAAGATGTCATCACAAATGCGCCCGATATGGGGATAAGCGCATAGCTCAAGAAGCCCACGAGGCGCTCAAAGAGATCGGACATCATGGCTAGCCCCCCAAACGTCAAGGCAAGGCCCGAGCCGAGTCCGAGCATGAGAAGCCAGCCGCAATAAAGCAAGAGGTAGTCAGATGGGAGGCTAACCTGGCGCAAAGCTAGGAGAAGCGCATAGACGATAATAAAAGCGCAGGTCGCCCCGGCGAATTCGAGCAGAACTCTGGTTGCGTAGATGTGTAGCGGCTTTATGCGCGCATGGTACAAGAGTCCCGAATTTGCCTGAAGCGCCGTTATCGTCGCACCAATCAAGTGACGCAGAAGCAGCAATGACATGTAGCCCGTCATCACGAATGGACCCAACTTGATTCCGTGCTCATAAGGCGGCTTGATGAAGTGCCACATGGTCAGCACGCCGACGCAGAAAATCAGGGGTTCGCCGATCAGCCACAGAAAGCCAAGACCTTCCCGGCCGTAACGCGTCATGATTTCTCGCATCATTAGCGCGCCAATGATGCGTCCTTGTCGAGGCAGGCCGGTAGGAAGCGAACGAGTCATAGGTCCTTCTCTGCGCATGGCTGATCAGATGCAAGTTGGAGCGCCGCTTGGACTTATAATGAAAGCGTCTTTCCACGCTCCTTCATTTAAGGGTAGTTTCGGCGCTGAATTTAGTTCTGGAGATACAACGTCTATGAAGCCCCAGAAGTCGGCCAAATTGGCGCGCAAACTCAATATCGGCTGCGGCTACGACAAGCGGGAAGGCTATGTCAACGTTGACGTTGATCCAGCCTGCGAGCCGGACATCCTTGTATCGCTCGCAGACGATAGTGGCATCCCGCGCCAGCACTTTGACGAAGTGCTGGCGCACGATGTTTTAGAACACATTCCGCGGTCGGCGACGTTGTCTGCGCTGCTGACTTGGGCAGACTACCTCAAGCCCGGCGGAAAGCTGGTCATTCAGACCAGCAATGTCGAAGGCGTCATCGACATGATGCGAGCAAATCCGAAGTTTGATCATCAGTTTGGTATGACGATCTGCATGTTCGGCAATCAGGCCCATCCCGGCGATTTCCACTACACGGGCTTCACCCCTCTGACCCTGCGTGTGTACCTTCTGTCAGCTGGCTTCGTCGTTGAAAGCATGGAAACGATTGACGGCTGGCTGCTGGCGGCCGTTTGCTCCAAGCAGGACGACTGGACTTGTGATGTCGCGGCCGATGACGTGGTTGCTGCAGGGTTCCAGCGCGCCTTTGGGCGCGATCCGGATCCACATAATTGGGCGGCGCTAGAGGGTGTGCCGCCGAAAGAGGCGCTGCACGCCATCTGGTCGTCGCCAGAGCGGCTCTTCGTCACCGCGCGCCGTCACGGTCTTTAAATTCGAAAGTTTCGATCAAGGCGCTATGAAAGACGCGTTCGAGCAAAGAACAGCTCGGCAGCGGGTCTTCAGTTCGATCATATTAGCACGAATATGCGATCTACGATTGACGCCTAGGCTATTAGGCTGAACATGAAGTCTAGTGATAAAAGGACGTGAAAATGAGCGGGTCGAAACAGTATATTGAGATGCAGCGCGCTTGGTATGAACAGGCTGCAGGGCGCTCAAGCTATGATGCTGAAGCAAAGCTCGATGCTGTCGTCGGTAGCTATGACGCGCACAATGATTGGCCGGATTATGATCGATTCCTGATGCAAGGTGTCGATGACAGCTACAAAAATAAGGTAGCGCTCGACTTTGCCTGCGGACCTGGCCGCAATATCGTGAAATATGCTGATCGATTTTCTAGGATCGATGGCGCCGACATCGCTCAAGCTAACCTCGACAATGCCAAGACCAATCTTGGTCATCATGGAATTGAAACGCCGAACTTATTTTTGACGGACGGCCGGAGCTGCGGCGACGCTGCCAATGATACTTACGATATGGTATTTTCTACAATTGCGCTGCAACACATCTGTGTCCACGAGGTGCGATATGCGATTTTCGAAGACATGTACCGTATCCTAAAGCCCGGCGGTCGTATCTCGATACAGATGGGATTTGGTTGGTCGGATGGTAAGGCTAGCTACTATGACAATCACTACGAGGCGACTACTACCAACAGTGGTCACGATACCATGGTGGAAAACACCGATTTTCTTGAGGACGATCTGAACAAGATCGGGTTTGTGAATTTCCAATGTTGGATTCGCCCGCCTGTCCCAGGGGATTCTCACCCCTATGCGATATTCTTTATGGCGGTGAAGTAGGCGCGCTATCTTCACTCGCCTTGCAGATTGCGCCAGATGAAACCCGATCTGGTCAAGTGGGCCCTTCCCGCGTGACACCGCCCCCATCCCCCGCTATCTCGCGCCGGTGATGAACGAAATAGAACGCCAGTCCGAGGAACGCAGTTGGGAGACGGCGAAGACGCTCGCCGAGGCCTTGCCGTATATTCAGGTCTATGACCGCGAGACCGTGGTCATCAAATACGGCGGCCACGCCATGGGCGAGAGCGCCGTGGCGCGCCAGTTCGCGGCCGATGTCGTGTTGCTGAAGCTGATGGGGGTGAACCCGGTCGTGGTGCACGGCGGTGGGCCGCAGATCAGCGCCATGCTGGAAAAGGCGGGGGTGAAATCCAGCTTCGTCGACGGCCTGCGGGTCACGGATCCGGCGACGATGGAGGTCGCCGAGATGGTGCTGTCGGGCGCGGTGAATAAAGAGATCGCCCACTGGATCACCATGGCCGGCAAGGAAGCGGACGTGCGCGGCGTCGGTCTGTCGGGCAAGGACGCGGGTCTGCTGACCGTCGAAAAGACGCGCCGGACCAAGCGCGATCCCGACAGCATGATCGAGCACGAGGTCGACCTGGGCTATGTCGGTGAACCGACCAAGGTCGATCCCAAGCTGATCAAGGGCCTGATCGCTTCGGAGACCGAGGACTGGGTTCCGGTCATCGCGCCGATCGGGGTGGCCGAGGACGGCCAGACCTACAACGTCAACGCCGATACGGTGGCGGGCGCCATCGCCGGATCGTTGAACGCCAAGCGGATGCTGCTGCTGACCGACGTGCCGGGGGTCAAGCGCGCCGACGGCGACATCATTCGTCAGATGACGCTGGAGGAGGCGCAGGCCCTGATCGACAGCGGCGTCGCCCACGGCGGCATGATCCCCAAGCTGGAGACGGCCATGGCGGCAGTGCGCGCGGGTGTCGAGGCGGTGGTCATTCTGGACGGTCGCCGGCCGCATGCCATGCTGGTCGAACTGTTCACCGAATTCGGCGCCGGCACCCTGGTGAAGGCGTCTTGAGCGATCCCCATTCTGCATCCCTTGGTCATGTGCGGGCCTGGGTGTTCGACATGGACGACACTCTGTATCCGCGCGAGCAGGGGCTGATGCGGCTGGTGCAGGCACGGATCAACGCCTTCGTGGTCGAGGCCGTGGGGCTGGATCCTGAGGCGGCGGCGGCGATGCAGCGCCAGTTCCTGGAAGAGCATGGCACCACCCTGGCCGGGCTGATGGCCAACTATGCGGTGGATACCGAGCGGTTCCTGCGCGAGGTCCACGACGTGCCGCTGGACGGGGTCGAACCCAATCCGCGTCTGGCCGATCGGCTGAAAAGCCTGCCGGGACGGTCCTACGTCTTCACCAATGGGGCGCGCGACTATGCGCACCGGGTGCTGGAGCGGATCGGAATCGCCGACTGTTTCGCCGACGTCTTCGCCATCGAGGACGGCGACCTGACGCCCAAGCCCAACCCCGCCACCTTCCGCCGGATGCTGGAACGGTTCGACATCGATCCGCACAAGGCGGCCTTTTTCGAGGATACGCCAAAGAATCTGGAGCCGGCCAAGGCGCTGGGCATGGCCACGGTCCTGATCGGTGACGGCCACGGCAAGCCGATCGGGCCGCACATCGACCATGTGGCCCCCGACCTTCTCGACTTCCTTTCCGACCTGACCTTCAAGGACGCCGCATGACCGATCTGTCGCATCTCGAATCCGTCGTCGAGGCCGCCTGGGAACAGCGCGCCGAGGTGTCCGCCGCCACCCACGGCGAGGTCCGCGACGCCGTCGAGACGGCGCTGGCCCTGCTGGATTCCGGCCAGGCGCGCGTCGCCTCGCGCGGCGAGGACGGCGTGTGGACCACGCATCAGTGGCTGAAGAAGGCGGTGCTGCTGTCCTTCCGCCTGAACGACAACCAGATCATGCGCGCCGGTCCTGCGTCCGTCATGCCGCTGTCGGCGGATCATCCTGCGGCCGTCGGACCCTTCTGGGACAAGGTGCCCAACAAGTTCGGCGACTGGACGGCGGCGGATTATCAATCGGCGGGCTTCCGCTCGGTCCCCGGCGCCATCGTTCGTCACGGCGCCCACATCGCCAGGAACGTCGTGCTGATGCCGTCGTTCGTGAACATCGGCGCCTATGTGGACGAGGGTTCGATGGTGGACGCCTGGGCCACGGTCGGCTCCTGCGCTCAAATCGGCAAGAACGTCCACCTGTCGGGCGGCGCGGGCATCGGCGGCGTGCTGGAGCCGCTGCAGGCCAATCCGACCATCATCGAGGACGGCTGTTTCATCGGCGCCCGCGCCGAGGTCGCCGAGGGCGTGATCGTGCGCGAGGGCGCGGTCTTGGCCATGGGCGTCTATCTGTCGGGCTCCACCAAGATCGTGGACCGG
Source organism: Brevundimonas sp. (assembly GCF_965279155.1). Taxonomy (GTDB): domain Bacteria; phylum Pseudomonadota; class Alphaproteobacteria; order Caulobacterales; family Caulobacteraceae; genus Brevundimonas. The sequence continues at coordinate 1,946,313 of NZ_OZ257138.1, read as the reverse complement.
GCGACGGGCGAGGTCTTCAGGGGCGAGGTGCCGGCCTATTCGGTGGTGGTGCCGGGTGCGCTGCCTGATCCCAACGGCGGGCCGTCGCTGTATTGCGCCGTCATCGTCAAGCGGGTGGACGCACAGACGCGGGCCAAGACCGGCGTCAACGAACTGCTGCGCGACTGATCAGGCGGCGATGCGGGCGTCCTGCATCAAGGGCGTTTCGAACGTCGCGTGAAGGGTGAAGGTCGATCCCTGGCCGGGGATCGACGCCACGGTGATCTCGCCATCCATCAGGAGGGCCAGACGCTGGCAGATGCTGAGGCCCAGGCCGGTGCCGCCGAACTTGCGCGTGGACGAGCCGTCCACTTGGGAGAAGGGCTGGAACAGGCGCGACAGATCGTCGGCGGCGATGCCGATGCCGGAGTCCGAGACACTGAGGCGCAGGGCGATGCGACCTTCGGTGCGCGGTTCGCTTTCGACGACCAGACGAACCTCGCCTTGCGGCGTGAACTTGATCGCATTGGCCAGAAGGTTGTGCGTGACCTGGGCCAGTCGCAGCGGGTCCATCTTAAGCACGGGCGGAAGGTCGCCTCGAATCTCTGTCGCGAAGGTCAGGCCCCGCGCCTCAGCCTGGGCCCTGAACGGTCCCGTCAGCCGGGCCATCAGCGTGTCGGTCTCGATATCGGCGATGTCGAGTTCCATCTTGCCGGACTCGATCTTGGTGATGTCGAGGATGTCGTTCAGCAGCACCATCAGACCTTCGCCCGAGTTGCGGATCACGCCGACGAACTCCTTCTGGCGGTCGCTGAGTTCGGACATCTGAAGCAGTTGCGCCGCACCCAGCACCCCGTTCATCGGCGTGCGCAGTTCGTGCGAGATGACGCCCAGGAAGTTGGATTTGGCGGCGCTGGCGGCGTCGGCGCGGTCGCGCGCCGTCTCCAGCTCTGCGATCAGTTCGGCCTGGCGCCGGTTCACGGCTTCCAGGTCGCCGTCCTTCATCTGGGTGATGGCGACCTTGATCACCAGGGCCAGGGCCAGGACGGGGACCATGCTGAGCACGACCCAGAAACCCGGCGTGCCCCAAAGGCTGGCGAACAGGATCGCCACCACGATGGAATAGGGCGCGGAAACGATCAGGGCCTCGCGCGGGGCGGCGCGCATCTGGGTGAAGACCAGAACATAGCCCGCGATAAGCAGGGCGACGCCCAGGAGCACCCCATAGGTTCCGCCATGGAGGAAGGCCAAGAGCGGGGCCCCGGCCCAGGCGAAACAGGAGACCGTGGCGGCGACCAGCTTGATCCGTCCATGAATCGAGGCGTTCGACATTACCAGTCCGCGCTCGACGAAGGTGCGCAACAACCCACCCGATGTCGCCACCCCGAACCAGATGGCGGCGGTCGCGAGGTCGGTGACGGTGAACAAGGCCAGGGCCCAGCTGGCGATGATCCAGTACCGCATATGCCCGGCTTCGATCAGATGCTGGAGGAAGGTTCGCTCTCGGGCGGTCTTTGGGTGTGTCATCGTCAGGGTCTCTGGGGCCGATGACGCCACTGTCGTTCACTGTCGCCTAAGATACGGTGAACGCTGACTTTTGTAGGCTGTATTGTCCGCTTTCGTACGCAAGGCCTGAGGACGGATAGTGCGGAGGCGGCCGCGAAGCCGCCTCCGGTCGTATCAGGCGGCGGTCTTCATGGCGGCGGCGTTGACGGCGGCGTCGGCGATGCCGGTCAGGTCTTCGTCGGTCTGGGCTTCCTCCTGCAGGGTCTCGTCCAGCAGGGCGGCGGCGTCCTTCATGCCCAGCACCAGGGCCCAGCGCTTCAGCGTGCCGTAGCGGGTGATCTCATAGTGTTCGACCGCCTGGGCGGCGGCCAGCAGGCCGGCGTCGAGGGCGGGCGTATCCTTGTATTCGTCCATGATCTCCTCGCCCTCGGCCAGGATGCCCTCGATGGCGTCGCAGGTCTTGCCGCGCGCGGGTTTGCCGATCAGTTCGAAGACCTGTTGCAGGCGTTCGATCTGGCCTTCGGTCTGGCCCTTGTGCTTTTCGAAGGCGGCCTTCAGCTCGGGCGATTGCGCCGCGCGGGCCATCTTGGGCAGGGACTTCAGGATCTTGCGCTCAGCGTAATAGATGTCCTTGAGCGTGTCGTGGAACAGGGTGTCGAGCGTCTTCTCGGCCATGGTCGTGTCTCTCTTGTGATGGAGCGCGAGGCGCGCCCCATCACAAGCGATCCGTTCGTTTTACGTTCCTGTGCGCGGTTCCGCGCGTCGGGCGTCGAGGCTCAGGCCTCGTGCGCCTCCCGCTCGGCGGCATGCCAGCGCCAGGCCGTGCGCACGATGTCGTCCAGGGTCCGCGTCGGTCGCCAGCCCAAAATCTCTCGCGCACGGCTGTTGTCTGCCACCAGACAGGGGGCGTCGCCGGGACGGCGGGGCGTAGTCTCGACGGGGAAGGGCCGGTTGGTCGTGCGGCGGATGGTGTCGATCAACTCCCTGACCGTCGTGCCCGTGCCGGTGCCCAAGTTGAAGACCGTCGTCTCGCCGCCGTCGAGCAGATATTTCAACGCCCGCACATGGGCGTCGGCGAGGTCCATGACATGGACATAGTCGCGCACCGCCGTGCCGTCGCGGGTGTCGTAGTCGTCTCCGAACAGCTTGAAGCCCTGACGCTGGCCCAGCGCCGTCTGGAGCGCCAGCGGAAGGGCGTGGGTTTCGGGGTGGTGGCGCTCGCCGATCCGGCCGTCCTCGTCGGCGCCGGCGGCGTTGAAATAGCGCAGGCAGACCGAGCGGAAGCCGGCATAGGTCGAATAGTCGGCCAGGGCCTGTTCGACCATCAGCTTTGACCGGCCATAGGGGTTCAGCGGCGCCTGGGGATGGGCCTCGTCCATCGGCAGATAGACGGGATCGCCATAGGTGGCGCAGGTCGAGGAAAAGACCATCGCCCCGATCCCGCCCCGCCGGGCCGCCTCGATCAGGGTCAGGGCGCCGACGACATTGTTGTCGTAAAAGCGGCCCGGTTCCTTGACCGATTCTCCGACCTCTATCAGGGCGGCGAAATGCAGGACCGCGACGGGCCCGTGTCTGGCGATCACCGCATCCAGGCGGGCTGCGTCGCGGATGTCGCCGATCTCAAGGTCGCCCCACTGGACGAAGGCCGCATGGCCGTTCGACAGATTGTCGTAGACCACCGGCGTGAAACCGGCCTGGGACAGGGCGAGGCAGGCGTGCGAACCCACATAGCCGGCGCCGCCCGTGACCAGGATGGTGCTGGGCATGCCTGCTCTCCCCTTAGACCCTTGCCGGGACAGACACGGGAGCGTGCTGAAGCCTGACGCCCTATCCTAGGCGACAATCGCCGCGAAGGCGCGGCCTCAATCGGCTGTCTGGTCTCGCTTCAGGTCCGGCGGGGTCGCCTCGTCGGTGAGGATGCGGATGGCCTCCTCGACCGTGACCACCGTCTGGGCCTGGGAGCCCAGGCGGCGGATGGCGACCAGGCCCTGTTCGGCTTCCTGGCGGCCGACCACGGCGATGACCGGCACCTTGCCGACCGAGTGTTCGCGGACCTTGTAGCCGACCTTCTCGTTGCGCAGGTCGATCTCGGTGCGCAGGCCGGCCGCCTTGAAGCGGGCCATAACGTCGCGGGCGTAGTCGTCGGCGTCCGAGGTGATGGTGGCCACCACGGCCTGGGTCGGCGCCAGCCACAGGGGGAAGGCCCCTGCGTAGTTCTCGATCATGATGCCGATGAACCGCTCGAACGATCCCAGGATCGCCCGGTGCAGCATGACCGGCCGGTGCTTCTGGCCGTCCTCGGCGATGTAGGTCGCGTCCAGACGTTCCGGCAGGACATAGTCCAGCTGGATCGTGCCGCAGGTCCATTCGCGGCCGATGGCGTCCTTGACGATGAAGTCCAGCTTGGGCGCATAGAAGGCGCCGTCGCCTTCGGTGACGACCGGCTCGGTCCCGGCGGCACGGGCGGCCTCGGCCATCAGAGTTTCGGCCTTGTCCCAGAATTCGTCGGTGCCGGCGCGGTTCTCGGGCCGGGTGCCCAGGCTGATATAGGCCGTTTCCATGCCCAGGTCGGCGTGGACGCTGCGGGCCAGTTTGATGAACTCGGCCGTCTCCTCGACGATCTGGTCCTCGCGGCAGAAGATGTGGGCGTCGTCCTGGGTGAAGCCGCGCACGCGCATCAGGCCATGCAGGGATCCCGACGGCTCATAGCGGTGGCAGGCGCCGAACTCGGCCATGCGCAGCGGCAGTTCGCGATAGGATCTCTGGCCCTGGTCGAAGATCTGGACGTGGCCCGGGCAGTTCATCGGCTTGAGGCTCAGCTCCTCGCCCTCGACCGTCTCGCAGACGAACATATTGGGGCGGTACTTGTCCCAGTGGCCGCTCTGTTCCCAGAATTTGCGGTCCAGCACCTGGGGCGTCTTGACCTCGACATAGCCGGCGGCGTCCAGGCGGCGGCGCATATAGGCCTCCAGTACGCGCCACAGGACCCAGCCCTTGGGGTGCCAGAAGACCATGCCCCGGCCCTCTTCCTGCATGTGGAAGAGCTCCATGGCCTTGCCGACCTTGCGGTGGTCGCGCTTCTCGGCCTCTTCCAGACGCAGCAGGTGAGCGTCCAGATCCTCCTTGGTCGCCCAGGCGGTGCCGTAGATGCGCTGCAACTGCTCGCGCTTGCTGTCGCCCCGCCAATAGGCGCCGGCCAGCTTGGTCAGTTTGAACGCCTTGCCGACGTGGCGGGTCGACGGGAAGTGCGGGCCCCGGCACAGGTCGATCCAATCGCCCTGCTTATAGAGGGTGATGGTCTCAGTCCCCGGCAGGTCGCGGATCAGCTCGGCCTTGAACTTCTCGCCGCGCGCCTCGAAGAATTGGATCGCCGCGTCGCGTTCCCAGACCTCGCGCTCGAACCTGGCGTCGCGATCCACGATCCGGCCCATCTCCTTTTCGATGGCGGCGAAGTCGTCGGTCGAGAAGGGCTCTTCGCGGTAGAAGTCGTAGTAGAAGCCGTCTTCGATGGCCGGGCCGATCGTGACCTGGGTGCCGGGGAAAAGGGTCTGGACGGCCTCGGCCAGGACGTGGGCCGTGTCGTGGCGGATCGTATAGAGGGCGGCCGGATCGTCGCGCATGATCAGGCGGAAGTCGCCGCCAGTCTCCAGCACCCGGCCCATGTCGCGCTGCTCGCCGTTCAACTCGGCCAGCACGGCCTTTTTGGCCAGCGACGGCGAGATCGAGGTCGCGACGTCGCGCGCCGTGGAACCGGCCGGGTATTGGCGCACCGCGCCGTCGGGGAATTTCAAGTCGATCATGGCTTCGTCTTTGGCTTTTCTCTTGCGCGATCCGCCAAGGCGGCCTCGCGTGACGGCACTGGGTCGTATCCCGACCCGCCGAAGGGATGGCATTTACAGAGCCTGCGCACGGTGAGCCATCCCCCCCGCACCGGTCCGTGCTGGATAAGGGCGTCGCGCCCATAGTCCGAACAGGTCGGCAGAAACCGGCATTGCTGGCCGATCAAGGGGGACAGCGTCAGCTTGTAGCCCCGATGGGCCGCGCGCACGCCGCGTTCATAGAGAGACATGATGTCCCTTCGCCGGGGGTTGTTGGGGCCGGGGGCTGGATGGGTTCGTCGCGCTTATCCCCTGTCAGAGCAGGGGGATCAACCGGTCGTGCCCGTCAGGCCGCGCCGGCGAGGCGAGTTCGGGCGGTCAGGGCGGCGTTGAGCGCTTCCAGCGTGGCTTCGATGGAGACCAAGGTCGAGGCATGGCGGGCCGGGTAATCCGCCACCTGCCGCAACAGTCGCAGATCCTCGAACCGGCCGGTTGGGCCGTCGCCGCCGGATTTCAGCATGGCGACCATGGCCTCTCGGGCCTCCTGGAGTTCATCGACCGACGCACCGACTACAAACTGACCCAAAACCCCGGCCGCCGCCTGACCCAGGGCGCAGGCCTTAACGTCCTGAGCAAACTCGGCGACGCAGCCTTGGTCGTCCACCGTCACATCCACCGTCGCCCGCGACCCGCACAGCTTCGCCACCCGCTCGCCGGTGCCTTGCGGCGCCGGCAAACGTCCCGCATGCGGCAGGTTGGCCGCCAGCGTCAGGATGCGCGCGCTGTAGAGGTCGTCGATCATTGGACGAAGATAGGCTGCGTAAGGGCTTGGGGGAAGTCGCAGGAAACCTCACCCTCGCCCGAGGCGGGGAGGGAAAATGATGTGTCAGACCTTAAACGCCAGCGTCCCGTCGGTTCCGACCTCAAGCTCCACGTCCGCATAGTCCGCCAGGGTGGGATGATTGGTCTGAAGCGGATGGGTCCAGGCGGCGGTGACGACCACGACATCGGCGCCGGCCGCCTCGCCGGCTTTGATCCCGGCCTCGGCATCCTCGAACACCAGGCAGTCGGCGATGGCGAAGCCCAGGGTGGCGGCGGCCTTCAAGTAGCCGGCCGGGTCGGGCTTGCCGCGTTCGACGTCGTCGGCGGTGATCATGACGGCGGGCGGGGTCACGCCGGCCGCCTTCAGCCGGGCGCGGGCCAGGGAAACTGACGCGGAGGTGACGACGGCCCAGCGGTCGGGCGGCAGGCGTTTGACGAAGTCGATGGCGCCGGGGATGGGGGCGACGCCCTCCACGTCCTCGATCTCGCCCCGTTCGACCCAGGCGACCTCGGCGGCCAGGTCGATGTCGGGCAGGTTCTGGTTGCGGATGGTGTCGATGGCCCGCACCCCGTGCATGACCGACAGCAGGGCCGCGACGTCCAGGCCGTGACGTCCGGCCCAGCGGGTCCAGACCCGCTCGGCGGCGAGGGTCGAGGTGATCAGGGTGCCGTCCATGTCGAACAGGAAGGCCTGGTAGGCGCGGGGCGTGGGGAGGGAGGTCATGGCCTCATCCACCACGCGCGCGGCCCGACCGCAACGGGCGGATCAGCCGCCTTGCAGCGAATTCCAGGTGCGGGCCGTGTCGGTCGTCGGCGTGTTCGCCGGTGCGCCGCCGCTGGACGGCGCGGCGCCGGCCGTGCTGCGCGCACGCAGCCAGCGCAGGTTCTGCTCAGCCTGTTCGGGCGGCAGTTCGCGGCGCAGGATCTGTTCGGCCTCGCCCATCTTGCCCTGCAGGCCCAGCACCATGGCCAGGTTCTGGCGCACCTTGGCCGAGGCGGTCGGCTGGGCCACGGCGCGGCGCAGCAGGGTCTCGGCGCCCGGCGCATCGCCGTGGGTCAGGGCGGCGGTGGCGGCGTTGGTCAGGACATCGGGGTTGTCGGGCGACAGGGCCAGGGCCTGGTTCCAGGCGGCACGGGCGTCGTCGGTGCGGCGGACCTGCTCATAGGCCACGCCCAGCAGCGAATAGGCGCGCCAGTCGCGCGGGGCCTGATTGCGGGCCTGTTCCAGGGGCGCGACGCCATAGAAGGCCTGGCCCCGCGCGATATGGGCGCGGCCCAGCTCCAGCAGGGCGTCGAGATTGTTCGGCTGGACGGTCAGGGTCGCTTGGGCGGCCTCGGCGGCCTGGTCGTAGCGGCCCAGTTCGCGCAAGGCCTGGGCCAGTTTTACGCCGGCTGTCGCATCGGTCGGATCGGCCTGCTGCTCCGACGCCCAGAAGACCGAGCGCGACAGGGCGTCCATCCGGTCATAGGTGGCGCGCACCGCAGCCGAAGACGACGCGCGCGTCTGGGCCTGAGTTTGGGCCGTCGTGGCCGGCGTCGGATCGGCGGCCAGAGCCGGCCCTCCCGACAGGGCGATCAGGGCGACGGTTGCGAGAAGGGCGGGCATGCGCGACATGGGTCAGGTCCAGGCGGTCCTTGGGTCTTGCCCCTAGAATCGCCTGTTCGCGTCAACTGATGGTTAACTTCGTCCCGAGGACCCAATGTCCGTCTCGCATCCCCTGCTGGTTTCCGCCCAAGACGGCGACGGCGCGATCCCGATCCGCTTCGTTCAGCCGGGCGATGCGCTGGACGGCGTGGCCCGCCGCTGGGGCGATCTGCATGGATTCGAGGGCAAGGCGGGCCAGCTGCTGGTCGTGCCGAGCGCGGACGGCGAGGTCGCCCAGGTCGTGGTCGGATCGGGGGCGACTTTCGATCCGATGAGCGTGCGGGACCTTGCGGCCCGGCTGCCGGGCGGCCTGTATCTTCTGGAGCTGGCGGCCGAGGACGCGGAACTGGCGACCCTGGCCTTTCTACTGGGGGTCTATGTGTTCGACCGCTACAAGGCCCGGCCTGATCGGGCGCCGGTCAGGCTGGTCGCGCCGGACGGGTTGGATGTCGCCGAGGTCTCGCGCATCGCCGCCGCCTGCGCCCTGGCGCGCGAGATGGTCGACACCCCCGCCGCCGACATGGGGCCGCTGCAGATCGAGACCATCGCCCGAGAGATCGCCGAGAGCGCTGGGGCGACCATCACGGTGGTCGAGGGCGACGCCCTGCTGGAAGAGAACTATCCGGCCGTTCACGCCGTGGGCCGCGCCGCCGCGCCGCATCGGGCGCCGCGCCTGATCGAGATCGGCTGGAAGCTGGACCGGACCGATCTGCCGCTCGTGGCTCTGGTCGGCAAGGGAGTGGTGTTCGACACCGGCGGACTGGACCTGAAACCCGCCGCCGGCATGCGCAACATGAAGAAGGACATGGGCGGTTCGGCCCACGCCCTGGCTTTGGGACGGCTGGTGATGCAGGCGGACCTGCCCGTGCGGCTGGTGGTCATCGTGGCGGCGGTGGAGAATGCGGTGTCCGCCGACGCCTTCCGCCCCGGCGACATCCTGAACAGCCGCAAGGGCCTGACCATCGAGATCGGCAATACGGACGCCGAAGGGCGGCTGATCCTGGCCGACGCCCTGACGCGGGCGGGCGAGCACGAACCCGACCTGACGCTGGACTTCGCAACCCTGACCGGGGCGGCGCGGGTCGCGCTGGGGCCGGACCTGCCGCCGCTCTATACCGACAACGAGCCTTTGGCCGCCGGCCTGCTGGCTGCGGCGGGGCAGGTGCGCGATCCCCTGTGGCGGATGCCCTTGTGGCAGGGCTATCGCGCCGCGCTGGACACCGAGATCGCGGACCTGAAGAACGATCCGTCCGCCTGGGCCCAGGCGGGTTCGGTCACCGCCGCCCTGTTCCTTCAGAAGTTCGCCCCAACGACCGGCGCCTGGGCGCATATGGACATCTTCGCCTGGAACCCCCGCGCCCGCCCCGGCTTCCCCGAAGGCGGCGAGGCGCAGGCGCTGAGGGCCTGCTTCCAATATCTGAGAACGCAGTTTTGTTGATTTTCTTTCGCAAAGGCGTCGGCCGTTAACGGCCCCTAAGCCATCGGGGGATAAGGCTGTGGGCTCAATCACGCGAGTTCACGTTGACAGACGTCCTCGATCTTCTTCCGCCCGGCGACCGCCTTGCTCGCCCCGACCTCGCCGAACAGGCGCTGGAAGGGCTGGTGCGTGCGGACGCCTATCGCGCGACCGAAGCCATGCATTGCCGCGCGGCCGTGGCGGACATTTTTTCCGACGACGCCGGTCGGATCGACCAACTGCTGCACGGTGAAATCTTCGACGTTCTGGACCGGGCCAACGGCCGGGCCTGGGGCCGGGCCCGTCGTGACGGTGTGGTCGGCTGGGTGGTGCTGGACAGCCTGTCGAGCGGCGCGCCGCTGGCGACCTATCGCGTCGCCGCCGTGGACGCGGCCCTGCCGTTGAACGCTCTGGTGGTCGAAGCGGCGGCGGATCTGGACCAGACCGACCTCCAGCCGATCGGGGAGTTCGAGACCGATCCGGTGGTGGTGGCCGAACGGCTGCTGGGCCGTCCGCACGAGCTGGGCGCGCGGTCTTCCATCTCCACCGACTGTTCCGGTCTGGTGCAGCAGGCCCTGCTGGCATGCGGCCTGCCGGGTCCGCGCCGGTCGGACGCCCAGGCCCAGATCGGGCAGGCGATCTCCGCATCGGACATCGCGCGCGGCGACATCGTCGTCTGGCTGGCGCCGGACGGCGATCAGGACTGGACCGGCCATTCGGCCCTGATGCTGGACGGCGAACGGATCATCCACGCGACGGGCGGCAAGGGGGTGGTCATCGAACCCCTGGCCGAGGTCGAGGCGCAGCTGATCGCCGACGGCTTCGCTTCCGCCGTCTTCCGCCGCCTTTAGTCGCGCATCGTCCGCATCGCGCCCAATCGGGCGAAGGCGAGTGTCAGGGCCTTGCGTCGTGCGGGCGCCAGCGCCATCACCGGCGCCTCACGCACGACCGCCCCGCCGAAGCCGTCGGCGACGATCAGGCCCGGCTCGTCAGCCAGGATGTCTTGCGGAAACTCGGGCGCGACAGCGAAGTAGAAGGCGTCGCAGAACGGCCCGTACTCATGCCATTTGCGATCGACGCGGTAGTCATCGACGCCCGACTTGACCTCGCAGATGACGATGTCGCCCTTGCGTCCGATGGCCATGACATCGGCGCGGCGACCGTTGGGCAGGCAGACTTCCAGCAGGGGCGCATAGCCCATGTCTATCATCAGCCGCGCCGCGCCGCGTGTGACCGATTGCGTGGTCTGGGGGCGGCTGAAGACGAGTTCGAGGTGAGCGCCGGCGGACATGCCGATAGCTTATGTTCCGGCTACGTTCCCATCGCAAGCGTCGCCTTTACAGGCCCGTGTGCACCAGGCGACCGGTGCTGAAGCCCAGGGCGCGGACGCGGGCCAGTATGCGGTCACGCTCGGCCTGAGACGCATTCTGATTGCGGTGCCAGATCCACCAGTTCGACTTGTCCGGCAGGCCCATGATGGCCCAGCTGTAGTCCGGCGCGTGATCCCAGACCCAGTAGTTCTGACCCGCCAGGCCACCGAAGCTGAGCAGGCCGGTCAGGCTGAAGCGGAACTTGGCGTTGGTCGTGGTGTCGGTGACGCGGGCGTTGGCGCGCAGTGTCTCGACCCGACCGTCGTTGCGGCGGGTGCAGGTCACGGCGATGGCGTAGCGGTCGGCGGTGTCGCGCGGCGTGAAGTCGATCTGGGCGCGGCTGCAGTCCTTCTGGACGTTGTTGTGATTGCGCTCGATCTCGAACCAGCGGCCGTCGAAGCGGTTCAGATCGACGTTCGACGCCTGGGCGAATGCCGTCGCCGGCAGGACGGCAAGGGCGGCGGAGGCGGCGATCAGGCTGGCGCGAAACATGGGCGTATCCTCGTTCGATCTGGAGGGGATACGACGCATCGGCGTGATCGGTTGCCTTCAGCGTTTCAGGCGCGACCGATTGACCGCCCATTCCTCGCGCGTCTGGCCCCACAGATCGACGGCGTGGTCCTGTAGCGGTTCGGGCAGGACGCCCGGTCCGCGATGGTGCGATCCCAGCCGCGTCGCCACCGCCGCCGACGCCAGGTTCTCCGGGTCGATACAGTGGATGACGTCGTCCCAGCCCAGCACGTCGAAGGCGTAATCCATCGTCGCGGCGGCGGCCTCGACCGCATAGCCCTTGCCTGTGGCGTCGCGATGCAGGCTCCAGCCCACCTCGCGGCCGGGCCAGCCATAGGGGTGCAGCGGCCCGATCCGGCCCAGCCACAGGCCGGTGGACTTCTCCAGGATCGAGAACATGCCCTCGCCGGTCAGGGCCCACATGCCGGCGACGGTGCAGATCATGCGCCAGACATTGGGTGCGGGCTGGACGCCGCCGATGAAGCGTGTGGTTTCGGGATCGGCCATGAACTCGGCCCAGCGCGGAAAGTCCTCGACCGCCGGCGGACGCAGGATCAACCGCTTGGTCTCCAGCGTCGGACCCAAGGTGACATGGGGCGCGACGACGTAGGCGGGATCGCTCACAACAGATACTCCCGCTCCAACTCATAGTGACTGCCGTTGTCGGTCAGCACGCTGGAATACAGGCCGAAGCGGTCGATGCGGATCGGCGGCGAGTGCAGCAGATTGTGCCCCGCCATCCAGGCGCCGATGCGGTCGGGATTGGTCTGGGTCTTCAGATAGGCCAGGGTCACGTGCGGTCGATAGACGCGCGCCTCCATGCCTATCCCCGCCCGTTCGCCGGCCGACTTGCAGCGCCCGGCCAGCACCGACAGCCGCTCGTTGGGCGTCTCGACCCCGGCCCATAAGGTATGGCTGCGGTGGTCGTCGCCGAAACAGCCGACGCCCTTCAGCGCGATCTCGAACGGCCCGCCCGCCACGCGCGACAGTTCCGACGCCAGGTCGTCGGCGCGGCGCTCGTCGGTGTCGCCATAGAAGCTGAGCGTGACGTGCAGCGCGTCCAGAGGCCGCCAGCGGGCGCCGGGCAGGCCGGATTGGCGCCGCTTCAGCGTCTCTTCGACATCGGGCGGCAGGGTCAGGGCGGTGAACAGACGAAGCATGCGACCGAAGGTAGCGGCAGGAACAACGGGCTCCAAGTCCGGTTTTCCTTGCAGCGAGGGCCTCGGCTCACGATATTCACAGTCTGTGACCGGGGAAGCCTCTCCGGCCAATCGGAGAAAGTTCGTCGCCATGAGCGATTTCAACAACGGCTACGCCCGTCCTCTGCCGCAGACGGCCGACATGTCGGTCGACGCCGGCCTGCGCAGCTTCATGCTGGGCGTCTACAACAAGCTGGCCCTGGGTCTGGTGGTCGCCGCCGCCCTGGCCTACGTCACCGGCAACGTCCCCGCCGTGCAGCAACTGCTGTTCGTCCAGACGGCCGACGGCCGGATCGGCCTTACCATGCTGGGCATGATCGTTCAGTTCTCGCCGCTGGTGATGCTGTTCGGCTCGATGTTCTTCATGAAGAACCCGTCGGCCAAGGGCGTGAACCTGCTCTACTGGGCCGTGGTCGCCACCATCGGCGCGGGCCTGGGCATCGTCTTCCTGCGCTACACCGGCGCCTCGCTGGCCTCGACCTTCCTGGTCACGGCGGCGGCGTTCGGCGGTCTCAGCCTGGTGGGTTACACCACCAAGAAGGACCTGACCGGCATGGGCACCTTCCTGATCTTCGGCGTGATCGGCCTGATCATCGCCTCGGTGGTGAACATGTTCCTGCAATCGGGCACATTCTACCTGATCATCTCGGGTCTGGGCGTGCTGATCTTCGCGGGCCTGATCGCCTACGACACCCAGCGTCTGAAGATGACCTACTACGCCCTAGGCGGCGACCAGAATGCGATGGGCGTGGCCACGGGCTTCGGCGCGCTGAGCCTGTTCATCAACTTCGTGAACCTGTTCCAGTTCCTGCTGGCCTTCATGGGCGGCAACCGGAACTAAGGTCTGTCGCAAGACGGATGCGGAAAGGGCCCCTTCGCGGGGCCCTTTTTGCGTCAGTCGATCACCTGGAACTTGCGGCCGTCGAAGACCCGAAGCACCTGGGCCAGGTCGCGGCCGCGCTTCAGGATCTGGCCGCCTTCGCCGATGACGGCCCACTGGCCTTGGCGGCCTTGCAAAGCCGGGCGTTTTTCGATGCGATAGAGCGGGGCGTCGCCGGAGCGGCGGAAGACGGCGAACTCGGCGAAATCCTTGTGGCCGACCATGGCGTAGTCGCGCCACTCGCCTTGCGCGACCATGCGGCCATAGACCCTGAGGATCGGGTCCAGCTCGCGGCGGTCGAAGAAGACGGGGCCGGCGGTGGGCGCCGCCTCGTGAGGGTTCATGCTCATACCCCTCAACTTAAGGGCACGGCGGCCCGGCACCAGTGGCGACGAGGAAAACGACGCAGACACGAAATGGCCCCGTTTCGGTCCTTCGCCCGCCCGGTTGGGCGACGAAATATCGATCATCGGCTCGTCGGAGTTCGGAAGCGTCCCGGATCCTGAACAGCCCCCCCCAGCCCCCTGGATGTTTCCACGAAGGGCTCCGGCGGCCGATGCTTCCTCCAAGCGAGCGCCCGCCCTGCCTTTCCCCTCCCCCTCCCTGGCAAGGCGGGCGTTTCGCTGTCTGGACCCCGGCTAAAGCGCCAGGGTCAGGCTGAGGGTCTCACCATTTCGCATCACGGTCGCCTCGACCGAGTCTGTCGCGCCCTGCAGGGCGGTCGCGGCCGCCTGGGCGTCGGCCACGGCTGCGCCGCCGATGGCGGTGATCAGGTCGCCGGCCGTCAGTTCGGCCTGGGCGGCGGGCGATCCGGCGGTGACGGCGACGACCTGGGCGCCGCCGTCCTGGTTCCGCAGCGCCGCGCCATAGGCCAGCACCGACTGGGCGCCGACGACCACGGGCTGATCCACTGGCGTCTCGACCGACAATGACGTGGTCGCGTCGCGCCCCCCGCGCAGATAGGCGACGCTGAGGTCCGAGCCGGGCGCGGCGATGCCGATGGTGGCGTTGACCGAGCCGGCGTTGGCGACGGGGCGGCCCTGGATGCGGGTGATGACGTCGTTGTGGCGCAGGCCCGCGCGCTCGGCCGGCGATCCTGGCGCGACATCGGCGACGACTGCGCCGCGCACGATGCCCAGGTGCAGCTCGCGCGCGCGCTCGGCGTTCAGCGAGCCGAAGATGGCGCCGGTCTCGCCGCGCTTGACCTCGCCGTCCTTCTTCAACTGGTCGGCGACATACAGCATGATCCGCGTCGGCACGGCGAAGGCGATGCCGTCGTTGCCGCCGCCCAGGCCGCCCGACAGGATCGAGGTGTTGATGCCGATCAGCCGGCCCCGGCTGTCCAGCAGAGGCCCGCCCGAGTTGCCCGAGTTTACCGCCGCGTCGGTCTGGATATAGTCCTCGACCGCGTCGCCCAGGCCCGAACGGTTCAGGCCCGAGATGACGCCCATGGTCAGGGTCTGGTCCAGGCCCAGCGGATAGCCGACCGCGAAGGCCAGATCCCCGGTCCGCAGGGTGTCGGAATCCACCGTCTGGACCTGTTTCAGGTTCAGCGGCCGACCGTCGGGCACGATGCGCAGCACGGCGATGTCGGTGGCCTTGTCCGCCCCGACCAGGACGGCGTCGAACAGGCGGCCGTCGGTCAGGTCGACGGTGAACTTGCGTCCGCCCTCGACCACGTGATTGTTGGTGATCAGCAGGCCCTCGGCCGCATCGACGATGACGCCCGAGCCGGAGGCGTAGGGTTTGGGATCGGCGGCGTCCGAACTGGGGCCGCGCGACTGGCCCAGGGTCGTCACCTGCACCACCGCCGGCAGCGAACCCTCCAGCCCCGACGAGAAGCTGAACACGCCACGACGGGCGTCATAGGGCAGGGCGGCGGCGCCCGACTGGGCCAGGACCGGCGACGCCGAGGCCAGCAGGGCGAGCGCGAGGGCCATGGAGGAGGCGGCCTTGAGGCGGATCGGCATGAGTATTCCCTTGAGCGAACGACGACCCTAGCCCGAGTTTTCGCTTCTGACGATGGCCCTGATGCGCGATGGGCGGGCGGAATGAACAGATCGCGACAGGGGTTGCGTCCGGCGCCGTACGGCGTGACCATAGGGGCGACGAAACAGGGAAGGCCGCCGCCATGAGCCAGACGACGATCGACCGCAGCCGTTCGGGTTCGACGCCGTTCGACCGCCTGTTCCGCGACCATCCGCGCGAGGTCGACGAGACCTACGTCCAGCACATGGTCGCCTCGGCCGGGTTCGGCTTCAAGCTGCTGCGTCTGGCGGGCGCAGCTTTCGCCCATGCCGTCGTGCCGGGCGTGCACAAGGCCACTGTCTCCACCGCCATCCGCGGCATGGCCAAGGACATGGGCGGCCGGGCCGAAGAGGCGCGCGAGACCCGGATGCGCGACGCCGGCGTCTGGGACGTGGGCCTCTAAAGCCGTCGAATCCGCCCCGGCCATGCAATCGCCGGGATCCGTGCTATATAGGCCGGCTCAACCTCACGCAGGATCGCCGCCTTGAGCATCACGCTCGACCTTTCGCGCGTCTCTAACGCGCCCGCCATGAAGGCTCCCGTCAACCTCAGCGGTCTGACGCGCGGAGGTCTGCGCCAGGCCCTGATCGACGCGAACGTCTGTCCGCCCGAGAAGGCGAAGATGCGCGCCAGCCAAGTCTGGGGCTGGATCCACCATTATGGCGTGACCGAGTTTTCGGCCATGAGCAATGTCGCCAAGGACATGCAGGCCAAGCTGGCCGAGCATTTCACCCTGGCCCGCCCCGAGATCGTCGAACGCCAGGTATCCAAGGACGGCACCCGCAAATGGCTGATCCGCACCGCGCCGGGCATCGAGATCGAGACCGTCTATATCCCTGACGTCGGTCGCGCCGGCGCCCTGTGCGTGTCCAGCCAGGTCGGCTGCACCCTGAACTGCACCTTCTGCCACACCGGCACGCAGAAGCTGGTCCGCAACCTGACCGCCGCCGAGATCGTGGCCCAGGTCCAGGTGGCGCGCGACGATCTGGACGAATGGCCGTCGCCCAAGGAAGACCGCCGCCTGTCGAACATCGTCTTCATGGGCATGGGCGAACCGCTCTACAATCTGGACAACGTCGCCGACGCCATCGACATCATCTCGGACAATGAGGGCATCGCCCTGTCGCGCCGCCGGATCACGGTCTCGACCTCTGGCGTCGTGCCGCAGCTGGACGCCCTGGGTACGCGCACGGCGGCCATGCTGGCCATCAGCCTGCACGCCACCAACGATGCGCTCCGCGACGTGCTGGTGCCGCTGAACAAGAAATACAATCTCGAACAGCTGATGGCGGGCATCCGGGCCTATCCGGGCCTGTCGAACGCGCGGCGGGTGACGTTCGAATACGTCATGCTGAAGGGCGTCAACGACAGCCCGGAAGAGGCGCGGGCCCTGCTGAAGCTGATCAAGGGCATCCCGGCCAAGATCAACCTGATCCCGTTCAACCCCTGGCCGGGCGTCGAATACGAATGCTCGGACTGGAAGACGATCGAGCGTTTCGCCGCCATCCTGAACAAGGCCGGCTACGCCTCGCCCATCCGCACCCCCCGCGGCCGCGACATCCTGGCCGCCTGCGGCCAGCTGAAGTCCGAGAGCGAAAAGGTCCGCGCCAGCACGCTCAGGAAGGCGGAGCAGGCGGCGGCGGGGGCGGAAGCGGCCTGACCGGGCGATAGGCGAACGCCCGAACGATCAGGGCGGCGGCCGCGCCCGGCAAGGCAAGCCAAAGTGCGCTTATCCATGCATACCCGCCGGCTGAGGCGGACAGGCTGATCCCGGCCATGGACGCCGAGAGGGCTCCGGCGGCTAAGGCTGTGCGCCACGATGTCTTGCCCCTGCTGTAAAGAAACAGCAGCACTGGAACGCCAGGAAATACTAGGCCCATCAAGAAGCCTATGCTGGCGATCGTGGCCGCGAGAAGACCGAAAGGCACCGCTCCGGCCGCGCTTGATCCTTCAAGACTGGCGATCAAGATAAACGCCGCAAACTCGATGCCGACCAAGCCCCCAGCGACCACTGCGGCAATCAGTATGCCGACGGCGACATAGGGCCACGGGCGGATCATGCGCCAACCTCCGTCAGGGCCTTGCGCCGTCCGGTCATCCCCTCCGGCGTCCGCACGTTCCACGCCAGACCCAGCCGCTCCAGCAACTGGATGAACCGGAATCCCCAGTCGCTTTGGCCGGGATAGAGGCCGATGCGGGCTGAGCCGGGGTAGGCGTGGTGGTTGTTGTGCCAGGCCTCGCCCATGGTGGGGATGGCGGCCCAGGGCACGTCGTGGGCCTGGACGCCGGCGTCGCGCACCTGCCAGGTCTGGGGTCCGCGCCGGTGGGCCAGATGGCCGACGAACCAATGGCCGATCACGCTGATCGAGACGCGGGCGCAGACGCCCCAGACGACGAAACTCCAGCCGCCCAACAGCCATAGTCCAGCCGCGATTGGGACCTGTTGCAGCATCCAGGTCCGTTCCAGGAACCCATGCACGGGGTCGCGGCCGATCCGGCCCAGATCGAAGGCGGGCGGGCGTTCCAGCTCCAGCCGGCCATGCATCTGCCAGATCGCGTCGATCAGCATGGGCTGGCGGTGCGCCAGATAGTCGTGGCAGTCCGACTGGCGCTGGGCCCAGTCGCGGATGTCGTGGGCGCGGATCATGCGGAACGGGCCGCTCATCCCGACCACGGTCCCGAACCACGAGAGCAGATGTTCCAGCCACAAGGGGCAGTCGAAACTGCCGTGGATCATCCGGCGGTGAAATCCGACCGAGTGACCCAGCAACAGGGTCGCGCCCGTTGTGATCACGAATACCGCCAGGGCGCCCAGGCTGAAGGTCGCCGCGCCGAAGGCAAGGGTCACAGCCAGCATAGCGCCGTTCCACAACGACGGGACCGGATCCCAGACCACGCGGCCTTTCACCGGACTACAGCCCGGCGTCTCGATCAGATGGTTCACGGCGCAGGGGTCATGGTCGGTCATGGCGATGCTCCAGATAGGTAATTAGGCAATAACTTAAACACTGAAACATGCCTCTGGCAAGCCGTTAGCAAATCGCTTAAATACAAATCATGCAGCGCGTGTTCGAAGCCCTCTCCAGTCCAATCCGTCGCAAGATCCTGGCCTATCTGGCCCATGCCGACCTGACAGCGGGCGAGATCGCGGCCAAGTTTGAAATCTCCAAGCCGGCGGTGTCGCAGCACCTGTCTGTGCTGGAGGTTGCAGGCCTGGTGACCAGCGAGAAGAAGGGCCAGTACGTCCACTACAGCCTGGCGCCCGATCAACTGACCAACACCCTGAACAGCTATGTCCAAGAGGTTTGTCCCGTCGCCAAACCGCTGAAGCGCGAGAGCGCCGCCCTGGCGAAAGCCCGAAAGAACAACCAGGGCGACGGCGACCTGTAATCTTTCGTCACAAGGTGTTGCCCTGCCGCGCTTGCGGATTGGGGCGACAATCGGGCAAGGCGTCTGGATATGGATCCGTCCCTTTCGAACGTTCTGTCCAGCGCCGAGGTGCAGGCTTTCGCCTCGGGCTTCCCGGTCATGGTCATGCACCTGATCGTCACCCTTCTGCTGCTGGCGGCGGGGGCGACGGTCTATGCCGTGCTGACGCCGTGGAAGGAGGTGGCCCTGATCCGTCAGGGCAATACAGCCGCCGCCATTGCATTCGCGGGCATCCTGGTGGGTCTGGCCGTGCCGTTGGCGGTGTCCCTGTCGGTCTCGACCTCGGTGCGCGACATCGCCATCTGGGGCGTGGCGACGGTGGTGCTGCAGTTGCTGGCGTTCCGGGTCGTGGACCTGTTGCTGACCGGCTTGCCGCAAAGAATCAAGGACGGCGAGATCGCGGCGGCGGTGGTGCTGCTGGGCGCCAAGCTGGCGACGGCCGTGATCCTGTCCGCCGCTCTGACCGGCTGATCGGCCGGGTTCATGCAGTTTCCCCGCCTGCCGGACTGGGCCATCTACGGAGCGGTGGCGGCCGTGTTTCTGGCGGTGTCGCTGGGTCGGCGCGAGAATGCGGATGCGCCGCCCGCCTCGGCGCCCGCCTCCGAGGTCGAAGGGCCGCTCTTGGGACCGATCACGCCGTTCGACGCCGCCGTGACCGTCGATGCGGGCGAGGCGCCGTTCAAGCCATCGTCGGGCACCGCCTTCTCCATCGCCGGGCGGGGGCGCTGGATCACTGCGCGCCATGTGGTCGAGGGTTGTCGCAGGCCAGCCCTGGTGGTGGGGCAGGGTCGGGCGGTGGCGGCTGATGTGCGCCTGGCGCCGCGCGCGGACATCGCCCTGCTGATCACCGACGGGGGGCCGGCGGCGCTGCCGGTCGCGGCCGAGGCGCCGTTGAGGAAGGGGCAGAGGGCCTTTCACCCCGGATTTCCGCAGGGACGGCCGGGCGAGGTGACCTCGCGCCTGCTGGGCCGCGAGACGCTGAAGGTGTTCGGACGCGGGGCGCGCGATGAGCCTGTCCTGGCCTGGGCCGAGGTCGGGCGCACCAATGGGCTGGAGGGGACGCTGTCGGGCCTGTCGGGCGCGCCGGCGCTGGACGGTCAGGGCCGGGTCGTGGGCGTCACCATCGCCGAGGCGCCGCGCCGGGGGCGGATCTATACGACGGCGCCCGAGACGTTTGGACCGGCGATCCGGGGCGAACAGACGGCGGGCGAGGATGCGCGGGGCCAGGCGGTGACGACCGAAGATTATGGCCGGGTGTCGAACCGGCTGAGGCGCGATCTGCGCGTGGCCCAGGTGGTGTGCCTGTCGGTCTAGGCGGCGAAATTGCACTCGGCGAAAAACAGTGCAACGAAGTGCAATGCTCTGTCAATCAACTGTAATCGTTGAAAGAAAAATTTGAACTCGAATTGCACTGTGCAAATTGAAGGCGAGTTGAAACTCGAAGTTGGACTGCGAAAAAACAGTCCAAGTCGTCCAACGAGTCCAAGTCGGCGCGATCGCGATGTCAAAGACCGGGGGATGGATCATAACCCCGGTCGGGGCCGCGTATGGGTGAAAGACGCTGCGGGTCTTCAAGCGGTTGAAAAGACTGGGCGACGCCGGCTGAAGTACGATGGCTGGCGAATATCAGGCGGCGCCTCTCCCTCCCCCAGCGGGGGAGGGTGGCCGAGCGAAGCGAGGTCGGGTGGGGGCGGCAGGGCGACCGTTCCCAGACTTGTAGGGAAGTGCGGCCTTGCCGGGCCGCCCCCACCCGGTCGCTGCGCGACCCCCCTCCCCGGACGGGGAGGGAGAGCGTCTGTGTCCCCTTACTTCAGCGAACCGTTGTTCAGGTTCAGGGCGCCGGCCTCGATGACTTCGAGGTTCGGGTGTTTGGCGCGCAAGGCGTCGAGGAACAGCGAGCCGTCGCCGACGATGACCAGGCTGGCGCGATTGACCGGCAGGTGTTCGGCGAAGGCGGCCTGGACCTGTTCGGGCGTCACGGCGCGGACCCGGCCGGCGTAGTCGGCGAGGTCGCTCATCGGCAGATCATAGAGGGCCAGGTTGGCGACCAGCGTCCCCAGGCCGTCCACCGTCTCCAGCGAGCGGCCGAAGCCGCCGATCAGGGTGGCGCGGCGCGGGGCCAGGTCGGCCTGGCTCGGGGTCTCGGCGCCCAGTTTGGCGATCTCGGCCAGGATCAGGTCGGCGACCTCGTCGGCGGTCTCGTTCTTGGTCTGGGTCGCGGCGGTGAAGAGGCCCGCATCCGCCCGCACGCCCAGCGACGACGAGGCGCCGTAGGACAGGCCGCGCTTGATGCGGATTTCCTGGTTCAGGCGCGACGAGAAACCGCCGCCCAGCAAGGAGTTGCCGACCGTCAGCGGGAAATAATCGGCGTCGGTGCGTGACACGCCGCGAACGGCGGCGACCACGGCGGCCTGGCCTGCGCCGGGCTGGTTCACCACGACGATGCGGGGCGCCAGGGCCTGGCCAGCGGGATTGGCCGTGGCGGCAGGCGCGGCGCCGGCGGGGCGCCAGTCGCCGAACGCCTGCTGCGCCAGGGCGCGGGCGGCGTCGGGGGTGATGTCGCCCGAGAAGACCAGGGTCGCACCCGACGGGCGATAGCGGGCGGCGTGGAAGGCGGCGACGTCGGCCGGGGTGATGGCCGGCACAGTCTGTTGCGTGATCGTCGCGCCATAGGGGGCGTCGCCATAGACGACGCGGCCCACGGTCATGCCGGCGATGGCGTTCGGCTGGCTGAGGGCGACGCGCAGGCCATCCAGGGTCTGGGCCTGCTGACGCTCAAGCTCCTCGGCGGCGAAGGTGGGGTTCTTCACCAGGTCAGCCATCAGGGCGAGCGTCGTCGGGAAGGCGTTGGACGGGGCGTTGGCGGAGACGTTGGAGAAGTCCACGCCGGCGGCGGCGCCGATCGAGGCGCCCAGCTGTTCGATCTGGGTGGCGATTTCGGGGGCGGTTTTCGTTTTCGTGCCTTGCGTCAGCAGGGCGGCGGTCATGGCGGCGATGCCGGCCTTGCCCGCCGGATCGTTTGACGAACCGGCGTCGAAGCTGAGACGGGCCGAGACCAGCGGCACGCCGTCGGTCGGGGCGACCAGGACGCGCAGGCCGTTATCCAGGCGGAAGTCGGCGACGGTCGGGGTCGTGGGCGCGACCTCGGCGCCCGGCTGGGGCAGGGGGGTGCGCTCGGCCTCGGGCAACAGGACGGCGGGCGGGCCGGCCGGCGCCAGGTCGGCGACGGTGACGGGCGCGCCGACGTTCATCTTCTGGATCGAGGCGGGGTTGGCGTCATCGGCGGCCAGGAAGGTGATCGTCGATTGGCGCTGAGGCGTCAGATATTTGCTGGCCACGCGCTGGATATCGGCGACGGTGACGGCCTGTATCTGGGCGACTTCTTCGTCGGCGGCGGCGGCCGAGCCGGTGTTGATCAGGGCGAAACCGAGGGCGGTGGCGCGGTCGTCCATCGTCTCGCGGCCGCGCAGGGCGCTGGCGACCAGTTCGTTCTTGGCCTCGGACAGTTCGTCGGCGGTGACGGGGGCGTCGCGCAGCCTGGCGATTTCCGCGTTCAGGGCGGCGACGCCCTCCTCGGCCGTATGGCCCTGGGCCATGATGGCGAGGGCGGACAGGTTGCCGGCCTGTTGCGAGAAGTCGGGGGTCGAGCCGATCTGGGCGGCGATCTGCTTGTCATAGACCAGCGAGCGATACAGGCGGCTCGATTCGCCGGAGGACAGAATGCCGTCCAGCACCGTCAGGGCGGGGCGGTCGGCGTCGGCGTATTTGACGGTCGGCCAGGCCAGAACGGCGGCCGGCAGGGGCACGTTCGGCGCATAGTAGGTGACGTTCTGAGGCGCCGTCGGCTCGGGCTCGACGACATTGTTGGTCGGAACCGGCGTGGTCGGGTTCTTCAGCGGGCCGAAATACTGGTCGATCCAGCGATCCAGCTGGGCCTGGTCGAAATTGCCCGCCACGATCAGATAGGCGGCGTCGGGCCGGTAATAGGTGGCGTGGAAGCGGCGCACGTCGTCCAGCGACGAGGAATCAAGCTCCTCGATCGAGCCGATGCCGGGACGGCGATAAGGGCTTTCCTTGTAGATGGTCTCGGGCACGAACAGGCCGAACAGGCGACCGTAGGGGTTGGCCAGGATGCGCTGGCGATATTCTTCCTTCACCACGTCGCGTTCGGCGACGAAGGTCGGCTCGTCCAGGACCAGCGAGCCCATGCGGTCGGCCTCGGCGAACAGCATCCGCTCCAGATGGTTGGCGGGCACGGTCTCGAAATAGGCGGTGGTGTCGTCGGCGGTGAAGGCGTTGTTGGAACCGCCCACGTCCTCGGTCAGCCGGTCGAAGGTCTCGGGCGGCAGGTTCTTGGTGGACTTGAACATCAGGTGTTCGAACAGGTGGGCGAAGCCCGAACGGCCCGCCGGATCGTCCTTGGAGCCGACCTTGTACCAGACCTGGACCGTGACGTTGGAGGTGTCGGCGTCGCGCGCCGTATAGACCTCAAGTCCGTTCGGCAGGACGCGTCTGGCGAAGCCCAGCGGGGGGACGGTCACGCCCTGGGGCGCCTGAACGACGGCGGCAGGGGCGGCGCCCTCTGCAAAGGCGGGGGCGGCGAGGCCCAGCATCAGGGCCGAGGCGGCTGCCCCGACTTTGAGAGTTGCGGTCAGGCGGAATTTCATGAGGGGCTCCGAAGCCCGGGACGCCGGGCGCGCAGACCGTATCAGTGATTTGCCCACTTGCACCTTACCGAGATGTAATGAACCGGATCCTCGGTCAGGTCGTTCATGGACAAGTTCCCGACGGCGATCTATTGCCGAAAGGTCGCATCCCAGCGACCACCCCATGCCGAGGTTGCGTGCCGAGACGAGCGAAAGCGACTTCTGTCTCAGACGAAAAGATCGCGGTCTGGACCTTCGTCCTCGAAAATATGGTTACCTCGCCTGTCGTTCTGTACGGCAGTTGGGCGGCGGCCGGGCTGATCCTGGCGGCCCTGGGCCAGCCTTGGCTGGGGCTGGGGTTCGCAGCCGTCGGCATGGCGTTCGACGCCTGGGCGCAGCGGCGGGTCAGGCGCTATCAGAACGAGGCGGCGCCGGCGTCCGGCTGGCCGTTCGTGCTGATGAGCATCGTGGCGGTTCGGTTCGGTCTGGGGGTGTCGGGGCCGCTGATCGCCTGGCTGATGAACCCCCGCCCCGACGTGATGCTGGTGGTGGTGCTGATCCAGGTCTGGTCGATCGGGGTGGCCTTCGTCCAGTTCAGCGCGGCGCCGAAGTTGCTGGCGCTGGCGGCGGCGCCGATCTGCGCCACCGTGCTGGTGGTGATCTATCCGTCGCTGGCCGGGCCGCACGGGCTGGCGGTCGGGGCGGCCTTCGTCATGCTGGCGGCGATCCTGGTGATCATCTCGCAGGCGACCCACGCCCTGTGGCGCGATCTGTTCGCCGCCGACCAGCGCAACAAGGCCCTGTTGATCGAAGTCCAGGCGGCGCACGCGGCGGCCGTGGGGGACCGGGACGCCGCCCAGGGCGCGCGGGCTGAGGCGGATGAGGCCAACGCCGCCAAGTCCCGTTTCCTGGCCAATATGAGCCATGAGATCCGCACCCCCCTGAACGGCGTCATCGGCATGGCGCAGATCATGGCGGGCGATGTGCTGGAGGACCGGCAGAAGACGCGGCTGGAGATTCTGGACCGGTCGGCCCACACCCTGCTGGACCTGATCAACCAGATCCTGGACCTGTCGCGGATCGAGGAGGGGCGGCTGGAGATCGTGCCCCAGGCCATCGACGCCGACGCCCTGATCCACGAGGTGACCGAGACGCTGAGGCCGCTGGCGGACAGCAAGGGACTGGCCTTGCACGTGCGCTCGGCGGGCCTAGGCTGGGTCAGCGCCGATCCGGTGCGGCTGCGCCAGATCCTCTTCAACCTGCTTTCCAACGCCATCAAGTTCACGGCCCAGGGCGAGGTGGCGCTGGACGTGGCGCGGACGGACGCCGGGGTGGTGTTGCGGGTTTCGGACACCGGGCGGGGCATACCGGCCGACCAGATCGGGCAGCTGTTCACGCGCTTCGCCCAGATCGAGGCGGCGGCCGTCGACCGGCGTGACGGGGCGGGGCTGGGGCTGTCGATCGTGGCGACGCTGGTGGAGCTGCTGGGCGGTCGGATCGACGTGGAGAGCGAGGCCGGCGAAGGGGCGACCTTCGTCGTCACCCTGCCGCTGAAGCGGACGCAGCCTGTGAAGGCGGACGAGGATGCGCCCGACGCCGGGCCGGAGGCGGCGCTGCGGGTGCTGGTCGCCGAGGACCATCCGGTCAATCAGCACGTGATCCGGGGCCTGCTGGGCCAGGTCGGGATCGAGGTCGAGATCGTCGAGGACGGCCTTCAGGCGGTGAAGGCCACGCAGGCGCGGGCCTGGGACCTGATCCTGATGGACGTGCAGATGCCGAACATGGACGGGCCGACCGCGACGCAGACCATCCGCCAGCGCGAGGCTGACATAGGCCTGGCGCGGACCCCGATCATCGCCTTGACCGCCAATGCGATGGTGGAGCAGGTCGAGACCTATCTGGCGGCGGGCATGGATGCGGTGGTCAGCAAGCCCATCGACCTGAAGGTGCTGCTGACCACGATCTCCGACGTGATGGCCGCCCGGACCTAGAGCAATCGTCGCCTTGGTCGATGCGAGCCTGAAAGATGTTCATCACAACGGGCACAACGACGTCACGGAGAACACGACGGGACCGAACGCGGTTCGGTTCTGAGTTCCATGTTCGGGCGGCGGATTGATCTTCGGCTTCGCCGCCGCAGGCCATCGAGACGTTCCGAACCGGTACGGCTTCGTCGTGTCGTCGTGACCTCGTCGTGACCGCTGTGATGAACCACTGTCTGAACGGAGCTGAGGGGTCGCCTCGTCCAACTCAGCCGCCCCCACTTAGTCGCGGAAGATCTCGACGCCGATCTCGCCGGCGGGGGTCAGCCAGGCGTGTTTCATGCCCTGGCTGTTGAAGGGGGCGGCGATGTTTCCGGCGGCGTCCAGAGCGATCATTCCGCCGTCGCCGCCCATGGATCCGATCTCGTCGATGACGGCCTGGGTCGCCTGGCTGAGGGTCTGGCCGGCGGCGACGCGCCAGGCGACCTGGGCGGCGGCGGCGACGCGGATGAAATACTCCCCCTGGCCCGTGCAGGAGGTCGCGGCCCTGGCGTCGGCCCAGGTGCCGGCGGCGGGGATGGGGGTGTCGCCGACGCGGCCCGGCATCTTGCCGAACACGCCGGCGGTCGAGGTGGCGGCTGCGAGGCGGCCCTGAGCATCCAGAACGCAGACGCCGACGGTGCCGTGACTGAGGGTTCCGGGCGGATGGTTGTCCTCGCCCTGGCCGGCGCCGGTGAACCAGGCGGCCTCGTCGGCGATGGGCTCCAGCTCCTGGTCGTGGGCGAACAGGGCCGCGCCCTCGCCTACCAGCATGACGTGGGGCGTGCGGTCCATCACGGCGCGGGCGGCGACGACGGGGTTGCGGAACCCTTGCAGGGCGGCGACGGCGCCGGCGCGCTTGGTTGAGCCGTCCATGATGCTGGCGTCCAGCTCATAGGCGCCGGCCAGGTTCGGCGAGGCGCCCTTGCCGGCGATGTAGAGACCGGAATCTTCCAGCATGACTATGGCGGCGGTGGCGACGTCCAGGGCGCTGTCGCCCGCGTCCAGCCGCGCCTTCATGGCCTCGACCACCTCGCGCATATGCACGACCTCGGCGTCGTAGTTGCGTTCGCGCCGGGCGCCGGCGCCGCCGTGGAGGATGAGGGCGGTCATAGGGTCTTCCTGAGCCTGGTTTTCGTCGCCTCTTTCAATCGGGCGTGGCGCTCTTTAGCGTCGGGATGAAGGCCGCGCCATGTCGGCCAAGGAGGAAAGATGCGCGCTGTTTTGTCCAAGGCTCCCGGCGGTCCTGAAACATTGGTCGTGGAGGACGTGCTCGATCCCACGCCCAAGGCGGGCGAGGTGATCATCGAGGTCAAGGCTGTGGGGATCAACTATCCCGACACGCTGATCATCGAGGACAAATACCAGTTCCGGCCCGAACGGCCCTTTTCGCCCGGCGCCGAGGTGGCGGGCGTGGTCGAGGCGGTGGGCGAGGGCGTCAAGGGCGTGCGCAAGGGCGACCGGGTTATCGCCGTGCCGGGCTGGGGCGGGCTGGTCGAACGGCTGGCGGTGCGGGCCGAGACGGTCATCCCCATCCCCGAAGCCATGAGCTTCGAGGAGGCGGCGGCCCTGATCATGACCTATGGCACCAGCTATTATGCGCTGAAGGATCGGGCGAAACTTCAGCCGGGCGAGACCCTGTTGGTGCTGGGCGCGGCCGGGGGCGTGGGCGCCGCCGCCGTCGAACTGGGCAAGGCCATGGGCGCGCGTGTGGTCGCCGCCGCCTCGACCAACGACAAGGTTCAGTTCGCCCTCGATCTGGGGGCCGACAACGGCCTGATCTATCCGTCCGGTCCGATGGATCGGGCGGCGCAGAAGGAACTGTCGGGCGAGTTCAAGCTGGCGACCGGTCGCGACGGCGCCGACGTGGTCTATGACGCGGTGGGCGGCGATTATGCCGATCCGGCGCTGCGGGCCATGGACTGGAACGGGCGCTATCTGGTGGTCGGCTTCCCGGCCGGGATCCCGTCCCTGCCACTGAACCTGACCCTGCTGAAGTCGGTGTCGGTGATCGGGGTCTTCTGGGGCGCGGCCGTTGCGCGCGATCCCAAGGGTCACGCCGCCAACATGGCCGAGCTGATGCAGATGTACGCAGACGGCAAGATCAAGCCGCGCGTGTCAAAGACCTTCCCGCTGGAAAAGGCCGGAGAGGCGATCAAGGCCCTGGGCGACCGTCAGGCTCTGGGCAAGATCGTGGTGACGGTCGAGAGCTGAGGGCGACGGCTCTACTTTTCACCCGTCATCCCAGGGCTTGTTCCTGGGATCCAGACTCCCGGTGTCCCACGACGGCGCATACTGCGGACGCACCGGGAGTATAGATCCTCGCCACAAGGGCGAGGATGACGGACAATAATGAGACCGCCTACTTCGCCTTCAACCGCTGGACCGCATCCTCGGCCTTGTCGCGGTGGCGGCGTTTGATGCTGGCGCCGACCATGGCGAGGACGGCGGTGATCACGGCGGCGTCGTCGGTGTAGCCGATGCCGGCGAAGATGTCGGGGATGGCGTCGATGGGCAGGACGAAATAGGCCAGGCCGGCGAAGATCATCCCCTTGGCCGCCATCGGCGTTGCAGGGTCGCGCGCCGCATACCAGGCGGCCAGGGCCTGATCCGCGAACGGAATGCGGGCGGCCGTGCGGGTGATCTTGGGCCAGAACCCCTTGGTCACACGCGCCTCGTTGACCTTCACGACGGAAGGGACGAGGGCCTTTTTCGGGTCCAGGGCGTCGGATGGATCGGCGGGTTTGGCTTTGGCGGTCATGGCCGCTAAATCCTCAAACGAAACTCAGGTTCAAACAATACATAGGAACGACCAGGATGAAACTCGACAACACCATCGCCGCCGTGGTCACCGGCGGCGCATCGGGCCTGGGTGAAGGCACCGCTCGCGCCATCGCCGCGACGGGCGCACGGGTCGCCCTGTTCGATTTGAACGCCGAACGCGGCGAGGAGATCGCCAGGGAAATCGGCGGCGTCTTCTGCCAGGTGGACGTGACCGACGACGCCTCGGTCGCGGCCGCCTTCGAAAAGGCCCGCGCCGCCCATGGTCAGGAGCGTCTGACCGTCAACTGCGCCGGCATCGCCACGGGCCAGAAGACCGTTTCGCGCAAGAAGGACACCGGCGAGATCCGCGCCCACGACATGGCCCAGTTCGAACGCACGGTGCGGGTCAATCTGTTCGGCACATTCCGTGTGCTGTCGCAATCGGCGGCCGGAATGATCACGCTGGAGCCGATGGCGGACGGCGAGCGCGGTCTGATCGTCAATACGGCGTCGGTGGCGGCTCAGGACGGCCAGATCGGCCAGGCGGCCTATTCGGCGTCAAAGGGCGGCGTCTACGCCATGACCCTGCCGGTCGCGCGGGACCTGGCCCAGGAAGGCGTGCGCTGCAATACCATCCTGCCAGGCATCATGTGGACGCCGATGATGGCCGGCATGGACCAGAAAATCCAGGACGCCCTGGCCGCCGCCATCCCCTTCCCCAGCCGCCTGGGCACGCCGGCCGACTATGCGTCCCTGGTACTGGAGCTGGCCCGCAACGTCTATATCAACGGCGAATGCATCCGCCTGGACGGGGCTATACGTTTGGCCCCGCGCTGACGCGCGGGGGCGCTACGCTCGCGACGCGGTCGCTCGCTGCTTGAGCGCGAAAGCGCTCAGGCGGCGGGCCTAAAGGCGTTCTGGCAGCGGCCGTCGGCACACGAATTCGGCTCAAGCAGCGCGAAGCGCGATAGCCGCAAAAAAGAGCTTGCAGGACCGCTCAACCCTCCGCTATACGCCCCCTCCTCGACGGGGAGCGCACCTAGCTCCTACGGAGTGCGGGCGTAGCTCAGTGGTAGAGCACAACCTTGCCAAGGTTGGGGTCGAGAGTTCGAATCTCTTCGCCCGCTCCAAGTCGAGACTGATAAAATCAGGGGCCTGTCGTTCTCGGCAGGCCCCGATTTTTTGCCCGGTTCATGTCGGCGTCCGTCAGATCAGACCGGCTGCAATCGTCAGAACGCCCAGCCCCAGCGACAGCGGGATGCGCAAGGCCAGCCAGCCTTCAGGCGTCAGCCCCGCAGCCTTGAGCCGCAGATCGACCAGCAGGCTGGCGGCGATGAAGACCCCGAGGAGGATCAGGGACGGGCCAGGCCAGGCCGAGCCGGTCGCCAATCGCCAGGCGGTCGTCAAGGTCAGC
Source organism: Brevundimonas sp. (assembly GCF_965279155.1). Taxonomy (GTDB): domain Bacteria; phylum Pseudomonadota; class Alphaproteobacteria; order Caulobacterales; family Caulobacteraceae; genus Brevundimonas. The sequence goes on along the minus strand of NZ_OZ257138.1, from coordinate 1,916,827 downwards.
AGGGTTGGTAACACGGCCGCGATCCAGACCCAGCGCGGAACCAAGCCGCGCGCCATGGCGGCCAGGCCCCACCAGACTCCGCCCAGGAAGCTGAAGATCAGGGCGGCGTAGGCATAGGCGAGGCCGAGACCGGCGAACCGCACGTCCGGTCCGCCGAATATCAAAACCGCGACCGCGGCCGCCTGGGGCAGCAGGCCCGCGAAACCCAGGACACGGGCGATCGGCGCCAATCGACGTCGGTCGGTCATTTCGTCATCCATCGGACACCTGTCGGGGCTGCGTGCGATCCGGACTATAGAGGACGCCCGTATATCATGGCGATCGCGCACTCCGTCCACGAAGGCCCTCGACGTCGATGACCCAACTGCTTGTCTGGTATGATGGCGGCTGCCCCCTGTGTCGTCGCGAGATCGCGCTGATGCGTCGGCTGGATCGCCGGGGCGCGATCCGGTTCATCGATGTGGACAAGGGAGACGCGACCTGTCCCATCGACCGCGACGCCCTGCTCGCCCGGTTCCACGCCAGCGAGAATGGGCGGCTGCTGTCCGGCGCGGCGGCCTTCGCGGCGATGTGGCGGGCCATTCCCCTGCTGCGGCCTATCGGGCTGGCGGCGCGTGTCCCGGTGGTTCTTGCGGCGCTGGAAGGCGCGTATCGGCTCTTTCTTCGCGTGCGTCCCCGTCTTCAGTCTCTGGTCCGCAAGTGGGGATGACGCATGTCGGTGCTTAGGCTGGTGCTGGGCGATCAGCTCTCCGACAATCTGTCGGCGCTGAAGGAGCTGGACCCTGCAGCCGACACGGTCCTGATGGCCGAGGTCCGGGACGAGGCGACCTATGTCCGGCATCACAAGCAGAAGCTCGCCCTGGTCTTCGCCGCCATGCGAAACCATGCCGCGCGGCTGAAGGCGCGGGGCGTGCGGGTGCGCTATGTGCGGATCGATGATCCCGACAATAGCGGGTCGATCACCGGCGAACTGGCCCGCGCGCTGGACGAAGACGCCTATGAGGCGGTGGTGCTGACGGAATGCGGCGAGTGGCGGCTGGCCGAGCATCTGGCGGCCTTCGCCGAGGGTGCGGGCCTGCCGGTCGAAATCCGTGAGGATCGCCGCTTCATCAGCTCGCACGACCGCTTCCGACGCTGGGCCTCGGGCAAGTCGCAGCTGCGGATGGAGTTCTTCTATCGCGAGATGCGGCGCGAGACCGGCATTCTAATGGACGGCGCCCAGCCGGAGGGCGGGCGCTGGAACTATGACGCCGAGAACCGCAAGAAGTTGGCGAAGGGCGTGACGCCGCCGGGTCGGCTGCGCCTCCCGCCCAACGCCGTGGCGCGCGAGGCGATGGCGGATGTGGAGCGGCTGTTTGGCGACCATTTCGGGTCGCTGGACGGGTTCGGCTGGGCGACGACGGCGGACGAGGCGGAAACGACGCTGGCGCACTTCCTGATCGAGGTCCTGCCGTCGTTCGGGGACTGGCAGGACGCGATGGCGCAGAACCAGCCGTGGATGTGGCACGGGCTGATCTCGACCTCAATCAACCTGGGCCTGCTGGACCCTCTGGATGTCTGTCGCCGGGCCGAGGCGGTCTATCGGGCGGGGCGCGCGCCGCTGAACGCGGTCGAGGGGTTCATTCGCCAGATCCTGGGGTGGCGCGAGTTCGTGCGGGGAATCTATTGGCTGAAGGCGCCGGAATATCGGGCGCGCAACTTCCTGGACGCCGATCGGGAATTGCCCTGGTTCTACTGGTCCGGTGAGACCGACATGGCCTGCGTCGCCGATGTGGTGAAGACGACGCGCGACAACGCCTATGCCCATCACATCCAGCGGCTGATGGTGACGGGCAATCTGGCCCTGTTGCTGGGGGTGCATCCCGACGCGGTCGACGACTGGTATATGTGCGTTTACGCCGACGCCTATGAATGGGTGGAGATGCCCAATACGCGCGGCATGGCCCTGTTCGCGGACGGGGGGATCGTGGGGTCCAAACCCTATGCGGCGTCGGGGGCCTACATCGACCGGATGAGCGATTACTGCGGGGCCTGTCGCTATGACGTGAAGAGCAAGAGCGGCGATGCGGCCTGTCCGTTCAACCGGCTGTACTGGGGCTTTCTGGAGCGCAATCGCGGCCGGCTGCGCGACAATGTGCGGCTGGCCATGTCGTACAAGACGCTGGACGGGTTCGGCGAAACCAAGCGGGCGGCGCTGAAGGCCGAGGCCGAGGCGTGTCGCACCCTGCTGGGCGCGACGCCGATCGGGTGAGGTCGGAACCTAGACCCGGCGGTCGGGATTTGCTTGGCTGACACAAACTGTCGAAGAGGCCGCCCGTGATCCTGCCCCGCCGTTCCGCACTCGTCCTGACCGCCACCGTCGCGGCCTTGGCCCTGTCGGCCTGCGCCTATAACGAGGCGCTGGGTCGCAACCAGTTCCTGCTGGTGGACAACGCCGCCTTGTCGCAGCAATCGACGCAGGCTTGGCGCGAGGCCATCGCCAAGCCCGGCGTGATGACGACGGGCGCCCAGGTGGACCGGATCCGGCGCGTCGGCGACCGGCTGGTGCAGACGGCGGGCCTGGGGAACCGGACCTGGGACTATGCGGTCTTCACTGAGGCCAGCCCCAACGCCTTCGTCCTGCCGTCGGGCCAGATCGGCGTGACCACCAGCCTGTTGGCCCTGGTCCAGAATGACGACCAACTGGCCAGCGTCATCGGTCACGAGATCGGCCACGTCGTCGCCAACCACGCGGCCGAGCGGGCCTCGAACCAGACGGTGACCAGCGTCGGTCTGGCGGCCGTGGGCGGGGCGGCCGGGCGGTATGGGGATGCCGTGAACGCTTATGGCGGTCTGGCGGCCCAGTATGGCCTGCTGCTGCCCTATTCGCGGCGTGATGAGCTGGAGGCCGACCGGCTGGGCGTCGACTATATGGCGGGGGCGGGGTTCAAGCCGTCGGAGGCCGTCGCCCTGTGGCGGCTGATGGCGGCGCAGCGCCAGACCCAGACGCCGCAGTTCGCCTCGACCCACCCGTCGGATGCGACGCGGATCGACATGCTGCAGCAGTATATCGCCAGCCGCGGCTGGAACTGATCAGACCCGAATGTCGATGTAGGAGCCGGGGCGCATGATGCGCGGCTCCTCGCGCTGAGGCGGGGCCGCCGGCGCCTCGACCGGGCGGGCAGGGTTGGCGGTGCGGATCGTGGACATGACGGCGGCGGCCGGAACCGGCGGTTTTGGCGCGGCGGTCTGGTCCATCGCCGCACGGAAGAAGGCCGCCTGGGCGTTGCGCGCACTGGGCAGGTCGAGGCCCGGGGCGGGCAGGTTCAGCGGCAGGCCGGTGCGAATCGCGCTCATGCCAGTATGGTTAATGGAAACCCTCGAAAAAGGGTTAACGCGCGTTCAGCAGGATTACTGAGGACGCGGCGCCGGGCGCGGCGGAGCCTGCATGGAGGCGACCAGCCGCTCGATGTCGGCGTCGTCCAGCAGGGGGCCGGACTGTTTGGCGGTGATGCGGCCCATGGCGTCGACGGCGAAGGTCTCGGGCACGCCGGAGATGCCCAGGTCCAGACCTGCACGGCCTTCGCGATCCACCAGCACCATCGAATAGGGGTCGCCCAGCTCGTCCAGGAAGGCGCGGGTGGCGACCGGCTCGTCCTTGTAGGCGACGCCGACGACGGCGATGCCGCGCGCCTTCAGCGCCAGAAGCTTGGGGTGTTCGATTCGGCACGGCGCGCACCAGGAGGCGAAGACATTGACCAGCATGGGTCGTCCGACGCCGGCGGTCTTGAGGTCCAGATTGCCCGGCCCCGCCTGATCGCCCGACAGCAGGGGCAGGACGGTCTCGGGGATTGTCTGGCCGACCAGGGCGTCAGGCTTGAAGGCCGGATCGCGCTTCAGCGACCAGCCGACGAACAGGGCCGCCAGCGCCGCGAGGACGACCAGCGGAATAAGGGCCAGCCAGCGGTTCATTTTTGTTGCCCTATCGCGCTTCGCGCTACTTGAGGGCGGTTGGTGTCCGCTGCTTCCGGGGGTGTGCCTTGGTCTGCCTCAAGTTTGGCCAGTTCGCGCTTCCATTTCCGAGAGGCGATGAGGGCGCGGACGGTCAGAGCGGTCAGGACCAGGGCGCTGACGCCCCAGGCGGGCCAGACGAAGGCGGCGTATGGGGTCATGTCGAGGTCGAGCACCTAGGCCTCCTGGACCATGCGGGCGCGCAGGGTCATGACGCGGCGGCGGCGGATCTCGGTGCGGATGGCGGTCAGCCACAGGGCTAGGAACAGCACGCCGTAGGCCGCCAGCATGGTCAGGAAGGGCGGCAAATAGACGGGATCCAGGCCCGACGATCCGGGGGTCAGGAAGCTAGCCGGCTGATGCAGGGTGTTCCACCAATCGACCGAGAACTTGACGATCGGCAGGTTGATCAGGCCGACCAGGCCCAGGACGGCGGCGGCGCGGCCGGCCTTCTGCTCGTCGTCGATCGAGGCCCTCAGCGCCATATAGCCGAGGTAGAAGAGGAACAGCACCAGCACGCTGGTCAGGCGCGCGTCCCACACCCACCAGGTCCCCCACATCGGCTGGCCCCACAGCGAGCCGGTGAACAGGGCCAGGGCCGTGAAGGCGACGCCGGGCAGGGCGGCGGCGCGGGCGGCGGCGTCGGCCAGAGCGTGGCGGAAGACGAGCGCGAAGAAGCTGGACACGCCCAGGGCCGCATAGGCGCCCAGGCCCAGGGTGGCGGCGGGGACATGGACGAACATGATCCGCACCGTGTCGCCCTGCTGATAATCGGCCGGGACGGAGAAGCTGAGCCAGGCACCGACGCCGAGCAGCACGGCGGCGAGGCCCCACAGAACGGGCGTCAACGGGCCGGTGAAGGCCATGAAGCGCTGCGGATTGGACAGGCCGAACATCGGTTCAGCGCTTACGCAACGAATGGGCGGCGGGCAAGCTCACCCTTGCGCGTTCCGAACGGCGGCCGCCCCGGCGAAGGGGGCGATGACGGCGGCGAACAGGACATAGGCGCAGAGCAGGGCCAGGGCCGGGCCGACGGGCTGACCCGAAGCGGCGCGTTCCAGGGCGCCGGCGCCGAAGACCACGGGCGGGATGAACAGAGGCAGGACGACCACGGCGATCAGCAGGCCGCCGCGCTTGGCGCCCAACGCGAGCGCTGCGCCCAGCGCGCCGGTGAAGGCGAAGCCCGCGCCGCCGATCAGGGCGGTCAGGGCGACGAGCGGCGTCAACGGCGCGGGCAGGCCCAGCGCCAGGGCGGCGACGGGCGCGGTCAGGGCGAGCGGCAGGCCGACGGCGATCCACTGGGCCAGGGCCTTGATCAGCACGACCTGCTCCAGCGACAGATGGCCGAGCGCCAGCAGGTCCAGGCCGCCGTCCTCCATGTCCCGCTCGAACAGCCGCTCCAGCGACAGCAGGGACGCCAGGGCCAGGGCCAACCAGGCGACGCCGCCCGCGACCGGGCCGAGCGTGCGGGGGTCGCCCCCGGCCGCCAACGGCAGGATGGCGGTCAGACAGGCGAAGAAGCCGCAGGCCAGCAACGGCCCGCCGCCCCCGCCCCAGGCCAGGTCCAGTTCGCGCTCCAGCAGGACGCGGGTCGCGCCGCGCAGGCCAGGCGGGCGTGGTTCCTGATCGGCGTCGCGGCGGCTCATTTCAGGTTCCCCAGGTCGAGAGCGCGGGTCGGCAGGGGCAGGGGATCGTGGACGGCGACGACGATCAGGCCGTCCGCGTCGAGATGGCGCTGCATCTGGTCGGCGAAGGCCTCGCGCCAGCGGGCGTCAAGCGGGGCCATAGGCTCGTCCAGCAGCCACAGGGCGCGCGGCGATCCGACCAGCCGGCCCATGGCCAGGCGACGGCGCTGGCCGGCGGACAGGCGGCGGACTTCCAGGTCCAGCAGAGGTTTGAGGCCGAAGGCTTCAACGGCGTGATCGAGGCCGTACTGGGTGTGGCCCAGCCAGTCGCACTGAAAGCCCAACTCCTCGCGCGCCGTGCGGCCGCCCTTCAGCCCGTCGAGATGGCCGAGAAAATGGGTTTCGCGTCCGCGCGCCTGCCGCTCGTCCAGCGGATTGCCGTCGCCGTCCTGAAAGGCGACCGATCCGGCGTCGGGCCGCAGCAGGCCGGCTATGGTCCGCAACAGGCTGGTCTTGCCCGCGCCGTTCGCCCCGGTCAGGGCCAGGACCTCGCCGGCGCGCAGGGTCAGGTCGAGGCCGTGGAACAGCCGCCGGTCGCCGCGTGAGACGGTCAGGTCGGAGAGGGTGAGGGTGTGGATCATGCGTAATTCTCCCTCCCCGCTCCGGGGAGGGTGGCCGAGCGTAGCGAGGTCGGGTGGGGGCGGCGCCGCGCCGCGTCTCCGATCCGCTTTGCGTCAGGCCGTGCGTCCCTGCCGGGCCGCCCCCACCCGGTCGCTGCGCGACCACCCTCCCCGGAGCGGGGAGGGAGAAGTGGGGCGCAGAATCTGCGAACCCTTCTCAATGTCCCTGTCGAGGGTGTGGACACATGGACGGTGCGATCCCGTGGAGCTATAGGCACGGTCGCCGCAGCAGGCTTTCGCCGCGCGCGCAGGGGCCCTGTGAGCCGCTGCGTCTGTCGCGCGAAGGCGCAACCGGATTGTCGGGCGGCGCTGACCAGAGGAAGACTCCATGCCGTCGAACGACAGCTTCAAGACCCGCCAGGACCTTTCCGTCGGGCGTAAGAAATACGCCTATTACAGCCTTCCCGCCGCCGAGGAAGCCGGTCTGACCGGGATTTCCCGCCTGCCTCGCTCGATGAAGGTGCTGCTGGAGAACCTGCTGCGCAACGAGGACGGCGTGTCCGTCACCGAAGCCGACCTGAAGGCCGTCGCCGCCTGGGTCGAGAACAAGGGTTCGGTCGAGCACGAGATCGCCTTCCGCCCGGCCCGCGTGCTGATGCAGGACTTCACCGGCGTGCCCGCCGTGGTCGACTTGGCCGCCATGCGCGACGCCATGAGCGCCCTGGGGGCCGACGCCGCCAAGATCAACCCGCTGGTGCCGGTCGATCTGGTCATCGACCACTCGGTGATGGTCGACAACTTCGGCACGTCGAAAGCCTTCGGCCAGAACGTTGAGCGCGAATACGAGCGCAACATCGAGCGCTACAACTTCCTGCGCTGGGGGTCGTCGGCCTTCAACAACTTCCGCGTCGTGCCCCCCGGCACCGGCATCTGCCACCAGGTGAACCTGGAGAACCTGGCCCAGACCGTCTGGACCCTGGACGAAGGCAAGAAGACCGTCGCCTATCCCGACACCGTCGTCGGCACCGACAGCCACACTACCATGATCAACGGCCTGGCCGTCCTGGGCTGGGGCGTCGGCGGCATCGAGGCCGAGGCGGCCATGCTGGGTCAGCCGATCCCGATGCTGATCCCCGAAGTCATCGGTTTCAAACTGTCGGGCGCGATGCCCGAGGGCACGACGGCGACCGACCTGGTGCTGACCGTCACCCAGATGCTGCGCAAGAAGGGCGTTGTCGGCAAGTTCGTCGAGTTCTTCGGCGACGCCCTGCCGAACATGACCATCGAGGACCAGGCGACCATCGCCAACATGGCCCCGGAATACGGCGCCACCTGCGGCTTCTTCCCCGTCTCGGCCGCCACCATCGGCTATCTGACCGCCACGGGCCGCGACAAGGCGCGCGTCGCCCTGGTCGAAGCCTACGCCAAGGCCCAAGGCCTGTGGATCGACGAGACCTCGGAAGACCCGGTCTTCACCGACGTGCTGGAACTGGACATCTCGACCGTCGTGCCGTCGCTGGCGGGTCCGAAACGTCCGCAGGACCGCGTCGAACTGACCACCGCCGCCCCGGCCTTCGAAACCGCCCTGGCCGAAGTCTTCAGCCGCCCGACTGACGCCGAGCGCGTGTCGGTCGATGGCCAGAAGTTCACCGTCGGCGACGGCGACGTGGTCATCGCGGCGATCACCTCGTGCACCAACACCTCCAACCCGTCGGTGCTGATCGCCGCCGGCCTGGTGGCGCGCAAGGCCCATGCCCTGGGCCTGAAGGCCAAGCCGTGGGTCAAGACCTCGCTGGCCCCCGGTTCGCAGGTCGTCACCGACTATCTGACCGACGCCGGCCTGCAAAAGGACCTGGACGCCCTGGGCTTCAACCTGGTCGGCTATGGCTGCACCACCTGCATCGGCAACTCCGGTCCGCTGGACCCGGCCATTTCCAAGGCGATCAACGACAACGCCCTGGTCGCGACCTCGGTCCTGTCGGGCAACCGCAACTTCGAAGGCCGCGTGAACCCCGACGTCCAGGCCAACTACCTGGCCTCGCCGCCGCTGGTCGTGGCCTACGCCATCGCCGGCTCGATGCGGATCGACATCACCAAGGATCCGATCGGTCAGGACAAGAAGGGCAACGACGTCTTCCTGAAGGACGTCTGGCCGACCTCGCAGGAGATCGCCGAAATCCAGAAGAAGTCCGTCACCCCGGCCATGTTCGCCAAACGCTACAAGGACGTGTTCAAGGGCGACAAGCACTGGCAGGCCATCAAGGTCACGGGCGGCCAGACCTATGAGTGGGACGACAGCTCGACCTACGTCGCCAACCCGCCCTACTTCGACGGCCTGTCTATGGACCTGACCCCGGTCCAGGACATCGTCGAGGCGCGTGTCCTGGCCATCTTCGGCGACAGCATCACCACCGACCACATCAGCCCGGCCGGTTCGATCAAGAAGACCTCGCCCGCCGGCGTCTATCTGACCAACCACGGGGTCGAGGCGGCCGAGTTCAACAGCTACGGCGCTCGTCGCGGCAACCACGAAGTCATGATGCGCGGCACCTTCGCCAACATCCGCATCAAGAACCGTATCACGCCCGAGATCGAAGGCGGCGTGACCAAACACTTCCCGTCGAACGACACCATGTCGATCTATGACGCCGCCATGCGTTACCAGTCGGAAGGCCGGCCGCTGGTCGTCTTCGCCGGCAAGGAATACGGCACCGGCTCGTCGCGCGACTGGGCGGCCAAGGGCACGCGTCTGTTGGGCGTTCGCGCCGTCATCGCCGAAAGCTTCGAGCGCATCCACCGTTCGAACCTGGTCGGGATGGGCGTCGTGCCGCTGCAGTTCAAACAGGACGGCTGGCTGAAGCTGGGCCTGACGGGCGAAGAGATCGTCACGATCCGCGGCCTGTCGGACGCCAATATCGGCAAGCTGAAGCCCCGCCAGGACCTGTGGGTCGAGCTGTTCCGTCCGTCGGACGGCAAGATGGCCCGCTTCCCCGTCCGTTGCCGCATCGATAACCAGACCGAGCTGGACTATCTGCTGGCCGGCGGCGTCATGCCCTACGTGCTGCGCAACCTGGCGCGCGGCCCGGAAACCGAAGCGCCCATCGCCGCCGAATAGGCAGCGGTTCGCTGAGATAGAGAAAGGGCCGGCGGAGCGATCCGCCGGCCCTTTTTATTTGCCGATAGGCGGCGGGTCAGTCGGTGCTGACGACCACCAGCTTGCGGTTGACGAACTCCTTGATGCCGACATCGCCCAGCTCGCGGCCGAAGCCTGAGCGTTTGATGCCGCCGAACGGCAGTTCGGGCATGGAGGTGGTGGTGGTGTTGATGAAGACCATGCCGGTCTCGATCCGCGAGGCCAGCTTGCGGGCGCGATTGGTGTCGCCCGAGAAGATCGATCCGCCCAGGCCGAAGCGGGAATCGTTGGCCAGGGCCACGACCGCGTCGTCGTCCTCGACCACAAAGACCTGGGCCACGGGGCCGAAGAACTCCTGATAGAAGGCCGGGTTGTCGCGGGCGACGTCGGTCAGGACGGTGGGTTCGTAGAAGAAGCCGGTGCGGTCTGCGGGCTTGCCGCCGATGACGGCCTTGGCGCCGTGTTGAACCGCCTCCTCGACCTGTTTGGTCAATGTCTTCAGCGCGTCCTCGGACGACAGCGGACCCAGCACGGTCGTCTCGTCCAGCGGGTCGCCCATGACCGCGCTCTTCATGCCCTCGACGAAGCCGGTGGTGAAGGCGTCGGCGACCGACTTCTGGACGATGAAGCGTTTCGAGCCGGTGCAGACCTGGCCGGCGTTGGACAGCCGCCCCTCGACCCCGGCGGCGATGGCCTTCTCGATGTCGGCGTCGTCCAGCACGACGAAGACGTCGCTGCCGCCCAGTTCCAGCGTGGACTTCTTCAGCATCTCCGACGCGCGAGCCGAGACCTTGGCGCCGGCGCCCTCCGACCCGGTCAGGGCCACGCCCTGGATGCGGTCGTCGCCGATCAGTTCGGCGACCTTGTCCGAGGAGATGTAGAGGTTGGCGACGCAGCCCTCGGGCGCGCCCGCCTCACGCACCAGTTCGGCGAAGCGGGCGGCGCATCGGGGCACGATCCCAGCGTGCTTGTAGAGCACCGGATTGCCGACCGCGATGGCCGGGGCGACGACGCGGATCAGCTGATAGATGGGGAAGTTCCACGGCTCGACCGCCAGCAGCACGCCGACGGGATGGAACTCGACCCAGGCCTCGCCCAGCTCGCTGTCGATCTTCTGGGGTTTGAGGAAGTCGGCGGCCTTTTCGGCATAGTAGGCGGCGATGCCGGCGCACAGGTCGATCTCGCCTTGGCCCTGGGCCAGGGGCTTGCCCATCTCCTCGGCAATGGTGCGGGCCAGGCTGTCGCGGTTCTCGGTCAGCAGGGTCGATAGGGACTTCAGCACGGCGAGGCGCGGCTGGATGTCGCCCTGCGACCAGTCGGAGCGGAAGACGGCGTCGGCCTTGGCCAGGGCGGCCTCGACGGCGTCGTCCGAGTGTTCGGGGTATTCCTGGAGCGTCTGTTCGGTGAAGGGATTGAGGGTGCGATAGGCCATGCGGCGTCCTGAAGCTTCGGCCGGACGCCCGGGGCGGCGCCGATCCGTTGTCAGGAAAGCCAACGCCTGCTGGGCAGGGCGGTTGCCCTGTTCCTAATCAGCGTCGCTGAACGGCGGCGGCAGCTGGCCGGACTTGAAGATGATCGTCGGCTCCTCGTCGTAGTCGCCCATTTCGGTGTCGGCCGAGACGGCGAAGGCGACGACGCCGAGACGTAGAGGCGCCAGGCGTTCGGCCTTGCGGCGCGCCTCCTCGGCGTCCTTGCAGCCAACCTGCTGTTCGGCGCGGAGGGCCTTGCCCCGGCCCTGAACATAGGCCTGGACGATGTAGACGGTTTCGGTTGCCATGCGTCTCCAAGCGGCCTGTTCGGCGCTCAGGTCAACAGGGTCGGTCCAGTTTCAGCGCCTCGGCCTCCGTCGGAAGGACAGCCACGCCGATAGTCATTTCTGCGGATATCGAGCACTGTTCGTTTAGGTGAGCGATTCAAGCGCCCGCCGTTTGGGGGATTCATGAGACACGCAACGGCTCTGGCGTTTGCTATTTCTCTGCTGTTCGGCGGCCTCGCATCGGCATCGGAACCGCTCGATCCCCGGCGTGTCGTGGATGAGGTGGCGAACGCGATCGAAGCCAACTATTTCGATGTGGCGGGCGCGCGGACCGCCGCCTCTGCCCTGCGCACGGAGGCCGAAGACGGCGCCTACGACCGATACTTGGACAGTGAGCAGTTGGCCGTTGCGCTGACCCGGCGTCTGAAGCCTATCGATGGGCATTTCGGCGTCGCTGGACCGCCGTCGGCGCCAGCCCCCGAAGAAGAAGCCGGTCTGCATATTGACTATGAGGACCAGGTTCGGCGGATCAATTATGGATTTCGAAGCCTCGAAATACTGCCGGGCAATATCGGCTATATCGATCTGAGGTTCTTCGCGGACATCGATTTCGACGCCGCCAAGAGTCCGGAGAAAATGGCTGCTGACGCTGCGCTCCAGACCTTGGCGCACACCGATGCAGTGGTCATCGACCTGCGGGACAATGGCGGGGGATCGCCCGCGATGGCTATGTATCTGGCCAGCGCCTTTCTGCCTCCAGAAAGCAACGCCTATATGTTCGAGCGCGACCGCACCGGGACCGAAACCAGTCTGAGGCCAGCAGAGCCCTATGCCCAGCCACGCGTCGATGTGCCTTTGATCATCCTTATCAGCGCGCGCTCCGCCTCTGCCGCCGAGGCCTTCCCCTATATGCTGCAATCCGCCGGGCGGGCGACGATCGTCGGTCAGCCAAGCATGGGAGCGGCCAGCATGGCGCAACCCATTGCGACGCCGTCCGGGTTCTCCGTTTTCGTGCCGTTCGCCGTAACTCTCAGTCCTCTGACCCAGACAAACTGGGAGAGATCTGGCGTCCAACCCGACATTGTCGGGCCTGTAGAGGACGCTCGAAACCACGGATGGGCTCTGGCCTTGCAGAAGGTCGTGGATCGAGGCGCGCCAGAGGCGATCGCCGTCGAAGACCGCTGGATCATCGAGACATTGGGGGCGCCGGACTATAAGGCGCCGCTTGATCACTATGCTGGTCAGTATGGCGACGTGCGGGTGTTCGTCGAGAACGAGAGGCTGCTGTATCGTCAGGGGCAACGTCCGCCGTGGACGCTGCGTGCGCTGTCAGTGGATCTGTTCACCGTCGAAGGCGAACCGACCCAGCGGGTGCGTTTCAACCGTGATGGGCAAGGTCGGATCAGCGGGCTGAATGTCCTGTGGTCGGAGGGTTCGACATCACCGGCCGCATTGCGGCAGGACTAGCGTCCGGTCGGTCCCGTTTCAGTCCAGTTTCAGGGCCTCGGCCAGTAGCCGGGCCTCGGCGGCGCGGCTGGAGCCTGCGCGCCAGGCGACGACGATCTCGCGGTGGGGCGGCGCGCCGTCAGCCTGGTTTTCGAAGGCGCGGATGGCGACGGACGGGGTGTCGGCCAGTCCCGCCTGCACCGCCATTTTCGGCAGGAAGCTGACGCCAAGGCCCGAGCCGACCATCTGGACCAGGGTGTGCAGGCTGGTGGCGGCGAAGACGTCGTCGCCGCGCGGCGCCTCGATGTCCAGGGCGGCCAACGCATGGTCGCGCAGGCAGTGGCCGTCTTCCAGCAGGATCAGGTCCTCAGCCCGCAGCGAGCCGGGGCGGATGGGGCCAGGCGCGGCCAGAGCATGGTCGTGGGGGGCGGCGGCCATGATCTCGTCGTCGCCGATGCGGGCGTGTTCGATGCCCGGCGCCTCATAGGGCAGGGCGATGACGGCGGCGTCGATCTGGCCTGCCTTCAGGGCGGCGATCAGGCGCGGCGTCAGATCCTCGCGGATGAACAGCTTCAGGCTGGGGTAGGCCGCCTTCACCGACGGCAGTTTGGCGGGCAGCAGGAAGGGGGCGACGGTCGGGATGACGCCCAGCCGGAACCGGCCCGACAACAGGCGGCCGGCGTTCTTGGCCGCCTCGACCAGATCCTCGGTGCGGGCCAGCACGTCCTCGGCCCGGCGCACGGCCTCGGCGCCAACGGCGGTCATGATGACGGCGCCCCGCGTCCGCTCAACCACGGGGGCGCCCAGGATACGCTCAAGCTCCTGCACCCCGGCGCTGAGGGCGGGCTGGCTGACGTGGGCGGCCTCGGCGGCGCGCGAGAAGCTGCCGTATTCGGCCAGGAGCTTGAGATACTGGAGCTGACGCAGGGTGGGGAGCATGGGAGTGAGATAGGCCTGTCCTATGCCGACGCCAAGGATAATCGATTGGCTTTATCCGTTTGACCCGTGTCGAATGACCTCGTCATCTACAGGGCTATCGAGACCGGCCCTCAAGTCGCGCGAAATCAGCAGGAAACATCACCATGACCGACGAAGCCAAATGCCCCTTCTCCGGCCGGACGACCGAATCCGTCGCGGGCGGCGGGGTGCAGAACCGCGATTGGTGGCCGGGCCAACTGCGCACCGATCTGCTGAACCAGCATTCGAACCGGTCCGACCCGTTGGGCGAGGCCTTCAACTATCGTGAGGCCTTCGCCAAGCTGGACTATGAGGCGCTGAAGGCCGACTTGCGCGCTCTGATGACGGACTCGCAGGATTGGTGGCCGGCGGACTTCGGGCATTATGGGCCGCAGTTCGTGCGCATGTCGTGGCACAGCGCCGGCACCTATCGCGTCGGCGATGGACGCGGCGGCGGCGGGCGCGGCCAGCAGCGGTTCGCGCCGCTGAACTCCTGGCCCGACAACGTCAACATCGACAAGTCGCGCCGCCTGCTGTGGCCGATCAAGCAGAAATACGGCCAGGCCATTTCCTGGGCGGACCTGCTGATCCTGACCGGCAATGTGGCGCTGGAGACGATGGGCTTCCGCACCTTCGGCTTCGCCGGCGGTCGCGAGGATGTCTGGGAGCCGGATCAGGACGTCTATTGGGGTCGTGAGACGACCTGGCTGGGCGGCGACGAACGTTATGCCCACGGTTCGCAAGGGGTGGTGAAGCCCGGCGACGAGGCAGTGCTGGTCAGCGATGACCGGGCGGACGGTGACGAGCATACGCGCGATCTGGAGAACCCGCTGGCCGCCGTGCAGATGGGCCTGATTTACGTCAACCCGGAAGGGCCGGACGGCAATCCCGATCCGATTGCGGCGGCGCGCGATATCCGCGACACCTTCGCGCGGATGGCGATGAACGACGAGGAGACGGTGGCCCTGATCGCCGGGGGCCACACCTTCGGCAAGACCCACGGCGCCGGCCCGGCCGATCACGTCGGCGCAGAGCCGGAAGGCGAGGGCCTGGAGGCGCAAGGGTTGGGCTGGGCCTCCAGCTTCGGGACGGGCTCGGGCGGCGACGCCATCACCAGCGGGCTGGAAGTCACCTGGACCCAGACGCCGGCCCAGTGGAGCAACTTCTATTTCGAGAACCTGTTCGGCTTCGAATGGGAGCTGGAGAAGTCCCCGGCCGGGGCGCACCAGTGGGTGGCCAAGGACGCGGGCGAGATCATCCCCGACGCCCACGATCCGGCGAAGAAGAAGCGGCCGACCATGCTGACGACCGATCTGTCGCTGCGGTTCGACCCGGCCTATGAGGCGATCTCGCGGCGCTTCCTGCACAATCCGCAGGCCTTCGCCGAGGCCTTCGCGCGGGCCTGGTTCAAGCTGACCCACCGCGATCTTGGACCGCGTTCGCGCTACGTCGGGCCGGAAGTGCCGCGCGAAGTGCTGATCTGGCAGGATCCCGTGCCGGAGGTCGATCATCCGCTGATCGATGCGACGGATGCGGCGGTTCTGAAAGCCAAGGTGCTGGACGCAGGGCTGAGCGTGTCGGAACTGGTCGGCACCGCCTGGGCCTCGGCCTCGACCTTCCGGGGCGGGGACAAGCGGGGCGGGGCGAACGGCGCGCGCATCCGCCTGGCGCCGCAAAAGGACTGGGCCGCCAACCAGCCCGAGCAGCTGGACCGGGTGCTGAAGACGCTGGAACGCATCCAGTTCGAGTTCAACCAGGGCCAGACGGGCGGCAAGAAAGTCTCGCTGGCCGACCTGATCGTGCTGGCGGGCAATGCGGGCGTCGAGCAGGCGGCCAAGGCGGCGGGCCACGAGGCCAGCGTGCCGTTCACTCCGGGTCGGACGGACGCCAGCCAGGCGCAGACGGACGTCGAATCCTTCTCCTATCTGGAGCCGGTCGCCGATGGGTTCCGCAACTTCCAGAAGGCCCGCTATGCGGTTCCGGCCGAGGCCCTGCTGATCGACCAAGCGCAGCGGCTGACGCTGACCGCGCCCGAGATGACGGTGCTGATCGGCGGCTTGCGGGCCATCAACATCAATGTCGGCGGGGCGACCCACGGCGTGCTGACGGATCGGCCGGGCGTGCTGTCCAACGATGTCTTCGTCAACCTGCTGGACATGGACGTGAAGTGGACGGCGACCTCGGACGCCAAGGATGTGTTCGAAGGCCGCGACCGCAAGACGGGCGAAGCCAAGTGGACCGGCACCCGCGTCGATCTGGTGTTCGGCTCGAACGCCGTGCTGCGCGCCCTGGCCGAGGTCTATGCCGGTGCGGACGCGCAGTCCAAGTTCGTGTCGGACTTCGTGGCGGCCTGGACCAAGGTGACCGAGCTGGACCGGTTCGACCTGCACGGTTGAGCCTGAGCCAGAACTGAAAGCAAAGGGCCGGACGCCGCCGTGGCGTGCGGCCCTTTCGCTGTTCTAGCGCAGCTTGATCTCGAACAGTTGGGGCCAGCGCTTGCCGGTGACGAACAGACGCTTGCCGGCCGCGTCCCAGGCGATGCCGTTCAGGACGTCGTCGTTGGGGTCCAGGCCGATGCCTTGCGGGACCAGGGCGGTCAGGTCGATGAAGGCCTTCACGACGCCGGTCTCGGGGTCGATGCGGGCGATGCGGTTGTCCTGCCACAGGTTGGCGAAGACCTCGCCGTCGATCCATTCCAGCTCGTTGATCTGATCCAGCGGCTGGCCGTCGGCGGTGACGGAGACGCGTCCGGTCTCGGCCAAGGTGTCGGGATCGAGAAAACGCAGCTGGTCGGTGCCGTCGCTCATGATCAGGCGGCGGCCATCGGTAGTCAGGGCCCAGCCCTCGCCCGGATAGGAGAAGCCGCCCAGAGGCGAGAAGTCGTCCAGCTTCCAGATGAAGCCGATGTGGTTGCGCCAGGTCAGGCTGTAGAGCTTGCCGTTCAGCGTGGTCATGCCCTCGCCGAAATAGACGGTCGGCAGGTCGCGTTGACGCAGCACCTCGCCGGTCTCCAGCCGCACCTGACGGATGAAGGACGGATACAGGCCGGTGCTCTCGTAGAGGGCGCCGCCATGGAAGAAGAGGCCCTCGGTGAAAGCCCCCGTGTCGTGCGGATAGGCCCGCACGACGTCCCAGGACTGGACCGGAACCTCGGCCCGGACAGCCAGGGACGCGCCTGTCGCCAACAGCAGGCCGGCGACAAGACCGGCGAGGCGTAACGACAGGCGGGTCATAGGTATCAGGCCTTTTCTGCGGCGGCTTCGGCCTCGGCCTTCTGGGCGCGGACCTCGGCGGCGTTCGCCTCGCTGCGGGCCCGTTCGGCCTGTTCCTTCTTGGTGGCGCCGCGACGACCCATCATGTTCAGGGCCTCCACGCCGGCCGAGAAGGCCATGGCGGCGTAGATGTAGCCCTTGGGCACGTGATAGCCGAAGCCGTCGGCGATCAGCACCATGCCGATCATCAAGAGGAAGCCGAGCGCCAGCATGACCACGCTGGGGTTCTTGTTGATGAAGTTGGCCAGGGGATCGGCGGCCAGCAGCATCACGGTCACGGCGACCAGGACGGCGACGACCATGATCGGCAGATGTTCGGTCATGCCGACGGCGGTCAGGATCGAGTCGATCGAGAAGACGATGTCCAGCAGGATGATCTGGAAAATCGCGGCGCCCGCGTTCATGATCATCACGTCCTTCTTGTCCATGACGTCATGGCTGGGCGTGGGATCGACGGTGTGGTGGATTTCCTTGGTGGCCTTCCAGACCAGGAAGAGGCCGCCCGCGATCAGGATCAGATCCTTCCACGAGAATTCGTTGCCCATGACGGTGAAGACCGGCTGAACCAGGCCGACCAGCCAGGCGATGATCGACAGCAGGGCCAGGCGCATGATCAGGGCCAGGCCGATGCCGAGGCGACGGACCTTCTGGCGCTGATGCTCGGGCAGCTTGTTCGAGAGGATGGAGATGAAGATCAGGTTGTCGATACCAAGCACGACCTCCATCACGATGAGGGTCACCAATGCGGCCCAGGCGGCCGGATCGGAGAGCAGAGGGGTGATGCTGTCGAGCATTGGGGTTCCTGATGGGAGATAAAGCTTGAGCGGAAAGCGCTAGGGCCGACGTGGGTTCCGATCAAGCCGGAGGGTGCGGCGTCATGGTCGCACCCCCGCCTGTTCGCCGCAATGACCCGATCCTCATCGCCCGGCTTGCACGACGTCCACGACCAGGGGGAAATGATCCGAGATCACCTGACCCGCGAAGGTGTCCGTGGGCACGCCGAACCGCTGTACGGACAGGCTCTGTCCGACGAAGACATGGTCGATGGCCACGCCGTCGTTGTCCTGGGCCACATCGAAATCGTTGAACGTGCTGGCCGGACCGAAGACGACGGGGCTGATGGCGCGGGCGTCCTTCAGGCCCGAGGCGAGGACCCGGCGATAGGGGGCGCTGTCCGGCCCGGCGTTGAAATCCCCCAACAGGACGACTGCCGCCGTCTGGCCATCGATAGCGGCGGGCGCCAGATCGGCGGCAAGGGCGGCGCAGCGCTCGCGCGAGACTGCGCCGACATGGTCCAGATGGGCGTTGCGCACGTCCAGCAGCCGGCCGCTGGTTCTGTCGCGCAGGACCACGCGCGTCACCGTGCGCGGCAAGGCCGCGTCCCAGCCTTTCGACGGTCGGTCCGGCGTGGGCGAACACCAGAGCGTCTGGACGCTGATCCGCTCGAACCGGGTACGCCGCCACAAGACGGTGGTCGTCTCGCCGATCTGAGCGCCGTCGTCGCGGCCGAGACCGTAATGATCATAATGGGTCGCGTGGTCGGCCAGATAGGCGACCATTGGTGAAAGGGCCTCCTGCACCCCCAGTATGTCGGGGTCGAAGAAGGCGATCTGGCGCGCCATGTGCGGTCGGCGCTGCGTCCAGTTCGGCGTGTCCGTCGGCGCGTCGTAGCGGATGTTGTAGCTCATCAGCCGGATGGGGCGGGCGTCGTCGTCGAACGACGACTGCGCGTGGGCGCTTGAGATCGCCAGCAATGGGATCAGAACGGCGACAAGGAAAGAAATCGACTTCATCTTGGCTCTCGGGACAGGGGCGAGTGAATTTCACACAGGCTGATGACCGGCGTGCGACATCGATAGTGAGGGGGTGCGGCTTCATCGCCCCTTCACGCAATGTTGCGAGCGGCGAAACCCCGTGCTATCAGGCGCCCGGCTTGAAGGGGGCGTATTCACGGATACGGCCTCTGTCGTGCTTTCCGTAAGCATTTCAAGCTTTTGACCGTTGCGACCCTCGCAATCGGTCGCGACCCTGACACAACGACCTCGGACCCTAATCAGTGGCTGATGATTTCAGAACGACGGAAGTCGGCGATCGCTACGCACAGGCGCTGTTTGACCTGGCGCTGGAAACCGGCCGCCTGGATGCCGTGCGCGCCGATCTGAAGTCGCTGAAGGCGGCCTGGATCGAGAGCGCCGACCTGCGTCGTCTGGCCGCCTCGCCCGTCATCGGCGCCGACGATCAGGCAAAGGGTCTGGTCGCCATCGCCGCCAAGGCCAAGTTCGAACAGACCACGTCCAACTTCCTGGGCTTGCTGGCCCAGAACCATCGCGCCAAGGACCTGCCCGCCGTCATCGCCGGCTTCGAAGCCCGCTACGCCAAGCACGCCGGCGTCGTCGCCGCCGAGGTCGTCTCGGCCCAGGCGCTGGACGCCAAACAGGTCGCCGCCATCACCGCCGCCCTGTCCAAGAGTCTGGGCAAGGCGCCGGAACTGACCGCGCGCGTCGATCCGTCGATCCTGGGCGGCCTGAAGATCAAGGTCGGCTCGAAACTGTTCGACGCCTCGCTGAAGACCAAGCTCGACCAGATGAAGTTCGCCCTCAAGCGGGCTTAAACGCCCGCTCCCGCCAAACGAATGCGCGCCTGAACGGCGCACCCGCAGAAGACTGAAGAACAGAGAGCCCGTCATGGACATCCGCGCCGCTGAAATCTCGGCCATCCTCAAGTCGCAGATCGCCAACTTCGGCGTCGAAGCCGACGTTTCCGACGTCGGCAGCGTGCTGTCGGTCGGCGACGGCATCGCCCGCATCCACGGTCTGGACAATGTCCAGGCCGGCGAAATGGTCGAGTTCACCAAGGCCGGCGTCAAGGGCATGGCCCTGAACCTGGAACGCGACAACGTGGGCGCCGTGATCTTCGGCGCCGACGCCCAGATCGCCGAGGGCGACGACGTGCGCCGCCTGGGTGAGATCGTGGACGTGCCGGTCGGCCGTGGCCTGCTGGGCCGCGTCGTCAACCCGCTGGGCGAGCCGATCGACGGCAAGGGCCCGATCGAGTTCACCGAGCGTCGCCGCGTGGACGTCAAGGCGCCGGGCATCATCCCGCGCAAGTCGGTTCACGAGCCGATGCAGACCGGCCTGAAGGCCATCGACACCCTGATCCCCGTCGGCCGCGGCCAGCGCGAGCTGATCATCGGCGACCGTCAGGTCGGCAAGACCGCCGTCGCCGTCGACACCATCCTGAACCAGAAGAACGTCAACAAGACCGACGACGAGAGCGCCAAGCTCTACTGCATCTACGTCGCCATCGGTCAGAAGCGCTCGACCGTCGCCCAGATCGTCAAGACGCTCGAAGAGGCCGGCGCGCTGGAATACACCATCGTCGTCGCCGCCACGGCCTCGGAACCGGCCCCGCTGCAGTTCCTGGCCCCGTTCGCCGGCACCGCCATGGGCGAGTTCTTCCGCGACAACGGCATGCACGCCCTGATCGTCTATGACGACCTGTCCAAACAGGCTGTGGCCTATCGCCAGATGTCCCTGCTGCTGCGCCGCCCGCCCGGCCGCGAAGCCTATCCGGGCGACGTCTTCTACCTGCACAGCCGCCTGCTGGAGCGTTCGGCCAAGCTGAACGAAGACTACGGCTCGGGCTCGCTGACGGCCCTGCCGATCATCGAAACCCAGGCCAACGACGTGTCGGCCTATATCCCGACCAACGTGATCTCGATCACCGACGGCCAGATCTTCCTGGAATCGGACCTGTTCTATCAGGGCATCCGTCCGGCCGTGAACGTCGGCATCTCGGTGTCGCGCGTCGGCTCTTCGGCCCAGACCAAGGCGATGAAGAAGGTCGCCGGCACCATCAAGGGCGAGCTGGCCCAGTACCGGGAAATGGCCGCCTTCGCCAAGTTCGGCTCTGACCTGGACGCCTCGACCCAGAAGCTGCTGGCGCGCGGCGCCCGCCTGACCGAGCTGCTGAAGCAGCCGCAATATTCGCCGCTGGCGATGGAAGAGCAGGTCGTCTCGGTCTACGCCGGCACGCGCGGCTATATCGACGGCATCGCCGTGGGCGACGTGGGGCGTTTCGAGAAGGAACTGCTGGCGCGCATCCATGCGAACCACGCCTCGCTGCTCGAAGGCATCCGCACCAAGAAGGACCTGACCTCGGACCTCGAAGCCGAGCTGAAGGACATCCTGGCCGCCTTCGTCAAGACCTTCGCCTGAACCCCTCCGGACAGCTGAGAGAGTAGCGCCGGATGGCCAGCCTCAAGGAAATGCGCAATCGGATCGGAAGCGTCAAAGCGACGCAGAAGATCACGAAAGCCATGCAGATGGTCGCCGCGGCCAAGCTGAAACGCGCCCAGGATCAGGCCGAGAGCGCCCGACCCTATGCGCAGAAGATGGCCTCGGTCATCGCGAACCTGGCCGCCAGCGTCTCGGGCGCCGACGCGCCCAAGCTGTTGGCCGGCACGGGTCAGGACCATCGTCACCTGATCGTGGTGGCGACGGCGGACAAAGGTCTGGCGGGTGGTTTCTCGACCAACGTCATCCGCGCCGCACGCGAGCGGATCAACAGCCTGATCGCCAACGGCAAGGATGTGAAGATCATCGCCGTCGGCAAGAAGTCGCGCGATCAGCTGACGCGTCTGTACGGCGCCAAGGTGATCCACACCTTCGAACTGAGCGAGCACAAGACCATCGGCCTGCCTTCGGCACAGCCGGTCGCCGAGATGATCGCCACGGCGTTCGAGGACGGCCAGGCCGACGTGGTCACCCTGTTCTACAGCCAGTTCAAATCGGTGATCCAACAGGTTCCGACCGGCAAGCAGCTGATCCCGGCCGTGGTCGAGGGCGACGTCCAGCCCATCGACCTGAACGGCGCGGTCTATGAATACGAGCCCTCGGAAGAGGAAATCCTTGAGACCCTGCTGCCGCGCAACCTGACGACCCAGATCCTGGCCGCTCTGTACGAGAACCAGGCGGGCTTCTTCGGGTCGCAGATGGCGGCGATGGACAACGCCACGCGCAACGCCGGCGACCTCATCAACGCCCTGACGCTGCAATACAACCGCAAGCGCCAAGCCCAGATCACCACCGAACTGATCGAGATCATCGCCGGCGCCGAAGCCCTCTGATCCCGACCGAACAGACATTCCGATACGGACCCCAGCCATGACCGACACCGTCGCCAAAAAACCCGCCGCCAAGAAGCCTGCCGTCAAGAAGGCGCCCGCCGCCGCGACCGCGCCCGGCTCCATCGTCGCCACCGGCAAGATCGCCCAGGTCATCGGCGCCGTCGTCGACGTCGAGTTCACCGGCCATCTGCCGGCGATCCTGAACGCCCTGAACACCCAGAACGTCGACCAGAAGACGGGCGAGCCCTTCACCCTTGTGCTGGAAGTCGCCCAGCACCTCGGCGAGAACATGGTCCGCACCATCGCCATGGACACGACCGAAGGCCTGACGCGCGGTCAGCCCGTGATCGACACCGGCTCCTCGATCCAGACCCCGGTCGGACCGGGCGTGCTGGGCCGCATCATGAACGTCGTCGGCCAGCCGATCGACGAAGCGGGTCCGATCCAGACCACGCAATACCGTCCGATCCACCGCGAGGCGCCGACCTTCGAGGAGCAGACCAACTCGTCGGAAATCCTGGTCACGGGCATCAAGGTCATCGACCTGATCTGCCCCTACACCAAGGGCGGCAAGACCGGCCTGTTCGGGGGCGCCGGCGTCGGCAAGACCGTGACGATGCAGGAACTGATCAACAACATCGCCAAGGCGTACGGCGGTTATTCGGTTCTGGCCGGCGTGGGCGAGCGCACCCGCGAAGGCAACGACCTGTATCACGAGATGATCGAGTCCAACGTGAACGTGGACCCGGCCAAGAACGGCGGCTCGACCGAGGGCTCCAAGTGCGCTCTGGTCTACGGCCAGATGAACGAGCCTCCCGGCGCCCGCGCCCGCGTCGCCCTGACCGGCCTGGCCCAGGCCGAGTATTTCCGCGACGAAGAGGGCAAGGACGTCCTGCTGTTCGTCGACAACATCTTCCGCTTCACCCAAGCCGGTTCGGAAGTGTCGGCTCTGCTGGGCCGCATCCCGTCGGCCGTGGGCTATCAGCCGACGCTGGCCACCGAGATGGGTAACCTGCAGGAACGCATCACCTCGACCAAGAAGGGCTCGATCACCTCGGTCCAGGCCATCTACGTCCCCGCCGATGACCCCACCGACCCGGCTCCGGCCGCGTCCTTCGCCCACTTGGACGCGACCACCATGCTGTCGCGCGACATCGCCGCCCAGGCCATCTTCCCCGCCGTCGATCCGCTGGACTCGACCTCGCGGATCATGGACCCGTTGGTCATCGGCGAAGAGCACTACCAGGTCGCCCGTTCGGTCCAGGAAGTGCTGCAACAGTACAAGGGCCTGAAGGACATCATCGCCATCCTGGGCATGGATGAGCTGTCGGAAGAGGACAAGCTGGTCGTCTCGCGCGCCCGCAAGATCCAGCGCTTCCTGTCGCAGCCCTTCTTCGTGGCCGAGCAGTTCACCAATGCGCCGGGCAAGTTCGTCGAACTGGCCGACACGATCCGCTCGTTCAAGGGCATCGTCGCCGGCGACTACGACCACCTGCCGGAAGCCGCCTTCTACATGGTCGGCGCGATCGAAGAGGCCGTCGCCAAGGCCGAGAAGATGGCTTCGGAAGCCTGATCATGGCCGGCAAGCTGAACTTCTCCCTCGTCTCGCCGGAACGCGAGGTCTTCACCGGCCTCGTGGACCAGGTGGATGCGCCGGGCGTCGAGGGCGACTTCGGCGTCCTGCCGGACCACGCCCCCTTCATGACCGCCCTGCGCGCAGGTCTGGTCACCGTCTATAACGGCGGGACCAAGGTCCAGTACGACGTCCACGGCGGCTTCGCTGACGTCAACGGCGAAGGCCTGACCATCCTGGCCGAACAGGCTGTCGAGGTCTTCGCGGGCTGAACCCTCCCAAGGGTCGAACGATTTGAGGCCTCCCGTTTCGGCGGGAGGCCTTTTTCGTGAGCGGCGGTCGCGCTAGGACCAGCTCATGACCGATCCC
Organism: Brevundimonas sp.; assembly: GCF_965279155.1. Lineage (GTDB taxonomy): Bacteria > Pseudomonadota > Alphaproteobacteria > Caulobacterales > Caulobacteraceae > Brevundimonas. The sequence goes on along the minus strand of NZ_OZ257138.1, from coordinate 1,892,958 downwards.
ATCGACATCCAAGGCGTCTGCGCACCTGGCTTTGAGGCCGTGCGCGAGGCGTTCGCCGCCAACTTCACCGAGGCGCCCGAGGGGCTGAACGAGCAGGCGGCGCGGTTCAGCGTGCTGGTCGAGGGCGAGGCGGTCGTCGATCTGTGGGCGGGCCATGCGGATACGGCGAAGATGACGCCGTTCACAGACACGACCCTGACCTCGGTCTTCTCGACCGGCAAGGCGGTGATGGCGATCCTGATGGCGACGGCGGTCGAGGCGGGGCAGGTCGACTACGACCAGACGGTCGCCTCGCTGTGGCCCGAGTTCGGGGCGGCGGGCAAGGCGGACGTGACCGTGGCCCAGTTGATGAGCCACCAGGCTGGGTTGCCGGGGTTTTCCCAGGCGGTCGATCCGACCATCTGGTTCGACGTGCCCGCCGTTCTGGCGCGGCTGGCGGCCCAGGCGCCGATGTGGGCGCCGGGGACGGCCTCGGGCTATCACCCGGTCACGGTCGGCTATCTGGCCAATGAGGTGTTCCGCCGCGCGACGGGGCGGACCATGGGCCAGACGCTGCGGCAGGACTTCCCCGATCTCGATCTGTGGATCGGCCTGCCGGAGAGCGAGCATGGGCGGGTGGCGCAGATGAGGAAGCCGACGGCGGCGCCCAGCCTGGGCGTGGTCGATCCGATCAAACAGGCGGCCTTCCTGGATCGCGGCTCGGCGCCCGGCGGGCGGGGCTCGGCCGCGTGGCGCGAGATGGAAATCCCGTCGGCCAATCTGCACGGCACGGCCCTGGGGCTGGCGCGGATGCTGGGCGTGGTCGCCAATGACGGCGTGCTCGACGGCCGGTCGGTGCTTTCGGCGGGGACGCTGGAGCAGTTGACGCGCGAGCGCATCCACGGACCGGACAAGGTGCTGCCGTTCGAGATCAGCTGGGCGGCGGGTCTGATGCGAAACGACGGGCTGAAGGTGTTCGGGCCGGACGAAGCCTTCGGCCACTACGGCTGGGGCGGGTCGATGGCCATGGCCGATCCGTCGCGCCGGTTGTCGGCCGCTTATGTGATGACGCGCCAGTCGCCGCACCTGATCGGCGATCCCAGGCCCAAGCGCCTGTTGGACGCCCTTTACGCCGCTTTCTGAACAGGGCCGGGCGCGGTCAGCAGGCCGATCAAGCCCGCGACGCCCGCGCAGGCGGCGCAGGTCAGGATCACCGCCCGGAACGCCGCATGAAAGGCCTCACGGCCAAGGGGCGTCATCTCCGCGCCCGACATGACCTGGGCCAGCAGGGCGCGGCCGTCGGGTTGGTCCACGACGGCCGCGAAGACCGCCGACAGCACCAAGCCCAATAGGGCCACGGCCAGCAGGCTGGCGACCCGCGCCACGGCGTTGTTGACGCCCGAGGCCACGCCGGTGTGTCCGGCCTTCACCGCCCCCATCACCGTCGCCGGGCGCAGGAACCGCCAAAAGGGCCAGGCCGATCCCCGCCAGGGCCGGACCGACGCTGAGCGACAGGCGCGCGCCGAACCGGTCGGCGATCCGCCCGGCCAGGCCCGAGAACAGCCCCATGACAGCGGCGAAGGGCAGCATGGCCGCGCCAGCCTCGGTCGCGCTCCAGCCCTGCACTCGGATCAGGTCGAACGGCAGGAAGAACATGGCGCCGCCCAGGGCGAAATAGAGCAGGAGGGTGAGCAGATTGACGCCGCTGAACACCGACGATCGAAATAGGTCCAGCGGCATCATGGGTTGGCGTTGGCGTGCCTCGGCCCAGAGGAAGGCGGCCAGCAGGGCGACGCCGGCGATCAGTCCGCCGAGAATGACAGGCGAGGCGAAGCCCAGATCGGGCGCCGCCGTCAGCGCCCAGGTCAGGGCGCCCAGACCCGCGACCGCCAGCACGGCGCCCATCCAGTCCAAGCCCTTGGCGTCGGGATCGCGGCTTTCGGGCGTGACCGCCAGGGTGACGACAGCGGTCAAGATGGCCAGCGGGACATTGATCCAGAAGATGGCGCGCCAGTCGGCGGCGTCGGCCAGCCATCCGCCGACCAGCGGCCCGATCATGCCGGTCAGGGCGCCGAAGCCGGCCCAGGTCCCAAAGGCCTTGCCGCGCTCCTCCGGCGGGAAGGTCGCGCCGATCACCGCCAGGGCGCCGGGCGTGAGCAGGGCTGCGCCGATCCCCTGGACCGCGCGACCGGCGATCAGGGCCTGAACTGAGGGCGCCAGGGCGCAGCCGATGGAGGCCAGGGCGAAGATCGCCACCCCGATCAGGAAGACGCGGCGTCGCCCGAACCGGTCGCCCGCCGCCCCGCCGATCAAAACGAGGGCGCCCAAGGTAAGCAGATAGGCGTTCGACACCCACTGCACTGCGGCTGTTCCCGCCGCCAGGTCGCGTTGCACGGCGGGCAGGGCGACGCCCAGGGCCGAGCCGTCGATGAAGGTCAGGCTGGATCCCAGGACGGTCGCCACCAGCACCCAGCGTTTGCGCGCCGCCGACAGGTCATGTTCGGGATGGGCGGCGGCGTGGACCTGTCCGCCTTCGCAGGGGCCGGGTTGGGCGGTCGTCATGGCCTCGCCTCCTAGAAGAGCAGAGGCTACGCCGGTTCCGCCGTCGTCTTCAACGCCTCGCGCGCCGCGCGGCTGCGATTGGCGGCGCCCAGGGCGAAGACGCCGGCGCCGGTCCAGATGAAGACGAACGAGACGATGCGCAGCGGCGTCAGGGCCTCGCCCGTCAGGACGCCGCAGGCGAACTGGAGCGTGGGCGCCAGGAACTGGATGAAGCCGACGGTGGACAAAGGCAGACGCCGCGCCGACCAGGCGAACAGCACTAGCGGGATCACCGTCGCCGGCCCGTTGACCAGGGCCCAGGCCAGGCCCGAGGGCGAGGCGAAGCCCACCGCCTGGCCCTGGATCGTCAGCCAAGCCAGGAAGACCGCGCCGATGGGCAGCAGCACCAGACATTCGACGAACAGGCCTGTCTGGGCCGAGGCGGGGACGCGCTTTCGGATCACCGCATAGCCGCAGAAGGTGACGGCCAGGGTCAGGCCGATGATCGGCACATGGCCCAGGGCGATGGTCTGGATCACGACGCCGATGGCGGCGAGGCCGATGGCGACGGCGCTCCAGCGGTCGATCTTCTCGCGGAACAGCACGGCGCCCGCCGCCATGTTGAGCAGGGGATTGATATAGTAGCCGAGACTGGCCTCCAGCGTCGCATGGTGCGTCGTGGCGTAGACGTAGAGGCTCCAGTTGGTGGCGATCAACAGGGCGGACAGGGCTAGCCAGGCCAGGGTGCGCGGCGTGGCCAGCACCTTTTTCGCCTCGCCCCACTGACCCGCCAGCAGCAGGACGAGGCCGGCGACGAAGACCGACCAGACGGCTCGGTGGGCCAGGATTTCGGGTGCGCCGAAACCGTTGGCCGCCATCGCCATGAACAGCAGCGGCAAGAGGCCCCACAGGGTGTAGCAGGCGATGGCCGTGCCGACCGCGCGGGGGTCATTGGGGGTGGCGGGGGCCGGGAGCATGGCGCCTATCCTTTCGTCATCCTCCGGCGAGCCGCGCAGCGGCGAAGACCGGGGGACCCAGCGGCGCGCGTGAGCGCGAACCTGTCGCGGAGAACCTTTCGACGATCCAGCGGCCGAGGGATTTCGCCTTCGGCGCCGCTGGGTCCCCCGGTCGCGCTAGGCGCGCCGGAGGATGACGAAAGTCCGGATCAGACGGTGATCGAACGGTATCCCGACGAGGACGTGATCACGCCTGTCTCGTCCAGCAGCTGGGCGATCTGGATGGCGTTCAGGGCGGCGCCCTTGCGCAGGTTGTCGGACACGACCCACAGGTTCAGGCCGTTCTCGACGGTCGGATCCTTGCGGATGCGCGACACATAGACGCCGTGTTCGCCGGCGGCGTCGACGGGGGTGATATAGCCGTCGTGCTCCTGCTTATCGATCACCAGCACGCCCGGCGCCTCGCGCAGGATGGCGCGGGCTTCATCGGGAGCCATCGGGCGGTCGAACTCGATGTTCACCGCTTCGGAGTGGCCGACGAAGACCGGCACGCGTACGCAGGTGACGGTGACCTTGATGTCGGGGTCCAGCATCTTGTGCGTCTCGTCCGACATCTTCTGCTCCTCGTCGGTCGAGCCGTCCTCAAGGAAGGCGCCGATGTAGGGGATGACGTTGAAGGCGATCTGTTTGGGGAACTTTTTGGGACGCGCGTCGCCCAGGCCGTAGATGGCCTTGGTCTGGTTCCACAGCTCGTCCATGCCTTCCTTGCCGGCGCCGGACACCGATTGATAGGTCGATACCACCACCCGCTTGATCTTCGCCACGTCATGCAGGGGCTTCAGCGCCGTCACCAGCTGGATGGTCGAGCAGTTGGGGTTGGCGATGATGTTCTTCTTGGTCGCGTCCTTGATGGCGTCGGGGTTCACCTCCGGCACGATCAGCGGCACGTCCGGGTCCTTGCGGAAGGCCGAGGAGTTGTCGATCACGATGGGGCCGGCCTTGCCGATCTTCTCGGACCAGGCGCGCGAGACCTCGCCGCCGGCCGACATCAGGACGATATCGACGGTCGAGAAGTCGAACTGTTCGATGTCCTGGCATTTGATGGTCTTGTCGCCGAAGGAGACTTCGACGCCCTTGGACTTGCGCGAGGCGATGGCGTGGATGGCGTCGACGGGGAATTCGACCTCTTCCAGAATGTTCAGCATTTCGCGGCCCACATTGCCCGTGGCTCCGACGATGGCGACGCGATAACCCATGATGCTTGGTCCTTCGGACGCGCTACCGCTCGGCTCAGCGGAGCCTTGCTGCTTGAGCGCCTTTTTTTGGTGTGGTGTTCGGCATTGCAAATAGGCGTTCGGGGCCGCGAAGCAATCGCTTTTCGGCGGAGGGGGCGTTAAGCAGCCGTCCCATGACCTCCCGCATCCGCAACGCCTACGATATCCGCGTGGAAGAGGGCGTGCTGACGCCCGATCCGGCGCAAAGCGCTGTGATCGCGGCGCTGGAGCGGCTGGAGGTCGATCTGGCCAGGCGCGGCCTGTTCGGCAAGGCGCCGGAGGTGCGGGGCGTCTATCTCTACGGCCCGCCGGGGCGGGGCAAGTCGATGCTGATGGACCTGTTCTATTCGGCGACGCCCGAGCCGCGAAAGACGCGCGCCCACTTCCACGCCTTCATGGCCCGCATCCACGACCTGGTGAAACAGTGGCGCGAGGGGGATGCCAAGACGAGGAAGGCCGTGTTCGGCACCCACAAGGGCGACGACCCGATCCCGCCGATCGCGAAACTGATCGCGTCTGAGGCACGGCTGTTGTGTTTCGACGAACTGCAGGTCACCGACATCGCCGACGCCATGATCCTGGGCCGGCTGTTCGAGGCCCTGTTCGAGGACAAGGTGGTGCTGGCCATCACCTCGAACCGGGCGCCCGAGGACCTGTACAAGAACGGCATCAATCGTCAGCTGTTCGTCCCCTTCATCGACATCATCCGCGAGCGTTGCGCGGTGGTGGAGATGGCTGGCGCGCGCGACTGGCGGCGGGACCGGATGACTTCGGCCCAGGTCTGGCACACGCCTGACGACCGGGCGGCGTTCGAGGATCTGTGGCGCGAGCTGAAGGGTGGGGAGCCGGAGGAGCCGTCGCACATGACCGTGCTGGGCCGCGACGTGGTGGTGGAACGCACCGTCGGATCGATGGCGCGGGCGACGTTCGCGGAACTGTGCAGCAAGCCGCTGGGGCCGCAGGACTATCTGGCCATCGCCCAGCGGTTCCACACCCTGTTCCTGGAGGATGTGCCGATCCTGAGTTCGGCCAATCACCACGAGGCGCGGCGTCTGGTGACGCTGGTGGACGCGCTCTACGAGGCCAAGACCAAGCTGATCGTGCTGGCGGCGGCCAAGCCGGAGGCCCTCTATACCGAGGGGGTAGGGGCGTTCGAGTTCGAGCGGACCGTGTCGCGGTTCAACGAGATGCAGAGCAAGGACTGGCTGGCGCACGTCCGCGACTGACGGCTAGGGTGGGGGCTGACCTTCGGAGAGTTTCCATGCGCCGCCTCGCCCTCGCCGCCGCCCCCATTGCGGCAGTTGCTTTGAGTTTGTCGCCGCTGACGGCGGGGGCGGCCTTGGCTCAAACGGCGCCGGCTGCGGCCAGTCGCGGTCTGACGCCGGCCGAGGTCGGGACCTAGATCACCGGACTGGGCGGGCGCGTCGGGCCGGTGCAGACACAGAACGGCCTGACCTTCTTCACCGTGACCAATGCGGGCCTGACCTGGGCGGTGTTCTTCTACGGATGCGAGGCGGGCGGCTGCGGCGAGGTCCAGTTCAGCGCCGTCGTGCCGGGCGCGGGCGCGACGCTGGACAAGGTCAATGCCTGGAACCGCGACAACCGCTATCTGAAAGCCTTCCACACGGCCGCGGAGACCCCGACGGCGACGGTGCAGTACGATGTCGTCGTGCTGTCAGGCGAAGGCGTGGCTCAACTGGTGGACCCGCTGGCGGTCTGGCTGCAACTGCTGCCCAAGTTCTCAGGCGAGATGGAATACCAACCGCAATGACGTCCCTCTCCCTGTGGGAGAGGGCTTGAGCACACGGCGGCGATAGCCGTCGTTCTGGTGCGAAAGGGTGAGGGGCGCGCTCGTGCGATTTGGCCCACTGGCCGACCCTCATCCGGCCCTGCGGGCCACCTTCTCCCACTGGGAGAAGGGAAAAGAAAAAGGGCTCCGGATCGCTCCGCAGCCCTTTCCTTCGACAACAAAGCGCTCAAGCAGCGCGGCTCCGCGAGCCGCGCGATAGCGCCCTTCGCTGGCGTTAAGCCAGCGAGGCGTCGATATCCTTGCAGGCTTGCAGCAGGCCCTGGACCGAGGCGACGGACTTTTCGAACATCGCCTTTTCTTCGTCGTTGGTGGTGAACTCGATCACCTTCTCGACGCCGTTCGCGCCGATCAGGGCGGGGACGCCGACGTAGAGGTCCGACAGGCCGTATTCGCCCGACAGCCAGACGGCGCACGGCAGTACGCGCTTCTGGTCCAGCAGGTAGGACTTGGCCATGGCGATGGCCGATTCAGCCGGGGCGTAGAAGGCCGAGCCGGTCTTCAGCAGGGCCACGATCTCGCCGCCGCCCTTGCGGGTGCGGTCGACGATGGCGTCCAAGTCGGCTTGGCTCAGCAGGCCGGCGGCGACGGCGTCGGGCAGGGGCAGGCCGCCGACGGTCGAGTGGCGCACCATGGGCACCATGTCGTCGCCGTGACCGCCCAGCGTCCAGGCGTGGATGTCCTGAACCGACACGCCGGTCTTTTCGGCCAGGAAGTAGGCGAAGCGGGCCGAGTCGAGCACGCCGGCCATGCCGACGACCTTCTCCTTGGGCAGGCCCGAGAACTTCTGCAGGGCCCAGACCATGGCGTCGAGCGGGTTGGTGATGCAGATGACGAAGGCGTTGGGGGCGTGGGCCTTGATGCCTTCGCCGACGGCCTTCATGACCTTCAGGTTGATGCCGATCAGGTCGTCGCGGCTCATGCCCGGCTTGCGCGGCACGCCGGCGGTGACGATGCAGACGTCGGCGCCCGCGATGTCGGCATAGTCATTGGCGCCCTTCAGGGCCACGTCCGAGCCGAAGACGGCGGTGGCCTCGGCGATGTCGAGGGCTTTGCCTTGTGGCGTGCCTTCGGCGATGTCGAACAGGATCACGTCGCCCAGGGCTTCGCGCGCGGCCACGTGGGCCAGGGTTCCGCCGATCATGCCGGCGCCGATAAGGGCAATCTTCGCGCGAGCCATGGATGTCTCCGTTTATTGCGTGTGCGAAATGGGGATTAATCGTGCGGGCGGTCTAGACCCCTCTCGCGACTGTCGCAAGAACCTCGCTTTACGGCCTTGGTCGGGGCTGCGAAGGTCTGGTCCCAACCGGAGGATTTCGATGCGCCCTTCTCTCACTCTCGCCCTGCTGCTGGGCGCCGCGCCCGTCGTCGCTTCTGCGCCGGTTCTGGCCCAGACGCCGCCCGCCACGATCGGCGATCGCTATATCCCCGCCCCCTGGTGGATGCGCGATCCGGTGATCGCCTCGGTCGGCCAGGTGCGGGTCGAGATCCAGGCCAACCGCGCCTTCGTCTCCGCCAGTTTCCAGTCGGTGGACCGCAGCGTCACCGAGGCTTCGCGCGCCGCCGCCGACCAGGTGCGGGCGCTGAGCCAGTCTCTGTCGGCCTATGGTGCGGACAAGGTGCGGGTCGAGACCAGCGTCACCACCCGGCCCTTGTATGATCAATACCGCGACGAGAACGGGGTGATGCGCGACAACACCCGCGCCGACCGTGTGGCCCGGTATCAGGCCGACGCCTCGGTTAGCGTGACGGTGCGCGACGTGCGCCTGATCGAGCGGGTCTATGCGACCATCGTGGCCTCGCGCCCGACGTCGATCGGTCAGGTGAACTTCAACCTGGAGCCGGAGAACAGCTGGAAGGCCAATCTTCAGGCCGAGGCGATGAAGGATGCGCGCCGCCGGGCCGAGGCGGCGGCGACGAATGCGGGCGCGACCCTGGGCCGGGTGAAGATCATCGATCCGTCGGGGCGGGTCTGTCAGACGGACGTGCTGGCGGGCTGGCCGTCCTACGCCGTCGGAGGACAGGCGACGACGGTGGACGACATCGTGGTGACGGGGTCTCGGTCGGAGGCGCGGATGGAATTCGCGGCGCCCCCGCCGCCGGCGCCGATCTCTGGCGGTGAAGGGCCCAGCGAGGCTCAGATCGAGGCGGCGCGGCTGGCGCTGCAACCGCCGTTGCAGACCCTGACCGACAGCGCCTGCGTCATCTACGGGCTGAACTGATGGGGTTTGAGGTTGCGCCCGCCTTCGAGGCCGGATCGGTCGCCGCCGCCGAATGGCCGCTGTGCCATGTGCGGCTCCAGGACGATGCGCGGTTTCCCTGGCTGATCCTGATCCCGCGCGTCGAGGGGGTGGTGGAGCTGGAGGATCTGAGCGTCGAGCAGCGGGCCATGCTGATGGAGGAAACGGTGCGGGCCGGGGCGCTGGTTCGGCAGTTGGGTGTGGTGGAGAAGCTGAACGTCGGCGCCATCGGCAATGTGACGGCGCAACTGCATGTCCATGTGGTCGGGCGGAGGCGAGACGACGGCCTTTGGCCCGATCCGGTGTGGGGGCGAGGGGCGGTTATTCCGTATACGGATGAAGAGCGGGTGCGACTGCTGGGAGTGATCGCTGATGATGAGGTTTCGGGTCTCTAGGACCAAAAATCCTCTTTTATCTCAAACCCGTCACCCTCGGGCTTGTCCCGAGGGCCCACGGTAAGGCAAGCTCGGTCGCAAGACGCTGTAAGTCACGCCCTGAACGTCAGACTGCCGAGCCTGAACCTGCGGTGGGCCCTCGGGACAAGCCCGAGGGTGACGAATTAAAGCTCTGGAACTCAGATAATATCCAGCGGCACCGCATGGTTCGGCGCCCGGAACGCCTCGTCCAGCCGTTCCAGGTCTTCCAGGTCGAACTGGATTTCCAGGGCGTCGGCATTGGCCTCGACGTGTTCGACGGAGCTGGCCTTGGGGATGGCGATGACGCCGTCGTGGCGCAGGACGGCGGCGAGGGCGACCTGGGCCGGGCTGGCCGAATGGCGATTGGCGATGTCGCGGATCAGGGGCTGTTCCAGCAGTTCGCCGCGTCCCAGGGGCGAATAGGCCATCATCGGCATGTCGCGCGCCTGCATCCACGGCAGCAGATCGAACTCCACCCCGCGCGAGGCCAGATTATAGAGCAGCTGGTTGGCGGCGCAGTCCTCGCCCCCCTCGATCTCCATCAGCTGCTCCATGGTCCGCAGGTCCAGGTTGGATACGCCCCAGCGGGCGATCATCCCCTCGTCGACCAGGTCGCGGAAGGCCTCGACGGTCTCTTCCAGCGGGACATTGCCTTCCCAGTGCAGCAGGTAGAGATCCAGCCGTTCGACGCCCAGCCGTTCAAGCGACTTCTCGCAGGCCAGCATCATCTTCATCTCCGAGGCGTTCTCGGGCCGGACCTTGGAGACCAGGAAGACCTCGTCGCGGCGGTCGGCGATGACCTCGCCCACCAGCCGCTCCGAGCGGCCGTCGCCATACAGTTCGGCCGTGTCGATCAGGGTCATGCCCAGGTCGATGCCGCGGGCCAGGGCCTGCTGCTCCTCGTCGCGCCAGGCCGGGTCGTCGCCCAGCTCCCAGGTGCCTTGGCCGAGGGCGGGAACGGTCGTACCGTCCGCAAAGGTGACGAGGCGGGTCATGTCCGTCCTGACGAAACTAGACGCGGCGAAGACCGCGAAAGAGGGTGGAATGCGAACGCGGCTTATCAAGACCGACGGCCTGGTCCAACAGGTTCTGGACGCCGGGTTCGCGGACCACAACGCGCCGCTGGTCCTGCTGATCCACGGCTTTCCCGAACTGGGGATCAGCTGGCGAGCCCAGGTCGAGGCCTTGTCCCAGGCAGGATACCACGTCGCAGCCCCGGACATGAGGGGTTATGGCGGGACCGAGAAGCCAGCGGGGGTGGAGGCCTATTCCATCCTGCATCTGGTCGGGGACATGGTGGATCTGGTCCGGGCGCTGGGCAAGCGGTCCTGCGTCGTCGTGGGCCACGACTGGGGCGCGCCGGTCGCCTGGCACTGCGCCCTGTTGAGGCCCGATGTCTTCACCGCGGTGGCGGGCCTGTCGGTGCCGTTCCAGCCGCGCCGGCCCAAGGGACCGCCCACCGCCGCCATGGCCGCGATCTCGAAACGGGCCGGACTGGGCGATCTCTACATCAGCCGGTTCCAGGTGCCGGACGCCCATCTGCCGATGGACGCCGATCCGGCGACGGCGTTGAGGAAGCTGTTCTACGCCTATGACGGGGCGACCCCGGCGGTGAGGAAATCGACCGGCTTCATGCCCGAGGGCGTGGCCTTGTTGGACACCATCGCCGGCGACGCGACCCTGCCGCCGTGGATGAGCGCGGATCATTTCGACGAATATGTGCAGGCCTTCTCGGCCGGTGGGTTCGACGGGCCGCTGAACTGGTATCGCGCGATGGACCTGAACTGGTCGCTGACGGCCTTCGTGCAGGACCAGAAGATCACGCCACCGGCCCTGTTCGTCGTCGGCGAGGACGATCCCGTACGTCACTATGCCGGGGGGCATGAGGCGGGGTTGAAGGACTGGGCGCCGGGGCTGACCCGGTCGGTGGTCGTGCCTGGGGCGGGGCATTGGATCCAGCAGGAGCGGGCGGCAGAGGTGAACGGGCTGCTGCTGGAGTTTCTGAAAGCGCTTTAGGCCGCGTCGGCTATCGCCATCTGCTCGCGCGCCTCGGCGACGATTTCCAGGCTGTGGATGCGGGCGGCGTTGTCGAACATCATGCCAGTGACCATCAGCTCGTCCACGCCGGTCAGGGCGATGAAGTCGGTGAGTTGGCGCTTGACGGTCTCGGGTCCGCCGACGGCGGAATAGAGCAGGCGGCCCTTGGCACCCTCGATCTGTTGCGGCGTCAGGATGGTGGTGATGTCATCGACCGGCGGGGGCAGTTTGCCGGGCTTGCCGGTCGAGAGGCGGGCGAAGCTCTGCTGCATGGAGGTGGACAGGCGCATGCCCTCCTCGTCCGTGTCGGCAGCGAAAACGTTGATCGCGGCCATGGCATGGGGCTTGGCCAGGCGGTCGGAAGGGGTGAAGCTGCGGCGATACAGAGCCAGGGCCTCAAGCAGCAGTTCGGGGGCGAAGTGGCTGGCGAAGGCGTAGGGTAGGCCTAGTTGGCCGGCGAGCTCGGCGCTGAACAGGCTGGAGCCCAGCAGCCAGACGGGTACGCGCAGCCCGGCGCCGGGCACGGCGCGGACGGGCTGGTTTTCGGACGCCGGCTCGAACCACTGGATCAACTCGACCACGTCGCGCGGGAACTGGTCGGCGCCTTCGAAATAGCGACGGAGCGCACGGGCGGTAGCGCCGTCCGTGCCGGGCGCACGGCCCAGGCCGACGTCGATCCGGCCGGGGAACAGGGTCTCCAGCGTGCCGAACTGTTCGGCGACGACCAGGGGCGCGTGATTGGGCAGCATGACGCCGCCGGAGCCGACGCGAATACGCTGCGTCCCCGCCGCCACATGGCCGATGACGATGGACGTCGCCGCACTGGCGATGCCCGGCATGTTGTGGTGCTCGGCCAGCCAGAACCGCTCGTAGCCGAGACGGTCGGCGGCCTGGGCCAGGGCCAGGGTTTCGTCCAGGCCGCGGCGGGCGTCGCCGCCTTCGACGATGGGGGAGAGGTCGAGAACTGAGAACGGGATCATGACGCCTAGATCGGGGTTGTGCGCCGAGGTTCAAGGGCGCGGGGGCGGAACCGCAACCGGGTCGGGCGCTTTAAGACTCAAATCCTCACCACGGAGACCTGCGCCATGACGGACATCGATCCCAACAAGCCCGAAGTGGATTGCGATGACGCAAGAGAGGCCGCCGACATGGGCGAAAAGCCGGATCTGGGGCACAAGGCGGACACGCTGATCGACGCCCTCGACGGCAGCGATTCGGGATCGGACACGCGTGCGGGATCGCTGCGGGGCGGATCGGCTTCGGGATCTGACGACGATCCTGATTCACGCGAGATCAACGACGCCCTGGCGGAAGAGGGACGTGAGTCCGCTGATGCGGCCGAGCGTGGGGACTGACGACGGCGCCTTGCTGCAGCCGCACGCATGCGCCACGGTGGCGCTTCGACCAAACTCGGTCAGGGACGATCTCTCGATGAAGCTTCGTAGGGCGGCAGCCGCCGCCGTGGTTCTGTTCTGTCTCGCCGGATGCGACCGCACGGCCAAGCCGGCCGATGCGAAACAGGCGCCCGATGCGGCTGCCACTGCGGTGGTCGCAGAGCCGCCGGCGCCTGACCCGGTCGCGCCGTCCGACGACGCGACCGTCGCGGCCGCGCCTGCGATCGACGGCGCGCCGGCCTTTGCGGCGCTTTATCCGGGCGCCCAGGTCGAGGGACAGCCGCTGCTGGCAGGCGGCGAAGCGGGCGCCGGCGGTCTGGTCACCTTCACCACAGACGCCTCGCCGGATCAGGTCGTGGCCTTCTATCGCGAGCGGGCGGAGGCGGCTGGGCTGCGATCCGTCACAGGCATGAACCAGGGCGAGGCGCGGGCCTATGGCGCGGCAGGCGACCAGGCGAACGGGCCGTCGCTCCAGGTCGTGGCGGCGCCCATGGATGCGGGCGCGACCTCGGTCCAGCTGGGCTGGAGCGCCGGGCAGTGAGGCCGGTCGCCGCCCTAGGCGCGGCGACGGCGATCCTGCTGGTCGTCGGTTGCGCCGGCGCCCCGAAACCGGCCGTGACGACGCCGAGCGAGGGATTTCTGGCCGAGGGCGCGATCGCGCGGCTGGCCGAGGCGGTCCCGCTGCCGCCTGCGGTTGGGTCGGCCCAAGACCTGGCGGACAAGGCGGCCTCCGCGCGCTATGTCGCGCTGGAAGACAGTGATCGCTGGCTGCTGGCGACCTCCCATGCGGAACTGCGTCCGCCCTTGGCCTTGCAGCATTTCGACTGCGCCTTGGGCGTGCGGCTCGGGTCGGCCGAGACCCCGGCGCTGGATCGGTTGATGGCGCGGGTCTTTCATGACGCGAACAGCGTGGCGGAACGGGTGAAGGCGCGACAGGCGCGGCCCCGACCGGTCGGCGACGATCCCAACCGACGCGCCTGTCAGGTGGTGAACGCCGCCGCGCGAAACAGCGCCTCCTATCCGTCCGGCAGCGCCGCCGTCGGCATGGCCTATGGCGAGGCCTTCGCGGCGCTGGAGCCGGATCGCGCCGAGGCCGTGCGAAGGATCGGCCATCAGATCGGCGTCAGCCGCCTGATCTGCGCCATGCATTATCCGACCGATGTCGCTGTGGGTGAGCAGATCGGCCGGGCCGTCGTCGTTGAGACTATGCAGACGTCCGCCTTTCAGGCTGACGCCGCTGCGGCGCGAGCGGAACTGGAGGCCGCGCGTCGCAGCGGCCTGACCAACCCCGGCTGTGCTGCTGAACGCGCGGCCCTGGCGACCGTCCTGCCCTGACATGGCGCTGTGGCTCGCCCTGGCCGCCCTGGCGTTTCAGGCGCCGCCTGCCGACCGGTCCTGCACGGCGCAGGAACTGCGCGAACTGACGACACCGTCCGACCAGCCGTATCGTCTCAGGTGCCGGGCCCAACTGTCTGGAGCCGATGTTCGCCGCCGCGTCCTGATCGAGGGCGCCGAGGCGTCGGGCGCGTCGCTGGACTGCGGCGGGGGCGCCGTGCGTGCGCCGGGCCAGGCGACGACCTCTGCCCCGACCGTCGCCGTCTGGTCCAGGCGAGATGGAGACGCGTGGTCGCGGCCGGTCGATGTCACGGTGCGCAACTGCGCAGTCGTCGGCAATGTGCGGATCTGGGGCATGGGGGCGGGCGGGTCGATGCGCGACCTGCTGGCCTCGTCGCGCACCGCCGGCCATACGCAGGCGGCCCAGTCCGCAGCGCCGATCCGGGTCACCCTGGACCGGGTGCGGTTCGAGGGGGCGGGGACCATTCCCCTCTACGTCGGGCCGGGCGTGACGCGCACGACCGTGACGCGTTCGACCTTCTCAGGGCGTTCAATTTCTGCGGCGATCTATCTGGACGCCGAGAGCGCGGGCGCCCTGATTCAGGACAACGATTTCCACATCCGAACTGGGCGCGAGCAGATCGCCGTGGACGGATCGGGCGCCAACCGCATCGTCGGCAACCGGCTGGCCCTGGGCGGCAAGGGCGGGGTGTTCCTGTATCGAAACTGCGGCGAGGACGGGGTGATCCGGCACCAGACGCCGTCCTATAATCAGATCACGGACAATGTCTTCACCGGGGCCGGCTGGCTGCATCCGCGCGCGGTGGTGATCGGCTCGCGCGAGGGCGGACGGCGCTATTGCGGTGACGACCGGGGCTGGCCGTTCGGCTCCAGCGCAAACGACAGCGATGGCGCCACGGGCAATGTCGCGGCGCGCAATATCGTCCGGCGGTGAGGCCTTTGGGCCGCACTTGCGCAAAGCGGTCGTTCAAGGCTGACTGAGCGTCTGATCGATCGGGGGATTTGAGTATGCGGCTGGTCCTGTTTCTCGCGTCCCTGGCCGCCGCCCTGGGGCTGGCCGTTTTCGCCAGCCAGACGCCCGCGCCCCTGCCGGCCTCGACGCCCGCCATCGGCTTTTCCGCCGAGCGGGCTATGGTCGATGTGCGCCGCATCGCCCGCGCGCCGCATCCTGTCGGATCGGCCGAACATCAGCAGGTCCAGGCCTATCTGGTCCAGCGTCTGGCCGCGCTCGGGCTGCAGCCCAGCCTGCAATCCGGCGCCCTGTCGCCGGCGGCGGTGGCGCGGATCGTGAAGGACGGCGGCGACGCCGGCGCGCTGAGAGCTGTCAATATCGTGGGGGTTCTGCCGGGACGAAATCCCGGGCTGCCCGCCGTCGCCCTGATGGCCCATTACGACAGCGTGCCGAACTCGCCGGGCGCCGCCGATGACGCGAGCGGCGTCGCGGCGATCCTGGAGGCGGTGCCGGCGATCAAGGCGCGAGGCGGGGCGGACAGGACGCTGGTCGTGCTGCTGACCGATGCAGAGGAGCTGAACCTGGACGGGGCGCGGGCCTTCTTCAGCGAGCATCCGTTGCGCGACCGCATCGGGGCGGTGATCAATTTGGAAGCGCGGGGCGGCGGCGGTCGCGCCATGATGTTCGAGACCGGCCCCGGCAACGCCGAGACCATCGCCCGCCACGCCCAGGCGACGCAGAAGGCGACCGGCGGCCCGTCCAGCAACGCCCTGGCGATCTTCATCTATCGGCTGATGCCCAACGGCACGGATTTCACCGTTGCGGCTGGGCGCGAACTGGCGGGGATCAACCTGGCCTTCATCGGCCGCCCGGCCCAGTATCATTCGCCGTCCTCGACGCCCGAAGCGCTGGACCAGGGCAGTCTGCAGCATATCGGATCCCAGGCGCTGGAAACCGCCGACGCCTTCCTGCGCGCGCCAAACCTGCCGCAGGCGACGCAGAATGCGGTCTATGCCGATGTGTACGGTCTGTTCGTCGTGCGTCATCCACCGGCGGTCGGCTGGATCCTTCTGATCGTCGCCGGTCTTGCGACCGCCTTCGCCGCCTGGGGCGCGCACCACGCGACGGGGCTGAGGGCGATGTCGGTGGTGCGGGGCGCGACCGATGGACTGTGGCTGCTGGCCAGCGCCGTCGTCGTCGGCCAGGCCGTGCGGGTGCTGGCCGGGCCGGTCGGCAGCCGGATCGATTCGGCCGACACCTACTACACCCTGCTGCGGTGCCTGCCGGTGCTGGAGGTCGGCGTGGCGCTGGCGGTCGCGGGGCTGGTCATGGCCCTGGTCGTCAGGCGGGGACGGATCGGCCGCAGGGTCACGGCCGGGGTCGTCGCCGCGGCGGCGGTGCTTGCGACGGCTCTGGGCGGGTTCAGCCTGCTGGTCGTCGGGGCGGCGGTGGTCGCTGTGGGGCTGAGCCTGTGGCCCTCGGGCGAGGACGAGACGCCCTGGGGCGGTTGGCTGGGCTTGATCGTGCTGGTGTTGGTCCTGGGCGGGTTGATCCAGGCCGTGGCGCCCGAGGCGGCCTTCCTCTTCCTCTGGCCCGGCCTGATCGCCGCGCTCGCCGCAGCGATTGCGGCCGTGATCGGAGCCAGCCTGGCTCCCTGGCGCGCCTTGATCCCGGCAGCGGTCGCAACCGTAGGCGTGGGCGGATGGCTGCTGGTCCAGGGGCACGGCGTGTTTCTCGGCGTCGGCATGGACCTGCCCGGCGCGCTGGGTCTGATCGCCCTGTTGGCGGTGCTGACGGCCCGGCCGCTGGCGCCGACATCGGCAGGCGAGGTGCGGGTGATCGGCGGGCTCGCGGCTGTCTGCCTTGTGGCTGGATGCGGGGTCGCCCTGGCGGCGAGGGCCATCGCCTGACGCGGTGAGCTTACGTCAAAAACGGACGTGCCTTTTTGATGTTCTTGTTTTGATCGATGAGAACATCTTGTGAACCAGAACAAACCATGCACATAGTCGTCTTCACGAAACGGGGGCGGGTCCAGGCGGGTCTCTCCCAAGCTTAATGACGGGAATCATGGCAAGGGAGACGAAGGCAATGGCTTCACAGGCAGCACTCAAGTTGGTGGGCAAGGACGACGGCGACAAGCAACGCGCCCTGGAGGCGGCGATCGCACAGATCGATCGCGCCTTCGGCAAGGGTTCGGTGATGAAACTGGGAAAGGGCGGGGTCGCCGACGTGATCCCCTCGGTGTCCACCGGATCGCTGGGTCTGGACATGGCGCTCGGCATCGGCGGGTTGCCGCGCGGGCGGGTGATCGAGGTGTTCGGCCCTGAATCCTCGGGCAAGACGACCCTGGCCCTGCATACGGTCGCCGAGGTTCAGAAGGCCGGCGGCGTCGCCGCCTTCGTGGACGCCGAACACGCGCTTGACCCGGGCTATGCCCAGAAGCTGGGCGTCAATCTGGACGATCTTCTGGTGTCGCAGCCCGACACGGGCGAACAGGCGCTTGAGATCGTCGACACCCTGGTGCGTTCGGGCGCGGTGGATATCGTGGTGATCGACTCGGTCGCCGCCCTGACGCCGCGCGCCGAAATCGAGGGCGAGATGGGCGACAGCCTGCCGGGCCTTCAGGCGCGTCTGATGAGCCAGGCGCTGCGCAAGCTGACGGCGTCCATCTCCAAGTCGAACTGCATCGTCCTGTTCATCAACCAGATCCGTCACAAGATAGGCGTCATGTACGGCTCGCCCGAGACGACGACGGGCGGCAATGCGCTGAAGTTCTACGCCTCGGTGCGTCTGGACATCCGCCGCACCGGCGCGATCAAGAACCGCGACGAGGTGGTCGGCAACACCACCCGAGTCAAGGTGGTCAAGAACAAGGTCGCCCCGCCGTTCCGCGAGGTTATCTTCGACATCATGTACGGCGAGGGCATCTCCAAACTGGGTGAGGTCATCGACCTGGGCGTGAAGGCCGGGATCATCGAGAAGTCGGGCAGCTGGTTCAGCTATGACTCGACCCGGATCGGCCAGGGCCGCGAGAATGTGCGCGAATTCCTGAAACAGAACCCGGACATCGCCGTCTCGATCGAGAAGGCGGTGCGGGCCTCGACCAACAAGATCGCCGACGAACTGCTGGGCACACCCGAGCCGGACGAAGGTCAGGATCTCGAAGGCTGACGCCAAGACAAGAGGCTGGGCGGCCGGGGCGGACCTGAAGGGTTCGCGCTCCGGCTACGGCCCGGTCTTTTCCCCCACTCCGTCGCCCCCAGCGACCCGCCACCGACCCCGCGAAGGGCGGCGGAGCGACCCGCTCGACCTCGTGTCGGGCGGGTCTTTCTTTTGGCCTATCGCGCGTTCGCGCTACTTGAGGCCGGATTCAGATATCCGCTCATCCCGGCGAAAGCCGGGACCCAGTTCTGTCGCTCGGCACTGCGTTGGATTGATTGACTGGGCCAGAGGACGAGCCGGATCGCCCAAAGCACTGGGTCCCGGCTTTCGCCGGGATGAGCGGAAGAAAGATAGGCCAGACGAAAACGGGCGACCCGAAGGCCGCCCGTTCCGTAGTTTAAAGCTATCTGCACCGATCAGGCGGCGGCCTTCGACGGGGCGAACTTGCCGTAGAAGGTCTCGTTCTTGGCGGCCATGTCGCGCAGCAACTGCGGCACCTTGAACCGGTCGCCGTACGCAGCGGCCAGGCGGTCCGCCGTTTCCACGAACTGGGCCAGGCCGATGCCGTCGATCATGCTGATCGGGCCGCCGGTCCAAGGCGCGAAGCCCCAGCCCAGGATGGCCCCCAGGTCAGCCTCGCGGGGGTCATCGATGACGCCCTCGGCCCAGCAGCGAGCGACCTCGACGGCCTGGCGATACAGCAGGCGCGTCTTCAACTCGTCGATCTGGGCGAAGGCGGTCGCCTCCTCGGGCTTGTCGATGCCCTTGGTGGTCGGCGCGAGGTCGGCCAGGCCTGCCCAAAGCGTCTTGGGCTTCTGATCATAGTCGTAGAAGCCCTTGCCGTTCTTTCGGCCGAAGCGTCCACCCTCGACCATGGTGGCGACGATCTGCTCGCCCTCGTTGGCCACATACTTGTCGCCCAGGTCGGCCCGGGTCTGTTTGGCGATCTTGTAGGAGAGGTCCAGAGCGACGTCGTCGTGCATCTCCAACGGGCCACGCGGCATGCCGGTCATTCGTCCGACATTGTCGATCAGGGCCGGGCCGTAGCCCTCTTCCAGCATCGCCATGCCCTCCATCAGGAAGGTGGAGAAGCAGCGCGAGGTGTAGAATCCGCGGCTGTCGTTGACGACGATCGGCGTCTTCTTGATCTTCAGCACATAGTCCAGCGCCTTGGCGATAGCGGCCTGACCCGTCTTTTCGCCCAGGATGATCTCGACCAGCATCATCTTGTCGACGGGCGAGAAGAAGTGGATGCCGATGAAGTCCTCCGGCCGCACCGAGGCCTCGGCCAGGCCGGTGATCGGCAGGGTCGAGGTGTTGGAGCCGAAGACGGCGCCCTCGGCCAGTTGCGCTTCGGCGCGCTTGGTCACGTCGGCCTTGATCTCGCGGCTTTCGAAAACGGCCTCGACGACCAGGTCCGAACCCTTGATCAGGTCATAGTCGGTCGTCGCCGTGACCGAACCCAGCAGGGCGTCGTATTTCTCCTGCGTCAGCTGGCCGCGCGACAGGCGCTTCTTCAGCAGCTCCTCGACATGGGCCTTGCCCTTGTCGGCGGCCTCCTGGGTCTGATCGATCAGGATGGTCTCGATGCCGGCGAGCGCCTGCACATAGGCGATGCCGGCGCCCATCATGCCGGCGCCGATGACCGTGACCTTCTTGGGATCGGACTTGGGCACGCCGGCGGGACGCACGGCGCCCTTGTCCAGCTCCTGCTTGGACAGAAACAGGCTGCGGATCATGGCCTGGGCCTGCGGCGTCATCAGGGTCTTGATGAAATAGCGGGTCTCGATGCGCAGGGCCGCATCCATCGGCACCTGTGCGCCTTCGTAGACCGCCTTCATCAGGTTCACGACGGCCGGATAGTTGCCGTAGGATTGTTTGCGCAGCATGGCGTTGCCGACCATGAAGTTCTGGATGCCGGCCGGGTGATAGGGGCCGCCGCCGGGCAGTTTGAAGGACTTGTCGTCCCACGGCTGGACGGCTTTTCCGCCACCCTTGATCCAGGTCTTGGCGGCCTCGACCGACTGGCCCTTTTCGACCACCTCATGGACGATGCCGGCGCCCTTGGCGTCGTTGGGGCGGAAGGACTTGCCTTCGCTCATGGCCATCATGGCGTTCTGAACGCCGACCAGTCGGGTCAGGCGCTGGGTGCCGCCGCCGCCGGGGAAGAGGCCGACCTTGATCTCGGGCAGGCCCAGCTGGATCTTGTTGTCGTTCTCGACCACGCGATAATGGCAGGCCAGGGTGAACTCCAGCCCGCCGCCCAGGGCCAGGCCGTTGATCGCGGCCGCGATCGGCTTGCCCGAGGTTTCCAGCGCGCGGAAGGCGCCGTTCAGCTTCCAGCCGGCGTCGAACGCCTTCTGCAAATCACCGCCGCCCGACAGGACGCCGCCGGCCATGTCGCCCAGATCCGCCCCGGCGCAGAAGCCCGAAGCCTTGCCCGAGGTGATGACCGCGCCCTTGATGGCGTCGTCGGTCTTGATGCGTTCGACCAGTTCGGGGATTTCCGCCATCACCGAAGAGGTCAGGGTGTTCATCGAACGGCCCGGCACGTCGAACGTGATCAGGGCGATGCCGTCGGCGTCGACGTCGATCTTGAAGTTTTCCATGGGTGTGATCCTCAGACGCGTTCGATGACGGTGGCGGTGCCCATGCCGCCGCCGATGCACAGGGTGATCAGGGCCGTCGACTTGTTCGAGCGTTCCAGCTCGTCCAGGGCGATGCCGGTGATCATGGCGCCGGTGGCGCCCAGGGGGTGGCCCATCGAGATGCCGCCGCCGTTCACATTCATCTTGGCGTGGTCGATGTTCAGGGCCTGCATGTAGCGCAGCACGACGGCGGCGAAGGCCTCGTTCAGCTCCCACACGTCGATGTCGTCGGGGGTCATGCCCAGCTTGCCCAGCAGTTTGCGGGTCACATATTCCGGGCCGGTCAGCATGATCGACGGCTCCGAGCCGATCGAGGCGCCGCCCAGGATCTTGGCGCGCGGCTTAAGGCCCAGGGCCTGGCCGGCTTCCAGCGAACCGATCAGCACGCCGGCCGAGCCGTCGACGATGCCGGACGAGTTGCCGGGGGTGTGGACGTGATTGACGCGTTCGACCTCGGGGTAGCGTTGGTTGATCACGCTGTCGAAGGCCATCTCGCCCATCATGGCGAAGGAGGGGTTCAGGCCGCCCAAGGCCTGCATGTCCGTGTTCGGACGAATGGTCTCGTCATGGTCCAGGATGGTCAGGCCCAGCTGGTCCTTGACGCCGATGACCGAGTTCTTGAACCGGCCTTCGGCCCAGGCCTTGGCGGCGCGCTTGTGGCTCTCGACCGAATAGGCGTCTACGTCGTCGCGGCTGAAGCCGTATTTGGTGGCGATCATGTCCGCCGACACGCCTTGCGGCACGAAATAGGTCGGGAAGGCCGACGACGGATCGGTGGGCCAGGCGCCCATGTCCGAACCCATGGGCACGCGGCTCATGACCTCGACCCCGCCGCCGACGGCGAAGTCGGCTTCGCCGGACTTCACCTTGGCGGTGGCCATGTTCACGGCTTCCAGGCCCGAGGCGCAGAAGCGGTTGACCTGAACGCCCGCAGTATATTGCGACCAGCCGGCCGAAAGCACGGCCGTGCGCGCGATATCGGCGCCGAGTTCGCCCACAGGGGTGACGCAGCCCAGGATGACGTCGTCGACCTTGGACGTGTCCAGATCGTTGCGGTCGCGCAAGGCCTCCAGAACCTGGGTCGCCAGGCTCAGGCCGGTGATCTCGTGCAGCGAGCCGTCCTTTTTGCCCTTGCCGCGCGGCGTGCGGACGGCGTCGTAGATATAGGCGTCAGCCATGGGAGTAGGTCTCCATCTTTGGCCCCTAGGCTCACCACGTGGCGGGTCGCGACATGAGGGGCAGGGCGGTTCCAAGCGTGAACGCCAAGAACCCTACGTTTACGTCAACGTCAAGTAATAAGCCGCATGACGCCGTGCCATGGGTCCGGTGTTTTTCGATTCAAGATGAGTTTCGACGCCTCTGGCGAGCGGACCGGGCATGGCTGACTGGCCCGCTCGTGTTCCGTCAGCGCGGCGGAATACGTGTCGCGCCGCCGGTGATCTTGCAGGCGTATTCCGTCTGGGGGCGCCCGGTCTGCAGGCCGGTCGGCGTCAGAATGCCCTGGCTGCGGCTGCATTCCGCCTCCAGCGCGTCCATGTCCTTCTGATAGCTGCTGACGCCGCCCATCGTGCCGCAGGCCGCCAGCAAGGGCAGGCTGATCGCGGCGGAGAGAATGAGGATACGCATGGCTCGGTGCTCCCTGGAGCGTCGACGCGCTCCCTCATTAGCCCCCCGGCGTTTGAAGGTTACTGCGTCGCCGCCAGCCTGACCAGCTTGCCGTTTTCCTCGTCGGTGATGGCCCAGACCGAGCCGTCGGCGCCGACTGCTACGTCGCGGACGCGTTCGCCCAGGTCGGTCAATAGACGCTCCTCTCCGACCACGCGGTCGTTCTGGATCATCAGACGGGCGATATGCTTTTCCTTCAGCCCCGCGACCAGCAGGTTTCCGTCCCAGCCGGGGAACATGGCGCCCTGATAGAAGGTCGCGCCACCCGGCGCGATCACCGGATCCCAGTAATAGACGGGCTGTTCCGTGCCCGGCACCTGGGTCGCGCCGGTGTTGATCTGGCCGCCGGCGTATTCGACGCCGTAAGCCGCGTCGGGCCAGCCGTAGTTCAGGCCCGGCTTGTCGATATTGACCTCGTCGCCGCCGCGCGTGCCGTGTTCGATGGTCCAGACGGTGCCCGTTCCTGGCTGGACGGCGATGCCCTGGACGTTGCGGTGGCCCAGGCTCCAGATCTCGGGCAGGGCGCCGGCGCGACCGACGAAGGGATTGTCCTGCGGAACCGTGCCGTCGGCGTTGATGCGGATGGTCTTGCCCATGTGCGAGCCCAGATCCTGGGCCTGGGGCCGCATGGGCCGGTCGGAGCGTTCGCCCAGGGTGATGAACAGCTTGCCGTCCGGCGCGAACGCCAGGGACGAGCCGAAATGCTTGTCGCCGTCATAGATAGGCAGGGCGCGGAAGATGACCTGAACATTCTCCACCTGCGATCCGTCGTCTGACAGCCGCGCGCGGGCGACGGAGGTGGCGTTGCCGCCCTGACGCGGTTCGGAATAGCTCCAGTAAATCATGCGATCCTGGGCGAAGTCGGGGCTGACGATCACATCCAGCAGGCCGCCCTGACCGCGTGCATCGACGGCTGGCAAGCCCGCGACCGGCTCCCCCACCTGACCCTGGGCGGTGATGATGCGCAGGCGACCGGACTTTTCCGTCACCAGCCAGCGACCGTCGGGCAGGGCGGCAAGGCCCCAGGGATGAGCCAGGCCGGAGGCGACCACCGTGTGAGCCATCGCCTGTGCGGTCTTGACGCCCGGCGCGCGCGTTTGGCC
This sequence comes from Brevundimonas sp., assembly GCF_965279155.1. Taxonomy (GTDB): domain Bacteria; phylum Pseudomonadota; class Alphaproteobacteria; order Caulobacterales; family Caulobacteraceae; genus Brevundimonas. The sequence continues at coordinate 1,869,428 of NZ_OZ257138.1, read as the reverse complement.
GGCGAAAGCCGGCTGCTGATCGGGATTGTTGGCCTGCCGGGTCTCCAGCGGTGCGCCGGCCTGGGGCGGGGCGTTCGCGCTTTCGCCGTTCGCGCCACAGGCGGCGGCGAGGACAAGCAGGGACGTCGAGGCGGCGGCGACGATCAGGCGCATTGGCGAAGGCTCCGATGGGAAACAGGCGTTGGTTCGGGAACGGCGACGCCAGCGTTACCGTTCCGGCCCTGCGGCGTCTTGCGCCCTATCGCCGCACGATCTGCACCGAGACGACTTGAACCGCGCGCCCGACGGCGATATAGGCACGCCTCTTTCGCGCTGGCCCTTGGCCTCGCGCAGGCCCGGGACTGGGTAGCTCAGATGGTTAGAGCGGTGGATTCATAACCCACAGGTCGGCGGTTCGATCCCGCCTCCAGTCACCACGCTTCGAAGGCCAGCATCTTTAGTGGGGCCTAGTTTGGGTTCGGGATGCCGACGATGCCCCGGTCATTCTGAACATTGTTGCCGCCCTGGAGTTCCTGCGCCTCTTTGCGCTTGGCCTCGACAAGCGCGGCATATTGTTCGGGCGTGTAGCAAATTCTTTGCTCCAGCCGGCGTCCGGTCGGGGCGCGCTGTTCGCAGATACGTCGTGCGCGGGGCGGCGCCGGCTGCTGTTGCGTTGCGCCGGTCTGAGGGGAAGGTGCCGTCGTCACGGGTGGCGTTTGAGCGGACGCTTGAAACGCAAGCGCGGATGCGAAAATGAGGGGGGTTGAGAGCATGGCTTTCTCCTGATCAGCCAAGCTCTCATGTCTGCGCCCATGTGGCAAATCCGACGGGCCATCGGCAGGGACTTACGGTTGCGGTGTCAGGTTTTATCCCTTGGCGCGCTCGACCTCTGCGCGGGGCGCCATCGCCGGGCCCCACTTTCGCATCAAGTCGCACGCTTGCGCTTATGGTCCCGCTTGCGAATCTTGATGCTGCAACCTGCGCCGTGGTGCTGCGTTCTCGGTCGAGACCTTAACCTTGACCGGAGATCCGCCATGACGATCCGAACCAAAGCCTTGATGGCGGCCGTCGCCGCCCTGACCCTGGGCGCCGCCGCCTGCACCCAGGCCGAGCAGGAAAAGACCGAAGCCCATGCCGAGGCCGCCGCCGACAAGACGGCGGATGTCGCGTCGCAGGCCGGCGAAGTGATCGAGGGCGGGGCGATGAAGGCCGCTCAGGCGGTCGAGACCGGCGCGGGGCATGTCGCGAACAAGCTGGAAGGCGAGCAGGCTGAAGCTGCTGCTGAAGGCAAGCCGGGCGCGATCAATCCCGCCACCGACCAACGCGTCCCGGCCGACAACTGAAGCACGGATCAGGCGGGAGGCGGTGAGCCGCCTTCCGCCAGCACCGCGTCGATCAGGGCGCGGGCCTGGGGGCTGGACCAGTCCGCCTCGCCCGCCATGGTGGCGCGGATACGGCCCTGGCGATCCAGGATGATCGTCTGCGGCATGGCGCCCTTGCCCGGAAACTCGAACGGCAGCTGGAAACGAATGTCGCTGTAGAAGGGCAAGGGGGCGTGGGCGTCGAGGAAGCGTCTGGCCTCGGCCGCCGCCTCTGGCGTGGCGTCCACATTGATCGGCAGGACCACCAGATCCTCGTTCGCCTCATAAACTTTGGCCAGGGCCTGAAGCGTCGGCATCTCCGCCTTGCACGGCGCGCACCACATGGCCCACAGGTTCACGACGACCACCTTGCCCTGGAAGGCCGAGAAGCGGACGGCCGTGCCGGTGCGGTCGCGAAACGCATATTCAGGAGCCATTTCGGCCTGAGCCGGGGTCGAAAGCGCCGCCAAGGGGCCGACGGCGAACCGCGCCAGGTCGCTTTTTGGCGTCGCGGCGGCGGTTGCGGCCTGTTCGACTTGCGCCTTCTGGCGATGATTGGCGTATAGCGACATCGCCATGCCGCCGGCGCCGGCGATGGTGCTGATGACGACGACCGCGCCGACGACCGCCCAGATCGCCTTCCTAGAGCCGCTCATGACTGAATCCACCTCTTCCGACGCCAAGCCATCTGGCGGTTCGACTGCGCCGGTGAAGCCCGCGGGTCAAGACATGTGGGGCGGACGCTTTTCGTCGCGCCCTGCAGAAATCATGCAGGCGATCAACGTCTCCATCGGCGTGGACCAGCGTCTATGGCGCCAGGATCTGGCGGGGTCGCGCGCCCACTGTCGCATGCTGGCCAAGCAGGGCATCATCCAGCAGGCTGACGCCGAAGCCATCCTGGGCGGGCTGGACGCCATCGAATCCGAGATCGAGGCCGGCACCTTCCCCTTCCGAGATCAGTTCGAGGACATCCACATGAATGTGGAGGCGCGGCTGAACGAATTGATCGGCGAACCGTCCGGCCGCCTGCACACGGCGCGCAGCCGCAACGACCAGGTCGCCGTCGATTTCCGCCTTTGGGTGCGCGACGCCTGCGATCGTTCGGTCGCTCAGTTAAAGGCGTTGCAAGCCGCACTGCTGGCGCGCGCCGAACAGCATGCGGGCGACCTGATGCCCGGCTTCACCCATTTGCAGACGGCCCAGCCCGTGACCCTGGGTCACCACCTGATGGCCTATGTCGAGATGTTCGGCCGCGATGCGGGACGGTTCGCCGACGCGCGCGTCCGGATGAACGAAAGCCCGCTGGGCGCCGCTGCCCTGGCCGGTTCGCCCTTCCCCATCGACCGGCAGATGACGGCGGCGGAACTGGGCTTCGATCGGCCGATGGCGAACAGCTTGGATGCGGTGTCGGACCGCGATTTCGCGCTGGAGAGCCTGGCCGCCGCCTCGATCACCGCCGGCCACCTGTCGCGGTTGGCCGAGGAGATCGTGATCTGGATGACGCCGATGTTCGGCTTCGCCTCTCTGCCCGACGACCTGACGACCGGGTCGTCGATCATGCCGCAGAAGCGCAATCCGGACGCCGCCGAACTGGTGCGGGCCAAGACGGGCCGGATCATGGGCTCGCTGGTCGCCCTGTCCACGGTGATGAAGGGCCTGCCGCTCGCCTATTCCAAGGACATGCAGGAGGACAAGCCGCCGGTGTTCGAGGCGTTCGACGCCCTGGACCTGGCCCTGGTCGCCATGACGGCGATGGTGGCGGCGCTGCAACCCAATACCGAACGCATGGCCCAGGCGGCGAGCGCAGGCTTCTCGACCGCGACGGATCTAGCCGACTGGCTGGTGCGCGAGCTGAACCTGCCGTTCCGCAAGGCGCACCATGTGACGGGCGCGGCCGTCAAACAGGCCGAGGCGCTGGGCGTGGATCTGTCGCAACTGCCGCTGGAAGAAATGCAGAAACTGGAGCCGGGGATCACCGAAGCGGTTTACAAGGTGCTGACCGCCCAGGCTTCCTGCGAAAGCCGTCAAAGCTATGGGGGAACCGCGCCGGAACAGGTCCGTGCGCGTATCGCCGACTGGAGAGCCCGCCTGTGAAAAGAACCCTCATCGTCGTGGGCGCGCTCGCCCTTATGACCTCCGCCTGCGGCCGCATGGCCGATCTGGAATCGCCGGTGCGCCAGACTGAACGCGCGCCGCGCGACGGCCGCGCGCCGCATCTGCCCGAGCCGGCGACCATGAACCGCCCGTCCAGCAGCGTGCCGATCGACGGCGGCCCGTCCAACCCCATCGGCGCCGGCGCCGCCCAGAACGACCCGCGGTAACCGTTGCACCATTTCGACCTCAAGGACGGCGCCCTGTATGCCGAGGGCGTGCCGCTGGAGCTGATCGCGGACGAGGTTGGCACGCCGGCCTATGTCTATTCGACCGCGACGCTGAAGCGGCATTACGGCCTGCTGCGCGCCGCCGCCGATGCGCATCGCGATGCTCTGGGCGAGGCGCTGATCGCCTTTGCGGTCAAGGCCAACTCCAACCTGTCGGTGCTGGCGACCCTGGCGAAACTGGGGTCCGGGGCCGACACCGTGTCCGAAGGTGAAATCCGCCGGGCGCTGGCGGCAGGCGTGCCGTCCGACCGGATCATCTTTTCCGGCGTGGGCAAGACCGACGTGGAAATGGCCTTCGCCATCAGCGTCGGCGTGCGCCAGATCAATATCGAATCCGGCGCGGAACTGGACCGGCTGATCGCCATCGCCGCCATGATGGACATGTCTCCGGCCATCGCCGTGCGGGTCAATCCCAACGTCGGCGCGGGCGGTCACGCCAAGATCACCACGGGCGGCAAGGGCGACAAGTTCGGCGTGCCGGTCGAGGAGGCGATGGGGCTGTACGCGCGAGCTTCGGCTTCGCCCCATGTCACGCCGGTGGGGCTGGCCTGTCATATCGGCAGCCAGATCACCGACCTGGCCCCGCTGGAGGCCGCCTTCACGGTGCTGGCCGAGATGACGCGGGATCTGCGGGCCCAGGGCCATGCCGTGACGCGGCTGGATCTGGGCGGCGGGCTGGGCGTGCCCTATTCGGGTGGGACCGAACCGCCGTCGCCGGCCGAGTATGTCGCCATGGCGGCGCGGGTTCTGGAGGGCCTGGACGTCGAGGCGGCGTTCGAGCCGGGGCGGCTGCTGGCCGCCAACGCCGGCGTGCTGCTCAGCCAGGTGATCCAGGTCAACGAACGCTCGGACGGGCGGCGCTTCCTGGTGCTGGACGCGGCGATGAACGACCTGATGCGGCCGGCGCTGTACGACGCCTTCCACGACATCCAGCCGGTCAATCCGCGCGTGGGCGAGCGCCTGCCGCACGATGTGGTCGGGCCGGTGTGCGAGACGGGCGACACCTTTGCGCGCGACCGCGACCTGCCTCCGCTGGAGGCCGAGGACCTGGTCGTCTTCACCGGGGCGGGGGCTTACGGCGCGGTGATGTCGAGCGAATACAACAGCCGGCCCCTGGTCCCCGAGGTCCTTGTGGACGGCGATCAGTGGGCCGTGATCCGGCCGCGACCGACCTATGAGGAAATGCTGGACCGCGAGCCGTTCGCCGACTGGCTATGACGTCGAATTCCTCTCGACTGTTATAAAGTAACACGCTATAGGGCCGCTCATGTCCCCCGGTCCCGAACAGTCCGTCATGCTTTCCCTGCTGGGGGGCGGCTTCGTCGCGGCCTTCCTGCATGCGGCCCTGCCGACCCACTGGCTGCCCTTTACGCTGGTGGGGCGGGCGCAAGGCTGGCGACCGTCGCGGATCCTGATGGCGGTGACGGCGGCGGGCCTGGCCCATATCGCCACGACGGCGGTGGTCGGCGGCCTGATCGTGGCCGCGGGCCTGGCTTTGGATGAGTGGATTGGAGGCGTGCTGCCTCATCTGGCGGCGGTGTTGCTGTTCCTGTTCGGCGCCTTCTATCTGGCGCGCGCGACCCTGAAGCGGCCCGCGATGGCAGGCGGCCCCGCTGTCGAGACGCCGGAGCCGGCGGTGTCGGACAAGGCCGCCTTCGTGGGTCTTGTCGTGATGATGGCGGTGTCGCCGGGCGAGGTGCTGTTGCCCATCTATCTGTCCTCGGCCTCGGCGGGCCTAGGCGCCTTGGCGATGCTGACCCTGGTGTTCGCAATCGGCACGGTCGCGGGCATGGCGGTGTTCACGGCCCTGGCCAGCGCCGGCGCCTCGATCCTGCGGCTGGAAAGGTGGGCGAGGTACGAGGGGGCGGTGCTGGGCGTGGCCCTGATCGTTTTGGGCCTCGTCGTCGCCATGCATCAACACTGAGGCGACATTACGTGATAACATTCAACGCGTTATCATGTATCGGCTTGGCTGTTCCGCCAAAGGGCGTATAGGCGAACCATGAACGCCGCACACGACCATGACGACGACCACGATCATGCCGACCATGGTCACGGAGATGGTCACTCCCACAGCCATCATGGACACAGCCACGGTCATGGCGGACACAGCCACGGCCCGGTGGATACCGGCGACTGGCGCTATGCCGTCGGTCTGGTGGTCAATCTGCTGTTCGTGGCGTGCGAGTTCGGGGCGGGGCTGATCGCGGATTCGACGGCGCTGCTGGCCGACGCCGGGCATAATCTGTCGGACGTGCTGGGCCTGGCCATGGCGGGCGGTGCGGCCTGGCTGGCGCGGCGCGGCGCGCATGGGGCGGCGGGCGGTCGGCGCACCTATGGATTCGGCAAGGCCACGGTTCTGGCGGCCCTGGGCAATGCGTTGCTGCTGATCTTCGCCTGCGGGGCCATCGCCTTCGAGGCCGTGCGCCGCTTCAACGAGCCGGCCCCGGTTGGGTCGGGCGTCATCATGGCGGTGGCGGGCATCGGCTTCTTCATCAACCTGGGCACGGCGCTTCTTTTCATGAAGTCGCAGCACGACCTGAATGCGCGCGGCGCCTATCTGCACATGATGGCCGACGCCGGGGTGTCGCTGGGCGTGGTCCTGGCGGGCGGGCTGATCATGATGACCGGCTGGTCGGTGGTCGATCCGCTGGTCAGCCTGGCGATCGTGGTCGTGATCCTGTGGTCGACCTGGGGCCTGCTGAAGGATTCGGTCAACCTGGCAATGGACGGCGCCCCGACGGGCGTGGACGTGTCGGCGCTGGAAAAGGCGTTGGTCAGCCTGCCGGGCGTGCGGGCCGTGCATGATCTGCACGTCTGGGGCCTGTCCACGACCGAGACGGCCCTGACGGCGCATCTGGTGCACGACCGCGAGGATGCGGCGGCCCTGATCGGCGAGGCCCAGGCCGTGGCGAAACGTTACGCCATCGGCCACACGACGCTGCAGCTGGAGAACGAGCCGCTGCCGGATTGCCCGGGCTGCTGACCCTCTAGGCCTGGGCGAAGGTCAGGGGCGCACCCCAGAACTGGGACACCATCTCCGACTGGGGGCCGGCCTGGCCGGTGGTCAGGAAATCGCGGCGGCCGCTGTCGCCCAGGTCGTATTCGGGATGCGCCTTGAAATACCGCTCCAGCGCATCGGCGACCGCCTTGGGCTGTTCGATCAGCGCCGTTCCCGCCGGAAGGGCCTGGGCGAACAGTTCGGCGACGATCTCGTAGTGGGTGCAGCCCAGTATGGCCTTGTCGGGATGGCGGCCGATGCGGCGGCGCAGGGCGTCGACGTGGTCGTCGATCACCACCTTCAGTTCCTCGGGCGGGGCGCCCAGCTCGATCAGGCCCGCCAGGCCAGGGCAGGGTTCGGAGAAGACGGCGATGTCCTCGCGCCGCTTGTCGATCTCGATCTCATAGACGCGGCTGATGGCGGTGGCGGCGGTGCAGAAGACGCCGGTGATGGCGATGGAGGCGACCTTTTCGCCCTCCTGCGGGCGCTCGGCTTCGAAACTCCAGGGCTTGCCGGTCGCGGCCTCGATGGTCGGCACGATGATGCCCAGAATGTTGACCGGACGGCCCAGCCGTTCGCGCAGACCTGGCAGCCAGGTCTGCTGCAGACGGCGAAGCGCGATGGCGCTTGCGGTGTTGCAGGCCAAGACGACCACGGAGGCTCCCGCGTCGAACAGCCGCTCGCACCCCGCCCTGGTCAGTTCGACGATGTCTTCGCCGCTGCGCCCGCCATAGGGGGCGTGGGCCTGATCGGCTAAATAGATGAAGTCCCGTGCCGGGAAGCGTCGGGTCAGTTCGCGGTGAACGGTCAGACCGCCCACGCCGGAGTCGAAAACACCAATAGCCATGGGCGCGCTTTAGAGCAGTGCGACGACGTATCCAACCGACTTGGCGACAAGATTATGCCTGCATCAGGTGACGGGACCGGTCAGTGCGCCTAAGTGTGTGGGCAATCATGATCTTCTTTCGGAGCATTCCATGCATAGACGCCAGCTTCTCATCGCGGGCGGCAGCCTGATGGCCCTGTCCGCCTGCGCCTCGACTGGGGCCGCCTCGGGCGGGTCCGCCGCCGCGCCGTCCGCCGCCAGCCTGGCCGAGGAAGCGCGCATCGCCCGCGCCGTCCTGCCGACCCAGACGCCGCGCGCCGAGCTGCTACAGGTCTGGACCGGCTCCTATGACGGCGTGCCGCCGTTCGACAAGGTGACGCCGGCCAAGCTGCGCGCCGCCATGCTGGAGGCGATGGAACTGGCCCGTGCCGACGTCGCCGCCGTGGCGAACAATCCCGAGCCCCCGACGTTCGCCAACACCATGGCCGCCCAGGAATTGTGGGGCCAGCCTCTGGACCGCGCCTACAACATCTACAGCGTCATGACCGGCAACATCGGCGGAGAGGCCTATGACGCCCTCGACACCGAATTGTCGCCCCAGCTGTCGGCCTTCTTCGACGAGATCAACTTCAACGACAAGCTGTTCCAGCGGGTCAAGAACGTGGCGGACAATGCGGACGCCATGGGCCTGAGCGCCCAGCAGAAACGTCTGGCCGAGCGTCGCCGCGACGAGTTCATCCGTTCCGGCGCCAATCTGGACGCGGCCGGCAAGGCCGAGCTGGGCCGGATCAACACCGCCCTGTCCAACGCCTTCACCCGCTTCGGTCAGAAGGTCGTCGCCGACGAGAACGCCTGGACCCTGATCCCCAACGAAGCCGGTCTGGCGGGCCTGCCGGCCTCCAACAAGGCCGCCGCCGCCGGCGCGGCGCGCAGCCGCAACCTGCAGGGCTGGGCCATCCTGAACACGCGTTCGGCGGTCGATCCCTTCCTGACCTTCGCCGACGACCGGGCGCTGCGCGAGCAGGTCTGGAAGAAGTTCGTCAATCGCGGCGACAACGGCGACGCCAACGACACGAACGCGACCATCGCCGAGATCGTCAAGCTGCGCGACCAACGCGCCAAGCTGCTGGGCTATGGCAATCATGCCGAACTGCGCATGCAGGACACCATGGCCAAGACGCCTGCGGCGGCCCAGGCCCTGATGGACCGCGTCTGGGCGCCGGCCAAGGCCCGCGTCGCCGAAGAGGTCGCCGACATGAAGGCGATCGCCGGCTCTGCCCTTGAAGGGGGGGACATCGAGCCGTGGGACTACCTCTACTTCGCCGAGAAGGTCAGGAAGGCCAAGTACGACCTGGATCAGAACGAGCTGAAGCCCTACTTCGAGCTGAACGCCGTTCGCGCCGGCTCCTTCGCCATGGCCGAGCGCCTGTACGGCTTCACCTTCAAGAAGCTGCCCAAGGGAACGGTCCCGACCTTCGAACCGGACGTCGAGGTCTATGAGGTCCACGACAAGACCAAGGGCCGCCAGATCGGCCTGTACTACACCGACGACTACGCCCGTCCGGGCAAGCGTTCGGGCGCCTGGATGACCACCTATCGGTCGTTCTCGACGCTGGACGGGTCCAAGATCATCCTGGGTTCGAACAACAACAACTTCACCAAGCCGGAGCCGGGCGAGCCCGTCCTGATCTCGCTGGACGACGCCGAGACCCTGTTCCACGAATTCGGCCACACCCTGCACTACTTCTCGTCGAACGTGACCTATCCGTCGTACGGCAACACGCCGCGCGACTTCGTCGAATATCCGTCGCAGGTTCACGAACACTGGGTGCTGAGCCGTCCGATCCTGGACGGCTATCTGAAACACTATCAGACGGGTGCGGCCATGCCGCAGGCGCTGGTGAACAAGATCGAGGCCGCCGCTACCTTCAACCAGGGTTATGCGACGGTCAGCTATCTGTCCTCGGCTATCGTCGACATGGACCTGCACACCCAGGCCACGCCGCCGACCGACATTGATGCGTTCGAAAAGGCCAGCCTGGCGCGGATCGGCATGCCCAAGGAAATCGTGATGCGGCACCGCCTGCCGCAGTTCAATCACCTGTTCACCTCGGACGGCTATTCAGCGGGCTACTACAGCTATCTGTGGTCCGAGACGATGGACGCCGACACCTGGGCCTATTTCGAGGAGTCGGGAGACGTGTTCAATCCGGACATCGCCGGCCGCTTCAAGTCGATCATGCTGGCGCCGGGCAACACCACGGATCGGGCGGAAGCCTATCGCGCCTTCCGCGGTCGCGACCCGGACGTGGCGGCCCTGCTGAAGGTCCGCGGCTTCCCGGTCTCTTGATCTTGAGCCTATCGCCCTTCGGGCGACTTGAGGCCCGGAAAGCGGCTTCGGCTTTGTGAAATGGGACGCCGTCGGACGATCGGTCCGGCGGCGTCCTGCGTTTCAGGCCTCGAAGGCGACGCGACCGCGCGCGTATTCGGTGCGGGCGCGTTCGGGCAGGAGGGACATCGCTTCGTCTCGCACCTTGTCCATGCAGCTCAGGCGTTCGATGGGCAGGCGGCCGGTGCAGAGATTTCGCGCGACGCGCTGGACTCGGGCGTCGAACGCCGTCGCGCCGGCGCGGCTCGACAGGTCGAGGTCGCCGTAGGGAATGCGGGCTTCGATGGGAGCGGAGGAGATTGCGCCGGCGGCGAGGAAGGCGGCGGTCGTCAGAGAGGCGAGTCCGAGCATGATCCTGGTTCCATTTTTCTCGCCCCTTGTCGTCCGGGGCAGGGAACGGTGACGCTGGATCGGATCGAAACGGCGAAGCTTCCGAGGCGGAAAGGCGGCGCTTTCATAATTCGACGTCATGACATTTCGGTCAGGATCGACGCCGCGATGAACGTGCGGGTGCGTCAGGTGCTTCAACTGGGGCCGTTCAGCCTCTAAGTCAGGGGCGGGCATCGGCCTGCTGGAGATTTCATGACCGTCGTCGCCTCCTACGTCTATCGCGACGGCCAGCGCGTGCGCGAGGCGCCGTTGACGCCCGAAGGGCTGGCGCTTGAGCCGGGCGAGTTCGTCTGGGTCGGGCTGTATGATCCGACGGACGCCGAGATCGATGTCCTGGTGAAGCGGTTCAAGCTGCATCCGTTGGCGGTCGAGGACGCCCTGGTCGCGCACCAGATGCCCAAGGTCGAGGTCTATGGCCGCGAACTGTTCGTGGTGGCGCGAACGGCGATGAAGATCGACGACCGCATCGCCTATGGCGAGACCCACGTCTTCGTCGGCGACGACCATGTGGTCAGCATCCGTCACGGCTCGGCGCGGTCGCACAATCTGTTGCGGGCGCAGCTGGAGGCGTCGCCGCTACAGCTCAAGAAGGGGCCGGACTTCGTCCTGCACGGCATTCTGGACTTCATCGTCGACGCCTATTCCCCCATCGTCGACGACGCCGAGGACAGCGTGCTGGAGATGGAGCAGCGGACGCTCGACGCCTTCCTGTCGCGGGTCGAGATTCGGCGCCTGTTCACCCTGCGCCGCGAACTGCTGAAGTTCCGCCGCATCCTGGGGCCGATGGAGGAGGTGCTGGGACGGTTGCAGTCGCTGGATCTGCCCTGTATCGATCCCGACGTGCGGCCCTATTTCCGCGACGTGGGCGACCACGTTCGGCGGATCAACAGCCGGCTCAGCGGGCTGAACGACATCCTGTCGTCGGTGTTCGAAGTGGCCAATCTGCTTGAGCAGCAACGCCAGGGCCTGATCACCCGAAAACTCGCCGCATGGGCCGCCATCCTGGCGGTGCCGACCGCCATCGCCGGCATCTACGGCATGAACTTCGAGCATATGCCCGAGCTGCGCTGGGAATACGGATATTATGCGGTTCTGGGCGTCATCGCGGCGATCTGCGCGGCCCTGTACGTGACGTTCAAACGCACGAAATGGCTGTAGGCGGCGAGGGGACGTAAGCGCCCCCTCGCCGTTACGCTTCAGCTGAGAACGAACAGATCGACGACCTGGGCGACCTGACGGTCGGCGCGCGGCGAACGTGCATAGTCGGTCTGGCGCGCGCGGGGCAGTTCGCGCAGGGCTTCCTGACGGATGATCGTGAGGCAGCGGCGTTGATCGACGGCCAGACGGCCGGTGCGACGCATGTCGCGGCACAGGCGAACGCCGGCCTCATCGACGCGCGTGTCGAAGGCGGCGGCGCCGGCGGCCGTGGACAGGTCCAGGTCGCCATAACGGATGTGGGCGTCCTGGGCTGTCGCGGGGGCGACGACGGCGGCGGACAGAACGGCGGCGGCGAAGAGGACGGGGGAGAGAACCTTCATCACTTAGCTCCTGAGGCGAAAAATTATCGCTCGAAGTGGCGACGAGGGCGCAATAGTCTTGTCGTGCGACAGGATGATGAGGGTTCAGCCGCCGATCCGCGACAATGGGATTAAATCGTCGTCACGGTCGCGGCGCCGTCACCCGCTGTTCCTCAACCCCGCCGCCACGCCATTGATAGCCAGCAGGATGCCCTCGCGAACGCGGGGGTCGTCATCGCCGGCGCGGCGGCGGCGGATCAGCTCGATCTGGACGTGGTTCAGCGGCTCGACATAGGGCATGCGCAGGCGGATCAGCCGGTCCAGCTCGGGCTGGCCGCCCAGCAGCTTGTCATGGCCGGTGATGGCCAGGATGGCGTCGTGGGTGCGCTGCCACTCCTCGCGGATCTCGCCATAGATGCGCGCCGCCAGCGACGCGTCGGGGACCAGGGTGGCGTAGCGGCGGGCGATGGTCATGTCGGACTTGGCCATGACCATCTCCATGTTCTGGACCAGGGTCTTGAAGAAGGGCCAGGCCTCGGCCATCGCCTTCAACTGGCCCATGTCCTGGCCCTGGGCGGCCGAGCCGAAGCCGAACCAGCCGGGCAGCATGACCCGGCTCTGCGACCAGCTGAACACCCAGGGAATGGCGCGCAGATCCTCGATCCGGGTCGAGGCGGTGCGCGACGACGGGCGCGAGCCGATCTTCAGGTCGGCGATCTCGGCGATGGGGGTGGCGGCGCGATAGTAGTCGACGAAGCCGTCGGTCTCATAGACCAACTGGCGATAGGCGGCCATCGACCGGGCCGACAGGTCCGACAGGGTGTCGCCGTGTTCGGCGGTGAAGGCGTGATCCGTCCCCTTGCCCAGCGAGGCCAGCATGGCGCCGCAGGTCAGGGCGTCGAGATTGCGAAGCGCGATCTCGGGCTCGCCGTATTTGTTGGCGATGACCTCGCCCTGTTCGGTGGTGCGGATGCGGCCCTGGACCGTGCCTTCCGGCTGGGCCAGGACGCCGGCGAAGGACGACCCGCCGCCGCGCCCGACCGTGCCGCCGCGCCCGTGGAACAGTTGCAGCTTCAGCCCGTGTTTCTGCGTCACCTCGACCAGGGCGCGCGAAGCCTCGTGCAACTCCCAGCCCGAGGTCAGGTAGGAGCCGTCCTTGTTACTGTCCGAATAGCCGATCATCACCTCCTGCACCCCGCGCGCCTTGGCGACGGCGAGGGCGGACGGTTCCTGAAGCAGACGCTCCAGGGTGGGACGGGCGGCGCGCAGATCCTCGATGGTCTCGAACAGGGGCGCAGCCTGGATCGGGCAGGCGGCGGGGTCTTCGGGCCGATAGAGACCGACCTCCTTGAGCAGCAGATAGACCTCCAGCAGGTCCGAGGCCGCGTCGGTCTTGGACACGATATGGGTACGGATGGCCTGGGGTCCGAAGGCGGCGAGCGAGGTCGCAGCCGCCTGAAGGATGGCGCGTTCCTTCAACGTCTCGGGTTCGTATTCGGCATAGGGGCTGAACAGCAGGCGCGACGAGGCCAGTTCCTCGGCCAGGACGTTCAGCCGCCCTTCCTCGTCCAGCGCCAGATAGTCGGACTGGACGCCTGCGACCTTGAGCAGGTCCGCGACGACGCGTTCGTGGACGTCGGCGTTCTGGCGCATGTCCAGGGTCGCCATGTGGAAGCCGAAAACCTCGACCGCCGTGATCAGGTCGCTGAGCCGGTCGTCGGCGAAGACGCCGCCGTGGTGCGACACCAGACTGTCGTGCAGGGTCTTCAGATCCGCCTCGAAAGCGTCGGGACCGGGGTAGGGCTCGGCCTCGACGGCGGGTCGGCGGGGCGGCGGGGCGTCGCCCAGCTTGCGGTGCGTGGCGGCGAGGCGGGCGTAGACGCCGGTCAGGGCGCGGCGATAGGGCTCGTCGGCGCGGTGAGGCGAGGGGTCGTGGGCGGCGTCGGCTAAAGCCTGAAGTTCGGGCGACACCTGGGCCAGTTCGGCCGCCAGACTGAGCTCGGCGCCCAGGGCGTGGACCTCGTCCAGATAGAAGGTCAATACGGCCCGCGCCTGGGTGCGGAAGGCGGCAGTCATGACCGTGGCGTCCACGTTCGGATTGCCGTCGCGGTCGCCCCCGACCCAGGTGCCGACCCGCATGAAGGGCTTCAGGTCCGGTGCGTCCAGCAGACGCCGCCAGGCCGCCAGCTGCTTGGGCGCGACGTGCAGGAAGATGCGGTCCAGGAAGGAGACGACGGTGTCGATCTCGTCCTGCACCACCAGGCCCTGGGTGCGGACCAGCCGGGTGGCCCACAGGATGACGATCTGGCGGCGCAGCGGCTCGTTCAGCGCGTCGAGGGTGCAGGCGTCGCCGGCCTTGTCGCAGGCGTCCAGCAGGTCGGAAATTGCGGCGATCCGGTCGATGACGCTCTTTCGGCGCACCTCGGACGGGTGGGCGGTCAGGACGGGCGAGATCAGCGACTGGTCCAGCAGGGCGCGCACGGCCTCACGGTCCACGCCCTGATCGGCCAGGCGCTTCAGCGCGCCTTCGGGCGTGTCGGGCCGGGCGCCGGCCTCGGCCTGGCTCTGGGCCCGCCTGCGGGTCGATCGGTCCTCGGCGATGTTGGCCAGGAGGGAGAACAGGGCGAAACCGTGCGCCAGCCCCGCCGCCTGATCCACCGACATGGCGGTCAACAGCTTCTCCAGCCGCTTGGCGGGATGCGAGGCCGGGTCGCGGTGATAGGCGATGGAGGCCTGGCGCACCGCCTCGACGTGGTCGAACAAGGCCTGTCCGCCCTCGTCGCGGATGATGTCGCCCAGAAGACCGCCCAGCAGTCGGACTTCGTCGCGCAGGGCGTCGTCGGCGGCGGGGCTCATCATCGGGCAAATCCTTGGTCGGCACGGGGAGATGGGTATCTGGAAGAGCTGAAGCGGCTGCGTCAACGCACGATCCGTGACAGCCGCCCCCAGAAATCCCCACCGAGATCATGGTGAACCGGCTGTTAGGGTTTCTTAACCGGCGCGGAGCGATGATGCGGGCCTAGGATTCCAGATCGGTTCCGTCCTTGCCCATGTTCGCCAAACGCCAATCCGCCCTCGCCGCCGCCGCCGGAGCCGCTCCGCGCGCAAAGGACGGCCCGAGCTTGACGCCCGTCATCAACGCCCTGAAGAAGCCGCCGGTCGTGGCGGGCCTGGCCGGGCTGTTTCTGCTGAGCACCAGCGCCCTGTTCCTGACGGTGTTGGGCGACCCCAAGGCCGGCACGCCCTCGGCCCATGTTGCGCTGGAGCGCGAAGCCCCGGCCCCGCAAGCGCCGGCCCCGACGGGCTTCGAGGCCTTCTCCATGGGGGCGATGGGCCTGTATCAGAACCTGGCAGGCGGCGGGGACGCCGCCACGGGCGGCGAGGCCATGATCACCCTGCCGGACGGCGGCAGCGTCTCGGGCGGCGGCGCGGCCTATAGCGCGCCGGTCCATGCCGCCTCGCCCCTGGCCAAGGCGCCGATCGCGGGCCTGTCGCAGCCCGGCCCGAACGGCGTCCTGCCGATGATCGCGCCTGACGGCCGCGTCCCGGCCCAGGCCTATGCCCGACCCTTCCGACCGAACGGCAAGCCGCGCGTGTCGCTGATCGTCGGCGGTCTCGGATTGAATGCGGTGACGACGCGGGCCGCCATCGAACGCCTGCCGCCGGAAGTGACGCTCAGCTTCGTGCCCTATGCCGACAACCTGCAATCCTGGATCGACCAGGCGCGGGCGCAGGGCCACGAGGTCATGCTGGAAATGCCGATGGAGCCGACCGGCTATCCCGACAACGATCCCGGCCCCTATACGCTGCTGGCCGACGGCGGCGCGGACGACGTGGGCGCCAAGATGGACTGGCTGCTGGGTCGGGCGACGGGCTATTTCGGCGTCACCAACTATCTGGGCGACCGGTTCGCCACGTCTGACGCCGGCATGAGCGCCTTCCTGGGCGTGTTGCGCCAGCGCGGGATCGCCTTCCTGGACGACGGGTCGTTCCAGCGCCGGCCCGGCGCCTGGGCCCGCGCCAGCGCCGACCGTGTCATCGACCGGACCCAGTCGCCCGCCGCCATCATCGCCTCGCTGAACAGCCTGGAAGCCCAGGCCAAGCTGCGCGGCTCGGCCCTGGGAACCGGTTTCAGCTATCCGGTGACGGTCGAGGCCGCCGCCCGCTGGACCGCCGGTCTGGAACAACGCGGTCTGCAACTGGCCCCCGCCTCGTCCATGTCGATGCGGCCGGGGCGGTAGTGTCCGATCTCGACGTTTATCGCCCCAATGTCGGGGTGGTTCTATTCAACCGCGACGGCCTGGTCTGGTACGGCCAGCGCCACGCCACGCCCGGCCCGCACAACTGGCAGTTCCCGCAAGGGGGCGTCGACGAGGGCGAGGATCTGGAATCCGCCGCCCGACGCGAGCTGCGCGAGGAGACGGGCGTGACCTCGGTCGAACTGCTGGCGCGGACCGACGACTGGATCCTGTATGACTTCCCGCCCGAGGCCATGAACAACGCCAAGGCCTGGCGCGGCTTCAAGGGTCAGAAGCAGCAGTGGTTCGCCTTTCGCTTCACCGGCGACGAGAGCGAAATCGACCTGGCGGCCGACGACGATGTCGAGTTCGACGCCTGGCGCTGGGGCCCGTTGTCGGACGCCTGCGACCTGATCGTGCCGTTCAAGCGGCCGGCCTATGAACAGGTCGTCGCCGCCTTCGCGCATCTGGCGACATAGAATAAAGGGCGGCGCGAACGCCGCCCTTTCAGAGTTCGCCTTGAAACGACTTAAGCCGCTTCGGCCTTGTTTTCGGCCTTGCCTTCGATCAGGGGCTGGCCGGCGCCGATCTCGATGCGGCGGGGCTTGAGCGCCTCGGGCAGTTCGCGCTTCAGCGAAATCGACAGCAGGCCGTTGACCAGGTTCGCGTCGGTGACGACGACATAGTCGGCCAGCTGGAAGCGGCGCTCGAAATCGCGCTCGGCCAGGCCGCGATGCAGATAGGTCTTCTGCGCGGCATCGTCGTTAGCGGTCTTGCGGCCGGTTACGGTGAGCAGGTTTTCCTTCACCTCGATATTCAGCTCGTCAGGGCCGAAGCCGGCGACGGCGATCTCGATGCGGTAGGCATTCTCGCCCGTGGTCTCGATATTGTAGGGCGGATAGCCCGTGTCCTGGCTGGTCGTGCGCGAGGCGCTTTCCAGCAGATTGGCCAGACGGTCGAAGCCGACGGCCGAACGGTACAGCGGGGTGAAATCATAGGTACGCATCAGCATCCTCCTGAGGATCAGCAAGGTTGAGCCGCCCGGCGGTTTGGCCCGGACGGTAGGGATGCAGTCCGACGACCCGAAACCGGCGTCGTCAGTCTGGAGAACCCGAAATCGGCGTTCTCGGGAGCAAAGATGGTGACCTGAAAAACCGCGTCAAGGGCGCGGCGGCGATGATTTTGCTTGCGTCAAATTGGCCGGCGTCTCGCGAACGTCATTTGCTCGGGCGCCGCGCCTGCCTATGGAGAAGGACCTGAACCCGGAGCCCCTGATCATGCGCCCTGCCGTCTTCGGCCTCGCCGCCGTCCTGCTGTCCGCCGTCCCTGCCGTCGCCCAACAGTCGCCCCAGACCGAAGGCGCGTGGACCCCGCCGCGCTCGGCCCTGTCCAGCGCCTTGCCGACCTTGGCCGAGGACACGGCCTTGCAAGCTGCTGTCGCCGCCGAGACCCGGCCCGCCGCCGACCGCGCGCGCGACGTCTATCGCCACCCCTACGAATCCCTGACCTTCTGGGGCCTGACGCCTGGCATGACGGTGGTTGAGATCGAGCCGGGCGGCGCCAGCTGGTGGCGGCATATCCTGGAACCCTATGCGGCGGCGACCGGCGGTCGCTATGTGCCCGTCAACCGCCCGCTGGAGGACATGGGCGTTGCTGAAGGCAGCGCGGACTTCATCCTGGTGGCGCGGGCCTTCCACAACTGGTCGCGCAACGACCGGACCCAGCCCTATCTCCAGGCCTTCTTCAAGGCGTTGAAGCCCGGCGGCGTCCTGGCCGTCGAACAGCACCGCAGCGCCGAGGGGCTGAACGTCGCCGACGTGGCCTCCACCGGCTATGTGCCCGAAAGCTACGTCATCCACGAGGCGCGCAACGCCGGCTTCGTGCTGGAGGCGCGCAGCGAGCTGAACGCCAATCCCAAGGACGATCACGACCATCCGTTCGGCGTCTGGACCCTGCCGCCGATCCGTCAGTCGGCGGCGCGCAACGATCCGTCGGGCCGCACCCTGACGCCCGAGGAACGGGCCGCCTTCGACGCCATCGGCGAGAGCGACCGGATGACCCTGCGGTTCCGCAAGCCGGAATAAGGGATGTTGCGTTTTGACCGGGCCTGCGAACCTGATTAAGCCCAAGGGGTCAGGGTGCGTCGGACGCGTGTCCCGGCGTCCTGCGGGAGTTTTGAATGGCTGATTGTCTGGCGAGCGCGGGCGGGTTTTCGCGTCGGTTCCTGCTGAGCGGCGCTGCGGCGCTGGCTTTGACCGGCGTGGCGGCTTGCGGACGCAAGGACGAGGCCGCCAAGGCGCCCGAGGCGCCGCCCACGCCCGCCGGCCCGGCGGAAGGATCTCTGGAATGGGCGGTCCAGGGGTCCTGGCGTTCGGCCCAGGACAAGGCGCGCGACGCCTTCCGTCATCCGATGGAGACCCTGCGGTTCTTCGGGCTTCAGCCGCGCATGACGGTGGTGGAGTTCTGGCCCGGCAGCGGCTGGTACACCGAAATCCTGGCCCCCTATCTGGCCAAGGGATCGGGGACCTATGTCGCCGCCCTGTTCCCGGAAGGGCCGACCGCCGATCCGGCCCAGGCGGTGCTGAACGCCGCCTTCCGCACGCGGTTCTCCAGCGACAAGAAACTGTATGGCGAGCCACAGTTCACGGTGTTCGGCGCGGGGTCCGGCCCGGTGACCGCAGCAGCGGGGACGGCGGAACTGTGCCTGTTCATGCGCACCCTGCACGGCTGGATGGCGGCGGGCATCGTCGAGAAGGCCTTCTCCGACGCCTTCGCCGCGCTGCGGCCCGGCGGCATATTGGGCATCGAGCAGCACCGGTTGTCGCCGGAAGAGGATCAGGATCCCGTCGCCGCCAACGGCTATGTCCAGGAGGCCTTCGTGCGCCAGCTGGCGGCCGAGGCGGGCTTCGTCTTCGTCGAGGCGTCGGAGATCAACGCCAATGAGGCCGACACCAAGGACCATCCGTTCGGCGTCGACACCCTGGCGCCCACGCGCCTGACGGCGCCGCGCGGCGAGCCGGTCGATCCCGAGTTCGACCGTTCGAAATACGAGGCGATCGGCGAGAGCGATCGCATGACCTTGAAGTTCAGGAAGCCCGAGTGAACCGCGCCCAAGCCTTCGCCGCCAACGCCCCCCTGATGGGGGTGCCCGGCGCCGCCTCGCCCCCCGGCGGCAAGGGCGACTGGTTCCGCGGCGCCGGCGGAATGCGCCTGCGCGCCGGCCTGTGGAAACCCTCGCACCTCAGCGCGGACAAGGTGCGCGGGACGGTGGTGCTGAGCCCCGGCCGCACCGAGCCGATCGAGAAATACTACGAGGTCATCGGTAACTTCCTGGCGCGCGGCTGGTGCGTGCTGAGCCATGACTGGCGGGGCCAGGGCCTGTCGGCGCGCCTGCTGCCCGACCGGCTGAAGGGCCACGCCCGCGCGGTCGAGGAGTTTCTGGACGACTACAACCGCCTGCTGAACGCCTATGAGGACCAGTGCCCCAAGCCCTGGATCATGGTGGGGCATTCGATGGGCGCCTGCCTGAACCTGCTGACCCTCGAAAGCGGCGAGGATCGTTTCGCGGGCGCGGTCCTGTCCAGCCCCATGCTGCGGATCAAGACCGGCAAGCGGTCGATGTGGTCGGTCAAGCTGGTGGTGCGCTGGAACATCCGCCACGGCCAGGCGGGCGATTATATTCTGGGCGATCCCGACGATCCGTTCGACCACAACTTCGCCGAGGACGCCCTGACGTCCGACGAGAGCCGGTACGAGATGTGGCGTCAGCAGCTTTACGCCTGCCCGCACCTGGCCATCGGCGGCCCGACCTACGGCTGGCTGGCCTTTGCGCTGGACGCGGGCGAGCGGGCGCTGAAGCCCAAGGCGCTGAAATCGGTCAAGCCGGCGGTCGCCATCGTCCAGGCCGACGCCGACGACGTGGTGTGGAAACAGACCAACCGCTGGGCCGCCAAACGCATCCCGCGCGGCCGCTATGTCGAGGTCTCCGGCGCCAAGCACGAGGTCATCATGGAGGCCGACGACCTGCGCGCCGTCTTCCTGAACGAGTTCGACGCCATGGCCGACATGGTCGCCCCGACGGCGGATGCTGTCGCTGACCCATCGGCGAGGACGGTGGATGTGACGGCGGAGCCTCCGGTCGGGGCCTAATTCAGAAAGCTGGTTTGAGGCGCGATAGGGGTAACGCGATGAGTTCAGAAACCGCCTATTTTGAGTGCCGATCTGTCGGGTCGATTGGCAGGTATTGTTCTGATCGTTCGATCTGAGGTGGCGGTTCGTTTGAATCCTCCAGCCAAGGGCAGCGTGTCATTAGAACGTCCGTAAACGCGCCATAACCGCGATAGAGATAGCTCCAGTAAACACGTCGTCCATCGGTGGTTTCAATGAAACAATAGTCTGTGATGGTATTGCCTACTCTTACTACTTCGCCCCAACGTATTTCAGTACGCTTGATTCCCAAGGTTGGGCCAAATAGCCGGCATGGGCCTTCGACGCCTTCTGCAGACCAATGCACGCTATGAATGTCGGTAAGCGAAGGGGCCATAAACGCCGCGCATGCCAGACCAATCAGTATTGCTCCCAAGCCTAACGCTATTTGGCTGGCAAACAGTGCAGCTACACCGGCAACTGCAAACGCCAATCCGATTAGGACCGTCATAGCCGCGGTCCATCTTTCGGGCCTTATAATTCCAGATTCGCCTTCCAAGTGGCGTGGTGCAAGATACGCAAAAAACTGCCCGGACAAGCGAACAAGCAAGGCGGCGACGTTTGAAATGAAGACATGATGCATCTGTGAAATCCCCCCTACGCAGATCATCAAAAACACTTGAGAGCACAGTCTCAAGTGACGGCAACCGACTCTCTTCGTTGTGCGATTACATCGCCGCCCGTTTCAGCGTCACCAGGGCCTGATCAATGAGGCGAGCGTCGCCGACGGCGAGGACTTGGCCGCCGTCGTCGGGCGCGGCGCCGCGCCAGTTGACGACCTTGCCGCCGGCGGCCTCGATGACGGGGACCAGGGCGGACCAGTCCCAGGGCTTGAGGCTGGTCTCGGCGACCAGGTCCATCTTGCCGGCCGCCACCATGGCATAGGCATAGGCGTCGCAGCCCAGACGGGCGAGGCGGGCGGTGGCGCGGACCTGGGTCCAGGCGCCCAGTTCGGCGCCGTTGAAGATGTCGGGGTCGGTGGTCGAGATGACGGCGTCGGTCAGTTTCTCGCACGCCCGCACGGCCAGCGGCGTCTCGGTCTCGCCTTGCAGCAGCCGCGCGCCGGACGGGCCGCCGATGAAGATCTCGTCCAGATAGGGCTGGGCGATGACGCCGACCGTAGGGCGGGCTTCCTGGCGTAGGGCGATCAGGGTGGTCCACAGCGGCAGGCCCGAGATGAAGGCGCGGGTGCCGTCGATGGGGTCCAGCACCCAGACATGCTCTGCGTCAGGCCGGTCCTGGCCATATTCCTCGCCGATAACGCCGTGGTCGGGATAACGGGCGGCGATCAGACGGCGGATGGCGACCTCGGCCTGTTTGTCGGCCTCGGTGACCGGGTCGAAACCGGCGGCCCCGCCCTTGTCCTCATGCCCGATGTCGGAGCGGAAGAAGGGCAGGGTGACGCGCGCGGCTTCGCGCGCCAGTTCGATGGCGAAGGCTTCGTAATCGGTCATGAGGCTCCCTTACCGTGCTTTCGCCGGCTTGGGCGCCCCTGGTCGTCTTACGCCGGAGCCACATCCGTGTGCAGGGACTTGGCCAGGTCCAGCAGGCGGCGACGGGGCCGTTCGTCCAGCTGATAATAGGCTTGGATCAGGTCCAGGGTCTCCTTGCGCGAGAAGACCTCGCCGCCCTTGGGCGTCGGCGCGTCATCATCCATCGCTTCGGCGAGACCGTCGTAGAAATAGGCGACGGGCGTTTCCAGCGCCTCGGAGAGTTGCCACAGGCGGGCGGCGGAGATGCGGTTGGCGCCGCATTCGTATTTCTGGATCTGCTGGAAGCGGATGCCGACCTGGACGGCCAGCTGCTGCTGGGTCAGGCCCAACAGACGCCGGCGCCGACGCAGGCGGCGGCCCAGGTGCAGGTCGATGTCGGCGGCCATGGCCGTGATCCTCGTCTCAACGTCTGTCCCGATGCGGGACGACACACGTCGATGGGGGCAATCACCGTGCCGGATCGCGTCCGAGGCGAATTCGACCTTATTGCGGCGACTGCGAGGAAAGGACGCAACCGTATGGCCCGAGTTGCATTTACTGCAACAGCTTGGCTTTTAAAGGAAGGAACCACAGCATGGGTTTGGGAATCATTGGTTGGCTCGTCATCGGCATCGTCGCCGGCTGGCTGGCTGAAAAAGTCATGGGTCGTAATCACGGCCTGCTTACGAATCTGATCGTCGGCGTCATCGGCGCTCTGCTCGGCGGCTTCATCTCCAACAACATC
Source organism: Brevundimonas sp. (assembly GCF_965279155.1). Lineage (GTDB taxonomy): Bacteria > Pseudomonadota > Alphaproteobacteria > Caulobacterales > Caulobacteraceae > Brevundimonas. The sequence continues at coordinate 1,846,923 of NZ_OZ257138.1, read as the reverse complement.
TTCGGCACGCCGGTCGGCGGCTTCAACTTCGTCACGCTGATCGTGGCGTTCCTGGGCGCCTGCCTGCTGCTGTTCCTTCTGGGACTGGTCAAGCGTCGCGCTTGATCCGGCAATAGGCTGAAGACGGAGAGGGCGGCTTGAAAGAGCCGCCCTTTTTGCTGCGTGCTTTTCAAGGCGGCGCGCAAGCGGACAAACGAAAGGGCGGCCGGGAACCGGCCGCCCTCGTCATTCCGTCCGTCAGGACCAGTTATTGCGGCTCGGTCGGAGCCGGCGTCGCCGCGTCCGGGGCCGGGGTGGCCGGTTCGGTCGTAGCTGGATCGGTCGGCTCCGTCGTCGGTTCACTCATCGGGTCCGGCGTGGGCGCTGCGCTCGGCGCAGGAGCAGCGGCGGGGGATGCGGCCGGAGCAGGGGGTGCGCCCGCGATGGGGGAGGCGGCGTCGAACTCGGCCTTGGTGTAGGCCACGACAACGCCGGTGCCTTCCTGGCGGATGCCGCTCAGCGGCACGGCGCGAAGCTGGCCGTCTGCGCCGCGAACGGTGAGCTCTTGCTTGCCTTCGGCATTGGACTGAACGCCTTCCAGCTTGCCCAGTTCGCCGTCAGGACCTGCGACGCTCGAACCGGGGTTGAGCGAGAGCGATTGCTGCGAGGACGGAGCGGCGGCAGGCGCAGCAGCCGGAGCGGGCGTGGTTTCTTGCGCCATAGCCGGCGCGGCGGTCATGAAGGCGGCGGCAGCGCCGGCCAGAAGAACAGTCTTGATGGTCATGGGAGAACGTCCCCGGTTACGCGGGCCCGACGCCCGCACCAGACCAAACTCGCCATGTTACGATATGTTTCACGTGCCTAGAAATGACCTCGGGAGCGCCCCGGTTGGACGATTCTTGGTCTATGTTCGGGCAATTCCCGATTCGAGAGGCCAAGCTTGTCCAGCCGACCCAGACGCACTTCCGGTCTGAACCGTCGTCTTCTGGGCCTGGCCTATGAATTGACGCCGCAGATCTTCGCCATCGTTGCCTTCGTGGCCGGGGCCTTGATGCTGGTGACGGCGGTGACGCCCGAGTTCGACGATCGGCTGCGGCGGCTGACGGGGGTCGTGTCGCCGATTCTGATCGATCTGTCCCACTTCGTCGCCAGCATCGCTGGCTTCCTGCTGCTGCTGTTGTCGGCGGGGCTATGGCGGCGTCGACGTGGGGCCTACTGGGCGGCTCTGCTGGTGCTGGCGATGGGTGCGGTGTTCTCTATCCTCAAAGGCCTGGACTGGCAGCAGGCGATCAATCTCGGGATGGTCGCGGCCCTGCTGGCGCCTTGCCGTTCGGCCTTCAATCGTCGGTCGAGGTTGAGCGAACCTTTGCGGCCAAGCTGGCTGCTGCTGCTGACGGCGGTTGTGGCGGCCATGCTGTGGCTGGGTTTCTTCGCCTATCGCGACGTGGCCTATAGTGATGAGCTGTGGTGGCGTTTCCTCAGCGATCGCCAGGCGTCGGGCTTCCTGCGGGCGGGGCTGGTGCTGGCGATCCTGACGCTGGTCGTGGCGGGGCGCTCCTTGTTGAGTTCACCGGGCGCCCACAATCACGGCCCGGCCAGCGCCGCCGACATCGAACGCGCGACGGCGGCGCTCAAGGCGGCGGATTCGGCCACGCCCGAGGCCTGGCTGGCCATGCTGGGCGACAAGGCCCTGATGTTCAGCCCGTCGGGGTCCAGCTTCCTGGCCTATCGCGTGCGCGGGCGACGCTGGATCGCCATGGGCGAACCGGCGGGCCTAAGGAGCGAGCGGCGTGAACTGCTTTGGAACTTCGCCGAGACGGCCGACAGCTACGGCGGCGCCGCGGTCTTCTATTCCGTCAGCGAGGACGTGCTGGGCGATCTGGCGACGATGGGGCTGGCGGTGCGCAAGGTCGGCGAGACGGCGGTGATCGAGGCCGAAAAATTCTCCATCGAGGGCAAGGGCAAGCAGAACCTGCGTACGGCCGTCAATCGCGCCGAACGCGAAGGGTCGTCGTTCGAGGTGCTGCCGCCCGGCTCGGCCGGACCCATCGCCGACGAGCTGCGCGAGATTTCGGACGCCTGGCTGGCCATGCACGAGGGGTCAGAAAAGTCTTTCTCCATGGGTCGGTTCGACGCCGCCTATCTGGATCTGACCCCGCTGGCCGTGGTGCGCGAGGGGGGGCGGATCGTGGCGTTCGCCAATCTTCTGACCTCGCCGGACGAGGCGGCGGTGGACCTTATGCGCCACAGGCCTGACGCGCCGCACGGGGTGATGGACTATCTGTTCATCCGCTGCGCCCAGTGGGCCAAGGCGGAAGGCCTGGCCAGTTTCGACTTGGGGATGGCGCCGCTGGCGGGCCTGGAGGATCGCCGGATCGCTCCTGTCTTCGCGCGGGTCGGCGCCCTGGTGTTCGAGGAAGGCGGGGCGCTTTACGGCTTCCAGGGCTTGCGCAGTTACAAGGGCAAGTTCGGGCCGGACTGGCGTTCGCGCTTTATCGCCGCGCCGGTTTCGACGCCCCTGCCGCTGGCGCTGCTGGACGTGGCTTTGCTGACCAGCGGCGGCTGGCTGGGGATGCTGGGACTCAAGAAAGGCTAGGTCAGCAGCGCCTTCAGCACACCGTCCAGCACCGGACGGCCGCGTGCGGTGGCGATCAGCCGGTCGTCTTGCAGCCTCAGAAACCCGTCGGCGATCAGGTCCGCGACCGGAGCGCGTTTGGGCGAAAGGTCCAGAGCCGATAGTAAAGCCACGGGTGCGCCCTCGGTGGTGCGCAGCGCCAGCAGGAACCGTTCCTCGGCCGCGTCGGCGGGTGTCTGGGCGTCGCGGTCCGACCAGGGCGTGCCGGCCGAAACCCCCGTGACATAGTCGGCGATGCGGCGATGGGCGACGGTCGCGGTCCTGGCGCCGTCCAGCGTCAGCCGTCCGTGGGCGCCGGGGCCGAGGCCCAGATAGTCGCCGCCGCGCCAGACATGCAGATTGTGCGACGACCGGGCGGCCGGGCCGCGCGCATGGTTGGACACCTCATAGGCGTCGAAGCCGGCGGCCGAGAGCACGGCCTGGGTGGTTTCATAAAGAGAGGCGGCGCGGTCCTCGTCGGGCGGCGTCAGGGTTCCGCGCGCAAAGGCCCGTCCGAAGGCGGTCGTGGGTTCTATGGTAAGTTGGTAGGGCGAGACGTGTTCGAACCCCAGGGCCAAGGCCGTGGTCAGTTCGGCGGCCCAGTCGGCGGGCGTCTGGTCCGGGCGGGCGTAGATCAGGTCAATGGACAGCCGGTCGAAGGCGCGGCGGGCCAGATCGACCGCGCGCAGGGCCTCGGCCGCCGAATGGTCGCGACCCAGAAAGCGCAGGGCGGCGTCGTCCAGCGCCTGAACTCCCATCGACAGGCGATTGATCCCGGCGTCGGCCAGGGCGGCGAACCGGCCGGCCTCGGCGTCGGTGGGATTGGCCTCCAGCGTGATCTCGATCTCGCCGATGGGCGGGAACAGGTCGCGCGCCGCCGCCACGATGCGGGCGACGGCCTCGGGCGCCATCAGCGAAGGCGTGCCTCCGCCGAAGAAAATCGAGGCCAGTCGTCGCGGCCCGGTCAGAACCCTCTGGGCGCGCAGATCGGTCAGGATCGCCGCGACCAGTGCGACCTGTTCCTCGGTGCGCCCCCGGTCGCGCACGACGTTGAAGTCGCAATAGGGGCAGATGCGCGCGCAATACGGCCAGTGGACGTAGAGGCCGACATCGGTCCCAGGGTCGCGGGGATCAGTCAATCAGGGCGGCCTTCAGCTTGGCGAAGGCGCGGGTGCGGTGGCTGATGGCGTCCTTGGCCTGCGGCTCCATCTCGCCGAAGGTCAGGTCGCCGCCGTCGGGCCCATCGTCAGGAATGAAGAGCGGGTCGTAGCCGAAGCCCCGGTCGCCGCGTGGCGGGAAGGTCAGCTGGCCGTGGACCTCGCCCTCGACCACCACGCAGGGCCCGTCGGGCCAGGCGACTGCGAGGGCCGAGGTGAACCAGGCGGCGCGGTCGGTCGCGCCGATCTCCTCCAGCCGCTCCTCGACCTTCGTCATGGCGACGGCGAAATCCTTGCCCGGTCCAGCCCAGCGCGCGGAGAAGATGCCCGGCGCTCCGTCCAAAGCCGCGACGGACAGGCCGGAATCATCGGCCAGCGAAACCTCGCCCGACAGCTGGGCGGCGTGGCGGGCCTTCAGCATGGCGTTGCCGGCGAAAGTGGTCTCGGTCTCGTCCGGCTCGGGCAGATTCAACTGGCCGGCGGTGACGATCTCGTAATTTCCGCCCAGCACGGCCGAGATTTCCGGGACCTTGCCGGGGTTGTGGGTCGCGACGACGAGCCGCATCCCCTTGATAAGCTTGAGATTCATCGACGATCACGCCCCTGAAACAGTCTATTGCCAAAGTTTAATATCGTTAAACGATATGTAACGTGCCTTTTTCGTTCGCACGGCCTATCTATTGATCGTCAGGAACGAGGTAGCAGCGTTCATGACTTCCGCGAAAACGGAAACGATCATGCGATTAACAAATGCAAAGGGCGATAATCGCCCAAACAGGAAAGACGGAGAAATACCATGCACACGATGAACGCCTCGATGTGGCTCGACAAGGTCGGCGCTGCTTTTGTCGCCACCGTTCTGATCGCCGCCCTGCCGACCGCCCTGGTCGTCATTCTGTTCCAAGGCTTCTGATCTAGCCTTTTTCGATCAAGAGAGCTTTGACGACCAGCATGAAGACCGCGATGTATAGAGCCGCGCGCGGGTTCGCCGGACCCCGCGTGGCCATCGCCCCGCCTTCCCCGGCCTGAGACCAGAAAGACCATGCGCCTGCCTACGCCGCCAAATCCGCTGAAGCGAGGCGAGGCAAGCGCCCTGAAGGGGCTGAACGCCCTGCGCATTCCGTTCAAGGCCCCGTTCAAAGCGATGGGACCGGGTTCGGTCTCCAGCATGCTGAAGATGGTGCTGGACGTCGCCTATATCCTTTTGTGGCTGATCACCGGCTTTCTGCTGCTGCTGGTCATCGCTGCGATCTTCATTCCCCTGGACAATGTGAACATCACCGTCAGCGGGGATTCCGGCGGCAAGCAACTGCCGCTGACGCGCACCCTGCTGCTGTTCGGCCTGGGCGCCGCGACGGCCTATTTCGGCGGCTTCATGCTGATCCTGCGCAGCCTGCGCCGCATCATTCGCACCCTGACCATGGGTGACCCCTTCCAGCCCGACAATGTGCGCCGTCTGCGCCAGATCGGCCTGACCCTGGCGGTCGTGACCGGCGGCGTCTGGGTGGCGCAAGGCTTCGTCGCCAAGCGGCTGGCCCCCGGCGTCATGGACCCGCAGGGGTTGGGCGAACTGCTGACCCCGATCTTTTCCGTGCTGATCGTCTTCGTGCTGGCGGAGGTGTTCCGCGAGGGTGCGCGCCTGCGCCGCGAATCCGAACTGACGATCTGAGCTGTTTCGAATAGGGTTTTCCGCATGGCCATCCGCGTCCAGCTCGACCGCGTCCTCGTGGAACGCCGCATGTCGTTGACCGAACTCGCCGACCGGGTCGGGGTGACGGTGGCGAACCTGTCGATCCTGAAGACGGGCAAGGCGCGCGCGGTGCGGTTCTCGACCCTGGACGCCCTGTGCCGCGAACTGGACTGCCAGCCCGGCGACCTGTTGGCGCACGAGCCGGGTCCGGGCGACACGATCGAGGACGACGGCGAGGCATGAGGCGAAAGGGTCCGAGTCGCGACGAGAACGGGCTGACGCCCGAAGACCGTCGGATCTGGACCCGGATCACCGGCACGGTGGCCGCGCCCAGAACGCGCAAGGCCGCCCGCGTCACTCCCGGCGCCGAGACCCCGCCCGAGATCGTCGTCGCGCCGGTCGAGCGCCCGCGTCCGCTGGCCAAGTCGTCGCCCAAACGCGTCGCCGCCGCGCCCCCGATCGAGAAACGCCCCTCGCCCCCGCGTCCCAAGCCCGCGCCCGAGGATCTGGAGCCGCGTCGCAAGCAGCGGCTGTCGCGCGAACGCGACCCCATCGAGGCGCGCATCGACCTGCACGGCTTCGGCCGGTTCGAGGCCGAGGATCAGCTTCGCGGCTTTTTGACATCGTGCCAGGCGCGCGGGATGCGGGCGGTGCTGGTCATCACCGGCCAGGGACGGATGGGCGGCGGGGTCATCCGCTCGGCCTTCGCGGAGTGGATGTCGTCGCCCGCGCTGCGCGGCGTGGTGTCCGGCTTCACCGTCGCCCACCAGCGGCACGGCGGAAACGGCGCCTTCTACGTCACCCTGAAACGTCGGGCCTAACGCCCACGAAAAAGGCCGGACCCGCGCTGGCGGACCCGGCCTTTTCGAAAGCGGTTGTCGTCGGCTTATTTGGCGGCGATGGCGCCGGCCAGGATCACGTCGATCTGCTTGCCCATATGGTCCGACAGGGCCTGCGCGTCCCATTCGTCATAGGCGGCGCGGCGATAGTTGGACAGATAGGCATCCCAGATCAGCTCGACCAGAAGACGGCTGTCGGCGTCCTTGGACAGTTCGCCCTTGGCCACGGCGTCCTGCAGGATGCCGCCGATGGCGAGCAGCAGGTTCTTGGTCGCGGCGCGGGCGCGCATCTCGGCGGCCAGGGGCTGGAACCACGACCGGGCGACGATGGCCTGGAACAGGGGCAGCTGGTCCAGCGACGAATGGTAGCCGGCGCTGAGGGCGGTCACGAGACGCTGGCGGACGGGCTCGCCCTTGGGGGCGGCGGCCTCGACCACTTCGGCGAGACGCGTCATGTCCTCGGTCAGGACGGCCTCGAACAGTTCGGCCTTGTCCTGGAAGTTGGCGAAGACGGCGCCGGTGGACATGCCTGCGCCCTTGGCGATGTCGCGGATGGTGGCGGGCTCATAGCCGCGCTCGGCGAAGAGCGAGCGGGCGGCGTCGAGAACCTTTTGTCGCGTGCGGATCTTAGCGGCCTGGCGCCGGTTCAGGCGGGGTTCGACGGCGAGGGTTGCGACAGTATCAGTCATAAATCAGGCTTTTACTCTACTTTAAGTCGCGGATGAGGGGAGCATCCGCCATCGACTTCAGGTGAATATCTCGGCCCGAGGGCGGGACGGATGGGCGCTGCTGCTCCGAAGATGCAGGGATATGGAAGCCGCGCTTGCATCACGGAACCATGACGAAAATGGGTCCGCTTGGCGACCGTAGGTATCAGCCCCTAGTCTGGACTGGGGGCAGTTTTGGCCGGACGGACCGTGCGGCGCAGCGCCCGGCTGGGGCGATTGCGGCGCTCGATCGGGGTCGCCGCCTGGAAAGCCTTGCGGAACTGGTCGCGCCGTTCGTGGATGGAGGTCAGCACCAGACCCATGGGCACGCCCAGATCCACCAGGGTGTTTTCGGCCAGCTGCAGGCTGGCCTCGGTCGTCTCCGGCACGGCGTCGGTGACGCCCAGGCCATACAGTCGCATGGCGTGCTGGTCGTCGCGGGCGCGGGCGATCAGGATCAGATCCTCGCGCATGGACCGCGCGGCCGTGACTACCTCGTCCACCTTGGTCGGGGCGTCCATGGTCACGATCAGGGCGCGCGTGGACTGGACGCCGCAATGCTGAAGCATCTCGCGGCGGCCGGCGTCGCCATAGAAGACGTCGAAGCCGTCGCGTCGGCCGGCCGAGACGATGCCGGGATCGGTGTCCAGGGCGATGAAGGCCTGGTCGTGCTCCTTCAGCATCTCGCCGATCAGCCGCCCGACGCGGCCGAAGCCGACGATGATCACGGCCCCGTCCATCGCCTCTGGCGTGGGAAGGTCGGGCAGGCGCTCGCCATCCGGCGCCGTCTTGCGCGCCAGCCGCTGACCCAGCATGGCCAGCAACGGGATGGAGAAGATGCTGACCGTCGCCGACAAGGCCACGGTATTGGTCAGTTGAGGCGGCGCCAGACCCTCGACCAGGCCGGTGGCGAAGATGACGAAGGCGAACTCGCCCGCCGGCGCCAGGACCAGGGCCGTCTCCAGCGCCGGTCGCGCGCCCAGGCCCCAGACCCTTGCCAGGCCGAAGATGACGCCTGTCTTCACCACCGTCAGCGCTAGGGCCAGTCCGAAGACGCCGACGGGATCGGCGGCGATGGCGTCCACGTCCAGCCCCAGGCCGACGCCGACGAAGAAGACGCCCAGCAACAGGCCCTTGAACGGTTCGATGGAGACCTCGACCTCGCGCCGGAATTCGGTCTCGGCCAGCAGCACGCCGGCCAGCAGGGCGCCGATGCTCATCGACAGGCCGCTGGCCTGGGCGGCGAGGCCGGCGCCGACCACCACCAGCAGGGAGGCGGCGACGAACAGTTCGCCGCCCTGATCGACCTTGCGGGCCTTGGCCACTGACCGGAACATCGGCCGCAGCACGACGCGCCCCAGCAGCACCATCAGCCCCAGGCCTAGCGCCGCCGGCACCAGGGTGAACAGGGCGCGCCCCAGGACGGCGGCGTCCAGCGCGCCGCCCTGCTGCGCCAGGGCCGCCAGGACGGTGACGGTGATCAGGATGGGGGCGACGGACAAATCCTGGGCCAGCAAGATGGCGAAGGTGGAGCGGCCGACCGTGCCCTTCAGCCGGCCCCGCTCGGCCAGGACCGGCATGACCACGGCGGTCGAGGACAGGGCCAGGCCCATGCCCAGCACCACGGCGCTGGCCAGCGTCTGGCCCATCAGCAGGAAGCCGCAGGCCAGAACGGCGGTGCAGACCACGACCTGCATCATGCCCAGGCCGAACACCAGCCGGCGCATGGCGCGCAGCCGTTCCCACGACAGCTCCAGCCCGATCATGAACAGAAGAAAGGCGACGCCCAGTTCCGACAGCTGGGCCAACTGGTCCGGATCGCCGATGGTCAGCCACGACAGCCAGGGCAGGGCGTGCGCGAACCGGCCCAGTCCATCTGGTCCCAGTAGCACCCCTGCCGCCAGGAAACCCAGGACGGGGCTGATCTTGAGCCGATTGACCAAGGGCACGATGACGCCGGCGGCGGCCAGAAAGACCACCAGATCCTTATAGTCCCCGCCCTGACCGTGCATCCGCCCTCCTTAAGTCTACGTATGTGACCCTGATCCCCCAGCCGTGGCGAGAGGTCGCACGGCTTTCATGAACTTTTTTTAAGGCGACACCCCATCGCGCGGGTCTAGGGTCCGGCCCGACCCGTCCGTTTCAGGGGCGGCTTCCAGGAATCCGTGATGAAAAGACTGCTTATCGGGGCTGCTGTCAGCGCCCTTCTTCTGCCCGCCAGCGCCGCCCTAGCGCAGGACGTCGGCCACGACCACGCCTGTATCGACGAGACCTGCTCGATCGTTTCGCTGTTCTCGGGCGAAGAGACGGCGGCAGGCTGGCAAGGCACAGAGGCGCCCCGCTACGGGACCTGGGGCTTTGACATGGCCGGCCGCGACACATCGGTGAAGCCGGGCGACGACTTCTTCCAGTACGCCAACGGCACGGCTCTGGAAAAACTGGTCATCCCGTCGGATCGCACCAGCTACGGCTCGTTCGCCCTGCTGCGCGAACTGTCGGACAACCGTATGAAGGAACTGGTGCTGGGCCTGGCGAATCGCACCGACCTGGCGCCCGGCTCGGACGAGGCAAAGGTCGCCGACGCCTATCGCGCCTACATCGACGAGGCGCGCATCGAGCAGCTGGACGCCCAGCCGCTGCAACCCTATCTGGCCGCGATCCGCGCCGCCGACAGCCATGACAAGATGGCCGTCTATATGGGCCAGACGGTCGGCCGCTTCGGCTCGTCCTTCTTCGGCACCGGCATCACCATCGATTCCAAACAACCGACCCGCTACGTCGTCTCGACGGGCCAATCGGGCATCGGCCTGCCGAACCGCGACTACTATCTGGACGCCCGTTTCGCCGACAAGAAGGTCCTGTACGAGGCCTATGTCGCGCGCATGCTGGGCATGATCGGCTGGGCCAACCCGACCGAGACCGCCGCCCAGATCGTGGCTCTGGAAGGCAAGATCGCCGAGGCCCACTGGTCGCCTGCCGAGAACCGCAACCGCGACAAGACCTACAACGAGTTCACCATCGCCAAACTGGCCGAGGACGCGCCGGGCTTCGCCTGGCAGGCCTATTACGACGCCGCCGAACTGGGCGGCGTGCCCCGCCTGATCGTGCGCCAGGACACGGCCATGCCCAAGATCGCGGCCATCTACGCCGAGACGCCGGTCGAACTGTTGCAGGCGTGGGAAGCCTTCCACACCGCCGACGACATGGCGCCGATGATGTCCAAGCGTTTCTCGGACGCCCAGTGGGAGTTCCGCTCTCGCGACCTGTCGGGCCAGCCCGAGCAGCGCACCCGCGAAAAGCGCGCCATCTCCTTCGCCGAAGGTTCGCTGGGCGAAGCTGCGGGCCGGCTCTATGTCGCCCAGTATTTCCCGGCCGAATCCAAGGCCAAGATGGAAGAACTGGTCGCCAATCTGCGCACCGCCCTGTCGCACCGGATCGAGAACCTGACGTGGATGGGGACCGAGACCAAGGCGGCGGCGCAGGAGAAGCTGCGCAAGTTCACGGTCAAGATCGGCTATCCCGACAAGTGGCGCGACTATTCCGGCCTGGAGGTCCGCCCCGACGACCTGGTCGGCAACGCCGAGCGAAAGGGCCTGTTCGAATGGAACTATGACCTGGCCCGCCTGAACGAGCCGGTCGACAAGTCCGAGTGGGGCATGACCCCGCAGACGGTGAACGCCTATTACAACTCGGCCAACAACGAGATCGTCTTCCCGGCGGCGATCCTGCAGCCGCCCTTCTTCGATCCGAACGGTGATGCGGCGGTCAACTATGGCGGCATCGGCGGCGTCATCGGCCACGAGATCGGTCACGGATTCGACGACCAGGGCTCCAAGTCCGACGGCGACGGCGTGCTGCGCAACTGGTGGACGCCTGAGGACAAGGCCAACTTCGAGGCCCTGACCGCGCGTCTGGGCGCGCAATATGCGACCTATGAGCCGATCGCGGGCTACACCATCAATCCCGGCCTGACGATGGGCGAGAACATCGGCGACGCCTCGGGCGTGGCGGTGGGCCTTGAGGCCTATCACCTGTCGCTGAACGGCCAGCCGGCGCCGGTTCTGGACGGGGCGACGGGCGACCAGCGCTTCTTCTACGGCTGGGCCCAGGTCTGGCAGTCGAAATACCGCGACGAAGCCCTGAAGCAGCAGGTCGCCACCGACCCGCACTCGGCGGCCCAGTTCCGGGTCATCGGCCCGCTGCGCAACGTGGACGCCTGGTACGACGCCTTCGACGTTCAGCCGGGCACGAAATACTATCTGACGCCGGAGGAACGCGTTCGCCTCTGGTAAGGCGAAGCTTGTTCGATAATGGAAAGGCCGGGGTTCGCCCCGGCCTTTTTCATATCAACAATCCCCTGTCGGAACCTCGATATCGCATCGATAATTTATCGAGGTTTTTCAGAGGTTGCGCTGGGCTCCAAGCGCGAAAAAGCCCGCTGCGGGGGATACATCGCAGCGGGCTTTCGCGCTCTTTGCAGAGCGGACGTTTCCTCCCCGAAACGCCTTCAAGTGCTGCGCGCTTGAGCAACGCTTGCCCTTGAGTGAGTTCATTTGACGCATCGGCCCCGTCCGCGTCAACGACCGGTTTCGTCCGAGTCGAACTTTCTTCGACTTATCGCTGATAACTCATCTTTGGGGTCCCTTATTATCGAAGCTTATTCGATAATGGATTTTATGGCGGCGACCAGGCCTTCGCGGGGGATTTTCATCTGGCCAGGACGTTCGGCCTTCCAGGCGTCGTTGTCGGTGATGGCGGCGGCGGCGGCGCGGCCGGCGTCCAGATCCTTGATGGTGACCTCGCCCGCCGCGATCTCGTCCCCGCCCAGGATGACGACGGCGGGGGCGCCGCGGCGGTCGGCGTATTTCATCTGGGCCTTCATGCCCGCCCGCCCGAGGTAGAGCTCGGCGGAGACGCCCGCGGAGCGCAGTTCGGCGACGGCGGTCAGATAATGAGCCATGTCGTCCTCGGAGAAGACGATGACCACAACGGGGCCGCGCACGGCATCCTCGGCGCCGCGTCCTGCCGCACGCAGGGCCGAGGCCAGGCGCGAGACGCCGAAGGAGAAGCCGGTGGCGGGCGTGCTCTGGCCGGTGAAGCGGGCGACCAGGTCGTCATAGCGGCCGCCGCCGCCGATGGAGCCGAAGCGGACCGGGCGGCCCTTGTCGTCCATGGTGTCCAGCAGCAACTCGGCCTCGAATACGGCGCCGGTGTAGTATTCCAGGCCGCGCACGATGGTGGGGTCGAACTTGACCGCCTCTTGGCCGACCGACATGGCGGCCAGCGCCCGGTCGATGGCGGCCAGTTCGTTCAGCGCCGCCTCGCCCGCCGCGCCCAGATCGCCGGAACGCGCGACGGCGTCCAGGGTCTGCGCCCGCGACAGGCCGGGCGTATTGGCCGAGGCCAGGAAGGCCTCGATGGCGGCCGTGACCTTGGTGGGCAGGCTGGCTCCCTTGGTGTAGTCGCCGGATTCGTCCAGACGGCCTTCGCCCAGCAGCTGGACCACGCCCTCCCAGCCCAGCCGGTCGAACTTGTCGATGGCGCGCAGGGCCGTCAGTCGCTGACCGGCCTCCGTCACGCCGCCGGCGTCGAACAGGCCGTCGAACAGTTTGCGGTTCGAGACGCGTATCTGAGCCTGTCCTGCGTCCAGGCCTGCGCTTGCCAGACCTTCGCAGGCCATGGCGATGATCTCGGCGTCGGCCTCCGGCCGGTCGGAACCGACGGTGTCGGCGTCGCACTGCCAGAACTCGCGGAACCGGCCGGGGCCGGGCTTCTCGTTCCTCCACACCGGGCCATAGGCATAGCGGCGGAACGGCTTGGGCAGGGTCTCCCACGTCTGGGCCGCGAACCGGGCCAGGGGCGCGGTGTGGTCGTAGCGCAGGGCCATCCATTCGCCCGGCTCGTCCGAACCCGCATCGTCCTGAAGCGCGAACACGCCTTCGTTGGGGCGGTCGGCGTCGGGCAGGAATTTGCCGAGCGCGTCGGCATATTCGAACGCCGGGGTCTCCAGCGGTTCGAAGCCCCAGCGCTCATAGACCTCGGACACGCGGGCGACGATGCGCCGCTCAGCGGTCAGGTCGCGGCCGCGCTTGTCGGCGAAACCGCGCGGGTTGCGGGCAATGGGTCCTCGGGTCTCGCCCGAGGATGACGAGGTTTTGTCGGCGGTGCTCATGGCGCGCGCTTAAGCCAAGGGGAGGGCCATCGCAAATTGCATGGGCCGCTGACGCCATATGCGCCGGGCGGTCCAATGTCGGTCGGCGGACACAGGCGTTTGTTTACGCGAAGAGAAATCGCATTGGGGCGGAACCTGGGCATAGGTTTTCCGTTGCTGATCGCCATGACGCCACACGCCCTTCTCGTACCCCGCACCTGCAACACGTCGGACCGCCGCACCATCCGCTGGTGGGAGTGCGAACTTGTCGATACGGACGGGTCGCGACATATCCGCGATCAGGCCTTTTTCTCCATCGGCGAGGCGAAATCCTGGGCCTCGGCTCAAGGCTATCCGGTCAGCGACGACGCCGCGTCGTCCACCGAATCCTGATGTCCCGTTCCGCGCCGACGGGCGTCCTGACCGCCGAAGCCTTTGACACGCCGCGCATCCTGCTGGCCGGCGCCGTCGATTATGCGATGTATGATCGGTTCCGCGATCAGTTGGCGGACGCTCCCAAGACCGGGTTGACGGTGATCGAGCTGTCCACCCTGGGCGGCGATCCCGAGGTGGCGCGAATGATGGGCGAGGACGTTCGGTTCCAGAGCGACATCAACCCGTCGCGGCGGCTGGTCTTTCTGGGCAAGGCGGCGATCTATTCGGCCGGGGCCACCTTCATGAGCTTCTTCGCCACCCCGAACCGTTATCTGACGCGGGGCACACGGGTGATGATCCATGAGCGCAAGATGGACAAGCATCTGCATGTCACCGGGCCGCTGACCACCTGCGTCGCCTCGGTCAAGGCGGTGCTGCACGAACTGGAACACTCCATCGCCATCCAGAACGAGGGGTTCGAGAACCTGGTGCGCGGATCGTCGGTGACGATGGACGACGTGCTGAAACGCGCGCCGGCCAACTGGTATATAGAGGCCCAGGAGGCCAAGGCGCTGGGCCTGATCGCCGAGGTTATCTAACCCGGCGGCCGGCTCAAGCCTCCAGCGTCTCCACCGTCAGATTGCCGTTGGTGTAGACGCAGATTTCGGCGGCGATCTTCATGGCCTTGCGAGCGACCTGTTCGGCGTCCAGCTCGGTTTCCTCGATCAGGGCGCGGGCGGCCGACAGGGCGTAGTTGCCGCCCGAACCCACGGCGGCGACGCCGTATTCCGGCTCCAGCACGTCGCCCACGCCGGTCACGGTGAAGATGGACGACTTGTCCGCCACCAGCAGCATCGCCTCCAGCCGACGCAGATAGCGGTCGGTGCGCCAGTCCTTGGCCAGGTCCACGCAGGCGCGGGCCAGCTGGTCGGGATATTGCTCCAGCTTGGCCTCAAGCCGCTCGATCAGGGTGAAGGCGTCTGCCGTGGCCCCGGCGAAGCCCGCCAGCACCTTGCCGCCGGCCAGAACCCGCACCTTGCGCGCCGCGCCCTTGACGATGGTCGGCCCCATCGAGACCTGGCCGTCGCCGGCGATGACGGTGCGGCCGTTCTTGCGCACCGCCAGGATGGTGGTGCCGTGCCAGTCGGGAAAGTTCGAAGCGCTCTGTGTCATTCCCGTCAGATGGCGCGCCGGGCGGCGTGCATCAAGCCCGTGCCGGACTGGGATAACCGTGTCTTATTTTGACCCCGATAATGGCTAGAACGCACACTCCGCATCCATTAGCACGCTAAATGAGGGCATTATCTTGCTTTATCGCGTCGTTTTCGTAAGCGAAATGATCGGCGCGACGGGCAGAGATGTTCAGTCGGTCGCCGAAATCCTGGGCGTATCCGAGCGCAACAATCGCCGCGACGAGATCAGCAGCGCCATGATGTTCCACGAGGGCGAGGCGGCCCAGATGGCGGAAGGCGCGCGCGGGGATCTGGACCGACTGCTGGCGCGGCTGTCGCGCGATCCGCGGCATCGCAACATCCGCATTCTCGAAGACCGTCCGGTGATGCAGCGCCGCATGCGGGATTCAGCCCGTCTGTGTGCGCTCACGGACATCCAGGCGCGGGACATTCTGTACGGTCGGCGATTGAGCGATCTGTCCTGTGCCGGACTGGAAAAGCTGCTGTCGTGCGAACACGTCAAGATGGCCGCCTGACCCGCCCCTGACCCGCCCCTGATCCGCCCCTGGGGCGGCGCCTTCTGTTAACCCCGATCACCTAGCTGTCACGCGTCGGGCCTTGGCCCTGAGTTGCGTAAGAGTGGTTATGGCGTTGTTCCGTATTGTCTATGTCAGCGAGGCGACCGGTTCGGTCGGCTCCGGCCTCATGCCCCTGATCGACATCATCGGCGTGTCCGAACAGAACAATCGCCGCGACCATCTGACCGGCGTGCTGATGCGCCACGACGGGCGGTTCTTTCAGGTTCTGGAAGGCGCGCGCCCCGATCTGAACCGCGTCATGGCGCGGGTGAGCAACGACCGCCGCCACGACAATCTGCGCACCCTGTCGGACCAGCCGATCTCGGAGCGGCTGTTTCCTGCCTGGGCCATGGCGCGGCTGGAGGCGACACCTGAGGTCGAGGCTTTTCTGGCGACCGATATGACGCAGGCGGACGTCCCCGCCGAGGTGGATCGCCTGGTGGCGGGCCTGGTTCAGACGACGGCCGACGCCGTTTAGCGCGGCGCCCCTCGCGCACCGCCGTCGGGATGGCTAGATGAGGCGGTGATCTTTTCCGAAGACGAAGTCGAACGCTATGCGCGCCACCTTGTCCTGTCCGAAGTGGGCGGGCCGGGGCAGCAGGCGCTGAAGCGCGCGCGGGTGCTGATTGTCGGCGCGGGCGGCGTGGGCACGCCGGCGGCGCTTTATCTGGCGGCGGCGGGCGTGGGGACGCTGGGGCTGATCGACGACGATGTGGTGGGCCTGTCCAACCTGCAGCGCCAGATCGCCTTTTCCACGGCGGAGGTCGGCCGGCCCAAGGTCGAGGCGGCGCAGCAGAGGTTGGAGAGGCTGAACCCCCATGTCTCCATCGAGACCTTTGCCGAGCGGCTGACGGCCGAGAATGCGCAGGCGCGGGTCGGCGCCTTCGACATCGTCCTGGACGGCACCGACGATTTCCAGACCCGGCTGTGGGTCAATGCGGCCTGCGTGGCGGCGGGCAAGCCACTGGTGTCGGGGGCGTTGGGGCGCTGGAACGGTCAGGTCGGAGTGTTTGCGGGCCGGCCCTGCTATCAATGCCTGACGCCGGAGATTCCGCCGGATGCGGAAACCTGTTCGCGCGTGGGTGTCGTGGGGGCGCTGGCGGGCGTGATCGGGTCGATGGCGGCGCTGGAGGCGATCAAGCTGATCACGGGCGCCGGCGAGCCTCTGACCGGGCGGCTGCTGCTCTATGACGGTCTTGCGGGCATGGCGCGCACCGTGCGGGTGGGGGCTGACCCCCATTGTCCGGTCTGCGGCGGCTAAGCCTCAGGCGGCCGTGGCGAAGCGGACGTCGGCCAGATCAAAGCCGGGCAGGGGTGCGGCGAAGCCCAGGGCGGGGTTGCTGAGCACCGTCACCAACCGCTCGCCGCAGTAGAGATACAGGGTCTCGAACCCGACCCAGTTGCGGGCGATCCCCTCCAGCGCCTGATTGGCCGCCGTGTCGTTGGCGGCGTCGAGGACGCAGATGTCCCGCACCGGAACGCCGGGCAGGTTGACGATGCAATAGTAGGAGTCCAACGCAACATTTCCTCGAATACGCCGCCGGAAACGAAGCCCGCTCGCGGCGGTTCCTCCCCTGCCCGTGGTTTTCGACAGCCGTGTGAGTCCGGTCCGACAGACTTGTGAAAAGGAGCCCCGATGGCCCGACGTCCCGCCTCGCCCAAACGCCTGAACGCCGCCAATCTGAGCGGGTTGGGGGCGGATCGCCTGGGCGAACTGCTGATGCAGGCGGCCGACGCGGACGCCATTCTGAAGCGCAGGCTCAGGCTGGTGCTGGCGGCCGAGGCCGGGCCGGACCTGCTGGCGCTGGAACTGGACAAGCGTCTGTCGACCATCGCCGCCAGCCGCGCGCGGGTGTCGTGGAGGAAGCGCCCCGACCTGCTGCGGGATCTGGACATCCTGCGCGGGGCCATCGTGGACGATCTGGCCGTGGCGGCGCCGGGGGAGGGGCTGGAGCGGCTGATCGCCTGGTTCGACCTGTTTCGCGGTCTGGCGACGCGGGTCAAGGATCAGAAGGGCGAGGTGTCGGCCGCGTTCGAGATGGCGGCGCCGGACCTGTGGCGGATCGCCGGGGCTGCGGTTCAGGCGAACGAGAAGGCCGTCGCGCCGCTGGCCCAGGCGGTGGAGCGTCAGCCGCTGGAATACGCTCGCTGGATCGGGGCGGGCGGCGAGGATCTGACGGCGGACTTGGCCAGGCGGCTGCTGGACGCTGTGGACAAGACATCGAGCGCGCGCGGGATGCGGACGGTGATGCGGCGGCTGGCGGACCGGGCGGGCGATCTTGATCTGTGGCTGTCTCTGACCACGCCGGAGGAGCGGGGTTCGCCGGATTTCGCGGCGGTGATGGCCAAGCGGCTGCTGGTCGCCGACCGCGTTCCGGAGGCGCGGCAGGCGCTGGAGGGGGCGCTGAAACCATCGGCAGGCAACCGGCGCTGGACGTTCGGGCGTTCACCGCAAGCCGGCCAGCCGACCCTGACGCCGGCTTGGGAGGCGACCTCGATCGACCTCCTGGAAGCCGAGGGCCGCAAGGACGAGGCGCAAGAGCTTCGCTGGGCGATGTTCGAACGCGACCTGTCGACGCCGGTGCTGAGGGCCTATCTGGCGCGCCTGCCGGACTTTGATGACGTGGAGGCGCTGGACCGCGCCCTGGCGCATGCCGCGACCTATGCCGACTTCGAGACGGCGCTGGGCTTTCTGATGGACTGGCCCGCGCACCGCGAGGCCGCCGCCCTGGTCGAACGCCGCATCCGCGAGGTCCGCGCGCCTCTGCCGTTGAAGGCGGACTGGGCGGCGCGGCTGGCGCAGAAATACCCCGATGCGGCCGAACGGTTGCTGGCTGCGGCCTAAAGCATCGCGGGGATGACACGGTCCGGCGGACGGTGGCCGTTCTGGTAGGTCATGACGTTGGCGATGACGCGGTCGCCCATGTCCTGGCGCGCCTCAAGCGTCGCCGAGCCCAGGTGGGGCAGAAGGACGACGTTGGGTTGGCCCAGCAGGCCGGGATGGATGTCCGGCTCGTTCTCGAACACGTCCAGGCCGACGCCGGACAGGGCGCGCATGGCGACGGCCTGGGCCAGGGCCGCCTCGTCGATCAGTTCGCCGCGCGCGGTGTTGATCAGGATGGCGTGGGGCTGAAGCCGGGCCAGACGTTCGGCCGACAGCAGATGGTGGGTGTCCTTTGTCGCCGGACAGTTCAGCGAGACGATGTCCATCCGCGCCAGCATCTGGTCCAGATCGTCCCAATAGGTCGCGCCCAGCTCTTCCTCGATCAGGGCCGAGACGGGTTTGCGGTTATGATAATGGACCTGCAGGCCGAAGGCCTTGGCGCGCCGGGCCAGGGCCTGGCCGATCCGGCCCATGCCGACGATGCCCAGCCGCTTGCCCCACAGTTTGCGGCCGCACATCCAGGTCGGGGTCCAGCCCTCGAACCGGCCCTCGGCGACCACCTGGGCGCCCTCGACGATGCGACGGCTGACGGCCAGGATCAGGCTCATGGCCAGGTCGGCGGTGTCCTCGGTCAGGACGCCGGGGGTGTTGGTGACGATGATGCCGCGCGCCACGGCCGCGTCGATGTCGATATGGTCCACGCCGGCGCCGAAGTTGGCGATCATCTTCAGCTGTTCGCCCGCGCCGTTGATCAGTTCGGCGTCGATGACGTCGGTGATGGTTGGGACCAGGACCTCGGCGCGCTGGACCGCGGCCTGGAGCGCGGCGCGATCCATCGGCTGGTCCTTGAGGTTCAGCTCGGCGTCGAACAGCTCGCGCATGCGCGTTTCCACCGCGTCGGGCAGGCGTCTGGTTAATACGACCTTAAGCTTGCGGGCGGACATTGCGGGCCTTGGTTTGCGGGCGGCGATTCAGACGGATCGAAAGCCCGCGCGACGGGTCGTTCCATTCAGTGTCTAGCAAAGCCGCCGCCATCTTCCAAAGCCTGCGACGCCGCACCGCCGTCGTTCTGGCGATTCTCGGTCTCGGGGTGATGGCCAGCGCCGGTGCGACCATGCCCGACGGTCGTCCGACCCCGACCGGGCTTGAGGTGCCGCGCTGGATTTCGTTGAAGTCCTCGCACGTGCGCGCCCGTCAGGGGCCGGGGCTGGATTATCCGATCCTGTGGGAATACCGCGCCGCCGGCCTGCCCGTTCAGGTGATCGCCGAGACGACCGAGTGGCGCAAGATTTGCGATCCCGACGGCGCTGTCGCTTGGATCCACCGCACCGTGTCGTCGGGCCGCCGCTATGTCTTCAACACCACCACCCAGGAAGTGCCGATCCGGTCGGGCCGATCCGAGACGGCCTCGGTGCGGGCGCGTCTGTCGCCGCGCGCACTGGTGTCGCTGGACGAATGCGAAGAGGGCTGGTGCAAGGTCCGGGCGCGCAGGCTGGAAGGCTGGGTGGCGCAGCGGGCGGTGTTCGGAACCCAGGAACGGGCGCTGTGCAACGCCAATCGGCCGGCGGGCACGGGCCGCAACTGAAGCCCTGCTGTTGAGCGAAGCGGCGCGGTCGTGTAACCCGCGCGCAACGCATTAAGAAACGGAAGCGCCTTGACCCAGTCCCAATATCCTTCGTCCTTCGATCATGAGGCCCTGCTGGCCTCGGGCCGCGGCGAGCTGTTCGGTCCCGGCAACGCTCAGCTGCCCGCCCCGCCGATGCTGATGTTCGACCGCATCACGACGATCAACTCGGACGGCGGCGAGCACGGCAAGGGCTATATCGAGGCGGAACTGGACATCAATCCCGAGCTCTGGTTCTTCCAGTGCCACTTCATCGGTGACCCGGTCATGCCCGGCTGCCTGGGCCTGGACGCCATGTGGCAGCTGGTCGGCTTCTACCTCGGCTGGATCGGCGGACCCGGAAAGGGCCGCGCCCTGGGTGTCGGCGAGGTCAAGTTCACCGGCCAGGTCACGCCGGACGTCAAGAAGGTGGTCTACAAGATCAACCTGAAGCGCGTCATCAACCGCAAGCTGGTCATGGGCATCGCCGACGGCGTGCTGGAGGCCGACGGCCAGGTTATCTACACCTGCAATGACATGCGGGTCGGCCTGTTCGGCGCCAAGGATGAGGCGGTCGGCGCTTAAGCCCCTATATAACCGCGAACAAGGCGGACGGTCCTCGGGCCAGCAAGCATCAAGAAGGAAACACCATGCGTCGTGTCGTCGTCACCGGCCTGGGCATCGTCTCCTCCATCGGCCACGGCGCCGAAGAGGTCACCCAGTCCCTGCGCGAAGCCCGTTCGGGCGTCGTCCATGCCCCCGATCACGCCAAATACGGCTTCCGCAGCCAGGTCTGGGCGCCGCCGAAGATCGGTCCGTGGGAAGAGCTGGTCGATCGTCGCGCCGCCCGCTTCCTGGCCAACGGAACGGCCTGGGGGCACATCGCCTTCGAAGAGGCGCTGAAGTCGTCGGGCATGACGGCCGACGAGATCAAGGACGACCGCATCGGTCTGATCGTCGGCGAGGGCGGTCCCTCGACCCAGGTCATCCTGCAGGCGGCCGCCACGACGGTCGAGCGTGGCTCGCCCAAGCGGATCGGCCCGTTCGCTGTGCCCAAGGCCATGGCGTCCGGCCCCTCGGCGGTTCTGTCGACCTGGTTCCAGATGCGCGGCGTCAACTATTCGATAAGCTCGGCCTGCGCGACCTCCGCCCACTGCATCGGCGCCGGGGTCGAACAGATCCAGTGGGGCAAGCAGGATGTGGTCTTCGCCGGCGGTTGTGAGGACATCGACTGGTCCATGTCGAACATGTTCGACGCCATGGGCGCCATGTCCTCGGACTTCAACGAAACCCCCTCGGTCGCCTCGCGCGCATATGACGTCAACCGCGACGGCTTCGTCATCGCCGGCGGCGCCGGCATCGTGGTGCTGGAAGAATACGAGCGGGCCAAGGCGCGCGGCGCGACCATCTATGCCGAGGTCACCGGATACGGCGCCAACGCCGACGGTCACGACATGGTCGCCCCTTCTGGCGAGGGTGCCCAGCGCTGCATGAAGATCGCGCTGGAACAGGCCGGCAATCCCCGGATCGACTATCTGAACCCGCACGGCACCTCGACCCCGGTTGGTGATTCCAAGGAAATGGAGGCCGTGCGCGCCGTCTTCGGCGACCAGATGCCGATGATCTCCTCGACCAAGTCGCTGACGGGCCACTCGCTGGGCGCGGCGGGCGCGCAGGAAGCCATCTACTGCCTGTTGATGATGCAGAACGGCTTTGCGGCCGAGAGCGCCCACATCGAAAACCTCGATCCGGCGTTCGAGGGCATGCCCATCCTGCGCAAGCGGCACGAGGGCGAACTGACCCACGTCATGTCCAACAGCTTCGGCTTCGGCGGCACCAACGGCACGCTGATCCTGTCGAAGGTCTGAGCCTCTACCGATGACCCGTCATCCCAGGGCTTGTCCCTGGGATCCAGACTCCCGGTGTTCAACGATGGCGCACGCTGCGAACGCACCGGGAGTCTGGATCCTCGCCACAAGGGCGAGGATGACGAAGTTTTTGCGCGCGGGACTGTCAATGGGGACGCTCGCGCCCGATCATGCCCAACTTGGCTGTTTACACGACCGATTCTCGCCCTTAAGAGCGTCGCCGTGACCCAGCGCCAGATTAAAGCGATGACCTCGAAAACCACCGGCTTCGGCGGGGCGGTTTCGGGTGTGCGCAAGGTCTGAAGCGCCGAACCCCGATCCCAAGCCCCGCCGATGCGCGGGGCGGTCGATCCGGCTGAACCCCGCGCCTCCATCCTTCCAGGAGACGCCTGAATGTCCTTTTCCCCGTCCAATCCCCCCCATGTCGGTATCGTCGGCGCCACCGGCCTCGTCGGCGAGATGATGCGCGGCCTGCTGGTCGAGCGGAACTTCCCGCTGGCCTCGCTGCGCCTGTTCGCCTCGGCCCGGTCGGCGGGCAAGACGGTTCGCTTCGGCGAGACCGACCTCGTGGTCGAGGATGCGGCGACGGCGGATTACGCCGGGCTGGACATCGTCTTCTTCTCGGCCGGCGGCGAGACATCCAAGGCCCTGGCGCCCAAGGTGGCGGCCGCCGGGGCGGTGGTGATCGACAACTCCTCGGCCTGGCGCAGCGACCCCGAGGTGCCGCTGGTGGTCGCCGAGGTGAACCCCCACGCCCTGGCCAACCTGCCCAAGGGGATCATCGCCAATCCCAACTGCACCACCATGGCCGCCATGCCGGTGCTGAAGCCTCTGCACGATGCGGCGGGGCTGAAGCGTCTGACGGTCTCGACCTATCAGGCCGTCTCGGGCGGCGGGGTCGAGGGCATCCGCGTGCTGGAGGACCAGGCGCGTGCGGCCGTGGGACAGGGGGCGGCCCTGGCCCGCGACGGCGGGGCGGTGGACTTCGGCGCGCCGGAAAAGTGGGTCGTGCCGATCGCCGCGAACGTCGTGGCCCTGAACTACTCACTCGGCGAGGACGGCTATACCGACGAGGAGCTGAAGCTGCGCGACGAGAGCCGCAAGATCCTGGAAATCCCCGGCCTGCCGGTCTCGGGCACCTGCGTGCGCGTGCCGGTCTTCACCGGCCACTCCTTGTCGATCAATGTCGAGTTCGAACGCGCGCTGTCCGTGACCCAGGCGCTGGAGCTATTGGGCCAGGCGCCGGGCGTGGTCGTCACCGCCGTGCCGAACCCGCTGGAAGCTGCGGGTCAGGATCCGGTCTTCGTCGGCCGGGTGCGTCCTGATCCGACGGTCGAGCACGGCCTGGCCCTGTTCGTTTCCAACGACAATCTGAGGAAGGGCGCGGCCCTGAACGCGGTGCAGATCGCCGAGGTGCTGGTCCAGCAGCGCGGCTGATCCGGCCCCAGGCGGGGTTCAGTCGTAGCGCACGCCGCTGAGATAGAGCCCCGCCGATGGGGCGACGGGGCCGCACCGGGCGCGGTCCTTCGCCTCCAGCGCCGCCTTGACCTCATGGGCGGTCCAGCGGCCCAGACCCACCTCGACCAAGGTCCCGGCCATCGACCGGACCTGGCGGTGCAGGAAGCTGCGGGCCTGGAAGACCAGGTGCACCTCTTCGCCGAAGCGGGAGACGCGGGCCACGTCCAGTGTCTTGACCGGCGACTTCGACTGGCAGCCCACGTCGCGGAAGGTGGTGAAGTCGTGGTGGCCGACCAGAACCTGGGCCGCGTGGTGCATGGCCTCGGCGTCCAGCGTCTTCTTGACGTGCCAGACGCGGTCGCGCTCCAGCACCGGCTGGGGGCGGCGGTTCAGGATGCGATACAGATAGCCCCGACCGGTCGCCGAGAACCGGGCGTGCCAGTCGGGATCGAGCGCATAGTCCGCCGACAGGACGCAGACATCCTGTTTGATGAGATGGGCGTTCATGGCGTTCAGGACCGTATCGACGGGCCAGTCGCGTTCCAGATCGGCATGGATGACCTGGGCGGTCGCATGGACGCCGGTGTCGGTGCGCCCGGCGGCGGCGATGCGGATCCGCTCGCCTGAAAAGGCCTGGATCGCCGCCTCCAGCGCGCCCTGCACCGTCGGCTGGCCGTCCTGGGCCTGGAAGCCGTTGTAGGCCGTGCCGTCGTATTCGATCGTCAGCTTGTAGCGCGGCATCAGCCGAGCACGGTCCCGGCCGGCAACGCGAAGCCGCGCAGCATCTCGTCCGCCGATTGCGCCGCCTTGCCCTCGCGCTGGACGCGGATCAGGCGCACCGCACTCTCGCCACAGGCCACGGTCAGGGCTTCGTCCAGGGCCTCGCCCGGCGCGCCCGAACCGTCCGCCAGGGCCGACAGCAGGGCCTTCACCCGCACCGGACCCGTTTCCGACGGCGCCTCGAACCAGGCGCCGGGGAAGGGCGACAGGCCGCGGATGTGGGCGTCCACCTCGGCCGCCGGACGGGTCCAGTCGATGCGGGCCTCGGCGGGCGTGATCTTTTTGGCGTAGGTCGGTTCGCCGACCTGATCCGAGGGAGTGACGCTGCCGCGCTCGATGGCGGCCAGGGCGCGGGGCCACAGGCCGGCGCCGACATGAGACATGCGCTCGGACAGGGTGGCGGCCGTGTCGTCGGGGCGGATGTCCATCAGTTCGGTCAGCAGGATGGGGCCTTCGTCCAGGCCGACGCCCATCTGCATGATCTGGACACCCGTCTGGGCGTCGCCGGCCATGATGGCGCGCTGAATCGGCGCGGCGCCTCGCCAACGGGGCAGCAGCGACCCGTGCAGGTTGAAACAGCCCAAGCGGGGCGCATCCAGCACCTCGGCCTTGAGGATCTGGCCGTAGGCGACGACGCAGGCGGCGTCGAGGTCCAGGCTCTGGAAGGCGGCGATGGCGTCCGGCGCCTTCATACTGTCGGGCGTGAAGACGGGCAGGCCCATGGTCTCGGCGAAGGCGTGGACCGGCGACGGCGTCAGCTTCTGACCCCGGCCCTTGGGGCGCGGCGGCTGCGAATAGACGGCGACGATCTCGTGGCCCGAGGCGATCAGCTCGGCCAGAGAGGCGACGGCGAAGTCGGGAGTTCCCATGAAGGCAAGGCGCATGGGCACGCCTTTAGAGGTTTACTGCCAGCGGGTGAAGACGCCGCCGCCCTCGTCCCACTCGCCGCCCGCGTCCAGGGCGTCGTCGAAGTCGAGCAACTTGTCCAGCAGCAGGCCCGCCACCACGCCCAGCAGGGCCACGCCGGCTAGGGTCGCGACCCCGGCGACGCCGATCTTCTGACTGCGGGTCAGGCGACGCCGGCCCGAGGAATCGATGATCAGCGAGCGGCCGCGCGGAATGGACGGCGCGATGCGGCGCGCGGCGCGTTCGATACGTTCAGGGCGGACGATCTTGGTCATCAGGCGGCGATCCTGTCGCGGGCGGCCTTCTTGACCTTGGTCACGGCGCGATCCCGCTTGAGACGCGACAGATGGTCGATGAAGAGCACGCCGTTAAGGTGGTCCATCTCGTGCTGGATGCAGACGGCGTAGAGACCCTCGGCCTCTTCCTCCACAGACTGACCGTCACGGTTCAGATAGCGAATGCGGACGCGGGCGGGGCGTTCCACCTTGTCGAAATACTCGGGGATCGACAGGCAGCCCTCCTCGTAGGTGTAGAGCTCGTCCGAGGTCCACAGGATTTCCGGGTTGGCGAAGAAGCGCGGGTTCTTGCGCGCCTCGAACGCTTCGGGGGTATCCTCTTCCTCGGTCTCGGGGATCGTGCCGTCGCGATCGCCCAGGTCCATGACGATGACCCGGTCCAGGGCGCCGATCTGCACGGCGGCCAAGCCGATACCCGGCGCGTCGTACATGGTCTCCAGCATGTCGTCCATCAGGGCGCGGACGGAGTCGTCCACCGCCGCGACGGGCGTGGAAACCTGCTTCAGGATCGCCAGGTCGGCGGCGTTGTCGATGGTGAGGATGCGTCGGATGGCCATGGCCGGGACGTAAGCCCGCCCCGGCGTCAGGTCAAGATTTGCGCCTATTCCTCGCCAGCCTCATTCCTAGCCAGGAAGCGCGCGCGGTTTGCGGTGCTCGTCGATGGCGACATAGGTGAAGACGCCCTGGGTCACGCGGACGGACGCAGCCTGGGGCTGGCCTCGCGCGCGCTTCCAGGCCTCGACGTGGACGCGAATGGAGGTGCGGCCTGAGCCGATGACATGGGCGTAGATGCTGACCTCGTCGCCGACCGAGACGGGCTGATGAAAGACCATGCCGTCCAGCGCCACGGTGGCGCAGCGTCCGCAGGCCAGTTCGAACGCCGGCGTCGCGCCCGCCACGTCCATCTGGGCCAGCAGCCAGCCGCCGAAGATGTCGCCCTCGGGGTTGGTGTCCGCCGGCATGGCGATGATGCGGCCGACGGGCTGGAACTCGGGCGGTTGTTCGGGGGCGTCGGACATGATGGAGCCTGCTGTTCGGGGAGGCGGGCTCTCTAGCGCGGCTTTGGCGGCTTGTCGCCTTTGAGCGATCTTGTCCGTGTCGGTACAGACAGCGTCAGGCGGGAGGTTCGCACGGCCTGGGCGTCGCGCAACGCGCGCCAGGCGGCGCCAAGCTCCATCGCCGTCAGCAGATGATCCTGCGTCAGGATTTCACGTCGAGAGTTTCGCAATGCCGCCACATCGCCCAAAAGACGGGCGGCGACTCGGAGGTCTTCACGCTCTGACCGGGCGCCCAAATCCTGAAGCCTGGCGAACCGCCAGCCTTGTTCCGGCGGGTATTCCAGCGCCAGGGCGAAGCGTTCGGACGGCCCAAGGTCGGCGGACAGAAAGGTCCAGTCCTTGCTGTCGGGTTCGCGCCGGTAGTGACCGGGCTGCGTCGGCAAGTCGGCGTTGGCATAGATATCCAGCGCGCCGGCCTCAATCTCGTCCAGCGCCAGACTGAGGGCGTCAGGCTCTGTGGGTTCGAGGTCGCCTGAACGTTCGAAAGGATCGGCGTGGTCGTCGGCAGGCGCGGCCGCCGACCTGCGTGAAAACAGACCCGAAAGCAGCGCCCGCCGTCTGGCCATGATCAGTTGTTCAGAGTGCTGGTCACCGACACGTCATAGACGACGCGCGTCAGGCTCTGAACCACTTCGAAGAACTTGCGCATCTCGGCGGCGCCGGCCAGCGGCACATAGATCACGTCTTCCGGCATGACTTGCATGTTGGTGGCGGCGAAGACATTGGCGGCGTCGCTGAAGTCCAGCTCATAGACGACGGGCACGCCGCGCGGGGTGGCGGGCTGGCTGATGCCAAGGGCCTGGGCCACCTCGGGACGTTCGAAACGGAAGATCAGGACGCGACGGGCGTTGGCGGTGTTGGTGTTCAGGCCGCCGACCTTGGACATGGCGCCGGTCAGGGTCATGGGCCCGGCCGGCATGTCGACCTGGGCCACGGCGTTCAGGCCGCCGAAGGTCGAGAAACGGCGGGGCTTGTACTGGACATTGACCACGTCGCCGCGTTGCAGCCGGACGTTCTCGCCGAACTCGGTCGTCACGGCCGACAGGGGGGCAGTATAGGTCCGGCCCTCGCGCTGGATCGAGATGGTCAGGTCGTCGGTGGTGCGGGCCGAACCGCCGGCCGCAGCGATGACGTCCAGGATGCGGTCGCTGTTGACGCCCAGGGGCGCACGGCCCGGCTGGCGCACATCGCCCAGGACGTTGACGGTGTTGGACGCATTGCCGGCGATGGACACCAGCACCTGCGGATTGGCGACCTTGCCGACCAGCGAGCGCCGGATCGCCGCTGCGGCCTGGGTCGAGGTCAGGCCTTGGACGCGAACCTGACCGCCGAACGGAATGGCGACCGAGCCCGAGCGATCGACGACGGCGCCCGGCAGGGCCTGGTTGCCGCCGGACAGGGTCGTGTTCGTGCGGCTGGACGAAGAGCCGGAGCCCAGGGTTCCGCCGAACAACGAGCCGGAAGGGTCGAAGATCGAGATCGCCAGGGTGTCGCCTTCGCCGATCACGTCGGCGGGCTGGTCGCTGGATCCGGCGGCCAGGGTGCCGAAGAACTGCGGCGGAACCTGTTTCATCCGCTCGGTGACCTCATAGGTCAGCGGGACAAGGGCGTAGCTGCCCAAGGCCGAGGCGGTCGTGGCGCCGGCGTTGACCGAGGCCCCCGACGGCCCGTCGCGCGGCAAGGTGGAGCAGCCGCCAAGGATGGCGACGATGGCAAGCGGCAGGATGGTGCGCGTCATGAAGCGGGTTAGCCTTTGTTCGCGGATTGATTACAAGCCTTTGAGCGCGCTCGCCAGAGGCTAGGCGCGTTCAAGGCCGATGGCGTCGGCGACGATGCGGAAATGCCCCGGCCAGTCGGGCGCGACATAGGCGGGCGGCGGGGGCGGGGCCACCTGGGTCGCGCGCTCGATGGCGGCCAGCCAGCCCAGGCCGTCCAGCGGGTCGATCAACTCGGCGTTCGGCGTCAGTTCGCGATGCGGCGCGATGTCGGAGGCGATCAGCGGCAGGCCCATGGCGCAGGCCTCGACCGCCGGCAGGTCGAACCCTTCGACGGATGAGGGCGCGAGCAACGCGCGGGCGCCGCGCATCAGACGCGCGAGGACGGCGTCGGACAGGTTGGAGGCCTGATGCACCACGCCCTGAAGATTGGGCGAGCGTTGCAGGTGGTCCAGCACGGCCTCGTTCTCCCAGCCATAGCGACCGACCAGCACCAGCGACGGTGTCTCGTCGCCCAGCCGCTCCTCCAGTCGGCGCCACAGGGTCAGCAGCAGGGCCAGGTTCTTGCGCGCCTCGATCGTGCCGACGTGGACGAAATAGGGGCGGGGCGCCGTGACGGCGTCGCCGGCGACAAAGGCCGGCTCCAGGCCCAGGTGGGCGACGTGGACGGGCGGCAGGGGCAGTTCCTCGCGCCCCGCGAAGGCGCGCAGTTCCTCGCCCGTATAGGCCGAGTTGACGATGATCCGGCTGGCGTGACGCAGGGTGTTGGCGACGCGGGCGTGGTGTTTTTCGCCGTCGCCTGGACGGCAGAACTCGGGGTGGGTCACGGGGATCAGGTCGTGGATCAGGACGACCCGCTCGATTCCGGCCGCCTCAAGGTCCTGAAGCGCCGCCGGGTCGTGCAGGGTGGTGTGGCCTACGGTCAAATAGAGGTCGGCGTCCGGCAGGGGCGCGACGTGGCGCGAGCGGAAGAACTGCTTCAGCACGCGAGCCTTGTCGGCGGGCTTTTCTTGAACGAGAGCCGGGGGCGCTCCGAGTACCGATGTGGTCGGACGCGTGTCGGAGGTCAGCGCCGCCAGCAGTTGCTGTTCGTGCGCCAGATCGGTGGGAGAGCTGGCCGCCCCGTTCCATTTGGCCCGCAAGTCGGTGACGAAGCGCCGGAACCAGCCGATCTCGACGGCGACGAGCCGGTTCTTGCGACCGCGCACCGGAATGGTCGTCACGTTGGGCGAGGTCAGCAACCATTCGGCATAGGCCAGACAGACCCGGTCCACGCCGGTCGGGGCGGAGCGGTCGGCCCGGCTCATCAGCCGGCTGGCGTCATAGAGGATACGCATTTCAGGCGACGTAACCGGCCTGCATCAGTTCGGCGATGTGGACGATGGCGGTGGGGCGTCCGTCCTCGACCACGAACAGGTTGGCGATCTTGTTGGCGGTCAGCAGATCGACGACATCACTCATGCGGGCGTCGGGATCGACGGTGATCGGGTTGGCGCCCATGATGTCGGCCGCCGTCAGATGGGTGGTGTCGCGCTGGAAGGCGCGGCGAAGGTCGCCGTCCGTGACGATCCCCGCCAGGGTTCCGTCTTCGTCCAGCACTGCCACGGCGCCCTTTCGGCCCTCGGTGATGGCCGAGACGACTTCGCGGAAGTCGGCGTTCAGCGGGACGCTGGCCGGGATGGCGGCGTTGTCGCCCATCCATTCACGCACGCTCTGCAGGCTCATGCCCAGGGCGCCGCCGGGGTGGTGCAGGCCGAAGTCCATGGCCGTGAATTCGCGACGATCCATCAGCACCATGGCCAGCGCATCGCCCAGGGCCAGGGCCATCAGGGTCGAGGTGGTCGGCGCCAGGCCGTTGGGACAGGCCTCGGCGACGCTGGGCATGGTCAGGCAGACGGCGGCGTTGCGGCCCAGGAAGCTGGTGGGGCGCTGGGTGATGGCGATGACGGGAATGTTGTTGCGCTGGCAATAGATCAGCGGATCGCGCAGTTCGCGGCTTTCGCCCGAGTTGGACAGCGCCAGCAGGGTCACGTCAGGGCGCAGCATGCCCAGGTCGCCATGGCTCATTTCGGCCGGGTGGACGAAGAAGGCGTTGGTGCCGGTGGAAGCCAGGGTCGCGGCGATCTTGTTGCCGATATGGCCAGACTTGCCCATGCCGGTGACGACGACATAGCCTGGTCGGCTCATGATCACATCGACCGCGCGCGCCATCGACACATCGATCGAACGCTCCAGCGCCTCCAGCGCCTCGATGTTCAACCGGACGACCTCGCGTGCGCGATCAGTCATGACGGCGATGTCTTCGGGCGTGGAGTGGGTGATCTCGGTCATGCTTTGACGGCCCGCAACCGGGCTCTCCTTCTTCGAGACGCGCGATCTGCCGTAATCGAAGATCGTGCGCAACGCGTCCTTTCAGACGACTTTGTCGGTTTCGGGTCAACCTTTGCCGCATTGGCGCGTTACGGTCATGGGGAAGCCAACAAGAGAACTGATCGTCCATGCCGTCTCACGCCGGAGCCGCCGCGCTATTGCTCCCATCACCGCCTGTCCTCGCCGACGGGATCGCCCTGTTCCTGGACATGGACGGCGTGCTGGCCCCGATGGCGCCGACGCCGGATGCGGTCGTGCCGACGGTGCGTCGCACGGCGGCGCTGAAGGCGGTCGAGGCGCGGCTGTCGGGTCGGGTCGCTATCGTCAGCGGCCGCACCATAGCCGAGATCGACCGCATCTCGGACCACGCCCTGGTGTCCGGCTCGGGCGTGCATGGGTTGGAGCGAAGGCTGAAGGACGGCTCGATCGAGCGCAAGGTCGCCGACGCCGGGGTCGCCCAGGCATTGGAAGCCTTTGAGGAATTCGCCGCCGACCGGCCGGGCGTGATCGTGGAAGACAAGGGCGTCTCGGTCGGCCTGCATTATCGCCAGGCCCCGGATCAGGCGGGCGCCGCCAAGGATCTGGCCGCCGCGCTTCAGGCCGAGACGGGCCTGACGTCGCAGCCGGGGCATATGGTGCTGGAACTGAAGACGCCGGGGGCCGACAAGGGCACGGCCGTGACCGCCTTCATGCAGGAGGCGCCGTTCAAGGGTGCGGTCCCGGTCATGTTGGGCGACGACTTGACCGACGAATACGGGTTCGAGGCGGCGGCGGCGCTGGGCGGGTATGGCGTGCTGGTCGGCCCCGAGCGCGAGACGGCGGCGCGCTACCGCCTGGACGATGTCGACGCCGTACTGACCTGGCTTGAAGCCGTAGCGAAGGCCTGAACCGATGAAGCCCAATCTTGATCTTTTCCCCATCGGCAACTGCGGCGTCAGCGCCCTGATCGACCGTCAGGGCCGCTTCGTGTGGGCCTGCGCGCCGCGCGTGGACGGCGACCCGGTCTTTTCCGCCCTGATGGACGGCGAGGAACCCGAGCACGGCTTCTGGGCCATCGAGATGGAGGGGATGACATCGATCGAGCAGGCCTATGTCCGCAACACCCCGGTGTTGCGCACGGTAATGACGGCCGAGGACGGTTCGAGCGCAGAGATCATCGATTTCGCCCCGCGCCATCCCAAACATTCACGCACTTATCGCCCGTTGGCCTTTGCGCGGATGGTGCGGCCGCTGTCGGGCACGCCGCGCATTCGGGTCAGGCTGCGGCCCTCGACGGACTGGGGCGCGCGCCCGGCGCCGAACACCTCCGGCTCCAACCATATCCGCTATATGTGCGCCGACGTGACCTTCCGCCTGACGACCGATTGTCCGGTGTCGCATGTGCTGGAGGAGCGGGTGTTCCGGCTGGAACGGCCGCACGCCTTCTTCCTGGGGCCGGACGAGGGCTACGATCAGGACGTCGGCCACGGCGTGCAGGGCGCACTTGATCGGACGGTGGCCTATTGGCAGGACTGGGTACGCAAACTCTATCTGCCGCTGGACTATCAGGAGGCGGTGATCCGTGCGGCCATCACCCTGAAACTGTGCGCCTATGAGGAGACGGGGGCCATTGTCGCCGCCATGACGACCTCGGTGCCCGAGTTCAAGGAAAGCGGGCGCAACTGGGACTATCGCTACTGCTGGATTCGCGACGCCTATTACACGGTGCGGGCGCTGAACCGGCTGGGCGCCGTGGACATCCTTGAGAACTACCTCGTCTATCTGAGGAACCTGGTCGACGATTCCGCCGGCGGTCACGTCCAGCCGGTCTATGGCGTGGGTCTGGAGCCCGGTATCGGCGAAAGCATCATCGATTCCGTCGAAGGCTATCGCGGCATGAAGCCGGTGCGGATCGGCAATCAGGCGCACGAGCATCTGCAACATGACGTGTACGGACAGATCGTCCTGCCGCTGGTCCAGGCCTTCTATGACGCGCGTCTGCTGCGTCCTGGCACGCTCGAAGATTTCCATGCGCTGGAGACCATCGGCGAGCGGGCCTTCGCCATGCACGATCAGACCGACGCCGGCCTGTGGGAGTTCCGCACCATTGCGCGGGTCCACACCTATTCCTCCGTCATGTGCTGGGCCGCCTGCGACCGTCTGGCCAAGGCGGCGGACCATCTGGGCCTGCCGGATCGGGGCGAGTTCTGGCGCGAGCGGGCAGGGATCATTCGCGAGCGGATCGAGGCCGAAGCCTATCTGCCGGACGAGGGGCGGTTCGCCGCCAGCTTCGGCGGGCGCGAGCTGGACGCCTCCCTGCTGCAGATGACCGATCTGGGCTTCCTGGAGGCGCACGATCCGCGTCAGGTCGCCACCTTCGACGCCATCGAGCGCGACCTGAAGAAGGGTCCGTTCCTGTTCCGCTACGTCGAGCCTGATGATTTCGGCGAGCCGGAAACCGCCTTCAACTTCTGCACCTTCTGGTTCATCGAGGCCCTGCACCAGAACGGCCGGATCGAGGAGGCGCGCACCATCTTCCAGGAAATGCTGGACCGCCGCACCGCCGCAGGCCTGCTGAGCGAGGACATCTCGATCGACGACGGCGAACTGTGGGGCAACTATCCGCAGACCTATTCGCTTGTCGGGATCATCAATTGCGCCGTGCTGTTGAGCCGTTCGTGGACCGATGTGCGTTAATATCCGGACCCCGGGGCTGGGGTCGCCGTTCGAAGTGAAGTCATGAGCCGCCTTATCGTCGTTTCCAACCGGGTCTCCGCCCCGACCGACCCTGCCGCAGGGTCTGCCGGCGGCCTGGCCATGGCCCTGTCCGCTGCGTTGAGAAAATACGACGGCCTGTGGTTCGGCTGGTCCGGCGAGACTATCGACCATTACACCGGCGAGGTGAAGATCGAGGATCGGGCCGGCGTCACCGTGGGCCTGGTCGATCTGGAAGCCCAGGACGTCGACGAATACTACAATGGCTACGCCAACAAGACGCTGTGGCCGCTGTTCCACCACCGCATCGATCTGGCGCAGTACGAGCGGTCATACGGCGAGGGCTATGAGCGGGTGAACCGCCGCTTCGCCGAGGTGCTGGCCCCGTTGATCCAGCCCGACGACATGATCTGGATCCACGACTATCACATGATCCCGATGGCGCGGGACCTGCGCCGGCTGGGGATCAGGAACCGGATCGGCTTCTTCCTGCACACGCCCTGGCCCGCGCGTCAGTTGCTGGTGACCCTGCCGCACCATCGGCGGCTGGTGGAGTCCATGTTCGACTTCGACCTGATCGGTTTTCATACACAGGAATGGAGCGACCTGTTCACCGACTATGTGGTCAGCGAAGCCCAGGGCGAACTGGACGGGACCGGCGGGCTGGAGTGTTTCGGACGCAAGGTCCAGACCGGCGTCTTCCCCATCGGCATCGACGTGGACGGCTTCCTGGCGGCGCGGAATTCGACCCTGGGCGCGCGGACCTATGACAGGATGGCGGCATCGTCGGCCTTCCGGTCGATGATGGTGGGCGTGGACCGGCTGGACTATTCCAAGGGGCTGGAAGAGCGGCTGCTCGGTTATGAGCAGTTCCTCCAGGACAACGCTTCGATGCGGGGCGAGGTCTTCCTGTTGCAGGTCACGCCGATCTCGCGCGACGACGTGGACTCCTATCAGGATATTCGCGCGCGGCTGGACGCCCTGGCGGGGCGGATCAACGGCGCCTTCGGCGACATGGACTGGCAGCCGATCCGCTATCTGAACCGCACCTATCGCCGGGATCAGCTGGCCGGCATCTATCGCGCGGCGCGGGTCGGTCTGGTGACGCCCTTGCGCGACGGCATGAACCTTGTGGCCAAGGAATATGTCTGCGCCCAGAACCCCGACGATCCAGGCGTGCTGATCCTGTCGCGCTTCGCCGGGGCGGCCGAGCAGATGGGCGAGGCCCTGCTGGTCAATCCCTACAGCCGCGAGGAGCTGTCGGACGCCATTCAGAAGGCGCTGACCATGCCCTTGTCCGAGCGCATTCGGAAATGGGAGGCCCTGATGGAGGTGGTGCGCGCCACCGATGTGGGCATCTGGCGCGACGACTTCGTGCGCGCGCTGCGCGCCGACGACACGACTGCTCAATCGACCCAGTGGGCCGGAGCCGCCTGAAGATCAGTCCAGGTCGAAGGCCAGCATCAGGGTTCGCTGGGCCGGATTGAAGTTGTCGTCGGACAGGATGTACAGGCGCGTCTTGCCATGGCGCGTCTCGGCGGCGACTCCTTCGAAATTATCGGTGGTGCCGGGCAGTTTCAACTCGATCAGGATCGGCCCCAGGGTCCCGTCCGGGGCCATGCGACGCACACGCGCGCGCATGTCGATGGGCGCACGGTACAGGCGCTGAACCACGAACCATCCGTCGCCGGACGTATCGCGATCCAGGCCGGTGATGCGGTAGTCGCTGTCGGGAATGGGCGTCTCGGGCGGGGCGCTCACGACTGTGCACCGGGCCGATGAGCAGTCCCAGACGCCGCCCGCCTCGCCCGAGACGCGCCAGCCGTTGGGCGAGACGGCCAGGCCTTCCATCCCGTCGTTTTCGGTGAAGGCGAAGTCGGGCGCCCGCATCGGCGTCGGCTGGCCCTTCAGGGCTGACAGTGGGCCGTAGTTCCAGATCCGGTGACGCCGTTCGAAACTGACCAGCAACTCGCCGGAGGGGGTGATGGCCAGGCCTTCGGCGTCGCCGTCCTGCTTGTCGGAGATCGCCCGCCCGTCTTCCAGCGTCAGGCGGCGCGAGCGGAAATGATCGAGGCCGATCAGTCGCCCGGAGGCGTCCAGGCGAATGTCGCCGCGCACCAGATCGCCCGCATCCGACACGGTGACGAAGCCGCTGTCGTCGGTCAGTTTCAGGTCCGACAGGCTGTGCAGGGGCGAGGTCGGGGCGGCGATGAGTTGCAGCCCCCCGGCGAACCGCACGCCGTCCGCCAATTGCGCCCCGCCGGGCAGGCCCAGGCTGACGCTTCTCAGTTCCGCGACCGCCGGCGTCCAACCATCGGACGACAGCGGATAGGGACGCGGCGCGCCGAGCGAGGCGGCGCAGGCCGTCAGCGACAGGGCGATCCAGACGGAGGCCAGACGGCCGAAACGGCTCATGCCGCCAGCTTTCGTCTGACCCGACGCGTGGGGCCCGCCGGGCCTTCGTTCTCGAACAGTTCGGCCAGCTTCTCGGTCATGGCGCCCGCCAGCTGTTCCACGTCCACGATGGTCAGAGCCTTGCGATACCAGCGGGTCACGTCGTGGCCGATGCCGATGGCCAGCAGTTCGACCGGCGAGCGATCCTCGATTTCGGCGATGACTTGGCGCAGGTGCTTGTCCAGATACAGCGCCGCATTGGCCGATTGGGTCGAGTCGTCGACCGGCGAGCCGTCGGAAATGACCATCAGGATACGGCGCTGCTCGGTGCGAGCCAGCAGGCGATTGTGCGCCCATTGCAGGGCCTCGCCGTCGATGTTTTCCTTCAGAAGGCCCTCGCGCATCATCAGGCCCAGGTTCTTCTTGGCCCGGCGCCAGGGCGCATCGGCGGCCTTGTATATGATGTGGCGCAGGTCGTTCAGGCGTCCTGGATTGGCGGGCTTGCCGGCGGTGATCCAGGCCTCGCGGCTCTGCCCGCCCTTCCAGGCGCGGGTGGTGAAGCCCAGGATCTCGACCTTGACGCCGCAGCGTTCCAGCGTGCGCGCCAGGATGTCGGCGCAGACCGCCGCCACCATGATCGGACGCCCGCGCATCGAGCCGGAGTTGTCGAGCAGCAGGGTCACGACCGTATCGCGGAACGGGCTCTCGCTCTCGGCCTTGAACGACAGGGGCGCGGTCGGGTCGGTGACGATCCGGGTCAGGCGGGCTGTGTCCAGCATCCCCTCTTCCAGATCAAAGACCCAGGAGCGGTTCTGCTGGGCCAGCAGGCGGCGTTGCAGCTTGTTGGCCAGGCGCGAGACGACGCTGGACAGGATGGCCAGCTGGCCGTCCAGCAGGGCGCGCAGCCGGTCCAGCTCGACCGGGTCGCACAGGTCGGCGGCGTCCACCACCTCGTCGAAGGCGGTGGTGAAGACGCGGTAGAAATCGACCGCGCGGCCGTCGTCGGCCGTCTGCTGGCGGTTCGGCTGCTGGCCTTCCTGCAGCTCGGGGCCGTCGTCTGAGCCTTCGCCGTCGGGATCGGCGGGCGCGCCCTCGGGACGGCTCTCGCGTTCTTCGTCCGAGGACTGATCGTCGGCGTCGCCCTCCATCGACTGGGAGCCCTCGCCGCCGTCCTCTTCTTCCTCCTCGTCCTGATCGTCGTCGGCGGCCGGATCCTGGGGATCGGGTTCCTCGTCGCCGGGATTTTCGGAAGAGTCCTCGCCGCGCCCGTCGCCGGGATCGAGATCCAGGGCGCGCAGCACCTCGCGCATCTTCAGCGCAAAACCTTCCTGATCGCCCGCCGTGCCTGCCAGGGCGTCCAGCTTGGCGCCCGCCTTGGCCTCGATATTGGCGCGCACCAGATCCAGCATGGCCTTGGCGCCGTCGGGGGCGGGCCGTCCGGTCAGCCGCTCGCGCACCAGAAGCGCCACGGCCTCGGACACCGGCACGCGGTCGGCGTCGTTGATACGAAGCGCGCCGGTCTTTTCCAGCCGGGTGATCAGGGCGGCGCCCAGGTTGTCGCGCACCCCGGCCAGATGCTCCGAGCCGAACGCCTCGACCCGCGCCTGCTCGACCGCGTCGAACACCTCGGCGGCCTTGGCGTCCGCCGGCCGCATCTTCGCGTTCACCGCCACGTCGTGGTTGGCCAGCCTAAGCGCCAGCCGGTCGGCCTGGCCGCGCAGGGACGCACTCTCGGGCCCCGACGGGTCGCGCGGCGGATGGGGCAGGGTCAGGACGCCGTTCGACAGCTTGGGGCCGTCGGACCCGAACAGGACCTCCAACTCGGGCTGTTCGGCCAGCGCCCGCGCGGCATGACCCAGCGCGCGTTTGAAGGTTTCGGCGGGAGTATCCTGGGCGGCCATGGCCCTCAGTTAATCCCTTCGCGCCTGCGATAAAAGCGCCGTCAGCCGGGTTTCTGGATCGGCACCCGACGACCATAGGTCAGACAGCGCCAAACCCACTCCAGCGGCCCCATGCTGAACCGCGAAAGCCACAGCGGCGACCAGACCAGTTGCAGCGCCCAGACGCCCAGGACCAGGCCCCACATCTGCACATAGTCCACCTGTCCGAACAGGCGCGGCCCCCAGGGCATGTAGAAGATCGTGGTCATGATCAGGGTCTGGGTCAGATAGTTGGTGAAGGCCATCTGGCCCACGGGCCGCAGCGCCGCCGTGATCCACGCCAGACCTCGCGTCGTCGCCAGCACGATCAGGCTGACATAGGCCAGGGTGACGAAGATCGGGAAGGAGGCGACCACGCCCGCCAGGCCGCGCGTCGGGTCTGTGTTCGGCGCCGCCATGGCCTCGGTCCATTCCAGCACGCCCAGCAGGGCCAGCACCGCCCCGCCCACGGCGATCAGCGTGGCATAGACCCATGTCGGCGCCCGGCCGCTGAAGAACCCCGACTTGAACAGCCCCATGCCCAGCATCATCAGCGCCACGGTCGAGAAGACGAACATGGTCAGGCTGGCCCCTTGCAGGAACATCCAGCTCTGAAGGTTCTGGCCCATCGCGCCGGCCCAGCCGCTGCGATAGGCGGCGATGGCCTCGGCGACCATGGCGGCGGTGTAGTGAGGCCCGCCCTGGCTCATCGCCTCGGTGAAGGCCGGCGGTCCGGCGACCATCAGCCAGGTGGCCAGGGCCTGCATCGCGCCCAGCGCCAGGGTGACGCCCAAGCCGACGCCGATCAGCGTCCCGGCCCGCATCGACCGCATCAGCATCACGAACAGGCCGGACCAGGCGTAGAGCAGCAGCACGTCGCCGTACCAGAAAGCCAGGCCGTGGATCAGGGCGATGATCGCCAGCCAGAACAGGCGCCGCCGCAACAGCCGCCCGCGCGCCGGATCGCCGCGCTCGCCCCCCACCAGAAAGATCGAGGCGCCGAACAGCATGGAGAACAGGGTGATGAACTTCTGATGGAAGAAGACGTCCATCGTCCAGCGCGCAACCGCGTTGGCGCCCGTCACCGCGAACGGGCTCAGGCTCGCGTCTTCATAGACCATGAAGGGCAGGGCGAAGGAGACGACGTTGACCGCCAGGATGCCCAGCACCGCCAGACCCCGCATGACGTCCAGGCTGGCGATGCGCGAGGTCGCGACGACCGGCGACAGCATCGGCGCGGCGTCGGCTTCGTTATCGTCCATGGTCATGTGCGGATCCCCCAATCCCCAGATGTCGGCCTTAAGCGCGGCGGCCTCAGCGCTTGGGCATCAGGCCTAGTCTGTCCTTGACCGCCGGCCGGGCCTCGAAGGCGATGAAGGCGGCGCACAGACCCGCCCACAGGGCGTAGCTGACGCCCACGATCATGGCGATGGGCAGGCCGCCGACGCCGAAGATCAGCAGGGTCGTCTCGGTCGCGCCCAGGGCCTGCATGAAGTCGCCGGCCTCGATCCAGCCCATGACGCTCATGCCCAAGGCGACGACGATCTGGACCAAGGCCGCCGCCAGGCCGCCGTACATCATGAAGCGCCACACCACGCCCAGCCGCGTGCCGGGGCGACCGTCACGCTTGCGCTCGTTCAGGATGCGATACAGCGCCAGCGGCACGGTGATCAGGCCGATCACCATCACCACCAGCCGCCAGTCCATGTCGCGTCCCGGCATGAAGGCATGAGGCCGCCAGAACGGCAGGGTCAGCCACAGCGGCGGCCAGGCCGCGCCCGCCAGACAGGCCAGGATCGGATACAGAGGCGCGGGCCGTGCGGCGATGGTCGCCTGGCCCGGCAGATCGGAATAGCTCTCGAACCGGCTCATCGCGTCGGCGCCGGCGTGTCGCCGGAATAGTCGTAGAAGCCGCGCCCGCTCTTCCTGCCCAGCCAGCCGGCCTCGACATATTTCACCAGCAGCGGGCAGGGGCGGTATTTGCTGTCGGCCAGGCCGTCGTACAGCACGTTCATGATGGCCAGGACCACGTCCAGACCCATGAAGTCCGCCAGCTCCAGCGGCCCCATCGGATGGTTGGCCCCCAGACGCAGCGCCTTGTCGATCGAGGCGACGTTGCCGACCCCTTCGTACAGGGCGAAGATCGCCTCGTTCATCATCGGCACCAGGATGCGGTTGACGATGAAGGCGGGGAAGTCCTCGGCGTCCGTGGTCGTCTTGCCCAGGCTCTCGGCGAAGGCGACGGCGGCGGAATGGGTCTCGGCCGAGGTGGCGATGCCACGCACGATCTCGACCAGTTTCATGATCGGCGCCGGCTTCATGAAGTGCAGGCCGACGAACCGATCCGGCCGGTCGGTCGAGGACGCCAGACGGGTGATCGAGATCGAGGAGGTGTTGGACGCCAGCAGCGTCTGCGGCCCCAGATGCGGCAGGACCTGCGCATAGATGGCCTTCTTGACCGCCTCGTCCTCCAGCGCGGCCTCGATGACCAGGTCGGCGCCGACGACGGCGTCGGCCATCACGTCGCTGACGGCGATGCGGGCCAGCGCCGCGTCGGCGGCGGCCTGATCGATCAGGCCGCGCGACACATGGCGCGACAGACTGGCCGCGATCTCGCCCTGCGCCAGCGGCAGCCGGTCGGCGACGACGTCATAGAGCCGGACCGAATAGCCCCCGAGCGCCACCGCCTGGGCGATGCCTGCGCCCATCTGTCCGGCGCCCAGAATGGCGACTGTGGTGATCGTGGTCATGAACCGTGGTCGAAAGTGGTCGGGCGGGCACCTTTAGGAAGGACGGCGCGCGGCGCAAGAGCGGATCGGCGCTCCGGTGCCAGTTTTCCGCCCGCCGTGTCGCCTCAGCCCAGCAGTTGGACCAGGGCCGGCGCCGCCGTGCGGTTGAACAGCACGCTGATGAACTGCAGCAGCAGGATGACCACGATGGGCGAGATGTCGATGCCGCCCAGGTTCGGGATGATGCGGCGGAACGGCTCCAGCAGGGGCGCGGTGACCCTGTCCAGGAAGGTCCCGACCGAATAGACGAAGCGGTTGCGATAGTTGACGACGTCGAACGCCACCAGCCAGCTCAATATAGCTTGGGCGATGATGAACCAGATCATCAGACTGATGATGGCGTTGATCAACCAGACGAGGGCGTAGCCCATGAACCGTAACTCCTGCTTGGATCGGCGCTTCTAGCGTGTTCGCACCCGGTCCGACAACGGCCGTTTCCGGGCTGCGCGGATTGCGCGCACAAGCCCGTTGACACCACGCCCGCCCGCCTTCTATGTCCGCCACGCCTGTGAACCCGATCCCACGCTGGAAACGGGGCCGTAGCTCAGTTGGTAGAGCGCGTCGTTCGCAATGACGAGGTCAGGGGTTCGACTCCCCTCGGCTCCACCAGGCGGGGCACGCAGGAAGTACGCCCAACCTAATTCTTCGATAGCTTGAGCCTCAGCTTGTGATCGACAGATTGCCGCTGTTGCAGCTTGTACTCAGCTGGTTGGGACGTAACCGTCCGCCACCAAGAGTATTTTTCACCACCACGGCGTGTTATTGCTGTGCATGCCTCTTCAGCCACGCATCGCATCCATTGAAAGTCTGAAGCCGCAAGAGGTGATGGGGCGTAATGATCGTTGTTGGTGTGGGTCAGGCGACAAGTGGAAAGCCTGCCATCGCAACCGGCACTTGGAGGCCCGCCCAAACTATCACGAAGTGAAGCCTGGGATGGCGAAGCTATTCGCCAAAGGGGAGTGTGGTCACCCAGATGCTCCCAACGGCTGTAGCGGAGAGGCGATAAATTCACACACGCTTCAAAGGGGCGGTGCGCTTGCGGCATTGGCCGAGAACGGTCACGTGATTTCAGCTCGTCAAGCCACGGAACGGCTGTTCAAGAATAAGGGACGGCTAGTCCCGCAGAAGACGGGTGTGAACTCAGCTTCGACCTTCCCAGGTTTTTGCAACGCCCACGACACGGCGTTCTTTTTACCCATAGAGTCTGGAGCCTTGCCGCTCACAAGAACTTCGGCGTTCCTGTTGAGCTATCGAGCTATGGCTTATGAGCGTCATACGAAAACAGCGGGCCTCGCGGGCCTCAATGAGATGCGTCGAAAGGGAGATGCTGGTTTGCCATTTCCTGCTCAGGTTGATGTCCAGCAGAGCTTGCATCACATGACTGCAGGAATGCGCCTTGGCCTTGAGGACCTAAGGGTTTGGAAAAACCAACTCGACCAGATGCACCGGTCAGGCGACACGAGCGACATCGGACTTATGGCCGTAACCTTCGAAGGAGTGCTGCCTTTCGTGGCTGCCTTCGGGAAACTCCCTACGGTGGATTTTCAAGGGCTAAAGCGGCAGTCTCTGATGTCTCGTAACGTCTCCACTCTGTCGCTCACGGTCACAGTCGCGGCAGGGCGAACGATAGCTGTTTTCTCATGGTTTGATGGCCCCAAGAGCGCCGGCGCGAAGATGGCCGAATCGTTCGCCAACGTTGCCGAGAACGAAAGGCCGTCGGCGTTGTTGCGCTACTGCCTGAGCAGTTCTGAAAATATCCACATGCGACCCTCTTGGTGGGACGGCCTGACGAGTGAAGATCGTTCAGATGCTGATGTTCTAATACACATGGGTTTACCACTTTCGGACGAAGGCGATCCCGCCCATTTCGTAGTCGGCAAGGGGCCTTTAAGTCTTGCCCCTATGGCGTCCGAGGTCGTTCATCTGTGACCAGAAGGCTATTAGCTGGGTCTCGCTCGCTCCTGGAATCGGAAGCGACGTCACCTCACCGCAGCGAGATATACCCCCGCTCGATGATGCGGCGCAGGGCCTCGTAGGCTTCGGCGAGTTCGTCGTAGGCGGTGCGGGCGGCGGTCAGGCGGGCGACCTGGTCAGGCGTCACGGCCGAGCCGGAGTGGGCGAGGCGCAGGGATTCCGCCACCCATTTGGCGCGGGCCGTGGCGGTCATGACCGCCAGCTTTTGCAGGGACGAGGCGTCGACGCCGGTCAGGGCGTGGCCGATCACCTCCTTGTTGGCAACGTAGGCGGCGTAGTCGATCTGTTCCAGCTGGCCGCGCAGGCGGCGCTGTTCCTGGGGATCGGTATCCTGCGGCTCGAAATGATCGCTGTGTCGGCGGATGCTCGACGTCATTTTGGTCGACATGGGCGAGCCCTCCCCGGCCTGTCCTGGCGGCTGATGGCGACCGCTTCGGCATGAAGGTGCGCTGCGTCGGTTAACGCCGCGTTGCGTCGGACGGGCAGGCGTCCGATATCGAGGGCTGAAACCCAAGCCGGAGATCGACCATGGACCTGAAACTGGACCGCAAGCGCGCCCTGATCTGCGGGGGATCATCCGGCCTGGGCCGCGCCGTGGCGACGGCTCTGGTCGCCGAGGGGGCGCATGTCGCCCTGCTGTCGCGCGATGCGGAAAAGCTTCAGGCCGTGGCGGATGCGCTGAACGCGGCCGGGCCGGGCAAGGCGGTCGTGGTGACGGCGGACCTGGCCGATCACGCGGCGCTGCTGAAGGCGGCGGACCTGGCCGAAGAGCTGCTGGGCGGTCATATCGAGATCCTGCTGAACAACACGGGCGGGCCGCCACCGTCGGGGGTGTCGGGGCTGGAGCCGGCGGTGTGGCGCGATCATTTCGAATCGATGGTGCTTTCGATCTTCCGCCTGACGGACCGGGTGTTGCCGCGCATGCGGGCGGCCGGCTGGGGGCGGATCCTGAACGTCGCCTCGATCACGGTTGTGGAGCCCTCGGCGGCGCTGGGCGTGTCCAACACCCTGCGGGCCTCGGTCGCCGCCTGGGCCAAGACGCTGGCGAACGAGGTCGGCCCCGACGGGGTGACGGTCAACACCCTGTTGCCGGGTCGAATCGACACGCCGCGCATCGAACGGCTGGACCAGGCGGCGGCCGAGCGCACCGGGATCACGCCGCAGCAGGCGCGGGCCGAGTCCGTCAAGGCCATCCCCGTCGGCCGCATCGGTACGACCGAGGAGTTCGGCGCAACCGCCGCCTTCCTGGCCAGCCCCCTGGCGGCCTATGTCACCGGCTCGCTGATCCGGCTGGACGGCGGGGCGATCAAGGCGATCTGACCGCGCCGGCGGCTGAGGGGCGGCGACGCAGCACGCCGCCGAAGGCCACGCGGCTGCGGCCGTAATCCAGGGTGATCCGGCTGAACCGGCTCAGGATGTCGGCGCCCAGCAGCAGGGCCGGCTGGTCGATCAAGCCCATGACCTGAAAGACATGCAGGTCGGCGAACAGCAGCGGGGTCGGTCCCAGCGACCGTCCCGCCACCTGCATGGCCGGGGCTGTCCCCGACTGCGCCGTCACCGCACCGCCGACGATGCCGACCATGCGAACCGGCTGCGACAGGTCGGTGGTCTGGCCGATCCCGGCCGCCTGCATCAGCGCCAGATTGCCGATCGAATATTGCGCGCCGCTGTCGATGAAGGCGGCGACCTCGACGCCCGCCACTTCGATCCGGGTCAGGATCAGTTGGCCGAACCGACCGCGATGGCCGGCGACGAGGATGTCCTGCTGGCGAAGCCGCGCGCCGTCGGTGCTGGTCGTCAGGGCGATGCTGGTCGAGCCCGAGGGCGACAGGGCGACCTGGCGCGCATTGACGTCTAGGGTCAGGCGAAAGCGCGACAGAAGGTCGAGACCCAACAGGCCGTCGGCGCCCAGGGCGGCGCGGGGGAAGACCGGCAGGGTCAGGTCGGCGAAACGCCGCCGCCCGATCTCGATCTGTGCGATTTCGACGGTCGGCGTGACCTCGGCTGCGGTGATGCCGTGCACCACGACCGGGCGGCCGGGCGGCAGCATCAGAGCCTGCGCCAGCTCGGCCGAAAGCGCGCTGCGTTCGGCGCCGGTGTCGATGACGAACACCTGCTGCACGCCGCCGTTCAGACGCACGCCCACGCCCATCCG
Organism: Brevundimonas sp.; assembly: GCF_965279155.1. Lineage (GTDB taxonomy): Bacteria > Pseudomonadota > Alphaproteobacteria > Caulobacterales > Caulobacteraceae > Brevundimonas. The sequence goes on along the minus strand of NZ_OZ257138.1, from coordinate 1,802,798 downwards.
AGTCAGCAGGTTCTGCAAAAGCCGGATCTGATCGGGCGGCGGCTCCGACGGGGCAGCGGTCTGGGCGGAAAGAAACGGGACAGCCGCCAGCAGGCTCAGCGCCTCGCGCCGCGACGACGTGCAGGAAGTCTGGTCGCCAACTGCAAGGCGCACCCGCCTGTCCTCCTTGACGCCATGGCCGAGGCCATCAGGTTAGGCGCTTTCCGCCAAGGCCATGCGACATATTCTTGTCGGTCCTGTGGTTCGGCGCCGATCTGGTCAATCCGAGGTTGCCGGCGTAGTGTCGGCCTAGAACCCGGAGGATGCGATGCTGACCTTGCTCATGCTGGCCCTGTCTGATCCTGCATCCATGACGCCTTCGACGGCCATGATCGACCATGGCGCGGTTCGGGTCGTTTCCGTTGCGACCCAAGGTACGGAGCCTTGCGCCCCTGCCTTGATGCAGGCCCAGCAAGGCGGCAGCGACCCCGCCATGACGCTGGACCGTTCGCTCGATGACGGCCAGGCGCGACGCTATCTGTTGCTGGATCGGCGCGATCGGAACAACTGCCCCTTGCCGATCAGCTATGTCATCCCCGATCAGCCGCGCGCCCTGGGCCGGGTGTTCGGCCCGACCGTGTCGGTGACGCCGCCCCGTCCCTCACGGCCGGGTCAGTAGGTTAGTCCGGGACCGGGGTGACCGGCGGCTTGTCCGCCAGCACGGCCTCAAGGTTCGCCATCATCAGTTCGGCCATGGCGTTGCGGGTCTCGACGGTGGCCGAGGCGACGTGGGGCGTCAGGACGCAGCGGTCGCTGTCGATCAGGGCCTGGGGCACGTTCGGTTCGTCGGCGAAGACATCCAGGCCCGCGCCGCCCAGTTTGCCTGAGGTCAGGGCGGCGACCAGGGCGTCCTGATCCACCACCTCGCCGCGCGCGACATTGATCAGCACGCCGGTCGGGCCCAGGGCCTCCAGCACCTCGGCCGAGACCAGGCCGCGCGTCGCGGCGCCGCCCGGCACGATGACGATCAGCACATCGACCTCGGCCGCCAGATCGACCAGGTTCGGCACGTGCCGCCAAGGCGCATCCTTGACCGGATTGCGGTTGTGATAGGCGATGTCGCCAGCGAAGGGCTCCAGTCGCCGCGCGATGGCCTGGCCGATGCGACCCAGACCCAGCAGGCCGTAGCGCAGGCCCGTCGCGCTGCGCGACAGCGGCGGCGGCCCGTCCGAGACCCAGCGTCCGGCGCGGACATAGGCGTCCATGGCCGGCAGGCATCGCAGGGTCCCCAGGGTCAGCAGCAAGGCCAGATCGGCCACGTCCTCGTTCAGGACATCGGGCGTATGGGTGACGACCACGCCGCGCGACCGGGCGTGGGCGACGTCGGTCAGATCATAGCCGACGGCGTGGACCGAGACGATCTTCAGTGCGGGCAGGGCGTCGATCAGTCGGGCGTCCACGGTCGCGGCGCCAGAGGCGGCGACGCCGACGATGCGGTCGGCGACCTCGGGCGAAGGCAGGCCGTCGGGGCCGGGGCGATGCAGGGTCCAGCCCAGACCGGGCGCGCGCTGGGTCAGCATCTTGTCGGCGAGGGCGGGCAGGCCGATGGCCAGGATGTCGATACTCATCCAGCCGTTCTAGGCGCGGGGATGGGCGGCCGCATAGGCGTTCAAAAGTCTATCGGCGTCGACGCCGGTGTATTTCTGGGTCGTGGACAGACTGGCGTGGCCCAGCAGTTCCTGGATCGAACGCAAGTCGGCGCCGGCGCCCAGCAGATGGGTCGCGAAACTGTGCCGCAGGGCATGGGGCGTGGTGCGCTCTGGCAGGCCCAGCCGCCCGCGCAGCTTCTGGACCGAGGCCTGGACATGACGGGGGCTGAGCGGGCCGCCGCGTCGGGCGCGGAACAGGGCGTCTGAGGGCTGAAGCGGGAAGGGCAGCAGGGCCAGATAGGCGTCCACCGCCGCACGCACGGCGGGCAGGATGGGGGCGATTCGGGTCTTGGAGCCCTTGCCGACGATGCGCAGGGTCTCGCCCAGCGGCGCGTCGCTGCGGACCAGCGACATGGCCTCGGAAATCCGCAGGCCGCAGCCGTAGAGCAGGGTCAGCACCGCCCGGTCGCGCGCGGCCTCCCACGGTTCGGCGTCGGGATCGGCGTCGGGTTCGGCCAACAGCCCGCGCGCCTGATCCTCGGTCACCGGCCGAGGCAGGGACGGCTTGACCTTGGGCCCGCGCACCAGAGCCAGTTGCGGCGTGGGCGTTTCCAGCCGCCGGTCGAGGAAGGCGTGGAACCCGCGAATGGCCGACAGGCTCTGGCTCAGCGACCGCGCCGCCAGCGGGTGATCGCCTGAACGGCGCTCGGCCATGTGGGCGCGGACCTCGGCGGCGGTGATCGTGCCCATGTCCTTCAGCGACAGGGTCTCGCCGCGATGGCGTTCGAGGAAGGCGACATAGAGCCGGCCGATGTGGCCATAGGCTTCCAGCGTGCGCGGCGACAGCCGACGTTCGTGCGCCAGATGATCCAGCCAGGCGCGCAGGGCGTCGGAGGCGGTCAGTTCAGGACGGGCCATCGCTCGGCCATCCGCTCCACAACCCGCGCCAGGAAGGCGGCCAGTTCGCAGCCCATGTTCGGGGTGAAGCCTTCCGGCTCGGGCGAGCCGAAGGCGCAGATGCAGGGGCGCGGCGGTCCGCCGGGCGTCAGATGCGGGGCCATGCGGACCAGGGCTATGGACTTCACCTGATCCTCGGTCGCGCCGAAGACGTTAAGCCCCGGGATCATCGGACCCAGCCAGGTCAGGCCGTGCTCGCCCAACAGGTTGTCGACGTCGCCTTCTTCCAGCGCGCGCCAGCCGAAGGGCACGCCGCCGGGCTTTTCCAGGGCGATGGCGGCGCCGGCCAGGCCGAACCGCCCCTGCGCCGCCGCATCCAGACGCCGGGCCAGGTCGGAATGGTTCTTGGCCTCCATCAGGTCCAGGGTCGCCACATGGGTCTGGGTCTGGGCGGCGAAGTTGGCCCGCGCGATCAGTTCGATCTCGCGCCGGGCGCCGGTCTCGCGCTCGACCACCGCCTCCAGCCGCGTCAGGGCGGCGGCGCCGAACTCGACCACGTTGCGGCCGTGCGGACGCAGACCGATCTCTTCCAGCAAGGAGCGGTCGTCCAGCAGGGTCTGGGGATGGGTCTGAAGCCAGCCGCGCACGTCGGGCCAGTGCAGGCCGTCGCCGATATGGGGCGTTGCGTCCGCTTCCGACGTTTCGAAAAGGTCCAATGAGCCGCTCAAACAGACCTCTCCGGGAAACGCGATGCTACAGGATCGACTGACCGGTCTTGGCCCAGTCCGCCACGAAGGCATCAAGACCCTTGTCGGTTAACGGGTGGTTCACCAGGGCCTTGAAGGTGTCGGCGCCGAAGGTGGCGGCGTCCGATCCGGCGACGGCGGCGGCGGCCACATGGGCGACGTTGCGCAAGGACGCGGCCAGGATCTGGGTGTCGAACCCGTGGACGTCATACAGGACGCGGATTTCTTCCAGCAGGCCGATGCCGTCGGCGCCGTTGTCTTCCAGCCGGCCGACGAAGGGCGAGACGAAGGTGGCGCCGGCCTTGGCGGCCAGCAGGGCCTGGGCGGCCGAGAAGCACAGGGTGACGTTGGTCTTGATCCCCTTGTCGGTGAAGACGCGGCAGGCGCGCAGACCGTCCCAGGTCAGGGGCAGTTTCACGACCACGTTCGGGGCGATGGCGGCGAGCTTGTCGCCCTCCTTGACCATGGTCTCGAAATCGAGCGAGACGGCCTCGGCGGAAATCGGCCCCTCGACCAGGGCGCAGATTTCGGCGATGACCTCGGCGATGTTCCGACCCGACTTGGCGATCAGCGACGGATTGGTGGTGACGCCGTCCACCATTCCGGTGGGGACCATGTCCTTGATGACGGCGACGTCGGCGGTATCGAGAAAGAGTTTCATGGGCAGGGCTTTTAGCGCCACCGAACAGCGGATGCGACTCCCTTTCTCCTCCCCATCGCTCGCGATGGGGAGGTGGCGCGGCACGTCTTCGCGCCGTGACGGAGGGGCTCTGGCCGCACGACAGGCGCCCCTGATGCGGCAAGAGCCCCTCCACCGCGTAGCCTGTCCTCGGGCTCGCCTTCGGCGAGACCCGGGGGTGGTCCCCCTCCCCATTGCATGGGGAGGAGACGGCGAGTGAAAGTCGCCTCGGTCCTCATTCCTCTACCGGTGCCGGAAGCCTTTGATTATGAGGTTCCCGAGGCCCTGACCCTGGCGCGCGGCGATCAGGTCGCCGTGCCGCTGGGGCCGCGCCTGATGCGGGGCATCGTGTCGGAGGTGTTCGAAACGACGGGGTCGAACCGGCGGCTGAAGGCGGTGGACAGTCTGTTGGACGATCCGGCCCTGCCGTCGCGCGTCGTGGATTTCGTCGAATGGGCCGGGCGCTGGACCCTGTCACCGCCGGGTGAGATGGCGGCGACGGCGTTGAAGGGCCTTCGCGCGCCGCGTCCCCGGCCGGAACGTCGGGTTCGGCGGGTAGACGAGCGGGCGCCATCGCGGGCCACGTCGGCGCGAACGGGCGTGCTGGAGGCCCTGGGCGAGCGATCCATGAAGGGCGCCGATCTGGCGCGAGCGGCGGGGGTGTCGTCCGCCGTGATCAAGGGACTGATCGACGAAGGCGTGCTGGAGATCATCGAGATCGCGGCCGAGGCGGCGTTCGACCGGCCCGATCCCGATCATGCGCCCGCATCGCTGAACGGCGATCAGGCGGCGGCGGCGGCGGCCCTGGCCGAGGGCGTGACCGGCGGCGGTTTCCGTCCCTTCCTGCTGGACGGGGTCACGGGATCGGGCAAGACCGAGGCCTATCTGGAGGCGGTCGCGCGGGTGCTGCGGGCCGATCCGGCGGCGCAGATCCTGATCCTGTTGCCCGAGATCGCCCTGACCCAGGCCCTGATCGAGCGGATCACGGCGCGGTTCGGCGCGGCCCCGGCCGAATGGCATTCCGGCGTCGCCCCGCCGCGCCGTCGCCAGGTGTGGGAGGCCGTGGTCGCCGGGCGCTGCAATATCGTTGTCGGGGCGCGGTCGGCCCTGTTCCTGCCCTTCGTCAACCTGCGCCTGATCGTGGTGGACGAGGAGCACGACGGCTCGTTCAAGCAGGAGGAGGGACTGGTCTATCACGGCCGCGACCTGGCCGTGGCGCGGGCGCGGATCGAGGGTGCGGCGGTGGTCCTGGCCTCGGCGACCCCGTCGCTGGAGACGCTGTGGAACGCCCAGAGCGGTCGCTACGACTGGCTGAAGCTGGGCGCGAGGCACGGGACGGCGGTCCTGCCGGACATCGCCCTGCTGGACCTGCGCCAGAACACGCCCGATCCCCAGACCTGGCTGTCGCAGCCGCTGCGGCTGGCCATCGGCGAGACCTTGCTGCGGGGTGAGCAGACCCTGCTGTTCCTGAACCGGCGCGGCTATGCGCCCGTCGTCCTGTGCCGCGCCTGCGGGCACCGGCTGACGGCGCCCGACACCGACAGCTGGCTGGTCGAGCATCGCTATACCGGGCGGCTGGTCTGTCACCTGACCGGCTTTTCCATGGCGCGGCCCAAGCTGTGCCCGTCGTGCGGGGCAGAGGATTCGCTGGTCTCGGTTGGTCCCGGCGTGGAGCGGGTCGAGGAGGAGGTGCGCCAGCTGTTCCCCGAGGCGCGGACGGCGGTGTTCAGCTCCGACACCGCGCCGGACGCCAAGTCTGCGCGCGCCCTGATCCAGCGGATGACCGACGGCGAGATCGACATCCTGGTCGCCACCCAGGCGGCAGCCAAGGGGCACAACTTCCCGCGCCTGACCCTGGTCGGGGTGGTGGATGCGGATCTGGGCCTGCGCGGCGGCGACCTGCGCGCGGCCGAGCGGACCTACCAGCTGCTGGCCCAGGCGACGGGGCGGGCGGGGCGGGCCGACCGACCGGGACGGGCCATCTTGCAGACCTGGACGCCCGAGCATCCGGTGCTGATGGCGCTGGCGGCGGGCGACCGGGACGCCTTCGTCGAGGCGGAGATGGCCGAGCGCGAGGCGGCGTCCCTGCCGCCCTATGGCCGGCTGGCGGCGATCATCCTGTCCAGCGAGAATGCGGCTGCGGTTGAGAAGGTCGCCGCCGACCTGGCCCAGGCCATTCCCAACGCCGAACGGCTGGAGGTCTATGGTCCCGCCGATGCGCCGCTTGCTTTGGTGCGGGGGCGACGGCGCAAGCGGCTGCTGGTCCGTGCCGACCGCGACGTGAACATCCAGGCCTTCCTGCGCGCCTGGCTGGCGCGGGTGAAGGTTCCGGCCTCGGTCCGCCTGACGGTGGACGTGGACCCCTATTCGTTCTTGTAGGCGCTCAGGCCGCCATCACCGTGCCGAGCAGCACGCGGGCGCCGGCCCGGCCCAGAGTGGCGTTGGTCGCCGCCTGAAGCTCGGCCGACAGCTGGTCGATATTGGGCACGGCGCCCGGACGCAGGCCGTTGGCGAAGCGCTGGGCGGCGGTGTTGTAGGCGGCGCGAAGACGCGGCGCCGACTGCTGGGCGCGGGTGCGAAGGGCGGCGTCGGGCACATCGACCCCCGTCTCGATGGTCAGAACCCCGCGACGGCCGCTGGCCTGGATGATCGAGGCGGTGATGACCGGCAGACGGAAATAGGTGTCGGCGGACGGCGCGGCGCCTCCGCTCGACGCGCGAGCAGAGGTCGAGGCGGCGGCCGTCGCAACAACGGCGAGACCGAGAAGAGCGCGGCGTTCCATGCCGCCAGCCCTAACCCCAATCCCTTAATTCGCCGTTGCACCCACCGGCATGGGCTTCAGATCCAGCAGGGAGAACAGGCGGGCGTCCTCGTCCTGCTCGGGGTTGGGGGTGGTCAGCAGCTTGCCGCCCACGAAGATGGAATTGGCGCCGGCGAGGAAGCACAGGGCCTGCATCTCGGGGCTCATGGTCTCGCGACCGGCCGACAGGCGCACCATCGCCCTGGGGCAGACCAGGCGGGCGACGGCGACGGTGCGGACGAACTCGATCGGATCGATCTCGCCGGTCTTCAGCACGCGCTCGCCCAGCGGTGTTCCCGTGACGGGGACCAGGGCGTTGACCGGCAGGCTGTCGGGGTGGGCGGGCAGGGTCGCCAGGGCGTGCAGCAGGCCGGCCCGTTCCCGCCGCGCCTCGCCCATGCCGACGATGCCGCCGCAGCAGGTGCTCATCCCCGCGTCGCGAACATGCTCCAGCGTATCCAGCCGGTTCTGATAGCTGCGGGTGGTGACGACCTCGGCATAGTAGTCGGGACCGGTGTCGAGGTTGTGGTTGTAGTAGTCGAGGCCGGCGTCCTTGAGCTGCCTGGCCTGATCGGCGGTCAGCATGCCCAGGGTGGCGCAGGTCTCCAGCCCCAGGGCCTTCACGCCCGAGATCATCGCCGCCAGTTTGGGCGTGTCGCGATCCTTCAGCTCGCGCCATGCCGCGCCCATGCAGAAGCGGCTGGCGCCGCCGGCCTTGGCGGCCATGGCCTCGGCGATGACGGCGGTCGGCTCCATCAGTTTCTCGGCCTTCAGCCCGGTCTTGAAACTGGCCGATTGCGAGCAGTAGCCGCAGTTCTCGGCGCAGCCGCCGGTCTTGATCGACAGCAGCTGCGACTTCTGGACCTGGCTGGGGTCGAACCAGCGCCGGTGGACCGAGGCGGCGTCGAACACCAGCTCCATGAAGGGGCGGGCGAACAGGGTCTCGACCTCCTCCAGCGTCCAGTCGTGGCGGGGTTGCGCCGCGTCGATACCTAGGTCGAGGCGGGCGGGAAGGGTGCGGGAAAGGTCGTCGGCCATGACCCAACGACTAGCATCCGTTTCCCCTGATGCAAGCAGGGTCATACGCAAAAGCGTAATTTTGCAAATCTGGGCCTTCACAAAATTGGGCGTCACGACAGCGCATCACATAAGGATATCTTTATGGGTTTCTTGCTCCTTTTGTCCGCTCGGGCTATGAGGCCCCAAACCTTCTTGCGGCTCGGAGCCCTGACATGACCGACTACATCGTTCGCGACATCACCCTGGCCGATTGGGGCAACAAGGAAATCGAGATCGCCGAGACCGAAATGCCGGGCCTGATGGCTCTGCGCGAGGAGTTTGGCGAGCAGCAGATCCTGAAGGGCGCCCGCATCGCCGGCAGCCTGCACATGACCATCCAGACGGCGGTCCTGATCCAGACGCTGGAAGCCCTGGGCGCCGAAGTGCGCTGGGCCTCGTGCAACATCTTCTCGACCCAGGACCATGCCGCCGCCGCGATCGCCGCAGCTGGCACGCCGGTCTTCGCCACCAAGGGCGAGACGCTGGAAGAATACTGGGACTATGCGCATAAGATCTTCGAATGGGCCGACGGCGGCTATCCGAACCTGATCCTGGACGACGGCGGCGACGCGACCCTGCTGACCGTGCTGGGCCCCAAGGCCGAGAAGGACATCTCGGTCCTGGCCAACCCGCAGAACGAGGAAGAGGAAGCCCTCTTCAAGGTCATGAAGCGCTATATCGCCGAGAAGCCCGGCTTCTATTCGGCCATCCGCGACGCCATCGGCGGCGTGTCGGAAGAGACGACCACGGGCGTTCACCGCCTGTATCAGATGGCCGAAAAGGGCGAGCTGCCCTTCCCCGCCATCAACGTCAACGACAGCGTCACCAAGTCCAAGTTCGACAACCTGTACGGCTGCCGTGAATCCCTGGTCGACGCCATCCGTCGCGGCACCGACGTCATGCTGTCGGGCAAGGTCGCCGTGGTCTGCGGCTATGGCGACGTGGGCAAGGGCTCGGCCGCTTCGCTGCGCCAGGGCGGCGCCCGCGTGATCGTGACCGAGATCGACCCGATCTGCGCCCTGCAGGCCGCGATGGAAGGCTATGAGGTCCAGACGCTGGACGACACCGCCGGCCGCGCCGACATCTACGTGACGACGACCGGCAACAAGGACGTCATCACCGTCGATCACATGCGGCAGATGAAGAACAACGCCATCGTCTGCAACATCGGTCACTTCGACAGCGAGATTCAGGTCGCCGGCCTGAAGAACTTCAAGTGGGACGAGATCAAGCCGCAGGTCCACCACATCGAGTTCCCGGACGGCAAGAAGATCATCCTGCTGTCGGAAGGCCGTCTGGTGAACCTGGGCAACGCCACCGGCCACCCCTCGTTCGTGATGTCGGCGTCCTTCACCAACCAGACCCTGGCCCAGATCGAGCTGTGGACCAACGCCAAGGCCTACGACAACAAGGTCTATACGCTGCCCAAACACCTGGACGAGAAGGTCGCCATGCTGCACCTGGCCAAGCTGGGCGCCAAGCTGACCGTCCTGACCAAGGACCAGGCCGACTACATCAACGTGCCGGTCGAAGGCCCGTTCAAGACGGATCACTATCGTTACTAAGACCCTCATACCGAGGGGCCTGTCATGACGAGGGCGTCGTTCGACGTCCTCGTCGTGGGGGCAGGGGCGGCCGGGATGATGGCCGCCATCGAGGCCGGACGACGTGGACGCCGGGTGCTGGTCGTGGATCATGCCGACCGGCCGGGCGAGAAGATCCGCATCTCGGGCGGCGGGCGCTGCAACTTCACCAATCTGGGCTGCGGGCCGACGAACTTCCTGGGCGAGAACCCCCGGTTCGCGACCTCGGCCCTGCGCCGCTACACCCAGCACGACTTCATCAAGCGGATCGACAAGGCCGGGATCGCCTGGCACGAAAAGACGCTGGGCCAGCTGTTCTGCGACGACAGCGCCAAGCAGATCGTCCGTATGCTGACGGATGACATGGCTGCGGCGGGCGTCACCCTGAACATGAAGACCGGAGTGGAGCGGATCGCGCGGTCGGCTGATGGCTGGTCGGCGACCCTGTCGGACGGATCGCAGGTCGCGGCGGTGTCCCTGGTCGTGGCGACGGGCGGCAAGTCGATTCCCAAGATGGGCGCGACCGGCTGGGCCTATGATATCGCGCGCCAGTTCGACATTCGCGTCACCGAGACGCGGCCGGCCCTGGTGCCGCTGACGTTCGAGGCGGGCCTGCTGGAGACGCTGGTTCTGCTGGCCGGGGTGGCTGTGGACGCCTCGGTCGCCTCGGCGCCCGAAGGGACCAAGGCGCGCAAGGCCAGTTTCAACGAGGCGATGCTGTTCACCCACCGGGGCCTGAGCGGTCCGGCCATTCTGCAGATCAGCTCCTACTGGCGCGAGGGCGAGGCGGTGGTGGCCAGTATGGCGCCGGGCCGCGACGTGTTCGAGGAGATGAAGGCGGCCAAGGCGGCGAACGGACGCCAGGCCGTGCATACGGCGCTGGGCCATATCGTGCCGCGCCGCTTGGCCGAAAGCCTGTGCGTACGTGAAGGCGCGTCGGGCAATCTGGCGGACCTGTCGGACAAGGTGCTGAGGCGGCTGGATCAGGCGGTCAACGCCTGGGCCGTCAAGCCGGTGGGGTCGGAAGGCTATCGCACCGCCGAGGTCACCCTGGGCGGGATCGATACGGCCGCGCTGGATCAGCAGACGATGCAGGCCAAGGCCGTTCCCGGCCTGTATTTCATCGGCGAGGCGGTGGACGTGACCGGCTGGCTGGGCGGCTATAATTTCCAGTGGGCGTGGTCGTCGGGCTGGGCGGCCGGGCAGGTCTGCTAGGTTTTCAGGGTGCAATCTGTGCACTTTGGCCGGTCGGACCGACCGAAAAACACCGTCTAATTCCTCTAATGTGTCTCCTTCGGCGCTCGATCTTGCGCGCGCAAGACGATGTCAAAGACCAGGGAATCCAGTTTAACCGGGTTTGGCGCCGTGACCGGCAGATGGTCCCTGGTCGGTTTCAAAGCACGGAAAAGCTGCGCATTTTCCTCGGCAGATAGGATGGAAGGGCGTCGAAAGCACCCTGCGGCCCCGCGACGCATGGCGGCGGGGCAGGGCGGCGCCTAGCTTGAGGGAGCGGAACGGGCCCCTCTGGCGTTGTTGCGGTCTGGCGTTCCCCCTTCCTTGCGCCGGGCTGTGCGACGCGATGTCGGACCGCACGGGTGCGTCGATGCGATGGGGCTTTCTCCCCTCCTGGCTCGTCGTATCGACCGCCCGATCCTGAATCTTTCGACCGGAGCCCGAAATGCCTCTTCTGATGTGTCCCAACGACAATGCCGCCATGCAGACGCTGGAGCGCAACGGCGTCCAGTTCGACATGTGCCCCGACTGCCGGGGGGTCTGGCTGGATCGCGGCGAGCTGGAAAAACTGATGGCCGCCGCCGTCGAGGAAGGCCGCGCCTCTGCGCCGGTCGCGCCCGCGCCCCAGGCCTATGCTGCGCCGCCGGTTCAGCCCCAGCCGCAGCAATACGCCCAACCTCATCCCCAACCCCAGCCGTGGGGTGGTGCGGCGCCGCAGCCCTATCGCGACGACCGGGGCTACAAGAGCGACAAATACCGCGACGACCGGTATCGCGACAACGAGCATGGCTACAAGAAAAAGAAGCGCGACAGCATCTTCGACATCTTCGACTGAGTGTTGAGATAACCTCCCGTCACCCTCGGGCTCGTCCCGAGGGCCCACCCCGGATCGCGCTTTGCATGGGGGGGGCGAGCGGTGCGTAACCCCGACCTTCCGTGTCCAAACCTGCCGTGGGCCCTCGGGACGAGCCCGAGGGTGACGGGTTGCGGGAGAGGCTAGGCGGCGAGACCCGCCGCCTGCATCAGGCCCTTCAGGGCGGCGACGCTTTCGGGCGCGGCCGACAGGGCGGTGCGGACGTCCGGCGCGCGCAGAAGCTTGATCGCTTCGGACCGGGCGCGGTCGGCCGCCGGCCCCAAGGGGCCGGCCTCGCCTGTCGCCAGTTTCAGCAGGGCCGCCAGCTTCTGGGGGGCGGAGACCTGGGCGCGGACGATCTGGGCGATCAGGTTGGCATCGACCTCCAGATTGGCGCCGACCGCGCCGATGGCCTCGGCGATCTGGGCCTGGTCGTGTTCGCCCAGATGGGCGGCGCGGACCGCGCGTTGCAGGCGCGCCAGGGTCGCCAGTTTCTGTGACGCGCTGGGGCCGCCGGGCACGGCCTGACGCATCTCGGTCTCGAACCGCAGCGAGCCGATGCAGGCGCTGAGCCAGCGGGCGGCGGCGCGCTTGTTGGCTCCGCCGGTGACGTTCTCGCACAGGCGTGTCAGCTGTTCGGCCTCGGCCAGGACGGTCGGGCAGGGGTTGACGTAGGCGCCGACGAAATCCGCCGTGACCAGGCTCTTGGAGCGTTCGACGAAGGCGGTCTGAACCTCTTCCAGCGTCAGCAGCCGGCCGGCCGAGGATGTCAGGGCCATGGCCAGAAGCCGCAGGATGTCGATCTCGCCCACCGGATCGGCGGGGCGAAGGCGACGCGGGCTGGTCAGTTCGCGCGTCACCAGACGGGCCAGGGACGCGGCCAGAAGCGGGAAGTCGCCGGCCGCCAGATGCACGCCCAGGCGCGCGGCCGGGCCGTCCACATCGGGCATCATCAAAGCGAGGCGCGGGTCCATGCGCAGAAGGCCGTCCATCTCGGCCGGGGCCACCATCCGCACGATGGCCGCCAGATTGGCGCCCTGATCAAGCGACGGGCCGAGGATTTCGGTCAGGTTGGTGCGCACCGCCAACATTTCGGCGACGATCTGTTCGACCACCACGACGACCAGGGCGCGCGGCGGACCGTCCGTGGGGGCCGCGTCCATCAAATCCATCAGCGCGCCCAGCCGCTCGCGCGCGCCGCGTCGGTCCTTCAGGGCGCCGGCGACGACGCCGCCCATGCTGAAGGCGCGATCCGAAGCGCCGGCCAGACGGTGGGCCAGGTCGGCGATGGAGCGGCCTTCCAAAGCAGGGAACATGCCGTCGCGGCCGGCCTTGCGCAGGCGCGCCATGCCCTGTTCGACCAGCTTCTGATAATGGCGCACGACGCCGTGGACGTCCTGGCCGGTGGCCTGGCTTTCGGGGACGGCGACCTTCTGGATGGCGTGCTGAAGCTCGACGCCCGAGGCCTCCAGCCGTTCGGCCACGTCCGGGCGGTGCAGCAGTTCGAATGCGGTGACGCCCTCGCGCTTCAGCCAGTCCTCAAGCACCCGGCCGATCATGGCGCGGGCATGGGGGGAATAGAGCTCGGCCGGGCCGTTGCAGGCCGGTCGGAGCGTCGGGTCGGCGACCTTCTTCTTTTTCTCTTCCGGCGCGCCCAGGGTCAGGATGGTGAGGGAGCTGAACTCCATCGTGTCGGGGTCCAGCGTCTCCTTGGTGACGCGCGAGGCGACGGCGAGGCGGTCGTTCAGCTGGTCTTCGGCGGTCTCGATGGCGTGTTTGCGGTCTTCGGTGGCGATCAGCAGGGTCCAGGCGGACGGCGCGCTCTTGCGGACATAGACTTCGTAGTGGATCGGACCGGCCATGGCGCCACCCTGGCGCGCAAGGCTTTAAGGCGAGGTTTGCAGAGGCGAATTTGGCGCCGCGTTGAAATGGGCGGGGCGACGAACCATCTTGGGCCTTCGCGCGCTGTTGGAGATCGTGGAGCGAATTCCCTTCTGCCCGCCGGGCTCCAGCCCTAATGTCACCGTGATCGAACGGTTACGCTTGTTGCGCGTTGTCGTTCGCGAGAACGCAAGTTCAGGAGAAGACAGACTTGGCCAACATCACCCTGATCGATGACGACGAGAACATCGTGGCGTCCGTGTCGCTGGCGCTTGAAAGCCATGGCCACAAGATCACCGCCTATCACGACGGCGCATCGGGCCTGGCCGCGCTGGAATCCTCGCCGCCCGATCTGGCGATCCTGGACGTGAAGATGCCGCGCATGGACGGGATGGAGGTGCTGCGTCGCCTGCGCCAGACCTCGCAGATCCCGGTCATCATGCTGACGTCCAAGGACGAGGAGATCGACGAGATCCTCGGCTTCAACCTGGGCGCCGACGACTATATGCATAAACCGTTCAGCCAGCGGCTGCTGATCGAACGGGTCAAGGCGCTGCTGCGGCGCACGGGCGCGGACGGCGGCGAGCCGGAGACGGCGGCCGAGGTCTCGGGCCGGGCGATCAAGCGCGGCAAGCTGTCGATGGACCCGGCGCGTCATGAGTCCACCTGGGAAGGCAAGCCGGTCAAGTTGACGGTGACAGAGTTCCTGCTGCTGCAGGCCCTGGCCCAGCGTCCCGGCTTCGTTAAGAGCCGCGACAACCTGATGGACGCCGCCTACGACGATCAGGTCTATGTCGACGACCGCACCATCGACAGCCATGTGAAGCGGATGCGCAAGAAGTTCCGCGCCGTGGACAATGAGTTCGACGCGATCGAGACCCTGTATGGCGTCGGCTACCGCTACCGCGAGAGCTGATCTTCCGGGCGGGCGAGAGCCCGACGAGGAGCCTGTGCGCCGGCCGTTGTTCCGCTTCGGCGGATCGCGGCTTGGCGGCTTCATCCTGGTGCTCAACCTGCTCAGCCTGCTGATCCTGTTCGGCGGGGCGCTGGCGATCAATGAATGGCGTCCTGGACTGATCGAGGCGCGTCAGGAATCGCTGACGGTTCAGGCTGAGCTGCTGGCCAATGTGCTGCGCGAAGAAGGCGTGACGCGGGGAGAGCCGACGCCCGAGCTGGACCCCATTCGCGCATCGATCTGGCTGACCGATCGGTTCATCCCGGCGGGCCAGCGGGTGCGGCTGTACGATGTGAACGGCCTGTTGCTGGTCGACAGCTATCAGGTGACAGAGGCCATCGGCGGCCGTCCCTTACCCGACGCGCAGCCGGCGGGGACGGCGGCGGAGGACGCCGCCAAGGCCAATCTGCTGTCCGAGCGCCGCGTCGCCCGGGCCGACAGCGAACTGGCGGCCGAGGTGGCGGCGGCGCTGGACGGCTCGCCGCAATCGACCCTGCGTCGCAACGAATCCGGGGACCGCGTCGTCTCCGTCTCCATTCCGGTGCGCCATGTGCGCCAGGTGCTGGGCGTGCTGACCGTCGAATCCGGCGACGTGGATGAAATCCTGGGCGCCCAGCGTCAGGCGCTGTTCCCGTTCGCCCTGGTGGCGCTGGGGGTCAATCTGCTGGGATCGTTGCTGCTGCATCTGTTCGTGGCGCGGCCGATCATGCGGCTGTCGGCGGCGGCGGATCAGGTCAAGCTGCAACGCGCGCGCGCCATCTCCCTGCCCGATCTGGAGGATCGCAAGGACGAGATCGGCGACCTGGCGCGGTCGCTGGAATCCATGACCGATACCCTGTCCACGCGAATGGACGCCATCGAGCGGTTCGCGGCCGATGTGTCGCACGAGATCAAGAACCCCCTGACCTCGATCCGCTCGGCGCTGGAGACCCTGCCGCTGGTCAAGACCGACGCGCACCGCGAGAAACTGACGGCCCTGCTGCAGCAGGACGTGCGGCGGCTGGATCGGCTGATCACCGACATTTCCAACGCGTCGCGCCTGGATGCGGAACTGTCGCGGGACCGGCCGCGTCCGGTGGACGTGAACCGGCTGCTGGCCGACATCGTCGGCATCTATGAAACGACGGCCAAGCCCGGCGACATCCCGGTGACCTTCACGGCGCCCGAGCAGCCGCTGCGGGTCATGGGGCGCGACGGGCCGCTGGGGCAGGTGTTCCGCAACCTGATCGACAACGCCCGCTCGTTCAGCCCGGCCGGCGGGGTGGTCAAGGTGACGCTGGAAGAGACGACCGACGACCTGCCGATCCGCGTGCGGGTCGAGGACCAGGGACCGGGCATTCCGGCCGAGAACCTGGAAACGGTGTTCGAGCGATTCTACACCTCGCGGCCCAAGGGAGCGGTGTTCGGATCGAACTCGGGCCTGGGCCTGTCCATCGTGCGTCAGATCGCCGAGGCGCACGGCGGCCGCGTCCATGCCGAGAACCGTCCCGAGGGCG
Source organism: Brevundimonas sp. (assembly GCF_965279155.1). GTDB lineage: Bacteria > Pseudomonadota > Alphaproteobacteria > Caulobacterales > Caulobacteraceae > Brevundimonas. The sequence goes on along the minus strand of NZ_OZ257138.1, from coordinate 1,786,988 downwards.
GCGCCCGGTTCGAGATCGTCTTCCCGGCGGTCGGCCGCAGGGCATGAGGATGGAGCCTCCCGTCCACGCGACCACGGTCGCCGTTCGCAGGCGCGGCGCGTGGCAGGGGGTGATGATCCTGGGGCCGTCGGGCGTGGGCAAGAGCGACCTGGCGCTGCGGCTGATCGCACGGGGTTGGCGGTTAATCAGCGACGATTACACCCAGGTCTGGACGTCGGGCGGGGCGGTTCATGCCTCTGCGCCCGCCTCGATCGCGGGTCGGATCGAGGTTCGCGGGGTCGGAATCGTGTCCGCGGCGACACGCCCCCTGGCCCGCGTGGTGCTGGCCGTCGCCTGCGTGCCGGAGGCCGTCGAACGGCTTCCAGAGCCGCAGACACGGCGTTTCGCGGGGGTGGACCTGCCCCTCTTGGCGCTGGACCCCAGACCGGCCTCGGCCGTCGATGTGGTCGCAGTCGCGCTTGAGACGCTTTGAAAGCCCGAAAGACGGGTCTATGACACGCCCCTTGCGGTCCAAAGAGGGCGGCGTCCGGCCTTCCTTGCCGGGCGGGGGAATGCCTGGGACGGTTCAGGGCGGGATGCGAGTGAAGTCCTCATGATCGGTCTGGTGATCGTCACCCACGGCGGGCTGGCGTCCGAGTTTCTTTCCGCCATGGAGCATGTGGTCGGCCCGCAGCGCGGCGTCGCGGCCATCTGCATCGGGCCGGAAGACGACATGGAGCGTCGGCGTCGCGACATCGTGGACGCGGCGGCGGCCGTGGACGACGGCGACGGCGTCATCCTGCTGACCGACATGTTCGGCGGCACGCCCTCGAACCTGGCGATTTCGGTGATGGAACAGACGCATGCCGAGGTGATCGCCGGGCTGAACCTGCCCATGCTGATCAAGCTGGCCAGCGTGCGCGGTCGCGAGACGCTGGAATCCTGCGTGGCCCATGCGCAGGACGCCGGGCGCAAATACATCTCCGTCGCGTCCTGGGTGCTCGCAGGCGAAAAATGACCGTCACCGCGACCCTGAACATCTGCAACACCCGGGGCCTGCACGCCCGCGCCTCGGCCAAGTTCGTCAAACTGGCCTCCAGCTTCGAGAGCGAGATACACGTCACTCGCGACGGGGTGACGGTGGACGCCCGCTCGATCATGGGCCTTTTGATGCTGGGCGCCGGCATCGGCTGCAGCATCGACGTCTCCGCCGAAGGGCCGGACGCCGAAGAGGCGATGGAAGCCCTGACGGACCTGGTCGCGCGGAAGTTCGACGAGGATCAGTGACTGGTGGTCGCTCTATTGCGACTTCAGGACACCGCACGGCGTAGGTGTTGGACGAAGGCCTCATCAGTGTCGGTCATTTGCAGAACGGGCAGGACCGCCTGCCACCCATTGCTGCTGTTGGTGAACATCACCAGCCCCTCGCCCGTCTCGGGTTCCATATAGGCGAAGGTGAAGGTTCCATCGTCCATGCCGGTGTGCATCAGGAACCGACGCCCGTCGATCAGAATGCTTTCCCATCCCAGACCAAAACCGTCCTCGGTCGCGCAAGGCGTTGCGGCGTCGACTACACACGCGTGGCCAGAGCGCGCGGTTTGGACCTTTTGACGTTCTAGATAGAGCGCTGATGTAAGGCCCTGCCGATGCAATAGGCCGATTATGAAGCGGCCGTAGTCGGAAGGCGTCGAAATCAGATCGTCGGATGCGATGTAGTGATCCGCGATCTGCTGGGGCAAGGCTATCAGATTTGCGTCGTAAGGCATGGCCAGACGGCCAGCGAACCACGGGCGTCGTGTGTAGGCTGTGTCGTTCATTCCGCTTGGGGTGAAGATGAGGTTCTGTGCCAGTGTTTCGAACGGCTCGCCTGTCTTCCGTTCAACGAACCGCGCTAGCCATTCAAAGCCTTCGCCAGAGTAGCCGAAGATTTCTCCCGGTTCGTGATCGAACCGAAGGACACCCCCGTCGTCGGCGCGCCAGTTGGGCAAACCCGTGCGGTGGCTCATGACAAATCGCGGCGTCAACCGAGCCGCCCGAGAATCACCCGCCACGTCCGGATCGATCCAATAGGCCGACATGCTCTCGTCCAAGGCGATACTACCGCTCGAAACCAGCCGCATGGCGACCTCCGCACTGACGGGCTTGGCCAAGGACGCGACGTTGTAGAGGGTTTGCGGGGTCGCGGGTTCGCTGGGCGAGGCTTGGCCCCAAGCCTGGGTGTAAACAATCCGCCCTTCCTTCAAAACCGCGACCGAGATGCTTGCGATGTGGAATTGCAAAAGCAGTTCGGGCGCTCCAGCCTCCAAGGCGAGACTAGGTGATGGGGCGTCTGCGGTTCGAGACCGTGCGTGGGCGGCCGGATCATCGATGGGTTGAGCTGGTGCGGGGCTCGCCGCGAGCCATAAACCTATCGCTGCCATCGTGCCGATGCGCATCATGCCGTTCAAAGCCTCCGCCGCCCTCATGGCGCAAGCCAGCATGTGCTTTCGCTTGACCTGATGTCGCAAGTTAAGCTTAGGCAATGTCAGGGGTCCGACAGCGCTTCGGCTGAGGGTGCTGATCGTGAGTAGCGAACGGTTAGGCCGCGAGGATCGGCTGTTTTAACACCAATCCTCCGGGGTCTCCTCGCGGTAGTCCCACAGGGAGTTCGGCTTGATCGTTGTAGAAGCTACTTGGACCAACCAACGAACGTGAATTGGCTCAGCTGGATCGGCGCCTACAGCCCCAACGTCCTGCGGATGTCGCGCCAGTCGACGTATTTGAAGTTCTGGGTGCCGACGTCGTTGACGTCGTCCTGGATGACGACCAGGCCTTCGGGGAAGGGGCCGACCTGTCCGCTTGCAGCAGCTAAGCCGTCCGTGCCGGTGACGCCGTCCACTGCGCCGTCAACGACCTTGAACCGGCCTTTGTATTCCGGCGCCGCGCCGTCGATGCGCCAGACGGGGAAGGTGGAATCGCCCTGGCTGGAGGCGATCAGGTAGCGGCCCGAGGCGTCGGTGATGGTCGTCAGGCCCTCGGCGTCGGCGACCAGAATGTCCTTGGCGATGGGCTGGATCAGGGTGCGGGCGGCGCCCGACGCCGGGTTCAGGCCATAGCGCCACAGGCCCACGTTCTCCTCGGTGATATAGAGGGCGTCTGTGGCCTCGTCGGCGGCGCAGCCTTCGGAGATCGTGCCGATCTCGGCGCGGCGCACCTCGCGGGCGGCGGGCTTGCCGTCAGCCCCGACGCTCAGGATGAACTGGCGCAGTTCGCCCTCATGGCCGACCAGGATGGCGTGAACCTCGGCCCCGCGACGCGCGAAACAGAAGCCGTAGGGTTCGATCACGTCGGTGGCGACGGCGCCCCAGTAGCGCACGCCGTTGTCGCCAGTCCCGGCCGGGTCGAAGGTGTAGAGCGAGATGCCGGTCTTGCCCGGCGTGCGGTCGCTGGCGCCCAGCACCACCTGCGGGCGGCCGCCGACCGACAGACCCTCGACCACATCGACGTTGTTCAGCAGGCCCTCGGGCAGGAACTGCAGGATCTGGCCGTCGAAGCCATAGATATAGAGGCCGGACTTCTTGTCCGTGCCGGCGACGAAGCCGGGGGTTTGTTTGCCCATTACACTGACGGGCGCGGCGCTGGCCCAGACGGCGGGGTCGTCGGCGGCGTCCTGGCCCGCCGTGCCGACCGACGGGGTTTCCAGCACGGCCTGGACCGATGCGCCGGGGCCGACGAAGCCTTCGCCCTCGCCCTGGAAATCGACCTCGTGCGTGGCGCAGGCGGCGAGAAGCGACATCATAGCGTAGGCGGACAGCAGGCGGGTGGTGGTGCGGCGCATTTTGGTCCCCGAAATGGTCTGAAGGCGTCCTGTCGCGAACCTGCCGTCCCGGTCAACGGCGCGAGCGTGACTGTTGGGCGTCGTTTCGATGACCAATGATCCGTCACAGGATCGATCGTCGCCATCCTGTCTGAAATTCGCGAAGTCCGCGTCGCGGAACCGTCGCTTACGCGTCGTCGCCGAACGTTAATCGGGCCTCCCATCGGCTGAAGCGAAACGTCGCTCGCCGAAGGGGACCTATGACATGAAACTGAACCTGCTGATGGGCGCGGCCCTCAAGCCGATGATCCTGGCGCCGATGATCCTGGCGCCGCTGGCACTGCCTGCGCATGCCGATGTCGCCGTCGCTTCGGCGTCCGCCGCCGTCGCGGGCGACGTGATCTATGGCCGCGTGACCAACGCCGCCGGCTCGCCTCTGCCGGGTGCGGAAGTTCTGGTGCGCGGCACGGGCCAGCGCGCTGTGACCAACACCCAGGGCGAGTTCACCCTGCCGGCCGCCGGCGGCCAGGTGGTTCTGGACGTCCGCTACCTGGGCCTGCCCTCGACCAGCCAGACGGTCATGACCACGCCGGGCGAGGGCGCCAATGTCGCCATCGTCCTGGGCGCCCAGTCCGCCACCGACGTGGCCGACGTGGTCGTGACCGGTGTGATCACCGACGGCGTCGCCCGCTCGCTGAACCAGCAGAAGAACGCGCAAGGCACGGTCAACGTCCTGTCGGCCGACGCCATCGGCCGCTACCCCGACCCCAACGTCGCGGAATCGCTGCAACGCGTCCAAGGCATCGCCATCCAGCGCGACCAAGGCGAGGGCCGCTACATCAACGTGCGCGGTGCGCCGTCGGCCTTCACCGCCGTGTCGGTGGACGGGGTCGCCATCCCGGCCGTTTCGCCCACGACCCGCGCGGTCGATCTGGACACCCTGCCTTCGGACATCGTCTCCAGCGTCGAGGTGTCCAAGACCCTGACGCCGGCCCAGGACGCCGATTCCATCGCCGGCGCCGTGGACATCAAGACTCGCTCGCCCTTCGACAAGCGCCGCCTGACGCTGAGCGGCTACGCCGGCGCAAGCCATAACGATTACGGCGGTTCGGACACCCGCGCCGGCGCGACGGCGTCGAACGTCTTCGGCCCGAATGAGACCTTCGGCGCCCTGGTGTCGCTGAGCTATTCGGAAACCAACCGCCGGCCGGACAACGTCGAGAACGCTTGGGTCTATAACGCCACGACGAACCGCTATTCGCTCGAAGAGTCGCTGTTCAAGGATTACGAGACCAAGCGTACGCGCAAATCCCTGACCGGCGCCCTGGAATGGCGCCCCAGCGACGACATGCGCGCCTGGGTTCGCGGCTCCTATGCGGACTTCGAGGACGACGAATACCGCAACACCCTGCGCTTCGGCTATTCGGACGGCACGCTGGCGGCCGGTTCGACCGATCAGGCGGCGACCTTCACCGGCGCCCGCATCTACAAGGCCCTGCGTCACCGCACCCAGAATAACGAGATCATCACGCTGAACGGCGGCGCAGAGCGCACCTTCGACAACGGCGCGGTTCTGGACGCCACCCTGTCGTGGGCCCGCAGCGAGCAGACCTATCCGCACCGTGACGAGCTGGTCTATCGCTCGGGTTCGCGCACGCTCAGCTACGACACCACCGATCATTATCAGCCGACCTATTCGGCCTTCACGGATCCGACTGGTTATTATCTGAACGCCGCCAACTACAGCTTCCGCGAGAACACCTTCCGCGAGAACTCGACCCTCCAGGAAGACGTGGCGTTCAAGACCAACTTCGAACTGCCGACCATCATCGGCGGCCGCGAAGTGACGCTGAAGTTCGGCGCCAAATACAGCACCCGCGACGTGACCGCCGACGAAGAGCGTTTTCGCGATCGCGACGCCGCCGCCAACCCCGGCGCCCTGGGGCCGCTGTTGAGCACGCGGGAATCGAGCAACTACGACTACGACCTGGGCTTCAAGTTCGACTCCGGCCTGGTGTCCGACTATTTCGACCGCATCGCCGTCACGTCCAAGGGCGCGGCTGCCCGGCGGCTGCCTCAGTCGCTGACTGCAGACTATACCGCCAATGAAGACATCCTGTCGGGTTATGGCCAAGCGCGCTTCGATGTCGGCGCTACCAACGTCTTGATCGGCCTGCGCGTCGAGAAGACGGACTTCGAGGGCTCGGCCTTGCGGGTTCCGCCGACCGGCACGCCGGTGACGACCGAAGTCAATCGGGACCAGACCGATTTCTTCCCGAACCTGACGCTGCGCCACAGCTTCAGCGATCAACTGGTCGGACGTTTCGCCCTGACGCGCGCCATCTCGCGCCCCGACTATACGGACATCGTTCCGCGCGTGCTTGAAACGACGGAAGGCGGCCGCACGACTGTCGCCCGCGGCAACCCGGATCTGCGCCCGACCCTGTCCAACAACTTTGATGCCGGCCTGGAATATTACCTGCGTCCGCTGGGCGTGATTTCGGCCAACGCCTTCTACAAGGATCTGTCGAACTATCGCTTCACCCTGGTTACGGACGGCGTGCCCTATGTGACGCCGACGACGACCGTCGCTCAGGTGACCGAGGCCCGCAACGCGCGTGACGGGCATCTGGCGGGCATCGAGTTCAACTGGCAGCAGACGTTCGACTTCCTGCCGGGCTGGGCGTCGGGCTTCGGCGTCTTCGCCAACTACACCCTGACGGATGCGGAGATCAAAACCAGCCGCGCCTTCGCCGGTCGCGACACCTTCACCCTGCCGGGCCAGTCGGACGAGACCTACAACGCGGCCCTATTCTACGAGAACTACGGCTTCAGCGCGCGTGTCTCCTACACGCACCGGGGCGACTTCCTGGAGGCGATCAACGCCACGACGCCGGGCCTGGACCTCTATGTCGAGGGTCGGGGTCAGCTGGACTTCACCGCCAGCTATGACTTCGGCAATGGCGTCGAGGTGTTCGGCGAGGCCAAGAACCTGACGGACTCGGCCGGCGTGCGCTACTACGGCGTCAAGGAGCGGACCTACGAGTACGAGAAGTTCGGCTACAACGTCTTCGTGGGCGTGCGCTTCAAGCTCTAGGGGCGCCTACCGAACGTGATCGAAGGGGCCGGGCGGCGACGCTCGGCCCTTTTTCGTGGCCCAAGCCTCTGCAATTGGTCGAAACGCGGCCCCATATGGCGTGCAGCGGTTGACCCGTGCGGGGCCGGCGCTAGTGTCCGCGCGCCTTTCCCCGCGCGCCAGAAGACCAGAGGATACCATGGCCGAAGCCACCGCCGCCTACGACGTCGTCATCATCGGCGGAGGCCCTGGCGGCTATAACGCCGCGATCCGTGCGGGCCAGTTGGGCCTGAAGGTCGCTTGCGTCGAGATGCGTTCGACGCTGGGCGGCACCTGCCTGAACGTCGGCTGCATGCCGTCGAAGGCTCTTCTGCACGCCTCGGAAATGTGGAATGCGGCCAACAGCGAGTTCGCCAAGATCGGCATCGAGGTCCAGCCCAAGCTGAACCTGGGCCAGATGCACAAGTCCAAGGACGAGAGCGTCACCGCCCTGACTAAGGGCATCGAGTTCCTGTTCAAGAAGAACAAGGCCGACTGGATCAAGGGCCGGGGCAAGATCGTCGGCAAGGGCAAGGTCGAGGTGACCGCCGCCGACGGTTCGGTCCAGACGCTGGACGCCAAGAACATCGTCATCGCCACGGGTTCGGAGCCGACCCCGCTGCCGGGCGTCGCTTTCGAAGACGGCAAGGTGATCGATTCGACCGGCGCCCTGTCGCTGCCGGCCGTGCCCAAGAAGCTGATCGTGGTCGGCGCCGGCATCATCGGCCTGGAACTGGGTTCGGTCTGGCGCCGCCTGGGCGCCGAGGTCACTGTGGTTGAGTTCTTGGACCGGATCACGCCGGGCATGGACACCGAGGTCGCCACCGCCTTCCAGCGCACCCTGACCAAACAGGGCATGACGTTCAAACTGGGCGCGAAGGTCACGGCCGCCAAGTCGGTCAAGGACGGGGTGGAGCTGACGGTCGAACCGTCGGCGGGCGGTGCGGCGGAAACGATCAAGGGCGATGTCGTTCTGGTCGCCATCGGCCGTCGTCCCTACACGGACGGCCTGGGCCTGGAGAGCGTCGGCGCGACGCCGGACAAGCGCGGCTTCATCGACCATGACCACTTCAAGGTGGCTGGCCAAGTCAACGAAGGGGGCGTCTGGGTGATCGGCGACGTGACCCACGGCCCGATGCTGGCGCACAAGGCGGAAGAAGACGCCGTGGCAGTGATCGACACCATCGCCGGCAAATACGGCCACGTCGACTACGCCCTGGTCCCAAGCGTCGTCTACACCTTCCCCGAAGTGGCCTGGGTCGGTCAGACTGAGGACCAGCTGAAGGCGGCGGGCGTCGCCTACAAGAAGGGCAAATTCCCCTTCACCGCCAACAGCCGCGCCAAGATCAACCACGAGACCGACGGCTTCGCCAAGATCCTGGCCGACGCCGCCACCGACAAGGTGCTGGGCGTCCACATCATGGGCCCGCAGGCCGGCGAGATGATCCACGAGGCCGCTGTCACCATGAGCTTCGGCGGCGCCTCGGAAGACATCGCCCGCACCTGCCACGCCCACCCGACCCGTTCGGAAGCCGTGCGCCAGGCGGCCATGGATGTCGAAGGCTGGATGATGCAGGCCTGATCCGGCGCCGCGTCGAAAGGCGCGGGGCTTCAGGTCAAGAAAAAGGCCCGGTCGCTTCACAGCGGCCGGGCCTTTTGCTGTTCGGCGGGAGGGGGCGTCAGGCGGCCCAGGCCGTCTCTCGTCCTTGGGATTGGCGGCCCGCGTCGATGCGGAAGCGCGACACCAGTTCGGCCAACTGCTCGGCCTCGTGGCTGAGGGCCTGGTTCGCGGCGGTGGTCTGTTCGACCATGGCGGCGTTCTGCTGGGTCGTTTGGTCCATCTGGTTCACGGCGACGTTGACCTCGGCCAGACCCACCGCCTGTTCGCGGGCGGAGGCGGCGATCTCGGCGGCCAGCAGGTTGATGTCGGCGACCTGGCTGATCAGGGCGGTCAGGGCGCCGCCGGTCTGGGACACCAGCCGGGCGCCTTCGCCGACGCTGGCGCTGGAGGCCGCGATCAGCCCCTTGATCTCTCGCGCGGCGTCGGCCGAACGCTGGGCCAGGGCGCGAACCTCTGAGGCGACGACGGCGAAACCGCGACCGGCCTCGCCCGCACGGGCGGCCTCGACCCCGGCGTTCAGGGCCAGGAGATTGGTCTGGAAGGCGATCTCGTCGATGACGCCGATGATCTCGCCGATGCGGCCCGAGGTGCTTTCGATCTGACCCATGGCGGCGGTGGTGTCAGCGATGATCCGCTCGCGCTCCTCGGCGCCGCTTCGGGCCTTGGCGGTGATGCCTGCGGCGGACTGGGCGCCCTCGGCGGTCTTCTTCACCGTGACGGTGATCTGATCGAGGGCTGCGGCGGTCTCTTCCAGGGCGGCGGCCTGCTGCTCGGTGCGACGCGACAGGTCGTTGGTGGCGGTGGTGACTTCGGCCGTGCCGGAGCGCATCGCCCCGACCAGTTCGATGATGTCGCCCATGGTCGCTGTCAGGGTGTCGGCGGCGGCGTTGTAATCGTCCTTCAGCTTTTTGCTGCGCTCGGCGAAGGTGGTGGTGATCCGATAGGTCAGGTCGCCGCGCGCCAGGGCCGCCAGGCCGTCGCCCAGGGCTTCGACCACCACGGCGTCTTCGGCGGCCAGACGTTCGCGTTCGGCCTCGCCGGAGAGGCGGGTGGCGCGGGCGGTTTCGCGCATGGTTTCGGCCTCGGTCTCTGTCTCCTTCTGGCGCACAGCGGCGTCGCGGAAGGCGATGACGGCGCGCGAGATCTGGCCGATGTCATCGCCGCGCGACACCCAGGGGGCGTCGAAGTCGGTGCGGCCCTGGCGCAGGGCCTCCATCCGGTCGCACAGGCCCTTCAGCGGCGAGAACATCCGGCGCGACACATAGAGGCAGGCGCCTAGCGTCAGCAGAGCCACGACCAGGCCGCAGGCGAACAGGGCGATCATCATCTGGTTCACCGAGGCCATGAAGTCGGCCTTGGGAATGCCGACGAACAGGACGCCGATGGTCTGACCGGCCGCCGTCTTGATCGGGTCGTAGGCGACGAAATAGGGTTTGCCGAGGATGTCGGTCTGGCCGCGATAGGGTTTGCCGTCCTTGAGCACGGCATCGAAGACCGGGCCGGGCTTCAGCTTGGTGCCGACGGCGCGCGAGCCGTCGTCCTTGACCACATTGGTCGTGACGCGAAGGTCGCCCATGAAGACCGTCGCCGTGCCGCCGACCAGGGTCTTCACCCGATCCACGGGGGCGGTGAAGTCGTTCATCGGGGTCGAGCCGACGTAGAGTTTGCCGTCGCGCGCGGTGAAACCGTCGCCGTAGTCGGCCAGCACGTCCCAGGCGACCCGCATGTTTGTTTCCTGCCGCTCGGCCGCTCTGGCCGCCGCGTCGCGGGTCAGAAGGACGGCGGCGACCGCCATCACGGCCAGGGTCAGGGCGCCGAGGGCGGCGATGACCATCAGGGCCGTCTTGGCCGAAAGGGAAAGGGCGCTGAGTTTCATCGTCTGGTCCGAGTAGAAGGGCCGGTGGAGGGGCCGAGCTTCTGACTTGCCGGAACGAGGTTAAAATTCTCAACCTATAAGGGTTCTTGCGTAGTCGGCTCAGGCCAGACCCTTCAGGCGATACAAGGCTTCCAGCGCCTCGCGGGGGCTGAGGGCGTCGGGATCGACGTCCTGCATGGCCTTCTCCAGAGGCGAGGGTTCGCGCATCGGTTCAGGCTCGGCGACGGCGAACAGGGGCAGGTCGTCCAGTCGGGCGGCGGCGGCTTTTTCGCCCTCCAGCCGGTTCAGCACCGAGCGGGCGCGGGCGACGACGGCGGCGGGGACGCCCGCCAGTTTGGCGACCTGAACGCCGTAGGAGCGATCGGCCGCGCCGGGCGCCGCCTCGTGCAGGAAGACCAGTTCGCCGTTCCATTCGCGCGCGACCATGGACAGGTTGCAGACGTGGTCCAGCCGCGTCTCCAGCTGGGCCAGCTCGTGATAGTGGGTGGCGAACAGGGTGCGGGCGCGGTTGGTCTCGTGCAGGGCCTCGGCCGTGGCCCAGGCGATGGCGAGACCGTCGTAGGTGGCGGTGCCGCGACCGATCTCGTCCAGAACCACGAAGCTTTTGGGGGTCGCCTGGGTCAGGATGGCGGCGGTCTCGACCATCTCCATCATGAAGGTGGAGCGCCCGCGCGCCAGGTCGTCGCCGGCGCCGACGCGACTGAACAGCCGATCCACGACGCCCAGCCGCATCGACCGCGCGGGCACGAAGGCGCCGGCCTGGGCCAGGATCACCAGAAGCGCGTTCTGGCGCAGGAAGGTGGACTTACCGGCCATGTTCGGGCCGGTGACGATGGCGAGGCGCGATCCGTCCTGGCCCGATCCGTCCAGCCGGGCGTTGTTGGGGGTGTAGGGCGACCCTTGCGCCTTGACCGCCGCCTCGACGACAGGATGGCGGCCGGCCTCGACGCAGAAGACCAAGGTGTCGTCCACCACGGGCCGGGTCGCGCCGACCTCCTGCGCCCATTCGGCGAGGGCGGCGTGGGCGTCCAGTTCGGCCAGGGCCTCGGCGACGGCCTGCAGCGGCTGGGCCAGGCGGGCGGCCTCGCGACGCCAGCCCTCGAAGGTCTCGCCCTCGATGGCCAGGGCGCGGTGACCGGCCTGGCTGATCTTGGCGTCCAGTTCCGACAGTTCGACGGTGGTGAAGCGGACTTGATTGGCCAGGGTCTGGCGGTGGATGAAGGAGCTTTCAGGACCGGCGCGGAACAGGGGTTCCGCCGCCTTGGCCGAGGTTTCCAGGAAATAGCCGAGGACGGCGTTGTGCTTGACCTTGAAGGGCACGCCGGATTCGGCGACGGCGCGCGCTTCCAGGTCGGCGACGACGCGGCGGCTGTCGTCGCGCAGGGTGCGGGCCGCGTCCAGTTCGGGCCGATAGTCGGGGCGCACATAGCCGCCGTCGCGCGCCAGGTGCGAGGGCTCTTCCACCAGACCATCGATCAGGTCGGCCTTCAATCGCGACACGTCCGCAGACAGGGTCAGCCGATCCAGGGCCGAGGCGATGCGGCGCGGCTGGCCGGTCAGGGGGTCGAGCTGGCCCCCCGACTGGCCGACGAACAGACCGGCGACGCCCTCCGCGATCGACAGGCCTATACGCACGGCCGCCAGGTCGCGCGGGCCGCCGCGCCCCAGGGCCAACCGCCCGACGGCGCGGGCGATGTCCGACGACGCCTTCAACGCCTCACGCAGGTCACGCCGCAGATCGCGCCGCTCCAGCAGCCATTCGACGGCGTCGAGCTGTTCGTTAATCGCCAGGGGATCGCGCAGGGGCCGGGCGATCCGTTCGGCCAAAGCCCGCGCCCCGCCCGAGGTGACGGTGCGGTCGATGCAGGCGAGCAAAGACCCCTCGCGCTCGCCGCGCTGGGTGCGGTCGATCTCCAGACTGGTCCGGGTCGCCGGGTCGATGGCCAGAAAGCCGCTTTCGCCCAGCCGGCGCGGCGGGGCCAGGGCGGGGACCTTGCCGGCCTGGGTCGTCTCCAGATAGGCGGCGATCAGACCGAGCGCCGAGACTTCGGCCTCCTCGAAGGCGCCGAAGCCGTCGAGGGCGGAGACGCCGTACAGCCGTTCGACCCGCACGCGTGCGGCCTGGGGTTCGGCGATGGCCGAGGCCAGCGCCTGGACCACGCCGCCCGAGCCGTCGAGGGCATCGCGCGTCGTCTCGTCCGAATACATCCGGTCGGTGACCAGAACCTCGGACGGGCGGAAGGCGGCGAGGGCCGCGCCCAGGTCCTCGATAGAACAGGCGACGGAATCGACCGCGCCGGACGACAGTTCGACCACGGCGACCGCCGCCCGGCCCTTGCGCACCGCCACGGCCGCCAGGCGATTGGCGCCGCGCGCATCCAGCAGGCTGTCCTCGGTCAGGGTGCCGGGCGTGACCACCCGCACCACGCCGCGATGGACCACGGATTTGCCGCCGCGCTTCTTGGCCTCGGCAGGGTCTTCCAGCTGTTCGCAGATGGCGACCTTGTGGCCCATGCGGATCAGGCGGGCGAGGTAGCCCTCCATCGAATTGACCGGCACCCCCGCCATGGGGATGTCTTCGCCCTGATGCTTGCCCCGCTTGGTCAGGGCGATCCCGAGAGCGGCGGCGGCGACCTCGGCGTCCTTGAAGAACAGCTCGTAGAAATCGCCCATGCGGAAGAAGAGGATGGCGTCCGGCTGACCCGCCTTTGCCGTCAGATATTGCGCCATGAACGGCGTCGCGCCCTCCAGCGAAGCGGCGATTTCGGGGGGGTGAGAGACGGGGGCGTTCATGTGGCGACAGGGTGACGGATCGCGCCCGACGGCTCAAGGCCGTTGAACGGCCCTTGCACAGGCTTCTTGCCCCTGCGATAGGCCGCGCCAGGCGGTTTAGGGAACACGGTGAGACACCGTGGCTGTGCCCGCAACTGTAGGCGGCGAGAGCGTCGTTCGTCCGGGGTCTGATCACCTCGGCGCCACTGGGAAACTGGGAAGGCGAGGACGGCGGTTTTTGACCCGCAAGCCAGGAAACCTGGCCGCCAACGTCGCTCGTCGCTGTCCGGGACCAGGCAGAGGCGCGGGACTATCTCGTCGCAGCGACCCGACCTTGCGCCGTCCAGACCCCTTGCGGTTTGGCGGGTCGGCTCGCTTTGAACGGTCTCTCGCGCGCATTCGCGGGACCGGAAACGGGGATTTCGCTCAATGAAGCGTTCCATTCTTCTCTCGACGGCGGCTGTCGCCGCCACCTTCGCCGCCCCTGCCTTCGCCGCTGACGATACGACCCAACTGGATGAAGTCGTCGTCACCGCCACCCGCATCCCCGCCATCGTCGCGGACACGCCCGGCGCCCGCGTCATCGACGCCAAGACCATCGAACAGCGCGGCGCGATCTTCGCCGCCGACATCCTGGCCGACGTGCCGGGCCTGTCGGTCTATCGCGCCGGCTTCGGCGGTGTGACCTCGGTGCGCATCCGCGGGGCCAGCCAAGACAAGTCGCTGGTTCTGGTGGACGGCGTGCCGGTCAACGATCCTTCCCAGCCCTCCGGCGGCTTCGACTTCTCGGGCTTCGATCTGGGCGACGTGTCGCGCGTCGAAGTTCTGAGCGGCCCGCAATCCTCACTGTGGGGATCGGACGCCATCGGCGGCGTGATCTCCTTCACCACACGCGAGCAGAACGGCATCTCGGCCAATGCCGAGGCCGGATCGTACGGCACGGTGCGCGGGCGTCTGGGCCTGGGCGTGGCGACCGACAAGTTCGCCTATGGCCTGTCCGTCTCGCGTTTCCAAAGCGACGGCTTCTCGGTTGCGGACGAGGCCAATGGCGCCACCGAGGCTGACGGTTTCGACAACACCACCGTCAACGCTCGTGCGCGTTACGAACTGAACGATCGCGTCGGCGTGGACGCCAGCTACCGCCACTCCGATACCTTCGCCGACTTAGACGGCTTCGGCCCGGTCGATGCGCTGGACACCGCCGCGACGGTCAACCAGTCGGGTCTGGTGCGTCTGCGCGCCGCCGACGTGCTGGGGCTGAACCATCAGTTCACCGTCGCCGCCTCGAACATCGACCGCGACTCCAACAGCGCCTTCCCCTCGGTCTACACAGGCCAGCACCGGCTGTATCGCTGGCAGGCCGACAGCCGCGACCAGGACGCACGTCTGGTCTATAGCTTCGGCGCCGAGCACGAGGAGAGTAAGGCGGACCTGAACGGTTCGGTCGAGGCCGAACTGGGCGTCAGCTCGGTGTTCGGGGTAGCGCGTTTCGCGGCTACGGATCGGCTGAGCCTCACGGCGGGTCTGCGCCACGACGATACCGACGATTTCGGCGGCGAGACCACAGGGCGCGTTTCGGCCGCCTACGATCTGGGTTCCGGCCTGACGCTGAGCGGCGCCTATGGCACCGGCTTCAAAACGCCGTCGGTCAGCCAGGCGGTGTGCGACTTCTGCTTTATCCTGCCGACAACCACGGTCGCGACCCTGGTTCCTGAAAAGGGCAAGGGCGGTGAATTGGCCCTGGGGTGGCGTTCGCAGGACGGCCGTTTCGATGGTCGCCTCACCGCCTACCGTCTGGAGGTCGAAGACCAGATCGACGGCTTCTTCAACAGCAGCACCTTCGAGTTCTACTACGTCAACCTGTCGCGCACGCGCACGGACGGCGTCGAACTGGAAGGTCGCGCCGCACTGGGCGGCGGGTTCGAGCTGTCGGGCGCCTATGCCTGGACGGACGCGCGCAACGCCGTGACGGATGCGCCAATCCTGCGTGTGGCCCAACATTCGGGATCCGCGACCCTGGCCTGGACGGGCGAGAGCCTGTCGGGCGCCCTGACGGTGCGTGCGGAAGGCGATATGCCGGATTCGGGCGGCCAGCGTGACGGCTTCGTCGTCGCCAATCTGAACGGCGCCTGGGCGTTGAACGACAAGGTGTCGCTGACGGCGCGGGTCGAGAACCTGTTCGACACCCACTACCAGCAACTGCTGGGTTACGGCGAAGCCGGTCTGTCCGGCTATGTCGGGATCAGGCTGCGCTACTGATCCGGGCGCGGGCGCCGGCGGTGAAGGCCGCCGGCGCTTCGAGCGCCAGGGCCGCCCAGTCCAGGTTCGGACAGGGGGCGTGGGCGGCGGCCAGGATGGCGCGCAGTTCGGCGGCCGAGGCGACGCTGGCCACCACCTTGTCCACCCCTTTGAGCGCCAGGGCGTAACCCAGGGCCGCCTGCATCGGGTCGCAGCGTTGCTCGGCCAAGCGCCGACGCGTGCGCGACAGGGCCTGGGCGTGGCTGGCCAGTTCGACCGGCAGATCGTCGCCGCCCGCGAACAGCAGGCCGCCGGCGAAGACCGAAGACAGATGAACGGACGCACCCGTGTCGGCGATGGCTTCCAGCACGCCGTCCTGGGCGGCGCGTTGGTCCAGCAGGCTGCACGGCACCTGAACCACATCGGCTTCGAGACGGCGCGCCAGCAGGGCGGGACCGTCTTCCAATGTGGCGCAGAAACCGATGCGACGATAAAGGCCGCGATCCTTGAGGCTGCGGGCGCGATCCCACAGGGCGCGACCTTCGGCGCCGGCCAGATCGGCGGCGTTGGAAATCAGCAAAACGTCGCCGCGGGGCAGGCCCATCCGTTCCAGCGAGCGCCGGGCGCGGGCCTCGACCCGGTCCAGGCCTTCGCTCAACGGCACGGTCCGCACCGTGACCTGGAAGGGAGAGGGGAAGGGCCAGGCCTGACCCAGCAGGCGTTCGCTGTCGCCCTCGGGCCGGGTGGCGATCAGTTTGACGCCGGCGTCGGCCCCCGTTTGCAGCAGGAACCGCATGGCTTCTTCGCGGGCGCCGGACGGCGCGCTCATGAAGGCGCCGGGCGCGCGTTCGGGCTCTGTCACCACGGCGAGAGCCAGGCGATGGATGGGCGACGACGCCGAAGGTGTGGCGGGGGAATACGACACGCCCGCACAATGACGCCCAATGCTTAAGGGACGCTGAGCGAGACCTTAAGCGAACCCTACTTATCCACCGCTGATATGCGCAATCCGGCGAAAATCAGGCGTCCGCGTCAGGCTGTCGATCCGGGTGGGCCGAGGCGAAGGCGGAGTGGGCCTGGGCGGTCGCCTCGATGGCCAGAAGCCGGGGCCAGGCGGACAGGTCCATATTGAACCGCCGCGCCGAATAGAGCTGTGGAATCAAATAGCAATCCGCCAGCGTCGGGGCGTCGCCAAAGCACCAGGCGCCGCCGTGGCGGGCGATCAGGGCCTCCAGCGCATCGAATCCCGGCGCGATCCACTGGGCGGCCCAGGCGTCCACGGTCGCCTGATCGGCGTCGAAGGTCGACCGCAAGGCCTTCAGCACGCGCAGGTTGTTCAGAGGGTGAATGTCGCAGCCGATCAGGGCGGCCATGGCGCGCACCGCCGCGCGATCGTTGGCCGCCCTCGGCAGCAGGGCAGGTTCGGGGTGGGTTTCCTCCAGCCATTCGAGGATGGCTGGGCTCTGGGTGACGATCAGGTCGCCGTCCTGAAGGGCGGGGACCATGCCCTGCGGGTTCAGCGCCAGATAGGCGGCCGTCTTCTGCTCGCCCTTGCGCAGGTCGTGGGCGGCGAGGTCATAGCCGAGGCCTTTCAGGTTCAGGGCGATGCGGACGCGGTAGCTGGCGCCCGAACGCCAATAGCCGTGCAGGATCATGGCTGGATCTCGAAGCTGAGCGTCTCCAGACCCTCGACGGTGACGACCACGCGGTCGCCGGGACTGACCGGGCCGACGCCGGACGGGGTGCCGGTGAAGATCAGGTCGCCCGGTTGCAGGCTCCACAGGGCCTGCGCCGCCGCGACGATGCGGTCGGGGTTCAGGATCATGTCGTCCAGCGCGCCCGCCTGCTTGACCTCGCCGTTGACGCTGAGGCCGATGGCCCCGGCCGGTGCGGGCAGGGCGCCCAGGGTGATGGGGCCGCACGGCGCCGACTGGTCAAAGCCTTTGGCCGCGTCCCAGGGGCGGCCGGTCTTCTTGGCCTCGGCCTGCAGATCGCGTCGCGTCAGGTCGCAGCCGACGGCCCAGCCGACGATGGCGACCCCGCCGTCCGCATCCGGCCCGATGGCCGCGACCAGTTCGGCCTCGTAATGCAGATTGGCCGTCGCCGACGGATAGGCGGGGTTCGCCCCATCCGACACCACGGCGTCGCCGGGCTTGGCGAAGAAGAAGGGCGTCTGCTTGTCGGGGTCCGACCCCATCTCGCGCGCATGGGCGGCGTAGTTCTGGCCCACGCACAGGATCCGGCGGACGGGAAACCGCTGGTCCGTTCCAACGATCGGAAGCGAAGGGGCGGGGCGGGGCGGGAACAGCCATTGGGTCATTCGACCGTTCTAGTGCGGCGAAAAGCCCGTGGCGAGGGCAGAGACGGGCGCCCATCTGTTGGAACCTCGTCGAACATGTGGCGTTGCAACACGGGGTTCTCTATTCTACCGCCAAGCTTTAAACGGAGCGCGCATCATGGCCACCACCAAGGCCCGAGAAGACATCAAGGCCGACCTGAAGACCCTCAAGGAGGATCTGAAGACCGGGGCCCGCGAAGAAACCCAGCGCCTGCGCGAGAAGGCCGCCGAGGCCGAAGCCAAGCTGCGCGCCAAGAGCGATGAAGTGCGCGACCAGGCTCGCGGCTATTACGACGAAGCCCGCGTGAAAGGCCGCGAATATTACGACGACGCCGCAGAACGTTTCGACGAAGCCCAACGCTATGTCGTCGAACGCGTGCAGGAGCGTCCGCTTCAGTCCACCGCCGTGGCGCTCGGCGTCGGCGTCATTCTGGGCCTGCTGCTGGCCGGCCGCCGCCGCTGATGTTCAAGGGCATCGTCAAAAAGCTGGTGGCGACGGCTGTCGTCGCCGCCAGCGTGTTTCTGGCCGTCGTCTTTCTGGGCGTGTCGATCTTCTATGCGCTCAGCCTGACGTTGACGCCGCTGGGCGCGGCGGCTGTGACCTTCGGCCTGTTCGCTTTGGTCGCCCTGATCGTGGCTGTGGCCTTCCTGAAGGGCGACAAGCACGACGAGGCGGATGAAGAGGACGAGCCGGAAGGCCTGTTGGGCAAGGTGATCCATATCGTGCGCGAGCGGCCCATCGTGGGCGCCGTCGGCGGTCTGGGCGCGGCCTTCCTGTTGCTGCGCAATCCGGCCCTGGCGGCGATCGTCGCCAGCATGGTCGCCGACCGCAAGATGGACCAGGGCGGCTATTCGCGTCGTCGTCGTCGATAAGCCAACCGAAGGACGGAACGGCCAAGCCGCCACGACGTTGATGTATCGGACCGACGATACGGCTCTCGGGTCGCCGACGGCAACATCAACTCAGGAGAGCCAAACCCATGATGCGTTGGGCAATTATCTTCCTGGTCGTGGCCTTGGTCGCGGCCGTCCTCGGCTTCGGCGGCATCGCGAACTTCTCGTTCGAGATCGCCAAATTCGTCGCAGTCGTCGCCATCATCCTGTTCGTCATTGCGCTGGTGGCTGGCGGACTTCGCGGACGCGGCGGCGCCCCCCGACTATAACGGGCGAGATAATCAGATTGAGGGGCGGGACTTCGGTTCCGCCCCTTTTTCTATGCGCCGAGACGATGTTGAGAAAGAACTTTACAATACAAAGTTTATAGACGATGCTCCTCCATCGGATTTGAGGAGGAGAGACCCATGACACGCGAGACCCAGGCCATTCAGGACGACATCGCCTATATGCGCAGCCTCGCGCATGAAGGCCGCCATGCGCCCTTGTTGGCGGGACCGATCCTGGTTACGGCCGCCATCGTTTTCGGCGCCGCCAACATTGGTCAGTGGGCCATTCAGGCGGGAATAATCCAGGTCAATCCATGGGCGCAGTTGTGGCTCTGGATCGCCTCCGGCGTCGTCTTCGCCATCGGCTTGACGGTCCTGATCGGACGCATGAAGGGCAAGCCGGGCATCAACTCGGCTGGCAACAAGGCGGTCAGCGCGGCTTGGTCCGGCGTTGGCTATGGCATCTTCGTCACCTGGCTGGCGCTGATGGCTCTATCGTTCAAGACCGGGAATTGGTCGTGGATGGCGGTGATGCCGACGACTGTGCTGGTCGCCTATGGCTCGGCTTGGATGATCGGTGCGGCGATGACGAAGACGCGCTGGATGTCGTTCACGGCCCTGGCGGCCTATGCCGGCGCGGTCGCGGTGGCCTGGTTCATCGACAGCCCGGCAATCTATCTGGTGTTCACGGTCGTGCTGATGGCCGTCGCCCTGGTTCCGGGGATCATCCTGATGCGCCAGGAACCGTCGGAGATCGTCTGAACATGGCCGATGATTTCGACATCAGCCGCATCGACGACGTCATCCATGGGCGCATTCGGCTGGGCATCATGGCCTATCTGTCGGGGGCGGGCACGGCGGACTTCATCAGTCTGAAGGCCCGGTTGCAGACCACGGACGGCAATCTGTCGGTTCATCTGCGCAAGCTGGAAGAGGCCGGTTTCGTCGCCGTGACCAAGAGTTTCAAGGGTCGAAAGCCCCTGACCGAGGCCAGCCTGACCGACCAGGGACGCGACGCCTTCGTCGCCTATCTGGATGCGATGGCGGGCCTGCTGCCAGATCGGTAAAATCAAGCTAGAAGCGCGGGTATGACCACCCGCCTTCACGCCTTCGAGGCCATCGACAACTTCCGCGACTATGGCGACTACGCCACGACGGCCGGGCGGCGCGTGCAGCCCGCCCGTCTGTTGCGCTCGGCCCACCATGCGCGGGCCAGCGATGCGGATCTGGAGCGGTTGCGGCTGCTGGACATCGGGGCGGTGGTCGATCTTCGCCGGCCCGGCGAGCGGCGCGATCAGCCGTCGCGCCGGCCGGACAACTTCACCGGACTGGTGATCGAAGGCGGCGTGGACGACGGGGCCGAGGCGCCGCACATCGCCTTCCTGAAGACCGCCGACCTGACGCCCGAGTCGGGTCGGCGGTTCATGGAAAACACCTATCGGACCCTGCCGTTCGATGCATCGCATCAGGATGTGTTCAGCCGCTATTTTCAGGCTCTGGCCGATCAGGACCGGGCGGTGGTGATCCATTGCGCGGCGGGCAAGGACCGGACGGGGTTTCTCGCGGCCCTGACCCATCATCTGCTGGGCGTGTCGCGCGACGACATGATCGAGGACTATCTGCTGACCAATACGGCCGTCGATCTGGCCGGGCGCGCGCCGGGCATCGCCAGGAAACTGCACGAGATGACCGGTCGCCTAGCGTCCGACGACGCCGTCGTGGCCTTTCTGGGCGTCGAGGCCGCCTATCTGGAGGCGGCGTTCGCCGAGGTCGAGGCGCGGCATGGGTCGGTGGACGCCTATCTGCGCGACGCCCTGGGCGTCGATACGGCGCGGCGCGACCGGATCGTGGAGCGGCTGTCGGCGTGAGCAAGGTTCTCAGCCACGTCGTCACGCGCGATGCGCCGTGGGCGGAACCCGTCGAGGTCGCTGCGGGACTGGGCGGCCGCGACGGCGTGTTGGCACTGATTTCGGACGGCGGACCGGGCGGGCGCTGGTCGCATATCGCCACGGCGCCGGACCGCGTTCGGGTCGGCCCTGTCGATGACGCCGCGCCGTTCCAGGCGCTGAGAGACCTTGCGTTCGGCGCGGGCGTGGTGGGCCTGGCCACTTATGACGCGGGCGCGCGGCCGGCGACCGGGCGGCGACAGACGACATGGCCCGACCTGATGCTGGCCCGTTACCCGGCCATGCTGACCTTCGATCATCATCAGCGCACCGTGCGCGCGGTGGGGCGAGGGGCGACGGCGGAGCAAGCCAGCGAGGCAGCGGAGGTGGCCCTAGAGTGGCTGTCGAACGCCGCCGTCGTCGCGCCGCCATCGGCGCCGGCCGAGACCTTCGACGCCGAAGCGCCGGCGGGCGCCTATCGCGCCGCCGTATCGGACGTGGTGGAGCGGATCGCGGCGGGCGAGCTGTTCCAGGCCAATATCGCGCAGGCCTGGTCCGGCGTCTTGAAGCCGGCCGCCGATCCGTTCGATGTCTTCTTGCGCCTTCAACAGGACCGCGCCTCGTCCTTCGGAGCCTATTGGCGGATCGGAGAGCGGACGCTGGTGTCCAACTCGCCCGAGCTGTTCCTCGCCTTCGACGCCGCCAGCCGACGCATCGAGGCGCGCCCGATCAAGGGTACGCGCCCCCGCGCCGTCGATCCGGTTCAGGACGCCGCCCTGGCGGACGAGCTGCAGGCCAGCGCCAAGGACAGGGCCGAGAACCTGATGATCGTCGACCTCATGCGCAACGACCTGGCGCGCGTGTCGCAGCCGGGATCTGTGCAGGTCGAGACCCTGTTCGAGATCGAGCGCCATCCGACCGTGCATCACCTGGTCTCGACCGTGACGGCGCTGGCGCAGGCCGGCGTCGGTCCCGCCGACCTGCTGGAGGCGACTTTCCCGCCGGGCTCGATCACCGGTGCGCCAAAGCACCAGGCGATGAAGGTGATCGCGGCCCACGAACCGCCGCGTGGTCCCTGGTGTGGCTCGCTGTTTCTGATCGGGGAAGACGGCGCCCTGACGGCCTCGGTCCTGATCCGAACAGCGGGGTTCGAACGCGTGGACGGCGTCTGGCGGTTTCGCACTTTGGCCGGCGCCGGCATCGTGGCCGAGAGCGACCCGGAGGCGGAAGAGGCCGAGACCGACGCCAAGATTTCGGCGATGCGCGACGCCCTGATCGGGTCTTAAATCAGCAGCTCTTGCAGGCGATGACGTCGGCCGTGCGGGGACGCAGATAAGCCATCCGCTTGAACTGGGTGACATAGGGGGCGACACGATCGAACGGCGACCTGTAGTCGTAGTTCGCCTCGGCCACGATGACGGATTCGCCGTCGGCGAGCATGTCGGAGGGAAGCTTGGCCTCCGCCACCGTCAGTTTCGCGGCTATGCCTTTTCCGACGCTCCAGTCGACCCGGTAGGTCGTCGCATTGACGCGCGTGACGCTTGAGACCCGCTGGGTCAGGCCGCTCGCCGCAAACGGCTTCATGATCAGATCGCCGAAAGCGAGCAGATCCTGGACCTCGGTCTTGGTGACGGAATCGGATTGGGACACCAGGTCAGCCGTCATCGCGGCGACATGACCCGTGCGTTTCAGCGCCATATAGCCCTGGCAGAATTCGACCATGCCGAAATAGAACACGATCAGGATCGGAGCGAGGAAGGCGAACTCCACCGCCGCCAGCCCGCGCGTATCGCGTGCCAACGCCCTGAAGCATGAGATCAGGCCGGTTCTACGCATTCCACGGCTCGTTGCGGAAGGCGGTCGTGGAGCGCAGTATGATCTTGCCGATCCCGAGCGGCGAGGTGGCCTGGCTCAGCATCGGGGTGGCGAGCGGGTGCACATACCAGACGCTGACCAGAATGAGGTCGCCGGGCTTGCCGCCGTCGTAGATGGTCTTTTTCTCGTCCATCGCGCCGTTGGTGATCGGATCGGGAGGATTGGGCTCGGTGAATTTGGGGATCACGCGGACATCCACTGTCGCGCGATTGGCGCAGTCGCTCTCGAACAGCATCATGCGGCTGCAGAATTCGGTCTTGAAGCGGGCGGCGGTGAACTTCTGCTGATCGGCCTGTCCGGTGCGGACCAGGCGGCCGGCTTCCGTGGTCGCCGTCTCCATGACCGAATCCAGAACGAAGACGATGCCCAGCTCCAGGATCGAGAAGATCATCAGGAAGAAAGGAAGGGCGACCATCGCGAACTCGACGGCCGCCGCGCCTTCACGCTTGCGCCGGCGCTGCGCACGACGCTGACTGGCGGCCGATGGGTCCGTAGCGCTCATATCCGGGATCAGGGGGCGGTCGGCGCGGCTGTCGGAGCGACGCGGACGCTGGGCGCGCAGGAAGAACCGCAGGCCATTTCCGTCGACTGCGCGCCGCGCCAGACACGAACCGAACCCGTCGAGCCGCCCGACACCACGATCTCGCGCTGGAACAGGGTGCGGCCGACGCTGTCGACCACGGCGACCTCGGTGACGCCATAGCCCTTGCCGACGATGAACAGGGTGTTGGCGTCGACCATGGACACGTCCGCGATCTGCGAATTGCCGACGATGACAGAGGCGGCGGCGCCGCGCAGCTGGACCCGCGTCGAACGATCGATCTCGACGTTGAGCGGGCCGTTCTGGGCATGCGCCGCGATGGGAGCTGCGACGAGGGCGAAGGCGAGGACTTGCGCCAGGACGGGGGCGGAGATGCGAGACATCGGCGGCTCTGAATGACGGCGCGTGCGGACGCGGACGCACGCATGATGCGCCGATGATCCTCAACAAAGGCTGAAGCACCGGGACGAGAATTTTCTTTGGTAAATCTGCGCGTAACCAAACCTCGTGACTCAGATTTAACGGGGGTCTGGCATTTTGATCCTGCGTTTGGGGGTCAAGCGGGCTACCGGCTCCCCCCGCCAAGTTGCTCGCTAGACCATTTTGAAAAAAAGGAACTACCCATGACCAAGTTCATCTCGCGCTTCGCCAAAGACGAATCGGGCGCTACCGCCATCGAATACGGCCTGATCGCTGCTCTGATCGCCGTCGCTCTGATCACGGTGCTCGGCACCATGAGCACCAGCCTGAAGGCGACCTTCACCAAGGTCTCGACCGAACTGAACAAAGCGAACACCTAATCGTCGAGCGATCGACGTAAGGACGGGGGCCGGAGCTGAAAAGCTCCGGCCCCTTTTCTTTTGGCAACCCAACTTTAAGCCCTGCCGGGCAAGATAGGCGTCATGGATATTCTGCTGCTCATCGTGCTCGGCGTGTTTCCGGCCCTCGTGATCGTCGGCGGTCTGCATGACCTGATCACGATGAAGATCCCCAACTGGGTCTCGCTGGCCTTGATCGCCGCCTTCTTTCCCGTCGCCCTGCTGATCGGCGCCGCGCCGATGGACATCGCCATTCACGTCGGGATCGGCGTGGCTGCGCTTGTGGTCGGAATGGGCATGTTCGCGGCCGGATGGGTCGGCGGCGGCGACGCCAAGTTGCTGGCCGCCAGCTGTCTGTGGATGGGCTTGAGCGGCGTCGCGCCATTCCTGCTGTGGACCGGCATCGCTGGCGGCGTCTTCTGCCTGTTCCTGATGACCGCCCGCCAGTATTTCCCGATGGTAGCACCGTCGGTGTCGCAAGGCTGGGTCGTCAGTCTGATGCAGCCCAAGGGCGACATCCCCTATGGCGTCGCCATCGCCGCCGGCGCCCTGTTGGCTCTGCCGGAAAGCGGTCTGCTGCTGACCTTCGCCTCGGGTCGCTGAGGTTACGCGGACCAGCGTTCGCGCCGCTTAGGAAGCGTTAACCCGTAAGGGTCATGATCGTTAACGGTAGGCCTCGGGGACTGAATCCGAACACAGCGCCTGCTGGAGACATTCTGGATGAAGCCCGCCCGTATCGTCGTCATCTGCATCGCCGCCGTCTCGGCCATTGGTCTGGCCCTGGTGGTCCGGGCCATGGGATCATCCTCGAACCAGCCCGCCGCGCCTGCCGCCGCCGCTGCGGTCGAAACACGGGCGATGGCCAAGGTGCTGGTCGCCGCCAAGGACCTGGAGCCCGGCAAGCGCCTGGTCGAGGGCGACCTGGCCTGGAAGGACTGGCCGGCGGACGAGGTCAATCCGGTCTTCATCACCGACGGCTCCACACCCGTTCCCGCCAAGCCCGTCGCGGAGAACGCGGCCGAGAAGGCCTCCGGCGCGGTCGAGCGTGTCGCCCATGCGGCAAACGAACTGACGGGACCCGGCGCCAAGTCCGACTATATCGGCTCAGTCGTGCGCGAGCCCATTCTGGCCGGTGAACCGATCGTGGCGCGCAAGATCGTGCGCGCCGGCGACAGCGGCTATCTGGCCGCCTATCTGGAACCGGGGATGCGTGCGATGGCGATCGCCGTCACCGTGGAATCCGCCGCCGGCGGCTTCATCCTGCCGGGCGACCGGGTCGATGTGGTCCTGACCGCCGAAACCAATCGCAACGGCGCGGTCGAAGGCGCCTCCAAGTCCAAGTTCATTTCCGGAACCGTGCTGCAGAACATCAAGGTTCTGGCCATCGACCAATCGACGCGCGCCGGCGACGACGAACAGGCCGTGGTCGGCGCGACCGCCACCCTGGAAGTCCGTCCGCAGGCTGCGGAAATGCTGGCCCAGGCCAAGGCCGAGGGCGAACTGTCGCTGTCGCTGCGGTCCTACGCCGACACCGCCGGCCCGTCCGGCGCCACGCACCGTCGCGCCGCGGCGACGGCCCAACCCCAGGCCGTTCGCATCTATCGCGGCGGCGCGCCCGAAGTGGTCGCCGTCCCATGAAAGCCGTTCCGATGCGCCGATCCGCGATGCAAAAGACCGCCGCCGTCGCCTGCGCCCTTCTGGCCAGCCTGACCGCCGCGCCCGCCGGCGTGGCCCAGACGCGGGCCGCCGTGTCGATGGGCGCCGCGCCGCAAATGATCAATCTGCCGCGCGGCACGTCGTTCGCCGTCGATCTGCCCGCCGATGCGCGCGACGTGATCGTGTCCAATCCGCAGGTGGCCGAGGCCATGCTGCATTCGCCGCGCCGCATCACCGTGATCGGCATCGCGCCGGGCGAGACCGACGCCGTCTTCCTGGACGGGGCCGGACGCACGATCCTGAGCCTGAAGGTGCGGGTGGATGCGGGCACCAGCGCCCTGCAGGACACTCTGAACCGGATGATACCCGGCGGCCAGGTCCGGGCCGAGGCGGTCAACGACAGCATCATCCTGACTGGCGTGGCGGAGAACCCCGCATCCTCGACGCAGGCCGCCCGTATCGCGGCGGCCTTCGTTGCGACGCCTGAAAAGGTGCTGAACATGATCACCGTGCCGGGTTCCGATCAGGTGACACTGAGGGTTCGCGTGGTCGAGGTTCAGCGCAACGTTATCAAACAGCTGGGCTTCAACACCTCGGCGGTCGTCGGGCGATTGGGCGATACGCAATGGCTTCTGGGCAATGCGGCGACCTGGGGTGTCAACAGCGCCTTGCTGGGCGGCATCAGCGCAGGCACGTCGATCGATACGACCAAGAACTATCAGATGCAGCGTCCCTGCATTGGGCCGGGCTGGCAACCGGGCGCTCTGTGCCCCTTTACGGTCAATGGCCCGGATGACGCCGTCAACTGGGACACCGCCCAGCCCGGCACCGGCCCCGGTTCGGACAATCTGAGCAAGGGCGAGGCCATGTTGAAGGCCTTCGAACGCGTCGGCCTGTTGCGCACGCTCGCCGAGCCGAACCTGACATCGGTCAATGGCGAGGCGGCCAGCTTCCTGGCGGGCGGCGAATTTCCGGTTCCTGCCAGCCGTGATGCTCAGGGCCAGATCACGGTCCAGTACAAACCCTACGGCGTGGGCCTGGCCTTCCGTCCAGTGGTTCTGTCGGGCGGCCGCATCAATCTGCAGGTCAAGGTCGAGGTGTCCGAACTGTCGTCACAGGGCGGCCTGACCATCGGTGCGGGAACACCGTCCTCCATCACCCTGCCGGGCCTGACGGTCCGTCGCAGCGAGAACACCATCGAAATCCCCTCGGGCGGATCGATGATGATCGCCGGCCTGCTTCAGGAAAGCAGCCGCCAGACGGTGGATTCGCTGCCCGGCGTCACCAACCTTCCGGTGCTGGGCCAACTGTTCCGCTCGCGCGATTATCTGATGGGCGAGACCGAGCTGGTGGTCATCGTCGAGCCCTATATCGTCAGTCCGACCTCGCCTGGTCGGATGCAGACGCCGGCCGATGGCCTGCGGATCGCCGAAGACAGCCAGACCATCCTCTTTGGACAGCTGAACCAGGTCTACGGCCTGCCCAATGCGCCCCCGGCCGGTTCGGTCGGCTATGTGATCGAGTGAGCGCCCCCATGACTTGCAGTGTGATCCGCACCCCGATCATCGCCCTTCTCACCACGACCGCCCTCGCTCTGGGCGCCTGCGTTGGCGGCCCTGCCAGCCTGGGCGGCGAGCCGCCGCTGACGCCGACCTCGCGCTATCAGCTTCAGGTCGAGCCCGATCTGGACCGGATCGCCCTGGCGGTTCATGACACCGGCCTGTCGCCGGCTCAGGGCGACGCCCTGCAGGCCCTGGTCGGACGGTATCGCTACGTCGATGCCGTGCCGATGGTGATCGAGGCGCCCGCCGGAAACGATCCGGTCGCGCTGAAGACCGCCTATGACATCAAGTCCATACTGGCGGCGTCGGGCGTGTCGCCGGATCGCATCACCCTGGTCAGCTATGCGGCGCCGGATCCGAGGGCGCCGGTCGTGGTCGGCTATCAGACCGTCCGCGCCGCCGTGCCGCAATGCGGGACGACATGGGGCAATCTGAGCCGCACCGGAGACAATCAGTCGGGCTCCAACTTCGGCTGCGCCGTCACGGCCAACCTGGCCGCCCAGATCGAAAATCCGCGCGACATCCAGCGGCCGCGCACCATGACGCCTGCCGACGCCGGACGACGTACGGTGGTCTTTGACCTGTATCGCAGCGGCAAGCCGACCGCAGCCGAGGCGGAAACCCTGATCCGGGAGACCGCCGTCTCCCGTGCGGTGAACTAGACCCATGAGCACTGCCCCCGTCCCCCGCGAGTTCGATACTTTCGACGACGCCTTCGACGTCGATATGGAGTTCGCCGAACCCCTGGCCGAGGTTTCGCCCGACCAAACGCGGGCGCCGCTTCAGTTCACGGCCGCCCCGTCCGTTCCGCCAGCGCCCCAACCGCCAGCGCCCCAACCGCCAGCGCCCTTCGCGGTGGCGCCCGCCTATGTGCCCGAGGCCGCCGGATTCAACCCGGTCGGCGAAGTGGTGGCCCAGGCCGAGGCCAGCCTGATGGAGACGGGTCTGGATGTGACGGGCCTGGGGTCCACGGGTCTGGCCCCGTCCAGCAATATCGGCGAAGTGTCGGTGCCGCGCATCGCCATCCATGTCTTCGCCGAGCGCCAGGATACTTTGGCCGCCGCCGAGCGCGCGGCTCAGGATCGCCGCCTGTCGCGCGCCACGACCCAGATCCGCGTCGGCGGCGTGGCGGCTGCGGTCGAAACCTATCATCACGAACCCACGCCGCCGCTGATCATCGTCGAATGCCTGAAAGACCCCCAGACGCTGCTTTGGGAGGTCGATCAACTGGCCGAAGTCTGCGACGCGGGCACCAAGGTCGTGGTCATCGGCGCCACCAACGACATCATCCTGTTCCGCGAACTGATGCGTCGCGGCGTCAGCGAATATCTGGTCGCGCCGTTGCAGCCGCTGCAACTGATCGCGGCCATCGGCGGCCTGTTCAACGATCCGGCCCAGCCCTTCGTCGGGCGCACCATCGCCTTCGTCGGCGCACGGGGCGGGGCGGGGGCGTCGGCCGTGGCGCACAACACGGCCTATGCGATCTCCGAGCGGATCGGCGCCAATACCGTCATCGTGGATTATGACCTGCCGTTCGGCACCGCCGGCCTGGACTTCAACCAAGATCCGCTGAGCGGCGTCGCCGACGCCCTGGGCCAGCCCGACCGGCTGGACGCGACCCTGCTGGACCGAATGATGGTCCGCTGCACCGACAAGCTGAGCCTGTTCGCCGCGCCCGCCAGTCTGGACACGGACTGGGACATCTCGACCGAGGCGTTCGAGGAGGTCACGAACCAGATTCGCGCCACGGCGCCGTTCGTCGTGCTGGACTTGCCGCACCTGTGGTCGCCGTGGATGCGCCGCACCCTGATCAGCGCCGACGAGGTGGTGGTGGTGGCGACGCCCGATCTGGCGTCCCTGCGCAACGCCAAGAACATGATCGACCTGATCCGTCAGGGCCGGCCCAACGACGCGCCGCCGCGCCTGGTGCTGAACCAGGTCGGTGTGCCGGGTCGTCCCGAGATTCCGGCCAAGGACTTCGGCGCCGCCTTGGGGGTTCATCCCAGCCTGCTGATCCCGTTCGACGCCAAGACCTTCGGCGCAGCCGCCAACAACGGCCAGATGATCCTGGACGCCGGGGCCAAGACCAAGGCGGCCGAGGCCTTCCAGACCCTGGCCCAGATCGTGTCGCGTCGCGAACTGCCGATGATCGCGGGACCGAAGGGCAAGCCGGGCAAGCCAGTGAAGTCGGAAAAGGCGTCAAAGCCTGCCGACGGCGCGTCCAAGTCCCTGTTCGCCAATATGTTCAAGAAGCGCTGACGCATGTTCGGCAAGCGCACAGGCCAGCCCGGCGTCACGACGGCGCCGATGCGTCCGGCGCCTGCGCCGGCTGGCGAGCCTGTGTCCGTCTTCAAGGTCGACGCCGCCGCGCCCCCGCCGGGGATGGCCGCCCAGGCCCAAGCTCAGGCCAGGGCCGAGGCCTACGCCTTCGCCGACGAGGATCTGGAGCCGGCGGCGGAGGCTTTCGAGCGCGCCTCGGCGCCGACGCAGCCCGCGCCCGCCGACCGTCTCGACGCCCTGGCCTCGCGCCCCAAACCCAAGCCGGAAGCGCCGCGCCCCACCGGCAATGTCGCCGGAACCGGTCCCAAGGCCACGGCCGGTCTGGAACAGCTGAAGAAGGCCCAGGCGGTCGCCGAGATCGTCCGTGAACAGAGCGACTACTATCACGCCACGAAGACGACGATCTTCAACGCGCTGATGAACACCATCGACCTGGCCCAGCTGGCGCACCTGGACCAGAAGGCGGCGTCCGAGGAAATCCGCGACATCGTCGCCGAGTTGGTGGCGATCAAGAACGTCTCCATGTCGGTCGCCGAGCAGGAGCATCTGGTTCAGGACATCGTCAACGACGTCCTGGGCTATGGGCCGCTGGAGCCGCTGCTGGCGCGCGACGACATCGCCGACATCATGGTCAATGGCGCCGGGCGGGTCTTCATCGAAGTCGCCGGCAAGGTCCAGCTGACCAACGTCCGCTTTCGCGACAACACCCAGCTGATGAACATCTGCCAGCGGATCGTGTCGCAGGTCGGCCGCCGCGTGGACGAGAGCAGCCCCATCTGCGACGCCCGTCTGCCCGATGGGTCGCGCGTCAACGTCATCGCCCCGCCGCTGGCGATCGACGGTCCGACGCTGACGATCCGGAAGTTCAAGAAGGACAAGCTGACGATGAAGAACCTGGTGGAGTACGCCTCCATCAGTCCCGAAGGCGCGCGCGTCCTGGGCGTCATCGGCGCCTCGCGATGCAATCTGGTCATCTCGGGCGGCACCGGGTCGGGCAAGACGACCCTGCTCAACACCCTGACGGCCTTCATCGACCCGACCGAGCGCGTCATCACCTGCGAGGACGCCGCCGAACTGCAACTGCAGCAGCCGCACGTGGTGCGTCTGGAAACCCGCCCGCCAAACCTGGAAGGCCAGGGCACGATCACCATGCGTGATCTGGTCAAGAACTGCCTGCGGATGCGCCCCGAGCGGATCATCGTCGGCGAGGTGCGCGGCCCCGAGGCCTTCGACCTGTTGCAGGCCATGAACACCGGCCACGACGGCTCCATGGGCACGCTGCACGCCAACAGCCCCCGGGAAGCCATCAGCCGGATGGAATCCATGATCACCATGGGCGGATACGGTCTGCCCTCGCGCACGATCCGCGAGATGATCGTGGGCTCGGTCGACGTCATCATCCAGGCCGCCCGCCTGCGCGACGGGTCGCGTCGCATCACCCACATCACCGAGGTCGTTGGCCTGGAAGGCGACGTGATCGTGACCCAGGACCTGTTCGTCTACGACATCACCGGCGAGGACGAGAACGGCAAGATCATCGGCCGTCACCGTTCGACCGGCATCGCCCGTCCCCGCTTCTGGGACCGCGCCCGCTACTACGGGCTGGAGCGCGAGCTGGCCGACGCCCTGGACGCGGCGGAGTAGGACGATGCTGCCGATCCTCGCCGCCGTTCTGGCCTTCATCACCATCGGCGGCCTGGGCTGGGTCTTCGTCGGGGGCGACGATTCGTCGGCCCAGGCGGTCAAGCGCGCCCAGAGCCTGGGCGAGGCCAAGAAGAACCCCGCGATCGCCCGCAAGGCCGCCGCCGCCAATACGCCCGAGGCGCGCCGCAAGCAGATCCTGGTCCAGCTTCAGGAAGCGGATCGTCGCGAGCGCAAGGCGCGCACCACCCTGGCGTCACGTCTGAAACAGGCGGGCCTCAGCCTGAAAGTGACGACCTTCTACATCATCTCCGCCGTGGTCGGGGTGGTTGCGGCGCTGGTCGCCCTGGTGCTGGGCCTGCCGATCCTGGCGGTCCTGGGCGTCGCCGTGGTCTTCGGCCTGGGCCTGCCGCGCTGGGTCGTCGGCTTCCTGGCCAAGGGGCGGATGAAGAAGTTCTCGCTGGAGTTCCCCAACGCCGTCGATGTGATCGTGCGCGGCATCAAGTCGGGCCTGCCGGTCCACGAATGTTTCAAGATCATCGCTCGCGAAAGTCCTGCGCCCTTGGGGCCTGAGTTCCAGAAGCTGGTCGAGGGACTGGGCGTCGGCCTGACGCTGGAGCAGGCGCTGGAGAAGATGTTCGAGCGGATGCCGACGCCGGAACTGCGCTTCTTCACCATCGTCATCGCCATTCAGCAGAAGACCGGCGGCAACCTGGCCGAGGCGCTGGGCAACCTGTCGGGCGTGCTGCGCGCGCGGCGCATGATGGGCGAGAAGATCAAGGCCCTGTCGTCCGAGGCCCTGGCCTCGGCCGGCATCATCGCGTCCCTGCCGCCGGCGGTCATGACGATGGTCATGATGACGACGCCGTCCTACATGATGCCCCTGTTCACCGACTTCCGCGGCAACTTCATGCTGTTGATGGCGGTCTGCCTGATGGCGACCGGCATCTTCGTGATGAAGCGCATGATCTCGTTCAAGTTCTGAGACGGGGATCATGGAAAGCTTCATCCGCTTCATCACCGACCCGCAGAACCTGCTCAGCATCGGCGTGGGCGTGCTGGTCTTCGCCACCGTCCTGACCCTGATGTCATCGATGACCGGGGGCGTCGCGCTGGACAAGCGGATGAAGGCGGTCGCCGAACGGCGCGACGACCTGAAACGCCGTTCTCGCGCCAATATGGCCGCCGGCCAAGGCGCGCTGCGTCACACCGACGACGGGTTCAAGAAGCGGATCGTCGATCGGCTGAACCTGACCAAGCTGCTGGAGGACCCCAAGGTCGCCGGTCAGATGGCCCAGGCCGGCTATCGCGGGCCGCGCCCGCTGACGACCTTCTATTTCTTCCGCTTCGCCTCGCCCTTCGTCTTCATGATCGTGGCGGCCTTCTACATGTTCGTGATCAAGATCGTGGACTGGCCCACGATGAACAAGCTGACGCTGGTCATGGGTGCGGCGGTGGCGGGCTTCTATGCACCCAACCTCTATCTGAAGAACCGCATCACCAAGCGCCGCACCTCGATCATGCAGGCGTTTCCCGATGCGCTGGACCTGCTGCTGATCTGCGTCGAGGCGGGCATGTCCATCGAGGCGGCGATCACCAAGGTCAGCCAGGAAATGGGGCCGTCGTCGATCGACCTGGCCGAGGAGCTGTCGCTGCTGTCGGCCGAGCTTTCCTATCTGCCTGAACGTCGCATGGCCTATGAGAACCTGGGCAAGCGCACCAACCATCCGGGCGTGAAGTCGGTGGCCACCGCCATGACCCAGGCCGAGACCTATGGCACGCCGCTGGCGACGGCCTTGCGCGTCATGGCCAAGGAAAATCGCGATCTGCGTCTGTCCGC
Organism: Brevundimonas sp.; assembly: GCF_965279155.1. Classification (GTDB taxonomy): domain Bacteria; phylum Pseudomonadota; class Alphaproteobacteria; order Caulobacterales; family Caulobacteraceae; genus Brevundimonas. Next base: position 1,753,991 of record NZ_OZ257138.1, on the reverse strand, counting down.
CGCCGAGAAGAAGGCCTCGGCCCTGCCGGCGCAGTTGACCGTGCCGATGATCCTGTTCTTCCTGCCGGTGCTGTTCATCGTCATCCTGGGGCCGGCGATCCTGAACGTCATCGATATGATGAAAGAGGGCGGTTAGGCGGCCTCCGCCGCCGCCTTCAGGCCTTCGACAATGGCTTCCTGGGCCTGGCGGATCGCCGGGCGATGCTTGTCGTGGAACAGTTCGCCACGCAGGCCCGAGAAGCGGATGCCCGCCGTCAGGATGCAGTTGCCGGGGCCCAGCTCCTCGATCTGGATGTAGCGCAGGCTCTGGAACAGGAAGCCGCGCCGTTCAGCCCAGACCAGACGCACGCGCGGCTGCCATTCGACGACTTGGGCCAGGGCCTGGCGCTCGGGCATGTCGGGCCAGGCCTCGTTCATCGTCAGGCGCCCGCCATAGGCGATGGCGCCTTCGACATCGGTGTCGACCGGGTTCCAGGCGCTCCAGCCTGACAGGTCGGCGACCAGGTCCCAGATCCGGTCCGAGGTCGCCTGAACGCCGACGCGTTTTTCGATACGAGTGTCATCCATGGTTTCGCTCTGGCACGGCTTGTCGCCGGAAGGAAGGCGCAACCGGCCGCTGTCTTCAGTCCGGTTCGACCAGCTTCAGCCGCCGCCCGTCGTCCAGCCCCAGCCGCGTCTTGACTTCGAACAGGTCGGCGCCGGCGGGAATGATCAGCAGCTTCTTGGGCTGGGCCGAGTTGACGGCGACCACCCCGCCCTTGGGGCAGATGTCGAAACAGTCGGCGCCGGTGACGATCAGTCCGCCCTTTCGCCCCTGCTTGCCCTTCTTGAGATGCAGGTATTTGCGCAGCGCCTTCTTCAGCGTCAGGTCGCCGCCGGGGCCGAAGCCGCCGTCCAGCTTCTTGGAGCATTTGCGGCACACCAGGACCACGTCCCGCCATTCCGTCTTCGCGGTCTTGAAGTCCTTCTCGGCCATGCCGACAGAAATCGCCGTTCGCGACGGCTTGCACAAGCGCTCGCGGCGCCGTCACCTGCGATCAGGCTTAAAATTTCACGGGACCTTCACATGCGCCGACTGTTCGCCGCCTCCACCCTGGCGCTGCTGCTCGCGGCCGGCGCTGCAAATGCCCAGACTGTCGATGCGGCCAGCGTGGACGCCGCCGTCCAGCGCGTGATGCCCGAGGTGACGGCCTGGCGTCGTGATTTCCACCAGCATCCCGAACTAGGCTTCGCCGAGACCCGTTCGGCCGGAGTGATCGCCGAACACCTGCGGTCCCTGGGTCTGGAGGTCCGCACCGGGGTCGGCAAGACCGGGGTCGTCGGCGTGCTGCGCGGCGCGCGGCCCGGGCGGGTCGTGGCCCTGCGCGCCGACATGGACGCCCTGCCGGTGCAGGAGGCGACGGGCCTGGACTTCGCGTCCACCGCCACCGGGACCTATATGGGCAATACGGTGCCCGTGGCCCACGCCTGCGGCCACGACATGCATATGGCCATGCTGATGGGGGCGGCCGAGGTGCTGGCCGGGACGAAGGACCGGATCGCCGGCACGGTGGTCTTCGTCTTTCAGCCGGCGGAGGAGGGCGCCCCTCCCGGCGAACCCAAGGGCGGCGCGGCTCTGATGATCGCCGAGGGCGCGCTGAACGATCCCAAGCCCGAGGCCATCTTCGGCCTGCACGTCGTGCCGGGCCGCCCGGGCAGCGTCTTCTATCGGCCCGAAGGCTTCATGGCCGCCTCGGACCGGGTCGATATCGTGCTGAAGGGCAAACAGACCCACGGCGCCTGGCCCTGGCGCGGGGTCGACGTGATCGCCGTGGCGGGTCAGGTGATCGAGACGGTCAACACCCTAACCGCCCGCACGGTCGATCCGACCACCACCCCGACCGTCTTCACCATCGCCACCCTGAACGCCGGAGTCCGCTACAACATCATCCCCGACAGCGCGACCCTGTCCGGCACCCTGCGCACCTTCGACACGGGCCAGCGCGACGCCCTGGTCACCCGCGCCGAGACCGCCATCGACCATGTCGCGGCGGCTTACGGCGCCACCGCCGAGTTCGGCGTCAAGCAAAACGCCGCCCTGGTCTTCAACGACCCCGGCCTGTCCGCCTGGCTGGCCCCCGTCCTTACCGAGGCGGCGGGCGAGGGCAACGTCAACCCCGCCACGCCCCCGACCACGGTTGCCGAGGACTTCAGCTATTTCCAGCAGGTCATCCCCGGCGTCTTCTACCACCTGGGCGCCAGCCCCGACGGCGTCGATCCCGCGACCTCGGCGCCCAACCACTCGCCGGAGTTCTCGCCGAACGAGAAGGTCTTGCCGCTCGGGGTGAAGACGCACGTCCTGACGGCGCTGCGGTTCCTGGAGCGGAACTAGGCGCTCCATTTTTCAGTCAGTAGGGGCACAAATCAATTCGAGAGCACATTGAACGTGGTATCGTTTAGCCTTGATATGATCGCTGTTGATGGTTCTCAACAGACGTTGTTATAACGACGGCCATTCGCCGATGGCCGGGAAGTTATTTTGCCGGGAGGTTATTTTGATCGACTTAATTTTTCTCTTCGCTCTCGCGATTGCGCCCGCCTCAACGCAACTTGTCCCCGCTGGTGATGCTGAGCTCGATGCATTCATTCAGCAGCGAGTTCGAGCACAGCAGGCGAGCCTTCCGCTTGACGCGGGGCAGGGATTTACGTTCACGAGATTAACTTACATCGATCGGGAGATGCACTATACTGTTGAAGTTTCTGGAATGGACGCTGAGGATCTCAAGATTAGCGTGCCGCAGATGATTTCTTCGAGTTGTGAGACGGCTAAGCCATTCGTTGAAAGAGGGGTGATTTATCGGTATAGCTATACCATACCTCAAACTGGCTACGTGGAGACATTAATCCTGAACAAGGAAATCTGCTCTTTCTAGCTAGTTGACGCACATGCATGCTACGGCTGAAGTCCGGTTGCGCCGCGAACGTAAGAATAAAATCTGTCCATCCATTACCAACATTTCGCAGATCGAAATGTTGGTAATGGGCCGATCAACGATCGATGTTTGACTGCTTACCTCACAACCGCTCGAACACCGTCTCGATCACCCGGCGATAGACGGCCGTCAGCGTCTCCAGCTCCGCCACCGGCACGCGTTCGTCGATCTGGTGCATGGTCTGGCCGACCAGGCCCAGCTCCAGCACCGGGCACAGGGCGCGGATGAAGCGGGCGTCGGAGGTGCCGCCGGTGGTCGAGGCCTCGGGGCGGCGACCGACGACGGCCTCGACCGCGTCCTGCACCGCCGCGACGAAGGCGCCCGGCTCGGTCAGGAAGGCCTCGCCCGAGCACAGGTGCTCCAGGCGGATCTGCAGCCCGGTCTCGGCCTGGATGGCGCCGGCCTCGCGGTTCAGCCAGTCGATCAGGGCGTCGCCGGTGTGGCTGGGGTTGAAGCGGATGTTCAGCCGCGCCCTGGCCTCGGCCGGGATGATGTTGGTCGCCGGATTGCCGATGTCGATGGTGGTGATTTCGAGGTTGGACGGGGGGAAACCCTCATAGCCGTCGTCCAGCGCATGGTCGTTCAGCCGCGCCATCAGTTTCGCGATCACCGGGGCGGGATTGGCCGCGCGCTCGGGATAGGCGACGTGGCCCTGTTTGCCCGTGACGGTGATCCAGGTGTTCAGCGAGCCGCGCCTACCCACCTTGATCATGTCGCCCAGATGCTGTGACGAGGACGGTTCGCCGACGACGCAGGCGTCGATGACCTCGCCCTCGGCCGCCAGGGTCTCGACCACCCGTTTGGTGCCATGCAGCGCCGGGCCTTCCTCGTCGCCGGTGATCAGGAAGGACAGGGAGCCTTCGGGCTCTCCATCCGCCAGCACCTGGGACACGGCGGCGACCCAGGCGGCGATCCCGCCCTTCATGTCCACGGCGCCCCGGCCGTACAGGACGCCGTCCTTGACCTCGGCGTTGAAGGGTTGCGACGACCATTGGTCCGAGGGGCCGGTCGGGACCACGTCCGTATGGCCGGCGAAACACAGGTTGGGCGAGGCGGTCCCGCGCCGCGCATACAGGTTCTCGATCCGCGCATGGACCCCTTCGCCTCCCGGCCCCTCGAAGGCCAGCCGGCGACAGGTGAAGCCCAGGGCCGTCAGATGCCGTTCCAGCACATCCATGGCCCCTTCGTCGGCGGGGGTGACGGACGGAATGCGGATCAGGTCGCGGGTCAGTTCGACAGGATCGATTACGGGAGTTGATGCGCGGCTCATGCGGCTATGCTTTAGGGAAAACGCGCCAAGGCGAGAAGGCCCATGCCCAAGATCGACATCGACAGCGCGCCGAGAGGCGACGGCACGACCTATCCCGAAGAGTTCGCCGACCCGTGCAAGCCGCGTCGCCGCTGGAAGCTGGGCGATGCAGCGGGGCTGAGCCAGTTCGGCGTCAACCTGCTGCGCCTGCCCGACGGCGCCTGGTCCAGCCAGCGGCATTGGCACGCGTCCGAGGACGAGTTCGTCATGGTGGTCGAGGGCGAGGTGGTCCTGATCGAGGAGGACGGCGAGACCATCCTGCGCGCCGGCGACTGCGCCGGGTTCAAGGCGGGCGTGCCGAATGGCCACAAGATCGAAAATCGATCCGGCCGCGAGGCGGTGCTGATTGAGGTCGGGACTCGCAGCCCCACGATCACGCCTTGCGACTATCCCGACATCGACATGGTGCTCCACGCGGGCGTCGACGGCTATTTCCACCGCGACGGCTCGCCCTATCCGAAACAGTCTCGAAGAACGTGACCACAGAATCCATAGCTGCCGGCCCCGCCGCCTCGCCCGTTGCTCCTGCTCCCCCTGAGGGGCCGTCCAGCCCGTGGGGGATCCGTGATTTTCGCCTGCTGTGGTTCGGGCGCGTGGTCGCCGTGCTGGCGATCCAGATCCAGTCCTCGGCCCTGTTGTGGCAGGTCTATGAGATCGCCAGGCGGGATCATCCGATCGAGGAGGCCAGCCTGTATCTGGGGCTGGTCGGCCTGTGTCAGTTCCTGCCGCTGCTAGCCTTTACACTGCCCGCCGGGGCCATGGCCGACCGGCGCGATCGCAAGCGCACGGTGTGGATTTCGATCCTGGTGGAGGCGGCCTGTGCGGGCTCCTTCCTGGCCATGGCGCTGCATGGAAACCCGCCGCTGTGGGGACTGCTGGCGGTCGCGGCCCTGTTCGGCGCGGCGCGAGCGTTTCTGGCGCCGGCCAGCCAGGCCTTCCTGCCGATGGTGGTCGGGCGCAAGGCTCTGCCGCCCGCCATCGCGGCCCAGTCCATCGCCTTCCAGACCGGGGCCATCGCCGGTCCGGCCCTGGGCGGAGTGATCGTGGGGGTCAATGTGCCCCTGGCCTATGCGGTGTCGCTGGGCATGTTCCTGCTGGCGGTCGCGGCCTTCATCCTGATCCGCACCAGCGGGAAGCCCGCGCCCCAGGCCAATCCCCTGTCGCCCATCGAGTCCGTCAAGGAGGGGCTGGCCTATGTCTACAAGACCAAGATCGTGCTGGGCGCCATTTCGCTGGACCTGATCGTGGTGTTGTTCGCCGGCGTGGCCCTGCTGACGCCGATCTTCGCGCGCGACATCCTCCATGTCGGGCCGCAAGGCTTCGGCCTGTTGCGGGCGTCGTTCGGGGTGGGGGCGATGGCCGTGGCCATCTATCTGAGCCGTTACCCCATCGTGCGGCACGGCGGTCGCTGGATGTTCGCGGCGGTGGCGGTGTTCGGAATCTGCACGATCACATTCGGCCTGTCCAAGATCGTCTGGATCAGCGCCCTGGCCCTGTTGATCGGCGGCGGAGCCGACATGATCAGCGTCAATATCCGCCAGACCCTGATCCAGCTGGCCACGCCCGACCATATGCGCGGCCGGGTGTCGTCGGTCTCCATGCTGTTCATCGGCGCCTCGAACGAACTGGGCGAGGCCTATTCGGGGGTCATGGTCCGGTTGCTGGGCGCGGTCGGGGCGGCGGTGTTCGGCGGGTTCGGGGCGCTGGCCGCGACCGGGGCCTGGGCGACGATGTTCCCAGGGCTCAGGAAGGCCGACAAGCTGACTTGAGCTTCTCCCTCCCCTTTATGGGGAGGGACGATCGCGTAGCGATCAGGGTGGGGCCCGAAGGGGCGCGAGCGAGGTCCTGACTGCCCCACCACGGCTGCGCTTCGCTGCGCCGCCCCTCCCCATGAAGGGGAGGGAGAAGTCACCACACCCTGAAATGCTTCGACAGCTTCAAGCCCTGGTTCTGATAGTGGCTGCCGCTTTCGCCATACAGGCGGCTGGGGCGTTCGGTCAGAGGTTCATAGACCAATCGGGCGACGATCTGGCCGTGTTCCAGCAGGAAGGGGGTGTCGTGGGTGCGGACTTCCAGCACACCTTTCGATCCCGCGCCGTGCGCCTCGTCGGTGCCGAAACCGGGGTCGAAGAAGCCGGCGTAGTGGACGCGGAACTCGCCCACCGACGGATCGATGGGGGTCATCTCGGCGGCCTGATCGACGGGGATCTCGACGGCGTCGGACGAGGCCAGAATGTAGAACTCGCCCGGATCCAGCAGCAGTTCGCCACGCCGCAGCGTCAGCGGCTCCCAGAAGTCGCGCGGGTCATGGCCGTCGATATGGTCCAGATCGACCACCCCGGCATGGCGCCGCCCACGGAAGCCGACGATGTCGCCGCCTTGCAGATCCACGCCGACCGACCGGGTCTCCAGCTTGGGCGGATCACCGGCCTTTAGCCGCAGTTGGTTCAGCCGGGTGCCGGGCCGGACCAGGATCGAGAAGGTCTGGGGCGCGACCTCCATATAGAGCGGCCCGTCATAGCCCTCGGCCACGTCGTCGAAACGGGCGCCCTGGTCGGTCAGCAGGCGCACGAAGACGTCCACGCGGCCGGTCGAGCTCTTGGGATTGGCGCGGGCGATCAGGCCCTTGGGCAGTTTCAGCCGCTCCTGCAGGCGCAGGATATAGACGCAGCCCTTTTCCAGCACGACACCGGCGGGCGTGATCTCGATGGCGTGCATGGCCACGTCGGCGATCCGCTCCTCGACCTTGCGATGGCCGGGCAGGAAGGAGGCGCGAACGCGCCAGGCCTGGTCCGACAGGCGCAGGTCCAGGCTGGCGGGCTGGACCTGGTCGTGATCGAATTCTGTGTCCGACGTGATGGCGCCCGTGGCGATCAGCGTCTCGATGGACTGGGCGGGCAGGATGCCGGGACGGGGCGCTTGGAAGGAGCTCATGGCGTCTGTCTCACACGGTTTTCACGACTTGTCTCCAAGTCGCGCTTGCAGCCCGCGCGCGGCGGGGCGAGCATATAGCCCATGCACGATGGTCCTGCCTATACCGCCGAATCGAACGGCATCCTGATCCGGGTCCGGCCCAGCTATCTGGCGGGTCAGTCGGATCCCGACGAAGGCCGCTGGGTCTGGGCCTATCAGATCGAGATCGTAAACCTGACCGGATCGACGGTGCAGCTGATGGCGCGCCGCTGGACCATCACCGACGGCCACGGCCATGTCGAAGAGGTGCGCGGCCCCGGCGTGGTCGGCGAACAGCCGGTGATCGAGCCGGGCGGCAGCTACGCCTACGCCTCGGGCTGTCCGCTGAGCACCGACAGCGGGTCGATGGTCGGCGCCTATTATATGACGGATGCGGAGGGCCGCAGTTTCGAGGCGCAGATTCCGGCCTTTTCGCTCGATACGCCCGACGCGCGGCGGGTGTTGAACTAGCTGTCGTCATTCTCCGGCGAGCGCAGCGAGACCGGGGAACCCAGCGGCGCGCGAGAGCGCGAACCTGTCGCGTACTTGCTTCCAACTAAGTGCGGCGGATGCATCGCCTTCGGCGCCGCTGGGTCCCCCGATCTGCGTCGCCAAGGGGCGACTTGTCGGAGGATGACGAAAGCGGAAAAAGCGGATGGGGCTGCGTCAACCCGGATGAACCGCAGCCCCGCCCCTGAAGTCTCGCCGGCCGCTTGCGCGAACCGGCGAGGGGGAAGTCGGCTCCCTAAAGAGCATCTGTGACGCGGAAATGACCCGCGCGAAGCGCGGCGCTCAAGCAGCGAGCGACCGCGTCGTGAGCGTAGCGCCCTTAGATGTAGCGACGCAGGCTGCGGGCCAGGTCGGAACCGCTTTCCTTGGAGCCGCGACGGACTTGCGGCTGGTAGGCGACGCGGGCGTGTTCGACGCAATAGACGCCTTCCGAGGAGCGGCGACCGCAGAAGCTGAACTCGCGCGACGACGGGTCGCCGATCGGCCATTTGCACATGTGCGCGCCCAGGGTCATCACCGTCGCGGTGCCCGGCAGGTCCGGGATCGGGGCGGGGACCGGGGCGGCGGCCTGGACCGGCTTGGGCTGGACGGCCTCAAGACGGCGCGGGGCCGAGGGTTGGGCCGGGGCGGCCGGCGCCGGGCGCGGACGGGCGGTGCGGAAGGTCGCGGCGACGGTGCGCGCCGGCTGCGACGGCGCGGCCCGGCCCGACAGGCCCAGGCGGTGCACCTTGCCGATCACGGCGTTGCGGGTGACCCCGCCGCCCAATTGTTTGGCGATCTGGCTCGCGGACTGGCCCTCAAGCCAGAGCTTCTTCAGCGCGCCTACGCGGTCGTCGGTCCAGCCTGCGGTCATGCCACCCTCCAGCGAGTTTGGATTCAATATCTAGGTCCAGGCTCCCCCTCCGGGGTCTTGACCTACAACTAATCGTAAACCAGCCGTTAAGAGACGCAAGATGTGCGAATCAATCGTCCACAGAAACCAGATATTGAATCATCGTTAAGGTTAAGGCGGATTGGTGAGGGGTGACGCGTGAATCGTGAGTCAGGCGACTGCGTAGAGACCGTCACGATTCACCAATCACCCGTCACCCCGGCCTTGCGAAGCGAGGCCGTCGAGCGCATCTGGCGGGCCATGACCGAGACCCCCGATCTGATTTCCACCCGCCCCGCCGGTTTGCCGCAGCCGCGTCGCTATCCGGGGGTCAACTGGATCGGGGTGCAGACGCTGTATCTGCGCGAGGTGCGGCGCTTCTGGAAGGTGGGCGCCCAGACGGTGGCGGCGCCGGTGGTGACGACGCTGCTCTATATGCTGGTCTTCGTGGTGGCGCTTCAGAACGCGCGGCCGCCGCTGCACGGCACGCCGTTTGCGTTGTTCGTCGCGCCCGGCCTGATCATGATGGCCATGTTGAACAACGCCTTCGCCAATGCCTCGTCCAGCCTGATCCAGGCCAAGATCATGGGCACGGCCACCGACTTCCTGACCCCGCCGCTCAGTCCGCTGGAGCTGACGCTGGGCTTCACCCTGGGCGCCGCGACGCGGGGCCTGGCGGTTGGTCTGGTGACGGCGATCTGCGTCCTGCCGTTCGCGCCGCTGGGGATCGCCAATATCTTCGCCATCGTCTGGTTCGCCTTGGCCGCCTGTTTCGTCATGGGGATGACGGGCGTGCTGGCGGGGTTGTGGAGCGAGAAGTTCGACCATCTGTCGGCGGTCCAGAACTTCATCGTCATGCCCATGACCTTCCTGTCGGGCACTTTCTATCTGGTCGAGAACCTGCCTGAGCCGTTCCGCTCGCTCAGCCGCTACAACCCCTTCTTCTATCTGATCGACGGCTTCCGTTACGGCTTCATCGGCCATGCTGAGAGCAATCTGACGGTCGGGGTCGTCGGTTCGGCCGTGCTGATGGTCGTCATGGGCGTCGTCTGCTGGCTGGTGTTCCGCTCGGGGTGGCGCCTTAAGAGCTAGATCGCTACCTTTTGAGGATCGCTCCCCCGAGAGGTCCGCCATGCTGTTCCGTTCGCTCGTCGCCGCCACGGCGCTGTTCGCCGCCGTCCCTGCGTTTGCCCAGGAGGCGACGCCCCAGGCCGGCGATCGCCCCGACATCGCCGCCGGCGCCGCCCAGTTCGTCAAGCCCACCAACGCCGAACGGACCCAGGTCCTGGTCGGCATGCTGACCACGCTGGGCTTCACGCCCGAGATCCAGGTCTTCGCCGGCGGCAACCAGGCCACCGGCCCGATGGAGGGCGCGAATGTCGTCGTTACGGTCGGCGAGGGCGCCAAGGACATCGTCCTGACCGCCCACTATGACGCGGTGAAGCTGCGCGACGGCACGCTGTCGCAAGGCATCGTCGACAATGTCGGCTCGGTCATGGCGATGATGGAGGCGGCCAAGACGCTGGAGATGGGCCTGGAGGGCCAGCCTGTCGCCCACCGTTTCGTCTTCGTCTTCACCGACCAGGAAGAGCTGGGCCTGTTGGGCGCCAAGGCCTTCCTGGAAAAACACGGCAAGGACCGGATCGCCGCCGTCATCAACGCCGACGTCGCCGCCTATGGCCAGACGGTGATGTACGGCGAGAACAACGGCCCGCAATCGGGCTTCGTGCTGGAGACGCTGCGCAGCCTGTGCGCCGAGCGCGGCTTCGACTGCATGCCCTATCCGGTCTATCCGCCCAGCGACGACCGCGCCTTCTCGGCGGCCGGCGTTCCGGTGGTGTCGATGGGCACCCAGGACGCGGTCGGCGCCCACCAGATGTGGCTGGCCTTCAACGGCGGCGAGAACAACGGCCTGAAGGAAGGCTTCGTGCCGCCGGTGTTCCAGCGCATCCACTCAACTGAGGACAGGCTGTCGTATCTGAAGGGCGTCGATGTCGCCCGTTTCGGCCTGTTCATCGCCGACCTGGGTCTGGCCCTGGACAAGCGCCTGGTCGAAATCCAGGCCAAGGACGCCGCCGTCGCCGCCGAGACCGCCCCTGCCGCCCCGGCGCCGGTCCCCAGCGCTCAGTGACCATCGTCGTCGAGGAGGTTCAGCCCACGGCGCATGAGCTGCGGCCGTTGAGGAAGGGTTGGGGCCGGCTTCATTGGGTGATGAACCTGCCGCTGTGGGTCGGCTTCATCGGGTTCGGCCTGTTTGGTCTCGCCGCCCTGAAGTCGAGCGACAACGCCTTTCCGCCGCTGCTGCTGATCGTCTCATTGCTGGCGACCTATCTGGCCTGGGCCTTGAGCGTCAAACTGGTCGCCTGCGTGATTGCGCGCGTGGAAAAACGGGCGCCTGTCGGAAAGCCGGTGTGGCGTTGGACTCTGGACGACCGGGGCCTGACCCAGGAGGCGTCTTTGCAGTCCAGCTTCTATGACTGGCGGGCCATCAAGGATGTGCGGGTCGAGGCTGATCGGTTCGTCTTCCTGATTCTGCCCGGCTTCAACCCTGTCCTCCCGCGCCGGCTGCTCGACGCCGATCAGGTCCGCGCTCTGGAGAACCTGATCGCAACGCGGACGTTCGCCCGATGATCAATGTCGTGGAAGTTCGTGGCGTCCAGCCGACGCCCAAGGAAGGTCGGGCCGCGCTCCGGGCGTGGCCGAGCATCCGTCGCTGGGCGACCCTGCCGATGCTGTTCTTCGTCGTCGTGGTGTTGGCGACCATGGGGCTGAGCCTCAATGTGCGCTCGGATATGCTGGTGTGGATATTCGTGCTTCAGATGGTGGGCCTGTATGGGTTCGTGGGCCTGACCGCCCTGGCGCATCACAAGGTCATGGCGATGAGCCGGGCGCTTCCGATTGCACGCCGGCCGGTCGATTGGCGCATCGATGGACAGGGTATCGCCGTCGCAGGCGCGGACTTCGAAAGTCGTGTCGGGTGGCGCAGTCTGGTCGCGGTGGTGGAGGAAAAGGATCGGCTGGTCTTCGCCCTGACGCCGAACAGCAACTTCATCCTGCCGCTGCGGGTTCTGGATGCGGATCAGATCGCCGCCGTTCGCGCCATCGTCGCCGACGTGCGGGCGAAAGGCGTGCTCGGCGCCGGTGTTGACTAACACCGTCACTAATCCGACAACGCCTGTCCGTATCAATCCGGCTCCGTCGCGCTCGCGGCGGGGCCGTATCGCTTTTGGAGGTCTTGGTCCGTGTCCACTGAACATCTGATGGGTGTCTACAATCGCGCGCCGCTGGAAGTGGAACGCGGCCGAGGCGCGCGTCTGTGGGCGACCGACGGGACCGAATATCTCGACTGCGTCGCCGGCATCTCGACCAACGGCCTGGGCCACGCCCACCCCGAACTGGTCCAGGCGGTCAAGGACCAGGCCGAGAAGCTGTGGCACGTGTCCAACATCTTCCGCATTCCGGGCCAGGAAGCCCTGGCCGACGCGCTGTGCGAGTCGAGCTTCGCCGACGTGGTCTTCTTCACCAACTCGGGCACGGAAGCCGTCGAGTGCGCGCTGAAGACGGCGCGCAAATATCACTCCGCCAACGGCGCGCCCGAGCGGATCGACATCTATGGCTTCGACGGCTCGTTCCACGGCCGGACCTATGGCGCGATCAACGCCGCCGCCAACCCCAGCTATACCGAGGGTTTCGGCCCGCCGATGCAGGGCTTCCACCAGCTGAAGTGGGGCGACCATGACGCCATCAAGGCCGCCATCGCCAACCCCACGACCGCCGCCATCATCGTCGAGCCGGTCCAGGGCGAAGGCGGTTGCCGCGCCATGCCGGACCAGTGCCTGCGTGGCCTGCGCGACCTGTGCGACGAACACGGCGTCCTGATCATCTTCGACGAGGTCCAGTGCGGCATGGGCCGGACCGGCAAGCTGTGGGCCCATGAATGGGCCGGCATGGCGCCCGACATCATGGCGGTGGCCAAGGCCCTGGGCGGCGGCTTCCCCATCGGCGCCTGCCTGGCGTCGGCCAAGGCGGCCTCGGGCATGACGGTGGGCGTCCACGGCTCGACCTTCGGCGGCAACCCGCTGGCCATGGCTGTCGGTCAAAAGGCGCTGAGCCTGATCAACAGCCCCGAGATCCTGAACAACGTCAACGAGATCGCCGGCTATCTGAAACAGCAGTTCGTGGGCCTGCAGGAACGCTTTCCCGACGTAATCGCCGACGTGCGCGGCAAGGGCCTGCTGATCGGCATCAAGCTGGTGCCGAACAATCGCGAGTTCATGGCCCTGGCGCGCGATACGCAACAGCTGCTGATCGCCGGCGGCGGCGACAACTGCGTGCGCCTGCTGCCGCCGCTGAACCTGACGCTGGACGAGGCCCGCGAGGCCATCGCCCGGTTCGAAGGCGCCTGTGAGGTCGCGCGCGAGAAGCTGGCGGCGTGAGCTTCCCTCTCCCATTGGGAGAGGGCTTGAGCCTCGCAGAGCGTAGCGATGCGCTAAGGCGAAAGGGTGAGGGTCGTACCTCGCCGGCCAAGACTGAACCCTCACCCTTTCGCGCAAGTCCGAGCGCCTGCGGCTCTCGGGCGCTCAAGCCCTCTCCCAATGGGAGAGGGTGGAGGATGCCATGACCCGCCACTTCCTCGACATCCACCGGCTCGACGCCGCCGACCTGCGCGCCATTCTGGACGACGCCCATGCCCGCAAGGCCGCCCGCAAGGGTTGGCCCCAGGGTCGCGCTGACGCCGATGCGCCGGGCGAGGACCGCGTCCTGGCCATGATCTTCGAGAAGAACTCGACCCGCACCCGCTTCAGCTTCGACGCGGCCATTCGCCAGCTGGGCGGGTCTTCGATCATCGCCACCGCCGCCGACATGCAGCTGGGGCGCGGCGAGCCGGTCGAGGACACGGCCCGCGTCCTGTCGCGCATGGTCGATGCGGTGATGATCCGCGCCAATGACCACGAGGATGTCGAGCGCTTCGCCCGCGTCTCGACCGTGCCGGTGATCAACGGCCTGACCGACCGCAGCCACCCGTGCCAGATCCTGGCCGACCTGCAGACGATCGAGGAACATTCCGGCCCCATCGCCGGCAAGACGATCGCCTGGATCGGCGACGGCAACAACGTCTGCCACAGCTTCATGCACGCGGCGCCCAAGTTCGGCTTCCACCTGAACGTCGCCTGCCCGGCGGAATACCATCCCGACCTGCGCGACCTGGCCAAGGGCGCGAACGCCGTCACCCTGACCAGCGACCCGCGCGAGGCGGTCAAGGGCGCCGATGTCGTCGTCACCGACACCTGGGTCTCGATGGGCGATCAGGATTACGAGGCGCGTCTGGCGGCCTTCGAATCCTATTCGGTGGACGAGGCCCTGATGGCCCTGGCCGATCCCGACGCGGTCTTCCTGCACTGCTTGCCCGCGCACCGCGGTGAAGAAGTCACCGACGCCGTCATCGACGGACCGCGTTCCCTGGTCTGGGACGAGGCCGAAAACCGCATCCACGCCCAGAAGGCCGTTCTGGCCTGGTGCTTTGCCGGCTGAACGAAAAAGGGCGGACCCGATCGGGTCCGCCCTTTCTGACTGAATGGCGTCGGTCGCCTACAGCTTCACGTCCGACACGCCGCCGACGTCGGGCGTCGACTTGGTGAGGTTGGCCTTGAGGACTTCGTAGCCGAAGCCCAGCGCGCCCTTGTCGGACACCCAGACGCGGCCGTCGTTGGCGTTGAACCGGATCAGGGTCAGGTGCGGGTCGTCCTTGCCGTCCGGATACCAGGCGGCGACGACGGGGTTCCAGTATTTGTCGATCCGGGTACGGTCCTGGTCGATGGCCAGGCGGCCGTGGATGCAGGCCTGAACCTTGCCGTCCTTGGCCTGATAGCAGAACATGCCGTCCTGGCCGCCGCCGGCCACGTCACGGGCGAAGTCGGTGTCGTCGCGGGTGAAGAACCAGATCGTCCCGGTCTCGTCCTCGCCATAGCCGGTCATGGGCTGATGGTGATAGCCGGGCTTGTCCAGGCCCAGCATGCCGGTATTGGACTCCTTCAGGCTCTTCCAGAATTCCTTTTCCGCCTCGGCGGCGGTCAGCTTGTCAGTCATGCAGCATCTCCTTGAGTGAGCTGCAGGATCAACAGACCGGCCGGGTTCGGGTTCCTAAAGCTAAGCTCCGGGAATCCACGGCGCGCGTTCGGCGCCGAACAAGGTCGCCAGATGGATCAGCAGCAGCATGGCGATGGCCGCGGACCCGACCATCAGAAACCGCCACGGCATCATGCGCGGTCCCTTGAGAGGATCGGGCGGACGCGCTCCGCGCCAGCCGGTGAAGACCATGACGGCCAGGGCCAGGGCCAGGAAAATGAGGGTTGTCGTCAGGCTCATGCGCCGCACGTGGCGAAGCCCGCGCCGCTTGGCAAGCGAACCCTTGCCGGGAGGTTAATCTTCACACCGCGTTAACCGAGATGATTCACTAATCCCGGCGTCTGGAGGGGTGTCCACAGGATTGAGAGACCGCCGCTAGATATTGCGGTTAACCATCAGTTTACACCCTCGATATTGACGGTATAGCCTGCGTCGTATGGGTCGGGAGCCGAATCAGTGAGCGCTGCAGCGCCGTGGAGCGTTAAGGGAATCGATCCCAAGGCCCGTGAGGTCGCAAAGGACCTTGCGCGTCGTTCCGGCATGACGCTGGGCGAATGGCTCAACTCCATGATCATGGAGGACGAGGAGGAGGGTTACGCCACCCTGCCGCGTCGGTCCCAAGCGTCCGAATACGAACGCCGCAACCGCAGCCGCCGTCTCGACGACGCCTATGATGTCGCCGAGGACAACGGGCATCGGATCAGCGCCTCCATCGATGTGATCGCCGCACGTCTGGAAGCCGCAGAGCGCCGCTCGACCGTCGCCATTCAGGGCGTGGATCAGGCGGTCTCCGGCCTGATGCGTCGCCTCGACGGCCAGTATGTCGAGGCTCAGGGCGCCGCGCGCCGTATCGACGACATCGCCGAGGAACTGCGCGAGGGCCATCGCCGCCTGCGCGCCTTCGAACGCGACACCGGCCCGCTGACTCAGGAAGCGTTCGGCAAGGTCGAGGCCTCGCTGGGCGCCCTGACCGGTCGTCTGTACGACATAGAGGAACGCCAGCGTCTGGGCGTCAACGATCTGCGCGAGCGGATGGAGGCGGTCGAAAAGGCCGCCGGCCCCGGCGTCGGCACGGAAATGCTGGCCCAGGTCGGCGCGCGTCTGGACGAGGCCCAGAACCGCACGACCGAAGCGCTGAAGACGCTGGAACGCTCGTTCGCCGAGCTGGATCAGCGGATGCGGTCGGCCGAAAGTCGGGTCGAGCCAGAAAGCGCGCGCGATCTCGCCCGGTTCGAAAAGCTGGCCGAAAGCCTGTCGCGCCAGATCGAGAACAATCGCGCCGAAATGATGCAGCGTCTCGACGCCGCCGAGACCGGCGCGCGCATCGACCGCATCGAACGCGCCGTTCAGGCCGTCGGCGATCAGATCAAGACGTCCGAGCAGAAGGGCGCCGTGGGCCTGGAAGCCATGGGGCGCGAAGTCCTGCGCATCGCCCGCAACCTGAACGCCCGCGTCCAGAAGGTCGAAACCGACAGCGACGGTCGCACCGACGCCGTCGCCCGCGCCGTCACCGAGGCCGTCGGCCAGACCATCGAGACCGAGGTCGCGCGTCGCGCCGGTCGCCTGGATCAGGAGTTTGCGCGTCACGTCGACCGCGTCGATCAGCGCCTGACCGCCAGCGACGATCGCCATGCCATTGCGCTGGAGAAGCTGGGCGGCGAGATCACCCGCATCTCGGACCAGCTGAGCGACCGCATCGCCCAGTCGGAGCGCCGCTCTCAGCAGGCGCTGGAAGACATCGGCCGGCGCCTGTCGGAAAGCTCGGACAAGATCGAGCAACGCTACGACCGCGCCTCGGGCGAACTGGCCGAGCGGATGCGGATGAGCGAGGAGCGCACCGCCCGTCTGCTGGCCGAGGCCCGCGACAGCATCGACGCGCGCGGCCCGACGCCGATCCGCGACAAGCCGCTGGACAGTGAGCCGTCCTGGACCCCGTCGCGCCCTGTTCTGGAACGCGCTGCGCCGGCAACGATTCAGGCGCCGATCCAGTCCACATCCGTCGATGGCGACTGGCGCGCCGCCGCCTTCCCCGACGAGACCTTCACCGACCAGGACGCCTGGTCCAGCGATCCGGTCACGCCCGAAGTCGCCGCAGCCTCGCCTTTCCCCTCGACCAACTTCGCCGAGCCTGAAGCCGACACGGTCACGGCCGATGCGGACGAAACGCCGGCGCGCCAGGTCGATCCCGACGGCGTCGAACCCATCATCCAGCCCTTCAGCGGCTTCGGCGGCGCCGATGTCGAGGATGCACTGGAAGCGACCTCGCCCGGCTTCTCGACCGAGAAGCGCGACGCCCCCGTTCTGGACGCCGACGACGACGACGATTTCGGCGGCGAGACCGAGTTCGTCGATCCGCGCCAGCTTCGCGCCACCATGGGCGCCGCGGCCGCCGCCGGTCGCGCCTCGGCGACCCGCAGCACCATCGACGCCGCCCGCGCCGCCATCACGACGCCGCCCGAGCCGGAACCGGCCCCGCGTTCGGGCTTCGGCCTAAAGCGCGGCGGCAAGTCCAAGCTGCAGGAACGGCTGGACAAGCAGGCGGCCAAGGACGGCTCGACCGTCAAGAAGACCTTCCTGGCCTCGGTCACGGCGGTCGCCCTGACCGGCGGCGTCTATGGCTATCTGTCCCTGACCGACGGCGGCGCGCCCGACTTCGACCTGCCGAGCTTCGGCGGGGCTCCCGCCGCTGGCCCCGCCATGCCTTTGGCCGCCTCGGCCGTGACTCCGACCGGCGTGCGGCCGACCTTCGATCTCGCCGGTCCCGGCGCGGCCGACTACGAAACGGCTATCGGCAAGCTTGAGGCCGGCGACAGCACGGGCCTGGACGGCATGAAGCGCGCCGCCAACCTGGGTTACGCCCCAGCCCAGACCTATCTGGGTCAGCTGTATCTGGACGGCGCCAACGGCGTTCCCGCCGACCCGGCGCTGAGCCGTCAGTGGGGCCGTCGTGCGGCCGAGGGCGGCGATCCGCGCGGGATGCATCTCTATGGGATGCAACTGTATGAAGGCGACGGCGGCGCGACCAATCAGGCCGAGGCCCTGACCTGGCTGCTCAACGCCGCCGAGCGCGGCCTGCCGGACAGCCAGTACAATGTCGCGCGCATCTACGAGACCGGCGCCGACGGCGTGGCCAAGAATCCGACCGAAGCCCTGAAGTGGTACATGATCGCCGCGCGCGGCGGCGACTCCGAGGCCCAAACCGCCGTGACGCGCCTGCGTCCGACGGCCAGCGCCACCGCCCAGCGCGCCGCCCGCACCGCCGCAGACGCCTTTGTCGCCCAGACCCAACCCGCTTCGCAGGCGACGGGCTAGATTCACGCGCGACGGGCGGCTATCGGTCGCCCGTGTCGTCACGACCTCGTCCCCGCCTGACGGCGATCCTTTAACCGCTTCAGCCGAAGGCGCGTCCTTTGGACATCTATCTGCCGATCGCCGAGGTTTCGGTGAACTGGCCGACCCTGGTGATCCTGGGGGCGGTGGTCGGGTTCGTGTCCGGCCTGTTCGGCATCGGCGGCGGCTTTCTGATGGCGCCGATCCTGGTCTTCCTGGGCATCCCCCCGACCGTCGCCGTCGCCAGCCAGGCCAGCCACGTCGTCGCCTCCTCGACCTCCGGCGTCATCCGCTATGCGGGCGCGGGCGCGGTCGATTTCAAGATGGGTTCGGTCATGGCCGCCGGCGGCGCGGTCGGCGCCCTGGCGGGGGTCGAGCTGTTTCGATATCTGCGTCTGCTGGGCCAGGCCGACCTGGTCGTCGCCGTCTCCTATCTCGTCTTCCTGGGCGCCATCGGCGTTCTGATGCTGAACGAGAGCCTGACCGAGATCCTGCGCCGTCGTCGGGGCCTGCCCGCGCCGCACAAGCAGCGCCGGCGGCCGATGTGGCTGTATGGCCTGCCGCTGAAGATGAAGTTCCCCAAGTCGGGTCTGTACATCAGCGCCCTGCCGCCGTTCGGCCTGGGCGTCTTCGCCGGGGTCCTGTCGGCCATCATGGGGGTGGGCGGCGGCTTCATCCTGGTGCCGGCCATGCTGTATATCTTGCGGATGCGGGCGGGCGCCGTGGTGGGGACCAGCCTGTTCCAGATCATCATCACCACCGCCATCACCACCATCCTCCAGGCCGGCCGCAACCAGACAGTCGACATCGTCCTGTCCACCATCCTGCTGCTGGGCGGCGTGGTCGGCGCCCAGGTCGGCGCGCGGTTCGCCGGTCGGTTCCGCGCCGAGGAGCTGCGGGCGGCGCTGGGGCTGATCGTGCTGCTGGTCGGGATCCAGATGGGACTGGACCTGTTCGTGCGACCCAACGACATCTTCATGATCGCGCCGGGGATCGCGGACTGATGCAGGCGCTTCCTCCCCCACCGCCAGCGATCACAGCGCCGGCTCCGGCCCCGGATCGGTCCGAAGCGACGACGAGCGACCTGCGCGTCGCCGCCGCCCTGACGGACGCCCAGGTTCGGGTCGATTCCAGCTTCACGGGCGCGTCCATTGTTCTGTATGGCGCGGTGTTCAATCCGACGTCCGAGCCGGCCGATGTCGTCGTGGTGGTGCGGGGGCCGGACGCGCCGATCCGCCTGGTCAAGAAGACCCGCACCTCGGGCGTCTGGCTGAACAGCCGGCCCGTGCTGTTCGAAGGCGCGCCCGGCTTCTACATGACCGCCTCCACCCGCCCGCTCAGCGACATCGCCGACTTCGGCCAGTTGCGGCGCCTCGGTGTGGGGGTCGATCACCTGCGCATCGACGCGCCGGAGGAAAGCCGCACCGTCACCCGCTATGGCGTGCGCGACGTGGTCGTCAGCCGGCTGGGCGACGACTATCTGGACTGGCGCCGCGCCGTGATCCGTCTGAAGGAGGCCGCCGCCCTCTACGACACCGATTCTCAGGGTGTAGAGTTCGTCGACCGGGGCCTGTTCCGCGCCGAGGTCGAACTGCCCACCGTCGCCCCGACCGGCAAATACTACGCCGAGGTCTGGCTGTTCCAGAACGGCGAGCCGCAGTCGGTGTCGAACCTGACGCTGACGGTCGAGAAGGTCGGGCTGGAGCGCGACATCTACGAGTTCGCCCACCGTCGTCCGTGGCTGTACGGCGTTTTGTGCGTCGTGCTGGCCGCCCTGACCGGCTACGGCGCCTCGCGCATCTTCAGCCGCCGAAGCTGAAGCCCAGTTCGGCGCGCAGGGCCTCGGCCGTCACTCCGCCCGCCCGCAGTTCCGCAAGAGTGACCGAGCGATCCCGCTTAGCGTAGCGCCGCCCGTCCGGTCCCGCCAGCAGCTGGTGATGACGATAGGTCGGCGCGGGCCAGCCCATCAGCGTCTGGATCAGACGCTGCACATGGGTCGCCTCGAACAGGTCCTGTCCCCGGATCACATGGCTCACGCCCTGCAGCGCGTCGTCGTGCGTCACGGCCAGATGATAGGCGACGCCCGTATCCTTGCGGGCCAGCACCAAGTCGCCCGCCGCCTCGGGATCGACGGCGACGACGCCGGTCTCGCCGTTCGGACCCTCGCCCTCCTCGACAAAGCTCAGGCCGGTCCAAACCGCATCGCCCAGCGCCTCGCGCGCCCGATCCAGCGACAGCCGCCAGGCGAACGGCGCACCCGAAGCCAGCAGTCGCGCCTCTTCCTGTGCCGGATGCGGGCCGGGCCGCACCGCCTCCATCGCCCCGTGCGGCGCGTCGCCGATGGCGTTCAGGATGTCCTTGCGCGTGCGGAAACACCGATAGAGCAGCCCGCGCTCTCTCAGGTCTTCGATCACGGCGGCGTAGTCGTCCAGATGATCCGATTGGCGCCGCACCGGCGTCTCCCAGTCCAGACCCAGCCAGGCCAGATCCTCCAGTATCGCCGCCTCGTAGTCCGGCCTGCACCGCGTCGGATCGATATCCTCGATCCGCAGCAGAAACCGCCCGCCCGCCGCCTTCGCCACGGACCAGGCGGTCAGGGCCGAGAACGCATGGCCCCTGTGCAGGCGGCCGGTGGGCGAGGGGGCGAAGCGGGTGACGAACACGGCTCAGTCTTCGTCCGTCGCCAGCAGATGCGTCCAGTCGCGGGCGGCGTGAAGTATGCGGACGACCTCAACATCGGCCGTCACCCTATAGAAGATCAGATAGCTGCCCTCGGGGCGCTTTCGCAGATCGGCGATGCCGGCCTCTGGATAGCGCCGGGGATTTTGGGCGAGCGTTTCGCAGCGTCCAAAAAGCGTCCTGACCAATCGGCGCGCCGCGTTTGGGCTGTCCAGAGCCACATGGCCCTCAATCGAAGCCAGGTCGCGTAAGGCGGCGTCGGCGAGCCGAACTCTCATTCGCCCTCGGCGGCCCACCGGGCCTCGAACGCGGCGCGGGCGTCTTCGAGCGGGGTCAACCGGCCGGCGTCGGCGTCGGCGATCCCCTCTTCAAGCTTGCCCAGCAGGGCCGCAAGTCGCGCCTCATGCTCCTGCACCAACCGCACGCCGGTGCGCAGCACCTCGCTCTTGGAGCCGTATCGGCCGTCGCGGACCAGACGGTCCACCACCTGTTCCAGCGCACCCAGTTCGACGGTCATGGTCATGACGACATCCTCAATCCACCCGCCAATAATAGTTATTACCTAGGGCGGTCGCCAGCCGAAATCCGCCAATGCCTCCATTTCCTTGAACGCCTGAGCAGGTCATAGATGGGCCATGCCGCTTCAACCCACGCCCCAGGACATCGCCGCTGCGCGCGAGGCGCTGGTCGCTGCCGATCCGGCCATGGCGCGCGTGCATGCGCAAACGCCGGCGTTCGAATGGCGGCTGCGGGTCGGTGGGTTCGAGGGGCTGTTCCGCATGATCGTGGAGCAGCAGGTTTCGGTGGCCTCGGCCGCCTCGGTCTGGGCGCGGCTGCGCGAGGGGATGGGCGGGATCACGCCCGAGCTGTTGCTGGCGCATGATCTGGACCAACTGCGCGGCATGGGCCTGTCGCGGCAGAAGGCGACCTATGGTCAGGGTATCGCCCGCGCCCAGCTCGCCGGCGAGATCGATCTGGAGCATCTGGCCAGCCTCGACGACGAAGCGGCTATCGCCGCCCTGACGGCGCTGAAGGGCGTGGGGCTGTGGACGGCCGAGGCCTATCTGTTGATGTGCGAGGGGCGGCTGGACGTGTTTCCCGGCGGCGACGTGGCGCTGCAAGAAGCCATACGCTGGGCCGACGGCGTCGAGGTGCGGCCGGACCAGAAAGCCGCCTACGCCCGCGCCGAGGTCTGGCGACCGTATCGGGCGGTGGCGACCCATCTGCTGTGGGCCTGGTACACGGGCGTCAAGCGCGGCGAGATCGTTCTGGAGGCTGCGCAATGACCCCGCTCGATCCCGTCCTGACCGAACCCCTGCGCAATCCCCAGACCGTGCTGTCGGCGCTGGACTTCGCCGGCGTCGCCGTGTTCGCCGCGACCGGCGCCCTGGCCGCCGCGCGCGAGAAGCACGACGTGGTCACCTTCGCCTTCTTCGGCGCCATCACCGGCGTGGGCGGCGGCACCCTGCGCGACCTGCTGCTGGGCCTGCCCGTCTTCTGGGTTCAGGATTGGCGCTATCTGGCGGTCTGCCTGTTCGCCTCGACGGCCCTGTGGCTGGTGGGACAGCGAGACTGGCGGTTCCGCGCCCTGCTGTGGCTGGATGCGGTGGGGCTGGCGGCTTACGGCGTCATGGGCGCGGCCAAGGCCGAGGCGGCGGGCGCGCCGGCCCTGATCTGCATCGTCATGGGCACGCTGACGGCCTGTTTCGGCGGGGTGGTGCGCGACACATTGGCGGGTCAGCCGTCGATCCTGCTGCGGCGAGAGATCAACGTCACGGCGGCCATATTGGCGGCGACGGTCTATATCGCGCTGAGGGCGCCCGGCATGCCGATCTGGCCGGCCGCCATCGTCGCCGCCCTGTGCGGTTTCCTGTTGCGGGCCTGCGCCCTGCGCTGGGGCTGGACCCTGCCGGGCTTTCCCACCCATGCCAGCCGGGCCTAGGTCATGAGCGAAATTTCCGCCGCCTATCGCGACGCCCCGCGCTGGCCTTTCGGCGACAGCCCCGAACTGGCCGACGAATTGCTGGCCCTGGTGCTGGCGGGCGGCAAGCGGGCCACCTGTTCGTCTCTGGCGGCGTGCGAGGCCGACATCATGCCGACGGTCGGCGAGGTCAGCGTGATCCTGGACGGCGCGGGCGCCCCCCGCTGCGCCATTCGCACGACCCAGGTCGAGATCATGGCCTTCGAAGACGTCGGCGAGGAATTCGCCCGCGCCGAGGGGGAGGGCGACCTGAGCTACGCATGGTGGCGCGACGCGCACGAGGCCTATTACCGTCGCGAGGGCAGCTGGGCGCCGGGCATGAAGGTCGTCTGCGAGCGTTTCGAACTGGTCGAGGTTTTCTGACGCCGCGTCACGAAAACGCTGCACTCTGGTCATGGCGATGAGCAGGAATCACGCGTAGGCTGTCGCTGCAAGACTAGGGAAGGAGACGTGTCCTCACCTCTGTCGCCTCGATATCCCCCCGTCCGCGCGGGAGGGCCTGATGCAGGTTCTCCATCGACCGCCCTCCGGTTTTCCCGCGTTGGTGTTGAACGCCGACTTTCGGCCGCTGTCCTACTATCCGCTGTCGCTCTGGCCGTGGGAGGAGGCGGTCAAGGCGGTCTATCAGGACCGCGTGGACGTTGTGTCCCTGTATGACAAGGTCGTCCGCTCCCCTTCGATGGAGATGCAGCTTCCCAGCGTGATCGCGCTGCGCAGCTATGTGGACCAGGACCGCAACCCCGCCTTCACCCGCTTCAACGTCTTCCTGCGCGACGGTTTCGCCTGTCAGTACTGCGGGGAATCCAAGGAACTGACCTTCGACCACGTCATCCCCCGCTCTCACGGCGGGCGCACGACCTGGGAGAATATCGTCGCCGCCTGCAGCCCCTGCAACCTGGCCAAGGGCGGCCGCACCCCGCGCCAGGCCATGATGCCGATCCGCCGCGAACCCTACCGCCCCAACGCCTGGCAGCTCCAGGACGCCGGCCGACGCTTCCCGCCCCACTATCTGCACCAGAGCTGGCTCGATTATCTTTATTGGGACATCGAGCTGGAGCCCTAGGGGCGCAGGACGGCGCTCACGGGCGACGGGCCGGTTGATGCGCGACGACGGCGCAGGCGTCGGTCCAGACGGTCGATCTCGGACAGGCTCAGGTCGGGATGGCGGCGGAAGGATTGGCGCAGTTGCTCGATACGGCCGGGCGCCCAGGCGGCCGTGACGCCGGCGGCGCCGGCCAGGAAGTCGATGATGGAGACGCTGCGGCCGGTCAGGGCTTGCAGCAGTTCGACGCCGAAGGCGGCGGCGATGACATACAAGGCCAGGTCGTCGCGGCGCTGGCTGGGCGCGATCAGGAACAGGCCGCTGGCCAGGCCATAGAAGGCGATGACGTGGGCGGCCTTGTCGTTCAGGCCGAAGACCTGCTCCAGCCCCTGGAACGGTCCCAGCATCAGGACGGCCATGCCCAGCGCCGTCAGGGCGAAGCCGAGGCGGGCGGCCATGACGATGCGGCGGGGCGTGAGCATGAGGCGGGCGTCCGTGACGTTGATCCGCCGTCATCCTGCATCGCCGTCCGCCAAGATGCGGTGAAGCGACGTGCTGAACGCTTTACGAACGCCCTATCGCAGCACGTCCCAGTTCAGGGCGTGGACCCGGTCCCGTCCCAGGGCGGCGGCCAGGGGCGGGGCGGCGAACAGATCGGCGATGGCGGGATCGCGCACGTTCAATCCGCCGGTGAAGGCGCCGAAGGCCGGAAGGACGATGCGCGATCCGTCCGTGACGAAACACGGCCGCCGCACGCCGCGTCCATAGGCGGCGACCTTGGCGGCGGGGTGCAGGTGGCCCGCGACCTCGCCTCGCCGGTCGTCGTCGGCTGTCAACGGTTCGGGCTCATGCGTCAGGCGAAGCGCGCCAAGGGCCATGTCGCCGACGATGCGGCCGGGCAGGCGGGTCGCGGCGTCCGCATCCCGAGCGAGGGCCTCGCGGTCGTGATTGCCCTCCAGCCACAGCCAGTCGCGCCCCGCCGCCAGCCGGTCCAGCCGCGCGCGGTCTTCGGCCGCCATGCGGGGAATGGCCTTAGTGTCATGGAAACTGTCGCCCAGCAGCACGACCATGGCCGAGTCCAGATCGTCGATCTCGGCCTCAAGCTTGTCCAGCGTGGCCCGGCTGTCATAGGGCGGCAGCAGCTGACCCCGCACGGCGAAGGCCGACCCCTTTTCCAGGTGCAGGTCCGCCACGACCAAGGCGCGGTGGGCCGGAACCCACAGGGCGCCAGAGCAACGCAGCACGCAGGCCTCGCCCGCGATCCGCACGCTCAACGACCCGCAGGTCTTGCGGGCGGGGGACAGTGTCTGGCGCAGGGCGGCGTTCATGCGGCCCCCGACTGGGTTTGCGGTTCGGCGTCGTCCATGACCTCTGCGATCAGCAGGTCGGCGCTCTCGTCCAGGATCATTTCGGCGGCGTCCCCGCCCACCCGCTCGCGCCCGATCTGGACCAGAACCGGCACGCAGAAGGGCGAGGGCCGCGTCAGGGGCTGATGCCGAATCCGGCCCTCGATCCGCGTCAGCATCTGGCCCAGCCGGGCCACGTCCAGCAGGCCGGATGCTGCATCGGCGCGCGCGGTCTTGAGCAGCAGATGGTCAGGTTGGTGGCGTCGCAGCACGTCGTAGATCAGGTCGGTGGAAAAGGTCACTTGCCGCCCGGTCTTCTCGGCGCCGGGCAGGCGTCGCTCGATCAAGCCCGAGATCAGGGCGCAATTGCGGAAGGACCGCTTCATCATGAAGCTTTCCTCCAGCCAAGCCTCCAGATCGTCGCCCAGCATGTCGGACTGGAACAGGGCGTCCAGATCGATCCCGTCCATCGGCTTGATCGACCAGATGGCCAGCGAATAGTCCGTCACTACGAAGCCCAGCGGCCCGACGCCCATCCGGTCCAGCCGCCGCGTCAGCAGCATGCACAGGGTGGTGTGGGCCAGATTGCCCTCGAACGGATAGGCGACCAGGAAATGGCGGCTGCCGCGCGGAAAGGTCTCGACCAGCATGGATTCCGCATTGGGAATGACCGAGCGGGTCTCCTGGAGCTCCAGCCATTCCTGCACGTCGGGCGGCAGGACGCGCCAGTGGTCGCGGTCGTGGATCATGGTCCGCACCCGGTCGGCCAGCGAGGTCGACAGCGGGAACTTCGACCCGCCCCAGGACGGGATCTTGGGATCCTTGTCATTGGCGTGGGTGACCAGGGCGTCCGTGCCGGTGATGCCCTGGAACGCCCAGACCTGGCCGGCGAACAGGAAGGTGTCGCCGGGCGTCAGCTGTTCGAAATACCACTCCTCGGCCTCGCCCACCTTGCGGCCGCCGATCAGCTGGCGAGATGCCCCGCCCCGGCGGCTCGCGACCCGGACGTTCAGGGTGCCGGCCGAGACGATGGCCCCGACGTTCATGCGGTGGCGCTGGGCGATGTGCTGGTTCCGGACTTTCCAGCGGCCATCCTGGGTCCTGACGATGCGCGCGAACCGGTCATAGGTGCGCAGCGCGTATCCGCCGGTGGCGACGAAATCGACCACCTCCTCGAACTGCTCCCACGTCAGGTCGCGATAGGGGCCGCAGCCGGTGATCTCGTCATACAGGGCCTGCATGTCGAAGGCCTCGGAACAGGCCACGCCCATCACGTGCTGGGCCAGGGTGTCCAGTGTGCCGATGTGGACCGGCTCCCAGTCGAAGGCGTTGTCGGCCACCGCCTCGCGCGCGGCCTGGCACTCCAGCATTTCGAACCGGCTGGCGGGCACCAGCAGGGCGCGCGACGGCTCGTCCAGCCGGTGGTTGGCGCGGCCGATCCGCTGGACCAGGCGGCTGGAACCCTTCGGCGCCGCCATCTGGATGACCAGGTCCACGTCGCCCCAGTCGATGCCCAGGTCCAGTGTCGAGGTGCAGACCACCGCCCGCAGGTCACCCCGCGCCATCGCCGCCTCGATCTTGCGCCGTTGCTCCGCCGCCAGCGAGCCGTGGTGCAGGCCGATGGGCAGGTTCTCGTCGTTGATGGCCCACAGCTGCTGAAAGACGAACTCCGACTGCCAGCGGGTGTTGACGAAGATCAGGGCCAGGGTCGAACGCTGGATGGCGGCGTAGACCTCGGGGATCGCGTGCTGGCCGGTATGGCCTGCCCACGGCACCTTGCCCTCGGAGATCAGCACGTCGATGACGGCGGGCGCGCCGGGGTCGCCACGGACCAGCGTGACTGCGTTGAGAGCCCCTCCACCACCTTCGGCGGTCCCCCTCCCCGCAAAGCGGGGAGGAGACGGCTCGGCCTGCGTCTCCTCCCCGCTTTGCGGGGAGGGGGACCGCGAAGCGGTGGAGGGGTTCTCTGTGTCCGCATCACCCGGCGCCAACCACCCCCGGATCAGATCGGGATCCTCGATGGTCGCGCTCAGCCCCACCCGCCGCATCCCTGGCGAAAAGCTCTGCAACCGCCCCAGCCCCAGCGACAGCAGGTCCCCCCGCTTGCCGCTCCAGATCGCATGGACCTCGTCCAGCACCACGCATTTCAGATCGGCGAAATAGGCCCGCGCGCCCTCCCAGGCGCAGAACAAGGCCAGTTGCTCGGGCGTGGTCAGCAGGATGTCGGGCGGGAAGTCGCGCTGCCGCTGGCGCTTGGACTGTTTGGTGTCACCGGTTCGCGTCTCGACGTGAATGTTCAGCCCGATCTCGCGGATCGGCGTCATCAGATTGCGCTCGACGTCGGTGGTCAGGGCCTTCAGCGGCGACAGATACAGGGTGTGCACCCCCGACCCCGGCCCGGTCGCCGGCCTCGGACCTCGCTCCGACAGTTCGATCAGACTGGGCAGAAACCCCGCCAGCGTCTTGCCCCCGCCGGTCGGCGCGACCAGCAGCGCGTGCCGGCCCGCTTCACCCGCCGCGATCATCTCCAGCTGATGCCGCCGGGGCGACCAGCCGCGCCCCGCGAACCAGTCGGCGAAAAGAGGCGGAAGGGTCGTCACACGTTCCATGGCGATAGCAGACGGCAACCGCTATGCTCGAAGTGGCGAATGTTGCGTGTGACCAGGGTCAGATCGTTGGCGAGCGCGGTCGCGGCGATCAATTCGTCGATCAGCCCCACGGTAATCCCGCTTACCTTGTAGCGCTCGGCCAGTATGGCCAACTGTTCTGCGACCGCGAGATCCACAGCGAGAAGCCGATCGCTGTAGTCTTCGACCATCTCTGCGATCCTTCGTTCGATCACCTCGCGTCTCGGCCCGGGCGCCAGTTTCAGCGCGCCACGCCGCATCTCCCCCAGAGACAGGACGCTGATGTACAAGGTGTCGTCGAGTTCTTCCGGCAGCGAGACGACCGTATCCAGCCAATCGAGAAAGCCCTCGTTGGGTCGGGCCTTTAGCGTTTCGCTGATCGCATTGGTGTCGAGCAGATACTTCAAAAAGAGAAGTCTCGGCTGGGACGCGGATCGCGCTCAATCTCGACGTCGTCAAGCCGGGGACCGGTCAGCAGCCACTCCTTGAAGGTGGGCTTGCGTTCGTTCAATCGCCGGAATTCCGCCTCGGCGATCAAGGTCACGCGGCCGTGCCCGGCGACGTCAACCGTCTGCGGGCCTTCGACCTCGATCTTGGCGGCCATGGCGACCAGCCAGTCCGTGGGATCAATCGGTTTGTTCACGGCGATCTCCTCGTTCCATCGACATATATAACTGTGTGGCGGTCGAAACCAGATGTTCCCGTTCCGTTTCAGCCCCGAGGTCGCTATCTAACGGTCGTGTCCGACGAATCCGTCATCGCTGAAACCCGCCTGACCGGCGCCGAGCCGTGGGCGGGGCTCCCGCCGGCGCTCGCCACGCCGCCCGGCTCGGGTGCGGTGTGCGACGATGCGGGGGCGAGGAAGATCGGGCGCGGGGCGGCCGAGGGCGTGTTCACGACCGGGCCGGTGATGATGGCCCACGCCTCGTTGACGGCGCGGCGGCTGGGGCTGACGCCGCCGCCGAGGTCGTCCGAGTTGATGGATGTGCTGGAGCTTTACGCCTTCGTGCGGCCGGCGCGGTTCTGCGCGCCGTCGCCGACGGGGCTGGCCCTGTCGCTGGGGCTGGCCGAGCCGAAGTCGGCCGAGGAACAGGCGGCGGCTCTGTGCGAGGCGGCGGGTCTGTTGCTGCGCGAACTGGCCGAGCCGGCCTATCCCGAGCGTGAGGCGGCCTATGTCCTGGCCCTGACGATGCAGCGCGCGGGCTGGGCCTGGGGCGAGCGTGCGGTTCAGGCGCTGGAGGCCGGCGGCGTGCGGGCGCGCCAGCATCGCGGGTCGGGCCTGGATGTCTGGAGCCGGCTGACGGAATGGGAGGATGAGGCGCCGCGCGGCGAGGCGGGCTCGGCCCCGGTGGACAGCGAGAGCGCGCGCATCCGGCTTGAGAAACTGCTTCAGGCCTCGGGCCTGGACGAGACACGGCCGACCCAATCGGATTACGCCGCCGAGGCCGCCTTCGCCTTTTCGCCACGCAACGAAGAGGGTCGGCCGCGCGTGCTGCTGGCCGAGGCGGGGACCGGCACGGGCAAGACCTTGGGCTATCTGGCGCCCGCCTCCCTGTGGGCCGAGCGGAACCAGGGGGCGGCGTGGATCTCGACCTATACCCGCGCCCTGCAACGCCAGATCGACCGCGAGAGCCATTCGCTGTGGCCCGATCCGGCCGAGCGCAAGAAGAAGGCGGTGATCCGAAAGGGGCGCGAGAACTATCTGTGCGTCCTGAACCTGCAGGACATGGTCCAAGCGGCCCAGCTGGGGAACGGCGACCTGATCGGCCTGGCGCTGGCGGGGCGCTGGGCCCTGCACACGCGCGACGGCGACATGACGGGCGGCGACTTCCCCGGCTGGCTGCCCGGCCTGTTCGCCATGCCGGCGGCCCATGCGGCGGGGGCGGCGAACCTGGTGGATCGGCGCGGGGAGTGCGTCCACGCCGCCTGTCCCCACTACCGCACCTGTTTCGTGGAGAAGACCATCCGCGCCAGCCGGCGCGCGGACCTGGTCATCGCCAACCACGCCCTGGTCCTGACCCAGGCCGCCTTCGACGGGGCGCGGTCGGCGCGTGGCCAGAAGCAGGACGGCGAGACGGCGGCGCTGAAGCGGATCGTCTTCGACGAGGGCCACCACCTGTTCGACGCCGCCGACAGCGCCTTTTCCGCCTGTCTGTCGGGCCAGGAGGCGGCCGAGCTGCGCCGCTGGATCCGTGGGCCGGAGGGGCGGGGGCGTCGCGGTCGCGGGCTGGAGCAGCGGCTGGGCGACATGGTCGGCGACAATGAGGCGGCGTTGAAGGCGCTGCAGGACGCCATCCGCGCCTCGGCTGCGCTTCCGGGCGAGGGGGTGTCGGGTCGGGTGGCCCCTGCCTCGGGCGAGGTGAACCCCATCGGCCCCATCGAGGCCTTTCTCGCTGCCGCTCTGGACCAGCTGCGCGCGCGCACGGCCGAAACCAACACATACGGCGGGCCCGAGTTCGGCATGGAGTGCGCGCTGAAACCGGTGACTGATCCGGTCGCGGAGACCGCCCGCGCGGCGGCTCAGGCCCTGGCCGCCATCGAGGCGCCGCTGCTGGCCCTGTCGCGGCATCTGGAAGACATCCTCGACGACGAGGCGGCCGAGCTGGACGGCTCGCAACGATCCCGCATCGAGGGGGCCTTGCGCGGTCTGGACCGGCGCGCGCGCATGACCCTGCCGGGGTGGCGGTCGATGCTGGCGGCGCTGGAGGATGGGGGCGATCAGCCCGATCCCGACTTCGTCGACTGGCTGTCGGCCGAGACGGCGTTCGGCCGCATCCACGACGTGGCCCTGCGTCGACACTGGATCGACCCGACCGTGCCGCTGGAGGCCGCCGTGATCGTGCCGTCGCACGGGGTGCTGGTGACCTCGGCGACCCTGTCCGATCCGATGCAGGAGGACCCGTTCGATCTGGCGCGGATGCGGACCGGATCGGCCCGTCTGATCGATCCGCCCCGCACCCTGAAGGTCGAAAGCCCGTTCGACTATGCGACCAACAGCCGGGTCATCGTCGTCAACGACCTGGTCAAGGACGACCCGCGCCAGACGGCGGCGGCGATGCGCGAACTGTTCCTGGCGGCGGGGGGCGGGGGGCTGGGCTTGTTCACCGCCATCCGCCGGCTGAAGGCGGTCTATGAACGGTTGGGGCCGGATTTGGCGAAGTCCGGCGTGCCCCTGTACGCCCAGCATGTCGATCCGCTGGAGGTCGGGGCGCTGGTGGACATGTTCCGGGTCGAGGAGAATTCGTGCCTCTTGGGCACCGACGCCGTGCGCGACGGGGTGGACGTGCCGGGCCGGTCGCTGCGCGTTCTCGCCTTCGACCGCGTGCCCTGGCCGCGCCCGGACCTGCTGCACAAGGCGCGGCGCGAGCGGCTGGGCGGCAAGGGTTATGACGATGCGCTCGCCCGCGCCCGCATCGCCCAGGCCTTCGGGCGGCTGATCCGGCGCGGCGACGACAAGGGTGTCTTCCTGATGCTGGACGCCGCCACGCCGACACGCCTGTTCGCCAGCCTGCCGCCGGGAACGGAGGTGCAGCGTATGGGCCTGGCCGATGCGGTGGAACTGACCCGCAGCTTCCTGACCCCTGAGACGACTTAGGATGTCGAAGACCACGCCCGCGACCGTCGCCCTGACCAAGGCCGGCGTCGCCTTCGACCTGTTCCCCTACGACTACGACCCCGATGCGCCGCGAGTAGGATTGCAGGCCGCCGAGGCCCTGGGGATTGCGCCCGAGCAGGTGTTCAAGACCCTGATGATGCTGGTCGACGGCGCGCCCGCCTGCGTCATCGTGCCGTCCGACTGCGAGGTCAGCATGAAGAAGCTGGCGGCCGTGCTGGGGGGCAAGTCGGCCCAGATGATGAAGCCCGCCGACGCCGAACGGCTGACCGGTTACAAGGTCGGCGGGGTCAGCCCCTTCGGCCAGAAGAAGGCCGTGCCGACCGCGATGGACGAGACGGCCATCCTGTTCGATCAGGTGCTGATCAATGCGGGCCAACGGGGGCTGTTGCTGGGCATCGCGCCGGAGGATGCGCGCAGCGTCGCGCATGCGGTGCTGGCTGACCTCACCGCCTAGAACGGCTGGAAATGGCGCGCTATAGGATCGCGCATGACCGACACCACAAAGCGACCCAGCCGCAAGGGCCTCTATGCGCCCTTCATCCTCGTGCTGATCGCCCTGGCGGTCTGGACCGGCTGGTGGGTCTTTCTGACGCGCCAGATCGACACGCGCCTGGAGGCTCAGGTCCAGACCCTGCGTCAGGACGGGTGGGACGTGCGGTTCGCGGACAAGACGATCACCGGCTGGCCCTTCCGCGCGCGTGTAGGCCTGACCCAGCTGGTTGTGCAGACGCCGTCGGGTCACGCCATCAATGCGGCCGAACTGAACGCCGAGGCCAACGCCTATCAACCGACCAAATGGGTGGTGGTGGCGCCGCAGGGGCTGATGCTGACGCGCGCCGGCAAGGGCGAGGTCGCGGTCAAGGGCGACGCCATCCGCATGAGCGCCAGCGGCATCGATCAGCGCTGGCCCAATCTGGCGCTGGAGATGGTCAATCCGGTCTTCACGACCCAGACAGGCGACGAACCCTTCCCCATCGCCCGCGCCGCGCGGATCGAGCTGTACGCCCGGCCGCATCTGGAAGGCTCGACCACGCCGACCGACGACGTCGATGTCATGTTCCGCCTGGTGGACGGCCAAGGGAGGGCGGACGGCCCCGTCGAAGGCTTCGCCCAGGACGGCCGCCTGACCACCCAGCTTGAGGCCGTGATCGGCCAGGCCAGCCTGTTGAAGACGGGCGGCGACGCGGCCGGGGTCTTCTCGGCCTGGACGAAGGCGGGCGGGACGTTCCGCAATGTGCGCGGCGACCTGCAGGCCGGCGACAGCCGCGCGACCCTGAGCAGCGACGTGTTGAGAGCCGATGCGAACGGACGGCTGACAGGCCAGGTCGAACTGCAGGCGCAGAAACCTCTGCCCGCGCTGGCCGGGCTGATGGCGACGCGACAGGGACCGGTCAACCGGATCGGCGCGGCCGGGGCCGCCGCTGCGGCGGGCGCCGCCCAAGCAACGGGAAAGGCGACGGGCCAGGAGCAACTGCCCCTGACGCTGGTGTTCCGCGACGGCCGCACCTGGCTCGGCCCCTTCCCCCTGGCCCCGGCGCCCAAGCTGTTCTGATGGCCCTGCTGGACGAACCCGAAACGAACGAGGCCCTGCTGGCGCTGGATCGCGCCTTGGTCGAGGCGGTGCGCGCGCGGGTGACGGCGGGGCCGCGCGACCGGGCCGACGCCTCGGCCATCGCCCTGCGCCAGTTGCTGGACGGCGCGTCGCCTTCCGAAGCGGGGGCAGTCAAGGCGGTGTGGGGCCGTCTGGAGGTCGCGACCGGCTCGGCCGTCGTCGTCTGCGGCGGCGTGGCCCAGGCTCTGGCGACCGACCGCTATGGTCTGGGCGCGCGACCGATGTCGGCGGACGATGCCTTGAAGGCGGTCGAGGCCGGGTCGCGCGCGGTGATCGACCTGTCGCCCGACCGGCCGTGGTGGGGACGCCTGCTGGCGCGGCCCGAACTGAAGATCGTCGCCGCCCTGCCGGACGACCGGCGCGGCCGGCCCCAGGCCTTCGTGGTGTCCAGAGATATGTCTGGCCCGAGCGGCGACGACCGCAGCTTTTGGGTCACCGACAGCGGCTGGTCCGAGACCAAGATCGTCGAGGCCCTGGGCGAGGTCGGACTGGTCGCCGATCCGCTGGCGGCGGCGGGCGGCTTGAAGCTGTTCATGCTGACGGGCTATGTGCAGGCCGAGGACGGGCGGCTGAAGAGCGCGCCCGGCCGCCTGAACGGCGTCATCGGCGCCGCCCCCATCTATTAGTTCAAGGTTTCCCATGACCGACGCGCCCGCCCCCAAGCCCGGCATCCTCGACATCGCCCCCTATGTCGGCGGCAAGTCTTCCATCGCCGGCGTCGCCGAGCCGCTGAAGCTGTCCTCGAACGAGAACATGCTGGGCGCGGGCGAAAAGGCGCGGGCCGCCTATGAGGCCGCGATCAAGAACATCCACGTCTATCCCGACGGCCGCGCGACCAAGCTGCGCGACGCGGCGGCCGAGATCCACGGGCTGGAGCCCGAACGCCTGATCTTCGGCAACGGTTCTGACGAGGTTTTCGCCCTGCTGAACCAGACCTATCTGACGGCCGGCGACAACATCGTCTGCGGCCAGTACGGTTTCCTGGCCTACCGGATCAGCGCCCTGGGCTGCGAGGCCCAGGTCAAGCTGGCGCCCGAGCCGAACTTCAAAGCCGAGGTCGATGCCCTGCTGGCCCAGGTCGATGACCGGACCAAGATCGTCTATGTCTCCAACCCGTCGAACCCGACCGGCAGCTACAATACGGGCGAGGAAATCCGCCGCCTGCACGCCGCGCTGGCGCCCCACATCATCCTGGTCGTGGACGAGGCCTATGCGGAATATGTGACCGAGGCCGACTGGGAGACCGCATTCCCGCTGGCCCGCGACGCCCAGAACATCGTCGTCACCCGCACCTTCTCCAAAATCCACGGCCTGGGTGGTTTGCGCATCGGCTTCGGCTATGCGCCGGTGAAGGTCGCCGAGGCCATCGACCGCATCCGCCTGCCGTTCAACGTCTCGGTGCCGGGCGTCGACGCCGCGACCGCCGCCCTGTTCGACGAGGCGCACCAGACGGCGTCGCGTGAGCTGGTGTCGAACTGGAAGCCGCGCCTGACGCAGGCCCTGCGCGGCTTTGGCCTGGAGGTGCTGCCCAGCGCCGGCAACTTCGTGCTGGTGATGTTCGACGGGCCCGAACGCGCCGCCGCCGCCAACGAATACCTCAACACCAAGGGCATCATCGTGCGCCCGGTCGGCGGCTACGGCCTGCCCCAGGCCCTGCGCATCACCATCGGCACCGAAGACCAGAATCGCGCCGTCATCGACGCGCTGAGCGAGTTCGCCGCGACCTGACCGAAGCAAGGGACGGCGGCCGTATCCACGGCCGCCGCTCTGTAATCAGCCGCCGAAGCGGCGGGCGAAGAAGACGCCCGTGCGGATCGTGTCGTCTTCCTGGGACAGGGGGCTGTCGGCGACGTCGCCCAAACGGCGTTCGTAGTTGACCAGAGCGCCCGCGCCCCATTTGTCGCCGATCGGAACCAGCAGCACCAGACTGGCGCCCGCGCCTTGCAGGCCGCTGCCCGGCGAATAGGCGTCGATGCCGTTGCGCACGGCCTCGGCGGCGCTGACGCCGTAGTAGGCGTCCGCCAGCTTGGCGTCGCCGCCGCGGGCATAGACAGAAGCATTCAGCAGACCGACCGGCGTGACGCGTTGATGGCCGACCGAGGCGTAGTATTCGGTGCCTTCGCTGACGTCGGTCACGTCGCGGCTGACCCGGCCGCCGACCACGATGTTGCCCTGCAGACGCTTGTAGGCATAGGCGGCGAGATCGGCGCCGAAGTCGGGACGATCCAGGTCCAGGCCCTCGATGTCTTCAGGCGAGAAGCGCGGGCGCAGTTGCAGGCCGGCGCGGAAGTCGTCGGTCTTGATCGCGTTCCAGCCCAGGCCGTCGATGGCGTTCACATAGACGACGTCGCGATAGTTGGCCGACACCCACGGCACGACCTGGGTTTCGGAGCCTGTGTCGCCGCCGCTATCCTTGCTGTAGAGGGCGCCGACGCCGAGATCGACGGTCCAGCCCTGAGGCGCCGGACGGATCTGCTCATAGGGTTGCGACTGGGCGAAGGCGGAACCGGCGAAGGCGCAGGCGGCGGCGGTCGTCAGGGCGAAGGTACGCAGGAACATACGGGGAGGTTTCCTAAAAGGACGAAATCGGAAGTCCCAATACGCCTGAGCTATGTCTTTGGCTCCAGCAGCGCCAACGAAGCCGTCTCGATGCGACTTTCCAGCAACGCCATCATGGCGCCCCGCTTCAGCTGGGCCGGGATCGGCTCCAGGAATTCGAATACGACCACGCCGGGATAGCGCCGCCAGCCGTGGGCCGGCCAGTGGACGCCGGAGTTGGTGGCGACGGGCCAGCAGGAGCCCTCCAGATCGCGATAGATGGCGGCGACGCCGGGCTTGTAGTCGCCGGGCACGCCCGGATCGTTGCGGGTGCCCTCGGGGAAGATGACGATCTGGCGGCCTTCGGACAGGCGCTCGCGCGCCTGGCGGGTCATGTCCTTCAGGGCCTTGGCGTGACCGGCGCGGTCCACCGCGATCATCTTGGCCTTCCAGGCGAACCAGCCGAAGAAGGGCAGGGGCATCAGCTCCTTCTTCATCACGAAACAG
This sequence comes from Brevundimonas sp., assembly GCF_965279155.1. Classification (GTDB taxonomy): domain Bacteria; phylum Pseudomonadota; class Alphaproteobacteria; order Caulobacterales; family Caulobacteraceae; genus Brevundimonas. Next base: position 1,717,973 of record NZ_OZ257138.1, on the reverse strand, counting down.
GCGTCGGGCAGCACGGCCAGCAGCGCGACGATGTCCAGCATCCCCTGGTGTTTCGACGCGATCAGGGCCGCGCCCGACGGCGCGTGTTCCAGCCCGCGCACCTCGACCTTGATCCCGGCGATCCAGCGCAGGCCGAACAGGACGATCTTGGCCCACAGCCTGCACACGCCCTGAGCGTAGCGATGCGGACCCAGGAGGGCGGGCGACAGGCCAATGGCGACGATCGGCATCGACAGATAGAGCCAGGCGGTGAAGAGCAGGGAACGCAGGGTGTTCACTAAGGCGCGGCCTTTTCGTCAGGAGACGTGTCGGTTGAGGGCGTCACGGCGTCGCCTTCCGTGTTGGCGGGCCGGTCGCGGGTGATGCGACGCGCGCCCTCGCGGCCCAGGACGGCGAGGTATTTCATGTATTCCAGCGTCATGCGCCGCGCCGTCACCGCCGCTCGCCACCAGCGCGCATTGTCCAGCGACGGGGTGGAGATGGCGTAGGGCGTCAGCTTGACGCCCGGCAGCTGGCCCCGGATTTCGACCAGCGAACGCGGCATATGATAGTCGGAGGTGACCACGATCAGGCTGCGATAGCCCTTGGCGCGGGTCCAGGCGGCGATCTCCTGGGCGTTGCCGACGGTGTCCTCGGCCTCGAAGCCCAGATCGACGCAGCAGTTGAACAGGCGGCTGGAGCCGGGCGTCAGCTCACGCAGCTCCTGGCGGCGGACCTCGCGGTTGACGCCCGAGATCAGCACCCGCTCGCCCTTGCCCTGTTCCAGCAGGCGGATGGCGGTGTTGACCCGTTCGGACGAGGGGCCGGTCAGGGCGACGATGGCGTCGGCGCGTGCGGGATCGTCGGCGGGCGTCAGCTCGCGCACCCGATGCGCAAAGGCGAACAGGCCGACCAACCAGATCAGGGCCGCGATGGCGATGACGCTCAACAGTCTCATGCGCCTCCCCGTTCTGTCGGCCTGCCTGACGCCAGCACCCGCATGGCGGCGAATCTCGCCGCGAGAACCGCAACCGTAGCCGCGAGCAGCGGGCATGGCGAGAGCAGCGCAAGGTCGCTCCAGGTGATCGGCAACGCCGCCGACAGCCCGTCCGATCCGCCCAGGAACCTGAGAAAGGCCAGCAGGATCGCCGCCAGCCCGGCGCCAATCGCGCCCGCGCCCGCCGCCATCAGGCCGAATCGCCGCTGGAACAGCCAGGCGATGGCCCCGTCGGTCGCCCCGTTCAGGCTCAGGGTCTCGATCACGCCTTGCCCGGCCGCCAGACCAGCGCGGGTGGCGTAGGCGATGGCGGCGGCGGCGGCGAAGGCGATGGCCAGGAAGGCGGCGCCGGCCAGGGCCGTGATCAGGGCGGCGGACCGCTCGACCTCGCCGCGCCACAGACTGTGGTCGTCCACCGTCGCATCCAGCCCGGCCTCGGCCAAGGCGCGGCTCAGCGTCACGGCGCTGGCGGGCGCCTGGGCGTTCAGCCGCACCGTCACCAGATGCGGCACGGGCAGGTCGGGCAGGACCGCGTCGCCCAGCCAGGGTCGCAGCAGGTCCTCGGCCGCCTTGCGGCTCAGGGCGGCGGCTTCTTCCACCCCATCGACGCCCGACAGGGTCTCGGCCGCGCGGGCGGCGGCGGTGTCGCCGGTCTCGCCGACGCTGGGGCGCACCTGCACCGTAGCCTCGGCGCCCAACTGTCTGGCCCAGCCATGGGCGGCCCGGTCGGCGGCGGAGGCGGCGACGGCGGCCAGACAGGCCAGGAAACACAGGACCGCGATGACGGTCATCAGCCAGGGCTCGCCGGCCGCGGCGGGCGGCAGCAGGCCGGGGCGGCGGCTGGACAGGCTGAAGTCAGACAGGCGGATCATGCGGCGGCCCGCGACGGTTCGCTCAGACGCCCGGCGTCCAGCCTCAGGACGCGCGCGCCCGAACGCTGGGCCAGGGCCTCGTCATGGCTGGCGATCAGGACCGTGGCGCCCAGCTTGTTCAGCGACTGGAACAGCCGCAGCAGCTTGTCGGCCATGACGGCGTCCACGCTGCCCGTCGGTTCGTCCGCCACGATCAGGCCGGGCCGGGTGATGACGGCGCGGGCGATGGCCAGCCGCTGTTTCTCGCCGCCGGAAAGGGCCGGGGGACGGGCGTCCATGCGGCGACCCAGACCGACCCATTTCAGCATCTCCTGCACATCGGCGGCATAGTCGGCCTCGTATCCGCCCGCCAGGCGCAGGGGCAGGGCGACGTTGTCGAAGGCGGACAGGTGATCCAGCAGGCGAAAATCCTGGAACACCACCCCCATGCGCCGTCGAAAGGCCGGGATGTCGCGCCGGTCGATATGGGTGACATCCGATCCGAACAGGCGGAGGGTTCCCGTCCTGGGCCGGTCCGCCAGCGTCAGCAGGCGCAGCAGCGAAGACTTTCCGGCCCCGGACGGCCCGGTAAGGAAGTGGAAAGAGCCACGCGGCAGAATGAGGTTAACGTCCCTCAGCACATCGGGCGCGCCCACATAGCCGAAGCCGACGCCCGACAGGCGAACGGTCTCAGTCACGGGGGCGGGTTCGGCGGGCGAGGGCGGCATGGTATGTGTTTCAGGAACAGGGCGCGGCGTCGCGCCTTACGGGAGGGGGCGACAGCCTCGCAGTCAGCCACATGATACTGACCTGCCCGGCCTGCGCCACCAGCTATTTCATTCGTGACGACGCGGTCGGTCCAGAGGGCCGCAAGGTCCGGTGCCAGTCGTGCGGCGAAGTGTGGCGCGCCACGCCCGACGAGCCGCTGGAACTGACCCTGACGCCCGAGCCCAAGATCGCCCCGGCCGCTCCCGAACCGGAGCCTGCGCCGACCGCCAGTCTGGCCGAGACGCCCGCGCCCGAACTGCCCCGCGCCTTCCGCGCGCGCGCCGATCGCCAGAAGAAGCTGCGTCGCGCCGCCGCCCACGGCGTCGTCTGGGCGGGCCTGGCCAGCGTCTTCATCGGCCTGATCGTGGCGGCCTTCCTGTTCCGGGTCGAGATCGTCCAGGCCTTTCCCAAGGCGGCCTCGGCCTACAAATTCTTTGGCGCTACGGTGAACCCGGTCGGGCTGGACTTCGAAGCCTTGACCGCCAAGGCCGCGCCTGGCCATCCCGGCATGGTCGTGGTGTCCGGCGCTATCCGCAATGTGCGCGACGTCGAGATCGTGTCGCCGCCCGTCCGCGTCGCCCTGGTGGACGCCAACGGCGCCGAGGTGGGCTTCAAGATCGTTCAGATCGACGCCGCGCCGGTCCTGCCGGGCAAGGTCCAGGGATTCGCCGCCCTGATCCCCGATCCGGGCGGGCACGGCGCCGGCATCGGCGTCGACTTCGCCCCGGCGAAACCTGCCCCGGCCAAGCCGGCCGCAGGGCATGAGGATCACAAGACGCAGGCTGCGCCTGAGCCTCATGGCGCCCAGCCGACCGCCGCCGACCATCCGTCCGCTGCATCAGAGGCGACGGGCGCTGCGGCCGCGCACGGCCTGCGTTCGGCGACCGCGCCTGGCGCCGATGCGCCGAACACTGCGGCTCCGATCGACGCCCGGCCTGTTGGGACGGTGGACAAGGGGCATGGTGAGGCGGTATCGCCCTCGCATCATGGCTGATCCCTCCCCGACGCCGACCGTTCTCCTGCCCGAGACCGAGGTGGCGCGCATCGTCGCCGACCTGGCCCAGCGTATCGCGCCCGTGATCGACGACGACACCGTCGCCGCCGTGCTGCTGACCGGCGGCCTGTGGTTCGCCGCCGACCTGACCCGCGCCCTATCGCGAGTCGGCCGTAACGTCCGCTTCGACGCCCTGTGGCTGGCCTCCTACGGTGACGAACAGACCAGCCGGGGCCGCATCGACGTCTATGCCCCGTTCCAGCGCCCCATCGCCGGGCGTCGCGTCCTTATACTGGACGACGTGTTCGACACCGGCCTGTCGCTGGCCGAGGCCGTACGCATCGCCCGCGAGGCTGGCGCGTCCGAGGTCCTGACCTGCGTCTTCGCCAGGAAGCCTTGGCCCGCGCCCCGTGCGCCGGAACCGGACTTCGTCGGTTGGGAGGCGCCGAACCGCTTCCTGGTCGGCTATGGCCTGGACCACGCCGGAACCCTGCGCGGCCTGCCCGACATCTGCGCCCTGGATTGAGTCCGGGGACTGAGGCGTCAGAGGCCGCGACGACGGGGGATAATCCGTCCGGGGCTGAATTTCCGCCGGGTTCGGCGTTGACTCTCAGACACCCTTCCGTATATGTCGCCGCTCTTCGCCGCCCGGGGTGCCCTCGGACGGCGTATCTTTTTTTGCGTTTGCGCTGAGGCTTCAACATGTACGCGGTGATCAAGACCGGCGGCAAGCAGTACCGGGTCCAACCGGGCGACACCATCGTCGTCGAAAAGCTCGACGGCGACGCCGGCTCGGAGCTGAAGTTCGACAGCGTCCTGATGCTGGGCGGCGACAACGGCGTGACCCTGGGCGCTCCCCTGATCGACGGCGCCTTCGTCGGTGCGACCCTGGTCGAGACCCGCAAGGGTGAGAAGATCAAGATCTTCAAGAAGACCCGTCGCCAGGGCTATCGCCGTACGAACGGCCACCGCCAGATGGAATCGGTCCTGCGCATCACCGGCATCGACGGCGCCGGTGAGACCGCCACGTGGGACGGCACGGTCGATCTGACCACCAAGGCCGAGATCAATCTGCGGGCCCGCAACCTGGCCACGCGCGACGCTTCGTCTTCGCTGGGTTCGACCTCGACGGTCGTGACCGACGTTGACGGCGCCGAGGTCAAGGGCGTCGTGGTCGAGAGCTCGGCTCCCGCCAAGAAGGCCCCGGCCAAGAAGAAGGCCGCGCCCAAGGCTGAAGCCGCCGGCGACGAAGCCTAAGACATTCACCGGCGCCTCACAGCGCCAGACCCAGCTAAGAGAGACGTCCTCAAGTAGGCCGAAAGGCCGATAGGACGCTCAGGAAAGACGGAGCGGCAAGATGGCTCACAAGAAATCCGGTGGTTCGTCGCGTAACGGTCGCGACTCCGAGTCGAAGCGCCTTGGCGTGAAGAAGTATGGCGGCGAGCGCGTGCTGGCCGGCAACATCATCGTGCGCCAACGCGGCACCACCTTCCATCCGGGTGAGAACATCGGCATGGGCCGCGACCACACCCTGTTCGCCTTGACGCATGGCGCGGTGAAATTCACCAAGAAAGCGGGCGGCCGTTGTTACGTGTCGATCCTCGCGGCCAATGACGACGCCCAAGTGGCGATGGCCGCCGAGTAACGCGATCTGGACCTTCCCGGATCGGCGTTGCTTCTGAAAGCAGCCGGTCCGGACCAGGGATTATATTCCGCGGGGAGTCTGGATCACCAGGCTCCCCGTTTGCGTTTCCCCGCCTCGAAGACCGTCCGAGCCCTTCAAGGAGACGGTTGAAGATCCGAGGCAACGCCCATGTGCGTCATCGAAACCTCTCCCGTCGTCGAGACCCGGCGCCTGGTTCTGCGTGCGCCCGCACCCCAGGATGCGCCGCGCATCGCGGCCCTGGCCAACGACCTGGACATCGCGCGCATGACCAAGCGCATGCCGCATCCGTTCCAGATGCGTGACGCCGACGACTTCGTGCTGCAAGTCGCGTCTCAGGATCCGAGGCGGGCCAACACCTTCGTCATCGACCATGAGGACGTGGGGCCGATCGGCGTGATCGGCCTGTTCGAGGGCGAGGATCGCGTGCCCGAGACGGGCTACTGGATCGGGCGCGAGTATTGGGGTCGGGGCTTCGCCACCGAGGCGCTGGACGCCGCCCTGGTCTGGGCCAGCCGCAGGTGGAAGCGCCGGGCGCTGGTCGCCGGCCATTTCGCCGACAACCCGGCGTCGGGCCGCGTGCTGGAGAAGGCGGGCTTTCTCTACACCGGCGAGACGCGCCGAGCCTGGAGCAAGGCGCGTCGGGCCGAGGCGGACACCCGCATGATGGTCTGGCTGGCCTGAGAGCCAGCCGGGCGTCAGCCGCCGGCCAGGGTCGGTCCATAGACGGCGGCGGCGGTGATCAGGCCAACCACCAGCATGGCGCCCGCGCCGGCGATGAAGGTGGCGATGGTCTTGGACCGTCGCCGCCGCATGCCGCCCGCCTTGTATTTGCGGATGATGACCGATGGCCCTCGTGTAAAGGCCTCGGACCCTACGATATTGTGTTGGGACAAGAAAACGCTCCCCGAACTCTCGCACAGAAGAAGCGATCAGTCCGGGGCGCTCGTGGTCAGAAGATGGCGATCCGCGTTACCGGGGTCGCATCTTCGTGAGAACAGGTGTGGGGGTCACAGGGTGACGGCGACCACCCGGCCGCCGCGCGTCTGGACATGGCGCATCAGCACCAGCGGCGCATCGCCCGCCGTCACCGGCACGATCAGGAACCAGCCGCCGTCCGGCAGGCCGTCGAAGCGGAAGCGGCCGTTCTCGCAGCGCGTGTCGCGCACATAGGTCCGGTAGTCGGCGTTGGCGTCGGCGACGGTGCGGGCGCGGACCACGGCGGCCGGCACGGCAGCACGCTCGGTCGAGCCGTACAGGGTGCGGAAGCGGGCGCGGGTGTAGGGCGTGTCGGGGGTGAGGCCGACATTGGCGACACAGGAGAAGGTCTTGCCGTCCTGGGCGAAGGCGACCTGGCCTTGAATGCTGTTGCGGCCGGGCATCTGGGACCAGCCGAAGTCGCCTTCGTCGAAGGCCGCAGGCCCGGCATAGGGCAGGCCGCCTCCGGTCGTGGGGGCGCAGGCCGAAAGGGCGGCGGCGGCCAGGGCGAGGGCGAGGCCTGGGGCGGCGAAGGGGCGGATCGACATGGGCTTTCCTCCGGGGGATTTCGCGGTCGCGGGGGACGACCGCGCCCACTATCGCACGACCCGGCGCCCGACTTCCACGGTCAAGATGTCCGCCTCTGGACCCAGGGCCGACAACGCGCGACACAGGGCCGACAACGCGCCCATTCGTCGAGGCGCGACAGCTCGGAAACGCCCGCATGACCGTCACCTTCGCCGATATCCAAGCCGCCCGCGCCCGGATCGCAGGCCAGGTCGACCACACCCCGACCCGCTATTCCAGGAAGCTGTCGCAGCTGACCGGGGCCGAGGTCTGGGTCAAGTTCGACAACCTGCAATTCACCGGCAGCTTCAAGGAGCGCGGGGCGCTGAACCGACTGCTGATGCTGAGCCCCGAGGAGCGCAAGCGCGGCGTGGTGGCGGCCAGCGCCGGCAACCACGCCCAGGCCCTGGCCTATCACGGCGGACGGCTGGGGGTTCCGGTCACCATCGTCATGCCGGAGGGCACGCCCTTCGCCAAGATCAACGGCACCCGGTCGCACGGGGCGACGGTGGTGATCGAGGGCCTGGACTTCACCGGCTCGACCGAGGCGGCCCAGCGGCTGGAGGTCGAGAAGGGCTATGTCTTCGTCTCCGCCTTCGACGACGCGGGCATCGTGGCGGGCCAGGGGGTCTGCGCCATCGAGTTCCTGGAAGATGCGCCTGACGTCGATGCCCTGATCATCCCCATCGGCGGCGGCGGACTGATCGCCGGCTGCGCCATCGCGGCCAAGGCGATGAAGCCGGACATCAAGGTGTTCGGGGTCGAGGCCGCGCGCTATCCGTCGTTCACCGCGCGGCGGGCGGGCAAGCCGCCGGTCTGCACCGGCCAGACCATCGCCGAGGGCATCGCCATCAAGGCGGTTGGCGACATCCCCTTCGCCTTGGCCGACCCGCTGGTGGACGAGGTCTTCGTCTGCGAGGAGGCGGACTTCGAACGGGCCGTCGCCCACTACGTCACCTATGAGAAGACGGTGTCGGAAGGCGCGGGCGCGGGCGGTCTGGCGGCCCTGCTGGCCTATCCCGAGCGGTTCAAGGGGATGAAGGTCGGGCTGGAGCTGTGCGGCGGAAACATCGATGCGCGGATGCTGGCGGTGGTGCTGAACCGCGAGATGGTCCGTGAACGGAGATTGCTGGTCTATCGCATCCTGGGCGACGACCGACCGGGCATGTTGTCGGCCATGGCGGCGGTGATCGGCGGCCTGGGCGGCAACATCATCGACGTGGTCCACAACCGCCTGGCGCTGGACGTGCCGGCCAAGGGCGCCGAGTTCGACATCATGGTCGAAACGCGCGATAGCGCCCACGCTGACGAGATCGGCGAGGCCTTGAAGGAACGCGGCTATGAACTTCGGATGGGGTAAGGCGGCAATCGTCGCGGCCTTCTTGCTGGCGGGCTGCGGCCAGGCCGAGCCGGTCGATCCGAACGCGGGCAAGGCCGAGGCGGTCGCCTTCATGACCGAGAACGCCAAGGCGGAGGGCATCGTGACCCTGCCCAGCGGCCTGCAATACAAGGTGGTGCAGGCGGGGCCGGCCAGCGGCGTCAGCCCGGACCGCAACGACCTGGTCAAGGTCGATTACGAGGGCAAGCTGGTCGACAACAGCGTGTTCGACAGCTCGTTTGCGCGCGGCGCGCCGGCGGTGTTCACGCCCGAGGAAGTGGTCAAGGGCTGGACTGAGGCATTGCAGAAGATGCGCGTCGGCGACGAATGGCTGCTCTATGTGCCGCCCGAGCTGGGCTATGGTGAGCGCAGCAGCCCCAAGATCCCGGCGAACTCCGTGCTGATCTTCCGGCTGAAACTGCTGGACGTGGCCAAGGTGCCCGGCGGCGGATCGGGTGTCGGCACGGCGATGGGGTGATATCCCACACAATCCGTCTCCTCCCTGCGAAGCGGGGAGGTGGCGCGGCGCTTCTTTAGCGCCGTGACGGAGGGGTTCTGCACCGCATCGCAGGCGCCTGTGGGACTTCAAGAGCCCCTCCACCGCTACGCGGTCCCCCTCCCCGCGAAGCGGGGAGGAGACGAAAAAAGTGCACTGCGAATTTTTTGAGTGCACTTTGGTGCAGACTTTTGCGAGCGGTTTGCAGTTCTCCGGCGAATGTCAAAGACCAGGCGGGCAGTATAGCCCAGCACGCGAGGGCGGTAGGGTGGCGGTCGCTGGTCCCAATCAGGGCTTTGAAATCGCTGCGGTTCGTCGCCGCGATTATGCGGGGTGAGCGGTTTCGGATCGCCGCCATTCGACCAAGACCTGGGGGTCCGTCTCGGTCGTCGCGCCAGCCAGAGCCGCGAACTCGCCGGGGGATGTCAGCCGCGACAGCGCCCAGACGGCGGCGCCGCGCACCAGGGGCGAAGGGTCGGCCAGCAAGGTTTGCGTCGGGGCGATCAGGGTCGCGTCGCCCGAGTTGCCGACGGCGTAGAGGACGTTCCTGAGGAACCGGTCGCGGCCGATCCGCTTGACCGGGCTCTTGGTGAACAGGGCGCGGAAGGCGGCGTCGTCCAGCGCCAGCAGGTCGTGAAGGCGCGGGCTCTGGAAGGCGGGGCGGGGCGTCAGCCGGATCTCGCGCGCTTCCTGAGCGAACTTGTTCCACGGACAGACGGCCAGACAGTCGTCGCAGCCATAGATGCGCGATCCGGTCAGGGTGCGGAACTCGACCGGCCAAGGGTCGGCGAACTCGATGGTCAGGTAGGACAGGCAGCGCCTGGCGTCGAGCTGGAACGGGGCGGGGAAGGCGTTCGTCGGGCAGGCGTCGAGACAGGCGGTGCAGCGGCCGCAGTGTTCGGTCTCGGCCGCGTCCGGTTCGATCTCGGCGGCGGTCAGGATGGTGCCCAGGAACAGCCAGTTGCCGTGGGTGCGGCTGAGCAGATTGGTGTGCTTGCCCTGCCAGCCCAGGCCGGCGCGCTGGGCCAGCGGCTTTTCCATCAGGGGAGCGGTATCGACGAAGACCTTGATGTCGGCGCCGTTGCGGGCCGCGATCTGGCCCGCCAGCTGTTTCAGCCGGCCCTTGATGACCTCGTGATAGTCGTCGCCGCGCGCATAGACCGAGATGTATCCGGCCGAGCGGTCGGCCAACTGGTCCAGCGGGTTCTCCTCGGGGCCGTAGTTCATGCCCAGGACGATGGCGGTCCTGGCCTCGTCCCACATGGCGGTGGGGTGCTGGCGACGATCCAGCGTCGTTTCCATCCATTCCATGTCGCCATGCCGGCCCTCGTCCACGAAACGCCGCAGCCGCTCGCCCGCCGGCCAAGCGTCGGCCGCCGAGGCGAACCGGCAGACATCGAAGCCGAGCTCGGCCGCGCGCTGGCGAATGAAGGTTTTCAGGCGGTCGGACACGGGCGGGGGATAGCATGAAGTCTCCTCCCTGCGGAGCGGGGAGGTGGCGCGGCGCGTCTTCGCGCCGTGACGGAGGGGTTCTTCGCCGCATCACAGGCGCCAGTGGGACTTCAAGAACCCCTCCACCGCTTCGCGGTCCCCCTCCCCATTTCATGGGGAGGAGACGGTCATTCGCCGTCGAACAGTTCAAGAACTTGAGCCTGAATGTCGGTCGGCCAGGAGGCGATCAGGGCGGCGAGACGGTCGCGATCGGCGGCGAACATGGCGCGGCTGGCCTCTTCAAAATTGGAGGCGTCACCGGCCATCTCGACCATGAAGCCATAGGCGGCGTCGGTGCGGCGGCGGCGGGCATCGTCGTCGGCGCCGGTCTTGCGGGCATGTTCAACCAGCCGGCGTAGGGCGGCCGACGCGCCGCCGGGCTGGGCCGCCAGCCAGTCCCAGTGGCGGGGCAAGAGTGTGACCTCGCGCGCGGCGACGCCGAGGCGCGGCCGTCCACGCCGGGGTGGGGGCGCAGGGCGCAGGTCGAGATCGACGGCGCGCCCGGTCTGGAGGTCGAAAACGCGTAGCGCGGCCTGTGGCGAGGCCGACAGGGCGGTTTGGAAGGCGGCCGCCACTACGGCTTCGGACCCCTTGGTGATCCGGGCGGGGCCGTCGAACAGGACCAGTCGGCGAATTTCATCATCCATGTATTTACCCGGATAAAATTAGTGAATAAGATAATACCCGGATAATAAGGAATGCCGTCATGACCACAAGCCGCAAGACCCTGATCGCCGAATACAAGGAGCGTCCGACCATCGCCGGAGTCTATGCCGTGATCTGCAGCGCGACGGGTCAGGCTTGGGTCGGCAAGAGCCGCCACATCGACACCGAGCAGAACGGCCTGTGGTTCGCGCTGCGCCACGGCGGCAGCCCTTACCGGTCGCTTCAGGCGGCGTGGAAGGTGCACGCGCCCGAGGATTTCCGCTTCGAACAGCTGGACCGCTTGCCCGAAGACATCTCGGACCTGCGGCGTAAGGATGAGCTGGTCAGTCGCGCCAAGCTGTGGATCACGCGGCTGGGCGCGGAGGCGCTTTAAAAGTCCAGATCTGCATACCACGCCGACGAAGCCGTCGGCCGGCAGGGGGCGGAAGCAGCGGCAATTCTAGGCGATGGGTCTTGGATTTTTCCGAAGGGCCCGCCGCATCGGGCGTCTATCGACGGATATGCGCTGAACCTGGATCGGTAGGCATCGCCGCCGCCCAATCAGTAAACGACGGGTTGCCGCTCTGGCGGCGGCTTAGCGTATGCCTGTCAGAGCGTAGCGGCAAGTGCGTTTACAGACAGACGACAACCCGGACCGGACACGTTGCGAACATAGGGCTTTTGTGACTTGCTCTTCCAAATGAACGTCGTTCGATTGACCGCGCTCGCAGTCCTTGCGTTGCTGACTATGCCGGAAGCTGCGATTGGGTGCGTTCCACCGCCGGGTTGGAGCATGGCCAAGGAGCGTGCGAGGGAAGACCGGGCCATATTGGATGCCGAGGTTTTTTACCGTGGCGTCATTGAATATGTCGATGTCACAGATCCCGATACAGGCTCGGTAAGGTTCGAGAAGCCGGTGGTCACGATCAGGCGGACAAGAACGCTTTGGGGAAGCGGTGCGCCAGAGACCGTGACAATCCCGTGGGGTTATCTTGTCGTGTGCCCTTTGCCGAATTTGATGGAGGCGTATTGGCAGACGCACGATGGCGATCCCATTCTTAGATCGGGTTGGGGCGTGACTGTCATCGGCCGTCGCGAGGACTTTGCCGACCGGCCTGAGAAGCTCTTTATTCTGATCGATGGCGAACCGGAAACTCGTCGTCTAGTGCGACGGTTTCAGCAACTGCATCTGGAATTATGACGTAAGAGCTATTCGCCCAAGTCCGCTTTCCACCCTTGGCGGTCATCAAACACGCCAGCTAACGTCTAGAAATCCAGATCCGCATACCAGGCCGACGGCGGCACGCCGACGAAGCGGTCCGCCAGCAGGGGGCGGAAGCAGGGGCGGGATTTGAGCTTGGAGTACCAGGTCTTCAGCCCGGGCCAGGTCTTCCACTGGATCTCGCCGAAATAGTCCAGCACCGACAGGTGGGCGGCGGCGATCAGGTCGGCCTGGCTGAGGCGGCGGCCGGCCAGCCAGTCGCGGGCGGCGACCAGGTCCTCCAGCATGGCGAGGTGGGCCTTCAGGGCGTCGCGGCCCTCGCGCAGGGCGCGGGCTTCGGGCGGGCCGAGCTTGAGGAGGGGTTTCTCCATCCGCTCGTGCAGCAGGACGGCGTCGACCTCGTCCATGAAGCGACGCTCGAACCACCCGGTCAGGCGGCGCGCCTCGGCGCGTTCGGCGGCGTCGGCGGGCAGCAGCAGGGGCGCCTTCTGCTGATCCTCGATCCAGCCCAGGACGGCGGGCAGTTCGCACAGGACCAGGGGACGGCCGCGATCCATCGTCTGGATCACCGGCGGCAAGCCGGACGGATTGAAGTCGTTGACCGGGCAGTCGGCCTCCCACGGACGGACCGGGGTGTCGGTCCATTCGATCCGCGCCTCGCCCAGGGCCAGGCGCGCGGCGCGCGAGGCGGGCTGGAAGGCGAAGTGGAAGAGAACGCAAGGGTCGGCCATCAGGGGTTGATGCGCCCCGACCCGTTAATGCGCGTTTACTGCATTGAAATTGGACGCAAGGTCAGGACCAGGGGCCCTTTGGCGCGGGGCCGGTCGGGGCCTCGATAGCTTTGGTTTCGGCCGGCGCGGGCGTCGCGACGGCGGGAACTTCCGTCTGCGGACGGGTGCGGCCGCGCGGGTCGGCGTGGATCAGGATGTCGGCCGTGGGGAAGAGGGCCAGCACCCGGTTCTCGGCCGCGACGACGATGGCGTGGGCGGCGTCCAGGGTCTGGTGGGCGTCCAGGTCGACGTGCATCTGGATCATCATCACCTGGCCGGCCATGCGGGTGCGCAGCTGATGCACGCCGAACACCTGGGGATCGGCCAGGACGGCCTGGGTGATGGCGACACGGTCGGCCTCGGGCACGGCGCGGTCCAGCAGGTGGTCGGCGGCGGCCTTCAACATGCCGGTCGCGCCCCAGAACAGCCAGACGGCGACGACGATGCCGGCCGCCGCATCCAGCCCCGGCGCGCCCAGGAAGGCGCCCGAGATCACCCCGATCAGGACCACGACGTTGGCAGCCAGGTCGGCGGCGTAATGGGCGCGGTCGCCGGCGACGGCGAGAGAGCCGGTCTTCTTCAAGGTCTGTGTCTGCATCCACACCAGCCAGGCGGTGATGGCGATGGCGACGACCATGATCCCGGTCGCCCAGAAGCCTGCGGTGACGGGGCGGGGGTCGAAGATGCGCTGCACCCCCTCCCAGCCGATGAAGATGGCCGAGGCGAACACCAGCCCGGCCTGGACCAGGGCGGACAGGGCCTCGCCCTTGCCGTGGCCATAGCGGTGGTCCTCGTCCGGCGGGGCCGCGGCCCAGCGCACGGCGAAGAAGGTGGTCAGGGACGCCGCCAGATCCAGCACCGAATCCGCCAGGGTCGCCAGGATGGAGACCGAGCCGGAGGCGCCGAGCGCGAACGCCTTCATGGCGATCAGCACCACCGCGACCCCGACCGACAGGCGGGTGATGCGGCGAGTGGCGAGGTTGGCGTCTTCCAGAGGCGCAGGTGCGGGGGCGGGCGTCGTCATATGCGGCCTCTTCTCGCGCAATCATGGCGGAAAGCCAACCGCTCGCCGTCCCTCGCCTAATCGGGGACGATTGCGCTAAGGCAGGGGCGAACCGGGCGCGTCGTGATCCCGGACCTGTTTCGGGGTTTTCATGTCGGACTGGCTGGCGGCCATCATCCTGGGTCTGGTCGAGGGGCTGACCGAGTTCATTCCGGTCTCTTCCACGGGCCATATGCTGCTGCTGGGCCATTTCATGGGGTTCGAGAGTTCGGGCAAGACGTTCGAGATCGTGATCCAGCTGGGCGCCCTGCTGGCCATCGTCAGCGTCTATTTCAAACGGCTGTGGACCCTGGCGACGCGCTGGCCGTTCGACCCGGAGGCGCGGCGGTTCCTGATCGGCCTGCTGGTCGCCTTCGCGCCCGCCGTGGTGATCGGCTTTTTGGCTTACGACTACATCAAGACGGTGCTGTTCGAGACGCCGCAGGTGGTGTGCGTGGCCCTGATCGTCGGGGGCGTGATCCTGCTGCTGCTGGACCGGATGGACAAGCGGCCCAAATGGCTGGACGCCGAGGCCTATCCGATGCGGATCTATTTCCTGATCGGCCTGTTCCAGTGCCTGGCCATGATCCCCGGCGTGTCGCGATCCGGCGCCACCATCGCCGGGGGGCTGCTGCTGAAGACCGACAAGCGGTCGGCGGCCGAGTTCAGCTTCTTTCTCGCCTTGCCCACGATGGGGGCGGCGGTGGCCTATGACCTGCTGAAGAACCACAAGACGCTGGATTTCAGCGACGTGGGCCTGATCGCCGTGGGCTTCATCGTGGCCTTCCTCTCGGCCCTGGCGGTGGTGCGGTTCCTGCTGGATTTCGTGTCCAAGCGCGGCTTCGGCGTCTTCGCCTGGTGGCGGATCGTGGTCGGCGTCGTGGGGCTGGCGCTGCTGCAGGCGGGGTTCTGAGCATCAACAGACAAGGGTGACGGGATTGGGGGCAGGACTCCCTCCGGCTGGCGATTTTCGCCTTCACCCTCTAAGGGCGGGGCATGACCACGCTTCTCTATGGCCGCCCGCCTGTCGTTTTCGATCCGCCAAGCACTGGCGAGGGTGGGGCGACCCAGACCTCGCCCCTGATCCCCGATTCCGCCGCGCTGGAGGCGCAGGACCCCGGCTCGGCCGACACCATCATGATCTACGCCCCGCCCGGCGTACTGGAGCGGCGCTATGTCCTGGCCCTGGCGCTGAGGGCGTTGAAGGTCGGCGGGCGGCTTGACGTCATGGCTCCCAAGGACAAGGGCGGATCGCGCCTGGGCAAGGAGCTGAAGGCGTTCGGCGTCGAGGTCGCCGAGACGGCCAAGGCGCACCACCGGCGCTGCATCGTCTTCAAGCCCGAGACGGCGCAGGGGCTGGATGCGGCCATCGACGCCGCCATCGTTGCGGGCGGGCCGCAGTTCGTGCCGGGGCTGGAAGCCTGGTCCCAACCGGGGATTTTCGCCTGGGACCGGATCGACGCGGGTTCGGCGCTGTTGGCCGAACACCTGCCGCCGATGAAGGGCGAGGGGGTCGATCTGGGCTGCGGCTATGGCGCGCTGTCGATCGTGGCGCTGCGGTCGCCGGCGGTGACCAAGCTGAAGCTGGTCGATCTGGATCGCCGCGCCATCCGCGCCGCGCGCGAGAACGTCACGGACGAACGGGCCAAGGTCTGGTGGTCGGACGCCCGCACCCTGGAGGCCAAGGGCGACAAGGATTTCGTGGTCAGCAATCCGCCCTTCCACGACGGCGGGGCCGAGGATCGGCGGCTGGGCCAGGCCTTCATCCGCAAGGCGGCCGAGCTGCTGAAAAAAGGCGGCGTCGCCTGGGTCGTGGCCAACCGGCACCTGCCCTATGAGGCCGAGCTGAACGCGGCGTTCAAGCGGGTGCGGCTGGTCGCCGAGGCGGGCGGATATAAGCTGTTCGAGGGGGTGAAGTGATTTTCCTTTCGTCTTCGTCATCCTCCGGCAAGCCGCTTGCGGCGCAGACCGGGGGACCCAGCGGCGCCGAAGGCGATGCGTCCGCCACACCGATGGTCGAGAGGGAACATCGCGACAGGTTCGCGCTCGCGCGCGCCGCTGGGTCCCCCGGTCTCGCCGCGCTCGCCGGAGGATGACGAAAGATATGGCGAAGACCCCCACCTCCCGTGTCGACCGCCTGCTGGGCTCGCTGGGCTATGGCTCGCGGGCCGAGATGGCGCGGATGGCCAAGGCGGGCGGGATCGTGCTGGACGGGGCGGACCTGACGGATGTGTCCAAACGCATTCCGGTGACGCGCGACCTGCCGACCCGGATGGAGATCGACGGCCAGCCGCTGGACCCCGTGCAGGGGCTGGTGATCATGCTGAACAAGCCGCTGGGCATGACCTGTTCGCACAAGGAAGAGGGAGCGCTGGTCTATGACATCCTGCCGGGGCGGTGGCGGGCGCGCGATCCGGCCATCTCGACCATCGGGCGGCTGGACAAGCAGACGACGGGCCTGTTGCTGCTGACCGACGACGGCGATCTGCTGCATCGGGTGATTTCGCCCAAGCGCCATGTGACCAAGGTCTATCGCGCCGGACTGGCGCGGCCGCTGGTCGGGACCGAAGGCGATCTGTTCGCCGCCGGGGCGTTGATCCTGGAGGGCGAGGACAAGCCGTTGGCGCCGGCGGTGCTGGAGGTTGTGACGCCGACCGAGGCCCTGCTGACGGTGACGGAGGGGCGCTATCACCAGGTGCGGCGCATGTTCGCCGCCGCCGGAAATCATGTCGAGACCCTGCACCGCGAGCGGATGGGCGGGCTGGCCCTGCCGGCCGATCTGGCGCCCGGGCAGTGGCGGCTGCTGAGCCCGGACGAGATCGCGTCGATCTTTGTGGAACCGACGGGCAATGACTTCGCGGTGAATTCCTAAGGCGTTACATACCTAGGGTAGCGGGGCTTTGTGGTCGGGTCGTGAACGCGATATGATGGCGTCATGAGCCATTATTCGGTGACAGAAGCACAGGCAGACCTGGCCCGCCTCATCGAGGCCGCCGAACGCGGCGAGTCGGTGGTCATCGACCGCCCGGATCCTGACGTCGAGGTGAAGATCGTGGCGCGGCGCATCCGTCCCGATGGGCCGAATGACATCGAATGGCTGAGAGCCGTGCGCGTGCAGCCACGTCGCGGGCCGGTGGATACGGCGGCGGCTCTGGCGGAAATGAAGGAAGAACGCGGCCGGTGAGCGTCTATCTGGACGCCAGCGTCATCGTTCCGTTGTTCGTGCAAGAGAAGACCAGCGAGGCCATGCTTGCCTGGATGGCGTCGGTCGAACGGGCGATCGTGTCCGACTGGGCGATCGCCGAAGGCTCGTCGGCCATGTCACATCACGTTCGGCGCGGGAGCCTGGATGTCGATGAAAGAGACTTGGCCGAGACGAAGTTCAACATCTGGCTGGATCGAGCCGCCGCAGTCAGGGAAGTCGATCCAGAGGACGTGATGGCGTGTCGGTTTCTGCTGCATCGACATCCGCGATTGCGGACGCCGGACGCCCTCCATCTGGCAATCGTGCAGCGGCTGGAATGCGATCTCGCCACCTATGATCACGATCTGGCCGACGCCGCGCGTCGGAACGGGGTGAAGGTGATTGCGCCATGACCGCCATCAAGATTTGCGGCCTGACGACGCCGGACACGCTGGACGCCGCGCTGGACGGCGGGGCGGACTTCGTGGGGGCGGTGGTGTTTCCCAAAAGTCCTCGGCACATCGCGCCCGAGGCGGCGGCCGCCCTGTTCGAACGGGCGCGGGGGCGGGCGAAGATCGTGGCGGTGACGGTCGATCCGGACGATACCTTGCTGGACGAGATCGCGCGGCGGCTGAGGCCCGACTTCATCCAGTTGCATGGATCCGAGACCCCGGCGCGGGCGGAACGGGTGCGGGCCGTGACCGGGGCGGGGGTGATCAAGGCCCTGCCGATCCGGCACGGCGACGACTTCGCCGCCGCCGACGAATGGGATTATCACGCCGATCACCTGATGTTCGACGCCAAGCCGCCGGAGGGTTCGGTGCTGCCCGGCGGGGTAGGGCACAGTTTCGACTGGACCCTGCTGGCGGACCGGGCCTTTCGCCATCCCTGGTTCCTGGCGGGCGGGCTGAACCCGAACAATGTGGCCGAGGCGCTGAGGATCACCGGGGCGCCCATGGTCGATGTGTCCTCTGGCGTGGAAAGCGCGCCGGGTGTTAAGGACGCCGACCGGATCGCGGCCTTCATCCAAAACGCGCGCCGGACGTAATTACGACGCCTCCCTGCGTGAAAGTTGGACTCGTGAACGCCCAAATCCCCATCCAAGCCCCGACCTCTGGCCAGCCGTTGTCCAACGCCTACGCCTGGCCGGACGCGCAGGGACGTTTCGGTCCCTATGGGGGGCAGTTCGTCGCCGAGACCCTGATGCCGCTGATCCACGAGCTGGACGCGGCCTATAAGGCGGCTCGGGCGGACCCCAGCTTCCAGGCCGAGCTGGACGGCTTCCTGACCCACTATGTCGGTCGCGAGAGCCCGCTGTATTTCGCCGAGCGGCTGACCGACCATTTCGGCGGGGCGCGGATCTGGCTGAAGCGCGAGGACCTGAACCATACGGGCGCGCACAAGATCAACAACTGCATGGGCCAGATCCTGCTGGCCCGTCGCATGGGCAAGACCCGGATCATCGCCGAGACGGGCGCAGGTCAGCACGGCGTCGCCAGCGCGACGGTGTCGGCGCGGTTCGGCCTGCCCTGCACGGTTTACATGGGCGCGGTTGACGTCGAGCGGCAGCAGCCGAACGTGTTCCGCATGCGGTTGCTGGGTTCGGAAGTCTTCTCCGTCACGGCGGGCGCCGCGACCCTGAAAGACGCGATGAACGAGGCGATGCGCGACTGGGTCACGAACGTCTCGGACACCTATTACATCATCGGCACGGCGGCGGGTCCGCACCCCTATCCGGCCATGGTGCGTGATTTCCAGTCGGTGATCGGCAAGGAGATCAAGACCCAGTCGATGGCCCGGATGGGCAAGCTGCCCGAGGCGGTCGTGGCCTGCATCGGCGGCGGATCCAACGCCATCGGCGCCTTCCACCCCTTCATCGAGGACGAGGCCGTGCGCCTGATCGGCGTCGAGGCGGCGGGTCACGGGCTGGATACGCCGGACCACGCGGCGTCGCTGAAGGGCGGCCGGTCCGGCGTGTTGCACGGCAACCGAACCTATCTGCTGCAGGACGAGGACGGCAATATCGTCGAGGGCCATTCGATCTCGGCCGGGCTGGACTATCCCGGCATCGGGCCGGAGCACGCCTGGCTGCACGACATCGGCCGGGCCGAATATCGCTCGGCGACCGACAATGAGGCGCTGGAGGCCTTCCAGCTATGCTCCAAGCTGGAAGGCATCATCCCGGCGCTGGAACCGGCCCATGCGCTGGCGCGGACGGGCGAAGTGGCGCGCGAAGTCGGCAAGGGCGGGGATGTCGTGCTGCTGATGTCGGGCCGCGGCGACAAGGATATCTTCCAGGTCGCCAAACATCTGGGAGTGGAACTGTGATCCGTAGTCTGCTGGCGGCGACCGCCGTGATGAGCCTGTCGGCCGCCGCCGTTCAGGCCCAGACGCCGGCGCCCGCGTCCGCTGCACAGCAAGGCGGACCGGCCGATGTGGGCCTGCTGCCCGGCGCGGAGTTGTCTGCCGATTGCGGCGGGCTGAACAATCTGACGGGCCGGGCCTGGTGCGTGACCGCGCAACTGGGCCAGATCGGCGCCCTGGCCGACGCCTATATCGCGGACCTGGCGTCCAAGAATTGGCTGGCGGCGGGTGGCGACGAGAACCGAGTGGTCCTCATCAAACGCCGCGAGGCCGGCGGCTGCGATGGCATGCAGATGGTCGCCTTCTACGACACCACCAAGACCGCCGTCGCCGAATTGCCCGCCTATCTGGGCTTCGCCACCATCCCGGGCGACGTGTGCGCGGCTGCTGCTGCGGCCCCGCCCGCCGCCGCCACGCCGCAATGATCCTGGCGTCTCTCGCCGCTGCTGCCTTGATCGCATCGAAGGCGGATTGGCGCGATGATTTTGTTATGCCAGCGATTGAGGACGCCGTTGTCGGAACCGAGTGCCCGCCTTCAGAGGAAGGCGGCGACCGCTATTTATGCCTGACATATCCTCGCGAAAAGGCACGCGCGGTCCGTGAGCAGTTTACACATGCGCTGGAACAACAAGGATTCATGGTGGGGCCGGCTCCCGAGGTCAGCTTTGGTTTTCTGCGGCTCAAGGGAGCCGATCTGGACAATCCTGATTCCTGCGAAAGCGGGCTGGTTTCGACCTTTGCCGTCGAAGGCGAACCTGATCCCGCAAAAACGGCTGTCATGGTGATTGCCTTGGCAAGAGACACTTGCGGAGACCCCGCACCCGAGAGCAACGACCAATGACCACCGCCCGTATCGACGCCCGTTTCGCCGCGCTGAAGGCCGAGGGCCGTGCGGCCTTCATTCCCTATGTGATGGGGGGCGATCCGTCGCGCGAGGAGGCGCTGGCGATCCTGAACGGCCTACCCGCAGCCGGGGCCGACATCATCGAACTGGGCTTTCCGTTCAGCGATCCGATGGCCGAGGGGCCGCCGATTCAGCGGGCGGCGATCCGGGGTCTGGCCGCCGGGTTCGGCCTGCGCTCGACCATGGATCTGGCCAAGGAATTCCGCAAAGGCGACGACGCCACGCCGATCGTACTGATGGGCTATCTGAACCCGATCGAGAGCCTGGGTTATGACGCCTTCGCCGCCTATGCGGCCGACTGCGGCATCGACGGGCTGATCGTCGTGGACTGCCCGCCGGAAGAGGCCGGGCCGCTGATCGAGGCGTTGGACAAGGTCTCGATCTCGCTGATCCGACTGGCGACGCCGACGTCGGACGACGAACGGCTGAAGATCGTGGTCCGGGGCACCTCGGGCTTCGTCTACTACGTCGCGGTCGCGGGCGTGACCGGGGTCAAGGAAGCGAACGCCGAGGTGGTGGCGCCGGCGGTGGAGCGGGTGCGCAAGGCCTCGGGCCTGCCGGTCGCGGTCGGCTTCGGGGTCAAGACGCCTGAAAAGGCCGCCGAGATCGCACGGGTGGCCGACGCCGTGGTGGTCGGTTCGGCCCTGGTGGACGAGGTGGCGGCGGCGCTGGAGGCCGGCGAAGCCGTTGCGCCGCGCGTTCTGGCACGGGTCAAGGCGCTGGGCGATGCGGTTCGGTCGGTGCGCACTGGTGCATCCCTGGCGGAAACCGTCTAAGAGCCCGCCCATGGTCGACAAGAACAAACCTCAGGAAAAGCGTGGCGGCTGGCTGAGCCGCTTTGCGCCCGGCGTCCGCAAGATCGTGTCGCGCCGCGACACCCCGGACAATCTCTGGGTCAAGGATCCCGACAGCGGCGAGATGCTGTATCGCTCGGATCTTGAGGCGTCCCTGTGGGTGACGCCGTCGGGCCGTCACATGCGAATCGACGCGCCGACGCGCCTGAAGGCCACCTTCGACGGCGGCGTGTTCCAGGCCATCGACACGCCGGACGTGCCGGAAGATCCGCTGAAATTCTCGGACGGCAAATCCTACAAGGATCGGCTGAGCGCGGCGCGCAAGGCCGCAGGGCGCAAGGACACCATGGCCATCGGCTATGGCGTGGTTGGCGGTCAGGACGCGGTCGTGATCGTTCAGGACTTCACCTTCATGGGCGGGTCGCTGGGCATGGCGGCTGGCGAGGCCTTCATCAAGGCCGCGCGCGAGGCCGTGTCGCGCAAGGTTCCGATGATCTGTTTCACCGCCGCCGGCGGCGCGCGGATGCAGGAAGGCGCCCTGTCGCTGATGCAGATGGCGCGCACGACCCTGGCCATCGAAGAGCTGAAGGATGCGAAACTGCCCTATGCCGTGGTCCTGACGGACCCGACCACGGGGGGCGTGACCGCCTCCTACGCCATGCTGGGCGACGTGCATCTGGCGGAACCGGGCGCCCTGATCGGCTTCGCGGGTCCGCGCGTGATCGAGGCCACCATCCGCGAGAAGCTGCCGCCGGGCTTCCAGCGCGCCGAATATCTGCAGGAGAAGGGCATGGTGGACCGGGTCGTGGCCCGCGCCGACCTGCCGCGCACCCTGGGTCAGATCCTCTCCATGCTGATGGGCGGCACGCGCGCCGCCGCCTGAGACCGCCTGAAGGGCCAGTCGATCGCGGTCGAGGCCCACAGGCACCACCAGATTATGACCGGCTGAAACAGCAGGCGCGGGCCATGATAGGCCAAACCCAAGCCCGTGCCTGACGCCAGCCCGTCCATCGCGTGCTGGATATTGGCTGGATAGACGCACACGGCATAGACGGCCAGCGCCCATCCCGCGACGACGCGCAGGCGCGGGATCATCAGACCCGCCGCGCCCAGCAGTTCGGCGATCCCCGTCAGCGCCACGACCAAGGCGGGGTCCGACACCCAGTGCGGCGTGATCCGCACGAAGGGGCCGGGAACCATCAGATGCAGCACGCCGGCGCCCAGGAAGACCGCCGCCAGGACGATGCGGGCCGCCGTTCTGATGTGCGGCCTGGAAGTCATGTCGCGGTTCTCGAAATCAGGGGCTAAAGGAGGCGGATGGATCCCGTCTCCGAACGTCTACGTGCGCGCCACCCCCAGCGGATCGATCTGTCGTTGGATCGGATGCGCGTGCTGTGCGCCGCTCTGGGCGATCCGCAACACAAGTTGCCGCCGGTCATCCATGTGGCGGGCACCAACGGCAAGGGCTCGACCGTCGCCCTGATCCGCGCCATCGCCGAGGCGGCGGGGCTGAAGGTGCATGCCTATACCTCGCCCCATCTGGTGCGGTTCAACGAGCGGATTCGCCTGGCGGGCAAGCTGATCGAGGACGAGGCGCTGAACGCCATCCTGGACCGGATCGAGGCCGTGATGGCCGAGACGAACAGCGAGGCCACGGTGTTCGAAAGCACCACCGCCGCCGCCTTCCTGGCCATGGCCGAGACGCCGGCCGACCTGGCCATTATCGAGGTGGGCTTAGGCGGGGTGCTGGACGCGACCAATGTGATCGAACGGCCGCTGCTCAGCGTGATCACCCCCGTCGATTACGACCATGCGGAGTTTCTGGGCACGGACCTGGCGGGGATCGCCTCGGAGAAGGCGGGGGTGCTGAAGGCCGGGGCGCCGGCGGTGATCGCGCGGCAACGCGAGGAGGCGATGGCCGCCATCGAGCGCCGCGCTGCCGACGTCCATGCGCGGCTGACAGTGCTGGGGGTAGATTTCGACGCCTGGGCCGAGCGGGGCGGCCTGGCGTTCCAGACGGCCGAACTGTTCATGGACCTGCCGGCGCCGGCCCTGGCAGGCGCGCACCAGATCGACAATGCGGCTTTGGCCGTGGCGGCGGCGGTCGAACTGGACCTGCCTGAGGCCGCGATCGCCGAGGGGCTGAAGGCCGTGCGCTGGCCCGCGCGTCTGCAACGAATTTCGGCCGGACCTTACGGCGAGGCGGCGCGGGCGGCCGACGCCGAGCTTTGGCTGGACGGGGGCCACAATCCCCATGCCGCAAAGGCCCTGGCGGCGTTTCTGGCCGAGCGTCAGGCGCGGGCGCCGCGTCCGTTGGCCCTGATCTGCGGCATGCTGTCGAACAAGGATGCGGGCGGGTTCTTCGCCGCCTTGAAGGACAGCCAGGCGACGGTTTTCACCGTCGGCTTCGACGGGGCGGCGGCCGAACCGGCGGCTTTGGCTGCCGTAGCGCGCGGCCATGGATTGGCGGCTACGCCGGCGGGATCGGTGCGCGAGGCGCTGGACCTGGCGCTGCGCCTGGGCGCGGGGCGGGTGGCGATCTGCGGGTCGCTGTATCTGGCAGGAGAAGTGCTGGGGGCGAGCCGGGAGACCTGGCCGGACTAGGCGCCGGTTTCTCCCTCCCCCTGCGGGGGAGGGTGGTCGAGCCGAAGGCGAGACCGGGTGGGGGCGGCAGGGCGACGCCCCACGGACTTCTCTTCAGTCAAGCCAGTGCGGCCTTGCCGGGCCGCCCCCACCCCGTCGCTGCGCGACGACCCTCCCCCGCAGGGGGAGGGAAAATGTGCTTACTTGCTCATCCAGGGGCGCGACTTGCCGGCGGCGATGCGGGCGTTCTGTTCGCGCTGGAAACGGCCGCCGCGTGGGGCTTTGGGGCGGCCGTCGAGCGCCGCGTTCTTCAGGCGCAGGGCGCGCTGGACAGAGGTTTCGCCGGGTATCTCTTCGTCAGAAATCGGGGCGGGGATCGGGGTGTCTTCGTCGCTCATGGCGGCATCCTAGCATGAAAAACGCCCGCCGGTCTGAACCGGCGGGCGTTTGATCTTCAGAGATCCGTCAGGATCAGGCGTCGGCCTTGACGCCCGCCTCGGCCAGCCATTCAACGATCTTGCCCTTGGGCATGGCGCCGACCTTCATCGAGGTCATCTGGCCGTCCTTGAACAGCATCAGGGTCGGGATACCCTTCACGCCCAGCTTGGACGGGGTCATGGGGCTGTCGTCGATATTGATTTTCGCCACGGTGACCTTGCCGCCCAGTTCGTCCGCGATCTGTTCCAGCGCCGGGCCGATCTGTTTGCAGGGGCCGCACCATTCGGCCCAGAAATCCACCAGGACGGGGGTGGACGACTTCAGGACGTCGGCGTCGAAGCTTTCGTCGGTGACTTTTACCGTCGCCATAAATGGCTCCTTGGGGCGCTAGCGCTCGGCCCGCGGGGCCTCGCTGCTTGAGCGCGAATGGGGGTTGGCCGGATGCGTCCGGGTTCGGTTGAAGATGTGGGAGCGAATCGCGGGCAATTCAACTGTTCGCCAATGCCGCGTCCAGCATCGCTTGCGGGATCGGCATCAGTTTCGGGCCGTCGGTCCAGACCAGGGCGGCCTCGACCGGGCGGTCGGGGTAGAGGCGTTTCAGCACCGCGACATAGACGGCGGCCTGAAGCACATAGGCGGGATCGACCCGGTCCAGGGCGTCGGGGGCGGGGCGGTTGGTCTTGTAGTCGATCACCAGCACCCGGTCGGGGGTGACCACCAGCCGGTCGATGCGGCCGTTGATCGCCACGCTGGGCGGGCCAGGCAGGGCGCCGGTCAGGGCCACCTCGGCGCGGGAGCCGGGACCGAAGACGGGGGCGAAGCGGGCGTCGTCCAGCACCGAGAATGCGGCGGCGATCATTTCGGCGCGCTGGGCCTCGTCCAGATCGGTCTCTCGCGCCAGCAGGCGGCGTGCGGCGTCGGGGCGGTCAGCGGGCGCGATCTCGGGCAGGCGCTCCAGCAGCCGGTGGATCAGGTCGCCGCGCCGGAACCGACCCAGCGACGCGCCCCCCGCCGCGCTGCGGGCCAGGGGCGAGGGGGCGGGGATACGGATCGAGCCCTCCATCCGCGACGGTGAGGCGAAGCGGGCGGTGGCGTCGGCCGGGGGCGGGGTAGCGGCCCAGGCGGGCAGGGCGTCGGCGGACCGGGTTTCGGCGACGGCGGCGGGGCGACGTTCGGGATCGACGCCGAAGCGGCGGACGCCGTTCTCGACCTCGCGCACCTGGTCGCTCAGCCTGTCGAAGGTCTCTTCGATCACCGACCACCAGCTGCCGGGCTCGGCGCCCCGGCTGGAGGCGCGGCCCATGACGATGACGCGGTCGCGGGCGCGGGTCAGGGCGACATAGAGCAGGCGCAGGGTCTCGTCGTCGGTGCGGGCCTGGCGCGCTGCGCGGGCGTCGGCGGAGGCGGGGCAGTCGTCCTTGGCCGAGCCGGGAGCCATGAGCCAGGCCTCGCCTTCGCCTTCCGGCGTGACCGCCGGCATCAGGGAGGGGCCTTGAGCCTTCGCCTTCATCGTGGTGTCGGGCAGGATGACGATGGGCGCTTCCAGCCCCTTGGCGCCGTGGACGGTCATGACGCGGACCTCGCCGCGCGCCCCTTCCAGCTCGCGCTTCACCTCGACGTCGGCGGCCTCCAGTTGGGCCAGGCAGGTCTCCAGATCGATCGCGCCCCGGTTCTCGGCCGCCAGGACCTGGTTCAGGGTCTCGTCGATAGCCTCTTCCGCCTCGCGGCCCAGCCGGGCCAGGATGCGGGCGCGG
This sequence comes from Brevundimonas sp., assembly GCF_965279155.1. Taxonomy (GTDB): domain Bacteria; phylum Pseudomonadota; class Alphaproteobacteria; order Caulobacterales; family Caulobacteraceae; genus Brevundimonas. The sequence continues at coordinate 1,692,111 of NZ_OZ257138.1, read as the reverse complement.
CCGGAGAGCCCTAAGTCGTCCACCCGGTTCAGGGCCTGGGAGAAGAAGGCGAAGGGATCGCCGCCCTGTGCATCGACGGCGGCCTGGAGCGCATCGCGGGCGCGGGTCCATTCGGGGCGTTCGTGCGCCCGGTCGCGCAGGTCGCGCCACAGCTGGCCGGACTTGCGGTTCTCGCGGCCGGCGAGGGCGTAGAGGCCGTCCTCGTCCACGTCGCACAGGGGGCTGCGCAGCACCTCGGCTAACGACAGGTCGTCGTCGGGAAAGAGAGCGAAACGGGCCAGGGCGATCAGATCGTCGAAAACGATGTGGCTGGACAGTTTCAGCCGGTCGGCCCCGGCGACGGGCACGCCCTCGGTCTTCAGTGCGCGAATGATCTCTTCGAAGGTGGCGTCGCGGCGGCGGACCAGGACGATGTAGTCGCCGTATCCGGCTGGGCGCAGGTCGCGCGTGCGGCTGTCGAAGACGGCGAGCCCGCTTTCGACCTGGCGGCGGATTTCGCGGGCCAGGTCGCGGGCCAGGCGTTTTCGGGCGCTGCCGACGCTTTCCTGATCGACCGGATCGTCCCAGGCGTCGGTCTCGGGCGCGGGCTCGTCGAGGAACAGGGGCCACAGGTCGATGGCGCCGTGCTGGCCGATGCGGGCGGGGATGTGGCGGGCGATGTCGCCTTGCGGGCCGGTCAGCGCGCGGGTGCGGTCGGGGTCGGCGAAGACGGCGTCGACGAAGGCCAGCACCTCCTCGGTCGAGCGATAGGAGGTGTTCAACTCGGGCCCGGCGAAGGGTTCGCCGGCGCCCTCGGCCAGGGCCAGGAAGGCGCCGCGTTCCTGACGCAGCCGTTCGGGCCGGGCGCCCTGGAAGGAATAGATCGACTGTTTCTCGTCGCCGACGGCGAAGACGGTGCGGCCGGATTTCTCGCCGGAATAGAACTCGCCGGTCAGGGCGCGGACGATGGCCCATTGTTCGGGGGCGGTGTCCTGGGCCTCGTCGATCAGGACGTGATCGACCCCGCCGTCCAGCTTGTACAACACCCAGGCGGCCGCCCCGCTTTCGGTCAGCAGGGCGGCGGCGCGGGCCACCAGGTCGGGGAAGTCGAGCGCGCCCTTTGCCCGTTTGGCGTTTTCGTAGAAGGCGGCGTGGGCGCGGGCCAGGGTCAGGACCTTGACCGTGTCGTCGGCGATCCGCGCCTTGCGCAGGGCCTCGCGCGTCGCGAGGAATTGGGCCTGGAGATCGACCAGCCAGCCGACCGCCCCCTGCGGCGCCGACTTGGTGCCCATGCTCTTTCGGGGCTCGCCTGCCTGGGTGCAGAAGACCCCGGCTAGGGCCGCGAAGCCGGCGTAGGGGGGCGCGGCGACGCTCATGGCGTCGGCGATCTTGCGGTCGTTGGTCGAGCCGGTCTCCATGGCTTCGGCCATACGGTTCCATTCGGCGGGATCGATCCAGGCGACGAAGTCCTGTTCCAATTCTTCGGGACTGCGGCCCGCCTCGGCGCCGGTCAGGGACCAGGGATCGGGCGCGGTTCCGGCCTCCGCGCGATCCACATAGTCCAGCAGATCGGCGCGCCTGGCCTCGATCATCGACAGCAGGGCCTGGAACCGCTGCCAGTCCAGCTCGACGGCGAAATGGCTGTAGGCCAAGCCGATGGGACCGTCGGGATCGGCGACGGCGGCGCGGGCCAGGTCCTCGCGCGCGGAATGGCTGAGGGCGGTCGCGGCCTGGTCTTCCAGCACGGTGAAGCGGGGCGAGACCCCGGCCTCAAGCGGGAAGCGACGCAGCAGTTTTTCGCAGAAGGCGTGGATGGTCTGAATCTTCAGCCCGCCGGGCGTTTCCAGCGCGCGGGCGAACAGCTTGCGGGCGCGCGACAGGGCGGCATGATCCATTGCCTGCGGGTCGCCGTCGTCCAGCCGGGCCAGTTCGCGCGACAGGGCGGCGTCGTCCAGCACGGCCCAGCCGCCCAGCTGGTCGAACAGTCGGGCCTGCATCTCGGCGGCGGCGGCCTTGGTGTAGGTGACGCACAGGATGGCGCCGGGATCGACCTGATCCAGCAGCAGACGCGCCACCCGGTTGACCAGGGTCGTGGTCTTGCCCGAGCCGGCGTTGGCGGTGACGAAGACGGTCAGGCGGGGATCGGCGGCGACGATCTGAGGGGAGGGTGAGGTCATTCGCCGTCGTCCCCGTCGCCGATCACCGACCATTCCCAGACGCGGGCCAGATGGTCGTAGTTACCGCCCTGGTTGCCCATGAACTGGGGCGCGGCCCAGGAGACGTAAGGGGTGTTCTCGTCGTCGAAACGGGCCACGCGGCGCTTCAGCCCGTCCAGCGCCGCCTGGGCCAGGTCGGCGGCGTCGGCGCCCGAGGCGCGGGTGATGACCTCGCCCGCCGTCTTGCGGCCGACCACGCGGACATAGGTCAGTTCGTCGGGCGTGACCGCGCCGTTGGTGCGTTCGAACCCGCCGTCGGCCAGGATGGCGGCGGTCAGGGTCAGTTGCGGGGCGAAGCCGGACTTGACCTGTTTGGCGGAGGGGGCCGCGCCGGTCTTGAAGTCCATCACCGCCGCCCCGTCGGAGGCCAGCTCGATACGGTCGGCGAAGGCCTTGACCGTGAAGGGGCCGGCGGGGGCGTCGAAGGTCATGGTTCCCTGCTGTTCGACCAGGATGTCGATGCCGCGCGCACGACGGCGGCGCTCGAAGTCGGTCAGCCAGCGGGCGGCGTTGCGGGCCAGGGGGGCTTCGCGCGCCATGGCCGCGTCCTCGAAGCCGCGCGCGCCCAGTTCGCGCAGCAGATGGCCATGCAACAGGGTCTCGGCGTCGTCGGGCAGGACGTCGGGCCAGTCCAGCGTCAGCCGCTCGACGGCGGCGTGGACGGCGTTGCCACGGGCGAGCGCTTCGGCAGAAGCGCCGGGACGGTCCATCGCCTCAAGCCCCAGCACCCACAGGGCGTAGATGGCGTAGGGGTCGCGCACCCAGCGTTCGATCCGGGTGACATAGAGGCTGCGCGGGCGGCGATGCACCGGCGGACGCGGCTCGGGTCGTTTGGCGAAGCGCGGCGGGCCGGGCGGGGGGGCGTCCAGGGCGCGGGCCCAGTCGAGGACGGCGGCCGGCCGGGCGATGGCGACGGGCGTGTCCTTGGCGTCGGCGCCGCGCGTCAGCATCTCCAGCCGCCACAGCCAGCGCGAACGCACGGCAGGCTGGCCGCCGCGCCGGTCGCTGTGGATCAGGATGACCTCGTCGGCGCAGGCGGCCTGGACGAAATCCTGGGCCGTCTGGCCCAGGCGGCGTTCGGGCGGGGGCAGGCCCAGCGCTTTTCGCATCGGTCGCGACAGGAAGGGGTCGGTCGGCGCCGCCTGGGGCCAGACGCCCTCCTCTAAGCCCGCCAGGATCATCCGGTCGGCGCGCACCAGCCGCGCTTCGATGGCGCCGAGAATGCGCAGCGACGGATGGGTCGCTCCGCCGGTTCGCACGACGTTTTCCTTGACCAGAGACGTGACCAGTTCAGCCAGTTCGGCGCGGCGGATACGGCCCAGGGACGCGCCGCCCTCGATCAGGCCGGACAGAAGGGCGGCTGCGGCCTCGCCGTCGGGACCGGCCCAGGCGTTCTGGCCCGCCAGGGTCTCTATTAGCCGGGTCAGGGCCGAGGCGGCGAAGTTCAGATCGGCGTCGGGTGTGAAGGCGGCGGTCGCGGCCTCGACGGCGGTTTGCAGATGATCGACCAGCCGGGTCGCGGCCGACAGTCGGGCCTGTTTCCATTCGGGCGGCGCCTTGCCGCGCCGATCGGGCTGGACCGCCTCCAGCAGGCGGCGATGGATGGCGGCGAAGTCTCGCGGGCGGGGACCGCGCAGGGCGTGCTCCTCCAGCGCCGCGACGGCCGCCGCCTGGGACGCCTCGCCCAGATCGAACCGGCCCAGCGGATGTTTGACCACGGCCAGCAGCAGATGGGGCTGGACCGGATCGGCGATCCAGCGGGCGCAGAGATCGACCAGGGCGCCGGCGGGCAGGCGCGACAGCGGGGCGCCGGCCGACGAATCCGGGATGACGCCCCAGCGTTCCAGCCGGGCCGCGACACGGCGACCCAGGGCCTGGTCCGGCGTGACGAGGGCGCAGGTCTTACCGGGGGTTTCCAGCGTCTCGCGCATCATCAGGGCGATGGCGGCGGCGGCCTCTTCCTCGGCGCGGACGGTCAACAGGGACAGGCCTTGCAGGCCCTCGGCGATGGGGTCACGGGCTTCACCCCGCGCGACGGCGGCCGAGCGAAGGTCACGGATGGCGCGGCGCCAGTCGTCGGTGGCCTCGGCGGGGCGCAGGGCTTCGTTGACCAGCCGCTGACGGGCCAGGCCTTGCGCCGAGGCGGCGGGGCTGACGGCTGGGCGGAACCAGGGGCGGACGGCTTCGCGGGGGATGTCGCAGCGGTCCAGCAGCCGTTTCATCGCGCTCTGCGGATGCTGTTCGTCCAACTGGTCCCAGACCTGGGCGTCCAGATCGAGGTCGAGGCCGGGCAGGACGACGCAGCCCAGCGGGGCGCTGGCCACGGCCTTCAGCACGTCGCCGGCGGCGGGGACGGTGCCGGTCGAACCGGCGGCGATGACGGCCTGGGTCGGGGGCGTATGGTCCCACAGTTCGGCGAGACGGCGCAGCAGAGTGGCGCGGCGCCACGCCGGATCGACCAAGCCCAGTTCGGCGAGGCGTTTGGGCCAGGCGGTGACGGCGAGACCCAGGAACTCGGCTGACCGTTCCCAGTGCTCGGCCATTTCGCCGTCCACCAGTGTGGCGATACGTTCGGGATTGGGGATTTCTTCCAGCTGGCAGGAATCGAGGAAGCCGCCCAGGGCATCGGCTAAGTCCAGGGCGCGCATCGGCGTCAGGCTATTGTCGAACTGTTCGACGATCATCCGCGCCATCTCGAACCGGCGGGTCAGGGCGGGGATGGCGGGCGGCAGATCCAGGCCCAGGGCGCCCGGGGTGAAGGGCGGCTCGTCCTCCTCCAGGTCGCCCAGCGGCCGGACCTGGGGCAGCAGGATCGGTCGGTCGCCCGACAGTTTCGACAGGGCGCCGGTGAAGGCGCGCGCCGCCCGGCGGTTGGGCAGCAGGATGGTGGCGTCGGACAGGGTCTCGGGCGGCAGGTCTCCCAGCCAGGCCAGGGCGCCGGCGGCCAAGTCTTCAAGGAAGGGCCGGTGCGCGGGGATGGCGTACCAGCGGGGCGTGTCCCCCAGGAATGGGTTGAAGGCGCTCACGCGTCTCCCGCCAGTTTCGTCTCGGCCTGGTCCCGCGCCTGGGGGTCGCCGACGTGCATCCAGTCGCCGTCGAGGACGCAACCGAACAGACGGCCCTGGGCGGCGGACTTGCGCCACAGGGGGCTGAGGGAGAAGGGGCCTTCGCAGCCGTTGTCGGCATAGCCGGGCCGGGTGATGTGGACGCCCATGTAGGCGTAAGGAGCGGAAGCGGCCGCGCCGCGGAAGGCCAGGCCGCCCCCCTCTCCAGAAATGGCATCACGCAGGAAGAAATCGCCGTCGCCCTCGAACCCGATGGAGCCTTCGCGACGGGCCAGCAGCAGGGCGGCGTCCATCGTCTCGGGGTTCCACAGGCGGACCAGGTCGCCCAACGCATCGCTCCGGTCGATCCAGACGCTGTCGATATTGGCGACGAAGACGGGATCGTCGCCCAGCAGAGGGTGGGCCTTCTTCAGCCCGCCGCCGGTTTCCAGCAGTTCGGCGCGTTCGTCGGAGATGACGATTTCGGGGCCGCGTCCGCGCGCGGCCAGATGGCTTTCCAGCCGGTCGGCGAACCAGTGGACATTGACCACCGCCTTTTCGACGCCGGCGTCCGCCAGTCGGTCCAGCACATGGTCGATCAGGGCGCGGCCCTGGACCTCGACCAAGGCCTTGGGCCGGTCGTCGGTGAGGGGACGCATCCGGGTGCCCAGGCCGGCGGCGAGGACCATCGCCGTCTTGGGGGCGGTCTTGTTGGTCATGCGCGCACCTCGGCCGGGACGTAACGGTCGAACCAGCGGGCGACGGGCGCCAGGGCCGGCTGTTCCAGATTGGCGTTCAGATGCCGCCACATGCGGGGCAGAAATTGGCGGTAGCGCGGCTTGCCGTCGCGGGCGATCAGCCGGGCGAAGATGCCGATGATGCGCGCCTCGTTCAGGGCGGCGAGGCCTGAGTAGTCGACCATGAAGGCGGCGCGATCCACGCCGGGGCGCAGGGCGAAATAGCGATCCAGAGCCTGGGCCTCCAGCGCCGGCGACACGTCACGGCGGGCGTCCTGCAAAAGGGAATGCAGGTCCCACGACGGGTGGGCGCGCACCGCGTCCTGGAAGTCGATCATGCCGACGCGCGCGGCGCCGTCGCGCTCTGGCAGCCAGATCAGGTTTTCGGCGTGATAGTCGCGGTGGGCCATGACTGAGGCCCCGGCCGCGCCCGAGGCGACCAGGGGCGCCCAGGCCGCGCGCCAGTCGGCGATGGCGGCGGCGTCGAAGCTTACGCGATCGTCCAGCTTCGGCAGCCATTCGACGAACAGATCGGCCCCGCCCTGAAGCGCGGTCTCGTCATAGGTCAGCAGCGGCCAGTCGCCGCCGGGGCCGTGCAGGGTCTGCGGCGGGGTTCCGGCGTCGTGCAGGGTCGCCAGGGCCTCGATGGCGGCCAGATAAAGCGGCGTCTCGTCGGCGCCGTCTTCGATCACCCGGGCGAACAGGGCGTCGCCGAAATCCTCCAGCACGGCCAAACCATTGGCGGCGTCCAGCGCCGGGATTTCGGGGGCGGACAGGCCCAGCGACTTCAGATGGGCGGCGACGGCGGCGAAGGCCTCGATCCGGCCGGCGGACAGGCGGGCGACGGCGTTCCACCCGGCGGCGTGACGCTGCTGCGGCGTCCATGCGGGATCGCAGGGCGGACTTTCGGCGGCGGGCGCCTGGTCCATCAGCATCAGGGTCGGGCCGTTGGCCGGAGTCAGCCGCTCGTAGCGCCGCGTCGAGGCGTCGCCGGGCAAGGGCGCGCGCACGGCGTCGGCCAGGCCGGCGGCCTTCAGGAAGTCGAGACGGAGGGGTTCGCGATCAGACATGCAGTTCCTTCAGCCCCGTTTCCCATCGGCCTACGCCGGAAACGGTCGCAAGGCGGCCGTCGCCCTGTTCGGAAATTTCGATGATCAGTTGATCCGGCCCCAGGAACCGGCCGGGCTCGTCGCCAAGACGCTCGGGCCATTCGATCACGGCGCACCCCTCGTCCAGCGCCTCGTCCAGGCCGATCTCGAAGGCTTCTTCCGGCCGGGTCAGGCGATAGAGGTCGAAATGGGCGACGGGCGGATCGGACTCGTAGAACTGGACCAGGGTGAAGGTCGGCGACGGCACGTCCTCGTCCGCCGTGGTCAGGGCGCGGATCAGGCCGCGCGCCAGGGTGGACTTGCCCATGCCCAGCGGCCCGTACAGCAGGACGCTGTCGCCTGGCGCGAGCAGGGGGGCGATGGTTTGGCCAAGGGCGGTGGTGGCCTCGGCGTCGGGCAGTTCGATCTTCATGCGAACACCGCGTCGGCATCGGCGGCCAGGGTGCGTTCGGTGAAATGTTTCAGCGCCATGGTGGCCTTGGCGGCGTCCACGTCCAGCCGGTCGGCGGGGATGGGCAGGCCGACATCGACGCCGAACGGCTTGCCCGCCTTGTTCAGCAGTTCATGGAACAGGGTCACGTCGCGCAGCTCCTGCGAGACCTTGTCGAACAGGTGGAACAGGCGGCTGTAGGGGCCGGTGACGTGGATGGGGATCACCGGCGCATCGTATTTGCGCGCCATCGAGGCGGCGGTCGGCGCCCATTCGGGATCGGTCAGGACGCCGTTCCTCTCGCGCGCCAGACGACCGGCCGGGAACATGACGACGCAGCGTTCGGCCTCGAACGCTTCTTTCGCGGCGGTCAGGGTGGCGCGGGTCTTTTCGCGGGTGCGTTTGTCGGTGACCCATTCGACGGGGATGATGGTCTCGTCCAGCCGGGGCGAGACGCGGATGGCGTCGGCGTTGGCGAAGAAGATCATGTCGCTGCGTCGCTGCTTGATCGCATCGAACACGGCGACTCCGTCGGCGATGCCGGTGGGGTGGTTGCACACGACGATGCAGCGGCCGGTCGCGGGCAGGCGGTCGAGGTTGGTCGTCGTCACCTTCAGCTTCAGCAGGTCCGAGACGTAGTCGAAGGTCTCAGTCCCCGACAGCGGCTGGATGGCGTCGGCCATCCGCACCGCCGACCCATAGCCCAGCATGCCATAAAGGGCTGGCCGCACCACGGGCCACAGGGGCGAGGCGGTCAGGCGCGGCGCGCGTTCGGCGATCAGCACATCGACGATGTGCGGCTGGCGTCGGGCAGGGAGCGGGGCTGAATTCATGGAAGTCCGCTTGTCGCCGGTTCGGCGGGACGGGGCAAGATGCGCGACGTCTTGAGGCGCGACGGCTTGGGCGCTTGGCGATGCGGCGGGCGGCCCCTATCAAGGTCGGAAAACCTGTGGGGAGTTGAGACATGACGCGTTCACGCTGGATGGCGGCCGCCGCCTTCGGAACCCTGATGCTGGCCGCCGCGCCTGCGTTCGCTCAGCAGGCGGGGCCTGCGCCGGTCGAAGCGGCAGCGCCCGCTTCGCGCGGCCTGTCGCTGAAGGATCTGGCGATGATGGAGCGGGTCAGCGAGCCGCGCGTCTCGCCGGACGGCCGCCAGATCGTCTACGCCGTGCGCACCACCGACTGGGACGGCAACAAGGGCGTCAACGGCCTGTGGCTGACGGACGTCGCGGGTGGAGAGCCGCGCAGGCTGGCGATCTCCGAAGGCGGCGCCGCGGGCGCGCGCTGGGCGCCGGACGGCGGAGCCATCTATTTCCTGTCGTCGCGGGGCGGATCGAACCAGGTCTGGCGCACGGATGCGGCCGGGATGGCGGCGGCCCAGGTGACGACCCTGCCGTTCGACGTGTCGGGTTTCCGCATCGCGCCGGACGGCAAGTCGCTGGTGCTGGCGGTCTCGGTTTTCGTCGATTGCGACACCCTGGCTTGCACCAAGACGCGGCTGGATGAGCGGGGCAAGTCGACGATCCAGTCCTATGACCGGCTGCCGCTGCGCGACTTCGATCACTGGGTCGATACGCGCCGCACCCATCTGTTCGTCCAGCCGCTGAACGGCTCGGGTCTGGGGGGCGGAGAGCCGCGTGACCTGCTGGCGGGCCTGGACGCCGACGTGTCGGCCGGCGATTCCAGTTTCGACATTTCGCCGGACGGGCGGACCCTGGTTTACGGCACACAGACGCAAGGAGCGGGCGAGCCTTTCACCAGCAACAGCGACGTGTTTCGTGTCGCGCTCGACGGCGGCGCGCCGGTCAACCTGACCGAGGCGAACAAGGGCCCGGACGGCAATCCCGTCTTCTCGCCGAACGGCCGTCAGCTGGCCTGGCTGTCGGCCCCACGCGAGAATGTCGGCGGGGATCAGGCGGCGGTCTGGGTGGCAAACGCCGACGGTTCGGGCGCCCGGAAGCTGACCGACTGGGATCGCGGCGCGGGCGGCCTGCAATGGCGCACCGACGGTCGCTCGCTGCTGGTCTCGGCGGCGGACGAGGGGCAGAACCGGCTGTTCTCGGTCGATGCGCGCAACGGTCGCGTCACGCCCCTGACCGGGACCGGCACGGTCGGGTCCTATGAAGAGGTCGCGGGCGTCCTGGCCTATGCCCACGAAAGCTTCGTCGCCCCGGCGCAGATCTTCGTCCATGCCAACGGCGAACCGCGCCAGATCAGCCGCCAGAACGCCGAGGTGCTGGCGCAACTGGACCTGCCCAAGGGCGAGGCCTTCACCTTCGCCGGCTGGAACGATGAGCCGGTGCAGGGCTGGGTGTTCAAGCCGGCCGGGGCGGTAGAGGGGCGGCGCTATCCGGCCGTCTATCTGATCCATGGCGGGCCGAAATCGCCCTGGACCGAGAGTTTCTCCTACCGCTGGAACCCCCAGACCTATACGGCCGCCGGCTATGCGGTGGTGATGATCAACTTCCACGGCTCGCCCGGTTACGGCCAGGCCTTCACCGACGCCATCAACGACCACTGGGGCGACCGGCCGCTGGAGGATCTGGAAAAGGGCTGGACGGCGGCGCTGGCGAGCAATCCGTGGATCGACGGCGACCGGGCCTGCGCCCTGGGCGCCTCCTACGGCGGCTATATGGTCAATATGATCGCCGGCAAGTGGAACGGGCCGTGGCGCTGCCTGGTCAACCACGCCGGGGTGTTCGACGTGCCCCAGCTGATGAACGCCATGGATATCGGCAACTTCATTTGGGAGTTCGGCGGGCCGAGCTGGGAGCGCAAGGCGGTGTACGACGCCTTCAACCCGGAGACGTTTGTGGGCGACTGGAACAAGCCGATGCTGGTGCTGCACGGGTCGAAAGACTTCCGCGTGCCGATGGAACAGGGACTGGCGACCTTCTCGGCCTTGCAGCGTCAGGGCGTGCCCAGCCGCTTCGTCCATGTGCCGGACGAGAACCACTGGGTGCTGAAGCCCCGCACATGGGTCGACTGGCAGCAGGAGATTTTGGACTGGGTCGGCCGTTATACGGCGGCGCAGTAGGTCACCAGAAAGGTCACCAGATCCGGGCCACCCCGAAACTGTCGAACAGGCGCTCGTTGGACACGAGCGTCAGTTCGTTCAGCAGGCCCTGGGCGATCAGCAGCCGGTCGAATGGGTCGCGATGATCGCCTTCCATGCGGCCGGCGAGGGCGGCTTCATCCATCGATATGGACAGGGCGCGGAATCCCATGCGCTCTATCTCTGACGAAAAGTCGCGAGCGAGGCCCTCTGCCTGGGGGAGTTTCCCGATACGATGCTTGATCGTGACCTCGATCGCGGAAACGGCGCTGACGAAAATGACGTTGGCGCGGTTTTCAAGCACGGCTCGGGCGCTGGGCGGTAGACGTTCGTCTCCGAAGGCCCACCACAGCAAGGCATGCGTATCCAGCAGCCAGCTCAATCGCCATGCCCTTCCCAAAGACGGAGTTCTTCTTCGGGCAGCGGATCAAAGAACGATTCATCGAAGGCGCCTTGCCCCTTCAGCAGCCCGAATTGTCGCTTCGGCGTTTCGGAGGGCTTGAGCAGTTCGAACGGCACGATCCGCACGGCCGGCTTGTCGCCGCGGGCGATGACGACCTCTTCGCCGCGTTCGGCGGCGGCGATCAGTTTGGACAGGTGGGTCTTGGCGTGGTGGACGGTGACGGTGGTCATGTCGCGCTCCTTGGACCCACTATCTTAGCTAAGCCAGTCGTTCGCGGCAACTTCCGCCCGGCGAACGGCGGTGCTACGCCTTGCCGCAGCAAGATTTCCGAGGAAGAGCTTGATGCGTCACCGTTCCCTTCTGTCCGCCGCCTGCGCGGCTGTCGCTCTGATGAGCGCCGTTCCGGCCCTGGCCCAGGTTCCGCCCGCTCCGGTTCCCGCCGCGCCTGCGACGCCTGACGCCTTTACCTATCAGGACATGATCACCGCCAACCGGCTGGGCGACCCGCAGGTGTCGCCGGACGGTCGCTATGTCGTCTATTCGGTCACGACCACGGACGTGGACGCCAACAGCCGCGCCGGCAGTCTGTGGATCCTGGACCTGACCACGCCGGACACGGCGCCGCGTCGCCTGGCCATCTCGGACCAGGGCGCCAACACCGCGCGCTGGGGCGGGGACGGCAATCTGTATTTCCTGTCGGGCAAGTCGGGCGCGAGCCAGGTCTGGCGCGTTGCCTCGCCCACGTCGGCGCCGGTGCAGGTGACCAACCTGCCGACCGACGTGAACGCCTATCGGATCAGCCCGACGGGCGACAAGGTGGCGGTGTCGCTGGCCGTCTATCCGAACGCGGCCGACCTGAACGCCTCGGTCGAACAGGGCAAGGCTATCGCCGATCAGAAGACGACGGGCCAGGTCTATGACCGCATGTTCGTGCGTCACTGGGACACCTGGAACGACCACACCCAGAACCACCTGTTCGTCCAGTCCATCGGCCGCGACGGCAAGGCGACGGGAACGCCTTCCTGGATCACCAAGGGCTTCGACGGCGACACGCCCTCCAAGCCGTTCGGCGATGAGAGCGAGTTCGTCTTCACGCCGGCGGGCGACGCCGTGGTCTTCTCGGCGCGTCTGGCGGGTCAGACCGAGCCATGGAGCACCAACTTCGACCTGTGGAAGACCAACGGCCTGACCGGCGACGGCACCTTCACCAACCTGACCGACGACAACGACGCCTGGGACACCGGCCCGGTCTTCTCGCCGGACGGACGGACCCTGGCCTATCGCGCCATGGCGCGGCCGGGCTTCGAGGCGGATCGCTATCAGATCGTGCTGATGGATGTCGAAACCGGCCAGAAGCGCGAGATCGCCTCGAACTGGGACCGGTCGGCCGACACCTTGCAATGGTCGCGTGACGGCCAGACGCTGTACACCACGGCGGGCGACGTCGGTTCGACCAAGCTGTTTTCGGTGGATACGCGCAACGGCGTGGTGACGCCGATCACTGGCGCGGGCCACGTCTCGGCCTTCCAGCAGACGCCGTCGGGCTTTGTCCTGGCTCAGGACAGTCTGAAGGCCCCCAGCGACCTCTATTTCAAGACCTTCCTGGGGCGCGAAATGCCGTTGCGCCTGACCAACGCCAACCCGGCCTTCGACGCCAAACAATTCGGCGAGTATGAGCAGTTCAGCTTCCCCGGCTGGAACAACGAGACGGTGCACGGCTATGTCATCAAGCCGGTCGGCTATGTCGAAGGTCAGAAATATCCGGTCGCCTTCCTGATCCACGGCGGGCCGCAGGGCTCGTTCGGCGACGGCTGGTCCTATCGCTGGAACCCCGAGACATACGCCGGCGCGGGCTATGCGGTGGTGATGATCGATTTCCACGGCTCGACCGGATACGGCCAGGCCTTCACCGATGCGATCAGCCAGCACTGGGGCGATCGCCCGCTGGAAGACCTGCAGAAGGGCTGGGCGGCGGCGCAGCAGAAATACAACTTCCTGGACGGCGACAACGCCTGCGCGCTCGGCGCCTCCTACGGCGGCTATATGATCAACTGGATCGCCGGCAACTGGTCGAACGAGTTCAAGTGCCTGGTCAACCACGACGGCGTCTTCGACACCTTCGGCATGGGCTATTCCAGCGAAGAGCTGTGGTTCACGGAATGGGAATATGGCGGCACGCCGTGGTCCAATCCCGAGGGCTATCAGAAGTTCAACCCGGCCAACCATGTCGAGAATTGGAAGACGCCGATGCTGGTCGTCCAGGGCGATCTCGACTTCCGCATTCCGACGGCCCAGGGCCTGTCGACATATACGGCGCTGCAACGTCGCGGCATCGACAGTCGCCTGATCGTCTTCCCCAACGAGAACCACTGGGTGCTGAAGCCGGCCAACAGCCTGCAATGGCACAACGAGGTATTCGGCTGGCTGAACAAATATCTGACGCCGGCGCAGTAAGCCGCGTCAGCTTGAAATGACAAAAGGGGCGCGGTCGTCAGACCGCGCCCCTTTTTCATGCGTCGGGCCGCAGGATCAGAGTGAGGCGCGGATCTGGGGCGCGCCGGCCAGGCGGTCATACTGGTGCGCGGTCATGCAGCGCGGGGCGGCCCAGCGCTGGCCCGATTGGCGGGCGGCGACCGCCTGTTGTGCGGTGACGAAGGTGGGGGTCACGCCGTTGTCGCGCTGATAGGCGAGGCGCGAGGCCGCATCGGTTCCACAGACCATGACGGACTGGAGCACGGCGGCGCGTTCGGCGCGCGGCGTCGAACTCTGGGCCAGGCTAGGCGACGCGGCGGCCACCAGGGCGGCGACGATCAGGGCAGGGGTGAGAAAACGGGTCAACGGGTCATCCTCCATGGCCTGAATTAAGATCAGGACTCTGATGAAATATGCGCCGATATTTCTGTTTGTAAAGAATATGCGACAAGTTCACGTCAAATAGACGACGATCAACGATAGGTTGACGTTGCGGCGCCAAACCGGGGCTGATGCGTTCCCTCTGGCTGACGGAGACGAGCGATTGTCGAACCCACGGAATTGGCGGACTTTTCGGGCTGACGTGCATCAAAGGGCGCTGGTTCCAGCAGGCGTGCGCCTGCGGTCCTGGCGCGACTGGGTTCGCGACAACGACCCCGTCTATGCGGCGGCGCGGCGGCCCGGATCAGCGGAAAAATGGGCGGCCGGGGTCGTGCTGGTCCTCGTCGCCGTGGTGGTGTTGTTCCTGGCCCTGTTCGACTGGAACATGCTGCGCGGGCCGATCGGCCGCTGGGCCTCGGTCAAATACGATCGCCAGATCGCCCTGACGGGAGATCTGGACGTGAACCTGTTCAGCTGGACGCCGTCCGCCGTCGTGCGAGGGCTGAAGATCGGCGGGCCGGACTGGGCGCGGGATCGCGACACGGCCGACGTCGACGAGGTCCGCGCCTCGGTCAGGCTCAGGAAACTGCTGGCCGGCCAGATCGAGATGCCGCTGCTCAGCTTCACCCGGCCCAGGGTGGTGCTGATCTCGGCAAAGGACGGCCGAAAGAGCTGGGAGCTGAACCCGAACAAACCCGACACCGGCGAGGGTCTGAAACTGCCGGTGATCCAGCAACTGATCATCACCGACGGCCAGCTGTCCTTCGACGAACAGCGGCGCGGCCTGACGCTGCAGGCCGCTGTCAACGCGCGAGAGGCGGCCCGCGGCGCGGCCGGCTTCGTGCTGGACGGACGCGGCGATGTCAGGGGATCGCCGCTGACGCTGAAGATCGAGGGCGGGCCCTTCATGAACATTCGGCGCGATCGACCCTATCGGTTCGAGGCGAACGTGACCGGGGTGGGTTCGTCGCTGAACGCCAAGGGGGCGATCACGCGGCCGTTCGACCTGGGCCGGTTCGATGCGACCCTGACGATGCAGGGGCGCAATATGTCGGACCTCTATCTGCTGACCGGGGTGACGCTACCCAACACGCCGCCCTATCGGCTGTCGGGCGCGCTGAACCGCAACGAGCGGATCTGGACCTTCAAGGATTTCGACGGGCGCGTCGGCGCGTCCGACCTGTCGGGCGAGGTGCGGGTCAATTCCGCCCAGCGCCTGAGGGTGGATGCGCAACTGACCTCACGCCGGCTGGATATCGACGACCTGGCCGCCGTGCTGGGCGCGCGCGTCCGGACCAATGCGGCCGGCACCGACACCGAGGCGCCGGTCGTGGTCGGCGGCAAGCTTCTGCCGGACGCCAAGCTTCAGACCGAACGCCTGCGCACCATGGACGGTACCCTGACCTACCGTGCGACGGCCGTGAAGGCGAACGAGTTCGATGTGCGGGCCGTGAACTTGGGCGCTGACCTGAAGGACGGCATCCTGAAGCTCGACCCGATCAGCTTCAACTTCAACCGGGGCGAGATGAACGGCACGGCGCGGATCAATGCGACCAAGGCTACGCCCTACAGCACCGTCGATCTGCGGCTGGCCGGCTATCCGCTGGAATCGATCATTCCGGCGCGCAACGGCTCGGCTCCCTTGAGCGGTCGTGCTCTGGGTCGAGCCAGGCTGGAAGGGCCAGGCGCCTCGATCCATGATTTCGCGGGGGCGTCGAAAGGCTCGCTCAGCCTGGTGGTGCCGAACGGTCAGATGCGGGCGGCCTTCGCCGAACTGCTGGGTATCAACGCCAGCGCGGGTCTGCTGAAACTGCTCAGTGGCGATCAATCCGAAAGCCAGATCCGCTGCGCCGTCGCCGACTTCAGCGTCAGCGGGGGCACGGCGACCGCGCGCACCTTCGTCATCGACACGGATGTGGTCCTGGCCCAGGGCAAGGGCACGATCGACCTGGGGGCCGAGACGATGAACCTGCGCATCGAGGGCGAGTCCAAGAAGCCGCGCTTGCTGCGTCTGTGGGCGCCCATCACCGTCTCCGGCGCTCTGACGGCGCCCAAGGTCGGGGTCGATCTGGGCGATGTGGTGTCGCAGGGCGGGCTGGCGGGACTGCTGGGCGCGGTGGTGGCGCCGGTGACGGCCCTGTTCGCCTTCGTCGATCCGGGCCTGGCCGAGGACGCTGACTGCGGTCGACTGATTGCCAACGCCAGGTGACATGCCGCGCGGTAATCATCGGGGTGACGAAGACCGAATCGGCGGCGCGAACGTATTGACCGCGATGGAACCTTACGCATGACCCGCCGTGGCCTGTTCGCGCCCGCCCTGGGGCTTCTCGCCGCCGCCTGTTCGCCGCTGGGCCTGCTCAACACCCTGGGGCCGAGAGATGGCGGGGTGCGCCGCGTCGCGCGCGACATCGCCTATGGCGCCGACCCGCGCCAGCAGATGGACCTCTACGCCCCGACCGCGCCGGGACCCTATCCGACCCTGGTCTTCTTCTATGGCGGCGGCTGGGATTCAGGCTCGCGCAGCCAGTACGGCTGGGCCGCGCAGGCGCTGGCGGCGCGCGGGTTCGTCGTGGCCCTGCCGGACTACCGCGTCGTGCCCCAGGTCATCTTCCCGGCCTTCATCGAGGACGCCGCCGCCGCCACGGCCAAGGCGGCGGAAGTGGCGGCTCAGTATGGCGGCGACCCCGCGCGGCTGGGCGTGCTGGGCCATTCGGCGGGCGCGCACCTGGCGATGATGATCGCCCTGGACCGGCGCTATATGGCCGCCGTCGGTCGGCCCGACCTGATCAAGGCGGCGGCGGGTCTGGCGGGCCCTTACGACTTCCTGCCGTTCGACGTGGCGGCGTCACGGAACGCCTTCGGCCGCGCGCCGGACCCCACCCTGACTCAGCCCGTCGCCTTCGTGCGTGCCGACGCCCCGCCCATCTGGCTGGGCCACGGCACGGCCGACACGGTGGTCCACGACGAGGACACGATCATTCTGGACGAACGGATGCGGGCGGCGGGCGGCCGGTCCGAGGCCAAACTCTATCCGGGCCTGGACCACGCGGACCTGATCGCGACCCTCTCGCCCCTGTTCCGCAAGAAGGCTACGGTCCTGGCCGACGTCACGGGCTTCTTCCACCGCGAGCTGGGTTGATCAGATTTTAGAGAAGGGTGGCGGCCCGCCCAGTCACGGGATCGGTCAGGGACGCAATCACCTCCATGTCGAAAGCGTCCTCGGCCTCGACCTCGTCTGTGAAAGATCGAGGCTGGTTCTGGCGAAGGGTTAAAAGCCGCCAGGACAACTGAACGACCTGTCGTCGCGCCATTTGCTCGATGTGTTGAAGTCGCACGCCCGCGAGCGATCTGACGTGGGTCTTCCGTGTCGCCATGATTCACTCCTTCCTGGCGGAAAGGTGCATGGCCCGCGGCGCTTGTGGCGTCACTGCCGATGTGTCGCAGGCCGTTAGCTACGATTTCACTTGCCAGGCGAATAATCTTCTGCCGCAATCCTTGCGGGAGGTTAGCTCCCTTGGAGGATGACGTGATTAAAAAGCTCGCCTTTATTAGCGCAATCGTTTTCTCAGCTGCGGCGGCAGTAGCCACCGCTCAGCCCGCCTCGACAGCGGGAAGCTTCGACGTCCAACGCTCTGCATATGCAGGTGCGAACCTTCGAACCGACCCAGAGCAGTGCTTCCTAAGAGCGGGATGCGTCTACAGTGATCTGACCGGATGGTATTGTCCCAACCCGAAGGCCTATGCACTTTGCGATGTCGGCTGATAGCTAGCCGCAGGCCGTCATCCCTCGGAGTGGCGGCCTTTCGTCGTTTCTCGTCCTGGCCATAGACCGGCTGCGGCGGCGGTCGCCGTTTCCCCATCTCAACCCACCAGCCCAGAGCCGCCAACTTCTCCCGCTCGGCGGTGCTGTAGGTCCACCACGCCTCATCCCGCTCGTTGATCTTATCAAGCCTGCGAGTCCAGATGCTGCTGCGGTCCACGAACCTAGCCCGGCCGGGGGCAGCCGGGGCGCCGATTGGCGAGGGTGAAGCCCCCGTCCTTGGCCTGCTCAATCGCCTAGAGGTCAACAGAGCCGCCGTGGCTAGTCGGAGTGACTTCGCATTGCATTGAACCTTCGCGCCCCGCTTAATCAGAGCGTCGATGGTTTCGCGCGCCATCGCGCCTGGAAGCGGCCCAACCCCATCGCCAAGGCCTGGCCCACCAGCCGGTCGTTCTCTGCTTTCGAGACGTAGCGAGCGTTCGACCCCGGCGCGGGCGTCTCCGGGAGGCTGGCGTGCGGCGCCGGATGGCCGGCGTCCAGCTCTGTGATCAGTTGCAGGCGCTCGGAGAGCCGTAGGAGTTAGACATCCTGTCCTCCGTCGCGCCACCGACTGGACTGGAGACATATCGCCGGGGGAGCGTCAGGTGAACAGGCTGTGCCGCCACTGTGACGACGCGTCCGCGTTTCGTGTCGGAAGTCGCCGGGAGGTCGCGGATCGCGAACCTCCCGAACCCAGGCGGAAAGCCTGAAAAAGCTTGGTGCGGGCGGCCGGGGTCGAACCGGCACTCCTTTCGGAACAGGATTTTGAATCCAGCGCGTCTACCAATTCCACCACGCCCGCAGAGGCCGCCTCATGCCACAGAGACGTGAGGCGGGTCCAGAGGCCTTGTCACTGCATGATGAAGTTGACGCGGAACGCCATCATGCGCGGGGCCGTCGGCTGGTCGCCGTCATAGGCGACGGTGGCGTCGCGGGCGGCCTTGAGGACGGCTTCGCCGAACCGGCCGTCGCCCGGATGTTCGGTCTCGATCACACAGTCGCGCAGAGTGCCGTCCGGCTGGGCGACGCAGGTGGTGACGGCGAAGCCTTCGGCGTAGCGGCTTCTGAAAGGATAGGTCGGACGGATGCGGCGTTCCCAGCGCATGCCGACCTGAAGGCCATCCTCGGCGATGGCGTCCAGCTCCAGGTCGCGCGGATCCACCAGTGGTCGATCACAGGCGCTCAGGGTCTGGTCGATGGCCGAGCCCGAGGCGGGCAGTTCCAGGTCGTAGCGCAGATTTTGTGCCGGACCGGCGCCGCCAGGCACGACGATCTGAAGGCGTCCGCCCTGACGGAGCTCGCGCGCGAACGGCGCAGGGAAATCCGCCACGACCGCCGTGCGGTCCGTGGTCACGTTCCAACGCCACTCCGACCCCTCCTCGTCGCGGAAGGTCAGCCCGAGGGCGCGCGTCTTGGTGCGACGGGGCGTTTCGGGAAGGCCGACCAGAAGCGCCGAATAGCCGCCGTTCACGCAGCGTGTGGCGATGGACAGGCCGGCCGTGGTGGTGACGTAGGCGATGGTCGTCTTCTTGGCCTCGTCCTTGACCAGATCCCAGTCGGCTTCCGCCGGAGCGTCCTGAGCCAGAGCGCCGCCGGCGCAAAGGAAGCCGGCGACGGCCGCGCCGATTGGGGCGCCCAGCCTCACGCCGCGACCTTCACATGCCCGTCCGTGCCGCCGGCCTGGATGCGGCGGGCGCGGATGTACATTTCCACGCGCTGCATGACGATCAGGCCCATGGCGAAGACCAGGAAGGCGTCGGTCACGGCCATGGCGTTCAGATGCCATTCGGCGGCGTGGCTTTCGATCAGGTCGCGCAACAGCGACCGGCCCGCGAACAGCACGACCAGCAGGATCAGGCCCAGAGGCGAGGCCTGGGCCATCAGGGAGCCGTCCGGCTCCTTTTCGATGGTGACGGTCTTGCCGCGATACCAGCCGGCGACGCCGCCCAGCACGCCGCCGATGGCCAGCACCGCCCAGGCGTCGGGGCCGAACGGGGCGTGGGCCATGTGGGGGTTCTGCGCCGTGCCCCATAGGCCCAGGCCGATCAGCGGCAGGACGATGGCCGGCATGATCCACAGCAGATGCGGCTTCAGCACCCGCTTCCTGCGGTTCTTCAGCAGCACGACCACCAGCATGATCGGGATCATAAGCAGCGGGATCAGTTTTTCAGGCGGCACGTCGTCTCTCCCCATGACTTGATCCGGCCTCCCCCGAGGCCGGCGTGATTAACCTAATGCCGTCATGCGTCGCTGGAAAGCGGGGCGACGGTCTGTTCGATGGCGCCGAAGATGGAGTGGTGACGGTCGTCCAGCATTTCGATCCGCACCGTGTCGCCGTGCTTGAGGAAGGGGGTCTCGGCGGCGCCGCGCAGGATGGTCTCGACCGTGCGGACCTCGGCGATGCAGCTGTAGCCCAGGCCGCCTTCGGACACCGGCTTTCCGGGGCCGCCGTCGGCGTCCTTGTTCGACACCGTGCCCGAGCCGATGATCGTCCCGGCCGACAGGGACCGGGTCTTGGCCAGGTGGGCGATCAGGGTTCCGAAGTCGAAGGTCATGTCGACGCCCGCGTCGGCCTTGCCGAAGTCCTGGCCGTTCAGCTGGACGTTCAGCGCGCCATGCAGCTTGCCGTCCTGCCACCGCTCGCCCAGGGCCTGCGGCGTGACCAGGACGGGCGACAGGGCGCTGGCGGGCTTGGACTGGACGAAGCCGAAACCCTTGGCCAGTTCGGCGGGGATCAGGTTGCGCAAGGAGACGTCGTTGACCAGGCCGACCAGGCGGATGGCCTCAAGCGCCTGTTCGCGTGTCGCGCCCTGAGGCACGTCGCCGACGACCACGACGATCTCGGCCTCCAGGTCGCAGCCCCAGGCCTCGTCGGCCAGGGGGATGGCGTCGCGGGGGCTGAGGAAGCTGTCGGAGCCGCCCTGATACATCAGCGGATCGGTCCAGAAGGTCTGGGGCATTTCGGCGCCGCGCGCCTTACGCACCAGCTCGACGTGGTTCACGTATGCAGAGCCGTCCGCCCATTGATAGGCGCGGGGTAGGGGCGAAGCGGCCTCGTGTTCGCGGAAGCGACCGCGCGGCACGCCCTCGTGCTCCAGGCTTTCGGCCAGAGCCTCCAGCCGGGGACCGCACTGGTCCCAATCATCCAGCGCCGCCTGCAGGGTGGGGGCGATCAGGAAGGCGTCCGTGAACCAGTTCAGGTCCTGCGAGACGACGACGAGGCGGCCATCGCGGCCGTGCTTGAGCGAGGCGAGTTTCATGCGTTAGGCCTAGACCGAAATCGGGGGATTGGAAACCGAGCGCCGATCACACGCGCTTACCCGTTCGGCGTCAACAGGGCGCGGGCCTCGGCGCCGGTATGGGCGGCTGCGTCGCGCACCTCGACCTCGACGATGACGCCGCCCTTGGGTTCGACGGCCCACAGGTAGCGGCGCTCGACCTCGACCGTGCGGCCGGACGGGGCGAAGCCTTCGTAGCTGTCGCCCCAGGGGATGATCTTCTTCAGCTCGACGAAGGGCATGGCGCAGGCGGCGTCCAGCTCCTCCTGGGCCATCAGGGTCAGTTCATCGTCGGGTGCAGGCATGGGCTCGGTCTGGAAAAAGAGAGTCTGAAACGTCTGAATCGTCTGAAATCAGTTTTCGTCGGCATAGATGGCGACGCGGGCCGGGGCGGTCGAGGAGACGGCGCCGCGATACATGCCCGAGGTGGACATGGCGAAGGCGGGGGCGCCGTCCGTGGTCATGACGATGACGCCGCCCAGACCGCCGAGGGCTTTCGCCTGTTCGATCTCGGCCTGGGCTGCCGTGGCGGCGGCCGTCGCGCCGCCGATCCGCGCGCAGATGTCGCGGGCCACGGTGGCGCGGATGAAATATTCGCCGTCGCCGGTCGCCGAGACGGCGCAGCCGTCGGCGTTGGAGGCGTAGGTGCCCGCGCCGATGACCGGCACGTCGCCGACCCGGCCCCAGCGTTTGGCGGTCATGCCGCCGGTGGAGGTGGCGGCGGCCAGGCGTCCCTGGCTGTCCAGGGCCACGGCGCCGACCGTGCCAAACTTCTTCTCGTTCAGGGGCGGGGCGATTTCAGCGCCCTGGTCGCCCGAGACCGTTGGGGGCGCGGGCGCGCCGACGGGGCGTTCGGGGACGGGCTGGCGGGCCTCGGTCAGGGCCTTGGTCAAACCCTGCCAGCGGCGCTCGGTGAAGAACCAGGACGGATCGACCTGTTCCAGCCCGACCGAGGCGGCGAAGGCGTCGGCGCCGGGGCCGATCAGCATGACGTGGGGCGAGCGCTCCATCACCGCACGGGCGGCGGCGATGGGATGGCGGGTCGCAGTCAGCCCCGCGACGGCGCCGGCGGTCAGGTCCGAACCGTTCATGACGGCGGCGTCCAGCTCGTTCCGTCCTGCCGCCGTGAAGACGGCGCCGCGCCCGGCGTTGAACAGGGGATCGTCCTCCATGACCTCGACGGCGGCCTGGACCGCGTCCAGCGCCGAGCCGCCCTGCGTCAGGACGGCCGAACCGGCGTCCAGCGCGCGTTGCAACGACGCGCGATAGGCGGCGTCCTGCTCCGGCGTCAGGCTGGACCGCTCGATCACGCCCGCGCCGCCGTGGATGGCCAGGGACCAGCGGGGCGCCGCGTCCTGGGCGTGGGCCGAGGAAAAACACAGTGCAAAGAGTGCAATCAGTCCGAAATAGACGGTGCGCATCGTGAACCCCCTCCGGGCGCCGAAAAACAGGGTGCAATGTGTGCACTTTCCTCGGAGACGCCGGTCGGCGGCAGTTTAACGCAGCGCGTGGGCCTGTCAGGTCGATTGGCTGAAGAAAATTGGAAGTGTCGAAAAATCAGAGTGTTGACCTTCGCCGATATGACGCCCGCAGGGTGAAAGGGAGTACGCCGCCCGAACGTGTCTGCGTGAGGCCATGCTCGATACAGCACTGGCTTGCTGTGATCTCTGCTCGCTTCGGCACAGGCGGGTGTTCGTGATGTGCTGTTTGGCAGTCTGAACGCGCAGGCCCGCTTTCAGATTGACTGCTTACGTCGCAAACCGACCCGTTGCAGACCTTCCACACGCTATGCGGCGAAGACCTCTATCCCAATCAGGCACCCGTTTTTGTCGAAGTCTAAGCTCAGATCGACGCCATTGTAGCCGCGAATGATCTGATCGAGTGGCACAGATTCAGCGACGCACCCAACAGCGCCTCTCCCCGGATGGCCCGGCAAAGTGATGTAAGATTTGTTTGCCAAAGCGTCTCGTGTGAACTCTACCTCATACATCACGGTCATCCTCGTTGATGAGTCAGCTTAGGATTCAAAAGGTCCGCTTTCCACCCCTAGCCGCAGTTCGGTACGTCCGTTTTCGGCGCCGAATCCAAGGCTGTAAACGACCATTGCGGACAGTCGTGCTCATCAGCGTAACAGGGCCTGAACCCAACATCGCACTCGTCGCACGCGCGCCTAGGAGGTAATGGTCGCCTGGCGGCATTCCTCGTCACGGCTTCCCGGGCGACCGAACCGGATCTTCAGGTGAGTTGCCCCCATGAGCGCGGATTGGTTGGTCGAGTCGAAAGTCGGGATCGGGCGCCTGGAGTTCGGTCTTTCGCCGGATGAGGTGGCGGCATTGGCGGACGTCTACGGTTCGCCTGGCCCCTCATGAAACCTGTCGGCGCGGCTGACCTCGACGCCATGCTCCGCGACCTGCCTGCCATGGCAGAATATGTGTCAGAGGACGACATCGCCGCCCTGCGTCAGGCGATCGGGGAACAAGAAGACGTCGATCGGCAAAATCTGGAGATGAACGAGACGGCGGTCCTGCTTGAATACCGCAGTGGAGGTTTGGACGGCGTCACCGTCGAGGCGCGACACATCGAGACGCAGTTCGCGAACGCGCGCATCTTCTCCATGGCGGCGAGCGACGTGCTGCGGATTTGCCAGCGCGCCAATGGGGGACCGGGCCGTTATCGTTCCAACGAGGCGGCCTTCGACAATATCGCGGTGTCCCTCTACGCGTTCAGCCAGGTCTCTGAACGGGGCGAAGTTCAGGCTGCGACACGGAATGATCGGGACTTCCGCGCGCGTTCCCTAACCCTAAGATGCGAGCCCTACATGCCAGCGGACGAGTTGGATCAGTTCGTCAGCGCGTCTTTCGAATAGGGAGCTGCCCACGCCGCTGCCGGCGTCCCGCGCGTCCGCTTTCCGGCCTAGAGGCCAACGTCCGCTTTCGGCGCTGAATCCCAAGGCTGCGCACGACCCATTGCGGACACTCTGATCGGTCCGTTCGTGGTCAAACGGGTCGAAGCTATTGGACCTTAACGACCACGCTGACCGAAACCCTCACGCTGTGCCGCTGACAGGTCGGTCGAGATCGACACGTGCGCGCTGTGCCCATCTCGTGAAGCGATGAAGACCGCAGCGCTAGAGACTGCTCCAACTACAACAAGCCCCAAAAACGGTTTGCCAAAGACAACAAGGGCAAGACCTGCGGGAAGCAAAGCCGCAACAAGCATCGCTAAACTGAGGAGGACGAGGCGCGTTGGTCCAGAGGTTGATTTGGCGCGCTGGATGATGATCCAAGCCCCGAAAGATACCATGGCAGCGAACGCGATGACCACGAACCAACCAACAGAAAGTTGCTTGCCAATGACACCGAGAAACTGCGTGGCCAGTCCTGGCGTGAACCCATGAAGGAAGCCATCCGTCAGAAACACACCGAGATCAATCGCCATGAGGTTCGCCAGTGGGACGACAGCCGAGAACAAGAGCGCGCGAACGGACGACATTACCAACCCCTTAGCAGTGGGTTCAGCTTCACTCGCTTTGGTTACATTTTGGTATAGTCGGCAAGCGGCAACGATATCTAACTTCAACTCCCCGCCCAATGCGGACAACGGCGGCGGCCGCTCTTCAGACTGACGTCAATGTTGCGGCGGCGAAGCCAGAACCGAAATCGACCGGTTGCGGACGCTCCACTTGTCGTTAGGGTCGCTGGATGATCTGCCGAATGAAAACACCCGTTCAACAGACCATATTCGAATGCCAGCATTAAGCGAATTAGCTGCTGTAGTGATGGATGGCGCGTCCTGGCTCCAAGGATCGTGGAGGAGCCATCCTTTTGTGCGGGTGTCCGGCCCTCTGATATGCATTCTCAGCGTTGGCGCCACCGCCTGTAGCGAACCTGATGTCTCTTCATTAGAGCAGCAAGCCACGCTTTCCGTGGTCCAGCAGAAGCCACTTCCAACGCAAATGGCTGTGACGTATGCACGAGTTCCTGCGGGCCAAACGCCAATGACGAACGAAGAGCTACGCTCGACATTTGTCGGTAAACGCTACGTCGATATTCAGCATCGTTCAGCGGTCGTTACTGAGGCATTCGATTCGGATGGGAGCTATCGGTTTGAGAGCGACTATCACAACTTTGGCGGAGCCTATTGGATTGCCAATAGATGGCTATGCCGTCGGTGGGACGAACCTGAACACCCGCTAACGACCTGTTCCCAAGTCTATGTCGTTCCAACAGGAGACATATCTTACGTCGCGCCAGCAAGTGGCCGGTTCCAGCATTACAAGACTGTTCCCTAGCCGAGGTCTACTCTCCCATCCCTTAGCGAACTCCGATCCAGCCCGCTCCCAGCGACGCCCGATCCCGTAATCCTCACCCCCGGTGGTGCAGCCGCTTCCAGACCTGATAGCCGACGATGGGGGCGAAGCCGCAGAGGAGGGCGGCGATCAGGACCATCCAGAAGCCGCCGCCCAGCCAGTATTCGCCGGCCAGGGCCCCGGCGCCGGCCGCGAGGACCGGGCCGAGCCAGGGCAGCCAGGCGGGCGGCCGCATCTGCATTCAGGCGTCGACCTTGATGACGCCGCGACGAATCTGGTCCAGCTCGATGGAGTCGAACAGGGCCTGGAAGTTGCCGTTGCCGAAGCCCTCGTTGCCCTTGCGCTGAATGATCTCGAAGAAGATCGGGCCGAAGGTGTCCTGGGTGAAGATCTGCAGCAGCAGGCCGTCCTCGTCCGAGCCGTCGATCAGGATGCGGTTCTTGCGCATCCGCGCCACGTCGTGCCCGTGGTTGGGCAGGCGTTTGTCGATCAGTTCGAAATAGGTCTCGATGGTGTCCTGGAAATCGACGCCGCGCTCGCGCATGGCTTCGACCGTCTCGAAGATGTTCTCGGTGGTCAGGGCGATGTGCTGGATGCCTTCGCCGTTGTAGCGACGCAGGAACTCCTCGATCTGGGAGTTGTCGTCCTGGCTTTCGTTCAGGGGGATGCGGATGGCGCGGTCGGGCGCGATCATGGCTTGCGAGAACAGGCCGGTCGCCTTGCCCTTGATGTCGAAATACTTCTGCTCTTCGAAGTTGAACACCGAGCCGTAGAAGCCCGACCAGGTGCGCATCTCGCCGCGACGGACGTTGTGGGTCAGGTGGTCCAGGATCTCCAGGCCCATCGAATTCTTGCGCTCGGATTCCTCCCAGCCCTCGATCTCGTCCCAGGTGTCATACAGGGAGCCGGCGTCGCCATACTGGTCGATGACGTAGAGCAGGCTGCCGCCGATGCCTTCGAGGATATAGGGATAGTCTGCGCCCAGGGCGCCGCCCGAGACGCCTTGCGCCGGCTTGGCACCGCGCTCCACCGCGCCCTCATAGGCGGCCTTGGCGTCGGTGGTGCGGAAGGCCATGCCGTTGGCCGACGGGCCGTGATCCTTGGCGAAGGTCGCGGCCTGGCTGTCCGGACGATCCTGGGGCTTGCGGTGAACCAGGAAGCTGATGTCGCCCTGCTTCAGGCGGACCACGTCGGTCCGGGGGTTCACGTGCGTCTGGGTGAAGCCCATCAGCTCCAGGCGCGAGATCATCGCCCTGGGCTCGGGGCCGGTGAATTCGACAAATTCGAAACCGTCGACGCCGAGGGGGTTTTCCTGGTCGAGCTTTTCGACCGTGGACAGTTGTTGATCTGGGGTCATGTCGTTCATGGCGCGTCTCCCGCACAGATTTTTGAGGCGGGCTTAACCGAAAGGGGCCGCCGATTGGCGCGGAACCTAGTCACAGAAGACGACGGAGCCAAGACGAAGCCACGGGGACGTGATGACGGCAGGGCGATATCAGCCCGGCAGCAGCCGGGTCGCCCATTCCGCGCCCATAAGCAGGCCGGTGGCGAGAATGCCCAGAAGGGTCAGCCAGGCCGTGGTGACGGCGCAGCCGGCGAGGACGAACAGGCCGTCGCGCTGGATCAGGCCGACCGACAGCAGGGCCAGGGCGACCGACGGGATGGTGTTGGTCAGGGGCATGACGATGGTCAGGGTCGCCAGGATCATGAAGACGGCCGCCAGCTTCTCGCCGGGCCCGTCGGCGAACCGGCGCAGGCGGGGGCGCGACAGCCGGTCGATCCAGCCCAGTTTCGACTCGGCGAAATCGGCCATGGCCTTCAGCCAGGCGCCCTTGCAGCGCAGGTTCAGGAACCAGCGCGGCAGCCACGGCTCCTCGCGCCCGACCAGCATCTGGCCGGCCAGCAGGATGACGATCAGGCCGACCACCTGCGGCACGCCATAGAGGCCGGGCACCAGGCAGGGGATGGAGAGCAGCAGGATCAGCAGGCCATAGGCGCGCTCGTCCAGCCGGTCGCGGATCTCGTGCAGGGTCAGGCCCGCCTCGCCGCCGTCGTCCGCCAGCCGCCGCAAGAGGCGGGTGACGTTGTGGCTGACGTCGTCCTGCTGGGCCGTGGACGCGGGAGAGGCGGGGGTCGTCATGCAGGCGCTCTAGCAGGTGGATGTGACGGCCGAGGATGACGCAATGCCGCAGGGGTGCTAACGCGCCGTGCCGCCTTAAGGATCGCCATGCTGCGCAAACTCTACGACCGCGTCTTCGATCTGGCGCGCAGCCGCCATGCGACGAAGGCCCTGGCCGTCGTGTCGTTCGCCGAGAGTTCGTTCTTTCCCATTCCGCCCGACGTGATGCTGGCGCCGATGATCCTGGCGCGGCCGGATCGGGCCTATTTCTACGCCGCCGTCTGCACCGTCGCCTCGGTGCTGGGCGGGATACTGGGGTATGCGATCGGCTATTTCCTGACCGACCTGGGCCTGGCGATGATGCGGCTGTTGGGCCATTCGGACGGACTGGCGCAGTTTCGCGTCTGGTTCGATCAGTGGGGGCTGTGGGTCATCTTGATCAAGGGTCTGACGCCGATCCCCTACAAGCTGGTGACCATCGCCTCGGGCCTGGCGGCGTTCAGCTTTCCGGTCTTCATGGGGGCGTCGATCATCACGCGCGGCGGGCGGTTCTTCCTGGAGGCGTGGATACTGAAACGCTGGGGCCCGGCGATGCTGGCGCAGGTGGAAAAGCGGCTGGCGCTGTGGAGCGTGATCGGCATCGTGGCCCTGGTCGGACTGATCGTCGCCGTGAAGCTTCTGTAAGTCGACGCGGCCGCAGGAGCGGGCTAAGACCGTTTCAAGATGATCGATATCTATCGCCTTCTGACCCGTTGGTGGACCGCCTTCGCCCTGGCCGCGTCGCTGGCCATGCTGGGCGCGGCCCATGCGTTTCAGCGGTTTGGCGGGCTTGAGCCCTGCAACCTGTGCCTCAAGCAGCGCGAGGCCTATTGGGGCGCGGTCGCTGTGGCGACGGTCGCCACGGCCTGGACCCTGATCAGCGGCAGTCGGCGGGGAACCCCTCGCATCGCCGCCTTCCTGTTGGCCGCCGTCTTCGCCACCGGGGCCGTGACGGCCATCTTCCACATGGGCGGCGAATACAAATGGTGGGCCTTGCCCGCGACCTGTTCGTCGGTCGGGGGCTCGGTCGATCTGGACAGTCTGACGGCCTTGGCCATGGGCACGGGGCCGGTGGTCAAGGTGATCGGCTGCGGCGACGTGGCCTGGAGCTGGCTGGGTCTGTCGATGGCCGGGTGGAACGCGATAATCGCTTCGGCGCTTGCGGTGTTCAGCCTGCTGGCCGCCAAACGCCCCAAGGACGCCCGCGCCCCCCGTATCGAGAAGGCCTGACCTGACATGAGCGCCTCCACTCCCCTTCCAAGACCGGGCCGCGGCGCCGACAAGGCGCGGATGGACGAGATTCTGCGGGTCGATCATGCTGGGGAATACGCCGCCGTCCTGATCTATCGCGCGCAGAAGGCGGTGTTCGAGGGACGCAAGGGCAGGGGCGAGATCGCCCGTGACCTGGGCGAGATGCAGGACCAGGAGGCGGTGCATCTGGCGCGCTTCGACCGGCTGCTGAACGAGCGGCAGGTGCGGCCGACAGTCATGACCCCCCTGTGGCGGATCGCGGCCTCGGCGCTCGGCGCCGGAACGGCCCTGATGGG
Source organism: Brevundimonas sp. (assembly GCF_965279155.1). GTDB lineage: Bacteria > Pseudomonadota > Alphaproteobacteria > Caulobacterales > Caulobacteraceae > Brevundimonas. The sequence continues at coordinate 1,663,194 of NZ_OZ257138.1, read as the reverse complement.
CGAGAAGGCGGCGCATGCCTGCACCGAGGCGGTCGAGAGCGTCATCGAGAAACACTATGCCGACCAGATCGCCGAGATCGGCGACCGCGATCCTGAGCTGGCGGCGGAACTGAAACAGTTCCGCGACGAGGAACTGGCCCACCACGACCACGCCATCGAACACGGCAGCCGCGAGGCGCCGGCCTATCGGCTGTTGAGCGGGGTGATCAAGGCGGGATGCCGGGTCGCGATCAAGGTCAGCGAGCGGGTGTAAACCGTTTCCTCCCTGCGAAGCGGGGAGGGGGACCGCGCGTAGCGTGGTGGAGGGGCTCTTGAAGCCCCACGGGCGCCTGTGATGCGGTGAAGAACCCCTCCGTCACGGCGCTGAAGACGCGCCGCGCCACCTCCCCGTCGCTCCGCGACGGGGAGGAGACAGAAGGTTCAGTAAATCTCGAACAGGCCAGCAGCTCCCATGCCGCCTCCGATGCACATGGTGACGACGCCGTATTTGGCGCCGCGGCGTTTGCCCTCGATCAGGACGTGGCCGGTCATGCGGGCGCCGGACATGCCGTAGGGGTGGCCGATGGAGATCGCGCCGCCCGAGACGTTCAGCAGCTCGTTCGGGATGCCCAGGGTGTCGGCGCAATACAGAACCTGGACGGCGAAGGCCTCGTTCAGCTCCCAGATGCCGATGTCGTCCACCGTCATGCCGTGGCGCTTCAGCAGTTTCGGCACCGCATAGACCGGGCCGATGCCCATTTCGTCGGGCTCGCAGCCCGCGACGGCCATGCCGCGATAGACGCCCAGCGGCTGAAGGTTGCGCTTCACCGCCTCGCCGGCCTCCATGATCACGCAGGCCGAGGCGCCGTCCGACAGTTGCGAGGCGTTGCCGGCGGTGATGAACTCGCCCTGCTGGATTTCCTCGCCGGCGCCGAACACGGGCTTCAGCGACTTCAGGCCCTCCAGGGTCGTTTCGGGCCGGTTGCCTTCGTCCTTCGACAGCGTGACCTCTTTGGATGAGGTCTCGCCAGTCGCCTTGTCGGTGACCAGCATGGAGGTGGTCATCGGCACGATCTCGGCGTCGAAACGGCCCGCCGCCTGCGCCGCCGCCGTGCGCTGCTGGGACTGGAGCGCATATTCGTCCTGGCGGTCGCGGTCGATGTTATAGCGACGGGCCACGACCTCGGCCGTTTCCAACATCGACATATACACGTGCGGCGCCAGCTTCAGCAGGGCCTCGTCCTTGCCGCGGTATAGGTTCATGTGCTGGTTCTGGACCAGGGAGATGCTTTCCAGCCCGCCGCCGACCGCCATCTTCTGCTGGTCGAAGACCACCTGTTTGGCTGCCGTGGCGATGCCCATCAGACCCGAGGCGCACTGGCGATCCAGGCTCATGCCGGGGACGGTCGAGGGCAGGCCGGCGGCCAGGGCGATTTGGCGCGCCACGTTTGTGCCGGTCGAGCCCTGCTGCAGGGCCGCGCCCATGACGACATCCTCGATCTCGGCCGGATCGACGCCGGCGCGCTGGACGGCGTGCCTCACCGCATGGGCGCCCAGCTGCTGGGCCTGGGTGTCGTTGAAGGCCCCGCGATAGGCCCGTCCGATCGGGGTGCGGGCGGTGGAGACGATGACGGCTTCGCGCATGAGCTTTCCTCCTGGGGCTATCGCCCTTCGGGCTACTTGAGCCCATTTGTGTTTGGCCTATCGCGCTTTGCGCTGCTTGAGGCCGGTTTCCTCTGGAAGGAAGTTAGGCGCCTGACCCCACGTCAACGCAACCCTCTCCCGGCGGGAGAGGGCTTGAGCACACGGCGGCGTCAGCCGTCGTCCTTGTGCGAAAGGGTGAGGGGTTAGGCTGTGCGACGCGATTGACACCATACCCCCTCATCCGGCCCTACGGGCCACCTTCTCCCCATGGGAGAAGGGGCAGGATCAGATCGTCAGCCTCCGTGCGCTTTCTGGGCCTTTGTCAGTTCGATCATGCCCTGGGCGGCGCCCATGTCGGGAACGATCTCACCCGCGCGGTCCGAGATGGCGTCGAAGTGGGCGGCGACCTGTTCGGGCGCATCCTCGCCGGTGATGAACGCTCCTTGCGTCAAGGTGACATAGGCGCGTTCGAACCCGCCGGCGCCGGCGGCCAGGATGGCGCGGCTGGGGGCATCGCGGCTGACCAGATACAGCAGGCCGGGTGTGACGAGCGCGGGGGAGAGGGCTTCCAGCGGCAGGGCCGCGCCCAGATCCTCGGTCATGCGCGTGTGTGCGGTGGGCGCCAGGCAGTTGACGCGGATGTCGTTCTTGGCGCCCTCGATCGACAGGGTTTGCATCAGGCCGACCAAGGCCATCTTGGCCGCGCCATAGTTGGCCTGTCCGAAGTTGCCGTACAGGCCCGACGACGAGGTGGTCATCACGATGCGGCCATAGTTCTGACCCCGCATGATCTCCCACACCGCCTTGGTGCAGTTGACCGCCCCCATCAGGTGAACATCGACGACGAAGCGGAAATCTTCGATCTCCATCTTGGCGAAGGTCTTGTCGCGCAGGACGCCGGCGTTGTTCACCAGGATGTCGATCCGGCCCCATTTCGCCATCGCCTGATCGACCATGGCCTCAACCGCCGCGAAGTCTGTGACCGACGCCGCATTGGCGATGGCCTCGCCGCCGGCAGCCTCGATCTCGGCGACCACGGCCTGCGCGGCCGTCGCCGATCCGCCCGAGCCGTCGCGCGCGCCGCCCAGGTCGTTGACCACCACCTTGGCCCCCCGCGCCGCCAGCGCCAAAGCGTGCTCGCGCCCCAGCCCGCCGCCGGCCCCCGTCACGATCGCCACCTGTCCGTCGAACCGCATCGCCATAATCGTTTCCTTTCGCCGGCGCCCAATGTGTTGAAATGGCGCCACAGTCGTCACAATCCTAATCCTAGAGCGGAACCGTGCGCCAGCCACGCCGTTCGGCTCGGGAACGCTGTGCCTATGTGCAGCTTCGCGCAATTCACACAGTGAGGAAGCTATGAAGCTCAAACTTCTCGCCTCCGTTGCCGCCGCCGGACTGTTCGCAGCCGGCGCCGCATCGGCGGAACCCAATGGTTGGTACGGGGCGGTCGACGCCGGTTACCAGTTCATGGACGATATCAACGCAGAATCCTCGACGACGGGTGCGTCGTGGAACTATGAAGTCAACGACGGCTGGAACGCGTTCGCGCGCCTCGGCTATCGCTTCAACCCCAACTGGCGCGCCGAGCTTGAAGGCGGCTACCGTTCGGGCGACGTCGGCACGGTTCGCGCCGTCTCGGGAACGCAGGGCGTCTGCAACACCACCCCGGCGACGGGCGGTTGCTTCTCTCCTGAAGGCGACATCGAATCGATGACCCTGATGGCGAACGTCATCTATGACTTCGGTTACGAAGCTTGGGGCATCCGTCCCTTCGTCGGCCTGGGCGCTGGTGTGAACCACGTCAAGACGGACATCTCGGGCACCCTGCGCGGCAACCGCGCCGCCACCTTTACGGCTGACGACGACTCGACCAAGTTCGCCGCTCAGGCGATCGCCGGTCTGGCCTGGGCCATCGGCGACCGCGCCAACATCGACCTGACCTACCGCTACCTGACGGGCGACGCTTCGTTCGCCTCGACGACGGTCGGCACGGGCGTTGGCGCCACGCAGTTCGGCGAATGGGATGGCGACTACGATCAGTCGCACACCGTGACCCTGGGTCTGCGCTACAGCTTCGGTGCGGAAGACGCTCCGCCGCCGCCGCCTCCCCCGCCGCCTCCGCCCCCGCCGCCTCCTCCGCCCCCGCCGCCTCCGGCGCCGGTCGCTCAGACCCCGGTCGCTCGCCAGTTCGTCGTCTACTTCGACTGGGATCGTTCGGACCTGACCGCAGAAGCTCGCTCGGTCGTCACCCAAGCCGCCAACTACGCCAAGTCGGGTCGTCCGACGCGCGTCGTGATCGTCGGCTACACCGATACCTCGGGTTCGGCCGCCTATAACCTGGGTCTGTCCAACCGCCGTTCGCGCACCGTCGCGGACTCGCTGGTTGCTGCAGGCGTCAACGGCGGCGTCATCGCCCTCGACGGCAAGGGCGAAACCAACCTGGCCAAGCCGACCGCCGACGGTGTGCGCGAACCGCTCAACCGCCGCGCGACCATCGACATCAACTTCTAAGACCTGCGTGGAAGCCGGCCTGGACATCCAGGCCGGCGACCGGTGGTTCATGGAAATCGTCGATTTCAAGGCATCGAGCCGTCGTCGCCATCAGGGTGGCGGCGGCTTTGATGTTAAAAAGTCTCGCTTCACGATCTGTTTCGGTAAACCGCTGGGTCGTTGCCGATTTCGGTTGATCGCCTCGGGTTGCCGCGACAAAAGAGCGATAATGACGCTCGTCCGTAAACGTCCTGATTGTGCCGAGTTTCTGGCGCTGCGATTTCCAGCTATTGGGTCGCGCCCGATCGGGGCGGCGTAATGGTCGAATTGCGCTCTTCTTCCCGATTGCTTTCGGCCCGTCGTCGCCGCCGTTACCGTCTTCGCGCCGAGCTGACCCGCCCGGATGCGCATGTGCGTTCGCGCGGTCCGCAAACCGCGACATCTGCGGTTGTTTCTTCATTTCCGACATCCGTCCGGCGCAGCGACGTCGGCTTGGCAGGCCGAAGCTTTCTGATCGTTTCCGCTCCGTTCGGATCCTTCGGTACGGCGCTGGCTTCGGTTCTTGAGGGGCGAGGGGCGACCGTCAGCCGCATGATCTTCAACGCCGGCGACGCCATGAATTGGCGACGGCCCGGACGCTTGGTGTTCAAGGCCGATCCCCAGGCGTGGGCCGATGGGTTTTCCGAGCTTGCTTCGCGTTTCACCGACATCATCGTGTTCGGCGAGGCCGGCCCTTACAACAGGACCGTTCTGACTGCTGCTGAGACTATGTCATCGCGGGTGTGGGTCCTGGAAAACGGCTATTTCCGGCCCGACTGGGTGACGGTCGAGCGTAACGGCGTCAATGGCTCCAGCGCCCTGCCGAGGTTCCGCGACGGCTATCCCGAGCCTATGCCGCCTGTGTCCGAGCCGATCGCGGTCGGCAAGATCCTGCCACACCATGTGGCCAACATCAGCGCCTATCACGCCGCCCAGATCATCGGCGGCGCGATGTTTCCCCACTACGCCGCGCCCTACGTCTTCTCGCCGCTGAAGCAGTGCGTCGGCCATATCCGCCGCTACGTCAGCCTGGCGTTCCGCAAGGCCGAGAACTGCGACGCCGATGTCATAAAGGCGCGCGGCGACTTCTTCATCGCCTGCTTGCAGCGCGAGGGCGACGCCCAGCTGTTGCGGTATTCAAATTATGCCGACAACCGCGCCTTCCTGACGGCGGTCATCGCCAGCTTCGCCGCCAAGGCGCCGTCTGGCGCTCGACTGGTCGTCAAGAACCATCCGCTGGATCCGGGTCTTGTGAACCTTCGAGCGGTGACGCTGCGTCTGGCCGAGGCGCACGGGTTGGCCGGGCGCGTCGATTTCATCGATGGCGGCAATCTGGCCGCCCTGTGCCGCGCATCGCAGGGCATGGTGGTCAACAATTCCAGCGCCGCCCTGTCCGCGCTGGGCTTCCACACGCCCGTCAAGGTCATGGGCGACGCCTTCTTCGATTTCGACGGCCTGACCGACCAGCAGCCGATCGACGCCTTCTGGTCTGCGCCCCAGGCGCCCGACACCGCGCTGTTCACTCGCTTCCGCGCCCATGTGATCGCCCAGAGCCAGGTGAACGGCAACTTCCACGAACCCCACGCCATCCTGCCCACGGCGCGTGGAATTGCGGACGTGTTCGAGCGCGTATCGGACTGACGACACGCTGATCCGCTCCCCTGTCAGAGGGGTGTGGCGCCAACACCACTCCTCTGCCGCTGTCATTTCTCTGTCACATAACTGTCGTCCCAGGGTTCAACATGAGTCCTAGAGGGGGCTGGATTGCGACATGTCTCGAACATGTCCTCGACCCTTTTCGGTCCACCAGCTGGGGATAGCTAATGACCTTCCGGAAACTGGCATACGGCGCTTCGGCCGTCGCCATCATGATGTCCGCCTCGACGGCCGTCTTCGCTCAAGAAACGACCGGCGGCATCTCGGGCGCCGTTTATGACGCAGCGGGTTCGCCGGTGGCGGGCGCCACCGTTACCGTGACCCACGTTCCGTCGGGCACGACTTCGACGACGGTCACCGACCAAACGGGTCAATTCTCGTCGCGCAGCCTGCGCGTCGGCGGCCCCTACCTGGTTCAGAGCACGTCGGCTGCTGGCGATGCTGCGGCCCAGGTCGGCAGCATTGGCATCGGCACGCCGGTGTCCGTTGAACTGGTCATCACCGGCAGCGCCGACACCGCCGCCCAAGTCGACGACATCGTGGTGACGGGTCTTCGCTCTGGCGGTCTGCGCACCTCGCCGCGTAGTAACCTGAACCTCGTCGACATCGAGACCCTCCCGTCGATCGGCCGCGACATCAAGGACATCGTCCGCACCACCCCGTTCGCCACGGTCGATCCGACCAACAACGACGCCCTGTCGATCGGCGGTCAGAACACCCGCTTCAACGCCGTGCTGATTGATGGCGTACGCCAGAGCGACGACTTCGGGCTGAACGGCAACGGCTATCCGACCCGCAGCACGCCGATCTCGCGTTCTGTACTTGAAGCGGTGGTCGTTGATGTAGCGCCCTACGGCGTCCAATACGGCAGCTTCACGGGCGGCGTGGTCAACTCGGTGACCAAGTCAGGTGGTAATGATTTTCACGGCGAAGTGTTCTGGGAAAAGACTGACGACGGCCTGCGCGGCGAGAACTTCAGCTACGAAGACTTCGTCACCGGTCAGCGTCAAGACCGCGTCGTCAGCGGTAAGTTTGAAGAAAAGACCTGGGGCGCAACCCTGAGAGGCCCGATCATCAAGGACCGCCTGTTCTTCCTCCTCAACTACGAAAAATTTGAATCGACCCAGCCTGTACTGTCGGGTCCGCAAGGCTCGGGCGCCGTCAACGAAGCGCCTGGCATCACTCAGGCTCAAATCGACCAAGTCCGTGAAATTTCTCAGCGCGTTTACGGATATGATGCGCTGGACTGGCGCGCGGACGAACTTCCGGTCACGGACGAGAAATACTTCGCCAAGTTGGACTGGAACATCAATGACCGCCACCGCGCCGTCGTGTCTTACCAGCAGAGCGAAGGGTCTGACCTTACTCTGAACGGCACCACCACCAGCGGCAACAACATCAGTGTCGGTCTTTTGTCATCGGCTTACAGCCTCAACACCAGCCTGAAGGTTTACAAGGCTCAGCTGTTCTCCGACTGGACTGACAGACTGTCGACCGAATTCTCGTTCTCTCGCAAAGAAGTCGAGAACATCTCGCAGGGCCTGGGCGGAAACGACTTCGCCGCCATGCAGATTTATCTGGACGCTCCGTTCGGCACCCAAACAGGTACGCGCCGTTCGATCCGCTTCGGCCCGGAACGGTCGCGTCACGCAAACCTCCTGACGACCGACACCACGCTCTATCGCGCCGTCGCCAACTATGACGCAGGCTACAATCACCGCTTTACGGTCGGTCTGGAACGCGAAGAACAGGATATCTTCAACCTGTTCGTGCAGGTGGCGAACGGCGAGTATGAGTTCGCTTCGATTGCAGACTTCGAAGCGCGGCGCGCCTCGTCGATCGGCTATTCCAACGCCGCATCGAACAACAAGGTCGATGGCGCTGCGTCGCTGAGCTATGCGCTGAACAGCCTGTATTTCCAGGATGAGTGGAAGCCCATTCCTGAGCTGACCATCACGGCCGGCCTGCGCTATGACCTCTACACCTCGGACGACAAGCCGCAGCTCAACCAAGCCTTCGTGACCCGGTTCGGATTCGGCAACGACAAAAACCTGGACGGTATCGGCATCCTGCAGCCGCGCTTCGCCTTTAACTGGCGCGCGCCGTGGGACATCACCGTGTATGGCGGCTTCGGTCGCTTCCAGGGTGGTTCGCCCAACGTCTGGATCGCGAACTCCTATTCCAACCCCGGCAACCTGATCGGCAGCTTCCAGTGCAAGGTCGCGGCGAACTATCAGTCGCAGTTCGCGAACGCCTTCCCGGTCTGTAGTGCGGCCCAACAGGCGGCGCTGCTGAACGTCAATGGTTCGGCGGTCAATCCTGTGGCTCAAACAGCTGTCACCTCCAGCGCCAATCTGGGGACGGGCAACATCAACCTGATCGATCCGACCTTCAAGACACCGTCGATTTGGAAGACTTCGATCGGCGCCACCAAGTCGTTCGACCTGAGCCGCTTCTATCTCGGCGATGGCTGGGATGTGACGGCCGAGTACGTCCACTCGGAACTGCAGGACGCGATCGGCTGGGTGGATCTGAGCCTGGCGCGCACTCAGAACGGAACCGGCCCGGACGGCCGTCCGGTCTATGGTCCGAACCCGGTTCGCACCGGTCAGAACGTTCTGATGATGACCAACTTCGAAGGTGGCGAAACCGACCAGTTCGCGATCGGCGTGAGCAAGGACTGGTACGAGGGCTGGCTGACAGGCGCTGGCTTCAACTTCTCCTACACCTATCTTGACAGCACCGACCGTTCGCCGGCGACTTCGTCGACGGCCAGCTCGAACTTCGGCAACATCGCGTTGTCGGATCCGAACAACCCCGGCCTGACGACCTCGAACTACGAGATCGAGCACGCCCTGAAGCTGAGCGTGAACTATTCGCGCGCCTTCTTCGGTGATTACCGGACGCGTATCGGCCTCTATGCGCAGCGTCGTTCTGGCCTGCCTTTCAGCTACGTCTTCGGCACCAACTCGTCGGCTCTGAACGGCGAATACATCTCCACCCAACGCCAACTGCTCTATGTGCCGCAAGCTGACTCCTCGGGTAACGTCACGGCCACCAGCGATCCGTTGGTCCGCTATGGTCCGACGTTCGATATCACGGCCTTCAATGCCTTCCTGCAACGCACTGGCCTGATCGACTATGCGGGTGAAATCTCGCCGCGCAACGCCTTCAAATCGCCGTATGTGACGACGGTGGATATGCATATCGAGCAGGAACTGCCGGCCTTCTTCCCCGGCGGAGCCAAGCTGATCGGCTATATGGATATCGAGAACCTGGGCAACCTGCTCAACGACGAGTGGGGCTCGATCCAGCAGATTGGTTTCCCCTACACATCGACAAACGTGACTGCGGCGCGGACGGGCAACCAGTTCTACACATACAACGCCTTCACGGAACGTTCGCCGTCGACGTTCGGCACGAACTCCGTGTGGCAGGTCAAGGTCGGCGTTCGCTATCAGTTCTAAGCGAACGACAGACTGAAACGACGAAGGGCGGTCCGTTCGCGGGCCGCCCTTTTTATTTGCGCATAGGCCCGGCGTTGAAGTCGGGGGCACGAGGGGCCATATGGCGCGGCTCGCGTTTCGTGCCCGATTACAGACAGGATCAGTTCGCCGATGACCGCTGCCATCCCTGCCGCCATCCCCGCAGAGTGGGCTCCGCACCGCGCCATGTGGGTGGGGTGGCCCAGCCATGCGGAATACTGGTTCGAGGCGCTGGAACAGGCGCAGGACGAGGTCGAGGGGCTGGTGCGGGTTCTGGCCGGGCCGGGGCGTGAGCAGGTCAAGCTGATGGTCGGCAAGGCCGAGGTTCTGGCGGACGCCCAGGCGCGCTTCGCGGGGGTCGAGAATGTCGAGGTGGTGGCCGGCGAGTTCGGTGACATCTGGCTGCGCGACACCGGGCCGATCTTCGGCGCGGGATCGAAGACGGCGGCGGCGTTCAAGTTCAACGGCTGGGGCGGGAAGTATGACATGCCGGGCGACGACCTCGTTGCGGGCCAGATCGGCGAACATTCGGGCGTGCCCCTGACGTGGAACGACTTTGTCATGGAGGGCGGGTCGTTGGATCACGACGGGGAGGGGACGGTCCTGACCACGCGCCAGTGCCTGCTGAACCCGAACCGCAACCCGGCCTGGAACCAGGACGAGGCGGTCGCGACAGCCGCGCTGGAAGCAGCTATCGGGGCCAGGGCCGTGCTCTGGCTGGGCGACGGCCTGCTGAACGACCACACCGACGGCCACGTCGACAACTTGGCGCGCTTCGTCGCGCCGGGCGTGGTGGCTTGCCCGGTGGCCTGGGGCAAGAACGACCCGAACGCCGAGGTCTATGACGCCACGGCCCGCGATTTGTCGGGCATGACGGATGCGGCGGGCCGCACGCTCCGTGTACTGAGGATCCCGTCGCCGGGCCTGGTGCTGGACGAGGACGAACGCCCGATCCCGGCCAGCCACATGAACTTCCTGATCGCCAACGGCGCCGTGGTCGTGCCGACCTATGGCGACGACGAGGCCGCGCGGTTCGCCTGCGAGGCCCTTGCGACGGCCTTCCCCGATCGCGAGATCATTCCTCTGCCGTCCAAGGCCATCCTGACCGGCGGCGGCTCGTTCCACTGCATCTCCCAGCAGGAGCCCGCATGACCCGCAACATCACCGTCGCCGGCATCCAGACCTCTTATGGCGAGGACATGCAGGCCAATATCGCCAAGACCATCGACTTCGTGCGTGAGGCGGCGGGCAAGGGCGCGCAGGTGATCCTGCCGTCGGAACTGTTCCAGGGGCCGTATTTCTGCGTGTCGCAGGAAGAGCACTGGTTCACGCAAGCCTATGAATGGCGCGAACATCCGTGCGTCACGGCCATGGCGCCGGTGGCCAAGGACCTGGGTGTGGCCATTCCCGTCTCGATCTTCGAGAAGGACGGGCCGCAATATTACAACTCGATGGTCATGCTGGACGCGGACGGCGAGGCGCTGGGCGTCTATCGCAAGAGCCATATCCCCGACGGCCCCGGTTATCAGGAGAAATACTATTTCCGGCCCGGCGATACGGGCTTCAAGGTCTGGAACACCCGCTTCGGCAAGGTCGGGGTCGGCATCTGCTGGGACCAGTGGTTCCCCGAGGCGGCGCGGGCGATGATGCTGATGGGCGCCGATGTGCTGATGTATCCGACCGCCATCGGCACCGAGCCGCACGATGCCGATCTGCATACGGCCGAGCCTTGGCGTCGGGCCATGCAGGGGCATGCGGTGTCCAATGCGGTGCCCGTGGTGGGCGCCAACCGGATCGGTCATGAGACGGTGACGAACGTGGGTCAGACCTTCTACGGCCACTCCTTCATCGCCGATCAGCGCGGCGACCTGGTCGAGAGCCTGGGCGCCGAGGAGGAGGGGGTGCTGGTGCACCGCTTCGACCTGGATGAGCTGGACAAGTATCGCGCGGCCTGGGGCTTCTTCCGCGATCGGCGGACGGATCTGTATGGGGCGCTGACGGGTAAGGGCTGAAAAACTCTCCGCTCATCCCCGCGAAAGCGGGGACCCAGTCCTTTTACAGCGCAGTGCGTTGGCCATCTAGCATGCCCTGCCGTCGGCCCCTGAGCGCCCAAAGTGCTGGGTCCCCGCTTTCGCGGGGATGAGCGGAAAAATTATGGACGCATCGCCTCCACCGCCGCGATCAGCCGGTCGAGATCCGTCGGCGTCGAAAGCCGGTGGTCGCCGCCCTCGATCAGGTCCAGGCGGACGTCGACGCCCTTCAGCCGCTCGACCAGCTCGATCTGATGGCGCCACGGCACGACGTCGTCGGCGCGGCCCTGCAGGATGTGAACCGGGGCGGCGATGTCGATCACGCCGCCCAGCAACAGCCAGTCGCGCGCCTCCTCGAACATGCGCCGCGTCAGGACATATTCGCCTAGCCCTTCCTCGACGATCAGGGTCTCGCCCTCTCGCAGGATGGCCTGGCGCTCGTGATCGGCCAGGCCGGGCCACATCAGCCGTTCGGTGAAGTCCTGGGCCGGATTGATCAGGACCAGCCCCTTGATCCGTTCCGGCCGCGCCAGCGTCGCAAGCAGGGCGACCCAGCCGCCCATCGACGAGCCGACCGGGATGATCGGGCCGGACAGGCTGTCGATCAGGGCGATGGCGTCCTCGCGCCAGCGGCCGATGGTGGCCTGGCGCCAGTCGCCAGACGACTGTCCATGGGCGAAATGGTCGTAGCGGATGAAGGTCCAGCCGCGTTCGCGTGCGGCGACGTCCAGCGCCAGGGCCTTGGTCCCCTCCATGTCCGAGCGGAAGCCGCCGATCCAGATCACAGTGGGACCGGCGCCCTCGATGCGTTTGAAGGCGAGGGTTTCGCCGTCGGGGCGGGACAGGTGCTGGATGTCGGTCATGGCGCCCTTGTGCCGCGACTTTGAGGCTCCGTCACCCTTGACCGCGACGCGGGATGGCGGAACACAGACCCATGTCCGCACCCCAAGTCCTGTTCGTCACCTCCAACCGCATCGGCGACTGCGTCATCTCGTCGGGGGTGATTCGCGAGATCGCGCGCCAGGTTCCAGGGGCGCAGATCACCGTGGCCTGCGGCCGGCCGCCCGCGCCCTTCTTCCGCAATGCGCCGGGCGTGGTGCGGACCATCGTGCTCGACAAGAAGAAGATGTCCGGCCACTGGCTCGACCTGTGGAAACAGGTCGTCGGCGCGCGCTGGAACCTGGTCATCGACATCCGGGGTTCGGCGCTCAGCTATCTGATCCCGGCCAAACGCCGCATCGTCTATAATCGCTCGTGGGAGACCGGCCTGCGCAAGGTCGAGATGGTGTCGCGCCTGATGGGGGCGGCGACGCCGCTGGATCCCGAAATCTTCCTGGACGATCAGGCGCGCGCCGAGGCCGCCGCCGTCATCGATCCGCAGCTGGCGGGCGGGACCGGTCCCGGCCGGATCATTGCGCTCGCCCCCATCGCGCATCAGCCGGGCAAGAGCTGGCCCGCCGACCGCTGGGGCGCGCTGGTCGAGAAGTTGAAGGCCGAGCCACGGTTCGACGGCTGGCGGTTCATGCCGGTGGGCGGGCCGGGCGACCGGCCGCCGGCGACCCCGGCGCTGGAGGCTGCGGGCGCGCGGGGCATCGACTTCGTGGGCAAGGGCGACATCCTGGCCTCGGCCGCCGCCATCGACCGGGCCGACCTTTTCGTCGGCAACGACAGCGGTCTGATGCACGTGTCTGCGGCGCTGGGTCGGCCCACGCTGGGCCTGTTCGGGCCGACCGAGTGGTGGCTGTATGGTCCCTGGGGTCCAAAGACGCGCACGGCGGCGTCGAACGAGACGCGCGGCCAGTTCGCGCCCATCGAAGATCTGAGCGTGGATCATGTGTTCGAAGCGGTGTTGGCGCTGCACGACGCCTATATCGGCGCCGCGCCCGTGAAGCCTTGAAAAACCGGCCTTCCGGGCGCATATTGCGGCCTTGAGGGGAACGTGGCGCAAGCTGCGCCATTCCGCTTATCAAGACACACGCCTTCTCTGACCACATAAGGAAACGACGCCCATTCGCCGTCCCATGCAAGCGCCACCCGTGAAAGACGGGCCGCGTATGAACCAGGATATCCGCGCCCCTCGCGTTCTGCTCATCGATCAGAACGGCGAGAAACAGGGCGTCATGCCCACCTCTTCCGCGCTCGAAGCCGCCGAAGAAGCCGGGATGGACCTGGTCGAGATCGTCTCCACCTCCGAGCCGCCGGTGGTCAAGATCCTCGATTACGGCAAGCACCGTTTCCAGGAGCAGAAGAAGAAGGCCGAGCAGCGCAAGCGCCAGAAGGTCGTCGAGCTCAAGGAAATCAAGCTGCGCCCCAACATCGACACCCACGACTATGAGGTGAAGACCAAGGCCATGCACCGCTTCTTCGACGAGGGCGACAAGGTCAAGGTCACGCTTCGCTTCCGCGGTCGCGAGATGGCGCACCCCGAACTGGGCATGAAGCTGCTGAACAAGGTCCAGGCCGATTTCGACGAAATCGCCAAGGTCGAGTTCTCGCCCAAGATGGAAGGCCGCCAGATGATCATGATCCTGGCCCCGCGCTGATCGCGATCCATCGCTGAATACGAAACGCCCCGGTCGCAGGACCGGGGCGTTTTTCGTTGGCGCATCCGCCGCTTGCGTCGCTCCCTGTCTTCTGGTTGAGCTTCACCGTGGATGGGGGAGTTCATGCTGAAGTCTGTTCTGTCGGGATTGGTCCTGACCGTGTTGAGCGTCGTCGCCTTGTGCGGCGTCGTGGTTTCCGGCGCTCAGGCCCAGGCGCAAGTGCAGGCCGAAGCGCAGGGCGCCCCACCGTCGCTCGATGTCTATGCGGCGTCGCCCACGGTCGAGCTGATGGCGCTGTCGCCCAGCGGCGATCTGATCGCGCGTATCGTGGTCACAGGCGAGCAGCGGGCCATCGCCGTCACCCATATGAATACGGCCGAGCATGTCTTCGCTTCGTCCATCGGCGAGGCCAAGGTGCGCGATCTGCGCTGGATCGGCGAAGGCAAGGTGCTGATCATCAGCTCCCAGACGCGGGCCATCCATCTTCTGGGGGTGCCGCGATCCGAGCTCTATTTCGGCATGATCCTCGATCTGGCGACGCAGAAGCTGACCCGTGTGCTGGATCGCACGCAGGATGTTCTGCCGGTGCTCTATGGCGGCGCATCGGTTCGCGAGACCGACCAGGGGCCGACGCTGTTCGTGCGCGGCTTCAACGTCGAAACCGGACAGTCCGATCTTCACAGGGTCGATCTGAGTTCCGGTCGTGGCCGTTCGGTCGTGCCGATGGATCGAGAAACGGACGACTATGTGCTGGATGGCGACGGCGTCGTGATCGCCACCGCGCGCTATGTCGAGCGCAGCGGGCGCTGGACCATGATGCTGCCGAACGGCCGTCGGTTCCGCGAGGCCTGGACGACCGATGCGCCGGTGGACACGCCGACGTTCCTGGGTATGGGCCGCACGCCGCGCACGGTGGTGATCAGCGCGGATCGACCCGATCTGGCCGCCGCCGATCCCGAATCCGAGACGCAGGCCAATCTGTTCGAGGTCAATGTCGATACCGGCGAGTGGACGAAACTGCCGTTTGCGCATCACCCGGACGCGCTGTGGCATCATCCCAGGACCCGTCTTCTGATCGGCGCCTCGCGCACCGAGGAGGATGGCGAGCGCTATGAGTTCATCGACCCGACCTCGGCCAGCCGGTGGCGTTCGATCGAGCGCGCGTTCGAGGGCAAGGCGCCGCAGCTGGTGTCATGGAGCGCCGACCAGAAACGCATTCTGGTCTTCAGCGACATCGGCGAATCTGGCCTCTATCAGCTGGTCGATTTCGACCGTCGCACCGCCGACGCCCTGGCCTTCACCTATCCCGACATACCGCCGGAACAGGTCGGCGCCGTTCGACATGTCACCTATGACGCCGCCGACGGCCTGAAGATTCCTGGCTATCTGACCTTGCCGCCCGGTGTTCAGACGCCCGAGCAACTGCCCCTGATCGTGCTGGCGCACGGCGGGCCCGCGTCGCGCGATGTGATGGGGTTCGACTGGTGGGCCCAGGCGCTGGCGTCGCGCGGCTATGCGGTGCTTCAGCCCAACTTCCGGGGTTCGGAAGGGTACACGCGCGCCTTTCTGGAGGCGGGATACGGCGAATGGGGTCGCAAGATGCAGACGGACCTGTCCGACGGCGTGCGCTGGCTGACCGAACAGGGCATCGTCGATCCCGACCGGGTCTGCATCGTCGGCGCCAGCTACGGCGGTTACGCGGCCATGGCGGGGCTGACGCTGGACCGGGGCGTCTATCGCTGCGCCGTCGCCGTCGCCGGCGTCTCCGACCTGCGCCGCATGGTGAACTGGGAAGCCCGCCAGGAAAGGAGTCAGAATAACCAGACGGTCCGATACTGGAACCGGTTCATGGGCGCCGCGCGTCTGAACGACCGGGCGCTGGATGCGCTGTCGCCCGCCTATCTGACCGACACGGTCGACAAACCGCTGCTGCTGATCCACGGCCGCGACGATACGGTGGTGGCGATCGAGCAGAGCCGCGTCATGGCCGAGGCGATGCGCCGGGCCGGAAAGCCGGTCGAACTGATCGAGCTTGAGGGCGAGGATCACTGGCTGTCGCGCGCCGACACCCGCCAGCAGATGCTGCGCGAGACCGTGCGGTTTCTGGAGGCGAACAATCCGGCTCGCTAGCGACGGAATGCCGCGCTAAGCCTTGGCCATGACCGCGACACCGACCACCCCGCCCAAGCTCAAGACCCCGGCGCTGGCCGTGTTGTTCGCCACGGTGTTCATCAACCTGGTCGGGTTCGGGCTGGTGGTGCCGCTGCTGCCCTTCTTCGCCCAGAGCCTGCAGGCGGAGGCGTGGCAGATCACGCTGATGTTCTCGGCCTATTCGCTGGGTCAGTTCTTCGCCGAACCGTTCTGGGGGCGGCTGTCGGATCGGATCGGGCGCAAGCCCGTGCTGCTGATCACCCTGATCGCCAATGCGCTGGGCTATCTGATGCTGGCCTTCGTGCCCAACATCTGGCTGGCGATTGCGGTGCGGCTGTTTACCGGTCTGGGCGCGGGCAATATCTCCACGGTCCAGGGCTATGTCGCCGATGTGACGCCGCCGGAACAGCGGGCGGGGCGGATGGGGCTGATCGGGGCCGCGTTCGGCCTGGGCTTCATCGTCGGGCCGGGCCTGGGCGGACTGCTGACCCAGCCGCAGCTGGGGCGTCTGGGATATCAGCTGCCGATCTTCCTGGCGGCGGCGCTTGCGGCTGTGGCGGCGGTCGGGGTGATCGTCTTCCTGCGCGAGAGCCGGGCCAAGGCCGATCCCGCCACGCCGCGCCCGGCCTTCCTGGCGGGACTGAAGGATGCGCGCGACAACGATGTGGTGTCGCGGGTGCTGATCGTGACCCTGATCTATATGGCGGGCTTCTCGGCGATGGAGAGCGTGTTCGGCCTGTGGGCCGAGAGCCGCTATCAATGGGGTGCGCGCGAGGTGGGGCTCAGCTTCATGATCGTGGGCATCGTCTCGACCCTGAACCAGGGGTTCTTCGCCGGACGGCTGGCGCGGCGGTTCGGCGAATCGCGCGTGCTGGCGACCGGCATGCTGTTGTTCGGAAGCTCGCTGGTGTTGCAGGTGCTGGCGCCCGTCGCCTGGTTCCCGGCGACCCGGCTTGAACTGGGCGCCCTGTCCATTCCCATCGTCCAGGGCTGGGTCATTCCGATGGTCATGGCGCTGGGGGCGTGCGGCATGTCGATGGCCATGCCCAATATCTCGGCCATGATCAGCCGCGCCTCACCGCCCGACCGGCAAGGGGCCATGTTGGGCCTGAACATGGCCTCCAGCTCGGTGGCGCGCATCTTCGGGCCGATGATCGCGGGCGCGCTGTTTTCCGGCCTGGGGCACGACTGGCCCTTCCTGGTCGGGGCGCTGCTGACCATCCCCGCAGCCGTCATGGCGATCAACGCCGGACGGGCCATCCGGCGGGGTCAGGTTGCGGCGGAGGCGCCCGCCAAGTCCTTGACGTGACTCATCTTGCGTCGCCGGGCGTCTTCGCCTACAAGCCGCGCCTTCGCGTACCGAACCGCCGGGCGAACAGGCATGCCTGGGCGGTTCTTAAACTCTGAGGAGACATCGCAAAACGGGCTCAAGTAGCTCGGAGAGCGATAGCCCCTCAAAAAGGAGACTGAAATGCCGAAACTGAAGACGAAGTCAGGCGCCAAGAAGCGCTTCAAATTCACGGCCACTGGCAAGGTGAAGTCGGGCGTTGCAGGCAAGCGTCACCGCTTGATCAGCCACAACTCGAAATACATCCGCCAGAACCGCGGCACCAAGGTCATGGCCGACGCCGACGCCAAGAAGATCAAATCCTACATGCCGTACGCCTGATCGGCGCGCGCTGTACGACTGATCTCCATCCCAAAGAATTTGAAGGAATAGCGACATGGCTCGCGTAAAACGTGGCGTAACCTCGCACGCCAAGCACAAGAAGGTTCTGGAGCAGGCCAAGGGCTTCTCCGGCCGCCGCAAGAACACCATCCGTACGGCCAAGGCCGCCGTCGACCGCGCCGGGCAATACGCCTATCGCGACCGTCGCACCAAGAAGCGCAACTTCCGCGCCCTGTGGATCCAGCGAATCAACGCTGCCGCGCGTATCGAAGGCTTCACCTACAGCCAGTTCATCAACGGTCTGAACAAGGCCGGCATCGAACTGGACCGCAAGGTTCTGGCCTCGATCGCCGCCGACCCGACCGGCTTCAAGGCTGTCGCCGACAAGGTCCGCGCCGCCCTCGCTTAAGGGTTTTGGCGTAAGGACCGCGCTCAAGCCGCGAGCGACCGCGTCGCGAGCGTAGCGCAACAAGAATGACGCCCGCTCCGGTTTCCGGGGCGGGCGTTTTTCGTTTCAGGCGGCTTCGGCCACCTCCGCCATACGGCTTTGCGCCAGCACCATGCGGATGGCGTTCAGCAGGGCGTCGGGCTGGATCGGCTTTTGCGCCACCCCGTTCATGCCCGCGGCGATATAGTCCAGCTCGTCACGCTCGTCGGCGTTGGCCGTCAGCGCCAGGATCGGCAGGGCGCCGGCCGGGCCGGGCAGGGCGCGAATGGCCCGCGTCGCAGCGACCCCGTCCATCACCGGCATCTTGATGTCCATCAGGGCCAGATCGAACGGGCGAACGCTGACGGCGTCCACCGCCTCGCGACCGTTCTCGGCCATCTCGCAGGTGCAGCCGAACAACTCCAGCAGCTTGCCGGCGACGAAGCGGTTGGTCGCATTGTCGTCCACCACCAGCACATGCAGGGTGTCGTGCGGCGTCGGCTCGGCCATTTCGGGCGCCGTCGTCTTCCGCTCGGTCGCGATACGCAGCGGCAGCCGCACCTGGAACCGGGCGCCGCCCTGGGGCGAGGTGGACAGGGAGATGGAGCCCCCCATCCGTTCGGCGATCTGGCGGCAGATGGCCAGACCCAGGCCTGCGCCCGCGCCTTCGCGCCCGGCCTTGCCGGTGTTGAAGGGGTCGAAGATGGTCGCGGCCGCCGCATCGGGCACGCCGGGGCCGCTGTCGTCCACGGTGAAGATCACCTCGCCGTCGGGGCGGCTTTCGATTAGGGCGACGACCTCGCCCGTCAGGGTGAACTTCAGGGCGTTGCCGATCAGGTTGTTCAGCAGTTGTTTAAGCCGCATGCCGTCGGCCTGGACGCAAGGGACGGCCAGGTCGGTGCGGATCGTCAGGGCCAGGGCCTTCTCCTCGGCCCGCGCGCGCCACAGGGCGTCGATGTCGAAGGCGACGGCCGACAGGTCCAGCGGCTCTTCCTCCAGGGTCAGCATCCCAGCCGAGGCGCGCGACATGTCCAGCGCGTCGGTCAGCAGCCGAAGCAGGCTCTGGCCGGAATCGATGACGGTGCGGACGTAGGGGCGAAGTTCTTCCTGCTCCAGCTTCTTTTCCATCAGGGCGGCGACGCCCAGCACCCCGTTCAGGGGCGTGCGGATCTCGTGGCTCATCACCGCCAGAAACTCGGACTTGGCGCGGCTGGAGGCGACGGCCTCGGCCTCGGCCAGGGCCAGGTCGCGCGCCAGGGCGCCCATCTCCTCGGCGCGCTGGCGGTGCAGGGCCGCCCCGGCCTGAACGACCTGAAGCGCGGTGCCGACGCCGACGTAGCGGCCGTCCGCCACCACGACGAAGCCGCTCAAAAGGGCGCCCATTTCCGCCGCCCCATAGGCCTGGAAGAAGGCCTCCGCGCTGGTCGCCGCGTCCGCCACCGGCGCGTTGCGGTCCATCAGGCTTTCGGCGGGTTTCCTGGCATAGAGGGCGCGTCCGAACTCGGCCGCCATCCTCAGGGTGAAGGCGTTGCGCTCGATGATGCCGACCGGGCGGCCGTCGTCGTCCACGACGGCCAGGGCCAGGGTGTTCGGCTCGGTCTGGAACCGCTCGAACACCTCGGCGCCCGGCGTGGACGGAGCCACCGGCGCGATCAAATCAACGAAGTCACCGATACGCGGCATCAAGGTCCTCACCCGTTCGGCCCTCGCCTTAGCGGATGAGATTTAACGCCAGCTTTGCCGTTCATGAACCTTTCAAGGCGGGTTTCCGACAGTTGATCCGTAAGCGGATGGAAATTGCATAATTCCGAATGGGCGTTCCCCCGCGTGTGCTTCGCCGCTAGCCTCGCGCCATGATGCGCACCCTGATCTGCAGCCTGGCTCTCGCTCTCGCCCTGGCTCACCCCGCCGATGCGCAGGATCGCCGCGTCGCCGTCACCTTCGACGACCTGCCGTTCCAGGCGGATGAGGCGACCCTGTGCGATCCTGCAAGGCTGATGACGATCACTCAGGATTTCGTCGGCATGCTGAAGCCGCTCGACACCCACGGCGCCGCCTTCGTCAACGCAGGCAAGGTGTGCGAGGCCGAGCGCGCCACGACCCTGCCGCGCGTGCTGAACGTCTGGCTGGACGGCGGCCTGGACCTGGGCAACCACACCTTCAGCCACATCGACATCCACCGCACGACGGCCGAGAACTATCTGGCCGACGTGGACGCAGGCGCGCCGATCGTGCGCGACGTGCTGGAGGCGCGCGGCAAGTCCCTGCGCTGGTTCCGCCCCCCCTATCTGTTCACCGGCGAGACTCAGGAAAAGCACGACGCCATCGCCGCCGGCCTGGCCCAGCGCGGCTATACGGTCGCGCCGGTCACGATCGACAACAACGACTGGATGTTCGCCGATGTCTATCGCAAGGCCGAGACGCTGGGCGACACGGCGCTGATGCAGCGCATCGGCTTGGCCTATGTGGCGCACATGACCACGGTGCTGGACTTCTTCGAACCCTACAGCGCCGAGGCCGCCGGCGGACGCGAGCCGGCCCAGGTTCTGCTGCTGCACGCCAACAGTCTGAACCAGGCTTATTATCCGCAGGTCCACGCCCTCTATCTTGCGCGCGGCTATCGCTTCGTGCCGCTGGAGGAGGCGCTGGCCGATCCGATCTACAGTCACGAAGATCGTTATGTCCGCGCCAACGGAATCTCGTGGCTTCACCGCTGGATGCAGACCGACGGCCATCCCATCCGCTGGGAGCCAGAGCCGCCCGCCTGGATCGTCGCGGCCAACAAGGCGCCGGCGTCCGAGCTTCAGGCCATCGCATCCGCCCCTTGAAGGGTGACGAAACGGCTTTCGCCCGCTAAGGCACGGGGCAAATGACCGATCTCGCCACACTCGAACTCGACCTGATCAACGCCATCGGCGGCGCCGAAACCGTCGCTGCCCTGGAAGAGGTGCGCGTCGCCGCCCTGGGCAAGTCCGGCTCCGTCTCCGGCCTGCTGAAGGGCATGGGCGCGATGAGCCCCGACGAACGCCGCGAACAGGGGCCGATGATCAACGGCCTGCGCGACCGTGTCGCCGCCGCAATCACGGCCAAAAAGGCCGAGCTGGAAGCCGCCGAGCTGGACGCCCGGCTTCAGGCCGAACGCATCGACCTGACCCTGCCGGCCCGGCCGCGTCGCAAGGGCGGGGTCCACCCCACCATGCAGGTGATGGACGAGATGATCGCCCTGTTCGCCGAGATGGGCTTTGCGGTCGCCGAAGGCCCGGACATCGAGGACGACTTCCACAACTTCACCGCCCTGAACTTCCCGCCCAAACATCCGGCGCGGGAGATGCACGACACCTTCTTCCTGAAGCCGGATCCCGAGACAGGCGAGCGCAAGGTGCTGCGGACCCACACCAGCCCGGTGCAGGTTCGCACCATGATGAGCCAGAAGCCGCCGATCCGCATCATCGCGCCGGGCCGCACCTTCCGGAAAGATTCGGACGCCACCCACACGCCGATGTTCCACCAGATCGAAGGCCTGGTGATCGACCGCGACATCCATATGGGCCATCTGAAGACCACGCTTCAGACCTTCATCGCCCGCTTCTTCGAACTGGACGAGGTCCAGGCGCGGTTCCGACCGCACCATTTCCCATTCACCGAACCCTCGGCCGAGATGGACATCCGCTGTGATCGTTCCGGCGGCAAACTGGTGTTCAACACCGGCGACGACTGGCTGGAAATCCTGGGCTGCGGGATGGTGCATCCCAATGTGCTGAAGAACTGCGGCATCGACCCGGACGAGTATCAGGGCTTCGCCTTCGGCATGGGCGTGGACCGCCTGGCCATGCTGAAATACGGCGTGCCCGACCTGCGCCCCATGTTCGATGCCGATACCCGCTGGCTGTCGCACTACGGCTTCTCGGCCTTCTCGGCCCCCAATCCGGCCAGCGGACTGAGCTAAACATGACCCACAGCGTTCAATCGCCCCTCAGCCCCGTCGGACCCGGTCCCCATTATCGCGATATGGGAGTCTGGCTGCCGCAGCTCTATCTGGAGGCGGCGCGCGAAGGCGTTTTCACGATCGAGAACCGCACCTTCACCGACTGCCTTCTCGAAGGACCAGCGGTCGTACTTCCCATCGAGGGATGCCATTTCGACGACTGCTTTTTCGGCGAGCACGGCGGTGATCCGACGGTCCTGATGCTCGCACCGTTGGGCGGTTATCAGGTCGTGGGCGTGATTTCGTTCCGCAATTGCCGGTTCGAGCGTTGCCGTTTCGTTGGCGTAGGCTTCACGGGTACGCCGCAGTTCCTGCAACAAATGGGTTCGTTGCTCGCCGGTAAGCCGAGCGCCGAAGGTGGGCAAGTCTGATGAAATCCATACTGCCGATCAATCGCCCGCTTGCCGACGCATCGGACCTGAACGCCGAGACGTTCAAGAACGTCGATATCATCCTCTACGAACTCTATGCGGCCGCCTCTGCGAAGGGTGTTCCGCTGGTCGAGGGGCGCACCTTTATCGGCTGCCGCTTCCAGGGGCCGGCGGTCATCCTGGTGTCCAACGGCGTCACCTTCACCGATACGAACTTCGGCGACGGCCGGGGCAGCATCAAGAACCTGCTGACCCGCTCGTTGGGCGACAAGGCCATCGGCACGATCCCGATGCGTGACTGCCAGTTCATCGGCTGCGAATTCTATGGCGTCGGCTTCACTGGCACGGACGAGTTCCTCGACCAGGTCGCCGCCCTTACCGACAAGCCCAAGGCCTGAGAGCGTCATGAAGTTCACCCTTTCCTGGCTGAAGGACCACCTCGAAACCGAGGCGGACGTGCATCGGATCGCCGAGGCCATGACCATGGCTGGGCTGGAGGTCGAGGAGGTCATCGACCCCGCCGCCAAACTGGCGCCCTTCACCGTGGCCAGGATCCTGTCGGCCGAGCGTCACCCCAACGCCGACCGGCTGCAGGTCTGTCAGGTCGAGACGGTCGATGGGTTGAAGGAAATTGTCTGCGGTGCCCCGAATGCGCGGGCGGGCCTGACCACCATCTACGCCCCGATCGGCGCCTATGTGCCCGGTCTGGGCGTGACCCTGGTCGAGAAGCCGGTGCGCGGCGTGGTGTCGAACGGCATGTTGTGCTCGGCGTCCGAGTTGGAACTGTCTGACGAGAGCGACGGCATCCAGGAACTGCCGCCCGAGATTCCGGTGGGGACGCCCGTCGCCGGTCTGTTCGGCGCCGAGCCCGTGATCGATTTCGAGGTCACGCCGAACCGCCCCGACTGGCTGGGCGTCGCCGGCATCGCGCGGGATCTGGCCGCCGCCAGCGTCGGCAAGCTGAAGCATTTCGACATCGCCGTGGTGCGCGCGGCCTTCCCCTCGCCGATCACCGTGCGGCTGGATGCGCCGCAGATGTGCCCGGTGTTCGCCGGTCGGGTGATCCGGGGCGTGAAGAACGGCCCGTCGCCGGCTTGGCTGCAAAAACGCCTGACCGCCATCGGCCTGCGCTCGATCAACCGGCTGGTCGATGTGACCAATCTGATCGCCTACGACCGCGCCCGCCCGCTGCACGTCTATGACGTGGCCAAGCTGGTCGGGACCGAGATCGTGGTGCGCGGCGGGGTCGCGTCGGCCGAGACGGGCGAGCACGAGCATCTGATCGCCCTGGATGGCAAGACCTACACCGCCTCTCCGACCGACTGCGTCATCGCCGACGCCGGGGGCGAGCGCCCCATCGGCCTGGGCGGCGTCATGGGCGGCGAAAGCACCGGCTGCGACGAGACCACCACCGACGTCTTCGTCGAAAGCGCCTGGTTCGACCCGCTAGTGATCGCCCAGGCGGGCCGAGCGCTCGGCATTCATTCGGACGCCCAGTACCGGTTCGCGCGCGGTGTCGATCCCGTCTCGGTCACGCCGGGGCTGGAGCTGGCCACCCGCCTGATCCTGGACCTGTGCGGCGGCGAGCCGTCCGAGATCGTCTTCGTCGGCGAACCTCCGGCCAGCCCGGCGCCCTTCGCCTTCGACCCCGCCTATGTGAAGCGGCTCAGCGGCATGGATCTGGACGACGACCGGATCGGCACCATCCTGGGCCAGCTCGGCTTCCTGGTCACCGCCGGCCCCGCCGATCAGGCCGAGCCCTGGACCGTGACCCCGCCCTCGTGGCGGCGCGACGTCGAGGGCCGGGCCGACCTGGTGGAAGAGGTGGCGCGGATCGAGGGCTTCGACAGCCTGCCCGACACGCCCCTGCCTGAGGTCGCCCGCCCCGCCGGCGGCGTGTTGAACCCCCGCCAGGCCCGCGTCCGCACGGCGCGCCGCGCGCTGGCGGCCCTGGGCTACGCCGAGGCCGTCACCTGGTCCTTCACCAAGCAATCGATCGCCGTCCTGTTCGGCGGCGGCGACGACAAGCTGGTGCTGGAAAACCCCATCGCGGCCGATCTGGACTGCATGCGGCCGTCGGCCCTGCCGAACCTGATCCAGGCGGCGGCGCGCAACGCCGCGCGCGGCTTCGCCGACGCCGCCCTGTTCGAGATCGGCCCCATCTATCTGGGCGACGGTCCGGCTGATCAGCGCACGGTGATCACCGCCCTGGTCGCCCCCCACGCCGCCCGCCACTGGGCTGGCGCCGGTGAGGACGCCCTGTTCGCCCTGAAAGCCGACCTGACCACCCTGCTGGAAGAGATCGGCGCGCCGGTCGCCTCGTTGCAACTGACGCAAGGCCAGAATCGCGACTGGTGGCACCCCGGCCGTTCGGCCCGGCTGCAACTGGGACCCAAGAACGTCATGGTCGAGTTCGGTGAACTGCATCCGCGTGTGCTGAAAAGCCTGGACGCCGACGGTCCGATCCTGGCCTTCGAGATCGTGCTGGACAACGTCCCCGAGCCTCGCGGCAAATCCGGCAAGGCGCGCGGTTCCGCCGACCTGTCGGCCCTGATGCCCCTGACCCGCGACTTCGCCTTCGTGGTCGAGGACGCCAAGCCTGTGGGCGATCTGGTCCGGGCCGCGACCGGCGCCGACAAGGCTCTGATCGCCGAGGTCCGCGTCTTCGACGTCTATCGTGGCAAGGGCGTGGACGAGGGCTTCAAGTCCGTCGCCCTGGAAGTCGTCATCCAACCCCGCGAGGCGACCCTGGCCGAGGCCGAGATCGAGGCCCTGACCGCCAAGGTCGTGGCGGCGGTGGAAAAGCAGGGCGGCAAGCTGCGCGCGTAAGGCTGACGCAACCACGGTCCTAGCGGCGTTACCGATCCTTAAGTTGCCCCATTGAGCGCAAGTCGCGACGGTGACGGCGAACCGGGGGCGCCGCTTTGAACATGCTGAAACTGGGCCTGGCTTTGGCGGCGGCCATGCCGGGCGTCGCGTTCGCGCAAAGTGCGCCGTCGCGCGCCGTCTTTGAGCCGGCGCCTGCGCCGTCGAGGTCGCGGCTGACGAAAAGATCGACTGCGGCACGTTGAACGTCCCGGAAAACAGGTCGGTGGCGGACAGCCGGATGATCCGGCTGCCGGTCATCATCTTCCGCAGTCGCGCGGCCCAACCAGCGTCCGACCCGGTCATGTTCCTGACGGGCGGTCCGGGCAACAGCGCCCTGACCGGCCAACGCTCGGGCAAGAGCAATCCTTTCTTGGACGCACGCGATCAGGTGTTGCTGGAGCCGCGTGGCGCGAGGCTGTCTCAGCCGGCGCTCGAATGCCCTGAGATCAACGCCCTGAAAGGCGAGATCGGTGCGGGGCGAGTAAGGGCCGAGGCGGCGCAGGCGGCCCTGGTCGATGCAGCGGCGACGTGTCGGACGCGGCTTGAGGACGCCGGAGCGGACCCGAACGGCTACAACTCGGTGGAGGCGGCCGACGACATCGAAGATCTTCGTGTCGCCCTGGGCTATCCCCAACTGAACCTCTACGCCCTGTCCTACGGAACGCGGCTGGCGCTGACGGTGGCCAAGCGGCATCCGGCCTCGGTGCGCGCGATGGTGCTGGACTCCGCCCTGCCGCCGGAGGTGAACTATGACGAGACCGCCAGCGCCAACACCTGGCGGGCGCTGAATGCGGTGTTCGACGGCTGCGCCGTGGACCCTGTCTGCGCGACGGCCTGGCCGAATCCAAGGGCGGACTTCGACGCCCTGGTGGCCAAGGCCGACAGAGAGCGCCTGCCGTTCGGTCTGGCCGATGCTTCGATAGACGCAAGAGGAGCGGAGGTCGTCCAGGCCGTCGGCATGGCGTTGCAGAATCCTCGCCTCATTCCCCTCATCCCTCGCGCCGTGGGTGAGGCTCTGGCGGGCCGGTATGAAGAAATGAGTAGCTGGATCACACAGGCCCAAGGCCCGTCGACCTTCACCTGGGGGCTGAGATTGTCGGTCTGGTGCAACGAAGAAGCGCCGTTCCAGGATGCGGATCGCGTCAGGGCGCAGACGTCGGTGGATTACGGTCTGGGAGGCACGGACGCCCGTGCGGCGTCGCCGGACATGTGCGCGGCCTGGAAGGTTGCGCCGGCGCCGGCGGTCGAGAACGCGGCGGTGCGCAGCGATGTCCCCACCCTGATCCTCGCCGGAGAGTTCGATCCTTCCACCCCGCCGCAGTGGGGTCGACGGCTGCTGGCGAACATGCCGAAGGCCTTCTTCGTCCAGATACCCGGCCTCAGTCACGGGGCCAGCTTCAACGCCTGCGGGGGGCGTATGGCGTTCGACTTCATCAACGACCCGGCCACGCCGCCCGTGATGACGTGCGTCGCCAAACTTCCGGGCGCGGACTTCGCCGCCAGTGCAACAGAGGCAGCCCCGTAAGCCCCCGTTAACCTTGAAGCCGCAAGGCTGCCGCAAAGGTCGGGGACGGTGAAGCCAAGACCGGCGCGCCAGCCGGCCGTCCTCTCGCCGCCCTCGGAGCGTCCCCCATGCATCGTCGCCAAATGATTCTTTCCGGCCTGGCCACAGCCGCCGGCGCCTCGGCCGTCGGCGCCTGCGCCACGGCGCCGGCGCGCGATCCCAACTATCCGATTCGCTCGGATCAGACCGCCCAGGCCTACAGCTTCGACGAACTGGTCTCGGCGGGTTCGCGCGAACTGGGCATCGCGGCAGAGGTCGTGGGCGGCGCCATCGAGCGCGTCTTCGCCGACCAGGGCGACCGGCCGACCGCCTATATCGCGGGCGAAGAGGGCTCCGGCGCCGTGGTCGTCGGCGCCCGCTATGGGCGCGGCGCCCTGCACATGAAGGACCTGTCGGCCTCGCAGGAGGTGTTCTGGCAGGGCGCGTCCGTGGGCTGGGACTGGGGCGGCAACGCCAGCCGCGTCTTCACCCTGGTCTATGGCCTGTATCACCCCGACATGATCTATCGCCGCTATCCGGGCGTCGAGGGTTCGGCCTATCTGGTCGCCGGTATGGGCGTGAACTACCAGCGCGCCGACGGCATCGTCCTGGCCCCCATCCGCACCGGCGTCGGCCTGCGTCTGGGCGCCAATGTCGGCACCATGAGCTACAGCCGCCAGCGGAATCTGTTGCCCTTTTAAGCGCGCTATGCTCGCGACGCGGTCGCGGCTTGAGCGCGCAACCGCTTCTCGGGATTAGCTGACCAACCGCAACGGCGGCGGCGCATCCAGCATCGCCTCCAGCCCATCGCGCCAGGTCGGATAGGCGGGTCGCCAGCCCAGTTCCGCCTTGGCCAGGGCGTTCGAGACGCGTTTGGAATCCAGGTAGAAGCGTCGCATCGCCTCGCTGACGCTGTCGTCGGTCCAGTCGATCTCGGGCGGGCGGGGCAGGCCCATCCGGTCGGCGGCCCATTCCATCACCACATCGGCCGGCGAGGGTTCGTCGTCGGTCAGATTATAGGCCGCCCCCGGACGCGGCCGGGCCATCGAGGCGAACAGCCCCGAGACGATGTCGTCCACATGGATGCGGTTGAAGACCTGTCCGGGCTTGCGCACCAGTTTCGCCGTCCCGTCCCGCAGCCGCTCGACCACGCTGCGCCCCGGCCCGTAGAAGCCGGGCAGGCGGAAGATCTGCACCGTCAGCCCCATCCCCTGCGCCCCATCCAGCCAGTCGCGCTCGGCCCGCACCCTGCGCGCGCCCTCCAGATTGGCGGCGTTCAGCGGCCCGTCCTCGAACACCCAGCCGCCCGCCCGGTCGCCATAGACGGAGGTGGAGGAGACATAGCCGATCCAGTCGGGCCAGGCGTCGCCGGCCAGCGGGCCCAGCGCGCGCAAACCGGGACAACCGTGGGCGTCAGGCGCGGCGGTGATCAGCACGGCGGTCGCCGCCTCCAGCGCCGTCTTCAGCGCGGTCGTATCGGTCGGGTCGATAGCGACGATCCCCTCGGCCGTCAGGGCGCGACGCCGGTCGGGATCGCGCGAGGTAGCGACAGCCCGGCCGCCGCGCCGGATCGCCTCCAGCGCCGCCGCCCGTCCCAGATAGCCGCCGCCGAAGACCAGCAGGTTGAGCGAAGAGGGGGCGTCGGACATCACTTCACTCAGGCCGTCAGAACTTTGGAAAGCGGCGCCGCGACTGGCGGCCGCGCCTCATTTTCCAGCGCCTCCGCCCGGCGTTGGTTCCAGGCGGACACGCAGGGCACCCGCGTCAGATCGGCCCGGTCGGCGTAGCGGCGGGCGATCTCAGTCACCTCGTCCATAAGCCCCTGGGCCAGGGTGATGGGCTTCAGCCCCAGGTCGCGGAACTGGTCGTTGGCGACGACCAGGTCGTTCTCGTCGGCCTCCTGGCGGGGGTTGGCGACGTTATGGATCTCGGCGCCGGTCTTGTCGGCGATCATCGCTGCCAGGTCGCGGACCCGGCGGCTTTCGGTCATCTGGTTCAGGATCTTGACCCGCTCGCCACGCTTGGGCGGGTTCTTCAGCGCCAGTTCGACGCAGCGCACCGTGTCCTGAATGTGGATGAAGGCCCGCGTCTGGCCGCCCGATCCATGCACCGTCAGCGGATAGCCGACCGCCGCCTGCATCAGGAACCGGTTCAGCACCGTGCCGTAATCGCCGTCATAGTCGAAGCGGTTGATCAGCCGTTCGTCCTGCTTGGTCTCGGCCGTCTGGGTGCCCCAGACGATGCCCTGGTGCAGGTCGGTGATGCGCAAGGCGTCGTTGCGGGCGTAGAACTGGAACAGCAGGGCGTCCTGCGTCTTGGTCATGTGATAGATGCTGCCCGGGTTGGGCGGGAACAGGATTTCCTGTTCCGCCGGGCCGTGATCGGTGTCCACCGTCACCTTCAGATAGCCCTCGGGGATGCGCAGGCCGGCGGTGCCGTAGCCATAGACCCCCATGGTCCCCAGATGGGCCAGATGCACGTCCAGCCCGCTCTCGACGATGGCGGCCAGCAGGTGGTTGGTGGCGTTGATGTTGTTGTCGACGGTGTAGAGCTTGTGCCGCGCCGACTTCATCGAATAGGGGGCCGCCCGCTGTTCGGCGAAATGCACCACGCTGTCGGGGGCATAGTCGCGGATCAGGGCGACCAGACGGTCGAACTCCTTGCCGACCGTCATGTTGACGAAGCCGATGTCGCGGCCGGACACCTCTTTCCAGGCCTTGATCCGCTCGCCCATGGTGCGGATCGGCGTCAGCGACTGGACCTCCAGCTCATTGTCGATATTTCGGCGGCTCAGGTTGTCGACGACGGTCACGTCCCACCCTGCGGCCGACAGATGCAGGGCCGTGGGCCAGCCGCAGAAACCGTCGCCGCCCAGAACCAGAACACGCATGGGATAGCCTCGTCGTCGTCTCAAAGGTCATGCCTAGCCCAGCAGGCGGGCATCGGCAAAGCGGGGCTGTTAACGAGCCCGTGCGACGCTTTGACGAATACCCCTTGGAAAGGGGCGTCGCACAGGTTAAGTCTCGCTCGTCTCCCACTCAAACGCAGCTTTACGGGCCTCAACCCGGTTGTTCGCGACTTGAGCTGATCATGACGGTCGGTCCCGAAAGGGCCGGCGCACCATGCGGGCGACAAGGCCTTCCGACAGTTCGACAATCGGGGATCGGCCCCGAGCGAAACGGAACCACGAAACGGACGGAACCGGCCGCTGGCCTGGGCTCCATCCCTGCACACGGTAGCGCGAATGAGAGATTTCAAGGGCATGAAGCGTCAGCGCGGACGCAATCGGAACAAGGCGGGCGCCTCGAACGCCAACAGCGCCAATCCGAATCGTTCGTGGGACTCGCAAGGCCCCG
This sequence comes from Brevundimonas sp., assembly GCF_965279155.1. Lineage (GTDB taxonomy): Bacteria > Pseudomonadota > Alphaproteobacteria > Caulobacterales > Caulobacteraceae > Brevundimonas. The sequence continues at coordinate 1,632,958 of NZ_OZ257138.1, read as the reverse complement.
AAAACATCAAGGTCCGGGGCAACGCCCAGACCGTGTACGAGCGCTATCAGCAGCTCGCCCGCGACGCCTCGTCCGGCGGCGACCGGGTGCTGGCCGAAAACTATCAGCAGCACGCCGAACACTATTACCGCGTCCTGCGCGCGCTTCAGCCGCAGCGGTCCTTCTCGGACATCGCCGCGCGCGAACAGTCGAACCAGGGCTTCGACATCGATTTCGAAGATGAATCCGGCGCCCAGGCCGCCGCCTTCGTCGCCGCTCAGCAGGCCGCCGACCGCCAGGTTCAGGAAGCCGCCGAGCGCAGCGAGCAGAACCAGAACCGCGATCAGAACCGCGACCGGGACTACAACCGCGATCGGGATCAGACCCAAAACCGTGATCGGGATCGCGACCAGAATCGCGACCGTGACCGCGACCAAAATCGTGACCGGGATCAAAACCGCGACCAGACCCAGAACCGCGACGCCCAACCGCCTCGCGAACCGCGTGAACCCCGCGAGCCGCGCGAGGGCGATGAGGTCCGCGCCGATGGCGAGGGCGGTCGCCGCGAAAGCCGTCGCGAACGCTGGGAGCGTCGCCGGGAGGAACGCAACCGCCGCTTCGACGGCCAGGAGGGCGCGGAAGACGGCGCCCCCGTCCACGCCGACGCCGGCGATACCGAGACCGTCAGCGAGGCTCCGGCCGTCGAGACCCCCGTCGTCGAGAGCAAGGTCGAAACCCCTGCCGCCGAGGACCGTCCCGCCCGCCGTCCGCGTCGCACCGCCGCCGCCATCGCTGCGGACGAGGGCGACGCCCCGACCGCCCTGCCGGGCTTCCTGACCCGCGCGCCGGCTTCGGCCGCTGCTGCTCCAGAAGCCGAAGGCGAGGCGGCCCCGCGTCGTCGCGCCCCGCGTCGTAAGCCGGAAGCCGCCGCGGCTTCCGAAGACTAAACAACTTGCGCGAGCGTGTTTACGTAAGCGCAACTCCTGCGTGCCATTCTGGCGCGTAGGAGGGCGTCATGGATATCGTCTTGCTTGTCTTGTCCCTGGCCCTGGCCGGGACCTGTGCGGGAATATGGCTCTGGCTTCAGGCGCACGCGGTCGCGCTGCGTCTGCGCCGTGAGAACGACCGGCTCGAAACCCGCATCGTCCAACAGACCCAGGCTTTGCGTCGCGCCCTGACGACCGCCGAGGCGCAGGTCGAGCGCCTGACCGCCGAGGATCGCACGCGCGGCGAGGTGATGCAGGCCCTGGGGCGCGAACTGCGCACCCCCCTGACCACCGTCATGGGCTTTTCCCAACTGCTGCGCGTCAACGCCGAGGCCGATCCCCTGACCGCGCGCCAGTCGCAGGCCGTGCGCCAGATCGAGGCGGCGGGCGGGGTGCTGCTGGCCCTGGTCGAGGAGGCGGACGCCTTCGTGGCCTGCGGCGACGCCGGCGCCCCGCCCTCCATCCACCGCGTCGACATGCGCTTGGCCCTGCGTCAGGTCTGCGACGGGGTCGAGCCTCAGGCGCGCGAGGCGGGCGTGACCCTGGCCTGTCCGCCGCCGGCGTCGGGCCTGTGCGTCATGGCCGACCCCGGCCAGGTCCGCCGCATCCTGCGCCGCCTTGTCGAGAACGCCCTGCGCCATTCGCCGGGCGGCGGGACCGTCCGCATGGAGATGAGGCGCGAAGACGCCCAGGTCATCGTCGCCATCCATGACACCGGCGCCGCGCCGACTGGCGAGGGGACGGACCGCCTGTTCCACCCCCTGGACGGCCAGGACGCGCGCGGCGGCACCGCCCTGGGCGTCGCTTCGGTCCAGCGGCTGGCCGAGCGGATGGGCGGCGCCATCACCCAGCAGCGCGAACCCTGGGGCGGGACCGTCTTCTCGCTCAGCCTGCCGGCCGTCGGCGCGCGGTCAGTCTCGCCCCCGAAACAGGCAGTGGTGCTCTATGTCGAGGACAACCCCGCTAACATCGCCCTGATGCGCCAGGCGGCTGCGGGTCTGGGCTTGACCCTGCATGCGGCGACGACGGGGCCGGAGGGGCTGGAGCTGGCCCGCGCGCTGAGGCCCGATGTGATCCTGCTGGATATCGGCCTGCCGGACATGGACGGCTATGAGGTCAAGGCGCGGCTGGACGCCGATCCGATGACGCGCCACGTGCCGGTCCTGGCCCTGACCGCCGCCGTCTCGCCCCAGGACCGCACGCGCGGCGCCGCCGCCGGCTTCGACGCCTGGCTGGCCAAGCCGCTGGACCTGACCGCCCTGGCGGCTGCGCTGAACGACGTGCTGGGTGACGCATCCGCACCCGGCGGCCTTGACGCCGGCCTGCGCCAGAGGGCCTAAGAGGGCCACTTCGCCCGCAAGGTCGCCCCCAAGGGAAGCGTTGATGCGTCAGTTCGCCCGGTTCGTTTCGTCCCGTCTGCTCGTTCGCCGTCTGGCGCCTCTGGTCGCCCTCTGCGCCGTCGCCGCCTGCGCCACGACCCCGCCGCCCCCGCCTCCGCCGCCCAGTTCCGCGACGGGCGCGGCGCTGATGGACTGGCGCGGCGTCATCACCTCGGGCGACCGCGACCGCTATCGCCGCGTCGACGCTGCCTGGACCCTGGCCCTGCAGCAGGCGAAGCGTCAGCCCGGCTCGGGCGACCTGAACGGGCTGGGCGACCTGATCTCGCCCAAGGCGGCGCGTCCCGGCGTCACGCCGCCGCCCGGCGACTATCGCTGCCGCACCGTCAAACTGGGCTCCCAGGGTGGCGAGGACGGCCTGGGCTATGTCGTCTACGGCTGGTTCGCCTGCCGCATCGAACAGACGCCGCGCGGGCTCAAGTTCTCCAAACTGACTGGCTCCCAGCGCCCGTCGGGCCTTCTGTTTCCCGAAGACGACCGCCACATGGTCCTGCTCGGTTCCATGGCCTTGGCCCAGGAGCCCGCCGCCAACTCCTACGGCCGCAACGCCGACCGCGACCTGGTCGCCGTGCTGGAACGCATCGGCGAGGCCCGCTGGCGCCTGGTCCTGCCCTGGCCCCAGTACGAGTCCAACCTCGACCTGATCGAACTGGTCCCGGCGCCGCGAAGCTGAGCGAGCCGAGAGACATCGCCGTCGCCGGCGCCGGGCCGACCGGCCTGGCCGTCGCCCTGATGCTGGCGCGTCAGGGGCGCCGCGTCGTGGTGTTCGAACGGTTCGATCAAGCCCAGCCGGTGGGCGCGGGCTTCATGCTGCAGCCGACGGGCCTGGCCGTGCTCGACGCCCTGGGCCTGACCGACCAGATCGAGGCGTTGGGCCAGCCCATCGACCACATCTTCGGCCGGGCGGCCACCAGCGGCCGGGTCGTTCTGGACGTCCGATATGCCGATCTGAAACGGCCTCGCGCGGCCCTGGGCGTCCATCGCGCCGCCATCTTCCATGTGCTGCACCAGGCCTGCCTCGACGCCGGGGTCGCGTTCGAACTGGGGCGCGAGGCCGTGGCGGCGTCGCAGGGGCGGCTGACGTTCGCCGATGGATCGATTTCCGCCGGCTTCGACCTGATCGTGGACGCCACCGGCGCCCGCTCGTCCATCGCCCAGGCCCACGGCGCGCGGCGGCGGGCCCTCAGCTTCGGCGCGCTTTGGGCGACGACGCCCTGGCCGGCCGATCCGCATTTCGATGTCCGCGCCCTGCAACAGGTCTATCGCGGGGCGTCCAGGATGGTCGGCGTCCTGCCGGTGGGCGCCAGGCCCGAGGCGCCGGATCGGCTGGCGACCTTTTTCTGGAGTCTGAAGACCGACGACTATCCCGCCTGGCGAGAGGCGGGGCTGGAGCCGTGGAAGGCCGAGGTGCGCGCCCTGTGGCCCGAAACGGCATCGGTTCTGGACGCCATCGGCCATGTCGATGATCTGGTCCTGGCTCGATACGGCCATCATACCCTGACCCATCCCGTGGCGGATCGGCTGGCCATCGTCGGCGACGCCGCCCATTCGACCAGTCCGCAACTGGGCCAGGGCGTCAACATGGGCCTGCTGGACGCCCATGCCCTGTGCGAGGCCATCGGCGGTCATCCCGATCTGGGCGCAGCGCTTTCGGCCTATGCGCGCGAGCGACGCTGGCACCTGCGGCTCTATCAGGCGCTCAGCCTGGGGTTCACCCCCTTCTATCAGGCCGACGGACGCGTGCGGCCCTGGATCCGCGACCACATCCTGGGCAAGGCCGCGCGGCTTCCGTTCGCGCCGCGCCTATTGGCCGCGACGGTCTCGGGCCTGCTGCTGGACCCGCGCAAGACCATCGCCGGCTGAACCTCGCGCGCGCTGTCACGTTCGGTTTCGACAACCGATGGAGACGCCCGCATGCGCCGCACCCCTCTGGCCATTCTGGCCCTGATGACCACGACGGCCCTGGCGGCCTGTGGCGATGACCGCCCCGCCAGCCCGGCCGAGACCTCGCCCGCCGTGACCGAACCAACCGCAAGCGCGCCGCCTCAAGCCGCGCCTGAGGCTGTGGCCACCCCACAGCAACAGGCGGCGCCCGCAGGGGGCATCCAGGGCGGAACCGACAACTGGCGTCAGGTCGCCAATACTGCCGACGCCAGCCTGCTGGGCCGGCTGGACCAGGCCTGGCGTCTGGGTCGCGCCGAGGCCGAGGACGGTGGTTTCGCCCGTCAGGTCGAGGCGCTGGGGCCGCTCGCTGATCCGAATGCGGCCCAGACCGGCCGCATCCAGCCGGGGCCGGGGACCTATCGCTGTCGCACCATCAAGATGGGCCGCCGCGTCGAGGGCCAGGGGCTGGCCTATATCGAATATCCCTGGTTCGCCTGTTCGGTCGAACTGACGCCGGGCGGCGACCTGGTCCTGACCAAGACGAGCGGGTCGCAGCGCACGCGCGGCCTGATCTATCCCGACACCGACCGCCGCGCCGTCTATGTCGGCGCCCAGGCCTGGGGGGCGGACGAAAAGACCTTCCCCGCCTATGGCGACAAGGCCGAGCGCGATCAGGTCGGCGTCATCGAACGCATCGGCCAGAGCCGCTGGCGCCTGGTCCTGCCGTGGCCCAAGCAGGAGGCCAAGCTGGAGCTGCTGGAGATCACGCGCTAGCGCGCCGTGCAGTCCAGCGGCTTTGCATACTCGACGGCGCTGGGGTCCAGCCGGCGCGCCTCCGCGATCTGCGTCTCGGCCTCGGCGCAGCGGCCGGTTGCGGCCAGGGCTCGGGCGTAGGAATGCCGGATCGGCGCGGCCTGCGGCAGGGTCGCCAACGCCGCCTCGCAATAGGGCAGACCTTCGGCCGCGCGCCCGGCCTGATACAGGATGAAGCAGTGGTTGTTCTGCACGCCCGCCTCGTCCGGCGACAGGGCCAGGGCGGCGCTGCTGTCGGCGACGGCGGCGGGATAGTCGCCCAGCTTGGCCAGCAGGCCCGCCCGGTTGGTCAGGGCGATCCCATCGGTCGCCGACAGGGACATGACCTGGGCCTTGGCCGCCGCAAACGTCGCCGGATCGCCGTCCTTCAGGATCGGCAGGATGCGGATCAGCACCTCGAACCTCAGCTGGTCGTCCACCGGCATGTCGTTCGCCGGGTCGCCCGACGCGCTGACCTCGCCCTTCAGCATCCGCCACGCCAGGCCGGCGTCTTCCTGCGCCGCCTCGTTGCGTCCGGCGTGGAAGTAGGTATCGCCCCGGAAGGCGTGGAAGACGATGTCGGAGGTCACCGCCATGCCGGGCGGAATGGCTTCGTCATAGAAGCCCAGGGCCTTGGCGTATTGGCCCGCCAGATAGGCCTGCGACGCCAGGTTGATCAGCGCCAAAGCCCGCACGGGCGACCCCTTGGGCGCCGCATCTGCGCAGGCCTGGACGTTCATCTGTCCCGCCACATCCGGTCGGCAGACGGCGGGAATGTCCTGGGGCGTCTGCTCGCTCTGAAGCGCCAGGGACAGACCCAGGATCAGGGCGACGGTCGCGATCATCTCAATCGACGCGCGTCAGCTTCAGGTCCTGATAGTCGTAGCTGAAGTCGATGTCGGGGCTGACCCCCTTCACCGTCGCCGTCGCGGGCTTGGCCGTCAGGATGGCGAAGGTGACAAAGGCGTCCTCCTCGCGCTTGTCCGGGAAACGGGTGCGGAAGGTCTCGCCATCATAGGGCTCCAGCCAGCCTTGCAGGGCCGGGGTGTGGGTGAAGCTCAGCCACAGGCCGCTCTTGCGATTACGCCCGCGTCCCTCGGTCTTGGGCGCGATGACGATGTCGCCGTACCAGGGGTCGCGCCAGGTTCCGGCGTAGGCCTCCAGCGGCATGGGCGGGGCGGCGCCGGCCGCCTGTTTGGCGTCGATCTCGGCGGCGGCGGCGATGGATTTCGCATTGCCCTCGGTCTCCATCCGCTTGGAGTCCGCGATCCAGTCGACGTCCACCTTGCCCATGCAGATGTCCGAAATCCCCGAACGAAGCGCGCGCAGCAGGAAGCTCTCCTCAGCGTTGGAGAAGATGCAGAAGCCGGTCTTGCGGCCGGGGATCAGCACCGTCGCCGAAATCCCGCCGGGCGAGCCGCCGCCGTGGCTGGCGATCCGCTCGCCGCGATAGTCCTGAACCTGAAGCCCCATGGCGTAGGTCGAGGCGATGGACCGGTTGGGCAGTTCGGCCGTCGGCCCGGGCGAGGATCCGACGATGATGTTGGGTCGAACCATCTCGCGCGCCGCCTCCTCGGAATAGAGCCGCGTCCCGTCCGCCAGCTTGCCGTCGTTCAGACGCACGGCGATCCATTTGGCCCAGTCGGTCGGGGTGGTGCAGATTCCGCCTGCGGCCGCCGCCGAGTCCCAGTTCCACACCTCGACGATGGACTTGGCGATGGGCGTCATCGCCCCTTGATAGCGCAGCGGCGGCCCGACGCGGCCGTGGGGCAGGGCGGATTTGGACGCATCGGCCAGACGCGCCAGCGGCACGGTCTCGATCATGCCGACCTTGTCCAGGATGCGGGTCTGGATGAAGGCTTCCCAGCTCAGGCCCGCTGCCGCCTCCAACACAGCCCCCGCCACCACGAACATCAGGTTGCAGTAGTGGTAGCGGGCCCTGAACCCGTCCTCGATCGGCACGAAGGCGGCCTGGGCCAGCACCTCGGCGCGGGTGCGGTCCGAATTGGGCCAGAACAGCAGGTCCCCGGCGCCTAGGCCGAACCCGGCCCGGTGGCTCAGCGTATCGCGAACCGTGATGTGTTCGCCGATATAGGGGTCCGACAGGGTGAAGCCGGGCAGGTAGGTTTTGACGGGTTCGTCCCACTTCACCTTGCCCTCGTCGACCAGAATGGCCAGGGCGGCGGCGGTGACGTTCTTGGTGTTGGACGCGATGGCGAACAGGGTGTGCTCGTCGGCACGGGCCGGCTGGCCCTGCACCTTGACGCCGTATCCGCGCGCCAGGACGGTCGTCCCATCCTTGACCACGGCGACGCCCAGCGCGGGCTGATCCGGCCACGCCGCCATGCATTTCGCCACATAGGCGTCCACCGCCTGGACCAGCGACGCATCGTCATTCGCGGGCGCAGTCTGGGCGAAGGCCGGCTGGGCCGCCAGCGCCGCCGCGCCTCCGGAAGCGAACAGGGAACGGCGCGACAGGCGAAGGGACATGGCGAACTCCAGCGAAGACGCCGGACGCTAGCGCCCCTGCGCCGTCTAGGCCAGTCGCCACCGCTGAAGTTGCTCCAGCACGTCGGCGACGATCTGGTCGGGGGTGAAGCCGGTGATGTCGTGCGGGCGGGCGCCGTCGCCGGTCTGGGCCATCAGTCGCCACTCCAGCAGGCGGCGGCCCTGGGAGGTTTCGCGCGCGGTCATGGTCGGTCGCGGGCGTGATCGCGCGCCGATGCGATAGACGAAGGTCCGCTCGCCGTGCCGCAAGGTCAGCCAGGCGGCGGCCTCGTCCGTGCCGATCTCGGCGTCCGGCTCTTCGGCCTCCAGGGCACCGCGCACCGTCTCCAGCGCGGGCAGGCCGTGGCGGTCGATCTTCTTGACGATGTCGGCGCGGCTGGCAGGGGCCAGGATGCGTTTCAGCCGCTCGGCCAGGGGCGGGCCCTCGGTCTCGACGTTGCGCCCCGCCAGGTCGGCGTTCATCTGGCGCACCAGGCCGATCGACAACAGGATCATGATCAGGACGAAGGGCAGGGCGGCGGCCAAGGTGGCGGCCTGAAGCGCGCCCAGCCCGCCCGCCAGCAACAGGGTCGCGGCGATCAGACCCAGCAGCAGACACCAGTAGACCCTCTGCCAGCGCGGCGTGTCTTCGGCCCCTCCCGAGGCGATCGTGTCGATGACCAGGGCGCCGGAATCGGCCGAGGTGACGAAGAAGACCGCCACCAGCAGGATCGCCAGGGTCGAGGTGAATGCCGCGCCCGGCAGCTGTTCCAGGAAATAGAACAGGGCGGTCGACAGGTCGGTCGAGACGGCGTTGGAAATCGCCCCCGCCGCCTGGCCCATGTCCAGGCTGATGGCCGTATTGCCGAAGACCGTCATCCACAGGAAGGTGAAGCCGGCCGGCACCAGCAGCACGTTCAGCAGGAACTCGCGCACCGTGCGCCCACGCGAGATTCGGGCGATGAACATGCCCACGAACGGCGACCAGGCGATCCACCAAGCCCAGTAGAACAGGGTCCAGTCCGCCATCCAGGCGCGCGGCTCATAGGCGTAGAGGGTGAAGGTCCGTTCGAAGAAATGGTCCAGATACAGGCCGAAGTTCTGGACCAGCGCCTTGAACAGGAAGTTGGTCGGCCCGACCACCAGCACGAACAGCATCAGCAGGACCGCCAGGATCAGGTTCAACTCGGACAGGCGTCGAACCCCCTTGCCGACGCCGCTCATCACCGAGGCGGTCGCCGCCGCCATGACCACCACGATCAGCCCGACCTGCACCCAGGGCGTATTGGGGATGCCCAGCAGATAGGTCAGGCCGCTGTTCATCTGCGACACGCCGAAGCCAAGTGAGGTGGCGATGCCGAAGGCCGTGCCCCAGATGGCGAAGATGTCGACGGCGTCGCCGATGGGGCCGTTGATCCGCTTGCCCAGCAACGGCGACAGCCCCGACCGTAGCGTCAGCGGCAGGCCCTTGCGGTGCGCGAAATAGGCCAGGCTCAGCCCCACCAGCGCATAGATGGCCCAGGCGTGCGCCCCATAGTGGAAGAAGGTGATCCCCATCGCCTCACGGGCGGCGGTGAAGGTGCCGCCTTCGCCGGAGGGCGGGTTGATATAGTGCTGGATCGGCTCGGCGACCCCGAAATACATCAGGCCGATCCCCATGCCGGCGGCGAACAGCATGGCCAGCCAGGACAGGTAGGGGAAGTCGGGCTCGGCGTCGTCCGGCCCCAGTTTCAGCGCGCCCGTCGGCCCGATGGCCAGCACCAGCACCAGGCCCACGAACCCGGCCACCGAGGCGATATAGAGCCAGCCGAAGGTGTCGATCACCCAGGCCTGGACGCTCTGGAACACACGGTCGGACTGTCCAGGGGCGATGACGGCGACAAGCAGCAGCAGCGCGATGATGGCGCTCGCGCCCCAGAAGACGCGGGGATTCATCTTTGTAGTCAGCATCGGCTCAAAGCGTATGGCGAAGCTGGCGGTTCCCTGCACGGCCGAAGGTCCGCCGCGTGCATGAAGAAGATGTAACTTTGCTTTTCAAAGTAGCATCGTTAGGCAGGCGTCATCGAAGGGCGTCGCGGACGTCTGGGCGCACTTTCAGGATCTCCGGGGCATGACCTCCTCCAAACTCGTTCTCATGCTGGGCGTGGCTGCGGCCGTGCTGCCCGGCGCCGCCCTGGCGCAACAGGCTCCCGCCCAGCCGACCACCCAGCCCACGGCACAGACTCCTGCGCCCCGCACCGCGCCCCCGGCCCAGCCGACGCAGCAACCGGCCGCCGTCGGCGACGTGGTCGTCAACGCCCGCGCCGCCGATGTGCGGACCTCGATCGATTCCACCAGCTATAGCCTGGCCAACGATCTTCAGGCCACGACCGGCACCCTGGCCGACGCCCTGCGCAACGTGCCCTCGGTCGAGGTCGATCCTGACGGCAACGTCAGCCTGCGCGGCGACTCCAACGTCACCATCCTGGTCGACGGCCGCCCCTCGACTCAGTTCAACGGCCCCAGCCGCGGCCAGATGGTGCAGCAGATTCCGGCGGCCCAGTATGCCCGCATTGAGGTCATGACCAATCCGTCGGCGGCCTACAGCCCCGAGGGGTCGGGCGGGGTCATCAACCTGATCACCAAGCCCACGACGGTCCGCCCGACCCAGACCACGACCGGATCGATCCGCGCAAACGTCGGCGACGGCGGCCGCTACAACATCGGCGGCAGCGTCGCACATGTGAACGGCAAGACGACCCTGACGGCCGATGTCGGCGTTCGCCACGACGGCTATTTGGCCGAGACCAATCGCGTGCGCGATCGTCTGGACACCGGCTCGGGACGCTTCCTGGAATCGCGCCAGAGCCAGGACATCGACGGCGCCTCCGACAGCGCCTACGTCCGCCTGTCCGCCGAATACAATCTGGACGCAAAGACCCAGCTGGTCGGCGAATTGCGCCACACAGAGGTCGATGCGGGCGGCGACGGCGTCACCCTGTATGAGGCCGACAATGCGGCCGGCGGCATCGGCTCGGCCTATCGCCGCGCCGGCGACGGTCGCTTCAAGGGCCAGTTCTCGGGCGCGACGGCGCGGATGCTGCGGCGCTTCGACGACCAGGGCCACGAATGGACCAACGAGGTCCGCTTCGACCGCAACAGCTTCAACTTCACCTCCGACAGCTTCGTCGATCAACAGATCCCGGCCGCCGCGAACTTCATCGAAGCCACCGCCAACAAGAACGAACAGGACCAGTGGGGCGTCACCAGCGCTTACGTCCGGCCTCTGTCGGACGGCGGCAAGTTGCGCCTCGGCTACGAGCTTCAGGCCACCCTGCTGGAGCTGGACAACGGCGTCGCGCGCGGCCCGACGCAGGCCACCCTGACGCCCGACCCGCTGGTGTCCAACCGTTTCGACGTCGATCAGGTCGTCCACGCCCTCTACGTCACCTACGAGAAGCCGTTCAGCGAGAAACTGTCGGCCCAGTTCGGCCTGCGTCTGGAACAGGCGAACCTGGACCTGGATCAGGTCACCAGCGGCGCGAAGACGTCCCAGGACTATTTCCGCGCCTATCCGACCGGCCACCTGTCCTACAAGCTGAACGACAAGGACACGGTGCGCGCCAGCTACAGCCGCCGAATCCAGCGTCCCGGCCCGGCCGATCTGAACCCCTTCCTGACCTATGGCGATCCGCAGAACTATCGTTCCGGCAACCCGGACCTTCAGCCGCAGGAAACGGACTCGTACGAGCTGAACTGGCAGCGCCGGGTCCAGCAGACCTTCTACCAGGCCACCCTCTATTACCGCGACACCAACAAGGCCTTCAGCCAGACGACCCGCGACCTGGGCAACGGGATATTTCTGACCCGGCCCGAGAACCTGGGCGCCAGCACCTCGACCGGCCTGGAGCTGGTCGCCAACGGCCCGCTGCTGCCGACCCTGCGCTACAGCGCCAGCCTGAATGTCTATCGTCAGGAGATCGACGCCGCCGGCATCGTCGGCGCCCAGGATCGTTCGGGCGACGCCGTTTCGGGCCGCCTGTCCCTGAACTGGCAGCCGACTCCCAAGGACTTCGTCCAGGTCTCCGGCATCTGGAGCGGCGACCAGCTGCTGGCCCAGGGCGTGCGCGAGCAGTCGACCCTGGTCAACCTGGGCTATCGCCGCAAGCTGAACGATGCCTGGTCGATGCAGATGACGGTGCGCGACCTGTTCGACGATTTCGGCTCGACCACCACCCTGACCACCCCGACCTTCCGCGACCGTTCGGACCAGACCTTCGGCGGCCGGGCGGCCTATATCGGCCTGACCTGGAACTTCGGCGGCGGCCAGCGTCGTCCCGAACAGTTCGACTTCCAGGGTCCGACCACCGGCGGCTGACGGCCCTTGAAGAGGCTCTCGGTCGCGCCCACCTGAAACGGCAAGAAACCGGGACATCGCTCAGCAGAGGGTGTTCCGGTCCATCCGCTTCTCGAAGGGATACCGATGAATCTCGAACTCTATTCCGACCGCGCCAAACAGGCCGTTCAGTCGGCCCAGTCGCTGGCGCTCGCCCGCCGTCACCAGCAGTTCGCGCCCGAGCACCTGCTCAAGGTGCTGCTGGAGGAACGCGACGGCCATTCTTCAGGAGGGTTGGCCCGCAACCTGATCACGGCCGCCGGCGGCGACGCCAAACGCGCCGAGGCCGATGTCGAGACCGCCCTGAAGAAGCGCGCCCAGGTCTCGGGCGGCTCGGGCCAGCTCTATCTGGACGGCGACACCGCCCGCGTCTTCGCCGCCGCCGAGGAGGCCTCCAAATCCGCCGGCGACGCTTTCGTCACCACCGAACGGCTGCTGGCGGCGCTCGCCAAGGAGGGCGGGGTCGCCGCCGAGGTGCTGAAATCCTCGGGCGCGACGGCCGAGAAACTGGACGCCGCCATCGCCGAGGTGCGCAAGGGCAAGACCGCCGACAGCGCCGGCGCCGAGGACGGCTATGACGCCCTGAACCGCTACGCCCGTGACCTGACCCTAGCCGCCCGCGACGGCAAGATCGACCCGGTTATCGGCCGCGACGAAGAGATCCGCCGCACCATCCAGGTCCTGGCCCGGCGGACCAAGAACAACCCCGTCCTGATCGGCGAACCGGGCGTCGGCAAGACCGCCATCGTCGAGGGCCTGGCCCTGCGCATCGTCAACGGCGACGTGCCTGAGAGCCTGCGCGACAAGACCGTCATGGCGCTGGACATGGGCAGTTTGATCGCCGGCGCCAAATACCGCGGCGAATTCGAGGAGCGGCTGAAGGCCGTGCTGTCCGAGGTCACGGCGGCCGAGGGCGGCATCATCCTGTTCATCGACGAGATGCACACCCTGGTCGGCGCCGGAAAGGGCGACGGGGCCATGGACGCCTCAAACCTGCTCAAGCCCGCCCTGGCGCGCGGCGAACTGCACTGCGTCGGCGCCACCACCCTGGATGAGTATCGCAAGCACGTCGAAAAGGACGCGGCCCTGGCCCGTCGCTTCCAGCCAGTCTTCGTCGCCGAACCGACGGTGAAGGACACGGTCTCCATCCTGCGCGGCCTGAAGGAGAAGTACGAGGTCCACCACGGGGTCCGTATCTCGGACAGCGCCATCGTCGCCGCCGCGACCCTGTCGAACCGCTACATCACCGACCGCTTCCTGCCGGACAAGGCCATCGACCTGATCGACGAAGCCGCCAGCCGCGTGCGCATGGCCGTGGACTCCAAGCCCGAGGCCCTGGACGAGATCGACCGCCGCCTGGTCCAGCTGAAGATCGAACGCGAGGCCCTGAAGAAGGAGACCGACCAGGCCTCAAAAGCCCGGCTGGAAAAGCTGGAGGACGAGATCGCCGATCTGGAAGGCCAGTCCGACGACCTGACCACCCAGTGGAAGGCCGAAAAGGACAAGGTGGGGCAGGGGGCGCAACTGCGTGAGACCCTGGACCGTCTGCGCCTCGAACTGGCCAACGCCCAGCGCGCCGGCGACCTCGGCCGCGCGTCAGAGATCGCCTACGGCCAGATCCCCCAGATCGAGAAACAGCTCGAAGAGGCCGAGGCGAACGAGACCTCAGGCAAGGGGCCGTTGACGCCGGAAGTCGTCGACGCCGAGCAGATCGCCGCCGTCGTCAGCCGCTGGACCGGCGTCCCCGTCGACAAGATGCTGGAAGGCGAGCGCGAAAAACTGCTGTCGATGGAGACCGCCCTGGGCGGCCGCGTCGTGGGTCAGGACGAGGCGCTCGCCGCCGTCTCCGACGCCGTGCGCCGCGCCCGCGCCGGCCTGAACGACCCCAACCGACCGCTGGGCAGTTTCCTGTTCCTGGGCCCGACCGGCGTGGGCAAGACCGAACTGACCAAGGCTTTGGCCGAGTTCCTGTTCGACGACGAGGCCGCCATCACCCGCCTGGATATGTCGGAATATATGGAGAAGCACAGCGTCTCCCGCCTGATCGGCGCCCCTCCCGGCTATGTCGGCTATGACGAGGGCGGCGCCCTGACCGAGGCCGTGCGCCGCCGCCCCTATCAGGTCGTCCTGTTCGACGAGGTCGAAAAGGCCCACCCCGATGTCTTCAACGTGCTGCTGCAAGTGCTGGACGACGGCCGCCTGACCGACGGCCAGGGCCGCACCATCGACTTCCGCAACACCCTGATCATCATGACTTCCAACCTGGGCAGCCAGTATTTAGCCGAACAGGGCGAGGGCGACGATGTCGAAGCCGTCCGCCCCTTCGTCATGGACGCCGTCCGCGCCCACTTCCGGCCCGAGTTCCTGAACCGGATCGACGAGATCATCCTGTTCCACCGCCTGGGCCGCGACCAGATGGGCGGCATCGTGCGGATCCAGCTGTCACGGTTCGAGAAGCTGCTGGCCGACCGCCGCCTGTCGCTGGACCTCGACGACAGCGCCCTCGCCTGGCTCGCCGACCGGGGCTACGACCCCGCCTATGGCGCGCGTCCGCTGAAGCGGGTGATCCAGAAGGATCTGGTCGATCCGATTGCGCGGAAGTTGCTCGCCGGCGAGATCGAGGATGGCGGGGTGATTGCGGTCACCGCCGGCGAGGGCGGGTTGGAGATCGGGAAGATGCGGATACATTAGAGCGCCTTTAAAGCGCGTGGCTTGGTAGGCCTTTTGCGGGGATGACACGTACAAGAACGTAAGTTTCCCGCACGGCTGAGGTTGTATCTCGCACAGTGCGTCTTCTAAAAATCCCGGTAATCTCATGGCCAACCATGGGGTCGGACTCAAGGCTTCGGAGGTATTCCTCACTGATGTCTCGGGCAACCTTCCCCTTTATTTCAAAGCCACCACCTCGAAACTCAAATCGTCGAGCTCCGGGTAGGATGCCTTGAAGAATGCCGTCGAGCGTCAGTTCTTCGTCGACTATTGTGGCATTCGCTACCCGTTCATAAGCACGAGCCAATGCGGGAGAGTTGAGTTCTAAGGTTCGATCTTTCTCGGATATAGTGAGAGTGGCCTTATGATCGTGGACGAGCTTAACAAAATCACGAATATTCACAAATAAGCGGTCGTTTACCTCTTCGAGTGCAGCTTCGGCCTCGGCTTCGTCAGGCGCGGAAACTCGTTCTAGTAGACGAACAGTTGCATCGGCGGCCGTTTTTAGCGCGCTGTCTGTCCACTGCTCTCCTTTGGGGTCGATCTCCTCAAGAATAAAGCCAAACGATCCATGAACTACGCCTGTAATATGAAGCGCTGCCATTTCGCTAGAGATGGTTGGGCCACGTTGTCCGACTCTGCCGTCTGACGCCTGCACGGCGAAAGCAGTAGCGACGGTCCGTTGAAACGCATCAATGGCTTTGCTTCCGAAACTCGCTTCGATAGCAGCGGCTCCGGCGACGGGAGCACCATTGAAAACCAGAGCTATTTCAGCTCTAGTCCCAAGTTGACGGCCTAGCTTTTCCAGCTCTTTTCGAACGCCTCGAAGGCGGGCATCAAGAGACACGCGACCTAGTATATCAGTTGAACTGGTATGATCGATCAGCCTCTGAAGGCTAGCGCTCTCAGCCTCAAGACGCTGACGCATGAGGAAAGTGCTCACGGTGTCAGTCCTGCGGCTTTGAGGGTTCCTAAAAGCGCGTCATCAACTGCTTGACCTTCATCCGTGATTTGAAGGTAGCCCTTCCAAAGGCCGTTGCGGCGATGCGAAAACAATGAGTTCCAATAGCAAAGCTGTTCTACAGAGATGGCATTGGCGGTCATAGCGTAGTGGTCGCAGCGAAACTGCACCTTGCTTTGAGTTGGATCGAATAAATGAATGTTCGCGCCAATAAGAGCATTATACGCGACTACGTCATTTTCGGTCGGATGGCTCAAAAAAGACATTACGTCGATGTCGCCAGGAGGCCTTCCCTCCGAAGCCTCAATGTTCTCACAGAAGCTTCCGTCAATCCATTGCCGATCAAGCGCGAAACCCAAGTTTCGAAGTTCAGCACGTATACCTAAGAAGCCGACCAAAATTGCCCGACGTTCGGCTGTCGTAGCCAAATGAGTCGCAATCTCGCCGATGGTCGTGGGGTATGGCGAGAATCCCAAAGGAGCTCCAGGCCACACACCAACAAATGGTGGGAGAACGTTGCTCGCGGAAAAGACTGGAAACGGCAAAGAGCCTCCCCTCTCATTGCCAAGACACCTTCTAAACCGCACTTTTGCTTTCGACGCAATCCTTGGCTGTGAGCGGCACGCGCGCTCAAGCCCTCTCCCAATGGGAGAGGCGAGGCCAAAACTTGATCCTTCTCCCGTTGGGAGAAGGTGGCCGCGAAGCGGACGGATGAGGGCCGGGTGTCGAAGTCGGCGTGAGCCGTCGCACCGGTCTGGCCGCAGCGGGTGTCTGGGGGCGCTCGACCCTCACCCTTTCGCGCAAGGACGTCGGCTGCGCCGCCGTGCGCTCAAGCCCTCTCCCAATGGGAGAGGGTTACAGGCCCAGCGTCCTGGCGTGGGCGCGGATGGCGTCGTCGATGCGGGCGGGGTCGGTCAGGGCTTCGGCGTTGGTGAAGCGGACGACGGTCCAGCCCAGCGCCTCGACCTCCTGCTGGCGGTAGTGGTCGTTCAGCGCGACCTCATCGCGCTTATGCACCCCGCCGTCGATCTCGATGACCAGCCGCAGCGGAACACAGGCGAAATCGACCACGAACCGGCCGACCGGGTGCTGGCGTCGCACCTTCCAGCCATCGACCGCGCCACCGCGCAGTCGCGCCAAGATGCGGTCCTCGGCCAGGCCGCTGCTCTGGCGAAGCCCCCGCGAGCGCGGCGTCAGGCGGCTGGTCGTCATGCGCGGCTCCCCTTCGGAAGGCCATCCCACATCCGTCGCCGCCTTTCGGCAAGCAAAACCCGCCAGCCAGCGTATCTGCGCCAAAGGGAGCGAGCATTTTCAATCCCCTGCGGCCCGCTAGCGTCCTCTTCCTGCCCAGCCCCCAAAACCGTGCGATCCTGTTTCGGTTCGTCCGCAGGGGACGCGTCGCGCGGTCGGGGAGGGTGGAGATCAGACGAATTGCACTATTCAGACGGTGTTTTTCGCAGCCGACCGTCTGAAATCCGTCAGTCCTTGGGGATCGGATTGGTCCTTGGGTCGGGGCCATTGGTGATGACGCGGTCGCGGTCGCCCAGGTCCTTGATGATTTTGACGTCGGTGAAGCCGGCGGCCTCGAACAGGGCCTTGACCTGGGGGCCCTGGTCCCAGCCGATCTCGACGGCGAAGACGCCGCCGGGCTTCAGGATGCGTTTCACCTCGGGCGCCAGGTCGCGATAGGCTTGCAGCCCGTCGGGGCCGCCGTCCAGGGCCAGGTGCGGGTCGTGGTCGCGGACCTCGGGATCCAGGGTGGCGATATGGTCGGTGGGGATGTAGGGCGGGTTGGACAGGACCAGGTCGAAGCTGGCGTCGCCGAAGCCCGCCGCCCATTCGGTGCGCAGGAAGACGGCGCGGTCGTTCAGGTCCAGGTTGGCCGCATTCTCCTTGGCCACGGCCAGGGCTTCCGACGAGATGTCGGTGCCGACGCCCTTGGCGGCCGGCCGCTCGGCCAGCAGCGCCAGCAGGATCGCGCCCGAGCCGGTGCCCAGGTCGATGACGTTGAAGGCCTCGTTCCGGGCAAAGGCCAGCATGGCCACGTCCATCAGGGTCTCGGTGTCGGGGCGGGGGCTGAGCACGTCGGGGGTGACGTTCAGCATGATCTTCCAGAACCCCTTCTTGCCGATGATGCGCGACACCGGCTCGCGCTTCAGGCGGCGCTCGACCATGGCTTCATAGGCGCCCAGCTGGTCGTCGGTGATGACGCGGTAGGGGTCGGTCAGGATGTCCATGCGGCTGGCGCCCGATGCGGCCTCCAGCAGCAGGCGGGCGTCGATGGCGGGGCTGTCGATGCGGCCGGTCTTCAGCCTGGCCTGGGCGGCCTTCCACGCGGTCAGCAGGGTGTTGGATGCGGTCATGGTCGCTGATTGGCCCGCGCGGGCGCCGATTTCAAGCATTTGCGGAACGGGCGAGCAGCTATACCGTTCGCCAGACCATGTCCGACCGCAAGTCCCCCCGCCGCCCGTCCGTCCTGTCCAGCCTGTCGTCCTCGGCCCGTCCTGCGCGACGGGGCGGCAAGGCGGCCGGCGGGATCTGGCGCTATGTGGCGGCGGCGGTCGGTGGGCTGACGGCCGGGGCGGGCGCGGCCCACCTGCTGTACAGCCAGGGCCACAAGGTCGGGGTCGAGCTGCGTCCCGAACGCCCCGAGCCCCTGCCGCCCAAGCCCCCCACGCCCGAGGACTATGAGGCCAAGGAGCCGGGGCGGGGCCGCATGGCCAGACGGCCCGAGCACATCCCGCACAGGGGCTGGTCCGACATCGTCTGGCGCACCGGCGGCTCCTATTTCGGGGACCGGGTCGGCTTCCTGGCGGGGGGCGTGACCTTCTTCACCCTGCTGTCGCTGTTCCCCCTGCTGGGTACGTTCGTGACCCTGTACGGCCTGTTCGCCGATCCGTCCGACGCCTGGGGACGGCTGAACTTCCTCTACGCCGTCCTGCCTGACAGCATCGCCGTCTTCCTGGGCGGAGAGATGCAGCGCCTGGCCCAGAACTCGAACGGCCAGCTGACCTTCACCCTGATCTGGACCCTGGCCCTGTCGCTTTGGACCGCCAACGGGGCGGTCAAGGTGTTGTTCTATGGGCTGAACGTCGCCTACCACGAGGTCGAGCGGCGCAACCTCGTGCGCTACAACCTGATCTGCATGGGGTTCACCGTCGGGGCGATCTTCGCCGTGCTGCTGACCTCGGTGCTGGTCGTCGGCGTGCCGGTGGTGGTTCGGCTGTTCGGGCTGGAGGAGGAGTGGGGCTATCTGGCGCTGTTGCGCTGGCCGCTGCTGCTGGCGGGCTATATCGCCGCCCTGACCGTCATCTACCGCTTCGGGCCCTGCCGTCAGAGGGCGCGCTGGCGCTGGGTCACGCCTGGGGCGATCTTCGCGGCGCTGCTCAGCCTGACGGTGTCCTTCCTGTTCAGCTGGTATCTGAACAACTTTGTGCGGACCGACAGTTACGGCCCGCTGGCGGCCATGATGGGCTTCCTCTTGTGGACCTGGCTGTCGGTGCAGGTGATCCTGATGGGGGCCGAGCTGAACGCCGAGATCGAACACCAGACCGCCGTGGACACCACGACCGGCAAGCCGCTGCCGATCGGCGAGCGGGGCGCCAAGGTCGCCGACAGCATCGGCGCCCGACGCGGCAATCCCGCCGCCCTGGCCTTCACCCAGCGCCAGGCCGAGCGGGTAGCGGACCGGTTGCGCGGCCGCCAGAACCGCAAGGCCGTCGAGGCCGCCTCTAAAGAATGAAGCGGCTCAGATCGACGTCCTTGGTCAGGGCGTCCATCTTCTCGCGCACCGCGTCGCCGTCGAAGGCCACGGTCTGGCCCGACAGGTCCGAGGCCTTGAAGCTGGTCTCCTCCAGCACCCGCTCCATCACGGTCTGAAGCCGCCGCGCGCCGATGTTCTCGATGGCGCTGTTGGCCGCCACCGCCGCATCGGCCATGGCCTCGACCGCATCGTCGGTGAAGGTCAGGGTCACGTCCTCGGTCGCCAGCAGGGCCTGGTTCTGACGGATCAGATTGGCCTCCGGCTCGGTCAGGATCCGCTTGAAGTCGTCGCGCGTCAGGGCCTTCAACTCGACCCGGATCGGCAGCCGGCCCTGAAGCTCGGGCAGCAGGTCCGACGGCTTGGCGACGTGGAAGGCGCCCGAGGCGATGAACAGCACATGGTCGGTCTTCACCGGCCCATATTTGGTCGAGACGGTGGTCCCCTCGATCAGGGGCAGCAGGTCGCGCTGGACCCCCTCGCGCGACACGTCGGCGCCGGATGCGCCCTGGCGGGCGGCGACCTTGTCGATCTCGTCCAGGAAGACGATGCCCTCGTTCTCGGCCAGCATCAGCGCTTCCTGCGTCAGGCTGTCCTGATCCAGCAGCTTGTCGCCCTCTTCGGCGATCAGGGGCGTGACAGCGTCGCGCACGGTCAGCTTGACCGTCTTGGTGCGCCCGCCGCCCATCTTGCCCAGCATCTCCGACAGGTTCAGCAGGCCGACATTGCCGCCGCCCGGAATGTCCAGGCCCTGGATCGGCGAGGCGGTGTCGGCCAGCGAGATTTCGATCTCCTTGTCGTCCAGTTCTCCGGCCCGCAGCTTCTTCCTGAAACTGTCGCGCGTCGCCGGCCCGGCACCCGGTCCGACCAGGGCGTCCAGGATGCGGTCCTCGGCGGCGGCTTCCGCCTTGGCCCGCACGTCGCCGCGCCTGCGCTCGCGCACCATGATCAGGGCGCTCTCGACCAGGTCGCGCACGATCTGGTCCACGTCGCGGCCGACATAGCCGACCTCGGTGAACTTGGTCGCCTCGACCTTGAGGAAGGGCGAGCCGGCCAGCTTGGCCAGGCGCCGTGCGATCTCGGTCTTGCCGACGCCGGTGGGGCCGATCATCAGGATGTTCTTGGGCGTCACCTCGTCGCGCAGGTCCGCCGGCACGCGCTTCCTGCGCCAGCGGTTCCTCAACGCCACGGCTACGGCGCGCTTGGCGTCGTCCTGGCCGACGATATAGCGATCCAGTTCGGAGACGATCTCGCGGGGGGTCAGTTCAGTCATGCGGTGCAGATAGGAGGTCGCGAAGCGGAGCGGGAGGGGGCGGGGCGTCGCAGCGCATTATCCCGTGTGAGGCGCCGAGACTGACCGCTCGGCCTGTCCCTCCCAAGGTGTTGTGCGAAAGCTCTGCGGAGGGCTAGTCAGCGTTCATTGTAAAGGCTTTAGTCGGCAATCTTCGAATCCGGAGCCATCACGTGTCGAGGAAAGCCACCCCCAAGATCGGCGAAGGCGCCGTTGTCGCTATACCGTTAGGCGATGGACGTTGGGTGATGTCCCAGGTTTATCGGCCGGGCATAAGTTTCTTCCTCTTGATCTTCGGCGAAGCGGCCGACAGCCTGTCGGACCTATCGGCGATAACAACGCCCCCTGTCCTCGGCTCGTGGACAAATGACGCTGAGGTATATCGCGGGAATTGGAAGCTGCTGGCTCATCTTCCCGTTCCCGCAGGGATACTCACGGAGCCGGAATACGCCGTACTAGTTGAGGGGGAGCCGATGGTGGAATCTTTCGACGGTAAATCGTGGCGGACGAGACAAGCCGGAGACGAGGCCTTGTTGAACAGGTCCACCAGATCCCCGCTTTTAGTGGAAGGGGCGGCGCGTGCTTTCTTCGGTCTTGAGGACTGGCTTTCGACGTATGAGCGGATGCTGCTTGGTCCTCGCGCTTCCGCCTACTGATCGAGTCTGCGCGCAATCAGTAAAAAGGCGCCCTCCAGCCGGAGGGCGCCTCGATGGATCAGCCGATGTCGCCCGGATCAGGCGGCGTTGGCGGCCTTGGTCTTGGCAAGCTTGTCCTGGTGGGCCTTCATGCCTGCCGCGATCAGGTCGGCGGCTTCGCCGGCGTCGCCCCAGCCTTGGACCGTGACCGACTTGCCCTTTTCCAGGTCCTTGTAGCGGGTGAAGAAGTGCTCGATCTGCTCGATCAGGATGGCGGGCAGCTGACGATAGCTGGCGATCTCGGTGTAATAGGGGTTCAGCTTGTCGACCGGAACGGCCAGGATCTTCTCGTCGCCGCCGGCCTCGTCCGTCATCTTCAGCACGCCGATGGGGCGCGAGCGGATGACGCAGCCGGGCACGACCGGCGTCGGGTTCAGCACGATCACGTCGCAGGGGTCGCCGTCGTCCGACAGGGTGTGCGGGATGAAGCCGTAGTTGCCCGGATAATACATGGCGGTGTGCAGGAAGCGGTCGACGAACAGGGCGCCCGAGGCCTTGTCCATCTCGTACTTCACCGGCAGGCCGCCCTGCGGGATCTCGATGATGACGTTGATGTCCCAGGGGGCGTTGGGACCGACCGGAATGGCGTCAAGGTTCATGGCGGATCTTTGCTGCGACTGCGAAATTCGAAAAGGCGAGGCGTGATAAGCCTACCAGCCCGCAACGGCAAGCGCGACATGCGGCAGACAGGCTTGCGTCCGGGCGCGTCATCGCGGACATCTGGCGCATGACCTTGACCGACTGGGCCGCCCTGGCGCTCTTTTTCATCTGCTGGCTGGGATACAGCCCCATACTGGCCTTCATCAGCCGCAAGGGCGGCTCGCTGAACAAGGACATGGAGCATGTCCGCGCGGTGTGGATGCAGTCCATGACCCACCGCGAGATGAAGCTGATCGACAGCCAGCTGATGGGGCATTCGATCAACTCGGCCTCCTTCTTCGCCTCGACCAACCTGCTGCTGATCGCGGCGGTGGGGGGCATATTGTTCGGCGGCGAGAGCGCGCTGCAGGGGTTCGCGGCCGTCGGGGCGGAGAACGTGCCGCTCAAGATCCTGGAGGCCAAGCTGGCCCTGGTGCTGGTCTGCCTGGCGCGGGGCTTCCTGGATTTCATCTGGGCGCTGCGCCAGATGAACTACACCCTGGCCCTGATCGGCTCGGCGCCCGAACTGCATTCCAACACCGACCGCAAGGCGTTCAGCGAGGCGGCGGGGCAGCTTCTGAACCCCGCGCTGAGCGCGTTCAGCCAGGGGGTGAGGGGATACTACTTCGCCCTGGCGGCGGCGGCCTGGCTGTTCGGTCCGCTGTGGCTGGCGCTGGGCGTAGCGTCGTCGTTCGGCCTGCTGATCTATCGCCAGGAAGCCTCGCCGGCCGCGCGGGCCATTCGCAATGCGCGCCGCTTGCTGGAGCATTGAGGCCGGCTATTTCGCAAGTGCGAGATGAGGCTTGGGGTCAGACTTTGGTCTAATACGCGCCATGTTACCGGTTACATCGCCGTATTTGCGTAACACGGCGTGACCGAGAAGGCGTATATCGGCCTTGACCCATTGTGCATCGCAACCTAAGTTGACCTCTGACGCCTCCGGGCGTCTTGCCCTTCCTGGGCGTTTCCTCCCTATAGACTTTAATGCCGCACCTTCGGGTGCGGCTTTTTTTTGATCTGATCAGCGATCAGTCAGGCCGACCATGGCTCTGCACACAGGGCGACGATCACGCGCGACAGGGCCTTCTGCGTCGTGGCGTAGGTCGCGGCGGGTTGAAGCGTCGCCTCGTCAAGATACAGCCGCCGGCTCAGCTCGATCTGGATCGCCTCATAGCCGTCGTCCGGCCGGCCCCAGCGCTGGGTGGACCAGCCCCCGGCGTAGGGATGGTTCTGCGCCACCCGCCAGCCCAGCTCCTCGAAAAGCTCGCGCAGCCGTCGGCTGAGCCGCGCGCTGCAGGCCGAGCCGTAACGGTCGCCCAGCACCACCTCGGCCCCCACCGCCCGCGTCGGCATGGAATGCCAGTCGATCAGCACCGCCCGCCCGTGCGTCGCGCGCGTCTTCTCCATCAGTCCGGCCAGCGCCTGATGATAGGGGCGATGGACCTCGTCGATGCGGCCCTGCG
This sequence comes from Brevundimonas sp., assembly GCF_965279155.1. Lineage (GTDB taxonomy): Bacteria > Pseudomonadota > Alphaproteobacteria > Caulobacterales > Caulobacteraceae > Brevundimonas. The sequence goes on along the minus strand of NZ_OZ257138.1, from coordinate 1,609,540 downwards.
CCTCGGCCAAGCTCAGCCGACGCGCATAGAGGGGCGTTCCGTCGCCGGCCAGACGCGGCACGACGCCGTAGCCCGCCGCCGTCTTGGCCCCGACCGGCCCCTCCAGGCCGTCGATCAGCGCGGGGTCCAGCTCGCCGGGGTCGCGGTTCAGATCGACATAGGCCCGACCGATCCGCCCCTCGATCAGGGTCGCGCCCTGACGCGGCCCCTCCGCGATCAGCCGTCCGACCAGGGCGTCCTCGGCGCTTTTCAGGCTGGAGAGCGACAGGTCGGGCACGGCGCCCATGTCGTCGGGATAGCGGTCGCCCGAATGGGGCGAGGCGAACACCAGCGCGGTCGCCTTGACGCCCGCGGCCGGCGCGGTGATCGAAAAGCTGTCGCCGCCGTCGGTCATGCCTCCGCATAACGGGTTTCGCTGTGGAAGGAAGTCGGCTGATCGGTGAATTTCATCGGCGGTTTACCGTTGCACCTCTAGTCTGGTCGCCTGTTTCAAAGGTGTTTTTCGAATGGCGCGTATTCTCCTGGCCGAAGACGACGGTTCGTTGCGCGGATTTCTGACGCGCGCGCTGGAGCGGGCGGGCCATCAGGTCATCGACTGCGAGAACGGCGACGACGCCATCGACGCCCTGGAACACGGCCCCTACGACCTGCTGCTGACCGACATCGTCATGCCGGGCGCGGACGGGATCGAGGTGGCTCGCGTCGCCGCCGCCCGCCAGCCGGGCCTGCGCATCATGTTCATCACCGGTTTCGCCGCCGTGGCCCTGACCGCCGCCCAGGCCACGCCGGACGCCAAGGTCCTGTCCAAGCCCGTCCACCTGCGCGACCTGGTCAATGAGGTCGAGCGTATGGTCGCCGCCTGAGCGGCTGATCTGACGGCGGTTTTCGAGAAATCTCTTTCTGGCCGTGAAATCGGCTTGATGAAGCCCGGCCTCGCCGCTATACGACCGCTCTTCCCGCTCCGAACCGCTTTTTCGGAGCCCTACGGCGGATGCGTAGCTCAGCGGGAGAGCACCTCGTTGACATCGAGGGGGTCACAGGTTCAATCCCTGTCGCGTCCACCATTTCCTTCCTTTTTCAGATTTGCCGCAGCCCGCGTCCAGCGTCGGCTTGCTTATTTGGTCACCTGAATGGGTTTCAGATCGGCATGGAAGACTACGGCAATGCCGTAGTTTCTGCTTGCGCCACATACGGCAATGCCGTATGTGATTCACATGGAGGCCCCGCCGCATACCGTCGCTGAAACGCCAGCATTCGGCGTTAGCGCCGGCAATGTCGGGATGACGGACGCCGAGCGTGAGGCGGCTATTCTGCAAATCGCCGATGATCCCAAAGCAGGCGACATGATCGTCGGCTCGGGCGGCGTCCGAAAGGTTCGGGTCGCCGGGCGCGGCAAGGGCAAGTCGGGCGGGTACCGGGTGGCCACCGCCTACCTGAACGACGACCGCCCCGTATATCTGCTGTTCGTTTTATCGAAGGGTCGGGCTGCGAACTTCACCGATAAGCAGGTGACGGCCCTCAAGACCATGATGGATAGGCTGCGAGGGGCCTGATCTTACCATCCTGTAACCGCTCACCGATCACGGAGGATCATATAATGAGCAAGAGCACCACTGCCCAGCAACGCCGCGACGCCGACTTCGTGGGGATTATGGAAGGTCTGGAGCAAGCTGTCGCACACGCTGAAGGCAAGCCCGAAGGCGCGGCCGTTCGTGTCCATGCGCCCGTGGCCGTAGACGTGGCGGCGATCCGCAAAGCCCAAAAGCTTTCCCAAGAAGGCTTCGCCATGGCCTATGGGCTTTCGATCGCTACGATTCGAGACTGGGAGCAGCACCGCCGTGAGCCAGACACTGGTAGCCGCCTGTTTCTGAAGGTCATCCAGCGTGAGCCGGATGCCGTGCGCCGGGCGCTGGCCGAGGCCTGACGACTGCCGATGATGATCTTGTCGGCAGAATGGCCATCGCCTTTACAGGTAATGGGACTGGAAGCGGCGAGCGCCGTCGATGGTGCAGGGTTCAGTGACTGTGGTTTGGCTACCAAGGACCGAGTACCAGAGTGGCGCGCGTAAGGTGCTGGGAGGAAGATGATGAGCGACGAGTATGATGGCGAGCCAGACTATGTCCCCGAGCCGCGAAAGGTGTTCTGGCAAGGTCGCCAGTGGTGCGTGACGGACTATGGCATCGAGACTATCAAGCGAGATCGCTACTACATCGAGGCCGAGCGGCTTGGTGATCTGACCGACGGTCGAGATCGGGACGTGCGGCCTGGTGCTGAACGCATGAGGCACACCGGCGGCAAGGCATGGGTCGATATCGAGGACTTGGCCGCCGCGTTCGCCGTGGCCTTTCAAGTGCACGCTGGGAAGTTTCCGGCGCTGCCTGATGGCGCCTTTCACAATACTTTGGCTGACCTGCGTTGGGCGAAAATCTCCAATGGCGTCTATCGAGAGCTGGTGGATGCACGGGGTGGCGAGCCTGATGATGGTTCTTTCGGCTCTGCTCCGATACTTGAAACAGGTGAAGAGATGGATCGCCGATACCCCGACCCCCGCTATTTCTATGAGGTTATCGACCTGCCGGCTGCCGATGAGTCGTGACCTAGGCGACGGATTGTTTCCAGTATGGCCCGCTTTCACCGTGAAAACGGAAACTACTGAACGCAAAAGCCCGGAAGTGCGGGGCTTAGGCGCGATGTTCCGTTGTTGACGTCTTCCCCGAAACGATAAGCGACACTTGTATGACGCCGCCGGTCAGTGCGCGCCTTACTCGAATTGTTTGTGGCGCGTCGATGCGCGTTCGCTGGACCTTGGCCGTGGAATGGGCGATCTCGAAGCGATGGGATCTGTCGCGCGCCTTTTCCGTCTGCATTTCTCCCTGTGGCTGGGGCTGCTGGTGCTGGCGACGGTGGCCGCGCTGACGCCGTCTGGCTTCGGCTGGCCGCTCAGGCTGGCGGCGGGCTGGGACGCGGGCGTCGCGGCCTTTCTGATCGTCACCTTCTATCATGTCTTCCGGGCGCGCTCTCAGGACGCGATCCGACGCCGCGCGGCCGAGCTGGATCAGGCGGGAGCTCTGGTCTTGCCGCTCAGCATGGCGGCGGCCGTCGCCAGCGTCGTGGTGCTGATTCTGGCCATGGTGGCGAGCGGTGGAAAGCCGACGGTGGGGCAGGCGGTGTTCTCGGTCTGCACGGTGGGCCTGTCGTGGCTGTATGTGCACATCATCTTCGCCCTGCACTACGCCCACGGCTTCTACGCCCCGCGCGATCACGGCAAGGGCGATCAGGGCGGCCTGATTTTCCCCGGCGAGGACGACCCCGACTACTGGGATTTCCTGCATTTCAGCCTGATCATCGGCGTGGCGAACCAGACGGCCGACATCCAGATTTCCAGCCGCAAGCTGCGCGGCCTGGCCACCCTGCACAGTCTGGTGGCCTGGTTCTTCAACGCCGTCATCCTGGCGCTGACGGTCAATCTGGCGGCGACGCTGTTCTGAAGCGTCGCCGCCGTTTCGATCAGAGATCGACGGGCTTGCCGGACTCTTCCTCTTCGAGCGTGACGGCGACGTCGGCGTTGGCCGACAGACGCACCTTATCGCCCTCGACGTCGGCGACGAAGCCGTTCTCGATATAGTGGTGATGGTCTGCGTGGGCGCCGGAGTTCTCGCGGCGGGTCAGCTTGATCCGGTCGCTCTCGACCCGGTCCACGACGCCGACGTGCACGCCGTCGGCCCCGATGACCTCCATGCCTTCCTTGATCTCGCTCATCGCCGTCTCTCCTGGTTGAAAATAACAACAGGACAGGAGCCCGTCGGACAGGATTCCGTTCCCCTTGCGGTTGGAGGTCCGCCGTTTGCGTTTTACAGGCGGCAGGGACGGGCATTGGGTGCATTATCGCGCCTTAAGGACCGTTTCAGCGCACGGGCTGAGGATTGCAGGCGACAGGGATGCCGTTGACTTGATCGAACAGTATGGATGGTCCGACGCCTGGGCGACGGCGTTTGCCCCTCAGGCCCAGGCCGGTCACGCGCCTGGCCGTGTCGTTCTCCAGCATCGCAACGGCTATGTGGTCGCCACGGACGAGGGCGAGCTGCAGGCCAAGGCGTCCGGCCGCCTGCGTCACGAGGCCCAGGAGGTCGGCCATCCCGCCGTCGGCGACTGGGTCGCGCTGTCGCTGAACCTGCAGGACCGCACCGCCACCATCCATGCCGTCCTGCCGCGCCGTACCGCCTTTGTGCGCCGGGCGGCGGACAGCGTGCGGCGGGTGCAGATTCTGGCCGCCAATATCGACGTGGCCTTTGTCGTCACCTCGATGAATGCGGATCTGAACCCGCGTCGGATCCAGCGCTTTCTGGCCGCCGCGTGGGAGAGCGGGGCGCGGCCTGTGCTCGTGCTGACGAAATCGGATCTCAGCGCCGATCCGCAAGCCGAGGCCGCTCAGGTCGCGGCGCTGGAGACGGGGTGTCCGGTCCTGATGGTCTCGGCCCGCGAAGGCGTCGGCCTCGACGCGTTGCGCCTTCAGGTGAAGCCGGGCGAGACCTGCGTGCTGATCGGCTCATCCGGCGTGGGAAAATCCACCCTGGTCAACGCCTTCCTGAACGAAGACCGGATGGCGACCCGGGCGATCCGCGCGTCCGACGACCAGGGGCGTCACACCACCAGCCACCGCCAACTGATCCCCCTGCCGGGCGGGGGGCTGATCATCGACACGCCGGGGATACGCGAAGTGGGCCTGATCGACGCCGAAGAGGGGGTGGGCGCGGTGTTCGACGATATCGAACGCCTGGTGCAGGCGTGCCGCTTCACCAACTGCAGCCATACGAACGAGCCGGGCTGCGCCGTGCAGGCGGCCTTGGAAAGCGGGGCGCTGGAGGCCTCGCGGTGGGCGCACTTCCAGAAGCTGACGCTGGAACTGTCGGAGGCGGGGGACAAGGCGGAACGGGTCGCCAAGGCCGCCGAACGGCGCCGGCTGGGCGGGCTTCAGAAGGTCTATCGCGCGACCAAGCGCAACGATCGGGGCGGCGCCGATTGATCGGGGCTTTCCTGTTCGCTTTTTCGACCTGTTCGACCTCTAAGAATTTAGGCCTCTCGCGCCGCCAAACAGGCTAGGTGAGCGACCTAGACTCAAGAAAGAACATCATGTCCGCATTCACCATCGTAACCACCAGCGCCGTCCAGGGCAGCGAGGCCGCAGAGGTCAACACGCTGACGGACGACTTTTCCGACGCCAGCGAGGCCGTCGGCTATGCGCGCCGCATGGCCGACGAGATGATCGACATGGCCGCTCAGCTGCTGCTGGATTTCGATTACAGCAATGTCGGCGTCTATGAAGGCGACCTGCTGGACGAGGACGTCACCCCGGACCACCCCGCCCTGATCGGCGTGTGGGTGCTGGACGAAGAAGGCTCGGCCTTCGTGCCCGCCGAAGAGTTCCGGCAGGGATCGACCGAAGTCGAGAACTGATCGGCGACGATCGCGGCGGGAGGCTCGGATCGAGCCGCCTGCCGCGTCTGCCATCGGACGAAGCGCGAGCGCGTACATCGCGAACCGAATAGCGTCTGCGGTGCATCGAGGATGTGAGGGAAGGTGGCCGTCCCTCCGAGCACCTTGCAGTGCTCGGAGGTGACGATGGTGGAGCTTAGCGGAGTCGAACCGCTGACCTCTTGCATGCCATGCAAGCGCTCTACCAACTGAGCTAAAGCCCCGGACCTGTCGGTCTGGATCGCCCGGTTCATCTTGCGATGGCCCCCGGCGAGGCGGCGGAAACTATGTCAGGGCTTTTCTACGATCAAGCCCGTTTCGAGATTTATTTTCACCGCGTTCCCGAGGGTGAAAATACGCAGATTTTTCAAACCGAAGTGGCTGGAAAAGCCTGCTGTCCCGCCGCGCTTCCCTAACTGGAAATGCGGCGGGTGCAACAAGAATCTGAGCCTGATCGCAAGAAGCCCAGAGGAAGGCGGGCCTCAAGTAGCGCAAAGCGCGATAGGCCCAAGAAACAAGCCCTCAAGTAGCGCGAAGCGCGGTAGGCCCAAGAAGCATTAGTCGTCGTCGCGCGACGGCTTGGCGATCTCGTCGTCGATCGAGTCATCGTCGTCGTCTTCGATGAACGGCACGGAGTCGTCATCGTCGTCGGCCAGATCGTCGTCGCCGTCGGTCGCGCCCATGCCGGCTTCTTCCGAAGCATCGGCGGGGACGTCCTCGTCCTCGTCGTCCGGCGTCAGGATGGGCTCGTGGCCTTCCTCGTCGATCTCGGGCGTCTTGACGTCTTCTTCCTCGTCCTCGTCGCCGTCGACCTTCTTGTCCTTGACCTGGTCTTCAGCCTCGTCGTCGGCCGGATAGCCGGGGCGAGCGCGGCGGCTGCGCAGCTTCAGCGCTTCTTCCGGATCGAATTCCGTCGCGCATTTGGGGCAGTGGGCGGGTCTACGGTTCAGGTCGTAGAATTTCGCCTGGCAGTTGGGGCAGACCTGCTTGGCGCCCAGTTCTGGATTGGCCACGTGAGGACACTTTCAACGGGTTGAATTCGGGGCGGTCCCTTGCCACCCCTTTGACCCGCTGTCAAAAGCCATCTTTCGCGCCGCCCGCGCGGCCGTTCGACAATACAGCCTGAAGCGGGTGAATATGCCTTCCCAACTGACCGCCCAACTGACCGCGAGCCGTTCGTCCGCCCTGACCGGCAAGGTCCGCGCGCCCGGCGATAAATCCATGTCGCACCGGTCGATGATCCTGGGTGGAATGGCGTCGGGCGTGACCGAGGTCGAGGGCCTGCTGGAGGGCGACGACGTTCTGGCCACCGGCCGCGCCGTCGAAGCCTTCGGCGCCAAGGTCGAGCGGACGGGCGACGGCAAGTGGCGGATCGAGGGCGCGGGCGGCTTCAAGACGCCTTCGTCGGTGATCGATTGCGGCAATGCCGGGACCGGGGTGCGCCTGCTGATGGGTGCGGCGGCGGGCTATCCGCTGACGGCGACCTTTGACGGCGACGGCTCTCTGAGAAAGCGGCCGATGAAGCGCGTGACTGGGCCGCTGGCCGACATGGGCGCGCGGTTCGGCTGGCTGGCGGCCGAGGATCGTTTGCCGGTGGCCCTGACCGGCGGGACCCTGAAGGCCATCGACTATGTGCAGACAGTGGCCTCGGCCCAGGTGAAGTCGGCGATTCTGCTGGCCGGGCTGAACGCCGAGGGCGTCACCTCGGTGGTCGAGCCCGAAAAGAGCCGCGATCACACCGAGCGGATGCTGCGGGCCTTCGGCGCCGAGGTCGGCGTGGAAGAAATGGGCGAGGGCTGGAAGGTGACGCTGAAGGGCGGTCAGCCGCTGACCGGAACCTTCGTCGCTGTGCCGGGCGATCCGTCCTCGGCGGCCTTTCCGCTGGCGGCGGGGCTGATCGTGCCGGGGTCGGAGGTCACGGTCGAGGGGGTGATGCTGAACAGCCTGCGCACCGGCCTGTTCGACACCTGGATCGAGATGGGCGCCGACCTGACCATCACCAACCGGCGAGAGGCCGGCGGCGAAGACGTCGGCGACATCACCGCCCGCCATTCGGCCCTGAAGGGCGTGGTGGTGCCGCAGGCGCGCGCCGCCTCGATGATCGACGAATATCCGATCCTGGCGGCTACGGCGGCATTCGCCGACGGCGTCACGGTCATGCGCGGCGTGGGCGAGATGCGGGTCAAGGAAAGCGACCGGATATCGCTGATGGTCGAGGGCCTGCGCGCTTGCGGCGTCCAGGTCGAGGAAGAGCCGGAGGGTTTCATCGTCACGGGTGGAGGGGTTCGCGGCGGCGCGACCGTCCACACCGCCCACGACCACCGCATCGCCATGAGCCACCTGGTCTTGGGTTTGGCCGCCGAACAGCCGGTCTCGGTCGATGAGCCTGGCATGATCGCCACCAGCTTCCCCGGATTTGTCGAGATGATGAACGGGCTGGGCGGGCGGATCGCTTGAAGCCGACGCGCGACGTCCTTTATCGCGGCGTCGCGGTCCTGGGACTTTTGACCTGTCTGGGCGGGGCCGGCTGGACGGCCTGGACCGTCTGGCAGGGGATGATGACCGGCAGCGTCAGGGGCAAGCACGGCGCCGTCCATCTGAGGGCGGAAGGCGACTTCTTCTTCTATTCGACAGTGGCGCTGAACGGCGTCGCCTGTCTGGTTTGGCTGGGCCTGGCGGCGTTCGCGGTCGTCGTTCTGGCGCGCTGGAACGACTGGACGTGAGCCGGGTGGCGGGTTTCAACTGAAGGCCTGCGTCTGGATTGGTTCGGCGATCCTCGCTATCAGGTTCGCCCTCCCGTGCATTCGGGATCAAGATTGAAAAGCGCCACGCGCTGCGGAGACCTGCTTGACCCTGATCATCGCCGTCGACGGACCGGCCGCCTCTGGCAAGGGGACGATCGCCGCGCGCCTGGCCCAGACCTATGGACTGCCGCATCTGGATACGGGGTTGCTGTATCGGGCGGTGGGTTACGCGGCCGCCCAACACAATCCGCCATTCGACGAGGGATACGCTACGATGTTCGCAGAGCGCTCCATCCCCGAGACTTTGGACAATCCCGGTTACCGAACTGGGGAAGCGGGCGAAGCCGCCAGTCGCGTGGCGGCTATGCCAGGCGTGCGTTCCGGTCTGCTGAAGTTTCAGAAGGACTTTGCCGCCAAGCCTGGCGGAGCGGTGCTGGATGGTCGTGACATCGGCACTGTGATCGCCCCTGATGCGCTGGCTAAGCTGTTCGTCACAGCGTCGCCGGAGGTGCGTGCGCGCCGCCGTTGGTTACAGGTCCGTGGTCAGGGATCGGACATCGCCTTCGAGGACATGCTGGCCGACATTAAACGCCGGGACGAGCGCGACGCCGGGCGCGGGTCCGCGCCGATGGTGCAGGCCGACGACGCGGTCTTGCTGGATACGACCGATATGGGTATAGAGGCGGCCTTCGATGCGGCCCGCCGTATCGTCGAGGCGGCGCGCGCGAAACACGGTCTCTGACCCTTCTTCGCAAATCCAACGCTCCCATCCTCGGCTTCCGCGGGCGTTTTGATCGTTCTGAACGGCCTCGCATCCTGACGACCTGCCTATCCTTTCCTCTCGCCTCGGCGCAGCGCCTTGCTGTGTCAGGGGCGTCCACCTCGCGCGGGGCCGTCCGGTCGCGCGCCACAGCCCTACCGGAAACACCAGAGCTTCATGTCTGATACTCTCAATCCCACACGCGACGACTTCTCGGCGCTGCTCGACGAACAGCTTCAGGGTCGCGACTTCGGCGAAGGCCAGGTCGTTCACGGTCGCGTCGTCGGCATCGAAAAAGATATCGTCATCATCGACGTCGGTCTGAAGACCGAAGGCCGCATCGCCATGCGCGAGTTCGGCCAAGGCGACGACGGCGCCCTGCCCAAGGTCGGCGACAACGTCGAGGTTTACCTGGAGCGCGTCGAGAACGCCCTGGGCGAAGCCGTCATCAGCCGCGACAAGGCTCGCCGCGAAGAAGCCTGGACCCGTCTGGAAGTCGTGTTCGCCGAAGGCCAGCCGGTCAACGGCGCCATCGTCGGTCGCGTCAAGGGCGGCTTCACCGTCGATCTGGGCGGCGCCTCGGCCTTCCTGCCCGGTTCGCAAGTCGACATCCGTCCGGTCCGCGACGTTGGTCCGCTGATGGGCAAGGAACAGCCCTTCGCCATCCTGAAGATGGACCGTCCGCGCGGCAACATCGTCGTCTCGCGTCGCGCCATCCTGGAAGAAGCCCGCGCCGAACAGCGCACGGAACTGGTCGGTCAGCTGGCCGAGGGTGAAGTCCGCGAAGGCGTCGTCAAGAACATCACCGACTACGGTGCGTTCGTCGACCTGGGCGGCATCGACGGCCTGCTGCACGTCACCGACATGTCGTGGAAGCGCGTCTCGCACCCGTCGCAGGTTCTCGCCGTCGGCGACACCGTCAAGGTCCAGATCGTCAAGATCAACCCGGACACCCAGCGTATCTCGCTGGGCATGAAGCAACTGCAGTCGGACCCTTGGGACGGCGTGGAAGCCAAATATCCGGTCGGCGCCAAATACACGGGCCGCATCACCAACATCACCGACTACGGCGCCTTCGTGGAGCTGGAAGCCGGTGTCGAGGGCCTGGTGCACGTCTCGGAAATGTCCTGGACCAAGAAGAACGTCCACCCCGGCAAGATCGTCTCGACCTCGCAGGAAGTCGACGTCGTGGTTCTGGATGTCGACGCCTCCAAGCGCCGCATCTCGCTGGGCCTGAAGCAGGCTCAGGACAATCCGTGGGACGCCTTCGTCGCCAACAACCCGATCGGTTCGACCGTCGAGGGCGAAGTCAAGAACGCGACCGAGTTCGGCCTGTTCATCGGCCTGGACAACGACATCGACGGCATGGTGCACCTGTCCGACCTCGACTGGTCGGTGTCGGGTGAAGAAGCCATCCAGCGCTACCGCAAGGGCGAGATGGTCAAGGCCAAGGTCCTGGACGTCGACGTCGAGAAGGAACGCGTCTCGCTGGGCATCAAGCAGCTGGGCGGCGATCCGATCGGCGAGGGCGACACCTATCGTCGCGGCCAGCAGATCACCGTCACCGTCTCGTCGATCGAGTCGGGCGGCATCGAGGTCAAGTTCGGTGAAGACGACGCGCCGGTCACGGCCTTCGTCCGCAAGTCGGACCTGTCGCGCGACCGCAACGAGCAACGTCCGGAACGCTTCGCCGTCGGCGATCGCATCGACGCCATGATCACCGCCGTGGACAAGGCCTCGCGCCGCGTCTCGGTGTCGATCAAGGCGCTGGAAATGAAGGACGAGGCCGAGGCCATCGAACAGTTCGGATCGTCCGATTCGGGCGCTTCGCTGGGCGACATCCTGGGCGCCGCGCTGAAGAACGCGGGCACCAAGGACTAAGCGCTCAAGCAGCGGAGCGCCGCGCGCTCCGCGATAGCGCACTAAAGATGAGGGCGGCGGGAGCGATCCGGCCGCCCTTTTCTCTGTCTGGGACAGCCTTGTGTTCGCTGGCGGACATAATTCCTGCGAATGGCGCGCATCATTGGCGGATAAGGGCTTTTTCGAGAGCCGGTCGAAGGTTAGGGTGCAGCTTCTGGATCGACGGCGGGCGAGACGGCCTGTCAAAACGCGCTGGCAGGGGCATCGATGATCAAGTCCGAACTGATCGAAAAGCTGGCGATGGAAAACACCCACCTGACCCACGCGGAGGTGGAGCGGTTGGTCAACGTCATCCTGGGCACCATGACCACGGCCCTGTCCGAGGGCGGCCGGGTCGAGCTGCGTGGTTTCGGCGCCCTTTCGGTTCGCTCGCGACCGGCGCGGGCCGGACGCAATCCCCGCACCGGCGAGGCCGTCGAGGTGCCGGCCAAGGCCGTGCCCTTCTTCAAAAGCGGCAAGGAACTGCGCGAGCGGCTGAACGCCTCCGGCGACGCGTGATCCAGCGCCTCGTCTTGTGACGACCACCCAAGGAAAGTCCCATGAGCCTGCTGTCTGAGTTTCGTGAGTTCGCGGTCAAAGGCAATGTCGTCGATCTGGCAGTCGGCGTCATCATCGGCGGCGCCTTCGGCAAGATCGTCACCAGCCTAGTCGATCAGGTCATCATGCCGCCCATCGGCTGGCTGATCGGCGGGATCGACTTTGCGGACCTGAAGATCACCCTGCCGGTCAATCCGGCCAATCCGACAGGCGAGCCGGCCGTGATCGAATACGGCGCCTTCATCAATGTGATGATCCAGTTCCTGATCGTGGCCTTCGTCATCTTCATGATGGTGAAGCTGATCAACAAGCTGCGCCGCCAGCAGGCCGCCGAACCGGACGCGACACCTTCCGCGCCCACCGCGACCGAAGCCCTGCTGATCGAAATCCGCGACGAGCTGAAGGCCCGCCCGACCGCCTGATCATGCCTTGGAGACGCGGCCGCGCGATGTCGCGCGCGCCGCAGACGGCCGGCTGTTACCCGCCGGCGCCGGCGGGTTGCGCGAACAGATGCCGTAGTCGCCGTCGAACGGGGTCGGCGCCCAGGCCGAGGCCAGCGCCGGATCTTCGATGATGGCGTGGCAATGGCCCCAGCCGCCTTCGCGCCGCGCCGAAGTCGCCAGGTCTCCCAGGGCCGTCAGCATCTGCGGCGTCACCATCTGCAACCGCACCTTGGCGGCGCCCATGTTTCGCGCGTTGTCGATCAAGGCCTGCGTCAGCACTTCGATCGCATCCTGCGCCGTCTCCAGCGCGACCAGGTCGATGATGTCCAGGCAAGGCGGCTCGATCAGGCTGGTCTTGGTCATCTGCGCCATGGCGGTCGCGACGATCCGGCCCTCGCGCACGCAGGCCAGCAACATCGGCTTCAGCGTCAGGTCGGGGTCCGCCATACGCCAGCGCAGGGTCTCGGGGCTGCGATCCGCCAACAGCCGATCCTCGGACGACAATCGCCGCCAGAAATCGGCATAGGGCGAGCTGTCCGACAGGTCGCGCAGCTCGGTCACCTGCGGCGGCAGGGACGGGGCCGTCTGTCGAAACACCCGCCGGTTCATCAACTGCTCGCCCAGTCGGGCGGCCGTCTGCGCCGAGGTGCGACCCAGAAGGCTGCGCAGCACCCGACCCTGGGCGCAGGCCAGCCGGTCCGTCACCCAGGACAGCTTCAGCCCATGGGTTTCGGTCGGCCAGGGTTTGAGACCGAACAGGCCGTACAGCGGGGCCGAACGCGCATTGGCGTTGAAGGTGTATCGGGCGAACAGGCCGGGTTGTTTCAGGAAGCTGCGGATCAGTGCGCGGCTGGCCCCCTTGCGGCTGGGCGGCACGATGATCGAGAAGCCGGTCGCCCCATACAGACTGCGCGACCCGTGCCGGAACCGCTGGACGAAGTTGCCCAGCATGGCCACGGCCTCGTCCCGCTCGTCGGCGACCACCCAGCCGGCCGGGGCCCCAATGTCATCGCGCGCCGGATTGGCTTCCAGCCAGCGCCAGCCGGCCGGCGACCGCTCGGGCCAGCCCACGTCGCGGTGCAGCCGGTTCAGGGCGTCATTGTCGGATCCGACGATCGGTCGAACGGACATCGGGCGCTCCTTCCCATTATGAAACCGGGGGTTTCTCTTGGGCGCGAGGATTGCAGAATGGGCGCCAACTTCTATCACTTCAGGTTGTGTCTGGCGACAGGTCTTCGCGGCACGCTGTCCCACAACGGCCTTAACACTTGTTCGGATTCGCCCGCTGTGCTGGGTATGCGCCTTTCGCGCGCCCGATAGCGGCGCGGCAGTTGGGAGTGAGCCGTTGAATATGACGGACATGGGGGGCGCGCGACTTACGCGCTGCGTTACGAAACTTCGACGTGGGGTGGCGGCATGAACATCGTCGTCGCTCTTGGACTGATCATCACCTTCGCGACCGGCGTGCCGGTGCTGATGCAGATCCTCAAACACCATCCGCGCGGACTGATCATCCTGTTCTTCGCCGAGATGTGGGAGCGTTTCTCCTACTACGGCATGCGCGGCATCCTGATCTTCTTCCTGACGCAGCACTTCCTGTTCGACGACACGATGGCGGGGTCGACCTACGGCTCCTACACCTCGCTGGTCTATCTGCTGCCGCTGCTGGGCGGCATCATGGCGGACCGGTTCATCGGCACGCGCAAGGCCGTCGCTTTCGGCGCCCTGTTGCTGGTCGCCGGTCATGGCATGATGGCCTTCGAGGGGCGTCCGGCGACGGAAACCCTGACCTACGCCGGCCAGACCTATCAGATCGACGCCGAAGGGCGTGGCGCGGCGCGTGAAGTGGCGATCGTCATCGATGGCCAGAAGTACAGCTTCGAACCCGCCGAAAATGGTATCGCCATTCAGAACCTGCCGGCGACCTCGACCCTGCCTGCCGTCATTCCGACCGCCGACTACAAGATCGAAACCACGCGCGACATGGCGGGCGTGAACGTCTTCTATCTGGCGATTTCGCTGATCATCATGGGCGTCGGCTTCCTGAAGCCGAACATCTCGACCATCGTCGGGCAGCTTTATCCGCAGGGTGATCCGCGGCGTGATTCCGGCTTCACACTCTACTATTACGGCATCAATCTCGGGGCGTTCTGGGCTGCGGTGCTTTGCGGCCTTCTGGGGCAGACCATCGGCTGGTGGGCCGGCTTCGGCCTGGCAGGCATCGGCATGGCGCTGGGCTGGGTCGTCTTCATGCTCGGCAAGCCGCTGCTGCAAGGCAAGGGCGAGCCTCCGGCCGACGCCAATCTGAAGAAACCCATGCTGGGGCCGATCAACCGCGAATGGTCGATCTATCTGCTCAGCATCCTGGGCGTGGGCGTCGTCTGGTTCATGGTCCAGCGCAATGCGCTGGTCGGTTGGGTGTTGGGCGCCGCGACGGTCGCCTCGCTACTGTTCATCCTCTACGTGATCGTCAAGGTCTGCGAGAGCAAGGCGCAGCGCGAGCGGATGATGCTGGCGATGGTGCTGATCTTCGGATCGGTGGTCTTCTTCACCCTGTTCGAACAGGCTGGCACCTCGCTGAACCTGTTCGCCGATCGTAACGTGGACCTGAGCATCACGCCCCAGGCCTTCCAGTTCTTGGGCATGACGGTGGGAACGCCGGCTCAACTGGCCGCAGCAGGCATCACGCCGAGCGGCTTCTGGATCGACGCGACGATCACCGCCGCCCAGACCCAGTCGTTCAACGCGGGCTTCATCCTGATCTTCGCGCCCATCATGGCCGCGATCTGGGCCTTCCTGGCCAAGCGCAAGCTGGATCCCAATCCGACGATGAAGTTCGGCCTGGGCCTGCTTCAGGTCGGTCTGGGCTTCATGATCGTGGTGTGGGGCGCCGGCATGGCCAACTCGGCCTTCCAGATGCCTCTGCTGCTTCTGGGCCTGCTCTATCTGTTCCACACGACGGGCGAACTGTTCCTGTCGCCGGTGGGCCTGTCCGAGATCACCAAACTGTCGATGGCCAAGGTGGTCAGCTTCATGATGGCGGTCTGGTTCCTGGCCAGCTCCATCGCCCAATACGTCGGCGGCTGGATCGCCGGCCTGGCGGGCACGGAGACCGTGGGCGGCCAGGTGCTGAACCCCGGACTGGCGCTGCGGACCTCGCTTGAGGTGTTCAGCATGCTGGGACTTTGGGGCATGGGCATCGGCGTGGCCTTCATCGTCATCAGCTTCTTCATCAAGGGCTGGTCGCATGGGGCCAACGACGGAGACGATCATCCGGGTCCGGCCCTGAGCGATCGTGGCCAGGAGGATGGCAACATCGCTGCGCCGCGGACCTCCACGGTTGGCTGATCCTCTAGGATCGACATGAAGAAGGGCGGCGTCCTCGCGGACGCCGCCCTTTTTTCTTGCCTGGACCTTTTGGTCAGAACGTCTTGCGGACGCGCAGCGACACGAAGGTGCGCGGGTCGATGTCGCGGTCCTCGACGAAGGCGACGGTGCGGGGGTCGCGCGAGGCATAGACCGTGCGGCGGATGGTGAAGTCGTCCCACAGGTTCAACTGGGCGCGGATGGCCAGGGTGGGCGTGGGCTTGTACTCGACGAAGGTCTCGACATAGCCCGACCCGCGCCAGATGCTGACCTGATCGGGACCGTAGGTGGGCTGGCCCAGGTGGGGCAGCCAGTTGATCCCCCACTGGATCTTCCAACTGGTGATGTCCTGCTGGAAGCCGATGTTGGCCTGGCTGGAGCGGACGCCCGAGATCCGACGATCCTCGCCCGTGGTCGGGTCGGTGACGCTGGTCTTGTTCCAGTCGTTTCTGAAGGTGAAGCGCGCGCCCGAAATGCCGACTTTGTCCAGCGGCACCGTCACGTTAAGCGACAGCTGGTCAAGCGTGCCGTCGCCGATATTGCCCACCGCCGACAGGCCGCCCGGCAGGGGCAGGCGGTCGATGACGTCGATGATCCGGTCATGGCGATAGCCTATGGCCACGACGCCCTCGCCCCAGAAGCGGCGCTCGTAGGTCAGTTCGGAGATCCAGCGCTGCTCCGGCTCCAGATCGACGTTGCCGCCGAACACGTTGTTCTCGTCCAGATCGGCCGAGGCGGCGAAGTCGCCGAAGTCGAGCTGACCCAGTTCACGCTCGAAGCGGAAACGCAGCTGGTTGTTCGCCATCGGCGTCCAGGTCGCCAGCAGGCGGGGTTTGGCGAAGAAGAAGCTCTTTTCCTGGTTCGCATCGCCGGACTGTTTGATGGTCGAGGCCTCCAGGCGCATGCCGCCTTCCAGCGTCAGCTTGGGGTTTATGCGCCAGGTCGCCTTGCCGAAGGCTTCGCCGCGCGTCTCCTCGACCTTGACAGAGGCGCTGGGCAGATCGACGACCGTCCCGCCGATGGTGAAACCCTGCTGCACGTCCAGCATATTGTAGGCGACCTCGCCGCCGGCCTCGAAGGTCAGGGCCGGCGAACGCTCGTTGCGGACCAGGGCGCGCAGGATGGTTTCCGAAGAATCGCCGTCGGACTTGAACTGCTGTTCCGGGGCGACTGCGCCGCTCAGGGTCTCGTTGCTGTTGGAGACATTGTCGAAGCTGCTGAACTCATGGATGAAACGCGTCTCGAACTGCCAGCGCGGATTGATCGGGCGAGTCCAGGTGACGCCGACCTCGCCGAACTTCTCGTCCTCGGCATAGTCGCTGCGGCGGAACGAGGTGTTCGAAGTCAGCTCCGACCAGTTCTGGAAGTCGCTGATGCCATAGCGGGCCGTGCTCTCGACCTTGCCGCCGAACAGGGGGCCGGAATAGTTGCCGCGGATCGAGTTGCTGCCGCCCCAGCTGTCGTTCTCGTAGCGCTCGTCGCGGATGACCTGGCCCGCCGCATTGGTGCGGACCGAACGGCCAACGCCGTTGGAATCGCTTGAGCCGATGCCGTCGGACAGGACGACGCCCCAGCTGCGGTCGCCGTCGCGCGCGGTGAACTGGTACGAGCCGCCATAGATGTCGTGGCCGCCCTCGAACAGCATGGCGTTCCAGGTCAGGATCGACTGGCGGCTGCTGGTGGATTTCAGGACGACGTTCACGACGACCGCATAGCCCTGCATGTCGATGCCGGACGCGCCGCCTCGGATCAGCTCTATGCGCTCGACCTGGTTGGCCAGGGTGCGGCCCAGGACGTTCGAACCCGAATCGTTCTTGGACGCCGGGCGGTTGTTGTTGATCAGGACGTTGCCGACCGCGCCTTCGAACCCACGCGCGCCCGAGCCGTCGTCGATGGAGAAGCCGGGCACGCGGTTGACCATGTCCAGCGCGGTGTTGGGACGCTGGGTCGCGAAGAAGTCGGGGGTGAAGACCAGCACGCCGCGCTGGCTGGCGTCGGCCAGCGGAGCCTCATTGGTGGGGCCGGTCGGGACGGGGGCCTCGGCGACTTGCGGTGCGTCCCCTGCTAAGGCTGGGCCGGCGAAGGCTGCGCCGGCGGTGAAGAGCAGTGCGGTGCTGGCCAGCAGCAGGGTCTTGGTCATGGGGTTCCCCTCGGTTCGTTGGCGAGAGGTGTGCCGATCCGGCGTCTTCATCTCCAGTTACAAGGCGGCAAGGTGGATTAAATCGACGACATCATTACAGGGATTTCATTACACGTAAGACAGTAAAACATCTTACAGCGATGTAATGATCAGACGCTCATCTTGCCTGTTGTTGTCCCTGCTGGCCGCCGCCGCGCTGGCCGGTCCGGTCTCGGCACAGGACGCGCCGTCCGATGCGGTCGAGGACATCGTCGTCACCGCGCGCCGGATCGAGGGGCCGATGTGGGAGGTGCGGCGCGGCGACAGCGTGCTGATCCTGGTCGGATCGATCGACGGCCTGCCGCGCGACATGGAATGGCGCACCGACGCCCTGATCTCGGCGGTCGAACGGGCGGATCGGGTGCTGTTTCCGGTCGAGGGTCGCGCGTCCCTGGCGGATGTCGGTCGGCTGCTGTGGCGAATGCGAACCCTGACGCGTCTGCCGGACGACCGCACCAGC
The DNA here is from genome assembly GCF_965279155.1 of Brevundimonas sp. Classification (GTDB taxonomy): domain Bacteria; phylum Pseudomonadota; class Alphaproteobacteria; order Caulobacterales; family Caulobacteraceae; genus Brevundimonas. Next base: position 1,591,659 of record NZ_OZ257138.1, on the reverse strand, counting down.
GCGGACTATCTGTCGCCCGAGCTGGAGGGGCGGGTGGAGCAGGCGACGGGTGAGGGCCCCAGCCGCAAGAGCATGCTGATGCTGTCCGCGGACCTGATGGAACATGGCGGCTATGCGCGTCGGGCGCGGCCGGTGTCGGAGGTTGTGCGCCGCGCCGCCCGGACCAACCGCACCCCGGCCGAGCCGGTCGGCGTCTTTCGCGGCGACGAGATGGTGGACAAGATCCTGACCACGCCGCCCGAGGCCTATGTGGACTGTATCACGGCGGCGGTGACGGCGGCGGAGGCGCATCCCGAAGAGGCCGCGCAGCGGGCCGAGGCCTGGCGTTTGCGGCGTGTGCCCGCCGTATTGGCCTCGTCGTTGGACCAGGCGACCAACGCCTGTTCCTACTGGGCGGTGATGGGGCAGGGGGAGACGCTGCGGGGAATCTGGAATACGGCGGTGGACGAGGCTCTGGCCGAGACCGGCGTCACGGTCGCCATCGCGCCCTTGCGGCTGCTGGCCGAGCCGGGCGGCGTGCTGGATCGTCTGGAGGCGGACGGGCTGGAACCGCTGGGTCCAGAGTGGCGTCCGTCCGCCCCCTGACTGGGTTTTAGTTGGCCATTTTTTAGTTAGCGGGCGTCGGCGCGCGTTCCGGCACGGCGTCGCGGGCGGCCTCGCCGATGTTGTCGGCGGCGTTGCCGACACTTTCGGCCGCGCCGGCGATGGCGTTGGATTCGACCGCGTCGTTGCGGTTCATGTTCATCAGGAAATAGCCGATCACCAGAACGGCCAGCAGGCCGATGATCAGGGCGACGATGGCGCCCATGCCGCTTCCGCTGCGGCGCTCGACAATGGTCGTGGGTGCGGCGGTGGTTTCGGTGATGCGTTCAACCCGGCCATCGGGATGTTCGACAGTGCGTTCGGTCGGCATGGGGGTTCCCTCTCCAGTGTGGCGGGAAAACACCCTGCGTCGCGATACGGTTCCGCTCGCTCAGACCGCCGTTCCACCGACCGTCAGGCCGCCGATCTTCAGCGAAGGCTGGCCGATGCCGACGGGAACGCCCTGCCCGGCCTTGCCACAGACGCCCACGCCTGGATCGAAGGCGAAGTCGTCGCCGACCATCTGGATCTTCGTCAGGGCCGTCGCGCCGTCTCCGATCAGGGTGGCGCCGCGGACGGGTGCGGTGATCACCCCGTCCTCGATCAGATAGGCCTCGTTGCACTGGAACACGAACTTGCCGTTGGTGATGTCCACCTGACCGCCCGAGAAGTTGGCGGCGTAGAGGCCGCGGTTCGTATTGGCGATCATGTCGGCCTTCGAATCCTTGCCGCCTTCCATGAAGGTGTTGGTCATGCGCGGCATGGGCATATGGGCGAAGGACTGGCGACGGCCGTTGCCGGTGGCGGCGACGCCCAACTGACGGGCCGACAGCCGGTCGTGCATCAGCCCGACCATGATCCCGTCCTCGATCAGGACGGTGCGCGAGGTCGGGGTGCCCTCGTCATCGACCGACAGGGAGCCGCGACGCCCAGCGATGGAGCCGTCGTCGACCACGGTGACGCCCGGGGCGGCGACGCGCTTGCCCATCATGCCGTTGAAGACGGACGAGCCCTTGCGGTGGAAGTCGCCCTCGAAGCCGTGGCCGATGGCCTCATGCAGCAGGACGCCGGGCCAGCCGGCGCCCAGGACCACGTCCATTTCGCCCGCCGGACAATCGATGGCGTCCAGATTGACCAGGGCCTGGCGCAGGGCCTCGTCCACCTGGGCCTGCCAGCGTTCGGGCGCGACCCAAGTTTCAAAACCGGCCCGACCGCCGGCGCCGGACGAGGCGCTCTCGCGCTTGCCGTTCTGTTCGACGGTGACGGCGACGTTCAGCCGGACCAGGGGACGGATATCGCGCACCACCCGTTCGTCGGCGCGCAGGATCTCGATGGCGCGGCGCTCGCCGACCAGGGAGGCCGAGACCTGGACCACGCGCGGATCGCGGGCCCGGGCCCAGGCGTCGATCTCGGCCAGCAGGGCGATCTTGTCGGAGAAGGCGGGCGAGGCGAGCGGATCGACCGCGTCATACAGTTTCTGATTTGTGGCGCGCGGCCCCTCGGCGACGCGGGCGGCATGGCCTTGCTTGGCCAGGGCGGCGCTGTCGGCGGCGCGGCGCAGGGCGGCGGCCGAGATCTCGTTGGCGTGGGCGTATCCGGCGGTCTCGCCCGCCACGACCCGCAGGCCGAAGCCCTCGGTGGCGTCATAGGCGGCGGACTTCAGCCGCCCGTCGTCGAACACCAGGCTCTCGCTCTCTGACCGCTCCAGGAACAGCTCGCCGTCGTCGGCGCCGGCCAGGGCCGTTTTCAGGATCGACAGGGCTTCGTCGGTATCGACGCCAGCGGCGTCGAGGATGGGCGGCATGGAGGCGTGAACGGTCATGGCCTGTAGGTAGGGGCTGCAGGCCGTTTCGTCACCTGCCGTGGCGCGCGATCTTTCGGATCAGTCCAGCGGCTGGGGCCGGGTCACGACCGGGGCGTCGGGATCGCTGGCGCCGGGACGCGCGGCGGTCGGGGCCGGGGTGGACGGCACGACCACCAGCGGCTCGGTCTGGACCGTCGGGGCGGGCGTCGCTGCGGGCTGGGCCGCAGTGGGCGCGGGCTGGCGCGGCGCGGCGTTCGCAGGGCGAGGCTGAGCGTTCGTCGTGGTCGACGGCGTCGTCGTCGGTGTGGTGCGGGCGGCTTGGGTTGGAGCGGTCTGCGCCTGTACGGGGGCCGGGGCGGGTGCGGCTGTCGCTGGCGTCGGCGTTTCAGCCTGAACCACGGGGGCCGCCCCGGTCGGGACCGTGTCGGCTGGCGGCGTGGTCAGCGGCGCCTCGGGAACCACGGCGGCGGTCGTCGCCGGGGCGGGCGTGGAGGCCGGACGCGTGGCGAACCAGACGCCGCCGATCACCAGCAGTGCGGCGACGCCCGCGCCGACATAGAGCGGCAGGCGCGAGGGCTTGGTCGGCGCGCGGGCGAAGCTGGGCGTGATAGGAGGCGCCGGCGTTGCGGCGACAGGGGCCGGCGTCTGGACGGCAGTTTCGGAGGCGACAGGCGGGGTGGCGACAGCTTTGGCCGCGACCGGCGCGGCTTCCGCCGGCTTCGGCGTGGAGGCAGGCGCGGCCTGCGGCGTTGGCAGCGGACGCACGGTCAAGTCCGCAGCCGACGATGGCTGGAGCTGGGGCTGCGGTGTCGGCTGGGGCGTCGTCGCGGTCTGAGCCGGGCGGGCGGTGGGGATCAGCGATCCGCCCAGGATGCTTCCGGTCTGCGGACGCGGCGGCCTGGGCTGCGCGGGCGCCCGGCTGGGGGCCGCCGCCTGACCCTTGGCGGGCGCCACGCCGGAGGCCAGGCTCTGGGTCTGGATCGAGGCTTGCTGTTGTTGCGGAGAGGGCTTGCGCGGCGGCGGATTGGGGATGCGGTCCAGCGGATTGGGCGCGACCGGCACCGGCCCGACGTGGAAGGTCGTCGCGGGCATGCGTCCCCAGGTCACCGGCTTGCGGGCGAAGGGCTCGGGCGGGGTCTTCTGGTCGTCGGACATTCTATTCCATTCGCTGGCGATCTGGCCCGTTTCGTGACGGATCAGTTCTTGAGCCGATAGCCGGTCTTGAACATCCACATGACGATGGCAAGGCAGACGGCGAAGAAGCCCAAGGTAGCCGCCACGCTGATCCCGATCGCGACATCGCCCTGACCATAGAAGGCCCAGCGGAAGCCCGAGATCAGATAGACCACCGGATTGAACAGGGTCACCGTGCGCCAGCCGTCGGGCAGCATGTCGATGGAATAGAAGGCGCCGCCCAGGAAGGTCAGGGGGGTGACCACCAGCATCGGGATCATCTGAAGCTGCTCGAACCCGTTGGCCCACACCCCGATGATGAAGCCGAACAGGCTGAACGTCACCGAGATCAGGATCAAAAAGGCCATCATCCAGAACGGATGCAGGATCTGCAGCGGCACGAAGAAGGCCGCCGTCGCCAGGATGATCAGGCCCAGCACCGCAGACTTGGTCGCCGCCGCCCCGACATAGGCCAGCACGATCTCAAGCGACGACACCGGCGCCGACAGGATCTCGTAGATGGTGCCCGTGAACTTGGGGAAGTAGATGCCGAAGCTGGCGTTGAAGATCGACTGGGTGAACAGGCTGAGCATGATCAGGCCCGGCACGATGAAGGCGCCATAGGGCACGCCGTCCACCTCCTGCATCCGACTGCCGATGGCGCCGCCGAAGACGACGAAATAGAGGGCCGTGGTGATGACCGGCGTGACGATGCTCTGCCAGACGGTGCGCAGGGCGCGCGCCATCTCGAAGCGATAGATCGCCCAGACGCCATATCCGTTGAAGGTCATGCCGCGGCTCCGTTCTGGTGGACCAGGCTGACGAAGATGTCTTCCAGCGAGCTCTGGCGGGTGTTCAGATCCTTGAAGCCGATGTTCAGCGCCTCAAGCCGGCGGATCAGCGACGGCACGCCCGTGTCGTCGGCGTTGGCGTCGAAACTGTATTCCAGCTCGCCCCCGTCATTTTTCAGCGTCAGGTCCCAGTCGGACAGGTCGGCGGGCAGGGCGGTCAGCGGGTCGATCAGGTTCAGGGTCAGGGTCTTCTTGCCCAGCTTCTTCATCAGGGCCGACTTCTCCTCGACCAGGATCAGTTCGCCTTTCAGGATCACGCCCACCCGGTCGGCCATCTCCTCGGCCTCCTCGATATAATGGGTGGTCAGGATGATGGTGACGCCGCGCTCGCGCAGCTTCCTGACCATCGCCCACATGTCGCGACGCAGTTCGACATCGACGCCGGCGGTGGGTTCATCGAGGAACAGGATGTCCGGCTCGTGGCTCAGAGCCTTGGCGATCATCACGCGCCGCTTCATCCCGCCCGACAGGGTCATGATCTTGGCGTCGCGCTTGTCCCACAACGACAGGTCCTTCAGCACGCTTTCGATGAAGGCGGGGTTCGGCGCCTTGCCGAACAGGCCCCGGCTGAAGGTGACAGTGGCCAGCACGGTCTCGAAGGCGTCGGTGGTCAGCTCCTGCGGCACCAGGCCGATCTTGGTGCGGGCGGCGCGGAAGTCCTTTTGGATGTCATGACCGTCGGCGACCACCGTCCCCGTCGTGGGCGTGACGATGCCGCAGACGATGGAGATCAGGGTGGTCTTGCCGGCGCCGTTGGGGCCCAGAAGGGCGAAGATCTCGCCCTTTTCGATGGTCAGGTCGATGCGCTTCAGCGCCTGCAGCCCCGACTTGTAGGTCTTGGTCAGGCCGTCGATCTCGATTACGGGCATGGGCGTTCCTTTCCGGCGGCGCAGCGGCGCCGGCCGGGGTGTGGCGGCAATATGGCGTGCCTTGCGCCTTACTCAAGGGGGCGCCTGACTCAACGAACGCCAAGTCGTTGTTAACCGGATTGCCCGCACAGTGAGCGGCCTTCCCTTCGTTGGCGGGAGCTTTCGTGTCGTCCCTGTCCGCCGCCCACCGCGCCGCCCTGACGGCGGTCGTCCAGGCCTGTCCCGACAAGTCGCTGGCGACGCTGGGGGCGGCCGTCGCGGCCTTGCGTGGGGACAAGGCGGACGAACTGGCGATCATCGTCAGGGACGAGGCTCGCGATCGCGCCCGTCGCGCCACGGCTTTCGGTCCCCTGCTGCCCCTGTTTCATCCGCGCGAGGACGGCGCGCCGGCCCTCACTTTTCCAAGGATGATCCTGGCCCGTGTGTGGCGACAGGCGATCCAGGGCGAAGAGACCTTTTTGCCGCTGCTGGACGGCGCCGTCACGGTCGATGGCGAATGGACCCTGGCCGCCGACCGGCTGTGCGCCAAGGCGGCGGCGGTGCTGCGCGACCGGCCGCGCGAGGTCTGGCCCGAGTTTCAGCGTCCGGCGGAGGGCGAGCCGCCATCGACGCCGGCTGAGCTGGCCGGCTGTTTCGACCTGACGCCGTTGGCGCGGTCTGCCTTGCCGCGCCTGCCGGTGTGGCTGGAACGGCCCGACGACAATCAGTTGGCGGGGCTGAGGCTGTTGATCCAGGACTGTCTGGAGATGTCGCCCGAGGGCGGCCGTCGGATGATCGACATCCTGTTCGCCCATGTGGCGGACGCCGAGCGGATGCTGCGGGTCGTAACGCGCACCAGCCGCTTAGCCGACCGCGAAGTCACGCTCAGCCATTCCGATATGGGCGTCTTCGTCGAACGGTTGCTGACCTCTGTGCAGGCGCGGGTGCAGAAGATCGCCGCCGTAAGGCCGTCGATGGGCGAGGCGGCCATGCTGGGCGTCGTGGACGACGTGACCTGGTGCGCGGGCGTATTGTCCGAGATGGACATGAGCCTGCAGGTCCGGCCCGATTCCAGCTGGGGCAAGACCGCGCGGATGGCGCGCGTCCAGGTCTCGGGCCAGTTGTCGGGGCTGATGAAGTCCACCTCGGCCGCCGTCCACGCGGCCCTGCCGATGAAGCGCCGCGTCATCACCGGCCGCATGACCCGGATGTCGCCCTGGCTGGAAGCGCCCAGCGACGGCGAACCCATCGAGGCGGCGGCGGCTCTGCTGGCGGCAGTCGCGGCTCTGCGTGGCGCGGCCGTCACCTTCGGCTGCGAGGCCGACCGTTCGGCGCTGAAGACCGAACTGACCGATTATCTGACCACCTGGGCCAACGAGGCGCTGGACAGCGCGGCGGACGGAGAGGCGGAGAATGCCGATCACGTGCTGCGTCTGGTTGGGGTGACGGCGCGTTTCCTGACGCTGATCGAGGCGCTGGAGGCGGCGCGGGCCGTACGGCGGCGCGCGGCGTCGGCGGAAATGGCCCGCCTGGGCTGAAACGACGCCTCGCCCGTCGTTCGCGGATGGGTTAGACGGCGAGGATGATCGCCTTCTGGATGATGACGGGACTGGCGGCGGCCTTGGCCGCTCTGCTGGTGTTGACCGGCGCACGGCGCGGCGCCGATCCAGCCGCGGGGGCAGAGACCCAGGCCGGCTCGCGCGAGATCGAGGAACTGGATCGGCTGAAGGCGCGCGGCCTGCTGGACGATGCGGCCTATGCCGGCGCTCGGGCCGAGGCGGGGCGGCGGCTTCTGGCCACGACGACGAGCGCGGCCCCCGTGGCTGGGGCTAAGGATCGGTTCTGGGTGCTGGGCGGGATCGCCGTGACGGTCGCGGGCGCGCTGGGCCTTTATGTCTTCACCGGATCGCCCGGCCTGCCGGATCAGGCCTATGAGCGGCGGGTCGACGACTGGGCGGCGAACCTGGAGGGGCTGGAGCCGGCGCAGCTCGCCGCCGTGACGGCGCGGGTCGTGCGGGAACGGCCGCAGGATCGCCAGGCCCTGGCCATGCTGGGCGCGGCGCGTTATGCGGCCGGCGATCCCTTGGGCGCGGCGTCGGCCTTTCGTCGTCTGATCGCCCTCGACCCCAAGGACGCCCAGGCCTGGGCGCGACTGGGCGAGAGCCTGGTGGTCGCCAATGACGACCAGATCGGCGGCGACGCCGAGGCCGCCTTCCGCGAGGCGCTGAAGCTGGACCCGGACCAGCTGGGCGCGCGTTTCTTCCTGGGCGAGGCGGCCCTGCGGCGCGGCGATGGCGCATCGGCGCGCGCCCTGTGGACGCCCCTGATCGCCGTGCTCGACCCGGTTGACCCGCGTCGTCTGGACCTGGAGCGGCGACTGCCGAAGGACGGCGCGCAATGACGCGTTGGTCGCGCGCCGCGGCGGCGGTATATGCCGCCGATCCGTCCTCCGAACCCGGAATGTCCGTCGCATGAGCTGGCTGCCCAAATCGCCGAAGGCGCGTCGTCGCCTGTGGGTCGTCGCCGCCGTGGCGCCGATCCTGGCGCTGGCGGTCGGCCTGTCGCTGTGGGCGATGCAGGACAGCGTGACCTTCTTCTACTCCCCGTCCGAGGCCACGGCCGACAAGGCGCCGGAGGGCCGCAACATTCGCCTGGGCGGTCTGGTCGAGGCCGGCAGCGTGCAGAAATCCGGCGACGGCGTTGTGGCCTTCGTCGTCACCGACAACGCCGCGACGACCCGCGTCGTCTATCACGGCGACCTGCCCGACCTGTTCCGCGAAGGGCAGGGGATCGTTGCGCAGGGCGCCTTCGGCGCCGACCGCACCTTCCACGCCAGCCAGGTCCTGGCCAAGCACGACGAGAACTATATGCCGCGCGAGGTCTCCGACCGGCTGAAGGAAAAAGGCGAATGGCGGCCGGACGGCCCCGAAACGCGCTCAACTAGGCCGCAGGCCGATAGCGCGCAGACCAGCTTATGATCGCTGAGCTTGGGGCCTTCGCCCTGGCGCTGGCTCTGGCGCTGTCGATCCTTCAGACGGGCCTGTCGGCGGCCGGGCGCGCGCGACGCAGTCCGGTTTTGGCCGGGGCGGCGCAAGGCGCGGCGCTGGCGGCGGCGGGTGCTATCGGGCTCAGTTTCGCGGCCCTGATCTACGCCTTCGTCGTGTCGGACTTCTCGGTGTCGAACGTGGCGGCCAACAGCCACACCGACAAGCCGATGCTCTACAAGGTCGCCGGCGCCTGGGGCAGTCACGAGGGGTCGCTGCTGCTGTGGTGTCTGGTCCTGACCGTCTTCGGCGGAGCCTTGGCGCGCGCGCGCGGCCTGCCGTTCGGGCTCAAGGCCTCGGCGGTCGCGGTGCAGGGCGCGCTGGGGTCGCTGTTCCTGGCCTTCGCCGTCTTCACCTCCAGCCCCTTCAGCCGCCTGGACCCCGCGCCGTTCCAAGGGGCGTCGCTGAACCCGCTGCTGCAGGACCCGGCTTTGGCCGTGCATCCGCCATTGCTCTACGCGGGCTATGTCGGTTTTTCCGTCTGCTTCTCCCTGGCCGTCGGGGCCCTGATCGAGGGGCGCGCGCAGACCGCCTTCTGGCCCGCCTGGGGGCGCTGGGTCCGGCCTTGGGCCCTGGCGAGCTGGGCGTTTCTGACGGTCGGCATCACCCTGGGGTCGTTCTGGGCCTATTATGAGCTGGGCTGGGGCGGCTGGTGGTTCTGGGATCCGGTCGAGAACGCCAGCTTCATGCCCTGGCTCGCGGGCGCGGCCCTGCTGCACAGCGCGGTCGTGACCGAACGGCGCGGGGCGCTGGCGGGCTGGACGGTGTTCCTGGCGCTGCTGGCCTTCACCTTCTCCATGCTGGGCGCCTTTTTGGTGCGGTCGGGCGTGCTGACCTCCGTCCACGCCTTCGCCGTCGATCCCCAACGTGGCATGATGCTGCTTGCCATTCTCGGGATCACGGCCGGCGCAGCCTTCGCCCTGTTCGCCTGGCGAGCGCCCCAGCTGAAGGGCGGCGGCCTGTTCGCGCCGGTCAGCCGCGAGGGCGCGCTGGTGCTGAACAACCTGTTCCTGACAGCCTCGGCCGCGACCGTACTGCTCGGCACCCTGTATCCGTTGATCCTTGAGGCTGCGTCCGGCGCGACCATCTCGGTCGGCCCGCCCTATTTCGCCGCCACCTTTGTCCCCCTGATGGTCGTCGCCTTCATCATCCTGCCCGCAGGACCGCTCTTGGCGTGGAAGCGCGGCGACCTGACCGGCGCAGCGCAGCGCCTGGCCGTCGCGGCGGGCCTTGCGATCCTGTCCGCGCTCGCCGCCTTCGCCTTGTGGGAGCCGAAGAGGGCCCTCGCCGCCGCTGGCATCGGCCTGGGGGGCTGGCTGATCCTGGGATCGCTGGCCGAGGTGGCCGAACGCGCACGCCTGTTCCGCGCCTCCGTTGCCGAGACCCTGCGCCGGCTGAGGGGCCTGCCGCTGGGCGCCTGGGGCATGACCTTCGCCCATCTGGGCTTGGGCGTCTTCATCTTGGGGGCGGTGGTCGAGACCGGCTTCAAGGCCGAGACGGCGCGCGCCCTGTCGCTGGGCCAGAGCGTGTCCGCCGGCCCCTGGACCGTCACCCTCGACGAGGTTCGCGTGGTCGAGGGGCCGAACTATCTGGCCGAACAGGGCCGTCTGACAGTGCGCGCCACAGATGACCGGGGTCGCGCCAGCACGGTCACGGCCGAGCGCCGCTTCTTCCCCGCCGGCGGTCAGACCACGACCGAGGTCGGGCTGGATTTCCGGGGTCTGGACGACGTCTATGTCGTGATCGGCGAACGGGCGGGCAGCCCCGAACAGCCGGCCTGGGTCGTGCGCCTGTACTGGAACCCTTGGGCGCGACTGATCTTCCTGGGACCGATGATCATGGCCCTGGGCGGCGTCCTGTCCCTGATGGATCGGCGTCTGCGGCTCGGCGTCGGTCCGCGACGGCGCAAGACGGCATGAGGCGTCTGTGGACCCTTGTCGCCGCGCCGGTCCTGGCGCTGATGCTGACGGCGGCTGAGCCGCCCGCCGCGCCCGACAGGCCCTTGCCCGATGCGATCCAGGAGGCCCGCGCCCAGGCCCTGTTCAAGGACGTCCGCTGCGTCGTCTGCCAGCACGAGGCCATCGCCGACAGTCCGGCCGGAGTGGCGGGCGACATGCGCCGGCTTATCCGCGAGGAAATCGCGGCCGGCGCCTCGGACCAGGCTGTGCGCGACGACCTGGTGCGGCGGTTCGGCGACTATGTGCTGTTCACCCCGCCGGTGCGGGCAGGGACCTGGCTGCTGTGGTTCGGGCCGTTCGCCCTGGTGCTGCTGGCGGTCGCCGTGCTGATGCTGCGCGCGCGCCGTCGTCCGGTCGAGGCCGCGCCTCTCACTGCCGAAGAAGAAGGCCGACTGGACGAAGTTCTGCGAAATGAGAAGCTTCGCCGCGATCCTGACGCAACCTCGCCTCACGACGGGCGCTAGTCGAGATCAACGATCGGCGGCTGGGATTGGCGTAAGCGCCGTCCGGCCTATATCAATCGCGAAACCGGCGCCCGCATGGCGCTGGACAGAGGATCGCAAGGACCACGATGCTGAAGCGCAAGGAGTTCATTCTCGGGGCCGCGGCCGGCCTGACCCTGGCGGCGGCGGCGACCGCCGGCGGCGTGATCAATTGGCCCGGCGCGCATGCGGAACCGCAGGCGGTCAACCGGATCACCCCGGTCCCGGCCAACGGCGACAGCTTCACGCCCCCGCCGGGCGCCCCCAGCAGTTTCGCGACCATCTTCGATCAGGTCTCGCCCGCCGTCGTTCAGATCGACGTGACGGTCAAGGTCGATCAGCCCCAAGGCGGCGGCGCCTTCACCATCCCCGGCCTGCCGTTCCAGTTCGTGCCGCCGCAAGGTCGTGGCGGTCAGAACAATGACGAGCCGCAGACGACCCAGGGCGCCGGATCGGGCTTCTTTATCTCGCAGGACGGCTTCATCGTCACCAATAACCACGTCGTCGCCGACGCGACCGAAATCAAGGTCAAGATGTCGGACGGCCGCGAACTGCCGGCCCGCCTGATCGGCCGCGATCCCGCGACGGACCTCGCCGTGATCAAGGTCGAGGGTGCCGACTTCAAATACGTCAGCTTCGAAGAGACGGCCGAACCACGCGTGGGTGACTGGGTCATCGCCATCGGCAACCCCTTCGGCCTGGGCGGCACCGCCACGGCGGGCATCGTTTCGGCCAAGGCGCGCGACATCGGCGGCGCCGAAAGCCCCTATACGGACTTCCTTCAGATCGACGCCGCCATCAACCGGGGCAACTCGGGCGGCCCGACCTTCGACATCCACGGTCGCGTCATCGGCGTGAACTCAGCCATCTATTCGCCCACCGGCGGCTCAGTCGGGATCGGCTTCGCCATTCCCGCCGAGGTCGCCAAGCGCATCACCTCGCAACTCATGCGGGGCGAAACCATCGAGCGCGGCTATCTTGGCGTTCAGATTCAAACCGTTACGCCGGACCTAGTCGGCGCATTGGGTCTGACCGAAGGTCAGAAGGGCGCGTATGTCGGTGAGGTGACGGCTGGCGGCCCGGCCGCGCGTGCGGGCATCCAGATCGGCGACATCGTAACTGCGGTGGACGGTCAGGCCGTAACCAACAACACCGAACTGACTCGCCGGGTCGGCGCGGCTAAGGTTGGAGACAGTCTGCGTCTCGACATACTGCGCGACGGTCGCCGCCAGACCGTGAACGTTCGTGCGGCCCGCCGTCCGGCAGAAGCCGAACTTCAGGGCGACGCCCAGAGTGGCGACGAGTCGCCCACGACGCCGAACGCGCCGTCGGGGGCAGTGGTCGAAGGCATGCGGGTTGCCCCCATGTCCGACACCCTCCGTCAACGCTACTCCGTGCCAGCCGATATTAACGGTGTGGTCGTGACGGATGTGGCGCGCGGATCTAAGGCGGCTGGGCTTGGAATGCCGGCAGGCGTGGTCATCCTGCGCGCCAACAACCGAGCGGTGACGACGCCGGCAGAACTGGAAGCTGCGGTCGCTGCGGCCAAGGCCGCCAATCGTCCTGGTATTCTGCTGCTGCTTCGCGCGACTGACGGCAACCGGTCGATTGTCCTGCCAATCACCAAGGCGGAATGATCTGACTTTAGAAATCGTCGAGAAAATCGGGAAGTTGATGAGTCTTTAGAGTTGTGCGTGTCGCATGCTTGTGTTGTGCTCAGCGTGAGGGATTATCTCTCGCAGTAGGTCGGAGAATTATGATGAAACGCCTTTTTAAAGTGTCATTGGCCGTTGCAGGTCTTTTTGCAGGGGTCTTGGGGATGGGTGCTCCTGCCTCTGCATCTGAATGGTTCTGCGGTCCAAGGTGGTGCTGCACTCTGTCGGAAACGGGATCGTTCTGCGTAGAGAAGCTTGATCAAGCTTAAGCTTATGTTTTGATTTTAGTTGTCGCCAGGGTTCTATCATCGGCGCCGTTGTCGATTCCCTACAGTGCCCCTGCGCTTCGCCACCGGCGAATGATCGGCATTCTGACCAAGCCTTAACTCACCCTATCGCCGCCGATGCGCTACCATCGGCGGCGATTTTGATTCCGGGAGGGGTTTGATGCGGATTCTAGTGGTCGAAGACGACGCCGAGGCGGCGACCGCCATGGTGCGGGGCCTGTCCGAAGCCGGGCATGAGGTGACCCATGCCGTGGACGGGGCCTTCGGCCTGCTGGAGTCGCAAAAGGGCGGCTACGACGTCTATGTCGTGGACCGGATGATGCCGCGCCTGGATGGTGTCGGCATGGTCGAGACCGTCCGCAAGGGCGGGGACCAGACGCCGGTCCTGTTCCTGTCGGCCCTGGGCGAGGTCGAGGACCGGGTCACGGGCCTGAAAGCCGGCGCCGACGACTATCTGGTCAAGCCCTACGCCTTCGCCGAACTGATCGCGCGCGTCGAGGCCCTGGCCCGCCGTCGCGAGACCGGCGGCGTCCAGACCGTGCTGAAGGTCGGCGATCTGGAGATGAACCTGATCGCCCGCACCGTCCATCGCGGCGCGGCCGAGATCGATCTTCAGCCGCGCGAATTCCAGCTGCTGGAGTTCCTGATGCGCCACGCCGGCCAGTCGGTGACCCGCACCATGCTGCTGGAGAAGGTCTGGGAATATCATTTCGACCCCCAGACCAACGTCATCGACGTCCACATCAGCCGCCTGCGCTCCAAGATCGACAAGGGCTTCGACCGCGCGATGCTGCAGACCGTGCGCGGGGCGGGGTATCGGTTGGAGGCGTGATCAATTCTCCCTCCCCTTTATGGGGAGGGACGATCGCGCAGCGATCAGGGTGGGGAAGTACTGATGTCCTCCGAGACCGACCGCGCCCGCGCGATGCGCAAGTTGATGACCCCGCCCGAAGCCCGGATGTGGGCGAATTTGAAGCTGCTGCGACCAGAGGGTTTTCACTTTCGCCGTCAGGCGCCCTTCAAGGGTTATTACCTGGACTTCGTCTGTTTCGCGCACCGCCTGGTGATCGAGGTCGATGGACAGGTGCATCAGTTGGATGAACAGATACGCCATGATCGGATCAGGGACGCGGTCCTGGCGAAAGAGGGGTTCGTCACCTTGCGCTTCGACAATGCGGCCATCCGCGACAATATCGACGATGTGATGGATTTCGTCGTGGCCAGGCTCAAGAACTCCCCCACCCTGGCGTCGCTGCGCGCCGCCGTCCCTCCCCATGAAGGGGAGGGAGAATAGTTGCGCCTTCCCTCCCTCCTTCGTCGCACGCCCTTTCGGCTGACGCTGCTGTTCCTGGCGCTGTTCGTGGCGGCGGCGGGGGCGATTCTGGCCTATGTCTATTTCGCCTCGGCGTCGGAGGCTCAAGGGCGGGCCAAGGCGGACGTGGAGATCGAGCTGGGCGCCCTGAAGGCGATCCACGGCACGCGAGGCATCGACGCCCTGAACCAGGCGTTGGTGGAGCGGTCGATCCGGGGCGGGCCGTATCTGTATCTGCTGACCGACGCGGCCGGAAAGACGATCACCGGCAACATCACCGAATCGCCCATCGACATCGACCTCAGCCTGCCGGCCGGCGCCAGTGACTGGGAAACCTTCCGCCTGACTGACACGGATGCGCAGGGCAAGGTCCAGCGTCGGCGCTCCATCGGGGTGATCACCACTCTGTCGGGGGGCGAGCATCTGTTCGTCGGTCAGGACATCGGCGACATCGAGGAGTATCTGGCGCGCCTGACCCAGGCCCTGTGGGGCGCCATGGCGCTGGTGATGCTGCTGGGCCTGGCGGGTGGTCTCTACATCAGCCGGCGGGTGGAACAGTCGATGGCCGGTCTGAACCGGGTCGTTCAGGCGGTGCAGGAGGGCGACCTCAAGGTCCGCGCGCCCATCCGCCACACTGGCGACGAACTGGACGAGCTGGGCCAGGGGCTGAACACCATGCTGGACCGGCTGGAGGCGTCGATGTCCTCCATCCGCCACGCGGGCGACGCCATCGCCCATGACCTGCGCTCGCCTTTGACGCGAATGCGGGCCAAGCTGGAGGTCGCATTGATCGACGCCGAGGCGGGCAAGATCGACGGGGTGGAGGCCCTGGGCATCGCCCTGGATGAGGCCGATCATCTGCTGAAGACCTTCAACACCGTCCTGGCCATCGCGCGTCTGCAGGCGGGCGGCGCGCCGGACCCCAGGCTGATGGACGCTGCCGACCTCGCCGCCGACATGGCCGAACTGTACGAGCCGGCGGCCGAGGACAAGGAGATCGACTTCTCGTCCGAGGTCGAGCGCGGCCTGATGATCGAGGGCAACCAGCCCTTCCTGGCCCAGGCCCTGGCCAACCTGATCGACAACGCCATCAAATACACCCCGGCCGGCGGCGCGGTGAAGCTGCGGGCGCGTCGGCGCTCGTCGGGCGAGATCGAATATTCCGTCACCGACACCGGACCGGGCGTGCCCGAGGAGGATCGCGAGCGGGTCGTCCAGCGCTTCGTGCGCCTGGACAACAGCCGCACCGAACCCGGCTCGGGCCTAGGCTTGTCGCTGGTGACGGCGGTGGCCGAGGCGCACGGCGGCCGGGTCGTGCTGGATGAGGGACCGGGCGCTTACGGTGATTTCGGGCCGGGGTTGCGGGTCGCGCTGGTGCTACCCGCTGCGGTCCAGAACTAACGATTTCCGCTCATCCCCGCGAAAGCGGGGACCCAGTTCTTTGGGCGGGCAGGCTTGTGGCGTGTGTCAGGATCGTGGTCCAACGCTTTGCCGAGCGAAAGCACTGGGTCCCCGCTTTCGCGGGGATGAGCGGATGATTTAATGGCCGAAACTGCAACCTCCGCACCGATCCCGTTGGGCCAGAGGATCAAGCCCGCAGGACCCGTCGCCAACACGGCAGCAGCCGACCGCCTGCTGGAAAGCCTGGTCGAGGCCGCCGAAACTGACGGTTGGCACGCTGGCCTGGACGCCGCCTGGCCCGCTATGGCTCCGGTCGCGGGAGGCTCCCCCTATCTCGCCGGACTTATGCGTCGCCGCCCCGCCCATCTGCGTCGCCTGCTGGAACAGGATCCCGCCGCCAGCCTCGCCGGGATCATCCGCGACACCGATGCGCTGGACGCCGAGCCGGATGAGGTTCGCGCCCCGCTGCGGGTGCTGAAGGCCGACCTGCATCTGCTGACCGCCCTGGCCGATCTGGGCGGCGTCTGGGATCTGGATGAGGTCACGGACGCCCTGTCGAAATTCGCCGACGCCTCGTGCCGCGCCGCCCTGCGCGCCGTCGCCGCTGAACAGTGGGCGCGCGGTCGGCTGGTATCGCCACCCGGCGATCCGCGTGGTCCGATCCCCGGCCTGTTCGGCCTAGCCATGGGCAAGCACGGCGCCAATGAGCTGAACTATTCCTCCGACATCGACATCTCGCTCTTCTTCGAGCCGCGCCTGATGGTCCTGGCCCTGCGCGAGGGCGAGGAGATGCAGGATTTCGCCAATCGCGTCGGCAAGGGGATCGCCACCTTGCTGACCGAGCGGACGGCCGACGGCTATGTCTTCCGCGTCGACCTGCGGCTGCGGCCCGACCCGTCCTCGACCCCGCCGGTGGTCGCGGGACCGATGGCCCTGGCCTACTATGAGAGCGTCGGCCAGAACTGGGAGCGGGCGGCCTTCATCAAGGCGCGGCCGGTGCTGGGCGACATGCGCGCGGCGGGCCGGTTCCTGAAGGCCATGATCCCCTTCATCTGGCGGCGCAGCCTGGATTACGCCGCCGTCCTCGACATCCAGTCGATCAAGAAACAGATCCACGTCCACAAGACGGGCGAGGGGCTGCACGCCGCCGGGGCCAATCTGAAACTGGGGCGCGGCGGTATCCGCGAGATCGAATTCTACGCCCAGACCCAGCAGCTGATCCTGGGCGGGCGCGATCCGGGCTTGCGCAAACAGCGCACGCTGGAGGCGCTGAAAGCGCTGGCCGACGCCGACCACATCCCCCAGGCGGTCTGCGAGGAGCTGTCGGCCGCCTATGTCGAACTGCGCGGGCTGGAGCACCGGGTGCAGATGCTCGACGACGAGCAGACCCACCGCCTGCCCGAAGACCGCGAACGCCGCGCCGCCGTCGCCGCGCTGGCCGGTTTTGGCGAACTGGCGACCTTCGACGCCCATGTCGAGGCCCTGCTGGTGCGGGTAAACACCCGCTACGGCGAGCTGTTCGAGGGCGGCGAGGATCTGGATTCCAGCTACGGCAGTCTGGTCTTCACCGGCGTCGAGAACGATCCCGAGACGCTGGAGACCCTGCGCCGCATGGGCTTTTCCGAGGCCCCGTCCGTCGCTGCTGCCATCCGCAGCTGGCACCACGGCCGCATACCGGCGACGCGGACGGCGCGGGGGCGTGAACTGTTCACCCGCCTGGCCCCGCGCCTGCTGGAAGCCTTGGCCCGTTCGGGCGCGCCGGACGACGCGTTTCGGCGTTTCGCCACCTTCTTCTCGGGCCTGGCGGCGGGGGTTCAGGTCCAGGCCCTGTTCCTGAACCAGCCCAAACTGTTCGAGATGGTGCTGGGCGTCATGGCCTTTGCGCCACGCCTGGCCCGGACCCTGGGGCGGCAACCGGCGGCGCTGGACGGGGTGCTGGACGCCCGCTTTCTCGCCGACCTGTCCGCCGAGACCGGCCTGACCGAACAGATCCTGCGCGAGGCCGGCGAGACCGAGGATTTCGAAGGCGCCATGAACGCCGTACGCCGCCTGCACCGCGAACAGATGTTCCGCATCGGCATCCACGCCATGACCGGACGCGCGGGGCCGGAGGCGGCGGGTCGCGCCTATGCGGCCCTGGCCGACGCCGCCATGCTGACCCTGTCGCCGGCGGCCCTGGCCGAGACGGAACGGCTGGGCGGCGCCTTGCCCGGCGCGGTGGCTGTGGTGGCCCTGGGCAAGGCCGGCTCGCGCGAGATGACGGCCGGGTCCGATCTGGACTTGATGACCCTGTACGAGGCGCCGCCGGAGGCTGCGTCCGCGATCAAGGGCTGGAGCGCCGATGTTTTCTACGCCCGCTTCACCCAGAGACTGATCGCGGCCCTGTCGGCGCATACGGCCGAGGGCGGCCTGTACGAGGTGGACATGCGGTTGCGCCCCACCGGCTCCAAGGGGCCGGTCTCGGTGCGGCTGAAGGCCTTCGACGCCTATTACGCCCGCGAGGCCGAGACTTGGGAGTTCATGGTTCTGACCCGCGCCCGCGTCGTCTGGGCCAGCGATCCGAAGTTCGGCGCCCAGGTGTCCGCTGCCATCGAGGCCGCACTGCGCCGCCCGCGCCCCGGCGTCGATATCGCCGACGATGTGCGCAAGATGCGGGCGTTGATGGATCGCGAACGTCGCCCCCACGGCTTCTGGGATTTGAAACTGTCGCCCGGCGGCCAGGTGGACGCTGAGTTCGCAGCCCAGTTCCGTCAGCTGCAGGCCGCCGCCATCGGCGAGCCCCTGACCCTGTCGACGCTGGAGGCCTTGCACGACGACCCGGTCCTGGCCGAAGCCTGGCGGGTGCAGCAGCGGCTGGCGCACCTGCTGGCCGCCGCTTTCGAGGGGCGTGTGGATCCCGAGGCCGAGCCTTCGGTCTTCCAGCTGCGTCTGGCCGAGGCGGCGGGCGCTCAGGATTTCGAGAGCCTGAAGACCGAACTGACCGATCTGCGGGCGCGGGCGCGCAAGGCCTTCGAGCGCGCGGTCCCCGCAGGCCGCGACGGAGATTCGCAGACGCCGCGTTCAATCTCCTGACAGGGCAATGTCAAAGGGTCGCGCAATGCGCCCGTGGAGATCATCGAGATGAGAAAGACCTTTCTGACCGGCCTGAGCGCCATCGCACTGGCCGCCGTCGCCGGCGTCGCGACCGCACAGGTTCCCCCCACTGGCGCAGCCGCTCCGCATCAGGCGCGCGGCGAGCCAAACCGTCAGATCACGCGCGCCGAGTTCGTCGATACGCGCGTCGCCCGCCTGACCGCGCTGGATGCGAACCGTGACGGCACGGTCAGCGTCGAGGAACGTCAGGCCGGCATGCAGGCCCGCCAGGCCGAACGCGCCGACGCCCGCTTCGCCAAGCTGGACGCCAACGCCGACGGCTCCATCAGCCGCGCCGAGTTCGACGCCGGCTATGCCGCTCGCCCCGATCGCGGCCCGCGCGCCGAACGCGCCGGCAATCGTGAGGGTCATCGCGGCGGCCCGCGTCACGCCATGCGCGGTCCCGGTCGGCCGGGCGCCGAAGGGCGTGGTCCCGGCCGCGAACGCGGTCCGGTGGTGATCTCCGACGTCGCCGCCAAGCTGGGCGAGCGCTTCGACAAGATGGACGGCGACCGCGACGGCGTGATCTCGGCCGACGAGCGCCGCACGGCCATGACCGCCCATCGTGCGGAGCGTCAGGCCCAACGTGCGGAACGCCGCGCAGCCCGTCCGGCGCAACAACCGGCTTCCCCCGCCCCGGCTTCGGAGTAAGAACGGTGTCGGGGTCGGCCGTCATGAGCGAACCGGTCCCTTTCGTCAGCAGCGGAAGAGGCAGGTTTGGTCGCGATCGTCGACCCCGACGAGGATCTGGTGCGCCGGGTGGGTCAGGGCGACCCGGCGGCGGCGCAGACGCTCGTCGCGCGCAAGCTGCCGCGCATTCTGGCCCTGGCCCAGCGGATGCTGGGCGACGCGGCCGAGGCCGAGGACGTGGCCCAGGAGGCCATGCTCAAGGCCTGGCGTCAGGCGCCGAAATGGGCGCCCGGCAAGGCCCGGTTCGACACATGGCTGCACCGGGTGGCGCTGAACCTCTGTTACGACCGGCTGAGGCGACGGCGCGAAATCCCGACGGATACGCCGCCGGATCGCCCCGACGAGGGCCCGGCGCCGGATCGGGGGCTGCTGGCGGCCGAGACAGGCGTGCGGGTCGATGGGGCGCTGAAACGTCTGCCGGACCGTCAGCGCGAGGCCATCGTCCTGTGCCATTATCAGGAGCTGTCCAACATCGAGGCGGCCGCCCTGATGGAGATCAGCGTCGAGGCGCTGGAGAGTTTGTTGTCGCGCGGTCGTCGCGCATTGCGTCAGGCCCTTTCGGACATGGCTCCGGCCGGGTCGCCGAGGGCGGGTAGAGGAGACGGAAGATGAAGGCGGAACGGTTGCACGAACTGGCGGACGCCTACGGCGCCGACCGGCGTCGGTGGCCCGCGTCCGAGCGCGCCTTCGCCGAAAGCCTGCTCGCGGCCGATCCGTCGCTGAAGGCGGTGCTGGACGAGGCGGCGACGCTGGACGCCCTGCTGAACGCCGCGCCTGCGCCGGTTCCGTCCGCCGCCCTGACCGCGCGCATTCTGGCCGCTGCGCCCAAACGCAAGGCGCGTGGCCGCCTGGGGCGGGCGGTCTGGTATCTGGGCGCGGGCTGGGCCGCCGCCGCCTGTGCGGGCGTGGTCGCCGGGGTGGGCCTGACCACCCATTTGAGCGCCGACGCGCGGGCCGATGCGGTGCTCTATCAATCCTCGCTGACCGGCGTGGACGACACCGAGGTTCTGGGATGACGCCGAAGACCCTGAAGATCGCCCTGGCCGTCTCGGTGGCGCTGAACGTCTTCGCCGTCGCGGGGGCCGTGACCTATGGCGTCAACCGCGACAGGATCGAACGCAAGATCGAGGATCAAAGGCGTCCCGGTCGCGAAGGTCCGCTGGCCGAGGTGCTGGGCGATTTGGACCCCGCCGTTCGAGACCGCGTGCGCACGGCCCTGCGGGAATCCGCCTTGGCGGCGCGGCCGGACTTCGAGGCGGCGCGGGCGGCGCGGCGTGAGGCCATCGACGTGGCCGGTCAACCGACGCTGGACGCAGCCCGCGTTCAGACGCTGCTGGACCAATCCCGGGCTGCCGAGATGCGAGGCCGCACGCGGCTGGAAAACGGCGCCGTCGCCGTGCTGGGCACGCTGACGCCCGATGAGCGCAAGGCCCTGACGCCGATCCTGCAACGCAAGGGCGACGCCCGCCGCGCCATCGTTCACGGCGAACGAAACGATCGTCAGCGGGACCAAAGTCCGTCCCGCTGACGGCCTGACAGATCAGCCTTTTTTCGACCCCCGGAACGCCGCTACGGCGTCCACCGTCGCGCGGACCTTGGCCTCGATGGCGGCCCAGTCGCCTGACTTGACGGCCTCGTCTGTCACCAGTTTCGAGCCCATGCCGGCCGCGACGATGCCGGCGCCGAACCATTTGGCGATCGAGGCCTCGTCGGGATCGACGCCGCCCGTCGGCATGATCTTGACCCAGGGCATCGGCCCCTTGACCGCCTTGACGAAGTCCGGGCCGCCGACCGACGAACCGGGGAACAGTTTGACGATGTCGCAGCCCAGTTCGTGCGCCTCGCCGATGTCCGTCACCGAGCCGCAGCCGGGGAAATAGGCGACCATGCGACGGTTGCAGACCTTGGCCACGTCGGGGATCAGGCAGGGGCTGACCACGAAGCGCGCGCCCCGGTTCAGATAAAGCGACGCCGTGCCCGCATCGACCACCGAACCGATGCCTAGGACGACGTCCGGGTCGGTCTTGATCAGTTCGCGATTGATCTCGCCGAACAGGTCGCAGGCGAAGTCGCCGCGATTGGTGAACTCGACCACCGGCGCCCCGCCGCGCGCACAGGCGCGAATGACGTTCAGGCTGACCTCGGCGTCGGGGTGATAGAAGACCGGGCAGACGCCCTGGGTCTCCAGCGCCTGAAGCACGCTGACGCGATCATGGGCCATGGATGGTTTCCTCTGCGATAGGTTCGCGTCCGACCTCCGATGTCGCGGCCGCAAGGTCAAGTCAAACCGCGTTAGCGACCGTGCGCCAAAGTCGCCAGACGTGCGACTATGGCGCTGTCCACATCGAACAGCGGGTCCAGCACTGTGAAATGATTCAGGCCAGGCAAGGCCTCGAACCGTGTCTCGGCGCCTTGAGCGCCCCATTGCTCAGCCATGGCCAAGCTCTGTTGTTGGAAGGCGTCGCTCTCGGCGCCGCCGACGATGCAGTCCAGAACGGCGTCGGCGGGCGCGGGCCAGTGGATCGGCGAGAGGGCGTGCGCCTCGGTGGGGTTCAGGTCCAGAGCCACGTTCAGCGAGGTCGGGATCAGCGGCTCCAGGTCGAACACGCCAGAGAGGGCGACGGCGGCCGAGGCGCGACCGTCCGACAGCAGGCAGGCCGCCATATGCCCGCCCGCCGAATGGCCGCTGACGACGGGGCGGGCGCCGGTTCGGGCGTGGATCAGATCGACGGCGGCGCGCATCTGGTCGACGATCCGGCCCAGCCGCACGGTCGGCGCCAGGTCATAGGTCGGGATGGCGACGCTGACGCCGTGGGCCAGCAGGGGCGGGGCGACGAAGCTGAACCAGCCGGCGTCCAGCGCCTGCCAATAGCCGCCGTGGATGAAGACCACGACCGGCGCGCCTTCGCCGGCGTCGAACCAGTCGATCCGCTCGCGCTCTCCGGGGCCGTATTTCAGGATTTCAGGCGGGTGGGCCGCCCGCGCGGCCTCCGATCCCGCCTTCCAGCGCGCCATGACGGCGGGGTGGTCGGGGACCAGGGCGCGGTTGTTGTATTGCGCCTCCAGCACGGCGTCTGTGTCTTGCGGCTTACCCGTCACGTTGCGATCCGCTAGGAACGCCCTCGAACCAGAGGACTGATCCGCCATGATGACCGCCATCTTCGTCTTCATCAAATGCGAGCTGGGCTACGCCAACGAGGTGGCGGCCGACATCGTGGACAATGTCGAGAACGTCTCGGAGGTCTATTCGACCTCGGGCCAGCATGACCTGCTGGCCAAGTTCAACCTGCCGCGCGACGCCGACATCGGCACCTTCGTGACCAAACAGGTCCAGACGCGGCCCCACGTGCGCGACACCTTCACCGTGATCACCTTCTCGCCTTTCCTGCCTTCGAAGGGCTAGGTCGCGGCCTTTCGCTTGACCTTGTCCTTGCGGTCCTCGGCCTCGTCGTCGTCGCCGACCTTTTCCTCGACCGTGGCCGACAGGCGCTGGAAGACGCCTAGCCCAACCAGCACCATCACCGAGGCGACCAGCAGGGCGGTGGGATAGAGCAGCAGAGCCACGTCCTCGCGCGCCGTTTTGAACACGACCACCAACGCCTCCAGAAACAGGGCGATGACGATGGTGGACAGGAACTTGGTCAGGCTGCGCCGGGCCTCGGCGGCGCTGCGCTTTTCGTTGCCGCGCCGCACCTCGTCCTCGAAGATGTATTTGGCCACGTCGAACACGGCGATGGCGACGATGACATAGCCCAGCACGTCCAGCACGGCGTCGGCGCCCGACGTGTCCGGCGACCCGATCCCCTCCAGCGCGTCCTTCACGCCGAAGCCGATCAGGGCCATTGCGGCCAGCAACAGCAGCAGGCTGGCGAAGGCGAAGACCGCCCGGGTCAGATAGGTCATGGAAATCCCTCCGTGAAGCCACAGCAACGCGCCACCCGCCAAGCTGTTGCCTCGCCGCAAAAGGGTGACGCTGACCCAAGGGACGGCTAAACCGACGCCATAGGGAGACACGACATGACGCGATCCAACGCGCCCGCCTATCTGACCGGCTTCGGCAATCATTTCGCCACCGAGGCCGCGCCCGGCGCCCTGCCTGTGGGCCGGAACTCGCCGCAGAAGACGCCGATGGGCCTGTATGCCGAACAGCTGTCGGGCACGGCCTTCACCTCCCCGCGCGCCGAGAACCGCCGCAGCTGGCTGTATCGCCTGCGCCCCTCGGCCCAACACGGGCCTTACACGCCCTTCGATCAGGGGCTGGTGCGCTCCGGCCCGTTCGACGAGACGCCGCCCAATCCCAACCGGATGCGCTGGGATCCGCTGCCGATGCCGCAGGCGCCGACCGACTGGGTCGAGGGGCTGACGACCTATGGCGGCAATGGCGAGCCGGACGCGGGCGCAGGCGCGGGCATCCACCTCTATGTCGCCAACCGTTCGATGACCGACCGGGTCTTCTACGACGCCGACGGCGAGCTGCTGATCGTGCCGCAAGAAGGGGCGCATCGCTTTGTCACCGAGATGGGCGTGATCGAGGCCGAGCCGGGCCATGTGGTCCTGATCCCGCGCGGCGTGCGCTTCCGCGTTGAGGTAGACGGGCCGGTGCGGGGTTATATCTGCGAGAACTACGGCAGTCCGTTCCGCCTGCCAGATCTGGGCCCCATCGGATCGAACGGCCTGGCCAATCCGCGCGACTTCGAAGCCCCGGTTGCGGCCTATGAAGACGTGGATCGCCCGACCCAGTGCGTTCAGAAATACGGCGGCCGCCTATGGGCCACCACCTTCGATCACAGCCCGCTGGACGTGGTCGCCTGGCACGGCAACCTGGCGCCCTGCCGCTATGACACGGCGCGGTTCAACACGATCAACACCGTCAGCTTCGACCACCCGGACCCGTCGATCTTCACCGTTCTGACCAGCCCGTCCGAGACGCCGGGCACCGCCAACATCGACTTCGTCATCTTCCCGCCGCGCTGGATGGTAGCCGAACAGACCTTCCGCCCGCCCTGGTTCCACCGCAACGTGATGAGCGAGTTCATGGGGCTGGTGACCGGCGCCTATGACGCCAAGGCCGGCGGCTTCGCGCCGGGCGGCGCGTCCCTGCACAACCGCATGAGCGGTCATGGTCCCGACCAGGCCAGCTATGAAGGGGCGATCAAGGCGGAGCTGAAACCGCACAAGATCACCGACACCCTGGCCTTCATGTTCGAAACCCGCGCACCGATCCGCGTCACGAAATGGGCGTCGGAATCACCGCAGATGCAGCTCGACTACGACGACTGCTGGTCAGGCTTCACCAAAGGACAGATCTCATGATCCGTATTTCCCTCATCGCCGCCGTCGCCTTGCTGGCTGCCGCCTGCTCGTCCCAACCGACGGGCTCCGCCGCCGATGCGCCGATGCAGAGCGCGGACGCGGCGTCCTGCGCCACGCGTGGCGGAACGATGCAACAGGTCGGCCGGATGCAGTCCTGGCAGTGCGTCGTCCGCTATGCCGACGCCGGCAAACGCTGCACCGACGGCGATCAATGCCAGGCGGACTGCCGCATCGAGGGCAACAGCGGCGTCGCGCCGGGCGCAACGACGGCCGGCGTCTGTCAGGCCACCAGCGACCGTTTCGGCTGCAACACCCCGGTCGAGGACGGCAAGGCCGGCCCGACCCTCTGCATCGACTGACCCTTCAGGCACGAAAAAGCCCCCGTCGCGAACGACGGGGGCTGATCCATCCGTAAACGGATTTAGTGGGTCGCCAAACCTTAGTGGGTCGAAGGCGTGTTGGCCGTGGTGGCGCCGCCGTCGGCGTTGCCGGCTTGCTGCTCGACCATGTCGGCCTTGCGGTCGGCGTTCTCCTCGACCTGATCGGCCTGGGCGTTCAGAGCGCCGGCCTGAGCGGCGGTCGGAGCGGTCGCGGCTTGGGCTTCCAGCTGATCGGCGCGGGCTTCGCCCGTCGCTTCGATGGCGTCGGCTTGTTTTTCAGCGGTTTTGTCGGCGGCGCTTTCACCGCAGGCGGCGACGCCGGCGAGCATGAACAGCGATGCGGCGGCGATGGCGAACTTTTTCATTTGAGTTTCCTCTCCTAGGTGGAAACTCGAAAACGCCACGGCGCTGGTTCGGTTCACGCCGCCGTGAGATTTTCGTGATCGCCCGAGTTTTTTCAGTCCTCGGACTGGGCGAAGGCGACGCGCGCGGCGCCCAGCAGGGCGGCGTGTCTGTGCATGATCACCTTGGTCGGAATCTCGGACATATAGTCCTTGAATCGGCCCTTGCGCTCGAACCGCTGGCGGAAGGGGCTGGCTTTGATGAAGGGCAGGATGCGCGGAACGATGCCGCCGGCGATATAGACGCCGCCGCGCGCGCCTGTGGTCAGGGCGATGTCGCCGGCGACCGCACCCAGGATGGCGCAGAAACGGGCCAGGGTCGCGCCGCACGGGCTGTTGGGGTCCGCCATCGCCGTCTCGGTGATCTGGGCCGGATCGTCGATATGGGTCTCGCGGCCGTCGATCTCGGCCAGGGCCCGGTGCATGTTCAACAGGCCGGGGCCGCAGATCAGGCGCTCGATCGACACCCGGTCATAGCGACGACGCAGGATGCGCAGGATCTCGTCCTCGATCGGATCGCCAGGGGGGAAACAGGCGTGGCCGCCCTCGGACGGCATGGCCATCTCCTTGCCGACCGCATCGCGCACCAGGGCCGAGACGCCGAAGCCGGTGCCCGGCCCCATGACCGCGACGGTGCAATGCGGATCGCCTTCGGCTGGCCCGCCCAGGCTTTCCAGCTGGTCTTCCGGCACCACGGGGGCGCCCCAGGCCAAGGCCTCGAAATCGTTGATCAGTTTGACCGGCTTGAGCCCCAGGGTCTGAAGCTCGCTTTCCGACACCTGCCAGGGCGAGTTGGTCAGGTCGATGGCGCCGTCGGTGACCGGGCCGGCCACGGCGATGACGCCGCCCGTCGGCTTGACGTCGCAGCCGTCAACGTAGGCGGCGACGCCTTCCAGGAAGGTCGGATAGGTCTCGGCCGGGAAGCTCTCGTGGTGGTCCAGCACGGGTTTGCCGTCCACCATACGGGCCACGGCGAAGCGGGCGTTGGTGCCGCCGACATCACCGACGAGGAGGGTCTTGTCATTCATTGGGGCGTTTCCTGCGCTCGGTTCGGTGGATCAGGCGTCCACGGTCCGGTCGACGAAGTTGGGGTTGGGCGGCGTGTCGTCATGACCGCGTGAACCGGTCGGGACGGCGAAACAGACGGTCGCCCCCTGTTCGGCTGTGGTGACCACATGGCGGAAGGCGCCGAACAGTTCGCGGCCATAGCCCCAGGACGAGCCCTCGGCGTTGGCGTCGGACCGGGCGGCGAGGGGACGGGCGGTCAGGTCGGCGATCCCGACTGTGGTCAGGACCCCGGCCTCGGCGTCCAGGCGGATGATGTCGCCATCCTGCACATGGGCCAGCGGCCCGCCGGCGAGGGCCTCGGGCGAGACGTGGATGGCGGCGGGCGTCTTGCCGCTGGCGCCCGACATGCGGCCGTCGGTGACGAAGGCGACCTTGAACCCCTTGTCCTGAATGACCGACAGGGCCGGCGACAGGCTGTGCAACTCGGGCATGCCGTTGGCCTTCGGTCCCTGGAAGCGCAGGACCACGACCACGTCGCGGAACAGCTTGCCGTCCCGGAAGGCCTGGAGCGCGTCTTCTTGGGTCTCGAATACGGCGGCAGGAGCTTCGACGATGCGGTTCTCAGGCTTGACCGCCGAAATCTTGATGACCGCGCGGCCCAGGTCGCCCTTGACCAGGCGCAGCCCACCCTCCTTGTCGAACGGGTTCGAAGCGGGGCGCAGGATGTCCAGGTCCAGGCTTTCCGCCACACCGTCGCGCCAGACCAGTTCGCCGTCCACCATCGACGGTTCCTGGAAATAGGCTTCGATGCCCTGACCCATGATGGTGGTCACGTCGCTGTGGATGTTGCCCGCCTTGGCCAGTTCGCGGGCGATGAAGGCGACGCCGCCGGCGGCCTGGAAGGCGTTCACGTCGGCCGAGCCGTTGGGATAGACGCGGGCCAGAAGCGGGGTAACGGAGGACAGCTCGTCCATGTCGGTCCAGTCGACCAGCACGCCGGCCGCCCGCGCCATGGCGACCAGGTGTATGGCGTGGTTGGTCGAACCGCCGGTGGCCAAGAGGGCCACGATCATGTTGACGATGGACTTCTCGCTGATGACGTCGGCCATGCGGCATTCGCCGCTGCGGGCCAGTTCGACCGCCCGCTTGGCCGCCGCCGCCGTCAGGGCGTCGCGCAGGCCGGTGTCGGGGTGGACGAAGGCGGTGGACGGCATGTGCAAGCCGCCCAGCTCCATCATCATCTGATTGGAGTTGGCTGTACCGTAGAAGGTGCAGGTGCCGGGCGAGTGGTAGCTGCCGATCTCGCTTTCCAGCAGGGTGTGGCGATCCACCTTGTTCTGCGCATATTCGGCGCGGACGCGGGCCTTTTCCGCATTCGGAATGCCGGACGGCATCGGGCCTGCCGGGGCGAAGACGACGGGCAGGTGGCCGAAGGCCAGGGCGCCCATGAACAGGCCGGGCACGATCTTGTCGCAGACGCCCAGCATCAGGGCGGAATCGAAGGCGTCGTGCGTCAGGGCGACGCCCGTGGACATGGCGATCACGTCGCGGCTGAACAGCGACAGCTCCATGCCCGGACGACCTTGGGTGACGCCATCGCACATGGCGGGAGTGCCGCCCGCGACCTGAGCCGTGGCGCCGACTTCGCGCACGGCTTTGCGCACCACTTCGGGGAAGCGTTCGAACGGCTGGTGGGCCGACAGCATGTCGTTATAGGCGGTGACGATGCCCAGGTTGGGCTTGGATCCATCCATCGCCGTCAGCTTGTCGGCGATGGTCTGACCGGCGAAGGCGTGGGCCCAGTTGGCGCAGCTCAGCTTGGCCCGACCAACGCCAGAGTCGCGGGCGGCGTCCATGCGACGGATGTAGTCGGCGCGAGTCTCGCGGCTTTTTTCGACGATGCGGGCGGTGACCGCGGCGACCGTGGGGTGAAGCGTCATCAGCTTTCCTCCGTCCACAGAACTTCAAGGGGAACGCCGGCGGCGATCAAGGCGGCGATGGGCTGAATCCTGGGATCGCCCTGCGCCTGTTCTTCGAACACGCGACGCTTGGTGGCGCCCTTCAGGCCCAGGATCACCCGGCCGGCCGACATCAGATAGGGCAGGTTGATCGACAGGCGCTCGATGGTCGGCGCCATGCCGTCGCGACCGTGCGGCACGCCCAGGACGGTCGGCTTCAGCGCCGGGGTCAGCAGGGTCTTCAGCGTCGGGCTTTCGGGGAACATCGAGCAGATATGGCCATCCTCGCCCATGCCGAGAAGAACCGCGTCGAAACGCCCTCCCGCATCGGCCAGGGCCTTGGCCGCCACGATGCCCGCGCGGTCCACCGTGACCTCGGGCGTATAGAGGGGGATGAAGCGCGCCGCAGCCGCCTTGTCCTGCAACAGCACGTCGCGGATCAGGCGGGCGTTCGATTCCGGCGAGGTCTCGGGCACATAGCGCTCGTCCACCAGGGTCACGGCGATCCTGGCCCAGTCCAGATCGGTCGCGGCGAGGCGGCGATAAACCGGGGCGGGCGTCGAGCCGCCAGGACCGGCGAACAGTGCGCGGCCATTGTCGCGCACGGCGGCGCCCAGGGTCTCGGCCAGGCGCGCGGCGATGGCCTCGGCCCAGGCGTCGACGGTGGGGAAGGCTTCGATGGGGTGGGCTTCAGACATCGGTCGTGTTCCAGTCGCGGCCGGTCCGCATCATCAGCATGTCGGCGCTGTCGGGGCCCCAGGTGCCGGCGACGTATTCGTCAGGCTTCAGGCCGGATTCGGCCCAGGCCTCGGACACCTCGTCCACCCATTTCCAGGCCTGCTCGGCCTCGTCGCGGCGCACGAACAGGGTCGAGTCGCCCGCCATCGCGTCCAGCAACAGGCGCTCATAGGCGATGCGGCGGCGCGGCGGGGCCGCGGACTTGCCGTCCACACCCCACGACAGGCTCATCTTGATCGGCTGAAGCTGCATGCGGCGATCCAAACCGGGGCGCTTGTTCATCACCGTCAGCGAGATGTCTTCCTCGGGCTGAAGCTCGATGATCATGCGGTTGGCCTGCACTTCTCCCCGGTCGTCGCGGTCGAAGATAGAGTGGGGCAGCGGCTTGAACTGGATGACGATCTCGGTGCGCTTCTCGGGCAGGCGCTTGCCGGTCCGCATGAAGAAGGGCACGCCGGCCCAGCGCCAGTTGTCGATGTCGGCGCGTACGGCGACGAAGGTTTCGGTGTCGGACGGCTGCCCGCGCTCCTCGTCATAGCCCTTGGCCGGCTTGCCCTCTGAGACGCCCGCCACATACTGGCCGCGCACGGTGACGCGCTCGGCCTCGTCCACCGTGACGGGACGCAGAGATCGCAGCACCTTGACCTTCTCGTTGCGCACCGAATCCGGGTCCAGGTCGCTGGGCGGCTCCATCGCCACCAGACACAGCAGCTGCAGCATGTGGTTCTGCAGCATGTCGCGAAGCGCGCCGTATTCGTCGTAGTAGGGCCAGCGGTCGCCGACCCCCACCGTCTCGCCGATCGTGATCTGGACGTGATCGATCGACAGGTTGTTCCACAGCGGCTCGAAGATCGTATTGCCGAAGCGCAGGGCGATCAGGTTCTGAACCGTCTCCTTGCCCAGATAGTGGTCGATGCGGAACACCTGGCTCTCGCTGAAGGCGTGGGCCACGGCGTCGTCGATCTCCAGGAAGGACTTCAGGTCGCGCCCGACCGGCTTTTCCAGCACGATGCGGCAGTTCTTGTCCGCCAGACCCGCCGCCTTCATCGCCGTGACGATGCGGGCGTAGAGCGAGGGGGAGACGGCCAGGAAGGAGGTGACCTCGCCGTCGCCGACCTTGTCCTTCAGGGGCTTGAGGCTGTCGGGCGAGGTGGCGTCCACGGCCAGATAGTCCAGTCGGGCCTTCATCTTTGTCCAGCTGGTTTCGTCCCAGGCCTGGTCGGCCTCGGCGCGGGCCTTCACGGCCTCATGAACCTTGGCGATATAGTCGTCGGCGCTCTCTTCCGAGCGGGCGGCGCCGATGATCTTCAGCCCTTCAGGCAGAAGGCCGTCGTGTTCGAGGAAATACAGCGACGGCAGCAGCATGCGCATCGCCAGATCGCCGCCGCCGCCGAACAGAATGAGAGCCGCCATAGAATTTCCCTCGACTGTCCCATTTGTCGGGACGCACGCCTTTACGGCCTAGCCGCTGTCTTTGGCCGCTTCCGCACGCGAGGCCAACACGTCCAGCACGTCCTGAAACACCATGTTACGGGCATGGAGAAGAACGAGCAGGTGATAGATCAAATCCGCAGCCTCGCTGGCGAGTTCCTCGTCAGGGCCTGCGACGCCGGCCAGAGCGGTCTCGACTCCCTCTTCACCGACCTTCTGGGCGATGCGTTTGGGCCCTTGGGCGATTAGTTTGGCGGTCCAGCTTTCGGACGGATCGGCGGCGGCGCGAACGGCGATGGTCTGTTCCAGCCGGGCGATGCGGCCCACGCCCGGCGCGTCTGCCTCGCCGAAACAGCTGGTCCGGTTCAGGTGGCAGGCGTTGCCGACCGGCTTCACCGACAGGACCAGGGCGTCGTTGTCGCAGTCGGGCGTTACTGCGACGACATGCAGCCGGTCCCCCGAGGTCTCGCCCTTGCGCCAGCGTCCGCCGCGCGAGCGCGAGAAGAAGGTGGCCTCGCCGGACGCGAGGGTCTCGTCCAAGGCCGGGCGGTCCATATAGGCCAGAGTCAAGACCTGCAGCGTCGCGGCGTCCTGCACCACCACGGGAACCAGGCCATTCCCTTTTTCGAAATCGATGGTGTTGGGGTCGAGGGTCATATCCGCATCTCCAGGCCTTGGTCGGCCAGGTATCGTTTCAAGTCGGGGATGGCTATCGCGCCGGTGTGGAAGACGCTGGCGGCCAGGGCGCCGGAGACGTCGGCTTGTTCGAACACATCCTTGAAATGCTCGGGTGCGCCGGCGCCGCCCGAGGCGATCAGGGGGATGGTCAGGCGCGCGCGGGCGGCGGACAGTTGTTCGATGTCATAGCCGCGTCGAACCCCGTCCTGGTCGATGCAGTTCAGCACGATCTCGCCGGCGCCCAGGCCCTGCGCCTCATCCAGCCAGTCCAGGGTGCGCTTGCCGGCGTGGCGGCGCGCATCGGGATCGCCGGTGTATTTGTGGACCACCCATTCGCCGTTCTCCAGACGGCTGTCGACGCCGACGACGACGCACTGGCTGCCCAGCCGCGCGGCCATGTCGGCGATCAGTTCCGGGCGTTCCAGAGCGGGGGAGTTGATCGAGACCTTGTCCGCCCCGTGATCCAGGCAACGCGCCGCCTGGTCCACGCTGCGGATGCCGCCGGCGACGCAGAAGGGGATGTCCAGCAGCCGGGCGATATCCTTGATCCAGCCATAGTCCAGCGTCCGCCCCTCGGGGCTGGCGGTGATGTCGTAGAAGACCAGTTCGTCGGCGCCCGCATCGCGATAACGAGCGGCCAGTTCCGCCGCGTCGCCCATGTCGGTGTGGCCGACGAACTTCACGCCCTTGACCACCCGGCCGTCCTTCACGTCCAGGCAGGGGATGATGCGCCGCGCTGTCATGCGCGCCTGGCCGTCGCGATGGCTTCGGGCAGGGTGAAGCGGTTCTCGTACAGCGCACGTCCCACGATGGCGCCGTGGCAGCCTAGGGCCTTCACTGCCGCGATGTCCTCCAGCGACGAAACTCCGCCCGAGGCCTGGAGCACCAGGTCGGGGCGTCGCTGCCGGATTTCCGCCAGCAGATCCAGGTTCGGCCCGGTCATTGCGCCGTCGCGGCCGACGTCGGTGACCAGCAGGTGCTTGGCCGTCCCCTTGGGATAGCGATCCAGCGCCTCCCACAGAGTCACGCCCGACGACTGGGTCCAGCCTTTGAGGGCAGGGACGGGTACGCCGTCCTCGATCTTGACATCCAGGGCCAGGGTGATGCGTTCGACGCCGAAGCCCTTGAGCCAGGCGGCGACGTCGTTGGGCTGGGTCACCGCCAGCGAGCCGACGACGACGCGCGACACGCCCGCGTCCAGCAGCTTGGCCACGTCATTGGCCCCGCGCACTCCGCCGCCCGACTGGATCTTGACGTCGATGGCCTGGGTCAGTTCGCCGATCAGGCCGTGCTGACGCGCCTCGCCCGCCTCCGCGCCGTCCAGATCGACGATGTGGATCCACTGCGCGCCCTCGGTCGCGAAGGCGGTCAGCCGGGCGGCCGGCTGTTCGTCATATTGCGTCACCTGGTCGAACTTGCCGTGCATCAGGCGCACGCAGACGCCGTCCTTCAGGTCGATGGCGGGATAGATCAGCATGACAGGCCCAGGAAGTTCTTGAGGATGGTCGCCCCGGCCTCGGCCGAGCGTTCGGGGTGAAACTGACAGCCCCAGCGGTTGGCGGATCGCACCATGGCCGGGACGGGGCCGCCATAGTCGGCGCGGGCCAGGGTCGCCGGGCCATCGGGACAGACGAAGCCGTGAACGAAATAGGCGTAGGCGCCGTCGGCGACGCCGTCCAGCAGCGGGTCGTCGCGCTCCCGCGTCAGGCGGCTCCAGCCCATGTGCGGCACCGGCAGATCGCCCGCCGGTTCCAGCCGGGTCACAGTGCCCGGGATCAGGTCCAGCAGGTCGACGCCCTCGCCCTCCTCGCTGGCGCCGAACAGCAGTTGCTGGCCCAGGCAGACGCCGAGCAGGGGACGGGAGAAGGCGCGGATCGGTTCGATAAGGCCCAGTTCGGTCAGGCGGTTCATGGCGTAACCGGCCGCGCCGACGCCGGGCAGGATGACCCGTTCGGCGTCCGCGATCACGGCGGGATCGTCGGTTAAGCGCACGGTCGCGCCCAGCCGCTCCAGCGCGAACTGGACCGAGGCGACGTTGCCGGCGCCGTAGGCGATGACGGCGACCTCGGTCACAGCACCCCCTTCGTGCTGGGCACCGCGTCGCCCTCGACGCGGATGGCCTGGCGCAGGGCGCGCCCGAAGGCCTTGTAGACGGCCTCGGTCTTGTGGTGGTCGTCCTGGCCGGTGACCTTGATGTGGACGGCGGCGCCCATCGCTTCCGCCAATGAGCGGAAGACGTGGGCCGTCAGGTCGGTGCGATAGTCGCCGATGAAGGGGGTGTCGAACGTGCCCTCGAACAGCGGATAGGGACGGCCGGACAGGTCGATGGAGACGGTGGCGTTGGCCTCGTCCATCGGCAGGACGAAGCCGTAGCGGGCGATGCCTTTACGCTCGCCCAGCGCCTGTTTCAGCGCCTGGCCCAGGGCGATGGCGCTGTCCTCGATGGTGTGGTGCGGGTCGGTGTGCAGGTCGCCCTCGCACTGAAGCCGCAGGGAGAAGCCGCCGTGGGCCGCGATCTGCTCCAGCATGTGATCGAAGAAGCCGACGCCGGTTTCGATCTTGATCGGGCCGGGGGCGTCCAGATCGACGGCGCAGACGATCCGGGTCTCCTTGGTGTCGCGCACGGCCTGGCCGACGCGGGCCGGACGGCGCTTGGCGGGCGTCAGGCCGAAGGCGGCCAACAGCCGGTCGTTGATCTCGGGCTTGATCGAGACGGGCAGACGCAGGCGGTCGCCGGACAGGTCGGCCTCGACGCCGTAGGCCTTCAGACCGGCCAGGGCGGCGGCGGGGTCTTCCGGCCGGGCCATGATGATGGGGCCGACGCCGGGTTCGACCGTCATCTGGCGGCCCAGTTCGCGGGCGACCCGCTCGCGCTCGCGCCGGACCGAGGCGATCCGCTCGGCGGTTTCGATCATTCGGGAAGGGTCCAGCGCCTGCATCGCCAGCCGCACCAGGGGTTCGGGCAGGGCATAGGGTTCCAGCACCGAGGCCAGGCGGGCCAGGGTCGGGGCTTGCGCGATGGCGGCGCCGACGCGGGCGCCGGCGAGGCCATAGGCGAGGGACAGGCTGCGCAGCACGACAACGTTCGGCAGATCGGCGACGACCGTGACGGCCGAGACGCTGTCGGAGAACTCGATCAGGCCCTCGTCCACCACCAGGAGGGCGGGGGCGACGCGGGCGGCCATTTCGGCGACGGCCTCCGGCGAGCCCAGCGCGCGGATGACCACGACTGCGGGTTCGCCCTGGGCCGGATAGATGGCGGCGAGACTGTCGTAGGGCTCGGCCTTGGGCGCCTCGACCGAACCGCCGTCGCGGGCGGCGAGGCGCCAGGCCAGCTCCAGCCCGTGGGTCAGGCCACGCAACGGCAGGACCTGGTCGGCGGGCACGGCGTAGATCGCGGCCATGCGGGCGCCCAGAGCCGAGGCGTCGCCAGGATAGCGGTCCAGGCCCTCGCCGCCGGAGACCAGCGGGGGATAGGGGGCGGGCAGGGTCATTGGATGGCGCCCCGGACAAAACGAGGTGCAATCAGTGCAATTGGTCTCAAATCGGCGCCCGAAAAACAGGGTGCAATGTGTGCAATTCGCCTGGATGCGGTCACGATAAAAGAGGGTGCAATTGGTGCACTTCGTCCATTCAGCGCTGGGCGACGCATAGGAGGTGGGGCGGGGGCGGGGCCTTGTCCAGAGGCTGCGGCGTTCATCCCTCGCTCCTCAGATCGGCGGCGCGGGCGTGGGCTTCGAGGCCTTCCATCCGGGCGAGGCGGGCGGCGATGGGGGCGAGCGCACGGGCGCCGGCCTCGGAGACCAGCTGGACCGACATGGTGGTCATGAAGCTGGCCGTGGTGACGCCACCCAGGGTGCGGGCGCCGCCGTCGGTGGGCAGGACGTGGCTGGGGCCTGCGGCGTAGTCGCCCAGGGTCTCGGCCGCGAAACGCCCGACGAAGACGGCGCCGGCGGCGTTGATGGAATCGACCAGCGGTTCGGGATCGTCGATCTGGATCGCCAAATGTTCGGGGCCATAGAGGTTGGCCACCTCCGCAGCGGCGTCGAGGTCGCGGACCAGGATGGCGCGGGCCTCGTTCAGCGAGGCGCGGGCGATGGCTTCGCGGGGCAGGGTCGCGATCTGAACCTCAACCTCCGACAGGATATAGTCGATGGTGGCGCGACTAGTGGAGACCAGGATGACCTGGGCGTCCGCGTCATGTTCCGCCTGGCTCAGCAGGTCGGCGGCGGCGATCTCGGGCGCGGCGTCGCGGTCGACGATGACCATGAGTTCTGACGGTCCGGCGGGCATGTCCACGGCGGGTCCGCCGGCCCCGAACCGACTTTGGGCGGACGCCTGTTTCTTGGCCTCAGCCACATAGGCGTTGCCGGGGCCGAACAGCTTGTCGCAGGCCGGAATGATCCCGTCCTCCAGTTCAACGCCGAAGGTCAGGGCGGCGATGGCCTGGGCGCCGCCCATCAGCCAGAGGGCGTCCAAGCCGGCCTCGGCGGCGGCCAGGATCATGGCAGGGTGGACGCCGCCGTTCTTGTCGGGTGGAGTGACGGCGACGCGCTGGCCCACGCCCGCGACCCCGGCCGGAATGGCCAGCATCAGCAGGGAAGAGAACAGGGGCGCGGTGCCGCCGGGGATGTAGAGGCCGGCCGAGGCGATGGGGCGCCAGGCCAGTTTCGAGCGCACGCCGGGCGTGGTCTCGATGAAGGGGGTGTCTTCCGGCCTGGTCGCCTGATGGAAGACGCGGACGTTCTCGGCCGCCATGCGCAGGGCGCGGGCGTCGGCGGGCGGCAGGGCGCCCCGCGCCTCGGCGACGACGCCGGGCGTGATGGCGATGCGGCGGGGCGGCGCCTTGTCCAGCTTCAGGCACCAGTCGGTGACGGCCGCGCCGCCGCGCATCCGCACGTCGTCCAGGATGGTGCGGACCACGTCGGTCACGTCGCCGGCCGTGCGTTGGGCCGGGCGGGCCAGGGCCGCCGTCTTGCCGGCGGCGTCGAGGGACGACCAGTCGATGCGTTTGAAGGCCGTGGTCATCACATCATCTTCTCGATGGGCAGGACCAGGATGGCCGAGGCGCCGGCGGCCTTCAGCTTCTCCAACGTCTCCCAGAAGACGGCCTCCTGACAGACGGCGTGGACGGCGACCGCATCGTCACGACCCATCAGGGGCATGACAGTGGGCGAACCGGCGCCGGGCAGGATGGCGGTGATCTCATCGAGCGCCGAACGCGGCGCGTTCAGCATGACGTATTTGGCGCCCTGCGAGGACACCACGCCCGACATGCGTTCGATGACGCTGTCCAGCAGGTGCTGCAGGCCGGGCTCGGGCGCGACGGGGGACTGGATCAGGACCGCCTGGCTTTCCAGCACCGTGTCCTTTGCGCCCAGGCCGTTGGCCTCCAGTGTGGCGCCGGTCGAGACCAGGTCGCAAATGGCGGCGGCCAGTTTCAGCCGGGGCGCGACCTCGACGGCGCCGCGCATGACGACGATCTCGGCCTTGACCCCACGCTCGTCCAGGAAGCGGCGCAGGATCTTGGGATAGGAGGTGGCGATGCGCAGCCCGTCCAGCGAGGCCGGGCCGTCATAGGCCAGGGTCGGGGGCGTGGCGATCTTCAGCGTGCAGCGGCCGAAGCCCAGCGGCATGATCACGGAGGCGTTGGCCCCGCCGTTTTTTCCCTCTTCCAACACGTTCTCGCCGACGATCCCCAGGTCGCAGACGCCGTCGGCCACGAAGGTGGGGATGTCGTCGTCGCGGACGCGCAGCAGGTCGATCGGATAGTTCTCGACCCGATAGAGCAGGTCGTTGTGGCCCTTGACCCATTTCAGACCCGCGTCGCGGATCAGGTCGAGGCTGCGGTCGGCCAGACGGCCGGATTTCTGGACGGCGATGCGAAGCCGGCCTTGGACGGTGCTCATGTTCGGATACTCAGTTCTTGTTCTTCAGGCGATCCAGGGCGAGGCGATAGCCCTGATGCGGCATGTCTTTCAGATAACGG
Source organism: Brevundimonas sp. (assembly GCF_965279155.1). GTDB lineage: Bacteria > Pseudomonadota > Alphaproteobacteria > Caulobacterales > Caulobacteraceae > Brevundimonas. Next base: position 1,554,544 of record NZ_OZ257138.1, on the reverse strand, counting down.
GCGACGCGGACGACTGTGGTGGGGCTGGCGTGGGCCTCGGCCGCGATCTCGCGATAGGATTTGCCGCCGGCGTCCAGCAGCCGCGCCACCTGCCAGCGCTCGGAGAACGCCCGCAGTTCCGTAGGGGTGCAGAGATCGGCAAGAAAGGCGTCGATCTCCGCGCGCGTCTGCATCGACAGCAGGGCGTCATGAAGGGCGTCACGGGCGGGCGGAGTGGTCATGCGCGTTCCACTATGCTGTAACAATGGAACGGTCAAGGGGAGCACGTGAGTCGTGATTGGTGACTCGTGATTGGTGTGGGCTTCAGTCACGGCTCACGATTCACCAATCACGACTTACGCACACTCGTTCACCGCTCTACATCACCCCCATGACCAAGATCCTCATCATCGGCGCCGGGCATGCCGGCGGCTCCGTCGCGGCGTTTCTGCGGCAGTACGGCCATGAGGGGCCGATCGTGCTAGCGGGCGAGGAGGATGCACCGCCGTATCAGCGGCCGCCCCTGTCCAAGGCCTGGCTGAAGGGCGAGGCGGATCTGGAGGCGCTGCTGTTGCGGCCGCTGAGCTTCTATGCCGAGCAGAACATCGACTTCCGGCCCTCGACGGTCGCCGTGTCGGTGGACCCGGAGGCGAAGACGGTCGCCTTCCATGACGGATCGAGCGAGACCTATGACGTGCTGGTCCTGGCGACGGGATCGACGGCGCGGAAACTGCCGGTTCCGGGCGGGGATCATCCGGACCTGCTGGAACTGCGGACGCTGAAGGACGCCGAACGGCTGAAGGCCGTGCTGGGGCCGGGCAGGCGGCTGGCGGTGGTCGGCGGCGGCTATGTCGGGCTGGAGGCGGCGGCCTCGGCCCGCGCCCTGGGCGCCGAGGCGGTGGTGATCGAACGGGCGCCGCGCGTGCTGGCGCGGGTGGCGTCCGAGACGCTGTCGGTCTTCTTTACGGCCCAGCACAAGGCGCATGGGGTCGAAATCCTGACCGGGGCCGAGGTCGTCGCCGTGGCCCATGACGGTGTGACCCTGGCGGACGGATCGGTGGTGCGGGCGGACGCGGTGCTGGTCGGGGTCGGGGCGCTGGCGTGTGACAGCCTGGCGCGGTCGGCGGGTCTGACCTGTGACGACGGTGTGGTGGTGGACGAGCAGGCGCGGACCAGCGGTCCGGCCATCTTCGCCGTCGGCGACATGACGCGGCGGCCAATACCTGTTCACGGCGGGGTGCATCACCGGCTGGAGAGCGTGCCCAATGCGCTGGAACAGGCCAAGCAGGCGTCGGCGGCCATTGTCGGGCGCGCCGGACCGACGCCCGAGGTGCCGTGGTTCTGGTCGGACCAGTATGACTTCAAGCTGCAGATCGCCGGCTTGCCGTTCGACGCCGACCGCCAGGTGGTGCGCGGCGATCCGTCAGTAGGGGGATTTGCGGTGTTTCACCTGAACGGCGACCGCATCGTCTGTGTCGAGGCCGTCAACGCCCCGCCGGAGTTCATGGGCGGCAAGCAACTGATCGGGAAGGCGACGCCGGTGGATTTGGAAAAGCTGGCCGATCCGGCGGTGTCGATGAAGGCCGTGGCGGCCTGATCGTCACCTCCCTATGCGCGAAGGCGCATGGGGAGGACAGACCGCGAAGCGGTCAGGAGGGGGCGACTCCGACGGCGAAGGCGACCTCCTAAAATATTCAAAGACCGAGTCGCCCCCTCCTGGTCGCTGCGCGACCTGTCCTCCCCGCTCGCCTTCGCGAACGGAGAGGTAGGCGTCGCCGCAGTGCAACAAAACTGTTGCGCTTTTCGTTTGGGGACGTTCAAGCTGCGACTTCAACGCGGCGGGGGCGAATGACGAGAGCTTTCGACGAAATGAACGGCGGCGGGTCGGGTGCGATCCGCGACAGCTACAAGACCCTGGCGGCGTGGCTGGAAAACGCGCCGGCCGATCTGCTGCAGGCGCGTTCGCGTCAGGCGGAGCTGTTCTTCCGCCGTATGGGTGTGACCTTCGCCGTCTATGGCGACGAGGAATCCAACGAGCGCCTGATCCCCTTCGACGTGGTGCCGCGCATCATCGGGGCGGACGAATGGAGCGGGCTGGAAAAAGGGTTGAAGCAGCGGGTCACCGCCATCAACGCCTTCCTGAAAGACATCTATGGCGCCCAGGAATGCATCAAGGCGGGCATCGTCCCGGCTGACCTGATCCTGACCAACCCGCATTATCGACCCGAAATGCAGGGCCGCCGTCCGCCGGGCGATGTCTGGTGCCATATCTCGGGCGTGGATCTGGTGCGCACCGGCGAGGACGGCTTCTACGTCCTTGAAGACAACTGCCGCACGCCGTCGGGGGTCTCCTACATGCTGGAGAACCGCGAGATGATGATGCGGCTGTTCCCCGACCTGTTCGCAGAACACGCCGTGCGGCCGGTCGAAATCTATACCGACATGCTGCTGCGCTCTTTGCAGGCGTCCGCGCCGGCGGGCGCGGGGGCGGACCCGACCATCGTCGTGCTGACGCCGGGGCCGTTCAACTCGGCCTACTATGAGCACAGCTTCCTGGCCGACAAGCTTGGGGTCGAACTGGTCCAGGGCACCGACCTGTTCGTCAACGACGATACGGTCTTCATGCGCACGACCGAGGGGCCGAAGCGTGTTGATGTCATCTATCGTCGGATCGACGACGACTTCATCGATCCCCTGACCTTCATGCCGAACTCGACGGTCGGGGTGCCGGGGCTGATGTCGGCCTATTTCGCCGGACGGGTGACCCTGGCCAATGCCATCGGTACGGGCGTGGCCGACGACAAGGCTGTCTATACCTACATGCCCGAGATCATCCGCTTCTTCACCGGCGAGGACGCGATCCTGCAGAACGTGCCGACCTGGCGCTGTCGCGAGGCGGACGCCTTGAAAGAGGTGCTGGAAAAACTGCCGGAACTGGTGGTCAAGGAAGTGGGCGGATCGGGCGGCTATGGCATGCTGGTCGGGCCCACCTCGACCAAGGCCGAGATCGAGGCGTTTCGCGCCAAGCTGATCGCCGACCCTGACGACTTCATCGCCCAACCGACGCTGAGCCTGTCGACCGCTCCGACCCTGAACGGGGGCGACCTGTCGCCTCGCCACGTCGATTTGCGGCCGTTCGTCCTGTCCAGCCCGGCCGGGGTGCGGGTCGCGCCCGGCGGCCTGACGCGGGTGGCGCTGAAAGAGGGGTCGCTGGTGGTGAACTCCAGCCAGGGCGGCGGAACCAAGGACACCTGGGTGCTGGACAACTGATGCTTTCACGCACTGCAGACAGCCTCTACTGGACCGGCCGCTACATGGAGCGGGCGGACTTCCTCGCGCGCATTCTTGAGGCCGCCATTCGCCTGGCCGCCCTGCCGGCCAAGGACCAGGCCACGGTCACGGCCTGGGCGGGCGCCATCGCCTCGTCGGGGGTCAAGAGCGGCTTCGACGCCTCGGGGCGTACAATCTCCGAGAAGTCGGTCCGGGAATATCTGGCCTTCGGCTACGACAACTCCACCTCGATCAAGGCCTGCATCACCAAGGCGCGGACCAATGCGCGTTCGGTGCGAACCGCCCTCACCATCGAACTTTGGGAGGCGATCAACGGCGCCTGGAACGGGCTGAACGAGCTGGGCGAACCGACCAAGCGCGACGACTTCACCAACTTCCTCGACTTCGTGAAATCGACGTCACTGGCGGTCGAGGGCGCCTCGTCGCGGACCATGTTGCGCAACGACGCCTACTGGTTCCTGCGGCTGGGCATGGCGATCGAGCGGGCCGACAACACCGCGCGCCTGCTGGACGTCAAATACCATCTGCTGCTGCCGCCCGGCGAACGGGTCGGCGGACAGCTGGACTATTTCCAGTGGACGACCCTGCTGCGCGAGGTCTCGGCCCTGACCGCGTATCGCTGGGTCTATCGCGAGAGCGTGCGGCCCTGGCTGGTGGCGGACCTGCTGGTGCTGAACCGCCAGATGCCGCGCTCGCTGGCGTCGTGCCAGGGGATGATCGTCAGCTATCTGGAGCGGTTGGCGACCGACTATGGGCGGCGGGGCCCGGCGCAGCGGTTGGCCTCCAACCGCCTGACCCAGTTCAACGAGGCCAAGATCGAGGACATCTTCCAGTCCGGCCTGCACGAGTACATTCAGGGCTTCCTGAACCAGAACAACGCCCTGGCTGCGGCCGTCCAAGAACAGTATCTGGTCTGACCATGCGGATACGGATCGACCACTCCACCCGCTATGCCTACGCCCGCCCGGCGCGGTTTATCGTGCAGATGCTGCGACTGACGCCGCGCTCGTGCGAGGGCCAGCAGGTGCGCGACTGGCGCATCGAGACCGACGTTGACGCTCGCCTGCGTCGCAGCGAGGACGCCTTCGGCAATGTGGTCCACAGCCTCTATACCGAGCGGCCGACCGACGCCCTGACCATCCGGGTCACCGGCGAGGTGGCGACCGTGAACACGGGCGGTGTGGTGCGGGGCCAAGCCGAGCGGCTGTCGCCCATCGTCTACCTGCGCGAGACGCCGATGACCAAGCCGGATGCGGCCATCGACGACTTCGCCCGGTCGATCCCGGAAAGCGCAACCCTGGGCCGGATGCATGCCCTGATGGGGGCTTTGAAGCAGGATGTGGCGTTCGAGGTCGGCTCGACCTCGGCCAGCCACACCGCCGCCGAGGCCTTCGCCCAGAAGCGCGGCGTCTGTCAGGATCACGCCCAGATCTTCATCGCGGCGGCGCGCCGGATGGGGGTTCCCGCCCGCTATGTCTCGGGCCACCTCAGCCGTCAGGACGGCCAGCACGACCAGGACGCCGCCCACGCCTGGGCCGAGGCCTGGGTCGAGAACCTGGGCTGGGTCGGCTTCGATCCGGCCAACGGCATCAGCCCGACCGAACACTATGTCCGTGTCGCCGTCGGTCTGGACGCGCGCGGGGCCACGCCGATCCGGGGAACCAGCTATGGCGGGGGGCATGAGACCCTGACGGTCGCTCTGAATGTGCGGCCTGTGCAACAGACCCAACAACAACTGCAGTCGCGCGGATGGCCCTGATAGGCATGACGCGCGAATCTGTTAGCGTCATCGGATTCGCAACGCGGGGAGCGGATAGAGCGAAGTGACCTATTGCGTAGGCATGTTGGTGGACGAAGGGTTGGCGATGATCGCTGACACGCGCACCAATGCGGGCGTGGACAACATCTCGTCCTATCGCAAGCTGCACATCTACAAGTCGGCGGGCGAGCGGCTGCTGGCGGTGGCGACGGCGGGCAATCTGTCGGTGACCCAGACGGCGCTCGCCATGGCGTCGGCAGGCGTGAAACTGCCCGACTCCATTGATGTCGAGACGCTGGAGACCGCGCCGACCCTGTTTCGCGCGGCCCAACTGCTTGGCCATGCGATGGCCAGCGTGCGCGCCAGCATCAATACGCCGCCGACCCCCACGGCTGACGGGCTGAACGTCACGGCCTCCATGCTGCTGGGTGGTCAGATCTCGGGCGGCAAGATGGGGCTGTATCTGATCTATGGTCAGGGTAATTTCATCGAGTGCGGGCCGGACACCCCCTATCTTCAGATCGGCGAGCTGAAATACGGCAAGCCCATCCTGGATCGGGCCCTGCACAGTTCGACGACCTTGTCCGAGGCGGTGAAGCTGGGGTTGATTTCGTTCGACTCGACGATTCGCTCGAACATCGCCGTCGGGCCGCCGCTGGACCTGATCGTCATGCCGCGCGACCAGTTGAGTGGCACCGCACGGCGTATCGAAGCCGACGACCCCTATTTCCGCGACCTTGGTCGCCGCTGGTCCGAGGCTCTGGCCGCCGCCCACCGGGCCATGCCCGATCCGACCTGGCTGGATGTGGACAAGACGCCGGCGCCGAGGGCGATGACTGTCGTCAGCTGATTAAGATTGCGATTTGTTCGCAATTTGGCTTGTGCGACATATTGAAGCTGGTTATTGCGACCGCATCGCAAAATCAGACCAAAAGGTCGCAAGACTATGTCCGACTCCCGCGCCGCCGCGCTCCGTTCGCTCCTGTTCGCCTCCAGCGCCGCCGGCATGCTGATCGCCGCGCCCGCTTTCGCCGCTGACGCCGCCGCCGAAGACGGCGTGATCGTTACGGCCGACCAGCAGCAGCCCGCCAACCTGGGCACCATCGACGTCAACGGTCAGGTCAAAAAGCCGGCTCCGGTCAGCCCCGAGTTCGTGGCGCCCCTGGTCGATACGCCGCGTTCGATCACCATCATTCCGCAAGCCATCATCGAACAGACTTCGGCCTCGTCGTTGCAGGATCTGCTGTCCAACTCGCCCGGCATCACCTTCGGCGCGGGCGAGGGCGGCCAGCCGCTGGCCGACCGTCCGTTCATCCGGGGCCAGTCGTCGGGCAACAACATCTTCGTGGACGGCATCCGCGACACCGGCGGCCAGCAGCGCGAAGTCTTCAACCTGGAGCAGGTCGAGGTCATCAAGGGACCGGACGCCGTCTATTCGGGTCGCGGCTCGGGCGGCGGCAGCATCAACCTGGGATCCAAGTCGCCCAAGCTGAACGCCTTCACCAATGTCAGCGCCGGCGCGGGCACGGACGGCTATCTGCGCGGCACTGTCGACACCAATCTGCCGCTGGGCGAGACCGCAACCCTGCGCATCAACCTGATGGGCGCCCAGGGCGACGTGCCCGGTCGCGACGCCGTCGACTACGACAAATGGGGTGCGGCCATCAGCCTGGGCGCTGGTCTCGGCACGCCGTCATCGATGGTTTTCAGCTACTACCACCTGACCAGCGACCAGATGCCGGACTACGGCATTCCACTGTTCACGAAGCTGGTTCCGTCGGCGACCTCGACGGCGCCGGTGCGGCCGCGCACGGACAGCGGCGTGCTGGATGTGCCCTATGACAGCTTCTATGGCCTGAAGGCGCGCGACTATCTGACCAATGAGGTGGATACCTTCACCTTCCGGGCCGAGCATCGCCTCAGCGACTTCGCCACCATCCGCAACGTCAGCCGCTTCTCGCGCACGCTGAACGACTACATCGTCACCAACCCCGGCGACGGCGGTTATGTCGGTCGGGCGGCGGACGGAACCTACTGGATGAAGCGCGGCACCAAGACCCGCTGGAACCCGGTCACCACCCTGGCCAATGTGACCGACGTCTTTGGTCAGTTCGCCACCGGCGGGGTCAAGCACAGCTATGACGTAGGCGTGGAGCTGTCGCGCGAGCACAACAAGAACGCAGCCTATTCGACCTATACGACCTCCGGCTCGGCCTGCCCGGCGGGCCTGACGACGGTGAACGGTTCGCCGCCCACGGCGACGGGCGCGCTGGGCGCCGGCGACTGCACTCAGGTGTTCAATCCGAACCCTGACGACGCCTGGACCGGCGTGATCAATCGCGGCCCGACCAGCTCGAACACGACCGAGGCCATCGGCGTCTACGCGAACGACAGCATTACCCTGACCGAGCGCCTGATCCTGAACCTGGGCGTTCGCTGGGACCAGTATTCGGTCAAGGGCGTCAATGCGACGGCGACACAGGCGGCTGGCGTCTGGACAACGACGGGATTCACCGCCGTGCCGGAACGGACTTGGGAGTTCACCAACTATCAGGCCGGCCTGGTCTTCAAACCGACGGCGAGCAGCAGCGTCTATGCGTCCTGGTCCACCTCCTCGACGCCGCCGACCATCTCGGCGGGCGACCAGAACGCTTCGGGCGGCACGGGCACGGTCGATGGCGTCGCCAATGTCGTGCTGGAGCCGGAAGACACCGAAAGCTTCGAAATCGGCGCCAAGGCCAATGTCTTCCACGACCGTCTGGCCCTGTCGGCGGCGGCCTTCCACCTGACGCGCAAGAATGCGCTGATCCTGGTCGAGCCCAACGTCTTCCGTCAGGAGGGCGAGGTCGAGGTCAAGGGCATCGAACTGGGCGTGTCGGGCAACATCACCCGCGAGTGGACCGTGTTCGGCGGCTATACCTACATGGACTCCGAGCTGACCAAGGCGGCCGTGGTCGTGTCGGGCACGCCGCCGGTCTCAAGCGTCAATCCGTTGCAGGGCCTGCCGCTGGCCAATACGCCCAAGCACAGCGCCAGCCTGTTCACCACCTACCGCGTCCTGCCCAAGCTGACGATCGGCGGCGGCGTCTATTACACGTCCGAATCGCTTGGCGGGAACCAGGGCGGCGCCGGCGGCGGGAACAACCGCGTCTATGCACCGGAATGGACCCGCGTGGACGCGTTCGCGACCTATGACCTGACGGATCGAGCGACGCTGCAACTGAACGTCAAGAACGTGGCGGACGAGGAATACATCATCCGCACCAACGGCGTTCACCACGCCGATGTGGCGGCGGGTCGACAAGCCATCCTGGCTCTGAACCTGCGCTTCTAAAGGCCGTCTTCCCGGCCTATTCTGACGGCCCCGCGATCCCCCGCGGGGCCGTTTTTTCTTTCCGCGAGGCGTCATGCTGCTGCAGATCCCGGAAGTCTTCTCCAAGGCCGAGGTGAAGGCCTTGCGCGCGCGGCTGGACGTCGGTCCGTGGAGCGACGGCAACGCCACCTCGGGCCATCAGTCGGCGACGGCGAAGAAGAACCTGCAACTGCCCGAAGAGTCGGACGTAGCGAAAGAGGTTTCGGCCCTGGTCGTCCAGGCCCTGAACGCCAATCCGATGTTCGTGGCGGCGGCCTTGCCGCACACGATCTTTCCGCCCCTGTTCAACCGTTACGAGGGCGGGGGCGAGTTCGGCCTGCACGTCGACAACGCCATTCGCCAGGCGCGCGGGGGTGGGGCGTTGCGTATCCGCAGCGACCTGTCGGCGACCCTCTTCCTGTCCGAGCCCGAGGATTACGACGGCGGCGAACTGATCATCGAGGAGATGTACGGGTCGCAGGCGATCAAGCTGCCGGCCGGTGATCTGGTCCTTTATCCGTCCAAGAGCCTGCACAGCGTTACGCCGGTCACGCGCGGCGCGCGGGTGTCGTCCTTCATGTGGCTGCAGAGCCTGGTGCGCGACGACGCCGACCGCGAGACGCTATTCCGCCTCGACATCGCCACCCAGCGGGTCGGGCTGGAGAAGGGACCGAAGGATCAGGCGGTGATCGAATTGACCGGGGTCTATCACAATCTTCTGCGGCGCTGGGCCGAGGTCTGAGGCGCAAGGTGTCGCGGGGCTGCTAAACGCTATTGCAACCCGTTCGCAACAATGGCACAGCGACCCCGTGACCGAACTCGCCACACAGCGTCAGGCCGAAACCGCAGCCAAGGGGGCCAAACCCAAGGCGGCGCTGAACGGCGCGCGGTCGTTCTGGCTGAAACAACTCCATAGCTGGCACTGGATTTCGGCGGCGGTCAGCTTGGTCGGCATGATCCTGTTCGCGATCACCGGCATCACCCTGAACCACGCGGCCTCGATCCCCGGCAATCCGGTGACGGTCGAACAGACCGCGACCCTGCCGGCGCCGCTGTTGCAGCGGTTGGCGACATTCCCTGAAGAAACGACCGATCCCGTCCCCGACGCCGTCGCGCGCTGGGCTGCCGAGGCGCTGAAGGTCGAGATCGCCGGCAAGCCGACCGAGACCACCCCGGAAGAGGTCTATGTCGCCCTGGCCATGCCCGGCGGCGACGGATGGGTGACGATCGACCGTTCAAACGGCGAGACGCTGCACGAGAAGACCACCCGTGGCTGGATCGCCTACCTCAACGACCTGCACAAGGGCCGCAACGCCGGCGCGGTCTGGTTCTGGTTCATCGACGTCTTCGCCGTCGCCTGCACCATTTTCGCCCTGACGGGGCTGGGCCTGATGTTCCTGCACGCCAAGGGTCGGCCCTCGACCTGGCCGCTGGCGGCGCTGGGCCTCCTGATCCCCGTCGTCATCGCCCTGATCTTCATTCACTGACGAGTTTTCCGATGCGCCTGCTCCCCATCGTCATCACCACAGTCGGTCTCGCCGCCGCCGCTGCGCCCGCCATGGCCGCCGACCTGACGGTGTCGGTCGAGATTCCGCGCCTGAACACCGCCTCCTATCACCGCCCCTATGTCGCCGTGTGGATCGAGAAGCCGGATCAGTCGGCCGAGCGGACTCTCGCCGTCTGGTATCAGCAGACCCGCAACAACGAGGGCGACGGCAAGGACTGGCTGAAGGACCTGCGCACCTGGTGGCGCAAGGGCGGTCGGGCCATGAGCCTGCCGGCCGACGGCGTATCGGGCGCGACCCGCGCGCCGGGTCGCCAGACCGTCACCGTGCCGGGTGTGCGCCTGCGCAACCTTCAGCCCGGCCAGTACAACATCGTCGTCGAGGCGGCCCGTGAACTGGGCGGCCGCGAGGTCGTGCGCGTGCCCTTCCGCTGGGGCGCCGCCAATACCGGCGCCGGAACCGGCTCCACCGAACTGGGCGCCGTGCGCGTCGCCGTCTCTCGCTAAGGAACAGACCCATGAAGAAGACGATCGCTCTGCTCACGCTGGCCGCCGCCTTGGCCGCCCCCATGGCCGCCCAGGCTCACCGCGCCTGGCTGGCGCCGACCGCCACGACCCTGTCGGGCACGGACGCGTGGGTCGGTTTCGACGCCGGCATGTCGAACCAGGTGTTCAACCCCGATCACGCCGCCATGCGCCTGACGGGCCTGTCCATCACCGCCCCGGACGGTTCGGCGGTCCAGCCCGAGCACGCCATGCAGGGCCAGTATCGCTCGACCTTCGACGCCCATCTGACGCAGAACGGCACCTACAAGATCGCCAACGTGATGGGCGGCGTCATGGCCAGCTACAAGCTGAACGGCGAGCAGAAGCGCTGGCGCGGCGCAGCGGCTGAATATCCGGCGGCCCTGCCGCAGGGCGCGACTGACGTGCAGGCGACCCGCACCGCCAGCCGGATCGAGACGTTCGTCACTTTGAACAACCCGACCGACACCGTCTTCAAGACGACCGGCGAAGGGCTTGAGCTGGTTCCCGTGACCCACCCCAACGACCTGGTCGTCGGCGAGCCCGCGACCTTCAAGCTGCTGAACAACGGCCAGCCGGCGTCGGGCCTGGAGGTCACCGTGGCGCGCGGTGGCCTGCGCTATCGCGACAATCCCGAGGAATCGACCGTCACGACCGGCGCCGACGGGGCCTTCACCGTGACCTGGCCGGAAGCGGGCATGTACTGGCTGAACGCCTCGGTCCGCACCGAAGGTCAGGGTGAAACGCTCGGTTCCAACGCCAGCTATGTGGCGGCGATGGAAGTCCTGCCCTAAGCGAAGGGCATGTCAGACACGCCTCCCCCGCGCGGTTCACGCGCCGCCCCGCCCACGGTCAATCTCGGTGACGACAGCCCTTTGGCCGACCGCGCCGACAACCGGGTGCTGGTGCCCGTCATCGAGGGGGCGCCGCCCCGTCCACCCAGCGACCTGATCCGTGCGCTGGGCGGCGAGACCATGGGCACGACCTGGAGCGCGCGGGTCATCGCGCCGCCGGGCGTGGGCGAGGGCGCGATCCAAACGGCCATCGAGGAAGAACTGGCGACCGTCATCGGCCTGTTCAGCCCGTGGGAACCGTCCAGCGAGATCAGCCGGTTCAATAATGCGCCGGCCGGTTTCTGGGCGGTGTCGCCGCCGTTCTGGGATCTGCTGGATGCGGCCATGAACTTGGGCGACGAGACGAACGGGGCGGTCGATCCGACCCTGGGCGCCTTGGTCGATCTGTGGGGTTTCGGCCCGCCGGGACCACGCTCGGCCCTGCTGCCGGTGCCGTCCGAGGACGAGATCGCGGCGGCCATGGCCGTGTCCGGCTGGCAGAAACTGCGGCTGAACCCCGATGCGCGCGGCGTGATGCAGATGGGCGGGATGAGGCTGGACTTCTCCGGCATCGCCAAGGGCCACGCCGTGGACCGGGTGTCCGACCGGCTGATGGCGATGGGCGCGACCTCGCACCTGATCGAGATCGGCGGCGAGTTGAAGGGATGCGGCGTCAAGCCGGACGCCCAGCCCTGGTGGGTCGAGATCGAACGGGTCGAGGGCAGCCCAGCGCCCCACACCGTGGCGGCCCTGTTCGACTTGGCCGTGGCGACCAGCGGCGACTATCGCCGGGCGTTCCGGCATGACGGCCGCCTGTATCCCCACACGATCGACGGCTCGACCGGGCGCCCGGTCGGCAACAATCTGAGCTCGGTCACCGTGCTGCACGCCTCGGCCATGATGGCCGACGCCTACGCCACGGCGCTGACGGTCATGGGGCCGTTCGAGGGGCCGGAGTATGCCGAGGCGCTGGGCCTGATCGCCCACTTCGTCGAGCGGACCGAACGCGGGCCGGTCGAGCGGATGACGCCGGCCTTCGCCGCAATGATGGACGATCCTGACGGGGATCAGCCGGGGTGACAGCCGATCCGCAGCGCTGGCTGTGGGCGGTCGGGGCGTTGGTGCTTTGGCTGGCCCTGATCGCCGTCATCGTCTGGCGCGAACGCCGGGCCAGGGCCCAGGCGCGTGCACGGTCGGACGCCCTCGCGGGGGCGGGCGAGGGACGGCCGGTGCTGATCGCCTTCGCCAGCCAGACGGGGTTCGCCGAGGAACTGGCCTGGATGACGGCGCGCGCCTTGAGCGACGGCGGCGTGGGCGCACGGGTGCTGTCCTTCGCCGATCTGGACGCCCAGGCTCTGAAGGCGGCCGACCGGGCGCTGCTGGTCGTGTCCACGACGGGCGAGGGCGATCCGCCCGACAGCGCCGCCCGGTTCGTGCGCAAGATCATGGGCGAGACGGCGGACCTGTCCGGCCTTCGCTTCGGCCTGCTGGCGCTGGGCGACCGCAGCTACGATCAGTTCTGCGGCTTCGGTCATGCGGTGGACGGCTGGCTGAGGCGGTCGGGCGCCGAACCCCTGTTCGACACGGTCGAGGTCGACAACGGCGAGACCGGCGCCATCCGCCACTGGCAGCATCAGCTGAACCAGATCACCGGCAGCGTGACGGCCCCCGACTGGACCCCGCCCGCCTATGACCCCTGGCGGTTGGTCGAGCGGACCCTGGTCAATCCCGGCAGTCCCGGCGGCGAGGCGTATCATCTGGCGTTCGAATGCGTGGGCACGACGCCCGACTGGTCGGCCGGCGACATCGCCGAGGTCGGCCTGCCCGAGCAAGACGGCATTACGCCCGGCTCGCGTGAATATTCCATCGCCTCACTGCCGTCGGACGGCCGGGTCGAGTTCCTGATCCGCCTGATGCGCCATCCCGACGGCGCGCCGGGCTTGGCCTCGGGCTGGTTGACGCAGGATCTGGCGGTCGGCGGCGAGATCGGGATGCGGCTGAGGGCGAACCGCAGCTTCCACGGCACGGCGGACGAGACGCCGATGATCCTGATCGGCAACGGCACGGGGATCGCCGGACTGCGGGCGCATCTGAAGGCGCGGACGGCGGCTGGCGGGGCCTGGCTGCTGTTCGGCGAGCGGACCCAGGCGCACGACGCCTTCTTCGATGCGGAGCTGCACGAATGGCTGGCCTCGGGCGTGCTGCAACGGCTGGACCGCTCCTTCTCGCGCGACGCGGGCGACGGGCGATATGTGCAGGCTCTGGTCGCGGCGGCGGCTGAAGATCTGCGTGAGTGGGTCGAACGCGGGGCGGCGATCTACGTCTGCGGCAGTCTGGAGGGCATGTCTCAAGGCGTTCATGCCGCGCTGGAAAATGCGTTGGGTGCGGACACGGTGCTGACGATGCTGGAAGACGGCCTCTATCGGCGGGATGTGTACTAACTTTCCGCTCATCCCGGCGAAAGCCGGGACCCAGTGCTTTGGGCGCCCAGACGTGACATGTCTGGCGGCCTGTCGATCCCAGACACCCTGCTTCGCGAAAGGACTGGGTCCCGGCTTTCGCCGGGATGAGCGGCTATTTCCGTAGTCGCTCCAACAGGTCCGCCGCGAAGGACGAAAGCGTGTCGTCCCGGGCGCCCATGACGATGATGCGGTCTCCCGGCTGAGCGATCTCCACGATCCGGTCGCCGCATGCCGCGCGCGTCGGAAGCGCCTCCGCCTGACGCCCAGCGGCGCGGACGCCGGAGGCGATGTCCTCGGACCCAACGCTGCGGTCCGTCGTGCCGCCGTAATAGACCGGCTCGGGCATCAGCAGCACGTCGTCCTCGCGCATCAGGCCGGCGAAGCCGTCGATGAACTCCGACTTCATCAGCATCAGCGGGCCGAACCCATGCGGCTGGAACAGGATCAGCAGACGGCCGTCGAAGGCGTGCAGGGTCTTCAGCGTGGCGGCGATCTTGTCCGGGTTGTGGGCGAAGTCGTCGATGACGGTGATGTCGCCGGCCGTCCCGACCACCTCCATGCGGCGACGGATGCCGGCGAAGCTTTCCAGCGCCTTGACCGCCTCGCTGGTCGGCACGCCCAACGCCCTGGTCGCGCCCAGCGCCGCCAGGGCGTTGGCGACATTGTGGGCGCCGGGGACGTTCAGGATGACGTCGTGCTCGCTCCAGCCCTCGATCAGGCGGAACTTCATGCCGGCGGGCAGGGGCGTCAGGTCGTGGCCGGACAGGTCGGCCTTCTCCTCGCCAAGGCCGAAGGTGATGGCCTTGCCGGCCGGCAACGTCTGGGCCAAAGCCGCCGTCTCGGGATTGTCGAGGTTCAGCACGGCCGTCGTCGCGCGTGCGGTGAAGCCGCCGAACAGGTCGCGCAGCTCCTCCATCGACTTGTGATCCAGCGAGATGTTGGAGACCACGGCGACGGTGGGGTCGTAGGCGGCGATGGAGCCGTCGCTCTCGTCCACCTCCGACACGAACAGGTCCGGGCCGCCGATCAGGGCGCTGGCGAACGGGTGATCGGCGTCGGCGAAGTTCTTCATCACCGCCCCGTTCATGACGGTGGGTTGGCGACCCGTCTGGTGCAGAATCCAGGCGATCATGCCGGTGATGGTGGACTTGCCGCTGGTGCCGGCCACGCCGACCGAGGTCGGGGCGGCGTTGAAGATTTCGCTGAGCAACTGGGGGCGGGTCTTTATGATCGCGCCAGCGCGTTTCGCCGCGCCGATGTCGGGCACGGTATCCTCGATGGCGCCGGTGGCGATCACGGTCTGATCGGCGCGCGTCACGCCCGACCCGTCCTGGGGGTGCAGGGTCACGCCGTGGGCGCGTAGCCAGTCGAACTTCTCGGGCGTGCGGCCCTGATCCAGCGCGCGGTCCGAGCCTTCGATCGCGGCGCCGCGCGCCTGAACGATCATGGCCAGGGGCAGCATGCCCGACCCGCCGATGCCGCAGAAGAAATAGGAGGCGTCTTGGTTCATGCCCCCTTAGAACAGGGGATCGGGCCGATCCGCCAGTGGGGATCGCAAAAACGACGAAGAAGGCGCGCGTGGCGACCAACAGCTTCAAGATCGGCGTCGTCTGCGCCAGTTCGCGGTTTTCGAAAGAGCGCGCCGAGGCGGTGGAGGCCTGGATGGCGCAGAACCATCCCGACCGCGACGTGGCGGTGGTGTTTCACCCCGCCTGCTTCCTGAAACACGGCCATTTCGCCGGCGACGACCGGGCGCGGGCCGACGCCTTCGTCGAGTTCGCCAACGATCCGCGCATCGACGCCATCTGGTTCGCGCGCGGAGGATACGGTTCATGCCGCATCGCCGATGCCGTGATCCCGCGCCTGGACGCTGTCGCGCGCAAGAAGCGTTATATGGGTTATTCCGATGCCGGCAGCCTGCTGGCCGGGATGTACAAGGCGGGTTTCCAGCATCTGGCGCACGGGCCGATGGCCTCGGATTCTGTGCGCGACGACGCGACGGCGCGGGGCGCCCTGTCGTGGCTGACCACCGGACGGACTGACTGGATCGAGCCGTCGCTGGCGACAGATCCGCGACCGGCCGTGGCCTTCAATCTCACCATCCTGAACGAGCTGACCGGCACGGCGCTGGAGCCGGATTTGTCCGGTCACGTCCTGATGCTGGAGGAAGTTTCTGAGGCCGCCTACCGGATCGACCGGATGATGTTTCATTTGACCAGCCAGGCCAGCATTCGGCGTGTGGCCGGGATTCGCCTGGGGCGTGTTTCCGATGTCACGCCAAACGATCCCGATTTCGGACAGACTCCGGAGGAGATCGTTCGATACTGGTGCTTGAGGTCGGGCATAGCCTTCCTCGGAAATGCCGATATCGGGCACGACGGCGCCAACAAGGTCGTCCCCTTCGGTCGCCCCTGAGGCGAACGGCGCGCGGCGTAAAAGACACAGTCTCGCCTTGATCCGTCGAAAGACACCGGTAGCCCCCTCGACAGAACGCCGGTCCTGACTTCAGATGCCGGTCCGCGAGGCGTTAGGACTTCGTTAGCCAAGGCGTTGGGGGACGCCAAGGTTTACGCCTTCTGCGATGCGGCGGTTCGTTCGGATATCGGGGGATGCCCGGACGAGCCGCCTGATCGTTTTCCGATCATCGACGGAATGGGCCGCAAGGCTTAAGGATCGCCAGGTGCGTTTCGACGAAAGATTCATCGATGAACTGAAGGCCCGCCTTCGGCCGTCCGACGTGATCGGGCGGACGGTGAAGCTGAAACGTCAGGGGCGCGAATATGTCGGCCTCTCGCCCTTCTCCAAGGAAAAGTCGCCGTCCTTCTTCGTCAACGACGACAAGGGCTTCTTCCACGACTTCTCGTCCGGGAAACACGGCGACATCATCTCGTTTCTGCAGGAGACGGAGCGGCTGAGCTTCGTCGAGGCGGTGCAGCGCCTCGCCGGCGAGGCGGGCATGCAACTGCCGGCCGAAGACCCCAAGGAGGCCGAGCGCGAGCAGAAGCGGGCGGGCCTGTCGGACTGGATGGACCTGGCCCAGAAATGGTTCGCCGCCAATCTGCGCCGCACGCCGGGCAAGGCGGCGCGCGAATACCTCGAAAAACGCGGCCTGCCCGAGGATCAGTGGGAGCGGTTCGGCCTGGGCTATGCGCCCAACGATCGCGAGGGACTGAAACAGGCGCTGGTCCAGCGCGGCGCCAAGCCCGCTGAACTGGTCGAGGCCGGGATGCTGATCTCGCCGGAAAGCGGCGGCCAGCCCTATGACCGGTTCCGCGACCGGCTGATGTTCCCGATTCTGGACGCGCGTGGGCGGATCGTCAGCTTCGGCGGCCGGGCCATGAACCCCGACGACCGCGCCAAATATCTGAACGGCCCGGAAAGCCCACTCTTCCACAAGGGCGCGACCCTCTACGGCCTGCCTGAGGCGCGGCGGATACTGGGGGCGGAAAGCAAGAACGACCAGGCCATCATCGTGGTCGAAGGCTATATGGACGTCATCGCCTGCCAGCGCGCGGGTCTGCCGGCCGTGGCGCCGATGGGCACGGCCCTGACCGAGGAACAGATGGAACGGCTGTGGCGGGTGTCGTCCGAGCCGGTGCTGTGTTTCGACGGAGATGCGGCTGGGCTACGCGCCGCCTATCGCGCCATCGAACGGTCGTTGCCGCTGTTGAAGGCGGGGCGGTCGTTCCGGTTCGCCCTGCTGAGCGCCGGACAGGACCCCGACGACATCCTGCGCGACAAGGGGGCGCCGGCCCTGCGTCAGGCCCTGGCCGACACCCACGGTTTCGCCGAGGTGCTGTTCCGCCGCGAACAGGATCTGGAGCCGCTGGATACGCCCGAGCGCAAGGCTGGCTTCAAGGCGCGGCTGAGGAACACGGCCTCGGCCATCCAAGACAAAGATTTAGCCGAACAGTACCGCCGCGACCTGTTCGACCGCTTCGACGCCCTGTTCCCGCGCAGCCCCCAACGCGCGCCCTGGACGCCGGGGCAGGGCAGGCGCGGTTTCGGCCCGCCGCCCAAGCTGGGCCAGACGGCGGAAGGGGCGCAGGCGATGCAGTCGCTGTTTCGCGCCATCGAACCGGTGCCGGCCGCCCTGGCCCACGGCGCCATCGACGACCCCGAACGGATGGACGACCATCTGGAAGAGATCGCGGCTCACGGTTTCGGCGACAAGGGGCTGGATGGACTGGCCCAGGAGTTGGTTCGCCTGCGTCTGTCGGGACATAGCCTTGACTCTGCCGCCCTGCGACGCCATCTGGCGCAATCGGGTCATGATGCCTTAGTGCGCGAGGTCGAGAAGGCGGCGGCAAAGTCCGGCGCGCCTTTCCTGGCCGCAAATGCGCCCCTCGCCGAGGCAAGGGTCCGATGGTCGCAGGCGTTCGACGCTTCAACACGCGTAGCCGCGTTGGAGGACGCCTTGGCCCATGCACGTGATGTGCCTGGGCAGGATGAGGCGTTTCGCCGGCTTAAGGCCGAGCGGGATGCGCTTCGCCGTGCGATCAAAGCCGGAACGATTTGGGAAGACAGCGCGGGCTCGTAACCTTACGGCCCGCCAGGCATTGTATTTTTCGTCGGGGCGGATTGATCACCCCCTCCGGCTGGAGACAGACTGACTATGAACGCACAGACCGAGACGCAGGAAACCGAGGCTTCGACCGATGGGCCCCTGCTCGATCTGACCGACGCCGGCGTCAAGAAGTTCATCAAACAGGCCAAGGCTAGAGGCTATGTGACGATGGAGGAGCTGAACAAGGTTCTGCCGTCCGAAGAAGTCACGCCCGACGCCATTGAAGACACCTTGGCCATGTTGTCCGAGATGGGCGTCAACGTCGTCGAGGCCGAGGAGGACGCGCAGGAGCAGCAGTCCACCGACGTCGCCGCCGCCGCCGGCACCGCCGTCGCCGAAGCGCCCGCCAAGGCCGCCTATGACCGCACCGACGACCCGGTGCGGATGTATCTGCGCGAGATGGGCTCGGTCGAATTGCTGAGCCGCGAGGGCGAAATCGCCATCGCCAAGCGGATCGAAGCCGGCCGCGACGCCATGATCTCGGGTCTGTGCGAAAGCGCCCTGACCTTCGAGGCCATCATGGTGTGGCGTGACGAGCTGGAGAACAACCGCATCCTGCTGCGCGAGGTCATCGACCTCGACGCCACTTACGGTGTGCTGAACCCCTCGTCCCTGCCAGGCGCCGCCCAGCCCGAGGCTGAGGCGGAAGAAGAAACTGAGGAAAAACCGGCAGCCGAGGCCAAGCCCGAATCCGACGACGACGATGACGACGACGATTTCGACGACGGCGGCGGCATGTCGATCTCGGCGCTGGAAGCCGAGCTGCGCGATGGGGTGATGGAGGTCCTGAACCTGATCGCCGCCGACTTCGGCGCGTTCCGGGGGCTGCAGGACAAGCTGGTCCAGACCCGTCTGAAGGGCGAGGTGCTGAGCGCCAAGGACGAGAAGGCTTATCGTGCCCTGACGCTGTCCATCTCGGACCGTCTGAAGACGATGAAGCTGAACAACAACCGTATCGAGGCCCTGGTCGAGCAGCTTTATGCGATCAACAAGCGCCTGATCGGTCTGGAAGGCCGTCTGCTGCGCCTGGCCGACAGCTACGGCATCTCGCGGCCTGAGTTCCTGAAGGCCTATTTCGGCGCAGAGCTTGACCCGACCTGGACCGAGCGGATCAAGGAGCAGGGCGTGCGCTGGACCAAGTTCAGCGACAATGAAGCCACGCAAATCGCCACCATCCGCGCCGACGTCGCCGCTGTGGCGCTGGAAGCCGGCCTGCCGATCGACGACTACCGCCGTATCGTCCAGACCGTGCAGAAGGGCGAGCGCGAAGCCCGGCAAGCCAAGAAGGAAATGGTCGAGGCCAACCTGCGCCTCGTCATTTCCATCGCCAAGAAATACACCAACCGCGGCCTGCAGTTCCTGGACCTGATCCAGGAGGGCAACATCGGCCTGATGAAGGCGGTCGACAAGTTCGAGTACCGTCGCGGCTACAAGTTCTCGACCTACGCCACCTGGTGGATCCGTCAGGCGATCACCCGCAGCATTGCAGACCAGGCGCGCACCATCCGCATCCCGGTGCACATGATCGAGACGATCAACAAGATCGTCCGCACCAGCCGCCAGATGCTGCACGAGATCGGCCGCGAGCCGACCCCGGAAGAACTGGCCGAGAAGCTGGCCATGCCGCTGGAGAAGGTCCGCAAGGTCCTGAAGATCGCCAAAGAGCCGATCTCGCTCGAAACCCCCATCGGGGACGAGGAAGACAGCCACCTGGGCGACTTCATCGAGGACAAGAACGCCGTCCTGCCGATCGACGCCGCCATCCAGTCGAACCTGCGCGAGACCACCACCCGCGTGCTGGCCTCGCTGACGCCGCGCGAGGAACGGGTCCTGCGGATGCGTTTCGGCATCGGCATGAACACCGACCACACGCTGGAAGAAGTCGGCCAGCAGTTCTCGGTGACCCGCGAACGGATACGTCAGATCGAGGCCAAGGCGCTTCGCAAGCTGAAACACCCGTCGCGGTCGCGCAAACTGCGGTCCTTCCTGGACAGCTAGTCATCAATCTCTGATTGATAAGAATCGTCTATTGATTGTATCCCGCTTTCCAATCTGGAGAGCGGGATGCCTGGCTACACCAAGACCATTCTTTGTCTGGCGAACTCATATAAGACCAGTGGACGCTGCCTTGCAGGCGTAGAGATCTGCCCAGACGGCACATTGCAATGGATCAGACCTGTCAGCGCGAGAGAGCACGGGGAAATTTCCGAGCAGGAACGGATGTATGCCGATGGGACGGATCCCCGTGTCGGCGATATATTGGAAGTTCCGCTGCTGCGACCGTCGCGTCACCCTTTCCAGTCCGAAAATCACCTGATCGACCCTCATCGGCATTGGGTGTTCAGTCGCAGGGCTGTTGAGCGCGATATCCAGAGATGCCAGGATCATAGCGGCCGCCCGCTTTGGAGAAATGGAAGTTCCAGCACCTACGGCAAGAATGATCGGGTTCGCGAAAACATCGCAACGCCGAACGAGGGGTCTTTGCGGTTGATCAAGGTCGATCAATTGGAAGTCAGGCTAGAGGTGGAAACCACTCGCCACGGATCAAAGCGAAAGTTGAGAGGGGCATTCGTTCACGCCGGGGTTCAGTATATCCTTGGGATCACCGATCCCCCGTTTCGCAAGCGATACTTTATTGGCCCCGATGGTCGCTACCAGATCGGTCCTGCCTATCTTTGCATCAGTCTCGGGGATCCTTTGGGGGGCTTCGCTTACAAGCTGATCGCGACTGTCATCCTTCCGCAAAATTGATAGAGTGGGGCGTGACGACTGCTTCCGATACCGCGCCTGTGATCCTGAGCATCGGTCATTCAACCCTGGCCTATGACCAGTTCCTCGCGCGCCTGACGCATGCCGGCGCCACAGCGGTCGCCGACGTGCGGACAGCCCCGTATTCGCGGCATTTTCCTCAGTTCAATCGAGACGTTCTCAAAACGGCGCTGACGGGTGACGGCATCGCCTACGTCTTTCTTGGCGATGAATTGGGCGGGAGGCCCAGTGAGGCGGAATCCTATACCGACGGCGTCGCCGACTACGAGAAAATGGCGCGGTCGAAATCGTTCCAGCGGGGGCTAAACCGCTTGAGACAGGGCGCACGGAACTATCGGATCGCGATGATGTGTTCCGAGAAAAATCCTCTCGACTGTCATCGTTGCCTGCTGGTCGGCCGGGCGCTGAAACAGGCTGGTGTCGCTGTCGAGCATATCGTCGAAGATGGCGAGCGACTGACCCAGGACGACATCGAGGCGCGTTTGATGGTCATGGCCAACAAGTTCAACACCGACATGTTCGCCGAAGAGGCGCAACTGCTGACCGACGCCTATCGTGACCGCGCTAAACGGGTCGCATTCGCCGAGCAACACCCTGATCCTGTGCTGGCTGCGAGCTGAAAATGTCCAAGACGACTGTCGCCACCATCGGGTTCACCAAGACCAATGCCGAGGGGTTTTTCGAGCGATTGCTTAAGTCCGGCGTGACGAAGATTGTCGATGTTCGCCTGCACAACACCTCGCAACTGGCGGGCTTCGCCAAGGCCGACGACCTGGCTTATTTCCTCAAGAAACTCGGCGGCATTCAATATGCGCACCAGCCGCTTCTGGCGCCCACGGACGGCATGCTGAAGGCTTTCAAGAAGGAGAAGGGCGATTGGGCCGTATATGAAACCCGCTTTCTGGATCTGATGAAGGAACGGCGCATAGAGACCCGCCTCAAGCCGCAGATGTTCGAGGGCGCCTGCCTGCTGTGTTCGGAGCCCACGCCGCACCAATGCCATCGCCGCTTGGTGATCGATTATCTGAATGACCGCTGGAGCGGCGCTCTATCGGCGAACCACCTCTGAACGACGCTTGATGGCTCGAAAGCACGTCAACCTCGGCACGGCGCCCGCCAAGGCCGACCTGCCGCAGAAGGTCTGCGCCGCCTGCGGCCTGCCGTTCGCGTGGCGCAAGAAGTGGGCGCGGGACTGGGATCAGGTTCGGTTCTGCTCGGACAGGTGTCGCGCGAAGGGTGCGGCGGAAAACCCGCGATAGATGGCTCTCCGCCTCGTGACCGCACGCGATCAGGGAATCAGATAGCGTCGCGACGATGTTTGCTGTGTCCCGCGCCTCACCCTTCTTGATCGCCCTCAGCGTCTGTCTGATCCTGAGCGGTTGTGTGCGGCGGCCGCCCGAGCCGTTGCGCCCGTCATCCTATCCGGGTGGGTATCCGTCGCGCACCGAGGCGCCGCTGGTTGGGGGGCTGGTAGACCGGGCGATCGATGGGGGCACGCAGGGCGCAGTCGTGCGCGAGGGGCGGGACCTGGAGCGATGCCTGGCCGAGCTGAACGCCGCACGGGTGCGGTTCAGCCCCGTGCCGGATCGTCAGAACACCGCGACCTGCGGCCTGAGCCAGGGCGGAGTGCTGGGCGCCGACTTGGGAACGGTGGCGCGGTTGGCGCCCGGCGATGTGGAGATGACGTGTCAGACGGCGCTGGCGCTGAGCATCTGGCGCAGGCAGTCGCTGGAGCCGGCGGCGCGCGAGATCCTGGGCTCGGACGTGGTCCAGATCGATCACATGGGCGCCTATGCCTGTCGCAACGTGAACAACGGCGTCGGCTCGAACCGGATCAGCGCCCATTCCCAAGCGGCGGCGCTGGACTTCGCCGGGGTGCGGCTGAGGGACGGGCGCCGGATCACGGTGACGAAGGACTGGTCGGGCGATGCGCCCGAGGCGCGTTTCCTGCGCCGCATCCGCGACGACGCCTGCCGTATCTTCGGCACGACGCTGAGCCCCGACTACAACGCCGTCCACCACGACCACCTGCATCTGGAGGCGACCGACACGCGGTTCTGCCGATAGGAGATCAGTCCTTGCCGTCGCGGCCGTCAGGCTCCTTGGCTACGCCTTTGAAGGCGCCGTCGCTGGACTTGCGCTCCATGAAACGGCCGGAGCCTTCGTCGCGTTTCTGCCAGTCGCCGTTCTCGTGCTGGAACTGCGTTCGGCCCTTGACCGCACCGATGCGGTAGTCGTTTCCGGTGTTCTTTCCCATTGTCGCCTCCTTGCGAACAGAAGAAGAACGTCGCACGATTCGCGCCCCTCGCATACGGTCACGTGCGCGAGCGACAACCTCGACGGCCTCGGAATAGGCTTGGGCGCCGAAACTGCGAGCATCCAAAAGATAGGCGGCGATACCCTCTTCGGAGGTCAGATAGTCGGCGGGATCAAAGGGCCGGGTGTCCAAGTCAAAAGTCCTTCGCGAAAGACTTGGCGCGGATGATATCCCGCGCTTGGGAACTCTTGTCGCCACCACATAATAACACGACGACCGTGCTTCCACGCTTCACAAAATACACCCGATATCCGGGTCCGTGATTGATACGCAATTCGGAAACGCCTTCTCCTACAGGTTTGACGTCGCCGATCTGCTCCGCCGCCAAGCGGCTGATGCGTTGCAAGATTATGGCGCGGCCAACTTCATCACGAAGGCTGAGAATCCATTTTCGAAAGGCTGGCGTTTCCTCGATTTGCCATGCCATGAAATCTCAGCCCTCGATGTGTGAGCGACATGCGAGGCTGCTGAACCTCACTCAGGTACAGTCGGTAGTCTCTGCATCACGCAGTTCGGTAAAGGCGGCAATCCTTGGTAGTCACTAATATTTCTCCTAGGTATGTTTCAAGTCTTAACCTTGAAGGTCAGGCCTTGCCGTCGAACACGACCTCGAACCCGCCCCACATCATGCGCTTGCCGTCGAAGGGCATGTCCATGTTGGCGAAGCCGGGGTCGTCCTGCATCTTGCCGAAACAGGCGTCGGCGGTGGCGCGGTCGGGCCAGGTCACCCAGGAGAAGACCACGACCTCGCCGTCCTCCAGCTTCACGGCCATGGGAAAGCTGGTCAGCTTGCCGTCGGGCACGTCCTCGCCCCAGGTCTCGACCTGGGACAGGGCGCCGTATTTCTGGAACAGGGGCCATGAGGCCTCGGCGGACTTGACGTAGCGCGCCTTGTCCTCGGATTTCACGGGGGTCAGGAAGCCGGTCACATAGGTCATCGGTTGTCTCCTTGGTTTGGGTTCAGAGGTCGGCGACGGCGCGGTCCAGCGCCGCGATGTCGATCTTGGTCATGCTCATCATGGCCGTCATTGCGGCGGCCGCGCGCGCGGGATTTGCGTCGGTGGTCAGGTCCATCAGGCGGCGGGGCGTGATCTGCCACGAGAGGCCCCAGCGGTCCTTCAGCCAGCCGCAGGCGTTCTCGCGGCCGCCGTCGGCGATCAGGGCGTCCCACAGGCGATCCGTCTCGGCCTGATCCTCGGTCATCACCATGAAGGAGACGGCCTCGGTGAAGCGGAAGGCGGGACCGCCGTTCAGGGCCACATACTCATGGCCGGCCAGGACGAACTGGACCGTCAGGACCGAGCCGGCCGGACCGGACGGCGTATCGACGGGGGAGCGATTGACCGCCGTGACGCGGCTGTCGGGCAGGAGGGAGACATAGAAGGCGGTCGCCGCCTCCGCGTCACCGTCGAACCACAGGCAGGGGACGATCTTGTCGGCCATCACGCGTGCGCCTGGGGCGGGAAGGTGTTGATCATCCAGTCCTTGCCGAACCGGTCGCGGACCATGCCGAAGCCGGGCGACCATGAGGTGGCGGCGAAAGGCAACTGGACCAGGCCGTTCTCGCCGAGCCGGTCGAAGACCGTTCTGGCCTTGTCGGCGCTGTCGAAATGCACGGCGACCGAGGTTTGGGCGGGCGGCTTTCGCATTTCTTCGGCCTTGCGCTCGCCGGTGTCGGCGCAGACACCGGGCTGGCTGTCGGAGCCCATGATCGCCTGGTCGCCGACTTGCATCCATGCATGGGCGATCTTGTCCTTCCACTCGGGGGCGACGGGGGCCTCGGGCATGTCGGCGAAGGTGATCAGGTTCAGTTGGTCGGCGCCCAGAACCTCGGCGTAGAAGCCGAAGGCCTCGCGCGCCTGATCGTGGAACATCAGATTGGGGGTGATCTTCACTGGGTGTCTCCCTCTGCAAGGGCGGCGAGCTGATCGGCCACGGCGCCCCAGCCCTGTTCGAAGCCCATGTCCCTGTGTTTCGCGGCGGTCTTCTCGTCCCAGTGACGGGCGATGGAGGTGTAACGCGTGCCGCCCGCCTCGGGCTCGAAGGTGTCGATGCGCACGAAGTCCAGATCGCCGGACTGAGGCACCCAGCCCTCGGTGAAGGCGCTGGTCGAGACCAGCTTGCGGCCCGGCACGACCTCCAGGAAGACGCCGGAATGGGGATGGCGTTCGCCCTCGGGAGAGGCCAGTTCGATATTGGCCCGTCCACCGACGCGCAGATCCCAATCGACGACAGGGGTGGTCCAGGGGCGAGGGCAGAACCATTCGCCGGTGCGCTGGGTGTAGATCTTCCAGACGGTTTCCGGCGAGGCCTTGATCAGGCGGCTGATGCTGAGTTCGCGGGGGTCGGCCATCACGCTGCCGTGGCGTCGGCGGCGAAGGCCTCGGGGCCGGCGGACGCGGCGGCCGGGTCCATCCACATGACTTCCCAGATATGGCCGTCGGGGTCGGCGTAGCTGCGACTGATCATGAAGCCGTAGTCCTGGGTCGCGTTGGGATCGACGCGACCGCCCGCGTCGCCAGCCTGTTTGACGACCGCATCGACCGCCTCGCGACTGGTGTGCGACAGGCACAGCATGACCTGGGCCGAGGCATGGGCGTCGGGGATCTGGCGGTCGGTGAAGGTGCGCCATTTGTCGTGGGTCAGCAGCATGACGTGGATCACGTCCGACACCACCATACAGGCGGCCGTGTCGTCGCTGAACATGGGGTTCCGGGTCGCGCCGACGGCTTCGTAGAAGGCGATGGACTTGGGCAGGTCGGCGACGGGCAGGTTGATGAAAATCAGCTGGGGCACGGCGTTTCCTCTTCCTTGTTTGTTTGCGAAACCTGACTCCTATGATTATGATAGTCAACCATGAAGTTAGAAAAAGTAACCGACAAGGCTGGTCGCAAATATCACGATGCGTGCGGGGCAGCGCACGGGCTGGACCTGATCGGCGAGCGCTGGGCGCTGCTGGTCATCCGCGAACTGATGATGGGGCCGCGCCGGTTCGGTGATCTGAGGAAGGATCTGCACGGCATCTCGGCCAATGTGCTGACACAGCGGCTGGAGGGGCTGGAGGCGTCGGGCATTCTGCGGCGCAGAAAGCTGCCGCCGCCCGCCTCGGTCCAGGTCTATGAGCTGACGCCCTGGGGTTACGAGATCAAGCCGGTCTTCATGGTGCTGGGCGGCTGGGCGGCGCGCTCGCCGCTGCACGATCCGACCCTGCCGATCAGCGCTGTGTCGATCATGCAGTCGTTCGAGACGATGTTCGATCCGACCCTGGCCGGCGATGCGGTCATGAGCGTGGGCTTCGTCTTCGGCGACGAGCCCTTCGTCGTTCGCATCGAAGGCGGCGTCATCACGACGCGCCGCGACGCGACGGACGCCGCCGAGGTGGTGCTGACGACCCAGCCGCCGCTGGTCGCCGCCTGCGTCTATGGCAAGGTTCCGCCGGCTGCGTTCGAGGCGGATGGGATGATGACGCTGACCGGCGACAGGGCCGTGTTCGACCGGTTCGCGGGCTTCTTCAACCTGCCGGAGAAGACGCAGGCCTGACGGCGATCAGGCCAGGATGTCCAGAAGGGTTCCGGTCATGTCGTCGGCGGTGCGGACCACGGCGGCGTTGGCGCTGAAGGCGGTCTTGGCCTGGATGCGTTCGACGGTTTCCTCGGCGAGGTTGTCCAGCGGCGCGGTCGCGGTGCGGCGCGCGCTGTTGTCGAAACGGGTCTGGGCGCCGAGCATTCCGGCGGCGCCGATGGCCATGCTTGAAATGGAATGGGCCTGCATCTCAAGCCTCCCGAAAGGAAATCCCTCGGCGGCCAGATGAGGCCTGATCCGTCAACGTGGCGCGAACAAACAGGGTGAACGGCGAAATGTGCCCGCACGGGTTACATATCGCCGTCGCTGATCCATATCGGGTGGACGCCAACGCATAAAAAGGAGACCGGCGCCATGACACTCAAGGATCAGGCCATCATCGTTACGGGCGGGGCCAGCGGCATCGGCCATGCCTCGGCACTGGAGCTGGCGCGACATGGGGCGAACCTGATCATCGCCGACTTCGACATCGACGGGGCCGAACGGGTCGCCGCCGAGGTCCAGGCGCTGGGCGTCAAGGCGTTCGCCTATAAGGTCGATGTGTCCGATCCGGCCGCCGTCGAGGCCCTGGTCGATTTCGCGGTCGAGACGCTGGGAACCCTGACTGGCGTGTTCAACAACGCCGGCATCTCCAAGGTCCAGTCCCTGCTGGAGATGGACCCTGCCTCCTATCGCCGGGTGATCGAGGTCGATCAGTTCAGCGTCTATTACGGCCTGCATTATGGGGCCAGGAAGATGGTCGAGCTGGGCGTGAAGGGCGTGTTCGTCAACACGGCCTCGATCTATGGCTCGGTCGCCGCCAAGGGCAGCTTCAACTACAACGCCGCCAAGGCCGCCGTCATCGCCATGACCCGATCGGGCGCGTTGGAACTGGCTGAGCACGGCATCCGCGTCACGGCCGTCGCGCCGGGCTTCATCGACACGCCGATGATGGGCCAGCTGGATCAGTCCGCCCGTGCGGCGCTGGCCGCCCAGCACGTCACCAACAAACTGATCTCGCCCGAGAAGGTGGCCAGCGTCGTGGCTTTCCTGTTCAGCGACGCCGCCTCGGCCGTCAACGGATCGACGGTGGCGGCCGACGACGGCTTCCTGGCGTTTAAAGTTTAAGAGGGCAAAACCGAGCGGGCGAAGGTCCGATCCGAGGTCGGTCTTTCGAACAGTGATCGCGGTAACGCCGTTTTCCGCCCCGCTTGCGCCCTTATTCGTGTATAGAGCGCCATCATTCGCCCGGCCTGAGGTCTGACCTCGGCCGGGCGCGGTCGTTTCAACGACCGCCCTTGTCCGTTTGCCCAGGTTTCCTATGCCCTTTCCCGCCGTCCATCCCGCGCTCGACCGCGCCCTGATCAACAAGGGCTATGCCGAACCCACCCCGGTTCAGGCCGCTGTCCTGGAAGCCGAATACGCCGGTCGCGACCTGCTGGTCTCGGCCCAGACGGGCTCGGGCAAGACCGTCGCCTTTGGTCTGGCCGCAGCCCCGACCCTGTTGGGTGACAAGCCGATCTTCGCCCCCGGCGGCGCGCCGCTGTGCCTGGCCATCGCCCCGACCCGCGAACTGGCCATGCAGGTCGCAGCCGAGCTGGAATGGCTGTACGCCGACTCCGGCGCCAAGATCGCCACCTGCGTCGGCGGCATGGATGCGCGTCGCGAAGCGCGCGCCCTCAGCTTCGGCGTCCATATCGTCGTCGGCACGCCCGGCCGCCTGAAGGATCACATCGACCGGGGCAACCTGGACCTGTCCGAGCTGAAGGTCGCCGTTCTGGACGAGGCCGACGAGATGCTGGACATGGGCTTCCGCGAGGACCTGGAGCATATCCTGGACCAGGCCCCGGCCGAACGCCGGACCCTGCTGTTCTCCGCGACCATCGCACGCGAGATCGCGACCCTGGCCAAGCGCTACCAGAAGGACGCGGTGCGCATCGACGCTACCGACAAGACGCGCCAGCACGCCGACATCGAATATCGCGCCTATCGCATCGCCCCGAACGAGATCGAGCATGCAGTGGTCAACACCCTGCGCTGGTTCGAGGCGCCGCGCGCCATGGTCTTCTGCTCGACCCGCGACAGCGTGCGTCACCTGCAGTCGTCGCTGCTGGAGCGCGGCTTCTCGACCGTCAGCCTGTCGGGCGAGATGGGTCAGCGCGAGCGGACCGACGCGCTTCAGTCGCTGCGTGACGGCCGCGCCCGCGTCTGCGTCGCCACCGACGTGGCCGCGCGCGGTCTGGACCTGCCGGACCTGGGTCTGGTCATCCACGCCGAACTGCCGATGAACCGCGCCGGCCTGCTGCACCGTTCGGGCCGGACGGGCCGGGCGGGCAAGAAAGGCGTCTCCGTGATGCTGGTGCCGCACTCGCG
Organism: Brevundimonas sp.; assembly: GCF_965279155.1. Taxonomy (GTDB): domain Bacteria; phylum Pseudomonadota; class Alphaproteobacteria; order Caulobacterales; family Caulobacteraceae; genus Brevundimonas. Next base: position 1,525,252 of record NZ_OZ257138.1, on the reverse strand, counting down.
CCGCAGGAAGGCCGAACGTCTGATGGACGAGGCTGGCGTCGACGCCGTCTGGACCGGCGCGCCGACCTTCGACGAAATCCGCAAGGCCGACGAAGGCCGTCTGCTGTCGCCCGAGTTCTTCGAGGCCGAGGTCTCCGACGAGGACATGATCGTCGCCAAGCGGATGATCGCCGAGCGCACGCCCGACGAGATCGCCGCCGCCCTGGTGCGCCTGTTGCGCAAGGAACAGCCGGCGCCGGAAGAACTGTCCGATCCCGGTTCGGACCGTGGTCCCGCCAAGCGCGAACGCACCGTGCGCAACGACGACGGCACGGCCGCCCAACCCTGGCCGGGCGACCGCCTGGGCTCTGACGACGTGGTGTGGTTCCGCCTGGACGTGGGCCGCAACAAGAATGCCGATCCCAAATGGCTGATCCCGCTGATCTGCCGCATCGGCGGCATCACCAAGCCCCAGATCGGCGCCATCCGCACCTTCCCCGACGAGACCCGGTTCGAGGTCGCCAAGACCCATGAGAAGGCCTTCCGCGAAGCCGTCGCCGCGTCCAAGGACGAGGTGAAGATCACGCCGTCGGAAGCCCCGACGCCGGGTTCGATGAAGTCCAGCCGCTTCGCCGGCAAGCCCAACCGCGACGAGGGCGACCGCCCGTTCAAGAAGACCCCCTACAAGCGCGCCGACGGCGGTGCGGGCGACGCCCGTCCGGCCTTCAAGAAGCCCTGGGCGCCCAAGGCGGACGGCGGCGGCAACCCGCGCTCGAACGCCGCGGCCGACAAGCCGTTCGCCAAGAAGGCCTTCCAGGGCAAGCCGAACTTCAAGAAGGACGGCTTCAAGGGCAAGCCGAAGGGCTGAGACTTGCCTGATCATGGGCGGAGGCGCACCCTTCGCCCATGAGCACGCCACTGGAATCCGAGCAGGGATACGCCTCGTTCGAAGTCTTCTATCCCTTCTATATCAGTCAGCATCAGAACCGGGTCTCGCGACGCATCCATGTGATCGGGACGGGTCTGATGATCCTGGCGGTTCCGATCAGCCTGCTGACCCTGAATCCATGGTGGCTGGCCATCTTTCCGGCGGTGGCCGCGAGCGCCTGGATCGGGCATTTCGTGTTCGAGAAGAACCGGCCGCTGGGATTGCGCCATTTCGTCTGGAGCCTGATGGGCGATTTTCGTCTGTTCTTCGAGACCGTGACCGGCCGGCGCCCCTTCTGATCCCGGACTTGCCACACGCTTAATCCCGGCGCACCTTTCGCCCATGACCACGCCGTCGGCACCCCAAGAACGATACGCCTCGTTCGAGGCCTTCTATCCCTATTACATCCACGAGCATTCGAACCGGACGTGCCGGCGTATCCACGTCGTGGGCACCGGCCTGGTGATCCTGGCGTTCGGGGTCTTTGTGGCCACGCAGAACCCCTGGTGGCTGCTGGCCATGCCGCTGATCGGATACGGGTTCGCCTGGGTGGGGCATTTCTTCTTCGAGAAAAACCGGCCCGCGACGTTCAAATATCCGCTGTGGAGCCTGATGGGCGACTTCCGCCTGTTCTTCGAGACGGTGTCGGGCAAGCGTCGCTTCTGATCCGCATTTCAAGCTGCACGGTTTTTTGAAACCGACTAGTCTGCCTCCTGCGGCGCCTCGCCGCTGCTGGAGGGAGCGCTCATGAAATCCATCGCCATCGTCGCCGCCGCCTCGGTCCTGTTCGCGCCGGGCGTCAGCCTGGCGCAGAAGGGCGAAGCCAGGCCCGACTTCAACCTGGATCCCAATTACGGCACGGTCGACCTCTCGGTCGGGTTCGAGCCCGATCCCTACACCAAGGCCATACGCGCCGGCGGTTCGATCCCGGCCTCTCGCGCCAAATCCGGCTGCGAGGGCAATGTCAGCGCCGCGCCCGATTTTCAGGTCACCTATGAGGCGGGCGCGCTGGACCTGACGTTCAAGGCCGTGGCGTCGGAGGATACGACGCTGCTGGTCAATACGCCGGGCGGCGACTGGTATTGCGACGACGACAGCGGCGGCGATCTGGACCCCGAGGTCACGATCAACGGTCCCCAAAGCGGCCGTTACGATATCTGGGTCGGAACCTATGGCGACAGCATGGTCGATTCGACCCTGTCGGTCACAGAGCGCGTCGGCATGGATGGCGACGATTCGGGCAGCGGCCCGGACATCAGCCTGGAGCCCAACTACGGCACGGCCAATCTGCGCGGCGGCTTCACGCCCGATCCGTGGATCAAGTCGATCCTGGCCGGCGGTTCGTCGCCGGCCTCGGCCGCCAAGTCGGGCTGCGAAGGCTCGGTCAGCGCGGCGCCGGACATTCAGATCTTCTTCGAGCCGGGCGATTCCGACCTGACCTTCCGCGTGCGGGCGGAGGAGGACACCACCCTGCTGATCAATACGCCGAACGGCCGCTTCTATTGCGACGACGACAGCGGCGGCGACCTGGATCCCAAGGTCACGATCACCAATCCGCAGAGCGGCCGCTACGACATCTGGGTCGGCACCTACAACGACTCGATGGTGCAATCGACGCTGGAAGTGTCCGAGCTGGACTGATCGCAGCTCGGCGCAGACACGGAAACGCCGGCTGACCTTCGCGGTCAGCCGGCGTTTTCATTTCCGCATGGACTTAGTTGGAGGCGGTGGTCCAGGCCGGGGGGCAGCCGTCGAAATCGCCGGCGTCGACGATGGTCAGGGTGCGCATGTTCAGACGCTGCGCCTGGTTCATCGAGCCACGGCCGTTGCCGGTGTAGAGATCGACCTTCTGGCCCTTGATGGCGCCGCCGGTGTCCGACGCATACCAGTAGCCGTCGTGGATCGTGCCGTCAGCCATACGCAGGCCGACCGTCTCGCGGATGAACAGCTTGGTGCGGCGGGGAATGACACGAGGATCGACTGCGACGGTGCGCATGGCGATCGGACGGCAACCCAGGGAATCGTTGCCCGTCGCGCCGCCGCCGCCTGCGTGATACAGGCGCGCCGAGGCGCGCCAGTCGGGATCGGAGGCCATCATCTCGGCCTGTTCGGCGTTCAGCGCGGTTTCGATTTCGGCGGAACCGACTGTGGCGGCAGGGGTTTCAACCCTGACTTCATCCGCAGCTATGACATCATTGTAGGGGACAGGCCCGCTCGTCACAGACGACACGGCAGCCCAAAGAATGGCGATAGCAGCGGAAGCGCCGATCATGAGTTTCGCTCAGGAGACACCGGCTCCCAACGCCGCCGGCGCTCGCCTTGTCGCGTTAACTTGTGGCGAGAAAGCGGCCAAATCGTTCTGCGCGCTGTGCGTTACGATTTGTTTCTAAGTTAATGCCTTGTTTTTCATGATCTATCCATCCCCAGCTTGCGCGCCTGTGCGGCAAGCCAGGGACGGGGTCAGCCGTCAGAATTTGAAGTTCAGACCCGCCTGAACGACGGGCAGGACCTTGTAATCGTCGGCTTCGGACTGGATTTCCTGCTCTTCCTGATCCAGCCGGGCGCGGAAGATCGGATCGTTGGACAGGGTGCCGCCGCGCGCATCCAGATCGACCTGGGGCGAGTCTCCGAAGGCGGCGCCGGCCAGGATGCGGAAGCCCAGGCGGCCGCCGCGCGTAAAGGTGTTGTCGTAACCCAAGCCGACGAAGGGCGCGGTGCTTTCCAGGTCGATGCGACCCGTCAGCGTCCCGACCTGGGCCGGGGTGAAGGTCGCACCGCCGACGTTGACGTTGCCGGTGGGCGTGGCGTCCAGATCGATCTTGCGATCCCCGAAATAGGCCCCGCCCGAGACCAGGAACCCGTTGCGGAACGGATGAAGGTCCACGAAGGCGCCCGGGGATTGGAAGTCGATCTTGGCGTCGTAATCGATGCCCTTGTAGGTCTGGTCGCGATCCCACTTCAGCACGTCATAGCCGCCGCGCAGAACGACGACGGGGCTGAGAGAAAACTGGGCCTGAAGGCCGGCGCCGGGCGTGCCGACCTGGGCGCCGACGGCGAAACGTCCGTTCTCCTGGGCCAGGGCCGAGGTCGCGGGCAGGACGGCGGCCGCGAGGGCGGCGATCAGCAGGGTTTTCATAATGCAGGTCCGAAAGGGGAGGGTTCGCCCCCACCCTGACGTTCGGCCCTGAAGATTGGGTTACGCAGCCCATTCTCCCTGTGGCGTGTCGCGACGCGCCTCGGCCTCGCGCACCGCCTCGACCGCGCGGTCCAGCACCTCCAGCCCGGCGCCGGGCTGAACAGCTTCGACCGTCAGGATGCGGCGGAAGGCGCGTGCGCCGGGGCGGCCGTGCATCAGACCCAGCATGTGCCGCGCCATTGCGGGCAGGGCGACCCCTTCGGCCAACCGCGCGGCCATATAGGGCCGATAGCGGTCCAGGGCCGCAAAGGCGTCGGTGTCGGCGACAGCCTCGCCATACAGGCGACGGTCCGCCTGACCCAGGATGGCCGGCTCGTGATAGGCGGCGCGGCCCAGCATGACCCCGTCCAGCTTGACCCCGTCGGCTTCGGCCAGATGGGTCTCCGCCTCGTCCATCGAGGCGATGCCGCCGTTGATCGAGATGTTCAGATGCGGGCGCTCGCGCTTCAGCCGGCGCACCAGGGCGTAATCCAGCGGCGGCACGTCGCGGTTCTCCTTGGGCGACAGACCCTTCAGCCAGGCCTTGCGCGCATGGACGATGAAGACCTCGATCCCGACGGCGGCGCAGGCGTCCACCGTGGCGAACAGGCTGACCGCCGGATCCTGATCGTCCACGCCGATGCGGCATTTGACGGTGGCGGGCACGCTTACCGCCCCGCGGATCGCCGCCATACAGTCGGCCACCAGCTCCGGCTCGCGCATCAGACAGGCCCCGAACCTGCCCGACTGGACCCGGTCCGACGGGCAGCCGACGTTCAGATTGATCTCGTCATAACCGAACGCCTGACCGATCCTGGCGGCCTCAGCCAACTGCGCCGGATCCGATCCGCCCAGTTGCAGCGCCACCGGATGCTCCAGCGCATCGAACCCCAACAGCCGCTCGCGATCCCCATGCAACACCGCCGGCGCCGTCACCATCTCGGTATAGAGCAATGCCCGCGTCGTCAGCGCACGGTGAAACGCCCGGCAATGCCGGTCGGTCCAGTCCATCATCGGGGCCACGGCCAATCTACGTGCTTGATTTATCGGCATTTTTTAAGTAATATCAAAACGTTGGTTGGTGACGTGTGCACTCGATCTTACGCCGTGTTGCGACGTTTTTTCCGGCTTTTCGACATCTCAGTGCACACAGAGCGCACACGAAAATGGCGACATATTCGAAACTCCCGTCCGGAACTTGGCGGGTCCAGGTCAGACGGAAGGGCCGCTATATAAGCGAGACCTTCCTCAAACGCGATGATGCGCGCCGCTGGGCCACCGAGACCGAGGGCCGGATCGATCGTGGTGAGGTTCCGACGCCTGAGCGCGCTGCGCGTCTTCGCACCTTCGGCGAGCTTATCGACCTGCACATCGACGACATGAAATTGGTCGGTAAGGCGCCGCGGCGCTCGAAAGCCGCGACGCTGAGAATGCTCAAGGCGCGTCTCGGGCGGAAGAAGCTCGGTCAACTCGATCGGCGGCTATTCATCGACTTCGGCAAAGAGCGTGCGAAGGAGGGGGCTGGGCCGATGACTTTGAGCATCGACATCGGCGCCATCAAGCTGGTCATCACACACGCGATCGCAGTCCACGGACTGACAATCTCCGCCGAACCGGTGAACATGGCTCGTCTGGCGCTCAAACGCCTTGGACTTGTCGGCAAGGGCGTCGAGCGCGATCGGAGACCGACTGAGGAAGAGCTGCAGAAGCTCATCGGTCACTTCGAAGGCAATCCACGCCAAATCATTCCGATGGCAAGAGTCATCCGTTTCGCAATCGCCACAGCCATGCGGCAGGAAGAGATTTTCCGGGTGGTGTGGTCAGACTACTCGGCGCGGACATTCAGGCTCAGGGTCTTGATGGCGCCGGAATAGGCGTCGTCCGTGCGGGTGAAGGTTCCAATGGTCGCCATGTTCGTCTCTCCATTTGCAGATCGGGCCGCGCCAGCCGCGGCCTCGATGGCGATCGGCAGGCCGAGCGGACGCCGGTCCGCAGCCCCGCAGCCGCAGGCGCCCCGGGGCCCGAAGCCTTTGGCGGAGGACCGAGAGGCGACGTCTTTCTTGTTGCGCGAGGAGGCCGAAAGGCCGGGGAAGAAAGTCGTCGCCGACGGTTGCGAAGACCGGGGGACGGTTGGACAGATCAAGCCAGGAGAGGCCGCGCGCGGCGTGATCGGACCGCCCGGAGAGCCGGACAGGCCGGGGCTTGGCGCCTTCACCCGCACGGTCGTCGCGGTTAGGCGGGAGGCGGACCTGACCTCGGGCGCGCAAGGCGGTGGCGTGATGGCCGGGGCGAAGGACGAGGCGTTGGCGAACCGATGACGCGACGGCGGCGCACCGCTCGCCGATGGGAGGACGACCATCCAGGCCGACCGCGACTACCTGTCGGTCAAGTTGGACGATCCCAGCTTCCCTGCCCCGATCTACGCGTCCCGTAACGAGGTCACCGACGGCGTCAGCTTGATCTGGCGGGGCCGTTGCGCGCGAGGCTGCGGCGGGGCGCGGGGACAGTGCCGTCAGTCCGTCTGGATCGCCCACCAAGACGGAGGACGCTTGCTGGCTGGTGACCCTGAAAATCGCGCGCGACAGGCGTGTCCGGGGCGGATTCGGTGCTGATCAAGCGGACCTCCGAGCTTTGATGTCGGACGCCTGATCCGCACCCGGCGTCGGACGGCGGCGTGGTTCGCCTCGGCCAGGTCAGGGCCGCGCCTGTGAGCGCGGCCCGTCCTTCTGCGGTATGGCGTCCTATTCCGCCGCGAAGGGATAGGCGTCAGGATCGGTCTTCATCGTGTCCGGCGCGTCCTCTGACGCGAGGGCGTCGGCCGGTTCCGAGGCCGTTTCGGCCTTGTCCGGCGCCGTCCGAAGCAGCGCGGGCAGCCAGCCCCGGCCCTCGACCAATCGTTCGGCGGCTTCGGCCATGTCGCCCTTTTTGAACCCGGCGATCCGCTCCGCCTCGGCGGCGTCGCGAGCCTCGGTCACGGCCTCCAGCATTCTCGCCTTGGAGACGCGCGAGAAGTAGGCGGCCGCTGTCGGCGACCAGACGGCGGTCATGTCCAGCGACAGGGCCGTCGCCAGCACGTCCGCCTGCGCCCAGGCGCCTGGGCGGCGGTCATGCGGGTCGCGCACGGCGTTGAGGCCGAGCGCGGCGCAATAGGCGAGCAGGTCCAGCACCTCCGAGCCGGGCAGGGCCGACAGCGCCGCCCACAGGTCCTGCGGTCTGGCGGGCAGGCGGGCGGCCCAGGCCTCGCCCCTTTGGGTCAGCGCCCGTCCTGCCGGACCCTCCGTGACGCCGGGTGCGAGCCGTTCCAGACCGGTGCGAACCAGCCGTATCTGAAGCGGCGTCGCCTGTTCATGGCCAGGATAGAAGACTTGAAGGGCCAGCGCATGAACGAGAGCGGTCAGGGCGACGGTCGGCGCGGCGGCGAGCGCGGCGCGCAGCCCGGCGGTGCGATGGGCCGTCAGGTCCATGACCAGCCGCTCCGAAAGCGGCGCCAGCCCCTCGTCGGCCTCCGCGTCGCGCGCTTCGTCGCCCGTCTTCGTCGCTTCGTCGGCGTCCGCCTCTCTCCCGCGACCGGACTTGGTCGCGTCCGGATCGGAGGGCCGCAGGGCATCCTCGGCGCGGACCAGACCGCGCTCGAACCGCGCTCGACCGTCGTAGTCCAAGGTGACGATCAGTCCCGAGCGGGACAGGTCGTCGGGCCGATAGGCCACGTCTGGACCGTAGTCCTGCAAGGCCTTGTCGATCTCTTCCAGCCGGGCGTCCTGTTCCGGCGTCAAGCCGTCCTCGCCCGCTTGGGCGAGCGCGGCGATGCCGGAGACCTCCGCTTCGGTGCGTTCCACCGGCTCGGGCCAGACCCGGCCATAGCCGGTTCCGTGCGGGAAGTCGGAATGGGCCTCGGCCCAGGCCCAGCCCTCGCGTTCGCGGGCGTCCTCGGCGAGGTCGGCCAGCTTTTGCGCCGTCAACCGGTCGAGCAGGGCGGGGTCTTCCAGCCAGCCGCCGCCGTCTTCCGTGAAGAGGTCGCGGAGGATGACGCCGCCCGCCGCCTCATAGGCGGCGGCCCCGACGAAGCGGGCGCGCCGGTCGTCGGCGCGAACCTTGCTTTCGGTCATGGCGCGGCGGATGGCGTAGGAGGGGGCATGGGGGCCGACCTGCTCGAACACCTGGCGTTGGCGCGCGCCGTCGTCGCTGACGCCGAAGGCCATCAGTTGTTCGAGGGAGAGATCGCCTGCGCGATAGGCGGTGATCAGTTCGGGCGCGACCGCGCCGAGCCGAAGCCGTTGACGCACCACTTGGGCGGAGACGCCGAACCGGGCGCCGATCTCTTCGGCGCCCCATCCCTTTTCGTCCGAGACGCGCCGGAAGGCTTCGAACTGATCGGCCGGATGCATGGCCTCGCGCGTGACGTTTTCGTCTAGCGAGATTTCATGGGCGTCGTTGGTCTCGTTTACGGTTACGCGCACGGGATGGGTCCGCTTGATCGCCTTGCGCTTGGCTAGCAAGCGCAGCGCCTGCCGCCGCCCTTCGCCGATGGTGACCAGATAGGCCCCGGAAGGCGTACCGTCGCGCTTCCGCTCGATTTCGACCACGGGCGGCTGCAAGACGCCCTTGGCTTTAATCGAGGCGGCAAGCGCCTCGAGGGTCGCTGGTGCATGCGGCGTCTTGCGGGCGTTGTGCGGTGAGGCCTTCAGCCGGTTCAACGGCACGACGAGGGTCGCGCCGAGGAACTTTCCGGCCTCCGTCGCGGCCGTCGCCGGGGTCGGGGTGGTCTGAGGGGAATGAGCAGTCATGTCTGCCTCCTTTGGGCATGGGTTGCAGGCACGCGAACTGCGCGCCTGAAACCGTGCCCGTCGGCGAGACCGGGGTAGCAAGGGCCAGGGCGGACCGGCCGGAGGGGGATCGCCCGGCCTGCACAAAGCCTCCTGTCATGACGCATCATCGCCCTCTTGGCCGGCGCGGAAGGCCGGGGAGACCGGCCGGTCCGGCGGCGAAGCCGCGGACCCTGGCCCGCGCGAGGGCGGAGCCCTTAGCCGCTTGAAGCCCTGGTCGAGGTTCCACAGATGCGGTCGTTGGCCACGGCGTTCGCCCTGGCGTTTGGAGACCCTATGGCGAAACCCGCATCTTCCTGAGCTCGACCTGCTACGACCTGGGCGATGCGCGGGCGACACTGACCGAATATCTCGAAGGCTATGGCTTCGAGGTGCTCCTTCGAGTGGGACACGCGGGCCGAGGGCCGAAGAAGCGTAACACCCCGTCGTCAGAAAGGCCTGCTCTTCCACAGCATATAGGCGGCGACGACAAAGACGAGGATCGAGAAGATGGTCGTCAGCAAACCGCCAGCGCTTGAGAGCTTTTTGGCGGCGAGCGCGCCGCCGAAGCTCCCGGCAAGGCCGCCCAGGATGAAAACGCCGGCCAAGGGCCAGTCAATCAGGCCGGAGAAGGCGTAGTTCAATGCCGTGGTCAGGCCGAAGGCCGTCACCGCGACGAGTGACGATCCGATTGCATTCAGGATCGGCATCCCGGTCGAGGCGACAAGACCCGGTACGATCAGAAAGCCGCCGCCGATCCCAAAGAATCCGGAAAACATCCCGGTGCCCAGTCCGAAGCCCAGGACCTTCGGGGCATTCTCGCGATCGCACTCAGCGCCTGGGTTGCCGATGTCGGCGCGCCCGCGCAGCATCAGAATGCCCACCACGACCATCACGAGCGCGAACAGGAACAGCAGCTTCTCGCCGTCGAACGCCTTTCCGACGGTCGAACCTGCAAACGCCCCTGCCACGCCGGCTCCGGCGTACATCGCTGCGCAACGCCATTTCACCGTCCCATTTCGGGCATGGTTGGCCAGTCCTGCCGCCGCATTGGCGGCCACGGCCACGGCCAGGGCGCTGGTGCCGATCGCGACATGCGGGCTCGGGACGCCCACCAGATAGACCATCAGCGGCACGGCCAGGATCGACCCGCCGCCGCCCAGGAGCCCAAGGGTGAAGCCGACCAGGCCGCCCGACAGGGCGCCAAGCAGATACTGGAGAGGCTCAAGGCTCATCCGGCGTCATTCGGTATGGACCTCGCCGCTCCATCGTCGCCGGCGATAGCGGCGCGTTCGGCGCCCGCAGCGCTCGTGCCGCCGCGCCGGGCGTTGAGCCGAAGTCGAAGCGGCGACAGGTCGTAGCCGGCGTCGGCGGCGGTCGCGATCAGAGCGTCCGCCGTCTGCGACCCGCTCTGCGTTAGCGCCCACAGGGTCGCCGCACGCGTACCGGTGCGGCAGTAGGCGAGGACAGGACCGTTCAGACGGGCCAAGGCCTCAGCCATCTGGGCGACATGTTCGTCCGAAACCGCTCCGCCAAGGGTCGGCACATGGGCGAAACCCAAGCCGTGGGACGCCGCCAAGGCGCGCATTTCGGCGGCTGTCGGCTGGCCTGGCTCTTCGCCATCCGGCCGGTTGTCGATGATCGCCCGGAAGCCGTAGCGCCCCGCCTCGGCGACGTCGGCTGCGGTCAGTTGTGGGGCGACGGAAAAGGTGACGGACAGCGGCATGAAAGGCATGGGATCGTCCTTTGGGGGGAATGGCGCTAAGCGCCTGGGGGAGGTGCGCCAGGCCGACGATGTTTGGGGCGCGGACCAGGGGCGTTTCTACCGCGGCGGCTTTGCGCGGACGGCCGGCAGCAGGCGGTGAACGAGCATCCCGCCCAGCATCGCCATGACAAAGATCGCGGCCTGGGCTGGCGCGATCGCGAGGTCGGCGATCGCGGGACCTGGACAGAGCCCGGCGATGCCCCAGCCCATGCCGAACAGGGCCGCGCCCCCGACCAGACGAGGGTCAAGGTCTCTGGCCGAAGGCAAGGCGAACGCCGGGGCCGCCCAGGGCTTCACCATTCCCTTTTGAAAGCGCCAGGCGACGGCCATGGCCACGACAGCGCCGCCCATGACGAAGGCGAGCGTGGGATCCCAAGTCCCGAACAGGTCGAGGAAGCCCCGCACGCGTTGCGGGTCGGCCATGCCGGAAACGGCCAGGCCGGCGCCGAACAGGGCGCCCGCAAACACGGCCAGGGCGAGGGGCGCCAGGTTAGGCCGGGCCAGGGTGAACGTGCGCTTCATCGGCCCAGCCCCAGGGCGTTCATGATGGCGACGGTGGCGAAGCCGGCTCCCATGAAGGTCGCCGTCGCCACCATTGATCGCGCCGAAAATCGCGACAGGCCGTAGACGCCGTGGCCACTGGTGCAGCCGCTGCCCAAGCGGGTCCCGAAACCAACCAACAATCCGGCGATAATCAGAGAACTAACGCCCGCCGGGAACCGCGCCTCGACGGGGCCAAGAGCCAGGGTGACCAGCAGGGCGCCCAGAGGCAGCCCCATCACGAAGGCGATCGACAATCCTCGCGGCGCGCCGCTCGCGGAGATCCCGGCCGCCCGCGCCACCAGACCGCTGACACCCGCGATACGCCCGAGGCCCAGCAGCATGACGGCCGAGGCCGTGCCGATCATCAAGCCACCGATCAGCCCTCGGACCGGCATAGCATTAGCCAGAAGGTCGCCCATCACAGCACGTCCAGTGGGATTTTGAGGTAGCGTGTGCCGTTCGGCTCCGGCTCGGGCAGATGACCGCCGCGCATGTTCACCTGGATTGAGGGCAGGATCAGTCTGGGCATGGACAGGGTGGCGTCACGCGCGTCGCGCATGGCCACGAACTCATCCTCGCCGACGCCTTGATGAACATGGACATTGCCCGCGCGCTGGGCTCCGACCGTCGTCTCCCAGGCGAAGGTGTCGCGTCCGGCGGCCTTGTAGTCGTGGCAGTGGAACAGGCGCGTGCGCTCAGGCAGCGCCATCAGGCGGCGGATCGACCTGTACAACTGGCGGGAATCGCCGCCGGGGAAGTCGGCGCGGGCCGTGCCGTAGTCCGGCATGAACAGGGTGTCGCCTGTGAAGACGGCGTCCCCGACGACATAGGCCAGGTCCGCGGGCGTATGGCCCGGCACATGCAGGGCCGTCGCTTCGATCCCGCCGATCTTGAACCGGTCGCCATCCTCGAACAGCCGGTCGAACTCCGAGCCGTCGCGGGCGAAGGCGGTCCCTTCGTTGAAGATCTTCCCGAAGACGGTCTGGACGTGGATGATCTCGCGACCAATCGCGAGTTGGCCGCCCACATGGGCCTTCAGGTAGGGCGCGGCCGACAGGTGGTCGGCATGGGCGTGGGTTTCCAGCAGCCAGGCGACGGTCAGCCCCTCGGCCTTCACATAGGCGATGACAGCGTCGGCGGATGCGAAAGAGGTCCGACCTGCGGCCGCATCATAGTCCAGCACGCTGTCGATCACGGCCGCCTCGCCGGTCGCCGAATCATGGACGACGTAGGTGACGGTGTTGGTTGGTTCGTCGAAGAAGCTCTTGACCGTCGCTACGGCCCCCGAACCCGGTCCCGACTGCTCGATGATACGCGTTGCGTACTTGAGGGCGGGGTCGTTCACCTGAGTCTCCGGTTCGGCTGTGTCGTCTGCGGGCAGAAGCGAAAAGGGTGGCGATCGGCGGGACACGCTGACGTCACATCGACGAACAGTGGTAAGCTGCTGCTAACGCCCTATATATTAGGGATGGCTCAATTAGCAAATACAAATATAAGGGTGGAATGGTCGACGTAGGAAGTTTCGCGGTCGAGCGCCTTGAAGCCAGCGCCTCGGAAGCCGCAGGGTTGCTTCGCGCCCTCTCCAACGAGAAGCGTCTGATGATCCTGTGTCAGCTCGGGGATCGAGAACTGGCCGTGAGCCAGATGATGCCTTTGTTGGGTCTGTCCCAGTCGGCCCTGTCTCAGCATCTCGCGAAACTGCGCGAAGAGGCCCTCGTCGCCACGCGACGGGAAGGCACGACGATCTTTTATCGGATCACAGACCCGTCGGCGCTGAAGGTCATAGGCGTTCTTGCCGAAATCTACTGCCCGCCGGACGGTCCCGGTCAATCCTAGCGCCACGGTGGCACGACGGCGCGCGAACCGGCCTGTTAGTGGCCGGCCGCGTCTTGGTTTGAGGCCGGATTGCGCTGAGGACCGTCTGCGGCTCGAAAACCGATGCGTTTCACGCCACGTTGCCTGATCGTCCGTTCGCAGGCGGCCAGGCATGGGGCGTTCTTGGCGGCGACGCAGGATCGAGCACGCTAGCCGTGTCCAGACGTTCCAGTTGATCCGCTGTGAGTTCGATTTTGAGCGCGCCGAGATTGCTGGTGAGCTGTGCCGGCGATCGCGGCCCGATCATGGGAACGGCGCCGTGGGTGCCGGCCCAGGCGATGGCGACCTGGTCGGCGCTGACCCCCTGTTCCGATGCAATGGCGAGGACGGTGTCGAGGATTGCGGTGCGTTGGGCCGAGTTTTCGGCTTGGAAGACGTTTCCGCCAAGACCTTCGGCTCGGCCCTTCTCGCCCTGCCTGTATTTGCCGGTGAGCATGCCGCCGCCAAGCGGCGACCAGGTGACGACGCCGAGGCCGAAGGCGCGAGAAGCCGGGAACAGGTCGGCTTCGGGCTGTCTGTGGACCAGGCTGTGCTCGAATTGCGCGGCCGCGACAGGAAGGGACCGGCCGATATCGGCAAGCGTCGCGGCGTGGGCCAAACGCCAGGCAGGGAAGTTCGACAGGCCCGCATAGAGAATCTTGCCAGCTCGCGCCAAGTCGTCGAAACCGCGCAGGATTTCGTCAGAACCGGTGACGTTGTCGGGCCAGTGGGCCCAATAGATGTCGATCCGATCGGTCTTGAGGCGTCGCAGGCTGGCCTCCACGGAAGCGATCATCGCTTTGCGGCTGTTGCCCGTGACCAGGCGATTGGCATTCGGGGCGTCGCCTCGCGTGAATTTGCTGGCGAGGACGAAGTTTTCGCGCCGGCCTTGCAGAAGCGATCCCAAGATCTCCTCGGACTGACCGAACTGATAGACATCAGCGGTGTCGATGAAGTTGCCGCCGGCCTCGGCATAGGCGTCGAAGATCGCCTTGCTGGTTTCAATGTCGGCCCCGTGGCCCCAGGCCGTACCGAAGTTGGCAGTCCCCAGCGCAAGCCGAGACACCTGCAGGCCGGTTTTTCCGAACAGCGTATAGTTCATGGAGCAAGCCTTTCACGTCGTGAGTTGAGGCGCTGTGGGGCGCGTTGCGCGATCAGTCTTCCAGGAACTGGATCGCGTGCTTCAGGAAGCGCTCGGGGTACTGGAACTGCGCTCCGTGACCGGCGTCCGGATAGACGATCAACTGGGCGTTCGGGATGTTCTGGACCATGTGCCAGGAGTTGATCGTGGCGATCATGACGTCGTTGACGCCGTTCACGACCATGGTGGGTTGGGTGATCTCGGCCAGGTGATCGAACGGTCGTTCGGGATCCAGGGGAGTGACGAAGGCGGTGTTGGCCTCGATCTGACCCATCATCAGCTCAGGCGAACTCGGCGGATCCTGGTCGACGCGCTGATGACGACGGTCCCAGAACGCCCGACCGGCCTGTTTGGCCGCTTCGGACGGGCCGAAGAACAGGAACAGGAAGTCGTCGACGGTCGGAATCGGCCGCGGCGCGACCTCGAAGATCTTCGGATCGGGGCCGGGATTGCCGCCGCGCGGCTGGGTGCCCAGTAGCATCAGCTTGCGCACGCGGTCGGGATGGCGTCGGGTGAACTCCTGGGCGACCATGCCGCCCAACGAGAAGCCGACCACATCCACCTGCGACAGGCCGAGCGCGGCGATCACCTTGGCGGCGTCGTCGGCCATGTCCTCGATGGTGTTTCGGGGCGTGCCGGAGGAGGAGGCGCTTCCCCGATAGTTGTAGAGGATGACTTCGCGACCGGCCGCCAGGCCGTCGGTCATCAAAGGATCCCAATGATCCATGCCACCGCGGAAATGCTGGAAGAACAGCAGAGGCGGCTGACCAGAGTCGGTCTTGCCCCAGCGACGATAGGCGAAGCGATCGCCATCGACGTCGATATGGCGGGTGGGGGCGGTCAGATGGGTGTCGGACATTGGGAGTTCTTGAAAGAGAGGGATGGAGGGCGTTCGAAGACAGCCTCAGTTGTCGAGGAACTTCAGCGCCTTGGGCACGAAGGCCTCGTGATACTGGAAGATGCCGCCGTGGCCGGCGTCGGGGTAGCGGACGAGTTCGGCGTTCGGCAGACGGTGCGCCATGTCGATGGAGTTGCGGCTGGGGACCATGATGTCGTGGTCGCCGTTCGCGACCAGGACCGGCTGCTGGATCGCGCCCAGATCCTGCGCCGGCAGGTTTCCCCAGGCCTCGATGGCCTTCAGCTGGCGACGGAAGGCCGCGATGGTGATGGCCTTATCCCGATCATTGCGGCGTTCCTTCAGCCTTTCGAGGAACGCCTTGGCGGCGTGCCGGCCGGCCTTGCTGGAGGTGAAGAACAGATAGGTCTTGGGATCCTTCAGGGTCAGCATGCCCTTGACGATCAGCGGCGTGGACACCGCGCCGACCTTGTTGATGCCCGGTCCGCCGGCGGGGCCCGTGCCGGTGAGGACGACCTTGCGCGCCAGATCGGGCGCCTGGCGAAGCATGTCCTGGGCCACGAATCCGCCGAGCGAGAAGCCCATGAGATCGATCCGGGTCAGACCCAACGCACTGACGACGGCCAGCATGTCGGTCGCCATCTCGGCGATTGTAAGGGGCGCGTCTCCGCCCGAGGCGCCCACGCCCCGGTAGTCGAGGGCGAAGACGGTGCGTTTCGTCGCCAGACCGTCCAGGATGCGCGGGTCGAAATTGTCCAGCGTGGCGCCCCAGTGATTCAAGATCACCAGCGGCAGGCCTTCGCCCGATCCGAGCCGACGATAGGCGAAGGTGGTTCCCGCCGCCGCGATCGTCCGGTTGGGCGTGGTGCTCCAGGTCTCTGCGGCGGCGGCGTTCAATTGCGTCTGGTTCATTGCGCATCCTCCTTGACGGTGACGACGACCTTGCCCTTGGCCCGGCCGGTTTCGATGTAGGCGAAGGCGGCGTTGAGATCGGCGAAGGCGAAGGTGCGATCGAGCACCGGACGGATGTCGCCGGCCTCGATCAGGGCGGTGATCCGTTTCAATTGTTCGCCGTCGGCGCGCATGAACAGGAAGGAATAGTCGATGCCCTTCGCTGCGGCCTTGCGTCTGATCTTGCCGCTCAGCACGCCCAAGACCAGCTTCAGGATGGCGTTCAGACCCTGGGCCTTGGCGAAGGCGGGGTCGGGTGGTCCCGAGATCGAGATGAGCTTGCCGCCGGGCTTCAGAACGTCCAGCGAGCGTTCCAGCGTGTCGCCGTCGAGACTGTTCAGCACGACGTCGTAGCCCGACAGGATCTTGGCGAAATCCTGGGTCCTGTAGTCGATGACCACATCGGCCCCCAGGCTGCGGACCAGATCGGCGTTGACGGCGCTCGCCGTCGTGGCGACCGTGGCGCCGAGGTGTTTGGCCAACTGGATGGCGACCGTACCGACTCCGCCAGAACCGGCGTGGATCAGGACTTTCTGGCCGCGGCTCAGCTTGGCGCGATCGACCAGGACCTGCCAGGCGGTCAGGCCGACCAGCGGAATGGAGGCGGCTTCCTCCATGGTCAGGTTGGTGGGCTTCAGCGCGACATCGGCTTCGTCGACGGCGATGAACTCTGCGAAGGTTCCGATCCGGCCGTCACGTGGGCGGGCGTAGACGGCGTCGCCGACCTTGAAACGCCGCGCGTTCGGGCCGAGGCGCACGACCTTGCCCGCCACGTCGTGACCCAGCACGAGCGGCGGACGGTACGGCAGGATGGGCTTGAACTCGCCATCGCGGATTTTCGAATCGAGCTGGTTGAGACCCGCCGCGTACACTTCGATCAGCACATCGGTGTCGCGCAGCGCCGGATCGGGACGTTCGCCGAGACGAAGCGCGCCCTTCTTGGCGTAGCGGTCGAGGATGTAGGCTTTCATTCGGATCGTCCTTCTTCGCGCAGCACGGCGGTCGATCAGGCCTGGGTGGCGTGGAGAGGGGGATAGTCGGTGTAGCCCGCCGCTCCGCCGCCATAGAGGGTCGCCGGATTGATGTCGGCCAGAGCCGCACCCGTCTTCAGACGTTCCACCAAATCGGGATTGGCGATGAAGGGGCGCCCGAAGGCGAACAGATCGGCCTCGTCTGCGCTGAGCCGGGCTTCAGCGAGCGCGCGACCGTAGCCGTTGTTGGCGATGTAGGTGTTCTTGAACCGGCGGCGCAGCGACCCGTAGTCGAAGTCGGCATTGTCGCGCGGCCCGCCGGTCGCCCCTTCGACCACGTGGAGGTAGACCAGACCAAGCGCGTCCAGTTGATCGACGATATAGTCGAACTGGGGCTGCGGATCGCTGGACGAGACGCCGTTGGCCGGCGAGGCGGGCGAAATCCGGATTCCGGTGCGATCGGCCCCGATCTCCTCGGCCACGCCGGCGGCCACTTCCAACATCAGGCGCGCGCGGTTTTCGACCGACCCGCCATAGGCGTCGGTGCGGACATTGGCGCCGTCCTTGGCGAACTGGTCCAACAGATAGCCGTTGGCGCCGTGGATCTCGACGCCGTCGAAACCGGCCGCGATCGCGTTGGCGGCAGCCCGCCTGAAATCATCGACGATGTCCGGAAGCTCCTCCAAGGTCAGGGCGCGCGGCTCGGACACATCGACGAAGCCGTTGTTGACGAAGGTCTTGGTCTCGGCGCGGATCGCCGAAGGGGCGACAGGCGCTGCACCGCCGGGCTGCAGATCGACGTGGGAGATGCGGCCGACGTGCCAGAGTTGCAGGACGATGCGGCCGTCTTCTGCGTGAACAGCATCCGTCACCCGGCGCCAGCCCTCGATCTGGGCCGGCGTGTAGATGCCGGGGGTGTCCTGGTAGCCCTGACCCTGCTGCGAGATCTGGGTCGCTTCGGCGATGATCAGCCCCGCCGTCGCACGCTGGCGATAATATTCCACGGCGAGGTCGCCGGGTACGAAGCCCGGCCCCGCCCGGTTGCGCGTCAAGGGCGCCATGACGATGCGGTTGGCCAGGGCGATGGGACCGAGGGCGTAGGGTGCGAACAGATCGGGGGTGGTCATTGGGGGTCTCGCAGTCTCGAAAAGGCGGAGGAGGTCTCGGAATCAGGCGCGGTAGCGATCCGCCGGAACGGTGGCGGCGAACCCGGGCAGCATGGCTTGGCGGGCGCCTTGGAAGGCGTCCCACAGGGCGGCGTCATGGAGCGGGGGAACGGTGACAGGCTCGCGCCGGTCGAACCCGACCAAGGCGGCGTCCACGAGGTCCGCGACCTCCATCAGGGGCGGTAGGTTTGCGGGGTCGGCGCCGGATCGGTCCCAGATTTCGGTTCGGGTGCCGGAGGGCACGACGGCCTGGACGTAGACGCCCTTGGGGCTGAGTTCGACGGCCAGACCCTGAGAGAGATAGAGCACGAAGGCCTTGGTCGCGCCGTAGACCGACATGCCGAACTCCGGCGCCAGCCCCACGACGGAACCGATGTTGACGATAGCGCCGGTTCCGGCTCGAGCGAAGCGGGGCGCGACGGCGTTGGCGAGGGCGACGACCGCCGAGACGTTCAGGGCGATCAGGTTCTGCTGGGCGGCGCTCGACTGGGTGGCGAACGACCCGCTGAGGCCTGCGCCGGCGTTGTTGATCAGGACGCCGATGCGGTCGTCTTCTTGCAGACGACGAGACACGGTCTCCACGTCCGACGCCTGGGTCAGGTCGGCCTTCACAACCTCGATCGCCACGCCGGTTTCGGCGCGCAGCGTCGAAGCAAGGGTTTCCATTCGCTGTGCGTCGCGGGCGACGAGCACCAGATCATGGCCCCGGCGCGCGAAGCGGTCGGCATAGACAGCGCCGATGCCGCTGGAGGCGCCGGTGATCAGGACAATGGGAAGATCGGGCATGTGTGAAACTCCTTGGGCCGTTATTCATGACGGCTATCATCTGAGTTGCCAAATATGATGTTCGTCATATATAAGTCAACAGGCCGAATGGAGAGTTTTTGAAATGAGGGTCACGCGCGAGCAGATGCAGGCCAACCGGATGCGGATTCTGGACGCCGCCGGCCGCCTGTTCCGCGAGAAGGGCTTTGACGCCGTCGGCGTGGCGGAGGTGATGAAGGCCGCAGGACTGACACACGGCGGTTTCTACGGACACTTCGAGTCCAAGGACGATCTCATCGCAAAGACGATCGCCCACATCTTCGGGAGCGGGACAGACGGTCCTGCAGACCTCGCGACCTACCTCGACGCCTATCTGTCGCCCTTGCACAGAGACAGCATCGCCAAGGGATGCCCGACGGCCGCCCTGATCGCCGACGTCCGCCGTCAGACGCCGGAGGCGCGTCTCGCCATGACCGAAGGCTTCAAATCCCAGATCGATCGCATCGCCTCGGCGATCACCGAAACGGAACTCGAGCCCGCGCGTCGGGCGGCCATCGGAGCCTGGGCCACATTGGTCGGCGCCATCATGATGGCCCGAACGGTCGAGGACCCGGTGTTGTCCGAAGAGATCCTGCGCGAGACGCGCGCCTGGATCGGCGACAAGGCGGACGTGCGACGCGATGAGGCGCCGGTCGTATCGGCTTCCGAAACCTAAGCTCGGGTCGGACGTCGCGGGCTTTCAATCCTGCCCCGGATCACGGACCCCACTGCGCCGCCAGGCCGGTCAGGCTGTCCGCCGACCAGTCCCAGTCCTGCGCGGCGCCCGCGTCCGGGGCCGTGCGGCCACCGTACTCGTTCGACCTTGAGATGTAGGCGGTCAGCAGGCCAGCGGCGCGCGCTGCGGCGAGATCGCTGTGGTGGGCGGCCACCAGGCAGAGCTGTTGGGGCGCCAATCCCAGGATTTCCGCCGTGCCGAGATAGGCTTGTGGATCGGGCTTGTAGACCCGGGTGACCTCGGCGCCGAGAATGGCGTCCCAAGGCAGTCCGGCCCGGCGCGCCATCTCCAGCATCAGGGCGATGTTGCCGTTCGACAGGGTCACGATGGGCAGGCCGGCCTTGAGCCGGGTGAGACCCTCGACGGAGTCCGGCCAAGGATCCAGCCGATGCCAGGCCGTGTTCCAATCCGACAGCATCGCCTCGTCGAGTGTCGTCGGGTCGATGTCTTGGGCGCGCAGCGTGGCGTCCAGCATCTCGCGATGAAGAACGTCGAGCGTCACATAGCCTCGGTTCGACGTGCGATAGGCGGCCATCACCTCGATGTAGCGAAAGCGCCAGGCGTCGGCGAAGGCGGCCGGATCGACGTCGTCCCGGCCGATCCGCTGGAGAAACCCGGCCGACTCCTGGGTGATGCTGGTTCGCCAATCGACCACGGTGCCGAAGACGTCGAACGCCAAGGCCATCGGCCTTGGGGAGGAGGATTGGGACACGACAGGGCTCCTGCGGGCTGAGGATCCAGGTGACGCCCAGACCGAACTGGCTGGGCCGATGAGCGCGCCCGTCGCCAGGCCGGCGATCATGAGGCGCCGCCGGTTCATGACGTCGCCCTGGACGGGAGCCGGGTCAAGTCAGCCGCTCCGCGCCGGCGGCGCGAACGTCGGCGAGGGTGGGATAGCCGTTGACGGCCATCAACAGATCCGCCTCTGCGAGGATGGAGCGCAGGACGTGGGCGGCGCCTTCCGCTCCGCCGAGCGCCAGGCCGTAGAGATAGGGGCGCCCCACGCCGACGGCCCGGGCCCCGAGGGCGAGCGCCTTGACGACATCGCTGCCGGATCGGACGCCGGAATCGAACAGCACGGGCGTATCGCCGCAGGCGGCCACCACGCCGGGGAGATGGTCGATGGCGGCGATTCCGCCATTGGCCTGTCGTCCGCCGTGATTGGAGCAGTAGATGGCGTCGGCCCCGCCGTCGATCGCCCGTCTGGCGTCATCGGGATGGCAGATCCCCTTGAGCACCAGCGGTAATTTGGTGAGCGACCGCAGCCAAGCCATGTCGTCCCAGGTCAGCACCTTGCCGAAGGTCGCCATCCACTGACGGACCGCAGCGGGAAGGTCCTCGTGCGGCGGCTTGTCCAGCATCTGCAGAAAGACGGGGTCGCTGAAATAGTTGCTCAGCACATGGCCGCGGAGTTGGGGGAAGTTCCCGCTGTTCAGGTCGCGCGGCCGCCATCCCGTCAGCCAGGTGTCCAGCGTGACGACGATCGCCTTGTAGCCGGCGGCTTCGGCCCGGCGGACGAGGCTTTCTGTCAGATCACGGTCCTTGGGGGTGTAGAGCTGGAAGAAGCCCGGCGTCTCGCCGAGCGCGTGTGCGACATCCTCAAGGGGGTCGTTCGTCAGCGTCGAGATGGTGAGCGGAACCCCCGTCGCCGCTGCGGCGCGAGCGGCGGCCAGGTCTCCGTGTCCGTCCTGGGCGCACAGGCCCGCCACGCCGATCGGCGCCATGAACAGCGGGTGGGGCAGGGTCAGGCCGAACAACTCGACCGACAGATCGCGCGTCGAGGTGTCCACCATCATGCGCGGCGTCAGTCCCCAGCGACGAAAGCCTTCGGCGTTGCTGCGCTGGGTGAACTCGTCGCCGCAGCCGCCCTGGACATAGTTCAGAACGGACGTGGGCAGGGCGGCTTCAGCCCTTTGCTCCAGCGTCGCGAAGTCGACCGGAACCTTGGGCAAGACCCCGTTCAGGCCAGCGAGATAGAGTTCGTTTTGGTAGTCGCCGTAGTGCGCCAAGGCCTTGGCTCTCCCGTCAGTGATGGAACCGGAAATGGGGCGGGGACATCCCCGCCAAGGGACGGCCTTAGTCCCGGAAGCCGGGATCGATGCGGTCCAACTTGCGCAACAGGGCGGGCCAGGCCAGCGCGTCGGAAACCATGGTCATGGCCTCGGCCCCGGACTGAGACTCGACCTTCTCGGCGACGCCCTGGTTCGGCGTATTGAGGCCGCCTCGTCCGGCGCTGAGCATCAACACCTGAGCCTCGCAGGCCCGTTCCAGGAAATACATCCGCATGAAGGCCTGGGCCACGGTCGAACCGACCGTCAGGGTGCCGTGATTGCGCAGGATCATCGCGTGGCGCTCGCCGAGGTCGGCGACAAGCCGCTCGCGCTCGTCCAGGTCCGTCGCGATCCCCTCGAAGTCATGATAGGCGACGTCGTGCCCGGCGATCATCGCCGTCTGGGTGTGGGGAAGGAGCCCTTCGGCCATGGCCGACACCGCCTGCCCGTGCGGTGTGTGCAGATGTAAAACAGCAGTCGCGTCCTCGCGCGCCGCGTGGATGGCCGAGTGGATCACGAAGCCTGCGCGGTTCACCGGCGCCGGGCTGTCCGAGACCTTGTTCCCGTCGATGTCGATCTTGACCAGGGACGAGGCGGTGATCTCCTCGAACATGCGGTCGTAGGGGTTGATAAGGAAGTGATGCTCCGGCCCAGACACGCGCGCAGACAGGTGGGTGAAGATCAAGTCGTCCCAACCGTAGAGGGCGACCAGCCGATAGGCCGCCGCCAGATCGACGCGCAAGGTCCATTCTTCCGGCGAGACGGCGTCGCTGGCCGGAATTGCTTGCAGTGCCGTGGTCATGCTCGATCCTCCCGTTATCGTCCTTGTTGTTGCCTGCACGGTGACACAGCCGGGACGATGAGAATGTCGCAAACTTGACAATTCGGATCCGGCCGCGACCCTAGGGCATGGACGCCGCCGACCTCGCAATGCTCGATTCCGATCCCTGGTTCGGCGACCTCCCGTCCCATACGCGCGCTCTGTTGCTGGACAAGGCCCAGGCGCGGGTGATCCCGGACGGCGGACGGATCTATGGGTTCGGAGACCCCCCGAATGGCCTGTGGGCGGTTCTGGAGGGGCAGGTCCGGCTCAAGGGCTATCCCGCGCCAGGCGTTGAGTTTGTGGCCCTGATCGCCGGCCCCGGCGCCTGGTTCGGCGAGGTCTCGACCCTCGACGGCGGTCCGCGTCCGCATGACGCCGCCGCGTCCGGGGCCGCGCGCGTCCTGCACCTGTCGATGGCGGCGTTTGGTCGGCTCGCGGAGACGACCCCAGCCCTCTATCTGGATGTCGGGCGGCTGGCTTGCCGACACCAGCGGGTCGCCTTGGATTTCATCGCCCAGACCGTGGCCCTGCCGTTCGAGGTGCGTCTTGCCAAGCTGTTGGAGGGCAGAACCCGGGACGACAGCGGCGTCCTGACCCTCCGTCAGGAGGATCTCGCGGTGATGTTGAGCGTCTCGCGCCAGACGCTCAACCGCGGCTTGAGAGGCATGGCGCAGGCCGGCGTGATCAAACAGGCCTACGGTCGCATCGAAATCTTGGATCGCGCCAGGCTCAAGGTCACGGCCTCGGCCGCTGACCGCTGAGCACCTGTCTCGTTCAGGTCACGACCGCTCCACCTGGAAGATCATCAGGGTGGAGGTAGCGCTGGCGCAGAGCCGCCCCTGTGCGTCCACCAACCGGGCCTCGGCGAAGGCGGCGCGCCGGCCCCGGGAGGCGATCGTTCCCTCGCATCTGACGGGTCCGCTCGTGTCGCTCAGGCCCCGGTGATAGGCCACCTTCAACTCAAGCGTGGTGAAGCCCTCGCTCACCTCCAGAGTGGAATGGACCGCGCAGCCGCAGGCCGTATCGAGCAGGGTCGCGGCGTATCCGCCGTGAACCGAACCGATGGGATTATAGACCGCGCGACTGGGACGCCCTTCGAAAACGACCCTCCCGCGTTCAACCTCGATCAGATCGAACGCCAGCGTTTCTCCGATCGGCGCCTTGAGATCGCCCCGGAGAATCGCCTGCACCTGGGCCAGGCCGTCCACACCCGTCAAGTCGCTCGCCACAACGGCCATCGTGGCCCTCCCCAACAATCTCGACCTATCGGTAAGTCTTGAAAGAGGACGGAGTCAAGGTTACTCCAAGGCGATGAAATCCGGGGAACTGGCACAATCGACCTGCGGCATGGAACGCGCGCTTGCGATCGTGGGCGATCGTTGGGCCTTGACGATTCTGCGGGACGCCTTTCTGGGCGTCAGGCGCTTTGAGGACTTTCAGCGCCGATCGGCGATGGCGCGCAATGTTTTGGCCAAGCGCCTGGCGCTGCTCGTGAGCCATGGCGTCCTGGCCCGGACCGTCTATCAAGATCGTCCGATCCGGCATGAGTATCGGCTTACGTCGAGAGGGCAGGGCCTGTTTCCGGTCGTCCTGTCGCTCGCAAGTTGGGGCCAGGCGCATCTGGCGGAAGATCATGCGCCCGCGACCGTATTCCGTCATCGCGACCGCAACCATGACATGCGTCCGATTCTTGCCTGTTCTGCATGCGGTGACGAACTTCACGCGCGATCGGTCGATGTCGAAGTTCAATCCGACGCCGGCGGGGCCCCGGCGGTGCGGGCGTTGTCCGGATAAGCCGGTCGCGAAGCCTGAGGTCGTCAACGACGACAGGCGGGTAGAGGAAAGGTTGCGCTCATGGAATATTTCGAGGACGTCGCCGTGGGCGACACGGCTCGGTTCGGCGCCTATGCCGTCGAGCGGTCGGAAGTCATCGCCTTCGCCGAGAAGTTCGACCCGCAACCGTTTCACCTGTCCGATGAGGCCGCCGCCGCGACGCCTTTCAAGCGGCTCGCCGCCAGCGGCTGGCATACCTGCGCCATGACCATGGCCATGACGGTCGCCCATGGTCAGGAACGCCGACAGGCGCTTCTTGGCTCGCCGGGGATCGACATGCTGCGCTGGCTCAAGCCGGTCTATCCCGGCGACACGCTTCGCTGCGAGACGGAGGTAGTCGAGACACGCCGCTCTGAAAGTCGCCCGACCATGGGCCTCGTCAAGACCGCTGTTACGGTCTTCAATCAGGACGACGTCGCCGTCATGACGTTTGTCGCCAATATGATGATGCAGGCTAGGCCTGCCTGACGAAACGCGCGGGCTGCATATTGCTATAGCAGTTGTCCAGGTCTCACCGACCGGGATGCGCCATTTCGGAAACCCACGCCCCTTTCAGCGTCAGGAGAAGGCGGCCAGCCGAGACCCGATCAGCTTGATCTGCGGCTTGGTCACACCGTGTCGAGCCGCCAATTCGGGCCATGCTTGTACAGCTTCGCGAGTGTTCCCAATGATGGCCTGCACATCAATCTTCGGCAGCCCCGCCACCTCTCCGAGCTTCGTCAGATCGGCGATCGACGGCGCCTTGCCTTGCCCCATGACCGTCGTCGTCTGCTCCCCGCCGGGTCCGGACGAGAACGTCAGATCATAGGCCGGCGACAGTCTCCACTCGCCTTTGGCGTTCATCAGGTAGGTGAAATTCTTGCCGTGGTCGTCTCGGTTGTGGGCGATGACGTTGAACACGGCCATGCGGAACATCGCTTCGACCTCACGGACATCTCGCGTGAGGCCCTGGGTCAGGGCGACCAGCATCTCGTAGTCGAGCGAGGGGATCCGGTGATCCGCATGAAGAAGGCCGGACGCCGTGTGCGCATGCAAGCAAGCGCTTCCCACCCGATCGAACCGCTTGGTGGCGAAATAGGCTCCGCCTTTCGCTGTCTCGATCAGACGCGTTTCGGTCATCGCGACGCCTGCGGCTTGAGCCATCTGCGCATAGACGTATTCGATCGCGCCCGCGTCCTTGCCGTCGTGGGTGTTCGGAAACTTGACGAGCCAGGCTTCATAGCCGGGTGGTAGCGTATCGACGCCGTGGACCAGGTCTCCTGTCTCCGGATGCAAGCCGATCATCGCCTTGGGCCGTGCCCCGGTTGAAGAACCGTTGAGGGCGATGAGCTCCTCGAGAACCTCATCGGCCTCCCCTTGCAAGACGTCCCGGGACTGAGCGGCGAGACGGTCCAGGTCGAGGTCAGCCTCCGGCGCATCGGGCGCTTGGTCGGGTTCGTAGACGAGGGCTCCCATGCCGCGCTTGCCCACATGGGCGAGGCGATCAAGCGGCGTCACCTGTTCGGGAAGGATGCCGTTCGCGCGCAAGGCGCGATCAAACAGAAGGCGTCCCCAACCATCCGGCAGGCTGTCGTTATAGACGCCGGGCAGTCCTTCGAACAGGTGAGGATCTCCCGGGAACAGGCCTGGCCGCAGAGGCAGGCGATGCGGGGAGATCTCCAAACTCGCTGAGACGAAGGCCGCATCATACTCGAAGTAGATACGCCGATCTCGGGTCGCGAGCCGCCCGACCGGGACGGCGCCGTCCCCGAAATCCAGACCGACGCTCACGGCGTTGACGGGGGTGATCTTCACGTCCGCCATCCGCGTTTGCGTGAGGGCTTGGGTGACGATTCCAGCACTTGGTCGATCGATGCGAAAGCTGTGGCCTCTGGCTCTGAAGCCTTCAACATCGCCTCTGCCGCCCCCAAAGCGATCAGAAGCTTCATAAGGGCTTCCGTGGACGTCTGGCCGGTCTGTTCGAACTTCTTCAGCGTGCCGAGCGGAACGCCGGATCGGGCGGAAAGGCCGGCTTGGGTCAAACCAAGCCCGAGACGCCTTTGCTGGAGGTTGGAAGCCAACTGCTCCAAAGCCCTGCTTGGTGTTAAAAAAGCTATCATGAGAGCTATTATAGCGAAATAATTGACATAACTGCTATCGTTATATCCCTAGATAGCATGCCTTCACATTGCCTAAGGCCGGCTTTCACCCCAAGAGACGCCACTCGCTAGGTAAGAAGGAACACTCCTTGCCTCCGAGGTTGAAGGCCTGCGAACGCCGCCAGACGGGTCTCAGGAGCGCGGAACGGCCAACGCCGACCGTGGCATCCAGCCACTGGTTGAGCCGCCACTGTAATCGAACACCTCGACCTCCACCCAACTACCCTGCGCCCGTCTGACCCGGACAAGTTCGTCCGGGAACAGCTTACGGATGGGCGCCGCCGACTGATCGGGTTCAACACGCAGCCAGGAGGAGCGGTTCAGCCCTCGCACGTTCCGGTCATCCCGGGCGGCTTGAACAATCTCCGCCTGCGTCTGCGCGATCCGGTTGAGAACAGCATTGTTCTTCGTTTCCGTAGCGATAAGCGCCTGGGTGTCGCGATCATCGAGCTCAAAAGCCACTGTGGTCGCGATGGCCGCGACGGCCAGAAGGACTGCTATGAGATTGACCAGGCCGTGGCGCCCCACGAGGTCGGCGCGATCCAACATCGAAAGGCGGTCGGGGATGCGATCCACGCGATCCTGCAAACCCTCCAGACCGCCTGAATCGAAGGCCTGGATGTCCCCGACGATCTCGCCCACCGGGGTATTCCCGTCGGCGGCATCGTAGTCGCGCAGAACAGCCGAACCGGCGCTCGGCGGGGCGCCTCCAACTAGGATGGCGTCTGCGGTATAGAGCCAGCCCGGACGGCCGTGCACGCCGAGCGTGTCCACGATCCCGGCAAGCGTCGTCGCGTCAGCCATGTCTGCGGCCGAGAAGATCGCGAGGCTTGCAAGCGCGGCCCGGGGAAGACCCAGATCGAGTTGGCGATTGAGCGACCGGGCCCAGGAGGGCGTTCCGGAGATTGCAAGGGCGAGGGCGGAAGCGGTTTCCGCCCGCCGCCAGGTGTCCAGCACACCATCCGTGGCGGCGCGCTCAACAGCCGAGAGTCTCAGAGCGTCGGCGAGGCCGGCGGTCTTCAGAATGCTCTGACCCTCCAGCGCGGTCCGGATCGAGCCTTGGAGAAGGTCCCTGTCCCGCGTGAGGATGCTCAGCCCTTGGGTCCAGCCTGACGCTACGTCCAGCAAGGGCGAGTTCGCGCGCATCATCCTCGATACCGTGCTGTCCTCCCCCATGGCGGCGAGCAGGGTCGAGGAGACGCCGACCCGCCCCAAGGTCTCTTTCAGCGCAAAGGCAGGGCTGGCCTGTCGCATCAGTTCGGACAGCTTACTCTGTTCGGCCAGAACCCGGCTGATGCCGATTGCCGCCTGCTGGGTTGCGCCCAACTGACGGTCATAGCGCGCCGCCGCCTTCTGTCGCGCCAACTCCCGGTCCGCGATCTTCGCGGCGACAATCCGGACGAGGGCGGCGGCAGGGGCTTCGTCCGGCAATATCGCCACCGAGGCCTTGGCCATTTCCGCGTCCCGCGCAACCACCTTCCCGCCCCGGCTTTCCAGATGGGGCAAAAGGAAGTCGAAGGCGGCTGCGATCACCTGCGTGGCGAAAGCGTCCACGGTTTCGAGCGGGATGGCGGAGACGGCAGCGGAATCGAACGCCGCCGGCGCCGCCTCCCACGCCTGGTCCGGGGCCGCAATGCGCGCCCGTTCGGTCAGCAGCGCCTTGACGAAATCGGGACCATCCGGCCAGCGCGACTGGCGCAATCCTCGCCTGGCCCAGGTGTCGAAATCCCCCGAACCGACGTCGATTGTCACAGTAGGGAGGCCGGGCGTTTCGACGACGACGAATGCGAGTTTGCTCAGATCCATAGCCGCTTCGTACGATGGCGTTCGGCCGACCGAAAGATGGCATGGCGGCCAACCGCGGGCAGAAGGTATTGACCCGAAAATTGCCGTACAGTTACGGCTGCGTCCGCCGTGAACTGCTCGTGGACAGGCTCATCGCGGCGTCGCGCTCGCCCGCGCCGTCTCGATTGCTGCCCTGAAGGTCTCGTTTCCGGCCGCAAGCCAAAGTCGCATCTCGACCCATTCAGGACTTTCCTCCTCCCGAGGAGTGTAACCAAACGAGGATGGTTACTGTTGGAAGCGGGCGAGATGGCAAGGCCCGATGCGCGGATGAAATCGACGTCATGACATAAGCTTAAGCTTAAAGTTGTTGTCGGTTGTGCGACATGGCGTGGCGGGTCGGTGCAGAGTTCGACCCTGTTGAAAGCGCCTCATGCAATTCCTCGCCCTCACCCATCGATTCACGTCTGCAGGAGGGATAGAGCGGCATGTCGTGTGACGAGACTGGCTGGATAGTACGGGCGCCGGGTGACTTCGAGCGGTTTGAAGCGTCCCTCAACGGGGCAGCCTATGGTCCACACCGGCACGACACATACGCCATCGCCATAACCGTCGCGGGGGTGCAGACCTTTTCCTACCGCGGATCGCGGCGCCATTCGCTGCCCGGTCAAATCGTCATTCTCCATCCGGATGAGCTTCATGACGGTCACGCCGGGGACGAGCGACACTTCCAGTACCGGAGCGCCAGCGTCGCACCATCCGCGCTTCAGGAGGCTCTCGGCGGACGCCCTCTTCCTTTCCTTGCCGAGGGCGTATCTGACGACGCGCGGCTTCACGCGGCCGCCACGGCCCTTGTTGGTGATCTCAACCAAGCCCTCGGTGGCCTGGAGTATGATCAGGCCATGCTCGACCTCGCGGAGGCACTGTCAGAGCTTGGGAGTGAACAGACGTATCACCGACGCGTCGACCTCCGGGCGGTGGCGATGGCGCGCGCGTTCATTGACGCCCACGCGGACAACAATGTCCGACTTGATGATCTCGAACGCGTCAGCGGGCAGGATCGTTGGCAGCTCTCGCGCGGATTTCGGGCGCTGCTGGGCGTCAGTCCATATCGCTATCTGATCTTCCGCCGCCTCGACACAGCGCGAGCCATGATGAACGGCAGGACCCCGCTTGCAGAAATCGCCGCTGCCAGCGGATTCTCTGACCAGAGCCACCTGACGCGACACTTTCGGAGCGCCTACGGCCTGACGCCGGCGCAATGGCAACGGCTCAATCGGCCTAGACCCGTATGAGGCGCGCCCGCAGTCTCCATATCACGCTTGGGCCCGGAGACTTTTTCGTCGTCCCAAGGGGCGAGGAACACCGCCCGCACGCGAGACGCGAAGTCGAGCTTTTGCTCATCGAGCCTTCTGGCACGCCCAACAGCGGCGACCCCGAAACCGCCGCCCCGCGTTAGTGGGAGTGAACGCACACGATCGTTCTATAACTGGACCGCGACCCGCTTCAGTCTGCGGGTATGAACCTCAAGACCATTTACAGCACCTCACCGGCGCGCGGCTGGCTTCCATGGGCGCTTCTCGCTCCCGTCATCTGTATCGCCCTCGCGATCGCCACCGAGATTCCGTCCGCACTTTTACTTGAGCGGTTCGGCTTTCAGGATGCGCAAGGCGAATTCGTCGGCGCCCAGGGCCTCACGGCGATGCTGTTGGTATCCTTCATCACGTGGCTGCTCGCCGTCGCCGCGTGGATAGCCGTCGTCGAGCGGCGGAATGCCCGCACAATCGGTCTTACGAGAGCCGGTGCGACGCAAGGATTCTATGGCGGCCTGGTCGTTGGTGTCGTCATGCCGTCGGCAATGATAGCCTGTATCTGGTTGGCGGGCGCCTACGAACCTGGCGCACTGTTTCCGGCCGCTCAGTTCTCTGGCGCAATCATCGCAATGGCTGGCCTCTTCGTAGGCTTCCTCGTTCAAGCCAGCATCGAAGAAATCATTTTCCGTGGATGGCTCACCTCGGTCATCACACGCCGCACGAACCTCATCGTTGCCGTCCTGTTATCGTCGCTTACCTTTACGCTGCTCCATTTCTCCCGGGGTCAGCCCTGGCTCGTCACCGGCAACATTCTGCTTTTCGCTCTCTTCGCGAGCGCGTGGTCAATCTCATCCAACAACATCTGGGGTGTGATGGGGTGGCACGTGGGATGGAACTGGATCATAGCCACCGGCTTCGACGTGCCGGTCACCGGCCTAGACGCGGGCGTGCCCGCGCTCATCGTCTCGCTGGCCCCAGCAGGAACGGACTTTCTCACCGGTGGCTCGGATGGCCCGGAGGGAAGCATCTTCTGCACGCTGTTCTTGGTCTGCGGCATCATCTTCTTTATGTGGCGCATCGCACGAAAAGGCAGAGACGTCGGACCGGATCACAACAAACCTGCGGGCGCGCAGATTTGACGATGCGGCCAAGCACATCCCCGACACTCGTCCCCACCCCAAGATCCTCGATTAGAATATGCCTCGCCTTCAGGGGTTCGGCGCTCTCCAGCACTCTGACCTTGCCCGTGATGGTGCTGACAGCTCGCTATCAGGCCATCGACATTCAGGAAGCGATCAAACTGGGCGCGAAAGACTTATTGGCGAGGCCCTCAAAGACAATCAGCGGTTCATGAGGTTAGAGCGGCTGCTTCGCTCGACGGCGTGACCAGCGGCCCAAATCGCTTTCATCTAGCGCCAGAGTTCCGTGGAAGCGCTGGGCGTGAACAACTCCAGCGTCGGCTTTCCACCCCTAGCTGAATCGCGCGGAGTCTGCTTTCGGACCGTCACCGGAATGTCGGGTTTCCGGCGGGACGCCAACTTCGCAAGCCGACCGGGTGCGGACATTCGGAGATGGGCTCAAGTCGAAGCTATGACCTACGAAGCTTTGATCTAGCGACGATGGGGGGGGGCGCAGTCAGCTACGCCGGTTTAGAGAAATGCCCTGCACGCCACGCAAGTGCCATCACCACAAGTCCCACGGTGGTACAGACGACGAGAGCGGGCAGCGAGGCCTCGGGTCCGAAGGCTCCGCCGGTCAGCCATTCGGGAAAGCCCGGCCGCGCCGTGCTGCTGGCGACGGCGGGGCCAAAGTCACCGCCGCTAACGGCGGCGCCGTAGAGGTAGCCCTGGGTGAAGTTCCAGGCGGCGTGGACGCCGATCGACACCCAGACCCGCCCCGTCAGGGCGTAAAAGGCGCCCAGCATGATGCCTGCCTCCAAAGCGATGCAGATTGCCGCGAACACCGTGGCGTTGGGGTTGGCGATATGGCCGAAGCCGAACAGGGCGGCCGAGACGGCGAAGGCGATCCACGGCCCAAACGCTCGCCACACCAGACGAAGAAGGATGGCGCGGATCATCAGTTCCTCGACCACGCCCGACTGAGCGGCGCGACCTGCGGCGACCCAGATCGGAGCGGCGCCCAGGCTGCGGATCTCATACAAATCTAAGCCCGTCATGATCGCCATCACGGCCGCGAACATCCCCGCACCTATCAGCAGGCCGATGCCGAGTTCCGGCAGCAAGGGTTTCAGCGCGATTTCGGACGGCTTGCGCCCTTCGGCCAGCCGCACAGCCAAGGCATAGACCGCGAGGGCCGCCAGAGCCCCGATCAGACTCGCTGCGAATTTCCAGGCTCCGGTCTGGGGCATTAGATGGCCCAGAACCTCGGTCAGGGGCAGCGAAGAGAAGGCCGCCAGAAAGAACAGGGCCACGGCCCAGCCCAGCGCCCGCAACCAGCGCAGCGGCCCCGGATGCAGGAAGCGCCTATCGCCTAACTCAGGAGGTCTAATCCCCTGACGGGACGTGAGAATGCGCACCGCGGCGGCGGTGGAAAACAGTGTCGAACGCATGGAAACTCCCTAGGCGTCTATGTTTGGGAAGGCTCAGTTTGGATCTTGGCAGCATCAGCGATGCGGATGCCAAAAGAGCGCCGGTGCAGGGCCGTTATGGCCTGGCCCAGCACCTCGGTCAGCGGCACAGAAAGCTCTGAATCCAATTCGGCGGCGGCAGCGTTGGTCGCTGCCTGCTGGCGTTCCAGAGCAGGTATCATGGCCTCGGTCATCGGCATCAGCATCACGATCCGCTCGCGTGCATCGGTGCCGGGCGTAAGGGCCACTAGTCCTTCCCGAACCATTTGTGAAACGGTCTGGCTCACCGCCGAATGACTGACACCGATCTCTACGGCGATCGCCTTGAGCGAGGTTGGCCCTGATCGCGTCAAAGCGCGGAGCACGGGCGTGTAGCGAGGTCTCCACGGCAAGCCAGCAGTAGCGTAGGCGGCCTCCACCTCGCCATCGAGCAGGTCGATCAAGCTGCGCAATAGCGTACCAAGAGTGGGGGAAGTGAAGGTCATGAGGGAGATATATAAGCGCTGTTATATAAGAGCAAGCATCTTTGCGGCGCGGCCGAAAGGGCCTGTCCAATGTGGCGGAAGACTCTGTTTACGTGACCTGCGGTTTTGGAAAGCGCGAGCAATGTCTGATTCCCACCCGTTCCGGGCATTCAGAATGTCCGCTCTTGAGTCGGCACCGTAACTCGGCGAACGTGCCGTCCTCTCCTCATCTCCCCGCGCCGAGCCAGTCATGCAGATCGCCATCCTAACCCTTGACGGATTCAACGAGCTGGATTCCTTCATCGCAGCGGGCATCTTGAACAGGATGAAGTCACAGGGCTGGGCGGCCCACATCACCTGTCCTACGCCGGAGGTCACCTCAATGGCGGGGGTAACGGTCCAGCGCCAGAAGCCGCTGGAGTTCTTGGCGGACGCCGACGCGGTGCTGATTGGCAGCGGGATCAAGAC
Source organism: Brevundimonas sp. (assembly GCF_965279155.1). Classification (GTDB taxonomy): domain Bacteria; phylum Pseudomonadota; class Alphaproteobacteria; order Caulobacterales; family Caulobacteraceae; genus Brevundimonas. The sequence continues at coordinate 1,492,122 of NZ_OZ257138.1, read as the reverse complement.
CCGCGATTACGCCGCCAATCCCACTTTCCTGTCGCGCCTTCCGCTGGACCCGGCGCGTCAGCTGATCGGCGCTCAGTGCTCTGGCACGCTTCTACTGGCCAAGCTGGGGCTAATCGGCGACCTGCCCGCCTGCACCGATCTGACGACCAAGCCTTGGGTCATCGAGGCGGGCATCAATGTGGTGGATGCGCCCTTCGCCGCGCACGGCAATGTCGCAACCGCCGGTGGCTGCCTTGCCTCGCAATACCTCGCCGCTTGGATGATTGCGCGCTTGGCAACGCAGCGTGACGCCGAAGAAGCTATCCACTACGTCGCGCCGGTCGGCGAGAAGGCCGAATACGTCCAGCGTGCGATGGCGGCGGTGACGCCATTTTTGCAAGCCGGAGAGATGCGGGCTGCATAAACCAGCATGGTCTGCAAACCACCCCTTGGAGGCCCTGCGGAGATCCGCTTTTAAGACGCGAGGTCGGCGGCAGAATCGCGCCTGGGGAGGTTATGGCGGGCTCCAGCGTAGGCGCGCCTGGAGCGATTCGAGCTGCTACTCCTGCTGGGTGAACTTAGAGGGAGCAGGGACCCCGTAGTTGTGCAACCAATCGCAACCAAACGTAGAATTTCGGTAGAACGAAAAGGAAAGAAAACAGGAACTGTGTGTGCAAATTTTGCACACGAAGAACTATAAATGTCTGAATTAAATCAGAAAGTTACCCAATCCATCATCGGGGCGATGGAGAGCGTGCGGGATGGGTTCAAGGACATTTTTGGCGATATCAGAATGTTGGTTGGCGACGTGTGCACTCGATTTTACGCCGTGGTGCGACGTTCTTTCCGGCTTCTCGAAATCTCAGTGCACACAGAGCGCACACGAAAATGGCGACATATTCAAAGCTCCCGTCCGGAACATGGCGGGTCCAGGTCAGACGGAAGGGCCGCTATATAAGCGAGACCTTCCTCAAACGCGATGATGCGCGCCGCTGAGCCATCGAGACGATCGTCGAGACGTTCCGACGCCTGAGCGGGGCTGCGCGTCTGCGGGCGTTCGGCGAGCTGGTCGATCTGCACATCGGCGCCATGAAATCGGTCAGGAAGGCGCCCGAGCCCGTCGGCATGTCCAGGCGGTCAAACCATCCGCGACAACACTCCGTCGCGCCGAATCCCGTGCCAGGCCGCTGCAGCGATATGTAGGAGAGTCAGGCCGGCGAGCGCCCAGCCAGCGGCATAGTGGACATGCCAGGCCGCAGCGCGCAACCGCTCGTCGTCAGGGTTGGGCGTCAACAGCCGTGGGATTTCGACAAGGCCCAGAACCTTCATGTCGGCGTCCATGTGAACCCAGATGAGGTAGCCGCTGATCGGCAGGACGAGCAGCAGCCCGTAGAGCATCCCATGCACCGCGACGGCCGCGATCGAGGCGACTTCTCGCGTGGGCGACTGTGCCGGCGGCCGGGTGGAGAGACGCCACAATACGCGCAGAACTATCAACCCCAGCAGCGTCATGCCTGCCTGAAAGTGAGTGCGGATCAGTCCGAAACTGGCATCGCGATCCGCCGTCGTCTCGGCGAGCCAGCCGGTGACGAACTGCCCGACGACGAAGGCCGCCACAGCCCAGTGAAGAGTACGGGCTACGAGGCCCCAGCGGGCCGGCGTGTTGCGCCAGGCGATCATAGGGACGAGGGATGCGTTTCGAGCCGGATATTGCGTTCGGCGATCCAGCCTGAAGCGGGGTCGCGACGCAGGGTGACGATGCCGGAGCCTCCACGCCGTTCCTGGCGGGCGTGGTAGTCGCGATCGACGCCGAACTCACCGTCGAACACCACGTCATCGATGTAATAGGGGCGCCGGCCCGGTTCACCGATGAAGAGATGCACATGCGCCGGCAGTTCGCCTGACGGATAGGGCGCCGGCTTGATCGTCTCGAAACGATAACGACCTTCGCGATCCGTGCGGACCCAGCCGCGCAGGCGCCCGTGTCGACGGCTCCACTCCGTGTCCTCGGACCCGTCGGCGTACAGGCCGCGTGCGTTGGTGTGGTGGGCCTAGACCACGACGTCTGCTGCCGGCGTGCGTCCGTCGGCGGCCAGGACGCGGCCGAACAGGATCATGGGTTCGCCGGGCTGGCCGGGCGAACCCAGGCGAACGACGGACGGGAGCGCCGTCGCCGGGCGTTCGTTCACGACCTCACAGCCCTCGCAGTTGTAGAGGTCAGCGCGAGCGGCCTGCCGACCAAGACCGCAAGATCCTATCCCGCCCACCGATGCCAGCCCCAGGGCGCCGTCACGGCGATTCCAATGCATCACTTGATCCTCACAGGCTAAGGGGAGAGCGTCGGGACGTCCGTCGGCTTCAGGGTCCGCTCCAGGAACGCCAAGACGCGCGGCCATGCGTCGGCCTGGGCGTGCGCATTGGCTTGGGCGGACCCGCCGCCTCGTGCCACTTCGCCGGTCACCGGCGCCCAGCCGTCGCCGCCGACATCGTGACCCGCTTCAGGATAGATCAGCAGCTCGGTTTCTCGCCCTGCGGACCGACGGGACGCCTCGATGTTGCGCGCCATCCGCCCCGAACGCCATTCACGGTCGGCGTCGCCGGCGATCAGCATCACGGGTCCGGGGAAGGCCTCGACCGGAATACGCGCCGCCGCCTCACGGTCCGGATGGGCCGCGCGGCCGTCGTCATGGATTTTCAGCAGATTCGCATTGGGTCCGGAGAGCAGCCCGTCGACGAAGCCGACGTAGGGCATGAACGGGAGGGGCTGGCCCTGGAAGGAGAAGGAGGATCGCGTGCCCTCCGCCTCCACCATCTCAAGTCCCCAGCCCTCCCAGACCAGATCCGATGGCGCCATCGCGACGACGGATGTGATCCAGGGATAGCGGCTGGCCGCGATGAGGGCGAACTCGGCGCCCTTCGAGCCGCCGAACAGGGCGATGCGATCGGCGTCCACATCCGACCGGGTCTTCAGCCAGTCCCGCAGTTCGCTGATCTGATCGATGCGGATATCGATGAAGCTGCCCGGCAGTTCCGGGATCGCCTTGGGCGGACCATAGGCGCCCCAGTCCGGGGAATAGTAGGGCAGACCCACGACCGCGTAGCCCAGCGAGGCCAGCTTGGCGCCGAACCGCCGACTGGCGTCGACGCCTCCGTCCGCCCCGTGCAGGACGACGATGACGGGGCGTGGTTGTCCCCCGGGCAGACGATAAAGCGTCGCGGACGGAAAACCCGGGATGTCCTCGGCCTCTACAGTCGCCAGTGCTCCGATGAGACGCGTCATGCCCTGGGCGGCAACGCGGTCGCCGATGCGGGCCGACAGCCTGACTTCGCCTGTTCGCCAGTCATCGGGAAGCGGTCTGTCGGTCGGCGTCATCGACCAGAACAGGCCGGCGGCGTCCGCGCCGACATAGTCTCCTGCGGTCGGCGCAGAGGTCTGGAGATCGACCACGCCGGACGCATCGGACCGGTAGACCGCGCTGGACGCATAGACCTGCGCTGGACGACCGAACCGGCGTTCCGCCTGGATCGTCACGGTGGCGTCGGGCGCTAGCCCTTCCAGGCGAACGGCCACGGGTCGGCCCTGGAGAACCTCTCCATCGGGCGTGATGCGGAACGTCTGTGCGGACGCCGGCTGGCCGCAGGCCAGAGTAGCCGCCGCTAGAATTGTAGCGAGCATCGTTCGTCGGAGCTGTGACGTCATTGTGTGTCTCGTGCGGGCGGATGAGCCGCGTGTTCGGAGGGAGGCGTCTTCCAATGGAAGACATCATCGACGGGGCAGCCGAAGACGAGCGCCAGTCGCATCGCCAACTCAAGCGAGGGCGCATAGCGACCCGCCTCCAGCGAAATGATCGTCTGCCGTGTCACGCCGGCCGCCTTGGCCAGGGCGTCTTGCGTCATCTCGCCGTGATCGAACCGCAGCCGACGAAGATTGTTTGCGATCGCCAACTCAGCCATCGGCATGGTCCGGGCGCGCCGCCTCCCAATAGCCGATCAGCTGGGCGACAAAACCGGCGAGCAGGCCGAACTGGATAATGACGACCAACAGGTTGCCGATCACGAAGGGGGTGAGCAACTCCGTCATCGCGACGGGGGCGAAGCCGAGGGTCACAAGCAGCACGATCAGCAGCGCGATCAGGGTCCTGAGCCCGACATGGGCGCCTTGGGCCGCCATTTCTCTGTCCCGCTCGTCTCGCTGCATCGCCCGAGGTCGCATCAGAATCCAGCCGACTGCGGCGCCGAGGATCAGCGTCCAGTTGTCTGTGGCGAGGCTGTTGCCCTGGCCCACATGGATGTCGAGGCCGGTGGCGAGCGAGGCGGTCAGATGGCTGGACAGAACCGCCATGGCGGCCATCGAATGCCAGGCGAGGCGCTCGTAGGGGCCAGGCTCGTCACCCGCAGCGTTGCGTCGGCGATCCCAGTGCCGCCGCGCAGCGGCGGCGGACAGGATCAGCACGCCCGCACCGATCCAGCCCGGCGCAATCGGCCAGGCGGCCCATGTCCACGCCAGTCCGAACCCGAAACACAGGCATACGACCAGGACAGCCAGAACTCGGATCAAAGGCTCGCTCCACCAGACATAATGTAATGTCTAGCGGACATCATGTAATGTCAAGGCGACATTACATGATGGAGGATTGCTGACGAATCTTGGGCGGAACCGACAGGTCGCCGCATAGGCATACGCGAGACCCCTTTTGCGGCTTGACGTTAAAGTTCCGGTGTATTAGTCAACCAATACACCAGGACTTCAGCTTTTGCCTTTCGTCATCAATCCCTCCGACACCCGCCCCATCTACGTTCAGATCATGGACGAGATCCGGCGTGCGATCGTCGTCGGGACGTTCGCTCCCGGCGACCCGCTTCCATCCGTCCGCCAGCTTGCCGGCGAATTGCGCGTCAATCCGAACACCGTGTCGCAGGCCTATCGCGAAATGGAGCGTGACGGGCTCGTCTATGTCCAGCGCGGGCAGGGGACATTCGTCGGGTCTGAGCGGCCTCTGGACGTGGATCGTCGCGCCCTGCGCACAGACGTGGCGCGCCGGGCCTTGCTCGACGCCAACCGCCACGGCCTGGCCCTGGAAGAATTCATCGACGCTATCCGGGACGCCGCCCAAGCGGCGGCCGATCCGGCGAGGACACTGCAGCCATGACCAAGACAGAACCCAATCCCGTCGCTGCGCCGCCTGATGCGCCACAGGGTGGACCGTCCATTGCGATCCGCAGCCTTTCGAAACGCTATCGCAGTCAAGAGGTGCTGAAGCGTATCGATCTCACCGTGCCGGCGGGCAGCGTCTATATGCTCGCAGGCGAAAACGGAGCCGGAAAGACCACCCTGCTGCGGATACTGCTCAACCTGGAGCGGGCCGACAGCGGGACTATTCGGGTCGGCGACCTCGATCCCCGACGACAGGGTCCCGGCGTACGCGCACGGGTCGGCTATGTTTCGGATCGCGTCGGCAGCGAGCCGGGCTGGATGAGCGTGGGGCTCTGGCTGGACCAGCGCGCGGCCTATTATCCGACCTGGGATGAATATCGTCTTCGTCGTCTCTGCCGACGCCTGGACATCGATGTTGATCGGCGTTTGCGCCAACTGTCCAAGGGTCAGGCGCGGCGTGTTCAACTCGCCGCAGCCCTGGCCCACCGGCCCGACGTGCTGGTTCTCGACGAGCCCATCGACGGCCTGGATCCTGTGGCCAAGGACGCGTTTCTGAGCCTCGTCTCCGATCATCTGGCGGATACGGGGTGTACGGTCCTCATCGCATCCCACCAGATCCATGAGATCGACGGCCTGGTCGATCATGTCGGAGTCCTGTCGGAGGGAAGCGTCAGGTTTCAAGGAACACGGGAAGCCCTGCATCAGTCGCTCAAGGTCTATTCCGCAGGCGGGCCTGAGGGATGGGTCGGTCCTGCCGACCTGAAGGGCGTGCTTCAACAGCGCCGGCTTGGGCGAGATATTCACTGGACCATTCAGGGCGCGGAGACGGAGATCGTCGCCCGGATTGTTCAGTCCGGCGGCCAGATTCGAGCCGTCACGCCGCTCACTCTGCACGACGCTGTCGTCACCCTCATGTGTGGAAAGGGTCAAGCATGACCGACGCCAAGATCGCTGCGACGCCTGACGACATCGTCGTCTTCAGGGTCAGTGTTCGCTTTCTGGGCCGCGCGCTGCGGCCTGAGCTTCTGGCGCTCGCCGGACTGCTCGGGGTGGCGACCTTCATAGGTTTCAGTTTCATGATCCTTGAAGGCGCGGTTCTGGACTACCCAGACGAGTTGTCGACCCTGATCCCGCTGGTCGCCTTCCTGCTTCCGTTCCGCCTTTGGTCGATGCTCAGGTTGTTCGACCGCAGCGATTTCTGGACCCTGCCTGTCGAGCGACAAAAGCATGTGCTGATCCGCGTCGGCGCCGGGGGCGTCTGGGTTCTGGGTCTGACGAGTCTGGTGGTGGTCTGGTTCAACGTCCTGGCTGTTATGTCCGGTGGGTTGAAATTCAGCCAGTGGGCCGGCCTGTCGGCGTCGACGGTTATGGCGAGCGGGCTCTATCTCGCGCCCTTCGGCGCTGCGGTCGTCGCCTATCTGTTCGGTTCGGCCCTAGCGATCGGTCTGCGGTATCCCGTGCGCTGGGTGTTGGGCGCAGCCTTGGTCTCCATGATCTTCATCGGCATGGGGCCGGATCGTCTGGCCTCCTCCATGGCCCAGACGTTGGGCCAGGGCTACTTCGGGTTGGACGCCGTTTTGACGGGTGGGATCGGGGTCTGGCGCGAGCAAGTCCAGCACGCGGGGGCGTCTGCGATCCTTGATCCGCCTTCCACGGCGCGCTGGCTGATGGCCCTGACGCTCTGGCTTGGAGCCGGTCTCGCCCTGGTCGGCGCCGCCTCCGCCCGCCACAGGGAGAGAGGCTGATGGACGGCTTCGTGCAGGAGATATCCGGCCTCATCACCCGAAACGCTTTCTGGGCAGGACCCATGTTGGGTCTTCTCACCCTGGGTGAGTCGCTGGCGATCGTAGGCGCGTTTGTTCCGGCGACGGTGTTGATGCTCATGGCCGGCGGACTCGTCGCCAGCGGCGTCCTTCCGCTCGGGCCTGTTCTCGCTTGGTGTTTCGTCGGAGCGATCCTGGGCGAAGCCATCTCCTACGCCATCGGACGACGGACGGGGTGGTCGTTCGTCCGCACGCCGATCTTGCGCCGGCATCGCCGGTCGATCGCCAAGGCCAGGCTGTGTTTCGCCCGGTATGGCGTCATCGCCATCTTCGCCGGTCGGTTCATGGGACCCGTTCAGGCCTTCGTGCCCCTCGTCGCCGGCATCACCCGGATGGCGGGACCGCGGTTCCAGATCGCCAATGTGGGCTCGGCGCTGATCTGGGTTCCGGTGATGCTGGCGCCCGGCTATCTCGCCACGGGCGGCCTGGCCGGGCTCGCCCGCTGGCCTGAAATGTCAGCGTCCCTGATCGCCCTGACGGCGCTGCTGACGGGACTGGTCGTGACCTTCGAGCCGTTTCTGAAAGGCCGACTTCAGAACCGGATCGGCCTCACCGGGCCAACCCCGTTCGGTTCGCTTCAGCGTCTCGCCTGACGCCGTTTCAAAGCCAACCTCCAAGCGTCGGCCTCCGATCCACGTCGCCCGCCCGATAGCCGCTTTCTGTCTTTCTGAACCTCTCATCCGCCACGCCCGCAACCTTGCGGCCGTGCCTTCAATCCTGCCTCGAACCCTGGAAACCCAAGATGTCTAACGCTCACCTTCGCACCCGCGTCTGCCTGGCGGCGCTCATCGCCCTGGCGACCGCCGTCCCTCTTGTCGCTCAGGCCCAGACACCCGCGCCGCCGCAGACCCAGGCCGAGCCTCCTTCGACGCCACGGACCTACAGCGCCGCTGACTTCTTCAAGACCACGAGTTTCGGCCTGGCCAGCGGTTCCGGCCTGGCCTTCTCTCCGGACGGCGCCTCGGTCCTGGTCTCCAGCGACGTCTCGGGCGTCTTCAACGCCTACGCCATCCCCGTGACCGGCGGGGCCCCTGTGCCGCTGACCGCCTCCACCACTAATGCGACCTATGCGGAAAGCTACTTCCCGAACGACGCCCGGATCCTGGTCGCGGCGGATCGCGGCGGCGACGAACGCAGCCACGTCTATGTGCGTGAACTCGACGGGACCTTGCGCGACCTGACGCCCGGGGACGCCGTCAAGGCCAATCTGATCGGGTGGAGCGGCGACCGGTCCGAAATCTGGGTCGCCTCCAATGCGCGCGACACGGAGACGTTCGACATCGTCGCGATCGATCCCACCACCTACGAGAGCCGGCTGCTGTTCCAGAACACGGGCATGACGCTGGCCGCCATCTCTGCCGACGGCCGGTGGGTCGTCTTGGAAGAGCGCCTCGGCAGCGCCGACGGCAACATTCACCTCGTCGATCTGCAGGCCGGCGGCGAACCGCGCCTCATCACGCCCCATGAAGGGTCGGCGCGGTATCGGGTGTTCGACTTCACGCCTGACTCCCAGGCCTTGATGTTCGGCAGCGATGCGGTGGGGGAGTTCGGCCGGGGCTATCGCTACGATCTGGCGACCGGCAGCACGACCGAGGATCTGAAGGGAGACTGGGATCTCACGGCGTTGAGCTACTCGCCCACGGGCCGCTATCGGATATCGGCCTTCAACGCTGATGCGCGGACCGAACTGACCGTGCTGGATACCACCACCGGACGGGCTGTGGCGCTGGCCGGCGTGCCGGAGGGCGACATCGGCACGGTGCGGTTCAGCGATGACGAGCGGCGCATGGCTTTCACGGTCGCGTCCGACACCTCGCCCAATGACATCTTCGTCGCCGATCTGACGACGGGTCATGCCCTCCGGCTGACGACCGCCCTGAACCCGGCGATGCGGGAAGACGACCTGGTCGAGGCCACGGTCGTCCGATACCGGGGGGAGGGCGATGTGATGATCCCGGCCATCCTGTATCGCCCGCACGGCGCATCCGCCGCGAACCCCGTTCCGGCGATTGTCCTGGTGCACGGCGGTCCGGGCGGGCAGAGCCGTCGCGGCTATTCCGCCATGGTTCAGCACCTGGTGAATCATGGCTACGCCGTGCTGGCCGCCAACAACAGGGGCAGTTCGGGCTACGGCAAGACCTTCCTGCACATGGACGACCGGCGTCACGGCGAGGCGGACCTGCGCGACATCGTCGCCGGCGGCGACTGGCTGCGCGCGCAGGACTGGATCGCCGACGACCAGGTCGCTGTCATGGGCGGGTCCTATGGCGGCTATCTCGCGGTCGCCGCCCTGGCCTTCCACCCCGAGGCCTTCGAGGCCGGGATCGACATTTTCGGCGTCACCAACTGGGTCCGAACCCTGACCTCCATTCCGGCCTGGTGGGGCGCTCAGCGCGCGACGCTCTACGACGAGATGGGCGATCCGGCGACGGACGCCGAACGCCACCGCCGCATCTCGCCCCTGTTCCACGCGGAGAATATCGTAAAGCCCCTGCTTGTCGTTCAGGGCGCAAATGATCCGCGCGTGCTTCAAATCGAGAGCGACGAGATGGTCGCCGCCGTGCGCGCCAATGATGTGCCCGTCGAATACATCGTCTTCCCGGACGAAGGGCACGGCTTCCGCAAGCGCGACAACCGGGTCGCCGCCCAGGAGGCCTATCTGCGCTTCCTCGACACCCATGTGAGGCGCTGACCGAAGGTTTGGGGGTGAGCGGCGGCGGTATGTCGCCGCTTCTCCATTCTCCGACATCCCGTCGACCCAGGTCGAGGCCAAAGACCAGCTTCAGGTCGCCGCCAGCCAGTCGTCAGTCCGGCGTCTTCTACTTGGTCCGGATATTGTCTCGCCTGTAGGTTCGAGGCGTCGTGCCGGTCTCCGCCTTGAAGGCGCGATTGAAAGGGCCCGTCGAAGCGAATCCGCAATCCATCGCAATATCCAGAATGGATCGCTCCTCCCTGGGGTCTGAAAGCAGGGATTGCGCCAGGGCGATCCGATGATGGTTGATCAGCCGGTTGAAGTTGGGAAAGCCCAGGCGGCTCACGCAACGGGAGATTCGATACTCCGGCGCTCCGAGCCGCATCGCCACGTCGCAGGCACGCAGATCCGGTTCGGCATAGATCGCCTGATCCTGGAGCAGGCGCATCAGACGGTCGCTGAGGTCCGCGTCCTCATCACGAATTGGTTTTGGCGCAGCGGCCGCGCGCGCGGCCTTCTTCAGGGGATGGCGCAAACGATAGACGGTTGCGGCCAAGGCTCCGCCGAGACCGACGATCGCACACAGGGTCTGTATGGGTTCGGGATCGAACCAGACCCCGAGCACCGCGGCGCCGACCAGGGCGCTGAACACAGTGACGGTGATGATGCGAAAGCGCAGCTCGCCGGGCGTGATCGTCCATCCGTGTCGCTGCAACGGCTCTATCAGCGTCAGCAGCAAGGCGGCGGATCCGCTGATCGCATAGAGTTTGATCGCCATTCCGGAGATCAGGCCGCCTGGGGCGGCCAGACTGGCGATCGCTCCGGCGCCCGTCAGGACCGCGACGACGGCGCGTGGCCAGACCGCATCCTTCGGGGTGGGATCAAACAGCGCGCGCGCCAGCAACCAAGCCCAGCCGCATGCCGAGACCCCGACTGCGGTTAAGGCGGAAGCGGCTGCGCCTTCCACCACTCGGGCGAGGATGTAGGCGATGAACGACAGGCTCGCGATGATCGCATAGGCCAGCAGACGACGCGACGACCCGCTATGCCGGATGTCCCTGAGGCCGCCGTCAAGTCGCGCTGCGAGATCGGTCACCGTCAAGGCTGCTCCCTTTCGCGATCACAAGGCCAGCGCGCCCCGGACTTTCGAGCAGGACGCCTCAAACCACAAGCGCGGACTTCTGGCCGAATTCCAAATCCGGCGAGACGGGGCGATGCCCTGCCGTCAAGACGCTGTCCGTTCACAATCTATCGGAGCCGTCATGTCGGCCAGTCCTGTCACAACGCCGCTCTCCGCCGTCGCCGCCCGGTGGCTGAAGTGGTCCGGCGCCTTATGGTTCCTGGTCGCGGCCGTAGGCCAGATGGCGTTCATCGGCTTCATCTGCATCTACTACGGGTCAAGGACACTGAGCGGCGATTTCCCGGCGTGGAACGACAAGCCGCTCATCGACGGCTATGTCGAGGGCGATCCGCTGGGCAACGGCGTTTTCGCGATCCACGTCCTTCTCGCGGCCGTCGTGACGCTGGCTGGATTGATGCAACTCATTCCCTCGATCCGCCGCCGATTCCCGCGACTGCACCGCTGGACCGGAAGGCTGTTTCTGGCCTTGGCGGGACTGATGGCCGTGAGCGGGATCTGGCTGACGGTGGGCCGCGGCACCTTCCTGTCAGAGGTGTCTGCGGTCGCCATTCTGATCAACGCCGCGCTCATTCTTGTCTTTGGAGGCCTGGCGTGGCGCAGCGCCCTGGCCCGGCGCTTCGAGGCGCATCGCCTTTGGGCCATGCGCACCTTCATGGTGGTCAGCGGCGTTTGGTTTCTGCGCGTGGGACTGATGGGCTGGGTTCTGGTCAACCAGGGTCCTGTCGGCATGACCGACGAGATGTCGGGTCCCGCGGATATCGTGCTGACGTTCGGAAGCTATCTGATCCCGTTGCTGGTGCTTGAGGCCTATCTGAGGGCGAGCCGCAGCGCGCGCGGGGGGATCAAGATCGTCGTGGCTCTTGGCCTTGGCCTCGTCACCCTTTTCACCGCCCTGGGGGTGTTCGGAACCGTGGTGCTGATGTGGGGACCCTATCTTTGGTGAACGCAACGCCCCGCAGAGGTTTGCAAATCTTGTTCGGCGAACTCCGCGCCTAGGCCGTCATGCCTGAAGTTGCATGCTCCGCGTGACGAGACTTTCGACGCGTGGCGGTCATCAAGAGTTCGTCCAGGCGAAGCCGAACAGTGACCTGAGCGTCATCGGTTCGCCTTACGGCGCGGTCGTCGGATCGACATCGGGGGATGCCATGACCATCAAGATCGCACGGCGGGCCTATGGGCCGCTGCTTCTCGCCACCACAGCCCTGGCCACGGCCGCCTTCGCCGCCTCGGCGCGCGCGCAGGAAGCGGGACAGGCCGCCGAGGTCGACGAGATCGTCGTGACAGGCCAACGCGAGGCCCAGCGCGCCGCCATCGCCGTCAAACGCGCCGAGTTCGAGGTCATGGACGCGGTGTCGGCCGACGACATCGGCAAGCTGCCCGATCACAACACCGCCGCCGCCCTGCGTCGCATTCCGGGCGTGTCCGTCATGGAAGACCAGGGCGAGCCGCGCTGGCCGATCCTGCGCGGCCTGGCCTCGACCTATAACCGCACGACCATCGACGGCGCCTTCGTCGGTTCGGTGGACGAGAGCGCGCGCACCGTGCCGATGGACATCGTGCCTTCGGTCATGGCCGGGCGGGTCGAGGTCATCAAGACGGTGACGCCCGAGAACGACGGCAACGCCATCGGCGGCGTCATCAACATCGCCACCCGCAGCGCCTTCGACGCCTCCAGACCCTTTTTCAACGGCATGGCGTCGTATGGGGTCTATGAGCAGCACGGCGACGTGCGCAACGATGATCCGTCCTATCGCCTGTCCTTCGCCGCCGGTCGCCGGTTCGGCGCGGCCGACGAATGGGGCGTGGTGATCGGCGCCTCGCACGAACAGCTCGACTACGACATTCCGCAGGTCGAATCCGCCGCCCCCTCGATCCGCGAATACACGACCGCCGGCGCGCCCGTGAACTCCGGCGCGGCGAACGGAAACGGCATCCAGGTGCCGACCCAGTTGCGCCTGTTCTGGTACAACAACACCAAGCAGCGCTCGGGCGTGAACGGCAAGCTGGAGTGGCGGCCGAACGTGGACTTCCGCTGGGAGGCCTCGGCGCTTTACGCCCGTATGGAGGACGACGAGGAGCGCACCGAGTTCCGCACCGAGCCGACCGGAAACGTGACCAACCAGACGCGCACCTCGGGAACCTTCGCCACGGGCCGCAACATCGTCGGTCTGAACCAGCCGATCACGCGCCGCGAGATCGGCCTGGGACGCACCGCCTTCCGCTGGGACGCCACGCCGCAATGGCGGCTGGACGGCGACCTGGTCTATTCGCAGGCCGGTCTGGAGACGCCAAACACCTCGATGGAGTTCCGCACGGCTTCGAACGCCAACTTCGGCTTCAGCTACGACACCTCGAACTTCTTCCCGGTCTTCACCCCGACCAATCCGACGGCCTTTAGCAATCCGGCCCTGTTCAATCTTCAGCAGCGCCGGGTCTCGCTGGTCGAGACCGACGAGAACACCACCCAGGCCCGGTTCAACCTCGCCTTCGACGACGGCGGCGATACGCGGAACCTGAAGGCGAAGTTCGGCGCCGTGCTGCGATCCAGCGACCGCAGCTACGCCTCCAGCCGCACCGACTACACGGCCAGGACCGGCTTCATCTACACGCTGGATCAGGTCGATCGTCCGGGTCCGGACACACTGATTGAAGACCAGTATCGACTGACGCCGCGCATCGACGTGGCGATGGCCGAGGCCTTCTACGAAGGCAACGCCGCCAACTTCAACGTCGTGACCGCCGCCCCGACGGGCAATTATGACGTCACCGAGGATGTGTTCGCCGGCTATGCCCAGGCCAGCTACCGCATGGGCGACCTGACCCTGCTGGGCGGGCTTCGCTACGAGAGCACCGAGGTGGGTTCGGACGCCGTGCGCGCCACGGGAGCGACCCTGACGCCGGTGTCGAACAGCGGCGACTACGACAACTGGCTGCCCAGCCTGCACCTACGCTGGGATGTGCGCGATGACGTGGTGGTGCGGGCCGCCTGGACCAACACCATCGGCCGGCCCGACTTCGGCTCGCTGGCGGCCAACGAAAACGTCAGCTTCGACGGCTCGCAAGCGACGCTGTCACGCGGCAACCCTGGCCTGAAGGCGCGCGAGAGCGAAGGGCTGGACCTGTCGTTCGAATATTATCCGACCGACGGCCTGATGTCGGTCGCCCTGTTCACCAAGGATATCGCCAACGAGATCTTCACCCTCAGCTCGGTCCAGAACCTGGACGTGGGCCGGGGCGTGGAGGCGGTGATCGTCTCGACCCCGACGAACGCCGAGACGGCCAAGATCCGCGGCGTCGAGGTGGCCTTCCAGCAGGCCTTGACCATGTTGCCGGCGCCGTTCGACGGGTTCGGCGTCAGCGCCAACGCCACCTTCCTGGACACCGAGTTCACCTTCCTGACCACGGCGGGCCAGCGCCACACGGGCCTGTTCCAGCAACCCTCGACCACGACGAACGAGTCGATCTGGTACCAGCGCGGGCCGATCGAGGCGCGGGTGTCGCACAACTATATCGGCGGCTTCCTGGAGACGATCAACGACACCATCCCCAACGCCGACCAGTACTGGAAGGGCCGTCACGTCTATGACGCCTCGGTCAGCTGGCGGTTCGACAACGGGATCACCGTCTTCGCCGAGGGCCAGAACCTGTCGAACTCGGGCCGTCGCGAAGTGACGGGTCCGGGTCGCACCTATCTGCAGGAATCGGCCAACTACGGCCGGACCTTCTGGATCGGTTTGTCGGCCAGCTTCTGATACCGGTCCGAACGGCCGCTTCCTCCAGGGGCGGTCGCTTTCGCCTTCGAAAGGTCCGCAATGTCCGTCTCGATCCTGTCCGCCCTGGTGCTGTCGGCCGTACAGGCGGCGCCGGCGCCTGTGGAACACGCCACGCCTGCGCCGGTCGTCCTGGCGGGGCGGGCAGAGACCGTGCGGCGTTATGCATCGGATGCGCGCCAGGGCGTGGCGGTGGGGCCGGACGCCGTCTATGCCGTGTCCAACTGGTCCATCGTCCGCTACGACAAGGCCCGTGGGGAGAAACAGGCGGAATGGACCGGAGACCGCGCGCGGTTTCCTCACATCAACTCCTGCAATCTGATTGCGGCCGAACTGGTCTGCGCCAGTTCCAACTTCCCCGCCACGCCCCACGTCAGCACGGTCGAGGTGTTTGATCCCGCCGATCTGCATCACAAGCGCAGCCTGTCATTGGGCCTGGGAACGGGCTCGATCACCTGGGTCGATCGTCACGACGGATCGTGGTGGGCCCTGTTCGCTAACTATGATGGGCGAGGCGGCGAGGCCCCGCGCGACCATCGTCACACCACCCTGGTCCGTTTCGACGACCAGTGGCGCCGGCTGGAGGGATGGGCTTTGCCGCCCTCGATCCTGGAGCGCATCGCGCCCCTGAGCATCTCCGGCGGCGGCTGGGGGCCGGACGGGCGGCTGTATCTGACCGGTCACGACCTGCCCGAGCTTTACGTCGTAGCGCTTCCGATGGGCGGCGGCGTGCTGGACCACGTCGAGACGCTGGGCATCGAGGCCGAGGGCCAGGCGGTCGATTGGGACGAAACCCAGCCCGGCATGCTTTACGGGATCACCCGCCGCACCCGCGAAATTCTGGCGATGAAGGCGCCGGTTTCGGTACGATGATCCGGGCTTAAACCTAGTTCGTCGCACGTGCCGCTTGGCTACCGCGTTTCTCGGCGGACCAGAACAATGCGATCAAACACGATCTGCGAGCTTAGGGTTTGGCGGCGGACAATGTCGCAGGCGTGCTGTCTCTTGCGGTGGCGGCGAGGCGGTGCTGATTGAGATAGACAGGATTTCCGACCAGGATCAGACGGCCCTGGCTGTCATGGACGTCGGCGCGGATCCACCGGGCCGCGGGGTTCGCTTGGCCTGTGATGACGATCTTCTGTTGCGCTTCCGTGGCGGCGAGTACGACCGGAGCCGGGGTCGGCTGCCCGTCGATCAGCAAGGTCACCGCGCCCATCGGGACGCCCTGCACCGTCAGGCTGGCCTCGAACGGCAAGGCCGCGTTCGCCAGATTGTGGGTCAGGGTTTCTCCCATCAAGGCCACCTGCGTTCCCGAGCGGACCGACAGATCCAGCAGCCGTCCAGGCTGGTCGCCGAGGTCGATGAAGACCCGTCCTGCCCTTAGTCCCGCCAGAATGCCGGCCTGCGACAGTTCCTGTGCGTGGACGACCGTGGTGGGACGCCCGACGGGGGACTGCGGTCCGATCGGAGGATCCGCTTCCAGATGCTGGACGGCGTCGTGGTTGTCGGAGCCCGCGATCCCGGTCAGTCGATACCCGCGGCTGAGCAGGTCCTGCCAATAGGCGAGGTGGTAGGCCGCGCCGGCCTCAGGGCCTGCGGGCAGTTCGGCGATGGTGCCGCCGTTGACCACCTCGATGCCGTCCAGGAGGGTGAAGTCGGTGTCGGCCGCCGTCCAGCCGCAACCGACGCAGTCGGGGCCGGAGGCGAGGGCAGGGTGGTTGAGCGACAAAAACCCGCCGGTGGCATGGGCGGCGGCCAGAAGTCGGTTCGCGGTTTCGGCTTGGGGTCGGCCCAGATCGGTTTCCAGCGGATCCATCGATCCGATCAGATTGGCGTGGCCCAGGGTCGTCGTGATTTCACGGCTTGGAAGCAGAACCAGGGTGTCGAAATAGGCGGCCAGTTCACCCATGGGCGCGAAATGGGAGGTCACATTGTGGTCGGTGATCGAGATGAAATCCAGGTGGCGCTCGGCCGCCTGCTGAAGGGTCAGGAACAGGGGGCAGGGGGTGGAGCGCCCGCCCAGACTGCGGCAGGCTGCGTCGCTGTGGCCGGTGTGGGTATGCAGGTCGCCGCGGTACCATCCCGGCGTCGCCGCCAGCGGCATGGTGGAAAAAGCATCCGCCGAAGCATCGGTTTCCTGGCCCAGATCGATGCGGACCCGATAGGGGACCTGGGCGTCCGGTCGGATTTGCGGAACCGTGACGGCGATGCGCCACCGACCCGGCGGTATTCGGCCCGGATTGAAGGACGGCGTCGCAAACGCCTCGGCGACCGTGAAATCGCGCTTCACGCCACCGCCCCAACCCCGAAATCTATCGGGATCATACAGGCCCAGCCAGACCGAGGCCCCGGCCTGTCGGTCGAAGACGAACCGGACGCGAACACTGCGGACGCCGGCTGGAACCTCGAAAGGTATGTCGAAGACCGTCGCGCCGGCGCTGCCGTCCAGCACGCCGTCGATGACGATGTCGGACGGCCTGTCGACGGCGTCTTGGGCCCATCCCGGCGAACCGATGAACAGGCCCAGGATCAGGATCATCAAACGGGACAGTTTCAGCATCGGGACGCTCCAGACAAGTCGGCGATCCCCCGCCGGGACCAGGGTCTCGGCGGGGGGGCTGAACGGCGTTGGGATCAGAAGGTCGCGGTCAGGCTGACCTGGAACACGCGTCCGGTTTCCAGGTAACCGCCGTTACGGTCGTTCGCGATGTAGGTCTTGTCCTCGCCGATGGTCGTCCAGTAGGTCTCGGCATCCAGCAGGTTTCGGACCGACACCCCGACCTCGATCATCGGGGTGATCGAATAGGCGACGCCCAGGTTCAGCTGGCTGAGCGGCTGAATGAAGACGTCCGGCTGGGTGTTCTGGATCGCGGCCAGACGCTTGCCGGTGTAGTTGTACCAGAGGTTGGCGCGAAGACGGCCCATCTCATAGAACAGCTCGGCGTTGTAGATCAGGTCCGGGGCCTGGGGCAGCATGCCGGTACGGGTTTCCGAGGCGGAGACGCGATAGTCGGCCTCGGTTTCCTGCAGGGTGATGTTGCCGCCGATCCCAAAGCCCGACAACGGGCCGCCGTCCAGGACATCTGCGAGGCTGTAGCGTCCCGACAGTTCGATCCCTGTCGCGGTCCCGCTCAGGCCGTTTTCCGGACGGCTGTAGGTGATGCCGTCGATGACCGTGGGCACATTGATGCTGGTGACCAGCAGGTTCTCCAGCGCCTTGTGATAGACCGCCGCCTGGAAGACGGCGCCGTCAGCGCCATAGTATTCCAGTCCCAGATCGTAGTTCCAGGCTTCCACCGGGGCGAGGTCGGGATTGGGCTGGGAAATGGCGATGATCGCGCCGCCCCCGTCCCGGCTGATGCTGGTCGGGCCGGCCAGCTGAGCGAACGAGGGACGCGTGTAGCTGGAGCGCGCGGCGCCTCGAACCACGATCTGATCGTTCGGACGCCACACGGCCAGAAGCGTCGGATCGAGATGGTCATAGTCGCGATCGGCCGAGATGAAACGGGCTCCGTCCGCGTCGTTCAGATAATACTGGGCCTGGAAGCTGTTGTCCTCGTACCGCAGGCCGGGGATGATCTGCAGATCGCCGAACGACAGGGTCGCGGTCGCATAGGCGGCGGCCCGGCTTTCTTCGCCGCTGGACAGACCCCGGTTGATTTCGAGCGCCGTCGGCTGGTCGATCGAGACGTAGCGATCGATCTGGGCCTGGATGAAATCACGGTTGACCAGGATCATCGGCCGGGCGATCGACCCGCCTAGGAAGTTGGTCACCAATGTGCCGGGAACCTGGGCCATGGTCGGGCCGACCACGACGGCGCCGTTGTACAGGGTTCCGCCCTGGGTCGGCGTGCGGAAGCTGAACAGGCGATCGTCGCCGTCCAGGATACGACCCTCGCGGTTGGATTTCTCGTACAGACCGCCGACGGCGACGTGGGCCAGCACGCCGGTCCCGGTCCAGGCCAGATCTCCCTTCACCGTCGACTTGTCTTCCGACAGATATTCGTAGCCCTCGACGATGTAACGCTGGCCCTGACCGCTCAGGTCAGAGGCGAAGGCGGCCGCTCCGGTGGACAGGATCGGCTGGGGCGAACGCGGGTTCGACAGGTCCAGCACCAGGCCTTCGCGCGCGACGCCGGTATTGCCGGGCGTGCCGATGTAGGAGATGGCGCGCCAGCCGGCCTGGATCCGCTGAGGCGAGTCGAACCGGCCGTCGGCATAGGCGGCCTCCAGCGACGCGGTCAGCGCGCCGAAGCGATATTTGCCGCCGATCTGGGCCGAGAACATCTCCTGCTCCACGTCTTCGGTGCGGTAGTAGTTGGCGGGGCCGATGCCGTAGGGCGTGTAGATGCCTGCGGCGTTGTAGCCATTGCCGCCGGGGTTCGAGCTGGCGTTGGGGTTGGTCTGAACGACGACCGGAGTCACGCCTGCAATCGTGCTGGTCAGCTCGTTGCGCAGACCCGACTGGTTCATGTCATTGGTGTTGTTATAGGCGGCGTAGTTGACGCGCGCGAACAGATCCAAGTCCGTCGTGCGGTAGTCGAGGGCGGTCGTCAGGCCGTAACGTTCGACCTTGTTGTTGAAGAAATTCCACTGGATGCCGACGCCGGACAGGGCGTCGCCGTTCTGACGGGCATTGCCGACGCCGCCCTGGGTGGGGCGATACTCGCTCTGGACGGCGACGGATTCGGCGGCGTTGTCGCGCTGCTCATAGTAGGTTGCGGCATAGAGGCCGAACTGGCCGTGGCTGCCGAACCGGCGGGCGATGTCGATGCCGATGGC
Organism: Brevundimonas sp.; assembly: GCF_965279155.1. GTDB lineage: Bacteria > Pseudomonadota > Alphaproteobacteria > Caulobacterales > Caulobacteraceae > Brevundimonas. The sequence goes on along the minus strand of NZ_OZ257138.1, from coordinate 1,472,780 downwards.
CCCGCCGAGCGCGTCCTGATCGCGGTCATAGGCCAGCTGCGCCAACTGTCCCAGGGCCCGGAAACGCGTCATGGAGCCGTTGAAGTCGAACGCGCTGGGGGTGGTCAGATCGACGACGCCGGCGATGGAATCGGCGTCCTTGGTCGCGCCGGGCGTCTTGTCCAGATTGATGCCGCCGACCGCGAACGGCGAGAACAGGTTCAGCGAGATCGAGCGTCCACCCGAGGTTTGCGGCAGGCGCAGGCCATCCAGGGTGTAGGCGTTGTAGGCGGTGTCGAAGCCGCGGATGCTGGCGTACTGGGCCTCGCCCGTAGCGGTCTGGTTGCGGCCCTGGTCGAAGCCGACCGAAACGCCGGGCAGGCGCCGCGCCAAGTCGGCGATGTTGGTCTGGCTGTTCAGGCTGATGTCGCCCGTTTCGACGATGTCGATCGTTTCGGCCTCGGCGCGTTCCTGTTGGATCGCGGTCACGCTGCGTTGGCCGGTCACCACGATCTCGCCGACGGTGGTCGCCTGCTGGTCCAGCGGATCCGACACGGGCTCGTTGGCGAAGGAGGGCGACGCCAGGGCGACCAGGATCGCGGTCAGGCTGGTGGAAGCCGTGAGACGGCCGAGTGTGATGTCGAACATAGTATCCCCTGTCGGCATCGACGCCGGGGCGCTCCCGGTCGTTCATGATGCTCGACAGGCAGAACGAGGGCTTGGCGACACCCCCGGAATTCTTCGCGAAACCTTCACGAAGGGCTGTGAGGCGACCCCTCAGCCGTCCGTCGATGAGACCCGGATGCCGCCCACGACAGGGGTCGTTCGGACCGGCAGCACGCTCTCCAGCGCTGTGGTCCATTCCTGCGGTCGATCCACCCGCAAGACGCCAGAGAACCTGAGCCTGGACACGTCAGGCGACGCGAACGACATCGTCTGGCCCGTGTGACGCAGGAGCCCTGACGCGACCTCCGCCAGGGGGGCGTCGTCGAAGATCAACCGACCCTGCGTCCAGGCGGCGGCCCCATCGACGTCGATCGGAACGACGCGGGGCGTCTGGTTCTGCCTGAACCCCTGACCCGGTTGCAGGACCACGCCGGCCCCGCCGTCGCTGGGTTGAACGCGCAGCCGCCCGTCGAGCAGGTCCACTCGCAGACCCTCGGCGTCGGGCGTCACATTGAAACGTGTGCCCAGCACCGTCAGCCGCTGTCCGCCGGTCATGACGACGAAGGGCCGCGTCGTGTCGTGCGCCACGTCGAAGAAGGCCTCTCCCGTCAGTTGATCGACCTTGCGGCCCTGAGCGTCCATCGCGACCCGCATCCGTCCGCTGCGGCTCAGCGTCACCTGGCTGCCGTCGGCCAGAAGAACGATCCGCACGGCCTCGGGCGGCGCCGCGTAGATTATCGAGTCCGCCGGCCTGAGCGACCATACGGTCAGGCCGATGGCGGCGACCAGCACGGCGGCTGCGGACATGACCCATCGACGGTCCAGACGCACAGGCAAAGAGGCTGGCGCGGGTGTCTTGACCCCGGCGACGGCGCTCAGCATCCAGACGTCGCTCAGGTCCCTGACCCTCGCCAGCGCCTCGGGCGAGGCGGCGCACAGGTCGTCGAGGCGGGCGGCCTCTTCCAGGGTCAGTCGGCCCTGCAATCCGCAGAGCGCCAGCCTTTCCACCTCGTCCAGAACATGCGTCGCGGCGGGATCAACCATCGCGGTCCCGTCCGAGCTTTTGACGCAGATGGGCGACGGCATGGGCCACGCTTTTCTCGGCCGAGCTGACTGAAATCCTCAACCGGCGCGCCACCTCTTCGTGACTAAGCTGTTCGAACCGGTTCAAGACGAAGGCCTTCCTCCACATCTCCCTCATGGCGGGAAGCTCATTCAGCATAACGCGCAGGGCTTGACGATCCGCAAAAATCGTTTCGGGCGAAGGCTCGTTCGCGCCATGCTCGGGGTCCAGATCGACGCCTTTCATCGTTGGCTGCGTCATCGATCGGCGGTGATGATCGATCAGGACGCTGGAGGCGGCGCTGAAGACATAACCGTCAGACAGATCGGCGGTGTCGGCATCCATCTTTCGCAGCAGTTTCAGGAACACGTCCTGAACCATGTCCTCGGCGTCCGGCAGGGCGATGCCGCGCTTGCGGAAATACTGGATCAGCGGGTTGCGAAAGCGCGCGACCAGGGCGTCGAACCGTCTGGCCCGCGCCAGCAGGGCCGACGCGCTTGGGGGGGCTGGCCTGGTCACCATGGCGCCGGACGCCAGCGCAGGCTCAGCTGAACGGTTCGTCCGAAGGCGTTGATCTCCTTGGGCTGGTCTTCGTTCACGCCATACAGATATTTGCGGGCGCCGGTCAGGTTGGAGCCTTCCGCCACCAGGGTCAGGCTGGGCGAGATCGACCAGGCGATCTGGGCGTCGAGCAGGCCGATCGGCGCGACATACTCCTCGCCGACCGTCGTGCCGCCATAGCTGTTCAGATATCGGTCGCGCCAGAACCAGCCGATGTTGGCCGTGACGCCATGCGTTTCATAGCCGGCGGTCAGGGTCAGGCTGGATCGCGACAGCCCGACCAGTTGATCGACAATCTCGCGGTTGCCTGCCCGAAACGACGAGGCGGCGTCGGTTGCCGTATAGGCCCCACCCATCGTCAGCCGGCCCGGCAAGGCCTCCGGCAGCGGAATACGCCCTCGCACCGCCAGTTCCAGCCCCGTCAGCGTGGCCTCGCCCCCGCTGACGGTGGTGGACAGCTCCAACGTCCGGCCCGCCAGGATGATCGGGCGATCCTCGGAGGTCGTGAAAGGGGCCATGCGTTTGCGAAACACCGCGATCGAAAAGACCTGCGCAGAGCTTGCGTACCAGTCCAGCCCAAGATCGACGGCGTCCGCCGCATAGGGCGCCAGACCCGGATTGCCGCCGTTAGCCAGACCATTGTCGAACGAGGCCGTCAGGCGCGGTGCGATATCCGTCAGGTTGGCCGGTGTCGTGACGCGCGCCGCCGAGACCCTTGCCACCAGATCGGGCCTCAGCTCGGCCTTGACGTTCAAACTGGGCAGCCAAGCCCCGTCGGTGTGGTCGAAGCGGACCGGAAGGCCTTGCCCGCCGTCGTCGACGAAGCCTTGGGATGTCTGGCGTGTCGTGGTTCGTCTCAGCCCGAGAACGCCGTCGACGGGTATGCTGCCGACCATCAGTCCGGCGAGGGCTTCGACATAGACCGCGCCGACCGCCTCCTGGACACTGTAGGAGGCGGCCCGGTCCTGAACCGTCAGGTCGGACGCTGCGACGGCGTTCGTGAACAGGGCGGCGTGATAGGCATCGGCTGTCGGCGACAGCCACATGCGCGGTCCACCGCCCGCGACCCCGGACAGAAAGTCGTCGAACGGCAGGGGCTGATAGAAGGCCTGGCTGAGCGCCGACAGGGGAACGCCCTTCAGCCCGTCGAGGAACCAGTCCCTGCGGCGATAATCGCGCGTGCGTCTCTGGGCGAAGATCCCGGCGCGCAGCCTGTCGACCGGGCCTTGCAGTCGTCGCTCCAGGTCCAGCCGCCAGGCCGTGTCCGTGTCCACTGACCGCTTGGGCGCATAGCCGTAGGTCCAGCCCGAGAAGACGGCGGGATCCCTGTAGTTCGTGGACGTGTCCAGGGTCGGCAAGACGCGATAGCCCCCTGAGAAGTCGAACGTCAGAGGGGCCGTGAAGGCCAGCCGGCTGCGCGATGTGCCCCGCCCATCCGGATGTCCGCTTTCGGCCCGCGACCAGGCAAGGTCCCCGGTTACGCTCCAGTTTTCCGCGACATAGCTGTGCCGGACCCCGAGCGAGATCAGATCGTGGCGATTGAAGCTGGTCTCATGCGAGGCCAGCCACCGCACGTTCTCGATCTGGCCCGCCACGACGGTGTCGCCGATCAGACGCTGTGATCCGGGGACGAAGCGCGCCCCGGTCGCCTGCGGATAGATATCCAGGCCGAACTCATCGTAGGCGACCTCCAGCCGGTTCGCCACCAGGTCCATCTCCGTCAGATGTCCCGGCGCGGGCCGCCATTGCAGGGTCATGTTCAGCGCCTGCTGGCGTCGCTCTTCCAGCTCGATCGTCGGCCTTACCCGACCGGGGACGTAAAGGTCCGGCCCGACGACCCCGCTGAACGGGCCCCGCATCCACTGGAACTGAAAGAACCGATCGTTGCGAACCTGGCGAGTCTCGACCAGGGCCGAGGCCAGCAGGCCCAGGTCGCCGTCGCCCCGAACCCAGCTGATCGAGCCCGACGCGCCATAGCCTGGGCCGCCGCTCAGGCTGTTGTCGGCGACGTGCATCGACATCGCGCCGCCGGTCCCGATCGTAAGCGGCCGGGGCGTCCGCAGATCGATGGTGACGCCGACGGCGCCGCCCTGGTCCGACGCGGTCGCCGTCTTCTTGACGACGACATCGGAGACGAACTCGCCGGGCAGGGTCTCGAAACGGAAGCTGCGGCCACGCGGCCCGCCGTTCTCGATCAGTTCGTTCAGCGCCAAGCTGCGTCCATTGACCTGAACGAGTTGAAACGGGCTGTCCAGGCCTCTCGCCGTGACGTGCAGGCCGGTCCCCCTTTGCGTGTCCAGCTGGATGCCGGGCACCAGTCGCAGAGCCTCTGCGACCGAGGACGTCGGCAAATCCGTGATCTGTTGCGACGACAGGGTTTCGACGCTCTGGGCCGAAAACCGCTCCATCCAGAGGCTCGACAGGTCCGGACTGGCCGATGGGGCGATCACGATGATGTCGGTTAGATGGACAGGAGCGTTCTCAAGGTTCGGCGCCGGGCGTGCGGACGGTCTGCTGACATTGAGCGCGTACAGACCGCCTCCCAGCGTCACCAGATCCATCCCCGCTATTTGCGCCAGTCGCCGCAGATCGGCGCGCGTATCGCTTGAGCGCCTGAATCCTGAGACGCAGCGGTCGCGAAGACGCACGGGATTGAACACGACACGCAGGTCGGAGCGACGAGACAGGCTCAAAAGCTCGTCGCTCAAGGTGGGGCCGGCGCAGACGGCGGCGGCGGCAGGCGCACACGACATCGCGCTGACCGCAGACGCCAGGCACAGCGCCGAAATCCGCGAAACCCGAACCCGATAACGATGTCGGGCGGCGATCCCCAAGCAGAACGACCTTCATGCAGCGTACGACAGGCGTCGCCCTACAGTCGGATCGCGTCAGTTTCATAAAGCGCTCAGGATATCGACAGGATTGCCGGGCTCATGTCCGGCGCCGCCGGATCCCGAACCAAGGCGCGAGATACGGTTCCGCCCCTTTGAGAACTGTGTTGGATCGGGCGCGAGGAAGACTTCCCCTCGTCGGCCCCAGCTTCTAGCGTCGGGTGATGGACCAACTCCAACTCGATTTCGGATGGCGAACGGCGCTTCTCGGCCTAATCGCCGTTCAGATCACCGCCATCGCCATCGCTCTCGTCACCGCCTCGACGCGACGGACAGCCAACCGCCTTTTGGCCGGCGCCCTCTTGGTCATTGCAGGCCTTCTGATCCCCTATGCCATCGGGTTTGCGGGCGCCTACGATCTCTGGCGCGGCCTGACCTTCGCGCCCTTCGCCATCCCCCTGGCTCTAGGCCCCCTGCTGTACGCCTATGCCCATGCGCTACAGGCCGGACGCCTGCCTCACCGCATGGCCTGGCGCATGGCCCCGCCTCTCGCGCAGTTCCTCTATTTCGGGGCCTGCTTCCTCCTGCCGCTGGACGTTAAATGGGCCTGGTACACAGGCGCTCACCGCGAGGTGGCGGCCCCTGTCCTCGACGTGCTCGCCATGGCCAGCCTCGGCGCCTACGCTTGGGCCATCGGCCGTGTGCTCAGGGACTACCGACGCCGGTTGGCCGACGCCCGCAGCGACGACGACCTGTTCTCCGCGCGCTGGCTCGGCCGAGTGCGAGCGGCCATTGTCCTCGGCCTCCTCGTCGAAGTCGGCTTCTGGCTTTGGTCCGCCCTGACCGGCGGCATCGACTATTTCCAACAGGCCGGCCTCTATTTCGCGCTCGGCGCCCTGGGCCTTTATCTCGGGGTTTCGGGCTGGCGACACGCCGGCCTCCCTGAGACGTTCGTCCCTGAAGATATGCCGGTGACTGACGAGCCCGCGCGCATCGCGCCTGACTGGGGCGCCATCGCCGCCGACTTTGCGGCCCGCACCCGTGCCGAAGGCTGGTGGCGCGAGCCGGCGCTGACCTTGCCGCGTCTGGCCCGGTGTATGGGCACCAACAGCGGGCGGCTGTCACGAGCGATCAACCTCGGGCTCGGCGTCAATTTCTCCACCTTCGTCAATGGTCTCAGGGCCGAGGGTGTGGCTGAGGCGCTCGCGGCCCGCAAGGACACCGATCTGCTCGACCTGGCCTTCGAGATGGGCTTCGCCTCCAAGGCCAGTTTCAACCGCGCCTTCCAGACCCGATATGGCCTGCCGCCCTCCCGGTATCGTCAGCAGGTCTCAGATCCTGCCTTTATGCCGCCTGACGACGTTCTGAGGCGCGCAAACGCGTGAGACCGCACATCCTCGACACCATCGAGACCGAGGATATCCCATGCCGTCGCTGAACCGCCGCCGCCTTCTACAAGTCTCTGCGGGCTTGTCCCTCGCTTCCGCATGTCCGGCGTGGGCGCAGTCCCGGTCCGACGACTGGAGCGGCGATGTCGCCATCCTGCGCGAGGTCTGGGAGGCCATGCATCCGGGCCTTTACCGCTACAGCACACCGGCCGAGATCACCGTGCGCCTCGACGCGCTAGCCGAGATATGGCGGTCGCCGGGATCGTTTCGTGAGCGCTTTCTGGCCCTGACGCGGGTCACCGCCTCGCTCCGCTGCGGCCACACCTATCCCAGCCCCTACAACGGCGACGACGCCATGGTCGCGGCCATGTACCCGGACCGGTCGCTCGTGCCGTTCCGCTTTCGCTGGATCGACGGCCGTATGGTGGTGACGCAGGATCACACGCCCGCAAGCGACCTGCCGCGAGGGACGGTGGTCACCGCCATCGACGGCGTCGCCACAGAAACGCTCCTGGCCCGTCTTGTCCCGCTCGCCCGCGCCGACGGCGGCAACGACGCCAAGCGGATCAATCTGATGGAGGTTCGCGGCGAAGACCGGTTCGAAACCTTCGATATCCATCTGCCGCTCATCCTGCCGCTGAAGGACGAGGCCGCCTTCACCCTCGCGGCGGACGGCCGGATCGTGCGCGCGCCGCTGCTCACTCTTGCGGAGCGGCAGTCCCGCCTCGCGCCGTCGGCCAGCCCGACAGGCGACGCCAATCCCTGGACGCTCGAAGCCCTTCCCGATGGCGTCCGCCGCCTGACCATGCCCAGTTGGGCCCTGTTCAACTCGACCTTCGCCTGGGAGGCCTGGCTGGGCGAGACCATGGACGCCTTGAGTTCAGAGCGGGCGCGGGGCCTGATCATTGATCTGCGCGGCAACGAGGGCGGCCTCGACTGCGGCAATCTCATCCTCAGCCGGTTGATCGACCGCGACCTGCCTTTGTCGCGCAACCAGCGCTGGACCCGTTACCGCAGCGCCCCTGCGTCGGTCCGGCCCTATCTCCACACCTGGGACCGCAGCTTCCTTGACTGGGGTGACCAGGCCCAGCCCTCCGCCGAACGCCCCGGCTTCTACCGGCTGACGCGTTACGACGACGATGCGAAGGGCACGGTGATCCGACCGGCCGGAACGCGCTTCACAGGACCGGTCGCGGTCCTCTGCGACGCCTCCAACAGCTCCGCCACCTTCGGCTTCGCCCAGGCCGTGCAGCAAAGCGGCGTCGCCAAGCTGATCGGCCAGCCGACCGGCGGCAACCGGCGCGGCATCAACGGGGGCGCCTTCTTCTTCCTCAAGCTTCCGGCATCGGGCATCGAGATCGACCTGCCGCTGATCGCCAGCTTCCCCGACACGCCCCAACCGGACGCCGCGATCCAGCCCGACGTCTTGGTTCAGACGACGGCCGAGGACATCGCCTCGGGTCGGGATCCGCAGATGGCGGCGGCAATGGCGTCCATCGGGTTATCGGGGTGATGGAAGGTTTGCGCGCTATTTGCCCGCACTCTTTGCGCACCCAGGACATGGCTTCGATCGACACAAAGGTTCCGGCGGCGGAGGGGCCAGGGGTGGGTGCCTGTGGTTGACTCCGTTTCTCCGAACGGTATGGCTTGGCTGTTCGGTGAGGGTGCGTGCTCAAGATGCAGGATAGGGCTTCGCCCACAGATGAAGCCCTGGCCAGGGCGCACGCCCGCCTCCTGAAGGACGATTCCCTTCAGTTCGACCGCATCGGCTTTGATCGCCCGGACATCAAGACGCCCGGCTGGCTGCACTGGATCGGCGATGTTCTTCAGTTCATTGCGCCGGTTCTGCAGTGGGTGTTCTGGATCGGCCTGGCCCTGGTCGCGGCTCTGATCCTGTATGCTATCGTCCGCGAGATCCTGCGGATGCGCGCGCCGCCCGCCAAGCCGACGAAGCCGAAGATCGTCGCCGATGCGCAATGGCGGCCCGATGCGCGCGTCGCTCGCGATCTGCTGGCCGACGCCGACGCCCTGGCGGCGCGAGGGCTCTATGCCGATGCCGCTCACCTGCTGCTGCTGCGTAGCGTTCAGGACATCGAACAGCGCCAGCCGCGCGCCGTGCGCGTTTCGCTGACCACGCGCGAGATCGCTCGGCTGAAAGCCCTGCCCGACGCCGCCCGTCCGGCCTTCGACCTGATCGGCCGGATGGTGGAGCGCAGCCTGTTCGGCGGCGCAACCGTCGGCGCCCAGGACTTCGCAGACTGTCGCCAGGCCTATGAGGCCTTCGCCCTGCCCGAGGGCTGGCGCGCATGAGCCGATCCAGCAAGGCCGGCGACGGCGGCTTCTCGCCCGTCACCATGATCGTCGTCCTGCTGGTCGGGGTGGTGGCGCTGGCGGGGCTGGGGGTCCTGTCCGCCTATGCGCCGGAGCTGAGGTCCGGCAACGACGGCGGCGGTCATGCCTTGTCGCGGTCGTCCACCGGCTTCGGCGGCCTGCCTTCGCTGTTGCGCGGCGTGGGCGTGCCGGTGGTGCTGAACCGGGGGGCGCTGACCGAGGCGTCGGACGAGAGCCTGCTGATCCTGACGCCTTCGGCCCAGACGAAGCCCGAACAGATCGACGACATCGAACATTACGGCGCCACGCTGGTCGTCCTGCCGAAATGGACGTCCGTGCCCGACGCGGATCGCCCCGGATGGGTGCGCACCCTGGGCGTCCAGCCGCCGTCGATGGCCCTGGCCGCGCTGCCCGACGATCTACGCAAGGATCTGACGCTGAACGCGCGTAAGGGGCGTGCGACCATCAGCCTTCGCCGTCCCAGCGGCGCGCCGTTCGGCAAGCCGATTCAGGTCGAAGAGCTGCGCACGCTCGAAGGGCCGGCCTGGATCCCCGTCGTGGTCGACGATCAGGGCCGCGCGGTCTTGGCGATGCATCGCGAACTGCGGACCTATGTCCTGGCGGATCCCGACCTGGTCAGCACGGCTGCGCTCAAGACCCTGAACGGCGCGACCACCGCCGTCGGCCTTATCGACCTGGTGCGCGCCGACGATGCGCCGGTGGTGTTCGACCTGACGCTGCATGGCTTCCAGCGCACCCGCAACATGCTGCGGCTGATGCTGGAGCCGCCGCTGGTCGGAATGACCCTGGTGCTGGTCGCCCTGGCCGCCTTCGCCGGCTTCCAGGCCGCCGTCCGTTTCGGCCCGGCGCGCGAAAAGGGCCGGGTCATCGCCCTGGGCAAGCGTGGGCTGGCGGACAATACGGCCGGCCTGGTCCGGCTGGCGCGGCGCGAGCATCGCATGGCGGCGCCCTACGCCCTGTTGGTGCGCGCCGCCGTGGCCCGCGCCATCGGGGCGCCGCGCAATCTGGACGAGGCCGCGCTGGACGCCTTCCTCGACCGCGTCGGCCGCACCGGCGGCGCGACCGAATCCTACACCGCCCTGGCCGAACAGGCCCGGGCCGCCAAGTCGCCGGCCGACCTGATGCGGGTCGCCGGCGCCCTTCATCGCTGGAACCAGGAGCTGACCCGTGCACGTCAATGAGGTGAAGACGATCGCCGAGCGCATCCGCGCCGAGATCGCCAAGGCCGTGGTCGGCCAGGAGGACGCCGTCGACATGCTGTTGACGGCCCTGTTCGCCGGCGGCCATGTCCTGCTGGAAGGTCCGCCCGGCACGGCAAAGACCCTGCTGGCCCAGAGTTTCGCGCGTACCCTGGGCCTCGACTACGGCCGCATCCAGTTCACGCCCGACCTGATGCCGGGCGACATCATCGGCTCCAACCTGTTCAACTTTCAGACGTCCAGCTTCACCCTGACGCGCGGGCCGATCTTCTGCGAACTGCTGCTGGCGGACGAGATCAACCGCACCCCGCCCAAGACCCAGGCCGCCCTGCTGGAGGCCATGCAGGAACGCCAGATCACCATCGACGGCGAGGCCCACGCCCTCAGCGCGCGCTTCACCGTCGTCGCCACCCAGAACCCCATCGAGCAGCAGGGCACCTATCCTCTGCCCGAGGCCCAGCTGGACCGGTTCCTGTTCAAACAGGTGCTGGAGTATCCCAGCCTGGAGCAGGAACGCGCCATCGTCGCCGCCCACGGCTCGCGCACCGGCCTGATGGACCCCATCGCCCTGGGCGTCGAGGTCGTCGCCGACGCCGCCGTCATCGATGCGGCGGTGAACACGGTCGCGGACGTGCGCCTGACGGACGAGGTGATCGGCTATATCACCGGCCTGGTGCGCGCGACCCGGACTTCGGCCGACGTCGAGACCGGCGCGTCTCCGCGCGCCGGGGCCATGCTGGCTGTCGCGGCGCGGGCGCGGGCGGCGCTGGACGGTCGCGACTATGTCATTCCCGACGACGTGAAGGCCCTGGCCATCCCGGCCCTGCGTCACCGTCTGGTCCTGTCGCCGGCGGCCGAGATCGAGGGACGGCGCGTCGAACAGGTGCTGGCCGGTCTGGTGGATCAGGTGGCGGCGCCCCGGTGATCTATCCCACCCGACGCGCGGTGACGGCGATGGCGGCGGGCGTTCCCGTGGCCCTGCTGGCCGGCGTCCTGACGCCTCTGGGCTGGATCGCGGGCCCGGTCTGGATCGCCGCCCTGCTGCTGCTCGTCGCCGTCGATGCTCTGTCGGGCGGATCGAGACGCGGGCTGGAGCTGGACGCGCCCAAACCCATGCGCGCGGCGGTCGGTCGGTCGGACATGGCCGGGTTGAGGGTGCGGTTCGGCGCGAAAGGCCCCGTTCCCAGGACTGTCGAGGCCGCCCTGTCGGGCGAGGCCCGGCTGGGGCTGGATGATGCGACGCGCCAGGCGACGGTGTCGGATCGCGGCGCGGCCCTGGCCTTTCCCTTCACCCCCAACCGCCGGGGCGCCGCCAGTCTGGACGCCCTGTGGGTGCGCTGGCGCGGGCCGATGGGACTGGTGTGGAAGCAGAAGACCTTCGCGCTAGACATCGCAGCCCCTGTCCTGACCGACCTGAAATGGGTCCGCGATCAGGCGGTGCGTCTGTTCGCCCGCGACGCCCTGTTCGGCGCCAAGACCCAGCTGGAGATCGGCGAGGGGTCGGAGTTTCAGGCCCTGCGCGATTTCCAGGCCGGGATGGACCGCCGCTCCATCGACTGGAAACAGTCGGCGCGTCACGCCGCCCTGCTGGCCAAGGAGTTCCGCACCGAGCGAAACCACAACGTCATCATGGCGCTGGACTGCGGCAGGGCGGCTTGCGAGCCGGTCGGCGGCATGCCGCGCATCGACCGCTTCATCCATGCGGCCCTGCTGCTGTCTTACGCCTGCCTGCGGTCGGGGGACCGGACGGGAATCTTCGCCTTTGATTCCCAGCCGCGCGTGACGACCGGCGCGGTGGGCGGGCTGGACGCCTTTCGCACGCTTCAAGCGGTGGTGGGGCGCATCGACTATTCGACGCACGAGACCAACTACACCCTGGCCCTGGCGACCTTGTCGGGCCAGCTTCAGCGCCGCTCGCTGATCGTGGTCTTCACCGACTTCACCGATTCCACGGCCGCCGAGCTGATGATCGAGTCGCTGGGGCGGCTTCTGCGGCGTCACCTGGTCCTGTTCGTCGTCCTGCGCGACGACGAGCTTGAAGGCCTGACCGCCGCCGATCCCCGGACGCCCGAGGACGTGTCCCGCGCCGTAGTCGCTGGAACCCTGCTGCGTGAACGCGAGACGGTGATCGGGCGGTTGCGGCGCATGGGGGCGCACATCGTCGATGCCCCCGCCGAGCGCGTGGGGACCGAGGTGGTCAACGCCTATCTGGACCTGAAGCGGAGGGACCTGCTGTGACCGACGTGCGCCCCTCCGGCCTGCTCAAGAGCCAGCGTTTCCGCCAGGCCCGCGAAGAGGACTGGCGTCGTCTGGAACGGCTGATGGACAAGGCCGAGAAAGGCTCGGCGTCCAAACTGACCGACGCAGAAATCCTGGCCGTGCCGGTGTTGTACCGTTCGACCCTGTCGGCCCTGTCGGTGGCGCGCGAGACCTCGCTGGATCAGGGTCTGATCGACTATCTGGAGACCCTGTCGGCGCGGGCCTATTTCTTCGTCTATGGCTCGCGGGCGACGATCCAGGATCGGCTGGTCGCCTTCTTCCGCACCGACTGGCCCGCTGCGGTGCGCGGCCTGTGGCGCGAGACCCTGATCTCGACGGCCCTGATGCTGCTGGGCGCCCTGGTCGGCGCCTGGCTGGTGATGCACGAGCCGGAGTGGTTCTACGCCTTCGTCCCCGCCGACCTCAGCGGCGGACGCGACCCCGCCGCCTCGACCGAAACCCTGCGCGCCACGTTGGAAGGGGCCGAGGACGCCCAGGGCCTGTCGGCCTTTGCCGCCTATCTCTTTACCCACAACGCCCAGGTCGCCTTGCTGGCCTTCGCCCTGGGGTTCGCCCTGTGCCTGCCGACGGGCCTGTTGATCCTCTACAACGGCGCGACCCTGGGGGCCTTCTTCGCCCTGTTCGCCAGCCGCGGGCTGGGGTTCGAGCTGGGCGGCTGGCTGCTGATCCACGGCGTGACCGAACTGTTCGCCGTCATCCTTGCGGGGGCGGCGGGATTGCGCATCGGCTGGGCCGTCGCCTTCCCCGGTCAGAGACGACGGATGGACGCCGCAGTCGAGGCGGGACGCACCGCAGCCATCGCCATGGGCGGGGTGGTGGTGATGCTGATGTTCGCCGGCCTGCTGGAGGGTTTCGGCCGTCAACTGATCGTCGATACCGGCCTGCGCTACGCCGTGGCGGCGGCGACCGCCGTGATCTGGGGGCTTTATTTCTACGCGCCGAGACCAGGGGTCGCCCATGTCCGCTGAACCCATCGCGCCGCGCACCGAACGCGCCTTCGTCACGCCGGAGGGCGTGGACCTGCGCCTGAACATCGGCGATGCGGGCCAGAGGGCGGGCGCCTTTCTGCTGGACGCCGCCATCATCATCGGCGTGCTGATCGTCTTCACCATCGCCTCGGCCTTCGCCTTCAGCGCAGGGGCATCCATGGTCGGCGGCCCGACCGGCGCAGAGATGATCGCCGTCATCTGGCTGATCGTCTTCTTCCTGCTGCGGAACTTCTACTTCACCGCCTTCGAACTGTCGGCGGCGGCTGCCACGCCGGGCAAGCGGGTCATGGGCCTGCGGGTCGCGTCGCGCGACGGCGGACGGCTGAAGGCCGAAGCCGTCTTCGCCCGCAACGCCATGCGCGAGCTGGAGGTCTTCCTGCCCCTGTCTATCCTGGTCGCCCGCAGTCAGGAGGGCGGGGTCGAGGGCTGGATGTATCTGCTGGCCTTCGTCTGGGCGGCGATCTTCGTCTTCTTCCCCCTGTTCAACAAGGATCGGCTGAGGGTCGGCGACCTGATCGGGGGGACTTGGGTCGTGCGCACACCGCGTCGCAAGTTGATCCGCGACATGGCCGACGACGGCGCAGGTCGGATGGCCGCCTATGACTTCACGCCGGCTCAGGTGGACGCCTATGGCGCCAAGGAACTGCACGTGCTGGAAACCGTCCTGCGCCAAGGCGATCGCAAGACCCAGCGCGACGTCGCCGACCGGATCGCCAAGAAGATCGGCTGGACGCGCAGCCCGCAAGAGGCGGACCGCGACTTCCTCAGCGCCTATTACGCCGCCCTGCGCGGCCGACTTGAACAGAAGCTGCTGATGGGCGTCAGACGCCGCGATAAGCACGACGTCTGACATCGCCAGCGATCAGTCGAAGATCGAGGCCAGTTCCTCGGACCCGCCGCCTTCCTTGGCCGAGCGCAGTTCGTAATACAGCGACGCCACGCCCGCCGAGGCGACCACGCCGGACAGGATGCTGACCAAGGGCTCGGAGATCAGACTGACCATCAGGTTCGGCGTGCCGCCGGTCAGGGTTCCGCCGGTCGCCAGGCTGAGCCCGCCGATTGCGGCGCCGATGATCCACGACAAGATCACATAGATGACCAGCAGGCCGAACACGTGCCAGCGATAGCCCTTGGTCAGTTCGCGGCTGCGCTGCAGGCTGGCGAAGACGCCGCGCTTCTCGACCACGATGGCCGGAGAACAGACCGACCACATCACCGCCAGCATTATGCCCGGCACGATCAACAGGACGAAGCCCAGCATCATTCCAAGGGTGGCGATGATGGCCGTGCCCAGCAGCGGCAGGAATTTATTGATCCCCACACTAAAGGCGTCGGCGAAGGTGGTCGTCTTGCCGTTGAAGCCGTTCACCGCCGCCTTCACCACCATGCCCTGCAAAAGGTATAGGCCGATCAGGTTCAGAACAGCGCCGATCATGATCAGGACCAGGCCGGACATCTCGCTGCCGCCGGTCAGCATGGAGCTTTGACCGAAGGCGGCGAGCACATTGGGCAAGCCCACCAGAATCGCGGCTGCGCCGAAGAAGATCGCCGCGTTCTGCTTGATCGCGGCGAACGTCCGCTGGATCACGCGCCCCAGGTCGAACACGCCGGCGCCTGCACCACCGCCGGACATCGCGCTCGTGATCAGAGGGGGCCGCATGGCGATGATCTGCTGGGCGCGCCAATCTTTCTCGGCGATGAAATCGACCCTCTGGCTGCGTTCCAGAACCGAAGGCGGCTGGACGTCCTCTTTCGTGAACGAATACCGCGCGCCGTCGTCGCCGAGGATGAACCCCAGTCCGGTCGCCTCGTCGAACGTCAGAACCTCGCCCCGCAAACTCGCCTCCCCCTTGCTGATGCGTCGCACGGTTGTAGAAGCTGGGCCGCAGCCTCGCCAGTCCATTCCTGCAACCGGCGATCGGATCAGCCCGCCCCATGCGCGACCCGAGGCGACAGGGCGACGCCAGGATTTATGCGGGACGCAGGCGACCGACCAGGGCGTCCCCGATCAGGATGACGATCAGGCTGAGCCCGGCCAGCGGGAAGACGACGGCGAGCGCGATCGTCAGCAGGGCGACGGTGCGCAGTTTCAGCGGATGAAGTTCGCGCGGGGCGCCGATCCTGCCCTTGGGGCGACGCTTCCACCACATCAACGGTCCGGTGATCGACAGGACGATGACGCCCAGGCAGGCGATCAGCATCACGATCTGGTTGGCCCATCCGAAATAGTTGCCCATGTGGATCTGGACGCCCAGTTCGACGGCCTTGGCCGCGACGCCATAGTCCGAGAAGCGGACATCGCCGAGCACGCGGCCCGAATACTGGTCGATGTGCAGGGTGCGCTGGCCCTCGGGTCGGCCGGGATAGGTGTAGGCGGTGTAGACGCCGTCCACCCCCTTGGGCAGGGTCAGGCGATAGGCGGTGGTCATGCCCGCGCGCGCCAGGGCCGCCACCGCGCCATCGACGCCGATGCCCGTCTGGGCGTGCGCCATCGTCATTCCCATGCCGCCGCCGTGGTGACCGGCGTGGGGGTCGGAGACCGGCATGGGCGCGTTCTCGACGGTCCAGGGCGCCTCGCCGATAGCCTGCTGAACCGTCTGTGCAGGCGGGGCGGCTTGCGTCTGGCCGGCGACCGGCGTGGCACCATGCAGGCGGTGGTTGGCCGGATAGCCGATGCCCAGCGCGTCCGTCCCCTGTTTGAGCAGGCCGCCCCAGACCGTGGCCCAGGGCAGGCCGGTCAGGATCAGGAAGGCGATCAGGACGGCGGTCCAGACGCCGGTGACGGCATGGACTTCGCGCCACAGCAGACGGCCCCGGCTCTTCAGTCGAGGCGACAGGGCGGCGGCGAGCCCGCGTCCGCCGCGCGGCCACCACAGGTAAAGACCGGTGATGACCAGGATCAGCCCCCAGCAGGCCATCAACTCGACCACCGCGTCGCCCCGGTCGCCCAGCATCAGCGAGCCGTGGAAGGTGTCGGCGAAACCGACCAGGGTGCGGGTGTAGACATAGGAGCCAAGCACCTGCGCCGTGCCGGGATCGACGAAGACCCGCCGGGGTTCGCCGTCGGCCGGGGTGACGAAGACCTGGGCGCTGCGGCCGGCCTCGACCGGCATGTCGATCCGCGTGGCCGAACCGCCGGGATAGTCGGCCAGCGCCGCCGCGATCAGACGGCTCGTCGGCGCCGCCGGGGCCTCGGCGACGAAGCGCTGGTGCGGATAGACGGCGTCGTTGATCTCGTCGTTGAACAGATAGATCGCGCCCGTCACCGCCAGGATCAGCATGAAGGGCGCGACGATCAGGCCGGCGTAGAAATGCCAGCGCCAGATCGTGCGATAGAGTCCTGTCAGGCCGGCGTTCGGGCGGGTTTCGGGCGCGATCGTCATGGTCAGAAGCTCCGGCTCAGGGTCAGGTCCACGCTGCGCGGCGCGCCGAGATAGAGCTGTGTGGCGCCATAGCCGGACCAGTCCGCATAGAGTTCGTCGAACAGGTTGCGGCCGCGAACCGTCACCCGCCCGAACGGCGCGCGCCAGCTGGCCTGGGCGTCCACCACCGTGCGCCCCTTGACCCGGTAGGTGTTGGCGTTGGAGGTGTAGAAGTCGCCGTCGTATCGCACCGTCGCGCCCAGGGTCACGGGCAGCCACGGCAGGCTGTAATAGGCGCTGACGTCGAACATCTGCTCGGGCACGTTGGGCGGTCGATTGCCGGAGCGGTCGACGCCGCCGGCCTCGATCAGGGTCTTGAACTCGCTGTTCAGGAGGGCGCCGCTGGCGTCGATGCGAAGACGGTCGGTCACGGCGGCCGACAGCGACACCTCCACCCCGTAAGACTGCTGTTCCCCGCCCTGGATGGTCAGGGCCGGGTTGGCGGGATCGCGCGTCAGGATGTCGTCCTGGGTGATGTGATAGACGGCGGCCGTCACGTCGGCCCGGTCGCCCCAGAAGCTGGTCTTGATCCCTGCCTCGATCGCGTCGCCCGCGCTGAGGTCGAAGCGCGCATTGGTGCTGTTCAGGAACAGGAAGCTGGAGACCGGCGTCACCGCGTGGCTGAACTGAGCATAGAGCTGCGTCTTGGGGTGCAGGTCATAGACCGTGCCGATCCGCCAGGAGACGGGATCGTAATCCTGGCCGTAGTTCGCGCGGACCAGGGTGTTCAGGTCGTAGGTCTCGCGTTCCAGCTCGACCCTGTCGTAGCGAAGCCCGCCGACCAGCAGCCACTTCGGCGTCACGTTGAAGGCGTTCTCCAGGAAGATCGCCGCCGTGGTGCTGTCGCTGACCCAGTCGACCCGCGATCCCGCGCCGGGGAAGTTGGCCTGGGTCGTCTGGGGGAAGACGCCCCTGACCGGATCGAAGCGATCCACGGCGGTCGTCGTGCCGAACCGGCGCGTGGTCTCGAAATGGGTGTCGCTGTATTCCGCCCCTATGGTGAAGCGGTTGCGGCGCCCGCCGATAAGGCCGTCGAAGGCGGCCCAGGCGCGGTCGGTCCAGTACTGGTGATCATGGGCGATCAGGGTGGTGTTGCGGTTCAGCAGGTTGGCGGCGCTGTTGAACGAGACATCCTCGACATTTCGCCACAGACGGTCGGCGGTGTAGCCCGCCAGCTCGTTGGTCAGGGTCCAGTGGTCGTTCAGGCGATAGTCGGCGCGGGTCCGAACCTGGAAGGATTCCGACTTCATCACCCCGTCTTCGACGTTGTAGTTGGTGCGGATCGTGGCCCGGTCCAGCACCAGGCCCTGGCTGTTCTCGACCAGGCCTGACGGATCGCGCGCCACGGATGCGGGGACCAGGGTCGAGCCGAAGTAGGGCGATGACTTGTCGTAGAAATAGTCGGCGAACAGGTTGAGCGTCAGCCTGTCCGAGGCCTTGATCAGCAGCGAGGTCGTCAGGGCGCGGGTCTGGGCCTCTGTGTCGTCGGCCCAACCGTTCGTGTCGCTGAAGCTGGCGTCGGCCCTCAGCGCCATGTGATCGTTGATCGGCAGGTTGCCGCCAAGGCCGGCGCGAACCGTCCCGAACGACCCGAGGCTGACCAGACCCTCGCCACTGCTTTCGCCGACATAGGCGCGCTTGGGCACCAGGTTGATCGCGCCGGCCAGGGCGCCCTCGCCATAGAGGACCGAGGCCGGCCCCTTGAGCACTTCCACGCGCTCGAAGTTGAAGGTGTCGAAGTTGCGGATGGCGCTGTTGGAGCCGGTCACCCGCACGCCGTCGAACAGATAGGCGATGGCGGTGGAGGTGAAGCCGCGCATCGAGGTGACGCCGACCGAGCCGGGAAGCGTGCCGCCGTTGACGCCCGGCGCGGCGTTGAAGGCCTCGACCGACGTCCGCAGGCCCTCGGTCTGCATCCGCTGTTGCGTCAGCACGTCCAGCGTCGCCGGCGTCTCGCGGTGGGTGAGGCCCAGCCGATTGGCGGCGGGGGCAGGGCGGTCCAGCGCCATGGCCGTTGGCCTGGCGGTGACGATGACTTCGTCGATTGTGGTCGCCTGATCGGCATAGGCGGACTGGGCATAGGCGGACTGGGCGAAGGCGGGCGTCGCGAACGCCGCGATCAGCAGCGCGCAGGGCGCCGCCGTGGTCTTGAGAGACATGTGTGGATTGTCCTGAACAGGGAAGGGCGTGCGCCGACGGGGGCGTCAGCGCATAGGCGTCGATCTGTTCAGGCGAGAGGCGGGGCCGTCGATGGCGGGCGCAGACCCGTACGGAAGTCGTCGAAGGGCAGGCTGGTCCACAGCGCGGTCGGCTGGACCGCGACAATGCGCGGGGGCGCTACGGGATGGATCGGCGGCGGTGAAGGCAGGGCCGTGAAACTGGCCAGCACGCAGGAGGCGCACTTCAGACTGTCGATCGGCGACGGTTTTTCAGGCCGTGGCGCGCCGTCGGCGTCGTAGGAGACCAGGATACGGTCGCCCGAGCACAGCATGATCGGAGCGCCCGTCGCGGCCGACGCCGCCACCGCAGAAGGCAGCAGGGTCGCAAACACGATCGCGAACGTCGCGGCGAGGAACGCCAGCGATCGCGACAACGACCAATGCTCACAGGATGATGACGCCACGGGCGGGGACATACCGGGTGTGGGGGAGGGAGGGAAGACCTATGCAGTCACCCGCGGCGCTGCGAGTTGTTGCGACCAATTCGCAATCAATGTATGGGGCCGCACACGATGGCTCAGCCGAACACACAGCCAGGGCAGACCCTCTCGCAATTATGGGTCGTCGAAAGACCGTCTCTGCTGCGGCTGGCGCGCCGCATTCTGGGTGACGCCAGCCTTGCCGAAGACATCACCCAGACCCTTTGGCTGCGCATCCAGCGCATCTCCGATCCGGCCGCGATCAAGGACAAGCGGGCCTATCTGTATCGTCTGGTGCTGAACCTGACCTCGGACCAGATGCGCAGCCGCAAGCGCGGCGCCGCGCTGTTCGACGGTCCGGCCGACGACGCGCGCATGGCCGATGCTGCGCCCACGACCGAGACGCTGATCATCCATCGCCAGCGGCTGGACATGCTGGCCGCCGCCATCGACGAGCTGCCGCCGCGTTGCCGCGAGGTCTTTATTCTGCGCCGCGTCGAGGGATTGACGCCGGCCGAGGTGGCGGATCGGCTCGGGATCGCGCCCAACACCGTGGCCAAACACGTCCGTCACGCCATCGGCCATTGCCAAATGCGGCTGGCTGAGGGAGAGGCGGCGTAATGACGTTCACTCATTCCCGATCCAAGACCCCGCCGGTCTCCCGCGCGGATCGCGAGGCCGCACGCTGGGTCGCCGATCAGGAAGGGGGCGCGTTGGACGCCGAGGGCGAGGCGCGGCTTGAGGCGTGGCTGAAGAACCCCTCCAACGCCCAGGCCTTTGCGCGCGCCCAGGGCCTTTGGCGCGACATGGGCGAGGCCGTCAGTCTTTCCGCTCCCTCTTACACCGCGCCGGCCGTGCCGCCGCGGCGACACAGGCGCGACTACGCCAGGGATGCCGTTAGGACGCGACGCTGGGCGCCCATGGCCGCGACCGGCATGGCCGCCGCCCTAGCCCTGGCCTTCATGGGGCTGGACATCCCGACCCGCATCCAGGCCGACGCCATCACCCGGCCGGGCGAGCAGCGCACCCTGACGCTGGACGACGGCTCGATCATCCAGCTGAACACCGACAGCGCCGTCGCGGTCGCCTACGAACCCGGTCGGCGCACCGTGAGGCTGCTACGCGGCGAGGCCGCCTTCACCGTCGCCCCGAACACCCAACGTCCCTTTGCGGTAGAAGCCGGAGGCGGATCGACGACGGCGCTGGGCACACGGTTCGTCGTGAGGCGGCGCGGCCCCCTGACCCAGGTGTCGGTGACCGAACACGCCGTGCGCGCGGCGTCGCGGCCGGGATCGGTCGTGGTGGGCGAGAATCAGACCTCGACCTATCGCCCGCATCAGGCCCCGACGGCCCCGACGCCGTCGCCCCTTGGCGTCGACGCCTGGACCGACGGCTGGCTGGTGTTCGAGGATCAGCCTCTGTCGCAGGTGGTCGAGGAAATCGCGCGATACTCGTCCTCGCCGATCAACGTCGTCGGCCGATCCGTCCGCGCCCGTCGCGTCAGCGGCGCCTTCCGCATCGATCAGCCCGATCTGACCGTGGCGCGGCTGGAACAGACGCTGGGCGTGCGCACCACGCGTCTGATCGGCGGCGTGGTCCTGATCCACGACTGACCGGCCGGTCAGAACTTTTTTCGATCCTGACAGTCCCGGTTCGCGTCCCCGAGGCGTCTATCACAAGAGAACCATTCTCATTCGCATGAATGCGGACCATACAGGACGGCGCGGGGCGCGCCATGTGAGGCGAAGTTGACCAAGGCAAGACACGATCTGGGGGCCATGCGCCTGTTCCTGATGGCGACCACGGCGGTCGTGCCGGCCGCGATCCTGGCGCCCGCCGCCCAGGCGCAGACGGCGGCGCCCAGTTTCGATATTCCCGCCGGTCCCCTGTCGCCCGCCCTGGCCCGTTTCGCGCAACAGGCCGATGTCGAGCTGGCCTATGACGCCGCCCTTACGCGGGGCGCCGCCACGCGCGGTCTGCAGGGTCGCCACAGCGTGTCCGACGGCCTGTCGCGGCTGCTGGCGGGTTCGGGCGTGACCTATCGCCTGTCGGGCCGCACCGTGACCCTGTCGTCCGCGCCGGTCATGGCCGATGGAGCGATCGCGCTTGGCCCCGTGCGGGTGCAGGGGGCGACCGACGGCGCGGCCGGGCGTCTCAGCGCCGACGGGTCGGGCGAGGCCGGCGATCCGGTCGAGGCGCCGTATCGCGCCTCGGGCTCCAGCACCTATATCGCGCGCGACACCATCGAACGGTTTCGTGGCGCCTCGACCGCCGACATCGTCAAGGGCGTGGCGGGGGTGACGGCCGGCGACCCTCGCGTCGCCAACGCCCTGGACGTCAACATCCGCGGCATTCAGGGCCAGAGCCGCGTGCCCGTCATCATCGACGGCGGCCAGTCCACGATGGACACCTATCGGGGCTACGCCGGCCAGTCGCAGCGCACCTATCTGGATCCCGACCTGATCTCCAGCGTGACGATCAACAAGGGGCCGAGTCTTGAGGCCAACGCGTCCGGCGGCATCGGCGGCGTGGTGGTGATGGAGACGCTGAAGGTTGACGATGTCCTGACCGAGGGCCACGACCTGGGCCTGCGCGTCCGCACCGGCGTGTCCGACGCCAGCGCCCGCAGCCTGCCGGCCTATGGCGACCGGTCGCGGACGGACCGGGGCGACCTGACCCGTCCGGGCGGCCAGTTCTTCAACATCGCCGGCGCCGGCCGTTGGGACCGGTTCGACCTGGTCGCCGCCTATGCGTGGCGCGACACCGGCAACTATTTCTCGGGCCACCGAAACTACAACGACTTCCCCCAGGGCCGCCGCGTCCTGGCCAGCTTGAACCCCACCAATGCCGAGGTCTTCAACACATCGTCGCAGTCGCAATCCCTGCTGCTGAAGGGCACGTGGCGGATCACCGACGCGCAGACGCTGGAGGCCGGCTATCGCCGTTACGAAGGCGAGCAGGGCGAGATCATGGCCTCGCAGATCATTCGCGTGGATCGCGACCAGGTGCCGCAATGGGACCTTGGGGCCGTGGACATGGACGCATACAATCTGCGCTATCGCTTCAAGCCCCAAGGCGACCTGGTCGATCTGAAGGTCAACGCCTGGTACACCCACGCCGACAGCCTGATGTACAATGGCCTGACCGGCATCACCCCCTGGTATTTCGACCGCCGCACCGAATGGTACGACGGTCCGACCTTCAACACCGATCCCGGTTACAAGGACGCCTATCGCAACGAGCTGAGCCAGGAGCGGTTCGGCGGCGACATCACCAACACCTCGATCCTGCTCACCGGCGCCGGAAAGTTCACGCTGAACTACGGCCTGTCCTTCAGCGACGAGGACATCGGTCCCGGCCCGAACTCGCCGATCATGATGGACGACCTGGTCAACAACCGCTTCCTGCGCAATGCGCAGCGCCAGGAATACAGCGCCGTCGCCTCGGTCAAATGGGAGCCCGATGCGCACTGGGAGCTGATGGCGGGCGGCCGTTTCAACCGTGTCGAGGTCCAGGACCGCAATCGCCTGGCCACGCCCGCGACCTATGAGGTCATCGGCCAGTATCGCTACACCGAACTGCTGAACGGCGACCCCGGCCGGCCGTCCTATCTGGCGAAGCGGATCGTGCTGCTGAACTGGTATCCCGACGCCAATGGCCAGTTCACCCAGGCCTCGCTGCTGGCCTCGCCCTATGAAAAGGGGACGGTGGGCGACATCGGCGGCTGGAACTTCCTCAGCGCCGGCGCGCCCGAGGATCTGGAAGTTCCCGTCTCGTGGACCTGGTCCCAGCCGATCCGCCGCACCGACGACGCCTTCATGCCGACCGGCAGCGCCACCTATCGCTTCGACGAGGACACCCTGGTCTATGTGAAATACGCCGAGGGCGTGAAGCTGCCGAGCCTGTTCGAATCGACCCTGGGCTTGTTCACCGCCGCCCGGCCGACGGCCGAGATGAAGCCCGAGCGCGCCCGCACCTGGGAAGTCGGCGCCAGCACCATCCGTCGCGACCTGATTACGGGGGGCGACCGCGCCGCCTTCAAGCTGGCCTATTTCAACACCGTGATCGACGACCTGATCACCCGCGACTATCGCACCCTGTCGGCGGGCCTGATCCGCAACATCGACCAGTTCAAGGTGTCGGGCGTCGAGTTCCAGTCGACCTATGACAACGGCGTCGTCTTCGGCGACCTGTCGGCCCACTATTATTTCGAGGCCAATACCTGCGCCCCGGACATCGCCGCCGAACGCCGCGCCTATGGCGCCGGCCGCAACAACGCCGAACTGATGGCCACGCCCGACTGCGTCGACGGCGGCTTCGTCGGGGCCTACACCAATACCCAGAACCCGCCGCGCTTCAATCTGAACCTGACCTTGGGCGCGCACCTGTTCGACGATCGCCTGACCATCGGCGGCCGCGCGGTCCACAACTCGGGCCCGATCAGCAAGCTGGACAAGGCCTGGAACGTCGGCCTGTCGGCGATCCAGCAGCTGTATCTGGATGCGACCGTCTATGACGCCTTCGCCAGCCTGAAGGTCACGGACCAGACGGCGCTGGACCTCAACATCGACAATGTAATGGACGAATACTACCTCGACCCTCTGGCCCTGGGCATCATGCCCGCGCCCGGTCGCACCGTTCGTCTCGCCCTGACCTACCGCTACTGAGGCCCGTCATGACCCAAGTCGAAACAAGCCGCGCCAAGCGACTGAAGGCCGCCAGCCATGGCGTCCACGAAGGGCTGGACAACGCGATCATGGCCGCCAGGCCGTTCAGTAGCCGCGAGGCCTATGCGGAGTTCCTGCGGATCCAGCAGATGTTCCACCGCGACATCGCCGCGCTCTACGACGCGCCGGCACTGGCGGCCCTGTTCCCCGACCTGACCGAACGCCGTCGCTACGAACAGGTGAAGGCCGATCTCGCCGACCTGGGCGCCGCCCCGGCTGCCGAGACCGGCGCACCGCGCTTCGTCGCGGGTCAGGCGCTGGACCTGCCGACGGCCCTGGGCTGGCTCTATGTGGCCGAAGGTTCGAACCTGGGCGCCGCCTTCCTGATCAAGGCCGCGGCGGCCCTGGGTCTGTCGGCCGAGTTCGGCGCCCGTCACCTGTCCGCCTCGCCCGAGGGGCGCGCCAACCACTGGCGCAGCTTCACCGCCGTGCTCGACGCCCCGGACATGACCGATGAAGAAGAGGCCCGCGTCATGGACGGCGCCTCGGCCGCCTTCACCCGCGTGCGCGGCCTGGTGGACGCCGGCTTCCGGCACGGAACCGCCGACGCCGCATGACGGCCGTGCCGCGCGCCACGATCCTGAAAGACGTCGGGGCCATCGCGCCCCGGCGTACAAAGGCGCGTGCGCGTGGCGCTGTCGCCCTGGGCGCCGCCTTGGCGCTTCATGCCGCGCCCCTGCTGCTGCTGATCAATCTCGTCGTGCCGGCGCCCGTTCCGATCGAGGAGCCACCCGCCATCGTCGTGGAACTGGTCCGCAGCAACGCCGCGCCGCCCCGACCGCCTTCCGAACAGATCGACGGTCCCAAACAGGTCCAGGCCGTCGCCAGCCGTCCCATCCCGCGTCCGCCGGTCCAGATGCGGGTCCAGGCCGAGGCGCCCGAGGCCGTGAACATCCCCGTCGCACCGCCGGTCCCGCGCGCGGCCGAACGCCAGACGCCGGCGCCCGCCACCACAGCCCCGGTCTCGCGCCCGGCCCCACCCTCGCCCAGCGCCTCGACCGCGCCTCAGGACTGGAAGACCCGCGTCCTGGCGCATCTGGACAGCAAAAAACGCTATCCGCCCGCCGCCCAGCGTCTGCGCCAGGAGGGGGTGGTCTTGATCCGTTTCACGATGGATCGGTCGGGTCGGGTGCTGACCTCGCGCATCGAACATGGCTCGGGCCGCGCCCTGCTGGACCGCGAGGCCCTGGCCATGCTCCAGCGCGCGCAGCCCCTGCCTGCCCCGCCCGACGAGGTGCCGGGCGCGACGCTGGAGTTGGTCACGCCCGTCGAGTTCTTTCTGGCGCGATGACGCGGTCTGAACGCAAAGCTTCGCGGGGGTAGCCAGCCCAGAGGTGGACGCGCCCGGTCTGGCGTGCTGCTCTCACGCTTGTGACTTTCCAGACGAATCCGCACCGCAACCACACCATGGGCGACATCGCGCGCCTGGCCGGCGTTTCGCCGATGACGGTGTCGCGCGTGGTCAATGGGGATGCGCGGGTGCGCGAGGCGACGCGCGAGAAGGTCCAGGCGATCATTCGCGAAACCGGATACGTGCCCGATCCCGCCGCGCGGATCCTGGCGCGGGCCGGGGGCGGGCGGATCGGCCTGCTCTACGCCAACCCGTCCAGCGCCTATCTGGCCGAACTGTTGTCAGGCGCCCTGGACGGGGCGCGGTCGGTGGGATTGCTGTTGCTCATCGAGCCATCGCGGCCCGGAGCGCCGGACGAGGAGCGCGAGGCGGTTCAGCGGCTGGCGGCCGGCGGGGCGCAGGGGGTGATCGTGCCGCCGCCTCTGGGCGAATCGGCCGCGACCCTGGACGCCATCGCCAGGAGCGGCATGAAGGCCGTGGTCCTGGCCGCGCCCGTGGATCGCGACGGCCTGATCTCTCTGCGGGTGGACGATGAAGGCGCCGCGCATGAGATGACGCGTCATCTGCTGGAGCTGGGCCATCGCCTCATCGGATTCGTCGAAGGCCGTCAGGATCAGAGCGCCAGCGCGGATCGCCGCACGGGCGCCCAGGCCGCCGTCGATGCGGTCGAGGGTGCGGTGCTGCTGGTCGAGGCCGGCGACTTCACCTATCGATCCGGCTTCGAGGCGGGGCGGCGGCTTCTGGCCCGGCCCCAGCGTCCGACCGCCGTCTTCGCCAGCAACGACGACATGGCCGCCGGCGTCCTGGCGGCCGTTCATGCCGCCGGCCTGTCGACGCCGGGCGACATTTCGGTGGCCGGTTTCGACGATACCTATCTGGCCGCCAGCGTCTGGCCGACCCTGACCACGATCCGCCAGCCGGTCGCCGAAATGGCCCGTTCGGCCGCCGTCATCCTGGGGCGGGGCGGGGAGGCGGACGGTCCGGTCCCCCATCAATTCATCGCCCGCGAAAGCACCGCCGCACCGCGCGATTGACATCCGCCTCCCGCTAAAAGATGTTAGCGCTACCACGTCGGAGAACGTGGAGAGGAGACGACTGTGGATCTAGTTTCATGCCTGCCGGCGGACTGGCGCGATGCGCGCCTGCTTGGACGCGTGATGACCCCGGCCGGGCCGTCGCCGGTGCTGGCGCGCGGCGGGCGGCTTTATGATCTTTCCAGCCATGTCGCGACGACAGCCCAGGCGGTCGCGCGGGACGATCTGGATACGGCCGGCGTGGACATGGGGCCGCTGGATGAGGTGACGGTCGCCTCGGCCTGGTCGGCGCAGGGCATGCAGTTGCTGTCGCCGCTGGACCTGCAATGTATCAAGGCCTCGGGCGTCACCTTTGCCGTGTCGGCCCTGGAACGGGTGATCGAGGAGCGCGCACGCGGCGACGCCGACGCGGCCAACGCCGTGCGCCAATCTATCCTCGACCGGATCGGCGGCGACCTGAAGGACCTGCGTCCCGGCTCGGAACAGGCGGAGGCCGTCAAGGCGCAGCTGATCGCCGAGGGCCTGTGGTCCCAGTATCTCGAAGTCGCCATCGGCCCCTACGCCGAGATCTTCACCAAGGCGCCGGTGCTGGCCTCGGTCGGCTGGGGCGCCGAGGTCGGAGTGCGGTCGGACTCGGCCTGGAACAACCCCGAGCCGGAGGTGGTGGTCGTCTGTGACCCCGCCGGTCGCCCGGTCGGCGCCAGCCTGGGCAACGACGTCAACCTGCGCGACATCGAGGGCCGCTCGGCCCTGCTGCTGGGCAAGGCCAAGGACAACAACGCCTCGGCCTCGGTCGGCCCCTTCATCCGCCTGTTCGACGACGGCTTCGGCATGGACGACGTGCGCTCAGCGACCGTTCGATTGGAAGTCGAGGGGACGGACGGCTTCGTCATGACGGGCGAAAGCTCGATGAGCCTGATCAGCCGCGATCCCGAGGAACTGGTGCGCCAGACCTTGAGCGCGCACCAATATCCCGACGGCTTCGCCCTGTATCTCGGCACCATGTTCGCGCCGATCGATGATCGCGATGCGCCGGGCAAGGGCTTCACCCACAAGATCGGCGACCGGGTCCGCGTCTCGTCCGAAAAGCTGGGCGTGCTGGAGAACATCGTCGCCACCTGCGACCAGGCGCCGCCCTGGCAGTTCGGTGTGCTGGCGCTGATACGCAATCTGGCCGGTCGCGGCCTCCTGGGAGCCACCGCATGAGCGGCGCAATCTATCCGTCGCTGAAAGGCCGTCTGGTCGTCGTTACCGGCGGTGGTTCGGGCATCGGCGCGGGCTTCACCGAGGCCTTTGCGCGCCAGGGCGCCCGCGTCGTCTTCTTCGACATCGCCGAGGCGGATTCGAAGGCATTGGAGGCGTCTCTGTCCGAGCTGTCGCCGGCCCCGACCTTCCGCCCCTGCGACCTGACCGATGTCGCCGCCCTGCAAGGGCGTCTGGCCGAGGTCGTCGCCGAGCATGGTCCCATCGACGTCCTGATCAACAACGCCGCCAACGACGATCGCCATACCTTGGCCGAGGTCACGCCCGACTACTGGGATGAGCGGATCAACGTGAACCTGCGCCACCTCTATTTCGCGGCCCAGTCGGTCGCGGCGGGCATGCGTGAGCAGGGACGGGGTGTCATCATCAACCTCGGCTCGATCAGCTGGCACCTCGGCCTGCCCGATCTGTCGCTGTACGAGACCGCAAAGGCGGGCATCGAGGGCATGACGCGGGCCCTGGCGCGCGAACTGGGCGGCGACGGCGTGCGCGTCGTCTGCATCGTGCCCGGCAACGTCCAGACCCCGCGTCAGATGAAATGGTACACGCCCGAGGGCGAGGCCGAGATCGTGGCGGCTCAATGTCTGCCCGGCCGGCTTCAGCCCGACGATGTCGCGGCGCTCGGCCTGTTCCTCGCGTCCGACGACGCGCGTCTGATCACCGGTCACGAGTATTTCGTGGACGCGGGCTGGCGTTAGGGTTTTCTGATTTCACGCCCGCGTCAGACGGGCCTTGGGAGGTTACATCGAGATGGCAGGACCGACGGGGGGCTCAGGCCCCGATATTGCGGGCGACGACCGCGTCAACATGGCCTTTATCGCCCTGATCGTGGCGGTCGCCACCATCGGCGGCTTCATGTTCGGCTATGATTCCGGCGTCATCAACGGCACCCAGGACGGGCTGGAAGCGGCCTTCAACCTGTCGGCGCTGGGCACCGGCTTCAACGTCGGCGCCATCCTGCTGGGCTGCGCAGTCGGCGCCTTCATCGCGGGGCGTCTGGCGGACGCCATCGGCCGTCGCACGGTGATGCAGATCGCCGCCGTCCTGTTCATCATCTCGGCCTTCTGGGCTGGGGCTGCCGATACCTCGGCCCACTTCATCATCGCCCGCTTCATCGGCGGTCTGGGCGTCGGCGCGGCTTCGGTCCTGTCGCCGGCCTATATCTCCGAAGTGACCCCGGCCTCGATCCGCGGCCGACTGTCGTCGGTGCAGCAGATCATGATCATCACCGGCCTGACGGGCGCCTTCGTGGCCAACTATGTGCTGGCGCGCACCGCCGGCGGATCGACCGCCGACTTCTGGCTGGGCTTCCCGGCCTGGCGCTGGATGTTCTGGCTGCAGGTCGTGCCGGCCGCCATCTATCTGCTGGCCCTGCTGATCATCCCGGAAAGCCCGCGCTTCCTGGTCGCCAAGAAGAAGGACGCCCAAGCCGAGGCCGTGCTGTCCAAACTCTTCGGACCCGCCGCCGGCGCACGCAAGGTCAAGGAAATCCGCGCCTCGCTGAGCGCCGATCACAAGCCCAAGTTCACGGACCTGCTCGATCCCGCCACCAAGAAGGTGCGCCCCATCGTCTGGGCCGGTCTGATCCTGGCCGTGTTCCAGCAACTGGTCGGCATCAACATCGTCTTCTACTACGGCGCCGTGCTGTGGCAGTCGGTCGGCTTCTCCGAGAACGACGCGCTGCAGATCAACATCCTGTCCGGCGTCCTGTCGATTGCGGCCTGTCTGGCGGCCATCTCGGTCATCGACAAGATCGGCAGGAAGCCGCTGCTGCTGATCGGTTCGGCGGGCATGTTCGTGACCCTGGGCACGGTCGCCTGGTGCTTCTCGCGCGCCGCCCTGATCGACGGATCGCTGCATCTGGACGACAACACCGGCCTGATCGCCCTGATCGCCGCCAACGCCTATGTCGTCTTCTTCAACTTCAGCTGGGGCCCGGTCATGTGGGTCATGCTGGGCGAGATGTTCCCCAACCAGATGCGGGGTTCGGCCCTGGCCGTCGCCGGCTTCGCCCAGTGGATCGCCAACTTCGCCATCTCGGTCAGCTTTCCGTGGATGGCGGCCACCTTGGGCCTGGTCATCACCTACGGCTTCTATGCGATTAGCGCATTGATATCGTTTTTCCTTGTGCAAGCCTGGGTCAAGGAGACACGTGGGCGCGAACTGGAAGACATGACCGGCTGACCCCGGTCTGACGCCTGAAACTCTCCCCCGAAACGGGCGGCGCTCCCCCGCCGCCCGTCAGCCTTATGAAAAGGACTTCCCATGACCGGCACGCTTGAACTTTCGCACTGGATCGGCGGCGAGAAGGTCGCGGGCGCGTTTGCGGGCGAGAGCCTGAACCCGTCCGACACGCGCGACGTCGTAGCGCGCACGCCCAAGGGCGGGGCCGCCGAGGTGGATCAGGCCGTTCAGGCCGCACGCGCCGCCTTCCCCGGCTGGTCCGACGCCTCGCCGGAAGTGCGCTTCGACGTGCTGGACAAGGCCGGCAGCCTGATCATGGAACGCGCGGCCCAGATCGGCCGTCTGCTGGCCCGTGAAGAAGGCAAGACCCTGCCCGAGGGGATCGGCGAGACCATGCGCGCCGCCCGCATCCTGAAGTATTTCGCCGGCGAGGCGTTGCGCGTCCACGGCCAGAACCTGGCCTCGACCCGTCCGGGCGTCGAGATACAGACCTATCGCCAAGCGGTCGGAGTCTTCGGCCTGATCACGCCGTGGAACTTCCCCATCGCCATCCCGGCCTGGAAGATCGCGCCGGCCATCGCCTTCGGCAACACCGTCGTCATCAAGCCCGCCGGCCCGACCCCGGCCACGGCCGAGGCCCTGATCGCGGTCCTGCATGAGGCCGGCCTGCCCAAGGGCGTGGTCAATATGGTCATCGGCGACGGCGACGTCGGCCGCGCCATCGTGGCCCACCCCGGCATCGACGGCATCAGCTTCACCGGCTCGCAAGCCGTGGGCGCGGGCGTCGCCGAGGGCGCGGTCAAGCGCCAGGCGCGGGTCCAGCTGGAGATGGGCGGCAAGAACCCGCTGATCGTGCTGGACGACGCCGACCTGGACCGGGCGGTCGCCATCGCCCTGGACGGCAGCTTCTTCGCCACCGGCCAGCGCTGCACCGCCTCCAGCCGTCTGATCGTTCAGGACGGCATCCACGACCGCTTCGTCGCCGCCCTGGCCGAAAAGGTCGCCGCCCTGCGCGTCGGCGATGCGCTGGACCCCAACACCCAGATGGGCCCGGCGGTCACCGAGGCCCAACGCGAGACCTCGTACAAATACATCGACATCGCCCGCGAGGCCGGCGGCCGTATCGTCACGGGCGGCGAGCGCCTGACCTTCGACGCGCCCGGCTGGTACGTCCAGCCGACCCTGATCGCCGACACCGCGGCCGACGCCCGCATCAACAATGAAGAGGTCTTCGGCCCCGTCGCCTCGACCATCCGCGTCGCCAGCTACGAAGAAGCGCTCGCCGTCGCCAATGGCGTCGAGTTCGGCCTGTCGGCGGGCATCGTCACCCAGTCGCTGAAACACGCGCGCGACTTCCAGAAGAACGCCCGCGCCGGTATGACCATGGTCAATCTGGCCACCGCCGGGGTCGACTATCACGTGCCGTTCGGCGGATCGAAGAAGTCCTCCTACGGCGCACGTGAACAGGGCTTCGCCGCCGTGGAATTCTATACCCAGATCAAGACCAGCTATTCGGCGGGATAAGCGATGAGCGAGCCGGAACTGGTCTGGGACATCCAGGCGGAGCTGGGCGAAGGCCCCGTGTGGGATGCGGCGCGCGGCGCGGTGTGGTTCGTCGATATCAAGGGTCGAAAGCTGCATCGCTACACCCCCGCGACCGGCGAAAAACGGTCGTGGGACACCCCCGATCAGACCGGCTTTGCTCTGCCCGCCGAGGACGGTTCGCTGATCTGCGGCGTGCGGGGCGGGCTGTATCGCTTCGATCCTGACCAGGGCGACTTTTCGCGCTTTCAGCCAGTCGAGGAAGACCGGCCGCAGAACCGGCTGAACGACGGCTTCGTGGCGCCTGACGGCTCGCTGTGGTTCGGTTCGATGGACGACAGCGAGGAAGTCGAGACCGGCGCCCTGTATCGCTGGTTCCGGGGCGAGCTGACGCGGCACGATGACGGCTATGGCGTCACCAACGGCCCCTGCCTCAGCCCCGACGGCCGCACCCTGTATCACCACGACACGCTGAAGAAGACCGTCCTGGCCTTCGACCACGCGGACGGCGCGATCTCCAACCGGCGCGTCTTCGCGGTGACCGAGGACGGCTATGCCGACGGTCCCAGCATGGATGCGGCGGGCGTGCTTCACGTCGGCCTGTTCAACGGCTGGGGCGTGGCGCGTTTCGCGCCCGACGGGACGCCGCTGGGCAAGATCGACATGCCGGTCCAGACGGTGACCAAGGCCGCCTTTGGCGGCCCGGATCTGCGCGACCTCTATATGACCACGGCCTGGCTGGGGAACGCCGACAAGCGGGCGGACCAGCCGACCTTGGGCGGCCTCTATCGCACCCGTGTCGAGACGCCGGGTCTGCCCCAGAACCGGATACGCCTGTGATCGCGCTGGCGGCCGGCGACTGGCGCACGACCCTGGCGCCGGAACTGGGCGGTTCGGTGCTCAGCCTGGATTGGCAGGGTCAGCCGGTGTTTCGTCCCACGCCGGACAGCGCCACCGACATTCTGGAGACCGCCTGTTTCCCGCTGGTCCCCTACGCGAACCGCATCGCCGATGGACGCTTCGCCTTCGAGGGGCGTTCGGTCCAGTTGCCGACGCTGGAACGGTTCGCCCCCCACGCCTTGCACGGCGACGGCTGGCTTCTGCCCTGGACCGTCGAGAGCGAGACGGCGAACCGGATCAAGATGAGCCTGGATTGGCCCGGCGACGAAGCCGGTTGGCCCTGGCCGTGGCGTGCGCATCAGCTCATCGAACTGACGGACCAAGGCTTGACGATCACTCTGTCCATGGCCAATGCCGGCGAGGCGGTCATGCCCGCCGGCCTGGGCCTGCATCCCTATTTCCACCGATACAGCGACAGCCGACTAACCCTGGTCGCCGACAGAGTCTGGATCACCGACGCGCGCGAGATTCCCGAACGGCTGACGCCGGTCGCCGAGATCGCGGACTGGTCGAACGGTCTGGCTCTGGCCGACGCCCCCTTCGTCGATCACGCCTATGCCGGCCGGTCCGGCCAGGCGGTGCTGGAGGGCGGCGGTCGCCGGGTGACGCTGAGCGCCGACGCGCCCGCCCGCTGGACCCAGGTCTATGCGCCGGTGGGCGCCGACTTCTTCTGCGTCGAGCCGGTCACACACCGCCCGGACGCTCACAATGCGCCGCAGGGCGAGGACCACGGCCTGATCCGCCTGGCGCCGGGCGAGACCCGATCGCTCGCCATGACGATCGGCGCCGCGACGGCTCTCTGATCGCTCAGCCTGCCGCGATTGACCGTTTCCAGGCCGGATAATCCTTGTCGATCAGCGTCTCGGCCCATACCCCGACGTAGCGATAGCCGTTGCGACGCTCGTACTCGATCTGCATCAGGTCGTGGCGGATGACAGAATCGCGGCCGATGTAGATGGGCTGGCCGCTCTCCAGATCGTAGAAGCGCGCCCAGAGGCGGGCGCCGGACTTGGGCGCCAGCACGCGGTCGCGGCGACCTTGTGCGTCTGTGACGAAGACCTCGGTCGTGTCGTGAAGGGCGGCGGCTTCCAGCCAGGCGACGGCGCCGTCCACGGCGGCGACGACCTGCGGGCTCGGATCGGGCAGGCTCATCAGGAAACGGACGATGCCGACGCTTTCCTGACCAGACAGTGACGCCGGCTCGAACCGACGCGCCGGGGCCGGGGCCAGGGTCTGTGCATCGTGCTGGGCGCACCAGCCGGTCAGGACGCCGTTCTTGCGGACCTGGGTGCGCAGGAGGGTGTCCACGCCGCGCGCGACGGCCTGACGCGCGCGCTCGCGTCGAGCGTCATCAACGAAGCCATAGGGCGCGGTCCCGTCGCCTACGTCGCGCAACAGCTCCAGCACATGGACCATGGCGTCGTCGTTGAAGGTGATCTGGTCGTGATAGCCGCCGCGCAGCGGGAAAAACTGCGGCCAGCCGCCATTCGGCTGCTGGGCCGCGAGCAGATAGTCCAGGCCCCGGTCGAAGGCGGCGCGACTATTCGTGTCGCCCGCCGCGATCGTCCTGGCCAGGAAGGCCAGCGGCAGGGTCGTGCCGCCGTTGTCGATCGTATTGGCCAGGCCCGGATCGGCGTCGGCGCGCGGCGCAGCGAACAGGTCGGTGTTCTTGGGCCAGCCGCCCTCGGACGACTGGTGCAGGATGACCGTCGCGGCCAGACGCCACGCCTCATCGGTGGCGTACCAGTCGGCGGGGCGACGCACGACGGCTGAGTTCCAGGCGACGGCGGCGGCGTCCTGAGGGGCCGCCCAGCTCGGGCCGGCGCCCAACGCCGTCGTGGAAAGGGCGAGGCCCAGGATCAGAGCGACCTTTTTCATCGAGAGCCTTTCCCGTTCGGGCAAAAAAGAAGGGGCGCCGATGTTTCGCGGCGCCCCGAGGGACAGCATCCTGGGAGAGATTAGCTGTCGAACGTCAGGGTCAGAACACGAAGCGCGCGCCGACGAAGTATTGACGGCCGGTCGAGCCATAGCTGGCGACGACAGGGTCGGCTTGATACGCCCAACGCTCGTCCGCCTGATCCGTCAGGTTCAGGGCCTCCAGCGTCAGGGTGACATTGTCCGTCAGCTTGTAGGTGGCGGATGCGTCCACGTTCAGCGTCTCGGACGACCCCAGGAAGTCGTTGATCAGCGGCGAGTCGCAGGCGCCGGGATCGCAACCGCCCGAGGCCAGCGGATAGGTGGTCTGATATTCGGCGCGATAGGCGGTGGAGACGCGGGCGCTCCACTTGGGCGCTTCATAGAAGATGGTGGCGTTGAAGGCCTCGGGCGAGGCGCCCAGGAAGGGCGCAGTGCCGGTCAGGTTGCGCGCCGGGTCCAGGATGTATTCCAGCTCGGAATCGATCTTGGTGTAGTTCGCCTGGACGCCGAAGTTCTTGAGGAAGCCCGGCAGGAAGGTGAAGTTCTGCTGATAGGCGATCTCGAAGCCCGACAGGGTGCCGCCCGGCGCATCGTTGAACTGACGCACCTGGAAAGGCGAGTCCGCGTCGATATAGGCGCGGCGGCTGTCGGAGGCGACGTCGGTCAGACCGTCGAAGGCCAGACGCAGATTGGCGACCTGATCGGCGTTGAAGATTTCGCTGAGCTTGCCCTCGCGCAGGACGATCTGCGGGAAGCTTTCGATCTCCTTGTGGAAGACGGCGACCGACAGGATGGCGTCGCGGGCGAAATACCACTCGACATTGAAGTCAAGGTTGGTGGCGCGGAACGGCTTCAGCTTGGTGTTGCCCAGGGTGATCCGGGCGTTGGAGCCGTCGAAGGCTGCGGCCGCGCCCTGATCGCCGACCGGCACGGCGAAGTCCGTTACGCCGGGCTGCAGCGCCGTCATCTGCGGACGCGCCATGACCTTGGCGGCGGCGAAGCGCAGCATCAGCTTGTCGTTCAACTCCCAGACCAGGTTTATCGACGGCAGGGTGTCGTTGTACTCGTTCTCGTTCTGGACCGGACGGCCGCTGGGCGAACGACCGCGAGAATCGACCTTGGTCTCGGCGCGACGCAGGCCCGCGTTGCCGCGCAGTTCGCCGATGAACAGCGGCACGCGGAAGTCGGCCTGGGCGTAGTAGGACAGGCTGTCCTCATCGACCCAGAAGGTGTTGGTGCCGCCGTTGCGCAGGTCCGACAGACGCCAGTCGCCGAAGGCGTTGATGCAGTCGCAGTCGAAGCCGAAGCGTTGCTTGAAGGCGTCCAGATTGGGCGTGAAGAAGCTGGTCGGCGTGCCTTCCGGCACATTCAGACCCTCGCCCCAGCTGGTCAGCTGGCCCATTTCGGCGACGGTGGTCGCCTGGACCAGGCCGGAACGCACGCCTTCCAGCAGGCTGGGGTTCATCGTATCGCCGATCAGGCGTTCGAAGCGGGTGTAATAGAAGTCGAACTTGCGCTTGCTGATGCCGAAGCTGAAGCTCAGGTCGTCGCTGGCGTCCCATTCGAAATCGATCTTGGCGGTCTGGTAGCCGTTCTCGGTGACGGTGCGGAAGTGACGCAGCGCCGAATAGCCCTTCACGACATCCCAGCTGTTGGGGTTGGCCACGTCGAAGCCGAAGTTCATGATCGGCATGTCGCCGCCCTGACGATCGTCGAAGACGAAATAGTCGTTTCCGGCGACTCCCTGGCCCGAGTCCAGGCGGATGAAGTCGGCCAGCAGGCCCTGGTTCGTATTCGAAGACTTGGAGTCCCCGACCAGCACCGACATGCGGAAGGTGTCGCTGAAGTCGTGTTCGATGTTGATCGAGTTCTGACGGAACTCGGTCGTATAGCCGCCCTGGTCGACGCCCGAACGCATGTCGACATTGCCCAGCACCAGATAGTTGGCGTTGGTGCCCGTCTCGCTGAGACCGGCGTCGATCAGACGAACCGACGGACGGCCGATGAAGGCCCCGCGCCGCGCCAGGAACTGCGGGTGGGCGATGTAACCGACCGATCCCGGCTGGTTGTAGTAGTCGTAGACCTCAAGATTATTGGGGTTGAAGCTGCCCGTGCCGGCGGCGAGGTTCTGGTTCGTCGCGCCCGGCGCCGTGCCGAAGATCGGCGTGCCGCCGTACATCGACTGGCCGCAGTCGATGGCGTCGCGGAAGTCGGTCGCGGCCTGGGTGGCGCAGTTGGCGTAGGTGGCCCGGCGGTTGGCGTAGGAGTTGTTGGTCGCGTTGGCCGTCGTCGCGGTCTGATAGCTGAAGGCCGTTCCCGTGCGGTTGCCGTTGGTGTTGTTGCGGTTCAGGCCGACCGGACCAATCTGGTAGTTCGTCGAGACCTGGTCCTGCTTGGAATACAGGTTGTCGAAGTTGACGATGGTGCGGTCGGTCGGACGCCATTGTCCCGACAGGGTCACGCCGAGACGTTCCTGCTCGACCTCGCGGTGGTTCAGCGACGCCAGCGACGGAATATGCACCAGCGACCCGCGGTTCGACGCGCCGTTCAGCAGGGCGTAGGCGGCGGGGTTCGACCCGATCAGCAGATTGCGGGCTTCGGGATTGGTGACGCGCGGAAGGGCGGTGGCGGGGTTGGTGCCGATCGGCAGGGCGAAGCCCTGTGGATCCGTGGTCGCGCCCGATCCGGCGTTGTTGAATGTCGCGCCGCGATACAGATATTCGTTCGAACCGATGCCGCGCGAATAGCTGTCGATGTTCTGCTTGCGCTCGTTGTAGGCGACCGAGCCCATCAGGCCGAACTCGCCGATCTTGCTGGTCCAGCGGTCCGACGCCAGCAGGGCGACGCGGGGATTGTGAGTGCCGCCGTTCTCGTAATAGGCGTCCTGAAGGGTCAGGGCGATGCGGCTTTCGCTGAAGTCGAACGGACGACCCGAGATCAGATCCACGGTCGCGCCCAGCGAGCCTTCGTCTGTTTTGGCGTCGGCGGATTTCTGCACCTTCAGCGAGTTGAACAGCTCGGAGGCGAAGGTGTTGAACTGGAAGCCCCGGTCGCGACGCAGGGCGCCGTCGGCGTTGTTCGCGCCCGAGGTGGACAGGGTCTCCAGGCCGTTCAGACGAACGCGGGTGAAGTCGCCGCCCAGGCCGCGCACCGAGATGGAGTTGCCCTCGCCGTTTTCACGGTCGATCGAGACGCCGGGGATCCGCTGCAGGGATTCCGCCAGGTTGGCGTCCGGGAAGTCGGCGATGTCTTCGGCGTTGATGACGTCGACGATGGTGTTCGACCGGCGTTTTTCGCTCAGCGCGCTGGCGAGAGAGGCACGGATGCCGGTGACGACGATCTCGCCGACCTCGGTGGCTTCCGGGTCGGCCTCCTGCGCCTGGACGGGGGCGGCGAACAGCATGGCTCCCATCAAAAGGGCGGCCGGCGACGCAGCCGCGCGCAAATATCCCGTGTGTTGGTTCCGCATTGTTCCCTCCGTTGCAGTCGCGCTCCTGGCCTCTTGGCGGGCTGGATGCCGACTTTCCCTAATCCCGGTGCGCCGGGTCACAATCAAAAAGTAGTATGATACGATTTGGACATCAAGCAGAAATGTCACCGGTGTCATGACGCGCGCAGACGCAGCTTGCAACCTAAAATAACGACGTTTGGAGGAACGCGATGATCTTGGGCAGACGAGGGTTTCTGGCTGGTGCGGCCGGGATAGCGAGCATCGGCGCGGCGCGCCCCGCCTGGGCCGATCAACCGCTGGACGATTCAGGGCGATTGATCCCGACGCCCGAGCGCAATCCCTATCCCTATTCCGGCGTCAGCGGACCGGGCCTGCCGGTGCAGCCGGAGGACGCGCGAGGCGGCTGGATGTCGGGCCTGCCGGGCGTGCGCTACAGCGGCCGACGACCGATGCCCTATCCGGTCCTGCCCTGGGGCGAGGCGGCGACGGGGGCCGCCGTGGACAAGGGACTGCTGCCGCCGATCCATCCGTTGATCCAGGTGCAACTTCGCGACACCCAGATCTGTATCGGCGGCGACGGGGCCTATTACATGACTGGCTCGACCGGCGGAAACATCTGGGCCTTCAACGACGGGGTCGAGTTGTGGCGCTCCGAGAACCTGACCGACTGGACCTATCTGGGCCTGGTCTGGAGCCTGGATCGCGAGGGCGGCTGGGCCAGGTCTTGGCGGTCGCGGCGCGGCGTGCCTTTCCGCGCGATCTGGGCGCCGGAAATCCATTATGTGGCCGGAAACTACTTCATCTGCTTCAGCGTCAGCCGCGCGGGGCTGGGCGTCTTGCGCAGCACCAGCGGCCGGCCGGAGGGACCGTATGAATACGCCTTCTCGCCCGACGCCCACCTGCGTCGCGGCATCGACGCCACCCTGTTCCAGGACGACGACGGCGCCGTCTATCTGACCTATGGCTCGGGCGACGAGATGGTGCGGCTGAAGGACGACCTGTCCGGCTATGCAGGCGAGTGGCGCAAGACCGAATTCGTCGAGACCGAGTGCCTGGTCGCGCGCGACCGCGACCGCTGCCTGCGCGGCGAGAACATCCTGGGCTATGAAGGCGCGACCCTCTTCAAGAAGGACGGCCTCTATTATCTGGGGGCGGTCGGGAATGTGGAGGGGCGGTATTCCTTCGTCTTCGCCGTGTCGGAAAACATCCACGGCCCCTATCGGATGCGGCACGAGGCGGCCCCCTGCGCGGGCGGCGGCAATGTCTTCAAGGACAAGGAGGGGAAGTTGTGGTCCACCTTCTTCGGCAATGACGAACAGAGCCACTTCCGCGAAAAGCCCGGCCTGATCCGGGTCGAGTTCGACGACGCCGGGCGGATCGTCACCGCCAAGGACCAGCCCTTCGCCCGCCCTCTGCCGCCCCTGCCGACGCCCCAGCCGGAGATGATGTCGTGATGAATCGCCGAACCCTGCTGCTGACCGGCGCCGCCTTGGTCGCCCTGCCGACGTCCAGTCTCGCGAGGGACGGACAGCGGGCCTTTCCGGGCGCCATGGGATGGGCCGCATCGACGCCGGGCGGGCGTGGCGGTCGGATCGTGCGGGTCACGACCCTGGCCGGCGACGGGTCGGGATCCCTGCGCGCGGCCCTGGAGGCCGAGGGGCCGCGCATCGTCGTGTTCGAGGTCGGCGGCGTCATCGATCTGAACGGCCACGACATCCGGGTGCAGACCCCTTTCCTGACGATCGCCGGTCAGACGGCGCCCGAGCCGGGGATCACCCTGATCCGGGGCGGGATCGGCATCCGCACCCATGACGTGATCGTGCGCCATATCCGCGTGCGCCCCGGCGCGAACGGCGCATCCCCCCGCAGCGGGTGGGAGGTGGACGGCCTGACCACCTCGGGCGGCTGGAACGTGATCGTGGACCAGTGCTCGTTTTCGTGGGCCACGGACGAGAACCTGTCGGCCTCGGGGCCGCGCTTCGACGGTGGAGATCGCGCCGAACAGTGGCGTCGGAACACGTCGCGCCGCATCACCTTCAGCCGCAACATCGTCGCCGAAGGCCTGTCCCATTCCAGCCACGCCAAGGGCGAGCATTCCAAGGGCACGCTGATCCACGACAATGCGACGGAGGTGCTGATCGTCGGCAATCTGTATGCCCACGACTACGAGCGGAACCAGCTGTTCAAGGGCGGCGCCCATGCGGTGACGGCCAACAACCTGATCTACGACCCCGGCAATCGCTGCATGCACTATGCGCTGAACGCCTCGGAATGGGTCGGCCATCCGTGGGAGGTGGGACAGTTGTCGATTGTCGGAAACGTGACGCGCGGCGGCCCTTCGACCCGCGCCGACCTGCCGTTCCTGATCGTGGAGGGGCAGGGCGATCTGGACCTCTACGCCATCGACAATCCCGCCCGTTACGCCGACGGCCGGCCGATGCAGGAGATCGGGATCATCTCTGACCGCGACCCGAAGATCACCCGGCTGGAACGGTCGCCGCATTGGCCCGTCGGCTTCCACGCCCGACCGTCGGGCGAGGTCGAGGCCTGGGTCTTCGCCGAGGCCGGGGCGCGGCCCTGGGCGCGCGACGCCATCGACCGTCGCATCCTGCAGCAGGTCCGCGACGGAACCGGCCGGATCATCGACGACGAAAAGGCGGTCGGCGGCTATCCGATCCTGACGCCGACACAACGGGCTTTCGTCGAGGCTGACTGGGACCTGGCGACAATGACGCGGCGGGACGGCAGGCCGAGCTAAGCCAAGGTGAACATGGGCTGGAGATCGACCTGGACCGGCGACTGGTCCGGGTTGGTTTTCATGATGTCGCCCATCATCGCCCACCAGCGCTGCATGATCTCGGTGTCTGGCAGGGTGTCCAGCCCATGGTCGCGACGCCGCGTCATGACCGCGAACAGGGCCAGGCTCTCGGGGTCCAGGAAGATGCGGTAGTCCAGCACCCCGCGCGTCTTCAACTCGTTCGCCAGTTCAGGCCAGATGGCGTCGTGGCGGCGGCGGTATTCGTCGGCCTGATCAGGATTCAGCCGCATCCGAAAGGCCACGGTTTCGATGGCGTCGCTCATGGCTGTTTCCGTTCGGCGGTCAGTCGGTTTCGGCCCCATAGCCGGTCATAGGGCCAGCCGGTCAGGTCCTGCACCACGGCGCCGGCTTCGGGACTGGCGGGGGTGGTTTCGCCGGCGCGCAGCCGCTCGATCTCGGTCATCAGCACCGCGTGATTCGGCCCGTTCAGGCGGAACCGCCACGAGGCGATCAGTCCGATCAGCATCACCAGGATCGGCCCTGCGACCACGACGCCGACGATCACGTTCACGGTCCCCTGGCTCTGGACCGGCGCATCGGCGACATAGCCGCCCGCGCCGATGATCCAGCCCGTGGCGATGATGGCCAGCGACTGGGCCACCTTGCGCACCAGGGTCATGACCCCGGCGAAGACGCCTTCGCGCCTCTGTCCCGTCACCGCCTCGTCCACGTCGGGCAGGTAGTTGTAGACCGACCAGGGCACGAAGTTCAGCGTGCCGCGCCCCAGCCCCGCCAGCACGATAGGGACCAGCAGCCACAGCGCCGTGGCGGGACTGAACAGCGCCGATCCTGGGTTCAACACGGCGAACAGGTCGCGCCCCGCCAGCTCGGGCCGGATCAGATAAAGGGCCAAAAACAGCAACAGCGCCGCGCCGAAGAAGCCGATGGCGACCCGGTAAGCTACGGCCGGGCCGATACGGATGACCAACTGGATGGCGATCATCACCGAGACCAGCTGGGCCACATACATCACGGTCATCATCTGCGAGATCATGACGGTCGCCCCCATCATCACCGTGGCGACGAAAATGGGGAAGGCGGTGTTGAACACGTCCTGCGAGATATAGCCGCCCAGATAGATCGACAGATGCTGGCGAAACGCGCGGATCCGCAGGGTCGAGAACAGGTCGCGGAACATCCGGACCGGCAGCAGCAGGGCGGCGCGCGCATCGAACGGCGGGGCGACGATGGCCTTCTCCTCGCCGGTATAGGGCCGTTCCCAGCTGAAACAGACGACCAGGATCACCACCAGGCTGAACAACAGGCCGAAGACGACGCCCATGATCAGGAAGGTCTGGGCCGAATCCCGCCCGCCGAACGCATCGATGATCAGGATCGGCAGATAGGAGGCCAGTATGGCCGAGGCCTGGCCCGTCAGGATGCGCGCGCCCGCGAACCGCGCCTTTTCTCGATAATCCCTGGTCATCTCGGCGGCCAGGGTTTCCCAGGGGATCAGGAACATCGTGTAGAGCAGCTCGAACACGATGAAGACGGCGAGGTAGTAGAAGAAGGTCTGGCCCGTCACGAAGATCAGGGCGAAACAGGGCAGCAGGGGAATGACGATCAGCAGGAAGATCTTGCGTCGTCCGATGCGCCGCCCGATCCAGGTGTTGCGCAGATTGTCCGAGACATAGCCGATCAGCGGACAGGTTATCGCCTCCAGCAGGCGCGGCAGGCCCAGGATCAGCCCCGCCTCCACCGGCGTCAGGTCGCAGAAGGTGGTGAAGAAGTAGAATAGCCAGCCGGTGACGACGGCCTGTGCGCCGGCCCCCAGCATGTCGCCCGAGCCCCAGCCCCAATAGTTCCACCAGCGCGGCGTGCGCGCCTGCGATCGCACCATCGATTTTCCACCCGCGCCTGTTCTTGATCGGCGGATCGAGGCGGCGCCGGCCTCGCCCGCCTGAGATCAGATGAAGCCGCGTCGGAACTCCGCCAGCGCCAGGATGGCCAGCGACTGGCCATAGGGCATGGAGGTCAGCGGAATGTCGCGATAGCCCTGCAGGTCGTCGAAGACCGGGGTGCCGAACGACACCTGCTGCAGTTCGCCGTCGTCGGAGATATTGGCCAGCACCCCCTGGATCGCCTTCAGCGCCATCGGCGCATGTTCGGCGCCGATATAGCGTTTGCGCACCGCCTTCAGGACGCCATAGGCGAAGCCGGCGGTCGCCGACGCCTCCAGATAGCTGGTCCGATCCGGGATCAGGGTGCGCCACAAGCCGCTGTCGTCCTGATGCGCCGCCAGCGCCTTCACCTGGGCCTCAAGCGTCTCGATCAGGAAGCGACGCAGGTTGTCCTCGGGCG
Organism: Brevundimonas sp.; assembly: GCF_965279155.1. Taxonomy (GTDB): domain Bacteria; phylum Pseudomonadota; class Alphaproteobacteria; order Caulobacterales; family Caulobacteraceae; genus Brevundimonas. The sequence goes on along the minus strand of NZ_OZ257138.1, from coordinate 1,429,924 downwards.
GCAGGTCCAGCAGTTCGATGAACTCGGGGATGGCGATGGTGACCCAGCAGTTCCCGCGCGCCCACAGGGCGTCGGCGAAGTTGTGCCGGCCCAGGAAGGTCCAGCCATGGAACCACAGGCCGGTCTTGCGGTCGAACAGGTATTTGATGTGGACCAGGAACTGCTTCTTGGCCTCCTCGATGTAGTGCGGCCGGCCCAGCACCAGGCCGATCTTGGCCAGGGGCAGGACGCTCATCATCAGGGTGTCGTCCCACAGTTCCTGCGGGTTCTCGTCGTTGAAGACGATGTGCTGGAACCCGTCCTCCTCAGTGCGGGGCAGACCGTCCATCAGCCATTCGGCCCAGGCGTCCAGATAGGGCAGATAGGTCTGGTCGCCGGTCTGTTCGTACAGATGCGCCAGGGTCAGGAAGGGCGAGACGGTGTTGATGTTCTTGGTCGGCGTCCCGGCCGCGAACCGGTCTCGGAACCAGTCCAGCATGATGTCCAGCACCGCCTGGTCGCCGGTCTGCTGATACAGGCCATACAGCCCGTACAGGCCGATGCCGTGGGTCCATTCCCAGTCGTTCCAGCCCTTGGTGTCGATCACCCGACCGTCGTCGAGCCTCAGCAGGAACTCGCCGCTCTCGTCCGTGATGTTCACCAGATTGTCGATCAGGCGACGCAGGGTGTCGTCGATCTGGGCGCGCGTCAGGCCGTGCAGGGTGTTGGGCATTGTAAACTCGGGAAACAGGGCAAGGGGGCCGGGGCATCGGAATGCGCCCGGCGTCTTTGATCAGAGGGACTTGAACTTGAAGTTCTTGAACCGGACCTCGCCTTCGCCAGCGGCGTAGATGCCGGGGCGCAGCATCATGAAGCCGCCCCGGACGTTCTGGTTATAGCCCGAGACCTCCATGCCCCGGTCGAAACGGTTCCAGGTCACGCCGTCGCCCGATGTGTCGAAATAGACGTTCTGGTAGGCGTTGGTCAGGCGGATGAACATGCGCCGCCCGTGCGGATTGGCCGGCCGTCCCCGCTCGATCCCGTACTGGTGGGTGACGTAGCGGGTCGCGTCGAAACCGAGGCCGGCATACAGGGCGCGGTCGTAGAACAGGATCAGGCCCGCCACCGCGCCGGGATCGATCTCGACCTCGCATTCGATCTGATAGGCCTGCTCGCCCTGGACGAAGGTCAGGGGCGAGCAATCGACCGGCGCCTTGCCCTTGGCGCGCATGTGCAGGACGCCGTTCTCGCGACGCAGGCGATCCTTCTCGTTGGGTTGCGGATCGTAGAAGCTCCACTGGATGCCGAACTTGTCGGTCGAGAAGTCGTCCGACAGGGCCATGCCGTGCGGCACGGCGTCGCCGCCCTGGGGCTTGGCGATAGGCTGGGACAGGTCGCCGCCCTTGGCGCGGAACCAGCCGTCGTCGGTCCATTCGATCGGGTCCAGCAGGGTCTGGCGGCCCAGGCTCCAATAGGCGTTTTCATAGCCGTGATAGACCATCCACCAGTCGCCGTCGGTCGGTCCCTCGACCAGGGTGGCATGGCCGCGCGACCACCATTTCTCGGCGCCCGAGGCGGTGCGGACGATGGGGTTGTGCGGGCAGTCTTCCCACGGCCCATTGATCGACTTGGACCGCGCGGCGATGACCATGTGACCGGTCGGCGGACCAGCCGTGCCGCCGATGGCGGTGATCATGTAGAAATAGTCGCCGTGCTTCAGCAGCTTGGGCCCTTCCTGGGCGAAGCCTTCGACGATCCAGTCGTCGGGATAGCGCCAGGCCTTGTAGACGCCTTCCTCCAGCGGGCCGTCGGTGGCCAGGCCGTCGTCGGTCAGCTTCACCCGGTCGCCGCCGTTCAGGAACAGATAGCGTTTGCCGTCCTCGCCGACGATATGGCCGGGGTCGATGTTGGCCGGGATTTTCAGGTCGATGGGCTCGCTCCACGGCCCTTCGATCTTGTCCGCCCAGATGACGTAGTTGGAGCGGTATTCCGGGAAGCGGGCGGGGATGTAGCAGTAGAACTTGCCCTCGTGCTTGATCAATTCGGGCGCCCAGACCGAGCCGATATTGGTGGTCAGGGCCGCGATCACCGGCTGCCAGTTCACCAGGTCGCGCGAGTGCCAGATGTGGATGCCCGGCACCGACTCGAACGACGAGAAGGTCATATAGTAGTCGTCGCCGTCCTTCAGGATCGACGGATCGGGATGGTCGCCCGACATGATCGGGTTGAGGAAGGTCCCGTTCCCCAGATCGGCCATCCGCTGGCCCTCGATGCCGCGACGCCATTTCATGCTGGCCCATTCGCGACCCAGGGGCGCGGCCTCTTCGTTGGTCTGGGCGAAGGCGGCGCGCACCGGCAGGGCGGCGGCGGCGACGCCTCCCAGCAGGCCGGTCAGGGCGGCGCGGCGGTCGATGAATCTCATGGCGTTTCCTTTGTCGTTCTGTGTTCGAGCGCGGGCCGGATCAGGGCTCGCGAATGAAGGGGTCCAGCGTGCGGATCGTACCGTCCGCCTCGTGCGTCAGATCCAGCACCTTGGCGCTGCGCAGGTTGTCGCGGTTCGACAGCTGGGTGTCGTGGAAGAACAGCCGCCAGCGGCCGTCCACCTCGACGATGGAATGATGGGTGGTCCAGCCCTGGACCGGCGACAGGATCGTGCCGCGATAGGTGAAGGGGCCATAGGGCGTGGTCGCCGTGCCATAGGCCAGCAGGTGCGTGTCACCGGTCGACCAGCTGAGGTAATAGAGGCCGTCGTGCTTGTGCATCCAGGCCGCCTCGAAGAAGCGGCGGTCCAGGTCGCCGCCCAGCAGGGGCTTGCCGTCCGCATCCACGATCACCGCGTCGCGCACCGGCTCGGCCAGGCTCAGCCTGTCGTCGCTCAGCCGGGCGACCTTGGGCGTCAGGGCCGGCTGGTCCGGGCGGCCCAGGTCGGTGTCGCCGCCGGCGGGGTCATAGGTTCCCGTGGCCCAGCGTTGCAGCTGTCCCCCGTGAATGCCGCCGAAGAACAGATAGGCCGCGCCGTCGTCGTCGACGAAGACGCTGGGGTCGATGCTGAAGGCGCCGGGGATCGGTTGTGGTTGAGGACGGAACGGTCCCTCGGGCCGGTCGCCGACCGCCACGCCGATGCGGAACACGCCCTCGCGGTCCTTGGCCGGGAAGTAGAGGTAATAACGGCCGTCCTTCTCCGCCGCGTCGGGCGCCCAGAGCTGGCGGTCGGCCCACGGCACGTCCTCCAGGGTGAAGGCGACCGGGTGCTGCGTCACCGGCCCGCCGATCCGGTCCATCGACAGGACGACATAGTCCCGCATCGCATAGCCCTTGCCCGGCTGATCGTCGGCGGGCGGCGCGTCGATGTCGTGCGAGCCATAGACATAGACCCGGTCGTCGAACACGTGGGCCGACGGGTCGGCGAAGAAGATCTCGGTGGTCAGGGGCTGGGCGCGATAGGCCAGGCCCTCGGGCGACCGTTCGGGAACCGTCTGCCGGGCCTGGGCGGACGTGCCGACGATCAGGGCCAGGGCGGCCGCGCCGAGAAGACGTTCGATCATGTCGTAGGCCTCGCCATGGCGGCGATCAGCCGGCTCATGGCGTTGATATAGGTTCCGGTCGATATGCCCATCGGCCCGCTGGCCTCGGTGAAGGGCGAGGTGTCCCAGTCGTCGCCGACCTGGCCGCGATCGACGAAGCCGGGCGGCGGTTGGGCGGGGCCGGGGCCGCGATAGGGATGGCTGGTGGTCTTCAGCTCGACGGGCCAATAGTCCTCGGCGTTCAGGCTGGAGACCAGCATCGCGACCGAGGCCGGTCCGGCGGCGTTCAGGTCCGAACCCGCCTGCGGCCGTGTGATGACATAGTCGGGCATCAGAGACGGACCGCGTCCCAGCAACGGCGAATTCTGCGTCGCTTGCTCAGGCGACAGGGCCGCGACCTGGGCTGTGCGACGGCGCAGGGCGGCCACGTCGATCTGTTTCTCACCCCGCGCGCCGGTCATGTCGAAGTCGGCGTAATAGTCGCCGTTCTGGGCGTTGGAGCCGCGCCGATGCACGGCGATGAACCGGTTGGTCCCCGGCTCGACATAGCGGAAGAAGTTGCGGCCCTCGTGGTGCGCCTCGACCGGCGCCTCTATCCGCTCCAGCCAGTCCAGCGCCTGCGGCAGGCGAGCCAGGAAGCTGCGGTCGCCGGTCAGGCGATAGAAATCCAGCATCTTGTCGATGGCCGCGGCGGTTGTGTGCGGCGAGACGGCGGCGGGTTCGTAGGTCCGACCCCAGGCGGGCTTGAAGTCGGGGGTGTATTGCAGCGCCCAGCCCGGCGTCGGGTCCGGTTGTTGCAGGTCGCGATAGCAGGCCATGGCGCGCTGGATCGGTTCGCGCACCCGCTCGTCCTTCAGCTGCTGCAGGACCAGCAGCAGGAAGTCGATGTTCTCATCGGCCACCTCGTCGTTCAGGGTGATCAGGCCGGTGTAGTCGGGCTTGCCGTGGTTCTCGAACGCGCCCGCGCGGGGCCAACGCTGGGGCCATCCGCCCGACGGCAACTGGCTGTTCAGGATGAAGTCGACGGCCTTGTCCACGGCGGGCCGGAACCGCGACTCGCCCTTGGCCAGATGCAGCCGCAGCAGGAAGCGGGCGCACTCGACCGTGGCGTGGTCGTCGAAGGTGGCGTTGCCGTAGTAGTGCTGAAACTCCTCCAGCCGCCAGCCATTGGCGCCGATCGTCTCGTACCAGCTCCGGATCGAATCCTCGCCCGCCGTGTCGATGACGTAGTTCCAGCCGCCGGCCGGATGCTGGCCCTGGATCAGTGCGTCCGCCGCCTGGGTCGCCGCTGTGTAATAGAGGTCGTCGCCGGTCGCTCGCCAGGCGTCCAGGAAGATCTGGCCCATCTCCGGCGTGCCCGGCGCCTGGGTCCAGACCATGGTCGGATAGGCCTCCATCTCGCCCCAGCGGCGCGACAGGTCGGGCAGGTAGGACCAGACGTAGCCGCCGTTCACCGCCACCTTCTCCGTCATGAAGCGGGTGGCGCGGGCCATGGTCGCCAGCATTTGGGCGCGCGTCGGCTCGGCTGCGCGCCAGCCGGCCAGAGGCACGGCCAGGGCGGCGCTCGCCGCGGTCGCCAGACAGGTGCGTCGGCTCAGCATCGAAGACCCCTTCGTTTCCTGGATGTCCGACGCTCTGACGGCGACTTGCGGAATGACACCGCTGGACATGTCTGGAAATATAATAATACTTTTCGGCAAATGGCTAGGGAGGAAAGGCCATGAAATGGCGGATGGGCGGCTTGGCCGCAGCGGCGTTGGTCGCGCTGTCGAGCATGGCGGGGGCGCAAGATCCCGATCCGCGCGCCGTCTGGCGTATCCCGCCCATCGACTTTTCCCATGCCGGCTATCGTGGCGGCGGCGTGGCCCCGGCGGTCCATCCGGCGACCCTGATCGTTGAGCCTGTCGCGGGCGATGACGGCGCGCGGATTCAGGCGGCGATCGACCTTGTCGGGGCCCGGCTCGCCGACCGGCGCGGCCATCGCGGCGTGGTTCAGTTGACGGCCGGAACCTATGAGGTCGAGGGTCAGATTCGCATCGCGGCCGACGGCGTGGTGCTGCGCGGCGCGGCCGATGGCGTCACGACCGTCGTGGCGACCGGCGTGGACCGTCGCGCCCTGATCACCGTGGCCGGCCAAAGGGAGGCTGCGCCTTCCGGCGATCCCGTGTCGGTCGTCGGCGCCGTGCCGGTGGGGGCCATGCGGCTGCCGCTGGCCTCGACCGCAGGCTTGGCGGTCGGTGATCGGATCACGATCCGTCGGCCGAGCACGGACGCCTGGATCGCCGCCCTGGGCATGGACGACTTCGTCGGCTGGCGACCCGAAGGGCGGCTGAACTGGAAGCCGGGCACGCGCGACGTCGTTTGGGACCGCACGGTGACGGCGGTTCAGCCGGGCGCCGTCCTGATCGATGCCCCCCTGACCACCGCTCTGGACCCGGCGATGGGCGGCCTAGTCACGCGCGGGCCATCGACGCCGCGCATCCGCGAGGTCGGGATCGAGGGCCTGACCCTGGTCTCCGCCCATGATGCCGAACGGCCGATGGATGAGGATCACAGCTGGTACGCCATCGCCTTCGACGGGGTCGAGGACGGCTGGATCCGCAATCTGTCGGCGCGCGGCTTCGTCGGTTCGGTGGTCGACCTGGGCGAGACGACGCGGCGCATCACGGTTCAGGATGTCTCGGCCTCCGACCCCGTGTCCGAGATCGGCGGCTGGCGCCGTCGGGTCTTCTACACGGCCGGTCAGCAGAGCCTGTTCGTCCGCTGCGACAGCCGCGACGGCATCCACGATTTCGGCCTGGGCCATGCGGCGGCCGGCCCCAACGTCTTCCTCGACTGCACCGCCACGGACGCCAAGGGCGACAGTGGCGCGCTGGAAAGCTGGGCTTCGGGCGCCCTGTTCGACGGGGTAAAGGTGCGCGGCGGCGCCCTGACCCTGACCCATCGGGGCCGAGAGGCCCAGGGCGCCGGTTGGGCCGCCGCCAACTCGCTGCTGTGGAATTGCGAGGCGACGGTGGTCGAGGTGCGCAATCCGCCTGAAGCCCCCAACGCCGCCGTCGGCTGTCGCGGCGAACGGATCGGCGACGGCGTGCTGGAGGATCCACGCGCCCAGCCCGGCCGCGACTTCCATCGCGCCCAGCCACAGGAACCGGCAAGCCTTTATCGCTATCAACTGGAGGCGCGGCTGGGGCGCGAGGCGCTCGACGCGCTCGACCGGGTCGTCCTGCCGACGCCCGCGCGCGGAACACCCAGCTTGACCGATGCCCAAGTCGCCGCCTGGCGTGACGCCCATCGTGCGTCCGACGACCGCCATCCCCTGACCCTGGCCGACGGCCGGTTCCAGATCGACGGCCGCCCGGCCTATGTCCGCAAAATTGGCTTCGCCTTCTTCCAGGCCCAGATGCCGACGGCCGCCGCCGCCGGTTCAGGCCCCTTCCTGACCCGGTTCGCGCCGGGCAAGATCGGACCGGGCCTGACCGACGATCTGGACGCCCTGGTCGCGGGGCTGAACACCGGCGACGTGGTCCAGCACAACTATGGCCTCTGGTACGACCGCCGCCGCGTCGATCACGACTTCTACGGCTCGCCCGATCAGAAGGACGGCGAGGTCTGGGCGCCCTTCATCGAACTGCCCTGGGCGCGCAGTGGCACGGGACGCGCTTGGGACGGCCTGAGCAAATACGACCTGACCCGCTTCAATCCCTGGTTCTTCGACCGGCTGGACGGCTTCGCCGAACGGGCCGAACGGCGCGGCGTCGTGTTGCATCACCGCATGTATCTGCAGCACTGGCTGCTGGAGAGCCGCACCCATTACGTCGACTTCCCTTGGCGGCCGATGAACGCGATCCAGGCGACGGGCATGCCGATGGAGGTTCCGGCGGCCGAGGTCTTCTGGGACGTGTCCGACCCCGTGCGGCGCGACCTGCATCGGCTCTATATCCGCCATACGCTCGACGCGCTGAAGGACCGGTCCAACGTCATCTTCGGCCTGGATCCAGAATACACCGGCCCTGCATCCTTCGTCCGCTTCTGGCTGGAGACCATCGCCGAATGGGAGGCCGAGACCGGCCGCTCGGTCTGGGTCGTGCTGGAGGCGCCCAAGGCGGTGACGGACGCGGTGCTGGACGATCCGGCCCTGTCGCGCACGATCGACGGCGTCGAGTTCCATCACTGGACCTATCGCCCGGACGGGACGCTGTTCGCCGTTCGGGGCGGCATCGACAAGGCGCCGCGCGAACAGGTGGACGCCATCGCCCGACCGCAGGATCTGGCCAACGGCGCCGACCCTGCCCAGGTGCGCCGCGACCTGTGGAAGTCCACGCCCGCCATGCGGTACCGCGCCTATCGCGAATATCGCGACCGCCGCGCCGATCTGGCGCTGCTGGACGGCGACGACGCCTATCCCGACCTGAGCCAGGCCGTCGAGGCGGCCTTCCCGGCGGCGGCGCGGGCGGGGATGCGACCGTCCGACAGCATCATCGCCGGCCCGTCGTCCTGGGGCGGCGCCGACGCCGATGGGCGGCTGCTGGTCTATGCGATCGAAGGTCCCGCGACGCTGCGCCGACTGGCTCGACCGATGACCGTTCGCTGGGCCAGCGGCCAAGGCGTCGCCTGCCTGCCGGCCGGCGCGACGCTTCTGGAAAGCACGGCCCAGACCCCTTGGGCCGCCTGGCTCGAACCGACCGCCGACTGTGCGAACTGAACCGAAGGAAATCCCATGACGCTCGCCGCCATCCTCTCGTCCGTCGCGCTGCTCGCCGCCCCCCAGGCCGCACCCGCGCCGCCGCCTGGGGGCACGCCCATCACGCCGATCCAGGCGTCCAAGATCATTCTGGTCGGCGACTCGACCACGGCGGTGATCGGCGGCTGGGGCCCCAGCTTTTGCGCCGACCACGTGACGTCCTTCGTCGCCTGTGTGAACCTGGCGCGCGGCGGGCGCAGTTCGGGCAGCTATTTCGCCGAAGGCTCCTGGGATCTGGCCCTGGCGGAAATGTCTACGCCCGGCTTCGTCCAGACCTATGTGCTGATCCAGTTCGGCCATAACGATCAACCGGGCAAGCCGGGCCGCTCCACCGATCTTGCGACCCAGTTTCCCGTCAATCTGAAACGCTATGTCGAGGAGACCCGCGCACGTGGCGCCATCCCCGTCTTGCTGACGCCCCTGACACGACGCCAGTTCGTCGACGGCCGGCTACAGAACGACCTGGTCCCCTGGGCCGATGCGGTGCGCAAGGTCGCCGAGGAGACGGGCGCGCCCTTGGTCGATCTGAACACGTCCAGCGCCGCCGCGGTGCAGGCCCTTGGGCCGATGATGTCCGCCCGCTTCGCCCAGGTTCCGCCGTCGCCCGAGGTCGCGGCCGCCCTGCTGACCGGCACGACCATCCCCGGCTCGACCGGCGTGACGCCAGCGCCGGCCACGCCTGCGGTCCAGGCCCAGAACAACGCCGCCATCGAGCCGTTGGGTCAGGCTCGGGTGTCGTTCGACTACACGCACCTGGGGCAAGAAGGGGCGGACTTCTTCGCCGCGCTGGTGACGCGCGATCTGATCCTGGCCGTGCCCGCCTTGCGTCGGGTGCTGGTGCCCTGAGGCGTGCGGCATATAATCATATTATTTGGTTTGCTGACTTTTGAGCCGGCCTGGCTTACGACCGCAGGATGAGCGCCAGCAACGATGCCCCGGTCGGTCCCCTCAGATCGACGCAGGTCCTGTCCACGCACGAGCAGATCGTGCGTGCCCTGGCGCAGGACATCCTGACCGGCCGACTGGCGCCGGGCGAAAAATTGCCGCTGGAGGCCGATCTGCTCGACCGTTTCGGCGTCTCGCGTACGGCCTTGCGCGAAGGCTTGAAGACGCTGGCGGCCAAGGGGTTTCTCAGCGTCAAGACGCGCGTCGGCACCCGCGTGACCGACCCCGTTCACTGGAACTATTTCGACCGCGAAGTCCTGACCTGGCAGGTCTCGGGCGGCATGGACGCGGCGTTCCGTCGTCAGCTGGCAGAGGTGCGTCGCGCCCTCGAACCGGCCGCCGCCGCCCTGGCCGCCCAACGCCGGACGGCGGAAGATCTGTTCGCCATGCGCCACGCGGTGCAGAGGATGCAGGTCAAGGATCTGTCCGAGCACGACTTCGCCCTGGCCGACCTGGCCCTGCATGTCGCCATCGGCGCGGCGTCGCAGAATCCGATGATGCGCTCGCTGGCCAGCGTCATCGAGACGGCCCTGCTGGAGGTCTTCACCCTCAGCCCCCCGACACGGGATCTGCGGCTTCAGGCCGACACGGCCGCCGCCCACGAACGCATCGTCGATCTGATCGAACGACAAGATGGCCCCGGCGCCGCCGAGGCCATGCTGTTCGTGATCGACGCGGGTTACGAGCGTGTGGAAGCCGAGCGTCGGGGATAATGGCCCGGCCTCAGCGGCGTGCGCGGGCTTCCAGTTCGCCGATGCGGCGGCTGAGGTAGGCGGTGTCGTCGGCCGACGGGCTGGTGCGGGTGTATGCGGCGTCGAGACGGGCCAGGTCGCCGGCTTCGACGCGTATGTCTGCGGCCTCGGCGCGGGTGACGGCGCCCGAGCGTTCGGACGCGGTCAGGGTGGTCTCCAGGTTCGTCAGTCGTGCGCGCGCCGTCAGGTTCGTAGCCGGGGTCTGACCGGCCGGGCCGTCGCCAACACGCAGGTCCAGCGCATCCAGGCGCGCGTCCAGATCGGCGCGTTCCGTGGCGTTGATCGTCCCGTCCGAATTATATCGCGTCTCGACCTGGATCAGAGCTTGGTAATCGGTCTTCAGGCGCGTGGCCTCGGTGCGGGTCAGGCGGCGAGCGGTCACGGCGGCGTCCACGCGCGAATTGAAGGCGGCGCGGCCCTGGGCGACCGTGTCGGTCTCTTCATAACCCGAAGCGCCAGACTGCAACGTCTGGGTCAGTGCCGTGTAGCGGGCGTTCAGGTCCGCGCGTTCCTGGGTATTGATGCCGTCCGCGGCGTAACGGGTCTCCAGATCGACCAGGGCGGTATAGTCCGACCTCAACCGCGTCGCGGCCGAGCTGGACACCGAGCCTGCTCTCAGGCTGGCGTCCACCTGGGTCGAGAACTGGCTCTGGCCGTCACGCAAAGGGCGGCCGCCGCGCAGCCAGGCCTGGTCCATGGCCGACAGGCCGAGCCGATCCCCGAACAGGGCGCCGACGACGGCGCCGAGGCGGTCCTGGGTCGTCGATGGAGCCTGGGTCTGGGCGCTGGCGGCGCCGGTGGCGAGGGTCAGGGCGGTCGTGGCGACCAGGGCGAGGCGGATGCTGGGCATGGATGCGGCTTTCGGGCGTCTGTGGGACCCCAAGAACGACCCGCGCCTTGCATTGGTTGCCGCCTTCGCCAACCGGCGTGACGCGGCCCTAGCCCCGAATGAAGTGCGGCACGAAGCGCGAGGTGTTGCGGGTGATCCGGCCCGTGTCTTCGCGCAGGCTGATGCCGGCCGGCTCCGTCCCCACGACCCAGGACCCGATGATCGCATAGTTGCCGTCGAACAGGGGCGGATCGCACAGCGCCTGGCGGATGTGGCGCCCCTCGCCATAGCCGCCGTCCACGACCTCGGCCGCGCTGAGGCCCTGGTCGATCAGTTCGACATTGTCGCCCTCGCGCGAGAACAGGGGCTTGCGGACATAGGACGACCCCAGCGCGCTCTCGGCCGCATCGCCCTCGAAATAGGATTCCAGCAAGTTGGGGTGGCCTGCATGCCGCTCCCACAACAGGGGCAGGATGGCCTTGTTGGACAGGATGCTCTTCCACGCCGGCTCCAGCACCGTCACGTCTGCGGTGGGCAGGGGGGCGGCGTATTCGTCGCGCAGCATCTGCTCCCACGGATACAGCTTGAACATCGCCTGGATGATCCAGTTCTCGTGATCTACGAAACGGCCGTCGGCGTTCAGGCCGATCTGGTCGATGGCGACGAACTGCGGGTCCAGCCCGGCCTGGCGCGCCAGGTCTTCGAGGAAGCGCACCGTCTGGCGGTCCTCGACGAACTCGGCGTCCGAGGCGAAATGCACGAAGCCGCCGTTCGGGAAGATGGCCCGGAACCGATCCACCAGCTTCTCATGCAGGCTGTTGAACTGGTCGGCGTCGGCGGGCAGGGCGCCGGCCGCGATCTGGTCCTCCAGCCACAACCACTGGAACACCGCCGTCTCATAGATGCTGGTCGGGGTGTCGGCGTTGTATTCATACAGCTTGGCCGGCCCCGCTCCATCATAGGCGAAGTCGAACCGGCCATAGAGGGATGGATCGCCCCGCTTCCAGCTGTCGGCCACATAGTCCCGCATGGTCTCGGGAATATCGAGCTGCTCCATCAGCCGCTCAGACTGAACCGCCTCATCGACCAACTCCAGGCACAGGCCGTGCAGTTCCTCGGTCGGCGCCTCGATCCCGTCCTCGATCTCGGCCAATGAGAAGGCGTAGGCGGCCGTCTCGTCCCAATAGGGTTTGCCGTCGGTATGGCGCCAGGTGAAGCCCAGTTCTTCGGCCTTGGCGTCCCAGTCGGTGCGGGGATCGAAGCGCAGACGCTCCATGGATCAGGCCGGATCTTTGTCGGGGGTAGATTGCCCGATGCGCGGCGTGACCACGGTCACTTCCGGCTGGCTCAGGCGGGCCAGGACGTCGTCGGCCGACGAATGGCCGGGCAGGATGCCGGCCTCGCGCAGCTTGGCGTCCAGGTCGGCGCCGGTGCGGCGATCCTCCAGCGCCTGGTTGGCGTTCAGCTTCTCTTCCTGGATCGCCTGGCGTTGCTTGATGCGTTGCAGGCTGTCGGCGGCCGAGCCGATGCGCGACTGGGCGCCGGCCGAGTTCAGGGCGACCGAGGTCTGGGCGCGCTGGACGGAATCGTTGACCTTGACGATGTCGATCTCGCGACGAAGCGTCTCGATCTTCTGGTCGGTCGCCGAGATGGCGGTGCGCAGCCGTGTCTCGGCCGTCTTCATGTCCTCGATCAGCGGGCCGCGGCTGTTGATCTCGACCTCCAGCTCGGCGATGCGGCCGGCGACTTCGCGTGCCAGGTCGGTCTTGCCCTGACCCAGGGCGGTGCGGGCCGAGCTTTCGTATTTGCCGATCTGGTCGCGGAAGCTGGACATCTCGTTCTCGGCCATGCGGCGGCGCGCCACCAGGCCGGCCAGGTCGTCGCGCGCCTTGCCCTGAGCGTTGTCGGCGTCGCGGATTTCCTGATCGAGAATCTTCAGCGCATTGGCGTCGACGACGCCCTGGGCCGCGTCATGGGCCGAACCCCGAAACAGGGCGGACAGTTTTCTGAGCATGGACATGGTCGGTCTTCCGGGATCAGGCGGCGTCGGCGCCGAAGGTTTCACGCAGTTCGGTGGCGTCGATCGCATTCTCGGCCAGGGTGCGCAGTTCGATGAGGATGGTCTGCAGCGTCGTCTTGCAAGAGAGTTCGCCCATCAGCTCATACACGTCTTCGCCACCGACGTTGGTGATGGCGAAGTTGGACAGGGGCACCACGCGCTGGGCCTTCAGCAGGAACTCGTTGAAGGCGTGGCGGTCGGCCTGTTCGGCGACGGGCCACAGCAGGACCGAACAGACGATCTGGGCGCCGCCGACGCTCAGATAGACCGGCAGGTCGCCGTATTCGTGCATGGTCGCCAGCAGAACGGGCTCGGCGCCCTCGACCACGCGCAGGGTCATTTCCCCGTCGCGCAGCAGGGCGGAACCGTCCAGCGCCGACTTGATGGCAGGCACGGTCCAGGGGGTTTCGATCACGGCGTCCATATGGTGGTCGTCTCCAGGGGTGATGGGATCAGAAGTGGGGCGGCGCGGGCGTTGGGCAAGCTGAGGCCCGCGTGTGGAATCGGTGACGATGGCGCGAACGGCCGCCTTCACGTCGTCGCGGGCGGCCTCCGGCACCCACAGCTCCAGCTTGACTAGGCCCGCCTCGCGACGCGCCTGTCGCCACGCACGGATGCGGTCGTTTGCGGCGGAGGAGGATGAGGCGTCATTCGGCATGTCGTTACATGAAACGCGTAACATGAACGCTTGACTTGACGCAAGATCGGACGGAAGTTGACGCCATGAACCGCCTCATTCGGTCGCATCGTCTCTGTTCGCTCGCCGTCGGCGCGCATCGGGCCTAGATAGTCGCCCATGTTCAAGAAGCTTTTCGGATCGTCGGAGAAGGCCGCACCCGCCAATCGGCTGGCGACGGTGCGCAACATCACTGTGGGCCGCACCGTGTCGCTGGACCCGCTGGCCTGGCGCCGGCTGGGCGACGAAACCCATTTCACCCTGGACCGCGACGTGCTGGACATCTCGGCGCAGGGGCTGGTCAGCCTGGACAGCGGTCAGTTCGTGCATCGCTTCTACACCGACGACCACGTCATGCTTCAGGCCATGAGCGACGACGAGGCAGGGCTGGAATCCTATGACTTCAGCCTGTTCGTGCCCTGGACCTCGGCCTATCCGCCGGGCGAGCGCGAACGCCGCATCTGGCGCGACCGCCTGTCGGCGCCGGTCTTCCACGGCGCGGCCGAGGACCTGCCCGACTATCCGCGCTTCTGGTTCGCCGAGAGCGACGCGATCCAGCCGCCCGTCACCCTGTGGGAGACGATCTGGGACGACCGCGCCGCGACCACCCCCTATGCCAAGATCTTCCAGACCTGCATGCTGTATGCCCGTGAGCTGGGCGGTGGGCGCGAACTGATGATCGCCCTGGAGCAGCAGCCTGACGGCGGCGAGACGACGCACGAAATCATGATCGGCATTCCGCTGGAAATGGCCGAGTTCCGCGCCTGAGCGCGCAATCCGAGGGGCAAGACAGATGTTCGACTGGTTCGTATTTCAGCAGGGGGCGATCGCCTTTCTGATCGCCTTCGCCATGGCGGGCGCCTTCACCCTGGCCTTCAAACTGGTCTACCAGTGGGTCACGCCGTATCACGAACATACGCTGATCCGTCAGGGCAACACCGCCGCCGCCATTGCTCTCGGTGGCGCCCTGATCGGTTACGTCCTGCCCCTGGCCTCGGCCCTGTCGCATACCGTCAGCCTGATGGAGTTCGCGGCCTGGGCCCTGCTGGCCGGGATCATCCAGATCGTCGTCTTCGTCGCCATCAGCCGCATGGCCTTCCGCAACCTGGTCGTCCGCATCGAGGCAGGCGAGATCGCCGCGGCCGTCTATCTGGCCTCCATCTCCATCTGCGTCGGCCTGCTCAACGCCGCCTGCATGACGTCGTGACCGCCATGACCGATCCCAAGGACCTGCCCAAAACAGAGACCATGCGCCGGCTGAAGCGCTCGCGCGTGCTTCATGTCAGCAGCCTGATGGCGACGGCCAGCTTCTCGCTGGCCGCCTGCGGTTCGCCCCAGCGCGTCCCGGCGCCCGATCCCGAACCGACCCTGGCCTATCAGTCGCTGGACGAGTGCAAGGCCGCCAACGACATTACCCCTGCCGAATGCGACGCCGCCCAGGCCAAGGCCCAGGAAGAGGCCGCCAAGACCGCGCCCCGCTATGCCTCTCGCGAGGAATGCGAAGGCCAGTGGGGGCCGTCCCAGTGCCAGCCCAACAATCAGGGCGGCAACGGCTCCTTCTTCACCCCGCTGCTGACCGGATTCATCATCGGGCAAATGCTGAACGGCGGCGGCTATCGCGGCGGCGGGCCGCTGTATCGCGACCGCGAGGGGCGGCTGTCGAACGGCTACGGCGGCGGCTACACCTACCGCGACTACCGCACCGGCAAGACCCTGACCAACGGGCGCGAGCACGGCGACGTGGCGCGTCAGGCGCCCAGCCGCGTACAAAGCCGCACCACCGTCGTCTCGCGCGGCGGCTTCGGCGGCGGCGGCCGGAGCTACGGCGGCTAATCCGAAACTCTCAACTCCGTCACCCTCGGGCTTGTCCCGAGGGCCCACGGTCGCTTCCGATGCGATGGTGGACGGCATCAAAAATGCACCCACGCATCCGGCGTCCGAGCGCGCCTAAAGGTAGGCCCTCGGGACAAGCCCGAGGGTGACGGGAGTTTATAAAGCGCTTCTGCTTTGAACCTCTCACAGCCTCCGATCCTACCGGGTCGGAGGCTTTCTGCATTTTGCACCCGCCGCTCCGCATTATGGTTCCTTTATGCCCTGAGCCGGGATTCACATCGCGACGTTACGGCCCCGCGTGATCTCCTCCTGCTTCACTTGAGCTTGAGGAGGCCGGATTGGCCGACGTGATCTTTCTGGCGGTGGGGGCAGGGGCGTTCGCCGCCTTCGCCCTGCTCGCCACAGCATTGAAACGGGTATGACGATGATCGCCATACTCTGGGGGGCGGGGGCGGTCGCCGTCGCCGTTTACATGGTCGCGGCGCTGCTGCGGCCCGAGCGGTTCTAGGGAACCGGGACGGAATTCAT
Source organism: Brevundimonas sp. (assembly GCF_965279155.1). Lineage (GTDB taxonomy): Bacteria > Pseudomonadota > Alphaproteobacteria > Caulobacterales > Caulobacteraceae > Brevundimonas. The sequence continues at coordinate 1,414,058 of NZ_OZ257138.1, read as the reverse complement.
GAACATTCAAGGATGGGGCGAGATCGCCCTGACCCTTGGGCTGGCCGTAATGCTCGGCTGGCCCATTGGCATTTATATGTCGCGCGTCTGGAACGGCGAACGGACCTGGCTGGACCCGGTGCTCAAGCCGGTGGAGGCCGTCTTCTACGGCGCGGCGGGCGTCGATCCGAAGCGCAGCCAGGGCTGGCTGGGATACGCCGGCGCGCTGCTGGCCTTCAACCTGGCGGGCTTTGTCCTGTTGTATGCCATCCTGCGGCTGCAGGGCGTGCTGCCGATGAACCCGCAAGGCTTTGCGGGCGTGTCGCCGCACCTGGCCTTCAACACCGCCGTCAGCTTCGTCACCAACACCAACTGGCAGAGCTATGGCGGGGAGGCGACGATGTCGACCTTCAGCCAGATGGTCGGTCTGACGGTGCAGAACTTCGTTTCGGCCGCCACAGGCGCCACCATCGCCGCCGCCCTGGCGCGGGCCTTCGTCGCCAATCGCGGCGAGGGCGTCGGCAACTTCTGGGCCGACCTGACACGTACCACCCTCTATGTCCTGCTGCCCGCCGCCCTGATACTGGCCGTGGCGCTGTCGGGCCTCGGCATCGTCCAGAGCCTGGCGGCCAACGTCCACGCGGTCGGCGTCGAGGGCGGATCGCAGACCCTGCCGCTGTTTCCAGCGGCCAGCCAGGTGGCGATCAAGCAACTGGGCATCAACGGCGGCGGCGTCTTCAACGTCAACGGCGCCCATCCGTTCGAAAACCCGAATGCGATCACCAACCTGCTGACCGCCGTCGCGATCAACGTCATGGGCTGGGCCGCCTTCTTCGCCTTCGGCCGCACGGCCCTGGCGGGACGCGACATCAAGGCCTTGGCTGCGGCGGCCCTGATCATCCTGACCGTCTCAAGCGCGGCCATGTATGTGATCGAGACTCAGCCGGCCCCGTCCCTGGTCGCCGCCCAGGTGGACGCCTCGGTGAACATGGAGGGCAAGGAGGTCCGCTTCGGCGCGCCCGCCTCGACCGTCTGGTCCGTCGTCACGACGGGCGCCTCCAACGGCTCGGTCAATTCGATGCACGCCAGCTATATGCCGCTGGGCGGGGCCTTGCAGATGTTCCTGATGCAGCTTGGCGAGATACTGCCCGGCGGCGTCGGTTCGGGCATCGCCATCATGGTGGTCATGGCCCTGCTGTCGGTCTTCGTCGCCGGCCTGATGGTCGGTCGCACGCCGGAATATCTGGGCAAGAAGATCGAGGCGCGCGAGATCCAGTTCGCCATGATCGCGGTGCTGATCCTGCCCCTGTCCATCCTGGGCTTCTCGGCGATCTCAGCCGTCTTCCCGACGGCGCTGGCGGGCCTGCTGAACAAGGGGCCGCACGGTCTGTCGGAAATCCTGTACGCCTACACCTCGGCGGCGGCGAACAACGGCTCGGCTTTTGCGGGCCTGACCGCCAACGCACCCTGGTGGAATACGACCTTGGGCCTGGCCATGCTGTTCGGGCGGTTCATTCCGGCCGTCGCCGTCCTGGCCATCGCCGGCAGCCTGGTGGTCAAGCCCAAGCTGGCGCCCTCCACCGGCACCCTGCCCACCGACAACGGCCTGTTCATCGGCCTGCTGATCGGCGTGATCCTCATCCTCGGCGGTTTGCAGTTCCTGCCCGCCCTCGCGCTGGGACCGATCGTCGAGCACTTCCAGGTGCTCGCCGCGGTCGCCGGCGCCTGATCCCCCGGACATCATGACATGACACAAATCACATTGGACCCACGCGAGGGCGGTCGTTCGTCGCCCCTCGCGGGCGGGCTCTCCGGGGCGATGATCGGACGCGCCGTCGGTGACGCTTTCGTCAAGCTGAACCCCGTCAAACTGATCAAGAACCCGGTCATCTTCACCACCTGGATCGTGGCGCTTCTGTCCACCATCTCGGCGGCGGCGGCCATCGCGGGCGGTCAGGCGGCGGGCTTTGCGGTGCAACTGGCCCTGTGGCTGTGGGCCACGGTCCTGTTCGCCAACGTCGCCGAAAGCATCGCCGAAGGGCGGGGCAAGGCGGCCGCCGACAGCCTTCGCGCCACCCGAGTCACGACCAAGGCCAAGCTGATCGTCGATCCCAAGACCGGCACGGTGGTCCCCACCAATGCGTCGGAACTTGAGGTCGGCTCGATCATCCTGGTCGAGGCGGGCGAAGTGATCGCCTCGGACGGCGAGATCATCGAGGGCGTGGCCTCGGTCAACGAGGCCGCCATCACCGGCGAGAGCGCCCCGGTGATCCGCGAAAGCGGCGGCGACCGGTCCGCCGTGACCGGCGGCACCACCGTCGTCTCAGACTGGATCAAGGTCCGCATCACCGCCAAGCCCGGCTCGACCTTCCTCGACCGCATGATCGCCATGGTCGAGGGCGCGGACCGCAGGAAGACGCCGAACGAACTGGCCTTGGCCGTGCTTCTGGCCGGCCTGACCTTGATCTTCCTGATCGCGGTCGTGACCCTGGTGGGCCTCGGCGCCTATTCGGGCGTCGATCTGGATCCCATCGTCCTGGGCGCCCTGTTCATCACCCTGATCCCGACGACGATCGGGGGCCTGATGTCCGCGGTCGGCATCGCCGGCATGGACCGGTTGCTGAAGGTCAATGTGCTGGCCACCTCGGGCCGTGCGGTGGAGGCGGCGGGCGACGTCGACACCCTGCTGCTCGACAAGACCGGCACCATCACCTTCGGCAACCGTATGGCGACCGAGGTCATCCCGGTCCCCGGCGTGCGTCCGGAAGCCGCCCTGGCCGCCGCCGTTATGGCGTCCCTGGCCGACGAGACGCCCGAGGGCCGCTCCATCGTCGAACTGGGCCGCAACGCCGGCGTCTCGGTGGATCAACCGGCCGGCGCCGTCGCCATTCCCTTCACCGCCGTCACCCGCCAGTCAGGCCTGGATGTCGGCAAGGACAGCTGGCGCAAGGGCGCGGTCGATGCCGTGCTCAAGGACCTGAACCTGACCGATGGTTCGGCGCCGGCCGAGTTCCGCCAGGCCGTAGACCGGATCGCCAGGTCGGGCGGCACGCCCCTGGCCGTCACCCAGAACGGCGCCCTGGTCGGCGTCATCCACCTGAAGGATGTGGTCAAGCCGGGCGTGAAGGCGCGCTTCGCCGACCTGCGCCGCATGGGCCTGCGCACTGTGATGATCACCGGCGACAATCCGGTGACGGCGGCGGCGATCGCTTCGGAAGCCGGGGTCGACGACTACCTCGCCGAGGCCACGCCCGAGGACAAGATGCGCCTCATCAAGGCCGAACAGGCCAAGGGCCGTCTGGTCGCCATGTGCGGCGACGGCGCCAACGACGCCCCTGCGCTCGCTCAGGCCGACGTCGGCGTGGCCATGCAGACCGGAGCCCAGGCGGCTCGCGAGGCCGGCAACATGGTCGATCTCGACAGCGACCCGACCAAGGTCATCGAGATTGTCGAGGTCGGCAAGCAACTGCTGATCACGCGCGGCGCCCTGACCACCTTCTCGGTCGCCAACGACGTGGCCAAGTATTTCGCCATCATCCCGGCGATGTTCGTGGTCGCCCTGCCGTCGCTTGGCGCGCTGAACGTCATGCGTCTGCACAGTCCCGAGAGCGCCATCCTGTCGGCGGTGATCTTCAACGCCCTGGTCATCGTCGCCCTGATCCCGCTGGCGCTGAAGGGCGTCAAATACCGGGCCATCGGCGCCGGCGCCCTCCTGGGCCGCAACCTGCTGATCTACGGCCTGGGCGGCCTGATCGCCCCGTTCGTCGGCATCAAGCTGATCGACCTTCTCATTTCCGCGCTCGGCCTGGCCTGATGCGCGCTTCCAAGGACATCTCCATGCGTAAACCCCACTCCAGGGCCTCCGGGCGCAACGACGCCTGGTTCGCCGCCGCCTGCATCCTCGGCATCGCCGGCCTGGGCCTGTGCAGCGAGGCCAAGGCCCAGGACGTTTCGGCAAACGTCGCCGTCACCTCAGACTATGTCTTCCGCGGCGTCAGCCAGACCCAGGAAAACCCGGCCATCTCGGCCGGCGTCGATCTGACGAAGAACGGCTTCTACGCCGGCGGCTGGGCCTCCAACGTCGATTTCGGCGACGACACGGACGCCGAGGTCGATCTCTATGCCGGCTACCGGCCCGAGGTCGCCGGCTATGCGCTGGACTTCGGCGTGATCGGCTACCTTTACGCCGGTCAGCCGGACGGCGCGGACTATGACTATGTCGAGCTGAAAGCCGCCGCCTCGCGCGCCGTGGGCCCGGCGACCCTGGGCGCCGCCGTCTATTATTCGCCCGACTTCTTCGGCGCATCCGAGGACGAGGCCACCTATGCCGAGATCAACGGCGCCGTCAGCCCGGCCGACAAATGGACGATCTCGGGCGCACTCGGCCGTCAGTGGGTCTCGTCGGACCTGGACTACACCACCTGGAACCTGGGCGCGGCTTATCAACTGACCAGCAATCTGGCGGTGGACCTGCGCTATCACGACACCGATCAACACGACTTCGGCGACATCTACGGCGCGCGCGCCGTGGCGACGCTGAAAGCCAGTTTCTGAGGCGACGACCATGGTCAATCAACTTCGCCCGGCCCTCGTCATGACGGCCCTGTTCACCCTGCTGCTGGGGCTGGCCTATCCGCTGGCCGTCACCGGCATCGCCCAGGTCGCCTTCCCGGATCAGGCCAACGGCAGCCTGGTGCGCGACGCCGGCGGTCAGGTGGTCGGTTCCTCGTTGATCGGTCAGCCGTTCGCCGGCGCGACCTATCTGCATCCGCGCCCCTCGGCGGCCGGCGACGGCTATGACGCCGCCGCCTCGTCCGGCTCCAACATGGGGCCGCTGAACCCGGACCTGACCGCGCGCGTCGCCGAAACCGCCCAGGCGATCCGCGCCGAGGACGCCCCGGGCGTCATCCCCGCCGATGCGGTTACGACCTCGGGTTCGGGCCTCGACCCGGACGTGTCTCCGGCCTACGCTCGGCTTCAGGCCGCGCGGATCGCCCGCGCCAGAGGCGTTCCCGTGCAGCAGGTCCAGAGCATCATCGACGCGCGGACCGAGGGGGCCTTCCTCGGCTTCATCGGCCAGCCGCACGTCAATGTCCTGATGACCAATCGCGCGCTGGACGCCCGCTTCGGCGCGGAGGGCTGATTGCCCGAACCAGCGCCCGAAACGCCCGCGACTTCAGCCGTTCCGCGCCGCAAGCGCGGGCGGCTGAAGGTGTTTCTGGGCATGTCGCCCGGCGTGGGCAAGACCTATGAGATGCTGCGCGCCGCGCGCCGGCGAAAGGCCGAGGGGCTGGATGTCGTCGTCGGCGTGGTCGAAACTCACGGCCGCAAGGAGACGATGAGCCTGCTGCGCGGCCTGGACGTCATGCCGCGCGCGCCGATCGATCACCGCGACCGCGCGCTGATGGAGTTCGACCTCGACGGCGCCCTGGCGCGGCGTCCCGAACTGCTGCTGGTCGACGAATACGCCCACTCCAATGCGCCGGGTTCGCGCCATCCGAAACGGTGGCAGGATGTGGAGGAGTTGCGCGACGCCGGGATCGATATTTGGACGACGCTCAACATCCAGCATCTGGAGAGCCTGTCCGACGTCGTGCTGCGCATCACCGGCGTGCGCCAGCGGGAGGCGGTGCCTGACAGCGCCTTGACCGGCGCCGACGACATCGAGGTCGTGGACATCACACCCGAGGACCTGCGGGCGCGTCTGGCCGAGGGCAAGGTCTATGTGCCCGAGACGGCGCGGGTGGCGTCCGAGAACTTCTTCAAGATCGAGAACCTGACGGCCCTGCGCGAACTGGCCCTGCGCCGCGCGGCCCAGACGGTGGATGATCAACTGCTGTCGCACCTGCGCGAGCGGGGCGTGTCGGGGCCGTGGGCGGCGAACGAGCGGATCCTGGTGCTGGTCGGCGGCGACGCCATGACCGCCTCACTGGTTCGCACCGGGCGGCGCATGTCCGACATGATGATGGACGCCCCCTGGTCGGTGGCACACGTCGAACGGCCCAGTGGATCGCGCGCCGACGCCCGCTCGGCGGGCCGACTGTCCGAAGCCTTCAAGCTGGCAGAACAACTGGGCGGCCGGCCTGTGACGATCAGCGGCGACGACGTGGTGCGCGCCGTGCTGGACCATGCCCACCGCAACAACGTCACCCAGATCGTCATCGGCAAGACGCGCGGCGGGCGGTTCGCTGAATGGACCGGCCGGGCGCTGGCGACCGAACTGCTGCGCAAGGCCCAGGGCGTCGCCGTCCACGTCGTGACCGAGGGCGACCTGACCGCCCCCGAACCGGCGTCCAGGTCTGGCGTCAGGGCGGCGCTGGACTGGCGCGGCTATCCGGCCGGGGCGGCCTTCGTCCTGGCGGCGACGGGCGCCGCCCTGTTGCTGGATACCCGGTTCGAGCGGGTCGATCTGGGCGTCATCTATCTGGCGGCCGTGGTGGCGGCGGGCGTGCTGAACGGCTTGCGGCCGGCCCTGGCGGCGGCGACCCTGGCCTTCCTGACCTACAACTTCCTGTTCCTTCAGCCGCGCTACAGCTTCCTGATCGGCTCGCCAACGGACGTACTGACTTTGATTGTCTTCTGGGGCGTGGCCCTGGGCACGGGCGCTTTAGCCGGACGGGTGCGCGAACAGGCGAGGGCGGCCCAGCGTCGCGCCGCCGCCGTTTCGGCCCTGCTGGCGGCCAGCCAGACCCTGTCGGCGGGTCAGGATCGCGCGACCACGGCCCGCAGTCTGGCCGAACAGGCCTCGGCCGCCGCCGGCGCCGGGGCGGTCGTCCTGCTGCCTGAAGACGACGATCTGACCCTGACGGCCGCCAGCCCCGAAGGCGTCACACTGGCCCCCGACGCCATGGCCGCCGCCCGCTGGGCCTGGACCCATGGCGAAGTGACGGGGCACGGCACGGGCACCCTGCCGCAGACCCACTGGCGGTTTCAGCCCTTGCAGGGCGTGCGCGGCCGGGCCGGCGTGGCAGGCATCGACGCCTCGGCCGTGGCGGCGGGCTCGGACGAGGAACGCCTGGCCATGGCCCTGCTGGACCAGGGCGCGGTGGCGCTGGAGCGGGCCGACCTGGCCGGTCAGGCGCTGGAGACCGAGACCCTGCGTCGCGCCGACCGTTTCCGCGCCGCCCTGATGAACTCGGTCAGCCACGATCTGCGCACACCCCTGTCCACCGTCCTGGGCTCGGCGACGACCCTGATCGACTATGGCGCGACCCTGAAGCCGGAGGTCCGCGATGACCTGCTGCTCAGCATCCGCGAGGAGGCCGAACGCCTGTCGCGCTATGTCGGCGACCTCTTGGATATGACCCGGCTGGAGGGCGGCGGCCTGAACGTCCGCACCGACTGGACCGATGTGCGCGACATCCTGAACGCCGCCGCCGACCGCGTGTCGCGCCGCCTGGGCCAACGCAAGGTCACGCGCGACTTTCCGGCTCAGCTCAGCATGGTCGAGGCCGATCCGGGCCTGCTGGAACAGGCCGTGGTCAACATCCTGGAAAACGCCATCGCCTACAGCCCCGACGGCACGACCATCGAACTGGCGGCCTATGAGGATCGCGGCGCCGTCGTCATCTCCATCGAGGACGAGGGGCGCGGCATTCCCACCGCCGAACTAGAACGGGTGTTCGACAAGTTCCGCCGGATGGAAGAGTCCACGGACCGCGCCCCCGATCGCGTGCAGGGGGCGGGCCTGGGCCTGGCCATCGCCAAGGGTTTCGTCGAGGCCATGCGCGGCCGCATCGCCGCCGCCAGCCCGATCCAGGATGGCCCGGACGGAAGCAAGCTTGGCACCCGCATCCTGATCAGCCTGCCCAAGTCCATCGCCACCCACCGGGATCTGCTGTGATGTCCGCCGTTCGCCCCCAGGTTCTGGTCATCGACGACGAGCCCCAGATCCACCGCTTCCTCGCCCCCGCTCTGGACGCCGCCGGCTATGAACCCCGCCGCGCCGACAGCGGTCAGGAGGGCCTGCGCGCCATCGCCCTGTGGAGCCCCGACGCCGTGGTCTTGGACCTCGGCCTGCCCGACATGGACGGCAAGGACGTGCTGACGCGGGCGCGGGACTTCTATCAGGGGCCGATCATCGTCCTGTCCGCGCGCGACCGCGAGGCCGAGAAGATCGTGGCCCTGGACCTGGGCGCCAACGACTATGTGGAAAAGCCGTTCGGCGTCGGCGAACTGTTGGCCCGCATCCGGGCGGGCCTGCGTCAGGGCGCGCTGACGCCGGTCGCGGGCGGCGTGGTCACGGCCGGGGATGTGGTGATCGACCTGGACCGCCGCATCGTCACCCGCGCCGGCGAGCGGGTGAAGCTGAGGCCCAAGGAGTACGACGTTCTGGCCTATCTGGCGCGCAACGCCGGCAAGGTGCTGGGCCACGTCGATCTGCTCAAGACCGTCTGGGGCGCCGGCCATGCCGACGACGTGCAGTATCTGCGGGTCGTCGTCGGCCAGCTGCGGCATAAGCTGGAGGCCGATCCGGCCGAGCCGACCCTGGTGGTCACCGAACCCAGCGTCGGTTATCGGCTGAACGTCTGATCGTCCGGCTGGCGTCGGCGGCCGGACTTCCCTTATTAGGGAGGGCTCTCTCGCCCCACCACAGACCGGACCGCCCCGCCTCATGACCGCATCGCCGCCCCGGATCGGAGGCCTGGACGTCGAAAGCTGGGGCGACCCGGAGGAGCCCATCGTCCTGCTGATCGGCGCGCCCGAACGTCTGTCCGGCGACTGGCGCCGGTCGGTGCGCGCCTTGGTCGAGGCTGGGCGGCACGTCGTACTGGCCGCCGATTTCGACAAGACCGAGGACGGCTCCACCGCCCTGCGTCGCCTGCTGACCGAAATCCCCTCGCGCCCGGCCATCGTCTGTTCCGACCGGACGCTGGAGGCCGTGGCTCCCGCGCTCGCCGTCACCGGACCGGCCCTGGCCAGTTGCCTGACCATCGTCGCCGGCGAAGGGCAGGGAGCCGTGTCGCCCGAGGTCGAGGCCCTGCTGGCCGGCCTGCCGGTCCAGATCATCTCCCGCGACGACGGTCCCGACCCGGTCGAGGCCGAGAACGCCGCCCTGCTGGGCTTTCTGGAACGTCAGGCCCCGCGCGAGGCCATGGTCTATCAGGCCGGGTCCGACCCGCGCACCCTGCGCGACGCCCTGGGCTGTTTCGCGACCGGGGTGACGGTGGTGACGACGCTGGACGAGGCCGGACAGCCCGTCGGCCTGACCGCCAACTCCTTTTCGTCGGTGTCGCTGGACCCGCCGCTGATCCTGTTCTGCCTGGCCCGCTCGTCCACCAATGTCGAACGCTTCCGTCAGGCCGAGCATTTCGCCATCAACGTCCTGCATATCGGCCAGCAGCCGACCTCCGGCGTCTTTGCCCGGTCCCAGGCCGACCGGTTCCAGGACGTGGCGTGGGAGACCTGGGACACCGGCGCGCCCATCCTGTCGGGCGCCTTGGCCAGTTTCGAATGCGGGACCGAACAGATCGTCGAGGCCGGCGATCACCTGGTCATCATCGGCCGGGTCACGCGCGCGCGGTTCGAGCCGCGACGCGATCCGCTGCTCTATTTCCGGGGCAAGTATCGGCGGCTGCACTTCTCCTGACGCTTTGAATTGGTCGGGCGGATCGCTATCTGTCGCCGCAAGCAAGAGGAACCGCTTCATGTCCGATCCCGTCGTCATCGTCTCCTACGCCAGAACCCCGATGGGCGGTTTCCAGGGCGCGCTGTCGGACGCCAAGTCCACCGACCTGGGCGCCGTGGCGGTCAAGGCGGCGCTGGAGCGCGCCGGGCTGGACCCGAACAAGGTCGAGCAGATCATCATGGGCTGCGTCCTGCCCGCCGGCCTGGGCCAGGCGCCGGCGCGTCAGGCGGGGATGGGCGCGGGCCTGCCCGTCTCGACCGAGGCGACCACGATCAACAAGATGTGCGGCTCGGGCATGCAGGCGGCCATGATGGCGCACGACGCCCTGGCCGCCGGATCGGCCGACGTGATCGTGGCGGGCGGCATGGAGTCCATGACCAACGCCCCGTATCTGATGCAAAAGCACCGCGGCGGCGCGCGCATCGGCCACGACGTCATTTCCGACAGCATGTATCTGGACGGGCTTGAGGACGCCTACACCCCCGGCAAGCTGATGGGTCAGTTCGCCGAGGACACGGCCAAGGTCTATCAGTTCACGCGCGAGCAGCAGGACGCCTACGCCATCGAGAGCGCCGGCCGGGCCAAGCGCGCCCAGGACAGCGGCGCCTTCGACGCCGAGATCGCCTCGGTCGAGGTCAAGACGCGCAAGGGCCCCGTCATCGTCGATCGCGACGAACAGCCGACCAAGTCCGACCCCTCCAAGATCCCCAACCTGAAGCCCGCCTTCGGCAAGGACGGCACCATCACCGCCGCCTCGGCCGCCTCGATCTCGGACGGCGCCGCCGCCCTGGTCATGATGCGCCGGTCTACCGCTGAAACCCTGGGCCTGACGCCCATCGCCCGCGTCGTCAGCCAGGCCGCCCACGCCCAGGAGCCCAGCCTGTTCACCACCGCCCCGGTCTTCGCCCTGCAGAAGGCGCTGAAGAAGGCGGGCTGGAGCGCCGACGACGTCGATGTGTGGGAGGTCAACGAGGCCTTCGCCATCGTGCCGATGATCGCCATGCGCGAACTCGGCATCCCCCACGACAAGATCAACGTCAACGGCGGCGCCTGCGCTTTGGGCCACCCGCTGGGCGCATCCGGCGCCCGCGTCCTGACCACCCTCCTGTCCGCCCTGAAAGCCCACGGCAAGACCAAGGGTATGGCCGCCCTGTGCATCGGCGGCGGCGAAGCCACGGCGATGGGCGTGGAGTTGATCTAAGGTCTGTCCTGATCGGCTATCAGTCGAGCGCACGCCGTTTCGCGACCAGGAAATCGACCAGGGCCCTGAGCTTGGGCGCCATCTGCTCACGCGAGGGCAGGTAGAGGTCAAAGCCGTCGAAGGGCGGGCACCACGCCTCCAGAACGGAAATAAGGGCGCCGGAGGCGACATGGTCACGAACCATGCAGTCCATGTGCATGACCAGGCCCACTCCCTGAAGCCCGGCGCTGAGCATGGTGTCGTCCGAGTTGGTGACGAATGCGCCGTGCGGCTCGATCGTGAAGTCCTGTCCTGTGGACGGGTCGGTGAATTCCCACTTCGAGATCGTTCCCTGGACGCCCGGACGAAAGGCGACGCATTCGCTTGTATCGAGTTCCCATGGGGTCTTAGGCGCCGGGTGAGCCGCGAGATAGGCGGGCGCCCCCACCACCACCAGCCGCATCGGCGGACTGACCGGCACCGCGATCATGCTGTCCGGCACGACCTCGCGCAGGCGGACCCCCACATCGCAGCCCTGGCGGATGATGTCGCCAGGGGCGTCGTCGATCACCAGTTCCAGTCGCACCTTGGGATAGCGTCTGTGAAACTCGCCCAGGTGCGGCTCGATGAAATGGCGCGCGGCGAGGCGTGAGATCGAGATGCGGATTTCCCCGGCCGGTTGGTCTCGGTCGTCGTCGAGGCTGACCACGGCCTGGGTGATGTCGGCCAGCGCCGGTTCGATGCGCGCCAGCAGGCTTCGCCCCGCTTCCGTCACCGAGATCGACCGGGTCGAACGGTTCAGAAGGCGCACGGCCAGCCGCTCCTCCAGCATCCGCAGATTCTGCGACAAGGCTGAGGGCGAGACGTTCAACCGCCGGGCGGCGGCGGTGAAACTGCCCTCGCGAGCAACTTCGGCGAAGGCGGCCAGCGCCGGGAGAAGGGTGCGATCCATAGGGATTATTATGAAGCCAAACTTCAAGACAATTGAAGAGATGGCCGATTTTTCCGCGCATTCGACCAGATTAGCCTGGGATCACTGAAAACCCGTCGTCTCGCCGCCCTTCATCGCGGCGGTTGAAACAACGCTCAGATCTCTGGAGAATCCCGATGCAAAACGTGAAAATTCAAAACCCCGACATGGCCTGGCACCTCTCGGCGGACATCCGATTCCCGCCGGGCTTCGACGAGGCCAGGACCTATCCGGCGATCATCACCGTCCATCCTTTCGGCAGTTGCAAGGAACAGACTTCGGGCAACATCTATGCCCAGGGCATGGCCGAGCAAGGCTTCGTCGTCATCGCCTATGACGCCAGTTTCCAGGGCGAGTCCGGGGGTTCGCCACGCTGGATCGAAGACCCGACCCAGCGGGTCGAAGACATCAGCCGCGTCATCGATTACGCCGTCACCTTGCCCTATGTCGATGCCGACCGGATCGGGTTGATCGGGGTCTGTGCGGGCGGCGGCTATGTCGTCAACGCCACCCTGACCGAAAAGCGGATCAAGGCCGTGGCCAGCGTCACCGGCGTCAACGTCGGCCGCCTGTTCCGCGAAGGCTTCAGCAACTACGATCCCGTGGGCGCCCTGAACGCCATGGCGGCCCAACGCACCGCCGAGGCTCGCGGCGCCGAACTTCAGATCAATGAGCTGTTGCCGCCGAGCCTGGAAGCCGCACGAGCCAAGGGTTTGACCGAGCGGGACGTGTTCGAGGCCACCGACTACTACAAGACGCCGCGTGGACAGCAGAAAGGCGGCGCGACCCGAGTGCTGTTCTCGCACGCTCAGAAGACCCTGGCCTGGGACGCCTTCGCCTTCGCCGAGACCCTGTTGACCCAGCCGGTCCTCGTGGTCGTCGGTCAGAAGGTCGGAGCCTTCGGCGCCTATCGCGACGGTATGGAAATCTATGGCCGCGCCGTCGCCTCCAGGGATCGCCGTCTGGTCTCTCTGGAGGAGTGGTCGCACTACGACCTCTATGACCGGCCCGAGCCCGTCGCCCTGGCGATGGATCAACTGGTTCCGTTCTTCAAGAGCCACCTCTGAGGCGATGCCGGGGCGCCAGCGCGCCCCGGCCGTTTCAACGGCAAGCTGAAGCTGACCACGGCGTCCGCCGAGGGATCACTCCGCATCGAGGTCTCATGGATTGCGAACGGCGTTCAGATCCTTGTTCGCGCTCTCTCGATACTCGTTCGGTGAGAGGCCCGTCTCTCGCTTGAAGAACTTCGTGAAATTGGTCGCCTCGGCGAAGCCGAGATCCTGAGCGACCAGATAGACGGGTCTGTCTGTGTGGACGAGAACCCGCTTGGCTTCCAGAACGATGCGATCGGTGATGACGCTCTTGGCGCCTTGGCCGGTCGTCTCCAGCGATGCGCGCGTCAGGCTTTTCTCGGTGCAGGACAGAGCATGGGCATAGGCAGACACCTGATGCCATTGCGAGTAATTCTGCTCGACCAGCTTTCGAAATCTGGCATAGCGTTGCACGCTCGGCCGATGCTCGCCATCGGTGTGCGTGCGCCTGTCTTGCAGAATGACGAGGCGCAGAAGCAGGGCGCAAAGCTGGTGCCGCAGAAGGGCATGTATGTCCTTGATCGACGCCTCGCCGACCGCGTCTTCCTGCATCCTGGCGATCGCCTCGTTCACAGCCCGCAAGTCCGGGGCTGCCAGGGACAGATGATCGGGCAATCGATCCAAGCCGAGAACCGGCAGCAGATCGCTGGTCGTCTGCGTCTCTGAGGGCAGGAATTCCGCACGGAACAGGACCATCCACCCGTCCCAGCTCGCATCGTCGCCGAAACTGTGGAGCTGCCCCGGCCGCAACACGATGAGCGATCCGGCGCAGCAGGCGACGGGCTGAAAGTCCACGACCTGGGTGACCTCGCCTTCGGTCACCAGGATCAGGGAGTGGAAAGAATAGCGATACAGCGCCAGGATTTCCTCTGAGGGAACCCGACGCCGCAGGTCGGAAAAATGGAAAATCTCGACATCGAGCTCTCGGCCGCCAGGGCTGTAGTCGATCTGATCAAACCCTGCGCCGCCCCTGCTCATCTTGCCCCTCGCCTGCTGACTTGTCCGATAAGTATCGTATTGTAGCGCATTTGAACCACGACAGGCTTGGGTCGCGCCCATTATTACCAGTGCTGAAGCCAAGGCAGCATTTGTCCTGGTTCACAGCGACAGAGGCGGACCATGACCAACATCGACATCGCGAAATCCTATATCAAAGCCGTTCAGACCGGCGACCAGGCCACGCTGGGCGATCTTCTTTCGCCCCAAATCATCTGGCATCAACCGGGCGACAACCGTTTCTCGGGCGTCAAGACCGGCATCGCCGAGTTCGGCGCCATGATGGGCGGCATGATGGAGGTGGCGGGCGGCACCTTTGCGATCACCCGCGCCAACCGCTACGCCGCGAATGGCGACATGGTCGCCATCGAGATCGAGTTCGCCGGTCAGCGCGAAGGCGCCAAGATGGATCAGGCCGGCATCGACCTGTTGCGCATCGCGAACGGTAAGATCGTCGAAGTCTGGCTGTTCTCTTCGGATCCCGAGCAGGAAGACGCTTTCTGGGGTAAATGACCTGCGCGACCCGCTCTGGCCGGCGCCAGGCCTAGGCCTTAGGCAAACCGGATGGAGCGTTTCACAGGATCGCCAAATGCAAGCCTGCTCTGCATCTTGCATTTGGCGATTTCGCTGACGACGTCGCCAAAATCATCGAAGATCGCAAGCCGAGACATCATCGTCGAATGCGGCAATGCCCAGGCTTTCGGCTTGCGAAGGCTTGCTCTGTCACCCACCGAGGGCGAACACGCTAGGCCGCGAACGCCGCCCGGATCGGCTGCACCGTCTGGTCCGGCCGCTTCACCGGCAGGTCGAAGCTGACTACCGTGCCGACGCCCGGCTCGCTTTCCATGGTCAGCTGGCCGCCGTGCATCTCGATCAGGGCCTTGGTCAGGGCCAGGCCCAGGCCCGTCCCTTGCGTGGTCTTGGAGTGCTGACCCTCGACCTGTTCGAACGGGCGGGCCAGGCGCACCAGGTCGTCGGGGGCGATGCCGATACCGGTGTCGGCGCAGGCGACGCGGATACGGTCCTCGCCCGCCGGGCCGGCGAACCGGTTCAGCGACACGACGATGGAGCCGCCGTCGGGCGTGAACTTCACGGCGTTTGAGATCAGGTTCAGCAACACCTGTTTGACGCCCCGGTGGTCGGCCTCGATGTCGGGCAGGTCGCCGCCCTCGACCGAGATCTTCAGCCCCGCCTCCTGCACCTTGCCGCGCATCAGGCGCACCGCGTCCTCGCACACCTCGCGCAGCGACACCGGCTCATAGTGCAGGGTCATCTTGCCGGCCTCGATCTTGGCCATGTCCAGCACGTCGTTGATCAGGCTGAGCAGGTGCTGGCCCGACTTCAGGATGTCGCCAGCATAGCCCTTGTACTTCTCGTTCAGCGGCCCGAACAGCTCGCTGGCCATGATCTCCGAGAAGCCGTTGATGGCGTTCAGAGGCGTGCGCAACTCGTGGCTCATGTTCGCCAGGAACTCGGACTTGGCCTGGTTGGCGGCCTCGGCGCGGGTCATGGCGACCTCGTATTTGCGCGCCAGCAGCGCCAGCGTCTCACGGCTGGCTTCCAGCTGATCGACGGTGACGCGCAGGTCGTCGGCGGCGCGGCGGCGCTCGGCTTCCTGGCGTTTGATGGCGGTGATGTCGGCGGCGGTGACGACAGAGCCGCCTTCGGAGGTGAATCGCTCTGACAGCTGCAGCCAGCGCCCGTCGTGCAGTTCGACCTCACGCAGGCCCGCCCGGCCCCCTGCAGGTTTATGCTCGGCCTTGATGGCCAGGGCCGCGATGCGGTTCAGCTCGTCCTTTAGCGCGCCGCGCCGCACGATGTCGTGCTCGAAGCCGAAGGCGTCCTCGAACGCCTGGTTCCACAGGATCAGCCGCCCCTGACGGTCGAACAGGACGAAGGCGTCGGAAATGCTCTCCACCCCGTCACGCAGCCGGCTCTCGGCGGCCTGGGCCGCAGCCTTGGCGCGGCGGGCCTCGGTGATGTCCAGCGCCACGCCCAGAATGGCCGAAAAGCCCGCATCGCCACGCGGCCCGCGCGCCTGGCCCCGCGCGTCGATCCAGCGCGCCCGCCCGTCGGCGCCCGGCACGGGGAAGGTGATCTCGAACGCGCCATAGGCCGCGGCCTGGCGCAGGGCGTGGCGGAAATCTTCCTGGAAGCGCGGATGGACGCGCGCGATCACGGCCTCGGCCGAACTGACGCCGCCGCGCTCGAAACCCAGCAGCACGGCCATGAAGTCGGACAGGGACACCTCGTCCTTCTTCAGATCCCATTCCCACACGCCGCAACGCGCGGCCTCGACCGCGATGCGGAACCGCTTCTCGGTGGCGACGCGCTCGCGGTGCTGACGGGTCCGGCGAAAACCGTAAAAGACGAACAGGCCGACGACGCCCAGCCCCAGCATCAGCGGCACGGTCACCAGCCACAGGTCGTCAAGGAACGACGCCGCCGCCCCCTTGGACAAGGTGACCACATAGGGCCCGTCCGGCGTCGTGCGCGCAGCGGTCGCGATCCGGCCTTCGCCGTTGATGGTCACGTTGCGCGGCTTTGTCTGGTCGGCCAGAGCTGCGGCGTCCACGCCGATCAACGCCCGGATCGGCTGGCCGATTTCGGCGGCGCGTTTTGAGGCCAGAACGACCCCGCCCGCCGACACGATCCGCGCCTCGCCCGACGCCGGCAGCGGTGGGTCCATCCGCGCCTCCAGCCTCAGGCCGTCGATGTTGGCGCTGGCCGTCGGGACTGCGCCTTCGCCCTCGGCCGCCTGAACGGTCTCGCCGGGGCCGATCAGCGAGAACCCGACCTGGGGCGCGACGCGACGTGCGGCCTCGACCACGTTGATCGGCGCACGACCCGCGCGGATTTCGGCCTGACCGGCGGCGAGGCCGGCGTCGGCGGACTGGATCAGGACGGTGGTCTGGCTGGCGACCAGTTGCGCGCTCAGCGTCAGGTTCTCGGCTTCCAGCCGGCTGACATCCCGCGTCGGTCTGGTGATTTCACGTGACGCCAGAAACACATAGCCGGTGGCGACCAGGGCCAGCACAAGCACGGCGATGCGCAACCAGGCTGGCGCGCCGGGGGCGCGGTCAGAGGCGCGACGCCCCGACCGATTTTCCCGCCGCTCCTCGTCGCGCAAGCCCCGTCCCTCCGGCAAATCTGCTGTCAGGGGAATCTAGGCTGCGTCGCGGATTCCTGTCGAGGCTTGGCGCGCGCTTTAACGGTATTTTAAGCCGCTGCGACCGGCGACATCAGCCGATCGGGCGCCGGTTCCAACACCCGCGTCACGCCCTGCAGCGTATCGCGCGCCTGACGGGCCAGTGTCAGGACGGCGGGCGGGGCGTCGTCGGGCGCCTCCGACACCATATCGACCAACCCTTGGGCGATCTGCATCAGTTGCGGCGCAGCGGCGATCAGCCGGGCCTGAAGCTCGATCTGTTGCGGGTCACGATCGTATTCGGCGCCCGGCACGCGCCAGCCGCCCCAGTCCGCCCGATCGGTCACAACCACCGGATAGGTGCCGGGGTGGGGGTGGTGCAGACAGTCCTCGGGAAGCTGCCATTTGTTGCGCGCCCGCAGCAGCCGCCACTCGCCCACGCCCTCTTTCGCCGACGGATCGTCCATCGCCAGCATCAGCTCGCCGGCGGTGAACTCGCGCCCCAGGCCGACATCGTAGGTGACGCGCACGGGTTCGTCGAAGCCCTTGGCCCAGACGGGCTGGACCTGTTCGATAAAGGCCCAGGCGCCGACGCATTCGACCCAGACCTTCTGACCCTTCTGGAACTGCGCGCGCGCCATGCCATTCTCCGAGATTCGAAGAACAGCATGAACGACGATCCTTGACGCCCGGTGTCGGGTCGCGGTTACGCAGGTCTTAACGCGAGATGCTTTCTAGCGTCTCGCCGGCGTATTTCTCCTTCACCCGCGTGGACAGGTCGCCCAGCGAGACCACGCCGACGACGCGGCCGTGCTTGTCCACCACGGGCGCGCGGCGGATCTGCTTGGCGCCCATCAGGTCCAGCACGACCTTCAGGTCGTCGGTGTCCAGCACCGTCTGCGGATCGCGGGTGATGAACTCCACCACCGCCGCAGTGGAGGCCGCGCCGGTCGCCAAGGCGCGCACCACGATGTCGCGGTCGGTGATCGTGCCGATCAACTGGTCGCCGTCCGCGACGGGCACGAAGCCGAAGCCGCCCTTGGCCATGCGGCTGGCCACGTCCTGGATGGTGTCGGCAGGGCGGGCCAGATGCACGTCCTTGGTCATCACGTCGCGGATTTTCATGGCGGGTTTCCTTGGTTGAAGCGTTGCGCTGGAAACCCGCCGCGAGCGTGGCGGTTCCGATCAGGGCGTCCGTTGCGGCGGCAGGCTCTCGGCAGCGCGCACCATCTGCACGAACTCGGCCCGATCGCCGTACGGATCCTCGCCCCTGGCCCCTTGCGCCTGATCGACGATCCGGTCCCAGCCATAGTCGGCCGCCATCCAAGGATCGCCCCGCAACTTCTGGCCGAACCCGGCGACGGCGATGGCCCAACGGGTGGCCTCCGGCGGCTGGGCGCCGACCTGGCCTGAGGCGCGATTGGTCAGCGGCTGCTGGATCAACTCCGAACGGCTCTGGCCTGGCAGTTTGTAGCGCACCTGGACGAAGCCGATCTCGCCGTTCGGATCGCCGCCGCCCACGCCGATGCGGTTGTCCGGATAGCGCCGCTCGGGCACCTGGGTCGGGCCACCGACGGGCGTGATCTCATACAGGGCCGTGACGCTGGCGCCCGATCCGACCTCGCCCGCGTCGATGCGGTCGTTGGCGAAATCCTCTTCGTTCAGCAGCCGGGTCTCGTATCCGATCAGCCGCCATTCGGCGACGCGGGCGGGGTTGAACTCGACCTGGATCTTGACGTCGTCGGCGATGGGGAAGGCGCCCTTGTCGAAGGCTGGGCCGAACAGTCTGCGGGCATCGCGCAGGTCTCCGACATAGGCGGCGACGCCATTGCCCGCCTGGGCGATGGTCTGCATCCGCGCGTCCTGATAGTTGCCGCGCCCGAAGCCATAGACCGACAGATAGACGCCGGTCCCGCGCTTGTCGGCGACATAGTCCTCCAGCCGCTTGTCGTCGGTGACGCCGACGTTGAAGTCGCCGTCGGTGAACATCAGGATGCGGTTGACCTTGTCGCGCGCGAAACTGGCTTGGGCCTGGTCGTAGGCGTTGGTCATGCCGGTCGCCCCGGCGGTGCCGCCCGACGCGCGCAGACTGGCGACGGCGCAGCGCATCTTCAGCTTCTGATCGCCGGGCGTCGGCTGCAAGGTCGTGCCCGCGCCTTCCGCGTAATAGGTCACCGCCAAGGTGTCCTGCGGCCTCAGCCGGTCGATGGCCAGGTTCATCGCCTTCTTGGCCAGGTCCAGCTTGTCGGCCGACTGCATCGACCCCGACACATCGACCAGGAAAGTCAGGTTCAACGGCCGCTGCTCGCCGGCTGGCAGTTCATAGCCTTGCAGACCGATATGCACGATCTGCCGGCCCTCAGCCCATGGCGAAGCAGCGACCGCCGTCGTGATGGCGAACGGCCGGCTCTGCGCGGTCGGCCGGGCGTAGTCATAGTCGAAGGCGTTGATCAGTTCCTCCACCCGCACGGCGTCCCTCGGGGGGCTGCGCCCCTCGTCGATGAAGCGGCGGACATTGGAATAGGCGGCGGTGTCCACGTCGATGGAGAAGGTCGAGACCGGCTGATCGCTGGTCCGCTTCACCGGATTGGGCGTCGCATCGGGATAGCGTTCGGTGTCGGCTGGCGCAGGCGCGACGCCGCCCGGCATGACCCGCGAGCCGGTGACGACGAGTTCACTCACCGAGCCCGACGCGGCGGACGAACCCTGGATGAGGGCCGGCCGCATCGGCGCTGGCGGGGCCGGGGGCGGCGGGGGAGGGGGCGGCGGAGGCGGCGCGCTGTATTGGACGCGGTCCTCCTTGCGGGTCGGCGTGATGTTCACGGGCGGCGTCGGCGGGCTTATCCGCCGCATCGGAGGCGCAGCCACCGGCGCAGGCTGTCCCAGGTCGAAGCCCAGCGGCAGGCACGCCGCCTGCGTCGCCTCTCCGTCCAGCGGTTTGGCCAGGGCCAAGGAAGGAACTGTGATGGGCGGCAGCGCTACGGACATCGCCACCCCGGCGACGGCGGCGATTTTGACGAGACGCGGCATGGTTTCCTCCGGTTGTTGTTTTTACCACTCCGCCGCCGACGTTAGGCCAAACTGTGGCGTGGCATGGCTTTATGGCCGCGTCCGAAAAACGCCAGCGTCAGGCGTGGCATTCATGCCAATTCCGCTGACCACAAGAGGAGACGATCATGACCGATCAGGTTCGCCGCGCGCAGCATTTCAAGGCCTTGCACGAGAGCGGTTTCATCCTGCCGAACGGCTGGGATGCGGCGAGCGCGCGTGTGTTTCAGAGCGCAGGTTTCGACGCCGTGGCGACGACCAGCGCGGGCGTCGCCTGGGCGCGCGGCGCACGGGACGGAGAGGGGCTGAGCCGCGAGGAAATGATGCGCGAAATCGCTGTCGTCGCACGCGTCGTCGATCTTCCGGTGAACGCAGACATCGAAGCGGGCTATGGTCAGAGCGATGGGGACGCGGCCGAGACGGCGCGCGCGGCGTGGGAGGCTGGCGCTGTCGGCGTCAATATCGAGGATGCGAACTATGATGCGCCCGGAGCCCTGACTTCCATCGCAAGACAGCAGTCCAGGATCGTAGCGATGCGATCGGCTGCGCCCGACCTGGTCATCAACGCCCGCACCGATGTCTTTCTGCTCGGTCTGGGCGATGACGAGAACGACCGTGTCGACAGGGCGGTCGAGCGCGGCCGGGCATGGCTGGCGGCGGGCGCCGATGTCGTCTTCCTCCCCGGCGTGACCGATCCCCTCGTCGTGCGGCGACTGGCGCAGGCCATCGCGGGGCCGATCAGCCTCATGGCGGGACCGGACGCCGCGCCCGCCGCCGCCCTGTTCGAGGCCGGCGCCTGCCGCATCAGCACGGGTCCCTATCCGATGCTGGCGATGCTGGATCGACTGAAGACTCTGGCCGACGGCTTGGCGGGCGACTGGAAGGCGATGTCGCCGGCGGGCGATGGTCTCGCGAAGATCGGATCGGTCTTCGGCTGATCGGGCTCGCATTATCGGCTCCGCTTCCCCACTATCAGCGTCCAAGACGACAGGGGACACGATGGCCGAGGCGACGACGGGACTGGATCTGGGCGCGGCGGCCGCCTTGCTGGCGGCGGGCGTGTTCGCCGTGCCGGTGTTCAAGCGCATCGGCCTGGGGTCGGTGCTGGGCTATCTGGCGGCGGGCCTGGCTATCGGTCCCTTCGGCCTGAAATTGTTCCAAGAGCCCGAGACCATCCTGCATGTCGCCGAGTTCGGCGTGGTCATCTTCCTGTTCATCATCGGGCTGGAGATGCGGCCCAAACGCCTTTGGGGCTTGCGCAAGGAAATCTTCGGCCTGGGCGCAGCGCAGGTGCTGTTCTGTGGTTTGATCCTGACGCTGACGGCCATGCTGGCCGGCTTCTCCGCCCCGGTCGCCTTCGTCGGGGCCATGGGCTTCGTCCTGTCGTCCACCGCCGTCATCATGCAGATGCTGGAAGAGCGCGGCGAGATCGCCGGCGGGCCGGGCCAGCGCGCGGTCTCCATCCTGCTGCTGGAAGACCTTGCCATCGTTCCGCTGCTGGCCATCGTCGCCGTCCTGGCCACGGTGCTGGGCGTGGCGAACGAACAGGCGCCGCCCCTGTGGCAGACCGTAGGATTCGCGGTCGCGGCGGTCGGCGGGGTGCTGCTGGCCGGCAAATATCTGGTCGATCCGATCTTCCGCCTGCTGGCCCGATACGGCGGGCGCGAGGTGATGACGGCGGCGGCCCTGCTGGTCGTGGTCGGCGCGGCCTGGGCCATGTCGCTGGGCGGTCTGTCGATGGCCATGGGCGCCTTTCTGGCCGGCGTCCTGCTGTCGGAATCGACCTTCCGCCACCAGCTGGAATCGGACGTCGAGCCGTTCCGAGCCATCCTGCTGGGCCTGTTCTTCCTCAGCGTCGGCATGTCGCTGGACCTGTCGGTGGTCGTCGCCGACTGGCGTCTGGTCGTCGGCGGCGTGGTCGTCTTCATGGTGGTCAAGGCGCTGGGCATCTATGGCGTCGCGCGCCTGTTCAAGGCCACGCACCACGAGGCGGTCGAGCGCGCGGCCCTGTTCGCCCAAGGCGGCGAGTTCGCCTTCGTCCTTTACGGGGCGGCGGTTACGGCGGGCCTGTTCGACGCCCAGGTCGGCGCCATGCTGTCGGCCATCGTCATCCTGTCCATGGCCCTGACGCCTCTGACCAGCCTGCTGACCCAGCGCTTCCTGCCCAAGCCGACCATTTCGGCCGAGGACGCGGACGGCGTCGATTTCGCCAAGGACCTGCGCGGCCAGGTGCTGATCATCGGCTTCGGCCGTTTCGCCCAGGTCGTGTCCCAGCCGCTGCTGGCGCGCGACGTGGACGTGTCGATCATCGAGAATGACGTGGAGATGATCCAGGCCGCCTCCCAGTTCGGGTTCAAGGTCTACTACGGCGACGGCGCCCAGCTCGCCACCCTGAGGGCCTCCGGCGCCGAGCAGGCCGAGATCGTCCTGGTCTGCGTGGACAAGCCCGAGGCCGCCGACCGCATCGTCGAACTGGTCAAGTCCGAGTTCCCGACCACCAAGATCATGGTCCGCGCCTTTGACCGGGGCCATTCGATGCGCCTGATCCAGGCTGGGGTCGATTACCAGATCCGCGAGACCTTCGAATCGGCGCTGAAGTTCGGCGAGCGCGCCCTGGTCGAACTGGGGCTGGACGAAAGCCAGGCGGCCGAGACCATCGGCGACGTGCGCCGTCGCGACGAGGCGCGTCTGGACCTGCAACTGACGGGCGGCCTCAAGGCCGGCCGCCAGCTGATGCGCGGCAACATGACGACGCCGCAGCCCGCCCCCTACATCAAACCGCGCCGCGAAGGCCGTCTGCTGAACGAGGACGAGGCGGGCCCGGCCGCCCCGGACATCCAGCGGGAACCCGCCGACGTCTGATCCCTACTGGCTGACGCCCTTCTCCAGACGCGCGCCGGCCAGCTCGGCCTTGGCCTGCAGATAGGGCGCTTCCGACACCAGGCGGGAGATCGTGTTGAAACGCTCCGTCGTCAGGCCCGACGCTTCGACCGCCGCCGTCAGCTGAGCGCTCTGCTCGGGCGTGGCCTGATTGTTCTGGACCTCGGCCGTGATGGCGCGGATCTGGGTCATGGCGGTCACGAAGCGGGTCAGCTCATCGTCGGTCACGGCGGCGGCCGGCGTGCCGGGCGCCGGCGGCGTGGCGTTGACCACGCGAATGCGGGCCGCCAGAGCCGGATCGGCGGCGACGGCGTTCGACAGGGTGTTGAAGCGCGTCACCTCAAGACCGGAGTCCTGCACGGCGGCCGCCATCTGCCCCTGCTGTTCCGGCGTCGGCTGGGCGCCGTTCAACGTGTCGCTGACGGCTCTCACCTTGACCATGGCGTCGTCGAACTTCTTCAGCTCGTCATCGGTGAAGGTCGCAGCGCCGGTCGAGGCCGCAGGCGTGGCGGCAGAAGTCGGGGCAGGGGCGTCCTGGGCCTGAGCGGTTGCGGCGGTCGCCAGAACGGCGACGGAGGCGAAAAGGGCGAGGCGGGGCGTGCGCATGGGCATGTCCTTTCGATCTGGCGTCCACTTGGAGGCGCCGTCGAACGACGGCGACGACGCAATCACGTCATCGCTCCCCGAGAAACGTGGAGCCTGGATAAGACGAAGGGGGGAGCCTTCATAACCTAGGCTTTGACGCTCGGATCGCCAGTCTTCGACGCTGGAGGCGCGATCAAGGATACGTTAGACGGGCGTGATCGCCTCAAAGGTTTGCCCCCATGAAACGTCTCGCCATCGCCGCCCTGGCCCTGATCGCGGTCGCCGCGCCGGCCGTCACCGTCACCGCCTGGGGCAATACCGGCCACCGCCTGATCGGCGTGGCGGCGATGCGGGCCCTGCCTGATGATCTGCCCGCCTTCCTGCGCACCCCGGCCGCCATCGCCGACGTGGGCGAACTGGCGCGCGAGCCCGACCGCTGGAAGGGCGCAGGCCAGCCGCACGATCGCGAGCGCGACACCGCCCACTTCATCGACATGGACGACCAGGGTCGCGTCTTCGACCAGCGCGGCATGAGCATCAATGACCTGCCGCGCCTGAAATCGGAATATGATGCCGCCCTGACCAAGGCCGGTCTGGACGTCAACGACGCGGGATATCTGCCCTACGCCATGATCGACGGCTGGCAGCAGCTGGGCCGCGATTTCGCCTATTGGCGCGTGCTGAACGCCGCCGAAAAGCGCGAGACCAACATGGAGCGCCAGGCCTGGTACCGGGCCGACCGCCTCCGCCGCGAGGCCCTGATCCTGCGCGACATCGGCGTGATGGGCCATTACGTCGGCGACGGCTCCCAGCCGCATCACACCAGCATCCACTACAACGGCTGGGGCGACTTCCCGAACCCGGAAGGCTTCACCAACTCGCGTCAGACCCACGCCCTGTTCGAGGGAGAATTCACCAACCGCGTCGCCCGCCTGGACGCGGTCGAGGCCGCCATGCCGGCCGCCAATCTGGACGGCTTCGACGTCAAGGCGCGCACCGTCTCCTACCTGACCACGACGCTCGGCACGGTGATCCCCTTCTATCGCCTTGAGAAGGCCGGCGGCTTCCGCGACGCCGATCCGCGCGGCGCGGCCTTCGTCAACGAGCGTCTGGCGGCGGGCGCCGGCGAACTGCGCGACTTCATCGTCACCGCCTGGACCGCCTCGGGCAGCGCCTCCATCGGCTGGCCCGCCGTCAAGGTCGCCGAGGTCGAGGCCGGAACCGCCGACCCCTGGATCGCCATGGTGGGCGAGGACTGATCTTCTTGTCCGATCTCACACCCCCCGCCGTCATCCTCGACAAGTCGCAGATGGCCGAGAACATCGGCGCAGTGGCGCGGGTGATGGCCAACTTCGGCCTGACGGATTTGCGTCTGGTCACGCCCCGCGACGGCTGGCCCCAGGACCGGGCCTGGGCCATGGCCTCGGGCGCCGACTGGGTGCTGGACGGCGTTCGGGTGTTCGACAGCGTCGCGGACGCCGTCGCCGACCTGAACACCGTCTTCGCCACCACGGCCCGCCCGCGCGAGACGCGTCAGCCGGTCCGCACCCCGCGCGAGGCCGGGCGTGTCCTGTACGACGATACCGCTTCCGGCCTGAAGACTGGCCTGCTGTTCGGCGGCGAACGGGCAGGGCTGGAGACGACCGACATCGCCCTGTGCGCCGGCATCGTCACCATCCCCATCGATCCCCGGCACCATTCGCTGAACCTGGCCCAGGCCGTGGCGATCAACGCCTATGAGTGGCGCACCCTGATCCTGGACGCCCCGCCGCCGCGCTTCCGCGACAGCGAGCCGCCGGCGTCCAACGAGCTTCTGGTCGGCATGTACGAACATCTGGAAGAAGAGCTGGAAAACGGCGGCTTCTTCTATCCACCCGAGAAGAAGCGTTCGATGAGCCAGAACCTGCGCGTCATGCTGGGCCGCGCCGCCTTCTCGGAGCAGGAGGTCGCCACCATGCGCGGCGCCATCCACGCCCTGTCGCGCGGTCGCGGCCGGGTGCTGGCCAAACTGGCGGCCGAACGGGCGGCGAAGGCGAAGATGGACGCGCCCGAGTGAAAGCCTTGCTGATCTATCCGTTGGCGGCGCTGGCGGAGATCGGCGGCTGTTTCGCCTTCTGGGCCTGGCTGAAGGTGGATCGCTCGCCGCTTTGGCTGGCGCCGGGCGTCGTCTGCCTGATCGCCTTCGCCTGGCTGCTGACCCTGGTCCCCAGCGACGCGGCGGGCCGGGCCTTCGCCGCTTATGGCGGGGTCTATATCTGCGCCGCCCTGGTCTGGATGGCCGTGGTCGAAAAGACGACGCCGGATCGATGGGACGTGCTGGGCGGCCTGGTTTGCATCGTCGGCGCAGGGATCATCCTGTTCGGGCCGCGCGCCTGACGCGCGCCGCTCTGGAAGGGAAGGCGGTTGGCTCAAGCGCCAGCATCCTCTATTCTGACCTCAGCCATCAGGTCGCTCCGCGCGGCCAGGCCGGCGCGCTCCGAAAGGGGCGACGAATCCGGTCCGACGCCCGTCGATAACCTGGCGTCACGACAGCTTCAGTATTCCGATGGAGGCCGCCGTGGCGCGCAAACTGACACTCGATTTCCTCAAGACCGAGGCCGCATCCGGCTCGGCCCTGGCGCTCGCCGCCATCGCCGCCGTGTTTGTGGCCAACTCGCCGTGGGCGGGGGACTATTTCACCTGGCTGAAGAGCTATCACGTGCTTCAGATCGGCCCGATCCGGCTGGAGGAGTCGATCTCCGACTGGATCAAGGAAGGTCTGATGGCGATCTTCTTCCTCGTGGTGGGGCTGGAGATCAAATACGAGATCGTGCGTGGCGAGTTGAGCGACCCGCGCAAACTGGCGACGCCGGTGCTGGCGGCGCTGGGCGGCATGGCCGGGCCGGCCGCGGTCTATCTGCTGCTGTCCGCGACCATGGGGGCGCCGCATGCCGGCTGGCCCATTCCGCTGGCGACCGACATCGCCTTTGCGCTGGCCATCTTCGGCTTCGTCGGCAAGGGACTGCCGTCGTCGCTGCGGGTCTTCCTGCTGACCCTGGCCATCGTCGACGATCTGGGCGCAATCGCCCTGATCGCCGTGCTGTTCAGCGAGGGCGCCAACTGGACGCCGCTGTTCTGGGCGCTGGGCGCCCTGGCCGTCGGGGCCGTCGCCGCGCACCGCGTCCGTATTCCCGCGCCCTTCTGGGTGCTGGGGTTTGGCCTGGTCTGGTATCTGACGGTGCTGTCGGGCCTCAGCACCTCCCTGACCGCCGTGGCCTTCGCCATGATCGTTCCGATCAAGGGCCGCGCCGAAGACGGTCAGAGCCCGCTGAAGGAGGCGATGCACGACCTGCATCCGTGGAACGCCTTCCTCGTTCTGCCGCTGTTCGCCTTCGCAAAGGCGGGCGTCTCCTTCGCCGGTCTGTCGATGGAGCAGGCGTTCGCGCCCCTGGTCGTCGCCATCGCGCTGGGTCTGTTCTTCGGCAAGCAGATCGGCGTCATGGGCGCCGCCTGGCTGGCCTCGGCGCTGAAGATCGGCGCGCGGCCGACGGGCGCCAGCTGGCTTCAGGTCTATGGTGTCTCGCTACTGTGCGGCGTGGGCTTCACCATGAGCCTGTTCATCGGCGTTCTGGCCTTCCCCGGCGCTGTGGATTCGCCCGAACAGGTCGAGGTCAAGCTGGGCGTCATCGGCGGCTCGATCCTGTCGGCGATTGCGGCGGCCGTCGTGCTGGGTTTCGCCGGTCGTCGTCGCCAGACCGACCCGGCCGCGCTGCACCCTGAGGTCGAGCCCTTGGGGCCGAAAAGCGGGCAAAAACTGACCTAACGTCAGGCTTTTATGTCTCTTCACCGACACACAAAGGCCAATCCACGGCGAAAAATCGTCGCGGGTGAGAACGCTCGCTTGTCGGTGGGGCCGAACCGCGCTTAGCCTGACGATAACGAACGATCCCCCAAGAAGGGGACGTCGATTGGGACAGGAAACGCTGCGATCGCTCTGTGCGAACGTGGCTTCAGCCGGGAGGACGCCTATGCGCCGCAATCTTCAACTCAGAACAACCGTGTCCGCCGCCGTCATGGGCGCCGCCGTTATGGGCTTTGCCGGCGTCGCCGCCGCCCAGGAGGCCCCGGCGACCGTTGACGACATCATCGTCACCGCCCAGAAGCGCGAACAGAGCCTGCAGGACGTGCCGATCGTGGTCACGACCCTGTCGCAGGAACTGCTGGACGGCGCCGGCGTGCGCGACATCAAGGATCTGCAGATCCTGACGCCCGGCCTGACCGTCACCTCGACCCAGTCGGAAGCCTCGACCACCGTCCGCATCCGCGGCGCCGGCACCGTCGGCGACAACCCCGGCCTGGAAAGCTCGGTCGGCGTGGTCATCGACGGTGTCTATCGCTCGCGCAACTCGGTCGGCTTCGGCGACCTGGGCGAACTGAGCCGCATCGAGGTCCTGAAGGGTCCGCAAGGCACCCTGTTCGGCAAGAACACCTCGGCCGGCGTCATCAACATCATCACCGAGCGCCCGTCGTTCGACCCGTCGATCTCGGCGGAACTGACCGGCGGCAACTTCGGCGCCATCGGCGGTTCGGTTTCCGTCACCGGCGGCCTGACCGACCAGATCGCCGGTCGCCTGTTCGTCGCTCACCGCGAGCGTGACGGCTTCTATGACGTCAATGTCGGCGACGGCCCCAACTCCAAGACCGAAGACAACACCCAGAACTACTGGACCGGGCGCGGCCAGCTGCTGATCCTGCCCAGCGACGACGTCTCGGTCCGCCTGATCGCGGACTACACCAAGCGCGACGAGTACTGCTGCTCCGCCGTGCAGACGCGCGTCGGCCCGACCCAGGCCTTCATCGCCGCCCTAACGGCGCCCAACGGTCCGGGCCAGCGCCCGCCGGTCGCCGGCTTCGGCACAGTGCCCTTCTCGCGCCTGGCCTATTCCAACCGCGAGACCCCGCAAGAGATCGAGGACATGGGTCTGTCGGCGGAAGCGACCATCGACTTCCCCAGCATCAACGCCACCCTGACGTCCCAGACCTCGTGGCGCGACTGGTCGTTCCAGCAGGGGATGGACCTGGACTATACGGGCGCCGACATCCTGTACCGCGCCAACGACGGCTCCAACGGCTATGGCGTCGACAACCTGACGCAAGAGTTCCGCCTGGCTGGCACGTCGGACAAGCTGGACTGGCTGGTCGGCCTGTTCGCCACCAAGGAAGGCGTCTATCGCGACGACAGCTACGTCTATGGCTCGGACTACAACGCCTTCGCCTCCTTGCTGCTGACGGCGTCCTTGCCGGCCGCCGTCGGCGGTCCCAGCCTGTCGCGCCTGGGCTGCTTCACCAACCCGAACGGCTTCCTGGTCGGCACGGCCGGCGCGGGTGCGGGCCAGCCGCTGTGCGTCATCGGCGCCGTGCCGCCCAGCGCCGCCGCCCCGACCTTCACGCCGGGCAAGGCCTATCAGGACCACTATTCGCAGCGCTCAGAGTCGGTGGCCCTGTTCACCAACAACACCTATCGGGTGACCGAGGCCTTCGATATCAATCTGGGCCTGCGCTACACCTACGACAGCAAGCGTCTGCTGGGCGTGCAGGACAATCTGGGCAGCAACGGCGCGGCCTGCGGCGGCGCCCTGGCCAACCAGAACCCGGCCAACCGCACGGTCTCGCCGATCCCCGGCACGGCCAACATCGCCACCCCGGCCGCTGCGCTGGGCCTGCTGTGCCTGCCTTGGTCCAACCCGCTCTACGACAATCGCCGGATCCAGGAGAAGTTCAGCGACACCGACCTGTCGGGCACCATCAAGGCGTCCTACCGGTTCAACCCGTCGATCATGGTCTATGGTTCGTATGCGCGCGGCTACAAGGGCGCGGGCTACAATATGGACCGGGTGCAGACGGGCGTGACGCCGGACGCCTCGCTGTTCTTCGCCGCCGAGACGGTCGACAGCTATGAGGCGGGGGTCAAGACGACCCTGTTCAACCGCACCATGCTGCTGAACCTCACCTACTTCGATCAGAAGTTCGAGAACTTCCAACTGAACACCTTCCTGGGCACCGCCTTCGTGGTGGAATCCATCCCCGAGCTGACCTCGCGCGGCGTCGACGCCGACATGGTCTGGTTCACCCCGGTCGAGGGCCTGTCGTTCCAAGGCGGCGTAACCTACACCGACGCCAAATACGGTCAGTTCGGCGCCGCCGACCTGTCCAGCCCCGGCCGCTTCCCGCAGTTGTCGCTGCTGCCGGGCGCGCGCGCCTCGTTCGCGCCGGAATGGTCGGTCACGGGCGCCCTGGCCTTCGACCGCGAACTGGGCGGCGGCCTGCGCGGCGGGTTCAACCTGTCGGCCAAATATTCGACCGAATACAACACCGGCTCGGACCTGCTGCCCTACAAGAACCAGGACGCCTTCACCGTCGTCAACGGCCGGGTCTCGATCGGTTCGGCCGATGAGCGCTGGACGCTGGAGGTCTGGGGCCAGAACCTTCTGGAAGAAGAATACACCCAGGTCGGCTTCGCCGCCCCGCTGCAAGGCACGGCCTTCACCAACACTACGACGCCGCAAGCGAACGGCACCTTCTACAACCAGGCCACCGACACGGCGACCTACAACGCCTACCTCGGCGCCCCGCGCACCTACGGCGTGACGCTGAAGGTCAAATACTGATCGTCAGCCTGCAAGGCTGAACGACGAAGGGCCGACCGGGAAGCCGGCCGGCCCTTTTGTTTGGGGGTGTGTTGGTCGGGGGAAGCGGGAAGGCCGTTCTTATACTGAACGCTTATTTCCGCGTCCGCTCCATAGGCGACATTCGATGTGACGCGTAGTCTCTAGTTCTGGAGGACCAATGTCGGAGTTCACAGAACTTGAGCGGACAGTGCTCGCTATCATTTGTGATGATCAGCCCGGCATAGGCGAGGCGCTTCGCAAACTTTTATCTGCCGCTCGAATTTCCGAGCGGGATAATACTGGCCACGGCTTTTATACGTCGTTTGATGTGGGGAAGGACAAGCCGCCAGTTGCATGGCCAGAGCGTATGTTGGACGGACCGGATGGTGAGGTTTCTGTGGGCGGCGAAACCCTGCTCATGGGCTTCATCCTTTGGCTTGAAGACGGCTATCCAGATTGCCTTGAAGGCTTTCAATACGGCACAACAGCGGGAGACGACATCGACCTGAAAGTTGTCGATCTGACCAGTATTCGATGGATCAAGCCCTTGCTCTGATAGCGGTTCAACGCCCATTTCTCGGCCAGAAGAAGGTCGTGAAAGTCTCCTCCCTGTCGCGTAACGATGGGGAGGTGGATCCGAGCTCTTCGTGAGGAGACGGAGGGGTTCTTCACCCCAGACGGGGTGCGAACTTCAAGAGCCCCTCCACCGCTTCGCGGTCCCCCTCCCCATTCGCCAAGCGGCGAACGGGGAGGAGACAAGCGGCAGCTCTCTCTATTTCACCACTGTCCCCGGCCTCGGCTTGGCCAGCTCGCGCTGTCCGGCCGTCTTGCGGTGCAGGATGCGGCGGCCCCAGCCGGCGATGTCGTCGACGATGGTGAAGATGGCGGGGATGTAGAGCAGGGACAGGAAGGTCGAGGAGATCAGTCCGCCCAGCACGGCGATGGCCATGGGCGAGCGGAACTGGACATCGGCCCCCACCCCCATGGCGATGGGCACCATGCCCGCCCCCATGGCGAAGGTGGTCATCAGGATGGGACGGGCGCGCTTGTGCGCCGCATCCATGATGGCCTCGTGGCGCGGCATGCCGTCCCGCTCGGCCATGATGACGTAATCGACCAGCAGGATGGAGTTCTTGGCCGCGATCCCCATCAGCATCAGCACCCCGATCAGGGCCGACATGGAGAAGTTGGCGCCGCCGATGGCCAGGGCGATGAAGGCGCCGCCGATGGCCAGGGGCAGGGCCGCCATGATGGTGATCGGATAGGCGAAGCTTTTGAACAGCAGCGTCAGCACCGCGTACATCAGCAATATGCCAGAGGCGAAGGCGATGGCGAAGCCGGTCAGCATCTCCTGGATGAACTCGGCGTCGCCGGCCGGCACCTGGCGCACGCCGGCGGGCAGGTTCTGGACCGAGGGCAGGCGGTTGACCGCTGCGCCTGCCGCGCCGGTGGCGATGCCGTCCAGCTCGGCGCTGATCGAGGCGATCCGCGACCGGTCCTGGCGGGTGACGGTGGCGGGACCGGCCCCGAACTGGATGTCGGCGACGGCGCTCAGCGGCACCGAGGCGCCGTTGTTGCCCGGCACGCGCAGGTTCTCCAGCACGCTCAGATCCTCGCGGGCTTCCTCGGTCAGCTGCAGGCGGATCGGGATCTGGCGGTCGCCCAGATTGTATTTGGGCAGGTTCTGATCCACGTCGCCGATGGTGGCGACCCGCACGGCCTGGGAGATGGCGCCGGCCGAAACGCCGGCTAAAGCCGCCTCGTCGGGGCGCGGCGTGACCAGGATTTCGGGACGGGCGATGGCGGCCGAGTTGACGACGTTGGCCAGGCCGGGAACGCCGCGCATCTCCTCTTCGACCTTGCGCGCTGCGGCGTTCAGGGCGTCGGGATTATCGCTCAGGATCGAGAAGGTGTAGCTGGTGCCGTCGCCCGGACCGCCGCCCTGCTGGGCGATACCCGCACGGATGCGGGCGCCGGGGATCTGTTTCAGCTCGTCCACCATGACCCGCGCAAAGGCCTGCTGGCTCAGGTCGCGGTCGCCCTTGGGCACCATGTCGGCATAGACATTGGCCTGGGTCACGTCCTGACCGCCGACGGCGGCATAGACGGAGGTGACCTCGGGGCGGGCTTCCAGCCGCTTGGTGACCTGCTGAACCACGGCGTCGGTCTGGCGCAGGGTCGAGCCGGGCGGCAGCTCGACCTGGAAGGCGGCGCGGGCCACGTCGCCGGGCGACATGAACTCGAACGACATCTTGGCCACGACGGCCGTGGCGACGGAGCCGACCAGGAACAGCACGCCGAGGATCAATACCTTCCAGCGGTTGCCCAGCGACCAGCGCAGGGCCTTCAGATAGCCCGACATCCAGAAGGGATCGCGGTCCTCGTGGTTGGTGTGTTTCAGGATGAAGGCCGCCATCAGCGGCGTCAGGGTCCGTGCGACCAGCAGCGAGAAGGCCACGGAGACGCAGGCGGCCAGGGCGAAGGCCTTGAAGAACTGGCCGATTATGCCCGGCATGAAGCCTACGGGCGCGAAGACGGCGATGATGGTGGCGGTGGTGGCCACGACCGCCAGGCCGATCTCGTCCGCCGCCTCCAGCGAGGCGTCATAGGGCGGCTTGCCGTCACGCATGTGGCGGACGATGTTCTCGATCTCCACGATGGCGTCGTCGACCAGGATGCCGATGGTAAGCGACAGGGCCAGCAGGGTCACCACGTTCAGCGACTGATCCAGCGGGCCCAGGATGGCGAAGGTCGGGATCAGCGACATCGGCATGGCCATGGCCGCGATGAAGGTGGCCCGCCAGTCGCGCAGGAAGATGAAGACGATGATGACCGCCAAGACGGCGCCCAGCAGCAGGGCCTCCAGCGACGCCAGGTAGCTTTCCTCGATCTGTTCGACGCTGGCCGTGACCTGCTGGATCGTCAGTTCGGGATGGGCGTCGTCGAGTTTCTTGACCTCTTCGCGGACCTTCTCGGCGACCTTGACCTCGGAGGCGGTGCGCGAACGCAGGAAGTTGAAGGTGACGGCCTCCTGGCCGTTGTAGCGGGCCAGGCGGCGCGGTTCGCTCCACTTGTCCTCGACCGTGCCCAGGTCATCCAGGCGGATGGTCTTGCCGTCGCCCAGGGGGACCAGGGTCTCGCGCAGTTGCGCCACAGAGGTCGCGGCGCCCAGGGTGCGCACGGCGCGCTCGGACCCGGCGATGGTGACGCGGCCGCCCGGCAGGTTGTTGTTGACGTTGTTCAGCGCCTGGCTGACCTCGGCGGCGGTGACGCCATAGGCGGCGAGCCGTTGCGGATCCAGCTCGACGCGGATCTCGCGATCCACCCCGCCCGAGCGGTTGACTTCGCCCACGCCGCCCAGCGCCAGCAGGCCCCGGCTGACCTCGTTGTCGATGAACCAGCTGATCTCTTCCGGCGTCATGGTCGGCGAGCGGACCACATAGGTGATCAGGGCGTCGCCGGTGATGTCGATGCGCTGGACCGCCGGTTCCTGCATGTCCTGTGGCAGGCTGGCGCGCAGGCCCGTCATGGCGTTGCGCACGTCGTTGGTCGCGCGGTCGGTGTCGGTGCCCAGTTCGAACTCGATCGTCGTGGAGGACACACCATCGGTGATGTTGGACGTGATGTGGCGCACGCCGGACAGGCCGGCCAGCGAATCCTCGATCAGGCGCGTGACCTGGACCTCCATCTCCGCCGGGGCCGAGCCGGGGCGGGCGGCCGTGACGGCGACCAGCGGGAAGTCGATGTCGGGGTTCTGATTGATCCGCATCCCCATGAAGCCGACCACGCCGCCGAGCGTCAGCAGCAGGAACAGCAGGATGATCGGGATCGGGTTCTTGATCGCCCAAGACGACATCTGATTCATGGTCGTCGGTCCTACTTCTTGGCCGCCGGGGCCGCAGGTTGGGCGGCAGGTGCGGCGGGGGCCGCGCCCACGGCCTGGGCGACGTTGACGCGGTCGCCCTCGTTCAGGAAGCCGGCCCCGTCCACGGCGACGCGGACGCCGACGTTGACGCCGCTGACCGCCGTCTGGGTCTCGGTGCGCGACAGGATGGTCACGGGCTGGAAGTGGACCGTGCTGTCGCCGTTGACGACGAAGACGCCGGGCTTGTTCTCGCGATACAGCACCGCGCCGGTCGGCACGGTGGTCGCCGGCTGGTCGCCGACGGCGATGTCGGCGCGGGCGAACATGCCGGGGCGCAGCTGGGCGCCGGGCGCCAGCGAGATGCGCGCCAGGCCCAGGCGGGTGGTGGCGTTGACCTCGGGCGTGACGATGCGGACCGAGCCGGTGGTCTGACCCGCCTCGCTGGAGGTCACGGTCGCCGACTGACCGGCGCGGATCAGGCCCAGCTCCGTCTCGGGCACCTGGGCGTCCAGCTCAAGCCGGCCGTCACGGACCATGCGGAACAGTTCGGTCCCGGCGGCGATGATCTGGCCCTTGGTCACGCTGCGGCTGATGATCAGGCCGCCGACGGGCGCGCGGATGGTCGCCTGCGACAGCTGGGTCTGGGTCTGGGCCAGGGTGGCGCGGGCGGCAGCTAGATTGGCGTTGGAGGCGCGCTGGTTGGCCAGGGCCGTGTCCAGCGACGCCTGGCTGAGGAAGCCGCGCTCCTTCAACTGCTGGGCGCGGTCCAGGGCGGCGTCATCGCGCGACACATTGGCCTGGGCCAGCTGGACCTGGGCCTGCTGCTGCTGCAACTGGGCGCGCAGCAGGACGTCGTTCATCTGCACCAGGGCCTGGCCCTGACGCACGTAGGAGCCTTCGTCCACATAGACGGCGACGGCGGTCAGGCCGCCGGTCTCGGCCGCCACCGGCACCTCTTCCCAGGCCGAGACGGTGCCCGAGGCGGTGACGGTGCGGTTCAGGCTCGTCTGGGCGACGGTCGCAGCGCTGACGGTCTGGCGCGAGCCGCCTCCGGCCTTTTCGTCCGTCTTTTCCTCGCCATGTCCGCCGCAACTCGCCAGCAGGAAGGCCGACAGGGCCATGGCGCCGACGTTGAGAACGGTGCGGGTCGTCTTGGACACGGGGGAAATCCTCGGTTGCAGGCGAAGCGGATCGCCGGCTCGCGCCGGTTATCGGGAGGTCTGTCCCATACCGCGTCCGCGAAACCTTCTCAAACGGCGAAGGCGTTTATTGCGAAGGCTTAATGTGACCTAAGGCGCGGGCGGGATCGGCCGTGCGACTGGTCCCCGCCCTCTACGCGTGATAGGGGCGCGCGGATGACGACTCCCCCTATCTCGAACATTCGCAACTTCAGCGTGGTCGCGCACATCGACCACGGCAAGTCGACCCTGTCCGACCGACTGATCCAGCACACCGGCGGCCTGACCGCGCGCGAGATGTCCGAGCAGGTGCTCGACAACATGGACATCGAGAAGGAACGGGGCATCACCATCAAGGCGCAGACCGTGCGCCTGAACTACCGGGCCAAGGACGGCCAGGACTATGTCCTGAACCTGATGGACACGCCGGGCCACGTGGACTTCGCCTATGAGGTCAGCCGGTCCCTGGCCGCCTGCGAGGGGTCGCTGCTGGTCGTGGACGCCTCGCAAGGCGTCGAGGCCCAGACCCTGGCCAATGTCTATCAGGCCATCGACAACAATCACGAGATCGTCCCGGTCCTGAACAAGGTCGATCTGCCGGCCGCCGAGCCCGAGCGGGTCCGCGCCCAGATCGAGGATGTGATCGGCATCGACGCCTCCGAAGCCGTGCTGTGCAGCGCCAAGTCCGGCATCGGCATCGAGGACGTGCTGGAAGCCATCGTCACCAAGCTTCCGGCGCCCAAGGGCGACGCCAATGCGCCGCTGAAGGCCATGCTGGTGGACGCTTGGTACGACCCCTACCTGGGCGTCGTCGTGCTGGTGCGCGTCTTCGACGGCGTGCTGAAGACCGGCATGCGGGTCAAGATGATGCGCAACGGCTCGACCCACCTGATCGACCGGGTCGGCGTCTTCCTGCCCAAGAACACGCCGGTCGATCAGCTCGGCCCCGGCGAGGTCGGCTTCATCACCGCCCAGATCAAGGAAGTGGCCCACGCCGCCGTCGGCGACACCATCACCGACGAAAAGAAGCCGACCGCCGAACCGCTGCGAGGGTTCAAGGAAGTCCAGTCGGTGGTCTTCTGCGGGCTGTTTCCGGTAGACGCCGCCGACTTCGAAGACCTGCGCGCCGCCATCGGCAAGCTGCGTCTGAACGACGCCTCCTTCACCTATGAGATGGAAAGCTCGGCCGCCCTGGGCTTCGGCTTCCGCTGCGGCTTCCTGGGTTTGCTGCACCTGGAGATCATCCAGGAGCGTCTCAGCCGCGAGTTCAACCTCGATCTGATCGCGACGGCGCCGTCGGTGGTCTACAAGATCGGCCTGCGCGACGGCTCCGAGATCGACCTGCACAACCCGGCCGACCTGCCCGACGTGATGCAGATTGAGACCATTTCCGAGCCCTGGATCAAGGCCACCATCCTGACGCCCGACGAATACCTCGGTAGCGTGATCAAGCTGTGCCAGGACCGTCGCGGCCAGCAGATCGAACTGTCCTACGTCGGCAGCCGCGCCATGGTGGTCTATGAGCTGCCGCTGAACGAGGTGGTGTTCGACTTCTACGACCGGCTGAAGTCGATCTCGAAGGGTTACGCCTCGTTCGACTATGAGATCACCGAGTACAAGGTCGGCGACCTGGTCAAGATGAACATCCTGGTCAACGCCGAGCCGGTGGACGCCCTGTCCATGCTGGTCCACCGCGCCCGCGCCGAGACGCGCGGCCGGGGCATGGTCGAGAAGATGAAGGAACTGATCCCGCCCCATCTGTTCGTCATCCCGATCCAGGCGGCCATCGGCGGCAAGATCATCGCCCGCGAGACGGTGCGTGCGCTCCGCAAGGACGTGACCTCGAAATGCTACGGCGGCGACGCCACCCGCAAGAAGAAGCTGCTGGAGAAGCAGAAGGCCGGCAAGAAGAAGATGCGCCAGTTCGGCAAGGTCGAAATCCCGCAGGAAGCCTTCATCGCCGCGCTGAAGATGGACGACGATTGATCTCATAACTTTCCCTCCCCCTGCGGGGGAGGGGGGCTGAGCCGCAGGCGAAGCCGGGTGGGGGCGGCCAGGCGACGGCGCACCGATCTGACTTCAAACGAGATCTGGGGTGTTTGCCTGGCCGCCCCCACCCGGTCGCTGCGCGACCACCCTCCCCGGAACGGGGAGGGAGAGCCTTGTCCGCGCCGTCAGTGCGCGCCGTTCAGACGCTCGAACACCGCCTCATAGCCATTCACCTCCGCGAACCGCAGCGGCTTGACCCGTTCGACCAGGATCTCGCCGCGCGGGGTCTCGCCGCGTTCGATCAGGCCGATCACCTCGGCCGTATAGTCGGCCAGGGGCATGGAGTTGGGGTCCTCCGCATGGCCCGGCATCAGGTCGGTGGCGACGGCGGGCGGGGCCAATTCCAGCACCTCGACCGAGGTGTCGGCCAGCTTATGCCGCAGCGACTGGGTCCAGGAATGGATCGCCGCCTTGGTGGCGTTGTAGGTCGGGGTCGCCGTCAGCGGGATGAAGGCCAGGCCCGAGGTCACGGTGATCACCGTGGACGCCGCCTGAGCCCGCAGATGCGGCAGCAGCGCCGCCGTCAGGCGGATCGGCCCCAGCAGGTTGGTCGTGATGGTCGCGTCCACCACGTCCAGGTCGAACGGCTCGGCCTTCAGGTCTTCGGCCTGCATGATGCCGGCGTTGTTGATCACCACGTTCAGGGCGGGGTGATCGCGCACGACCTGGGCGGCGAAGGCGCGGATCGCGGTCGGATCGGCGACGTCC
This sequence comes from Brevundimonas sp., assembly GCF_965279155.1. GTDB lineage: Bacteria > Pseudomonadota > Alphaproteobacteria > Caulobacterales > Caulobacteraceae > Brevundimonas. The sequence goes on along the minus strand of NZ_OZ257138.1, from coordinate 1,376,106 downwards.
AGCGCGGCCCAGGCCATGCCCGGATTGGCCTCGACCACCGCCTTCAGCGCGCTCTCGCGGCGGCCGGTGATGACGACCTGGTTTCCGCGTGCGTGCAGGGCCTCGGCCAGGGCGCGGCCGATGCCGGAGCCGCCGCCGGTGATCAGGATGGTGTTGCCGGTGATGTTCATGGGTGTCTTTCCTGACGGGGGTGCGTCGTTGCGACAGACGAGGTATGCCTGACGCTCTCCATTGGAAAGCAGGCACCGAAAGTCGCCATACTTACCCGAGCGAAAGATTTGGACATGACGGCCGTTCCGCCCGCAAGAATTTCTCATCCCGAGACCGGCGAATGCGCCGACCCCCGCGTCGAGGCTCTGGTCAACGACGTGATCGGCCGGGTGGCGGACAAGTGGACCATGCTGATCCTGGAGGTCCTGGCCGAACACGGCGAGCAGCGCTTCACCCGCGTCGGCGACCTGGTCGGCGGCATCAGCCAGAAGATGCTGACCCAGACCCTGCGTCAGATGGAGCGCGACGGCCTGGTGGTCCGCACCGTCCACCCGGTCATCCCGCCCAGGGTCGAATACCGCCTGACCGACCTGGGCGTCACCCTGGCCGAAGCCTTCTGCGGCGTCTGGACCTGGGCCGAAAAGAACATCGACCGCATCGAGACGGCGCGGGCGGAATTCGATGGGCGCAAGGGCTGAGGCACGATTTCCCTCCCCGTGCCGGGGAGGGAGAGGCTTGGTGCGATCTATCCCTGCACCTTCTCCGTAATGAAGTGCCGGCCCTGTTTGTCCTCGATCTCGACGACCCACAGGTCGGGGTCGTAGCCGCGTTGGCGGGCGATGTAGGCGTCCAGTTCGCTTTCGCTGTCATTGGTCACCGGCTGGATCCACAGGCGGTCGCCGTCGGTTCCGAAGGCCTCGGTATAGAGGCGCGCGGTGCGGGTCGAAGTGTCATAGGCCTTGACGATGACCGTGCCGGCGCGGTCGTCGCCCCTGGCGACCACGGTCGCATAGGCGCCCTCGATCTGGGCGCGGCGGATCAGGGCGCTGACCCACAGGTCGCTGGAAAGAAGCAATTCGCTAACCCTGCTCGAACACGGAACCCCAACCCTGGCGGGCTAGGGTGGCGGCATGAGGATAGGCCTTTCCACCCGGCAAGCCAGAGCTTTGACGTGCGCCGTGCTGATCGCGGCGACGCCCGTCGTGTCGTTCGCCGCGCCGCAAGACCGCTTCTATGAGCGCAGCTTCGTGCTGGCCGCCAACGACCGCTGCGGCCTGTTCGAACCGCAACTGACCGCCGCCCTGACCGCCGCCGCCTATCAGGCGCGGGGCGCGGCCCTGCGCGCGGGCGCCAACGACCGGCAGCTGGCCGAGACGGCGCAGCGGGCGCGGGTGCGGGCGGGCACGACGCCGTGTGGTTCGGCCGATCTGAAGACGGTCAGCGGCCGGGTCCAGACCGCCTTTTCCGGCTGGTCGCGCACGGCGCGGATGGAGTTTCCCGGCGAGCGCCGGGGCTGGAGCGCGGACCGCGCCGCATACGCCCGCCCGACCTGGCGGCTGATGCAGGCGACCGTCACCGGCGCCTCGCCGGTGCGGTTCGGGGTGGTTGGCGGCATGGACCGGCCCGATCAGCTGGCGGCCGTGGTGTCCTGGCAGGGTCGGTCGCGTCCGACCGGAGTGCGGGTGGTGATGCGCGACCACACGGTGGCGCCGCGTCCGTGGCTGGCGCACGAACTGCCGCCGGTCTCCCAGCGTCGCGCCTTCTGGGCCGCAGGCGTGACCAGCGCGGATACCATGCTGCTGGCCGAAGGCCGCCCGGCCGGTCAGGCCTGGCTGTTCCCCGCCACCGCCGCCGATACGCTGGCCGCGCTGGACCCGCGCGAGGTCTTCACCGTCGAGTTCCTGTTCCGCGACGGCAGCATCGCCCGCTCCACCTTCGAGGCCGGCGATTTCGCGGCGGGCCGGGCGTTCCTGGCGATGGGGCAGGTTTAGGCGAAGGGGCGTTCAAGCCATGCGCGATGCGCCAGCCATCCATTTCCCGTCCGCTCTCGACAGCATCGAAGTGCTGAGCGATCGCGGCTTGCGGGTCGTCGTTCGGGAACGTGCCGGCTTGGGGGCCGAGTCCGACGACGCGTTCGAACTGGTATGGGAGGTGGTCGTGGGCTTTCTCGTGCGCGGCGATCCATTCCCTCTGTCCGGACCAGAGGCGACCCTGAGCGAGGCGGGAACCGCCACCGCCTTTCTGGACATGATCCGGTCCGACAGCGCAACCGACCCCGACTATATCGACGCCATGTACGGTGTGTTGTCGCTGCGGCCGGGCGAGATGCGGCACTGGCGGATCTCGACCACCGAGGCCATGATCGATGTCGCTGCGACCCGTGCGCCGATGATGCAGCGGCTCGCGCGCGAGGCGGAAGAGATCCGGTGAAGACGCCAAGCCATCGCCGCAGTCCAGTCATCAGGCGTCAGAAGGAAGCATGGCGATGCTTAGCGACGATGACCTCATCCCAGACGCGAAACTCTGGAACAACGGTCGAGGGGTCGATCCCGAGAGCTGGATATGGATGACCGGCAACTACGACTTGGCCGTCGGCTACAGCTTCGTATTCTGGCCCGAGTTCGTGGTGATCGACGACTACGTTCTTCGGCAAGGATCGACCGAGGCCAATCTGCGAGAATGGGAAAAGACCGGTCACAGCCGGAAAGGTATCGAGGCCGTCATCAACCACATCCACATCGCGGACATCCACTCAGACATGCCGACTTCCGAAGCTCAGCTTCGCCACCTTGGCCGTGTTCTCAAGGCGATCTATCAGCTGAAACTCTCAGTCGATTTTCCTGATCGGGCCTTTGAAGTTCACTTCAATGACGAGCCGGGTTTGGGCGACATCGACTATGAACTGACGTTCTTCCAAGTTTCGGCCGCTGGCGACGAAGGTCTGCGATCCATTTTGAGCCGTCTTTTCGGTTCTTGGATTAAACCTCGACCTTAACATCTGTGGTTTCGGCGGCCGTCTCGCTCGCCTCCTCTTCGACCACCATCACCGGCAACCGGATCATCACCGCGGCGCCTTCGCCCAGGGTGCTGTCGATGGTCATGCGGCCGCCGTGCAGTTCGGTGAGGCTGCGGACCAGGGACAGGCCCAGGCCGGTGCCTTGCGCCTTTTGGTCGGCGCCGCCGGCCTGTTCGAAGGGGCGGCCCAGGCGTTTGAGGTCTTGCGGGGCGATGCCGACGCCGGTGTCGGACACGACCAGGTCCAGGTCCGGGCCGTCGGCGTCCAGGGTGATGGTGACCGAGCCGCCGGCGGGGGTGAACTTGACCGCATTGGACAGCAGATTCAGCGCCATCTGCTTCAGGGCGCGGGCGTCGGCGCGGACATTCACCGGCTCGGACGGCAGGACGGCGGCGAGATCCACGCCCTTGTCGTCGGCCTGGAGCCGGACCAGGGCGACGGCGGCGGACACGGCGTCGCGGGCGTCGAAGGCCTCCATGACCAGCTGGTAGCGTTCGGCCTCGATCTTGGACAGGTCCAGCACGTCGTTGATCAGGTCCAGCAGATGGCCGCCCGCCTGGTGGATGGCGTCGGCGTATCCGGCGTAGCGTTCGGGCAGGGGGCCGAACAACTTCTGGCGCATGATGTCGGCGAACCCGATGACCGCGTTCAGGGGGGTGCGCAGCTCGTGGCTCATGTTCGCCAGGAAGCGGGTCTTGCCGGCGGACTGGGCCTCGGCCTCGACGCGGGCGGTCTCCAGGCCGAGTTCGCGGGCGAACTGGGCCGTGCCGTCGAAGGCCTGGGCGATCAGGCGGGGGTGATCCGCATCGTGCTGGAACGGCCCCAGGATCATGACCACGCGGCGGTCCAGGGCGATGCGCGGGGTGAACTGGACCTCGACCTGTTGGCCCGACAGGGCGCGGGCCAGGGCGGCGGACACGGCCGGGCGGTCCGGCGCATGGACGGCCGAGATCAGCCCCTGTTCACTGAGCGCCAGCACCGACAGGGCAGGCGGGGGATTGCCCCAGGTCGCCACGGCGCGGCCGGACGGATCGAGCACCAGGGTCAGGGCCGGTTGATCCTCCAGCAGGCCGGCGATGCGGGCGGCCTGTTCTTCCGCGTCGGCCAGGCGGCTTTGACGCTCGCTCCAGGTCAGGCGCATGGCGGCGATGATCGCGCCCATGGCCAGCAGGCCCGAGACGGCCGCCAGTAGAGGGGCTTGCGCCTCCGGCCCGTTCAGCCAGGTCGAGATCAGGCCTGACAGCAGCGGCAGGATGACCGCGAAGGCGCCCAGCCGCGTCAGCCGGTCGGCGCCTGTCCTGCCGTGATCGAGGGCGATCCCGGCGGCCAGAGGCATCAGGATCAGTCCCGGCAAGGCCCCGGTCGTGCCCCCCGTCAGCCCCGCCGAAGCCGTCGCAGCCAGCAGCCAGCCGGCCATGGTCGCGAACCGCAGGCCCGCCGTGTCGCGCACCATCAGCACCACTCCGAAGATGCCGGGGAAGGCCATGATCAAGAGGGCGGCCAGCGGCGCGTCCTTCAGCCCGTCCAGCATCTGGGCCGCCAGGGCCGTCAGGCTGATCGCCACGGCCCAGATCGCGTGCCACAGGGCGACCAGCGGCGCGCCACCTTGTTCGTGGGGGCGTCGGTCGTCCTGTAATCTGGCGTGGGCGTCGGTTTTCAAGCGGTCGGGCCGTTGTTCTGTCTGCATCCAGACTAGTCCCCGCCTTGAGTCGGAGCGAGGCCGCTCCCCCGTAAGGCGAACCCCATGGCGGCGTTCACCATGAATATCGGGGGACAAAACGGCCGGTTGTCGTTAACGGCCCGGCGGCCTATCTGGCGGGCCATGAGCGCGCGCACCCCTCCGACCGAAAGCATTGACCAGACCCTGGCCGAACTGGCCGAGGATTTCGACCTGCTGGGCGATTGGGAGCAGCGGATCGAATATGTGATCGAACTGGGCAAGGGGCTGGCCCCGCTGGACGAGGCCGACCGCTTCGAAGCCAACAAGGTGCCGGGCTGTGCGGCCCAGGTCTGGCTGGCCGTGAAGCCGACCGAGGATCGCCTGTGGTTCGCCGCCGACAGCGACAGCGCCCTGTCCAAGGGCAATATCGCCCTGTTGCTGAAGCTGTATTCCGGCCGCACCCCGGCCGAAATTCTGGCCTTCGACGCCCGCGCCGCGCTGGACCGGCTGGGCCTGCCGTCGGCCCTGACGCGCCAGCGCGCCAACGGGCTGAACAGCATGGTCGGCCGTATCCGCGAGGCGGCCCTGGCTTAACGGCCTTGCCACCGGCGTCCCGACGACCCACCATCGCGGGGTGTGGACGAGGGACGCGGAATGGACCTGCTGAAGATCCTGCGCAGTTTCGAGGAGTTTCTCTTCGAGGCCGTCAGCTGGCTGCTCTTCTATCCCCTGACCCTGTGGCGGATCGTGCGCGGGCCGCTGGCGGCGATGGACTATTCGGACCGCGAGCAGGGCGACAGCGAGGAGCATCGTTACGACGACGCGCTCAGCCCGCCCTTGTTCCTGTTGGCCACCATCGTCCTGGCCAATCTGATTTCGCTGGCCCTGCATGTGCCGCCGCCGCAAGAGACGTCGGAGACGACCCACATCCTGCTCGCCTCGCAGCAGAACCTGGTCCTGTTCCGCTCCCTGGCCTTCAGCCTGATCCCCCTGGTCGCCGCCGTGACCCTGTTGCGTCATCAGAAGAAGCGGATCAGCCGCGAGACCCTGCGCGCGCCCTTCTATGGCCAATGCTATCTGGCGGCCGTCTGCGCCGCCTGCGTCTCGGTGGGCGGGGCCATCTTCCAGCGGCCCGAACTGCCCAACGCCGTCGGCGCGGCGATCATGATCGGCGGCGCGGCTTGGTTCCTGTTCGTCCAGTCGCACTGGTTCGCGCGGCGACTGAACGTCTCCGTCGGCAAGGGCGCCGGGATTGCGGTCTGGGCCATGGTCCGGGCGGTGATCTATCTGTTCGCGATCCTGATCCCGGTCGCCCTGATCTGAAGCCTCAGCCGGGGTCCATCGAGCGCACGTCGCCGGAGGCCGAGACGGTGCAGCGCGAACGATACGAGCCGGTCGCCATCGTCAGCTCGAAGTCGCCGCGTCCCAGGTCGCGCACGCCGATGGGCACGCTGGAGCCATAGGGGCGGTTCTGGAACTCGTCGGCGCGACGCGAGCAGGCCTGGCGCGCGGCGTATGGGGCGTTCTGCATCCAGCCGCTGTTGGCGTGGCGGCGGTTCTGACCCTCGTCCTCGCCGGCCAGGAAGCCTTCGTGATAGCCCTCGGTCTCATGGTTGGCGTCATAGTCGGCGCCGTGCAGGGCGGCCTCGTAGCCGCGCTGATATTCCCGGTCATGGTCGGCGTCGGCGTCGCGGTGATGGTTGTTATGGGCGGCGATGGCGGCGGCCAGGCCGACGATGGCGACCCCGGCGGCGATGGCCGTGGCGTTAGACCGATCCGATCCGCCCGATCCGCACTCGCTGCGGCCCGCCTGGTTGATCGAGGCGTAGCGGCCGTCGCGCGTCATGATCGACACGCAGTCGTTGCCGTTCCGCCAATAGGTCATGCGCCCGTCGCCGACGACCTCGGACCGATCCGTGGCCTGATAGCCGCGACGGTTCAGCTCGCCCTCGGCCTGGCCCGCGCGGGCGCCGACGAGGTCTCTGAGCGCAGAGGGCGTCTGGGCCGACGCCGGCAGCGCGGTCGCCAGCATCAGGGTGGACAGGGCGCAGGCCAGGGGACGGGACATGGGGAGATCTCCGGTGGGGCAGGACAACCCAGAGACGATGCCACAGCCGCCCCGGTTCGGAAATCCTCGCTGTGTTCGAGCGCCGATTTTTGGGGTGCAATCTGTGCACTTCGTCTCAAATCATCCGATCCCATAGTGGTCCGCCAGGGCTTGCAGCGCCTGTTTCAGCACCGTCTTGCCTTGGCGGCGGCGCAGGCCCAGGCCGGTTTCGGCCAGTTGCAGGCTGTCGCCGTGGATGCAGATGCGGGTCAGGATGGGGCGCAGGCGCGGGCCGACGGCGCAGAGCGCGCTCTCGACCCGGCGGGCGGCCGACAGGGCGCGGTCGGTCGGCTCCATCCGGGCGGAGGTCCCCGACCCGCTGTGGGGCAGGGCGTCCCAACGCATGGTCAGCGACGGCCCCTTCATCGCCTGTTCCGCCTCGCGACGCAGCCGCTCGCCGGCGGCGGCCTCGGCCGGGGTCAGCCAGGGCCGGCCCGAGGCGTCCTTGCGCCGCGCCAGCCAGGCGATGGGGCTCTCGCCCAGGTTGGCGCGGTGACGCACCAGCCGGCCGTCGGCCAACATCACGTCGCGCTCGCCCGCAACGAAGCCGGGGCGGCCGGGGGGAGGGGGCGCGGTTTCGTCCGCCGTCGTTCGCGCGAACCAGCCGCCGCCCGGTCGCGCGCGCAGCCCCGGCTGATCGACCAGGGCGCGGAACTCGGCCTCGGTCAGGGTCAGGCTGATGCGGCTGCGGCGATCCGCCGACAGGCGCAGCGCATAGACGCCCCCACTCCCCGGGCTGTCGGCCCCCAGCCAGGCGCCGGGGCGCGTCATCAGGCCGCGCGCGCGTTCCAGCAGCCGGCTCATTGGACCAGGTCCAGGCGCGGGGTCTGGTACAGGCCCTGGATACAGGTCTCCAGCTCGTTCAGCAGGTCGTCGATATTGCGTCGTTCGCGCTCGTCCTCGACCCAGCGGCAGGCGGTCCCGACGCTGGCGCGATTGACGCCGAAGACGTGGCTGACCCGCTCCAGGGTCCAGCCGAAGGCGACATGCGACAGATACATGGCCAGCCAGCGCGGCCGGGCGGCGCGCGGGTGCATCCGGCCCCCGCCGATCATCTGCGACGGCTGCGCGCCCGTGCGCGCCGCGACCAGATGGATGGCCAGCCCCGCCTTGACCCGGTCCTCCTCGCTGACCGGCACCCTGTAGTCCTCCATGGCGAAACCCTCCCGCTCTCGAAATCGATAACGACAGCATAGAGGGCCGCCGACCTTGAGATAGGAATAAAGTCCTACTGCACGTCAAAGCCGGACGTGACGCCTTGCCCGCCTTGAGGTTGTGAAGGCGACCCTATGTCGGATGTCGGCGGATGGAGGGGATGAAGCGGGGGGGCGTGCGGCGGCGAGCGACGCAACATGGTTAATAAATTTCGAATCGTTGACTCCAACCCCTCGACGGCGATTCGCAAATCACCCTAGATTCGACTCAATCGGATGGCGTTAACCCTTCTTAAGGTTTTCACGTCTTAACTTGCGAACAAGGTTACCCGGACGTTCGTCGGGGTGGTTACCACAAAGCTTTTGCCTGGAGGGGCACGTATGCGCGTCCTGTTGATTGAAGACGATCACGCAACCGCCCAAAGCATCGAACTGATGCTGAAGTCGGAAGGCTTCAACGTCTATACGACGGACCTGGGTGAAGAAGGCATCGATCTGGGCAAGATCTATGACTACGACCTCATTCTGCTTGACCTGAACCTGCCGGACATGAGCGGCCTGGAAGTCCTGCGCCAGCTGCGCGTCGGCAAGGTCAACACGCCGGTCATGATCCTGTCGGGCAGCCACGAGATCGAGACCAAGGTCAAGACCTTCGGCGGCGGCGCCGACGACTACATGACCAAGCCCTTCCACAAGGACGAGCTGATCGCGCGCACCCACGCCGTAGTCCGTCGCTCCAAGGGTCACGCCCAGGCGATCATCCACACCGGCGAGATCGCCGTGAACCTGGACGCCAAGACGGTCGAGGTGAACGGTCACCGCGTCCACCTGACGGGCAAGGAATACCAGATGCTGGAGCTGCTCTCGCTCCGCAAGGGCACAACCCTGACCAAGGAAATGTTCCTGAACCACCTGTACGGCGGTATGGACGAGCCCGAGCTGAAGATCATCGACGTCTTCATCTGCAAACTGCGCAAGAAGCTGGCCACCGCCGCCGACGGCAAACACTATATCGAAACCGTCTGGGGCCGCGGCTATGTGCTGCGCGACCCGTCCGAGAGCGTCGTCACCGTCGCCGCCTGATCGGTTTTCGAGGTTCCGCAAGTTTGAAACGCTCGCCGGCAACGGCGGGCGTTTTGCGTTTCGGCGTCGAGGTCATCGATTGAGCCGGAATCGCGATGGTTGACGTCCGGCGCTGCGACGGCCACAATCTGAAATATCTGTCGGGGCCACGTTCGGCTGATCTCGATCTCCGAAAGGGATGATGGCCAAATACAAGCCGATCGATTGCGGTCCATTGGCGGTCAGCCTCGTCAACGACGCGATGGGTTGGTCTCTGCGCCCTGGTCCCGTTCATTTCTCCGCATCGGCTCAGGAACATGCGGAAGATCGGCATCCTGCCGATTATGCGCTCTGCATTCGACACATCGGCCAGATCCTCCAGGCGCCCGATTGGGTTGGGCAGGGGCCGAAGGATCGCGAGGGCTTCGTCATGGTCCGCCGCATCGCCGTCGCAAAAGCGATCCTGCTGGTGGCGATAAAGCTGAAGCCGGACGAGCAGGGGCGATATGTCGTCGCCAGCACCTATCGGGTCTCGCAGCACGATCTGGATGGCCGCGTCGCCAAGGGCTACTGGCTGCCCACATAAGCAAAAGGCCCCGCCGATGGCAGGGCCTCTTTTCCAATCTGAAGGCGGGTTCCCAAGGTCCCGCATCTCTTTCGGCTTTCGCCTACTTTACGCCGTCGTGAGACGGAGTGTGTGAGGAGGGAGTTCTCACCTCATCAGGTTGGACTTTCAACATAGACGTGAAAGCGTGAAATTTCAACTCACGCGTCGAACGCCGCCGCCTGCGACCCTACTGCCGCTTGGCCGGCATGTTGCGGCCGCCCTGGTGCAGAACCAGCCCATCGACCGCGCCGGCCGTGTCGCGGGTGAAGGTGATCTGGGCGTCGATGGCGGTCAGGAAGAAGGCGTCCTCGGCCTCGGCCGTCAGTTCGAAGGCGGGCTGGCCCCTGGCCTGGGCCATCAGTTTGCCGTCTACGACCGAAATGGTCAGGGCGAAGGTCGGGGCCAGATTATAGACGCCCTCATAGGCCTGCAGCGCCTGGGGCGAGAGCGCGACGGCGCGCCGCTCGCTGGCCAGGGTGACGGTCCCGCCGCGCGCCAGGGTGACCAGGGCGGCGCCCAGCTTGTCCGGGGCCTCGCCGTTCAGATTGCCCAGGACGATGACGGCGGTTCGGTCGCCCGGATCATAGGCCATATAGGTGTTGAAGCCCTCGATGGCGCCATTGTGCCAGACCAGCTTTTTGCCGTCGGCCTCGGAAACCATCAGCCCCATGGCGTAGCTGTTTCGGACGGGCGTGGTCAGGGCGGTCATCGACTGGGGGTTTAGCACCCGGCCGCCGAACAGGCCCTGCTCCCACTTCAGCAGGTCGTGGGTGGTCGAATACAGGGCGCCGGCGCCGGTCGGAATGCTCATGTCGACATAGTCGGCGTTGACCACGCCGGTTGCGCCCGGCGCATAGCCGGAGGCGCGGCGGGGCAGGATGGCGTCGTGGCGGTCATAGCCGCTGTCGGTCATGCCCAGCGGGGCGAACAGTTCGGCGGTGACGAAATCGGCGTAGGTCTGTCCGCTGGCCGCCTCGATGATCGTGCTCAACAGGATATAGCCCGAGTTGGAATAGGCGAACCGCGCGCCGGGCGCGAAATCCAGCGGCCGTCCGCTGAACCGGGCGATCAACTCGGCCGTGGTCGCCGGTCGGGTTTTCAGCGCCTCATAATCGGGGAAGGCGGTGAAGTTGGGGATGCCCGCCGTGTGGTTCAGCAGATGCCGCACCGTTACTGCGTCCCAGGCGGCCGGCGCCTGGGGCAGCCAGGTCTTGATCGGCGCATCCAGATCGGCCTTGCCCTGCTGGTTCAGGATCATGATCGCGACGGCGGTGAACTGTTTGGTCAGCGAACCGAGGCGGAACTTGGTGTCGCCGTCGTTGGGAATGTTCCACTCCCGATTGGCCAGGCCATAGCCCTGATCCAGCAGGATACGCCCGTCGCGCGCGACCAGAACGGCCCCGGAAAAGGCGTCGGCCTCGCTGGAGGCGCGCACGACCTGATCCATGCGCGCGACGTCCTGGGCCGCGACGGGACCGACCGCAAACGCCAGCGCGCTGAAGGCGACCAGCAGGACCGCGCTACGACGACGGGCTGGAAGGAACTGGGGCAAGGGCGGTCTCCTGGAGCGCGTCACGGTGACGCTTCAACAGAGAGGCGTCGAGCGAGTGTTCTGGATGCAGGCCCGGCTGATTTCTTCAGGCGGGCGTCTTAAACCCCGCCGCCAGGGCCGCCGCCATCGGATTGGGGCGGCCGAAGCTGTCGAAGGGCAGGGGCTTGTCCTTGCCGTCGTCCTTCTCGCCCTGGCGATACCAGCTGTCGGTGTCGCGCAGGCCCCAGGCGGTGAAGGCGAACTGCTGGGCCTCGGGCAGGGCGGCGAAGGCCGAGGCCAGTTCGGTGACGCGGGCGCCCTGGGCGGCGATCCGTTCGGCTTGACTGCGCAGATCCAGCCGGTTTTCGGTGCGCAGGGTGCAGTCCAGCTCAGACACGTGGATCGGCAGGCCGAACTGGGCGACCTCGCGCATATAGGCGGCGATGACGCCTTCTGGGATGTCGATCCACAGGTGGGATTGCAGGCCCAGGCCCTGCAGCGGACAGCCGGCCTTCAGCAGGCGTTCGACCAGTTTCAGGAACTGCGCGCCTTTGGCCGGGACGCTTTCCTGATTGTATTCGTTCAGGAACAGCAGGGCTTGCGGATCGGCGATCCGGGCCTTTTCGAAGGCGCGCAGGATATAGCCGTCGTGGCCGTAGCGGGCGCTCCAGTGGCAGTCGCGCATGGCCGAGCCGTCGTCCAGGATCGGCTCGTTGACCACATCCCAGCTGCGGACCTTGCCGCGATAGCGACCGGCGACCGTGGCGATATAGCCGTCGAAGGCGCGGTCGAAGGCGGCGTCGTCCAGGCCGGCGAAGGCTTCCTGGCCTTGCGAATACCAGATGAGGGTGTGGCCGTGCATCGCCATGCCGTTGGATTGGGCGAAGGCGGCGATGCGGTCGGTGCGGTCGAAGTTGGGCCGGTCCAGGCCGTTGGCCAGGATGTATTCCATCTTCATCTCCCACTCGGGCGTGAGCTGGGAGACGTTGGCGCGGGCAAGCGTGACCCAGGCCGGGTCGTCGATATGGCTGGCCTTGATGCAGGTCCCGACCGGGCAGGGGATCAGGGATTTCAGCGGCGGGACGTTGGGCGGCGTCGGCTCGGCCGAGGCGAAACGGTCGCAGGCGACGAGGGGCAGAGCCAGAGATGAGGCGAGGATGGTGCGGCGGGAGATCGACATTCTATTTTCCCTCCCCCTGCGGGGGAGGGGGGCGGAGGCGTAGCCGACGCCGGGTGGGGCGGGCCAGGCAAGGTCCCACGGACCTGTCTTGTCTTAAATCCGTGCGACGGCGCCCTGCCGCCCCCACCCCGTCGCTGCGCGACGTCCCTCCCCCGCAGGGGGAGGGAGAAATCTGACGGGTGTCAGACCGCACGTTTCCGCAGGCCCAGTTCGTCGAAGGCGGCGGTTTCGCGCTTGGCGATGGCGACCAGCTGGCTGAGGCGGGTGGTCTCGGCGACGTGTTCGAACTTCTTCAGCTCTTCGAAGGCTCCGGTCAGGGCGTCGCGGGCGCCGGCTTCCTCGGCGTCCAGCACGGTCAGGTCGCCTTCGGCCTTGGCCTTGCGGGATTTCCAGCCGTTCAGATAGGCGCCCAGCATCATGCCGGCCTCGGCGTCCATGCGGGCGCGATTGCGTTCGCCCTCGGCCTCGGCGTCCAGGACGGCGATGCGGATCTCGGCGTTGGCGCGGCGTTCGGTGATCTCGGCCAGGCGCTTCTGCAGCGTCTCGACCTCGTAGTTGGAGATGCGGATCAGGGATTGGGCCCAAGCGGTCATTTCGTCGTCACTCTCTGATCATGCCTTGATTGAGGATGTGCTCCAGCCGGGTAAAGGAATCGGAAAGACGGGTGTGATCGTCCTTGTCCTGACCCAGGAAATCTTCCAGCGCGGGGTTCAGCGCGATGGCGCGGTCCACGATGGGATCGGCGCCGGAGCGGTAGGCGCCGATCTTGATCAGCTCTTCCATATTGGCATAGGCCGACAGGCACTGGCGGGCGCGCTTGTTCAGCTCGCGCTCGGGCGGGGTCTGGCAGGTGGGCATGGTGCGGCTGACGGACTTCAGCACGTCGATGGCGGGGAAGCGGCCGCGTTCGGCGATCTTGCGGTCCATGACGATGTGGCCGTCCAGAATACCGCGAACGGCGTCGGCGATGGGCTCGTCATGGTCGCCGCCGTCCACCAGCACGGTGAACAGGGCGGTGATGGGCGCCGCCGTCGTGCCGTCGGGCCGCACCGGGCCAGGGCCGGCCCGCTCTAAGAGCTTGGGCAGTTCGGTGAAGACGGTGGGGGTGTAGCCCTTGGTGGTCGGCGGCTCGCCTGCCGCCAGGCCGATCTCGCGCTGGGCCATGGCGAAGCGGGTGACGCTGTCCATCAGGCACAGCACCTCCAGGTCCTGGTCGCGCAGATATTCGGCGATGGCCATGGTCATATAGGCCGACTGGCGGCGTTTCAGGGCCGGCTCGTCCGAGGTGGCGACCACGACGACGGCGCGTTTCAGCCCCTCTTCGCCCAGGGTCTCTTCCACGAACTCGCGCACTTCCCGGCCCCGTTCGCCGATCAGGCCGACCACGACGGCGTCGCAGGTCGCCTGTTTGGCCAGCATGGACAGCAGCACCGACTTGCCCACGCCCGAACCGGCGAAGATGCCCAGGCGCTGGCCCCGGCAGGTGGTGGTGAAGACGTCCATGGCCCGAACGCCCAGGTCCAGACGCTCGCCCACACGCCCGCGCGAATGGGCGGGGGGCGGCGGGGCGCGCAAGGGGTAGGGAGCCGGTCCCTGGGGCAATGGTCCCTTGCCGTCGATGGGCTGGCCGAAGGCGTCGATGATCCGGCCCAGCCAGGCGGTGGTGGGGCGCACGCTGGCGGCCTGGTCGATGATGCGGATGTCGGCGCCGGGGGCCACGCCCTCGACCGGGCCGAACGGCATCAGCAACGCCTTGGAATCGCGGAAACCGACGACCTCGGCGGGCAGGGGGGAATGGCCGCGTCGGCTGATCTCGGCGCGGGCGCCGACGGCGAGACGCGACAGGCCGCCGCGCGACTCGATCAGCAGGCCCGACACGCCCGCGACCTTGCCGGTCACGACCAGCGGATCGATCGCTTCGACGGCGGCGACGAGATTGCGCAAAAACAGACCCCAGGAACAGGGGTTGAGAGATGCGCCATCGTGGTTAACGAGCGGTGAAGTTCGGGGTCGGATTCAACCTTGGCCTTTGCGGGACCTGTTTACGGTTTGCAACTTTTGGGCGAAAGACTTTCGAAACCAATTAGGATGTTAATCTTACAACTGAAGCGGGCGATGGCCGGCCGATTGCGAAGGGGTTGTGCCTATGTTCGCGCGTAAACGTAAATCGCTAGATATGCAGGATCGGCTGATCGACCTGGACGGCAAGATGGCCGCCATCGGCCGATCCCAGGCGGTGATCGAGTTCAATCTGGACGGCACCATCATCGACGCCAACCAGAACCTGCTGACCACCATGGGCTATAGCCTCGAAGAAATCCGGGGGACGCATCACCGCCAGTTCATGGACCCGGCAGAGGCCGCCTCGCCCGACTACGCCGCCTTTTGGCGCGATCTGAACGCGGGTCAGTTCCTGGCGCGCAAGTTCCGGCGGTTGGCCAAGGGCGGGCGGGAGGTCTGGCTCCAGGCCTCCTACAACCCGGTCTTCGGTCCCGACGGGCGGCCCACGAAAGTCATCAAGCTGGCCATCGACATCACGGCTGAGGAGCAGGAGGCCGCGCGCCGCGAGACGCAGCGGATCGAGGCGGAGCAGGCGCAGAACCTGCTGGTCGAGGCCCTGGCGGGGGCCCTGGCGCGGCTGTCGGCGGGCGACCTGACGGCGCGGATCGAGGCGCCGGTGCAGGGCGCGCATATCCGGGTGCGCGACGACTATAACGCCGCCGTGGAAAGCCTGCGCCAGACCCTGGGTCAGGCGTTGCAGGCCGTCGCGGGCCTGAGAGGCGGGGTCAGCGAAATCTCCAGCGCGTCGGACGACCTGTCGCGCCGCACCGAACAGCAGGCCGCCAGTCTGGAAGAGACGGCGGCGGCTCTGGACCAGATCACCGCCACGGTGAAACGCAGCGCGGACGGGGCAAAACAGGCCTCCTCGGCTGCCGTGGGTGCGCGGGCCGAGGCCGACCGCTCGGGCGAGGTGGTGCGTCAGGCCATCGCGGCGATGGACGGTATCAAGCGCAGCTCGACCCAGATCAGCGACATCATCGGCGTGATCGACGAGATCGCCTTCCAGACCAATCTGCTGGCGCTGAACGCCGGGGTCGAGGCGGCGCGGGCGGGCGAGGCGGGGCGGGGTTTCGCGGTCGTCGCGTCCGAAGTGCGCGCCCTGGCCCAGCGTTCGGCGGAGGCGGCGAAACAGATCAAGACCCTGATCACCACCTCGGGCCACGAGGTGGCGCAAGGGGTGCAGCTGGTCAACGAGACGGGGTCGGCCCTGTCGGCCATCGCGATCAAGGTGGCGGAAATGGACGCCCTGATCTCCGAAATCGCGGCCTCGGCCCAGGAACAGGCCACGGGCCTGAGCCAGGTCAACAGCGCCGTCAATCAGATGGATCAGGTGACGCAACAGAATGCGGCGATGGTCGAGGAAACCACGGCCGCCGCCATGAGCCTGAAGACCGAGACCGAGCAGTTGGCCCAGCTGGTCGAACGGTTCGACACGGGCGAGGCGCCGGTTCAGACGCGGGTCCACGACCTGTCGCAGGGTTCCGGCCCCGTCCCCCTGGCCCGCGAACGCGCCCGCATCCGCGCCTATGCGGGCGGCGGGGGCTCGGCCTCCGCGCCGACCCAGGATTGGACGGAGTTTTAGAGCGCGCTGGGCTCCACCGCGATCTTGGGTTCCCGCGTCGTCGCGATCGCCCCGACCGAGGCGGCGACGATGGCGGCGATGGCGAGCCATTGCTGGCCGGTCAGGTGTTCGTGCAGGATCAACAGACCGGCAAGGGCGCCGACGGCCGGTTCGGCGCTTAGCACGACGCCGAAGGTGCGTTTGGGGATGCTGCGCAGTGCCACCATCTCCAGCGAATAGGGCAGGGCGCTTGAGAAGATCGCCACCGCCACGCCGGCCAGGATGATGGCCGGGTTCAGCAGGGCCGCGCCGGCATGGGCCACGCCGAACGGCACGACGACGAACGCCGCGATCGTCATGCCGAGCGCCACCGACTGGCCCGCATGGATGTGCGACAGCCGTTTGCCGAACACGATATACAGCGCCCAGCACAGGCCGGCGAAGGCGGCCAGCGCCATGCCGACCGGGTCCAGCGCCCCGGCTCCGGCCTTGAGCGGCAGCAGCAGGCCCAGGCCCACGACCGCGAACCCGATGCAGACGAAATGGATGGGCTTTCTCGAATGGATCAGGGCCAGGGTCAGCGGTCCCATGAACTCGATGGCGATGGCCAGGCCCAGGGGAATGGTGCGCAGCGACATGTAGAAGCTGAGGTTCATCGCCCCCAACACGACCCCGTAAAGCGCGATGGCGCCCAGGTCGGCGCGGGCCAGACGGAACCGCCACGGCCGGACCACGGCGACCAGCACCAGGGCCGAAATCCCGACGCGATAGGCCGACGTCCCCTCCGCCCCGATGATCGGGAACAGGGTCTTGGCGAAGGAGGTGCCGCCCGCCAGCGTGACCATGCCCGCGAACAGCGCCAGATAGGGGATCAGGCGCAGCGCCAGGGGCGAGGTCAGATGCTGTTTCAGGGCCACGGAAGTCATGGTGGATAAGTAGCCGAATGCCGCTTGCGCTTCCCGGCGATTTTCCGCTTGAATGCGCCTGAAATCGTCACGAAAGGCCATCCAATGACGAATTTCGTCACCCTCGACGATTTCGACCATCGGCTGCTGGCGCGGGTCCGGCGCAACAATCTGGAGCCCGCGCGGGTGACGGCCGATGCGGTGGGCCTGTCGGAATCCGCCGTGCTGCGCCGCCTGCGTCGCCTGCGAGCCGAGGGGGTCATCGCCGCCGACGTCGCCGTGATCGATCCTGCCAGGGTCGAGCCGCGCATCGTCCTGCACGTCCAAGTCGAGATGAACACCCAGGACCGCAAGGTGATGGAGGCCTTTCAGCGCGCCATGAAGGCCAGCCCCGAGGTGCAGGGGGCCTGGGACGTGACGGGCGAGACCGACTATCTGCTGACCGTCGCCGTCCGCTCGATGCAGGACTACGAGGTGTTCGGCATCCGCGAACTGATCCCCGAAAAGGGCGTGCGCGGCTTCAAGAGCATGATCGTCATCCGCGAGGTGGTCGGCTTCGATCCGGGGCGGGCGGTGCTGGAGCGTTGAGGCCTCAGAACAGGGGCACGGTGACGCGCAGCGAGACCACGACCACATTGTCGGCGTCGCGCAGGCCGCCGGGATTGCGGATCAGCTGGATGTCGGGCTGGATGCCGAACCGGCCGATGGTGTCGGCATAGGTCAGTTCCAGTCCCTCCTCGTGGCGGGCGGGATCCAGGCCGGTGTCGGCGAAATTGGCGCGGGCCTTGTCCGACAGCCATCCCTGATGCAGGCCGAAGGAAAGCTGGCTGTCGGGGCGTGCGGCGAAGACCTGGCGCATCAGGACGCCGGCCTGCCAGCCGCCCTTGAAGTCGGTTGTGTCGCCGTCCGACAGGCCCAGGCGCGCGAAGGCGTCGATCTGTAGACCGTCCGGGGCGGCGGCGCCGTAGATGCGGCCCTCGGCGAGCGCATAGGCGCCTTGGGCCAGGCTGTGCGCGGGGTCGCCGGCGGGCGTCAGGTCGCGGATGTCGTCCTGACGCTGGTCATAGCGCCAGACGCCCAGGGCGTAGCGGACGGGTCCGCCCATGCCCGCCTCGGCGATGCCCAGCACCCCTTCGTCCAGGGTGGTATCGACCCCGCCGTGGTCGCCCAGGGTCCGGGCGTCGGCGTTGACGACCGCGACCTGGCCATACAGCGCATCGCTGTCGCCCACGCGAAGCCGCGCCGCCAGCGACGACGACGGGAAGATGGCCGGGCCGTTGGGGCCGGTCGATGCAAGCTCCGACCCGATGCCGAACGGCGGCGCAATCAGCAGGCCGGACGCCTCGGTGGCGTAGAACTCGCTGTTGAGGTCATATAGGCCCGCCAGCAGCGAGGCCGATCCGCCCAGGTCCTGTTCGATCCAGGCCTCGAACAGGCGGGCGCCCTGCTGACCCACCTCGATATTGTCGACGCCCTGTAGGGTGCCGGCGAGAGCGTTCGGCTCGCCGCCGCCGTTATAGAGGCCCGACACATGCAGCCGTGCGCCACGCCAGCCGACGGCCTGCTCCAGGTCGCCGTCCAGTTGGACCGACAGATTGTCCAGATACCGGCCTGCGCGCGAGGCGCCGCCCGAGACCACGCCGGAGACGTCGGCCGTATATTCCGCCGACACCGTCCAGACCGGATCGGCGACGCGCGCGGCGGCCGGTCCGGCGAGGCAGAAGGCGCCGACGGCGGCCGCTGCGACAAGGGGTTTCATGAGTGGGCGCTTAGCGTTCTGCATGGCCATACATCCGTTCTGTGTTGCAGACCGGTGTAATCTCAGAAGATGAAGATCGCGCTTACGCCCTGAATTGGAAGGACAACAAACCCTTAACCACAGTTCGAGTATCACCGTTTCACAATGTCGCACGGGGAGTGGACGACCATGGGCTGGACGATCGGCAAGAAGGTGACCGCGACCGGTATCGGTGTGCTGGTCCTGTCCGTGGGCACGGCCGGGGTCGGCCTGATGATGAATACCCAGTTGAGCGGCGCGCTGGACCGGGCCTCGGTGTCGTCGGACATCCTGCGCAATCATATGCAGGCGGACATGATGCACGACGCCTTGCGGGCGGATGTGTACGGCGCCTTGCTGGCGTCCGACCCCGCCAACGGCGTGTCGATCGACGATGTCAGGGCGGACCTGGCGGACCATCGCGAGATTTTCGAGAAGTCCATCGCGGACAATACGGCCCTGGCGACCGACCCTGACATTCAGGCGGTTCTGAAGGCGGTCGAGGCGCCGTTGAAGACCTATATCGCGGCGGCGGCCCATGCCGTCGACGTGGCCGCGAGCGACCGTGCGGCGGCTCAAGAAGAGATGCCGTCGTTCCAGAACCAGTTCACCGCGCTGGAAACCGCGATGAGCGCCGCCGCCGACAAGATCGAGGCCGCTGCTGTGCGCAATCACGACGCCGCCGAGACCGAAGCGAACAACGGACGGATCGTCATGATCGCGGCCATGATCGTCAGCCTGCTGATCAGCATCGGCCTGATCCTGGGCGGGGTGCGGGGCGTGGTGGCGCCGATCCGGCGGCTGACCGCAGACCTGCGGGCGATGGCCCAGGGCAAGACCGGTGTGCAACTGAGCGAGGCGCGGCGCAAGGACGAGGTCGGCGACATCGCGCGGGCCGTGGTCGATATCCAGGCCCTGATCGTCGCGCGCGCCGAGGCCCAGGCGGCCCAAGCCGAGCAGCAACGCCTGAAGGAGGACGAGGACCGGATGGCCGGCGATCAGTCGCGTCAGGCCGCCGCGCGCGAACAGGCGGCGGTGGTCGATGGACTGGGGCAGGGGCTGGACGCCCTGGCCGGCGCCGACCTGACCTTCCGCCTGGTTCAGCCTTTCCCGGCGGCCTATGAGCGCCTGCGCGCCAACTTCAACGCCGCCCTGGACGGATTGCAGGAGGCCATCGGTTCGATCGCCTTCAACGCCGGGGCCATCAACGCCGGCGCCGGAGAGATCGCCCAGGCCGCCGACGACCTGTCGCGCCGCACCGAACAACAGGCCGCGTCTCTGGAAGAGACCGCCGCCGCCCTGGACCAGATCACCGCCACCGTGCGGGCGACCGCTGCGGGCGCCGTTCAGGCCGCCGGCGCCGTTCAAGCTGCGCGGGGCGACGCCGACAAGAGCGGCGCCGTCGTTCGCGAGGCCATCACGGCCATGGGCGAGATCGAACGGTCGTCCAACGAGATCGGCCAGATCATCGGCGTCATCGACGAGATCGCCTTCCAGACCAATCTGCTGGCCCTGAACGCCGGGGTCGAGGCCGCGCGGGCGGGCGAGAGCGGGCGCGGCTTCGCCGTCGTCGCCTCCGAGGTTCGGGCGCTGGCCGAACGGTCGGCCCAGGCCGCCAAGGAGATCAAGTCCCTGATCACCCAGTCCGCGAACCAGGTGGGATCGGGCGTGCGTCTGGTCGGCGAGACCGGCGCCAGCCTGGAGCGGATCGCGGCCCATGTCGCCCAGATCGAAACCCTGGTGACCGACATCTCGGGCTCGGCCGCCGAACAGGCTACGGGGCTTCAGGAGGTCAATACGGCGGTCAACCAGATGGACCAGATGACCCAGCAGAACGCCGCCATGGTCGAGCAATCCACCGCCGCCAGCCACTCGCTGTCGCAGGAAGCCGACAGCCTGAACGCGGCGGTCGCCCGCTTCAAGGTCGGGGCGCCTCAAGGCCAGGCCGCGCGCCCGGCCCCGGCGAAACAGACCGCACCCGCCGCACCGCGCACGGTCACGGCGATGAAGACGGTCGGTCGCGGCGGCGCGGCCGTGGCGCCGACAGTGCAGGCCGACGGCTGGGAAGAGTTCTAGGGGCGGACCTAGGTCGCCGAGGCCTCGACCACCAGGATGGCGCCGACGCCTTCGCCTTCCCCGGCGTCTGGGGCCTGGTTCACGATAGTCCCGCCGATCTGGCGCACCAGGCTGTCGATCACGCGCATGCCCAGGCTGCGGTCGGTGCGGGCGGCGATCAGGTCGAAGCCCTTGCCCTGGTCCGCCACCGTCACCGTCAGGCGTCCGTCCGCGATCCGGCCGGTCACGGCGATGGCGCCGCCCTCGGGGCCATAGGCGTATTTGATGGCGTTGGTGACCAGTTCGTTGACGATCAGGCCCAGCGGAATGGCGATGTCGGCGCCCAGCGGCGCGTCGGAGGCCTCGCAGGTGATGACGTGACGATCGCTGCCGGTGTCGATAGCCTCGCACAGCTGGCACAGGAAGTCGGACAGGATCACGGTCTGGACGTCGGCGCCGCGCCACAGCTGGTCGTGGACCTGGCTGATGGCCTGGATGCGCGATCCGGCCGTGGCCAGGGCGGCGCGCACGTCGTCCGACGCGGCGCCGCGCGCCTGCATCGACAGCAGGCTGGAGACCAGGGACAGGCTGTTCTTGACGCGGTGGCTGACCTCGCGCGTCAGCAGGGCCTGGTGTTCGATGGCGGCCAGCAGCCGCTGCTCGGTCTGCTGGCGGGCGATGGCGGCGCCGACGACGGCGGCGAAGGCGTCCAGGAACAGGGCGTCGCGGGCGTCGAACTGGCCCTCGTCGGGGCTGTCGACCTCAAGCACGCCCCAGGGTTCGCCGTCCAGTTCGGGCCGGATCAGCACGTTGATGGCGCGCCGCACCCCGTGGTCGGCCAGCAGTTTGGGCGTGCGGAACCGGTCCTCGATGTCCAGATGGTTGGAGATCAGGGGCTTGCCGGTCTGGAAGGCGTAGCCGGCCGGCGAATCCAACTCGACGCCCAGCGAGGCGCGGCCCTCGACCTCGCCGCTCCAGCCCACGCCGGCGATCAGGACCAGGCGGTCGCGGGCCTCGTTGTGGATCAGCACCTTGGACAGCGGGGTCTCAAGTCCGTCGGCGCAAACCTCGCAGGCGGCGTTGAGCAGGGCCTGGCGGTCCCGCTCGCGCAGGGCCAACTCGCCGAACCGCGCCAGCAGCGACTGCTGCTTGAGGCGATAGCGCAACTCGTCGGCCGTGGAGCGAGTCTCGGGCGTCGGGGGCGCCTCGACCTTTGGCGCGACCGGATCGTCCATCTGAATCTGGGTCTCTGCGGCCGTGTCGGCGTACACCTCCGCGACCAGTTCGGCGATCTCTGGCGTCAGGCCGGTGTCGGAAGGCGGGCGGGTATGGGGCAAGGAAGAAAATCTCGGTTCGCGCGACGGCGTCGTATAGGCCTACATAGCCGCTCTGAAAGGCTCGCGCAGAAATGATCGCGTTGGCCCCCTTGCGCGGTGCGGCGAGGCCTTATCTGTTGCGGGCCACAGATTCACGGAGACCTTCCCATGACCGACTTCAGCTACGACGCGTCCCGCCACCTGAAGAAGGGCCGGGGCAAGGTCTATGACTCGATCGTCGACACCATCGGCGACACCCCCATCGTGCGCCTGCCGCGTCTGTCGGCTGAGTATGGAGCCAAGGCCACGGTGCTGGCCAAGCTGGAGTTCTTCAACCCCATCGCCTCGGTCAAGGACCGGATCGGCGTGGCCATGGTCGAGGCCTTGCAGGAGGCGGGCAAGATCAATCAGGACACGCTGCTGATCGAGCCGACCAGCGGCAACACCGGCATCGCCCTGGCCTTCGTGGCGGCGGCCAAGGGGCTGAAGCTGATCCTGGTCATGCCCGAGAGCATGTCCATCGAACGGCGCAAGATGCTGGCCCTGCTGGGCGCGCGGCTTGAGCTGACCCCGGCCGAAAAGGGTATGAAGGGCGCGATTGCGCGGGCGCAGGAACTGCTGGAAACCACGCCGAACTCGGTCAGCCCGTCGCAGTTCGAGAACCTGGCCAACCCCGCCATCCACCGGGTGACGACGGCCGAGGAAATCTGGAACGACACCGACGGGGCGGTGGACATCGTCATCGCCGGCGTCGGCACCGGCGGCACCATCTCGGGCGTGGGCCAGGCGCTGAAGGCGCGCAAGTCTTCTGTAAAAATGATCGCGGTCGAGCCGGAGGCCTCGCCGGTGCTGTCGGGCGGCGCGCCCGGCCCGCACAAGATCCAGGGCATCGGCGCCGGCTTCACGCCCGCTATCTACGATCCGTCGGTGGTCGATGGGGTCGAACAGGTGTCGAACGACGACAGTTTCGACATGGCGCGCAAGGCCGCCCGCGTCGAAGGCATCCCCGTCGGCATCAGCTCGGGCGCGGCCCTGACCGCCGCCTTCAGGCTTGCAGCCCTAGACGAGAATGCAGGCAAGACCATCGTGGTCATCATCCCGTCCTTCGCCGAACGCTACCTGTCGACGGCGCTTTTCGAAGGCTTGTAAGCGGAGCCTTTCTGCCGCTCGCGTGTTCGATACCGGACGCGCGTGCGGCTCCGCTTGGGATGAGGGGCGACGCGCGGCGGATCAACAACGCCGGAGCGTTTCATGACTGTCGCCGCCCTTCGCCTGATCGCCGTCGCAGGGGCCTCGGCCCTGGCGCTCGCCGCCTGTTCCAACAATGACGACAAGGCGGCGGTCGATCCGTCGATGTCGCCGGAGCAGCAGGCCGCAGCCGCCGCCAATACCCCCGTCACCGCCCAGCCGCGCCAGATCCGCAACGTGCCGGTGGACGTTCAGGGCGTGACGGACGTGGGCGCCACGGTGCGGGTCAAGAACGTCGATCTGGCTGAGGACGCCACCATCCTGGACGTCAGCATCTCGTTCGCCAGCGACATGACCAACAGCGTCAAGATGGCGAACGACGCGACCTATGTCGAACTGCCCAACGGTCAGAAGCTTCGTCTGAAGCCGCCCGAGGGCAATCCGTATATGAACATCGTCAAGGGCGATACGATGAACGGCCGGCTGGTCTTCATGGGCGCGGTGCCGTCCGGGGTGAACCAGATCTCGGTGGTGTTCAACGAAGGCTCGACCTCGGACAGCATCATCGGCCCGTTCCTGCGAATGACCATTCCGCTGACGGCCCAGGCCGCCCAGAATCCGACGGCCCAGAATCCGACGGGAGCGGCGGGATGATGCGACGGCACGCGCCCGCCATGGCGGCGGCGCTGTTGGCCGCCGGTCTGACGCCGGGCGTGGTCTCGGCCATGACGGTGCGGCTGATGAGCGGCAGCGCCATCGGCACGATCTCGACGTTCGAGAAGGACATGACCGCGCCCCAGTCCAGCTTCGCCAAGGCGGGGCCGGACAGCGAACTGGAAAGCGTGTTCGTCTCGTCCGAGGTGGCGCCGGAACGGGTCGAGACGACGCGCAGCCTGCTGACCGAGCTGAATGCGCGGCGCAGCGACGGGGTGATCGTGATCGACCTGCCCGCCGACGTGCTGTTCGACTTCGACAAGGCGACGATCCGGGCCGACGCGGAGCCGGCGCTGACGCGGGCGGGCGAACTGCTGAAAAGCTATCCCGACGCCCAGGTCAGCATCGGCGGCCATACCGACGCCAAGGGCGACGACGCCTATAACGAAGGCCTGTCGCTGAGACGTGCGCGGGCGGTGGCGGCGCGGCTGCAACGCGAGGCCGGGCGCACCCTGGGCGCGCAAGGGTTCGGGGAACGCCAGCCGGTCGCCGCCAACGCCAGGCCGGACGGCTCGGACGATCCCGACGGGCGTCAGAAGAACCGCCGCGTCGAAATCCGCATCACCCCGAAACCGGGAGGCTGAACATGGCCCTGATGTCTTGCCCCGCCTGCGCGCGCCAGGTGTCCGAGGCGGCCGTCGCCTGTCCCAACTGCGGTCATCCGATTGCAGGTGATGGGGGCGGTGCGGGCGGCACGTTCAAACAGGCGCTGACGCGGCCGGAGGCGGTCAAGAGCGGCTTCACTGTGCTGGGCGTCTTCGTCGCCGCGCCGTGGATCGCGCGCGTCCTGGCGGTTGTGGCCTTCGTGATCCTGGCCATCGTGGTGGTGGTCAACAAGAGCTGAAGGCTCACGCCCGGTTAACCGCTGGCGCCTAGAGTGGGCCAATGGGCGAACGATCAGCCATGATGGGGGAAGAGGCGACGCCGCAACCGCCGCTGCGCGCACGCCGTGCGCTGCTGAAGCGGCTGGCCGATGTCGTGTCGCTTCCCGCCAGCCGGATCAACGCCTTCGAGCGGTCCGTCACCGGCGACTTGCTGGTCGAGATGCTGCGTTTGGCGTCGCGCGAGGAGCGCCGGCGGGTCGCCTCGCGCCTGGCGCCGCTGGCCGAACTGCCCAACAGCGTGGCGCGCCTGCTGCTGCGCGACGAGGCGGAGATCGCGGGCCTGCTGATCGAACAATGCGCGTCTCTGAGCGACGCCGACATCGTCGGCTGTGCGCGCGACGCCAGTTTCGAGCACCGCCTGCTGATCGCGGCGCGCCGCGGCCTGTCCGAGATCGTGACCGAGACCCTATTCTCGTTCGGCGAGATGGAGGTGATCGAGGCGGTGCTGCGCAACAAGACCGCGCGGCTGTCCCAGGTCGGGATCGAGGCGGTAGTGGGCCTGAGCCGCCAATCGCCGGGCCTGTGCGGTCTGTTGCTGAAACGGCCAGAGCTTCGGCCGTCGGGCGCCTATGTCATGTTCTGGTGGTGCGCATCCGAGGATCGTCGCACCATCCTGCAGCGGTTCGCCGTGTCGCGCGAAGTCATGCAGGAGGCGTCCGAGGACGTCTTTCCCATGGCCGCCGAAGAGGGATGGGCCGACCCGGTGGCGCGCAAGGCGCTGCAGTTCATCGAGCGCCGCCAACGCAACCGCGCCGCCATCGAAAAGAGCCCGTTCGACAGTCTGGAACAGGCGGTCATGGTCGCCGCGCGCGACGGGCTGACCCGCGAAACGGCGTCGGAGATCGCCTTTCTGGCGGGGGTCAAGCCTCTGACCGGGGCCAAGCTTCTGGGCGATCCGGGCGGGGAGCCGCTGGCGATCCTGTGCAAGGCGACGGGGATGTCGCGTGTGGACCTGACCAATCTGTGGCGCTCGATGCGTCGGCCAGAGACCCTGGCGGACGGCAAGATTCATCCCGACTGGGAGCGGGTGCAGATCACCTATGAGATGCTGGCGGTCGACCGGGCGCAGACGGTGTTGCGATACTGGAACTGGTCTTTGTCGTCGGCTTTGACGCCGTCCTTGCTGCGCGCCATACGCGACGGCGAGGATGATGCTGTCGACGAATATTCGGCGCCCGAACGCGCGGCGATGATGGTGCTGGCCGAAGACTTCGGCCGCTGATCCTAACCACTACATGTATTTTCAGTAACGTGCATATCGCACCGCTTGGGCGCGTGTTTGCTTTCAAGTGGAAACAACCCTATGAGGATATAGGGATGTCTCGACTGGAGAATCAGTCGAGCGCACATGGATCATGAAAGCGATGTCGATAATGGAAGATAAGCCCGAACTGCTAGAGATGACTGCGGACATCGTGTCGGCCTATGTCGGCAACAACTCCGTCTCGGCAGAGGCTCTGCCGGCGCTTATCGCCAATATTCACGCCGCCCTGTCGGGTGTTTCCAATGGTCCGGTCGAGGCCGAACCCGAGCCCAAGGAACCGGCCGTGCCGATCCGCAAGTCGATCGCGCCGGACTTCCTGATCTGCCTGGAAGACGGCCGCAAGTTCAAGTCGTTGAAGCGCCACCTGCGCACCAAATACGACATGAGCCCCGAAGATTACCGCGCCAAATGGGGTCTGCCGAAAGACTATCCCATGGTCGCCCCGAACTACGCCAAGGCGCGTTCGGAACTGGCCAAGTCGATGGGCCTGGGCCAGGGCGGTCGCAAGCCCGCCCGCGCCGCAACGACGGCTCGCGCCAAGAAATAGGCCGGAGATTTCCGGTAAAAGGACGCCCGCTTCCGAAAGGAGGCGGGCGTTTTTGCTTTGGGGGCACAATCGTCTCCCTCCCCCTGCGGGGGAGGGTGGTCGCGTAGCGACCGGGTGGGGGCGGCCCGGCAGGGACGCACTTGCCTGAAACAAGAAGGATGGTGGGACGTCGCCTTGCCGTCCCCACCCGGCTTCGGCTGCGCCTCAGCCACCCTCCCCCTGCGGGGGAGGGAGACGTCGGTTCTGCGTCAGGCCGCCTGTGCTGTCCGCCGCATGCGCCAGAAGCGCAGGGTGCGAAGGGCGGCGTCGCGGGTCAGTTCGCCGTACATGCGGCCGTAGGCGGCGGCCTTGCCCATCGGATTGTCTTCCGATCCCAGCACGGCGACGGCGTAGGTCAGGTAGACGGCGCGGTCCATGTCGGCCGCCTTGCAGACCACCGACAGGGCGTCCAGGTCCTTGCGCTCGACGATGCCGCGCGCGGTGTGGAAGTCGATGTCGGCCAGTTTGGACAGGGCGATCAGGAAGGGCGTGCGGCCGTTCGAGCGCAGGAAGCGGATCAGCACCTGGGGCGTCAGCTGGCCGGCGGCCTTCAGCTCGTCCACATAGGCCAGGTTCTCGGCGTAGTCGGCGGGCAGGGCGCCGTCGTCGGTGGCGACCCGCGTGCGGCCGGCGGCCAAGGCCGCCTCCAGCAGGTCGGGGTCCATGCGGGCGTTCTGTTCCAGGATCTGGTGACGCAGCCGGGCCTCGACGACGAAATACATCTCGTTCAGCAGGTCGGCGGGCAGGCTCTGGCGCTCGACCGTGGCGGCGTGCAGGGCCGGATTGGCCTTGGCGCGTTCGACGGCGGTCTCGGACGCCGCGCGCGACAGGCGGGCGCCGTCGTTGCGCAGCAGGGCGTCCAGGGTGTCGTCGTCGCCGCGCTCGACGATGATGTCGGACACGGCCTCGGAGACGACCGCGCGGCCCGAGACGGCGCGCAGATGGCCCTGGCCGCGCCGGCGCACGACCTGGATCAGGTCTTCGTCGGTCAGGACGCTGGAGGCGCGCAGCACCTGTTCGGCGACCTCCAGCTCGTCGTCGGCGAAGCGGCGGATCAGGCTGTGGGGGGCGTTGGGCGCCTCGGCGAAACGGGCGGCCAGTTCGGCGCGGACCGCGACCTCCATCTCGTCGGACAGCTTGGCCAGGACCGAGCCATAGAGGTCGGTCTCGTTGGCGTTGTGGTCGGGAACGCCGAAGAAGTGGTCGGTCAGTTCGCGCAGCAGCAGGCGACGCTTCTCGCTGGAATCCTCGGCCGCCAGTGCGATCAGCTGCGGCAGGCGCGAGCCGGGGATCACGGCAGGTTCGATCACGGCTTGATCGCTCATGGCAGGTCGTCGGCTTCGGTCTGGGGCACGGCGCGCAGGGAGCCGTTGGCGTTGCGGATCAGGGCCGGCGGGCCGTCCGGCTGGGCCAGGTCGTTCGAGCGCGGCGTCTGGGTCATCTCGACCGGCAGGGCGTCCAGATAGGTCTGCTGCGGAGCGGGGATGGCGTCGGGGTGACGGCCGGCCTGGCGGTGGACCGAATAGTAGCGGGCGCTGTTGTCGCCGGTCGGGGCCATCTGGGCCGCCTGCTGATTGGCGGCGACGGCGGCGCCGTCGAGGGGGACGCCGGCCTGGGGGCGTTGCAGACGATAGATAGGGGCGTCGCGGCGTGGGGCCATGGGGTCGGCGACGGCGACGGCTTCGGCCGGTTGCGGCTGGGGCTGCGGCTGGGGTTCAGGCGCCGCCTGGGCCGTCTGCTGCGGGGCGGGGGCGGGCGCGACCTCGGCTTGCGGTTGAGATTGGTTCCGGACCGGCTCGGGCGCCTGCGGCTGAGGCGCGGGGGTGTAGGGCGCAGGGGCGGATTGCACCGGGGCGGCCTGCGCGGGGGCGGGCTGGCCCATCCAGGCGCTGGCGGGCGTCAGGCCGTTGCTGCGCGGCGTGGCGGCGGAGGGCGCGGGCGACAGGCGGGCCAGGGGAATGGCGCCGGGGATGGTGCGGTTGGCGGCGACGACGGTCGGCTGCGGCACCTCTGGCCGCGTCACGGCGGGCGTGGGAACGGACCGCGCGGCGACCGGCGGCTTGCCGGGCCACGACAGGTAGCGCAGGCCGGATGTATTGGTCGACGCCTGCTGGGCGACGGCGGCGCTGGTCACCAAACTGGCGGCGGTCAGGACGGTCGAGAGAACGAGGGCGCGGCGCAAGGCGGCTCTCCGGTAAGGAATTGCAGCCCGCACACTAGGGTTCGACCACTTAATCCCGCGCTAACGCCACGGCCGGTTGCGACAACGAAGGCGTGTCAACCGCGACCAGGCAGATAGTTGTCGGTGAAGGCGTCGCGCCAGTTCAGGTCCGCCTCATAGACGCCGGCCTGGGAGGTCACGTCGAAGAAGGCCTGCCAGCGCTCCTCGGTCAGGGCGCCCAGGCCGTAGAGGGCGGCGTCGCCCCCGTCGACGATGGCGTAGTCGCGCAGCTTGTCGCGAGCCTGATCCAGCACGGCTTGCGTCATGTCCGGGTTGTCCTTGCGGATCAGGGCGTCGGCGGCCGAGGCGTCGCCCCGGATATAGTCGCGCCACCCCTCGGCCGAGGCGGCGATGAAGCTGCGTAGGGCCGCCGCATTGTCGCGGGCGAAGGCGTTGGGGGCCAGGACCATGGCGGCGTAGGAGGGATAGCCTTCGTCGGCCATCAGGAAGACTCGCGGGTCGAAATCGGCTGCCTGTTCGATGGCGTAGGGATCGCTGGTCAGATAGCCCTGCTGCACCGCGCGGGTGTTGGCGATGAAGGCGGCGGGGTCATAGGCGTAGGGGCGCAGCTGCTCGTCGGTGAAGCCGTAGCGGGCCTTCAGCCAGACCCAGAAGGTGGCGACAGCCGTATCGGACAACAGGAAGGGTCGGCCGGTCAGGTCGGCGATGGTTTCCAGCGCGTCGTCGGGATGGGCCATCAGGACCTGCGGATCCTTCTGGAAGAAGGCGGCGACGGCCTTCACCGGGGCGCCGGCCGCGACCAGGTTCATCGGGATGAAGCTGTTGGAGCCCATGCCCAGTTCGACGGCGCCCGAGGCCAGCAGGTGCGGCACGTTCACGCCGGGACCGCCCTGGACGATCTGGACGTTCAGCCCGCGCTTCTCATACGCCCCGCTGGCCAGGGCCTGATAGAAGCCGCCCTGTTCGGCCTGGGCGCGCCAGTCGGTGGCGAAACGCAGGCGAACCCGACCCTGTTCGTCCACCGGCGCCTCGACCCGCCCGCAGGCCCGCAGCCCCACGGCCCCCGCCGCCACGGCCGCTCCGCCCGCGATCAAGGCGCGGCGGCGGGTCAGCAGGCGATTCCACAGCATAGTCATGCGCCTGACTTACGGGGGGATAGGGGCCTTGGGAAGGCGCGGCGTCAGTCGGCGGCGATGTCGTTTGAGGTCGTTTCGTTCGTCGTGGTCTCAGGCATTGTGTATCGAACGGGAAC
The DNA here is from genome assembly GCF_965279155.1 of Brevundimonas sp. GTDB lineage: Bacteria > Pseudomonadota > Alphaproteobacteria > Caulobacterales > Caulobacteraceae > Brevundimonas. Next base: position 1,346,053 of record NZ_OZ257138.1, on the reverse strand, counting down.
GACGCAGCGCACGCCGGCCGTATAGGCGGGCTCGGCGCGACCCGACTGGACTGTGCGTCTAGCGGAATCGCCGAAGGCGGCGGCAGGTTGAGCGTCGATCACTTCAACATTTCCGACCTCACCCCAGGTGGCGAGGTCAAAACGGACCAATGCCCACCCTTCGATGCCGCGCTCGTGGAATGCGCGCGGGAACGACTCCGGCCCGCCGCGCGCCTGGAAGCGCGTTCCAACTTCGGCGGGGCAAACCTGAAGAGGATCTTCGTCGCGTGTCGGCAGATCGGGAGCAGGCAGGCGTTCGCCATTTCGATAGAAGTTGTAGACGCAGCCTTTCAGCGGCGCGCCGCTTTGGACGACCGATTCAGAAACGGCCCGGCGGGTCTCGGAATCGAACGCCGTATCTCCGGACGAACCCAGGGTCTCGACGTCTGTTGTGGCGCCGTCAGGACTCACATTCCATCGAACGACCGACCATGATCGACCGCCGGGCGGTGGGCGTTGACCGATCCGGTTGTCGGGATAGCTGAGCGTGCGCGGGGCGCGACCGCCGCGCCCGTCGCTGCCGCAGTTCGCGCCGGGACCGGCTAGGCGCTCGGCGACGGCGTTACGGATCGGTCCACGCGAGCGTGTCACGGCGAAGTAATGCAGCAAGTCGCTCTTCGTCGCCTCGGCTATGAGCTTGGCGGAGTAGCTGATCGTCATGCGGCAATCGCCGCGCGGGCCGCCAGGAAAGCGCCAAGCAGCCAGAGCGGCTTGCTCCAGATCAGACGATTGAATTCCGGGAACGAGAATGGCGCCGGAGAGATGAGGTGCGCGTGTTGAGGCAGGGCGGATGTCGCGGGTGCGGCCTTTTGCGTCCACCGCAAAGTTCAGGACGACCTGGCGTTTTTCAGGTTGGTCCCGTCCATCGGTTGAAGAGATGCGGGTGGTCTCGATCCGCAAATCCTCGCTGTATGATGGTTGGATCGCGACGCCGCCACAGGTCGTCTCGACAGCTGGACTCTGCAGCAGGAATTGATCGGCAGACGGCTCGCTCCGTCGCATATGAGGGGGCGTCAAATCTATAGGCGGCGGGGGGAGGGGCGAGGGGCCCTGCTGTGGCGCTGAGGCCAGGGCCGGCGTCGTCGTCAGGGCAAGGCCAAGGGTGATTAGGGTTGCGCGCATGGGTGTCTCCGTCTGCATCTCATGGGTGCATCTGGAGCGGCGGCTGTCTAGCGTGATTTCGTGAAATCCACGCCCCAATTGAGCGAGGGGACGAAGCGTGCGGGCGAGCCCGTGCTCTTCGTCCCCTCGCCAAGTCCGGGTTGGACTTGGCCGTCCGGGTCAGGGCCTTGGCGTCAGCGCCGTTTCGGGCGAACCCGAAAGGGCGGTCGGCTGTGTCCTGTCGCGCTCCTGGTCTTGGGCGTCCCACGGCGTTTTCGTCCGCGTCGTCCCTCGATCCCGATCCGGTTCTCTCGTTCCTCGTCGATCCTGAGACCGTCGAGGACTGGAGCCTGGATCCCGCCTGCCGCACGTTACGATCCGAAGATCGCCCGATCGCGCCGGGTCGGAGAGCCGGGCCGGTTCGCTTGATGTCCGGGGTCTCCCCTGGATGTCCGCGCCGCCGTGTCCCTTGGCCTGTTGACGTTCCGATGAAACCGGCTATGAGGCAAGCGCCCGATCTCGCCCCGGTGTGCACGACTGGCCCGGCGGCGGTGGACAAGCCTGTGAACATCGGTGGACGGATCAAATTCGCGGTTGCGGATCAGGGCCTTGCCTTGTCCACAGAAACGCGGCGATAGACGCCTGTGTCCGGTGTCGGACGGATCGATTGCAACCGGTCGCCGTGCTTTGTGTTTTGTGAAACCAAGACCGCTGTCTTTGGGGAAAGTGCTTGCCCGATAACGTCTCCAGCCAGGCCGAGAAAGCCGGGATCGATCGCGATCATCTGACCCAGATGTTCGCCCATGCGCCGGGGTTCATGGCGTTGCTGGTCGGGGCGGATCACCGGTTCGAACTGACCAATCCCAACTATCAGAAGCTGATCGGTCATCGCGAGGTCGTGGGACGCACGGTGGCGGAGACCTTGGCCGATGCGGTGGACCAGGGCTATCTGGACCTGCTGGACGAAGTCTATCGCTCGGGCGAGCCGCACCGGGCCGAGGGCGCGCTGTATGCCGTTCAGGCCGAGCCGGACGGCGACGTGGTGGATTGCTACGTCGATTTCGTCTTCCAGCCCCTGAAGGACGCGAGCGGTCAGGTCTGGGGCATCTTCATACAGGGCGCAGACGTCACCGAACGGCATCAGGCGGCCGAGGCCCTGGCGATCAGCGAGGCGCGATACGGCGCCCTGTTCGCGGCCATGGCGACGGGGTTCTGCGTCATCGAGATGAAGTTCGACGAGACGGATCGGCCTGTCGATTACAAGATCGTCGAGGGCAACCAAGCGTTCGAGGAGATGACCGGCCTGGTCGATCCCTACGGCAAATGGGTCAGCGAGATCGCGCCGGGGCTGGAGCAGCACTGGTTCGATCTGTATGGCGGCGTGGCGCGCACGGGACAGCCGGCGCGGTTTGAAAACCCCGCAGATATCTTCGGCCGCTGGTACGATGTGCAGGCGCTGCGCATCGGCCAGCCGGGCGCCTGGCAGGTCGCGATCCTGTTCAACAACATCACCGAGCGCAAACAGAGCGAGGCGCGCCAGAACGCCCTGCTGGAACTGAACGACGCCATCCGCGACCTGACCGACCCCGGCGAGATCGCCCAGGCGTCCGCCCAGGTTCTGGCCCAGACCATGGGCGTCAGCCGTGCGGGATACGGCACGGTGGACACGGTCGGCGAGACCATCACCATCGAGCGCGACTTCAACCAGCCGGGGGTGACCAGCATCGCCGGCACCCTGGCCTTCCGCGAGCACGGCTCCTACATCGAGGACATCAAGCGGGGCGAGACGGTGACCATCGCCGACGTGGCCCTGGACCCCCGCACTTCTGCGACCGCGGACGTTTTGAAGCGGATCAGCGCCGGGTCCTTCGTCAACATGCCGCTGATGGAGCAGGGCCGGGTGGTGGCGATGGTCTTCGTCAATCATGCGACCGCGCGGCATTACAGCGACAGCGACCTGAGGCTGATGCGTGACGTGGCCGAACGGGTGCGGATGGCGACCGAGCGCGCCAGGAGCGAGGCCGCCCTGCGCGACAGCGAGGCGCAGTTCCGCGTCTTCGCCCAGGCCACGCCGAACCAGATCTGGGCCAGTTGGGCGGACGGGTCGATGTATTGGTTCAACCCCCAGGTCTATGCCTACACCGGTTCGTCGCAAGGCGATCTGGATGGGGCCGAGGGCTGGATCCAGAACGTGCATCCCGACGACTTGGACAGGGTGAGCCAGGCCTGGTCCCGGTCGCTGGCCAGCGGCCAGGTCTATGAAACCGAGTTTCGCGTGCGTCGGCACGACGGCGTCTATCGCACCTTCATGGTGCGGGCCGAGCCGGTCCATGACGAGGAGGGCCGGATCACCCGCTGGGTCGGCTCCAACATCGACATCGAGGAACTGCGCAGCCAGTCGGCCGAACTGGCCCGGTTCAACGAGACGCTGGAAGACCAGGTCGCCGAGCGCACCGCCGCCCTGATGCAGGCCGAGGAGGCGCTGCGCCAGAGCCAGAAGATGGAGGCGGTGGGCCAGTTGACCGGCGGCATCGCCCACGACTTCAACAATCTGCTGGCCGGCATCAGCGGCAGTCTGGAGCTGATCACCAACCGGATCGCCCAGGGTCGGTATGGCGATGTCGAACGGTTCACTGCGGCGGCCCAGGGGGCGGCGAAGCGGGCGGCGTCCCTGACGCACCGGCTGCTGGCCTTCTCGCGGCGTCAGACCCTGGATCCCAAGCCGACCGATCCCAACCGCCTGATCCGCGGGATGGAGGATTTGATCCGGCGCACGACGGGGCCGGGGGTCCATCTGGAAGTGGTCGCCAGCACCGGCCTGTGGCCCGTCCTGATCGATGCGCATCAGCTGGAAAACGCGGTGCTGAACCTGTGCATCAACGCCCGCGACGCCATGCCGGACGGCGGGCGGCTGACCATCGAGACCGGCAATCGCTGGATCGACGCGCGCACGGCCAAGGCCCAGGATCTGGACCCCGGCCAGTATGTCTCGATCTGCGTCAGCGACACCGGCGGCGGCATGGCGCCGGACGTCGCAGCGCGCGCGTTCGAACCCTTCTTCACCACCAAGCCGCTGGGCGAGGGGACGGGGCTGGGCCTGTCGATGATCTATGGCTTCGTGCGCCAGTCGGGCGGCCAGGTGCGGATCTATTCCGAGCCGGGACAGGGGGCGATGATCTGTCTGTATCTGCCGCGTCACCATGGTGCGGTCGACGAGGGCGAGGCGGTCCCAGAGGTCGAACAGGCCCCGCGCGCGCAGGCCGGCGAGACGGTCATGGTCGTGGACGACGAGCCGACGGTGCGGATGCTGGTCGCCGAAATCCTGCACGAGCTGGGCTATCAGTGCATCGAGGCCTCGGACGGCGCGGCGGGGCTGAAGCTGCTGAACTCAGAGGCGCGGATCGACCTGTTGGTCACGGACGTGGGCCTGCCCGGCGGGATGAACGGGCGTCAGATGGCGGACGCCGCGCGGCTGGAGCGGCCGGACCTGAAGGTGCTGTTCATCACCGGCTATGCCGAGAATGCGGTGGTCGGCAATGGGCACCTGGACCCCGGCATGCACGTCATGACCAAGCCCTTTGCGATGGAGGCGCTGGGCAGCCGGATTCGCGAGCTGATCGAAAGCTAGAGACCTGGTCTGGGTTGACGAAAGGGGGGATCACAGCGGTCACGACGAGGTCACAACGACCACGACGGAGCCGTGTCGGTTTGCAAAGTCTTGATGGCCTGCGGCGGCGAAGCCGCAGACTTATCGATGGCCTGGACATGGGACTGGACATGGGAGTTGGAAGCCGACGCGCGTTCGATCCCGTCGTGTCCTCTGTGACTTCGTCGTGCCCGTTGTGAAGAACCCCTTGCAGATCCGATCGTCCTAGAGTTTCGCATCCATCCAGCGGCGGATGGCGGCGCGCGCGCCCCGGGCGGCCGGGCCGCCGAAGTGCAGGAAGCCGTGCGGGGTCTGGGGCACGCGGATAAGGTCGGCGTCCGACGTCTCGCCCCAGCGGGTGGCCATCAAGAGGCTGTCCTCGAACAGGGGGTCGTCCTCGCCGGCGATGAACAGGGCGGGCGGCAGGCCGGTCAGGTCGGCATAGAGAGGCGAGACGTCGGGCCGGCGCAGCCCCCCCTCATCCCGGTCGGGGGCCAGCCTGGCCAGGTCGGCGCGCATGGTCGGGCCGTTGAACAGCAGGGTCTCGGGTCCGGCCGACCGCACGCTTTCCGTGCCCGACAGGTCGAAGACGCCGTAGGTGAAGACGCAGCCCTTCACCAGGTCGATCAGCCCCTGGTCGCGCAGGGCCACCGCGGTCAGGGCCGCCAGATGGCCACCGGCGGATTCGCCCGTCAGGAACAGGGTCGAGGCGCCCAGCCGGTCGACGTTGGTCACGGTCCAGTAGGCGGCGGCTAAACAGTCGGCGATGGCGGCGTCGACATAGACCTGGCGACGCTCGGACAGCAGGCGGTAATCGACCGAGACGACGCAGAAGCCGTGGTGGGCCAGATGGGCGTTCAAGCGGTCGTTCAGCCCGGCGCTGCCCAGCACCCAGCCGCCGCCGTGGATGTCCAGGATGACGGCGCGGGGTGTGCCGACGGGATGCAGGATGCGCAAGGGGACGGGATGGTCGCCGTCGGTCTGGATGATCTCGACCGTGACGCCGCGCTTTCTGAGGCGCGGAACCGTGACACGCCCGGCGGCGGCGTCCAGCCACAGCGACAGCCGCTGACCTGCATCGATCCGCCAGCCGTCGGTGCGCAGGCGCGGCGCGCGGGCGAGGACGGCGTTGATCCGCCGCACCGCCGCCTGCTGGGGCGGGGCGAACTCGACGAGGTGGGTGCGCAGGGTCATGAAGCTTGAGTGTGCGTCGGCGGATTTGGTTTCAAGGGGCTGGAGCCCGCTTGCATAAAACCCGTCACCCTCGGGCTCGTCCCGAGGGCCTACGGCGGAGGCGGCACGGGATTGCGTGATTGTTTCGGGCGCTGGCCTGCGGCGTCTCGCGGCCGAGCGGCGGAAGGGTGGGCCCTCGGGACGAGCCCGAGGGTGACGGGATATTTGGGGGTTGGTTACCCCGCCAGCGTCGCCTTCTTCTCTTCCAGTTCCAGCCATTCCAGTTCGGCGCTTTCAAGGTCGGCGCGGGCCTTGTCGGCGGCCTTCATCGTGGCGTCGAAGGTCTTGGGGTCGCGGGCGTAGAGGGCGGGGTCGGCCAGGGTCGCGTCGTGTTTGGCGATCGTGGCGGGCAGGGTGTCGATGAGGGCTTCCAGTTCCTTCAGGCGATGCGCGTCCTTGAAGGTCAGCTTGCCGGCTTTCTTGGGGGCGACGGCGGCCGGTGCGGCCTCGGCGGCGCGCTGGGCGGCGGCCTTGTCCTGGGGACGGGGGTTGGAGCCGGGCTGGAGGAAGCCGGGGTTCTGGCGGATGAAGTCGGTCCAGCCGCCGGGGGTCTCGACGATGTCGCCGCGTCCGTTCAGGGCCAGGGTCGAGGTGGACAGCCGGTCGATGAAGTCCCGGTCGTGGGAGACCAGGATCAGGGTGCCGTCATAGCCCTCCAGCAACTCTTCCAGCTTGTCCAACGTGTCCATGTCCAGGTCGTTGGTTGGTTCGTCGAGGATCAGCAGGTTGGCGGGCTTGGCCAACGCCCTTGCCAGAAGCAGGCGGTTGCGCTCGCCGCCCGACAGGGTCGAGATCGGCTGGCGCAGTTGGGCCTCTGAAAACAGGAAGTCCTTGGCGTAGGCGGCGACGTGTTTGGACACGCCGCGCACCAGGATCGAGTCGCCGCCGCCCGGCGTCAGGGCGTCCCAAAGGGTCATGTCCGACTTCAGCCCCTCGCGCGACTGGTCCAGATAGACGGACTCCAGGTTGGAGCCCATGCGAACCGTGCCCTCGTCAGGCGGCAGCTCGCCCAGCAGGGTCTTGACCAGGGTGGTCTTGCCCGCGCCGTTGGGACCGACGATGCCCAGACGGTCGCCGCGGATGATGCGGGTGGTCAGGTCCTTGAACAGGGTGCGGCCGTTGAATCCCTTGGACACGCCCTTGATCTCGGCGACCAGCTTGCCCGAGGTGCCGCCGGAATCGACGCCAAGATACAGCTCGCGCGGGGCGTCCTTCATCTTTTCGGCGCGTTCGGCGCGAAGGGCGTTCAGCGAGCGGGCGCGGCCCTCGTTGCGGCTGCGGCGGGCGGTGATGGAGGAGTAGAAGGTGGCGGTCTCGCGCTCGATGGTCTTGGTCAGGCGACGCAGGGATTCGGCCTCTTCCTCCATGACCTTGGAGGACCATTCGTCGAACTCGACGAAACCCTTGCTCAGGGTGCGGACGCGGCGGCCTTCCAGCCAGTGGACGGTGTTGGTGACGCGGTTCAGGAAGGCGCGGTCGTGGCTGACGACCAAGAGGGCGAACCGGGCCTGGATCAGCTCGTTCTCCAGCAATTCGATGGCCAGGATGTCGAGGTGGTTGGTCGGCTCGTCCAGCAGCAGCAGGTCGGGCTCTTCGGCGAAGGCCTTGGCAAGCGCCGCGCGGCGGGTCTCGCCGCCCGACAACCCTTGCGTGGATTTCTCGGGGTTCAGGCCGAAGGTGGCGAGCCAGCTCTCGGCGGTCCAGCTCTCGGCCTCGCCGGAGGAGGCATAGTCCAGCAGGGTCTCGCCGGTGATGACGGGTTCCTGCGGCACATAGGCGAAGCGGACGGCGGACTGGACCGAACGGTCGCCGCTGTCGGGCTCGATCATGCCCATGACGACCTTCATCAGGGTGGACTTGCCGGCGCCGTTTCGGCCGACGAGGGCGGCGCGGCTGCGCGGCTCGACCGCGAGGTCGACGCCGTCGAAGAGGGGGCGCTGGCCGTCCTGAAGACGGACGTCCTTGAGTGCGACGAGGGGGGGTCTGGCTGCCATGTGACTTTCGATCCTCACCCGCGAAACGGGGGAGGGGGCCGCGCGCGGCGCGGTAGAGGGGGCGGAAACGGGTGTGATCTAAGGGTTGTGGCGCGATGACGCCAGCCCGATCCTCACCCGCGAAGCGGGGGAGGGGGACCGCGCGAAGCGTGGTGGAGGGGGCGGACGCATCCGCAGGCGTCGAAAGGGAGCGGTTTTCAGGCGTAGAAGTCGGTGGGGCGTTCGCCCCCTCCACCCCTTCGGGGTCCCCCTCCCCCGCAGGCGGGGGAGGATTTGTCAGAGCGAGAGGATGTAGTCTGTGACGGCGTCGAGGTCGCGAAGGACAGAGGACGCAGGGATGCGGATGGTGCGGATGTTCCGTTCGATCAGGAAGGCGTCCCGTCTGGCGTCGTGATCCGGGTCGTGTCCTTGCCCGTCGATTTCGATGCAAAGGCGATCCTTGGGGCGATAAAAATCGAGAATGTAGAAGGCCAGCGCGTGCTGCCGGCGAAAGCCGTGACTGCGGATACGTTGCCACACGAGGACTTCGGGCAAGGTCATCGACCGCCTGAGAGCGCGGGCTCGCTTTTGCGTCAGGATGGTTGCGCGCATGTGTAAGAACAACCTGAAATCATTAACGATACAATCCTTTGATTTCGCAATTTGACAGTTACCGTCCGGTTGGTATGTAACGGTCATGGATACGATCACACGCCGCCGCGCGCCCGATGATACCCGGGCCGAGATCATCGAAAAGGCCCTGGAGGTCGCCGCCGAGCTGGGGGCGTCGGGTTTTACGCTGGATGCGGTGGCGGCGCGGACGAGCGTCAGCAAGGGGGCCCTGCTGCATCATTTTCCCAGCAAGATCGCCCTGCTGGAGGGGATGGTCGATCATCTGGGGCGGATGCATACGGACATGATCCTGGCCGAGGCGGCGCGCGATCCCGAACCTTATGGCCGAAGCGCGCGGGCCTATCTGAGGGCCACGGTCAATGAGCCGGTGACGCCGCAGGATGTCAGCATCGGCCGGGTCATCATGGCCGCCTGCGCCATCGATCCGGCCTTGGCGCTGCGGTGGAATGGCTGGGTCGACAGGGTGAAGGTCGATGATCCCAGCGATCCGGTAGGGGCCGACGACGCCCTGATGCTGAGGCTGATCGCGGATGGACTGTGGATGTCGGACCTGTTCGGCACCCATGTCGTGTCGCCGCAACAGAGGAAGGCGCTGCTGTCGCTGCTGACGCCCGGCCACCCGATCACGGCCAACGACGCATGAGCCCGGTGACGTGGATGGCGCTGCTGGGCGCCATCATGCTGGAGGTGGCGGGGACGACCCTGCTGCAGGCCTCGCAGCAGTTCACCCGGTTGTGGCCGACGGCGGGGATGGCGGCCTGCTACGGGCTGGCCTTCTACCTGTTGTCGATCGCCCTGAAACAGATGCCGGTGGGGATCGCCTATGCGATCTGGAGCGGGCTGGGCGTGGTGCTGATCTCGGTGATCGGGACGGTGGCGTTCCGCCAGCGGCTGGACCTGCCGGCCATCGCGGGCCTGACGATGATCGTCGGCGGGGTGGTGGTGATCAACCTGTTCTCGAAGACGGTCGGCCACTGAAACCCGTCAGTGACGGCCGGTCCCCGGACGCTGGAACAGTCGCAGGCCGATCAGGCCGACGACGGCGGCCAGCATCAGGACGGACACGGCCTCGGCCGCGCCGTCGTAGAGCAGGGCGGCGACCAGGGCGACGGCGGTGACGAGGCCGATCAGGGCGGGAACCCGCAAGGGGCCGACGGGATAGCGACCCTTCATGCGCCGGCTCCGCGCGCGACCTTGAGACGGTCCAGGCGGCTCTTGTCGCCGGACTTGCGCAGCCACAGGACCACGCCGCTGATCAGGATGGCGATGGCCATCAGGTCTAGCAAAGCCCAGAGAATCTTGAGCGGAAGGCCGCCGTAGTCGCCGAAATGCAGCGGCTGGCTGACCAGCAGCATGGTGATGTACCAAGGCGGACGGGGCTGGGCCGTCAGGGCGCCGGTCTCGGCGTCGATCAGCATGGGGCGGTACAGGCGCTCGGTCAGGGGCGTGTCGCCGACCATGAAGACGCCGTAGTGATGGTCGCCGCTGTAGCCGGTGCCGGGCCAGCTGACGAAGGCGGGCTTCATGTCCGGCTCGGCGGCGCGGGCGGTGCGGATGGCCTGATCGACTGAGGCCAGGCGGACAGGGGCCGGGCGGCCTTCATACTGGTCGGCGAAGGTCGAGACGGCGCTGGCCTGCCAGGCGGCCTCCAGGGGGCCGGCGACAGTGTTGATGGCCCCGGTGACGCCGACCGTCAGCACCCAGATCATCGTCGCCGCGCCCAGCAGATTGTGCAGGTCCAGCCAGGCCAGGCGGCGGCTGCGATCGGTACGGAAGACGCCGAACGGCTGCTTCTTCATGAAGGGGGCGTAGAGCACCAGGCCCGAGACGGTCGAGACCACGAACAACAGGCCCATGGCGCCCAGGAACAGGAAGCCGGGAAGGCCCGCATACAGGTCCGTGTGCAGGCGCAGGAGGATATACATGATCCCCGTGTTGAACTGGGGCGCCTGCATGTCGCGGCCGGTGACGGCGTCCATGACGACCGTGTTCATGCCCGCCGGCGGGGTGGAGGGCTGGGCGCCCATGTTGACGTAGACCGTGCCGGCATGGTGGTCCCAGCCGAAGAACAGGGGCACGTCGCCAGGATACTGGGCCAGGGCCTTTGCGACCAGCGCGTCGGCGTTGGCGGGGACGCCGCCTGAGGCGGGCGGCGCCTCAGGCTCGGTCAGGTGGGCGATCTCCTCGCCGAAGATCAGCGGCAGGCCGGTGAGGCACAGCAGCAGCAGGAACAGGGTGCAGACCAGGCTGGTCCATTTGTGAACCCAGAACCAGGCGCGAAGCGTGCCGTGTTTCATCGGCCCTAGAACCGATAACCGACGCTGGCGACGAGGTTGCGGCCCTGGCCGGTGAAGCAGTCGCCGAAGAAGCGGCAGGGGGCGAAATACTGCTCGTCGAACAGGTTGGTGGCGTTGACGCTGAAGGACCAGTCTTTCCAGTCGATGGCGACCAGGGCGTCGGCCAGAGTGTAGGAAGGAGTGCGCAGGACGATGTTTGCGCCGATCGACTCGCTGGGGCCGACGTAGCGGACGCCGCCGCCCAGCCGCAGGTCCATGCCGTTGGACAGGGGCAGGGTCTTGACCGCCCAGGCCGAGGCCAGGGTGCGCGGGGTGTCGGAGGCCTGGCGGCCTTCCTCGAAATCGGCCGAGGAGTTTTCGACGATGGTCTCGGCGTGGCTGGCGGCCAGGGTGACGGACCAGTCGCGCGGGCGGGTCCAGCTGGCCTCCAGCTCGACGCCCTGGCCGCTGATCTCGCCGGTCTGGACGGTGTTCAGGACGTTCTCGGGGTCGTTGGTCAGGCGGTTGGTCTCGGACAGGTCATAGGCCGCCAGGGTGACCAGGGCGCCGGCGAACGGGCGCCATTTGACGCCGACCTCCCACTGTTCGCCTTCCTGGGGACGGTAGGCGACGCCGAAGAAGTCCTGACCGGCGAGGGGCAGGAAGGATTCCGAATAGCTGACGTAGGGCGAAAGGGCAGCGCCCAGGTCATAGATGGCGCCGATGCGCAGGCTGGTGGCCTCGTCCACCTGTTTGGCGGAGCCGGAGGTCTGTTGCTCGGCGCGGTCGCGGCGGACGCCGGCGACGACCGTCAGGGCGTTCCAGCGCAGCTGATCCTGGAGGTAGATCCCGACCTGGGTCTGATCCAGATCCGGCAGGGCGGCCAGGGTCGGGACGGTGAAGGGCAGGCCATAGACGGGGTTGTAGGCGTTGATCGGCGACGTCGCGTCGAAGCCGCTGGAGGTGCGGCTGTTGAAGTCCAGGATGTCGACGCCGGCCAGGACGACGTGGCTGATCGGGCCGGTGGTGAAACGGGCCACGCCGTTGATGTCGGCCGTCAGAACCCTGGAGTCGGAATCGATGGCGTAGGCCGAGCGCGGCAGCACCTGGTTCGCGGCGTCGATGAAGGGGTTGGTCGGGTTGGCGTAGACGTTGGGATAGATCTCGCGGAATTCGGTCGAGGCCTCGACGTAGCGGACATTGGCGTTGGCCTCGAACCGGTCGCCGAAGCGGCGGTTGGCCAGCAGGGTCACGCCCTTCTGATCGGTGTCCAGCCGGTCGTAGTCCGGCTCGCCCAGGAAGCGGTCCACGGGCAGGCGCGGGAAGGTGTTCTGAAGGCTGGCGACATAGGGCAGGAACTGCTGGGTCGAGGCCGTGTGGTCGTCCTGATAGAGGCCCAGCAGGGTCAGGGTGGTGTCGGCGTCGGGACGCCAGCTGATCGAGGGGGCGACGACGATGCGGTCGTCGTCGACGTGGTCGGTCTGGGTTCCGGCGTCGCGGCCGACCACGACCAAACGGGCGGCGAGCGTGCCGGCCTCGTTCAGCGGCGTCTGGTAGTCCAGCATGCCCTGATAACGGTCGAAGGAGCCGACCTGGCCGACGATCTCGCCGCCGCGTTCGAAGGTGGGCTTCTTGGAGATGTAGTTGACGACGCCGCCGGTCGAACCCTGGCCGTACAGCATGGAGGAGGGGCCGCGCAGGACCTCGACGCGCTCCAGCGTATAGACCTCGGTGCGGGGGATCAGGTTGAAGCCGAGGATCTTGTTCAGGCCGTCCTGGTACTGGGCCGAGTTGAAGCCGCGCAGGACGGGGGCGTCGCCGCGCGTGTCGAGACCGAAGGGCTCGGCCGTGGCGCCAGCGGAATAGCGCAGGGTTTCCTGCACCGTCAGGGCGCCGCGGTCGTTGAACAGGGTCTGGTCCACCACGCTGATCGCCTGGGGCGTGCGGATCAGGGGGGTGTCGGTCTTGGTCGCCGTCGTCGCGCGCTCGCCGGTGACGATCACCTCGTCCACCGAGGTCGGGCCCGTCGTCGATTGGGCCGAGGTGGACTGGGCCAGGGCGGGCTGAGCCGCCAGGAGGAGGGCGACGGCGGACGAGGAAAGCAACAGACGCATGGGGACTTCCTGAAAAACAGCCGGCTTCTTATTGATTTTGATAAGCTGTCGCAAGATGCGGCATCGACGCATCTGGACGCGACATCGCCGGGATCGGCGCGTATGAGGCGCGCCATGCAGCCCTACTGGGAAACCAAGACCCTGGCCGAGATGTCGCCTTCCGAATGGGAGGGGCTGTGCGACGGGTGCGGGCTGTGCTGCGTGATCCGGTTCGAGGACGAGGATACGGGCGACGTCGTTCCGACGCGGGTGCACTGCAAGCTGTTCGATTCCCAGGCCTGTTCGTGTTCGGACTATGCGAACCGCAACGCGCAGGTGCCGGACTGCATCAAGCTGACGCCGAATAACATCCAGGCGCTGGGGTGGATGCCCCTGTCGTGCGCCTATCGCCGGCTGCACGAGGGGCGGTCGCTGGCGGGGTGGCATCATCTGATCTCGGGCAGTCGCGAGACGGTGCATACGGCCGGGGTGTCGGTGCGGGGGCAGACGATCTCGGAGCTGTCGCTGGCCCAGCCGGAGGATGCGCTGGACTTCGAGGCGCCCGAATGGATGCTGGAGCGGGGCTGAGGCTGATAGGGTAGACCCCTCTAGCCAGCGCAATGACGCTGGTTCAAGTCGTTAGAAAACAAACCGTTGGCGAATTATGTGGGCGTTCTTCCGGCCTGAGGACGCTGCTGCGCTATGGTTTGGGCATGACGGGAAATCGGGATGACGGAGAGGGCGGCGGTGGTGCTGCTCGCGGGACTGCTGCGGCCTGCGCCGGATGGCTGGAGCCGATGTTCCTGATGCTGAAGGCCAAGATGGAAGAGGCCGCGCAGAAGGTTTGCAAGACAGAGATCGAGGACGCGGCCGTCGCCGAAAAGGTCGCGCGTCAGATCGGCGTGATCGCGCGCTCGGCCAAGGCGGTCGAGGCGATGCGGCTGCTGTGCCTGAGCGACAACGAAGAGGACGAGATGGGTGGACGAACCTACGACCCTGCAGACGACGAGCGAATCCGAGGAGAACTGCTCGTCGAATACGAGCGGCTCGACCGGATCATGGAAGAAAAGCAGGCCGAAGCCGACGAACGGGCAAGAGCTAAGGCTGCATCGCAATCACGTTCGGCTGCTGAAGCACCAGATCAAGCCGCTTGATCACGACCTGCGGACCTGGCTGCTGCTGGGTGGGCGAGGGTCGGGCAAGACCTTCGCCGGGGCGGTCTGGATCGACAAACTGGCCCGCAAAAGAGCGGGCATCACCCTGGCCCTGGTCGGCCCCGCCCTGCACGACGTGCGCGAAGTGATGGTGGAGGGGGCGTCGGGGATCAAGGCGCTGGCGGAACCGGGTGACCGGCCGCGCTGGGAAGCGGGGCGGCGTCGGTTGGTGTGGGACAATCAATCGGCGGCTTATGCGTTCTCGGCGGAAGACCCGGACAGTCTGAGGGGGCCGCAGTTCCATGCGGCGTGGGCGGACGAGTTCTGCGCCTGGCGAAAGCCGGAGATGGTGTTGTCGAACCTGAGGTTCGGGTTACGGCTGGGGGACGAGCCGCTGCTGGCGGTGACGACGACGCCCCGGCCGATCCCGGCGCTGAGGCGGTTGATGGCCGAGGCGGGGACGGTGACGGAGCGGGCGGCGACGGCGCTGAATGCGCAGAACCTGTCGCCCGGATTTCTGGCGCATCTGCACGACGTCTATGGGGGAACACGGCTGGCGGCGCAGGAGCTGGAGGGCCTGGTGGTCGAGGGGGAAGGCGCCCTGTTCCGCATCGAGGATCTGAAACGGGCCAGGGGCGCGCGGCCGGTCGAGCTGGAGCGGATCGTGGTGGCGGTCGATCCGCCGGCGACGGCGGGCGGCGACGCCTGCGGGATCGTGGTGGTGGGGCGAAAGGGGCGGCAGGCCTTTGTGCTGGCCGACCGGACGGTGCGGGGGCAGTCGCCCGGCGGCTGGGCCGGGGCGGTCTGTCAGGCCGCGCGGGATTTCGGAGCGCACGAGGTGGTCGCCGAGGGCAACCAGGGCGGGGACATGGTGCGCGCGGTTTTGAGGACCAACGACTGCCCCGCGCCGGTCGAGATGGTGCACGCCTCGCGGTCCAAGGCAGCGCGGGCCGAGCCGGTGGCCCTGCTCTACGAACAGGGGCGGGTGGTCCATTGCGAGGCCTTTCCCGCGCTGGAGGAAGAGATGCTGGCCCTGGGGTGCGAGGGCGGACCTAGCCCCGACCGGGCCGACGCCCTGGTGTGGGCGATCACGCGGCTGATGCTGGGACCGCAGTCGGCGGGGCCCTCGATAAGAAGGCTCTAGGGCATTTTCCCTCCCCGTACCGGGGAGGGTGGTCGCTGAGCGACCGGGTGGGGGCGGCCCGGCAGGGGCGCGTGGATTGATCGCGCAGGATTGGTGATGGGGCGCTCTGCCGTCCCCACCCGGCTTCGCCTGCGGCTCAGCCACCCTCCCCCGCGGGGGGAGGGAGAATTTGTTTGAACAGGAGAGAGACATGCCGGCCATTCCCGAGCGGGACGGATTGCTGAATCATGGGCGTGACGCGAGCGGGCCGGCGCGGCGCGCGGTGGCGGTGACGCCCAGCGATACGGTCGATCTGACGACCTATGCCAAGGCGCTGTATGTCGGGGTGGCGGGCAATGTCCGTGTGCTGACGGTCGGAGCCGAGGACGGGGACGCCGTGACCTTCGCCAACCATCCGGTGGGGTGGTTGCCGGTGCAGGTGCGGCGGGTGCTGTCGACCGGGACGACGGCGACGCAGATCGTGGCGGTCTTCGACTGATGGCCGAGGTCGGGTTCAGCGTCGGGGCCGCTGCGCCGGGCGGGGTGCTGGGGCGGTCACGGTTTTCCGTGAGCGACCTGCCCGTCTGGTCGGCGGCGGTGCGGACGATGCAGGCGGGCGGGCGCGAGTCGCGGCTGCTGTGCATCGGCGACAGCGTGACGCAAGGCTATGGCGGGGTCTCCGGCGGCTGGACGCCGAACGGTCGGGCGGGCGCCTGGCCCGAGCGACTGGCGGCGATGATGAGCGGGCGGGGCCTTCCGGCCTCGGCGGCGTCGGTGGCCGGGGCGGGTGCGGCGGACGGGGCGAGCGGGGGCTATTCCGCCTATGATCCACGCGTGACGTTGGGCGCCGGGTGGGGCGTCAACACGCTGACGGGGATGGGCGGCAAGCTGTTTTCGGGCGCAGCGTCGTCGACGGGCATCTGGAGCTTTCAGCCCGATGGACCGGTCGATCGGTTCGACCTGTGGGCGGTGACCAATACGGCGCTGGGGGTGATGACGGTTGAGACGGACGGGGTGGTGCGCGGCACGGTCGTGACGACCAAGGCGGCGTCGATGGAGGTGACGACCGTCGCCTTTCCCGAGACGAGCGGGTCGGTGACGGTGCGCTGGGCCTCGGGCGGGGCGGTGTTCATCGCGGGCGGGGTCGCGTGGCGGTCGGACGTGAAGCGGGCGCGGGTGATCAATGCCGGATGGGGCGGGGCGAAGGTGGCGGACTGGATCACGACGGACCAGCCGTACCGGGCCTATGGGTCGATCCCGGCGGCGGGGCCGGATCTGTCGGTCGTGTGTTTGACGATCAACGACTGGAACGCGGGGACGGCGGTCGCGACCTACAAGGCCGGACTGGGGCTGCTGGTGGATCGGTGCCTGACGACGGGGGACGTGCTGTTGATGACGGGATGTCCGTCGGACCCGGCGCAGGGCAAGGCGAGTTATGCCGCTCAGGGCGCGATCCGAGATGCGGTGTTCGAGGTGGCGGTGGCGCGGGGACTGGCGGCGCCCATCGACGGGACGGCCCTGTTCGGCGGCGGGTTCGCCGGCGGACTGATGTTCGACGCCGTCCATCCCAATGCGGAGGGTCAGGCCAGGATCGCCGAGGCGGTGCGGGCGCGGGTGATGATCTGAGGCTGTCGGCTCTGCGCGTGCGGTGTTAACCGTGGCGGATGGGGGAGCGGTTTTACGGGGTGCAGGGGCTGCGGTTCGCGGCGGCGACGGCGGTGGTCGTCGCCCATGCGCTGGACCTGGCGGGGACGCGGCTGGGGCTGGAGACAGCGCTGGCGGGAAGTGCGCTGGAGAATTTCGGCGCCGTGGGCGTGGACGTGTTCTTCGTCATCAGCGGCTTCATCATCGCCACGACGACGCGGGGGCAGGGCGGGGTTCAGGCCGCCGGCGACTTCCTGTGGCGACGGTTTCGCAGGGTGGCGCCGATCTACTGGCTGTTGTCGCTGCCGATCCTGATCGGGATGGCGCGGGGCGGGACGCTGAGCCCTGAGGTGGCCGTGGCGACGTTTCTGTTCTGGCCGTTCAGCGGACTGGAGATGACCTTTCCGGCGCTGGGGCCGGGGTGGACCCTGTGTTTCGAGATGCTGTTCTACGCCGGGTTCGGGCTGGCGATGATGGGCGGGCGACGGGTCGGCTGGGGGCTGGTCGGGGCCTATGCGGCGATGCTGGTCGCGGGGTTGGTCGTGGCGGCGCCGGTGCTGAGGTTTTGGGGCGCGCCGATCATTCTGGAGTTTCTGCTGGGCGTCGGGGTCGCGTCGGTGTGGCGGGAGGCGCCGCGTCGGTTGGGCGCATGGGCGGCCGGGCTGGCGCTGGTCGGGTTCGGGCTGAGCTTGGTGGTCGGCTATGGCGGGATCGACGATGTGAGGGCGTTGAACGATCCGTGGAACGGGTTGAGGCGGGTGCTGATCTGGGGTCTGCCCAGCGCCCTGCTGGTGTTCGGCGTGGCAAGGATGGAGCGGGCGGACGCGGCGCCGGGGCGGTTGGGCCGGGCGGCGGCCTTCATGGGGGATGCGTCGTATTCGATCTATCTGACGCATGTGCTGGTGATCCGGGCGTTGGGACGGCTGTTCGAGAGCGGGATGGTCGCGGCGCCGGGGGATGCGGTGGTGGGGCTGACGGTGGTGGCGAGTTTGGCCGCGGGGGTGGTGGTGCACCTGGCGGTGGAGCGGCCGGTGTTGAAAGTCATGCGACCCTCTCCCGTTGGGAGAGGGCTTGAGCGTCCGAGAGCGTAGCGTTCGGCCTTGCGCGAAAGGGTGAGGGGCAGGTGGTGCGAACTGGCCCACCGGCCGACCCTCATCCGGCTCTTCGAGCCACCTTCTCCCACTGGGAGAAGGGAAGAAAATTTGAGGAGATTGCGATGGTTTCGATCCGGTGGCCGTTCGGCCAGGCGGGGCGCGTGCGCGCGCCTGAAGCGAAGGAGAGCCGGGCGGGCGGGGTGATCGCCTTGTCCGGCGTGGGGCGGCCGCGGTGGACGCCCAACGACTACGCCAGCCTGGCGCGCGAGGGGTATCAGAAGAATGCGGTGGCCTATCGCTGCATCCGCATGATCGCCGAGGCGGCGGCTGCGGCGCCGTTCGCGGTGTTCGTGGACGGGGTGCGCGACGAGGCGCATCCGCTGGCCAAACTGATCCGCCGGCCCAACCCAGAACAGTCGGGGGCGGAGCTGATGGAGGCGGTCTATGGGGCGCTGCAGGTGTCGGGCAACGCCTATGTCGAGGCGACCGGCGATGCGGACGGGGACGGGGCGCCGGACGAGCTGTGGGCGCTGCGGTCGGACCGGGTGAAGGTGGTGCCCGGCCGGTCGGGCTGGCCCGAAGCATGGGACTATTCCGTGGACGGACGCTCGGTTCGGATCGGGCGGGCGGAGGACGGCTGGGCGCCGGTGATGCACCTGAAGCTGTGGCATCCGCTGGACGACTGGTACGGGCTGTCGCCGATGGAGGCGGCGGCGCAAGGGGTGGATGCGCACAACGCCGCCGGGGCCTGGAACAAGGCCCTGCTGGACAATGCGGCGCGGCCGTCGGGGGCGCTGGTCTACGGGGCGAGGAACGGCGAGCGGCTGACGGACGGACAGTTCGAGGCGCTGAAGGATCAGCTTTCGAACGTCTATGCCGGGGCGACGAACGCCGGGCGGCCGATCCTGCTGGAGGGCGGGATGGACTGGAAGCCGCTGAGCCTGACGCCGGCGGAGATGGACTTCACCGCCGGCAAACATGCGGCGGCGCGCGAGATCGCCCTGGCCTTCGGGGTGCCGCCGCAGCTGCTGGGGATCCCCGGCGACGCGACCTACGCCAACTATCGAGAAGCCAATGCGGCCTTCTGGCGACAGACGGTGATCCCGCTGGTGAAGAAGGCGGCGGGGGCGATGACGGGCTGGTTGGGCGAGCGGTTCGCGGGGTGCGAGGTGCGGGCGGACCTTGATGCGGTGTCGGCGCTGCAGCCCGAGCGGGACGCCCTGTGGGCGCGGCTGGAGGCGGCGAGCTTCCTGACGGACGAGGAACGCAGGCGGATGGCGGGGTTGGGCGAATGACCGAACATCAAATCCGGCGCGTGCCGACGGCGTTGCTGATCGCCGTCGTGGTGCAGACGGTGGGCGGCCTGGTCTGGGCCGGGGGCGCCGCGGCGCGGATCGCGACGCTGGAGCAGCAGGTCGGGGAACAGAGGCTGGTCGCCGAACGGCTGGCGCGGCTGGAAGTCCAGGGCGAGGCGACGGCGGCGGCCGTGGAGCGGATCGAGCGGCGGTTGGAGGGGACGACATGAGTGGTGAATCGGGACTGGTAATCGGGCGCGAGCATTCACGGCTCACGCTTCACCTCTCACCCCTTCGCATCGAAGGCTACGCCTCCCTTTGGGGCGTGGCGGATCTGAACGGGGATGTGGTGCAGGCGGGGGCGTTTGCGAACAGTCTGGGCAAGACGGGCGCCGAGGGGGTGCGGATGCTGAACCAGCATGACGCGCGGGCGCCGGTCGGGGTCTGGGAGCAGATCGTGGAGGATGCGCGGGGCCTGTTCGTGCGCGGACGGATCGAGGACTGGTCGGCCGAGGCGCGGTTCGCCGGGGCGCTGAGCCGGGCGGGGGCGATGGACGGACTGTCGATCGGATACCGCACGGCGCGGGCCCGGCGTCAGGGGCGGCTGAGGGTGCTGAGCGCGGTCGATCTGTGGGAGGTGTCGCTGGTGACATTTCCGATGCTGCCCGGCGCGCGGTTCAGTTTGGCTTGAGGGCTTCGAAGGCGCCGTTGCGGTCCAGGAGGTCGGCGAGGTCGGCCATCTGGGCGCGGCCCTTGGGGCTGTGGATGTAGCGCAGCGCCCAGGCGGCGACGATGGCGGAGAAAACCCAGCCGAAATTCAGGACGAGTTCGGCGAACAGGACGAACATAACCGCCAGCGCATAGGCGCCGAGATAGACCAGGGCCAGCTTGCCAGCGCGAGAGGCGGTGGGGTTGGAGGCGCTGGCGAGGATTTCGCTGATGCTGGGCGTGGCGGGGGACGCAGAGGCGGGGTCCGCAGGCTTGGCGGCGGCGACCGGGGGCTTGGTCTGGGTCGGGGTTTGGGCCTGTGGGGTCGGTCGGGCGGCGGGTCTCGGCCTGGGGGCGACGGTATCGGGCGCGCGCCAGGCGGGACGGTAGAGGATGGATTGGCCACGTGCGTCGACGGTGAAGACCTCGCCGAAGGGGGTGCTGGAGAAGTCGATGGCGCGGGTGTCCTGGCCATAGCTCTGGCCGTGCAGGGCCGTCAGCCGGCCCTGGCGCAGTTCGATCTGGAAACCGATGGGATCGGGCAGGTCTGCGATCATGACATGGACCGTGCCGAACAGGCCGGTGGCGTCCGGGTTGGCGGCGATGCGGTCCGCATCGACGACGATCCGGGAATAAAGGCCGGCACCAGTGTTGCGACGCAGGCCCGGCGAGCTGGCCGCTGCCTGAGACGCCAGATCGGGGACGCTGTCGCCCATCTGCCAGACCATGGCGTCCATGACGGCGCTTTCGAGCGGCGTGAGGTGGGACATCAGGGGAGCGTCACAGGGCGGGGAAGGGATGGCGGCCCGAAGTCGAGGCCTCGCCGGTATAGTGGCGGTGCATCTGGGTCAGTCGTCCCACCACGCGCAGGGTGATCAGCACTCCAGTCAGGGTGATGAAAACCGGCCAGTAGGGCAAAAGGGGTGCACCCAAGCGGCGTGAAAAGTCACCCATCGGATCGTCCATAAGGACCATCGCCAGCAACACGACGACAATACTCAAATCCAGCACGACCAGGGCGGCGGAAATGGATTTGGGCAGGGGCGCTCCCCAAAAGGCGATCACCGACTGAATGGGGCGCGGCAGGTTTTCGATGGCAGGATGGTCTGCGATGCGCAGCCTTTCGCTCATCGGGACGAGATTGGCTTCATCAGACATCTGCATTCGCTGCAAAGGTGACAATGCGCGAAGGCGGGCGCGTCTCTGACGACGTTCGATGATCGCAAATCCGTAAGACGTGGCGAGACCGCCGAAAAGGAAAAGTAGCGCGGCTGTAGACAGCCACTCAGCCCAACGACCTGCGCCGTGTTTTGACAGAGCCACGACCAGGAGCGGCCCTAAGGGCGCAATCACCCAGACGAGCTTGAGCAGCCAGGAGCGCTGCAGTCCGTCCATGAATTTCGAGGTCGTGTCGGTCACGCCTCGACCCTAACCGCAACAGGCGGTTCTTCAACCGGAGATATCATGAAAGAGACCAAACAGGCTTCCGGCTCGCCCATTCTTGCGAGTGATGGGGCGCGCGCTGTCGTGCATGAGATGATGGCGGCGTTCGAGGCGTTCAAAGGGGCGAACGACGTCCGGCTGGGCGAGATCGAGAAGAAGGCGGCGGCCGATGTGCTGCTGGAGGAGAAGGTGGCGCGCATCGACCAGGCGGTGGCGGCGGCGCAGGCGCGGCTGGATCGGGTGATGAGCCAGAGCCGGCGTCCGGTGATCGGGGGCGAGCCCGCCGAGCCGGCGTCTGCGCCCGAGGCGAAGGCGGCGTGGGACGGCTATCTGAAGACAGGCCAGTCTGGCGCCCTGGAGGTCAAGGCGGGCTTGTCCGGCGGTGCGACCTCGGGCGGCTATGTCGTGCCGTACGAGACGGAGCGGGCCATCGAGCGGCGTCTGATGGCGGCCTCGCCGATGCGAGAGATCGCCACGGTCAGGACGGTGGCGGCGGGGGTGTTCAGAAAGCCGGTGTCGACGGCGGGCGTGGCCTGCGGCTGGGTGGCGGAGACGGCGGCGCGGCCGGAGACGGACCCGGCGACCTTGGCCCTGCTGGAGTTTCCGTCGGCCGATCTCTACGCCAATCCGGCGGCGACCCAGGCGTTGCTGGACGACGCCATGGTCGATCTGGACGAATGGCTGGCCGCCGAGGTCGAGGACGCCTTCGCGGCGCAGGAGACCCAGGCCTTCGTGGGTGGCGACGGCGTGAACAAGCCCAAGGGCTTTCTGACCTATCCGACCGTGGCGGACGCGGGTCAGGCCTGGGGGCAGATCGGGTATGTCGCATCGGGGGCGGCGGGCGGTTTTGCGCCGACCAGTCCGGCGGATCGGCTGATCGACCTGGTCTATGCGCCCAAGGCCCAGTACCGGCCGAACGGGCGCTTCGTGATGAACCGCAAGACGGTCTCGGCCGTGCGCAAGTTCAAGGACGCGGACGGCAACTACATCTGGCAGCCGGCGACGCGGCTGGGCGAGACGGCGTCGCTGCTGGGCTATCCGGTCACCGAAATCGAGACCATGCCGGATGTGGCGGCCAACAGTCTGTCGATCGCCTTCGGGGACTTCCAGCGGGGCTATCTGATCGTGGATCGGGCGGGGGTGCGGGTGTTGCGCGATCCCTATTCGGCCAAGCCCTATGTGCTGTTCTACACGACCAAGCGGGTTGGCGGCGGGGTGCAGAACTTCGACGCTGTGAAAGTCATGAAGTTCTCCGCGACGTAGTCGCGGAGGGGCAAGGTGATGAAGTTCAGCGCGAGCTGATGTGACGGCGCTCGTTTCTCCCTCCCCCTGCGGGGGAGAGCAGGCCGCGTAGCGGCCGGGTGGGGGCGGCAGTGCGACCGGACTCGGATTGCCTGGCCCTCCCCACCCGGTCTCGCCTGCGGCTCGACCACCCTCCCCCGAGGGGGAGGGAGAATTGTGAATCTGACAATGGAGATTGCCATGACGCAGCCGGTGACGGTGGCGGAGGCGAAGCTGTTTCTGAGGGTCGAGCATGAGGCCGAGGACGGGCTGATCCAGACCCTGATCGAGGCGGCCCAGGCGAAGGTCGAGGGGGATGTGGGGTTGAGCCTGACGTCCACCTCCCCGGCGCCGTTGCGGCTGGCGATCCTGATGCTGGTGCTGCGGGGCTATGAGCGGGGGGAGCCGGTGGCGGTCGAGCCGATCGAGGGCTGGGTGGCGCCGTATCGCGTGGTGCGACTTTGACTGGGCGCTATCGGCCTTCGGCCTACTTGAGCGCCGACATGAGGATCCTGGCGGGGCTGTTTCAGCCGGTGGAGGCCGAGACGCCCTATGGCGGGCGCAGCGTGTCGTTCGAGGCGGTCGGGTCGGCCTGGCTGAAGTGCGGGGCGCGTCGGCGGATCGAACGCGGCGAGGGCGATCAGCGGCGGGCGGTCGAGACGATGGGCGCTGAGGCGCGGGCGGATCCTCGGCTGGCGGTCGGGCGGGTGCTGCGGTTCGGCGGGGCGGACTGGCGGATCGTGGGGATGGAGGAAGCGCGGCCGGCGCGGGCGAAGCTGGATCTGGAGCGGGTGCGATGAGGGATCATGAGAGCGCGCTGCAGAAGGCGGTGGTGGCGGCGCTGAAGGGGGATGCGGCGGTTGAGGCGCTGTTAGGCGGGCGTGTCTGGGATCAGGCGCCGGAAGTGGCCGATTTTCCGCATCTGTTGATCGGGCGGTGCGAGAGCCGGCCGGTGGCGGCGGACGGGGGCGGGGTCGAGCAGAGGCTGACGCTGACGGCTGTGTCGCGGTTCGCGGGATCGGAAGAGGCCAAGGCGGTGGCGGCGGCGGTGCGGGCGTGTCTGCACGAGGCAGCGCTGGAGGCCGACGGCGTGCGGACGGCGACGCTGAGGGCGACGTTCGCGGATGTGTTTCGGGCGGGTGACGGGCGGCGGACCTATGCGGTGGTGCGGCTGAGGGCGGTGACGGAAGACGTGAGTGGTGACCCGTGAATCGTGAGTGGCGACGACGTCGGCCGTCACCCGATCACGCGATCACGATTCACAACCAGAGGGAGAGACAGAAATGACGGCACAAGCCGGCAAGGACATGCTGCTGAAGATCGAGGGCGCGCCGGGCGTATTCACGACGGTGGCGGGGTTGAGGGCGCGGACCATCTCGCTGAACGCGAAGACGGTGGATGCGACGGACGGCGACAGCGCCGGGCGGTGGCGTGAGCTGCTGGCGGGGGCGGGCGTGAAATCGGCGGCGGTGTCGGGGCAAGGGATCTTTCGTGATGCGGCGTCGGACGCCCTGGTGCGCGAGGCCTTCTTCGATCAGGCGGCGAAGCGGTGGCGGCTGATCGTGCCGGACTTCTGCGTGCTGGAGGGACCGTTCCTGGTGGCGGCGCTGGAATACGCCGGCGAGCATGAGGGCGAGGCGACCTTTGCGCTGAGCCTAGCCAGCGCGGGGGCCATCGGGTTCAGCGCGATATGAACGGGGCGCGGGGCGAGGCTGCGGTGGTGCTGGGCGGCGCGCGGCGTCGGGTGTGTCTGACGCTGGGGGCGCTGGCGGAGATCGAGACGGGGCTGGGCGTCGATGGGTTGGCGGCCGTGGCCGAGCGGATGAAGACGCTGTCGGCGAGGGATCTGATGGTGGTGCTGGCGGCGGTGTTGCGTGGGGGCGGGGACGAGGCGGCGGATGTCTCGGCGGTCGATCCGCGCGAGGCGGCGGTCGCGGTGGCGCAGGCGTTTGCGGCGGCGTCCTCCGGTCAAGCCGGAGGATGACGAGGTGACGCCCTGGGGCGAGATGCTGAGGCTGGCGGCAGCGATGGGCGTGGGGCCGGAAGCGTTCTGGCGGCTGTCGCTGAAGGAGTGGCGGATGCTGACGCAAACACCGCGCGGAACGGCGCCCTTGGGGCGCGAGGGGCTGGCGCGATTGATGGAGGGTTGGCCGGATGGCGGATGAGTTTGGGCGGGACGGGATCGATCAGGTCGCGCTGAGAGCGGCGGAGGCCGGGGCGGCGCTGGAGGCGCTGAAGGCGCCGGCGCAGGATGCGGCTGACGCCATCGAAGAGGCGTTCGGGCGGGCGGGCGACAGCCTGACGCGGTCGCTGGCAAGGGCCGCGGCGGACGGGGAGGTATCGCTGGCCGAACTGGCGCGGGCGGTGCTGAATGCGGTCAATGCGGCGGCGGGATCGCAGGGTGGCCCAGGCGGTGGATTGAGCGGCGCGATCCAGGCGGCGATGTCCAGCTTCGGCGGGGCGCGGGCGGACGGCGGGCCGGTGTTGGGCGGCGGGGCCTATCTGGTCGGAGAGCGCGGGCCGGAGGTATTTCGGCCCGGGACGGGCGGCGAGATCGGGCCTGTTTCCGGCGTTGGGGTGACGGTCAATGTGGCGGTGGACGGCGGGGCGCCGGCCCTGCTGCGGTCCGAGGCGCAGATCGCCCAGATGCTGGCGCGGGCGGTCAGCCTGGGCGCGCGACGGATGTAGAAACGCCGCCCCGTCGAGGACGGGGCGGCGCTGAAGTCATTCAGACGATGAGGCTTATTGGCCCTTAGGGTTCGGACCGAAGCGGTTCTCGCCCTTCTGGCTGTCCGTGATGCCGACCCACAGCAGGAAGGCCAGATTGACCAGCATGATGATGCCGAAGATGCCGATCGCCGGGCCCATCATGGACAGGGCGGCCATCGGGTTGTTCTCGTAATAGCTCTCGTCCATGCCACTGGCGGCGATGCCGGCGACCATCATGACGACGGCGACGATGCCCAGAGCGAAGGACACGCCGTAGGGGATGGCGACCAGCCAGCCGGTCTTGCCCATGTCGTGCAGGCGCTTCACCGAAATGGCCAGGTTCGACCAGATCAGGGCCAGCGAGATCACCGCGCCAATGAAGGGAATGAAGTTCAGCACGATATTCGCGCCGAAGAGGATCAGCCAGCCGATCCAGAAGTGCGAACGGCGCAGGCGTCCATTGAAGGACAGCATGGCGGACTGGAAGTCGAAGCCCGAGCCGGGCGCGCCGACTGCGGCCGAGGCGGCCGAAGCAGCGTAACCGCCGGCGACGCCGGTGGTGGTCGCAGCGCCCGCGAGGATCAGGATCTGGGTGGCGACGCCGCCCTCGGGCACGAAGTCGACGCGGACGCCGGCGGCGGGCACGGCCGGCGACTGAAGCGCGGCCGAGGTGAAGTCGTAACGGGCGCCGTCATCGCCGCTGATCAGGCCGGCGCCGGTTGTGGCGTCGTAGCTGAGAATTTCACCGCGCACGGAGGTCTCCTTGGTTGTCGCCGCCGAGCGGCAGTTTGCGAACTTCGCCGGACGACGTGCGCCGGACAAGACTGAAAGGTCAAGCTTGGCGAACGGTTCCTGAGAATTTCTCTCAAATAGCGATTTGGCCCGTGCCCGTGGGCGGGGCGCCGTACAAATTCACTGCCGGCTGAGACGGTAGAAGACTGACGACGAAGAGGAACAGTCCACCGACGTAGGGGATGAGGCCGATCAGGACGAGCCAGCCGCTGAGGCCGACATCGTGGAAGCGGCGGATCAGAACGGTGACGCCGGGGAGGATCAGCCCCGCCATGATCAGGCCGACAAATGCGATGCCGGCCATGCCGAACGCCGCCATGTCTCGTCCTGTCTCCGCATCGATGATCACGAGAAAGAGGACGGGCGTGAAGAGCAGGAACAGGATCAGGGTGTGGAACAGGGCGAAGGACCAGTATTCCTTGCGCCGGGCGCGCCCGTTTCCATCGACGTATTTCGTCGTCACGCAACGCCGGAAATAGCCCCACAGGCCCAGGTTCGGCTCGGGCGCGATGGCGACGGGCTGGGGGCGGGCGTCCTGAAGAACGATCAGGTCCGTCGCCGCGCCGTCGTCCGCGACGATGAAATCGACGCGTCGTCCGACCGCCAGATCCGGTGACCTGGATGAGAAGTCGTAGCGGGCGAGGTCGTCGCCGCTGACCAGGCCGGCGCCGGTTTCGGGATCGTACTGGACAATCTCACCGCGCATGAGTGGCTCGCGCCGTCGTCGCGGGATCCAAGCTCAGAACATCGCTTCTCATGTCTCTGTCCGGGGACGCGGCGGGTGCGCCGTTGTCGAACCTTGGCCGAAGACGCAGGCAGCCACAATGGAGACAGCAATGGCTTTTCACGAGGTGCGGCTGCCGGCGCGGCTGGCGTTCGGCTCGACCGGCGGGGTGGAGCGGAGGACGGAGATCACGACCCTGGCGTCGGGGTTCGAGCGGCGTTCGACGCCGTGGGCGCTGGGGCGCAGGCGTTATCTGATCGGGGCCAACCTGAGATCGCTGGACGACATGGCCGAGCTGGTCGCCTTCTTCGAGGCGCGGCGAGGGCGGCTGTACGGGTTCCGGTTCAAGGATTTCGCCGACTTCAAGTCGTGCGCGCCGGGCGGGGTGGTCTCGGCGGAGGATCAGGTGCTGGGCGTGGGGGACGGGGTGCGGACCGCGTTCGATCTGGTGAAGCGATACGGTGATGTGGAGCGGCCTGTCAGCAAGCCGGTCGAGGGATCGGTGCGGGTGGCGGTCGGGGGCGTCGAGGTCGCGGATTTCACGGTGGATGAGACGACGGGGGCGGTGACGCTGACCAGCGCGCCGGGGACGGGCGTCGTGGTGACGGCGGGGTTCGCGTTCGACACGCCGGTGCGGTTCGACACAGACCGGATCGAGACGACGCTGGAGAGTTTCGAGGCCGGGCGGATGGCGGCGGTGCCGCTGATCGAGGTTCGGGTCTGAACCATGCGGAACATACCGGAAGACATGGCCGCCCGCATCGAGAGCGGGGCGGCGACGCTGTGTCATGTCTGGCGGCTGGAGCGGGCCGACGGGGCGGTGATGGGGTTCACCGATCACGACCGCGACCTGGTGGTGGACGGGGTGGTCTGTCGGGCCGCGAGCGGCTGGACGGCGGGGGCGGGCGAGAGCGCCGTGGGGCTGGCGGCGGGGTCGATCTCGGCGGCGGGGGCGCTGGATGACAAGGCCATCAGTGAGGAGGATGTGGCGGCGGGGTTGTTCGATGCGGCGACGGTCGAGTTGTGGCGCGTGGACTGGGCGCGGCCGGATCTGAGGGTGCGGTTGTGGGCGGGGACGCTGGCGCGGATTCGCCGGGAAGGGGGAGGGTTCGTCGCCGAGCTGGAAGGGCCGCTGGCGAAGCTGGAGCGGGTGGTCGGGCGGACCTATGGGCGGATGTGCGATGCGCGGCTGGGGGACCAGAGGTGCGGGGTCGCGGAGACGGCGGGGCGGGTCTGCGACAAGCGGTGGGAGACCTGCGTCGGGACGTTCGGCAATGGGGCGAACTTTCGCGGGTTCCCGGATGTGCCGGGGGACGATTTCCTGACGGCGTATCCGGCGGGAAGCGCGCGGAACGACGGCGGGAGCCGGCGGTGAGGGGCGGGGCGGTGAAGAACTCTCCCTCCCCCTGCGGGGGAGGGTGGTCGCGAAGCGACCGGATGGGGACGGCAGGGAGAGCGGACTCGGAGTGCCGGGTCCTTCCCACCCGGTCTCACCTCCGGCTCGACCCCCCTCCCCCGAGGGGGGAGGGAGAGGTTGGTGCGCTTGTCGTTGCATCGGCGCGATCCTGGCTCGGCACGCCGTATCGGCATCAGGCCAGTGTGAAGGGCGTGGGTGCGGATTGTCTGGGGCTGGTGCGCGGTGTGTGGCGCGAGGTCGTGGGGCGTGAGCCGGAGGTCTTGCCGGCCTATTCGGCGGACTGGGCCGAGACGGCCGGGCGCGAGACGCTGCTGGAGGCGGCGGGGCGGTGGCTGAGGCCGGTCGCAGTCGATGAGATGCGGGCGGGGGATGTGGTGCTGTTTCGGATGTCGCCGGGGGCGGCGGTGAAGCATTGCGCCATCCTGAGCGATGTCGGCGGGCCGGAGCCGAGAATGATCCACGCCTATTGGGGACGGGCTGTGGTCGAGAGCTGGATGGGCGTGTGGTGGCGGCGACGGCTGGTCGCGGTGTTTCGGTTTCCCGAGGAGGTCTGATTGGCCCAGGTTGTGTTGAGCGCGGTGGGACAGTCGGTGGGCGGGCCGATCGGGCGGGTGATCGGCTCGACCATCGGGCGGGCGATCGACAATCGCGTGGTGGGCTCGCTGGGGCCGGCGCGGCAGGTGGGGCCCCGGCTGGAGACGCTGAAGGTTCAGGGGACGGCGGAAGGGTCGCCGATGGCCTGTGTGTTCGGGCGGGCGCGGGTGACCGGTCAGGTGATCTGGGCGGCACGCTTCCTGGAGGGCAAGTCCAAGGGACGGGCGGGCAAGGGCGGGCCGAAGACGGTCGACTATGTCTATTCGCTGAGTTTCGCGGTGGCGCTGTGTGAAGGCGAGATCGACGGGGTCGGGCGGGTCTGGGCCGATGGGCGGCTGATGGACATGACGGGCGTCGTGATGCGGGTGCATCGCGGGGGCGAGGACCAGACGCCGGACCCGCTGATCGAGGCGGTGGAGGGGGCGGCACCGGCCTATCGCGGCACGGCTTATGTGGTGTTCGAGGACTTGCCGCTGGGGCCGTTCGGGGATCGGGTGCCGCAGCTGAGTTTCGAACTGTTCCGGCGGCCGAGGGGGCAGGCGGCGCGGCTGGAGGACTTGCTGGAAGGGGTGTGCCTGATCCCTGGGGCGGGGGAGTTCGCCCTGGCGACCGAGGCGGTGGTGCGGCGCGAAGGGCTGACGCGGACGCAGCCTGAGAATGTGCACAACGGCGAGGGTCGCGCGGACCTGATCGCATCGCTGGATCAGCTGCAGGCGCAGCTGCCGAACCTGAAGCGGGTCAGTCTGGTGATCGGGTGGTTCGGCAGCGACCTGAGGGCGGGGGAATGCCGTGTGCGGCCAGGCGTAGAGCGGCGGGACAAGCCGACGGAGCCGAGCGTCTGGTCCGTGGCGGGGGTGGCGCGCGAAGACGCCTATGAGGTCAGTCAGGTGGATGGGGCGCCGGCCTATGGCGGGACGCCGTCGGACGAGAGCGTGCGGCAGGCGATCCGCGAGTTGAAGGCGCGGGGGCTGGAGGTGACCTTGTATCCGTTCGTCTTCATGGACTGCCCCGGCTATCCGTGGCGGGGGCGTGTGGCGGGCGTGGATGGCGCCGGGGCGACGGCGGAGATCGCGGCCTTGTTCGGCGGGGCGGGCGATTGGGGTCTGCGGCGGATGGCGCTGCACTATGCGTGGATCGCGGCCGAAGAGGGGGCGGACGGCCTGTTGATCGGGTCGGAGATGCGGGGCGTGACCTGGACGCGGGATGCGGGCGGGGGCTTTCCGGCGGTGGAGCAGTTGCGGGCGCTGGCGGGGGAATGCCGGGCGGTGGGCGGGCCGGGCGTGAAACTGTCCTATGCGGCGGACTGGAGCGCACGGCGAGGACTGGGTGTTCCGGCCCAAGGACCTGAAGAGCTGGTGGTCGAACCGGCACCATGACCGGCCGGGCGGGGTGCGAAGCGCGACGCCGACGGCCTGGGTTCCGGGGATGAAGCCGGTGCGGCTGTCGGAGTTCGGCTGTGCGGCGGTGGACCGGGGCGGCAATGCGCCGAACCTGTTTCAGGACCCCAAGAGCAGCGAAAGCCGTCTGCCGCCGGCATCGACCGGGGCGCGCGACGACGCAGTGCAGCGGGCGGCGCTGGAGGCGGTGCTGGGGCACTATGCGGCGGCTGAGAACAATCCGGTGTCGGCGGTCTATGGCGGGCCGATGCTGGAGGGGGCGGACGCCTGGTGCTGGGATGCGCGGCCCTATCCGGCGTTTCCGGCGAGGGGGGACGTGTGGGCCGATGCGGGGGCGTGGCGGGCTGGACATTGGTTGAACGGACGGTTGGCGGGGGATGGACGCGACCTGATCCAAGCGGTGCTGGCGCGGGGCGGTCTGGCGGCGGATGAAATGTCGGTGGAGGGCGTCGAGGGGGCGGCGGCCGGCTATGTCATCGACCGGCCGATGCGGACGCGCGATGCGCTGGAGCCGTTGCTGGCGGCGTTCGACGCGGTGGCGGCTGAGCGTGACGGACGGGTCGCCGTGCTGGGGCGCGTTGAGACGGTGGTCGAGATCGCGGGCGAGGAGCTGGCCCTGCCTGAGACCGGTGCGGCGGAGGCGACGACGCGGACGCTGGAGCCGAGGGCGGGCGAGGCGCGGGTGCGGTTCATCGACGAGACGGCGGACTATCAGACCGGCGCGGTGGTGGTGCGCTCGGACGATGCAGCGGCGACGGGCGGCGGGGTGGATATGGACCTGCCGCTGGTGTGTGGCGGCGGGCTGGCCAGGGCGGCGGCGGAGCGGGCGCTGATCGGAGACGGGGGCGAGGCGAAGACCCTGGCGCTGGGACCGCTGGAAGCCTTGCGGCTGGAGCCGGGGGATGGGGTGCGGCTGGAAGGTCGGCCGGGTGACTGGCGGGTGATGCGGGTGGCGGCGGATGAGACGCCGTCGGCGGTGCTGGAGCCCCTGCTCACGCGGCGGGTTGTCGAGGATGATGGGGTCTGGCGCGGGGGCGAGACGCCGGCGGTGGTCGGGGCGCCCTTCGTGAGGGTGATGGATCTGCCGCCCTTGATGGGGCGCGAGGAGGATGGGCGGCCGGTCGTGGCGGTTGCGGCGGAGCCCTGGCGGACGATGCGGCTGCATGCGGGGGCGTCGGCCGAGACGCTGACGGCGCGAGGCGATGTGGAGACGCCGGCGACGGTCGGGGTGCTGGTCGAGGCGTTGGGGCCAGGGGTGCGGCATCGCTGGGACGAGGCCAATACGGTCGTGGTGCGGGTCGAAGGCGCGGCGCCGGAGAGCGCGGTCGAGGCGGCGGTGCTGGGCGGCGGCAATGCGCTGGCGGTCGAGACGGCGGCGGGCTGGGAGGTCGTGCAGTATCGATCGGCGGTGCTGGTCGGGCCGGGGACGTGGCGGCTGACGGGTCTGTTGCGCGGACAGCAGGGAACCGAGGTCGAGATGCGGGCCGGCGCCGGGGCGGGATCAGTCGTGGTGTTCCTGGACGACCGGCTGGCGCGAGCGGAGATCGGGCGGGGGGAGCAGGGCCTGCCGCTGGTCTGTCGCGCGGGGCCGGCAGGGGCGGCGCCGGGCGGGGCGGGGTTCACCGAGACGGTGTTTCAGTCGAGGGGCGTGCATGACCGACCGTGGTCGCCGTGTGGACTGGCGGTCGCTGCCGATGCGGACGGGCTGACGATCCGGTGGATGCCGCGTGTGCGGCTGTTCGGCGACGGCTGGGACGGGGAGCCGGCGGCGGTCGATCCGATGCGGTTTCGCCTGAGGGTGCTGGACGGCCGCGTCGGGGTTCGGACGATGGAGGTGGAGGGGCTGTCGTCATCTTATGATGCGGAGGACCTGGCCGTGGACTTCCCCAAGGGCGTCACGGCGGCGGCGCGGATCGCCGTGGCGAAGTGGGGCGAGGGCTTCGGGTGGGGTGTGGAGGCGGAAATCGGGCTGATCTGAGCAAATGACGGGTCCGGCCCTTTGCGTGGGGCGGGGCATGGCTTAACTGACGGCCTCTCGGTTTTTCAGTTGGAGCGACAACGCACGTGGCAGGCGACCCCTACAAGGAACTGGGCGTTTCGAAGGGCGCGAGCGCGGACGAGGTCAAGAAGGCGTATCGCAAGCTCGCCAAGGAGCTGCACCCCGACAAGAACCCCGGCGACAAGATCACCGAGGACAAGTTCAAGCGGGTGACTGCGGCCTTCGACATCCTGGGCGACGCCGAGAAGCGCGCCAAATACGACGCCGGCCAGATCGACAACGACGGCAACGAACAATATCGCGGCTTCGGCGGGGGCGGTCGCGCCGGCGGCAGTCCGTTCGGCCAGGGTGGTGCGGGCGGCGGCTTCGGCGGCGGGCCGGGCGGCCGGGCCAACTTCGAAGGCGTCGATCTGGACGACCTGTTCGGCATGTTCGGCGGTGCGGGGCGTCAGCGCGGCGCGCGGGACTTCACGTCGCGCGGGCAGGACGTGAAGGCGACGCTGGACATCAGCCTGGAGGACGCCATCGCGGGGGCGACGCGACGGATCCAGTTCTCGGACGGTCGCACGCTGGACGTGACCATTCCCAAGGGCGCGTCGGAAGGCCAGACCATCCGCCTGCGTGGACAGGGTTCGCCGGGGCGCGGGGCCGAGAACGGCGACGCCCTGATCGAGCTGAAGATCGAGGCGCATCCGATCTACAAGCGCGACGGAGCGGACTTGACCATGGACTTGCCGGTGTCGGTGCCCGACGCGGTGCTGGGCGCCAAGGTGCGGGTGCCGACGCCCGAGGGCGTGGTGCAGATGACGATCCCGGCGGGGTCGAACTCGGGCAAGATCCTGCGGCTGAAGGCGCGCGGGGCCTATGCGGCGGGCAAGCGCGGGGATCTGCTGGCGCGGCTGGTGGTGACGCTGCCGGACGAGCCGGACGAGGCCTTGACCCGGTTCGCCGAGGAATGGCGGGCCAAGCGGTCCTATACGCCGGGGCGTTGAGCGCGCTCAAGCAGCGCGAGGCGCGGTAGCGCCAAGGGGAAAGAGCATGAGCGTGAAGCCTGATATGAAGCCGGCGCGGCCGTGGTTTTCGGCGGGGCCGACGGCGAAACGGCCGGACTACAGCCTGGCGGGTCTGCCGTCCGATCTGCTGGGACGCGGCATCCGCGCGCCGGAAGTGGTTGAGCGGTTTGCCCATGGCCTGCGGCTGACGCGCGAGGTGCTGGAAGTGCCCGAGAGCCATGTGATGCTCTATACGCCGGGGTCGGACACGGGCGCGGTCGAGGCGGCGCTGTGGGGCATGCTGGGGCAGCGGCCGGTGCAGGTCGTGGCTTTCGAGAATTTTGGCCTGACCTGGCTGACGGACGTGAAGGATCATCTGGGGCTGGAGCCCGATGCCCTGACGGCGCCGTGGGGCGAACTGCCCGATCTGAGCCAGGCGGACTGGTCCAAGGACGTGGTGTTTCCGTGGAACGGCACGACCTCGGGCGTGCGCGTGCCGGACGCCGACTGGATCGCCGACGACCGCGAGGGGCTGGCCATCTGCGACGCCACCTCGGCCGCCTTCGCCATGCCCTTGCCGTTCGACAAGCTGGATGTCGTGACCTTCAGCTTCCAGAAGGCGCTGGGCGGCGAGGCGGGCATAGGCGTGATGGTGCTGTCGCCGCGTGCGGTGGCGCGGCTGGATGGGTATCGGCCGGATCGGGCGATCCCCAAGCTGCTGCGACTGACGGACGGCAACGGTCGGTTCGACCGGGCGCTGGCTGACGGGGTGGCGATCAACACTTTCTCGATCCTGACCATCGAGGACTGGATCGACGCTCTGGACTGGGCGAAGGGGATTGGCGGCCTGACGGAGCTGATCCGGCGCACCGACGCCAACTATGCCGCGTTGGCGGAGTGGGTTGAGCGGACGGACTGGATCGCCTTCCTGCCGGATCGGCCGGAGATTCGGTCGACGACGTCGGTGTGCCTGAAGTTCACCGATGCGCGGGTCGCGGCCCTGGACGCCAAGGCGCAGAAGGCCTTCGTAATGCGGTTCAAGGCCTTGCTGGAAGACGAAGCGGCGGTGTTCGACATGGAGCCGCACCGCAACGCCCCGCCCGGACTGCGCCTGTGGTGCGGTTGCACGGTCGAGACGGCCGATGTGATCGCGGCGACGCCCTGGCTGGAATGGGCGTTTGAAACGGCGGTCTCGGAATTGGTCCTCACCCGAGAAGCGTAGCGTAACGGGGGAGGGGACCATGCGCAGCATGGTGGAGGGGGCGGATAGCGCGCCCGGCCTTTCAGATTGGTTTCTTGCGACCTGGGCGTAGGTCGGAGGCGCGTCCGCCCCTCCACCACTTCGTGGTCCCCCTCCCCCGCTGCGCGGGAGAGGATTAGAGGGACGACATCGGATGATTCCCCCGCTATAGGCTGCGCCCGCATTCAATGCGGAGAGACGGCTTTGGCGAACGTAGCGGTGGTCGGCGCCCAGTGGGGCGACGAGGGCAAGGGCAAGATCGTGGACTGGCTGTCCAACCGCGCCGACATGGTCGTGCGGTTCCAGGGCGGTCACAACGCGGGCCATACGCTGGTCGTGGACGGCA
This sequence comes from Brevundimonas sp., assembly GCF_965279155.1. GTDB lineage: Bacteria > Pseudomonadota > Alphaproteobacteria > Caulobacterales > Caulobacteraceae > Brevundimonas. The sequence goes on along the minus strand of NZ_OZ257138.1, from coordinate 1,311,107 downwards.
AGGTCTACAAGCTGGCGCTGCTGCCCAGCGGCGTCGTTCAGGGCAAGCCGTCGATCATCGGCAATGGCGTGGTCGTGGACCCTTGGCATCTGGTCGGCGAGATCGAGAAGATCCAGGCCCAGGGCGTGGCGATCAGCCCCGAGATTCTGACCATCGCTGATAACGCCTGTCTGATCCTGCCGATCCACCCCGCGCTGGACGTGGCGCGCGAGGCGGCGGCGAGCGCGCCGGGGGCCAAGATCGGCACGACCGGGCGCGGCATCGGTCCGGCCTATGAGGACAAGGTCGGGCGTCGCGCCATCCGCGTCTGTGACCTGGCCAATGAAGACGATCTGAAGGTCAAGATCGACCGCCTGCGCTCGCACCACGATCCGCTGCGCGCGGGCCTGGGGCTGGAGCCGATCGATCCGGCGGCACTGCTGGCTCAGCTGCTGGAGATCGCGCCTAAGATCCTGCCTTATGTGAAGCCGGCGTGGCGGGTGCTGGATCAGGCGCAGAAGGACGGCAAGCGCGTGCTGTTCGAGGGGGCGCAGGGCGCCTTCCTGGACGTGGACCACGGCACCTATCCCTATGTGACCAGCTCCAACACCGTGGCGGGGCAGGCGGCGGCGGGGTCGGGCATCGGTCCGCGCGGCGTCGGCTATGTGCTGGGCATCGTGAAGGCCTATACGACGCGCGTCGGCGAAGGCCCGTTCGCCTGCGAGCTGGACGACGAAGTTGGACAGCATCTGGCGACCGTGGGGCGTGAGGTCGGGGTGAATACGGGCCGGGCGCGACGCTGTGGCTGGTTCGACGCCGTGCTGGTGCGCCAGTCGGTGGCGATCAACGGCATCGACGGCATCGCCTTGACCAAGCTGGATGTGTTGGACGGGCTGACGACGCTGAAGATCTGCGTCGGTTATCGCGTCGATGGCGAGGTGCTGGATTACCTGCCATCCAGTCTGAAGGCCCAGGCCGCCGCCGAGCCCGTGTTCGAGGAACTGGAAGGCTGGAGCGAAAGCACCGTCGGGGTCCGCAGCTTCAAGGACATCAACGCCAACGCCATCAAGTATGTGCGCCGGATCGAGGAGTTGATCGGCGCGCCTGTGGCCCTGTTGTCCACCAGCCCGGAACGGGACGACACGATTTTGATGCGGGATCCCTTCCAAGGGTGAGGCGACGGTTTCGTTGATTCAACAGGCTTTAACCAGCGCGCGGTAAGGATAACGGCTCCAACCGGGAGACGGACGTGTTCGCCGCCAACGCCAGAACCTTGAGTCGCATCGAACCCGCCGTCAGGCGGGTGGTGATCATTGACCCCAATCTGTCGTCCGCACGACTGCTGACGGACATCATGAAGGGGATGGGCGCGCGCGAGGTCTATGCCGAGACCGACGAGGAGCGGGCGCTTGAGCTGCTGCGCGACGTCGAGCCGGGCATGATCTTCACCGAGCGGTCCGGCGATACGTTGAATGGCGAGACGCTGGCGCGGCGGATACGCCGGTCCAGCATGTCGTGCCGGATGTCGCCGATCATCATGGTGACGGGCGAGGCGACCGCCGCCGCCATCAAGGGCGCGCGCGATTCCGGCATCCACGAGTTTCTGAGAAAGCCGTTCACGACCGGCGACCTGTTCAAGCGGGTCGAGAACGTAGCGTTGAAGCCCCGGCCCTGGATCGAGGCGGTCGGCTATGTCGGGCCGGATCGGCGGCGATTCAACTCGGGCGAATATTCGGGATCCCGCAAGCGGCGCAGCGATGGCGCGGCAGGCGGAGGGCCGGCAGAAGTGAAGGATCAGGCGATCCGCATCCTGATTTCGGCCATGGCGCAGTTCGATCAGGATCCGTCGCAAGCCACGCGCGCCATTCGACAGCAGGCCGAGACGCTGAACGGGCTGGCGATCAAGACGGCGGACGCCAAGCTTGCGATGGTCGTGGCGACTTTGCAGGCCTATCTGGCCGGCGGTCAGGTGACCAAGGTCGGTCTGGCCCAGCCGATCGGCGCGGTGGTCGCAGCGGCGAAGGTAGCAGAGCAAACGGCTCCGATGGCGCGGGCGTCCTGAGGGCATAGAGGCCTGTCGCGCCGATAAAGCGCGACAGGTTATTCTCGATCAGGCGTCGACCAGGTTCCGCTCTTCAGCGGCGGCGCGCATGGCTTTTTGCAGCTTCTCGAAGGCGCGGACCTCGATCTGACGCACGCGTTCGCGCGACACGCCGTACTGGCCGGCGAGTTCTTCCAGGGTGACGGGGTCGTCCTTGAGGCGACGTTCCGTGAGGATGTGCTTCTCGCGGTCGGTCAGCTCTTCCATGGCCTCTTGAAGGAGGCTCATGCGGATGCCCTTTTCCTCGTCTTCGGCGAGTTGGGTTTCCTGGGACACGGCCGTGTCGTCGGCCAGCCAGTCCTGCCACTCGCTTTCACCGTCGGCGCGTAGAGGCGCGTTCAGCGAGGCGTCGCCGCCCAGGCGGCGGTTCATGTTGGTGACCTCTTCCTCGCTGACGCCCAGTTTGGTGGCGATGGCGGCGAGGTGTTCGGGGTGCAGGTCGCCTTCCTCGAAGGCCGAGATCTGGCTCTTGGCCTTGCGCAGGTTGAAGAACAGCTTCTTCTGCGCGGCGGTGGTGCCCATCTTCACGAGCGACCAGCTGCGCAGAATGTATTCCTGGATCGAGGCGCGGATCCACCACATGGCGTAGGTCGCCAGGCGGAAACCCTTGTCCGGGTCGAACTTCTTGACGGCCTGCATCAGGCCGACATTACCCTCGGAAATCACTTCGCCGATCGGCAGCCCGTAGCCGCGATACCCCATGGCGATCTTGGCCACGAGACGAAGGTGCGAGGTGACAAGGCGGTGGGCGCTCTCGGCGTCCTGGTGCTCAGACCAGCGCTTCGCCAGCATGAACTCCTCGTCCTTGGTCAGCATCGGAAACTTGCGGATTTCCGTCAGATAACGCGACAGGCCTTGTTCAGGCGACATCACCGCGAGCGTACTATTGGCAGCCATATACAGGTCCCTCCGACCGTCTAAACGAGCGGGCTCTTCGTCATCGGCCACGGTGCGTGCGCCGAAGTCTCACCCCTCAACCGGTGAAGTAGCGATGGGTTGCCGCCATTTTTAGAGGCGGATCGTCACACGAAAGCGTGACAGTGGCCCTGGCGCCACTCGCGCCGATCAATGTCCTATATAGAACTTTGTCGGTTGCTATTCAAGATGCACGGACGCGGCAGGCTGACGCGCTTGCCGCCGTCGCTTCGCAGATTGTATGACACCGGTGACAAATGACTCCTGGGGAGGAGCGAATGGGACGTGAACTGACACGCAGGGGCGCGCTGGCGACAGCGGCGGCGGCCCTGGGAGTGGCGGGGACGGCGCAGGCTGCGACGCCCGAAAGGGTGGAACGCTGGGGGCTGTTCGAGGTCGCACTGGAGGCGACTGTCCCGGGCAATCCGTTCGCAGTCGAGGTGGTCGGAATTTTCACCGACGGTCGGACCACGGTGCGGGCGCCGGGCTTTTTCGATGGGGACGACACCTGGCGCATCCGGTTCTCGCCGCCTGAGACGGGGACGTGGCGTTGGACCAGCGAAAGTCCGGTCGCGGCGCTGAACGGGCGGTCTGGGCGGTTGGAGGCGGTGGCGCCGTCGTCGGGCAATCACGGTCCAGTCGGGGTGGTGGAGACCTATCATTTCGCCCACGCGGACGGGACGCCGTTCCGCCAGATCGGCACGACCGCCTACGGCTGGACGCACCAGCCGGAGGCGAAGCGGCGGCAGACGCTTGAGACGCTGAAGGCCGCGCCGTTCAACAAGATGCGGATGCTGGTCTTCCCCAACGCCTCGGTGAAGACGAACGAGGCTCTGTTCCCGTTCGAGAAGGCCGGATCGGGCGACAAGGACTGGGATTTGACGCGGTTCAACCCGGCCTATTTCCGACGGCTGGAGGCCTGTGTGGCGGCGCTGGGGGACCTTAGGATCCAGGCGGACGTGATCCTGTTTCATCCCTATGACGGCAAATACGGGTTCGATGAGATGCCGGCCGAGGCGGACGATCGCTACGTCCGCTATGTCGTGGCGCGGTTGGCGGCCTATCGGAACGTCTGGTGGTCCATGGCCAACGAGTTCGACATCCTGAAGACCAAGACGGACATGGACTGGGATCGCTTATTCCAGCTGGTGGAGGCCAGCGATCCGTACGGACGGCTGCGATCGATCCATAACTGGCGCAGGCTGTACGACAACGGCAAGCCCTGGGTGACGCATTCCAGCATCCAGAACGGCTCGGCCGTGCTGGACGATGCGCGGGCCGAGATCTATCGCAGCGTCTGGCAGAAGGCCGTGATTTTCGATGAAGTTTGCTACGAGGGTTCGCTGGACGAGCGTTGGGGGAACCTGACCGGGCCGCAGATGGTGCGGGCCTTCTGGCACGGTCTGATCGCCGGGACCTATGTCGGCCATTCGGAGTGTTTCCCGATCGATGGCGGCGAGTTCTGGCTGGGCGAGGGCGGGGCGCTGCGTGGCGAGAGCGCGCCGCGTCTGGCCTTCCTGAAGGCCCTTATGGAGGCGGGGCCAAAGCCGGGGGTCGAGCCGATCGACAAATGGTGGGAGCAGCATCTGGGTGGCGTGCCGGGCCGGTACTACCTGCGCTATTTCGGGGATACGGCGCCGACGGAATGGGCGGTCGATCTGCCCCGCGACGAGATCGTGAGCGGCGAGCGGTTCAAGGTCGATGTGATCGACACCTGGAACATGACCGTCGAGGCCGTGCCGGGCGAGTTCACGATGCAAAAGCGCGACGATACCAAATACTTCTTTCGCGATCCGGCGCGGCCCACCCTGACGTTGCCGGGGCGGCAATGGATGGCGGTGCGGTTGACGCGCGTGAACGTTTGAAGTTCGAACCGCTTAGATGGCAGCCATGAAAAAGAGCGTGCGCGAACGGGTTTTGATCGTTGTCCTGGCCGTGGGGGCAGTCGCCGCCAGCGTGTCGGCCATTGCGATCGTGGGCCTGTTCGTCATGGCCATGGCCGGGGTGTTCGGCGCCGGATCCTAGATTCCCAAGATGCCGCGATAGGTCGGGTGAACCGCTTCGGCGTGTTCGGGGTGTTTCTGAAGATAGGCCGAGAAGAAGGGGCAGACCGGCAGGATCAGCAGGTCGCGGGCCTTGGCGTCGGCCAGCACATGTTTGGCAAGCCGACTGGCGATGCCCTGACCCTCAAGCCGTTCCGGGACCAGGATTTCAGTGATCATCAGATTGGGCGGCGAGAGGTTGTAGGTGACGATCGCCACTTCGCCGTCGACGGGCAGTTCGTAGCGTTTCAGCTCGGCGTTGTCGTGAATTTCGGGATCGAGCATGGCGGGTCTCAGAGTTCGGACAGCAGGGCTTCGAGGCGAAGCATATCGGTCGGAGGCGCGGTTTCGAAGCGCATTTGTTCACCGGTGACGGGATGGACGAAGCCGAGGACGGCGGCGTGGAGGGCTTGGCGCGAGAGCTCCGCCTCGGCGATGGCGGCGCGCACGGGGATCGCCGGACTGCCGGAGCCATAGACAGCGTCGCCGAGGATGGGCGAGCCTTTCGACGACAGGTGAACGCGGATCTGGTGGGTACGGCCGGTGTGCAGGGTGCAGGCGACGCGGGCGGCCATGGGGGCGCCGCCGGCCTTGGCCGGTTCGCCGAAGGTGGTCTGGACGACATAGTCGGTGATGGCCTCGCGGCCGCCGGCCTTGAGCACAGCCATCTTCTTGCGGTCGCCGGTGGAGCGGCCGATGCGGGTCTCGATCCGGCCCTTGGACGGCGACGGTGCGACGCGCGTCAGGGCGATGTAGGTGCGCTCGATGTCGTGGGTCGCGAACAGGGCGGACAGGCCCTGGTGGGCGCGGTCCGTCTTGGCGGCGACCATGACGCCGGAGGTGTCCTTGTCCAGCCGGTGGACGATGCCGGGGCGGGCGATGCCGCCGATGCCCGACAGGCTGTCGCCGCAGTGGGCCAGAAGGGCGTTGACCAGGGTGCCGTCGGGCGTGCCGGGCGCCGGATGGGCGGCCATGCCTGCGGGCTTGTCGATGACGATCAGTTCGGCGTCCTCGTAGAGGACGGTCAGGGGGATGGCCTGCGGCTGGGGCGTGGCGGGAGCCACGGGCGGAAGGGTGACGACGTAGAGGCCGGGCTGAGCCTTGGCCGAACCGCCAGTCAGGACCACGCCGTCGCGGGTGACGGCGCCGTCGGCCAGCAGGGCCTGGAGCCGGGCGCGCGACAGGGTCGAAAAGGCGTTGGCCAGGGCCTTGTCCAGGCGAACGCCGGACGCGTCGATGTGGGCTTCCAGCACTTCGGCGGGGCCGACGGTTGCCGGGTCTTCTTCATCGTCGATCAGGTCAGGGTCGGACACGAGGCCTCCCTAGCACGACCGGCCGCTTGCACGAGAGGTGACGTGGGGCGATAGTCAAGCTTGGGGGCGTAAGAGGGTATCCGATGACACGGTTGATGATCGCCGGGGGCGCGGTCGCCTTGGCGGCGCTGCTGGGCAGTTGCACGACCATGAGCAAGGACCAGTGCCTGGCCGGCGCCTGGGGCGAGAAGGGCTACGCCGACGGGACATCGGGATATCCGATGACGCGGCTGGACGACCACGCCAAGGCCTGCGCCAAATATCAGGTCGCGCCCAATCCGACCGCCTATGGTTCGGCGCGCGAGGACGGATTGCGGTCCTATTGCACGTTCGAGCGGGGATGGGCCGAGGGGCGGGCGGGCAATGCCTATTATGGGGTCTGTCGGCCGGAGGAGGAGCAGGTCTTCCTGCCCGCCTATCAGGACGGACGGATGTTGCATGAGGCCGAGGCGGCGTTCGAGACAGCGCAAAACACACTCAACAGCGCCGAGGACCGGATCGAGAATCGCGAGGACAAGCTGGAAGCCAAGCAGAACGAACTGCGCGGCGAGGGCCTGACGGACGAGGAGCGGGAGCGGATTCGCGACCGCATCCAGGAGGTCCGGGGCGAGATCCGCGATGCGCGCCGCAACGCCAGAGACGCACGCGATGCGCTGGACAGGGCCGAATGGGAGGTTCGCCGGGTGCGGCGCGAACTGAGCGGCCGCTACCCGGTCTAGACGTGGTTCAGGCGGCCCCGATCAAGCCGCCTTGACGGAGGCACCGCGGAAGGACGGATCCAGGTCGCCCGAGGCATAGCGTTTGGCCATCTGGGCGGTGGACAGCGGGCGGATTGTGGAGGCCTGGCCTTCGCAGCCGAACTGGACGTAGCGCTCCATGCAGAGCTTCTTCATCGCCTCCTTGGCGGGCTTAAGATAGAAGCGCGGATCGAACTCGCCCGGCTTTTCCGCCAGCGCTTTACGGATGGCGCCGGTGATGGCCATGCGGTTGTCGGTGTCGATGTTGACCTTGCGCACGCCGTGCTTGATGCCGCGCTGAATTTCCTCGACCGGCACGCCCCAGGTCTGGGGCATTTCGCCGCCGTACTGGTTTATGATGTCCTGCAGGTCCTGGGGCACGGAAGAACTGCCGTGCATCACTAGGTGGGTGTTGGGCAGGCGGCGGTGGATTTCCTCGATCACGTTCATGGCCAGGACTTCGCCATCCGGCTGGCGCGAGAACTTGTAGGCGCCGTGGCTGGTGCCCATGGCGATGGCGAGCGCATCGACCTTGGTGGCGGCGACGAAATCGACGGCCTGGTCTGGGTCGGTCAGCAGTTGCGAGTGGTCGAGGACGCCCTCGAAGCCGTGGCCGTCTTCGGCCTCGCCCATGCCGGTCTCCAACGAACCCAGCACGCCCAGTTCACCCTCGACCGACACGCCGCAGGCGTGGGCCATTTCGGTGACGCGACGGGTGACATCGACGTTGTAGTCGTAGGAGGCGGGGGTCTTGGCATCCTCTTCCAGCGAACCGTCCATCATCACCGAGGTGAAGCCGTACTGGATGGCGGTGGCGCAGGTCGCCGGGCCGTTGCCGTGGTCCTGGTGCATGCAGACCGGGATGTGCGGATAGAGCTCGGCCAGGGCGTCGATCAGCTTGGCCAGGACGATGTCGTTGGCGTAGTTCCGGGCGCCGCGCGAGGCCTGGATGATGACGGGGGCATTGACCTCGTGGGCCGCCTCCATGATCGCCAGGCCCTGTTCCATATTGTTGATGTTGTAGGCAGGCAGGCCGTAGTCGTTCTCTGCCGCGTGATCGAGCAGCTGTCGCAGCGTGATGCGCGCCATGGGGTAGTCTCCTGAGCCGAATAGTCTTTTTTGATTGGGCGAGAGACTAGCCGCGAGGCGTGACGAAGTCACGCCGCGTTACAGCCGTTTCAGCGCGAATTCGGAGGGCCGGGACGCAGGCGTGATCCGCCTGCATCGCCGTCGATCAGACGCGCAGCGCCTCGACGCCGGGCAGAGGCTTGCCCTCCATCCATTCCAGGAAGGCGCCGCCGGCCGTGGAGACGAAGGTCATGTCGTCCGATACGCCCGCATGGTTCAGGGCCGAGACCGTGTCGCCGCCGCCGCCGACGGCGACCAGCACCCCAGCCTTGGCCAGGGCCGCCGCATGACGGGCGACGGTCACGGTGGCGGCGTCGAAGGGCGGTACCTCGAACACGCCCAGGGGGCCGTTCCAGATCAGGGTCTTCGAAGCTGTCAGGGCCTCCAGCAGCCGCGCGACCGTGGCGGGGCCGGCGTCCAGGATCTTGTCGTCGGCCGACAGCGTAGCGCCGACGGTGACGGGGCGAGATGCGGCGCCGGGCTTGACCTCGGTCGCCACCACGAAATCGACGGGCAGCAGCAGTTTGCAGCCCTGCGCCTCGGCCTCGGCCATGATCTCGCGGGCCGTGTCGGCCATGTCGCGTTCGGCCAGAGAGCCGCCGATGTCGATGCCCTGGGCGAACAGGAAGGTGTTGGCCATGCCGCCGCCGATGGCCAGCCGGTCCAGCTTGCCGACCAGGTTCTTCAGCAGGTCCAGCTTGGTCGAGACCTTTGCGCCGCCGACGATGCCCAGGACCGGTTTCTGCGGATTGCCCAGGGCGGCGTCGAGCGCATCGAGTTCGCGGCGCATGGATTCGCCGGCATAGGCGGGCAGGTGGTGGGCGACGCCTTCGGTCGAGGCGTGGGCGCGGTGGGCGGCCGAGAAGGCGTCGTTGACATAAAGGTCGCCCAGGTCGGCCAGCTTCTGGGCGAAGACCGGATCATTGGCCTCTTCCGCCGCATGAAAGCGGACGTTCTCCAGCAGGACCACGCCGCCGGCGTCCAGGTCCCGGATGGCGTCCACGGCGTCCGGGCCGATGCAGTCGTCGGCGAAGCGAACCGGGGCGCCGAGCAGTTCCTCCAGCGGCAGGACGACCGGCTTCAGGCTCATCGACGGGACGCGCTGGCCCTTGGGACGGTCGAAGTGGGCCAGCAGCGCGACCTTGGCGCCGGCGTCGCGCAGGCGCTGGATCGTCGGCAGGGCGACCCGCAGCCGGGTGTCGTCCGTGACCTTGCCGTCCTCCATCGGCACGTTGAAGTCCACGCGGACCAGAGCTGTCTTGCCGGCGAGGTCGTGAGCGTCGTCGAGGGTGCGGAAGGTCATGGTGTTGTCCGGGTGTAGAGGATGGTAGAGGTCTCAGGATCAATGGCGCGCAGGACGTCTGACGTCCAAACGAACATGATCTCTTCTCCCTCTATTTCAGGAGAACAGTTGAGGGTCGTGTGTTCCCACTCGGCCCCCATGTCGCGGCCGTAGGCGCTGTTGAAGGCTCGGATGATCGCGCCATTCTCCATCTCCAAAAGCGTTAGCTGACCCTGTCGGGCTTTGAGCAAGCCGACCAGCTCAAAGCCGCGACCAGGGACGATGTCGCCCGGTCCCTGATCTTGGTGCCGGGCGACGTTCATCTCATAGGAACTTCGCCATCACCAGGGCCGTGTCGGCCATGCGGGTCGCGAAGCCCCATTCGTTGTCGTACCAGCTGAGCACGCGGGCCAGCTTACCGTCGACGACTTGGGTCTGGGGCAGGGCGGCGGTGGAGGAGGCGGGGATGTGGTTCAGGTCGTGCGAGACCAGCGGATCGGTCGTCGTGAACAGGACGCCCTTCATCGGGCCGTCGGCGGCGGCCTGAAGCGCGGCGTTGATTTCTTCCACCGTCACGTCGCGGCTGGAGACGACCTTGAGGTCCACGACCGAGACGTTCGGGGTCGGGACGCGGATCGACGAGCCGTCCAGCTTGCCCTTCAGTTCCGGCAGGACCAGGCCCAAGGCCTTGGCGGCGCCGGTCGAGGTCGGGATCATCGACAGGCCGGCGGCGCGGGCGCGGTACAGATCCTTGTGCATCGTATCCAGCGTCGGCTGGTCGCCGGTGTAGGAGTGGATGGTGGTCATATAGCCGCGCTCGATGCCGAACAGGTCGTTCAGCACCTTGGCGACCGGGGCCAGGGCGTTGGTGGTGCACGAGCCGTTAGACACGACGATGTCGTCGGCGGTCAGAACCTCATGGTTGACCTTGAAGACGATGGTCTTGTCGGCGCCGTCGGCGGGGGCCGAGACCAGGACGCGCTTGGCGCCGGCCTTCAGGTGCGCGCTGGCCTTGTCCTTGGACGTGAAGATGCCGGTGCATTCGAAGGCGATGTCCACCTTCAGTTCGGCGTGCGGCAGGTTGGCCGGGTCGCGTTCGGCCGTCACCTTGATCTTGCCCGTGCCGACGTCGATCCAGTCTTCGCCCGAAGTCACCGTGCCGGGGAAGCGGCCGTGGACCGAATCGTAGCGGAACAGGTGGGCGTTGGTCTCGACGGGGCCCAAATCGTTGATCGCCACGACTTCGATATCCGTGCGGCCGTGTTCGACGATCGAGCGCAGGACAAGGCGGCCAATGCGGCCGAAACCATTGATGGCGACGCGAACGGTCATGGGAGGCTCCTCTGAACGGTAGGTGTTGAGCGGTGTATATAGGTGGGCGTCTCAATGGAGCGGTCGCGGATGGGTTTCAACCCCGCGCGCGTAACATGATGTGATGGACGGTTACGCTTCCTGAGGCTGCTCTGTCAGCTTTAGGCAAGAAACACCCTTGAGGCGGTTCTTTTCGAGATAACGCGCAAAATTTTTGCGACAGGGGTTGTGCCTGTCCAGCGCCTATGGTTTCTTGGCGTCAGAACAGGGAGCCACCCGTGGCCACGATGACGCGCGACATGATGAAGGGGCGAACCGCGAAGGCGGTGGCGGCCGTTCGCGCGCCTGTCGGCCTGGAAAGCCCTGTATTCCTCATTACCCTCGTACTTCTCGGCCTGCTTACGCAAGCGGCGTGGATGCACGCGACCTGACCTAAACGCACTCAGGATCGCCTCGCACCACCCCGCTCCCGAAAGGAAGCGGGGTTTTTCGTGCTTGGCGGTTCCAAAAGAACCGGACCGATGACGCAAGATTCTACCTCACAGCCCAGAAAGCCCAATGCGCGCAGCGCGGCGGTGACGGCTGGCCCGAGCCGGGCCGCCGCCCGCTCATATCTGCGCGCCGCCGGCATGCAGGACGCCGACTTCGACAAGCCGATGATCGGCATCGTCAACACCTGGTCGACGGTCACGCCGTGCAACATGCACCTGGACCGGCTGGCCAAGGACGTGCGCGCCGGCATCGTCGCGGCGGGCGGTTATCCGGTCGATTTCAACACCATCGTCGTCACCGACGGCATCTCGATGGGCACGGCGGGCATGAAGGCTTCGCTGATCAGCCGCGAGGTCGTCGCCGACTCGATCGAACTGGCCATCGAGGGCCATCAGCTGGACGGCGTGGTCTGCATCGTCGGCTGCGACAAGACGATCCCGGCGGCGGCCATGGCCCTGGCGCGGATGGATATCCCCGGCCTGGTCTATTATGGCGGCACCATCATGCCCGGCGTGATCGGGACCAAGGAGGTCTCGGTCCAAGAAGTCTTTGAGGCCATCGGCGCCCATTCGGCGGGCGCCTTGGACGACGCCGGTCTGAAGGCGGTCGAGCAAGCCGTCTGCCCCGGCGCCGGCGCCTGCGGCGGTCAGTTCACGGCCAACACCATGGCCATGGCCCTGTCGGTCATGGGCATCTCGCCGATGGGCGCCAACGATGTGCCCGCCGTCGATCCGAACAAGGCGGCCGAAGGCGAGCGGTGCGGCCGGATCATCGTCGAGCGCGTCTTCTCCGGCGACACGGCCCGCAAATACATCACCCGCGCCAGCCTGAAGAACGCCGCCGTCGCCGTCTCGGCCTCGGGCGGATCGACCAATGCGGTCATGCACCTGACGGCCATCGCGGCGGAAGCCGGCGTCGATTTCGGTGTTGAGGACTGCCACCAGGCCTGCGTCGAGGCGCCGGTCATCTGCGACCTGAAGCCAGGCGGCCGCTTCCTGGCCTCGCACCTGTTCGCCGCCGGCGGCACCCGCCTGGTCACCCAGCGGATGGCCGAGGCCGGTAAGATCGTGAACACCCCCACCGTCACCGGCCGCAGCCTGTTCGCCGAGGCGGCCGAAGCCGAAGAGACGCCGGGCCAGGTGGTCGTGACCAGCTTCGACGCCCCCGTCATGGCGCGCGGCAGCTACGCCGTCATCTATGGCGACGTCGCCCCCGAAGGCGCGGTCATCAAGCTGACGGGCCACAAGGTCGATACGTTCGAAGGTCCGGCCTGCGTCTTCGACAGCGAGGAAGACGCCTTCCACGCCGTTCAGGACGGATCGGTCGGCGAGGGCGACGTCATCATCATCCGCTACGAAGGGCCCAAGGGCGGTCCCGGCATGCGCGAAATGCTGCAGGTCACCGCCGCCCTGAAGGGCCGCAAGATCGACAATGTCGCCCTGCTGACCGACGGCCGTTTCTCGGGCGCCAGCTACGGCTTCGTCGCTGGACACGTTTCGCCGGAAGCCGCCGTCGGCGGCCCGATTGCTCTCATTCGCGATGGTGACCGCATCACCATCGACGTCACCAACCGCCGCATCGACGTCAATGTCGATCTGGCGACGCGCCGGGCGGGCTTTACGCCCCACGTAGTCCGCCCGGCGCGAGGTGTTTTCGCCAAATACCGCGCCTCGGTCTCCTCTGCGGCCCAGGGCGCCGTCACCATTCCCAACCCGCCGCCGGCCCAAGTCCCGGCAAGCCACAAAACCAACGCTGCTCAGGACGCCTGACCCATGGCCATCACCATCTACACCAACGAAGACATCCGCCCCGGCGCCATCGCCGGCCAGCGCATCGCCATCATCGGCTATGGCTCGCAAGGCCGCGCCCACGCCCAGAACCTGAAAGACAGCGGCCATGACGTGGTCGCCGGCGTCCGTCACGGCGGCACGGGCTGGAAACACGCCACCGAGGACGGCGTCGCGACCGCCGAGCCGGCCGAGGCCGTCAAGGGCGCGGACATCATCGCCATCCTGACCCCGGACATGGTCCAGGGCGACGTCTATCGCGACATCATCGAGCCGAACGCCAAGGAGGGCTCGGCCCTGCTGTTCGCGCACGGCTTCTCGATCATTTACGAGCGCATCACGCCGCGCGCAGATATGGACGTGATCCTGGTCGCGCCCAAGGGACCGGGCGATCTGGTCCGCCGCGAGTTCCAGCGCGGTCGCGGCGTGCCCAGCCTGTTCGCCATCGAGAAGGACGTCACCGGCAAGGCGCGCGACCGGGCCATGGGCTATGCCAAGGGCAATGGCGGCGCGACTGGCGGCCTGCTGGAAACCACCTTCCGCGAAGAGACCGAGACCGATCTGTTCGGCGAACAGGCCGTTCTGTGCGGCGGCGCCAAGGAACTGGTCATTCAAGGGTTCAACACCCTGGTCGAGGCGGGATACCAGCCCGAGATCGCCTATTTCGAATGCCTGCACGAGCTGAAGCTGATCGTGGACCTGTTCTACGAGGGCGGCATCTCGAAGATGCACCACTTCATCTCGGAGACGGCCAAATACGGCGCCGTCGCCAGCGGCCCCCGCGTGGTCAACGAAGAGACCAAGGCCCGCATGAAGACCATCCTGGACGAGATCCAGGACGGCACCTTCGCGCGCAACTGGATCGCCGAGAACGAGGCCGGCAAGCCGCAGTACGAAGCCTGGCTGAAGGCGGACCGCGAAAGCCAGATCGAACAGGTCGGCGCGCGGCTGCGCGAACGCATGGCCTGGCTGAACACGCCCAAGTCCGAAGCGGCCTGAGCCCAGCATTAAAGACCGGATGACCCTGATGACCGCCGCCGCTTTCAAAACCTCAGCCGAGGCCGCTCCCCAGTCGGGCGCGCGCCTGCTGGTCTCCACCCTGGAGCGGCTGGGCGTGGAGGTGGTGTTCGGTTATCCGGGCGGCGCCATCATGCCGGTCTATGACGCCCTGGCCGGATCCAAGCTGAAGCATATTCTGGTCCGCCACGAGCAGGGCGCGGCCTTCTCCGCCGACGCCTATGCAAGAAAGAGCGGCCGGGTCGGGGTCTGCATCGCCACCTCGGGTCCCGGCGCCACCAACCTGGTCACCGGCATCGCCAATGCGATGATGGATTCCGTGCCGATGGTCTGCATCACCGGCAATGTCGCCCAGGGCCTGATGGGCACCGACGCCTTTCAGGAAATCGACATCCTGGGCGTCACCCTGCCGATCGTGAAACACTCGATCCTGGTCCGTTCGGCCGCCGAGGTTCCGGCCGCGATCGAGGAAGCCTTTTACATCGCCCGGTCGGGTCGCCCCGGTCCGGTCCTGGTCGATCTGCCCAAGGACGTGCAGTTCGCCACGACCAGCGAAGACTATGGCTTCCACATTCCCAACGAGACGCCACGCGTCGATCACGACGCCATCGCCGCCGCCGAGGCCGCGATCCGGGCGGCCAAGAAGCCGCTGGTCTATATCGGCGGGGGCGTGAAGATCGGCGGCGCGACCGAGGCCCTGCGCGCCTTCGTCGCCGCGACCGGCATCCCTCAGGTCTCGACCCTGAACGCCCTGGGCACCATCCCGACCGACGCGGCGGGCATGCTGGGCATGCTGGGCATGCACGGTACGCGCGCCGCCAACCATGCGGTGCAGGACAGCGATCTGCTGATCGTCGTCGGCGCCCGGTTCGACGACCGCGCCACGGGCAAGCTGGCCGAGTTCGCCCCCAACGCCCGTATCGTCCATTTCGACATCGACGCCTCGGAGGTCGGCAAGCTGCGCGCGGCCAATGTCGCCGTCGTCGGTGAACTGCCTGAAGGGGTAGAAGCCCTGACACAGCGGATGCGCGCGGGCGCGGCGCTGGATATCCAGGCCTGGGCCGACGACTGCTCTCGGGCGACCGAGGCAGGGGCGCACCGCTATGACGCGCCGGGCGAAGGGGTCTATGCCCCGGCCCTGCTGAAGGAAATCTCGGAAGCGGCCGGCGATGATTTCGTCGCCGCCTGCGACGTGGGCCAGCACCAGATGTGGGCGGCCATGCACTGCCGCTTCGCCCGCCCGGAATCGCACATCACCTCGGGCGGTCTGGGGGCCATGGGCTTCGGTCTGCCCGCCGGCATCGGCGCCAAGCTGGCCGATCCGTCGGCGACGGTCGTCACCATCGCCGGCGACGGCGGCTTCATGATGAACATCCAGGAGCTGGCGACGCTGAAGCGTTACGGCATCCCGTTGAAGATCGTGCTGATCGACAACTCCTCGCTGGGCCTGGTGCGCCAGTGGCAGGAGCTGTTCTTCGCCGAGAACTATTCCGAGATCGACCTGTCCGACAACCCGGACTTCGTGAAGGTCGCCGAAGCCTTCGGCATCGAGGCATTCCGCATCGATCGTCGCGATCAGGTGTCCGATGGCATCCAGCGCCTGCTGGCCGCCGACGGCCCCTGCCTGGCCCATGTGGTCATCGATCCCCGAGACAATGTCTGGCCGCTGGTTCCGCCGGGCAAGAGCAATGCTGAAATGATGGAGGGCTCCTGAGATGAGCGACACGATCCACATCCAGATCGACCGTGCAGACGGTTCGCTTCAGCGTCTCATCGGCCTGGTGGAGCGTCGGGGCTTCCACATCGACGGCATGGCGATGGCCGACGAAGGCGCGTTCCGCAAGATCGCCCTGACCGTGCGCGGCCGCGACGCCGGTCGCTGCATGGACAACCTGGGTCGCCAGATCGACCGGCTGTTCGGCGTTCGCCGCATCAGCAACGACATTATTCAATCCGAGGCCGCGTAATGATTACCCCCGAAGAGGTGCGAGTATCGCGCACCGAACAGATCGCAGCCGATCCCAACCGCGTCATCATTTTCGACACGACGATGCGGGACGGGGAACAGGCGCCGGGCTTCTCAATGAGCGCCCAGGCGAAGGTGAAGATGGCCCAGGTCCTGCGCGACCTGGGCGTCGACGTTATCGAGGCCGGCTTCGCCGCCGCCTCGCCGGGCGACGAAGACTGCATCCGCCGCGTGGCGGGCGAGGTCGAGGGGCCGGTCTTCTGCTCCCTGTCGCGCGCTAATGAAAGGGATATCGACGCCAGTTTCCGCGCGCTGGAGCCAGCGCCGAAGTCGCATCGCCGTTGCCACACCTTCATTGGCACCAGCCCGATCCACCGCTCCGCCAAACTGAAGATGTCCACCAACGAGGTGCTGTCGACCGCGGTGCGTTCGGTCGAATACGCCCGCAGCCTGTTCGACGACGTCGAGTTCTCGGCCGAGGACGCCTTCCGCACAGAGCCGGAGTTTCTGGCCGACGTGATGGAAGCCGCCGCCGACGCCGGCGCGCGCACCCTGAACGTGCCCGACACCGTCGGCTATGCGACGCCGCAAGAGGTGCGCGAGCGGTTTGCGGCCCTGGCCGCGCGCATTCATAAACGCCATCCGCACGTGATCTTCTCGGCCCACTGCCATGACGACCTGGGCATGGCGGTCGCCAACTCCCTGGCCGCCATTGAGGGAGGCGCGCGTCAGGTCGAGGGCGCGATCAACGGCATCGGCGAACGCGCCGGCAATGCCTCCATTGAAGAAGTCATCATGGCCCTGAAGGTCCGCGAGGACCGCTACGGCGTCACGACCGGCGCCGACAGCCGCCACCTGGTGCGCGCCTCCAAGATTTTGTGCGAGATCACCGAGACGGTCATCGCCCGCAACAAGTCGGTGGTGGGCATCAACGCCTTCGCCCACGAGGCCGGCATCCACCAGCACGGCATGCTGGCCGACAGCCGCACCTATGAGATCATGCGTCCCCAGGACGTGGGCTTCGAGGGCAGCTGGTTCGTGCTGGGCAAGCATTCGGGCCGCCACGCCATCGCCAAGCGCGCCGAGACCATCGGCCGGCCCATCGAAGGCGAACGTCTGGCGGCTGTAGTCGTGGGTTTCAAGCAGCGTGCGGACCAGATCGGCGAGATCAACGATGCGGAACTGATCGCCATCATCGACCGTGTCGATGGCGTGTCCGAGGTCGTGGCCCAGTATGCCTGATCCCAAAACCCTGTTCGACAAGGTCTGGGACGCCCATGTCGTGCGGTCGGAAACGGCCGACACGCCGGGGGTGCTGTATATCGACCTGCACTTGGTCCACGAGGTCACCAGCCCGCAGGCCTTCAGCGAGATCGAGGCGCGCGGCCTGAAGGTGCGCCGCCCCGACCGGACCTATGCGACCCTGGACCATTCGACCCCGACCCTGCCGGCGGGTCTGAACGGGCTGAAACCCTATGTCACCGCCCAGGCCGAGGCCCAGGTGCATCGGCTGGAGAAGAACTGCGCCGCCCACGGCGTACCGCTGGCGGGCTGGGACTCCGACGACCGTGGCGTGGTCCATGTGATGGGGCCGGAACTGGGCCTGACCCAGCCAGGGATGACCGTGGTCTGCGGCGACAGCCATACGGCCACCCACGGCGCGTTCGGAGCCCTGGCCTTCGGCATCGGCACTTCGGAAGTCGGTCATGTGCTGGCGACCCAGTGCCTGTTGCAACGCAAGGCCAAGGCCATGCGGGTGACGGTGGACGGCGAACTGCAGCCCGGCGTTTCGGGCAAGGATGTCGCCCTGGCCGTCATCGCCGCCATCGGCTTCGGCGGCGGCACCGGATACGTCATCGAATATGCCGGCGAAGCCGTGCGTTCGCTGGACATGGAAGGGCGGATGACCCTGTGCAACATGTCCATCGAAGCCGGCACCCGCGCAGGCATGATCGCACCGGACCAGACGACCATCGACTGGCTGCGCGGCCGCAAGCATGTGCCTGCCGACTATGAGGCGGCGACGGCCGAATGGCTGAAACTGTCCAGCGATCCGGGCGCGGTGTTCGACAAGGAAGTCGTTATCGACGGCGCGGCCATCCAGCCGATGGCGACCTGGGGCACGACCCCGGACGCCGGCGCGCCCATCGGCTCGCCGGTGCCGCAGCCGCAGTCGGACAGCGACCGCAAGGCCATCGCCTATATGGGCTTCACGGCCGGGGAAGCGACGACCAGCCGTCCGGTGGACGTGGTCTTCATCGGCTCCTGCACCAATGGCCGCCTGCCCGATCTGCGCGCCGCCGCCGACGTGCTGCGTGGTCGCAAGGTCAAGCCGGGCCTGCGCATGCTGGTGGTGCCGGGGTCCGAGGCCGTGCGTCGCGACGCCGAGGCGGAAGGCCTGGATCAGATCTTCATCGCCGCTGGGGCCGAATGGCGTATTCCCGGCTGTTCGATGTGTATCGCCATGAACGGCGATTTCGTCGCGCCAGGGCAACTTGCTGTATCCACTTCGAACCGCAATTTCGAAGGCCGGCAGGGCAAGGACGCGCGCACCATCCTGGCCAGCCCGGCGACGGCGGCGGCGACGGCGGTGGCCGGCGTGCTGACCGATCCCCGCGTCTATCTGAACGAGGTGGTTGCCCTCAAGCAGTCGAGCGCCGCGCGCGAGACGGTAGGAGCGCAAAATGTCTGAACCGTTCCAGGTGCTGACCTCCAAGACCGTGATCTTGAGCCAGGCCAATATCGACACCGACCAGATCATTCCGGCGCGCTTCCTTACCACGACGACGCGAGACGGGCTGGGCAAGGCCGCCTTCCACGACTGGCGCTATGAGGAAGACGGTTCGGAAAAGCCCGAGGCGATCCTGAACCGGATCGATCCGGCCGAGCATCGCATCCTGCTGGCGGGCAGGAATTTCGCCTGCGGATCATCACGCGAACACGCGCCCTGGGCCCTACTGGACTATGGGTTCAAGGCGGTGATCTCGACCGAAATCGCTGACATTTTTACATCGAACGCATTGAAAAACGGCCTGCTGCCCATCGTCGTCAGCCAGGCGGTCTGGGACGATCTGGCGTCGCAGCCGGACCAGCCGGTCACGATCGACCTCCAGTCGAACCAGATCCAGCGCGGCAATGCCGAACCCGTGTCGTTCGGGGTCGAATCCTTCGCCCGACAATGCCTGCTGGACGGGGTGGACACCCTGGGCTGGCTGCAAGCAAACATGCCCGAGATCGAAGCCTACGAGCGATCGAGAGAGACCGTCTGATGACCCACGCCGCCCCCAAGACCTACAACATCGTTTTGCTGCCCGGCGACGGCGTCGGACCCGAGGTGACGCGCGCCGCGCGCGATGTGCTGGCCGTCATCGGCGACTTCTATAGCCATGATTTCCAGTTCTCCGAACACCTGATCGGCGGCGCGGCCATCGACGAAACGGGCGAGCCTTTGCCAGAGGCCACGCGCGCGGCCTGCGTCGCCTCCGACGCCGTGCTGCTGGGCGCCGTCGGCGGGCCGAAATGGGACGGGGGCAAGCGTCGGCCCGAGGAAGGCCTGCTGGCGATCCGCAAGGCCATGGGCCTGTTCGCCAACCTGCGTCCTTTGCAGGTCTCGCCGGTGCTGGCGCATCGCTCGCCGCTGAAGAAGGAGATCGTCGAGGGCGTCGATCTCATCGTCTTCCGTGAACTGACCGGCGGGGTTTATTTCGGCGAGAAGACCCGCACAGCCGACCGCGCCACCGACCTGTGCGAATATACGGTGCCCGAGATCGAGCGCGTCACCCGCGCCGCCTTCCAGACCGCGCGCCAGCGTCGCGGCAAGGTGACCTCGGTCGACAAGGCCAATGTCATGGAGACCAGCCGTCTGTGGCGTGAGGTGGTCACCCGCATCCACGCCGAGGAGTTTCCCGAGATCGAGCTGGAGCATGCCCTGGTCGACTCCATGGCCATGCACCTGATCAGGAAGCCGCGCGAATACGACGTCATTCTGACCGAGAACATGTTCGGCGACATTCTGTCGGACGAGATCTCGGTGCTGGGCGGATCCATCGGCCTGCTGCCGTCGGCCTCGCTGGGCGCGGGCGGTCCGGGCCTGTTTGAGCCGATCCATGGTTCGGCGCCGGACATCGCCGGTCAGGACCTGGCCAACCCGGTCGGAACCATATTGTCGGCGGCCCTGTTGCTGCGGCACAGCCTGAAGCTGGAAGACGAGGCCGATTCGATTGAGGCCGCCGTCGCCGCCGTGCTGGCGGCCGGCGCCGTCACCGCCGATCTGGGCGGGGCGTTGGGCACGCGGGCGGCGACCGAGGCCGTCATCGACGCCATTCGCGCCATCCACTGGGCGGCGGCGCATCGGGTGCAAATGCATTGGGCTTAAGGCGCGTCAGGCGGAAAAGAGCCCAAACGACCGGCGAATTTCCTGCCTCTCAACCTTGGCTGTGAAGACACGAAACTGATCCTTGAGGCGCATGAACTGCACGGTTCATGCGCCTCATGCTTTTTAATGTGCGACCGTTGCAAGAAAGTTGCACCGCCTGCGGTGAATCTCCTTGCGTGTTTCGCGATTGCAGTAAAACCTTCGCAACTGCGAGATTGCATAGGGGGTACTAGCTCATGTCGCGGACAACGAACCGACTTGTGGGGGCCGCAGGGCTCCTTCTTCCAACACTCTGTCTGATGGCCGCAGGAGCGGCCAATGCGCAGGACGCCGCGCCGGCTCTGCTGGGCCATCAGGCTGTGCTTGAACTGGATAGCGCCGGCACGTCGTGGCTGGGCACATCCACCGCCCTGGTTCTGCTGATGACCCTCCCTGGTCTGGCGCTGTTCTACGGCGGCATGGTGCGCAAGAAGAACGTCATCGCCACCATCACCCAGTCCGTCGGCGTCTTCGCCGTGGTGTCGCTGGTGTGGTTCATCGCCGGTTACAGCCTGGCCTTCGGCGCCAACGGCAATGCGGGGCTTCAGCCCTATATCGGCAGCCTGGACATGCTGTTCCTGAACGGCGTGTCGCTGCAAACCGCCAACGCCCTGCTGCCGGGCATTCCCGAGTTTCTGTTCATCTCCTTCCAGATGACCTTCGCCATCATCACGCCTGCGCTGGTGACCGGCGCCTTCGCCGAGCGGATGAAATATTCGGCGCTTCTGCTGTTCACCGCCCTGTGGTCGCTGCTGGTCTATGCGCCCATCTGCCACTGGGTCTGGGGCGGCGGTTTCCTGGGCTCTGCCGGCGTACTGGACTTCGCAGGCGGCGCCGTCGTTCACGTCAACTCGGGTGTCGCGGGTCTGGTCTGCGCCATCTTCCTGGGTCGTCGCAAAGGCTATGGCATCGAGCCGATCCTGGCGCACAATCCCGTCCTGACCATGATCGGCGCCTCGCTGCTGCTGGTCGGCTGGATCGGCTTCAACGCCGGTTCGGCGGGCGCCGCCAACGACCTGATGGGCGTGGCGCTGCTGAACACCATCCTGGCCGCCGCAGCCGGCGCCCTGACCTGGAAGATCGTCGAATATATCGAGAAGAAGAAGGTCTCCCTGGTCGGCATGCTGTCGGGCGTCGTCGCAGGTCTGGTCGCCATCACGCCGGCGGCCGGCTTCGTCGATCCCAAGGGCGCGGTCATCATCGGCCTGATCGCCGGTCCCGTTTGCTATGCCTCGTCGGTGTGGATCAAGAAGCTGCTGCGCTACGACGACAGCCTGGACGCCTTCGGCATCCACGGCGCGGGCGGCCTGATCGGCGCCCTGCTGACCGGCGTGTTCGCCACGACCGCGATCAACAGCCTGTCGGAAGGCGCCAACGTCGGCGCCCAGGCGCTGGGCCTGTTGTGGACCATCGTCTACAGCGCCGTCGGCACCCTGATCATCCTGTTCATCTGCAAGTTCACCACGGGCCTGCGCGTGAGCGAGGCGGAAGAAGCCGCCGGTCTGGACACCTCGCTTCACGGCGAAGCGCTGGAACACTGACGGAAATCGGGCGCGGCTCCCGAACCCCGCGCCCGACTTTTCCGACCTCGAACAGAACAAGCACAACAAGGGGATAGACTATGAAGAAGACCACCATCCGTGCGGCCGCCGCCGCAACGCTCGCCATGGGTCTGATCGGCCTCGCCGCGCCAGCCTCGGCCCAGAGCACCGTCGATGTCGCCTGGAACGTCGGCGTCGTCAGCGACTATGTGTTCCGCGGCTTCAGCCAGACCGGCGAGGATCCCGCCATCCAGGGCGGCGTCGATGTGACGTCGGGCAGCTTCTACGGCGGCGCCTGGGCCTCGAACGTCGATTTTGGCGACGACACCGATGCGGAAGTCGATCTGTACGGCGGCTATCGCACCGAGGCCGGCGGTTTCGCGCTGGACTTCGGCGTGATCGGCTACCTCTACGTCGGAGAGCCGGACGGCGCCGACTATAACTATGCCGAGTTCAAGGCTGCGGCCTCGCGCGCCGTTGGACCCGCCACTTTCGGCGCCGCCGTCTATTACTCGCCCGACTTCTTCGGCATCGACGACGAAGCAACCTACGCCGAGGTCAACGCCGCCTTCAGCCCGGCCGACAAGTGGACGGTCTCGGGCGCCGTCGGCAAGCAGTGGCTGAACGTCACCGACGACTACACCACCTGGAACGCCGGCGTGGGCTATGCCCTGACCGACAAACTGAGTCTGGACGTCCGCTACTATGACACCGACGTCGATGGCGTGCCGGGCGCCGAAGACCGGATCGTGGGCGCCATCAAACTCGCCTTCTGATCCAGCGGCCGACTTAAAAGAGAAAGGCCCCGGAGAGCGATCTCCGGGGCCTTTTTCGTTCAGCGGGCGTACCGGTCGTGGACGGGATCGTAGCTGTCCCAGACCTTGCCGTCGGCCAGCGACCGCAGCAGCTTCAGATACTCCGCATGGGTCCAGGCCAGGGGCGTGGCCGAGTCCGTGTTCTGACCCAAGGCGTAATCCCTGGTGGTCGGATCGCCCACGCCGTCCCAGACCTGTTCGGCCAGCATCAGGCCGTCGTTGGCGAACCGCTCCATGCCGCGCACATAGGTCTGGCGGATAGCGGCGATGTCGGCGGCCGAGGGGGCGCCGTTCACGCTGACGCGGGCCAACTCATAGTGACCGCGCTCACCTGTGAAGAAGGGCCAGACCCGGCCGCGCTGACCAGCGCTCATTTCGCCGCCGACGCCATAGTTGGCGCCGGTCAGATGATCCTCGCCATAGCCATCGACGCCGTAACGCCGCCAGCCCGGCGTCTTGTCGCCTTCGGGACCGAAGTCGTAGCGAACGCGATACAGCGGCTCCAGCGACTGGTCGTCATAGACGGGCAGGGTGGACAGGATGTGCGGATCGTCGGCCTTGCGCACGCCATAGCGGACCAGTTCCAGGAAGCCGCCGTCCACGACCCGGTCTTCGGCCGGGGCGATCTGGCCGTTGGCGGCGCCGATCGGGGCCTTGTCGTTCGGGTTCTCGTTCTGGGTGATGCGGATGAAATAGCGGCCGTCGCCGAAGTCGCCGTTGGTGGTGAACATCCGGTCTTCGATCTTGGACGCATAGCTGTCGGCCGCGATCTGGTAGCGCGTCGCGCCGGCGGCGTCGCCCGAGGCGCGCGCCATTTCGGCGGCGACCGTCAGGCCGGCGACCACGGCGGCGGTGCTGGACGGCGAATAGCCCTGCTGCTCTTCCCAGCGTTCCTGCTGGGTAAAGGGCGGCTTGATCTCGGAGTCGTTCCACAACAGGCCGATCTTGCCGCCGTCCACCAGGAAATCGGCGGCCGGTTTCAACATGGACTGATAGTGTTCGGTCATCTGGGCGTCCGACAGCCAGCCCATCTTCCACAGACGGTAGCCCAGCATGATCGGCATGGCCGTCTGGTCCAACTGGACCGCGACCCATTCCAGTTCGCCATCGACGTGGGTCTTTTGCAGGAACCAGCCGCCGACGCCGGTGTTGCCCGGCGTGTTCGCGCCGACCTGGACCTGGGGCAGATAGTTGAAGGCCGCCAGCGGCGTTTCCTTGTCGCCCAGGGCCGCCAGGGCCATGGCCACCTGATAGAAGTCGCGCGGCCAGACGGCCTTGTAGCCGGTCGAGGATTTCGACGCGTCCACCGTGTCGCCCCAGGGGTTGGACAGGGAGGCGATCAGGGCGCCGGCGTGGGTGCGGTCTTCCTGAACCTTCAGCATCAGGGCCGAGGCATAGGCCAGCTTGCCGCCGTCGGTCGACTGTTCGGCGATGCGCGGCAGTTCGGTCAAGGAGGCGACATAGTCCTCCCAACCGGCGCGCTCGCCCTCGCCGTTGAAGCGGGCCAGAACCTCGTCCAGGCCTGTCGCGAATGCGCCGTCCGCAGCGGCGCGGGCCTCGGCCTCGCTGGCGCCGAAGCCGATGACGAAGTCGCGGGTCAGGATCGCGCTTTCACCCATGTGCGGCAGGGCGCCGGTCATCATGGTGTTGCCGGCCTGATCGCCCGTCGAGGCGTAGACCCAGTCCAGCTTGCCGTCCTTCAGATCCGTCAAACCATCGGAGGCGCCGACGAAGCCGACACTGGCCTTCTCGAAGGCCTCGCTGGGCTTGAGGAACAGGTGGGTGTCGCCTTCCCAGGCGTGGAAGCCGTCGCGCGCAACCTCCCCCCGGTCATCGATCCCGGTGTTGGCGATGTGCGGCTCCAGCATCAGATAGGGCGTCACCTCGCCCTTCAACGCCTTGATGGTGACGCGCAGCACCAGGGCGTTGCGGTCGGGGTCGGTGAAGATCTGTTTCTCGATCTCGAAGCGGCCGTTCTTGTCCTGGGTCAGGACGCGATAGGCGGGCGACAGCGGGCGACCCTGAACATCGACATGCAGGTATTCGGTGCGGCTGGTGGTGTCGTCGCCCTCGACGATTAGACCGTCATGGGTCACGCCGGCAAAACGCAGGGCCTTGATCTGCGCCTCATGGATCAGGCCGTACATGGTCTCGGTCAGGACGCCGTCGGCGATGGAAAACCAGACCTTGGACACCGCCCCGGTCGGGCCGCCGTCGCGATATTGGCCATCCACATAGGCTTCATAAGACGCGCCGGCGCCAGTCTTTGCGGCGCTGGACCAGACGGGTGGGGCGCCCGGTGCGCCCGGCGCAACGGAATTAGGGGCTACTGACTGGGCTGAAGCGGCCGAGGCGAGGGCCAGGGCGGCGACGCTGGCGAGGCAGAGGGTCTTTGACATACGCATGGAGGTCCTCACGGATTGCGCGTGGGGGGAAGCGAGCGGGACTCGCGGACGAACAGCGCGCTGACCGCAGCCAGCACGAAGGAGACGGCGCCCAGCACCAGGGCCCAGATCGCCTGGCCGTCGAACAGGGTCTTCAGGATCAGGCCCAGGACGGTGGCGGCCAGCAGCTGGGGCACGACGATGAAGATGTTGAAGACGCCCATATAGACGCCCATCTTCCGGTCCGGCACCGCCGCCGACAGGATGGCGTAGGGCATGGAGACGATCGACGCCCAGGCGAAGCCGACGCCGATCATCGGCAGCCACAGCAGGCCCGGCTCGCGGATGACGAAGACCCCTAACAGCCCAGCCGCGCCCAGCAACAGCATCAGGGCGTGGGTCGCCTTGCGGCCGATACGCTTGGCCAGAACGGGCAGGGTAAAGGCCGCCAGGGCCGCCACGCCGTTATAGACCCCGAACAGAACCCCGACCCAGTCGGCGCCCGTCGCATAGGCGGGCGAGGTTGTGTCGGTCGTGCCGTAATGGAAGCTGGTCACGGCCGCAGTGGTGTAGATCCACATGGCGAACAGGGCGAACCAGCTGAAGAACTGAACGACCGCCAAGCCGCGCATCGTCTCGGGCATGCGGAAGATGTCGTTCAGGATCTCGGTCGCAGCGTTGACGATGCGGCGACGCTGCATCAGGCCGACTGCGATCTGCAGCAGACCGAAACCGGCGAAGAAGCCGGCGAGGACCAGCAGTTCCTTTTCCAGATCCAGCACTGAAATCAGCACGAAGCCCAGCCCGCCCAGGACGGCGCAGACCAAGCCGGAGGTCATCCAGCCCTGGACGCTGCGGGCCGGCGCCTCTGGGCCGTCATCGGCAGGGGCGCCCAGCGCCGCCTGCTTCGCGCGTTCGAAGGCGGCGATCTGTTCGGGGCTGTATTCTTTGGTCGAAAGCACGGTCCACAGCACGGCTGCGAACAAGCCCGCCGCGCCGACGTAGAAGGCGATCTTTACCGACAGGGGCACGACGCCGGCCTCGGCCGTCGAGGCGATGTCGAAGACGTTGGACAGCAGCCAAGGCAGGGTCGAGGCGAAGACCGCGCCGGCGCCGATGAAGAAGCTCTGCATCGCATAGCCGGCGGTGCGTTGCTCTTCCGGCAGATTGTCGCCGACGAAGGCGCGGAACGGCTCCATCGTGATGTTGATCGAGGCGTCCATGATCCACAGCATGGCCGCGGCGAACCACAGGCTGGGGCTGTTGGGCATGGCGATCAGGGCCAGGGTGGTCAGTATGGCCCCGACCAGGAAATAGGGGCGACGCCGCCCGAACCGGGTCCAGGTCTTGTCGCTGAAATGACCGATGATCGGCTGGACCAGCAGACCCGTCAGCGGCGCGGCGATCCACAGGATGGCCAGCGAATCCACCTCGGCGCCCAGGGTCTGGAAGATCCGGCTGGTGTTGGCGTTCTGCAGGCCGAAGCCGATCTGGATGCCGAAGAAGCCGACGCACATGTTCCAGATCGCCAGGCCGGACAGGCGCGGGCGGTGGGCGAGCAGGCTCATGGACGGACACCCGATGCTTCTCCCCTCGGGGGAGAAGGTGGGCGGCGAAGCCGCTCGGATGAGGGGGCTACCGGATGCGGATTTCGCGTCGGACGATCGGGGCGCGGAACCAACCCCCTCATCCGTCTCGCTCCGCGAGCCACCTTCTCCCCCGAGGGGAGAAGGAGATCAGTGGCGATGCTCATCACCGACGGCTCCGACCCAGCGGGACGAACCGGATCGCCTGGCCGCCGCCGGGCGCCAGGGCCAGGGTCAGGACGTCAGCCGACGTGACCTCGCGTTGCTCGATGACGATGTCCTCGCGCTTGCCCTTGTAGTCGGCCTCTGGACCGTCGCGATAGATTTCGGCCCGATAGCGGCGGCTGGCGTCCAGGAAGTCCAGCGGTGCGGACAGGACGCGCGGATGCTCGTCGGTGACGGCCCCCAGGGCCCAGATGTCAGTGCCGCGTTCCTTGCGGGCGGTGACGACATAGTCGCCCATTTCGGCGGCCAGGGTGCGGCTCTCGTCCCAGTCGACCGGCACGTCCTTGATGAACTGGAACGGCGCCGGATTGGCCTCGTAGTTGACCAGCAGGTCGGCGGCCATCTGGATCGGGCTGTAGATGACGACATACAGGGCCAACTGCTTCGCCCAAGTCGTCTGCAAGCCGCCGGGGCTGCGCGTCTCCATGCCGAAGATGCCGGGGGTATAGTCCATCGGTCCGGCCAGCAGGCGGGTAAAGACCAGGTTCGGCTCGTGCTCGGGCGGATTGCCGGGATTGCCCCAGGCCGAATATTCCATACCGCGCTGGCCCTCGCGGCTGATGATGTTCGGATAGGTCCGGCGCAGGCCCGTATCCTTGAACGGCTCGTGGGCGTTGATCGCGACCTTGTGGCGCGCGCCGGTCTCGACGACCTTCATATGGTGCTGGGCCATCGCCTGGCTCTCGTGCCAGGCCATGACCATCTGGCCGTTCGGCCCGGCGACTCGGGCGCCCTGCGCATCCGCGACATAGCCGGTCTTTACCGAATGGACGCCGAGGCGTGCATACAGGGCCATCGCCGGTTCGAGCTGCTGCTCATAATGGAAGGCGTTGCCGCCGGTCTCGTGGTGGCCGATCAGCTGCACGCCCTTGGACCGGGCATGGGCGCAGACCGCCTCGATGTCGAAATCGGGGTAGGCCTCGGTGAAGCTGAAGTCCGAACCATTGGCGAACCACTGGCCGTCCCAGCCCTTGTTCCAGCCCTCGACCAGGACGCCGCCGAAGCCGTGCTCGGCCGCGAAGTCGATGTGCTTGACCGTGTTTTCGGTGGTCGCACCATGCTTGGGGCCGGCGTTCCAGCTCTTCAGCTCCAGGTGCATTTCCCACCAGACGCCGACGTATTTCATCGGCTTGAACCACGACACGTCGCCCAGCTTGTTGGGCTCATTCAGGTTCAGGATCAGGCTGGAATCGATCAGGCCCGCCGCGCTGTCCGAAATCTGCAGCGTGCGCCACGGGGTGTTGAACGGCGCTTCGCGCACCACGGAGGCGTTGGTCAGGCCGGGCGTCAGCTGCGCGCGGAATTTGGTGCCTTCGGAGCGGCGCAGGTTCATGCCGGCGTAGTCGATGCAGGCCGCCTCGTGGATCGAGACGTGCAGGCCCGACTGGCCTTTGACCGTCATCGGGGTCTGGGCGCTGCCCACCGCGTCGATCGGCGTGCGGCTGTAGAGGTATTCCTCGCGGTTCCATTCCCAGGCCGGGCACCACAGGGCCTCGCCGTTTTCGGCCAGGTTGAACTCGGTGATTTCCGACCCGATGCGGACGGTCTTCAGCGCGGCCTGGTCCGGGAATTCGTAACGGAAGCCCAGGCCGTCGTCATACAGGCGGAACACCACGTCCACGCGGCGTTGCAGACCGCCGGCCTCGGCATAGGCGACGCGCCATTCGTTGTAGTGGTTGCGGATCAGGCGGCGCTCGCCCCACGGCTGTTCCCAGGTAGCGTCCACGGTGACCGGCTGACCGGCGCTGATGGCCAGGCCGCGTTCGATGGCGGGGGCGTCGGTCAGCAGGAAGCCCAGCTTAGACGGGGCCACCACGACCCGGCCCTGGCGCAGGACCGAATACATCGGCCGGCCGTCGTTGTCGGTAAAGGCCTCGACCGTCAGCATGCCGCCGGGCGAGCTGGCGCGGGCGTGGGTCGGCGTGGTCTGGGCGCGCACGCCGGTCGCTCCGAAAGCCAGGATCGAAGCGCCGCCAAGGGCCAGGAAGGATCTGCGTTGCATCATGGGAACTCCGTTACGCCGCCTCTTGCCAACCGCCGCGAACGGTGGCTGAAATATTTGCAGAAAAATTTGCAGCGTCGCCATGCTGCTGTGAGGACCCGCGACCTTGAGCCGCAAGACAACCCGTCTGGAAGACATCGCCCGCCTGGCGGGGGTGTCCATCGCCACCGCCTCGCGCGCGCTGAACGACAGCCCCGCCGTCAACGACCGCACCAAACAGACGATCTGGAAGCTGGCGAAGGAACACGACTATCCGTTCCGCCGCCACATGCCCGCCGGCCCCATTGGCGCCCAGGGCACCATCGCCCTGGTCGTGCCGCGTCCTCAGGGTCGGGAAGGACGCCTCAGCGATCCCTTCTTCCTCGAACTGCTGGCCGGGGTGGGCGAGGCGGCGCGCGAACGCGGCTGCGACTTGTTGATGAGCCATATCTCGCCCGCCAACTATGACGAGCTGTCGGGCGCGCTGAACACCAGCCGCGCGGACGGGGTGATCTTCCTGGGTCAGTCCAGCCTGCATTCGGCCTTCAACCGGCTGGTGGACGCCGACCATCGCTTTGTCGTCTGGGGCGCCGAACTGCCGGATCAGGACTATTGCTCCATCGGCTCGGACAATATCTCGGGCGGACGGCGTGCGACCCTGCACCTGGCGCGGCTGGGGCGAAAGCGCATCGTCTTCCTGGGCGATCTGGATCCGCCCGAGTCGATGCAGCGGCACCGCGGCTATCTGGACGCCCTGGCCCAGGCCGGATTGGCGGTCGAGCCGGACCTGATCGTATCGGCCCATTTCGAGGTCGAGTCTGCCGAGGCCACGGTGGACGCCCTGATCCGGCGCGGCGTCGCCTTCGACGGGGTGGTGGCCGCCTCCGACCAGATCGCCCTGGGCGCCGTGCGCGCCCTGCTGCATGCGGGGATCGACGTGCCGGGCCAGGTCTCGGTCATCGGTTTCGACAATGTGCCGTTCAGTCGCTACTCGCGCCCGGCCCTGTCCACCATCGCCCAGGACACGATGAAGGCTGGCCGGCTGATGGTGTCCAAACTGCTGGACCACGGCGGCGCCGACGTGGGCGCCGGCCGGTCGGAGCGGGTGCCCACCGAGCTGATCGTGCGCGAGACCTGCGGCGGCTGAACCCATCCTCAGACCGTGAACAACAGGCCGGCGAGAGGCGGCAGGGTCTGTGCGTCCGTCTCGGTCCAATTGATCGCCTCGATGCGATGCGCCCTCGCAGGCGGCGTCCAGTCGATGGCGACGTGGCCCAGGTTGAAGACGCACAACAGGCGCTCGCCCTCCCCGCCGCGTTCGAACCGCTCGAAGACCACCAGACCCTGGGGCGCCTCGACCAGTTCAAGACCGCCCAGGCGCAGCGCCGGGTGGGCCTTGCGCAGGGCGATGACGCGGCGCGCGACGTGCAGGGTCGAGGTCAAATCGGCCTCCTCAGCATCGACGGCCAGCGTCAGGTGGCGTGGATCGACCGGCAGCCAGGGCTCCACGGTCGAGAAGCCGGCGTTGGGCGCGGACCCCACCCAGGGGATCGGGGTGCGGGCGCCGTCGCGGCCCAGGGTCTGGGGCCAGTTGGCGATGGCCTCGGGATCGACCAGCCGCTCGAATGGCACCTGGGCCTGCGGCAGGCCCAGCTCTTCGCCCTGATAGACGAAGACATTGCCGCGCAGGCACATCAGCAGCAGCAGGGCCATCTGGGCGAAGGCCGTCTCGTCGCGGCCCTCGGCCCAGCGCGAGACGGCGCGCGGCGCGTCGTGGTTCGAGAAGGTCCAGGAGGGCCAGCCTTCGCCCTGCTGGTCCGGCCACATGCTGTCGCCCACGCCGATCAGTTCGGGCTTCAGCGCATCGGCATAGAGGTAGAGGAAGCCGTAGGCGGAATGCAGCCGGTCGTTCCCGGCGGTGAACGCCTTCATCTCGCGGTCGGCGTGATCGCCGCCGACCTCCGCCACCGTGAACCGGCTGTCATAGCTGTCGGTCAGGGCGCGGACGCGGTTCAAAAAGCCGATGATGTCGGGGTGGGACTGGTTGTAGATCTTGTCCTGGAAATCGAACGGCCGCGTCCGCTTCTTGCCGTCGGCGATGGGCGGATTGTCGCGCAGGGACGGGTCGTGGATGGCGAAGTTGATGGCGTCCAGGCGGAAGCCGTCCACCCCCTTGTCCAGCCAGAAGCGCGCCGCCGCGATCAGGGCGTCCTGCACCGCCGGGTTCCTGACGTTCAGCTGAGGCTGGGAGGCCAGGAAATTGTGCATGTAGTATTGGCCGCGCCGCGCGTCCCACGTCCAGGCCGGGCCGCCGAACACCGACTGCCAGTTCGACGGCGGCGAACCGTCCGGCTTGGCGTCGGCCCAGACATACCAGTCGGCGTGTTCGCCGTGGCGACCGGCGCGGCTGTCCACGAACCAGGGGTGTTCGTCCGAGGTGTGGGAGAAGACCTGATCGATGACGACCTTCAGGCCCAAGGCATGGGCGCGCGCGATCAAGGCGTCGAAGTCGGCGAGGTCGCCGAAGATCGGATCGACGTCGCAATAGTCCGCCACGTCATAGCCGAAGTCCTTCATCGGCGACGTGAAGAAGGGCGACAGCCAGATCCCGTCCACGCCCAGCGAGGCGACATGATCCAGATGCTCGGTGATCCCCTTCAGGTCGCCGACGCCGTCGTCGTTGGAGTCGGCGAAGCTACGCGGATAGATTTGATAAAGGACCGCCCCCCGCCACCAGTCGTGGGCGAGGGCAGGGGCGGCGTCAGCCGTGGAAAGATCGAGAGGCTGGGCGGTCACGGGACGCTCTTGCAGACGAGGTAATCGAGGGGAGGGACGCGGACGCCGACACTGGCGGGCGCCGAGGATTGGACGGCGCAATCACCGCGCAGACCCTGCCACCGAAGCGAGCCGGGCTCCACCTCGACCTGTGCGGCGACGGGCGTGGTCGAGGTGTTGAACAGGATCAGGATTTCACTCCCGTCCTGGCCGATGCGCGAAATGGCGAACAGGCCCGGCTTGTCGCCATAGGCGCGCACCACCTGACGGCCGCGTCGCAGGGCCGGTTCGGCGGCGCGGATGCGCGCCATTTCGGCGATGGCGCGATACAGAGGCGCGTCGGTGGAATAGGCGGGCTGGCGACCGCCGACGGGCGTCTCGTTTGCATAGACCGGGGTCTGGCTGGGCCACATGTCCTGGCGCGAGTTTCCGTATCCGCCCGCGCCGGCGAAGCCCTGTTCGTCGCCGTAATACAGTGTCGGCACGCCCCGGCTGAACATCATCAGGGCGTGAGCCAGGGCGATGCGCGACTGCAGTTCCGCGTCGCTCGCGTTCGGATTGGCCTTTTTCACGAAGAAGCCGACCCGGCCCATGTCGTGGTTGCCCAGGAAGGTCGGCAGGATGGCGGCTGTGTCGGCGCCCTTGTCGTAGATCGTGTCGGCGTCGAACAGCTTGGACAGGGCGTCGGTGCCGACCTTGCCCGAAGCCGCGTCCACCGCCTGTTTCTGGAACGGGAAGTCCAGCACGGCCGGATAGCCGTCGACGCGCGTGAACCGCGCCGTCACGGCCGGATCGTGGTCATAGACCTCGCCGAAGATGTGGAAGTTCGGGATTCCCTTGGCCTCGGCGCGGGCGATCATGGCGGGGATGAAGGCCTGCCAGAACTCCGGGTTCACATGGCGTGCGGTGTCGATGCGGAAGCCGTCGATCCCGTATTTGTCGATCCAGCCGCCAAAGATGTCGATCATGCCTTGGACGACCACAGGGTCCTCGGTCAGCAGGTCATCCAGACCGGCGAAGTCCCCGTCCAGCGAGCTTTCGCCCGAGAAGGTGCTCTCGCCCCGGTTATGATAGTGGATCGGATCGTTCAGCCAGGCCGGAACCTTGGCGTTCTCCTCGCCCGCCGGGACGTAGGGCGTATAGGCGTAGTCGGGCCGGGTCAGACGCGAGAAGTCGCGGCCGTCGAAGCCTTCGTTGATCGGCGCGCCATCGACGCCGCCGCGACGGGTGTAGGGATAGTTGGCGCGGCTGCGATAGGCGCAGCGCCCCTCGGGACATTCCCGGTACTGGATCACGTCGGCGGTGTGGTTGGCGACGATGTCCAGATAGACCTTCATGCCGCGCGCATGGGCGGCCTCGACCAGGGCGCGCATCGCCGCCTCATCGCCGAAGTGCGGATCGACGGCCGTGAAGTCGGTGATCCAATAGCCGTGGTGCGCCGCGCCGGTGTAGTTGCCGTGCGACTGGACCGGCTTGTTCTTGAAGACGGGCGCCAGCCAGACGGCTGTGGCGCCCAGGCCTTGAATATAGTCCAGCCGCTGGGTCACGCCCGCCAGATCGCCGCCGTGATAGAAGTCGGTGTCAGACGGATCGAAGCCGCTCTTGAGCCGCTCGGCCGCGTAACCGCCGTGGTCGTTCGACGGATCGCCATTGGCGAACCGATCCGGCAGCAGGAAATAGATCACCTCGTCCTGGGGCAGGCGCTGGCGCAGATCGGCCAGGCTGTCGGCGCTGGCGTTGGAGGCCACCAGCAGGCTCGCTGCGGCCGCCATGGCGTGCAGTCCGTTTCGGACGGCGGTCCTCTTCCTCATGACGATCGCTCCCTGCTGTCTGGAAAATGCAAAGCCTTCCAGATCGATTTGCAAGATTTTGCAGCAATGGCCGGGCCTGTCAACGCGGGTTTAATTTGCTGCAATGCAGCGCAAGCGTCGCCATTCGTTGCCCTACGTCCAGCCTACAGGGGCTTGAAGAAACGCCTGGGGAGGGCTGAAATCGGGCGACAATATTAACTGCTTGCAACCTTGCCAAAGATTTGCATATTTTTGCGACGGTTTCAGATTGCGACGCTCAGAATCGCGATCAGCCCCAGGGAGGATGACCATGTTCCAACGTCTCAACCGGCGCGCGCGCCTGCTATCCGGCGTCGCCTTCGGCGCAGCCGCCATGATGTCGGTCGGCGCGGCGCAAGCCCAGACCGCCGCCACGCCCCTTCAGGCCGACGATCAAGCGACGGAAGTCGGCGAGATCGTGGTCACCGGCATCCGCCGCTCCATCGAGGCGTCGATCAACGCCAAGGCCAACAACACCTCGATCGTCGAGGTCATCTCGTCGGAAGACATTGGCAAGCTGCCGGACGTGTCCATCGCCGAATCCCTGGCGCGCCTGCCCGGCGTGACGATGCAGCGCCTGGACGGCCGCAGCCAGGCGATCTCGATCCGGGGCCTGGGTCCCGACTTCACCACCGCCCTGCTGAACGGGCGCGAGCTGGTCACGACCGGCGACAACCGCGGTGTCGAGTTCGACCAGTTCCCCGCCGAGCTGCTGTCGAGCGTCGTCGTCTACAAGACCCCGGATGCGTCCCTGATCGGCCAGGGCCTGGGCGGCACCGTCGATCTGCGCACCGTGCGCCCGCTGGCCTACGGTCGTCAGGCCATCGCGATGAACTATCGCCATGAGTGGAACGACATCGGCGCACTGAACTCGGGCACGACCGACAAGGGCGACCGCTACACCGTCTCCTACATCGACCAGTTCCTGGACGGCACCCTGGGCGTGGCCCTGGGTTACGCCCACATGAGCTCGCCCTATCAGTCGGAGCGGTTCAACGCCTGGGGCTATCCGAACTACACCGATGGCAATCTGCTGACGGGCGGCGTCAAGCCCTACGTCATGTCGTCGGAGCTGGAGCGCGACGGCTATATGGGCGTGCTGGAATGGCGCCCGAACGACCGCATCCACTCCACGATCGACGCCTTCTATTCCGAGTTCAAGAACACCCAGGTCCTGCGTGGCATCGAGTTCCCGCTGGCCTGGGGCGGTTCGTCGGGCGACTGTACGGTGAACGTGCCGTCGGCGATCTGCCGTCCCGCGCCGGCGCTGCGTCCCGGTTATACGCTAGAAGACGGCCTTATCGTCGCCGGCACATGGGACAACATCAAGGGCGTCGTCCGCAATGACCTGAACAAGCGCGAGAGCAACATCACAGCCCTGGGCTGGAACACCGAGTTCGTCCTGAACGACGACTGGTCGGCGAACCTGGACCTCAGCTACTCCAAGGTCGAGCGCAACGACATCATCCTGGAAACCAACGCCGGCACGGGCCGCAACATCAACGGCGCCTTGGACAGCCTGGGCTTCGAGCTGACCGACGACGGCGTGACCCGTTTCACCAGCCGCCTGAACTATGCCGATCCGGCTCTGATCAAGATCACCAGCCCGCAAGGCTGGGGCGGCGACGTGATCCCCGAGGGCCAAGCCGGCTACATGAACACGCCGTCCATCGAGGACGAGATCAAGGCCGCCCGCTTCTCCGTCACACGCGAACTGCACCAGAGCCCGTTCAAGTCGATCGATTTCGGCGCCAACTACACCGAACGCCAGAAGAGCTTCGTCAACGATCAGTTCTATCTCGGCGTCCCCGGCGGCGGGGACCTGACCGTGCCCACGGCCTTCCTGCTGGATCCGACCGATCTCGGCTACCTCGGCATTTCGCAGGTGCTGAGCTACGACGCTCTGGGCCTGGTCAACAGCGGCGCCCTGAACCGCATCCGCAATCCGAACGCCGACGTCACCGCCGGCAACTGGGAAGTCACCGAAAAGGTTTCTACAGCCTACGTTCGCGCCAACATCGACCACAACCTGTTCGGTCGCGCCCTGACCGGCAACATCGGCATGCAGTTCGTTTATACCGACCAGAGTTCGAA
Organism: Brevundimonas sp.; assembly: GCF_965279155.1. Classification (GTDB taxonomy): domain Bacteria; phylum Pseudomonadota; class Alphaproteobacteria; order Caulobacterales; family Caulobacteraceae; genus Brevundimonas. Next base: position 1,275,393 of record NZ_OZ257138.1, on the reverse strand, counting down.
CGGTTTCTCGGCGCGCCAGGTCGGGCCGGGCGTGTCGGAGACCATCGCCGTCAACGGCGGCGCCGAATATCTGGAAATCCTGCCCAGCTCGAACTTCATCCTGGAAGTCGGCGACGACATGTTCGCGCGTATGGCCGTGGCGCGCACCCTGGCGCGTCCGCGTATGGACGATATGCGCGCCTCGCGTAACTTCAGCTATAACGCCGGCCTGGCTCAATCGACCGACATCAACCAGTCCCCATGGGGGGGCGGCGGCGGCAATCCCGAACTCAAGCCTTTCATCGCCGACGTGATCGACCTGTCGTTCGAGAAGTATTTCGCCAACCGCAAGGGCTATGTCTCGCTGGCGGCCTTCTACAAGCATCTGGAAAGCTACGTTTATAACCGCAACCAGATCGTCGATTTCACCGGCTATCCGATCGGCACGATCTCGCCGACCAATCCAGAGCCGGCTCTGCGGCAGGGTCTGGTGGGCGCTCCCGACAACGGCGAAGGCGGCTGGATCAAGGGGCTGGAGTTCTCGATCTCGGCGCCGTTCGACATCTTCCATCCGGCGCTGGAAGGCTTCGGCGCCCAGTTCAGCGCCTCGACGACGGACAGCGAGGTCCAGCCCGATCCGACCCAGCCCCCGACCGCTCTGCCGGGCCTGTCGGAGAACGTGATCAACGGCTCTCTCTACTATGAGCGCTACGGCTTCCAAACCCGCGTTTCCGCCCGTCACCGCTCGGACTACCTGGGCGAGGTCGCCGGTTTCGGCAACGGCCGCACCCTGCGGTCGGTCGCGGCGGAGACCGTCGTCGACGCCCAGATCGGCTACGAGTTCCAGGCCGGTCCGCTGGAGGGTCTGTCCATCCTGGCCCAGGTTAACAACCTGACCGACGAGCCGTTCAAGACCTTCGAAAACGGCGATGAGCGCCGGACCATCGACTATCAGAGCTATGGCCGGACCTTCGCGGTCGGCATGAACTACAAGTTCTGATTTCCACTCCTCTCTTCTGAGCAAACTTGGGCCGCCGCGTTCGCGAGGCGGCCCTTTTCTTTGCCCATGACGCAGCATGGCGGGAAAGTTTCGTTACAGACGACGCTTTTCGGCTGGACGCCTGTCGCGCGATGTCGGAACCAAGCGAGACGAGAACCGCGCGAGCACAGCGCGGCCGTTCTGTTTCACTGGGGGATCACATCCATGACCGTTCCGGACACCGGAAAACGCCAGGGCGCGGGCCTGGCCTTCGCCTACGTCACCACGCTCTTCTTCGCCTGGGGCTTCGCCACCTCTCTGATCGATCCGCTGATCGCGGCGGTGAAGCGCGTGTTCGACCTGAACAACGCCGAGGCCTTCCTGACCACCTTCGCCTGGTTCATCGCCTATGGGCTGATGTCGCTGCCGGCCGCGTCGGTTCTGAGCAAGCTGGGTTATAGCCGCTCGATCATCGGCGCCCTGATCGTCATGGTCGCGGGCTGTCTGATCGTGCCGGCCGCCACGGCCGCCGACTGGTATCCCGGCGTGCTGATCGCCCTGTTCGTCATCGCCTCGGGCGTGACCCTGTTGCAGGTCGCGGCCAATCCGCTGGTCGCCGAACTTGGCAGCCCCAAGGGCGCGTCCAGCCGCCTGAACCTGTCTCAGGCCTTCAACTCTCTGGGCACCACGATCGGGCCGTGGCTGGGCTCGCACGTCCTGCTGACGGGCGGCGTCTTCGCCGCCGGCGCGGTCGTCACCGTCGCCACGCGCACACAGTCGCTGCGCAGCATCGACATGGCCTTCCTGGGCATGGGGTCCTTCTTCGCCCTGGTCGCCGTCTTCATCTTCACGGCGCGCAAGAAGATCAACGCCGCCGCTCCGGCCACGACAAACGCCGTGTCGCCGCTGAAGGCGCTTTCCTCGCCCTGGGCCGTCTTCGGCGCCCTGGCCATCTTTCTTTATGTCGGATCGGAAGTCGCCATCGGCGGCATGCTGACCAACTTCCTGGAAAGCCCCGACATCCTGAACGCCCCCATCGAGACGGCGGGCAAGATGGTCGCCCTCTACTGGGGCGGCGCCATGGTCGGCCGGTTCATCGGCTCGGCCGTCCTGACCAAGGTTCGCCCCGGCATCGTCCTGGTTTGCTGCACCGTGGCGGCGGGAATCCTGTGCCTCATCGTCAGCCAGATCGGCGGTCCGACGGCGGCCTACGCCGTGCTGTCGATCGGTCTGTTCAACTCGATCATGTTCCCGACCATCTTCACCCTGACGCTGGAGCGTTCGACAGCCCCGACCTCGGCGACCTCGGGCCTGCTGGTCTTCGGCATCATCGGCGGCGCGCTTCTGCCCCAGGTCGCGGCGCACATCGCCGATGCGGCGGGCCGGCTGCAACCGGCTTTCATCGTGCCGATGCTGGGCTATGTCGGTCTGACCGTCTTCGCCATCGCCTGTATCCGCACCAAGGCGCGGGCCGAAGTGACCTCGACCGCCTCGCACTGAGGCCGGTCGTCGGACAAGACAAAGGGCGCGGAGGTTTCCCTCCGCGCCCTTTTGCATTCCGGGGTGTGATCAGCCGTCGATCAGGGCCTGAAGGATCGGCGCCAGCCGGTCGCGCATCCGTTCGCACTCGGCAGGTTCCAGATCGAAACTACCGCCGCCCAGCTCGCGGCTGACGGACATGCCCATCAGGAAGCCGGCCAGCACCCGGGCGCGCACCGTGGCGTCCGGTCCGGCGAGCCATTCCTCCAGCGGGCCGAAAAAGCGCTGGGTGCAGGTGGTCTGGACCATTTCCGACGCCTTGGCCGAGCCGATGGAGCGCAGCATGATCGACATGCCCTTCAGCTTCTCGGCCTTCTTGGGTTCGAAGACGATCTCGTGGGCCACGCGCCGGCCGAAATCGGCCTTCTCGCCCGACATCAGGGCGCTGCCGTCGCCGCAGCTGTCCAGCGCGGCCAGGAACAGGTCGTCCTTGGAGCCGAAGTAGCGGCTGATCAGCGCGGCATCGACGCCGACGTCGCGCGCAATGTCGCGCATGCCGACGTCGTCATAGCTGTCAGCCGCGAATCTCTCACGCGCAGCATCGAGAATGGCCGTGCGGGTCGCGGCGGCGTTTCTCGGGCGTGGGCCGGGACATAACAAGGTGATGACACTCCACAGGTGAATAACCGTAGATCACATATGGCTTTGTCAACGCCTGTTGACAAGCGGCATGGCCCCGATCATTAAGTCACCACGCGTTGACAAGGCCGCTCCCCATCGGCCTCTGTCCGCACGACTGGGATTTACCTCCGACAGGGAGAATGCGCAGATGCGCGGGCTGAAGATTGCGGCTGTATCCGTCATGGCGACGGGTGCGCTTTATGGTTGTTCCCCCAAGGCGGAGGCTCCGGCGCAAGGCGCGCCTCCTGTGACAGTGGCCACGCCGCTGAAGCAGCAGGTCAGGGACTGGGACGAGTTCACGGGGCGCTTCGAAGCGGTCGAGAGCGTGGACGTTCGCGCCCGCGTCGGCGGCTATATCCAGGCGGTTCACTTCCGCGACGGACAGATGGTCCAGCGCGGCCAACTGCTCTTCACCCTGGATCCGCGCCCGGCCCAGGCCGCCTTGGCCCAGGCTCAGGCCCAGGTCGCTCAGGCCCAGTCGCAGCTGTCGCTGGCCCGCGCCAACCTGGCCCGCAGCGAGACGCTTCTGGCCTCGCAGGCGGTGTCCAAGGCCGAATATGATTCCAACAAGGCCGCCGTCGATGCGGCCCAGGCCAATCTGGCGGCCGGAAACGCCGCCGTCCGCACGGCGCGTCTGAATCTGGACTACACCCGCGTCACGGCGCCCACCTCGGGCCGCGTGTCCGACCGTCGCGTCGATCCGGGCAATGTCATCGCCGGCGGTTCGTCGGCCGGCGACGTCCTGACCACCATCATCTCGGGCGGCCCGATCCACTTCGTCTTCGACGGTTCGGAAGCGGTCCTGCTGAAGTATCTGCGTGAGGGCGGCGCCAATCAGGGCGCGACCGTCAACGTCCGCCTGCAGGACGAGAGTACCTACAAGCACAGCGGCCGTCTCGACTTCTCGGACAACGCCGTGGACACCGCCTCGGGCGTCATCCGCCTGCGCGCCATCCTGCCGAACGCCGACGGCTTCCTGCGCCCCGGCATGTTCGGCAGCGCCCAAGTCGCCGGCGCTGGCGCCTACGACGCCCTGCTGGTGCCGGATTCGGCCATCGGCACGGATCAGGCCCGCCGCACCGTCGCCGTGGTCAACGCCGACGGCACCGTGACGAACAAGGCCGTTCAGCTCGGCCCGATCGTCCAGGGCCTGCGCGTCGTCCGCTCGGGCCTGGCTCCGACCGACCGCGTCATCATCGCCGGCCTGCAACGCGCGGCCCAGCCGGGTTCCAAGGTCACGCCCAAGAACGGTCAGATCCAGCCGGTCGCAGCCGATGCGTCGCAAGCGCCGGTCACCCAGGCGGCCCCGGCGTCCAGCGCCTCGTTCGCCAACTCCATTCCCGCTGGCTAAGCCATGAACATCTCCCGCTTCTTCATCGACCGGCCGATCTTCGCGGCCGTGATCGCGGTGGTGATCTCCATCATCGGCATCGCCGCCTATCCGCTGCTGCCCCTGTCGCAGTATCCGGAGATCGCGCCGCCGACGATCACCATCAACGCCGCCTATCCCGGCGCCTCGGCCGAGACTTTAGCCGAGACCGTCGCCGCCCCCATCGAGCAGGAGGTGAACGGCGTCGAGAACATGCTCTACATCACCTCCTCGTCCACATCGGACGGGGCGGTGGCGATCACCGTGACATTCCAGCCCGGAACGGACCTCGATTCCGCACAGGTGCTGGTCCAGAACCGCGTCGCCCTGGCCGAGCCTCGTCTTCCCGAGGCGGTTCGTCAGACGGGTGTCGTGGTCAACAAGGCCGAGAGCGGCTTCCTGATGATCCTGGGGCTGACGTCGCCCGACGGCACCCTGGATAACGACTATGTCGGCAACTACGCCAACTCGACGCTGCGGGACCGCCTGCTGCGCATCGAAGGCGTGGGCGCGGTTCAGGTGTTCGGCGGCGGCAACTATTCGATGCGCGTCTGGATCGACCCGGCCAAGGCGGCCGAGCGCGGTCTGACGGGCCCCGAGATCGTCGCCGCCCTGCGCGCCCAGAACGTCCAGGCTGCGGCCGGCTCAATCGGTCAGCCGCCCTTTGCCAACAACGCTTCCTCCTTCCAGCTCCCGGTCCAGGTTCAGGGCCGTCTGAGCGATCCCGAAGAATTCTCCAAGGTTATCCTGAAGACCGACGCCGAAGGGCGCGTCACCTATCTGCGCGACGTGGCGCGGATCGAACTGGGCGCCCAGGACTACGGCATTCGCGGCTTCTTCGACGGCAAGCGCGGCGTCGGCGTCGCGATCGTTCAGCAGCCGGGCGCCAACGCGCTGGGCACCGCTGATCGTGTCCTGGCCGAAGTCGATGCCCTCAAGGCCGAACTGCCCGCCGGCATGAACATCTCGGTGCCCTATAACCCGACCGAGTTCGTCGCCGCCTCGGTGGAGTCGGTTCAGCACACGCTGGTCGAAGCCGTCATCCTGGTCGTCATCGTGATCATGGTCTTCCTTCAGACCTGGCGTGCGGCCATCATCCCGATCATCGCCATTCCTGTCGCCCTGGTCGGCACCTTCGCGGTGCAGCTGGCGCTGGGCTATTCGATCAACTCCCTGTCCCTGTTCGCCCTCGTCCTTGCGGTCGGCATCGTCGTCGATGACGCCATCGTGGTGGTCGAGAACGTGGAGCGGGCCATCAGCGAGGGCCTCACGCCAAAAGAGGCGGCCTATCGATCGATGCAGGAAGTGTCCGGCGCCCTGATCGCCATCGGCCTGGTGCTGGTGTCGGTGTTCGTGCCGACCATGTTCGTGCCCGGCATCCCAGGCATCTTCTACCGCCAGTTCGCGGTCGTGATCGCCTCGGCCTCGGTCATCTCGCTGTTCGTGTCGCTGACGCTGTCGCCGGCCATGGCCGCCCTGCTGCTGAAGCCGCACAAGAAGGACCATGAACATGCCCGCAAGCCGGGCGTCCTGGGCACGGTCGTCTATTACGGCGGCTGGGCTGGGCGTAAGTTCAACGAAGGCTTCGACTGGCTGTCGGACCGCTACGGCCGCTTGACGGCGCGTCTGGTGCGCACGGTCGGCCTGGTGCTGATCATCTATGCCGGTCTGCTGGGCCTGACGGCCTGGCGCCTGATCGATACACCCTCGGGCTTCATTCCCGAGCAGGATCAGGGCTTCCTGATCGGCGTCATCCAACTGCCGGCCGGCGCTTCGCTGGACCGTACCGAAGCCGTGATGACCCGCGCCAGCGACATCATTCGCCAGACCCCGGGCGTCGACGGCGCCATCGCCTTCGCCGGCCTGGACGGCTCCAGCTTCTCCTTCGGCTCCAACGCCGCGACCATCTTCGTGCGTCTGAGTCCGTTCGAAGACCGCACCAAGGAAGAGGCCGCCGCCGCCCTGGCCGGGGCCATCACCCAGGCCACCGGTCAGATCGAGGACGCGCAGATCTTCGTCATCGCCCCCCCGGCGGTGCAGGGTCTGGGCACGGGCAACGGCTTCTCGATGATGATCCAGGATCGCGAAGGCGCCGGCTATCGTCCGCTGGAAGGCGCGACCTTCGCCATGATGGGCGCCGCCGCCCAGGCGCCGACTGAGGTCAGCCAGGTCTTCTCGACCTACAATACCGCCTCGCCCCGCATCACCGCCGACGTCGATCGTGACAAGGCGCTGATGATGGGCGTCCAGCCCAGCGCCGTGTTCGACACGCTGGGGGTCTATCTCGGCTCGTCCTACGTCAACGACTTCAACATGCTGGGCCGCACCTTCCGGGTGACCGCGCAGGCGGAGCCACAGTCCCGCGACGACATCGCCGATATCGCCAACCTGAAGACCAAGTCGTCGTCGGGGGCCATGGTGCCGATCGGTTCGGTGGCCAACCTGGTGAACGATTCCGGCCCGTCGCGGATCGTGCGCTACAACCTGTTCCCTGCGGCCGAGCTTCAGGGCAACGCCGCAGCCGGGGTGTCTTCGGGTGAGGCGCTGCAGATCATGGAAACCATGGCCGCGCAGAACCTGCCCCAGGGCTTCTCCTACGAATGGACGGGTCTGGCCTATCAGCAGAAGGCGGCCGGTTCGGGCGCGACGGTCATCTTCCTGATGGCGGTTGTGTTCGTCTTCCTGGTGCTGGCGGCTCAGTATGAGGCGTTCACGCTTCCGCTGGCGGTTATTCTGATCGTGCCGATGTGTCTGCTTGCGGCCATCATCGGGGTGAACCTGCGGGGTCTGGACAACAACATCCTGGTCCAGATCGGGCTCGTCGTTCTGATCGCGCTCGCGGCCAAGAACGCCATCCTGATCGTCGAGTTCGCCAAGCAAGCCGAAGAAGACCAGGGCATGAACCGGTTCGAGGCTGCGGTCGCCGCCGCCAAGACCCGTCTGCGCCCGATCCTGATGACCTCGTTCGCCTTCATCCTCGGCGTCGTGCCGCTGATGCTGGCGACGGGTCCGGGCGCGGAGATGAGGCAATCGCTGGGCACGTCCGTCTTCTCGGGCATGCTGGGCGTGACCTTCTTCGGCCTGATCTTCACGCCGGTCTTCTATGTGGTCAGCCGCTGGCTGTCCTCGAAGCTGCCGCAAGGCGGAAAGCCCAAGCCGACCACGACCCCCGACAACGCTTCTGATCGGGCCGTGCGTTACGACGAAACCAGCGACCTGACCGATCCGAACGCTCCGGCGCCCGCGACCGGCCGGGGAGGGGACATCTGATGACCCGCAACAAGACCCTTAGCTTCCTGACCGCTGCGGCCCAATTGACGGCTTCTGGCGCCCTGCTCGCCGCCTGCGCGGTCGGGCCCAAGGCGCCGCCTGCCGACCTGCCCGTCGCCGGGACGGGGGGCTTCATCGGCTCGGCCAGCCCCACCGTCTCGACCGCTGCGGCGCGCGACGACTGGTGGCGGCTGTATGAAGACCCGACGCTGGACGCCCTGATCCAGCAGGCCTTCGCCGAGAACAACCAGCTGGAAGCTGCCTTCGCCAACCTGCGCGCCGTCCGGGCGTCGCTGTCGGAGGCCCGCGTGGGCCGCTTCCCGACCACGACGACCAGCGGCGGCGTCACCCGGTCGCAGGGTTCGTCGGCCAGTCTGGCGGCTCAGCCCGGTATTCCCGCCGGCACGACGATCCCCGAGATCGACACCTACGACGTCGGGATCGAGGCCTCCTATGAAGTCGATCTGTTCGGGCGAGTGGAATCCACCATCCGCGCCGCCCGCGCCGACGCCCGCGCCGCCGAGGCCGCCCTGGCCACGGTCCAGGTGACGGTCGCGGCCGAGACGACCCGCGCCTATGCCGACACCTGCTCGGCCAATGCGCAGATCGCGGTGGCCGAACGGACGCTTGAGTTGCAACGCAACACCGCCAACCTGACCCAGACTCTGCTCGACGGCGGGGCCGGCACCGGGCTGGACGTGGCCAGCGCCCGCGCGGCCCTGGCTCAGACAGCCTCGACCCTGCCGACCCTGCGCGCGGCCCGCAACGAGGCGCTGTTCCGCCTGGCCACCTTGACCGGGGCCACCCCCGCTGAGGCCAGCCAGGCCGCCGCCGCCTGCGTTCGCCCGCCGCAACTCAGCCAGCCGATCCCGGTCGGCGACGGCGCGGCCCTCTTGGCGCGTCGCCCCGACGTGCGCGAGGCCGAGGCCAATCTGGCCGCCGCCGCCGCCCGCGTGAACGTGGCGACCGCCAATCTGTATCCGCGGATAACCTTGGGCGGTTCCTATGGTTCGACGGCGCTGGACGCCGACGGCTTGGGCGATTCTGGAAATACGCGCTTCAGCTTCGGTCCGCTGATCAGTTGGTCGTTCCCGAACGTCTTCGCCGCCCGCGCCCAGATCAAGGCCGCCGGCGCACGGTCGGACGCCGCTCTGGCCACCTTCGACCAGACGGTGCTGACGGCCCTGCAGGAGACGGAAACGGCCCTGTCCAACTACGCCAACGAGCTGGACCGCCGTGCCGCCCTGACCGAGGCGCGCGACCAGGCGGCCCGCGCCGCCGACCTGTCGCGCCTGCGCTTCAACGCCGGCGCCGACAGCTTCCTGCTGGTGCTGGACGCCGAACGCACCCAGGCGGCTGCCGACGCGGCCTTGGCCCAGTCCGACGCCCTGGTCACCACCTACCAGATCGCCCTGTTCCGGGCGCTGGCCGGCGGCTGGCAAGCCGACAGCTGATCGGTTCGTCTAGCGACCAAAACCGAAGGGCCGGGCGACACATCGCCCGGCCCTTTTTCTTTGATTCCGTCGTAACGGATGACTTGAAAAGCGGACACCATTGTCCATTTAAGCGTGCTGCCATGTCGCGCCTCGCCTCCAAACCTGTCCGCAAGGACGCCGTCCTCAACCGCGCCGCCGTGCTGGAAGCCGCGCGCGCGGTCTTCGCCGACCAGGGTCTGGACGCGCCGCTGGACCTGATCGCCGAAAAGGCCGGGGTCGGGCGCGGCACCCTCTATCGCCACTTCGCCGACCGCACCGAACTGGCGCTGGCCGTGCTGGAGGCCGATGTCGCGGACCTGGGTCGGCGCACTGCCGAACAGGGGGACGATCCGTCGGTCTTCTTCTGGTTTCTGGACCGGCTGGCCGAGGACATGGTGCGCAATGCGGGCCTGGCCGGGGTCGTGCGGAACGTGCGGTCGCCGGATGCGCTTACCCCCTTGCGGCAGAGCTTGATGGAGGCGGGCGCCGCACCGCTGGCGCGGGCCCAGGCCGCCGGCCTGGTGAGGGAGGATCTGCGGCCGATGGACATCCGTCTGATCGCCACCCTGCTGGGCGCCGGCTTCCAGGGCGCCGACGCGGCCGAGCGTCAGGCCGTGTCGCTGCGCACCCGCGCGATCATCCTCGACGGACTGAAGCCTCGCGGGGAGCCCCGCTGATGGCCCGCAACAACTGGCACCTGCCCTGGGAACAGTATGTCGAGACGCTAAAGCCGCACGAGCGGCCGATGATGCCCGGCTCGCCCGCCACGCCCGACCATTCCTGGCCGATGCGGATCCAGTACGCCCTGACCGGCCTGCTGGTCGCCATGGTCGGATCGTTGGGCAACGCCGCCGTCACCGCCAACATCCAGAACCTGCAAGGCTCGCTGGGGATCACGATCACCGAGGCCGCCTGGCTGCCGGTCGTCTTCGTCATGACCAACGCCTGCATGAACCTGATCCTGGTCAAGTTCAGGATGCAGTATGGGCTGCGCCTGTTCACCCAGATCTTCCTGGGCGCTTTCGTGCTGGTCTGCGCCGCCCACCTGTTCGTCGACAACTATCAGTCGACCCTCTTGGTGCGGGCCATCGCCGGCATGGCGGGCGCGGGCCTAAGCAGCCTGGGCTTCCTCTATATCATCCAGGCCTTCCCGGCGGCGCACCGGCTGAAGGGGCTGATCATCGGCATCGGCCTGGCCAGTTTCGCCGTGCCGATCTCTCGCCTGGCGATGCCCGGCTTGTTGCAACTCGGCGACTGGCGCGCCTTCTATATGTTCGAACTGGGCATGTGTCTGGTCGCCTGGGGCGCGGTGCAGGTGGTCAAACTGCCGCCGTCCGAACGGCTGCGGGTGTTCGACCGGCTGGACTTTCTGACCTTCGCCCTGTTCGCGCCGGGGGTTGCCCTGCTGTGCGCCGCGCTGGGCCTGGGGCGGATCGTGTGGTGGACGCAAGCCCCCTGGATCGGATGGGCCCTGGTCGGCTCCATCGTCCTGTTGACCGCCGCTTTTTTGGTCGAGCACAACCGGAAAAATCCGCTGATCAACACGCGCTGGCTGACGGGGCCGGACCTGTTGCGGCTGTTTGGGGCCATCCTGTTGATCCGTATGGTGCTGACCGAACAGACCTCGGGCGCCGTGGGCTTTCTGACGGTCGTCGGCCTGGGACCGGACCAGCTGCATGGGCTGTTCGTCGTCATCCTGCTGTCGATGATCGCCGGCACCTTGGTCAGCGCCTTCACCCTGAACATGGAGAAGCTGAACAAGCCGATCGCCATCGCCCTGGCCCTGATCGCGGTCGGCGCGTGGATGGACAGCCATTCGACCGTGCTGACCCGCCCGGCCCAGCTCTATTTCAGCCAGGCCCTGATCGCCTTCGCCTCGGCCATGTTCATCGGCCCGGCCCTGATGATCGGCATCGCCAAGGTGCTGACCCAGGGCAAGCAGAACCTGATCAGCTTCATCGTCATGTTCAGCGTGCTTCAGAACGTGGGCGGTCTGGCCGGCGGCGCCCTGACCGGCACGCTGCAGATCGTCCGCGAGAAATACCATTCCAACCAGTTGGCGGCCGGCATCTCGGCCCTCGATCCGCAGGTCGCGCTGCGCCTGCGCCAACTGTCGGGCGCCTATGCGTCCACCATCACCGACCCGGCCCTGCTGAACGCCGAGGGCGCGGCCCTGCTGGGCCGACAGGTGACGCAGCAGGCCAATGTCCTGGCCTACAACGACGTCTTCCTGGTCATCGCCGTGATCGCGGCCCTGGGCTGCGCCTGGGTGACCGTCACCCATCTTCGCCCGCGCTGGAAGGCGCGCCGCGACGCCAAGAACAACACGACCGACGCTGCGGCTAACGCAGCCGCCGTCGCTGCTGCAGATTGAACCGAGACCCGCCATGACCGACGCCGCCCCGCCCGCCACCGCACCTCAACCGGCCCCCGCCGCCCCTGCCCCTGCGCCCACGCCCGCGCCCGCGCCCAAGAAGAATGTGCTTTGGGCCGTCATCGCCGCCGGGGTCGCCCTGCTGGGCGTCCTGATGGTGCTCTATGCCTGGCAGTTGCCGCCGTTCAAGGGCGCGATCCAGCGCACCGACAACGCCTATGTGCGCGGCCAGGTGACCATCATCAGCCCGCAGGTGAACGGCTATGTGGTCCAGGTGCCGGTCCAGGACTTCCAGTCGGTGCAGCAGGGTCAACTGTTAGCCCAGGTGGACGACCGCATCTATCGCCAGCGGCTGGAGCAGGCCGAGGCCAGCCTGCACTCCGCTCAAGCGGCTTTGTCCAACTCGACCCAGACCCAGGCGTCCGCGCGCGGATCGGTGGCCCAGCAGCGCGCCTCCATCGCCGCCGCAGAGGCGACGCTGACGCGGGCTCAGGCCGACGCCAACCGCGCGCGGACCTTGAAGGCCGGCGGCTGGGTGGCCCAGGCCAATGTCGACATCGCCGAAGCCGCCTTGCGCAGCGCCCAGGCCCAGGTCGCCCAGGCCCGCGCCGCCGAGGGGATCGCCCAGACCGGCGTCACCTCGGCCGTCGTCGGCCGCGACAGCCTGGCCGCCGCCGTCGAGAACGCCCAGGCCGCCGTGCGCCTGGCTCAGATCGATCTGGCCAACACCCGCATCACCGCCCCCCGCCCCGGCCGCCTGGGCGAGATCGGCGTGCGTCAGGGCCAGTATGTCACTGCAGGAACCCAGCTGATGGGCCTGGTCCCCGACGTGGTCTGGGTCACGGCCAACATGAAGGAGACGCAGATGAAGAACATCCGCGTCGGTCAGCCGGTCGAGATCACCGTGGACGCCCTGGGCGGCCAGACCCTGCGCGGCCACGTCGAACGCATCGCCCCCGCCGCCGGCAGCGAGTTCAGCGTCATCCGCCCCGACAACGCCACCGGCAACTTCACCAAGGTCGCCCAGCGCATCCCCGTCCGCATCCGCATCGATCCCGGTCAGGAAGCCGCCGGACGCCTGGCTCCGGGGATGTCGGTGGTGGCGAAGGTGAATACGGCGGGTTAGGTCAGGCCGCCCAGCGGGGCGACAGGCTGGCGGCCAGCAGATGCACGTCGTGCGCCCGCATCCGCTCGAAATTGCCCAGCCCCAGGGCCAGGGCGCGCATGATCTCGGTCTGGCGCGTGTGTTCGGGATGGGCGGGCAGGGACGATTCCGCCCGCGCCAGTTCCGCATCCAGTTCGGCCATCATATGGGCCAGTATTCCGTCGTTCATCCCGTCCTCCATCACCGCCGACCGCCGCAAACTGTTAGAGCACGGCGAGAACAAATGCGGAACACGCTTATTGTTGTCGTCTGTGGACGAAAGACGGCTAGAGCGCCTTCTCCAACACCACGAAAGCCAGTTCCGGCCGGGGCGGATCGACGGGGAAGGGGCGGGTCTCACCGGTGGGGGCATAGCCGCGCCGTTCGTACCAGACGATCAGTTCGGTGCGGCGGCGGATGACCGTCATCTCCATGCGACGCGCGCCGAACCGGGCGACAGCCTCGACCTCGGCGGCGGTCAGCAGGCGGCGGCCCAGGCCGGACGCCTGCAGGGTCGGCTCGACCGTCAGCATGCCGAGATAGGCCAGGTCCTCGCCTGCGCGGGCCACCTGGACGCAGCCGATCAGGACGCCATCGCGATGCGCCAGCAGGACGACCCGGTCGGGATCGGCTACCAGGGCCGTCAGCTCGTCCGCACTGGTCCGGTCGTCGAACAACAGGTCCGCCTCATGCGTCCAGCCGGCCTTGGCCGTTTCGCCGCGATAGGCGCGCTCGATCAGGGGATGAAGCGCGGCGACATCGTCAGGCGTCGCCGCGCGGAAGACGACCTCGCTCACCGGGTTACGCCCAGCTCCTCGACCAGATGGTCCATGCCATAGACGTCGCGCAGGGCGACGGTCACGGCCTGGGTGGTGACGATGACGCTGCGGTTGACGGCGCGATCATAGCCATAGGCGTTGCGCTGGGTCAGGACGGTGGAGTCGAAGTTGGCCCCGATGATCTCGCCCCTGGCGTTGATGGCGGGCGAGCCGGACGAGCCGCCGATGGTGTCGGTCGAGACCGCCATGTCCATCACCGCGTTGGGATCGATCTGGTCCTTGGCCGCCAGAAGTTTGGGCGCGACGGCGAAGGGCTCGGCGCCGGTGGCGCGGTCCCACAGGCCGGCGAAGGTGGTGAAGGCGGCGAACCGCTGGCCCGGCACGTCCGAACCTTCGACCTGGCCATAGGTCAGGCGCAGGGTGCCGGTGGCGTCGGGATAGACGGCGTCGCCATAGGCGGCGAACCGCGCGGTCGCCAACTGCTCGGAGGCGCGGTCGGTCGGGGCCTTGACCTTGTTCTCCCATTCCGTGCGAACGGCGCGAGCGTCGGCGTCGATCGACAGCACATACTGGATCAGCGGATCGTCCGACGCCTGAACCGCCGCCAGTCCGCCGGTCCACAGGGCGCGGCGCACGGCCGGATCGGCCAGTTTGGTGCCCGCGACGACGCGGGCCGACAGACCCTCGGGGCTTTCCTTGCCCAGCAAAATGCGGACGTGGGGGCTGTCGACCGTCAGCCATTCCCGCGTCTTGGACAGCCACCACTCCAGCCGGATCTGCTCCAGCTCAGGATAGGTAGGCCGTTCGGCGAACAGGCCGGATTCGACGCCGGGCAGGCGACTGTCGGCGTATTCGGCCAGACGCTGGTCCGACGGTTTGGCCCGCTCCTGCGCGCCGCGCACGATGGCGCGCGCCCACTGGAACAGTTGGGATCCACCCGCGACCGAGGTCGTGCCCAGGGCGGTGCCGCCCTCAAGCAGGGCGGTGGGGGCGTAGAGTTCGCGGGCGAGAGGCTGGACGGCTTCCAGCGCGCCCCACGGATCAGGGCCAGCGCTGTTCGCGGCGGCGTAGCGCTGCATGAAATCAACCTCGGCCGCCGCCTTGGCCGTCATGAAGTTGGCGTCGGTCAGGGCGCGCATCCGGCCCAGGCCGCGCTTGTAGGTGTTCTCGACGCCCACGATGGGGTCCATGGCGATGAAGGCCTGGTCCTCGCCTTCCTCGGCATAGCGGATCAGGCGACCACGCAGCTCTGAAGCGATGAGCTGGTCCAGCGGCAGGACCACGTCGCGGATCGTCGCCAACTGATCCATCGTCAGCAGGCGCTGCGTCGCGCCCGGATTGCCCGAGACGAAGACGGCCTCGCCCTCTGTGGGCTTGTCGGCGTTCCAGGTGAAGTGGATCGGCGTCTCGACCGGCTTGTCGTCCTCGTACAGGCGGATGAAGGCCGCATCGATGGCGAAGCGCGGGAAGGAGAAGTTGTCGAGGTCGCCGCCGAAGGTCGCGGCACGATCTTCCGGCGCCCAGGCCAGGCGGACGTCTGAGTATTTGCGGAACTTGTAGAGCTTGAACTGGCCTCCCCGATACAGGCTGACGACCTGGCAGCGGATCTTGGGATCGTTTCCGCAGGCTTCGGTCTCGATCCGGCCGGCCTCGGCCTCGCGCGCCTGGGTGAAGGCCTGACCGTCCAGGCCCTCGCCGGCCTTGTGCATCCGCTCGGTGACGTCGGAGATGTCGGTCAGGATTTCGGCCGTGGCGCCGGGGCATTTGCGCTCTTCCTCGCGCGTCTTTGGCGTGAAGCCGGTCTCGCCATATTGCTGTTGCGGCGTGGACAGGTTGGCGACGCAGGTGGCGACGCAGTGGTTGTTGGTCATCACCAGACCCTGGCCCGACACCACCCCCGCCGAACAACCGCCGAACTTCACCGACGACAGCCGCACCCGGTCCAGGAAGGCCTGGTCGATGTTCGTGCCCAGGGTCGCGTTGGCGCGAGCGATGGGGAAGTTGTCGTAGGTCCACATGCCTTCCTCCGCGCGCGCCGAGGTGGCGGCGAGAGCGAGGACGGCGGCGGAGGCGAGGAGGGCGAGACGCATGGGGGGACTCCATAACTATCCCTCCCCGTCCGGGGAGGGTGGCCGGCGCGCAGCGCCGGACGGGTGGGGGCGGCAGAGCGACAAGGGCGCGGTCCTTTGATGGATCGCCGAGCCCTTCCCACCCGGTCGCTTCGCGACCCCCCTCCCCGGAGGGGGAGGGAGAGGCGCCTATGCTGGCTCTTAGCGAGCCACGCCCAGTTCGCGCAGCAGGCGCGGCTGGTTGTAGACGTTGCGCAGGGCTTCGGTGATGGCAGCGGTCGAGACCGTCACCGTGCGGTTCAGTTCGGGGTCGTAGCCGAAGCTGCCGCCCAGCGAGTGGATGTTGCCGTCGAATGCGGCGCCGATGACTTCACCCTTGGCGTTGATCACGGGCGAGCCCGAGTTGCCGCCGATGATGTCGTTGGTCGAGACGAAGTCATAGACGGTCGACTTGTTGACCTTGTCCTCGGCCGCCATCCAGTCCTCGGCGGCGTTGAAGGGCTCGGCGCCAGTGTTGCGCTCGTACAGGCCGCCGATCTCGGTGAAGGGCGTCACCGTCACGCCGCGATAGGTCCAGCCCTTCACCTGGCCATAGGACAGGCGCAGGCTGAAGGTCGCGTCGGGATACAGGTTGGTGCCGTAAACCGCGAACCGGGCCTGGGCGATCTTCTCGCCCGCGCGGCTGGTCGGGCCGGACACGGCCGATTCCCACTGGGTGCGCACGGCCTGGGCCGCGTCGTCATTGGCCAGGACGAAGGCGATCAGCGGATCGCCCGAGGCGGCCAGCTGTTCCGGCGTCATGGCCAAGGCCTGGGCGCGGAAGGCGGGGTCGGCCAGGCGGGTGCCGTCGATCAGGCGCGCGGCCACCTGTTCGGGGCTTTCCTTGCCCAGCAGCGCCTTCACATTGGCATTGTCGACGGTCAGGTATTCGCGGGTCTTGGACAGCCAGAAATCGACGTAAATCTTCTCCAGATCGGTCGAGATCGGCGCCTCGGTCGCCAGGCGGCGGCCCAGCGAGGCGATGTCGGCGTCCGAATAACCGGCGCGGCGCTCAGCCGCCGGCTTGGCGCGTTCCTTGGACGCACGGACGATGGACTTGGCGTAGCTGTAGAGCTGCGAGCGCTGGCCCGCCGCCGATTCCAGCTGGCGATAGGGCAGATACAGGTCGCGCTGGGCCGTCGAGACGCGCTCCAGATCGGCCCACGGGTCGCCGATGCGCTGGGCCAGGGCCGGGTCCGCGGCGACGCGCTGACGCAGTTCCTGCTCGGCTGCGCGCTTCGTGGCCATGAAGGCCGGATCGGTCAGGGCGCCCTGCTGGCCGTAGAAGACCTTGAAGCTGTTCTCCAGGCCGAACAGCGGATCGACGGTGACGCGCTTGGCCTCTTCGCCGGTGGTCGAATATTCGAGCAGCCGACCGCGCAGTTCCGACGACTGGATCAGGGTCAGCGGCATCTGCTGGTCACGCAGAACCTCCAACTGGGCCATGGTCAGCAGACGCGAGGTCGAGCCGGGGTTGCCCGCGACGAAGGTGACGTCGCCTTCCTTGGGCGCGTTGGCGTTCCAGGTCAGGTGGTTCGGCGTGGCGACCGGCTTGCCGTCCTCGTAGATGCGCAGGAAACCAGCATCCAGGGCGTAGCGCGGGAAGTTGAAGTTGTCGGGGTCGCCGCCGAAGAAGGCCGCCTGAAACTCTGGCGCGAAGACCAGGCGCACGTCGTCGTATTTGCGGAACTTGTAGAGCTTGTACTGGCCGCCGCGGTAGAAGCTGATGACCTGGCAGGTCAGCTTCTGGTCGTCGCCGCAGGTCTCCTTCTGGATCTTGTCGATCTCGGCGGCGCGGGCCTGGACGAAGGCGGCGCCCTCAAGCCCGGCGCCGGCGCCGGTGACGCGGTCGGTCACATCGACGATGTCGGTCAGGATTTCGGCCGTCTGGCCGGGGCACTTCTTCTCTTCCTCGCGGGTGGCGGGCATCCAGCCGTTCTTGACGTAGTCGTTGTCGGCCGTGGACAGGTCCTGAACGCAGGAGACGACGCAGTGGTGGTTGGTCAGCACCAGGCCTTCGTTCGACACCAGCGAGGCCGAGCAGCCTTGAAGACGAACGGCGGCGTTACGCACTCGATCCAGCCAGGCCTGGTCGATGTTGGTGCCGTATTTCTCGTTCACCGTGGCGATGGGGAAGTTGTCGAAGGTCCACATGCCTTCGTCGGCCCTGGCGGACGTGGCGGGGGCCGACAGGACGGCGGTGGCGGCGCCGAGCGCGGCCAGCGAGGCGGTGAGACGAAGAGAGGGCAAGGACATGGCGGCGTGTTTCCCGGAGCGTGGGACGGCCTGTCCCATCTGTTATGTTGTAACTAGCCCCGACCGAGGGCCGGCGCCAATAGGCTGCAACGCCCTTAATCCCCTGATTTCGAACCCGCAATGTCTGGGAGGCGGAACCCTTACCCCGATTTAACTTGGCGGTGAGGCGGCTCACGCTCAGATAGGCGGACGTACCGGGGGTTTATCGACGACCATGTCGCTTGCGCTATCTACGCTGCTGTTCGAGTGGCGCCGCTATATGGCGGCGGTCATGGCCCTGGCCCTGTCGGGTCTGCTGGTCCTGGCGATGACCGGTGTCTTCATCGGCATCGGCAAGGGGTTCACCGCCGCGATCGAACGCTCGCGCGCCGACGTGATCATCATGCAGCCCGGCGCCACCCAGCTTTTCGGCGGCTCCATGAGCGTGCCGACCCGATTTGTCCCGCTGGTCTACAACCACCCCGAGGTGGTCGAGGTGAAGGCGATGGAGATCAACGGTGGCAATCTTCAGAATGTTCGCGAAATCGATCCGACCATGAGCCAGGCCGAACGCGCGAGCCAGAAGGCGCCGCGTTCCAAACAGGTGATGGTCAATGTCATCGACACCCAGCCCGGCTCGGTCACCATACCCGTCGATTAT
Source organism: Brevundimonas sp. (assembly GCF_965279155.1). Classification (GTDB taxonomy): domain Bacteria; phylum Pseudomonadota; class Alphaproteobacteria; order Caulobacterales; family Caulobacteraceae; genus Brevundimonas. The sequence continues at coordinate 1,256,860 of NZ_OZ257138.1, read as the reverse complement.
TCGGACGAGCTGGTCGCGGCGCTGCGTCAACCGTTCACCATTGCGGTCGATGAATCCGCATTGAGCACCTTGGGCGTCAAGCTGGGCGACCGGGCGATCTACGCCGGCCAGACCGTCACGGTGGTCGGGGTTCTGCGCGGCTATCCCAACATGATGCAGCCGACCATCGTCATGTCGCGCGACTCGCTGCGGATGCTGGGGCAGTCGTGGGGCAATACGAACGGCGGTCCGCTGATGATCAAGCTGCGCGACCCGGCCAAGGCCAAGGTCGTGGCGGCGCAACTGAACACGATGGGCAACGGACAGTGGAAGGCCTGGACGCGTCAGGAACTGGCGGACGCCAACGCCAAGTCGATGTTCGAGGAAGGCATCCTGGTCATCATCATCGGCGGCTGCGTCGTACTGGGCGTCATCATCGGCGTGGCCATCACCTGGCAGACCCTGCGCGGCGCGATCATGGCGAATATCAAGGAGTTCGCCTCGCTGCGGGCGCTGGGCGTCAGCATGGGGTCGCTGCGCCGGATCGTGGTCGAACTCAGCTTCTGGGTGGGCCTTGTCGGGGTCGCGGCGGCGATCTTCCTGACGTGGCTGGTGTCGTTGCTGGCGATGATGGGGGCGGTGATCATCGCCCTGCCGCTGTCGCTGCTGATCGTGGTGGGGATCGGCCTGATCGCTATCGCCATGGTGTCAGGCCTGCTGTCGCTGGGCATCCTCAAGAACAGCCAACCGGCGGACCTGCTGCGATGAACGTTCATACAAAGGTTCATGAAAAGCACGGCGAGTTCGCCATCGAGGCCAAGAATCTGGTCAAGCGGTTCAAGTCCGGCAAGGCCTGGGTCGAGGTGCTGAAGGGCGTCGATTTCGACGCCAGACACGGCGACCTGACCATGGTCATGGGGCCGTCAGGCTCGGGCAAGTCCACCCTGATCGCGGCCCTGTCCGGCCTGCTGAAACCCGAAGAGGGTCGGGTGGACGTGCTGGATGTCGACGATCTGTGGAAACTGTCCTCGGGTCGGATCGACAAGTTCCGTCTGGATAACTGTGGCTTCATCTTCCAAGGCTTCAACCTGTTCCCCGCGCTGACGGCGCTGCAGCAGGTCGAGACCGTGCTGAAGTTCCAGGGGCTGACCACCGGTCAGGCCAGGAAGCGCGCCACGACGGCCCTGGAAGAAGTCGGCCTGGGCCATCGTCTGCACCAGCGGCCGGCGGCTCTGTCCGGCGGCGAGAAACAGCGCGTCGCCATCGCCCGCGCCCTGGCCAAGGATCCCAAGATCCTGTTCGCCGACGAACCGACATCGGCCCTGGACGGCGAGAACGGCCAGGTGGTGATCAAGCTGCTGCGCCGCGCCGCCACCGAACACGGCGCCGCCGTGATCTGCGTGACCCACGACCCGCGCCTTGAGGCCTGGGCCGACCGGGTCATCCATATCGAGGACGGCAAGATCCTGGACGACCAGCGCCGCATCCCCGATCCGAACGCCATCCTGGCGTCCCACTGAACATACCGACGACATCGCTTAGGACGACACGCCAATGCCCGGCTTTCTGAAGAAAAAACGCACCTGGATCGGCCTGCTGCTGGTGATCGTGCTGGTGGTCGGCTTCATGCTGTTCCAGTCCGCCGCCAAGACCAAGAAGGTCGAGCAGGACAAGGCTGCGGCCACCAAGGTCGAGAGCCCCTATGCCGCCATCGCCAACGGCAAGGTCGATGTCGAGGGCGGGATCATCCAGATCGCGGCCCGTCGCGGCGGCATCGTGCGCGAAGTGCTGGTGCAGGAAGGCGACCGCGTCGTCGCCGGCCAGATCCTGGCCCGCCAGGAGGACGACGAAGCCCGCCTGTCCGTTCAGAGCGCACAGGCCGCCGTCAACCAGGCCGAGAGCCAGCTGGCCCAGATCCGCGTCGACATCCGCACCGCCCAGCGCGAGCAGGAACGCTTGCAACGCCTGGTCGCCACCAACTTCGTGGCCGCCCAGCGCATGGACCAGGCCCAGGACGCCATCGCCACGGCCCAGGCCCGTCTCGGTTCTCAGGCCGCCGCCGTCCAGACCGCCCGCGCCCAGCTGGATCAGGCCCGCTACAATCAGGAACTGACGATCATCCGTGCGCCCAGCAACGGCCGGATCGTGCGTCGCTACGCCAACCCCGGCGCCGGCGCTTCGACCCTGAACGTCTCCAACATGTTCGACCTGGAGCCCGAGGCCCCGCGCATCGTCCGCGCCGAGGTGGTCGAGAGCGACCTGCCCAACCTGACCGACGGTCAGGCTGTCGAGATCAGCCCCGAGGGCGACGCCACCAAGGTCTATATCGGCGCGGTGATGCGTCGGGCCGCCGTGTTCGGCGCCCGCAAACTGGCCTCGGACGATCCCTCGCAACGCACCGACGAGCGGGTGGTGGAGGTGGTCGCCTCGGCCGGCGATGCGCCCCTGCTGATTGGTCAGCGCGTGCTGGTCAAGTTCATGAAGCCGGGCGAGACGGCCGGCGCCAAGCGCGTCGCCACGACCGGCGTCGGTCCGAACCAGGCGATGCGCGCGCAGTAGAACGCGAGTGGATCAGCGGCCGGTGAAGACGCCCGGCCGCTTTTCCAGCACGGCGGCGACGCCTTCCTGATGGTCGTCGGTCAGGTGGGCGATGGCCTGCATGGCGGCCGACATCTCCAGCATCTGGTCGAAGTTCATGTCTCGCCCCTGGCGCAACAGGGTCTTGGCCATGCGCAGGGCTTGCGGCGGCTGCGCCGCGACCTGGGCGGCGGTGGTCAGGGCCTCGTCCATCAGACTGTCATGGGCGACCACGCGATTGACCAGTCCCCATTCAGCGGCCGTCGCGGCGTCGATGGAGCGGGCGGTGAACAGCATTTCGGCGGCGCGGGCATAACCGATGTTGCGCGGCAGCAGCCAGGATCCGCCGTCGCCGGGAATGATGCCCAGCTTCAGGAACGGCACGCCGAAGCTGGCGCGATCAGAAGCGATCCGGATATCCGCCAGGCCGGCGATGTCGCAGCCCAGCCCCATGGCCGGCCCGTTGACGGCGGCGATCAGCGGAACCTCCAGCCCGTACAGCGACCGCACGATCCGGTGGACGACACGACGATAGCGTTCGCGGATGGCGGCGCCCGATCCCTCGAACAGGTCGCGCCGGTCGCGCATGGCCGTCAGGTCTCCGCCGGCGGAGAAGGCCCGCCCTGCGCCGGTCAGGACCACGCACCGGATCGACGGATCGGCGTTGACCCGCTCGCACGCCGCCGCCACCTCGTCCCCGTCGGTCAGGTCGGGCAGGGCGTTCAGCCGGGCCTCGCGGTCCAGCGTCCAGATCAGGATCGAACCCTGGCGGTCTTCGGCGATCAGGCCCATGCGTCGTCTCCGTGTTCGCGTTCGTCATCGGCTGCGAACGCCGCGTCAGGCAAGTCCGCAATTGCAAAAGCCCCGGCCGAGACCAGGGCTTTTTCAGGCTTGGGCCGAAAAGGGCCGTCAGCGTTTCTTGATCGTATAGGGTACGAAGTTCGACGGATGGCTGACCACCCGGCTCGAATTCGACGGCATATGCCGACTGTTGACCAGCATCCCGCCCCAAAGGGCAAAGGACATCATGGCGTGTTGGAGATTACGCTCCTTATCGTTCATTTTGGCGTCTCCTTTCGCAGAACGATGAAAAGAGACGCGTCGTACCAATGGGATTCCACCGTCAGTCGTTTCGCGTCATGAGGCAATATAAGACGGTTTCGTGAATTTGCAAATTTATTCGTCAGGAGTCGGAGTGTATTTCGCGTCCGTGTCACAATGAGCGTCCCCATCCCGAGCAGGCCGGGACCGCCCAAGGCCATCGCCACGCCTTGCGTCATGGTCTGCGCCGTCGATGGCGAGAGCGGCCTGTGCCTGGGCTGTTTCCGCACGCTCAAGGAGATCGCCGGCTGGCGCGCGCTCAGCGACGCCGAACGCGCGGCGGTCATGGCCGACCTGCCCATGCGGCGGTCTCAGGTCGATCCGGCCAAACTGGGCTAGCGCGGTTCGGGGTTTAAGCTTTCGTCAGCCACGTCGTTTCACGGCATCCAAACGACGCCCCCTTAGACAGGGGACATGGTTCGCATCGATTTCCAGTCCGTCATCGTGCTCGGCGTCGCCCTCATGGCCTCGTTCGGCACGGCGCTGACGATCAGGCATCTGGAGGGGGACGGCGCGGCTCAGGCGGCGACGCCTGTGATCGCGGCTTCGACTGCCAAGGCCTCAGGCACGGACGCCCAGGTGGTCAAGGGCGCGGACGGTCACTACTGGGCCCAGGCCAGGATCGAAGGGCGGGCGGTGCGCGTGCTGGTGGACACCGGCGCCAGTGTCGTGGCCCTGACGCGGGCGGACGCCCTGCGGCTGGGCGTCGATCCCGAGCCGGCGGACTTCACCGGCCGCGTCCAGACCGCCTCGGGCGTGGTGCGCGCCGCCCCGGTTCAGCTGAAATCGGTTTCGGTGGCCGGGGCGCGAGTGGACGAGGTCGAGGCGCTGGTCGTGGAGCAGGGCCTCGAATACTCCCTGCTGGGCATGAGCTATCTGGGCCGGCTGTCGGCCTTCGAGGCCACGCCGGTCGGTCTGACGCTGCGGCCCTAGAGGTCTCTCATCTGGCGACGCGCCTCGCTGAAATACTGCCAGCCCGTCCACAAGGTGATGATGGCGGCGAACCAGATCAGGAAGATGGCGAAGGATTCGAACGCCGGCTGCCAGGCCAGCGGCGAGCCATCCGGATTCTGCAGGCCAAGGGCGCTCCACAACAGCGTCAGTTGAAGGGCAGCCAGAGCGACCATCTGCACCGTGGTTTTCCATTTCGCCGCCAGGGTGACGGGCAGTTCGATCCGCCCGGCCATGGTCTCGCGCAGCGCCGAAACGGCGAACTCCCGGAACAGGATCAGGCCGCAGGGCAGGGCGATACCGGGCAGCGAACCCGAGGCCAGAACGCCCAGGATGGCGCCCGTGACCAGCACCTTGTCGGCGATCGGATCGAGGATGGCGCCCCAGCGCGTGGTGGAGTTCCAGCGTCTGGCCAGAAAGCCGTCGACCCAGTCGGTGGACGCCGCGATGACGAAGATCCAGAAGGCCCAGACGCTGAACCGACCTTGGGTTTCTGGCGAAAGCCAAGCCTCCAGCGCGCCGGGCGCCGCGCCGGCCATCATGGCGAACATCACCACCCCGGCCACAAGGCGCAGGCCGGTCAGGATGTTGGGGATGGGATTGGCGCGGTGGGCGGCTGTCATGGTCATATCCGTTCAACGCGCCGGGTGTGACACGGTTCGCAAGTCACGCCAACGGTTCGAACCGCGGCTTGTCGGTCATGACGGTCAGGGCCCCCTCTGCGATGCCAAAGTGCAGGCCGCTGAGCTCCAACTCGCCCTTGGCCTCGCGCTCGGCGATCCAGGGGAAGGTGCGCAGGTTTCGGATCGACAGGCGAACGATGGCCTCTTCGGCCGCGCGCTCCAACTGATCAGGCGAAACAGTTTCGGCGACGTGCTGAACCACGGGCGTGCCTTGCGCGACCCAAGGCGCCACGAAGTCGGCGCAGCTGTCGGGCGCGCCGTTCAGCATGGCGTTAACCCCGCCGCAGTGGGCATGGCCCATGACCACGATCCGCTTGACATTCAGCACCTTGACCCCGAACTCCAGCGCGGCCGAGACGCCGTGCAGCCGACCGTCAGGCTCATACGGCGGCACCAGATTGGCGACGTTGCGGACCACGAACAACTGGCCCGGTGCGGCGTCGAAGATGAGCGCCGGATCGGCGCGGCTGTCCGAGCAGGCCACGATCAGGGTGTGCGGCTTCTGCCCCTGGGCCAGCGCCTCATATTCCGCATGGGCTGTCGGCCAATGCTCGGCCCGGAAGCGGCGGTAGCCGGCGGTCAGTTCGTCTTCGATGTCGCTCATGCTGCGCCTGTAGCGCTTTGAGCGCTGCCGATAAATCGTGTATACGTGTCTATACGAAGGAGCGCGCTATGGCTGTCACCAGTCGAACATTCCGAAGCGGCAACAGCGACGCCGTACGCCTGCCCAAGGAAATCTCGTTCGGTCCCGGCGTCGAGGTCGAGATCGAACGCAAGGGCGACGTCGTGACCCTGACACCCAAGCGACCTTCGGTGAAGGAAATGTTGGCCAAGCTGGATGCGTTGCCAAAGCCTTCCAGCATTGGAAAGCGGCCGCCTTTCATCGCGCCGATCCGCAAGGGGCTTTGATCGTTGCTGATGCTGGATGCCAGCGTCGCCATCCATCTGCGTGATGGCGACCCGATTGTACGCGCGCGGATCGAGGAGACCGACGAGACGCTGGTTTTCTCCATCATCACCGTGGTCGAGTTGGAGGCGGGCTTTCTGGACGGAGAGGCCGAACTGCGGCGCGCGCGGATGGTGGCCTTGCTTGAAGCTATAAATTATAGGCCGTTCGATAGCCGCGATGCCGCCGCCTATGGGCGCATTATCGCGCACACCGGCTATTCGCGGCGCAAGGTGCTGGATCGGATGATCGCAGCGCAGGCCTTGGTCGACGAAGCGACGTTGATCACCCGCAACGGCGACGACTTTCGCGAAATTCCCGGTCTGAAGCTGCTGGAGTGGTGACACAGTTCAGGCCTTCCTGAAGAAGGCGTGGATGCGTTCGGCCAGGGGTTGGTTGATGCCGTCCACCTTGACCAGGTCCGACACCGAGGCGCGGCCGACGCCCTTGGCGGAGCCGAAGGCGTGGAGCAGGGCCTTTTTGCGGCCGGGGCCGACGCCTTCGATCTCGTCCAGCGGGTTCTTCTTGATGTCCATCGAGCGGCGCTTGGCGTGGGCGCCGTTGGCGAAGCGGTGGGCCTCGTCGCGCAACCGTTGCAGGTAGTAGAGGGCCGGGGACTTCAGCGGCAGCATGAAGGGCGGCTTGCCGGGCATGAAGAACTTTTCCATGCCCGCATCGCGGTCCGGCCCCTTGGCGACGCCGACCACGGCGATGTCGTCCAGGCCCAGATCGGCCAGAACCGCCAGCACCTCGGCCAACTGGCCCGCGCCGCCGTCGATCAGCAGCAGGTCGGGGCGGACGGCGTCCTCGCCCTCTTCCTCGTCCTTGACCAGGCGGGCGAAGCGGCGGCGCATCACCTCGCGCATCATGCCGTAGTCGTCGCCGGGGGTCAGATCCTCGCCCCGGATGTTGAACTTGCGGTACTGGGACTTCTGGAAGCCGTCGGGGCCGGCGACGACCATTCCGCCCACCGCGTTCGTGCCCTGGATATGGGCGTTGTCGTAGATTTCGATCCGTTCGGGCCGGGTCTCCAGGCCGAAGGCCTCGCAGACCTCGTCGAGGATTTTCCCTTGCGCCGAGCTTTCGGCCAGGCGACGGCCCAGGGCCTCGCGGGCGTTGGTCAGGGCGTGGTCGACCAGGGCCAGTTTCTCGCCGCGCTGGGGCCGGACGATCTCGATCTTGCGGTCGGCCTTCATCGAGAAGGCCTCCTCCAGCAGCTCCAGCTCGTGCGGGCGGACGTTGGACAGGATCAGGCGCGGGATCGGCTTGTCCTCATAGAACTGACCCAGGAAGGCGGCCAGGATCTCCGGGTCGGTGTCGGTCTTGTCCACGCGGGGGAAATAGGCGCGCCCGCCCCAGTTCTGGCCGGCGCGATAGAAGAAGACCTGGACACAGGCCTGGCCGCCGTCGGAATGCAGGGCGAAGACGTCGCCTTCAGGGACGCTGTCGGCGCTGACGGAGTTCTCCATCGAGATGGCCGACAGGGCGCGGATGCGGTCGCGGACGCGGGCGGCCTGTTCGAAGTCCATCTCGTCGGACGCCGCCTGCATCTCCTGGGACAGACGGCCGATGACGGCGCGGGACTTGCCGCGCAGGAACTGTTCGGCCTCGGTGACCAGTTCGCCATAGTCCTCAAGCGAGATCAGGCCGGTGCAGGGGGCCGAGCAGCGCTTGATCTGGTGCAGCATGCAGGGGCGTGTGCGGGTCTCGTAGACGCTGTCCGAACAGGACCGCAGCAGGAAGGCTTTCTGCAGCGTGTTCAGCGTCCGGTTGACCGCCCAGGTCGAGGCGAAGGGGCCGAAGTAGTGGCCGGGCGTGACATGGGCGCCGCGATGCTTCCTGACCTGGGGGGCGCGGTGGTCGCTGCGGATCATCAGCTCGGCGAAGGATTTGTCGTCGCGCAGCAGGACGTTGAAGCGCGGCTTCAGCTTCTTGATGAAGTTGGATTCGAGCAGCAGGGCCTCGGTCTCGGACGCCGTGACGACCAGCTCCATCGACCGGGTCTGGGCCACCATCAGGCCGATACGCTGGGTGTGGAAACGGCCCTGGGCGTACTGGACGATGCGCTTCTTCAGCGACTTGGCCTTGCCGACATACAGGCATGAGCCGTCCTCGCCATACATGCGATAGACGCCCGGCTTGTCGGGCGCCCGACGCGCCTCGTCGGCGATCAGGGCGGCGGCCGTCAGGTTCGAATCGAGCGTCTCCTCCGTCATCCGGGGGATATAGGGGGGCGACGGCGTTCGCGTCACCTCTCCGCGCGCGAAGGCGCGTGGGGAGGACAGATCGCGCAGCGATCAGGAGGGGGCGACTCCGGCAGTCGTGATGACCCTGCCAGCTTCAGACACCGGATCGCCCCCTCCTGGCGCTCGCTGACGCGATCGCCTGTCCTCCCCATTCGCCTTCGCGAATGGGGAGGTGAGATTTTACGATCGGCGGACCAGCAGCACGCCCGCCAGAACCAGGCCCACCCCGGCGATGCGGCCGATGTTCAGCGGCTGGCGCGGCACGCCCAGGGCGCCGAAATGGTCGAGGATCAGGCTGAGCAGCAGCTGGCCGCCGACCATCAGGGTGATGGTCATGGCCACGCCCAGGCGCGGCACGCCCCAGGCGGCGGCGACCACGAAACAGGCGCCGTAGACCCCGCCCAGCCAGGCGTACCAGGGCAGGGCGCGCGTGGCGGCGAAGTCCGGCCGCGTGTGCATCAGGGCCGCCACGATCCCCAGCACCGTCGTGCCGACGGCGAACGAGATGAAGGCGGCGTTGACCGGGGAGGCGACCGCCGTGGCCAGCTTGGCGTTGGTCGGCGCCTGGAGCGCGGTGGCGCCGCCGGCCAGGATGACGACGAGGATGGCGAGCAGGGACGGGTTCATGGCCCCTGGCTAGCACGGCTTTCGCCGGATGCGGAGGGCGGCTTGAGGCGGCCGGCGCGACGCAGGCGGCGCCGCTAGGCGCGGTTCAGGGGTTGAGGGGCGGGCGGCGTCAAAACAGGGTGCAATCTGTGCACTTCGTCCGGTTCGGACCCGGCATCGTCGAAAACAGGGTGCAAAGTGTGCACTTCGTCCAGATCGTCCAGATCGGGCGCGGCGGGCGAAAAATCAGGGTGCAATCTGTGCACATCCTGGGTTTCGGCAGGCGGGGTTTCGGCGGGCGTTTCGGGAGCCATGGACGACAGGGTCTCGAAGATCCTGAGCCAGCGCAGGGCCTCGGTCGCCTCGCCGTCCATCAGCGACAGTTGCAGGCGACGCCGCGCCGACAGGGCCATGGCCGACAGGTCGATGTCCTCGATGTCCTCAAGCTCGACGGCGGGATCGTACATATCGGGGTCGTCCTGATCCTGTAGTCGCCAGCCCGCCTTGCGGGCGCGAACGCGAAAGGCCGAAAGGCCCAGGTCGTAGCGGCGGCAGACGACGCGCGCCGGCTCGCCCGCCAGATAGTCCTTGCGGGCCAGGTCCCAGACTTGCTGCGAACGGACGCGATAGGCGGGGGCGGCTTGGGTCATGGGCGGACGCTGGCACGCGCCTGCGTCAGATGCGGACGTCTCTCACCAGTCCGGATCGATCGGGGCGCCGTCGAAGATTTCGGCCAGACGCGCGCGACAGCCCCGGTTGGTGTCGGCCGGCAGGTCGGAGGGCGAGAACCAGCCGACCTCGGCGATCTCGCCATGGCTGGTGCGCTCGCCCCGGTCGAAATCGTCCAGGCGGAAGACCACGACGTGATCGCCGGGAAAGAAGCGGTCGTTGGAATGGATCGAGATCAGGCGCGGCGGCGCCCGCGCGATCAGCCCGGCCTCTTCGTGCAGTTCGCGCACCACGGCGGCGTGGGTCGTCTCGCCTTGATCCACCCCGCCGCCCGGCAACCACCAGCCGGCCAGATAGGTGTGCCGAACCATCAGCACCCGCCCCTGCGCATCCACCGCCACCGCCCGCACGCCCAGCGTCTTGCCGCGCGTCAGGCGCGACCAGGCGAAGAAGAGGGGGCGGGTGAAGGGTTCGACGTGGATGCGCCAGGTCATGGGTGTGTCGTGTGCGGAGTGGCTGACGATTCGTTCGACCATCTTTGTGGTCAGGAGGGAAGGGTGACGGCAAGACTTGTCAGCAGCACCCTTTCTGAACTGCGTCAGTTTTTTCTTTCCCGTAAGAAAAAACTAACCTAATGAGTTCTGACGGCTCGCGGCCGATGCTGCAGACGCCGGTGCATCAGAGGAAAGACCAGCATGATGGACATCAATCGACGCGCTTTTGCAGCTCTAGCCGGCAGCTCAATCGCGATATCGGCGTCAGGAGCCGCAGCGAGCCAGACCGCTCCCGTCTCAACGCTTCAAGGCCGAGAATACCATATCGTCATGACGACCGATCGGCCGAAGCCAAAAGTGGCGATGCTGATGTTCCCCGGATTGACGCTGCTGGACCTGGCCGGCCCGCAGGCGGCTCTGAGCGCCGTCTGCGATATTCATATCGTTTGGAAGAACAAGGATTTGATGGTCAGTGATACCGGGGTTCTACTGCAAGCTGACACGACTTTCGATGAGTGCCCTGAGGATCTCGACGTTCTCTTCATCCCCGGTGGGCCCGGCCAGGTCGCCGTCATGCGGGATGACGCCATGCTGCGGTTCCTTGCCGATCGGGGTGAACGCGCCAGGTATGTAACGTCCGTGTGCTCAGGTGCGCTCGTTCTGGGTGCGGCCGGGCTGCTCCAGGGGTACGACGCCGCGACACACTGGGCGGCGATGCCTCTCCTGCCGCTGTTCGGTGCCAATCCCGTCGAAAAACGCGTGGTCAAGGACAGGAACCGCATGACGGGTGGGGGCGTCACCGCCGGACTGGATTTCGGACTGACTTTGGTCGCTGAGTTGGCTGGTGAACAGGCTGCCAAAATCCAGCAACTCGCAATGCAGTACGATCCTGAGCCACCCTTTGACGTTGGAGTGCCTGCGAAGGCCGGACCCGAACTCACTCAGGCCGCGATCGCTTGGATGGCTGGCGGAGGCATCGACATGCGCGAGGTGGCTCAACAGGCCGCGGCGGACATGGGCAAATATTCGCGACCCGATAGTCCGCCGACGCCGTAACGGCCTGTCAGCGCAGCACGCAGTTTCGTCGAGTTGGCTTCAGAATAAGAGGAGGATAGGCGATGGCGGCTGCTAATCTGATATGGCGGCGCTCGCTTAACCGTAAAGGTCCTTTCGTGATCACATCCGAGAAGCTGCTGCTGCAGATTCAGGCCTTGGCGCACCCGGCGCGTCTGTGGATCGTGGCGTATCTTGCTGACGGCAGGCGCGCCTATGTCAGCCAGCTTGCGCGCGAAGGCGGCATCAGTCGCCCGCTGATGAAAATGCATCTGCGCAAGCTGGAAAGCGCCGGATTGGTGGCTAGCGCCATCGAGACGGCGGATAGCGGCAAAGCCGCCAATTTTTACGAGAACACCCCGTTCGCTCTGGCGCTTGATGCCGGAAGCATCGCCGCAGCCGGGCCGTTTCCCACGCCAGGTTCCGTCCACGCCAATGGAGACCCCAATGACTGAGGCTTCGTCAGTTTTCTATCCGCTCACGCTCATCATCCTGCTGGGAATCATTGTTCTTTTCGCGATGAAATATGCGGCTTCAATCTATCGAAGCAGACTGGACGCGAAACGAGTGACCGCAAGCGATGAGACGCTTGCGGCGCTGCGACAGGAAGTCAGTGCGCTGACGGCACGTTTGAACGCGGTCGAGAAGCTCCTGCGCGAGGTCGAATGATGCCAGGTCGCGCCCTGCGCCTTCTCTCGATTGCCGAGGCGGTGACGCTTCTCTCACTCCTACTCATCGCCGTGCCCCTGAAGCATCTTGCCGGGATCGGAGAGGTCAGCCGTATTCTCGGCCCGATCCACGGACTGACTTTCCTGGCGTTTCTCTGGGTGATCGCCCAGGCATGGTCAGAAGGTCTCATCGCCAGGCGCGACGCCATGCGCCTGTTCATCGGCGCGACCCTTCCGTTCGGTGGCATCATCAACGAGCGCTGGCTCAGGTCCAAACTCGCCGAACGGCAGGCATGATCCTCTACGACGTGATAAAGGCCGGGCACATCGTAGCCCTTCTGATGTGGTCTGGCGGCATGATGGCTGTCGCGCTCGTCGTCACGAAGGGCGACCGCGAAACAATGGCGCGCTTTCGATCATGGGATCAAGCTGTCACCACGCCCGCGATGATCGTGACCTGGGGGTTGGGCCTGACACTCTCGGTCTGGGGGGGCTGGCTCCCGAGCGGATGGTTGATGTCGAAGCTGGCGTTCGTGCTAGTGATGTCTGCGGTCCATGGCTTCTTGTCTGGACAACTGCGCAAGGTCGCTGCGAACGGTGACTTTACGGCGAAAGCCGGCGTGCGGATCGCAATGCCAGCCATATTTGTCAGCCTGAGCATCGTCGTGTTGCTTGTCGAGACGAAGCCTTTCTGACCGATCCCTCGTGAAACCCTCACGTGACAGGAAATTGGGATCCGAAGCCGGAATGACGATGGCAATAGCCGCCGTCCCGAACCGCCGCTATGAGTCCTTCCGTTTCCCATCCCGCCCACAGGCCCTGCCCGATTCATCCCCGCTTGAACCCCGCCGCGGTCCGCTCTAATCCAAGACCGACAACAGGAGCATCCCATGCTGGCTCTCGGCATCATCTTCGGCTTCATCGCCGTCATCGCGGCTTTCAATGCGTTCGAGTTCGGCCGGGTTGACTGAGGCTTCAGCTCGCTCTGAACGGGGCGTCGCCCTGGTCACGGGCGGGGCGCGGCGGATCGGGCGGGCCATCTGTCTGAAGCTGGCCGAGGCCGGGTTCGACGTGGCGATCCATCATCATGCGTCGGGCGAGGACGCCCGGACCCTGGCCGACGAGATCGCGGGCCTGGGGCGGCGCGCGTGCCTGTTGCAGGCGGACCTGACGGACGAGGCCAAGGTGCGGGCGCTGGTTCCGGCGGCGGCGGAGGCGCTGGGGCCGGTCAGCGTGCTGGTCAACAACGCCTCGGTGTTTGAGGACGACCGGGTCGGCGGCCTGACGCGCGACAGCTGGGACCTGCATATCGAGACCAATCTGAGGGCGCCCATCGTGCTGGCCGAGGCGTTCGCGGCCCAGATTCACGAGAGGGGGGCCGTCGAGGGGGCCATCGTCAATCTGCTGGACCAGAAGGTGCTGAAGCCGGATCCGCGCTTCTTCTCCTACAGCCTGTCGCGCAATGGGCTGTGGTGGGCGACGCAGACCCTGGCCCAGGCGCTGGCGCCGGGCATCCGGGTCAATGGGGTGGGGCCGGGGCCGACCCTGCCGTCGATCCACCAGACGCCCGAGGAGTTCGCCGCCGAGGCGCGCGCCACCCTGTTGCAGACGCCAGGCAGCCCCGAGGCGGTGGCCGAGGCGGTGCTGTGGCTGATTGACGCCCGCATGGTGACGGGCCAGATGATCGCCGTCGACGGGGGCCAGCACCTGGCCTGGCGCACCCCCGACATCCAGGAGTAGCGCGTGGTTGCATCCTCTCACGTGACGCCGTTTCCGGCGGAAGAACCGCTGCGTTTCGAGCGGCTGAGCGTGTTCGTGCGCGGGCTGGAGGTCGAGGCCGGGATCGGGGTCTATGACCACGAGCAGGGGCGGCTGCAGCGGCTGGTGATCGACGTGACGCTGGAGCTGGAGCCCAAGCCCATCGAGCGGCTGGGCGACACCATCAACTATGAGACCGTGGCCAATGCGGCGCGCGCGATTGCGGCCGAGGGGCATGTCGGGCTGGTCGAGACCTTCGCCGAGCGGCTGGCGCGGGCGTGCCTGGAAGACGGCTGCGTGCAGCGGGCGACGGTGCGGATCGAAAAGCCGGGGGCGTTGCAGGGCGTGATCGCGCCGGGGTGCGAGATCGTGCTGGGGCGGTAAGGGCGGTTGCGTCGAAACTGACGGACGGCCATTGTCGCGCCCTTGAGTCCAGCCGGGCGTCCGGCGTGTGAGAAGCGATGTTCATGGCCGAGCCCGTCGATCCGAAAGACCCTGCGGTCCCCAACGACGATCACGATCACGACGCCCAGGTCGGCTTCGTCTCGCCGGCGTCGCTGGCCGGGCGGGCGCGGGCCCCGGAGCCGGTCGCTCAGGAGGCGCGCGAGCCGGACCTGTTCGATCCGCCGGAGCCGGAGTCGGGGCCGGGGCCGTTCGATCTGTCGGGACAGATGACGCGGCCGACGGCGCCGTTTGCGCCAAGGCCGGAGCCGACGCTGGAGACGCCCGTCGCGCCGACGCCCGTGACCCGCGCCATGCGCGAGCCGATGACGTCCGACGCCGCGCCGCGCCGCGAGGGGCCGGCCGTGCCGATGCGGCTGTATGCGATCTATGTGCTGATCCTGCTGGCGGTGCCGACGCTGGGCGTGTCGTGCCTGGTGGCCTTGCTGGCGGTGATGCGACGCGACGGGGCGACGGGCGCGCTGGAGCACAGCCATGCCGTCTATCAGCAGCGGACCCTGTTCGGGACGGTCGCCGCGGCGGTGGTCGGGGCGGTTCTGATCGTGGTCAATATCGGCGTGCTGGTGCTGTTCGCCCTGGCGATCTGGGTCCTGGCGCGCGGCGCGTTCGGGGTGCTGAAACTGAAGAGCGGTCAGGCCGTTCCCAACCCTCGCAGCTGGCTGTTCTGAAGGACCGACGATGACGAACGAACCCAATTTCATCGCCGGACGCGAGTCCGAGGGCAAGGTCGGGGCGCTGATCGCCTGGGCGCTGTTCATCCTGTCGATCCCCAGCGCGAACCTGTTGGTGCTCGTGGGGCTGGTGGTTGCTTATGTCACCCGCGGCACGGCCACGGGCGTGGCGCGCCAGCACATCGACGCGCAGATCGCGTTGTTCTGGTCGGTGTTCTGGTGGACCATCGCCGCCTGGGTCGGGGTGTTCGTCAGCATTCCGCTGATGGCGCTCGGCATCGGCTTCGTCACGATCTTCGTGTTCGGCTTGGCGCTGTTGGTGCTGTCGATCTGGTTCACGATCAAGAGCGTGATCGGCCTGCTGAACCTGCTGAACGACAAGCCTATCTGAGCCTTACGGAACGTCCGCGCGGCCTCGGCGGTTGATCCGTCAAAGGAGAGACGCATGGGACAGTTCAAAGACGTCGAGGGCGACAACCGGTTCGAGCAGGCGTTCGACGACGACAAGGGTTCGGGCCTGGTCTGGGCCGACTATGCCGTCAAGGGCGATGCGCGGATGATCCTGCACGTCGAGGCGGAACAGTCGTTGCGCGGATCGGGCGCGGCGGGCCGGTTCATGCAGGCGATGGCCGAACATGCGCGCGAGACGGGGCTGAAGCTGTTTCCGCGCTGCAGCTACGCCGTCGCCTGGCACAAGCGCCATCCCGATTACGACGACGTATTGGCCTGACGACCGTGACGCCGCCTAGCCGACGCGGTGGACGATGGTCTTGATGGTCTCGGCCTTGGTGGGCAGGTCGGCGGCGAGGCGTGACGCGATCTCGCGGGCGCCGACCGGATAGGCGTCGCCGCCGTCGGCGATGGCTTTGGCCTTGGCGGCGGCGTCGAGCAGCAGCTTCTCCAGCGCCTCGATCTCTTCCAGCGCCAGGGAGTGGGCTTCCATCTGAAGGCGTTTGACGCGGTCGGCCGTGGTCTCGGGCGCGCGCATCAGATCATAGACGGCGGATTCGCTCTCGACGATCCGCAGGTCGGGCTTGGTGTCGGCGCTGGTCTTCTTGGTCATGGAATCGGGTCCACAGCAGGAGCTGAAAATCGAGGGTGAACGCGATCCCGTCGCACGTCGAGCTTGGCCGTAACGGTTGTGGCGGCGCTGTGGCCGCCACGCATCGCTTTTGGATCGATCAGAGCTCGGGTGCGCGGGCCGGGACCATGGCCGGGGCGGCGACGGGGGCCAGGACGCCGCCGGCGACCGCACGCAGCGGCGAACGCGGCGTGTGCAGGACGGCGGGATTGACGCTGACGCCTTCCTGGATCGGGGTGACCAGATAGCCCTTGGCGGCCAGGGCGTCGCCCGAGCGGACGCGAGAGGTCCAGACGACGATGGGCGCGGCCAGCAGCAGCGGCAGGACGATCGGGGCGAACCAGGTGGCCAGGTCGGGGCGGACGCACAGCGGGATCATGAAGCCGACGCCGACGATCATCTGCCAGCGCATGGCGCGGAACGCATCGGACCAGGCCAGGCCGTCGGCCTCGCGTTGCTGGGTCGACCAGCCGGTGTCGTGACCCGAGACGATCTGGATGAAGGCCTTGGTGTTGGCGACCATCAGGATGGGGGCCAGAATGGCCGACAGGGCGATCTCGGCCGCCATGCCCTTGGCGATGGCGCGACGGCCGCCGAAGGCGCGCAGCTCGGCCGGACGGCTGAGGACCAGGGCGGCGCCCATGAACTTGGGTCCGATCAGCAGCACGCCCGACAGGAAGGAGGCCAGCATGAACGGCGTGAACTGGGGGTTCAGGATGTAGAAGAAGCTGGACCAGTCGACCGGATAGAACATCTGGATGAACAGGCCGACCATCAGCGACGCCAGCCACAGGGGCGAGGACAGATAGGCCATGCAGCCCATGGCCAGCTGCAGGCGGCTCATGGGCGACAGGCCCTTGGCGCCGATCAGGCCCAGGTGTTGCAGGTTGCCCTGGAACCAGCGGTGGTCGCGACGGATGAAGTCGGTGATCGACGGCGGGGTCTCTTCCCACGATCCGTCGAGGGCGGCGGTGACGTGGACGGCCCAGCCGGCGCGGCGCATCAGTGCGGCCTCGACGACGTCATGGCTCATGACGTGACCGCCGAAGGGCTTGCGGCCCTTCAGGTGCGGCAGGCCGCAGCAGGCGGCGAAGGCGCGGGTGCGCAGGATGGCGTTGTGGCCCCAGTAGCTGGATTCCGAGCCGGTCCAGTACGCGAGACCCGCGGCGGCGACGCGGCCGTACAGGCGCACCGAATACTGAGACACGCGGGCGAAGATGGTGCGGGCCTTGATGATGACCGGGGCGGTCTGGATCAGGCCCACGCCGGGATTGCGTTCCATGGCGTCGACCATGCGCAGCAGGGTCTCGCCGGCCATGGTGCTGTCGGCGTCCAGGACGATCATGTTCTCATAGGCGCCGCCGAAACGACGGACCCATTCGGCCAGGTTGCCGGCCTTGCGCTCGGCATTATCCGTGCGGCGGCGATAGAAGGCCTTGGAGTTGGCGGCCATGCGGAACGACTGGAACACCGAACGCTCGTCGGCGGCGGCGTCTTCCTTGGTCGAATCGCTGAGCACGAAGATGTCGAAGGCCGAGGACGCGCCCAGGCGGGCCAGCGAGCCGTCGATCATCGCCAGGCGGGCGAAGGAGGCGCGGGCGTCTTCGTTATACAGCGGCATCAGCAGGGCCGTGCGGGTGCGGGGCAGGGGCGGGTGCGGCGAGAAGGCGAGATCCGCCTGGTCCTTGCCGCGCAGCATGACGAACAGACCCATCAGGCCGCTGATGAACCAGCAGCAGATGGCGGTGATCAGGACCATGAAGATGCCGAAGGCCAGGATCTCGGTCCCGTCCCAGCCCTTGCGGGCGTACAGGTAGAAGGGGGTGATGGCCGACAGGCTGGTCAGGGCGATGGTGCCGGCCAGCAGCATCATGCGGCGCATGGCGACGGTGCGCGGCGAGGTCGCGGGCGTCACGTCGGCGACGGCGTCGGGTGCGCTCAGAGACTGAACCGGCATGGCCAGCGGCGCCTCGTCGGGCAGCCACGACCAGCTCGGCGTGTGAGCGCCGTGGATCGTCGTCTCGATATCAGCCTGTTCGACAGGCCGGATCGCCAGCTTGTTCATGCCGCTCTGGACGCCCCCGTGTGAACCGGATGTCCTCCCGAGGGCTGGGGAAGACGCGGAGTGCTGCACTGCAACACGAAATGCATAATCGATCACATTCGCGCGATTTTCAATCACGCAATGTTGATATGACCAAAAAAAGAGGGGGAAAATTTACAGCGAAGCTTCGATCGCGGCGGAAGACGGGCGCGGGGCCGGCGATTCCGTGGCGACCGACAGCAGTTTACGGTCCAGAACCCAGGCCGCAACCCCCACCCAGCAAACCAGGACGATGGCGTAGAGCCGCTCCCACCAGCCGACATTGGCGTCGTTGACCGTGCCCGGCAGGACCAGATGCTTGGTCAGGACCGTCAGAATGGCCATGACGACGAAGGTGACGGCCAGGAAGATCTTCAGGCGTGGCAGGTCGCGACGCCTGGCCAGGCCCCACAGCAGAAGAACAGGGGCCAACTGGATCCCCAGCGCCAGGTTGATGACCATATGGCGCGGATCGGGCCAGGGCCACAGGGTCGAGGCCGACATGCCCGCCCCCGCCAGGACGAAGACCACGGCGATGACCGCCCCGGCGACCCGCGCCCCCGTCAGGGCGTAGACAGCCAGGCCGAAACCGATGCCCGCCAGCGCGGCCATGACCCCGGCGACGAAGACCCCGCCGTTGAAGATCATCGGCGCCCGCGCGGTCGCCCCGCCCAGTTCGCTGAGATACTGGGTCGCGTTGTTGAAGCCGGGGTAGGCCAGGATGGCGGCGGCTACGACCGTCAGGGCCAGGATCGGCGCGGCGACGCCCACGCCCAGCAGGCGACGGCGGCGGTGATAGCGCAGCCGAGGTTTCAGCAGGGCCTGGAGGTCCAGCGGCCAGGGCCGGTCGTCCAGCGGCTTCAAGCCCCACAGCGGGCGGATGACGGGAATGCGCCGCACGACCTCATAGACCGCCAAACTGCCGACGAAGGTGATGGCGATCAGGGACAGCAGTTCGATCGGCGCCGGCAGATTGGCCGGGCGGATGATCCAGACCGCCGCCACCAGCACCGTCTGGTGCGCCAGATAGAAGGGGAAGGTGGCCTGGGTCAGGTAGTTCAGCGCGCGCCCGCCCCGGTCGCGCAGATGTTTTGAGCCGAAGCCCAGGATGGCGACGATCACCGCCCACTGGTCGATGCCGTAAACCACGGCCTTGGGCACGCCCCAGAAGGCGCGGCCGCCCGGATGCCAGACCTGGATCATCATGATCGGCAGGGCGACGGCGGCGAGGCCCAGGGCGATCCAGCGATAGCGCTCCATCGTGCGCCACAGGCTTTCGCGCCTGACGATGCTGAAGCCGAACAGGAAGGCGACCAGCGACAGGGCGTGATTGTACCAGTCGTTGTGCAGGGTGTTGGTCAGGCCGAACCAGGGGAACAGGCCGATGCGGATGGCGATCAGATACAGGATCGGCAGGATCAGCAGCCACGGCCCGTTCAGCGCCTTTTCCAGCCCGTCGCCCAGCCGCTCGATCAGCCCCGGCACGCGCCACAGCAGGACGGCAACCAAGCTGTAGACCGCGATATAGACGATGAACCACAGGTGATTGACCGGAATGCCGTCGGCGAGGCCGCTCCAGCTGAACTCATGGCCCAGCCAGGCGGCATAGCCGGAGACGCCGCCCGGCCAGCCGCCCTTGTCCATCGACTCGATCCAGGACTGGATCGGCACCAGAACCAGAGCCCCGAAGATCAGGGGCGGAACCAGCCGCGCGAACCGCGTGCGGGCGACCTGGCGCGGGGTGCGCCGGAAGGTCATGAACCGCAGCGCCGCGCCCGACACCAGGAACAGCAGGGTCAGCCGCCACGGATTGGTGATCAATATGGCTTCGCGCATCCACGCGAAGGTGTGGGCGCTGTGGATGTGCCAGTCGTAGACCCCGTAGACCAGGCCGACGTGATACAGGATCAGCAGACCGAAGGCGCCGATCCGGATCCAGTCCAGATCATAACGGCGCACGGACGAGGATACGGACGGGTTCACGGCCGCGTCTATGATCCGGGGACGCGGATCAGGCAAGACGCCGGATGGACGCGGGCGGTGGGAAGCGGGCCTGGGGATCAGGCGGCGGCCAGAGGTCGAACCCTGATGTCCCGTTCGTGGGCGCGGGCCTTGGACAGGTCGTGCCGGGCCTGCATGCGCATCAGGGTGTCGGCGCTGACGCCGAACAGCTTCTCGAACCGGATGGCCATTTCGGCTGACACGCCTGCCTTGCCGTTCAGCAGATTGCTGGCGGCCTGACGCGTCACGCCCAGCGCCTCGGCCAGGGCGGTGACGCTGAGATCCCTGGGCGTGACCAGTTCGTCACGGAGCCAGGCGCCCGGATGAACCGAGAAGGCGGAATGAAGTCGGATGGCCATCAGTGATAATCCTCCAGATCCATGTCCTCGACGCCGAGGGCCGCGTTGATGCGGAACGTCAGCCGCCAGTTCCGGGTGAGCGTCAGAGACCAGGTTCCCGTTCGATCTCCCGTCAGTCTGTGGGCGCCGAAGTTGGGCGGGACCAGCAGTTCGTCCTCCGTTGCGATCGCGTCGATATAGGCCAGGATATTGGTGATACGGCCGATCAGCGTGCCTGGCAGGCCCTTGGCCCTCCCGGTCTCCGCGAACTGCCGCAGCGCCTTGTGTCTGATGCTGTCGATCTGCACAGGACAACATCGTCATCGATGTGACGTGTGTCAAGTGACGGTTGACGGCGACTTATACTGGGACGGTCAATCCCAGCGCCTTCAACGTCGCGGCGATGGAGGCGTCCTGTTCGGCGCGGTAGAGGGCCATCTCGTCTAGCACCGAACGGCCCAGCGCCTGTTCGAAGTCGGCCTTGGCCGGGTCGGCGGCATAGGCGGCGGCGCGCGCCTCGGCGCCCAGGTTGGACTGGAAGATGCCGGCGGCGCTGACGGGCAGAAAGTCTTCGTAGGTGATCGGTTCGGCGACGACGTGGCCCAGGGCGATCAGGGCGTCCAGATCGGCGGTCTCTGCGCGGGCAGCCAGGCCCTGCGGCGTCGCGCGATAGCGGAACCAGGCCAGGTCGCCGCGTCGCAGGGCGTCCCAGTCGTCGGGCAGGGCCGAGAAATCCTTTGACGCCAGGGCGGCGTCATACAGGGCGCGTCCGGCGGGGGTCAGGGCGCAGCCGCGCTGTTCGATCTCGCCGAAGCGAGCGGTGTGGGTGCCCGCGGTGGTCCCCTCTGCGCCGGGGAAGGCGATGGCCTCCTCCAGCGCCTTGAAACTGGTCTGGCGCAGCAGGATGGGACAGGCGCGGGCGGGCGGGCCCTCGATGGTTTCCTTGGGCGTGATGCCGCGTTCGGGCATGGCGGCCTGGGCCGCGTCGATGTCGAGCGTGCGCGGGGTCAGGTGGTTGATGTGCGGCCCCTTGAAGCTGACCACATCGGCGATCAGGCGGTGGGCGGCGACCAAGCGTTCGTAGGTCTGCGCGCTGACCGTCGCCTGGGCGTGCCAGCGGAAGGTTTCCAGCAGTTCGGACACGAAACGATCGGCCTGATCCTCGTTCAGCCCGCCCGCGGTCTCGGCCGTGTCGATCAGGTCGCGGGCGCCGGGGGTAAAGATGTCGCGGCGTGCCAGGGTCTCGGCCGCCTCGGCCCGCAGGGCTTCGTCCTCGATCAGCTCCAGCCGCAGCAGGGACGTGAAGACCCGGAACGGATTCTTCGCCAGGGCCGCCGGATCGACGGGCCGGAAGGCGGTCGAATGGACCGGCACACCCGCCGGGGCCAGGTTGTAATAGCTGACCGGCTCCATCCCCATGACCGCAAAGGCGCGGGCGATGGTTGCCAGTTCGGCCGCCGTGCCGACGCGGATGGCGCCGTGGCGTTCCTCCGACAATCGCGCCAGTTCGCCCGACGCCGCCAGACGGTCCGCACCTGCCGCATCGGCCTTCAACGCCTGGGCGTTGATGTCGGCCACCAGCGTCAGCAGGTCGCCGTATTGCGGCACCTCGGCCCGATACAGGGCGGACAGGGCGGCCGAGAACCGGCTGCGGATCTCGTCAGGATGGACGAAGGCGGACATGTTCACTCCCACGTTTTCGCCGATCCATAGGCCGGTCGGCCGCCGGTTGGAACCCGGCGGCCGTCGGATGGGTCAGGCGTCGACGCCGACCCCGATGGGGCAGACCACGCCGGTGCCGCCGATGCCGCAATATCCGGCCGGGTTCTTGGCCAGATAACCCTGGTGGTAACCCTCGGCGTAGAAATATTCGCCGGCCGGTTCGATCTCGGTGGTGATCGTCCCGCGCCCGGCCTTGGTCAGAGCCGCCTGATAGGCGTCGCGCGAGCTTTCGGCCTCGGCCTGCTGCTCGGCGTTCAGGGTGTAGATGGCCGAGCGATAGGTGGTGCCGATGTCGTTGCCCTGGCGCATGCCCTGGGTCGGGTCGTGGTTTTCCCAGAAAGCCTTCAGCAGTTCGGCATAGGTGATCACCTTCGGATCGAACACCACCTTGACCACCTCGGTATGGCCGGTGCGGCCGGTGCAGGTCTCTTCATAGGTCGGATTGGGCGTGATCCCGCCGGAATAGCCGGCCGAAGTCACCCACACGCCCGGCAGGGACCAGAAGATCCGCTCCACGCCCCAGAAACAGCCCATGCCGAAGATGGCGGTCTGGAAACCCTCGGGATAGGGGCCCTTCAGCGGATTGCCGCTGACATAGTGGTTGGCGTCGGTGGCCAGGGGCTCGGCGCGGCCGGGCAGGGCGGTGTCGGTCGTGGGCATTTCGGGGCTTTTCTTGAACAGCATTTGCGGCTCCCTCATCGGAAAATGGCGTTGAAGTCCATATGGGGATGCGAGAGGCGCTTGCCGAGGGGGCGAGGGTGTTCTATCAGGCCCGCCTCCCGCCGGATCGACCTCCGGCGGCGCGCAAGACGTGGCGTGAAACGGACAGGTGGCGGAGTGGTCGATCGCGCACGCTTGGAAAGCGTGTGTAGGTGAAAGCCTACCGAGGGTTCGAATCCCTCTCTGTCCGCCACCCCGCTAAAAATATCATTACATTTCATCATGTTACCTCATGGGTTGTCTAACTTCTTGACGGAAGTTAGACAGGTTTGTTCCGCTTTCGTGCCTTAGGCGATGCGTGTCATGGCGCCGTCGGCAAGTCCGCGACGGTTTGCGTCGCGCGTATAGCGCTCAACTTCCTTGAGGCTTTGGTGGCCGGTGATCGCCATGATTTCATGGGGCGAGCAGCCTGCTTCCGCCAAGCGACGGGCCGCCGCCTTTCGTAATCCGTGAGCCGAGCAGTGCGGCAGGCCAGCGGCCACAGCTGCCTTTTTAATCCAGTTGCCGAAGCCCTTCTCGGAATAGGGCTTCCCATGGTGCGTGGTCAGAATGACCAAGTGGCCCAGCTTGGTCTTTGCTAGGGAGGTCTGGAGACGGGGATGCTGCGGAATATCGACCGGTTGCCCGGTCTTGTCCTGTTTCACGATGACCCTGTCGGCTGCGATCTGGTGAACAGTCATCTGTCGCACATCACCGGACCGCTGCGCTGTGTAGAGCAAAAGATCGAAGCCCAAACGCTGGTTGGACCCCACCGGCCATCGCGCCTCGAACTTCGCGATTTCGTCATCCGTCCAAGTGTGAAAGCCGTTCGTCTGGTGCTTGAGCATACGCACGCCCATGGTCGGGTCCACAGCGATGAGGCCGCGATCAACGCCGAACCGCATCACAGACCGAAGAACTTTCAGCATGGTATTCGCGGGGGTCACCGTGTTCCCCTGCTCGATCATTTCGCGCGCAAGCTCATCCATCTGTTGGCGGATATGGCGCGCCTCAAGGCGGTTGAACGGTTTGTCGCCGTGCACGTCGCGATATCGGTCCAGAACGCCTTTGTACGTGCGCTTCGTCCGCTGTTTCAGTTGGAGGAACCTTGCGGAGCTATAATAGGCAACGGCCAGTGCGTGGATCGATCCTGGCTTTGTGCGGTCTTGTCCGATCGCCTTTGGTTGCGATTCACAAGCCGCTGCGTACCAGGCCCACCAGTCTTCCGTGCCGAAGATTGCCCGTGTCTGGCTTTGAGGTGAGCCTGTGCGCCTGAACCGCCAGCGCAGCACCCCGTGACGGTCACGATACGCGGAAACGAACTTCGGCTTTGTCTTCACGCCGCGGCGTCCCAGGGATTATCGAACGGGTCCGGTCCATCGTCAGGCAGTGCCGAAAAAGCGCGATCGATCGCATCACGATCCCAAATCTTACGGCCATCGATCCGCTTTGCAGATGGCATTCGACCGTCATCTACTAGCTGATCGAACTTGGAGACGCTGATCCCGATGTATTGGCTGGCCCAGATGCGGCAAAGTCCGCGCGGGGCCAGGCTCACGGGTAGGTCTGGTCGGTTGCGAGCCATCGTCAAGCTCCTTGGCCAGGTGTTGCCGCTGGTGCAGGGCCATCGGACTGGCCTGCCTCAATGCGTCTGAGCAATCCGTCATGACGGCGGATAAAGGGGTGATCGATGCCGCGCACGCAGTTCATGGCGAGGTGAGCGGCGATGGCCGCCAGTCGTATCGACGTGACCTTGGCCCTTGTGGCGTTGTCGAACGGGCCGACCGATTTCAGGCGTTCCAAAATAGGGGCGGGCTGCGGCAATCCGTCTTGCGTAAAGCGCAGATGCACGTCCTCGCCGCTCCGGACGTAGACGTTGATATCGCCCGACCAACCGAAGCTGTCGTGGCGAACAATGAATGAGATTTCAGACGGCCTTCGGTCCCCAACCCCTACCGTGTCCGCAGGCGAGCATTCGCCATTGGCGTACTGCTCCAAAAGGAGCGTCAAGCATTCCAGCATCGTCGCGCCGGGCTCCAGGCCGATCCCAACCGGTCGTTGACTGAGTGAGAATTTCTCGTGAACGCCGTCGTACGTACGGCCCTCCGATCCTTCGAGGAGGCGCAAGTTCCCGACATGCCGAAGGGTATCGGCGGCGCGAGTGTTGTCACCTCCCGAGGCCACAGCAAGCAGCATGGCGGCAGCATCGCGCTCGGTCATGTGGGCCGCGCTACGGCCGCGCCCTCCGGTCGTGATGTAACCGGCTTCCCTAAGCGAGCGAGCGAGGACGACCATTCCGGGTTCCGGATCGCCGGTAACCTCCGCCAAGACGCCGACAAGTTGGGAAAGCAATGCCATGCATCATTCGTAGCTTGCGCAGATCGAAAGATCAACCATCATGTGCGGGTCCCGCAGATGCCTGATTTTGGACGGATCTGCCTCAGCCGGACACACGGAAAGAGATGGAAATCTATGGAAAGACTTGGATCCGCTCCTCGCCCTGCATGGCTCAAAGCCCCGTCGTCTGAGGGGGTTTCCATACCTTTCCATCCTTTGCCTGGCGTTAGATGGCAGGATATGCATTCCGATATCAGTTCGCGGTGCTCCCTCCCCCGGAATGCGGCTTACTCGCCTGCGGCTCGACGCTCCGCTGGCGCGGGGTTTTGGAGGGCGGCGGTATGAGGGCCGCTCGGGAGCGCGCACTTCATGTCGTGCTGAGCGAAGAGGAACACGCGCACATCAAGGCCACCGCCGCATCGGCCGGGATGTCGATGGCGGAGGTGGTCCGCCGGCTCACAAAGGGGGCCGAACTCAAGTCCCGATTGGACGGAGAGCGGGTCGAGGAGATTATCCGCACTAGGGGCGATCTGAACCGCCTGGGTAACCTTTTGAAGCTGTGGCTCGATCAACGCCCAGGCGAGGGCGCGAGCGCTCAGGAGGTCGCGGCCCTCGCCGGGCAGATCGCCGCGACATCGGAGGAAATCCGTCAAAAGGTGCGCGCTCTTTGATCGCGCATCACATCGCCCGCAAAGCGGGAGCCGGCGCCTATGCGCGCCTCGGCTGCTACATCCTCGACATCAAAAATCCCACCGACGAACAGGCCTTCGACCGGCTCGCTGGCTATGTTGTCGATCGCGTCGGCGGCGGGCATCGGGTGGTCGCCGCGCGGGTGACCAACTGCGCCGACGACGACCTCGAGATGGCCATCACCGAGATTGAACTGGTGCAGGCCCGGAACACGCGGTCGCAGTCGGACAAGTCCTATCACCTGGTCATCAGCTTTCCCGAAGGCGAACGGCCGACCCTGGAGCAGCTCCGCGACATCGAGGATCATCTCGTCGCGGCCATAGGCTTCTCGGAGCACCAGCGGATATCCGCCGTCCACGACGACACGGACAATCTTCACGTCCATGTGGCGATCAACAAGGTGCATCCGAAGACCCTGAGGAACGTCGCCCCCCATAACGACTATCCCAAGCTGATGGCGGCGTGTCGCGAGCTGGAGCTGCGGCATGATCTCCTTCAGGATAATCACGGACTGGTCAGCGATCAGGTCCAAAATCTTGGCCAGGAGGCGGAGCCGACGCGGACGCCGGAACGGGCCAAGACGATGGAGGCGCATTCCGGGCGCCAATCTCTTTCGGGCTGGATCGCGGCCCATGCGCGCGATGACATTCTGACGGTCGCCGCTACGGCATCGTCTTGGGAGGTCGTTCATGAGGTCTTCGCCCGATACGGCTTGGAGCTTCGGCCAAAGGGGGCAGGGCTGGTCGCCGGCGTGCCGGGCTCAAAAACCTGGGTGAAGGCCAGCAGCATCGACCGGAGCCTGTCCGCCAAGGCGCTGACCGACCGTCTGGGCGCCTATAAGGCGCAGTTCTACGACTATGGGCGACCGCAACAGACCTATGACGGCACCGTCCGGCGCAGCGCTCAGGCCCGCCGTCTGCACGCCGACTATCGGGCGGCCCGCACGGCGGCCGAGCGAGGGCGCGCCGCCGCCATGGCCGAGGTCAATACGCGGCACGGCGACTACGCTCAGCGTCTCCGCGAGCACTATCGCAAGGAGAAGGCGGGCATCCGCATAAGACACGACTTGCGAGGGCCGCTGCGCCGCGAAGCCCTCAGTCGCGTCGAAGCGTCCAGAAAGTCAGCCTATGTCGAGCGAGACCGGCTCCTGGCCGAGGACCGGGCGGCGGTGAAGGCCGCGCATCCTCTTCCGACCTGGCAGGGGTTTCTCGAGGAGCAAGCGTCGCGTGGGGATGAGGCGGCGCTGTCGGCTCTGCGATCGCGCACGGTTCGCCGGAGTGGTTCTTTCGGCGACATCATCACCGCCAAGGATCTCCGGGCCGTGCAGGACGTCCTGTATCAGCCGCGCATGCCGACCGTCCTGCGGAACGGAGACGTGGTCTATCAGACCCCGGACGGCGGCCGCGTCACGGATCGAGCCGCCGAGGTGCGGACCGACACCCTGTCGCGCGAAGCCGCGTTTCTGGCTTTGGCCCTGGCGTCGGATCGCTTCCCCGGCCAGCCGCTTGTTGTGGAAGGCAGCCCCGCCTTCCGGGCGGCGGTCCTCGAAGTGTCGCTTCTCGCCATCTTCCAGGTGACGTTCGCAGACCCTGCCTTGGAGAAGGCGCGCAGAAGCGTCGCGCTCGAGGAAGAGCGGAAACATCCGGCGCCGGAGCCGGTCCGAAGGGCGACCCCGCCCCTCGCCGAACTGCGAGGTGATGACCGGTTGATCCAGAACGAGAGGGAGCGCGAACACTCACGGGGTCGAAGCGGCCCAGAGCTCAGTCTTTAGGAGCCCGAATGGCACGATCACGCCGCGCGAAGAAGGCCGCCCAATTCACACTCGAACGGGTGCTGTCCCACCTCGACAACAAACATCCTGGGCTCCCGCCCGAACTGCGTCAGCGCTTTGGCAGCGAGATCGCCGACCGGCTCTGGAGCCCGCCGGTTAGCCTTGGACAAGCCGTGGGCATCGTGATGTCCACCTACGTCCGGCACGAACAAACCGACTACGATACCCTTATGCGCAAGCATAAGCTGACGCGCGACGAGGCGCGTCAGGTGGTGAAGGCGGAGCATGATGAGCTGCTGAAAGCTTGGTCGAAGTGCGAGATCGCGCCACCGGTGTCTCCCGATGTCAAATCGCCAGAAGGACTAGGCTAGAACTTGGCGCTGGCTAGGCGGGGCTGCGCGACCGTTGGCGTACGACGAGGCCAACTCGGGATGTTTTTGGCAAATTCGACCTCCCAATCATTGGGAAGCGCGCCGGCGAGATAGAGGTCGTGGACGAGGTCCATCAACCTCTTGGCTAGGCGTCGATCCATCAGGACATCACAGATCCGATCCACCGGCATTGGCCCCCCTCAAGAGCGCTCCCGTTAGGTAACAACGTTATCGATTCTGCTAGATTTTCAACTCCGGCCTTCGGCGGCATACATGCCCGGCGCTTCTCAACGAGATGTATGTATCCCTATCAGATCGATTAGCGCCCAGCCCTCGCGGCCCGGCGCGGCGCATCAGCCGCTCCACGCGGGAACGACCGATCCGACGTCCATGCCGGCGCAGGCTGGCATGGAGATGGCGTCAATGACCCATTCGCTGAGGGACCTTCTCCGCCGGGACTTCAGCGGCGAAGAGACATGCGAACGAAGCCTTTGGCGGCTTACAGGGGGTCGGGACCGTCGGCTCCATGAATGCTTGGAGGTCCGATTCTGATTCAAGTCGGCGGTCCGAACGGCCGGCAATCGGCAGATCGACCTGAGCTCGCTACATAGCGGCGCTCTGACAATAGCTCCCTAACCTACAGACCCGCAATGAAGACGACCTAAATGTCGGCCGTACGGGGGCGGCGGAAGCTCTTTAACAATCAATCTGAACTCATCCGGAGGCTTAGTTCAGGTACCCATGCGTTCTAAGTAGTCGCGAGCCTAGTGCTCGGAACTACTCGCTCGCTAACATAGTCCATCGCCAGCAAAGATCCTATCGGTCTGACGGACGCTGAGCTCACGCTGGCGTTTTGGTTTAGAACACGCGTACGATATGAGGGCATATTGGCTAGTGGCGGCAACCGGAGGCGGTGGACCGTCTAGGCGACTGGGGGGCGAGTGAACGACACGACAGAAAGCTTGGCTTTCCGGCCTCGGGCAAGACTGCTCCAGCTTCTTGGAGACGAGTTGATCGGAAGCGCCCGGCTGGCCGTCTTCGAACTGGTCAAGAACGCCTATGACGCGGACGCCACGGACGTATCCGTCAGTCTGAACCGCATTCTCGAGAAGGATGCGAACATTGTTGTGACCGACAATGGCGAGGGTATGTCGCCAAACACGATCCGCAACATCTGGCTTGTGCCGGGTCACAACCACCGCGGC
Organism: Brevundimonas sp.; assembly: GCF_965279155.1. Classification (GTDB taxonomy): domain Bacteria; phylum Pseudomonadota; class Alphaproteobacteria; order Caulobacterales; family Caulobacteraceae; genus Brevundimonas. The sequence continues at coordinate 1,227,698 of NZ_OZ257138.1, read as the reverse complement.
GTCGCCCGACGGAAGCTACAACGGACTACCGGCGGCAGGCTGCCGCTGGGCGAGAAGGGTCTTGGCCGGTTTGCGGTTCACAAGCTGGGCGACCGCATCGAGCTCGTGACGAAAGCCAGCGGACAGCCCGAATGCGTCGTCCAGATCGACTGGGAGCAACTTTCAAAAGCGGAGTTCCTGTCTGATGCGGCGGTTGAGGTCCGGACCCGCCCGCCAGAAGTGTTTCTCGATCAGGAAACGGGCACCCGTATTACGATCACCCGGCTTCGCGAGAACTGGACCCGGGGTGAAGTGCGACGCCTTTATCGCCAGATCACATCCATTGCGTCGCCGTTTAAAAGTCGCTCGGACGATTTTCGGGTGACGCTTGAAGTACCCACCCATCCAGACTGGATCTCCACTATACCGGATCTGCAGCGTCTTCTGGACCGTGCGCCGTGGCGATACACGTTTGAGATCGAAAACGGGATTTTTAGCTGGGACTATGAGTTCAGGGGTGTTCCGGGCTTGCGACTTGAAACTCGCCAGGAAACACAAACGAGCGAAAGACTCGAGGTTCCGGGTGGCCGGGAAGACGGCGAGGATGATCTCTTCAGCCGCCGCCGCCGGGTGCCGGTGCGGGTCGCAGATGCAGGCTTTTTCGACGGCATCGGCCCGATTCGCGGCGAGTTCTATGCATTCGACCGCTCCACCGAGATTTTGGCGCGCCTCGGTGAGAGTCAGTTCATCGAAAACTTTCTTGACCAGAACGGAGGGGTCCGCGTCTACCGCGACGGGATCCGCGTCTACAACTACGGGGAACCGGGGGACGACTGGCTGGGGCTTGACCTGAGACGGGTGAACTCGCCTGTCCAGAGCCTCAGCCGGAACCTTGTGGTGGGCGCGATCGACCTCGAGCTTGAGTTTAGCGGGGGGCTGGTCGAGAAGACGAACCGGGAAGGGTTTGTCGAGAGCCTTCAGTATTCGAGACTGCAACAAGCCGTCGTGGCGGCTCTCGCTCCGCTGCAGATTGAACGGGCCGAGGACAAGGAACGTATTCGGGCGGTGACTGGCAAGGCCATCACACAGGAGGAGCGGCGGATCGCTGCCCCTCTCGACCGGTTGCGCAGCGAGATCGAGAAAAGGAAACTGACGGGCGAGTTGGGGCCTCTCGTCAACAGGATCGAGAGCGATTATGGCGAGATGCGGGATACGCTTCTGCGGGCCGGTTTGTCGCAGCTAAGCTTGGCTCTCGTCTTTCACGAGATCGAACGCGGCGTCCGCGTCCTGGCGGAAGCCATATCGCGAAACGGGAACGCGGATAGACTGCAGCTGGAGGCTCATGAGCTCGTCCGTCTCCTAGACGGAGCTTCCGACATGCTCAGACGCGGCGACCGGAAGAGCCACGATCTCAAGCAACTCCTCAAACGGGCGCGGGATGTTAATCGGGTCAGGTTTCGGGCTCACGCGATCAAGCTTCAATGCCCCCCGCTCGAGGACTCCGTTCCCCAGCCCGCGACGTTCGCGTTCGGCCTGACGCTGGGCGCCCTCAACAACCTCATCGACAACGCGATCCACTGGAATGAGATACGGCATCCCGAGGATCACGGTCAGCGCCGGATTTACGTCGGGATTCACGAGCTATCCGGCGGACCTGCAATCGTAGTCGCGGATAATGGTCCCGGGTTCAATGACGAACCGGAACGGCTCAAGCAACCCTTCTTCACGCGGCGCCCGACGGGAATGGGCTTGGGACTTTATTACGCCAATCTGGTCATGGAGCTCAACGAGGGTCGATTGCTTTTCCCATCTGCCGACGAGGCGGACATCCCCGAAGGTTACGACGGCGCAGTCGTGGCGCTCGCATTCCGGGCGGAGGGCTAGATGTTCACGCCACCGCGATTTGTTGTTGTCGATGACAAGCCCGAACATCTTCAGGCGATCGTGACCACATTCCGGTCCCTGGGGACGACCTGCAGCCCCATCCTCTATCGTCCTGAGGAAGATTTCGAGGGCGAACAGCTCCGGGGAGTCCGCGCCCTGTTCATGGACTTGAACCTGAACGCGGGTCCGGTCTCCAATGACCACAGCCAGCATTTTGCGACGATTGTCGGCCTACTTGAGGATCATATCACCGAGGCCGGCGGCCCGTTTGTTCTCGTGCTCTGGACCGAGAACGCGAAAGAGGCTCCCAATCTCATCAAATATATTGATGACAATCTAAGCCCGGAGACGCCTTGGGCTCGCCCCGTCGCGACTATGGGATTGTCCAAGACCGACTATCTTGTCGGCGACAAGTTGACTGCCGAAAAAGCCGAGGAGCTGAAGGATGCGATCCTGAAAAAGCTGGAAGACAGTCCCCAGATCGCCGCGCTCTTGACTTGGGAGGGCGAGGTTGTCGTCGCAGCGTCTGAAACTCTTCGGGCGCTCGTCGGCCAAGTCCCCCTCAACAAACGAAAACACGTCGATTTCGGTCCGGCCTTGGACGTCGTCCTCAGCCGACTGGCCCGCGCGGCCGTCGGGAAGCCCAATGCCGTCATCGACCCCCGTGCTGCTGTCAACGCCGTCCTCGGTCCGATCCTCTCGGACCGGCTCAGCCACGCTGTCGGCAACGGCACACTTTGGAAGAAGGCGTTGACCAGGGTCTCGAGGAGCAAACTGCCTGACATGCCCCTCGCTGATCAGGGTACCATGAACCGGATGCTGCATCTCGCCGAAGCGGGGTCAGAGCCGCAGATGCGAAGCAGCGACTGGGGCGTCGTCAGCGCCCCCAACTGGATAGCCGCGACCTATCTTTCACGGCTTGGCATTTCCAAAGAAAGTTTTCTCACCAAGGTCCTAAAGGTTCCGGTTGGTTCCCAAGCTGACGTCACCTTGGTAGTGGTTCGGGCTGGAGCGACGTGTGACCACGCCCAGGGGCGGGACGGTCCGGTGCCCTATTATGTCGGTGCCATCGTACCCGAGGAGATCATCCAGCAAAGGGAGGACGTCCCAGCTTCAGAGTGGATGTCGCCGGTGCTGAGTGTGCCCGGTACTGCCGGAAGCGTGAGGATCGCCGTCAATGCCCGGTTCCCCCTGACCCTGGTGCGGGATGTAGCCAATCGCATGACCCCGTCCTTCCGCATCAGAGAACAACTGCTGATGCAGATGATCACAGCGGCTGGTGACTATCAGAGCCGGCCGGGTATCGTTCAGTTGCCCGGGTAGTCCCCGCGATTGTACTTCTCCCGCGACCGCCGGGCGTCGAAGTCTCAAATCGCTGCCCGGTGTGAGGGATGCCCATCGCACAGACCGGCTTGGCGGTTTGCGCCGAATGACCGGGGGAGCGATACTGTCGTCTCAGGGTTGGTGAGGGCAGGTTGGCTTATAAGATCGTCAGCAACGGCGTGGCGTTGGACGCCCGGATCGAGATCGAGGGAACCGATATCCGGCTCTACAGCCGGAGTGGTCGCACCGGCTCTGCGGCAGCCAGGAACGTGGATTATTCGCCCGGGCTTCGCGCGCTGCTAACCCAGCTCAGGGCCGCGCAGATCGCCGTCACGGAGGGTTTTGTCGATAGCGGGCGGGTACAAACACTTCCTCTAGAAGACCGCCGTATCCTGTCGCCGAAGGATATAGGGGCTAGCCCAGACGAGCAGTTTCGGTTGCTCAGCCAGCGCATGCGACGGGTCGGACGAACGGATGACAGTCCCGGCGGAAACAATAACAAGCTGATCAGGCTCCGGACCTCTGCGAATACCCGGGAGCTCCTGCTGGCGCTCGATCTGGCGCCCACATCCACGGACGCCCGGAGTCTGAACCGGATTCCGGATATCCAGCTTGCGGCGGTGAGGCCTCACCACATCTGGACGGCTATCGAGGCGCTCCGGACACTCACAAGCTGGTCGCCCTATTACCCCTCGATCGACTACGATGTGCTGCTGGACGACGGTGTCCGACTTCCCCCGAAAGCCGTTTTCGGGCGCGCCGCGTCGCTCGCTCTGGGCCTCGAGGTCCTTCCGCGACATTTCTCAGGCGGGCTCGGAACCGTCTGCTTCGCAGCGCTCGAAGAGGCCGGATTCGTCATAGTGGCAAAGAACGGCTTGACGCCGGCTTCGAACCCCGCCGCTTCGGAAGAGGACGCTTGGGCGGAAGGAACGCCTAAGCTGGGAAGCCACATGCGGCGAGAACGGGCGCGGGGCCTTTCAAGGGCGAAAAAGAGTGCGTTCATGGCGGCGAACGACGGCAGACTGTTTTGCGAGCAGTGCCTGCTGGAACCCGCTGTCGCGTTCAACGATCCCCTCGCCGATGCTTGTATCGAAGCGCATCACCGGGAAGTGGTTGTAGCGTCGATGGCGGAAGGTCATGTGACGAAGCTTGAGGATTTGGAGTGCCTCTGCGCGAATTGCCATCGTCTGGTCCATGCGCGCCTCAGGGCTGCCGAAAAGGCAGCCTTGGTCACGACCGCACCGGCTTGAGAACTTGGCAATGCGCTGGCTCAGCCTGCAGCCCCGGCGATCCCGCGCTGGAGGCGGCTCTTTTCCATCTTCGTGCTCTTCTTGAAAGGTCAGGCCATGTCCGGTCAGTCCGGACTTCGGCAGAAGCCTCGAACAGATCTGCCCGGACCCGCTTCAGCGACCAGCATCACGAGCGCGCCTAACAGGAAAAGGCGCGCCCCCCGTGCTCGGTGGCTACAACGGCCTGAACCAAGCTGGCCGGATATGGTCGGCGAGGCCGCCAGCGTGACGGGGGAAGCGAGTAAACACTCCGATATCGCGGCTTCCATTCGTAGACGCGAGCACCGGCCAAAGGCGGGTTACGACCGAATCTGTCGTGCCTTAGATCGACACCCTCTTGAACTTGACGAACCCGGTTCGCGCGAATCTTGGATCTAAGGAAGAACAAAAAGAGAACAGGTGATTGTGCGGCGGGAATCTTTCTGCCATCCTGACGAAAATCGACACAGGGTCAGGGCGAATCAATGCGGAAGCCGCGCGACAGGCATAACGAATTCCGGACGCTGAGAATGCGGGCCGGTCTGAGTCGGGAGGAAGCGCGCGATCTTTTGAAGGTTTCAGACCACACCGCTTATCGCTATGACAATGGAACGAGCGTGCCCAATGCTCTGGCCCTTCAGGTTCTCAGTCAGGCTGCGGAACAGTCGCAGTCTTCGGGAAATGTTCCTTCCGCATTCCGGTTTATTGACCTGTTCGCCGGAATCGGGGGGCTGCGCTTAGGCTTTGAGAGTATTGGCGGCCATTGTGCGTTTACGTCCGAATGGGATTTGAATGCCCAGAAGACATATAATCTGAACTTCCGCGACAACCATGAGCTTGCCGGGGACATTCGTGAGTACGCGGCCGATCCGGCGCGGATTCCGGAACATGACCTGTTGCTGGCCGGCTTCCCCTGCCAGCCCTTTTCCATCGCCGGTGTGTCGAAAAAGAACGCCCTCGGGCGTCCGCACGGCTTTCTGTGCGACACCCAAGGGACGCTATTCTTCGATACCGCCCAAATCATCGCCCACCATCGGCCAGCGGCGTTCGTTCTTGAGAACGTCAAGAATCTGGAGCGACACGACGGCGGCAACACCTTCCGAACAATCATGCACGTGCTTCGCAATGAGCTGGGCTATCACGTCACTGCGCGAGTGATAAGCTCAGAGCCTTGGGTGCCGCAGAAGCGGGAACGGATCTTCATCGTCGGCTTCCGCGAGAAGAATGACTTCGATCTCGACGCCCTGAAACTTCCCGATAAGAAGGACGGCCCGAAGCTGGGCTCGATTCTCCAGCCGCATGACGAGGTCGACCCCAAATACACGCTGACGCCGCGCCTGTGGGAGTATCTTAAGGCTTATCGGGCCAAGCACGCCGCTGCCGGCAACGGCTTCGGTTACAGCCTGTTCGGACCTAATGACGTCGCCCGGACCTTGTCAGCCCGCTACTACAAGGACGGGTCGGAGATCCTGATCGACCAGAACGGAGAGCGGCCGAGACGCCTGACGCCTCTTGAATGCGCCCGGTTGATGGGTTTTGAACGTGGCGAGCGACATTTCAAACTGTCGGGCTCCGACACCCAATCCTATAGGCAGTTCGGAAACTCGGTCGTCGTGCCGGTTGTCGAGTTCCTTGCCGCCGCCATGCGCCCGTATCTAGAAGAGGCGATCGCTCGCGGCCCCGCAGACGAAAGGCAGCCCGTGGCAACGGTGACGCGTCCTGATCGCGAGCCGGAGCTGGCCTTTGGCTGATATCGTCACGGCTGCAGTGCGCAGCCGGATGATGTCGGGCATCCGGAGCAAGGACACCAAACCCGAACTTGTACTTCGCAAGGCGCTGCACGCTCGAGGCTTTCGCTATCGTCTTCACGACCGATCCCTGCCTGGAAAACCGGACATCGTCTTCCCGGTTCGGCGGGCGGTCATCCAGGCGCACGGCTGTTTCTGGCACGGGCATGATTGCCATCTGTTCAAGTGGCCCTCCAGCCGGCCGGAGTTCTGGCGCGTTAAGATCGCCCGCAACCGGGAGGTCGATGTCCGCAACGAGGCGGCCCTCGCGACGCTCGGTTGGCGACAGGCCACAGTGTGGGAATGTGCGCTGAAGGGGCGAGAGCGCCTTCCGCTCGAGACAGTTGTGAGTGATTGTGTATCTTGGTTGCGCGACGGCGCGGGGCCGTTGGAGATTCGGGGAAGCTGAGCGTGAGGCACGGAAGCCTGTCCGCCTATTTCCAAGGGGTCGCCGCTAAGAGGCTGGCGGCGGTTGACGCCAGTTCCGCCAGCTCTAACCAGCACGAAGTTACGGGCTCGGAGCCGCTTCTGCGCATCCTTGGCGATCAGGACCGCAAATTTCCACGCGGCGGCTCCGACTGCCGCTTTCCCAGCACCTATATCTGGCTTGGCGGCGAGGGCGAGGCGCTGACGGAGGAGGGCCAGCTTTCGTGGTACGACGCCCGCCGGAACGTGGCCACCCGCCGTGCGGAATGGCGCCTCTACTATCAGGATAATCCCATTACCGAGCTGATGCGCCCGGGTGACACCCTGTTCATCGCGCTCAGACCTGACGGCCAGCTGATGTTCATCGTCACGCCGGAAAACAGCACCGGCGAAAGCCAGTTGCTCTGGCTGTTCGGTCTTAACCCGCAGCCTCAGCTTGAGTTTGAGCCACGCAATTTCGGTCCGGACACCGATAGCGAAATCGACTTTTCCGCCCGCTTTATTCTGGATGAACTGGGAATCGAGGCCGAGGAACCAGAGTCCGATCGCCTCGACGCACTGCTCGAGCCATATGGTATGGCCTTTCCTAAGACGGCGGTCTTTTCCGACCTGGCGCGTCAGTCGCTTCCGGATCTGTCGCCCCGGGACGAACCCGACAGGACTCTGATGGCCTGGATGGAACGTGAGGAACTGCTGTTCCGGCGCCTTGAACGGCGCATCGTGGCTGACCGGATCGCGAACGGGTTCCGGTCATCCGATGGCGAGGATGTCGACGGCTTCCTAGCCTTTTCGCTCAGCGTCCAGAACCGGCGCAAGTCGCGAGTTGGATACGCCCTCGAGCACCATTTGTCGGCGATCTTTTCAGCCAACGAGGTGCGATTCCAGCAAGGGGCAGAGACCGAAAACCGAAACAAGCCCGACTTCCTATTTCCCGGCGAGGCCGCCTATCGTGACCCGAATTTCCCCGTTGAGGCCCTGACCATGCTTGGCGCGAAATCAACCGTGAAAGACCGCTGGCGACAGGTTCTGTCGGAGGCGGTCCGGCTTCCGAACAAACATCTTTTGACCTTGGAGCCAGGGATCTCGGTCAACCAGACTGAGGAGATGGGGGCGAAGGGTCTGCAACTCGTCGTTCCAAGGGCCGTCCACACAACGTATCGGCCCGCCCAGCAACCGTTACTTATGGATCTTGCCGGTTTCCTCACGCTGGTTCGGGGCCGCCAGCAAATGCTCGATGTAGTCATTTGAACCATCACCCAAAGCCGATCTTCTCTCTGCTTGAGGGCCCTAACAGGTGCCCGGCCGCGGCGGGACTGATGCAGGCGCTCTTCTGCGGTCGGGCTTTCAGCCGCGTCGCTGAGTGCCCGGCCGCCGGCCGCCGCGCATGAAGCTTGGAGATCCAATGCCAGAAGATTCCGGCGGTGCAGGGCAGACGTCTACGGACGCGATATTCGATCTCTCTGATATATCCCCGGAGCAGGCTGCGGTCTTACGCATCCCGACTAGACATGAGACAATCATCTTCATACCTCTGGACAGTATTGGCGTCACTAACTCGCCGCGGGATATCGTCGATGATCTCGGCATGGCCTCATGGTGCTGTGAGCAGCTTGCGGCGTGCGGCGACAGTGTCGCTGCCGAACACGACTATCCGGTAGGCACGCACAAAACCCGGATCAAACTCACGATTGCCGGCGCGAATGGAAAGCTCGCCGAGACCTTAGGCCGTTGTTCTGTTGTCTACACTGCCGTCGATGATGACGATGAAGCGGGACAGCGCCGGTTTCAGGATGCCTACGAAACGGTACTGGCCTACCGGGGACAGCTTGAGAGTGGCATCTACCACGCTCGGGTTCCTGAGGTTATCGACTGGTATATGGCAAACCTGATCGGGGGTGCGTTGTGGGAGATTCTCGCCGATGCGCCTGACCTGTACGATACGCTTGTCAGCCAGTTTCCGGAGCGAAGGACCGGCTTCTGGAAGAGCGCTTTCAGCAGCCGCTTGGCGACCACCTGCTACGCCTCGCCCGACAGCTGGATTCTTCCCCGTGACATCGAACCCGACGTATTTTTTCAGGCGACCCGGCAGCAGTACCGGATGTCAAACTTCATCAGGGCCAGCGTTCTGACCATAGACAACGCCTCCTATGTGACCGGCGAGGGTGTGTTCGCTTTCTTTCCGATGGCGCAATACTTCCGCTCTCGCGCCTGCGTGAGCCTGACCCGGGAATTCGATGAAGACGAATACCCGGTCCTGTTTGACTGGTCGAAGGCGGCGTTCAGCCACTCCCCGTGGCTCGATGCGTTCGGCCCGACCTCCGAACGATCAGATGCCGAACCCGTCTCCGGCCGGATGGAGTGTCTTGTCGATCCGGACAGTACACTCGTCATTGTTGGCGATGGGGAGTTCAGGTACCTGATGTACGATACGCGCCCGGTTTCCATGGACCGGATCAAGCATGTCCACCATCAGCTGGGCCTCACCAGTGAGGCGCTGGCCGGCAACATCGGCCTTTCCTTCCATCCGAAATACGACTGGGCCGCGCTTGATGATGAGCGTTTTGAAGAACTTTGCTACGACCTGATCTTCGCTCACCCTAGATTCAATTCGGAAACCATACGCAAGCACGGAAAATCACGCTCGCGCGATGGAGGTCGTGATATCGAGGTGTACGAGACCGTCCGCTACGGCGCTTCGCCGCGGAAATGGATTTTCCAGTGCAAACTGGTCACCTCGTCCGCCTCTCTATCGGCGACAAAGCTTCAGGACATTGGCGACCTGATCGACCACTACGGAGTCGGAGGGTTTGGCGTCATGACGTCTGCGCCGATTGACGCCACGCTGTATGACAAGCTCGACGGCGTGTGCAGCCGCCGTGGAGTTGAGCAGCTCAATTACTCGGGACTGGAGATCGAGCGATCGCTAGTGCGAAACCAGACCATTTCTCGCCGCTATTTCCCTAGGCCTTGAGCATTGCGAAGTCCCGGAAGTGCCGGTGAAGCGGCGGGCTCCGAAGAGACACCGCGATCGGCCGAACGCGGACATTCCCTTCAATGGCAATTTGGCGTCTGGTGTCCGTCTCAATCCCGATGTCCCCCGTTGGCGCCTTGGTAGGCGTCCTACCGTGGCTACCCGAGACATCGTTGAACTGGCCACGCGTCTAGCCGTCGCCTCGTGCTTTCTCTGCTGAATCATTAGAAGCTGTCGTCTTCTCAACGTTCGTTCTCTCCCCGCTAGCAAGCGAGTAGCTCGTGCTTCGCCCGCCGGCTCCATCTCTCATCAGCACTCCCCGCTGCACCAAATCGCTCATGTCGCGCAGCGCTGTGTCCGGCGACGTCTTCGCCAGTGCCGCCCATTTGGCGTTGGTCAGCTTGCCTTCGAAGCCGTCGAGCAGGCGATTGAGCACCTTTTTCTGGCGTTCGTTAAGCGGCTGGTCGGCCAGGGCGTCCCAGAAGCGCGCCTTACGTATGACGCTGGCCAGGATGGTCTCGGCGCCGTCGAAGGCGCGGTCGAGACAGGCGATAAACCACAGCAGCCAGGCGGTGATGTTCAAGCCGCCCTTCTGCGTAACCTCCAGCGTCTCGTAGTAGGCCTTCCGCTCGGCGCGGATCTGGGCGGACATGCTGTAGAAGCGCTGCGGCGTGCCCTCGGCGCGGGCCAGGGCGAGGTCGGCGATGGCGCGGGCGATGCGGCCGTTGCCGTCGTCGAAGGGGTGGTTGGTGACGAACCAAAGGTGGGCGACGCCGGCTTTCAGCACCGGGTCGGGCGCGGCGGTTTTGAACCAATGCAGGAACGCCGTCATTTCGGTGTCCAGTCGGTCGGCGGTCGGGGCCTCGTAGTGGACGCGTTCGCGGCCGACGGGGCCTGAGACGACCTGCATCGGGTCGCCGTCCGGTTTGCGCCAAGCCCCCACCGTTATCCGGCTCATGCCGCTCCGGCCCGTCGGGAAGAGGGCGGCGTGCCAGCCGAACAGGCGGTCGGCGGTGAGCGGCTGGGCATAGCTCTGGGTGGCGTCGAGCATCATCTCGACGACGCCTTCGACGTTGCGATCCGCTGGGACGAGGCCGACGACGTCCATGCCCAAGCGGCGGGCGATGGAGGAGCGGACCTGGTCTCGGTCCAGGACTTCGCCCTCGATCTCGCTGGACTTCAGCACGTCCTCGGTCAGGGTGCGGAGCACTGCTTCCTCGCGTAGCGGAAAGCCCAAGGTCTCCATCCGTCCGATCAGCCGGCCTTGGCGATGGCGGACGGCGGCGAGCGGTTGTGCGAGGGCGCTGTCGTCCCAGGTCAGGTTGGGCCAATCGGCCAGTTCGTGGATGTAGGTCATATTTGCCGCGCTTTCTGCGGTGAATGTGTAGGCTATTCGCCGCAAGGGCAAGACGTAATCGACGCAAGATATGCGGGGATTGTCGGGTGTATCGCCGCATGCCTCTCAATCAGGCCGCGAGTTGCCGGGCGTCACAGGGCTGCAGCGCGATGGATACGCCTCTCGCCGCCAGCGGCTCCCCCACGAGATCCGTCAGTCGGGTGAAGGCAATGGGGCTAGTGCAGAGGATGCGTCGTTCTTCGGGCTCCCATCTGGCGCGATCCAGGTAACTCACCGCCGCCCCTTCCCCCGCGATTTTGACGACCGCCTGGCGGATGTCGGTCTGGGCGAACGGGATGAGCCTCGCCGGCGTCCCGGCGCCGCCATCTGGTCGTCGGCTTTCGGCGGCGCGAAATCTTTTAATGGGGTCATAAAGGTATTGTGGGTCACCGGTGACCGGTTTTCGTGTCGCTGATGTCCGCTTTTCTGACGTTTGAGCGGTCGCCTGTGGCCGCTTTTCGTGGGTTTGATCGGTCGCCGATGACCGGCTTTGCGGCGTCTCGGCCGTATCGTCGGGCAGGGTCGCGCGGCAGATGTTGGTGCGGCCGCGTCCCCGGCGGACCTCGACCTGCAAATAGTCGGCGGTCTGAAGCTCTTCGAGCAGCCGGCGCAGTTGACGGGGGCTGACGCCCAGGCTGGCGGCCATGCTCTCTTGGCCGCGCCAGGCGCCGCCCTCGCAAGGGTTCAGGTCGTGGAGGATGAAGCCCGCGACGGCCTTGGCCTGTAGGCTGATCTTCGGATCGCTGGCGATGCGCTGATGCCAGGCCAGCTTCTCGGCGACGAAGTTTTCGGGATCGAGGCGGCGGGTCATCGGCGCGACTCCGACGTTGCGGCCGGGCAGGGGAGGGGGTAGAATCCCTGTGGCGTCGAGTGTTGTGATAAGCCCTTTCGAACCCCGCCGAGCGCTGCAACGCTGGCGGGGTTTTTTGTGTCCGAGAAGCGTCCCGAGGGGTTAGCCAAACGGGAAAAATCCCTAGCGATTTCAATATGCGCCATACACCCCGTTAGACGAGGCAAGGCGTTGTATTCACGAGAAGAAACGACTTCCTCTCTGTCCGCCACGCCGTCCTCCGCTAAACGACAAGTCTTCGAGAGCAGGGAAATAAGCCCGACATTCCGGCGCGTTACCGCCTGGGCTCAGCCCAGAGCGCGTCTCTGCGCGCCTTTTGCCATGCCCAAAACCGCGTCGACGTGACGCCAGTCTCCCGTTTCGAGAGGCCAGTCCGTTTTCGGCCCATGCCTGTTTACAGGGAAATACAGGGAAATCCGGCCAGAATCACTTGTTCGGCTCAGATCCCACGACGGCCTTGGAGCCCGGCATGTCGGGCTCCATTGGGTACGGCAGAATCAAATTCCCGCAACAGATAACAGGGAAAATAATGGCCCCGAACAGGGAGCGTCTTTTCAGGATCAGGGAATTAAATCGACCGGATCAGGGATCGCCAAGCGCCTCAGGCGGCGAACATCGCTCGCTGTTCATCCCAGTCGAGTGGCAGACCGCGATGCATGATGGCGTAGAGCGAGAGGGCCTCGGGCGCAGTCCCATCGAGGACCGCCTGTTTCAGATCTGGCGCCAGGAACGCCACTCGAAGCATGCGCGAGGCATAGGATTGATTGAGCTTCTCCTCATCCGCGATCGTTTCGAGCGTCGCGCCTTCGCCGTCAATCAAACGCCGCTTCCACGCCTCTGCTCGCACAAGCGCCGAGCTTAAGGCTGGATCGATTGACTGGCGGGTGATGGCCGCACCGCCGCCCGGACCGACCATGGCAATGCCGCCACCGCGATTGAAACAAAGCGCCAGGCGCAGGAGCGGAGCGTTTCCGTCGCGCTCCAGCTGCCCGAGCCTGAGCTTGGCCTGGCTGGTGACGACGTTCGCGTCGCAACGTGTCTGGTCCAGCCGCACGACCAGTTCACGCCGGTGAATCTCCACACGATCGATCATGTCCCGCACATTGAGCCAGTCTTCGCTATCGGCGGCGTTCGCCAGAAGCGGAGCGATCGCGTCGCGGACCATTGTCTCGATGACGGGAGCGGGGACGCGCTTGTGAACGCCGGCTTCGTCAGGCCGACCGCGCTGGGCGACGCAGGAGACGTAGTAGCGATAGGTGGCTCCGCCCTTCCGTGAGGCGCTGACCGGTGACATCAGATGTCCGGCGCTGTCGTAGACCAGGCTAGTGAGGGGCGCGCCGCGATGCGGTGGTCGGGCCTTGCCAGGATGCCGACGCCGCACGCTCAGATCCAGGAGCGCCTGGGCGGCCTCGAACGTCTCCCGATCGATGATCCCAGGGTGCTGTCCGGGGTAGACGGCGTCCTTGTGGGGGATGTCGCCCACGTAGATCGGGTTACGCAGCATCTGGTAAAGCACGCCGCGAACGAGCGGCACGCCGCCCTGGGCTTCACCCGCTCTGTTGATCCACCGTTTTGAGGTCACGCCGCGCGTCTTAAGCTCGGCGACGAGCTTGTTGACCGATCTGATCTCGAGGTAGCGGGCAAACATCCATCGCACCTCTTCCGCCTCGGCAGGATTGATCGTGAGCGTGCGGCCGTCGGGATCGTAGCCGAACACCGGCCGACCTCCCATCCAAAGGCCCTTCTTCTTGGAGGCGGCGATCTTGTCGCGGATGCGCTCGCCGGTGACCTCACGCTCGAACTGGGCGAAGGAGAGCAGGACATTGAGTGTCAGCCGGCCCATCGAGGTGGTGGTGTTGAAGGCTTGGGTGACGCTGACGAAGCTTGAGCCGGTCCGATCGAGCACGTCGACGATCTTCGAGAAGTCGGCGAGGGATCGAGTGAGGCGGTCGACCTTGTAGACGACGACCACGTCGATCTTCTTGGCTTCGATGTCGTCCATCAGACGGCGCAGCGCCGGACGATCCAGGTTGCCGCCGGAGTAACCGCCGTCATCGTAGATTTCAGGCAGCAGCGTCCAGCCTTCGCCCGCCTGTGACATCACATAGGCGGCGCAGGCGTCGCGCTGGGCGTGGAGGGAGTTGTAATCCTGCTCCAACCCCTCCTCGGTGCTCTTTCGCGTGTAGATGGCGCAGCGGATCGTTCGGCTCGGCTGCATTAAGCGGCCTCCTCGCGCAGGCCAAAGAAGCGCGGCCCATTCCACCGAGAGCCCGTGATCTGACGAGCGATCGGAGAGAGGCTGGCGAAAGTCTGACCGTTCCAGACGTAGCCGCCATCGACCACATCGACCTGATGGCGCTCCCCCTTCCATTCACGCTCCAGCCGAGAGCCCGGTTTGAAGGCGGCAGTCCGAACCGTCGGCTTGTAGCCCGGTCGGTGACGACTGGCAGTTTTGCTAAGCCGACGATCTAAGTCGTGGTTCGAGCCATGCGCGCGCAACTGAAGACGCTCGGCGAGAAGGTAGCGCAGGACATTGGCGGATCGGAGGGGCGGCGGCCCCTCCTCAAACTGTTCGCACCAGATGCTGCGTAGAGCATCGATCCTTTGCCCTTCAAGAGTGGCGATGAGCGCTTTGATCTCGCTCATCGGGCGGCGCCCTCCTGCGATAGACTCCAGCGGCGAACGCCGTCGATGCGGTTGCTGGCGATCTTGAGTCCGCGTTTGCGCAGTGCGCCCGCCATGGCGCCGCGCACCGAATGCGGCTGCCAGCCCGTGGCGTCCATCATCTGCTTCATGGTCGCGCCGTCGGAGGCTTTGAGCAGCCCGGAGAGCAGGTCCAACTTTGAGACGCGCGGCGTTGCGTTCATGGGCTTGTCGGTAGGAGCAGTGGTTTTGGTCATGGTATCCTCGGTTCAACAGGGGCGGGTGCCTCCTACTGAGCCGAGCCCGGCTGGCCGGGCGGAACACGATCAGTAGCGCTCTGGTCGTAGCGCTAGTCCAGTTGATTGAAGTCGAAAAATCTTCCGGCAGGAGGCCTTGTCGGCTTCATTCCTCACACCCACCTTTTCGTAACGAGCTGGCAGCACATGGGTCTCGACCCGCAGAGCACTCAGCGACTTTCCCCTAACCCCCGGCGTCCGCCGCACGTGCTTTTGCACGCGCTTGCGGCTGCCTAACGGAAGGAGAGCCGTCATGGTCTCTGCAAAACCCGCGCGCCTCGGCGCACCCGAACTGCCATTCGACCTCCAACTTGTCATTGAACATCTGCCCATCGCAGATTTGGCTGCTGGCGGCCGCAAGCTGCGTCTGCACAAGAAGCAAGACATCACCGCCCTAGCCAACGCCATTCGTACGTTCGGCTTCCTTGCTCCGGTGATCATCGACCGGAACAATAAGATCGTCTCCGGCAATGGCCGCATCGAAGCGGCGCGCCAACTGGGCATGACGCACGTGCCCTGCATCCGAGCCTCTCATCTGGACGCTGCCAAACTGAAGGCGTTTCGGATCGCCGAGAACCAACTCAGTCAGCTGGCAGGGTGGGACACCGAGGCGCTGGGCTTAGAGCTGAAGGAACTGTCCAACCTCAAGCTGGACTTCAGCCTGGAAGTGACTGGGTTCTCAGCGGCTAAGATCGACTCGCTCATCCTCGAAGGCGACCGAGGGGGCGAGAAGGCTGATGTCTCGCCGGATCGTCCGACGTCACCCGTGAGCCGGCTGGGCGACCTTTGGCTCCTGGGTGATCACCGTCTTTATTGCGGGGATGCTACAGATCCGGGGAGCTTCGACGTTCTGCTTCAAGGCGAACAGGTTCGGACCGTTTTCACGGACCCGCCATACAACGTCGCTGTGGATGGCCACATTACCGGATCGGGGCATCACGGGGAGTTCGTGATGGCGTCGGGCGAAATGACCGACGCCGAGTTTACTGACTTTTCAGTCAAGGCGATGGCCAGAGCGAGCGACCATCTGATGCCTGGCGGATTGCTTTACTGGTGTATGGATCACCGCCACATAACGAACACAATTGCCGCAGCTTCCGCGACCCAAATGGAGATGCTCAACCTTATTGTTTGGGACAAGGTAACGGGTGGCATGGGCAGCTTCTACCGCTCGCGCCACGAGCTCATCTTCCTTTTTCGCAAGGCGGGTGGCTCGCATCTGAATCGGGTTGAACTTGGCAAGCACGGCCGGAACCGTGCGAACGTCTGGGCTTACGAAGGCGTCAATGGGTTCGGCGCCAAGAAGGCCAAGGCCCGAGAGATGCATCCGACGGTCAAGCCCATGGCGATGGTGCGAGACGCACTATTGGACAGCTCAGCCCGGGGGGATGTCGTGCTGGACTTGTTTAGCGGCAGCGGGACTACGATTATCGCTGCAGAACAGAGCCGACGGCAGGGTAGGGCGACCGAGCTTGATCCGGGCTATGTCGATGTCGGCGTCATCCGCTGGCAGGACTACACGGGCCTCGAAGCGCGATTAGCCGCAAGCGGAAAGACCTTCCGAGAAGTCCGCGCCGAACGGCAGCAGACGGCGCTGACCCTCGCAGTATCTAACCCGGACATGCCTATCATACCTACAGTCGTGCCTGCTGTGCGGGTCCGGACGCGCGTTCGCGCGGCCGCGGCGTAGGGGGTGAGTTATGTCAGACTCATCATCGCCAAAAGGGGTCGGCTACGGCCGGCCCCCCGTCGCTACGCAGTTCAAGCCGGGCCAGTCGGGCAACCCCAAGGGGCGTCCGAAGGGTTCAAAAAATATGCTGAACCTTTTGATGGAAGAGCTTGATCAGAAGGTGACTGTCACGTCCGACGGACGAACCCAGCGCATGTCAAAGCGTCGGGTCGCCGTGCGTCAGCAAGTCGATCGCGCCGTAAAGGGAGATCCGAAGGCCTTCGCGGCATTGATGAAGCTAGAGAGCCAAGGCTTCGGTGGAGACGAGGTCGATACGCCAGGGAAGCATCATGCATCGAGCGAGATCCCATTGGATGTCTATGACGATATCCTGGCGGGCTTGCACGCGGGTAGCTCGATGCAAGAAGGTCCCGGTCATGAGTAGCGCTCTGGCCAAGCAGGCTGCTCTCCACGCCTTCGCACGTGAGAACTTCGAAGCCTTCCTGTATCTCGTCTTCCACCACTTGAATCCTGGCGTGCGGCTTTCATCGGGCTGGTACATCCAGGCCATGGTCCAGGCGCTCATGGACGTTGAAGCGGGCCACGATCGCCGTCTCCAGATTACTGTGCCGCCTCGGCACCTGAAATCTGAGATGGTGTCGATCGCCTATCCCGCTTGGTTGATGGGGCGACGGCCCGAGACCCGCATCATCTGCGCCAGCTACAGCCAGGACCTCGCTGACAATCTGGCTCGCAAGTTCCGTAAGGTTGTGGAGTCCAACTGGTACGCTGATGTCTTCCCGCAAATGGCTGCGTCGATCGTCCGTAGCACCACGGCGGAGTTCACGACGTCTGCGGGCGGCTACCGTTATGCCACAGCGGTCGGCGGGACCGTCACCGGCATCGGTGCGCACCTGATCATTGTAGACGACCTGATGAAGGCGAGTGACAGCGCCTATCCCGAGGCGCGGGCGAAAGCCAAAAGGTTCGTCGATGAGACACTGATGTCCCGCTTGGATGACAAGAAGACGGGCGCGGTCGTAGCGATCATGCAGCGGCTTCATGAGGACGACGTCTCAGCGCACCTGGCGGCGAAAGGATCTTACAGGCACCTGAACTTGCCTGCGATTGCCGTCCAAGATGAAACCATCAGACTGACCCGCGGGGCAGTCCATAACCGTCGCATAGGCGATATTCTCAACCCGCTGCGCGAGCCGCACGACGTTTTGCAAGAGTTCCGACTGGACGTCGGTCAGCGGGTCTTCGAAGCCCAATGGCAGCAGAACCCTAGTGCGGGGGCGAATGACTTCCTGCGCTGGGAGAAAGTGCAGTTTTACGACGACCCCCCAGAGCGGGATCGGCTCCAGATGGTCGTTCACAGCTGGGACCCTGCCGCTACGTGCGACCCAGGCTCGGACTACTCTGTAGGCACCGTGTGGGGGTATGACGGGGAGGCATGGCTGTTGCTGGATGTCATCCGTGTCAAACTGGCCTACTCTGACCTGCTCGCCCGCGTAAGAGCGGAGCGTCGGAGATGGAACGCGGACTACATTTTGGTCGAGAAATCGTCGGTGGGTCACGCGCTTCTTCCCGACCTCATTCGAGACCATCGAGGCCTCGGGCAGGACCGAGCTCACTACGCGCCACGGTCTAAGCCTATCGCGGCCTCTACCCGCGTGCCTAAGACAGAGCGCTTTTTTTCGTCGGTCGATCGCCTCTACACGGGGCTCGGGAAGTTCCCTCGATCAGCCCCTTGGATGGACGATCTGCGCCATGAGCTGCAGGCCTTTCCGGACGTCAGGCATGACGACCAAGCCGACAGCATCAGCCAGTTTCTGAACTGGGCGGTCGGTCGGGGAGGGAGGACCGCTCTCAATCCTCATGCGCGGCGTGACATCCAAAACCGAACCTAACCTCGCTGCAGGCGCCCGGGGCGCCGAAGCCGAGTGAAGTCGCTTAGCGAGCGGCCTCACTCGGCCTCGTTTAGCGTTTGCACTCTGCTCGGCCGGTGTAGGCTGTGTGAGGTACCCCGCCGCGGCTCGTGGCGTCTAAGAAGGTGATCTCGAACTTCTCGATCTCGCCGCGGCAGGCTTCCGCCAGATCGGCCCGAACTTTTTGCTCGATCGCCGCCTCGTCCCGGGTGAACTGCGCAAGACCCTGAAGGGTGAAGCCAAGTCCGCCAGCGGTCGTTTGAAACGGCGCGACGGCGGTCGATGGGATCGAGGCGCAAGCGGCGACGGAAAATGCGAGCGCGGCGGCTACAAGAACGCGGTTAGTCATTAGCCGCATCTCCGGGTGCAAGGCGGTCCGTGTAGTCGACGGCGTTAAGACGGTTCGCTCGGGAGCAAACTTCCGTGGCCATCACGCCGAAGGCGCTCGGAGTGTATCCGGGCAGGTGAGACCCGAAGTAGAAATCCTTGAAGCCGATGTAGCCACCCATACGGTTGCGGGCGTTGGCCATGCCGCAAACAGCCAGATAAATTTTTCCGCGGTCGCGTCTATCGGGGCTCAACAAAACCACTCTGACGTCGCGGAAGCGGGCGGTCTCGTAATCGAGCAGGGACGTTTCCAGCCATCCCCGAGTGGCGACGAGCTCGCGGGTGATCGCCTCATCCGAGAATAGTCCGTTGGAGCCTGTCTCCTCCCCAGCGGAAGCCTCCTGGCCTAGGGCGGGGCTGGTGATCCCCAATAGAGCCGTGGCGGCGAGAATAGTTTTAAGCATCTTGCATCCTATGAGTCTTCATCGCAGTTCGCTGGTCGCTCGAACGGCGTGCGCTAGTCAACCTGAAATGAGACTCATCGGCTGTCGTTCGATAGGCGTCACGCGCAGCATTTGGCGGGATGGATATCCGTCGGAAACTAGGAGCCCGCGTTCAGCGGCTCCGCCAGGATCAGGGCTGGTCGCAGGAGGAGTTTGCCGATCGGGCCGGCCTGCACCGGACTTACGTGTCAGGCGTAGAACGCGGTGTCAGAAATCCAACGGTCACGGTCTTGGAGAAATTGGCTATCGGCCTGGGTGTCCCAATGCCTGATCTGGTCAGCTTTGACGGGTAGCAGGCACGCTGCGGCGCTCTAGGACCTCGATAGCGTCGACGAGCTTGGAGAAGTCGGAAGCTACGGTCTGCAAAAGCTGGCCGGTGATCGACGTCCGAAGGATTCCGACGTCCGTGCACATAATATCTGCTCGCTCAATCAAGTTCGATGCGAGCACGCCCAGCCGCAGCTTGGCCTCTAACGCATCTTCCGGGTCAAGGACGGGGGCGGGCGGGTCGTAATCGTCAAACATGACTGCGACTACCGCTCTCGTCGGCCAAGAAGTCCAGTGGTTTAGAGGCGGAGGGCTGTTCTGCGCAGAAGTGGTCTTTCGGGTCGCTCCTGATTAGCGACATTGGCGGCGGAGTGCGTGGTCGACTAGCCCTTGGGGCAATCGCCTTGTGATCCTCAATACCGTAAGCGATCAGTCAACAGGTTCCACAGTTGAGCCGCGCCTTCCTCGGGCGTCAAAAGCCTGTCCCGATCCCCGCCGAAATGGCCCGACATCGTCGCTCTAAGGGAGAGGCCTTCCTCGCCCGCCTCAACGAACAGATCCTCGTTCATGCTGTTGGTCTCGCCATTGTCATTGCCGCTGTAGGCGATGCCGTTGGCACCGAAGTGGCCCGTTCCGGTGAAGACAGTGCAGCCTGCGATCTTCTGGCCTTCGCGGTAAAGGGTCGCTGTGAAGCGGTTTGCGTCGAGACGACGGAAGCGTCCTGCGACGGGGCCCTCAAGCGCGGCGATTGAAGCCTCAAATGCATCGGCCACGATTTCGAAAGCCTCGTGCCGGAAGTCGTCCTTCTGCTGGTCCGTAGGTCGCGTTGATTTGGGAATCGAGAAAGTTGTGCGGGGCGCGCTGCGCCGCGCGACCTCTGGCGTTTGAGGTTTCCGAAGCTCGACAGGCCGCCTATTTGCTACGACACTTGGCGATTCGACAGTCGCTGCTGCAGCTCTCTCAATCGCTTGGGCGACGATGTCCCAAGCCTGATCCTGGTTCGCCCAGGTAGTCACCGCTTTGCCGTCGGTCGGCGTCGCGAGTAGGTCCGACAAGCTTGTGAGCTTCCATCGGCACGGCTTTGCGATGATCGGAACGACCCGCGCCAATCCTTGCTGGTGGCGCCGGATGGCCTCTTCCATCTCGACATCCATACAGTAATCGGAATCAAGGAAGCGTGCGGTTACCAACGCTGCAATGAAATCGGATTCAGCAAGCGCTTCGCGCACCTTCCGGTCAAACTCATCGCCAGGGATCAGATAGCCGTCAAACCAAGGCGTAACGACGCCAGCGCGTTCGAGTGGGCGAATGTGGGCCCTCAACTCGCCCATCAGGTCGGCGTCGTGGTGGGTGTAAGAGATGAAAAGTTTACGCGCCATTAGCTCCCTAGGTCCGAAGGCTTCCGAGCCGTTTGCGCGCACGCTGGCGGTCGATCAGTCGCCTTTGTCGCCCTCATTCTTCGGCTTTTTGGTTTTAGCGTGTTGTTTGACTTCCTTGCTCAGCGATTTGGACTGATCATCCGAGTCGCTCCAGGTCCCGTCCTCATTCCGACGTTGATAGCGCTTGTCGCCTTGATGAGGCTGGTTCAGTTCCCGCTCTGACATGGCTTGCACCTCCATAGCATGGCCAGGACAATCAACGATCCCGTTCGCACTTCGTTCCGGCGTCGCTTGCTGCGCGAAAGGTCGCGGTGGGAGGGCTATGCGCCAGGAGCAGAAGTTCGATGACGACCAGGAATCCGACGTCCGATGACGAGATCACCAAGCTAAGAAATTAGGTCGCTGCCGCGCTCGATGGAGTCGGGTGCCGCCGTCAGCGCTTCCACTGTCCATACTCGTTGAGACGATATGCGCCATGCAGCATTGGGTGCACCCGGACGTGGGTCGAAGCGGCGATCAGGTCCGGCGAGACCAATGGTTCGTCGAGGTGCGAGACAATGAAGCGATCTTCCTCGCGGGTCTTCAGCGATACCGCACCTACCCGGTAGAGGATGGACAACACATTCTTTAGAAGCGCTTCCTTTGCACTTTGTTTAGTGTCGCAGACCGCTTGGCAGAGGTCATATATCGGATCGTAGGAGACTTTCTTCCCGCTGCCTACATTGAGCGCCAACTCCTCCAACTTGGGGCTGTCGATCAAGGTCGCGTAGTTGACTGAAACTGACTTCTCACTAGCGACAAAGGACAACATCTCTGAGAGGGTCGGAAAAGTGCTTCTCCACTCCTGTACCAACGCATCACGTCGTTTTCGCGAATACTCGCCTTCCGCCCTCTGAATATGCGTCGGAGCTACTTCGTACTGACCGTCTGATGCCGTCAGACATTCATTCACGAAAGCGATCAGATCTCTCGGTCGCATGTGGGAGCGCTCGATCAGATATTCGAACGGATCCTTGTTCCTGATGTTTTTGCTAAACACGTCTTTGAAGGCAATGTTGGTGCCCGTGTACTGACGGCGAAGGACTGTTGAGAGGCGCTTGTCCACTAACTGCCTGAGGTCATTTCTTGACCATCGGATATTGATGAAATGGTCTTCGAACTTTTCGCGCTGGAAGGTGATATCACTCGTCTCTTGAACCACGCGTTCGAGGATGTCCGTCCTCAGAGCGACTAAAATCTTCAGATTGCGTACCGCTTTGAAGGATTTTAGCGAGGCGATGAGGGCTCGGATCAGCCGAAAGCGGATGGACTCATCGACCCAACGCTCGTCGAGCTTGTCGATGAGAATGAAACACTGTTGCATGTCTTCGTTGGAAGTCGACGCGAGCATCTCGACGACGCCATGAAGATCGCGAAGCTGATCGGCGCTGACGATGTCCCGAGCGCGAGCGACCAGTTCGCTCTTCTTTTCGGTACTCAGGCGCTTTTCGTACTGACCGCCGGCCTTGAACTTCGAAATCTCCGCGCCGAACTCGGCGTTGAGGCGATTTTCGTACGCCTCAGTAATCTCCTTGATGTTCTGGTCCATTGTGATCCAGAACTTGTTTCCCCACTCCTGAAGATAAGCTACCGCCCGCTTCTTCCGATCGTCCTTGGTAAACCGGGAAACAATCTTGTCGAATATAGTCATCGACTTGGCGGCGTTATCGACGCCCCATCGGAGCCGGATAAACTCCAAGCAGAGGACATGCTTCCAAAGCACTTGGAATAGCAGGTCAAGATCGGCCCCGATGGCGTGGAGAAATCTCAGCGCATCGGAGTTCGCGACATAGCTCATCGACATCTCGGAGGGGTCGATCTCGGACGTGTGCGTCCGCTGCTGCTGGACGTATCGGATGATGGCAGTTTTGCCAGAACCCGTTCTGCCGGCGAGAATCATCCCCGCCGAGCCGACCTTCAGGGCTTCATCGACGGGAGGGTAGGTGACGAAGCACTCGAATAGGAGATCGTCATCAGACTCGGCATTGCCTGTGCCGATCGACATGCCCGCTTTCAAGATGACCGGGTTGGTCCGTTTCGTCTTGCTCAACCTGCCCCCGCAGTTCCGTCGCAAACATCAGAGCGCTAAGCCCGAATGGTTCCAGTCTACGCGCTCTGAAGAGCGTTGCAATGTGAAGCGAAATCGCAATTCGTACAGGCCTGCGATGAGGAAGTTCAGCACACTCTTGGCGTTGAGCGGTGACGCTTACCCGGTGTCCCTCGTGCGGATTATTGGCTTAATGATCACTCAGCCTTGCCATCAATGCTGATCGTCTGAACGAAGCCCCTCTCGCGGTTCTGATCGTAGATCACGAGGGCCAGATCAGCTTTGGGCATCCACACGCGACCTACTTCGACAGCGAGCGAGACCGGCAAGACAGGGAAGAGGTGGATCACTTGCCCCTCGCCATGCCTCGCCTTGATCTCATCGTAGAGTTTGCGCATCGCTATCCGGAAGGCCGCCACGTCCTCTGGACGTCGTACGACATCATTCCCCGGCTCAGGAATCGTGAGGGTCCACAGGGCCGCGTTATCGCCCACCACCTTCAAGATCCGCTCGTCATTGACGGTGGCGCTCACCGCCAGTTTCAGAGCGATAGGTCCCTTGACGTCCGGCGGCGGCGCGACGACCTGATAGTCCAGCACCGATCGGTCGCACTGCCAACGCCAGGTCGCCGGTTCGCGATGGCGCTGGTGAACCGTGACGGGGACAATGTCATATAGCAGGCGGCCAAGCTCGATCAGCAGGGGCTGAGGCGCGAGGGCGAAGACGCTGAGGTGCCGGATTTCCTGGCGTTCGATACGGCCGCCGATTCGCTCGGCGAAGAGCCGGCGAAGGTTCCTTATCTGCAAGGCCCAGTATTCCGGTTCGTCGTCGCGGTAGGCCTGGTTGATCAGTTCGAGATCGATCGTCTGCTTGCTCGCCGGGTGGCGGTCCGGAGGCATGGCCGAGAAGATGGCCTGGGTCGAGACGAGAGCTTCGTTGGCGCCGATCGTCGCACCGAACCGGAGGACGTATGAGGCGCGCTCCTCGTCGATCCCCGCGTTCGTCTCGACACGCGCTTCATGGGCGTCCTTCATAGCCAGCAACAGCGCTTCAGGGTGTTCATCCGGAGCATCGGTGTCGACGAGCTTGTGGTGACGTGCGCACAGGATCATCAGGTTCTCGAGGCTTTTGGCGAGTAACGGAGACCGAACCGCGTCGCCACGCGGACCGGCCGGGCTGTCGGCAACGATGTGAGCGATGAACCCGTAGAGCCCGTCTTCCTTACCCGCGATGAGGTCGCCGACGAGGTCTTCGTTGCAGCCACGATATTCACATCGCCCTGCGGACCGCGCCCAGATCGCGGACTGGACCTTCTGCGGGATGTTGGTCTTAGCCATCTTCAGTCTCCGAAAAATGCGCTGTCCCATCAGACGCCGACGATCGCCACGTCTCTGATCGGCGCATCGCGTTGAAAGAGCCTGGCGCTCAGTGCGAGTGCGCCACGCCTGGCCTGAACGATCAAAAGGACGGCGAATTCAATCTCACGCTCCCCCTGAACCAGTCGCTCCATCGAGCGGACATCTTCCATGCTCGGGACAGGCGGATGGTTTGGGTGCGAATGCCATTCGCCGAGGTAGTTGAAGCGGCCGAAGTCCGATCCGGTCAGCGAGAAGAACTCCGCCAGGGCCTCGCGATGGTGATCGACGGATCGGACGAAATGGGCCTCATCCCCGACACGACGATCGACCGTGAAATCCACCAGGGTGAAATGGCCGGGCTCGATCTGCTCGGCCATCATCACGCCCCCGATTTCATTTTTGCCAGCGCGCCGGACCGCATGGTGCAGACGTCGGCTAACATCTATGGGCAGATCAAGCCTCATGGCCCGGTTCCTGGCCGGTCTCGGGAAAGAACTCCACGGTGAAAGCTTCCAACTGCTCAGACAGGTTGTCGTCCTGAACTGGCCCCCAGGTCCCCTCGGGAACAAGGGTGATAGGCCAGGTGTCGAACGGCGCCTCGAAAACCCAGCCTGGCTTTAAGCCGATGGCATAGGCGGACTGCGGAAACAGGGTTGCCTCTCTTACCAGGATATCCAGCGCCAGACGCGTCATATGGCCCGCGATCAGTGTCACGTCCGCATCATCGGCGATCAGGGGCGGCGAGGTCTCGTCTAGGGTCACACCATACTGAACGTCGGTGTCGCTTACCGTCGGCAAAGCCTGACCTTTCTCGGCGCACCAGTCCGAGATTTGCCGGCGCGCGGCGTGCGGCAGGGGGTCGAGATCGGGACGCAGTCGCGCGATGAGGCCGCCGATCCCGCCCCCAAGCACCTGCCCCCAAACCAGAGGCTTGCGGTCGTTGCGCGCCACGGCGGCGCAGAGGTTGAAGATTTCCGGATCCGCCGTGGCGTCGATGATCAGGTCGCATTTCCCAGCTGCGACCAGGGCCCCGTCCGTAGCCCCCGAACTCTCCTGCCCGCCCAGGAGGATGCGGTAGATCTTCACATCCGCCTTGACAGACACCTCCTCGATCCGCGTTTTCAGCGCGTCGGGCTTGTTTAGGCCCACCCCGCGCCAGTCGAGCTCGTTGCGTACAAGATTGCCCGGGAAAAGGACGTCGCCGTCCACGAGCACAAACTTGCCGACGCCGGCGCGGGCCAGGGATGCGGCGATCTTGGACCCGACGGAGCCGCAGCCAATGATCGCAACGCTCGCCTGGGAGAGCCGCGCGTATTCGGACGAAAGCCGGCCTTGTTCAGCCGGGATAGCCACGGTCGTGTAGTCATAGACGGGCCGTTTGCCTTCCCCCGGCGACACCGAGACAAGCTTGATGAGCCCATCGCATTCCGTGATGAAGATGAGCTCCTCGTCCGATTTCGCCAGTCTCGCTGCGGCGTCCTCGTGCTTCATCGCCTCGACAAGGGCTTCAACGACGTCGTAATCCGCCTTGACCGTCGCCCCGAGCCCGGGAGGCAAACGCATGAAAAAGCCCTTGCGGGTCCGCAGATCGGAAAGCGCTGGAGTGTGGATCCAGTAAGGCTTTTCTTCCCCGCCGACCCGGCTGGGGAAGGCCATCCACTTCCGCGTCGAAAGCTGCTCGACGATCTCCGCTTCCTGAGCCTCGACTATCGGGACGGCGGCGAGCGCCGTGCGGGCATCTTCCGTAACGATGAAGCGGCAGACGGCGCTGCGGACCTGTTGCCCGAGGGTTGTCCGGTGGGCGGTTGCGACGTCCGCGGTTTCCCCCTCAGCCGGCGTCTCTCCGGTCAGCAGGCGGAACGCGCTTTCCAGCATCATCGCCCCAGTGAAGGACGGCTCCCAGTTGTCGGTCCTATATTCGAGGCAGAGTTCGCCGCCCGCGCCGTACTGGTGATGGGACAGTCGAACCCCGTCGCGCGGCGTGACCTGCGGCGGCATGTCCGGAAAATAGTTCGGATAGGTGAGGGTCAACGGGACGGGTTTGCCCAGATGATCGATATCCAGATCGCAGCACAGCCGTCCCTCTGACGTCAGCCTCCATGTCAGCACGGTCAACCAGCTGTGCTGCTCGGCCAGATCCGCAATCGCCAGTCTTTCGCTTCGCGCCCGGCTCGGCTGCGAAGCCCACCAGATCATGCAAAGCCCTTGGGAGTGCTGGGCACGCGCGGTGTCGAACCGAACGAAGGGGTGCTTGAGGCCGCCGCGCTGGTGGCGCCGCGCAGTAGCGACCCTGTCCCGCCAAGGCGTCCTTCTGCACGCTTGGCCAGCTCAGCGCCCATGCGGGGCGTCAGAGCTTCTGCAATCAGAGTGCGGCCCTCCATGTTCGCGATGCGGCGGAAATCGTCCCGCGCCTGGGCCAACCAGTTGTAGAAGGCGCGTTCCCTCGCCGGGTACTCGGCCCATTTATCTGCGAAATTCTCCATCGGGTCGCTCGGATTGCGGATCCACGCCCGGCCACGTTCGTCTCGCTGGATGTAGCGATCCATCCCCGACAGGATCGACAGCAGCGCTTCGGCGATATCCTCCTCGCCGTTGTAGGCATGGGCAGACAGGGTGGTAATGATGATGGAGATCGGGCAGCAGTGGATCTCGTCGTCTTGGAACATGATGTCCCGGTGGCGCTTCAGAATCATGATCGCCGCCTGCAAAGGCGTCCGCACCCGATAGTCGGGGATCTGCTCCACTGTCGCGTTTATCGACTTGGCCAGCTCCCGCTTGCGCTCGGTCAGGACGACCAGCATCCGGGATTTAAACCACTGCAGATATCCCTTCGGGTTTGAACGCGGCCAGTCGTCGGAGACCACGCTGTAATTGTATCGCTCGTTGTCCGTGATGGCGATCGCCGTCCCGGCCCAACGGGCATCGAAGCGATGTGCCTCAAGCATCCTGCGGACCTCCGCCCCATTGGGAACAGCGGGCACGATGTCCATATGGAACTGGGCACCCTCGGCGTAGTTCAGCGTCCAGCAGCGCCGTCCCTCCCCCAGGGGCTTCACCATGGTCTGGGCCTTGCGGTAGGCCTCGATCTCGGTCCCCAGCAGGGTCTTCAGGCGCTTCTGTGAAACGGTGTGCTTTGCGATCGACTTGAACTCGCAAACGGCGTCAACGTCATATTCTTCTTCGAGGCTCAACGGCTTGATCACCGTCCCGAGACCGAAGGACCCCTGGATGTAAACCGCTGGCGCATAGACTGCGATCGTAGACGCCGGTCGATTGAGCCAGCGTCCGAGCGACAGATAGCTGTCGTTCGCCTGTTCGTAGCGCCCGTCGCTGATGCCGAGTTCGTCGGCGATCGCCTCGATGAAGCGTTTTGAAGATGTGGTTGCGCTCGCGGCCAAGGCCCTCTCCCGGCAATTTTGTTTCTTGTTTGTTCCTAATGTGAAGCTGCATTTGAAACAAGCCACACCCCTAGGAAGATGGTCATGGATGGCTCGGTAGCGACCCGACATGACCCACTCGAATGAGCTGCGGTGCCGGCTTCGCCTTCAGCCCGCGAGCAGACCTTGCAAACGTCTGCTCGGAGTCAGGATCGGACGTAGCTATCGGCCAAGTCCCAATGTCTCTTCGTGACTCATCGCTGACATCCGAAATGTCCGGATAAAATGCGAATATGATCTTCGATCGTGGCTTGCTGCTAAGGTAGCGCGGGTCGGTCCGGCTTTAGCCAAACGCGCTGTTCGGCAGCTCGACCGGCAGCTGCGTGTCTAAACCAAGAGCCGCGCACACGGCGACAATCAACGAGTATTTGAGAGGCCGGCGGCGGAGATAACGGCGTCCAAGAGAACCTTGACGGCCTGGACAGCTGGCCCCTCGACTAGCATGCCGCATTCCAGGTTGGCCATCTTCGACCGTCTCAGCAGGTTTGCCGAGCCGACGTATGCAGCGACGCCGTCGGCCAGCACTATCTTGGCGTGGAAGGTCTCCTGGCTGAGGTCGGCCCCGCCGTAGTCGATGATCCGCGTCGCCGCGCGCTTGAGACGCCGGCCTGGACTTCCGCACCTATCGAGCTGTCCCGCATCCCTGATCACGAGCGTGCGCTCAGTGGCGGCCGTGTTCTCGAACATCTCCGCAGCCCAGTCCGCTCCGACCGAGTCGATGTATGGCACCATGATCATGAGCCGCTCGCGGGCCAGCGAGGCGATGTGGTGGAACGCGTCGGTCGTGGGCGTCAAGGTGACGTAGTCGCTGGCGATGTCATGGGATAGCGCGGTTCCGAGACGGCTTGGCTCGGGTGGCATCGTGACCACCAGTCTGGCCTTAGCCTTCGGTGAGATAAGTACCCCGCGCGTCACCGGGCGACTGCGGGATCGAGGAAGCCTACGAGGTCCGGAGCCGACTTGGGTTCCCACTCGGGTCCGCGGCCGCCCTTGAGCACGGCGCGCGACAGCAGCAGGTTCGACGCGATACAGCTCACCTCCGACACCATCACGCAGGCCGGGCAAGCCCCACCGCGCGCGTCGCACAGGCTGCCCGATCCGCACCGCAGCGTCCGTGGGTCTATCGCCCGGCGGAGGAATTCGTCGGAATGGTTGCGCCACATCGCGGATATGTTGCCGAGGTCCGGCGTCATTCCCTTGCGGTAGATCACGAAGGCGAGGTCAGCGGGGAAGATGTGCTCGCCGATCCCATCGCGATCGACGCCCGAAGTATCCGCAAGTGAGTGCATCATCTGATGCGACAGCGTGTGTAGGAGGAGATAGACGTAGGCCGGGACGGTCCTCGGGTATCCGCCGGTCCCCTCGCGGTCCTTGAAGATCTCGAGGAATGGGCCGAAGTCGTCGTATCGCTCTAAGAAGACCCGGCCCAGACCTTCGTCGGGCACGTCGCTGACCCCGTTGGCCTTCAGCCAGCGGATGACGCGCGCCTCGTCGAGCTTGAAGTATAGCGCCTCATTCCGCTGCTGCGTGACGTAGATCGGCCGCTTGGTCCCCTGGATGGGTAGTTGGTCGAACGCCTTGAGGCGCACCGGCATGTCGATGCTCTGGCCTTGGTATTCGCGCTTGTAGACCGGGGTCGAGGAAACGCGGGAATAGCCGAAGCTGAACTCACAGATCGGTAGGCCCCGCACGATGACGAGGCGCTCGACACCGAGGAGGGCTAACAGGTTGCCGGTGGCCGCTTGGTAGCGCGCCCTGCGCTCGGGATCGTTCACGACGTCGGTCAGCGTGATGTCAGGTTCCATTACATCGACGGCGGCGTGCCGCGACATGGCATCGTCGATGTGCTCGCGGGTGAACGCATCGTGCTGGACGGTGAGCCGGACCGGGTCGTAGCGGCGAGTCCATTCCTCGCGCAGCGCGATTGCGCGCAGGACGCCCGGGCTGCCGAGACGACCCCGGTCGACGATCCCGGCCGCGAACCAGCCCTCGCGCATTTCGGTCGCCTGCTCCCGGTAGTTGCGGGCGCGATCCGGCCGTCCGCTCGCGTCGGCGCGTTGGGCCATGGCCATGAACCCGACGTGGTCGTCCCATTCCCCCGAATGCGGCGGGGATGCCTCGACCTTGTCCCTGATCTCGTCGTCATTCGGCTCGTCGAACGGGATGGCGTGGATCTGCCCGAGCTTCGCCGTCAGCGCGCCGGTCCGCTGCGGCGTCATCAGGTCGACGACCGAGCTGTCCTGGAACTCGATGAAGCTGATGCGCTGGGGGTAGAAGGTGGAGTTGGCCCGGTATGAAACCGGCAGCATGTTGACCTCAACCAGCTGGAATGTCCGCCCACCAGCGAGCTGCTCGGCCTGCAGCCGGGCGACGACGTCCGGGCATTTCTTCTCAAGACCCCGCACGTTGCCGCAGTCCTCGCAGACATACCTCCACTCGGAGAACACCGGCCCGGAATTCAGCAGCTTGAAACTGTTGGAGCCACAAGTGCAGACCTTGATCTGGCGGACCTCGCCGCTCTGAGCATCGTAGTTGAAGTTGAACGGGCTGAGCGGCTGGATGTCGCCCGACCAGTGCGCGTAGACGACGTCGACCTGGGTCCAGCGCGCGTCGTGGCCGTGGCACTTCTTCGGGAGCGGCTGCCTGTATTGGTCGGCGACACTGTCGTATTCACGGGTCGAGCCGCAGACGCCGCACCGGTAGAGCAGCGGATAGGGGACATATCCGACGCGGTCCGGTCCTGTCATCTGGAAGTCCGATCGTTCGACGTTCGCCTCGCCGGTGCGGGAGTTGAGGAACGGGCCGTCGAGCACAAGTTCCGGCGGGGCGTCGGGCACCGCCTTCATCGCGCGTTCGCGCCAGTTCGTCACGAAGTCGCGCAGGTTTTCATAGATCAGCTCGATCGTCGTCTGCTTTAGCTCCTTCGTGATGTCGTTCGCGAGCGGAACGGTTCGGCAGATACCCTTGCCGCCCTCCCAAGTCATGAGCACGCCCGGCGCATACGAACTGGCCAGCTGCACGCGCGATCGTGACATCGTCGGCGGTTCGAGGCGATCGGGTTCCCTGCGCCCGCCGCCGAACGCGGACGGACGGCGCCCGCCGCCGCCACTGCGCCAGTCCTTGGCGCCCCCCTTCGCATCAGCCATCGGTTCCTCCGTCGGCGTCCATGTCCGAGGCAGTGCCCCGCTGGGTTCTGATGGCGCGCATGACCTCCGCCAGCTGTCCACGGTCGATGTCGGTCGATCGGCTGCGCGCGAGGGGGTCACGACCCGCCGCGACGATGTAGCCGGCCTCGTCCACGTCGCGCAGCGACGTCATCGGTTTCTGGAATACCGGAAGGTCATCCCAGTATTCCCGCAAGCTCGAGGTAGTGCCGCGACTGGCAATGCTGCGGACGAACATGTCGACCTGCTTGTCGACGAGGGAGCGGTAGAACTCCTCGTAGTGCGGCGCTCCCAGCTTTGATGGGCCTTTTCCGGTGTAGCCACTGGCCCTGAGCATGAAGTCGCCGATCGCCTCGCAGAGGGCGACGTGGTTTAGGCGCGCGAGTGACGCGAGGCGGCTAACCTGGTCCATCTGGAGGACGTCGGGCTTCTTGGCGTCGTCCTGCCTGATGAACTCGCGGGCCTCGCGCAGAATCGCCCATGCCTGCACATACGACGCCATCGCGCGCTTGATCGCGTTCTCCGCCCAGCGCTCGACAGCGGGCGGCGCGATCATCCGCTCGAGGAATCGGTGGAAAATGTCGTGCGTCTCCACAACGTAGCGGTCACGCCGGTTCTGCGGCGTCGGCAGCAGCATCACGAACCCAACGTGGGTGCGGCCGACGCGGCTGGAGGCTTGGATGTATTCGGCAATGTCGGACGGCAGCCCCGCGAAGAACATGCTGTTGAAACGGTCGACGTCGACGCCGTGGCTGATCGCCGAGGTTGCGACGATGTTCCGAACCGTCGCGCCGATGTCGGGATAGTCTTTGCCATCGAAGGAGGTCTCGGCCTCCTCCATCACGCGCTGGATATCCTTCATGTCGATGCCGCCCGAGATCAGGCGGCTGGCGAACGGCGAGTTCTCGTGGCCAAGGCGGCGATGCTGGTGCTCGACGGCGGCGCTCAGGGCGTCAATGATCTGGTCGCCGCCCTTTTTGTTAGTAACGTATGCGAGCGCAATCCGGTGCAGGTCCACCAGCGCCATAATCTTATCGTGGCGGCCCTCCGCGAGGGCACGGTCGATCGCCGCCCGGTGCCAATCCCCCGCACGGCCCGGCGACACGGCCGCCCGCATTGACTCGATGGTCGTAGCGCGGCGGTCGTCTGCGATCATGCCGTCCCACAGCGCTGTGACGATGCCGTGGAACGCGGCCAGCACCCCGACCGTGGTGACCGTGTGCGTCGCGTCGTTCGTCATCAGCGACACGTAAAGGCGCATCCATGGTGCGGTCTGCTCGGGAGCCTGGGCGAACGGTAGCCGCGTCGCCAGCTCGACTCGCTCGGGGTTCACGGCCGGCGGCGGTGCCGGCTCGGCGAAAAAGGAATGGTAGAGATCCGGACCAGGATAGGGGAAGCGCAACGCGTGCCGCTGGTAGAGTGTCTCGAGCTGGCGTTCGGGCACCGAGATCGTGGCCGTCGCCGCGATGACCTTCGGCATCCGAGGAGCGCCCCAGCCGTCGCCGGTCCATCGCCGGGCGACGTCCAGTCCATCGCCACCCATCTCGGCGATCTCCTCGAACGCCGCGTCGAGCAGCGTGTCGAACAGGCCGCTGAACGTCCCGAGGCTCTCCTCAAGAAGGTGCGCCTCATCCTGGATGATCAGCGACGGGAACGGATCGTGGAAGACCCTCTTCCCGTCCGCGTATGCGGGATGCACGTTCGAGCTGTTGTCGCCGGCCGGATCGCGGCGGAGGTCCTCCTCGCGCCGTGGCGTAGACAGGTTTCCCCATTGATCGACACGGCGGGCGAGCCCGAACATGCCGAGCACCTTGGAGATCGTGCCGGTATGCTGGCCCAGCATGGCCAGCTTGTCGACGGTGCCGAGCACGATCGCCGGCGCGCGGGCGTAGATGGCATCGTCGGTCAGCAGAAACGGGAGAGGGTGTCGCCGGCCGTGCTCTTTGTTCCACGCACACCTGTCGTTGAAGCACACGATGGCCGCGCGCCGCCCGGTCGGACCCTCGTTCTCGTCCCGCCGCAAACCAGTGAGTTGTCCGCAAACCGGGCACTCGGGGATCTTGTCGAAAGCTTCGCGGGCCTCGGCGTATCGGCGGCCGCGGGCGCGTTGGTCCTCTTCTCCCCTCTCACCGTCGAGCATGCTGTCGTCGGCGAATTTGGCATCGTTGGCGAGCGGGATATCGGCGCTGAACGCACTGTAGTGGTTCGGCGTGTTCTGGCTTCCCACCCAGAAACCCATCTCGAATGGCCACCCGCCGACCTTCTGGCGACGGCGGACCATTTCTGCACGCATGACAAGTTTGAGTAAGCGCTGCGCCTGTTGTAGCGTCAGGAGCCGCAGGGGATAGCGGATCAAGGCAGTGACCCCACGGTCCTTCCCGCGCAGGCGGTCGAGGAACATGGCAAATAGCAGTGTGCCGTAGAACGCTTCCGACTTGCCGCCGCCGGCCGGGAAATAGAGCAGGCTCACTCCGTCCTCGTCGAGCATCGAGTCGTGGAATTCGCGCCACTCGGCCATGCGGGATGCAAACACCGGGATATGGGAGAGCACGAACGCCATCTGGAATAGGCGCCAGCCTCGGCTCGTGTCGTGCGCATCCCGTAGCGCGAAGGCCTCGTTGGTGAGCGTCCATGCCATCCAGGGCGCGGCGCGTCGCGCGAGGTCGCCCCCATCGCCCGGCGGGTTGTCGGCCAACTGGTCGCTGGCCTCCTTAGACGCGATCAGGATCTCGACGCCGCGCTCGATGTAGCGCGCCTCGGCGCGCTGGGCGGCGATGTCCTTCGCCAGACGAGCCTTTTCTACCGCCGCATCGTCCCGCGTCAGGCCCTTCGTTACGGTGTCGCGCAGCCGCTTCTCTTGGCCGTCGATCCATTCGCTGTAGGCACGTGGCAGCTCGAGCAGCCGTTTCGCGTCGAAGGACCGATCCTTAAGGATCGCAAACTGAAAGGGCAGGTCAATATTTCGTGGAACGATACGCGGCTGTGCGAAACGAGGGGCGGCGGTGGTGCCCAGGGAGAGTTGGTCCCCGGCTGCGATCGCCTCGACCCCGCAGTTGAGCCCGATCGCCGGATAGTCGAGGTGGTCGCGGAAGCGGTAGGAAGGCTCGACCCTATCGAGCCGGAGCGGCCGGTGTGCGGCGGCGGGAAGGGCGAGCGTTAGCCCGGCGCCGAAGACGGTGTTGCACCGACCGCGCGCATCGTGCGGTGTGGGCTCGGGTGACTGGTTATCCAACATGACCCGTAGCGACAGCCGCGCGGGGTCTAGGAAGTCGATCTGGCGCTCGACCTTCAGGGCGATGCGGGAGAGATCGGGGACGACGCGCGTACGGTCGACGGGCCTGGCCGCTAGCGCCGCGACGGCGCCATTCCACCGGGCCTCGTCCAGCGTCTCGCCGGGTGAGACGTTGACGTCGCGCCATGCCTCGGCGACACCTTCGCCCGCAGCCCACGCCTCGAGCTGGACCGCCACCGCCGCCGCGAGGCTGGAATTGTAGGTGACTAGCGCGGCGGCGAGGGCCGGCGACGCCATTGCGCTGTCGAACTCAAAGGTCGGGAGGGAGAGGTCCAGCCGCCGCCATTTGCCCGGTATCGGCGCGGGATCGACGAGCGCCAGCGGCAGGGCCCGACCCTCGCGGATGAGGCGCGAGATCGGTGCCGGCTGTTCGGTGGATTCCCCGGTGGCGCCCTCGTTCCCATTCGGGGACTCTTCCGTCAGGGCAGGTTCATCGGGCACTCCCGACAGCAGCTTGATACCAAATGCAGCGTAGGCCTTGACCCGCACATCGGCGAGGATTTGGGCTCGCTCGGCGCGGACCTTCGACCGGCGCGCCTCGTCCATCGCCTTCCAGTCGGGCCGTTCCAGGTTAGCAGCCTTCAGGGCGGTCGCCCGGTCGACGCGGATCGCAGCGTCGATCTGCTGCTGGAGCGCCTTCTGCAGCTTGAAGTCGAAATCAAGCAGACCACCGCCGCCAGTCAGGTCTCGCCACTGCGGAATGACTCGCACGTATACGGAGAAACGGGGCGTCGCCAGTATAGCGGCAGAGCCGTTCGCACCTACCACAAAGTCCATGCCGATCGCGGCGATGCGGATGTCGGTGGTCTCGTCGAGGGCACCGCTAACGTCGAAGCGCGGGAGCAGCTGGCCTGCGAATATTCCACGCCGCGGCGATCCGCCATAGATCGTCCGCCCTCGCTCGTCAGTGCCGCTCACGCGCTCAACGAGTGCATTCACCAGCGCGTCGCAGACCGCTTCCTTGAGCTCGACGTCGATCCCAGACAAGTTCGCGTTCGACAGACCCTTCATGATGCCTCGATGCTCCGCGTGTCGGCGACGGTCGCGACGTGTTCCTCAGCCATTGCGCGAAGCGCCCTGATGTTGGCGCTGCGGTCGCGGTTGCTCGCGAGCGCGGCATGGGGATCAGTAAGAATGCCGCGGAAGGCATCGTGGAAGATGTTTCCCGCGCGCATCCGGTGGGAACGCTGGGCGACTACGGCCCACAGCCAGAAACTCTCGGCTAGCTTTTGTCCGATCCCGAGCGCCTCAGTGAACCGCATGAATGTGTCCCGATCCTGCGGGGCATGCGGCACGACCTCGTGGAGTGGCTTGTCGATCTCGTCATGCAGATCGATCCAGTATCTGGCGCGCTCGATCGGCACGACCGGCTGGCCCATCCGCGCGACCAGAACGCGGAGCCGTCCCTGCGTCGAGTCCTCAGGTATGCCTGCGAACCGCTTTGCCACCTGATTGTGGTATTCGCGGATTTCCTCGGCCGCGGTCGCGCGAATGTTCACGAGCGACCGGGCGCGCTCGATGAACCCAGCGCCGATCACGCAGACTTCATCGCCCCGTTTTAACTGTGACGCGGGTCGCTCGACGAAGGTGGTCGTCGCCGCGCCGTCATCCCGCAGGACCATGCCGGTTGACGGGCGGGCGATGATGCGTTGCCCATTGCCGAGCTTGATCTCAACCAGCCGGCGTTCGCCCCGACCGCCGCCAGTGAGGTCGATCACCGAACCGGTCGGGAACTCGACGTCCTCCGACGGCGCCTCCGCATCCAGCTGCACACTGTGGCGGCCGATTTCCGCTACGCGGCTGTTTGCCTTCTCGGCGAAAGTTCGCAGCCGCGCCGCAAGCGCGTCAACGCCGATCTCATCGGCGAGGCGCGAGGCGTCGCGGGCGGCGAACGCAAGTGTATCCGCATCGGCTAGGACCACCACGTGCTCGGGCAGCCACGGTTCCGCCAGCATGGCCAGTATCGTCGATGTCGTGGGGGCGACGACGATGGCGCGCTTGAAATGGTTGCGAGCGGATGCCGGCGCGTCGGCGACGGTGTCGAGCGCGCGTGCACCGCCAAAGCGTATGACGCCGTTTCCGATCCGCTCGGCGAGCTTGGGATGCGACCGGCCCAGCCTGTCCGCGGCGAACTCGGCGATCATGTCGGACCGGAACACGAAGACGGAGCGGGAGCTCGATCGCAACGCGGGCTGCATCGCATCCTCAATCAGCGTGGCCATCGGCGTCGCCTGCTCGAGCGTGCGCATCACAGTCCTGGCTTCAGCCGCCACTCCCTTGTCGGCGTCGCCCTGACTTGCGAGGCTGGTGGGGTCGGTCAAAGTGCTGATGTCGGCTGTCGCGCGATATGTGGCGAGACGGTCGTCGGCGATGGCTGCCGACGT
Source organism: Brevundimonas sp. (assembly GCF_965279155.1). Classification (GTDB taxonomy): domain Bacteria; phylum Pseudomonadota; class Alphaproteobacteria; order Caulobacterales; family Caulobacteraceae; genus Brevundimonas. The sequence continues at coordinate 1,191,078 of NZ_OZ257138.1, read as the reverse complement.
CTCACGCTCGATAAAGCGGCTTAGCTCGGCGATCGAGCCAGGTAGGCTCGCCGACCGGCGGACCGTCCCCATTAGGTTGCGGGCGGTCGCGGCGCCCGCGGGATCCCCCATGTTGGCAAGGCGGTTGGCGAGCTCGCGCAGGTGCTCGATGTTGCGATCGACGTCGCCGTAGAACCCGTCAACAGTGATGGACAACGCACCCTCGAATGGGGGAGCGATCTGCCCGACCTCCTGGAGAATTCCGGAAGTTGGGCAATAAACGACGCTGCCCGGCGCGGGGAAGACTTTGCCATTCTTGCCGGGCCGCCTGCTTGCGAGCACGTCAAAACGGGCTGCGCGATATGACCATGGATCATCAACGACGGCCAGGATGCCTGCCGAGGGGTGGATCTCTCGCAGAGACGCGACCATCTCGCTAGCCCGGCGTACCCAGTCCCAACCGAGGCGGTCCCGTCCGTTGCGTGACAGGTCTAAGATGAGGAGATCAAGCGGCCGCTTGATGGCGCGCAGTTCGTTGCCCAGCCGGTCGTCCCGGCGGACGGTGAACATGAAGTATGCGGCTTTGGCGGGATCATCTGCCTCGCCCGAGCGCGCCTGACGGCCAATGTCGGTTTTGGCGCGCGTACGCCAAAGGATTGAGCTGTTGGATGGGCGGTCGCCGCGGGCGGGACCGTGGGGAATGACCTCGTCAAGGATGGGGTGCTCGAACTCGGCGTATTCGCGTCCGTCAGACGCGCGTCCGTTCAGCTGGCGGACCCGCGCGAGAACCTGATGCAGATCTTTCGCCGCGTCACTGCCGCTGCCGAGATATCGCGCGACGTGCTCGAAGTTTGTACGGCCCAACTCATGCCTATCGACCTGCACCTGCCTCGCCTGGGCGTGTGCGCTGCGGGCGTACGGAAACACGACTGCGCGCACTTCGTCGGCGCGCCCTCGGCTGTGAGTCTGCGCGCCTTGAAACTCGACATTTTCGCGGGGCGCGCTGCCGATCGCGCCGATCGCCAGCAGCGAGACGATTGCCGATGGCGACACCTTGGATGGCGGCCACGGCATCACGACCTTGGCGTCACCCCGTCCGGCAATTTCAACGGCCGACCGAACTAGGGTCGCGTATGTCAGGGTCAGATCTGCGGCGTGTTCTTCACCGAGCCGATAGAGCGGATGGGCTGCGATCGCGGCGATGTAACTGTCTGCATCGCGCGACGGCCGCTCCGGCTTGGGCTCCAATGGTGGGACTGGATTGGCGGCACGTTTCGCCGCTGTCTCTGTGAGCTTGGCGATGAGCGCCTGGCGCCGGGCAAGTTCCACCTCCCGTACATTGTCCCGGTCCTGCGTGCCCGGCGGGCGATTATAAGGCCGATTGCGGGCCATCAGGCGTCTGCCAGCTCGAGCCGCCGATAGGCGGCCAGCGCGGCGATTTCGGGATCGCCAGCTGCATCGACCAGCGCTGCTGCGAAGGCGGACGGCTCCGGCAAATCCAGCTGCCGCAGGAGGGTGACGGAGACAGCCGCGGTGCCGGACACGCGCCGGTAGCGCTGATCCACTGCGGAGGTATTGAGCAAGGCAATGGCGGTCCGAAGCTTCTCGGGATCATCCGCAGTGAGCACGATCGTGTGGTTCTCAGTCACGAACCCGCCCCACTTTTCGATGACAGCTGGATCGACCATGGCGGCGATCAAGCGGCGCGGTTGCTTGTCGTTGGTCGTCCGCTGCATGACAGCGGCTGCGGTTTTGATGACTGCGGCGCTGTCGTCGTCGAATGTGACGAAATCTGCGCTGAGATTCTTCTTGCCTGCGGGTCGGCAATCTTCGTGCAGGCGCACATTCTTGGCCCATATGAGGGGGTAGCCGCGCTGATGACGCCGCAACTTCTCGACCAGCCTGCCCCGTTCTCTGTTCCAAACAAAGTATCCGGCGCGCGCCGTGACGCCGTAGTCGACGAGTGTCGCGCCGCCGTAGTTGCGTGGATCCGCTGCCGGCAGCGGCCATGCAACGCCAGCTTCCGGCGGCAATGCTTGCTCGACGACCGCCTCGGTCGCTGTCGCGTGCCCGATAGTCGGAAACGATACCATCGCGCAGCTAGGGTGCGGTTTGCCCTTCCGCGCGACCAAGACACTGATGTCCTGCGCTACGTCGACGAAGACGCCGTCCCGACCGGCGATTGATCCAATGCTGAGCACCTCGCCCTGAGAGCGAATGAACGTGCGCATGCGGTCGTAAAGCGGGCCCGCTCGGAAGCTCGAAGGAATGACGAGGGCGACGACCCCGCCGGGCTTAGTGTGTCGGAAGCATAGCTCGGTGAACAAGGCGTACTTGTTGACGTGACCTCTGTGCGCGACGTGTTTCCAGGCGTCGCCCGAGACTTCCTCGAGGGAAATGCGGCCATACGGGGGATTCGCGATGACTAGGCCGTATGAGGCTGGGATCGGATAACGCAGCGCATCGCCCGCTACGATAATCTCGCGGGACAGCGGCGCGCCGAGGCGCTCTGCAATCAGCTGGCGCGAAAGCACCGCAAGGCCCTCGTCGATCTCGATGCCGTTCAGACGGTGGGATACCTCGCGTGGCGGCAGCTCAGCGATCGACATCCGACCGGCGAGCGTGGAGAGGAAGGCGGCCCCGCCAGCAGCGGGGTCAAGCACGTCATCTTTGGCGAGATCAAAACCAGCCGCTATTGCCATTTCGACAACGGCGTCGGCCACAGTAGGCGGCGTAAAGTATGTGGCTTGCGACCGCCGCACCTTGGTGGGCAACATCAGGGTGTAGAGCGTTCCAACCCAGTAGTGCCGTTCGTCCATCGGCAATGCATGCAGAGCCTGCCGGAATCCATCAAGGCGCTCGTCGGCACCGACTTTCGAAAGCAGATCGAGGCACACTCCAGCGCGTGTCTGGAGGGTATGTTTCGGGTCGGAAAGGTGTTTGGCCGCGGATCGGGCATGGGCGAGCAGCGCCGATTTTGACACTTCACTCCCCATCCAACTACGCCCCCCCGTCAATCAACTTTTACGGTAGCTTGTTAGATCGCACTGCTTTTGACAAATCGACATATTTTCTCGCGGCCGCGAAAATCAATCAGGCTTGGAAAGCTGAGATCGAAACGGCACCGCAGATCGGCTGACTGCTGTTTCGAGCCAGGACATCAAAGGCTGCTGCTGGCGCTCCACGCCTTGCAGCGACAAGTCGTGGCACCTTCCAACGGTCTGGAGACTCTCCATGTATGACGACTGGCTTCGGGCAAACGTGCCTGGATATCGAGATCTTCGAGGAGTGGAACGCGACGCCGTAACGGGCTTCCTCCATTTCTGGGCACTGTTCGAAGGCCGTCTACTGGACGAACACGCGGGTCCAGGCAAGATTTGCGATCTGGCCGCCCGTTGGCGCGAAGACGGCTTGGCGCGCTCAGCACCCGTTCGGTCGGCGTTGAACTATTGGCGGAGGAGATACTTCGCAAATGGGGCGCTCAACGTACGGTTTGAGAGCCTGCTGTTCAGGCCGAACGACCGTGGAGAGCTCGTGGGAGCAGTTATGACCGAGGAGCGTGATGATGCCGAAAGTGTTGTGGCGGCAGTTCTTCTGATCATCTATCGCCTCCGGAACAACCTCTTTCACGGCCTCAAGTGGCAGTATGGTCTAGCCGACCAGGAGGGAAATTTCCGACACGCAAACGAAGTGCTTATGGAAGTTCTCGAACGCTACGGCGAACTCTGAACTCTCGCTTGGCCTGGGTGCGCATTCTGCGCTGGATCAATGTCTGCTCTTCGGCCGTCTACCAACTTCCGCTAATGGCGCTTCTTAGCCCCTGGGCGCTGCCGAAGCTCGTGATTTCTCATCAGCTCTCGGGACCACTCCAGCAATACATTGCCGGGTGATCAGGCCATCACCCGGCAAGATGCTGTCGAGAGCCTTAGAGTTCTTGGGCAGTGGGGCGGAAGAGTATCTCGTTGATCCCCACATCCTCGGGCTCATTGATGGCGAAAGCGACCAGTCGGGCTAGGGTTTCGGCGGGGACACCAATCTGACCCACATAATCCTGGTTGGCCTTCTGGACGTCCGTCTCGCTGATGTGGTCGAGGAGTTCTGTCTTGACTGCGCCGGGGGAGATGATCGTGGTCCGGATATTGTGGGGCGCCATCTCCTGACGGAGGCCTTCCGACAGGGCGCGCACTGCGAACTTGGTGGCGGAATAGACGGCCGAACCGCCGAACAGTTTGTGGCCCGCAACCGACGAGACGTTGATGATGTGGCCGGACTTTTGGGCGATCATGGATGGCAACGCTGCGGCGACCCCGTAGAGCACGCCCTTCAGATTGACGTCGATCATCTGGTCCCATTCGTCGACCTTGACCCGCTCCAGCGGCGACAGGGGCATGACGCCGGCGTTGTTGATCAGCACGTCGATGCGGCCATAGGTCTCGACGGCGGCCGCGACCAGTCGTTGCAGATCGTCCCGCTTCGTCACGTCCGTCGCCACGGCGATGGCCTTGCCGCCTGCGGCGGTGATCTCGGCCACCAAGGTCTCAATGCGGTCGGTGCGGCGGGCGCCGAGGACGACGGCGGCGCCCTTCGCGGCCAGGTGGCGAGCGGCAGCCGCGCCCATGCCGGAGGACGCGCCGGTGATGACGATGGTCTTGCCTGTGATGTTGTCGGTCATGGTTATTCAGCCTCTGTGACGGCTGCCGATGTGTCGGCGAGATATTGTTCGTCGGTAACCTGCTCTAGCCAGGTGACGGGTGAGCCGTTCTGGCTTTCCTGGATGGCGATGTGGGTCATGGCCGCGTGCGGCATCGCGCCGTGCCAGTGCTTGTGCTCGGGCGGGCACCACAGGATGTCGCCGGCATGAAACTCCAGCTTCGGACCGCCCTCAATCTGGGTCCAGCCGACGCCTTCGGTGACGATCAATGTCTGGCCCAGCGGATGGAGGTGCCAGGCGGTACGGGCGCCGGGCTCGAAGTGGACGACGGCGCCGCCGACGCGTGACGGCGCTTCGCGCTGAAACTGGCCGCTGATGGTGACGCGGCCCGTAAACCATTCGGCCGGACCGTCGATGGTGGTCTGGTCGACCTTGCGGGTGATTTCCATGACGGGGGCGCCTTCCTGGGTTTGATTGAGGGTTTCGCCGCCGAACAGGGCGGCTGTGGCTGAGAAAATCGAGGCGATCACGACAGGTGCTCCTCGAAGAAGCGGGTCAGGCGATCGAACGGGATCAGGTCGACGCGGTCGTAGAGATCGACGTGGCTGGCGCCCGGGACGATCAGCAGTTCCTTCGGCTCGGCCGCCGCCGCGAAGGCGGTCTCGCTGAAGTAGCGCGAGTGGGCCTTCTCGCCGTGGATCAGCAGGATCGGGCGTGGCGAGATTTCCGCGATGTAGGTCATGAGCGGGAAGGTCATGAACGACAGCGGCGTCGTGACCGACCAGGCGTTTCCGGAGTTCACCGCGCGCGCGTGGTAGCCGCGCGGCGTCATGTAGTAGGCGTGATAGTCGACCAGGAACTGCGGCTCACCGCCCTTCAGCACATTGGCGGCGGGGCCGTAGGCGGGACCGCCGTTGCGGGCATCGATCCAGCGCTGGCGGCTGATCTGCTCCAGCGACTGCGCCCGCTGTTCGGGGGTCACACTGTCGTTGTAGCCGCGCGACATGACGCGGCTCATGTCATACATGGTGCTGGTCGCGACCGCCTTGACCCGCTTGTCCGTGGCGACGGCGTTCAGCGCCATGCCACCCCAGCCGCAGATGCCGATGACGCCGATCCGCTCTTGGTCGACCGATGGGTGCAGGCCGAGGAAATCGACCGCCGCCATGAAGTCTTCGGTGTTGATGTCAGGAGAGGCGACGTTGCGGGGCTGTCCGCCGCTCTCGCCTGTGAAGGACGGATCGAACGCCAGGGCCACGAAGCCCCGCGCCGCCATGGTCTGGGCGTAAAGGCCCGACGACTGCTCCTTGACCGCGCCGAAGGGGCCCCCGACGGCGAGCGCGGCCAAGCGTTGGCCGTCCCGGCCCTGGGGTCGATAGAGATCGCCGCTCAGCGTGATGCCGTAGCGGTTGGTGAAGCTGACCTTCTCGTGGTCAACGGCTTCGTCGCGGGGGAACACCTTGTCCCAGTCGCTGGTCATGGTCTGCGCCTTTGCGTTGGAGATCGGGAGGAGCGACGCGGCGGCCAGGGCGGTCACACCGGCGCCGGTCAGTTTTATCAGGCCGCGACGGTCCATCGAGGGGGAAGGCCGGGTCTGAAGATCGGAGGAAGTCTGAGTCATGTCGGGCTCCGGGGTCTGTGTGCTCAGCGGGGTTTCAGCAGGGTGCGTCCATCGCGGACGATCAGCACCGCCACGGCGGCGAGGGCGACGCTGGCGATCAGGACGGCGTGGATCGAGAGGTGGTCGAGCAGTAGGCCGCCGACGACGGCGCCCAGAAGGATCGAGGCCTGGACGGCGGCGACCATCAGGCCGCCGGCGGCTTCGGGCGCGTCCTCGGCATTCTGGGACATCCAGGTCATCCAGATCACGGACATGGCGGTGTTCATCGCGCCCCAGACGATCAGAAGAAGGCCAGCCGCGATCGGCCAGCCGCCCAGGACCAGCAGCCCGGCAGTGACCGCGCCCATGATCAGGGCCGGCAGGCGGAGAAGTTTGGACACGTCGCCTTTGATGAAGCGGCCCGAGGCCCAGGTGCCGACGAAGCCAGCACAACCGAGCGCGAGCAGAACGATCGACAGGCCGGTGACGCCCACGCCGGTTACCTGTTCGAGGAAGGGCCGCAGGTATGTGAAGAGGGTGAAGGCCGAGCCCCACGACAGCATCGAGGCGATCAGGCCGAACAGGAAATACCGGCGACGCAGCAGGTCGATCATGTCGCTGACGCCCCGCTGCCCACGGGCCGGCAGCGACGGCAGGGCGACGAGATGCCAGACCAGATTGGCGGCCACGAGCGGCGTCAGCGCCCAGAAGACCTCGCGCCAGCCAAACAGGCCGCCGAAATAGCTGCCGATCGGCGCGGCGAAGGCGGCGGCGATCGCTTGGCCGCCATACATCAGGGCCAGGGCGCGGGGCACATCCGACGTCGGGACCAAGCGCATGATGACGGAGGTCGCCAGCGCCCAGAAGCCGCCGATGCAGAGACCCAGCAAGGCACGCCCGACCATCAGGATCTCGAAGTTCGGCGCAGCGGCGACCAGCACCAGCGAGACGCCCATTAGGCCGGTCAGGCCGACGAGAACCCATTTGCGGTTCAGCCGACCCGCGACCGTGCTCACCCCCAGACTGGCGATGACGGCGAAAAGGCCGCTGATCGACACGGCTTGGCCGGTCTGCCCGACAGAGGCGTCGAGGCCCTCGGCCATAGGCGTCAGCAGGCTGACCGGCATGAACTCGGACGCGATCAGCAAGGCCACGCAAAGCGCCATGGACAGGACCGCGCCCCAGGCGGCGGTCGGTGTCGGGACTTCGGATGTTTGTGCGGTTGCCGCGACCATGGTCGTCTCCCTCTTTCGTCAGAGACAAACTAGGCGCTGGCCTTCAAAGCGATTAGCCATAGAGATCGGCATGAACTAATCGATGCAGACGATTAATCGAGGAGGCCGTCGATGGCGGGATCGGACCTGAACCAGTTGACCTGGTTCCAGATCGTCGCGGAGGAGCGCAGCTTCACCAAGGCCGCCGCCCGGATCGGCGTGGCCCAGTCCACCCTTAGCCATGCCATCCGTCAGCTTGAGACTCGTCTCGGCATCCGGTTGCTCGACCGCACGACCCGCAGCGTCGCGCCGACGGCGGCCGGTGAGCGTCTGCTACAGACGATCACCCCGCGCCTGGCCGAGATCGAACAGGAGATCGAAAGCCTGACCAGCGTGCGGGACCGGCCGGCGGGCTCGATCCGCCTGACCCTGTCCGATCATGCTCTGGACAGTGTGGTCTGGCCCAAGCTGAAGCCGGTCCTCGCCGGCTATCCCGACATCAAGATTGAACTGATCCTCGACAGCACCTTCCGCAACATCGTCGAGGAGCGGTTCGACGCCGGGGTTCGGCTGGGCGAAAGCGTCGAGAAGGACATGATCGCCGTGCGCATCGGCCCCGACTGGCGGCTCGTTGCCGTCGCTTCACCCGCCTATCTGGCAGAGCACGGCAGGCCGATTCAACCCAAGGACTTGGTCGCCCACGCCTGCATCAACATGCGCCACGAATCGGCCGGCAGCCTCTATGCCTGGGAGTTCGAGAAGGACGGTCAGGCCCTGCGCGTCCGTGTTGACGGTCAGGTCACCTTCAACAATTCCTACGCGATGATCGACGCGGCGGTCAGCGGTCTGGGGATCGCCTATGTGCCGGAAGACATCGTCGCGTCTCGCATCGCAAACGGCTCACTGGAACTCGTCCTCGACGATTGGTCTCCGATGTTCGACGGCTATTTTCTCTACTATCCGAGCCGGCGGCAGAACCTCGCAGCTTTTCAGATTGTGGTGGATGCGCTTCGCTATCGATGAAGCTGAAGGTCTGCTTTCCAGCCAGACGTCAATGTCCGCTACTGGCGCGCTACGGACGCTCCGGAGTCGGAGGGGGCAGGGCGCTTTGCGTCTAAGCGCCATTCGCTGAAATGGGACCCCTCGCTAAAATCCGCTCCCGCTTTTGGACAAGGTCTACGATTAGCGCTGAATGCGTAAGTTCGACCGTAGCGAGGCGAGATATCCAATCGGTGTCTCTCGAGCGCACACGCCGCCTCGAGATCCGGCTAACCCATGTTAAAATGCGAGGCGAAAGGCGGTTGGAACAAGGCGGGTGTACCCAACGCGAAGTTCCGCTCCAGCGTTTCTCCTCCAAAATGCAGTCCGACCACCAGCGGATTGTCCCCATCTAGAAAGGCCACTGGCGCGCCTGACGCGCCGCCGAGCGTTGTTGCATCGTGAGCAAACACCCATTCGCCCGCATCCACCACGGCGCCCGGTGCCTCCGTCACTACGCCGAGCGAAAGACGTTTGACGCCAAAGCGAAGAGCAAAAATGCGGTGCATAACTGCGATCAATTCGGCTCGCTGGGCATCGGGTAGTGACCCTCGAGGCGGTAGATCCGGCGGCCCAGGGTAGCCGCAGACCACGATTTTGCCTGCCGTTCGCAGCGCTTCTCCCGGCTGCGACGCTATAGCGAGGGCAGGGGGAAGCAACGTTCCGTCCTCGGACACCGCCTCCACCTCCAGCAGAGCCGCATCGGTTTTGGTCAGCGACATGGTTCCGCCGATGGGGTCCTTGCCAGCGACGGCGACGCCGGTGACCCTGAACACGGCACCCTTCAGCCCGTCCAACTCCCGACCGAACGCAATCACCGGTTCGCCGGCCGACAAAATCCAAGTAGAGCCGGTTGAGGTTCGATAGCATTTTCCGATCAGCTCGAGAACATGGCGGTTCGTCAAAATCAGTCCGGGCCCAACCACAAAACCCGTCCCCACATGTCCGCCGCGCAGCTCGATCCGCCCGGTTGAAGCAGTTAGTTTGCGAATAGGACCATCAAAGATCTTCAGTCCTTTCCAGCCTTCTGCAGCCGCCTGTTCATAGTCCGGGACGCCGCCGCGGACCGGAACAGCAGGCCGGTCACCCAGTCTGACAAGGGCTTCCAACGCTTCCAGCGCTTCGAGTCCGCCTGGTGCTGCGCCGGGCCCCAGTGCGTCGAGACCCGCCGGCAGACTTGCTCGCTCCTCTCGCGACAGAAACCGCCTGGCAACGCTAACTAGCCGTTGACGATCAATCTCCTCGCCCTCCGTCATCGGACGACGCCCAACCAGTTCATCAGCGTCGGATCCCCCGAACTAATCGCGGCCTCGCGCGCCGTATGGCTCGACAGCGCAGGCTGGGTGTTTTCCAACGTTTCCTGCTTCTCGACCATCATCGACATCGCCCGGCGAAGGGCCACCGCGCCGAGCTCCCCGCCGTAGAGGGCCCAGTTCAGCTTTGCGCCTTCTGGCTGTGATCCGCCCATGCTACGGTAAATTTCCTCATATTCCTGAGGCATGTTGTCGCCCGGGTCGTCGCCTGGAAGTTCTACGACCACCTTGACGGTGCCAATGGCCGATAGCTCCAGTTTGAGCAGCGCTTCGACATTGACCACGCCGGCACCGTGCCGTTGCGGGTCGAGCAGGGAGGAGGGCGTCGCTGTCTGCATCAGGGCGGTCCGGAAGAGCTCATGCACCGGCACGCCGCGACGGGCCGCTTCCGCCTTGACTGCCCCGGTCCCGAAGTGGCCGATCCATTGCGCTGCGGCTCCAGCCGTGAGCGCCACCGCGAAAGACGTGCCTTGACCGTGTTTGTAGCCGTCGGGATGCTGAGCTGAGGCGTGCCATACCTGTTCGCCCGGCGCGGTGATATCCACCGATGGCCCTCGTGAGGTGCCCTTCCAAGGCATGCCGTATATGTTGCATCCTGCCACGGCGATGCATTCTGGATAACGGGCAGGCCAGACGACCAGCTTAACGCAGTTGCCGGCCGCCGCGAGCACGATAATCCCTTCCGATCGGGCCCTCCGGATCGCCGCGCGCACGGCTCGACTGGGCACGCCGCCGAGGCTCATGGTGACCACCTGAGCCTTGACCAAAATGGCGCGCTCGATCGCCCGGGCTACCGGTCCTGCCTTATGGATCACCACCGATGTAATTGCCCGGATGGGGTAGAGGGTAGCCGCCGGAGCTGAGCCCTCCACCTTGCCGCGCGTCCTGCTGATGACACAGCTGCCGGTGGCCGTCCCGTGGCCGGGATTGCCCTTGATGAGAGGGTCCGTCGCGCCGACCCGGTCCTCAATCACATCCCAGCCGCCGTCGGGTGCTATCGATCCGGCTTCTAGTTCAGCGTTGGCCGTAACTCCCGTGTCAGGTTGGGCGACGAGCACGCCGTGTCCCGCCGCCGGCCTGTCGATCGATCGGCTGAACGCCGCGCCGTCCCGGGCCTTGATCATCTTGATCGCCCAATGACGATCCGCTGGCGGGGCGTGGTCAACCTCGCAATAGAGCTTGACGATGGCGCTTTCCGCGGCGATGCGCGCGTTAACGGGCTCGTCAGGCTCGATGAAAAAACCGGTTGGTAGATCGGGCTCGACCGATCTGATGTCCGGATCGCTGGCGGCCAGTGCATAGGCGGCGTCCCAGGCGACGGGGGCTGCCAGTTCTGCGTCGACGGCCGGAAATACGACAGCCAGGAAACGCCGCGTCTCGGCATCCGGTTCGTCAAAAAGCGGTCGGACCTTGGCGAGAGCGCCGAAGTACATCTCGAGCCGGGTCCTCAACTCATCGACCTTGTCGGCGTCCCTCGCCTCGACATGAAAGGCCAGCTGATCTTCTCGCTCCGGCTGTGCGCCGTTCGCCATCATGTCTTCAGCCAGTCTCGTGATCTCGGTCCAGGCCTTGCCCTGCATGGTATCGCCCCTTGCACTGTCAAGCTTCACGCTATGTATATCTCGGGTTGCTGGTCAAGGAGTTTTGGATGGTAGTTTGTCCCATGGGCACCAAAGTAAAGGTCAAGGCAAACAGGCGGCCGAATTCGACTGGCATGCTCGTCCAAGCGGACGAAATCTTCCACGTAACGGCGAGGGGCGAATCGAAGGACTCGACCATCCCGGTCGATGCTGACGGGCTCGAAAAGCCTTGGCTGAACCCAGCCCGACAATGGCGATGCATCCCGGACGCGCCGTGGTTTTGGCTGTCCGGCGCGATCGGTGAGGACGAAGACTGTCTGTTTGCGCTTGGCGTCGATGCGCGCGTCACGGCGCGGGGGCGCGCCTCTACCTTTTCGCGAACCACATGGGGGCGATTTACTGGAATAATAAACTGTATGTGGATGTGGTCATACGCCGCGTAAAAACTTGCCGTGTGCTGGCTTTTTAAACGGCTCGCCGAACAGCGCGTTCCAGCGTCCAGTCCACTTCAGCGCGCAGCATGGAGACGAGCCGTCGGGTGTCCTCGGCCTTCTCGCTGAAGACAAGCCGGGTCAAAGCTTCGTCGAGCGAGCGTTCGCTATATGCCTCGCCCTGCGGTAGCCCAAGCCTCGAGGCCAGCAGGCGTCGCCGATCCGGGCCTTCAGCGGAACTGGGCAGGGCGTCGCCGGTTCTGACAATTTGGGACAACAGATCCCGGACCGTCCAGAAGGCGGACCGGTTGGCCATCGGCGACAAAAGGTCGTCGCCGAGTTCCGCCGCCGCCTCTCTCACTAAAGTGGTGTTGCGCATGAGTTCGGTCAAACCGCTCGTTACCAGATCGCGCAGTTCATTGACTTCTCGCGTCCGGCTCTCAGCGTTCCTAAAGAGCTTGCGCCGGATGCGGGCGCAGCCCGCGACCGCGGCAATACGTACGTTGACGGTGTTGGCCCCCCGAGCTTGGCGTCTGGCCTGAACCCAGAGCCGCTCGGCCTCGAAGTGACGACGTAAGCCTTCCGCCGCGGCGGCGGCGGTGATCAAGACCTGATCGGAAAATCGCCTTCCTGACGTCTTATTGGCTGAGCTCGACAGACTCGACAGGAGTATTTCCGCCTTACCTTGGGCAACAAGGGACTCGGCGACGACGGCCCCGGCCGGTCCGGACAAATCGCCCAGATCCCTGTCCTCGATTTCCCTGACCAGGTCGTCGAGGTCTTCACCCTCGTGAAGACGACGCGTGAAGGTCTGCTCAAGCTCGCGATTGATGATCCTTTGATCAATGAAGCCAGACGGCACTGCATTGGCGCGCGCGCCATAACGGCCGCCCGCGTGAGCTAAGACGAACCGTTGTGCATTGATCGGGAACTCCGATACGACCTGGCGAAGCGGGATCTCGACGTCCGGTGTCCAGCGGTCTTCCAGCAGGTCAAACGCCTGATCAAGGCGCAGACGGTGATAGAGCTCTTCTACCCGAGCGGCGGGCGTCGACTGAGCCGCATAGTAGCTGACCGCCGCCTCATTGATATATTTCACCAGCGCTGATTGGCCGGCCGTAACGAGGGACTCGTCAAGCAGGCGCAGCATGGTCGTCCGGACATCCGCCCGGTGTCGGAGGGTCCCCGGTTCGTTTGGATCGCGTTCGAACAGCTGACCTTCCTGTTCGGCCACCTCCATGAGACTTTCAGGCGTGCGCTGCGCAAGGTCGATCTCGCAAGGCCCGGCAAGCACCTCGCTAATCAAGTCGCTGTCTAGTCGGCGAACAAGCAATCCCGGCCGGGCCAATTTGCGGAGATCCGGGTCCCGAATCCGGTCGAGAATCCGATCGTAGAGGCCCGCCTGTACCGCTTCGTCCGAAGTCTCCGCCGCGCGCAGCCATGCCGCTGGATCGATTTCGCCTTCGCTCTTGTCGATAAGGGAGATTGCCAGTCTAAGCGCAAGCGGAGACACACCCACAACCTTGCGGATATCTCGAAGCAGGGTTTGGCTGGGCAACAGTCCGAGCCGCTCTGCTTCATTGCGGAGATATTGTTCTGCTTCTGGAACTGTGAGGCCGCCCAGACGGGTCGGACGGAACCGGAACTCGCCCTTGAAATCGCTCGAGAAGGCGCGGGAAACTAGTATGGTGAAGACTTTCGCTTCATTTCGCAGCATGCTCTCAAGTCTGTGCAGACTGTTCACCGCTTCAAAATCAAACCCGTCGATCTGCTCAAGACTGTCAACGACGAGGACGATGCGCGGGATGTGACCCTTCATATGCAGGGCACCGACGAGAGCCGCGATGTCGTATGATATCTCGCGGAAGGAATCGCTGCCGCGCCCTGAGCCTAGGAGTTCGCGGTTACGGCTGTCATGGCGGGTCAGCCGGCTGACCCGCTCCGGATCGACGTTGAAGTAGCGCACGGCCTGGCGCGCCAATTCCGCAACAAGGATAGGGAGCCGGGCCGAGCGAAAGCCCGGACGATCGAAATCCAGATGGAAGACCGCATCAGGCGCGTCGTTTGCATCTCCCTCCAATACGTCGCTGACGAAACGGCTCACCGCTAGGGACTTGCCGATTCCTCCGGGCCCCTCGATGCCGATCCGCGCGACCGTATCGCGCGAGCGGGACCAGGCGGCATTGAGCGTCTTGAGCAGGCGAACGCGCCCGACGAACCGGTGAAGGTCAGGTCCGCCGAGGGCTTCGAGAAAGTCTATCCGCCGTAGATCGGCCCGCAGCGTGTCGGGAGCAACGACGGGTTCGAGCCCTAGTGCCTGTGTCCAAGGCTCGATCTTGGCCAGGGCGGCAAGTTGAACGCGATCATCAGCATTGATTGCGGGCAGGTCCTGCGTGAGGGCCAGCTGAAAAAGCTGCTCGGCCTGGGTCGGTCGATCCGCCTGTGTGACGGCTTCAAGCGCTCCGACTACCCCGAGCCCGCGCAGAATTCGAGCGCGTAGTAGGTCAGGCAGGGCAAGCACCGGATCGACGACAACGCCGTCGATGACAGTCTCGACCGCCGCCGCACCCGCAGCCACGCTTTTCAGAGAAAGTGCCGCCGCAGACGCTGCGGAAAGTTCCTCTATAGTGCTGTCCGGATGGTTCTTAAGCCAGGCGCGGAGCAGCGTCTCCGCCTGGAACCTTTCCCGCACAGCTGCGGCCGCCCATAGAGGATGGCTGAAATCAGCGGGGGTTGATCCGCTCAGCAGTTGTTCGCCGATCATGCCTCGATCTCTCGGCGCAAGCGCGAAAGACCGGAGGAGACTCCCCTGCACGCAATCCGGATATCCGGATCGGCATTGATGGCGATCAGATTGTCGATCCTGTCCTGGAGCGCGTCCGGCAATAGTGGACTAGCGCCCAGCATATTAAGTCCGTGCGCGCATTGGGCGATATCCCCATGGGCGAATGGACTGAGGCGCTCACGGTCCGACATCAGATAGTCGTCTTGAAGGTTTAATTCGTCTCCTGCGCCGAGCAAGAAGAGTTTGAGCGGCGAGCACATGCCAGAAAGAGCTAGGCTGGCAAGGGCGGCGACCAGCTCCACTACCGGAGGCGGCGGATCATTATCCAGGCCGTCCAGTGTGAGCCATAGGCATGTTCCGCGCTCATGAATGACCTTACGGAGGCGGTCAGCGAACCGCCGGGCAAGGGACTGGGACGGTACACCGACGCTTGTCGGCGCTGGGCAGGTCAAACTGCAGTCCTCAACGATCCGGACGAACAGCCCTTCAATAGTCAGCTCTTCCGCAGTCATGTCCGTCAAGTTAATGTGCACGAACTGGCGCCGGTGGCGCTCTGCGACATGACGAATTAGGTGGACTGAATGGGTCCGACCCGCGCCGCTCGGACCATCCACGAGCACCACCTTGGGCCGATCGCGCGCGATCTGGCCCTCCAAAGTGGCGCGCAACTGTTGGCGATTGACGATCGGAACCCCATCCACATGAACTACAGCCCAAGGCGGAACGGAAATCTGGCGCTGGACGATGATGCGGTCGATCCGGTCCGCCAGAGTCGAAAGGCGCAAGGCGATTGGAGCCGCCGGCCGCGCCTGGGCCGCGTGGCGCGCTACACGCACAAGCTCAGAAGGATTTTCGTCGAGCCACGAAACTAGTCGAAGGGCGATGACGGGGAGGGTTTCCATCACCGAAGAGAAGTATGGCAATCGCACGCCTGACACGGCCAGCTCGGCGTAAAGTTCCAGCTGGCTCGGAAACTCATACACGAGGGTGTTCAGGACTTTCACATCCTGCTCTGACAGATATTTCATAGGGCGGCCCCCGCCGTCCGGGCGTGGGCGACAATGGCGGCGATCTGGACAGCGCAGTTGGATTGCGGCGTGTCTGGCCCGGTCCCGGCCCTATGCAGGGCGGTGACGCGCAGACGGTTGTCCATGAGCGGCGCGCCCGACGAACCTGTCACGGTGTTAGCGGTATGGGTGAGTTCATCGCCCGCGAGCGCGGTGACATTGCCGAAGGCGATTTTCAGCGGGCGGGCGTCAGGGTGCTGGACTATCACAGCGCTTTCGGCCAGCGCGGCCGGCGGGCTGGGCCGAAGCGGCGCCGTCCCGCGCCGGGGTCCGCCTGTAATCGCCGAGGTCTCAGCAGCGGCGTCGACCAGTCGGAGCAAGGCGTAGTCTAACCCTCCGTCAGCGCCGGCTGGCGAACCATTTCTTTCGCCGGAGCCGCAGACCCGCGCGGCGACGTCGAAAGCCCGTCCGTCGTGAACCACGCCGTCCTCACCGACCCGGTAATCGAAGCGGCAGGTGACATGGCCTGTAAGCCGATCGCCGGAGAGCGCTCTAGCGACCACATGGTGGCTGGTGAGGACGAGATCGGGTCCAACCAGCACACCGGTTCCATAACCGTCCGGCCCGGCCCCCACTTCGATGCGGCAGACCTGCGCCTCGCGATTCGCCAGGCCGGCTCGGAAGGTCGCTAGGTCCGCGAATGGGAAGGCTCCATCGTTCAACAGGCTCTGCAACTCATGATCAGGCGGGGAGTCGGTGAGGCCGAGCCTGTCGTTTAATCGCAGAAAGTTGGGGACGCGCGGCCGCGCATCCCGTGCCGCCGCGACCAGCTTCTCCGTCGTATGCCGCTGCTGAAAGGCGTTGACGACGTCCACCACCTGGGTTGGGAAGGTCCGCATTGCTGAGGTGACGTGGTGGAACTGCACGCCGCCGCCACGTTCGGCCACGAGAACCTCAAGAGATGAGCTGTCGAATGCCTCCTTAAGGGCACCGACCAGTTCAGTGTAGTCCGTCGTATCAAGTCTCACGCCACTTTTCCCCCGCGCTCCCGCGTCTATCTCTCCGACCTGCGACTTTGCGTCAACCTGGGATTACTAATGCCACCACTGTTTGTCCGCGGATATCTACGACGCGAAGGGAGCTGTCAGGTTAACTGGCCCAGTCGATGTTCGGGTAGATCTTGGTGAGAATAGAAGGCCAGGCTGTTGGCCAAATCCTTCGCGTGCCCGACGCTGCGCCATGCTCCGTGAGAACCGACAACATAGAGGCGTTGCTTAGCTCGGGAGACCGCCACATTAAGAATGTTTGGCGTCCCCGCGGCCCAAGCCCTTGCGCCATTTTGCGAGGCCTTCGGTGCGCCGAGGACGAGGATTACAGCTTCTGCTTCTCGGCCTTGAACTGTGTGAATCGTACCCACGCGATCCTTCAACCACTCGTCCACACCAACCCCGAACTGCCCCAATAGCTCACGTTCCGCTTTAAGGCGTGTGCGCAGTTCTTGAGCCACAATCCGGAAGGGCGTGATGACAAACACGTCTGGATTTCGAAGGCCCACATCGGCGATCTCGCGGAGCAAAGAGACGACCTGTTCGCCCTCCTCGGCGCTCCACTTCGAGTCCGCATCGCCATCCACATCATGCCAGCTCGACGGGCCGAGAATGTCGCCGATCGTGCTGGGCTTGGGGCCTGGTGCGTGAACCATTTGACCGTCATAGGCGATGCGATTGGAGATCCCGAACATGGGCTCCTGACACCGACGATGGACGAGGAGTGGAATGCCAACCTGACGCGGGCCCACGTCCGACTTAAACGCGGACTGAAAGGGAGACACGCGGTCAGCCACGGTCTGGGTTGAAGCCTCAGGCGCAGTCCAGGACGTCCGATGAATTTTGAAGAAGTCAGCGATCTCAACGGTCAGTCGCTCGGGCAGCGTGACCACCGGCGGGATCTGAAGCGGGTCGCCGACGATGATCGCACGCCGTGCGCGCATGACCGCGCCGACGGCAGCCTGCGGCAAGGCCTGGCCCGCCTCGTCGACGAGCAGCCAGCCGATGCTGTCCGGCGGGAGATCGCCGAGCATCCGCTCGACCGAAGCGAAGGTAGTCGAAAGAACGGGGGTGACCATGAACAGGGTCGACCAGAGTTCTCCGAGCAGCGCGCGCTTGGCGGGATCTTGTGGCGAGCCTCCCGAGAAGACGTCCATGAGGATGGATAGATTGTGCAGCACCTTCTGGGCCGCAGCGTCGATAAAGGCCTTCTGGACGGCAATCGCCGCAATGAAGAGGTCTTCGCGTTTGCGTTGAAGCGCTTTCGGCAGCCACGGGGATTCCAAGTTGGAAGCCTCGTGGCCGAGGTCAAAGAAGGCGTCATCGACAATGTGCTGCCCGAGCATTGGGCGATAAGCGTCGAGCTGACCTTGGAGCAGCACGACCTGTTCCTGTGGTTCGATTAAGGCGCGCTCGGCGCGTGCAATCTCTAAGGTGAGAGCCGAGATCCGATTGGCACAATCGGCCGACGCCGTCTCAGCCTGGCGATGTTCGATCTTCGCCCGCTCGGCCGCCTCAAGCAAAGGCGCGTTCTCAGCAATCCAAGTGACGCGAGCATCCCGCCGAAACAGCCAGGCGAAGAAACCAGGGCGTCGTTTGCGATGCTGTTTGACTGCGTCATCGGCCTGTTTTGTGGCAAGGCTCGCAATATTGAGATCCGCTTCCTCCAACGCCTGTTCTGACTTAACGGACTGAAGACGATCAGCAAGCGTCGCACGTTCAGCGACACGTTCTGCAAGCTCTCTTTTCACGACGGCGAGCCTGAGCGCAAGTTGACGCACGGCCTCCAATCCAGCCAACTCGTCCTGGATCTCGTGATGTAGCGTCATCAGCTTTTGGCGAGCACGTCGCCAGTTCGCTCCGACCTCGTGCGGTGATGGCGGAGCCTCGTCGATAACCACCGAAGGTGTCTCGCGGGCAATCACCTTGTCCGTTTCCGGATCCTTGATCTCGCGGACGACAGAGTCGCCCTTGGCCGCTTTCAGAGAGATCCGGAAACCATGGTCATCATCCCACCAGAATGATTTGGAGAAGGCAGCGCGGTTCTTGGCATTGCCCAGAACGGCGGCGATGAGCCCCCAGGTCTTGAGAGGTTCAACGTCAGTTCGGACCTCGGCATCGGCGCCTTCCTCGGCCTCCGGTGGCCGATAGACAAAGTCGCTGATGGACTTGAAGTAGCTCAACTCATCCGGCCGGCCGATCGCCTTGGCTGCAGGCAGCTCTCGGCTGACGTTCTCGACGGCCTTGTTGTTGCTGGAGGCGACGAGGATCTCGTGGCCTCGCAAGCTGGGATCCAGCTTGTACAAGTGGAAATAGCCGGCCCCGCCGAACGTCCAGCGCTCGCCCGACGCCGTGAAGGCTTCCTGCGGATCATCAAACGCCGCCATCGCCATAGCGCGATCCAGAACCGTCGCGGCCACGATGTCACGAAGGAGGGTTGTCTTGCCGGTGCCGGGCGGACCGTTAACGGCGATCATGCCTGAGCCTTCAGCCAGTTCTGACCGGACCAAGTTCACCGCCGCTTGCTGAAGCAGTACGAGGGCATGACCGCCAGGGCTGGGCCAACGCGCCGCCGGCATTTTCGAGGGCGCAACGGCGTCTTCCACGGCGTGGCGGTCGTTCAGAAGATCGAAGACGCGATCGGGGCGTTCAATGCCCAGGTATTGGCGCAGTGTTTTTGGCGCGGTCTGCTTGCGGCAGTGGACGGCGGCCTTGGCCAGATCGCCCATGAAGAAGGAGTTGAGCAGCGAGGCTTCAGGCGGGTTTTTGGCCTTGAAATAATGGTAGACGCGCAGCGCAAAACTGGGGGGTTCAACCAGGTGATCCGCCAGCGCAAAACGCTCGACCAGATGGGCGTGTGCGCGTGCGATCGCCTCTCGGTCCACGGGCAACGGCTTACCGGCCTTGTCGGTACGCCTTAGGATCTCGTCGAGCGCTTGGATGATTTTGGGCTCGAGGCTGGGCCAGCCGCCCAGGGCTTCCAGCTTCAACTGGATTGTGAGCGGCAAGGCCCAGCCGAAGCTGGACACGGCGATGCCGTTGTCTTCGACCAGCACGCCATTTCGATCCACGAGCACGGCGCCGATTGCGGCCTTTTCTCTGGCGCGAGTTCTCAGTTCCTCATCGGAGCCGAAGGCTTTGACGAGGTCGGCGGTCGCCTTCTCCATCGGGATCGCGCCAAGCATGATCTGATAATAGAGTTGATGTTTCGGCCGAGACTTCTCGCCTCGCTCCCAGGGCAAGGGGCCGCTGCCCAGCTCCGCCACGCTACCGTACTGACCGACCTTCAGATCGTAGGGGCGCTTGTAGGTCTGGGGCGATAGGGCTTCCAGCGCGGTCCATGCGCCGAGGACGCCCGAAGGCGTGTTAGGCTCGGTCGGGCGAACCGGTACAAACGTCTCCTCTAGATCTTCGGCCCAGGCGTTGGCTGCGGCCGCAATCTGCTCCGACCTGTCGGGTTTTGCCGGCTCAGGTTGAGGCTCGGGACGCGGCGCTGAAGGCTTACGCGTTGCTGCCTTGGGCTTGTCGGTCGCGGGCCGGCTCATAGAAGCCGCCGGGCTCAACAGGAATTGTTGCGCGCTCAAACGCAGCTTTGCGGCACGGTCCGTCTTTCGGAAGCTTAGCTCGTGCTCGATCTGGCCAACCACCATCGGGTCGGCTTTGGACTTGGCGAACAATTGTTCGAGTTGAACAATCGAGTGCTGGACGTACGGACGCTTATTGGAGGGCACGAAGGAAGCCTTTGGTGAGGGGCGAAGACGGCGTCGCGAGCATCGGAAGGCGTTCAAATGGTTCGAGGGCGGCGAGTGTGTTCACGCCCCGTCAGCTTTTGGAGCTGAAGGTCACGGCGATTAGACTGGCGCGTGCGCTCCAGTCGCCCGAAATTAGTTTTGCGGCAGGGTTCTGCACCATCTGCACCTTGGGGTGGGCCGTCTCGCAGTTCGCCACCAGGCAGAGCCAATAGTCGTCGCCATGAGCCTCGGCGGCGGCAAGCTCATTGGCGGTTAGCTCGACGCCAGTGAAGGCGGCGCCGACCGTGCCCTTGACCTCGACCCGCTGCAGTACGCCCGCCGCATTGATAAAATCGATGTCCCAGCCCGGCGTCTCGCCTTGGGCAGCCCGGTGGACACAATCTCTGCAGCCGACGATCTGTGTCTGCAAATAGGCGAGTGCGGTGAGCTCGGCCCAGTCGCCGACCGCCTTGGCGCGCGCGCTGCGACGAGGGCTCGACTTACCCGTAGCCGCAGTGGCGGAAGAGGCGATCAGTCTGGGCGGGACGATCAGAGCCTCAGAAGCTTCAATCGTTATGGGAGCAACGGCCGCCGGCTCCGGTGTCACTAGATCGTCCACAGCCTCCGCGCCGATCGCCAATCCAGCCTCAGCCATGATGGCGGCGTAGACTGCGGGATCTAGGTCGCGCACGCCGTCGCGCCATAAGTTGAGCGGAATCTGTTCGCGGTTCTGGCCGTCGACCTTGGCCCGAACCGGAACAGCAAATCTCTGGTAATCGTCGATGGCGCAGTACCAGCCATTGGCGCGATCTGGATCTTTTCGGATCTCGCCGATCCGACCTGCCCCAAAATACTCGGCCGGCTGGCGTGGCCCCGACACGCGGTGGACGCCGCGGTAATAGACGAAGGGTTCGCCGGGCTGCATCAGGCGACGGTATTTGCTGGGGTAGTTTTAGTGGACGCCTTCTAAGTCATCCCACTGATGAGCGGGATCCCGCTTCACCTCATTATGCACGAGAACCACAGGCATATGCGCAACTGATGCGGCGCAGAGCGCCTAACCCCCGGCGCCGACCAGCGCCCCAAGCACAACCGTAAGCATTCAGGCTGAGCCTGTCTATGATGCGGAGGACGGCGTAATGCCCCACCATGTTTTCACCCGCCAGGACCTCTACGACCGGGTGTGGCGCGAGCCGATGCTGACCATCGCGCGCGAGCTCGGCGTTTCGGATGTCGGATTGGCCAAGGCTTGCCGCGCTCATCAGGTTCCGACGCCGCCAAGGGGCTATTGGGCCAAGCTGAAGGCCGGCAAGTCGGTCGGCAAACGACCGCGTCTGCCAGCTTGTGTGGGCAAGGCGAACCGCATCGTGATCGCCCCAGCGATCAAATCACCCGTCCGTTCACAGGCAGTGCGCGCGGTCCTAGACGCAGTCGCCGACCAGCCTGAGATCCCCATCCCCCACGATCTGCGTAACCCGCACCCGATCGTTAAAACCTGGCTGGATCAGGACGCCGCCACTCGCGTCCGCGCCCGCCGCGAGGGCTGGGGCGCGTCGGGCGAAGACTTGCGACATGGACTGGCACATCGCCGTCTTCGTCTAACCTCCGCCCTGCTGAAGGCGCTCGTCGCGCGCGGTCTGGTCGTCGATCAAGCCTACACTTGGCTGACGGCCAGGCGTGGCGAGGATAAGGTGGAGTTCCGCTTTTCGGAGCGCACCCAGTTCGTCCCGCGGCCCGCCACTGACTATGAGCTTCGTTGGGCGCCGGAAAGGACCATGGTGCGCTCGGCCCAACCGGCCGGCGATCTGATCCTGTCGATCCGCGACTGTCGCAACGCCGCTGGCGTCTTTCGCGAAACCAACTACCCCCTGGAGACCCAACTGCCGCGCATCGTCGTCACCCTTGAAGCCGAACTGATCCACCGCGAAGAGCGGCGGTTGGAGCGGGCGAGGGAAGAAGAGGCGTACCGCCTTCGTCAAGCCGAAGCGCGACGTCGCGACGCTCACGCCGCCGCGGAGCGCGCCCTTGAGACCCGCCTGCTGCAGGAGGCCAGCCGCCACGCCCAGGCCGGCCAGTTGCGCGCCTATTTGGCGGCCGCCGATCAGGCGACGATGGCGGCGGACCCGGCTTATCCGGCCTGGCGCGCCTGGGCTCAGCGGCGACTAGAAGCGCTGGATCCGCTCACAGGAGTGCAGCCGCCGTTCGCATTACTGGGACCCTATCAATCGGAAGAAACGCAAGAGACGCACGCATAACATCCGATTGGCAATCCCAGGCGGGAGTTGGGGTTACGTCCGGCTTTGACGCCGAGATGAGGCAATCTCCCTGCGGTGGTCCTGGACGGGCGGATACTGGCTGCAAAGGAGACCGCCCATGTCCGTCACGCCCGACCTGATCCTCGCCGTCGCCACCCTGGTCAGCGCCATCGCCGGTCTGATCTGGTCGCTGCGCCGCAGCCGCTAAACCCGCAAGATCTTCCGCCTCGTCTCGGCTAGGACCACCCCATGATCACCGCCCTTGTTCTCGCAGTCAGCCTCCAGTCCGCCGTCACCTCAACACCCCTCGTCGGCCGCGCCACCGTCATCGACGGCGACACCCTGGAGATCCGCGGCCAGCGGGTGCGCCTGTGGGGGATCGATGCGCCCGAGAGCCGCCAGTCCTGCCAACGCGACGGCCAGGCCTACCGCTGCGGCACAGAGGCCGCCCGACACCTCGATAGCCTGATCAACGACCGTCCGGTGACCTGCACGCCCCAAGGTCGCCCCGACCGCTGGGGGCGCATGGTTGCGCGCTGCGAAGTCACCGCCGACTGCGCCCACGACGAAGACTGCAAAACCTTCCGCCGCGACCTGGGCGGCTGGATGGTCGCCGCCGGCTGGGCTCTGGACTATCCCCGCTTCAGCGACGGCGAACACGTCGAGCAGCAATACGACGCCGAACAGGCCCGAAAAGGCCTCTGGGCCGGCCCATTCATCACCCCTTGGGACTGGCGCGCCGGCCAACGCTGAGCCTCAGGTCATCTTGCCGGCCGCCGTCGAAGCTAGGGGGAGTCGAACTTGAGGCGCGTAATTAGGGTTTCGCACCATTCTTTGTGCGGCTCAGTGGAAATCCCGCGATCCCGGCAAGATCCGCACATCGCGCGGATGGCGATGCGGCGCATGACGCGGCGGCTGGGGGGTGGCGACGACGTCGGCGCGGGCGAGTTGGACTGAGGTGTCGTGGTCTTCGGACAGGCGGGACAGTTCGCTGGAGCGGTCGATGACGCGGCGGGCGATCAGGTGGACGACGCCTTCGGGACTTTTCTCCACCACGCCTTCGACCGCCATCAGCCTAGCGGCCATGACTTCGCGGCGGAACTGTTCGAACATTCGCGCCCACAGAACGACGTTGATGATGCCGGTCTCGTCTTCCAGGGTGACGAAGATGGCGTTGCCCTTGCCAGGACGTTGACGCACCAGAACTACGCCGGCGACCCGCACCAGGGCGCCGCCGCGTTTCGCCTCGGTCTGGACGCAGGTCAGGAGACCTTCGGCGTCGAACAGGGGACGCAGGATGGCCATGGGATGCGCCTTCAGCGACAGGCGCAGGGTCTGGTAGTCGGCGGCGACGTGTTCGCCCAGCGGCATGATCGGCAGGCGGGCGTCGGGTTCGGCGCCCAGTTCACGCGCATCGGCGGCGGCGAACAGCGGCAGGGGCGCGTCGTCGGGCAGGCGGCGCACGGCCCACAGGGCCTCGCGTCGATCCAGCCCTAAAGATCGGAAGGCGTCGGCGTCGGCAAGTTTGCGCATGGCGGGGGACGGCAGGGCGGCGCGGCGGGCCAAGGTTTCGATGTCGGACAGGGAGAAGGCGCGGGCAGCGACCAGGGCCTCGGCCCAATCCTCGTGGAAGCCGTCGATCTGACGCAGGCCGAGCCGCAGCGCCGGCTGTGTGCTCGGGCCTTCCAAACTATTGTTCCAATGGCTGTATGAGACATCGACCGGGCGCACCTCGACGCCGTGGTTGGTGGCGTCCCGCACGATCTGGGCCGGGGCGTAGAAGCCCATTGGCTGGCTGTTCAGCAGGGCGCAGGCGAAGGCCGCTGGATGGTGGTGTTTGATCCAGGACGAGACATAGACCAGTTGGGCGAAAGAGGCGGCGTGGCTTTCCGGGAAGCCGTAGGAGCCGAACCCCTTGATCTGGTCGAAGCAGCGCTGGGCGAAGGTCGGGTCGTATCCGCGTTCGATCATCTTGCCGACCATCCGGTCCTCGTAGATGTGAAGGGTGCCGTCACCGCGGAAGGTGCCCATGGCCTTTCGCAGGCCGTTGGCCTCCTTCTCGTTGAACTCGGCGGCGACCATGGCGACCTTCATCGCCTGTTCCTGAAATAGGGGCACGCCCAAGGTCTTCTTCAGCACCTGTTCCAGTTCGTCCTGGGGGTATTGCGGCCCCGGCTTGGAATAGTCGGGCTCCTCCAGCTTGTTGCGACGACGCAGATAGGGATGGACCATGTCGCCCTGGATCGGGCCGGGACGGACGATGGCCACCTGGATCACCAGATCGTAGAGCCGGCGCGGCTTCAGCCGGGGCAGCATGTTGATCTGGGCGCGGCTCTCGACCTGGAAGACCCCGATGGAGTCGCCCTTGCACAGCATGTCGTAAACCTTGGGGTCGTCGGCCGGGATCGTATGCAAGGCCCAGTCTTCGCCCGCATGGGCGCGGATCAGGTCGAAGGCCTTGCGAATGCAGGTCAACATGCCCAGCGCCAGCACATCGACCTTCATCAGGCGCAGTTCGTCGATGTCGTCCTTGTCCCATTCGATGAAGGTGCGGTCGGCCATGGCGGCGTTGCCGATGGGGACCAGTTCGTCCAGCCGGTCCTGGGTCAGGACGAAGCCGCCGACGTGCTGGGACAGATGGCGGGGGAAGTTCAGCAGCCGCATGGCCATCTTCACTGCACGCCGGATCATCGGGTTGGCGGGGTCCAGACCCGCCTGTTCGACATGGCGTTCGCCGATCTCCGCGCCCCAACTGCCCCATTGGCTGGAGGCCAGGCGGGCCGTCACGTCCTCGGTCAGACCCAGAGCCTTGCCCACGTCGCGGATGGCGCTCTTGGGGCGATAGCGGATGACGGTGGCGGCGATGCCGGCGCGCTCGCGGCCATAGCGGGTGTAGATGTGCTGGATGATCTCCTCGCGCCGCTCGTGCTCGAAGTCGACGTCGATGTCGGGCGGCTCGCCCCGGTCCGACGACAGGAAGCGTTCGAACAACAGGTCGGATTCGGCCGGATCCACCGCCGTGATGCCCAGCACGTAGCAGACGGCGGAGTTGGCGGCCGAACCTCGACCTTGGCACAAAATCCGCTTGTCATGCGCCACACGCACGATGTCGTAGATGGTCAAGAAGTACGGCGCGTAGCTGGCCTTTGCAATGAAGGTCAGCTCTTTCTCCAGCAGCGCCTTGACCTTGTCTGGCACGCCGTCGGGATAGCGCATCTCGGCATGCCGCCAGGTCAGGTGTTCCAGCCAGCCCTGTGGCGTCTCGCCAGGGGGCGTCGTCTCCTCAGGATACTGGTAGCTGATATCCCCCAGATCGAAACCGATGCGAGCCAGAACTTGCTGGGTTTCAGCCAATGCCTCGGGGACGTCGCGGAACAGGCGGGCCATTTCGGGTGGCGGCTTCAGCCAGCGTTCGGCATTGGCGTTCAGGCGCCGGCCCGCGTCCTCGATCGTCACGCCTTCGCGGATACAGGTCAAAACGTCCTGCAAATCGCGCTGGATCGGGTCGTGATAGAGGACGTCGTTGACAGCCAGAAGCGCCGCGCCGCCCTGCTCCGAAAGCGTCTTCAGCCGCGCCAGTCTTCGACGGTCATCGCCGTTGCGCCCCATGACCGCACCCAGCCAGACCGCGCCGGGCGACGCATCGATCAATTGCGCCAAGGTCTGACCTAAACCATCCAGCCGTGCGCCCGGCATAAGGATCAGCAGCAAATCCTCGGGCGCGGCCAGCAGGTCGCGCAATCCGATCTCGCACTGGCCCTTCACCGCCCGGCGATTGCCCAGGGTCAGCAGCCGCGTCAGCCGCCCCCAGCCGGCGCGCGTCTCGGGATAGGCGATGATGTCGGGCGTTCCGTCGTTGAAAACGAGACGCGCGCCCGTCGCCAGTTTGAAGCTCGCGGCCCGTTCCTTGACCATTTGCGACAGAGCCGGATCGTTCAGCGGATCCTCGACATAGGTCACTTCGCCGGGGCCGGCGCCGTCACGCACGACATCCGGCGGCGACAGGCCGTCCTCGCGGATGGTCCGCAGGGCGCTCCAGGCCCGCACGACACCGGAGACCGTGTTGCGGTCTGCCAGACCCCATCCCGTGTGTCCCCTCAGGATCGCGGTCAGCACCAGATCCTTGGGATGGGACGCCCCGCGCAGGAAGGAGAAGTTGCTGGTCGTCGCCAGTTCGGCATAGGCGGGCGCGCTCATGCGAACAGGCCGTGGACGAACCAGCGCGGCTCATCGGTTTCGCCATATAGGCCTTGACGAAACAACCAGAAGCGCCGGCCCTCGCGGTCCTCGACGCGGTAATAGTCGCGGGTCTTCTGATCCGGCGCGCGCCACCATTCGCCGCCGATCCGCTCCGGCCCTTCAGCCAAGGCCACCTCATGCAGCACCCGGCGCCAGCGGAACCGCAGGGGCGAGCCGTCGGGCACTTCCGCGAGGGTGTCGACGGGCTGGGGCGGATCGAACATCTGCAAGGGGCGCAACGGCGGATCGCCAGGATCGAGATCGGGCCAGTCATGAGCCGGTCGCAGGGGCTTCATAGTCGCCGGGACCATCCGTGCGGCGCGCTCGGGGATGTGCGACCCCAAGGGCTCGAAACTCAACACCGCCTCGGGGCCCAACCGCGCCGTCAACCGGTCGATCAGGCGGCTGAAATCCTCGCCGTCGGGGCGATCCTCCTCCAGACCGCGCTGGGCCGGTTTCAGCGTCTGGGTTTCCAGAACCGACAGCCGCATCTGATCGAAGCCAAAACCGGGATCCAGAGGATTGGCCAGGGCCGCCAGCCGTTCGCGGAACAGGCGCAGCACGGCGTTCACATCGCGCGTCGCCAGGCCCGTCCGCGCGATGATGCGGCGAATCTGACCATCGACGCGGTAGAAGCCGGCCTCGAAGGCGCGGCCGCCCTGACCTGCCTGATCCAGCCGATCGGCGGTTTCGACCAGCAGGTCGGATAGGACGCGGTCCACGTCCGTATCGGTGAGGATGGGTTCGAAGAAGACGCGGTCCACGACGATGGGCGGCGGCGGGCGGTGTGGCGTGATGCGGATGTCCTCGTCGCCCAGAACACGCGCCAGGCGGGCAGGAAAATCGGCGCCGAAACGCGCGGCCAACGGCGCGCGCGGACGGTCGTCCAGATCGGCGATCCGCTTCAGTCCCGCACGCTGAAGCGCCTGGGTTTCGCGCTGCGGCAGTTCCAGCGCCGTGATCGCTAGCCCGCGCACGGCCTGTCGATCCTGCCCGGCTTCGAACAGGCCGCCCGGCCCGAACCGGGCCAGGGCCCGCGCCGCCTGGGGTGTGGAGGCCAGGGCGCTGCGGATCTCCAGACCAATCAGCCCCGCCCGCCGATGCGCCGCACGCACCAGTCCGGCCTCGCCGCCGAACAGATGGGCGCAGCCTGTGACGTCCAACATCACGCCGTGCGGCGGATCCTCGGCCATCATGGGGGTGAAGCGGCCGAAGTCCTCCATCACCTGCAACAGCAGGGCCGCATCCGCCTCTGGTCGATGGACCAAGGTGCGCAGGGACGGCGTTTGCGCGCGCGCATCGGCCAGGGTCAGGCCGGGCGTGAGGCCCGCTTGCGCCGCCGCCGGATCGACGGCGGCCAGCCGTAGGGCGCCGCCGATCTTTTCGACCAAGACGACAGGCGCCGCATCAGGCGACGCGTCGGCCGCTCGCGTCCCACGCTTCAGCCGGTCGCTGGGCAGCCAGGGGAACCACAGCGCCAGATAGCGGCGCTGGCTCACGGAAGGATCGGGCGTCACGATCCCACTCCAGGGTCCAGGTTCTCGGTTCGCCCCCGCCGCGTCGCCGCAACAGGGTGGCGGAAAAAGACGGCCGCCCCGGCGCTCCCCCTTCCAGCGGCGCGGAGGCCGCAGCCTGCACCGACCATCGTGTCTCGGCCGCGCTGGGACTGGGCACGGCGCCCGCACGCGCCAGGAACAGGGTCGCCCCGCCGTTCTCAGCCGCCAAAGCCAGCCGCCGGCTGGCTGTCAGGCTAAAGGCCCTGGCTTCGCCCCATGCACTGAGCAGGACGGCTCCAACCGCCGGCGTCCGCAACGCCTCTTCGCCGATGACGAGCAGGGTCTGGATATCCGGCGCCCGCACCAGCAACATCTCGGACGGCGACAACCCCATCTCGTGCAGGCCAGGCCCGTGTGGTCGCCCCGCCTCCAGCCCCATCATCTCGTGCAGGCCCCAGATGATGATACGCCCCTCCGCCGCTTGTAGCGCGGCGCCCAGTCCGAAGGCGTTGATCGTCACGGCGTCGGCGGGGGTTTCAGCATAGAGGTCATGCAGGGCTCCACGTGTCCACCTTGACGGAAATGCAGCGCAATCCTGCGCGTATCTACGGGCGCCCGGTCGCGGGGAAGCGTCGAGGGACGCCAGCCGAAGTCTGAGAGCGGCCAGTCGATCTTCAGGTTTGGTGTTCCTCATTTGTTCTATATGGCGCTCAGGGTCGATAGGGAGTCAAGCACGGCGTTAAGCGATCGCTTGCGGCTTTGATCGAAACCTCGCAACGGGCGTTCCTGCCATCAAGGCGGGAGCGGCAGATGGCGAATGGACTGGACACCTATCGGGCCAAGCGGGTTTTCAGCCGCACGCCGGAGCCCTCGGGTCAGGCCAAGGCCGGTCGCAAGGGCAGGCTGACCTATCTGATCCAGCGTCATGCGGCGACGCGGCTGCATTATGACTTCCGCATCGAACATGAGGGCGTGCTCAAGTCGTGGGCCGTGACCAAGGCGCCGTCGCGCGATCCGGCCGTCAAACGTCTGGCGGTGGAGGTCGAGGATCATCCGCTGGATTACGGGACGTTCGAGGGGACCATTCCGTCCGGCAACTATGGCGCGGGGACGGTCCAGCTTTGGGACCAGGGTAAATGGGAGCCGCAGGAGCCGGATGTGGAGGCGGCGCTGGCGCGCGGATCGCTGAAGATGATCCTGCACGGGGAACGGCTGAGCGGCGGCTGGGCCCTGGTGCGGCTGAAGTCGGATCGCGGCAAGCCTTCGAAACGCAATAACTGGCTGCTGATCAAGGAGAAGGACGAGGCGGCTGTGCCGGGCGAAGGGGACGCCAATATGGAGATCGACGCCTCGGTCGCGACCGGCCGCAGCCTGGCCGAGATCGCCACGGGAAAGGCCGAGTGGACGGCGTCACTGCCGGTGGCGCGCAAGGGACCGAGAAAGCCCAGGGCCCAGCCTGGCGAGGCGACGCTTTCGAAGCCGTCAGCCTTCGTGCCGATCCAGCTGTGCAAGGTCGTCGATCATCCGCCGGGCGGCGCCGGCTGGGTGCATGAGATCAAGTTCGACGGCTATCGCATTCAGGTGGCGACGGGCGGCGGCAAGGCGAAACTCTATACCCGGCGCGGGCATGATTGGACAGAGCGGTTTCCCGAACTGGCGGCGGACGCAGCGACCTGGCCCGACGGGGTCGTGGACGGCGAACTGTGCGCGCTGAGCGACGATCAAACGCCGGACTTCTCGGCGTTGCAGGCCGCCATATCTGACGAGGATACGGGGCGGCTGGTCTATTTCGCTTTCGACCTGCTGGCCGAGGGCGAAGAGGATCTGCGCAAGCTGCCGCTGTCGCATCGCAAGGCGCGGCTTCAGGCCCATGTGGATCGCGTACCGAAGAAGGGGCGGGGTCGGCTGCGCTATGTCGATCATTTCGCCTCGACCGGTCAGGCGGTTCTGGACAGCGCCTGCCGGATGGATCTGGAAGGGGTGATCTCCAAGAAACTGGATGCGCCCTATCACGCGGGCCGATCGGCGACCTGGGTCAAGTCCAAGTGCCGGGGGCATGACGAGGTGGTGATCGGGGGCTGGTCGTCCGAGGGCGGGACGCGGTTCCGATCCCTGCTGGTCGGCGTGGTCGAGGGGGAGGGGCTTCGCCATCTCGGCCGGGTCGGCACGGGCTATGCGGCGCCCCTGCTGAAGACCCTGCTGCCGGCCTTGAAGAGCGCGGCGGCCGAGACCTCGCCCTTTACAGGCAAGGGTGCGCCGAGAGGCGGCAAGGATGTTCACTGGGTCAGGCCGGTGTTGGTGGCGGAACTGGAGCACGGCGGCCTGACCGAGGGCGGGTCGTTGCGTCATGCGGCCTTCAAGGGCCTGCGCGAGGATAAGGCGCCCGCCGAGGTGGTGGACGATCCGCAGCCGCCCGTGAAAGCGAGAGCAGCGTCGGCAAAATCCGCCAAGTCGAAGGTCGTCGTCGCGGGCGTCACCCTATCCAGCCCGGACAAGATCCTGTGGCCTGCCGCGAACGGACGGCCGGCGATCACCAAGGCGGACCTGGCGCGATACTATGAGATGGCGGCGGAGCGGATCCTGCCACATGTGGCCGAGCGTCCGACCTCCATCATCCGCGCGCCGGAGGGGATCGAAGGCGAGACCTTCTTCCAGCGGCACGCCATGCGGGGTTCGAACCCGCGTCTGAAACTGATCGACGTCGGCGACCGCAAACCCTATGTGGCCGTCGCCGATGTCGGCGGCCTTGTGGCCATCGCTCAGTCGGGCGGTCTGGAACTGCATCCCTGGGGCTGTCGGCCCGGAGACCCGGAGACGCCCGAAGAGGTGACGTTAGATCTCGACCCGGACGAGGGGCTGGACTTCGCCGATGTGATCGCGGCCGCCAGGACCGTGCGAAAGGCGCTGGAGGCGCTGGGCCTGCACCCGTTCGTCAAGACGACCGGCGGCAAGGGATTGCATGTTGTCGCGCCCATCCGCTCGGCTGGCCGGAGCCGGATCGAATGGGACCAGTGCAAGGCCTTCGCCAAGGCGGTGTCGGAGGAGGTGCGCCGCGCCGACCCCGACCGTTTCACCACCACCCTGGCCAAGAAGGCTAGGGGCGGAAAGATCTTTATCGACTATCTGAGAAACGGCCGATCGGCCACGGCGGTCGCGCCCTGGTCGCCGCGCGCGCGGCCGGGGGCGGGGATCGCTTTCCCGCTTTCGTGGGGCCAGGTGAGGACGGGCCTCGATCCGCGCGCCTTCACCCTTCAAGACGCGCAGGTTCTGCTGAAGAAGGCCGATCCGTGGAAGGATTTCCGGGCCGGCGAAGTCAGCCTTCGGTCCGCGCTCAAGGCGATGGGGCTTTAGAGGTCAGGCCGCCTTCTTCTTTGCGGCGGGCTTCTTCTTGGCGGACGCCTTGACCGGCTTCTTCGCCGCGGGTTTCTTGGCGGCAGCCGACCCCGCCAGACTGTTGCGCAGGGCCTGCATCAGGTCGATCACATTGGTGTCGTCGGGTTCGGGCGCAGCGACCACGCCCTTGCCGCCTTTCTGCTTGGCCTTGATCATTTCGCGCAGGGCGTCGTCGTAGCGGTCCTTGAACCTGGTCGGGTCGAACTCCGTGTCCTTCTGGGCGATGATGCGGCTGGCGATCTCGACCATGTCCTTGTCGGCCTTCAACGCCGGGATATCGTCGAAATAGTCTTCGGCGTCGCGCACCTCGTCATGCGGGCGCAGCGAATAGGCGATCAGGCCCTTGCCTCGCACCTCCAGCGCCAGTTGACGCTCGCGGCCGCGCAGGACCAGACTGCCGATGGCGATCTTGCCCGCCGATTTCATCGCGTCGCGGATAACGGCGAACGCCTCGGCTCCCACGCCCTTCTCCGGCACGACATAGAAGGGATCGTCCCAGTACAGGCGATCAATGTCGCCTTCGTCGACGAAGCTGTCGATCGAGATGGTGCGCGTGGTCTCCAGCTTGACCTTGTCGAAATCGGCGTCGTCGAACAGGACATATTCGTCCTTGGACACCTCATAGCCCTTGACCAAGTCCGACCGCTCGACCGGGCCGGCGTCCGGGTCGGTCGGCACCATGCGGATGCGGTTGTTGGTATCCGGGTTGATCAGATGGAAGCTGACATGGGCGCTGGACGAGGTGGCTGTGTAAAGGGCGACGGGACAGGTCACCAGCGACAGCTTCAGATGTCCCTGCCAGGTGGGGCGCGCGGCCATGATCGTCATCCTTCGCTCGGTTCGACGACCTAACGTCGCAGCCGATCAGGCGTTGCCTCATGGAAAATCCACCGGTCACAGAAGGTGTTACTCCAGCGAGGCTTTAAACAAACATGTCCTTTTGCATCCAAGCCCGATGATGCTTTATTGGCACGGTGACGACAGTTTTAGCTGAGACAAGAGTGGGCAAGGACATCTGTCCTTAGAACAGAACCTTTCGCCTCTGCCGTTACAAAACAGAACGGGTTCTTGGCCATGCGCCATGCTGGATTCCTTGAGGCGTCGCCGTTGCGCAGCAACGTTAATGATTGCATGGTCAACGCTTGGAGATAGAGACTCATGGCGGACATCGACCCCAACGACATCGAAATCGGCGCACGCGTTCGTCAACGCCGCGAGGCTCTTCGCCTGACCCAGCAGACGCTTGCCGTCGCCATCGGTGTGACGTTCCAGCAGGTGCAAAAGTATGAGCGGGGCGCCAATCGAATCTCAGCGTCGCGTCTGATCCAGATCGCGCAAGCGCTTCAGGACGCTCCAGCGTCTTTCCTGCGTACATCCGACGATACCGACGAGGCGCTTCCCACAGACCTCTTGCACACGCCTGGCGCCGTGCAACTTCTCAAAGCCTATTGCGCCATCCATTCGCCGCGCCACCGCGAAGGGCTTCTGGCGATGGCCAAGGCGCTAGACGCCGTCTGAGGTGGCCTCGGCCTCGCTTGACATTCTCGGTGTGCGGCTGACGCCGATGGAGGCGGCCTGTCTGTCGCGAGTGCGAGACGGACTGCAGTCCAAGGAGATCGCCCTGGAGCTGGGTCGATCGGCCAAGACAATCGACAAACACATTGAGAACGCTTGTCGAAAACTTGGCGTCGGCAGCCGTCGACAGGCCGCCAGACTCTGTGCTGACCTTCTACGGAATGACCCCGTAGAGGCGCCGTTCCCCCTCCCATCCGAGCCGGAAGGCCGCTCTGATCCTCCACGGAAAGGAGGCCTGGATGCCGCACTCGGGATGTCATCTTCCCTCGATCACGTGGGGGGAGCTGGAGGCGATTTTCGAGGACTTGGCGGCGACGACCGAGGAACGGGAGACGGCCCAACGGCTGCTCGACCTGACGCGGATCCTGCAACCCTATCTCTCGCCTCTCGATTTGATGCGCGAGATACTCTGCATCGCGCTCGTTCTCCCCAGCGGGAACGATCGGCCGCCCCGGCCGCCAGCGTTGCCGAGCGGATCCGCAAACTGGCGATGATCCCTGTGATCGCCGCCGTCGCCATCGCCGTGCTGTCCGCCCTTCTCGGCGGCAGCGTCCAGCTCCAGCTGGCGGTCCAGGCCCTCGATCGCTTGCTGTCCGGCCGCTAGGCCCTGCTTTCCGCCCATCAATGACGATCCGCCGCGCGACCGAGGTCGCCGGCTGGAGGAGCGGATATGCAACGACGTGAAATGGCTCAGGCGATCGCCAACGCCCTGTTCAAGGCGGAGGATCAGGCCGATCAGAGCCTTATGGCCGCAAGCGCCCTCATTGGTCTTATGGCGGAGATGCGCCTCGATCATCGGCTGTCGGCGGTGCTGGGCGCCCAGGCTGTCTCGGAAACCGCTGAAGCGATCCGCGCGCTCGGCGAAGCCCGCGCCCGGCTGGTCGCGGCGCACGCCGCTCTGGAACAAGCAGCGCCGGCGCTGATTGGCCGCGAGACCCGTTTGATGGGACCTTTGACGGGAAAGCCCGAGGCGGCGCGCACCGTTGCGACCGGTCCGCTTCAGGTGGCGGCCTGATGACCTGTGCGGTCTTGTGCGCATCCGCGTCGCGGGCCACGGTGCGGCATGGAATGGCTCCATACTCCTCTCCAGATCGGCCTGACGCTGGCGATGGTCCTGTGCCTGGCGCTCGCCCTTTGGAAAGGCGGTCAAGCGCTGCGCCTCGCCGCAGCCGGCATGGTGCTCGGCTCAGTACTCAGCGCCCTGGTTCAGGATCGGACGCGCCCCGAGGCGGCGCAGTGGATCATCATGGTGGTCGACGCCGGCTATTTGTTGCTGCTGGTCGCCCTGGTCTGGCGCACGTTACAGGGCTGGTTAGTCTGGGCGGCCGCCCTTCAACTCGCGCAGGCGATCACACATGTCAGCTTCGCGCTCAACCCGGAGATCTTCGGACGGGCCTATATCAGCACCTCCTACGTCCTGTTCGCCGGCCTGTTGGCCGCTCTGTTCTGGGGATTAAGCGCAAGGGGCGACTGGCATGACCCAGGTCCACGAACCCGTTGACGCCACCGACCGCTACATCGGCGGGCGACTGCTAGGCTTTCGTCGCGCAATGGGGCTTGAACTCAGTGATGTGGCGCACGCCGGTGCGGTGAGGCCGGCTGAGTTGGCGGCGATCGAGGCCGGGGAGGGGAAGGTCTATATGTCTACGCTCTGGCGGCTATGCCGAGTGTTGCAGGCCGACCTCGAAGACGTTTTGCCTGTCCTCGACGAAGACTGAGCCGGACAGCGACCGTCCCGATCCTCATCGTATGCGTTTGCACTTGCTTAACGCGCTAAACATTGCAACCTGTAACAAGTGTAACGCAACGTGGAGGGTGTGTTATGGGAAGCGCTTTGGCCGCGTCGGCGATCAGGTCCTACGTCGTGCAGATGACGGCTGAGATGGCGGAAATGTTAGAAAACATTGGTGATCCGCTCGCGCCTCAGGCGCGTGCGCTTGCGCTTAGCCTTGCAGAAAAACCCGCCGAATACGAATGTAGGCCGCCCGCTTAGTTTATATTATAACACCAACCAGAAACGGTTGGAGACAGTCATGTCGAACGGTGTGGTTGAAGCCCATATCCATCGGGCGCTTCTGGCCTTGGCGGATCTTGCGGCGAGTTCGGGGTTAGAGATTGAGCAGGGTCTTCGGGGCCTGGCGGAACAGATTACGCCAGGGCCGTCAGGCCGGGCGTAAACGGCGAGGTCTGATTGTTGACCGTATCGCCACACGTCTGATCAGACCGTGAGGAGTCGGAACTTGGCGACGGCTCTATGACTGGCCTCTTGCAGCGCTTGCAGCTTGACGTGATTGGTGAGCCGCTTGGCGATCGCGTCGGTCGTCCGGCGGCCTTCTCGCTCTGTTGAGCTCAAAGTGTCGGTTTTTGGCCTTTTACCTATCCAGAGACCGGCAGAACGCTTCGCCATCCGTTGGGTTAGTCTGGAGAGATGTCTCGCATTGCGAGTTGCTGCGCCATGTTCAGGATCAGCTTACGTGCGTTGGCGGAGAGGTCTGCCTCTAGCGTGATGAGCTCGTTCGCCCAGGGTGTGACGATTGGATGCGCAATCTGGGTGTCAGAGCCTGCTGGGACACCGTCGAAAAAATAGGTCATTGGCGCATCCAGAACGACGGCGATTTTTGAAAGCCTCGACGACGAGATCCGATTTTTTCCGGTTTCGTACTTCTGAACCTGCTGAAAGCTTACCCCAATACCCTTCGCAAGTTCCGCTTGAGACAGGCCCAGCGCTAGCCGACGTGTGGCGACCCGAGCGCCGACAGCTATGTCTACAACTTGAGGGGCCTGCGAGATTACACCAACCATAATCCTATCCACCAACAGCCGACAGTTTTGTTATGCAAGCTCAGAATGTATGAAGCAACGCTTCAACCAGCGACGGCCGTGCGTCGGAGACTCATCCTGGTTAAATGGACAATGACTGTCGTTCGTTTGGGCGTCTCGGGCTAACAGCAGTCGGCAGTGATTTGCCTACAAGGTGGAATCTCAGCGTCTGCGGCGGCACAAGCTTTATCGGCGCTGGCGTAAAAGCGTTGGAGGCAGGCATTTCGAGCACTGGCAATCAGCGAAACGATGCCGCATCGTGAGGTGTGGTGCTCATGGAAATTTAGGTGCGAAGGAATAGCTTGACCAGCGATCGGACGGGGTCATGACTTCCGCTATGGATGCCTACGAAAAGCGCTTTGATGCTCAGATCGGCGAGGCCTTGCGTCTGCGCCGAGAAGCCCTCGGCTTCACGCAAGTGCAACTTGGCAAAGCCATGGGCGTCACCTTCCAGCAGGTACAGAAGTACGAGCAGGGCCGAAACAGCGTGCGGATAGCCAAGCTGCTGATGGCCGCAGAGTTCCTCAAATGCGAAGTCGGAGATCTGCTCGGGCAAAAGCCTGAAGAGACGCCGGGAACGGCGCGACTCGTCCGAGCCTGGAGCGCGCTGGGACCTGAACAGCGAGAGGCCGTGACAGCGCTAGTGGAAGCGTTTCGTCGCGTAGAAGCTGACTAAGGCTGAAGGGTAGGGCGCTTTGCGCCTAATGCGGCATTGGCGGAAGGCGGACTTCGGGTAGATGCCTAGCTTGCTCCAGAACGATATCCACAGTTGTTTAAGCGTCGCCATTGACGTCCACAGGGTTTCCCCTGACCCTACATCTAGGGGGAACGTCTTATGCAGCGTTGGCGGGTGTGCGCGGTCTTGGCCGCCGTCGTGTTCGGCTCAAGCCCCGTCGGTGCGCAGGAGAGCCAAGCCTATGTCTATGATGCACACGGACGCCTTTCCTCCGTGCATCGCGACACCCCGTCCTCGTCGATTGTAACGGCCTACGCGCTCGATGGGGCGGACAACCGCGCCGAGCGCGCCAGTGGTCCGACAATGATGGCGGTTTGGGAGGCGGAAAACCTACCTCACGTCGTGGGCTTTGCAGAGGCGGATGGCTGGGCGGCCAATATCAACCAGCCTCAGCATTACATGACTTATGGACCGTACGCGCCCGATGTGCCGGCCGGCAGCCGTGTCGCAGTCTGGCGGATGATGGTCGACTGGGTCGATGTCTCAGGATCGGCCACAGCTATTCGGCTCGATGTTTATGACGCCACAGCGGGAGAAGCATTAGCGACCGGGTATTTGTCGCACGCCTCTTGGCGAGCGCCTTGGACCTACCAATGGGTTGAAGTGCCGTTCCAGATGGACGCGTCTCGCGCGGGGCATTTAATCGAGTTTCGGACATGGTTTATTCCGATCGCTCATGTGCGCGTGGATAAGGTTGGTTACCGGTGAGCCGTCGCCTTTTCCTCGCGGCTGCAATTGTCCTTGGCGGTGTCTCTTTTTCGGCTGAGGCGCATCAGACCGAGACCTACTTTTACGACGTCCATGGCCGGTTGGCGGCGACGACCAAGGCCCCGCCGAATGGCGGCTATCGGACGCGTTACGAATTGGATGTCGCCAACAATCGGGACGGCCGGATGGCGGAACAGGCCGGTGCCCGGACCGCAGGCGATCAACTGCTTCCCGGTCAGGATTTGTTGCCGGGACAACGGCTTGTTTCGGCGGACGGCCGCTTGTTCTTTTTGCTTCAAGCGGGCGACAGCAACGCGGTGATCTACGGTCCTCCGGGGGCGCTGTGGTCGACCAACACCGCCAATGGTCGAGGAACGGTGCTGAGTCTGCAGACGGACGGCAACCTCGTCATGCGTGGCCCACAAAACGAACTGACTTGGCAGAGCGGCACGGGTGGTCATCCCGGCGCGCGGCTCGTCATGCAGAACGACGGCAATCTCGTCATCTATTCAGGCTGGACGGCTGTCTGGCACACCGGCACCTGCTGCTACTGATCTCGGGGGAGATTATGAACAACACGCTTAAAGCCGCCCTGCTGGTCAGCAGCGCCCTGATCGCCACGCCCGTCTTGGCGCAGACAAACGCTCCGCCGCCACCGGACCACTTCACTCTGGATGGGCGCGGTGTGGATTTGATTTCCGGGCAGTTTGTTCATACTGCAACCGATCTCACAATCGGTCAGCCGGGAGCAGGCGGCCTGAGCCTGAGCCGATCATATTTTGGCTCTAACCAGTGGCGAGACAATTTTATTGGCACGGCAAACCTCTCCGGTTCGGTATTAACAATCTCGATTGGGCTAAATTCGGAGAGATTCCAGAAGTCCGGTTCTGTGTGGACTTCCCTTGATGGTTCCGGGTCTACATTGACCGAAACCACAACGGCTTATACCTATAAGTCGAGTGATGGGTTGTCGGCAACGTTCGCACGAAGTCTTGGTGGTCAGTATATGATCTATCAAGGCAATGCGGGGCTGATCACAAGCATTTCTCAGGTGAATGGTGAGGTTTTGAACTTCACTTATTCAGCCGCCAATGTCTGCATATATCAGGCATCTAACCCCTGTATCACAACGGTAACGTTCCGACGCCTGCAGTCTGTGACCAATAATTTCGGCTATCAGGTCAAGTATGCCTATAGCAGCAATTCCATACCCTCTAATCAGAATGCGGTGTCGCCATGGCTGACTGTTGTTGGCGCCACAGGCTTCAATATGGCCGTGGACTACTGCGATCCGAGTGCCGCAGCGTGCAGTTATTCGCGAGTTTGGCCTAGTGCGACCTACACGGGTTCCGTGAGGCAGGTGGACACCGTCACCGACCAAGCGGGCCGCACGACCACCTACAACTATGCGGGTCTAAAGGTTCGTCTTCCAGGAAGTACTACAGACGATTTATCGGTCAGCTATGCTTCTGGCAAAGTGTCATCTTGGTCGAATGGCGCAGCGACCTGGACGTATAATTTCACTGATGCCGCCGACAATCGAACAGCGACGGTCACGGCGCCGGACGGATCAACGAATGTCGTAGTGTCAAAAATCTCGACCAACCGACCAGTTTCAGCAACGAATGAGATGAGCGCGACGACGACCTTCACTTGGGATGCTCAGGGACGCCTGACGTCCACCGTGGCTCCGGGAGGCATTTCTGCCGGCTACATTTACGATGGTCGGGGCAATGTCACGCAGACCACGCTGACGCCGAAGCCAGGATCAGGCCTCTCTCCTGTCACGACATCCGCGAGCTTCCCAGCCGCTTGCACCAACCCGATCACTTGCAATCTTCCCGCATCGACGACCGATGCGCGCGGCGGAGTGACCGACTACACCTACGATGCGAGCCACGGAGGGCTGCTGACGGTGACGGCGCCTGCGCCGACCTCTAACGCGGTTCGTCCTCAGACGCGGATCGGCTACGCGGCGCAGACGGCCTATTACAAGAACGGTGCGGGGACCATCGTGGCCGCACCCAGTTCCATTGTCCTGCCGGTTTCGGTATCGTCGTGCGCGACCAATGCTGCGGCGGCGTGCGTGGGCACGGTTGATGAGGTGCGTCAGACGATCCAGTACGGCTCGGCGGGTGTAGCGAACAACCTGCTGCCGACGGTCGTGACGCAACGCGATGGCACAGGCGCGCTGAGCGCTTCGGTGACGACGGCCTATAGGGCGAACGGCGACGTGGCGTCGGTGGATGGCCCGCTGCCGGGAGCTGAGGACACCACCACCTACCGCTACGATACGGCGCGTCGCCCGGTCGGCGTGATCGGCCCGGATCCCGATGGAAGCGGCAGCCTGATGCGCCGGGCGCAGCGCGTGACCTATGACGCCGGTAGTCGGCCGACGCAGGTTGACGTGGGAGCGGTCAATGGCATCAGCGACGGGGACTGGAACGGCTTTGTCAGCCTTCAGCAGCAGCTGACCGCCTATGACGGCTTCGGACGCCCGGTGGTGGTGGCCCAACACGGCGGCGGCCAGGCGCATGCGGTGACCCATGTCAGCTATGACGCTGCGGGGCGTCAGGACTGCGTGACGCAACGGATGAACCCGGCGGCCTTCAACAGCCTGCCGGGCTCGGCCTGCGCCTTAGGTGCAGCGGGCGCCTATGGCCCCGACCGGATCATCAAGTACGAATACGACCCTGCCGGACGGCTCAAGCAATCGACGTCCGGCTATCTGTCCGGCGCGCCGATCACCGAGAGCGCGACCTACACCGCCAACGGCAAGCCGCTGACGCTGAAGGACGGGGCGGGCAACGTCTCGACCATGGTCTACGACGGCTTCGACCGGCTGTCGCAGCTGCGCTATCCCGATGCGACGACCGGCAGCGGGACGTCTTCGACCAGCGACTACGAGCAATATGGCTATGACGCCGGCTCCAATGTCATCAGCTTCCGCAACCGGGCGGGGGAAACCATAGGCTCTGGCTACGACGCCCTGAATCGTCAGGTTTCGACGGGTGGATCGGCGATCGCGGATCGCACGATCAGCTATGACAACCTCAATCGCTTGAAGGGGACGAACTTCACGGGCGGCGGGGCGTCCTCCTCCAACACCTATGATGCGCTCGGTCGTCTGATCTCCCAGGCGCAGGCGGGGTTGGGCACGGTCAGCTATGGGTATGATCTGGCGGGACGTCGCACGTCGATGTCGTGGCCGGACGGCTTCTGGGTGACCTATGACTACAACCTCGCCAACGACCTGACGGCGATCCGCGAGAATGGCGCGACGAACTGGTCGCTGACGTCGTTGGCCTATGACAACCTGGGCCGGCCCATTGCTCAGGGCCGCGCGAACGGCGCGACGACCTACAGGAGCTATGACGGCGCGAGCCGCCTGATCAGTTTGAGCCACGACCTGGCGGGGACGGCGAACGATCTGACGCTGACCTACGGCTACAATCCCGCCGGCC
Source organism: Brevundimonas sp. (assembly GCF_965279155.1). Classification (GTDB taxonomy): domain Bacteria; phylum Pseudomonadota; class Alphaproteobacteria; order Caulobacterales; family Caulobacteraceae; genus Brevundimonas. The sequence goes on along the minus strand of NZ_OZ257138.1, from coordinate 1,150,017 downwards.
AGATCGTCAGCCGGACGATGTCGAACCCAGTCTATGCCTATACGCCGGGAACGGGCAACACGGCCTACGCCAACAACGGCAAGAACCAGGTCACCAGCGTCAATGGCGCGGGCGTCGGCTATGACGGCCGGGGTAACATCGTTCAGATTGGTGGAACCAACACGCAAACCTACGATGGGCTAAATCAACTGACGGCGGCGAACACGACTTCGGGCTGGTTGGGAATGTCCTATGACCCGTCAGGCCGCCTCTATCAGACAACGGATGGCGGTGGAGCTGCGATACGCTTCCTCTACGACGGCCAGCAAGTGATCGGAGAGTACGGCACATCCGGCGCTCTGCTGAAGCGCTATGTGCCGGGATTGGGTCTGGACAATGTGGTTACGGCCTATGAAGGCGCGACCTACGACCGCCGTTATCTGCTGGCGGACGAGCGGGGCTCGGTCGTGTCGATTGCCGACGGTTCGGCCAACGCGCTGACGACCAACACCTACGATGAGTACGGCCAGCCGGGCTCGGGCAACAGCGGCCGGTTCCAGTACACGGGGCAGATGTGGCTGCCGCAGGCCCAGCTCTACCACTATCGGGCCAGAGCCTACGCCCCGCAGCTCGGGCGCTTCATGCAGACCGATCCGATCGGGTATCAGGCTGGGGCTAATGTGTATGGTTATGTCGGAGCCGATCCCGTGAACTTGTCAGATCCGTCTGGGTTGCAAGAATGCGATGGTATAAAGATTACTCCAATCGTCGTTCGTGGCCCCAATCCTTCCAATGCGCCATACGTAAACGACGTCTGCGTTAATGGCACTAAACGTCCACCTTCTTCGCCCGGACCATGTGATCGAAACCCAGCTTTGTGCGGCCCTTCAGGTCCAAATCCGCAGCCCGTGGGAAATCCTAGTGGAAATGGTAATAGCGGGGTAGCACCACCACCCGCACCTAGTGCACGGGAACAATGTGAAGCAGCTTTGAATCCGGGCGATGATCGATTTTTCTGTGATGATAATGGTCGCATGCAGATGTCCGAATCTTACGCGCGAAGAGCCTGTGATAATTATCGTGCTATGATGGAGTCGAATCGAGAAGTGTCTCGCTGGACTGGTGGCTGGGGGCTCGGGTCCGGCACGCTGCGAGTATTTATCACAACACCAAAAGCGTTTTCAGTTTTCGGTTTAGCATTGGGGGGCACGAGTTACTTCCTGTCCCTATCGACGCCACCGCCGGGTTGTACTCGATGAAAAAGTATGTAAATATTTTCTCCCTTGTGTTGATATTACTTCTTTCAGGGGGGTTTTTTGCTGAGCTGTTATTTCCGAGTAACGCTCGTCATTCCGCAGGGATCCTAGCAGGGTCTGGAATTTTGGCGATTTTGGTAGCTTGGGGTCGATCTATAATAATCAGTTGGTTTATAGAGAAGTAATAAAATGCTGTCAGGTTCAGCTTGACAGGAAGCAGATCACTCATCCTCCTGGTTTCTAGGCGGCCGCCATCCACGCACTGCTGTCGACTTAACTGGTCGATGCAACAACGGCCTCACCCAGTTGAAGTTAGGCGGTAGAGGCCACCTAAGTCGCATCTGCCATGGCGTGAAAGAGGCAAAGGTTGGCAGGCTAATGAAATGTTGTTGGGTTTGAAAAGTGTTTTGGATCGCCGAGTGAGTGGTGCGGAAACTCTGGGCTGACTTATGAGGCTTGGGATACTTCTGCTAGCGCTTTCGTCGTAGGATCAGCAGGTGAGATTTCCCGACGCGCTTGTTTTCGCTAAGGTCGCCCGGTCGGTGAGCCTCGGACCGACTAAGTTCCTGAAGCGCCACCGTTCAGCCTGTTTACAGCGCAAAACTCACCCGCCCCTCACCATACCCCCACCGAAGATAGTGCCAAAGCGGATCGTACGCCGCCGTGTCGGGGTAGGCCGCGTGATAGGCCGTCGTCGAGAAACCGGCTGAGGGGTTACGCCCCGCCTGCCAGCCGCCATTGTGATAATCGGTCAGCTGATTGACCGAGGCCGACAGCCCATAGGTCGCGCGATACCAGGCCGTGTTGAAATACCGATTAGGCCAGCGGTTCTCCGAGGCGCCCCATTGTAGCCAATGCTGATAGGGCTCGAGGCCTGCCGCGCGGATATCCGGATAGGTCTGAAGGTAGAAGTAGGGATCAAACCCATCGTCCAGCACTTGGGCTCCCCCGATGGCCTCGCAGCACCGACGTGATGCGCGGTTATCCGCCCCGTCGAGCTTATAGGAGGTGGTGTCATTGTTGTTGGTCCCAGAGTGCGTCAGGCGACCCTGGGCGTCATAGCCATAGACCGTGGTGGTCTGAGCCAGCGCCTGCAGGGGGAGAGCTCCGGCAATGGCAACGATCGCGACGGTGATGACGCTGAACCTCATAACCCCTGCTCCTTGAGGCGAACCTCGCTGACGGACCGACGCCCAGAGGTACGGTCCAGTTGAATGAAAACGTCGATGCTGGCGCGAACATAGTGCAGCACATCGTCTCGGCTGAGCCTGGTCGCGCCCTGCAGAACCAGGAGCGCCAACTGCTCGATGGCCCGATCAGGACTGTCGGCGTGGACGGTCGTCATCGATCCCGGGTGGCCCGTGTTGACCGCCCTGAGGAAGGTGTAGGCTTCCGGTCCGCGCAACTCGCCCAGGATGATGCGGTCAGGCCGCATACGTAGCGACGCGTTCAGCAGGTCTTCCGCGGTCACCGACGCTTCGCCCAGAGCGCTGCGAGCGGCTAGCAGGCCGACGCCGTTGGGATGCCGCAGAACTAGTTCGGGCGTGTCCTCGATGAGCAATAGCCGCTCATCGATTGGGATCTCCTGGATGAGCGCGTTGAGGAAAGTGGTCTTGCCGGTCGATGTGCCGCCGGAGATCAGGATGTTGCGCCGCGCCGATACGGCCGCCTTTAGCAATCCGGCCGTATCCCCCGCATTCTGAAGGAACCTAAGGTGCGCATCGATCGGACGATCCTCGTTTGAACGCCCAAGCTGCGTCGCCTCAAATGCACCTGCCGCGAGGTAGTCATTCAAGCTCATATCCGCGGCCACCTGTTTGCGGATGGCCAGCGCCACTTCCCCTCGTGTTGCCGGCGGGATCACGATCTGGATGCGCTCACCGGTCGGCAATGACGCCGACAGAATGGGGTGTTCTCGGCTGATCCCCTGATGACTGAAGGCCGCGATCTGCCGCGCAAGGCGACCCAGCACCTCGTTGGTCAGATGTGGAACCTCATGTTGTTCAACGCAGCCGCCCAGTGTCTCCGCCCAAAGCTCGCCCGGACGGTTGACGTAGATGTCGGTGACGTCAGGCCTGCCCAATATCCCAGCCAGCGGCGCCAGATAGCTCCTGAGGTAAACCTGACCCTGCGCCGAGCCGTCGCTCACCGGCGTGCTCCCCCAGAAGCAAACTCCAAGTCACGCGAGACCAACACGGTCACTCTGGCCCCCGCTTCGGTCCTTAGGGTGGGCTGAAACCTGTTTGTCTCAGTCGCAGCCCCACCAGCATTTGGGCTCGATCCAGGCAGGGCGACAACCAGACCGCCATCGCCGCCGAGGCTACGTGCCGCTGCGCCTGCGCCGATGTTGAGAGTGGTTTGGAGAAGCGCCGCGCCGAAACGCTCGATGAAGTGGCTGTCGACGCGGCCGCGGATCCCCGTCCGACCCTGGAGATCTCCGGCCGGCGACGCCAGAGCGATAGTCACCCCGTCGGGTCTCACCAAGCGCGTCCATTCGACGAGCGCCCGGTTCTGTCCGGCGGCGAGATCCGTCTGATACTCGCCGAACAACCGAGAGCCGCGCGGGATGAGGACGCGGCTGCCATCGAACCCTCGCACGTCGCGAGAGACGATGGCGCGGACATTCCCAGCGCGCGTGGAGTCGAGCGCAGTTTCAAGCACAGCCGGGATCAATGTGCCCTGCGGGACCGTCGTCGCCGTTCGCCTTAACCGCCCCGAGCGGACGGCGGTGTCTTGCACGGCGGCCGACGGATTAGGTCCATCGGATGCCGTGGCGCTGCGTGCGCTCCCACCTGCTGTGGTGTCTATGACGAGGGCTGCACTGGTCGACGCGCCTGATCCTTGGCCCATCGGCGGTATGGCTTGAGGCGGCGTGAAGTTCTGTTGCGGCATATAGGTCGGCGGCGGAGGCTGCGGCGCAAAGGGAGCAGGCTGCATGGGGGGCTGCCGCATCGGCTGACCGGTCAGGGTAGGCGCCGCAAACACGTTTTCAACTGCGGCGACAGGCGATGCTGGAGGCGGGGGCGGGACCGGGGGTTCCGGGAAAATGTAAAGCGGCGGCGGCGCTTGAACCGTTTGCACCGCGTCCACAGAGCGCGCCTGGATGGAGGGGGCGGATGCCGCACGTCTTTGACCATCGAGCACCAGGAACAACAACACTGCCCCCACCGCCAGGCCGACGGCCATCACCCAGATTGAGACCTGCCTCCCTTGGCGCGCCACGACCGGTCGGATGTCGGCATCGTTGGAAAGCGGCGGGCGAGGATCGCTCGTCGGGCGGTTCACCGGCTGGCCCTTTCGCGAAGTCTTTGCGCGCGGGCGACCTGGCCATCCAGGCGGAACAGCAAGGCGCGGTGAACGGCGTCGATCACATAGCGGCCATCGCGCATATGCCCATCGAGCAAAATCTCGTCGCCCTGGTCGTCAATGGCGAACACGACAGGCAGGGTTTGCGCCGCACGCCATTGGATGAAGGTTCTCACGCCATCGTCGTCGATCGCGGCGGGACGCAAGCCGATGGCGCCAGACAGGCGATAGCGACCAACTCCTGGACGGGCGGCCGGTTGGCCGTCGTCACTCGCGCCCGGGTAGACGAAGCGCACTGTGAAGGGCGTGTCGGGCCCAGGCGCAGGAGCGGCGGAGAGTTCAAAACTGTAGACACGGACATCGGTGATGACCGTCATATTGGTCGTCCCGCCAGACCGTAGCGGTTTCAGGAACAGAGCATCACCCTGGTTATTGAGCGTCGCCTGCCAAGCGTCGCCATCGCCGATGGCGACATTCTCGACCTGCTCTCCGGGCCCGAAGATGACAGTCGTCTGGAAGTTGCTGGCGACCCTCAACCGCACGACCTGCCCGACATCATATCGAACGGTCTGGAGCCTTGGATCGTTAGCGGGCGCTGCAGGAGTTGAAGGCGCCGGGCCAAGCGCTGGAGGTCCGGGCATACCCACCCCAGGCGTTTGCGCCATGGTCGGTGTCGCGATGAGAGCCAAACAGAAAACCAAGCGCCTCATGGCGTTTCGACCTCAACGGCGTCAACGGGCTCTAGAGCCGCCTCATCCTTCAAGGCGGGTTGCGAGACGGCTTCCTGAGCGGGGAGGAGCGCCTCGGGATCACGTCTGTAGCTCAGGACCTGGAAGCCCAGAGGATTGATGAAGCGGTCGGCGGCCGACATGGGTTCGCCGGAGAAGCGATACTGAACAATGGCGACCCAGGGCAAAGCCGGGTGAGGGGATCCGCCGGCGTCGCGCCGTATGGTTTCAAAGCGCACGAGGGCGGAGCTATCATTTAGGGGCGAGACGCTCTTGACCCGCGTTTCGATGACCGTGGTCTTTGGATAGCGGGTGAGGGGGCTGTCGAGGTTCGACGCCTGCATCAGGGCCACATAGTCGGTACGCGCCTGCTCGGCGGACCACAGGCCGACCTTCTGATAGTTGGCCTGAAGCGCAGCCATGTCGAAGCTCTCGCGACCAATCACATACTGAACAAGCATCGACTGAACGAGCGCCTTGTCAGGCGTGATTTGGCCCGGTGCGAGAGGCTTCAGCTCCTGAACAAAGCCGGTCGTACGATCGACCAGAAGTGTATAGGGCACGACGGTCTTCAGCGGCGCGAGCGCGACCAGGGCGACACCCTCGGCGACCGCGACAGTCGCCGCGCAGCCCGCAACGATCCAGGCGATCCGGCGGGAGGTTTGCAGCGCACCGATCCGGTCGGCGGCCCAACTTCCGGCTTCGCGATAGTAGGCGTCCAACGCCTCACGACTGGATTTCTTCATGAGCGGCGGTCTCGAAGTGCAGCGCCGAGAGATTTTCTCGGTTTGGTGCGGCGAAGAGTCTGGCTTGGACTGGGGATGGCGAAGGTCTCTGCGCCCGCGGCGGAGACCTGTGAACTGCGCGCCATTGGGGTGGTCGCGTAGGGCGCGATGGCCGCCTGAGCCTGTTGCTCACGGCGCTGACTGGAGCGCATGGCGTCGGCGATGACGAGCGATCGAGAGGATACCGCGGGAGCCTCTTGGCGGGTGACGGTTGGACTGTGAGGGGTTTCACCCGCCTTGATCATCACCGGCGCGGGAAGGACGTCGGCGTGGTCCATTACAGCCCTGAAGTTCGGCGCGCTCGTCATGAAGGCGAGGCGTAGCAGGATGGCCATACTTCCGAACAAGGCGACGGCGAAGCCAAGCGAAAGGATAAGAAGTTCAACCGGCGCTGAAGGAGCGACAGTCGATGCCTGACGCAGCCCCACCACCTGCGTTAGCCAAGGCTCGATCACCGCAAGTTCCACCCCAAGGATCAGCGCCGTAACGACCGAAGCCAGCAGGGTGAACACGAGGGCCCTCGCCCATCCGATCACCAGGCCGCGCGACATGTCGAACAGGAGCAGGCCTGCAAAGAGGGGGGCGAGCGCAAGCAGGACGCCTGCAGTGATGCGAACAATAGAAAAGGCTGCGACGACGCTGGTCAGGAAGATGACGCGCGCCCATCCGAAGGCGGGGTCGTCCGCGATCGGGAACCGTTGCTGCTCTCCAGAAGATGACGGCAAGGTCGCGGCCGGTTCGCGTCCCGTGCCCAGGTTGGTGAGCCTGATGATCGCGCTGTCTGCCGCCTGCAATCGCGCAATGAGCGCGGTTTCCCCGGCAGCGCCCGGCAGTGCTGCGGGACCGCCCACGGCGGCGATGATCTGTTCTGGGGCGTCAACGATGACGTCATAAACGACGGTTTTGTAGGCAGGCCAACTGCCCGCCAAGGTCAGGACGACGCCGATCTTCACCACGGCCATTAGGCCGTCTCGCAAGGACGGGGTTTGGCCCATCATCATTCGCAGGCCCAACAGCGCGACGAAAATCGTCAGCAACCCGGTCAGGACGAGAGAGACGAAGGAGGCCGGGTTCGAAAGGGACTGATAGCCCACGCTGCCGATTGCTTGCGCCTGGCAATCGATGTGCGCCAGCAGGGTCGATAGGAAGGCATCGCCAGTCGAGAGGGGGGAGCAAGTCGCCATGATCACGCGCGCTCCAAGAGCGGCGTCATCCAATCAGCAGGATCATCGCCGACCTCTGCGCGAATTTCGTCGAGTTGGCGGACGGTGCGCTCTCTTCCCGAGAGGATAGTCAGGATGTCTTGTTCGCCGGACAGATCCAGGCGGGCGACGACGCTCTCACCGCCGCGTTTGATCAGGAAGCAGTGCGAGCTGTCTGGCAGGCTGCGGATGAGATCAAACTCATGCGGCGTCAGGCCGAAGCCGCCCACGTAGTCCTCGGCGCGCGCCTTGGGGTTGATCATGAAGATCTGGGTTGCAGCCTGTTCGACAATGGCGCTGGCGATCCGGCTTTCCAAGGCGTCTTGGGCGCTTTGGGTGGCGAAACCGACGATGCCATTGCGTTTGCGGATCGTCTTTTCCCAATCCTTGATGCGGCGCACGAAGACATCGTCATCCAGCGCCTTCCAGCCCTCATCGACGACAATGATGGCGGGCGACCCGTCCAGTCGTTCCTCCACGCGGTGGAACAGGTACATCATCGCCGGCGTCCGCAGTGTCGGGTCGTCAAGCAGGACGGTCATGTCGAACCCGACGGTCTCAGCCGACAGGTCGGTCAGGTCAGACGCATTGTCGAACAACCAGGCGCGTTCGCCGTCACCCCACCAGGACCGCAAGCGGGACCAAAGATCGCTTGCGGTTGGCCGCCGGTCGCCGCGGAAGAGTTCGACGAGGTAGCGAAGCCGACGATGCTCGATGGGTTGATCGTAGTTGGCGGCGACGGCGTCCCGGATCCGCTCCAAGTCCTCGAGATTCACGTCGCCGGCGAGAGCGGTCAGCCATTCGACCAGGAAACCCCGATTGGCGGCTGTGTCGTCCAATTGAAGGGGGTTGAGGCCTGAGGCCTCGCCTGGGCGAAGCAGATCGTAGCGACCGTCCATCGCGCGGATGAACAGTTCCGCGCCGCGATCCTTGTCAAAAAAGATGATGCGGGGCGAGAGTTTGCGGGCTTGGGCCAGCAGGAAGTTGAGAACGACGGTCTTGCCGGAGCCGGAGGGGCCGATAATGGTAAAGTTGCCGAGATCGCCCTGGTGGAAGTTGAAGAAGTAGGGACCTGCGGCCGTGGTTTCGAGGAGCGTGACGGCGTCGCCCCAGTGATTGCCGGAGGGCGAGCCGAGCGGAAAGTTATGGGCGCTGGCCAGGCCCGCGAAGTTGTTGGTCGAGACCAGACCGCGGCGAGCGATGTAGTTGAAGTTGGCAGGGAACTGAGCCCAGAAGGCGGGCTCCAGTGCAATGTCCTCGCGCACGGCGACGACGCCCATGTCGGCTAGAGCCGCCGTGACCTCAGCGACGCCGGCGTCGATCTCGGCCAGGGTGTCGGCGCGCACGGCGATGGTCATATGGTGTTCGCCGTAACCCGCGCGTCCAGCCGCTACATCGTCCTTGGCCTGCGCGAGTTCGCCCCGCAGCGAGAGGGCTTCGTCCTCGGCCGATCTCATGCGACGCAGGGCCAGGTTCATCCGCTCGAGTGCGGCCTGGCGCTCCACGAAGGCGAAGGATTGAGTGATGGTCAGTTCGTGGGGCAATCGTAGCAGTTCATCGAACATGCCGGGGGCTGTGTGGGCGGGATAGTCTTTGACGGAAACCAGCCCGACAAAGCTGCGCGCCAAATGACCGGCTGCGGAGAGCTCGACCGCGTTCTGCCCAAAGCTCACCCGGCGGTAGGGGAGGTAGGCGCCGAGATCCTGGTGCGGCAGCAGCACCGCGCGTCGCTCGCCGTTGTAGAGCGAAGAAAGAAACTCCAGCGGTTCAGAGCACGGTCCGCTGGGTGTGTCATAGACCCCCAGCAGTCGAGGCGCATAGTCGCCAAGCGCCGCAAAAAGGGCTTCGCGACCCGCATCCAGTTGAGCGAGTTCATAGGCCTGCGCGGTATCGTTCGTGTCACCGACGCGGGCGAACCAGTTCCTCAGGCGATCCGCAACGCCGATCCGACCCTGCAAAGGGCGACGCACAAGCGTCAGATACAGATCGTTGGCGAATAGGGTCTTGGCAGCCAGACGATCAGCCCATCGATCGCCGAGCGCCTGGGAAAAGGCGTCGGGGAAGGGCGCATCGACATTGATCACCACCCGGCGGCGCTCGATATGGTGGTAGAGGGCAAAGCGCGACGTGCCGACGGCGCGGAGCATCGCGTCGCGCAGGGTCTTGCGATAGTTGAGTTCCGCCGTGTCTGCCGTCTCGAACAACAGCCCGCGCAACTGAATGACCTGGAACAAGAGCCCGTCCCGGGTCTCAATCGTGTGGTCATTCAGGTGCCGCCCATAGGGCAGGTGGGTCCCCGCCGCCTGTTCGCGCTCAACAGTGCGACGTCCCTGGCTCAGGGCCGGTAAGAGTTGCATCGCCAAAGACTATTGTTGCGAACACGCGGGCACTGACGGACGCGGGTCAGCCACAGGTCGATGATCCGGGGCTCACGCAGGCAGAGCAAGACGCCTGCGCCGTGGATGATCAGGGCGACGGGCAAGACCCAAATCGAGCGAAAAATCAGGAAGAGCTCTGCGGCGATGACGGCGTTGATGATGAAGTAGTTGTAGGTGACGCCGGCGAACATCTGCGGACGCGTGAGAGCGGTGAAAAGCGGGGTCCGTTCCAGATCCTCCAACGCCTAGCCCCCGAGCGCGGCGGTGGAGCGGATGCCGGCCACAATGCTGGCGGCGCCGAACAGAATGAAGCAGCCGACGATGACGACGGCGCCGTAGCGCCAGTTAAGGCGTCCGCTTAGCATCAGGAGGCCAACGCAGGCGACTGCAATGACGGCCACGACGGTGGCGATGGTGCCAAGAAGCGTGCCTTGCAGCCACTGGACCGCTTTGACGATCGGGCCGGACCCTTGAGGGTCAGCCAGCACCGTTTGGGCGTGGGCGATCGTTGGTCCGACTAAGGCGACACAAGCGACGATGCCGCCGCGAAGCGGCGCGACAAAGTTCTTCATTGGCAGTCCCCCAGTCCCCTGACTGGTGATCATACTTGCCGAGAAATCTAGTGGCGCCAAGGCGAAACGCCGCTTTCAACTCCTCATGTGTGGATCAATCTGCGGGTGCGTTGTCGCTAATGATTTCATCCACCAATTCGTCAAGCGCTGCCATTGACGGGTATCTGTGTTTGACGAATAGTTCGCGCACAGGGGGAATTGATGCAGCAATGGCGAGCGTGCGCGACTATAGTCGCAGCAATGTTTTTTGCAGGCCCTGTGGGGGCTCAGGAAAGCCAAGACTTCGGTTACGATGTGCACGGACGGCTTATTGCTGTGCATCGCGACACGGCGTCGTCCTCGACAGTGACGGCTTACGGTCTGAATTCCGCTGACAACCGAGCCGCGCGCGAAATCGTGCTCACAATGGCGGCAGTTTGGGAAGCGGAGGCTCTTAACCACTACACTGGATATGCGCAGGACGAAGGCTGGGAGGCGAATGCGCAGCAGCCCAGTTCGCTCCTGATCGCTGGCCCATATACCGCGACGGTTCCAAGCGGGTTTAGGGTCGCGGTGTGGAAGATGATGGCTGGGCCGTCGTCGAGCACGGCGCCCTTGGTGAAACTCGACGTCTTTGATCTCTCCAACATGGAGGTGCTGACGGAGGTCACTCTACCTCGATCGGCCTGGCGATCCGACTGGACCTATCAGTGGTTTGAGCTGCCCTTCATGATGGATTCCTCGCGTGCAGGTCATGTCATGGAGTTCCGCGTCCACTTTTTCCCGATCACTCACGTGCGCGTCGACAAGGTGGGGTATCGATGAAACGGCATTTTCTCGTTGTAGCAGCGCTCACGCTTAGCTGCATAACCTCCTCGGTCCAGGCGCAGCAGACCGAGACCTTCGTCTACGATGTTCATGGACGTTTGCAGGCGGCGGCTAAAGCGCCCGCCGTTGGTGGCTCGGTTAGTCGCTACGGGTTGGATGGAGCGGATAACCGCGCGGGGCGTCTGACCGAAGCGGTACCACTAAGATCGCCGGTGCAGGAGCTACAGTCGGGGCAGTTCATCCTCGCATCCCAATTCATCCCATCTGCAGACGGTCGGTTTTCGCTCCATGTGCAACTGGACGGCAACGTCGTGCTTTACGGACCGCCCGGTTATCTCTGGTCCGCCGCCGGAACGTGGGGACGCGGATCGACCACCCTCACCATGCAAACGGACGGCAATCTGACCGTCCGCGGCCCGCAAAACGAACTCATCTGGCAGAGCGGCACCGGCGGTTATCCAGGCGCACGACTCGCCGTTCAGAACGACGGCAATCTTGTCATTTACTCAGGCTGGACCGCCATCTGGCACACAGGCACCTGCTGCTACTGAAATCCTTTTGGAAAAGTCCATGAAGAATACGCTAAAAGCCGCCCTGCTGGTCACCAGCGCATTTACTGGATTAATCGCGGGCGCAGCTAGCGCTCAGAGTGTTCTTCAGGCGCCTCCGCCGTCGACCTATAGTCTGGACGAGAGAGGGGTTGATCTAATCTCCGGTACTTTCGTTTATTCCAGAAACGAAGTCGCTATCGGTCAACTCGATCAGGGCGGCTTAGCCTATTTGAGAACCTTTATCGGCTCCGGATCGCGAGACAATCTCCAGGGGGCCATCACCCAAAACAGCGCCAACAAATTTGTCGTCAGCATAGGACCCTCGTCCGAAGCATTTGATCCGGCTGGTTCTACCTTCGTTCCTGTTGAACAGACCGGTTCTACGCTCGTCATATCCGGCTCCGACTATATCTACACCGCTTCGGATGGAACTGTGGCGACATTCTTTGGGGGTGACTGGAGCGCAGCAGGCTTGCCTGACGCCAATGTGGCACGCTTAAGTACAATTCGCAGGCCTTCTGGTGAGGTTCTGAGTTTCACCTATCGCCAGATAAGATCGGCGCGCCAAGGTGGGATTTTTCGCCTTCAATCGGTTACTAACAATCGTGGCTATCAACTTCATCTCAAATATTTTGCAGATGCCGTTGGTAATGGCGCGACCTACACCGATGTGGTCACGTTGAACCGCGTGACCGCTATCAACAATGCCGTCGATTATTGCGCGCCTACGGCTTTTACCTGCACCGGATTGAGCCAGCCCTGGCCGACCGCCACGATCAACAACAGCGGTGGAACCATCACCGACTCACTTGGCCGGGTGACGGGATTATCGTTCGGAACGTATGGGCTGACCGGAATCAAGCCGCCGTCGAGTTCGACGCCGACGATTGAGATGACCTACAATGCGGATGGCCGAGTTAGCTCTTACACGCAAGGAGGAGTGAGTTGGAGCTACACTTACAGCGATAGCTCCAACGTCAGAACCACGACGGTGACCGATGCGTTGTCGAACCAGACGGTCGTCACGTCTAACCTGACAACAGGTCGCATCAGCAGCTTTAAAGATCCGCTTAACCGTACAACAAGCTTCGTTTACGACTCCCAAAAACGCCCGACGAGGATTACCTATCCCGAGGGAAACTATATCGAATACTCCTACGATGCTCGCGGAAATATTCTCACTACACGGGCAGTCGCGAAGCCGGCTGGGGGATTGGCTGACCTTGTGACTTCGGCAGTCTATGAAAGCAGCTGCTTTAACCCCGTCACCTGTAACATGCCGACCTCGACGACGGATGCGCGTGGTGCGGTCACAGATTATACGTACGATCCGACGCACGGCGGGGTTCTGACGGTGACGGCACCTGCGGCTGTCCCGGGAGCAGTTCGTTCGCAGACGCGGATCGGCTATGCTGCGCAGACGGCATACTACAAGAATGGCTCGGGCAATGTGATTGCAGCGCCCAGTTCCATCGTCTTGCCGATCTCAACCTCGTCTTGCGCGACCAATGCTGCACCGTCTTGCGTGGACACGGTCGATGAGGTGCGACAGACGATCCAGTACGGCTCTGCAGGCGTGGCCAACAATCTGCTGCCGACCGTGGTGACGCAGGACGACGGCGCGGGCACGCTGAGCGCCTCGGTGACGACGGCCTACACGGTAAACGGGGATGTGGTGTCGGTCGATGGCCCGCTGCCCGGTGCTGATGACACCACCTATTACCGCTATGATACGGCGCGTCAGTCGGTGGGAATGATTGGTCCGGATCCGGACGGCGCCGGCAGTCTGATGCGCCGCGCCCAGCGCGTGACCTACGACGCCGACAGCCGACCGACGCAGGTGGAAGCGGGCGCGGTCAACGGGATCAGCGACGCAGACTGGAACGGCTTTGTCAGCCTTCAGCAGCAGCTGACCGCCTATGACGGCTTCGGACGCCCGGTGGTGGTGGCCCAACACGGCGGCGGCCAGGCGCATGCGGTGACCCATGTCAGCTATGACGCTGCGGGGCGTCAGGACTGCGTGACGCAACGGATGAACCCGGCGGCCTTCAACAGCCTGCCGGGCTCGGCCTGCGCCTTAGGTGCAGCGGGCGCCTATGGCCCCGACCGGATCATCAAGTACGAATACGACCCTGCCGGACGGCTCAAGCAATCGACGTCCGGCTATCTGTCCGGCGCGCCGATCACCGAGAGCGCGACCTACACCGCCAACGGCAAGCCGCTGACGCTGAAGGACGGGGCGGGCAACGTCTCGACCATGGTCTACGACGGCTTCGACCGGCTGTCGCAGCTGCGCTATCCCGATGCGACGACCGGCAGCGGGACGTCTTCGACCAGCGACTACGAGCAATATGGCTATGACGCCGGCTCCAATGTCATCAGCTTCCGCAACCGGGCGGGGGAAACCATAGGCTCTGGCTACGACGCCCTGAATCGTCAGGTTTCGACGGGTGGATCGGCGATCGCGGATCGCACGATCAGCTATGACAACCTCAATCGCTTGAAGGGGACGAACTTCACGGGCGGCGGGGCGTCCTCCTCCAACACCTATGATGCGCTCGGTCGTCTGATCTCCCAGGCGCAGGCGGGGTTGGGCACGGTCAGCTATGGGTATGATCTGGCGGGACGTCGCACGTCGATGTCGTGGCCGGACGGCTTCTGGGTGACCTATGACTACAACCTCGCCAACGACCTGACGGCGATCCGCGAGAATGGCGCGACGAACTGGTCGCTGACGTCGTTGGCCTATGACAACCTGGGCCGGCCCATTGCTCAGGGCCGCGCGAACGGCGCGACGACCTACAGGAGCTATGACGGCGCGAGCCGCCTGATCAGTTTGAGCCACGACCTGGCGGGGACGGCGAACGATCTGACGCTGACCTACGGCTACAATCCCGCCGGCCAGATCGTCAGCCGGACGATGTCGAACCCAGTCTATGCCTATACGCCGGGAACGGGCAACACGGCCTACGCCAACAACGGCAAGAACCAGGTCACCAGCGTCAATGGCGCGGGCGTCGGCTATGACGGCCGGGGTAACATCGTTCAGATTGGTGGAACCAACACGCAAACCTACGATGGGCTAAATCAACTGACGGCGGCGAACACGACTTCGGGCTGGTTGGGAATGTCCTATGACCCGTCAGGCCGCCTCTATCAGACAACGGATGGCGGTGGAGCTGCGATACGCTTCCTCTACGACGGCCAGCAAGTGATCGGAGAGTACGGCACATCCGGCGCTCTGCTGAAGCGCTATGTGCCGGGATTGGGTCTGGACAATGTGGTTACGGCCTATGAAGGCGCGACCTACGACCGCCGTTATCTGCTGGCGGACGAGCGGGGCTCGGTCGTGTCGATTGCCGACGGTTCGGCCAACGCGCTGACGACCAACACCTACGATGAGTACGGCCAGCCGGGCTCGGGCAACAGCGGCCGGTTCCAGTACACGGGCCAGATGTGGTTGCCGCAGGCCCAGCTCTATCACTATCGGGCCAGGGCCTACGCCCCGCAGCTCGGGCGGTTCATGCAGACCGATCCTATCGGGTATCAGGCGGGGGCTAATATCTATGGGTATGTCGGAGCGGATCCTGTCAACTTGATTGATCCGCTGGGGCTACAGGAGGTTCCAACCCGTGTTGGAGATGTAGTAGTTAACAGACATAGATGTCTGGTTTCAAGGGAAAGTATTTGTATGGATGGTGGGGCGCGGAGCCCTAATCCTGGCAGATCAGGCCAGCCTGCTGCCGGGAATGAGAGAGGGGAGAGCGCAGGAAGATCTCGACCTGAGGAAAGAGCGAGGACCTGTGCCGCTGCTTCAGTGGCGCGGGAAAATACGCAAGGTGCGATCCCTCCTGGTCTTCGTCGAAATCCTGATTTTTGGAACAATCCTGATGCTTTGCGTGCGACGCTGTCATCCAGCATTAGGACAGCGAACGCTGCAGATTGGATTGCAGACGCCACTTCACCCCTAGGTACCGCACAAGCTATTGGAGCGGTGGTAAACCGAGAGGTACGTGTTGGTACCGGCAGGGGTGGTCGTCAAGGTTTAATTGGAAGATTTACTTCAACTCTTGCTGGCGGATTAACTGCTGCGACATGGATAGTATCAAGAGATTTGGAGATGACTGAAAGAAGGAGTCAAATCGCAGCTAGGAACCGGATAGCGGAGATTGAGGCGTGTTCGTCATGAGGCGATTTGCTAAGATGTTGGGTTTGATCATAATCATAATGACAGTTGGGTTTCTGATGTATGATGTTCAGTCAGATCGTGGGCCCCTATTCTTTGCTGCCGTGTTTGGCGGGTTCTTTTTAATTTTATTCGCGATTGCGTTGTTCGTTATTATTTCGGAGCGACGTTGAGGGGGTTTAGAGCGCTGTCAGGTTAATCGAGAGCATTGTCAGGTTAATGGAGACGGGCCGCAGCTGTCCCCATCCGACGAAATCTCAGGCAGCTGCGGCCACCCACGCCGCCTCGGCTCCGACGCGGAAGCGACGAAGGGTAGGACGGGCGATCAGATGTCGCTGGGTGTAGAAGGTGTTGTAGATCGCGGCGTGTGTGGTGAGAAAGCGCTGGGCTGGAACAGCTGCTGCTGCCGCTCTCGCCGGCGGATTGGCAGATGCGAGTTCTCTGCTCGATTGTTCTGCCGCAATCGGCCTGGGGAATGAAGGTGTCGCAGACCAAGCTGGCTCAAGGCCGCTTGGTATGATGCGAGCCCGTCGGTGACGATCTTCTCGGGCTCGACAGGCTGGTTACGCAGCAAACGCCGGAGCAGCTTCAAGGCCGCGTCGGTGTCTCGCCGTCTCTGGACGACAACGTCCAGCACCTCGCCTTCATCATCTACCGCGCGCCATAGGAACATCCGCTTCCCACCGATCGAGCAAACGACCTCGTCGAGATGCCAGCGGGGAGAAGGGGAGGGGCGAAGCTTCTTCAACCGCCGTGCGATCTGGGGTCCAAACTTGATGGTCCAGCAGCGGATCGTCTCGTAGCTGACGTCGATCGCGCGCGCCGCCATCAACTCCTCGATGTCGCGCAGGCTGAGACTGAAGCGGAAGTAGAGCCACACGGCCTGCCGGATCACCGCCGCAGGAAAGCGGTGGCGCTTGAAGTATAGTGGCTTTACGAAATGCGATTTCCGATCAGGTTCTTACGCGGCCTGAACTGGAGACAAGTTAGCGTTAGACTGACAGCACCGCCACCCGTCATTCTCAGAACGACGAGGCTGCCAAGATAAAGCGTGGGCAGCGCTTGGGATGGTCTCTCGCTTCTTAACCAAGCTTCGCTGTCAGCGTGAGCGTGAACGCGAGACGGGCAGGGAGGTCGCCAGGTCTTTGGCGTGGCCGACGCCGCGCCATGCGCCATGGGAGCCGACGACGTAGAGGCGTTGTTTTGCGCGGGAGACCGCGACGTTGAGAATATTGGGCGTGCCGGCGGCCCAGGCTCGTGCGCCGTTCTGCGAAGCCTTCGGGGCGCCCAGGACGAGGATCACGGCCTCGGCTTCGCGGCCCTGCACTGTGTGGATCGTGCCCACGCGATCCGTCAGCCATTCATCGACATCGACGTCGAACCGAGCGAATAATTCTTTTTCGCCCTTCAATCGTGTTCTCAGTTCCTGCGCGACGATGCGGAACGGGGTGATGACGAACACATCCGGGTTTCGAATGCCCACAGCGGCGATCTGGCGTAGCAGAGACACGACCTGTTCGCCCTCGTCGGGGCTCCATTTCGAGTCCGCCTCGCCGTCGATGTCGTGCCAGGTGGATGGACCAAGACCGTCGCCGATGACGCTGACCTTCTGGCCCGGCGCGTGGACCATCTGACCGTCGTAGGCGATGCGGTTGGAGATGCCGAACATCGGTTCCTGGCAACGCCGGTGAACGAGCAGGGGAATCCCGACCTGACGGGGGCCGACATCCGACCTGAACGCGGCCTGAAACGGCGACACCCGGTCGGCCACGGTCTGGGTGGAGGCCTCCGGGGCCACCCAGGACGGGCGATGAATTTTGAAGAAGTCGGCGATCTCGACGTTCAATCGTTCGGGCAAGGTCACCACCGGGGGAATCTGCAGCGGATCGCCGACGATGATCGCGCGCCGCGCGCGCATCACGGCGCCGACGGCGGCCTGGGGCAGGGCCTGGCCGGCCTCATCGACCAGGAGCCAACCGATGCTGTCGGGCGGCAGGTCGCCCAGCATGCGCTCGACCGAAGCGAAGGTGGTCGAAAGGACCGGCGTGACCATGAACAGCGTCGACCAGAGATCGCCGAGCAAGGCCCGTTTGGCGGGGTCCTGGGGCGGGCCGCCCGAGAAGACGTCCATCAGGACGGTCAGGTTGTGCAGCACCTTCTGCGCCGAGGCGTCGATGAACGCCTTGTGCACGGCCATCGCCGCGATGAAGAGGTCTTCGCGCTTGCGTTGAAGCGCCTCGGGCAGCCAGGGCGATTCAAGGTTGGACGCCTCGTGTCCCCGCTCGAAGAAGGCGTCGTCGACGATATGCCGGCCGAGCAGGAGGCGATGACCTTCGAGCCGGCCGTCCAGCATCACGACCCGTTCGCCAGGTTCGATCAGGGCGCGGTCGGCGCGGGCGATCTCCAAGGTCACAGTATCGATCTGGCTGGAGCAGGCGCCGAGTGCATGTTCGGCAAGGCGGTATTCGCCATTGGCGACCTCGGCCGCCGCCAGCAGCGGCTGGTTCTCGGCGTTCCAGCGCTGGCGTGCATCCCGGCGGAAAAGCCAGGCGAAAAAGCCTGGGCGGCGCTGACGATGGCGCTTGACCGCGTCCCTGGCCTGCTTGGCTGCAAGGATTGCGACATTGAGGTCCGCGTCCAGCATCGCTCTGTCGGATTTGATGCGCTGGAGGCTTTGAGCGAGTGAAGCCTTTTCGGCGAGGCGTTCGGCGACCTCGCGTTTCGCCGCCGCAAGATCGAGCGCGATCTGGCGCACGCCTTCCAATGTCGCCAGTTCATCCTGGATTTCGCGGTGCAACGTCATCAGCCGCTGGCGTGCGCGTCGCCAGTTGGATGCGGCTTCCTGCGGGCTGGGGGGCGCTTCTTCGATGACGACCGCAGGGGTCTTTCGCTCGATCACCTTGTCCGTCTCGGGATCCTTGATCTCGCGTATGACAGGGTCGCCCTTTGCGGCTTTCAGATAGATTCGAAAGCCGTGATCGTCGTCCCACCAGAACGACCTGGAGAAGGCCGCGCGGTTCTTCGCATTGCCCAGGACGGCTGCGATCAGGCCCCAGGTTTGGAGCGGCTCCATGGTGCGCGCCGCGGTCGCCTGCGCGCCGTCCTGTGACGTCTCGGGGCGATAGATGAAGTCGCTGATGGACTTGAAGTAGCTCAGCTCCGGTCGGCCGATCGCCTTGGCGGCAGGCAGTTCGCGGCTGACGTTCTCGACGGCCTTGTTGTTGCTGGAGGCGACCAGGACCTCGTGGCCACGCAGACTGGGGTCGAGCTTGTAGAGCTGGAAGAAGCCGGGACCGCCGAAGGTCCACCGCTCGCCCGAGGGCTTGAAGGCTTCGTGCGGATCGTCGAACGCGGCCATCGCCAGGGCGCGATCCAGCACGGCGGCGGCGACGATGTCGCGAAGGAGGGTCGTCTTGCCCGTGCCGGGCGGGCCGTTGACGGCGATCATGCCGGAACCGGTCGCCAGTTCCGACCGTGCGAGGTTCACCGCCGCCTGTTGCAAGAGCACGAGGGAATGGCCGCCGGCGCTGGGCCAACGCGCGGCTGGCGTCTTGGCCGGCGCCACGGCGTCCTCGACGGCGCGGCGGTCGTTCAGCAGATCCAGGACATGAGTCGGCCGCTCGATGCCCAGATACTGGCGCAGCGTTCGAGGGGCGGTCTGTTTGCGGCAGTGGATGGCGGCCTTGGCCAGATCCGTCATGAAGAAAGAGTTCAGCAGGGAGGCTTCCGGCGGATTCTTGGCCTTGAAGTAGTGAAAGACCCGCAGAGCGAACGTGGGCGCCTCGACCAGATGATCTGGCAGTCCAAACCGCTCGACCAGATGAGCGTAGGCGCGGGCGATGGTCTCTCGATCAAGCGGGAGGGGCGCGCCGGCTTCGTCGGTTCGCCGCAGGATGTCGTCGATCGCTTGAACAACCTTGGGCTCAAGACCGGGCCAGGCTCCGAGTGCTTCCAGCTTGAGTTCAAGGGCGAGCGGGAGGGCCCAGCCGAAGCTTGAGACGGCGATGCCGTTGTCCTGAACCAGGACGCCGTTGCGATCGACCAGGATGGCGGCGATCGCCGCCTTTTCACGGGCGCGGGTTCTGCTTTCCTCATCGGAGCCGAAGGCCTTGACCAGGTCGGCGGTCGCCTTGCCCATCGGGATCGCGCCGAGGATGATCTGATAATAGAGCTGGTAATTCGGTCTCGACTTTTCACCTCGTTCCCAGGGCAACGGGCCTTTGCCCAACTGCGCGACGCTGCCGTATTGGCCTATGGCGAGGTCGTAGGGGTGTTTGTACGTCTGAGGCGACAGGGCCTCCAAAGCCACCCATGCGCCCAGCACGCCGTCGGGCGTATTGGGTTCGGTCGGCCGAACAGGATCGAAGGCCTCTTGGAGATTATCGCTCCAGGCCTTCGCGGCGGCGGCGACATGCTCCGTACGGCTGGGCCTGGGCCTGGGCTTGGAGGCGGGGGGCGATGGGGCAGGCCGAGCCGAAGGCTTGGCGGGCTTTGTCTTGGAGGGGGCGCTCGCAGGGCGAGGTCGCGTTGCGGCTGGGCTGAGCAGGACCTCCTGGGCGCGCAGGCGCAGCTTTGCGGCGCGGTCGGTCTTGCGCAAGCTCAGCTCGTGCTCGATCTGGCCCACCACCATGGGATCCGTCTTGGCCTTTGCGAACAAGGCCTCAAGCTGGACGATGGAGTATTGGATGTAGGGACGCTTACTGGACGGCACGGAGAAAGCCCTTGGCAGGAGGCGAGCGATGGCGGGTAGGCGACCAAGACGGTGTGCGCCGATCCGCGACCCTGGATTACAACCTTAGGCATTCAGTGAAATCGCGTCCATGGCGAGGGTGACGCCAGATGCCTGCGACCTCCCTCAGCGCGACGGGGACACCAGTTCGGCGATGTCCTGACTGAACTGTCGGCGCGTGGCGGTGTCGCGGTAGAACATGTGGCCGCCCTCGTAGCAGCGATAGGTCATCGTGGCGCGTAGGGGCGCCGGCAGGATCTGTTCGGTGGCGGCGTCGCGGGCGCAGCTGGCCAGGGAGTCGTAGCGGCCCGAGGCGACGAGAACCTTCAGTGTCGGCGACAGGGCGAGGGCGTCTTCGGTCGCGGGAAGCGGCGGGCCGATGCGGGGCGGGCCGCCGCCGCGCCGGATGGCTTCGCTGATGGCGGCCTGGACCACGTCGGGGCTGGCGTCCTCGATGGTCGCATAGTTCCAGCGGGCGCCGACGCTGTCCGGGAAACGGTCGTGGGGGGCGTAGCCGACCTGAACCTCGTCGAGCCCGACATAGGCGAGGTCGGTGCGATAGTTCAGCGTGCGGCGCAGGTAGCGGTCGATGGCGGCGTTGAAGGTGTCGTGGGGGCTTTCGGTCAGCCGCATGTCGAAGATGTTCAACGTCTTTCCCTGGTCCTGCAGCAGGCCGCGCAGATGCTGGCGCGGCGTGAAGGTCAGGGTGGCGCGGTCGATGTGATCGATCGGAACGCCGGTGAAGCGCGACAGGTCGGAGATCACCGTGTCGCGTTCAGCGTCTGTCAGCTCGGCGCGGCGGGCCAGGGCCGGTTCATAGGTCGTGCGCGCCCAGGTCTCGGCGGATGCGCGCGCCGCCTCGGGGGTGCTCCCCAGTTCGGCAGGCAGTCTGCCGTGGAACAGGGTGACGGGCGCCAGGTCGACGACATGCAGGGCCGTGGCGGTCTCGGCCGGTAGCCGCACGGTGTTGAGGCCGTCGCCGCCGGAGATCAGAATCAGGCCCTTTATCGGCACGCCTTGGCGCAGCAGGCGATAGCCGACGCTGGCGGCGCGGCCGGCGCCCCAGCTTTCGCCGGCGAGGAAGACAGGGCGATCCTGGGCGTCGTGCAGCAGCAGCCAGGATCGGACGAATTCGGCGACCGAGGCCACGTCGCCGACCGTGCCGTAGAACTGGTCGGCTGTCTGCGTGCTGGTGGGGCGACTGAAGCCGGTCCCGATGGGATCGACGAAGACCAGATCGGCGCTGCTCAGCCAGGTCTCGGCATTGTCGACCAGGTGGTCGCCCTCGCCACGACGGGGACCGGCGACTTCGAAATGCAGGGTCGCCGAGTTGGCGCCGGGGCCGCCGTTCCAGACGAAGATGAGCGGGCGTGGCGAACGGCTGGGCACGCGATAGGCGATGTAGCCCATGTAGCCGAGGGCTTCCGTCGTCTCGACATCGCGGATGGCGACCCGGCCGACCTCTGTGACGTGGTCGAGGCGGCCGGTAGCCAGACGGATGCTCTGATGCGTTTCGACCGGTGCGGGCGGCACGACATCGCGTTCTGAACGGGCGGCGCTCATCTCGGCGGCGTTGACGGGGAGAGCGGCCATGGCGGTCAGCGTCAGACCGCAGAGAAGGCCGCCCGTCCGTCTGGCGAGCTGTGTGCAAAAACTCATGAGTGGCTCCCTCGTGCAGGAGCAGGTTACGCAGTCACGCCCGCAAGCGTTATGCAAACTCGCCGTCACGTTCCGGTGTCGGTGGCATGAACGCTGTGGTCTTGAGACCTCTGGCGAATAGACGCCATCCGAGAGTGAGCTGCGTTCCCGCAATATCTATGCGCGATTTGTCAGCCATTGAGGCGTGTGACGGCGAGCGCTTCCTTGCTCTTCAACTGTCCAGGCACGTCGATTAGGCCAGATTTTCCTAGGAATGATGGCCTGGCCCTGCGTGGCTGTCGGATGCGTCGGGCGCATCTCCAAATTTGGCTGAGGAATATTTCAGTCGCTTGAATCGCGTCGCTTGGATGAAAGTTGTGTGACGATCCGCGTGCGGCCGGAAATAGGAAAGAATGTGCGGGTCCTGCGGGGTTAGCCTTTCGGCAGAGGCGGGATGACGGGGGTCGTCGTCCTGCGAACCTGAAACGCAGATCGAGGGGGATACGATGACGCGGATGTCCATGAAGAAGCGCCTGCTGGCCACGACCGTGGCGGGGGCCGCCCTGCTGTTGATCGGCGGTGCGGGCTCGGCTCTGGCCCAGACCGCCTCGGCGGCGCAGGTGCAGGACGAGACCCAGGCCGTGGACGACATCGTCGTCACCGGATCGCGTATCCGCCGTGTCCAGACGACGACGGCCGCGCCGGTCTCGGTCATCGACGCCGAGGTGTTGTCGGAGCGCGGCTTCGTTCAGGTCGGACAGGCGCTGAACCAGATCACCTCCGCGACGCCATCGACGCCGGTCGCCAGCGGGTCCGGTTCGGCGGCGGGTTCGGGGCAGCAGTTCCCCAACCTGTTCGGCCTGGGCGCCGGGCGCACCTTGTCGCTCGTGAACGGTCGTCGGTTCGTGACCTCGTCGTCCGGCATGGGCGACCGGGTGGTGGACACCAACCTGATCCCGGTCGGGCTGCTGGAACGGGTCGATGTGGTCCAGGCGGGCGGCGCGGCAGTCTATGGCTCGGACGCCATCGCCGGCGTGATCAACTATGTGCTGAAGGACGATTTCGAGGGGCTGGAGGTGGACGCCCAATACGGCATCTCCTCGCGAGACGACTATCCGCAGACCAGCCTGCGCATGACGTTCGGCGACAACTTCCTGGACGGTCGGGCCAATCTGGCCGGCAATGTCGAATGGTCGAAGTCGGACCCGCTCTATGGGCAGGATCGGCCCCGCTCGAACCTGTCGCGGCTGACGGTCTCGAACGCGGCCAACACCGGTCCCGGCGACGGCATTCCGGCCGTGCGCGAACTGTTGGACTCCCATTTCTGGCCGTTCAACACCAATGGACTGATCTTCTCGATTCCGGCGCCGGTTCAGGGATTCCTGGTGCGCTCGGGCGGCGTGCCGCAGCAGTTCTCCGCCGATGGGACCAGCCTGATCGCCTTCAACCCCGGCGCCGTCGCCGGGGTGCCCTTCGCCTCGGGCGGCGACGGCTTCGACTATCGCGATCTGGCGGCCCTCTATACGGGCGTGGAGCGGTTCAACGTGAACCTGCTCGGCCGTTACGATCTGACGGACCGGATCAAGCTGAAGGGCGAACTGCTCTATTCGAATACGGAGGGTCGTGATCCCTTCGGCACCCAGGGTTCGACCCGGACGGTGCTGAACTCGGCCGCGTCCGGCGCGGGCCCGATCGCCTTCTTCAGGACCAACCCCTTCCTGACGCCGACCGCCCTGGCCCAGCTGACGGCCGCCAACGCGGGCTTCGCTGCGGGGGGACCTTTGTGGCTGTCCAAGAGCTTTTCCGATGCCCTGCCCACGCGGGAGTTCGTGACGGAGACGGATGTCTGGCGTGGCCTGGTCGCGCTGGAAGGCGACTTCGACTGGGCGGATCGCAACTTTTACTGGAGCCTGTCGGCCAGCCGCGGGATCACCAAGGGCGAACGGTCGGGTTGGGACACCTGGACCTCGCGCCTGACCAATGCGGTCAACGCCACGCGCAATACCGGCGGCCAGGCCGTGTGCGCCATCAACGCCGACGCCTCGACGACAAATGACGATGCGGCCTGCGTGCCCATCAACATCTTCGGCACCGGCACCATCACCGACGAGATGCGGGCTTATGTCGCCGTGCCGGTGGGCGAGCGGTTCGAGAACACCCAGGACGATATCCTGGCGACCATCGGCGGCGAGATGTTCACCCTGCCCGCCGGTGCAGCCAGCTTCAGCCTCGCCTACGAGTATCGGCGCGAGAAGGCCGAGTTCAATCCCTTTGACGCCAATCAGCGCGGGCTGACGGGATCGGGCACGCCGACGCGGGCCACCAGCGGCGCCTACGACACCAACGAGTTCTCGGCGGAAGTGCTGGTGCCGATCTTTGGGGGCGACTTCACCCTGCCGTTCGTCAACTCGCTGGAAGTGGACGGCGCCTATCGGACCGTCGACAACTCCATCGCGGGCAAGGCCGATGTCTGGGGCGCGGGCCTGCGCTGGGAAGTCGTTTCCGGCGTGACGGTGCGCGCGTCGCGCAGCCGCAACTTCCGGGCGCCGACGCTGGACCAGCTGTTCTCGCCGTCCAGCACCACCCTGGGCGCGATCGCCCAGAACCCGTGCGATTCGGACCGGATCAATAGTGGCCCGAACCCCGCCGTTCGCCTGGCCAACTGTCAGGCCCTGTTCGCCGCCAATCCGGGATATGGCGCGCTGACGGGCTTCCAGGATCCGGGCGAGAACTTCAACAACGTCCTCATCACGACGGGCGGCAATCCGAGCCTGAAGAACGAGATCTCCGACACGACGACCTTCGGCGTGGTGCTTCAGCCCGGCTTCGTTCCCGGTTTGACGATCGTGGCGGACCGGATTCAGGTTGAGCTGCGCGACGGCCTTTCGGCCTTCACGCCGCAGAACTTCCTGGCGACCTGCTTCGACTCCTCGCCGCAACCGGCCGACGTCTGCGGCCAGTTCACCTTCAACGCCTTGGGCCAGGTGGCGACCGCCAACTCGACCACCTTCAACGCCGGCACGGTGAAATATGAAGGCGAGATCTACACGGTCAACTATGCCTTCGATGTTGCGGACCTTGCTCGGAGCAATGCGGACTGGGGCCGTCTCGAACTGGGGCTGGAAGTCACCCACAACGCCCTGCTGGAAACCTCGGTCACCGGCTTCGACTACAACCGCACAGATGACACGACCCTGACGCCCGACTGGGTCAGCCGCTTCGACGCGCGTTATGCACTCGGTCCCGTGAGTCTGAGCTATTCGATGACCTATCTGCCCAAGTCGCAGGTCAATCGGTTCGACACCATCGAGACGACGCCGACGCCGTTGATCAGCGAGAACGTGCGCCACAACCTGTCGGGCGAGTATCGTTTCGGCGACTATGCGGTGCGGGCCGGGGTCATCAACCTGACCGACGAGGAGCCGTCGTATCCAACGCGGAACTATGGCGACATTCTGGGCCGTCAGTATTTCGTCGGTCTGAACGCGCGCTTCTAGGGCTGATCATCGTCCCCGAGCGCTTCGGCGGTCGGGGACGGGACTGCATGAGATTTCCCGGAGAGCCTCCGACATGACGATTTCCGACTTCCTGCGTCATCCTTTGTCGGTTCTGGCGGCCGTCATGCTGCTGCTGGGTGCATCTCCTGCATCGGCGTCCGCGCAGACGATGCAGGTGACGCTTCGGCCCGGCGATGTCGATGTCGCGCGCGGTCTCGCCCGGTTGGATGTCGAACTGAAGATCTCGGCGATGGAGGCGGACGCGGGCCAGGCGGTTCTGACCCTGCCGGTCGTCATCGCCAATACCGACACCATCGCCACGACCCTGACGGACCTGACGATGACAGACGCCCTGGGGCCGGTGCCGTTGACGGTGCGGGACGATCCGGTGGCCCTGGTCTATTCGCGGAATTGGATCGCCGGGCGGGCCGTCAGCGGGGATGTGACCGTCCGTTATCGCGCGCCCATCGACAATACGCCGCCGCGTCGCGGTTCGGGCCCGCCCTTCAGCCTGCGCACCGAGGGCGGCGGCGTCTCTGGCGTCGGCAATACCTTCATCCTGCTGCCGGAAGACGACCGCGACTATCGCATCGCGCTGCGCTGGGATCTGACCGGCCTGGGCGCCGGGGCCGGGGCGACGTCCAGCTATGGCGAGGGCGACGTCGATCTGGAAGCGGGCAAGGCGGACAGGCTGTCCTCGACCGTCTTCATGGCGGGTCCGATGCAGCGCGAGCCGATGCCGGTGTCCAACGCCGGCTTCTCGGCGGCCTGGATGGGCGAGACGCCGTTCGAGGCGCGGCCGCTGATGGCCTGGACCCACCAGTTGCACGGCTGGATGAGCCGGTTTTTCGACGAGCCGGGCGATCCGCCTTATCGCGTCTTCATGCGCTACAATCCGATCAACGCTGGCGGGGGGGTGGCGCTGACGCGGTCCTTCCTCGTCACTTATGGCCAGGCGACCGATCCGGCCGATCTGAAATCGACGCTGTCGCACGAGATGATCCATACCTGGACCCAGTGGGACGGGCGCGGCCAATGGTATGGCGAGGGGATCGCCGTCTATTATCAGGGGCTGCTGCCTTATCGGGCGGGGCTGATCACGGCGGACGCCTATCTGGCCGACATCAACGACACTGCGCGTCGATATTATTCCAACCTCCTCAACGACACACCGGACGATCAGATCGCGCCGCGCTTCTGGGAGGACAGCCGCATCCGGGTGCTGCCCTATGATCGGGGCGGTCTGTATTTCGCGGTGGTCGATGGCAAGATCCGTCGGGCCAGCCAAGGTGCGCGGTCCTTGGACGACCTGATCCTGGAGATGAACCGCCGCCGACGCGCGGGCGAAACGGTGGACGAGGCGGCCTGGGTCGCGCTGCTGACGGCCGAGCTGGGCGCGGATGGACCAATGCTGCATGCCGCGATGAAGGCGGGCGAACTGATGCTGCCTGAACCCGGCGACTATGGTCCGTGCTTCACCCGCTATGTAGCGCAGGCGCGACGGTTCGACCTGGGCTTCGACCCCAAATCCTTCGTCGGCGACGTGAAGACCATCCGGGGCCTCGTGCCTGGATCGGCGGCGGAGCGGGCCGGGA
The DNA here is from genome assembly GCF_965279155.1 of Brevundimonas sp. GTDB lineage: Bacteria > Pseudomonadota > Alphaproteobacteria > Caulobacterales > Caulobacteraceae > Brevundimonas. The sequence continues at coordinate 1,122,808 of NZ_OZ257138.1, read as the reverse complement.
TTCGCAACGGGGACGTGGTCACCTATGCCGTGGCGATGGACGGGGTTCAGAGCAATCAGGAAGCGACGCTGACCCTGCAGGTGACGCGCGGCGACGATCGCTTCCCGGTGACCTATCTGCCCAGGGGCGAAGAGGTCGACGTCTATCAGTGGCGGCGTGCGCCGGATGCCGCCGACGCCGACTGCAAGGCCTGATCAGTCGGCGGCGCGCAAAGTCGAATACAGCAGGCCGGCCGCCGCGATGTCCTGCACGGCGTGGCCCAGCGACTTGTAGACCGTGATCTCGTCACTGTGTGTCCGCCCCGGCGCCGCGCCGGACAGGACGGCGCCGATCTCGGCGGCGATATGATCCTGGTCGATGCGGCCTGCCTTCAGCGCGCGCAGGAACTCGCCGCCATGGACCCGGACATGTTCGGCGTGATCGACGATGAAGCAGCTGCGGGCGATCAGGTCCGTGTCGATCTCGGCGGCGGACGGGCCGCTGGAACCGACGACATTGATGTGGGCGCCGGGTGCGACCCAGGCGCCTTCCAGGATGGGATCGACGGCGGCGGTGACGGTGCAGAGGATGTCGGCGCCCTCGGCGGCGGCGCGCGGGCTGGCGACCGCCGAGACGGGAAGGCCGGTCAGGGCGGTCATCTCGGCCGCGAAAGCTTCGGCCCGCCGCAGGTCGCGGCCCCAGACGCGGATGGTGTCGAGCGGGCGAACCCGGGCGATGGCGACGATATGTTCGGCCGCCTGACGGCCCAGGCCTAGAACAGACAGGGTTTTCGCATCGGGGCGGGCGAGGGCCTGGGTGGCGACGGCGCTGGCGGCCGCCGTGCGCAAAGCCGTGATCTCGCCTGCGTCGGCGATGCAGATCGGAACCCCCGTATGGCCGTCGAACAGGACGACGACGCCCTCGTGCGCCTTGCGGCCTGCGCCGTCTGCGAAGACGCTGACCAGCTTGGCCCCGAACAGGCCCTCATCGGAGAAGGCGGCGGGCATCAGGGCGAAGGTCCGGCCTTCGCCCAGGCCGATGAAGCTGCGCAAATTCTGGCGCACCCGTCCGTCGGACAGGGCGATCATGGCGTCGCGGATGACACGGATCAGCCGTTCGGCGTCCAGGCCCGCGCGCACCGCCGCAGCGTCGAAGACGATGAGGGCGGGGGCGGTGGAGGGCGATGACGACATGAGCGGACGAACCCGGTCAGGGATGGAGTTCTGTGCAGCCTATCGCATCGTCCGTGGCTATTCCTGCCTTTCGTGGCGGCCGTCGATCGACAAGACGAAAGGATTATTCCGCCACGTGGTCCTAGGATGGCGCGTCCCGAGCCTCTTGCGAGTCCCGCCATGCGTTTCACCCGAAGAGCCCTGATCGCTGCGGCCGCCGTCTCGCCGACGGTCGGTCTGGCCTCGCCGACCACGGCGAAAGAGGTGCAGTCCGAGCCGCAGTTGACCCTGCCGGCGCGGGGAGCCTTCGCCGCCATGCCGGTGACTTATCTGGACAGCGGATCGACCCACCCGATGCCCTTGGGCGCGCGGGCGGCTCTGGAGGACTATCTGCGCTACAAGACCCGGGCGACCGGGGCTCCCGATCTGGACCTGTCGGCGATGGAAGAGAATGCGGTTCGTCAGTTCGGCCTGATGGTCGGGGCCGATCCTGACGAGCTGTGCTTCGTCCAGTCCACGACCATGGGCGAGAACCTGGTGCTGCAGGCGCTGGATATGCCGGCGACGGGCGGGCGGATCGTCACCGACGCCCTGCATTTCTTCGGCTCATTCTACACCTATGGCGAACTGGCCAAGGCGGGGATGGATGTCGTCACCCTGCCCATGACCGCCGAGGGGCGGATCGACATGGCGGCGATGGAGGCGGCGGTGAACCACCGGACGCGCCTGGTCTCGATCAGCCATGTCTCGACCATCAACGGCTTCGAGCATGACCTGAAGCGGGTCTGCGACGTGGCCCATGCCCACGGCGCCTATGTCTATGTCGATATCATTCACGGGGCGGGCTCGACGCCGCTGGACCTGAAGGCGGCGGGCGTCGATTTCGCGGCCTGCGCCTCTTACAAATGGCTGATGGGGGATTTCGGCCTGGGCTTCCTCTATGTGCGCAAGGCCGTGCAGGAGAAAATCCGGCGTCCCTGGTGGGGCTATCATCAGATCCGGTCGTTTCAGAGCCATGCCTATCCCTATGACTCGCCGGGTCCAATGCCGGCCGACTATGCGGCGCGCGAGGACGCCACGGGTCGGTTCGCCATGGGCACGACCTCTTGGACGGGCGCGGTGCAGCTCGACCATTCCCTGACCTGGATCAACCGGCTGGGCGTCGACGCCATCCAGAAGGCGCGTCAGCCGCTGGCGGATGCGGTGCAGTCGGAACTGCGGCGGCGCGGGTATGAGCCTCTGACGCCGTTGGACAGCCGCACGGCCCTGGTCGCCTTCGCGCTGAAGGATGCGCGGCCCAAACTGTCGGAGCGGCTGGCGGCGGCCAAGGTGCGGATCACCGTCTCCCAGCACCGGTTCCGGGTGTCGCTGGCGGTGTTCAACGACATGAACGACATCGACCGCCTGCTGGAGGCCCTGCCGGCGTCGCCGCCCGCCTGACGATCAGAAGGGGACGTGGAAGCCCTGGTTCAGGGCGCTGGCCAGGTCGAGCAGGTAGCGGGCGCTGGCCAGATCCTGGGCGACGTGGCCCAGGGATTTGTAGATCGTGATTTCCTGGTCGGAGGTGCGGCCGGGTTTCAGGCCCAGGAAGACCTCGCCGATCTCGGCGACGACGTGATCGTCGTCCACCCGGCCGGCGCGCTTGGCCGACAGGAACTCCGCGCCCTGGGCGAGGACCCCGGCGCGGGAATCGGCGATGAAGCGGGCGCGGACCACCAGGTCGTCGTCGATCTCGACCGGGCCGTCATAGCTGGATCCCACCAGGTTCACATGGCAGCCGGCGGGCACGTCCGCTGCGTGCAGGATCGGCTGGGCCGAGGCGGTGGTGGTGCAGACGATATCGGCATTGGCGACCGCATCGGCGACCGTGGGGGCGGCGACCACCGGCAGGCCGGTCTCCTGCGCCAGACGCTCGGCCAGGGCGGCGGCTTGGTCCGCTGATCGGCCCCAGATCGTGACGGACGACAGGCGAAAGGCGATGTGGAAGGCGCGGACATGGGCGGCGGCCTGTTCTCCTGTGCCGAGAACAGCCAGGCGCGAGGCGTCGGGTCGCGCCAGGATCTGGGACGCGGCGGCGCTGGCGGCGGCGGTGCGAATGCCGGTGACCTCGCCCGCGTGTACCAAGGCGGACAGGGCGCCGGTGGCGGGGTCGAACAGGGCGACGGCGCCTTGATGCGACTGAAGGCCCGCCGCGTGGTTCTGGGGATAGACGCTGACCAGCTTAGCCCCGAAGGCGCCGCCCGCTGACAGGGCACCGGGCATGACGCCGAAGGCGCGGCCCTGGTCGAGGGGCACGATGCTGCGCAGCGGCTGTCGCGTCTCGCCTCTGGACAAGGCGGCCATCGCGTCCCGCATCAGGGGGATACAGGCGGCATAGGTCAGGTGGGTGCGGACGAAGTCGCGGTCCAGGATCAGCATTTCGAGGCGCCTGCTCAGGTGTCGACGAAGGGCGTTCCGGTGACGAAACTGCGGATGTCGCGGGTGAAAGCCGTCAGGGCCGGCCGGTTGGTATAGGCCATGTGACCGCCCTCGTAGCGCCGCTGGATCACGCGTTCGGCGGGATAGTCGCTCTGGGCGGCCAGATAGAGGGCCGGGCCGACGGTCGTGGTCAGGTCATAGATGCCGGTGCCGATCATCAGCCGGAAACGCGGATTGGCCTTGAAGGCCGCGACCAGTTTGGCGGGATAGTCGTATTCGTTGAACGGTCCGCCCGCCCCGCCGGTGGTATTGTAGTTCCAGATGTCGACGCCCGGTGCGAGCGGGCGATAGTCGGCGGCGTCGCGTTCGGGCGCCAGTTCTGTGCGCAGATAGTGCTGCATCATCGGCAGGATGGTGTCCGACACCTTTGCGCCGAACGGGTCCTGGGGGCGTTGGCCCTGCGCAGGCGACGGGCCGACATAACGGGCGTCGTAGATGCCCAGCCTCTGGCCCTTGTCGGCAAGCAGTCGGCCGGCGAAGGCGACCTTCGAAATGGTCAGGTCGCCGTCGAAATAGAAGTCCGAGTCGATCCCGGTCAGTCGCTCCAGCTCGGCGGCGACGGCGCGACGTTGCGTTTGAGGCAGGGCCTGGCCCTGGACCAGGGCGGCGAGATAATCGCTCATCCCCCACGCATAGACGTCGTCGATGAAGCGGTTCATCGACCGGCCGTCCGTGTCGGCCTTGCCATGATAGACCGCGATCGCCGCCAGGGCGGGCAGGTTGGTCGCATAGGCGATCATGTTGTCGACGCGCTGGGACGTCTCGATCATGTTCACCGCCTGGCCGAACAGGAAGACCCCGTCCAGCGGCATGTCGTGCGACAGCTGCTCCGCCATGATGGCGGCGCGGATGGTGCCGTAGCTCTCGCCGAGGACATATTTGGGCGAGGTCTGGCGACCGTGATCGGCGATCCAGGTGCGGATGAAGTCCGACACGGCGCGCGCGTCGCCGTTGACGGAATAGGCCTCGGCGCGGTCGGCTTCTGACGCCAGCCGCGTGAAGCCGGTTTCCGGCGGATCGACCAGGACGATGTCGGCGACATCGAGCAGGGTTTCCGGGTTATCGACCAGGCGCGGGGGCGAGAGGGCAGCCGCGGCGGGGTCCTGTTCCAGTGCGATCCGCTTCGGTCCCAGAGCCAGCATGTGCAGGGTCGCGGACGAGGAACTGGGGCCGCCGTTGAAGGCGAAGATCACCGGCCGGTCGCTATGCGCGACGCCTTCGCGGATGTAGCTGGCGCAGACGAACCGCACCCGAGGCGCGCCCTGCGCGTCCCTGACCACGGTCTCTTCCAGCCCGGCGGTGTAGTTCACGCTCTGTCCGTTGAAGACCCCGGTGCGTCGCTGGCGCGGTTTGGCCACGGATTGGACGTGGGCGGAAACCATCCCGGCTGACGCCAGCGCCAGGCCAGCAGCCGTGGCGCCGATGAGATGTCGCTTGGTGAGTGTCGTCATCGTCATCTCCGTGTTCGAGATCAGTCTAGAGCCTGACACCGCGACAATTCTTTCTTTGTCGGGGCTGACGCGCGCGGACGCGACACAGGTGTCATGCCGCTGTCCGATGAGACGAATAATATTTGCGCGGATGATCGGAGCATCCTCGTCTGGAGCCGGGCCTCGTCAGCAAGGGTTTGGAGCGAGATGTCGACTATCTGGCGCGAACATGGTCGATGCGCGATGGCCTCCTTTGAGGACTAAAGCAGTCGTCTGTTCCTGTCGCCGCCGCCGGGTTTGAATAGTCCTTGCAGCCATCCGGCGTTACGGTTGTCGTTCGCTCCCGTGGAGCCGATCACACGCCCGGACACACGCCGCATGACCGCATCTTCCTCGCCGCCGCCGTCCGAGCTGAAGCATGGGGTCGGCCTGGTCGATCTGGTGATGCTGGGCGCGGGCACGGCGATCGGGGCGGCGATCTTCACCGTGCTGGGTCCAGCCGCCGCCGTTGGCGGTACGGGCATATTGATCACCGTGGCCCTGGCCGCCCTGCCCATGGTCCTGTTCGCCCTGGTCTACGCCTATATGGCCTCGGCGGCGCCCAGCACGGCGGCTTCTTATGAATGGCAGCGCCGCTTCACCCATCCGCTGGTCGCCTTCGCCATCGTCTGGCTGCGGGTGCTGAGCAATGCGGTGGTCATGATCGTGTTGGCGCGGGTGCTGGTCAACTATCTGTCGATGGTGATCCCGTTGCCGGCCAAGCCGGTCATGTTCGGCCTGTTCGCCCTGATCTTCGCCCTGAACTATGTCGGCGTCGCCGTGGCCGCGCGGGCGCAGACCGTGCTGATGCTGTTGCTGCTGGCGATCTTCACCGTGTTCGTCGTGGCGGGAGCGCCCGACCTCAAGCCGGGGCTTCTGGTCCAGGCGACTGCGGGCGGGTGGTTGCCGATCCTGGCGGCCCTGCCGCTGATGATCCAGCTCTTCCTCGGCATCGAGACCGCGACCGAAGTCGGGGACGAGGTGCGCAACGCCAAGGTGGTCGTGCCGCTTGGGATCGCCCTGGGGCTGGCGCTGACCGTCGTCGTCTATCTGGTGATCACCTTCACGGCCCTAAGCCTTGTCGGCCCGCAAGCCTTGGCGACCAGCGACGCGCCGCTGTTGACGGCGGCCGAAGCGGCGCTGGGGCCGTGGGCGGCGCCTCTGATCGTCACCGCGGCTGTGGTGGCCCTGATCAAGTCGATGAACGCCGTCTTCCTGGTCTATTCCCGCTTCCTGTTTGCCATGGGCCGGTCGGGCGTCCTGCCGTCGGCCCTGGCGCGGATCCATCCCCGGTTCGGCACGCCGCATGTGGCGACCTTGGTGGCTTTTGGCGCTTCGTCGGCCGCCCTGTTCCTGCCGTCCAGCCTGCTGTTCCTGCTGCTGGCGGTGAACGTGCCGACGATGATGAAATATCTCGGGACCTGCCTGGCCGCCTACAATGTCGCGCGCGCCCACCCGGAGGTGCATGACCAGGCCCGGCTTCGGTTCAGCCGGCCGACGGTCAAGACCCTGTCCGTGCTGGGCGTCATCGCCGCCGTCGTCATCGCCGCTCTGGGCTTCAGCACCGACTGGCGGCCCTATGTGCTGCTGGCCGTCTGGCTGGCGATCGGTCTGGCCTACTACGCCTGGCGCCTGAGGCGTCAGACGCCCTGACGCACCGGAAGGGCGGTGGTCCGCTTCATTTCCGACAGGGCGACGGTCGAGCTGATATCGATGACGCCGGGTAGTTTCAGGATCTTGCGGAAGATGAAGTCCTGGTACCATTTGATGTCGGGGGCGATAACCTTGATCATGGCGTCGCGCTCGCCCAGCACCGAATAGCATTCGACGATTTCGGGGATGGCGGCGATCTCGCGGATGAATTTCTCGCGCTCGTTTTCGGCCAGGTTGTTCATCTTCAACTGGGCGAAGATGTGCATGTGGAAGCCCATTCGTTCCGGGTCGAGAATGGCCACCTGCGCCTTGATGTAGCCCTCCTCGCGCAGGCGCTGGATGCGCCGCCAACAGGGCGATTGAGACAGGCCCACACGCTCCGCCAACTCCGAGGTGGAGATGGAGCAGTCTATCTGCAGTTGCTGCAGAATGCGGACGTCGATGGCGTCCAGGCCGGTGGACATCGTCTAGTCTCCGATTTGCCGATACAGCGCATTAGCTATCCAATCCTTTGAAGGCGCAAGCGGCGATACGCAAAGAAGCTGCGGTGCGGCGACGGTAACAATGCAGGGGTGAAAGACGACGCTCTGTCGTCCCCGACGGGCAAGCCATTGCGACAGACGAATACCCCAGCCGCAGCCTGCGGCGGCCCGGAACCGCAAGCGTGATCGGGCGCGACGTCCCGGCGCGGGCGCCGATCTACGACATCAGGGATTTCGCCGCCTTCGGACGATCCCTGTATCGGCACATGCCTCTGCCGGCCGAGGCTTCCATCCTGTTCGAGAGCACGGTCGCGGAGCCCGAACATCTGCTGGCGCGGGTCGTCGCCGACGCCTTCGCCCCACCCGTGACGGACCGGTTCGAAAGCGTGTTCGGGCGCGGCAATCCCTATCTTCTGGCCGCCCTGGCCCAGCGTTACGGCGTGGACGAGCAGTGCATCTTGCCGACCACTGGCGTCTGCAACGGCGTCGCCCAGGTGCTGGCCGGACTGGTGGAGCCCGGCGATCATGTGCTGGTCGAGACGCCGGGCTTCGACGTCCTGTCCGACCTGGCGCGGCTTGCGGGCGCCGAGGTCGATCTGCTGCCTCGAATGGGCGATACGTTCGCTTTCGATGCCGATGATCTGCGGGCGAGGCTGAGGCCGAACACGCGGCTGGTCATCATCACCAATCTGCATAATCCATCCGGTCATCATCTGGATGAAAAGGCGCTTCAGGCCCTGGCCGCCGTTGCCGCGACCGTGGGCGCCCATGTGCTGGTGGACGAGGTCTATGCGGACTTCGCCAGCGACGCGGGCGATCTGCCCGCCGCGCGGCTCGCGCCCAATCTGATCAGCGTCAACAGCCTGACCAAGGTGTTCGGCCTGTTCTCGTTGAGATGCGGCTGGATCTTCACGACGCGCTCGCTGGCGCGACGGATCGCCAACGCCAGTGCGGGCCGCGAGTTCGGTGTGTCGAAACTGACCCATGCCATCGGGGCGCTGGTGGTCGAAAATCCCGCTCCGTTCGAGGCGCACTGGCGTGGGGTGTTGGCCGAAAGTCGGCCGGTGGTGGAGCGTCATCTGGCGGCCATGCGCGCAGACGACCTGATCGAGGGCGACCCGCCGCCCTATGGCTGTATCGCCTTTCCCAAGGTCGTCGGTCACGCCGATACGCGCAGGCTGGCGGAGGTCTTGTGGCGCGACCACGACATCGTCACGGCGCCGGGCGAGTTCTTCGGCCAGGCCGGTCATATGCGGTTGGGTTTCGGCGTGCCGGCGCCGGCCATCGACCGGGGACTGGCGAAGTTGCACGAGGCCCTGTTCGCGCTTCGACGCTCGGGGTCGCCGCCCGTTTCACGTCCTGCCGCAACGCGTTGAGGAGACGTCCATGCGTCGCTTGCTGACCCCGATCCTCTTCGCCGTCGCCTGGCTGGGCGCGACTTCCGCAGTGGCGGAGGTTCAGCGGTTCGCGGTCATCTCCAGCGGCGAGAACGTCGGCCATCTGATCGTGGATCAGGTCGGCGATACGGTCGATGTCGATTATCATGTCGACAACAACGGTCGCGGTCCCAAGCACAAGGAGCATCTGGTGCTCGGCGCCGACGGCATGCCGCGGCTCTGGACCATCGAGGGCGTGTCGCTGTTCGGCGCGCGCGTCGACGAACGGTTCGAGCAGGGCGGCGGAACGCTGCGCTGGCGCAGTCAGGCGGACGGCGGTGAACGTCCCGCGCCTGCGCCCGCCCTTTATATCGCCAATGACGACAGTCCCTGGAGCCTGGCCCTCTACGCCAATGTGTTGAAGGCCGCCCCGGAGCATAGCCTGGACGTGACGCCCGGCGGCCGGTTGACCCTGACCGCCGTTCGCAGCCAGGTGTTCGGTCCCGAGGCCCTGCCGGTGACCCTCTATCGCCTGACCGGACTGGAGCTTCAGCCCGGCTATGTCATGCTGGACGACGCCGGACGGATGGTCGCCGAGTTTTCGGGCAGCCAGATCACGGTGCGCGAGGGTCTGGAAGCGACCGCACCCGAACTGATGCGGATGACGGCGGCGCTGGAGGGCGAGCGCATCCATGCGCTGCAGACCCAACTGGCGCACACGTTCGATGCGCCGGTCCGCATCCGCAACGTGCGGATATTCCAGCCGGAGACTGGGACGCTGTCGGCCCTGTCGTCGGTGACGGTCTTCGGCGACCGGATCGCCGCCATCGTGCCCGAGCCGGACCTGCCGACCGCCGCCAGCGATTACGAGATCGACGGCCAGGGCGGGACGCTGGTCCCAGGTCTGCACGACATGCATTCGCACAGCACCTTGCAGACCGGCCTGTTCTATCTGGGCGCGGGCGTGACCTCGGTGCGGGACATGGGCAACGGCAACGCCTTTCTGCTGAACCTGACCCGCGACATCGATCAGGGCGTGACCCCCGGACCGCGCATCGTCCGCGACGGCATGCTGGAGGGCCGCAGCCCCTATTCGGTGCGCACCGGCCTGCTGGCCGATACGCTGGACGAGGCGCTGGAGGATGTGCGCTGGTATGGCCAGCGCGGCTATCGCCAGATCAAGATCTACAACTCCCTGCACCCCGACTGGGTCGCGCCGGTGGCGCAGGAGGCGCATCGTCTGGGCATGGGGGTGACGGGCCACGTCCCCGCCTTCGTCACGCCGGACCAGGCCATCGAAGCAGGCTATGGCGAGATCGCCCATATCAACCAGCTGATGCTGGGCTGGCTGCTGCAACCAGGCGAGGATTCTCGCACGACCCTGCGCCTGACCGCCATGGCGCGGGCGGCGGACCTGGATCTGGACAGCCTGCCGGTCCGGCGCACCCTCGCCCTGATGCAGGAAAAGGGCGTCGCCCTGGACACCACGGCCGTGGCGCTGGAAGTTTTGATGCTGAGCCGCGCCGGCGAAGTCCCGCCGTCGGCCGTCGGCTATGTCGATCACATGCCGATCGGTTACCAGCGCTACCGTCGTCGGTCCTTCGTCGACATCGACAGCCCGGCCGTGGACCAGACCTACAAGGCGGCCTTCCAGAAGCTGCTCGACACCATAAAGCTGCTCCACGACAGCGGCGTGCAACTGTTGCCCGGCACGGACGCCGGCACCGGCTTCACCGTACACCGCGAACTGGAGCTCTACGTCAAGGCGGGCCTGACCCCGGCCGAGGCGCTGAGCCTGGGCACGCTTAAGGCCGAACAGTATCTGGGGCGCGACCAGTCTCTGGGCAGTATCGCGCGCGGCAAGCTGGCGGATTTCTTCCTCGTGCCCGGAGATCCGACGCAGGACATCAACGCCATCCGCCAGATCCGCATGGTGATGAAGGGCGGGGTGCTCTACTTCCCCAGCGAGATCCACCAGGCGCTCGGTATTCGGCCCTTCGCCGGTCCGGTCGTCGTCCAGCCGCCCAAGGCGCCGGAAGACACGGCGGCGGGCGCGGCGGGCGAGAGCTTCCTGTTCGGCGAGGGGATGGACGATGACCACGGTCACTGAGCGCATGCGGCGTCGGAAAATCCGGGTGGGCGCGGCCTTCGTCCTGGCTGTAACGGTGCTTGCCTTGGGCATAGCGCCGACGTCGGTCCGGGCGAGGTCGTCCGACGCGGTCACGGTCGCCACGCCGGTGTTGACGCGCCACGAGACGACCATTCGGGGCCAGCGCATCGCCTATACGGCTACGGCCGGCGAGACCCTGTTGCGCAACGACAGGGACGAACCGACGGCCTCGATCTACAGCTTCGACTACGTCAAGACGGGGGGCGAGCGCGATCGGCCGGTCATGTTCGTCTTCAACGGCGGGCCGGGTTCGTCGTCGGTCTGGCTGCACATGGGGGTGGTCGGTCCGCGCCGGGTCCAGCTGGACCGCGAGGTGAACCCCAGCAATGTCCCGCCTTTCGGGGTGGTCGATAATCCCGACAGCCTGCTGGACGTCGCCGATCTGGTCTTCATCGACCCGGTCGGCACCGGCTTTAGCCGCATCGTCGGCGTCGGCAAGCCCGAGGACTTCTACGGCGTGGACGAGGACGCCGAAAGCGTGGCCCAGTTCATCGAGCTGTGGCTGACGCGAAACAACCGCTGGGACGCGCCCAAATATCTGATGGGCGAAAGCTATGGCAGCGCGCGGGCGGCGGTTCTGCCCCGCGCCCTGATGGGTGGGCCGACCTATGGCGGGGTGATGCGGGGGATCACGGTCAATGGCATCGTTCTGCTGGGATCCAGCCTGAACGGCGCAGGGACGGCCGGGCTGTCGCCGTCGCTCGGCGCGGCCCTGAACCTGCCCGCCATGGCCGCCACGGCCTGGGCCCATCAGAAGATCGACCGCCGGGGCCTGACCATCGAGGCCTTCAATACCGAAGTCACCGCGTTCGCCACCACCGACTATCTGGCGGCGCTGGACAAGGCCGCCGCCGGAACGCTGGACGACGCCGAACGGGGTGCGGTCGCGGCGCGTCTGGCGACCTATACCGGACTGCCGGCAGAGGCCTGGCTGCCCGGTCTGGCGATGTCGCCCAAGGCCTTTTCGCAGCAGATTCTGGCCGAGCAGGGCCTGACCGTGGGCCTCTACGACGGTCGCTACACCCTGCCGTCGGCGCACGACGGTGGAGAGCCGGTCGCCGACGATCCGGCCATGACCCGCTATGTGCCCGGCTTCATCGCCGCCTTCCACCAGATGCTGGCGGAGGATCTGAAGGTTCAGGAAGACCGGCCCTATGGCGCCATCGTCTGGCGCAACCTGCTGTTCGGCTGGAACTGGAAGCGGACCGGGGTGCCCGAGGGCCAGTCCTTCGCCGGCGATCTGGCCACGGCCATGCGTCGTAACGGCGACCTGAGGGTGCTGGTGGCCAGCGGCTATTTCGACATGGTCACGACCCCGGCGGCGGCGCACGACGCGCTGGACAAGGCCGGGGTTCCCACCGATCGACTGACGATCCGCAATTACGAGTCCGGCCATATGCTCTATCTGGGCGACACGGCGGCGGCCTTTTCCGACGACGTTCGGGCGCTGATCCGGGACGGACGCCGATGAGCGCGAAGGGGAGGGAGCCGATGGCGTTGTTCGGGCGTGGCGCAGTCGTCTCTCTCCTGACCTTGGCGATCGCAGCCGGTTCGGGCGCGGCGCCGACGATGGCCCAAGTCGCAGTCGCACCAGCATCCATCGCGCCAACGGCGATGGAGCCTCGACGTTCGGTCACCCATCATGCGGGCCGCTTCAACGGTCAGGCCGTCGCCTACACCGCCACTGTCGCCGACAATTTCGTTGACGGGCCCGACGGCGATCCGGGCGCGTCGGTCATCACCATCGCCTATACGCGCGACGACGTCGGCGATCCCGCGACCCGGCCGGTGATCTTCGCCTTCAATGGCGGGCCGGGTGCATCCTCGTCGCCCCTGCACATCTCGGCCCTGGGGCCGATGCGCAAGGCGCCGGCGGGGCAGAGCGGTCTGGTCGACAATCCGTTCAGTCCGCTGGATGCGGCGGATATCGTCTTCATCGATCCGGTCGGCACCGGCTTCAGTCGCGCCTTTCCCGGCGTGGACGAAAAATACTGGTACACCGGCGCCACCGATGCGAAGGCGGTGCAGACGGCCATCCTCAACTGGCTGAAGCTCAACGGCCGTGAGGCCTCGCCGCGTTATCTGGCGGGCGAGAGCTACGGCACCACACGGGCGGCCCTGATCGCCGCCGACGCGGAGACGCTGAGCTTCGACGGCGTCATGTTGATCGCGCTGGTCGCGCCGTTGACCGGGCGCGAGATGCCTTTCGTGGCGAGCCTGCCGACGATGGCGGCCGGGGCCTGGCATCACCAGCGGATCGACCGAGCCGGACGCACCGTCGATCAGGTCTATGATCAGGCGCTGGCGTTCGCCCGTACGGACTATGTCGAGGCCCTGATTCAGGGTTCCAGCCTGCCCGACGCCGACCGACGCCGCGTTGCGGACCAGATGTCTGCCCTCATCGGCCTGCCGACGGATCTGATCCTGGCCGAGAACCTGCGCATCTCCAGCAACACCTGGATGTTCAACCTGTTGAAGGACCGGGGACTGCGCACCGGCCTGTTGGATGTCCGGGTCACCTCGCCCATGGAAGCCGGGGCGCTGGGCGCGTTGGACGATCCGTCCCTGGGCGTCGTGCCCAAGGGCAGAGCCAGCGGAACCGCGCCGACCCCGGCCAGCATCGGTCCGATCGTCAATCAGGCCCTGGGCGACTATGTCCGCGACACGCTCGGCTTCACGACCGACGAGCCCTACTACAGCCTCAACTTCCTGGTGAACGCCGCCTGGTCCCATGGGGATTCGCCCCAGGCCATGGAGGGGCTGGCCAAGACCCTGCAGGCACGACCGATCATGCGGCTGTTCTGGGCGGCGGGCTATTACGACCTGACCACGCCGGCCTATGCCGGCCGCTATGTTCTGGATCAGGTGGGCGTGCCGACAGGCCAACTGACCGCCGCCTATTTCGCGGGGCCGCACGGTGTCTATGACGGCGAGGACAATCTGGCCCGGTTCAACGCGGCAGTTCGAGCCTTTGCCGTTGGAGTCCGGCCCTAGACTCGTTTTGGTCTTTTGGGGTGGTTGTCTCGACAAGAGATAAGGCCAATCAGCGGTGTAGGCCCCAATCCGCTAGGGATAACCCCAGCTCGTCTCTGTCGGCGTTTTTGATAGGTTGGCGGGCTTGAGCATTGGGAGGCTGCGTCATGTCGGCGGTACAGTCGTCGTCAGGGATCACGGCAGGGCGGGCCGGTGCGGGGGAGCCGTCGCTGGCGCTGCAATTGCTGGGCGAGAACCAGCTTGCGGGGCAGATCGATGTTCGGGGGATCGCGCAGGGTGTGTCCGATCTTGCGCAGGTGAACCCGCTGGGGGCGGTGCAGGTGCTCGAACAGTTGAAGACTGTGTTGGCGCCGTTGGATCTGGCGCGGTTGACGTCTGACTTGACCGGAATTGTCGGCGCGGTCGGGGGGCTGTTCGGTCAGATCGTCGATGGGCCGGTAAGGGGTCTGACCGACGGACTGACGAACGGGCTTGGCGGGGTGGTCGGTGGCGCTGTCGAGACGCTGACGCGGACGACGGCGGCGTTGAGCCTTGATCTGTCGAGAGGTCTCGATGCGACGATCGTGGCGGGGCTGGGGGCGACGCGGTCGCTGGAAGCGGATGGCGGCCAGGGGCTGCGATCGGGGTTTATGGGGGGCGTGGACGTCGTGGCGGATCGGTCGTTTGGGTCGGTCGTATTGCCGGGGCACCGCCTTACTGTGACCGCAGGCGGGTCTGTGGATGTCGTTAGACTGAAGGTCGGTTCGACCACCGGCGTCGAGATGATCAAGGCCGTCGGGCCTGATGCGGCGACGTGGGGGCTGGACGCTCAGGGTCGGTTTGTTCGGGCCGAAGCGGTTCTCACCGATCTGGAGCGCAGCAGGGTCGAGACGAGGGCGCAGGGTGCGGCGGATCGCGGAGTGGAGGGCGAACATGGCGGCCCGATCATCGGCCAACGGCTCGTCAAGGATCAGGGATTGGACAGTCTGGCGCCGCAGATCGGCGGCCTCGACAGCACGGCCTACAAGACGCTCGAAAACGAGATGGGCGACTGGGTCGAGGCGGGGGCCGAGGTGCGGGTCACGGTCGATCTGATCGGGGGCGGGGACAAACCTGTGCGGGTGCGTGTCGCCTATGAGGTGCTGAGCGCCGCCGACGGGGACGTGGTCTACGAGAACAACGTCATTTTCAGGAACGCCGCCGGACAGACGTTCGAGCAGATGCCGTCTTCGATGCTGGACGGGTGAGGTCAGGGAGATCGCGTTGGATCGGGACCGCGCCGATATGCTGATCGAACAGATCGGCGGAATGATCATCGCCGACGAACGCTATGCGGATCGCAAATGGTCGGCGATCTCGGTCGTGGCGGTGCTGGACGGCGGGGCCAGCCAGGTCAGCGGTTATAGCTATGACGCCGAGGGGCGGGCGCAGGCGGGGGCGCCGCGCAATGCGGATTTGCACGACCGGTTCGTCGATCTGCAGGCGGCGATGCAGGACGAGGGACGGTCGCCGTGGAAAGCCTGTCTGGTGCAGATCAGGCGCGACGACCTGAAGACGCGGATCCTGTTCGAATATGACGACGCGGCCCGCTGGAAGGTGACGCCCAGGACGCTGAACATCATGCCGGCGCGGCTGAAGCCGCATTAGGCTTTAGTCGGGCCAGAGGCGGCGCATACGATCGACGATCTCGGGCGACGGGGGGCGGCCGCCCTGAGCGTGGGCGGGGGGCCAGCGGCCGGCCAGTACCTCGGCGCGGACGGCCTGGGCCGAGGGCGGAGGCAGTTTCCAGCCGGCGGCCTGGAGCCGGGCGAGGACGCGGTCGCGGGCCTGGGCTTCCTCGGGTTCGTCGGGTCGCACGGGGGCGGTGGCTGCGGCGGCGATGGTGTCGCCGTTGACGCCTACGGCCCAGGGATCGGCGCCGCGTTCCAGAAGCAGTTCGGCGATGCGATAGTTCTGCATGGCCACGGCGCTTTCCAGGGGCGTGCCCCCGGTGCGGTCGGCGCGGTTCACGTCCGCGCCATGATCCAGCAGCAGCCGCACCGCGCCGAGGGAGTTCAGCGATATCGCCTCGTCCAGGGGCCAGAAGCCGTCCGCGCGGATTGGGTCTGGCTTGGCGCCGGCTTGAAGCAGAGCCTGGGCGTGCCAGGGGGCGCGGGCGCGCAGGGCCAGGCTGAGGGGAACCTCGCCGTTGGGGCCGTCGGGCGGCGCGCCCTTGTCCAGCAACAGGCGCACCATGGGGCGGTCGTCACGCGCGATGGCCAGGGTCAGCATGTCGAGGTCGCGGCCGTCGCCGATGCGGGCCAGGGCCGGATCTGCGTCCAGCAGCCGGCGGGCGGTTTCGGCGTCACCGTCGCGCACCGCCTCCACCATCTGACGGGTCGAATGGCCGTCCGCGCCGAGGGCGCGCACCTGATCCGCTGTCGGCAGGGTGGTGCCGGAAACGAAGGCGCCGGCGCGGGCGTCGCAGCCACTCATCAGGACTCCCGCGATGACGATCGATGTGAAGACGTGTCTTGTCATCCTGACGCTCAACGAGCGGCGGGTCGAGGGCGTTCCTGCATCAGGGGGCCGCATCCAGGCTGGACTGGAACCATTCGACGCCGTGCAGGGCGCCGGGGCCCGCATCCCACCATGACTGGCCCGCAGGCGGGGTCGGCTCGATCGGGATACGGTCGCCGACGGCGGGAGCGGCGTCGCCGACCGCGCCGCCCAACAGCGCGCCAGGCAGGCCGAGAATAATGGCGCCAAGGCCGCCGACGATCAGGCGGTCGCCGCCGTCCTGAAGCGCGCTGAGGGGATCGCCGCGCAGATAGAAGGCGTCGATGTCCGGTGTGGCGCGGCCACCGGATCGGGCGGCGTCGAGGGTGGAGGCGTGCAGGCCGGCGGCGTTGAAGGTGTCCGCCTCGTGACCCGAGGCCAGGGCTGCGGCGGAGGCCATGCCGCCACCCAGCGAATGGCCGGTCAGGGTGACATCGGCGTCGACGGCGGCGAGGCGCTGACCGATGCGCAGGGCCTTGTCATAGTGTTCGGACGAGGCGCCGATCAGCTGCTGGCCGTTGTTGACCCAGTCCTCGCCGGATTGGGAGCCGCGAAAGGCGACGACATATTTTGTCTCGCCGCCCGCGTCGCTGACGTAGACGCGGGCGCGGAAACTGGAATCCGCACGCTCCAGAAGATCGGGCGTCAGGCGCAGCCGATCCAGGTCGTCCTGACTGGCGACGCGCCAGCCTTCTGGCGGATTGGGCGTGTCGTTGTAGACGTCGGCCGAGAGGGCGAGATGGGTGCGGGCCTGATCCAGATTGGAGACATCGGATGTCTTGGCCGGGGCGACGGGGCCGGCGTCCGCGAAAGCCCTGGGCTCGGCGAAGACGCGGGGCGAGGCCCAGTCCTGGGCGATGCGCGGGTCGGTCGCCAGGGCGTCCGAGGTCGCTGCCGACCGGGTCGAATCCTGGGGTTGAAACCCTGTCGCGCCGATCCGGTCGATCTGCATGGCCGCCTCCCGATCACTGTGAGGGTGAGCCTAGCGCGGGTCGGCGAAACGCGATGCTGGGGTCTTCCCTAGTCGGGCCTCGTCGCGCGATAGGCGGCGCGGAAGGCGTCGTCGAAAGCCGACCGGGCAGGGCGGGGCAGGGTCGTCGCGGGCTCTGACAGCCATGCCTGGAGATCCGCGTCCGCCGCCGGTGGCGAACGACCGGCGCCCTTTGCAAAGGCGGGCAGGGCGTCCTTGTGCGTGGCGAGAACGGCGCCGATGCCGCCCGTGACGAAACCGGCGTCCTCGGCGCGGGGATACCAGACGGCGCCGTCCTGATCCTGCGGTTGGGCGAGGGGTTCGCCCTGATTCTGGATGCGCGCGAGCTGGCGGCCGAGGCTTTCGGCCTGACCGTGCTGGATCATGGCGGTGGCATAGCGAGTCAGGGCGGACCGGCCGCCGATGTCGCGTTCCAGCCTGTCGGCGACGCCGACGGGATCGCCGTCGAAGGCGGCGATCAGCGCGGGCAGATTGGCCGGCTGGATGTCGGTCGTGGCGGCGATGAAGCCCTCGGTCGAGACGGGCTGCGCCGGCGACGCAGGCGCGGCGTGATCGGGATTACAGGCCATCATAAACATCGCTGTCGCGGCGATCAGGATCAGTCGCGAAGATCGCAAGCGGCGTCCTTTCGTGTCGATGAGACGGTCAGTTCAGCGGGATCCGCGTCACCGACTCCCAGCCTTCATTGTAGCTGACTTCCGCAGGGCCGTCATAGGGCCGGCCGTTGGCCGCGGTCGGCGTGGTCAGGTCCACGATGCTCTCGAACAGGTCGGCCTGGCCGCTCTTGTATTCGCCCAGGGCCGTATCCAGCGCCTGTTCGGTCAGCCAGCCCGTGGCGTCGCCGACGCCCGGCCCCGGCAGCTTGCCGGTCGCAAAGCCGAAGATGGTCTTCAGGGTGTCGACATTTTCGGCGGCGCTCTTGTTCACGCCCTCGAACGCCTGATGCAGGGCGCCGGAGAAGTAGCCCATTCGTTCGGCGGCCGGGAAGAACACCCCGCCGTCCTGTTGCGTCGAGGCGGTGAAGCGCGACAGCAGGTCGCCGCTCAGGTCATTGCCGCGCGCCAACTGATCGACCAGGCCGCGGATGGTCTCGGGCCCGCCGTCCTGACCCAGGGTCTCCTGCAGGAAGGCCGTCATGCCCTTGCCGGCCTGATAGTCCTGCTCCAGCGCCTCGACAACGCCGTTGACGTCGGACTTCAGCAGACCCTCCATGCTGGTGCGGATCTGGTCTGCGGCCTCGCCCGTGCCGACGGTGGGGGTGAGGACGCCGTTGGCGCCGGACACCGTGTCCATCTGACGTCCGGCCAGTTCGAACACGCGCGCCTTCAGGTCGGCGTTGGTGCTGGTGGCGGCGGCGTCGACGACGCTCGCCAGAGGGCCTGCGTCATAGCTGTAGGTCGGAACGCCGCCCGACATGTTGGCGTACATCGTCTGCTGGGTCGCGGCCTCGAACACCGACGACAGCTGGGTGTCGCTCAGCTTGCCGTAAGCGTCGTTCAGCGCGGTCTGGTTGCCGCCCAGGCTGCCCAGTACATGGGCGACGGCTAGGCCTTCGGTATCGCCCAGGTCGCTGATCATAACGCCTTCAAGGTCGTCGTTCTCGGTCGTGGCGGCCGCCAGTTCGCCCACGAACTCGGTCTTGACGTCGGCGGTGGCATGGGCGGCGACGCCCTGGGCCAGCTCCAGCTTCTGGGCGCGGTCGTCATAGGCGTTGTAGACCCGCTCCAGCTGGGTCGCATCCAGCGCACCGCCGAGCGAGGCATGCAGGTCGCGGCGTTCGTCCGCGCTCAATCCCTCGCCCATGCCCAGGAAGCCGCCGTTGTCGAGTTCGTCGGTCCAGGTGTTGAGTTCGGCGTCAGACAGCCCCGAGACGACGGCGTTGCGTTCGTCCGCCGTCAGCCCGGCCAGGGTCTGGTTGATGTCCTTGAGGTCGCCGTGGGAAACATCGTTGAACCAACCCTGGTCCAGCCGGTCGCGGACGGTGGCGAGCGCCTGATCGACCCGGTTCACAGGCGTCTGGGCGACGAGCGGCTGCGAGGGCGGCGCGGCGACAAGAGTGGACGACGAAACGGGCGTGGCGGTCATGGGAAGGCTCCTGAACAAGGGTTCGGGCAGTGTTGCGCGCGAGCTTAGGCAGGCGCGTCGGTCGGGATAAGTCGGGGACGTCCATAGCTAGGGAAAACCCGGATACCCGCGACGCGTGGATGGGCCACAATGTCGGGATGGATAAACGCGTCTCGATTATGGAGCCGTTCCCCGTCGCTGCGCCAACGGCGAGGGCCGAGGCGTCCGTCCAGAACGGCCGGTGCGCCCGTGGCTGAGGCGGGCGTGGTCACGGGTAGCGGAGCCGCCGCGTCGAGCAGCGGACCGTCCGACGCGCGCGATGTCCGGGCGCTGGCGGCCGGCGTCGCCTTCGAGACCATGGCCGGTCTGGCCGGCGCGGTGCTGGAAGGCGCGGCCCAGCCGGATTCCGCCGAAAGTCTGGACCGGGGCGTGGCCCTGTCCCAGGTATGGGCCGAACAGGGTCAGCAGGGCGGGGCCGTGGTCGCCGGAGACATGCGGGTTCTGGCCGCGCAGACGGGGCAGTCGGTCGCGGGGCGATTGAGCGCCGTGTCGCCGATCGAGACCGGACGGATCGACCGGGCCATCACCGATTTCGTGCGGGCGTTGCAGGTCCATGCCTCGGCTGCGCCTCATGTGACGGCGCCGGCGGTGGTTGAACCGCTGGCCCGCGCCCTGGCGGCCGGATTTCTGCGTGAGGAAGGACCGATGTCGGCGCGGTCCAGCGCGGTCGAACAGTTCGTGCGGATGGTCGAGGCCTCGACAGAGACCTTGCGCCGCGCCGACTGATCAGGTCGCGACCGCGGGTCAGCGCGCCTGCATCAGGCCGTGGGGAAGACGCGATCCATTTCCTTCGCCGACGCTGGACGTCGAGCCGATTTCGGACATGCCGGTGAGAACGCCGGCGAGCAGCCATGAGCCCAGGACGCCGCGCATGGCGTCGCTGAAGGCCTGGAGCACCTCGGGCAGGCCGTCGTTGCCGATCCTGGTCAGGTTGAAGTCGTTCTGGCCGACGGCCTGGTCGGTGATGCCGCTGGTCCAGCCCGAGGATGCGCCGTCGTTCTCGCGGATGGTCAGGCCGTCACTGAAGGCGGCGTCTAGGGCGTAGCCATTGTTGCTCATCGAAATCGACAGGTCGCCCAGCTGGTTCTGGCTGACGCCGTCGATGACCATGGCCTGAGCGCCGCGTGTGATGACCAGTTGGCTGGTCACGGTGGCGCCGGGGTTGGGGCCGAACGGCTCGGTGTTGACGGTGATCTTGGTCCCGTTCTCCAGCTCCAGGGTCATCGTGTCCCAGAAGTCGCCGACGTGCTGGCCGTTGTAGTTGAAGTGCGGGTCACCCCAGATCTGGGTCACGTTGCCTTGGGCGTCGCGAACGACGAACTCGGAGTTGGCCTCGTTGATCTCCAACGTATAGCCGTCGCCCAGATCGACCGTCGCCTTGCCGTCCTGAGGCATTGAGGCCGAGAAGGACGGGGCGGCGGGCTGGAAGGCGCCGGCCAACATCGTGCCCATCTGGAAAGCCATCTGCGTGAAGTTGGATGCGGTCGCCAGACGGTCGGCGACGGCCCCAAGAACCAGCGTGCCGACGGCGTTGGAGAAGGCGGTGTTGATGGTGGTCATCGGTCGGCCCCACGGTTGAGATTGCGTGGATCGACAAGATCATTTCGAGCGCGGCCGTTATAGCTGGGGCGGTCCCCATCAGGGACGACCCTAGCGCCTCATACTCCTGCGGCGCGGCCCAGTGATTTCAGCACGTTCAGCACCACTTCGCGGCGGCCCACGATCTCGTTCAGCAGGGTCTGCACCAGGCCGGTCATCATGATCAGGATGATCAGGGTCGCCAGCCACGACTTGATCGAAAGCGACAGGGAAAAGACGTTCAACTGCGGCGCATAGCGGTTGACCAGACCCAGGCCCGCATCGGTGATGAACAGGATCACCAGCGGCGGCGACGCGAACAGGACCGACAAAGTCATCAGCCGGGTGAACTCACCTTCGAACAGGCTGAGGCTGCTCATGGTCAGGACCGGCGTCAGGCTGCCGATCGGCCAGATGACGAAACTGTCGAGGATGGTCCCGACAAGCATCAGCAGCCCGCCCGAGAACATGAAGACAAAGTTGGCCAGCCGACCAAGGAACTCGCCGTTCAGCGAGGTTTGGTGTCCGCTGAGGGGATCGACCACCTGGGCCATTGTGGCGCCCACCTTGGTGTCGATGATCTGGCCTGCCGCCTCGAAGGCCCACAGCATGGTGGCGAAGAAGAAGCCGATGACGATGCCGATCAGGGCCTCCTTGCCGAACAGCAGGATCCATTCGACGACCGGCAGGGTCATCTGCATCACCTGCGGCTGCATGGTCAGGACCGCCAGTCCGAAGACCAGGAAGATGGAGTTCCTGACCATGGCCGGGACGGTCTGGGGCGACAGCAGCGGCATCAGGAGGAAGGCCGTCGCGATACGCGTCGTCGACACCGCCACCAGGATGGCGTTGTCGAACAGGTTCTCCAGACCGCCGAACACCTAGCGGCGCACCAGGGCCGGGAACTCGGTGAAGATGCGGTCGCCGAACTGATACAGGCTGCCGCCCAGCAAGGCGGCGGTGGCGAAGAGGGTCAGGACGATGGCGAAGAATTTGGCGGTGTACTGAAGCGTCTGTTCCTGGATCTGGGTCGCGGACTGGACCACGGCCACGATCAGACCGACCACGGAGGCGGCGATGATCGGCGGGGCGGACAGGAAGAGGACGAGCCAGAGCGCCTGATTGACGATCTCGATAGCCTGGGCGTTCATCATGGGGGCGTCTCCTTCAGACGTAACTGAGCACGAGGCCGTGGGCCAGCTTCACCCAGCCGTCGATCAGGACGAACAGAAGCAGCTTGAACGGCAGGGATACGGTGGTGGGCGACAGCATCATCATCCCCATCGCCAGCAGGATGTTGGACACCACAAGGTCGATGATCAGAAACGGCAGGAAGATCAGGAAGCCAATCTGAAACGCGGTCGCCAGCTCCGACACGGTGAAGGCGGGAACGACGACCAGGAAGTCGCGGCCGGTGATCTCGGCGCGCTTTTCCGGGGCCGAGATGCGTTGGGCCGTGCGAAGGAAGAAGGCGCGCTCGCGATCCGACGAGTGTTTGATCAGAAACTCGCGCAGCGGTTCCTTGGCCTGGTTGGCGTAGGAGAACAGCTGCTGGGTGTCGCTGAGGGCGGCGGTGGGCGGCATGTTGTCGGTCGCCTCGGCCATCTTCTGACCGACGGGGAACATGACGTAGAGCGTCAGGATCAGGGCCATGCCGTTCAGCACGATGTTGGGCGGCACCTGTTGCAGGCCTAGCGCATTGCGCAGCAGCGACAGCACCACGACGATCTTGGTGAATGAGGTCACCATTACTGCGACGAATGGCGCGAGCGCCAGCAGGATGACGGTGACGAGGGCCGAGCCGGGAGAGAACTGCGACAGATCCATGGTCAGTGCGTCTCGCTGGTTTCGGCGATGGCTTCGATCAGCACGGCGTGGGCGTCGCCCAGCGACACCAGCCGCCCGCGCGCGAAGCCTCGGCCGGCGCTGGACAGGGTGACGGCGAGGTTGGCGGGCAGGTCGGGCAGAGGCAGGACCGAGCCGGGGACCAGGCCGGTAAGGGCTTTCAGCGACACCGACGTCTCGCCCAGATCGACCGTGACGGCGACACGTGCATCCGAAGCGGGGACGAGATCGGGCGCGGTCGCCGCCGGCGGCGCGACGTCCGATGGAGCCTGGTCGGTCATGCGGCTTTCCTTGGTCTGATGGGTGAAAAATCGGGTCGTCGGGGAGAAGAGACCCAGCGCCGTTCGGGCCGCGCCCTGGGCGGACAGGCGCAGACGCCAGCCGCCGTCGATGATGGGGACCAGCACCAGGTCGCCAGGCCGCAGGGCGCCGATCTCGGCGGGCGACAGGGTCGGGCCCTCCGCTTGCAGACGAACGGGCAGGGGAATGTCCAGCGCCTGGGGCACGTCGCCGATGCGGCGCAAGCGCCGGGCCACGCTGGGCGCCAGCGACAAGCGCGCGGCGTGCAGGGGCCGGCCGTCCGTGTCGGCCAGGCTGACCGTGATCCGCACGGCCCCGATCAGATCGGTGCGGGTGACGCCCTCGGGCCGCAGGGTCTCTGCGCCGGCGTCCTCCAACGTCCTGAACAGCGGTTCCAGCAAGGAGATAACGGACAAAAGGGCGGCGTGGTCTTGGCCGACGAAGACCGCGCCGTCCGCCATGAACGGCGCGACCTGGATCGGACCGTGCGGGGTGGTGAAGGCGACCTGATCCACGACGCTGTCGGCATCGGCCTGGGTCTGGGGTGCGGCCGAGACGGTCAGTCCATCGACGACATGACCGTCCAGCGCGGCAAGGGCGGCGTTGACGCCCAAGGCGGCGTCTTCGTCCAGACGCGGCAGGCGGGGCGGGGCGTGTTCGACAGTGTCCAGCGCCATGCTCAAGCCTCCTCGACCTGGCCGGACACGGCCATGCGGACCAGATGGGTCAGGGTCGGCGCCTCCATCTTGGTCATGATGCGGGCGCGGTGCAGTTCGACGGTCTTGGGACTGATGCCCAGCTCATAGGCGATCACCTTGTTGAAGGCGCCGGCGACGACCAGATCCATCACCTCGCGCTCGCGCGCCGTCAGTCGGGCCAGCCGCTCCTGATAGGCCAAGGCGCCGGGCGTGACGGACAGTTCGCTCTCCGCAGCGACGGTCGGGCCGGAGCGGAAGGCCAGGGCGATGGCGTCTTCCAGCGCTTGTTCCTGGAACGGCTTTTCGAGGAAGGTCACGGCCCCGCGCCGCATCGCCTCGACCGCCAGAGGCACGTCGCCGTGGCCGGTCATGAAGACGACCGGCTGGGTCAGGCCGCGCTCGCGCGCCGCATCCATCAACTCCAACCCCGACATCTCGGGCATCCGCACGTCCAGCAGGAAACAGGCGGGCTCGGTCGGACGGTCGGTCATCGCGTCGAGGAAGGCCTTGGGTTCCTCCCAGCATTCGACCTCGTAGCCCAGGCTTTCCAGCCACCAGGCGGCGGACTGGCGGAACTCGGCATGGTCATCGACCAGGCAGATGCGGCCGGCGGATTGCGCCGTCTGCGGCGATGCGGCGGTCATGCGGATACCTCCTCGGATGCGGCGAGCGGCAGGGCGATGTGGAAGACGCTGCCCCCCTCCGGCGCGGGGCTGAACCAGAGCCTGCCCCGGTGCAGTTCGATGATCGACCGGCAGATGCCCAGGCCCACGCCCATCCCGCCGCTGCGGGTGCTGAAGAAGGGCGAGAAAACGCGTCCGGCGGCGTCCTGCGGAATGCCGGGGCCGGTGTCGGTCAGGGTCAGTTCGATCTGGCGCGTCTCGGCGAGCTCGCGCGCGGCGATGGTCAGGGCGCGGCGTGGCAGGTCGGCGCCGCGCATGGCGTCCAGCGCATTCCGGGCCAGATTGACCAGCACCTGCTGGATCATCACCGGATCGCCCAGCACAGCCGGCAGGTCGGCGGGCGTGTCGGCGCGGGCCGTGACGCGGTCGCGCGTGATCTCCCAGTCCAGAAGGTCCAGGGTGTTCCTGGCCAGGCGCGCCAGGTCGAGGCGCTGCACCTGGGGCTGGCGCTGATCCACGAAGGTGCGGACCCGCTGGATCACGCCGGAGGCATACAGGGCCTGTTCGGTCGCCCGTTCCAAGGCCTCGGTCCCGACCTCCTTCGTCAGGGCGTCGCGCTCAATTCGGGTCTTGAGGCCGCGCAGGATGTTGGCGATGGAGCCGATCGGCTGGTTCAGTTCGTGGGCGATCATGGTCGCCATCTCGCCCACCGACAGGACGCGCGAGGTCAGCAGAAGCTCCTCACGGTCCGCCAGATGGCGTTGCTGAGCCTCCTGGCGTTCGGCCGCGTCGGACAGTTCGACGAAGATCCGGTCGCCGGATCGGGCCAGACGCGCATCATGCACCCGCTTGCCGCCAGGCTGGACGATCAGGGCCGTGGCGGTTCCGGCGCTGCGGGCGGTGGTCAGCGCCTGGGCCAGACCCGGCAGACGCGCATCGACCGCTTCCAGCGACGCCCCCTCGGTCAGGTCGGAGAAACAGGCGGCGAAGGCGTCCGAGCGCCAGACCAGATCGCGCCCGTCGAAGGCGACGGCGCACAGGCCGAGGGCGGCGACCGCTTCCGCCGTCCAGTCCGGCGGCGTCTGCAGGCGAAGCGCGGCGGTCATGGACGCGCCTCGGCTAGGGATATCCCGAATGGCGCAGCGGGTGTTTCGAGCCTAGACAAGCCTCCTAACGTGGGCCCATCCGCGTCGAGGAGACCGTCATGAACACGATCCGCACCGACAACGCCTCGATCTCCGGCGTCTGGTCGCGCGATCTGTCGGGCGTCACGCCCCAGGCGGCGGGCCAGAGCAAGGGCAGCCAGGCTTTCGGCGATTTCTCCGCCTTCGCCGGCGATGACGCGCGTGTCAGCATTTCCGGCCGTCTGGACATGGACGAGGCCGCCGGCGCGGTGGCCAGCTATCTGACGGAAGCCCGCGACAACGGCTTCGGCTGAGGCTATGCCTCGGTCATCGTGACCGATCTCATCATCAAGTCTGAACCCGACTGGGCCGGCGCGGCCCAGGCCCTGGTCGATGGGCTGAACGGCCAGACGACGGTCGACGGCCGCGTCACCGTGCTGCAGCGTATCTGCGACGGCCTGGGCGAGGCGCTCTATCCCGGCTTCGTCAAACTGCTGGCGGCTGCGGCTCGGTTTGGAGACGGACCGGTGCGGGTGCTGGTCGCCGACGCCCTGGCGCGCGCCCTGGTGACCGATCGGCTGCCGTCCGTGCGCCTGCCCGCCTGGGGCGCGGCTGCCTTCTCCGGCCTGCCCGGAATGGGCGGGGGGTTGATGACCAATGCGCGCAGCGTCGGGCCGCTGGAGTTCTTGTGCATCTGGCTGACGCGCGACGTGGTCGGACAGCCGCTGGAGGACGAGGCGTTCGAACGGGCGGCGAGCCTGGTTCTGACGCTGGTCGCGGCCTCGCCCGAGGCGATGCGGCTGTATGCCGGCAAGCTGGCCGACGACGCCGACAATCCGACCGAGGGGCTGCACAATCGCCAGAGCCGCCGCCTGGTGCGGCTGATGGCCGAGGGGATGGCGGCGAACCGCGCGCCCGCCGACACCGTCAAGGCGGTGCTGTACGTCGCCCGCGCGGATCGGGATCAGGGTCGCTGGAATTTCACGCCGCGCTGAGGCCATGGATCACCGCGCCTGATCGATCGGGCGATGGATGCTGTCGGGATCGACCTCGGCGACGCTGACATCGCCGACGTGGACGCCCTTGGCCTCCAACCGGCGACGCATCAGTTCCAGGGCGCGTTCAAGCTCCGGCGTCGAACGCTGGTGAGCGGCGAGTTGCAGCGACAGGCCGCCGTCAGCCATCCGCATCACGCCGAACCCGGCCAGGGCGAAGGCCTTGTCGGTGAACTGGACCTGCATCCCCTTGGCCGCGTCGGCCTGGGCCGCCAGCCAGGCCTTTTCCATCATCATGGCCATGGCCTCGGCGTCGCCGGTGAAGCCGACGGTTCCGATCTGTCCGGCCTGAAGTCCGGCGAAAGCCGTCTGGCCCGTCAGGGCGGTCAGGCCTTCGGCCTTGTCCGCACGGTCTTCCCTGGAAAGGCTGTCGTCCTGATTGCGGTCGTCGGCCCGGTCGCGGACGGGTTCGACCTCGTCGTCGCGTTTCAGGAACTTCGGCTGGCGTTCGCCGGCCTCCAAGCCCTGACGGCGCGCGGCGGCCTGATCCATAGCCGCCTCGAAGGAGGCGGCGCTCCAGGCCGAAGGGGGCTGAGCGGATCCGCGCGACGGCGTCGGCGTGCGGGGCTGGGTGTTGTTCGTCACGGCGTCGGCCATCAGGCGCGTCCTCCCATCACCAGTTGAAGGCGGGGGCGACCCCGGTCCTCGAATTCGCTGTGTTCGCGTTCTTCGCGCTGGCCCGCCCGCACGGCGACGGCGCGGCGCAGCTGGCCGTCCACCGCGTCGTGACGGGCCGTGGCGCGCATCAGGGCGCGCAGGGCGTCGTCGCGTTCGGTCATGGCCTGTTCGACGGCGCGGCGGTCGTCCTCGCGCGCCTGGGTCTCGGCCGCGCGGCGATCGGCGATCAGGCCGCGCCGCGACAGGGCGCCTTCGATAAGCCGAGCATCCCCGCCCGCGCCCGAGGCGAACCATTCGTCCAGGTGTTCGATGTCTCGGTCCAGGGCGACGATGGCCGCCTCGCGCGCCTGTAAAGCGGCTTCGGCGCGGGCCAGGGCGTCCTGGGCGACGGCGACGACGCGGCGTGCGGCCTCGACCCGCTGGGCGCGCAGCCGCATCAGACGGCGCAGGGCGGTGATCCGGTCGCGACCACTCATGACGCCGCCGCCATCAGCTGGTGCAGGGCGTCCTCGGCCCCGACGCCTTCGTGCGCGCCCTGCTGCAACAGGATACGCAGGGCCGGCATCCGCTGCACGGCTTCGTCGGCCAGTGGGTCGCCGCCCGGCTTGTATTCCCCGATCTGGAGCAGGAACTCGATCTCGGCATAGCGGGCCAGCCAGGCGCGCACCTTGCCCGCCGCCGCCTGGTGATCGCGCGAGGTCACGCGCGGGAAGACCCGGCTCAGGCTCGTCAGCGGATCGATGGCCGGATAGTGGTTCGCCTGGGCCAGTTTGCGCGACAGATAGATGTGGCCATCCAGGATCGAGCGGACTTCCTCGCCTATGGGGTCGCCGCCGTCCTCGTCCTCGATCAGCACCGTGTAGAAGGCGGTGATCGAGCCGCTCTCGATGGCGCCGGCGCGCTCGAACAGGCGCGGCAGTTCGGCGAAGACCGAGGGCGGGAAGCCCCGACGCACGGCCGGTTCGCCGACCGAAAGGCCGATCTCGCGCAGGGCGCGGGCGAAGCGGGTGACGGAATCCATCTGCAGCATCACGCGACGGCCCTGGGCGCGGAACCCCTCGGCGATGGCGGTGGCGGCGTGGGCGGCGCGCACCCGTTCCATGGCCGGACGGTCGGAGGTGGCGACGACCACGACCGACCGGGCCAGGCCGTCCGGTCCCAGGCTGTCGTCCAAAAATTCGCGCACCTCGCGGCCGCGTTCGCCGATCAGGGCGATGACATTAACGTCGGCGGCGCAGTGGCGGGCGAACATGCCCATCAGGGTGGACTTGCCGCCGCCGGCCATGGCGAAGACGCCGACGCGCTGGCCCACCCCGACGCTGAGCAGGGTGTCGATCGCGCGCACGCCGGTAGGGAACAGGTCGCTGATCGGCGGCCGATCCAGCGGATTGGGCGCGTCGGCATAGACGTCGCGCATGGGCGCAGGGCCGACGATGGGACCCAGCCCGTCCAGCGGATTGCCGAAGGCGTCGATCACCCGACCCAGCAGGCCTGGGCCTGACAGGATTTCGGTGCGTTCGTCGCCGGCGATGACCTCGGCGTCCAGACCCAGGCCGTTCAGGCTGGTCAGGGGCGTCAGTATGGCCGAGCCGTCGCTGAGGCCTACCACCTCGGCCTTGACGGAGGGACCGCCGGACGGGTCGCGGATCTCGACCTGCTGGCCGATGCGGGCGTTCAGGCCCGTGGCCCGGATGGTGGTGCCGAAGGCTTGCACCACCCGGCCGCGCCGATCAACGGTGCGGGCGCGGCGCAGCGCGTCTTGCAGGCGCTGGTCGTTGGCGGCGTCGGGGGTCATGCGGCCTGATCCCGTTCGAACACCCGTTCCAGCGCCGCCAGCTGGACCTCAAGCCCGGCGTGGCTGCGCCCGGCGGCGGTCTCGATGATGCAGTCGCCGGGGGCCAGGGTCTCGTCGGCCTCGACCGCGATGGGCGCGCCGATGGGCCACAGGCGGGTGGTCACGGCGCCGACGCTGGCGGGGGCGACATGGACGGTGATGGGCGCGTCGGGCAGGACGTCGCGGACGGCGCGCTCGGTCAGGGCGGCGAGCGTGGCCTCGGGGCCCAATTCTACGGCGATGCGGCGCACGACGTCCAGCGCCAGCCGGCCGGTGGCGGCGCGCATCTGCTCGCGCACGGCCTCCATGTCCTCGTGCAGGCGGGCGACGACCTCGGCGGCTTCGCGGGCGGCGAGGGCGCGGCCTTCCTCGTAGCCGGCGGTGAAACCTTCGGCATGGCCGGCCTGACCCTGGGCGGTGCGATGATCGTCGACGACCGCCAGACGGGCCTGGGCCAAGGCGACCAGTTCGGCCGCGCGCTGAACTTGGGCGGCGTCCTCGCGCGGGATCACCAACTGGTCCGTCAGCAAGGCCGCGCCGGGGGCGGAGGCGATCAGCAGATAGGTCATGCGGTCGCCTCCGCGATGCGAAGCGCGTGATAGCGGGCGGCGGCGGCCTGTTCGGCGTCCAGCCGCAGAAGGGGTGCGGCCAGATCGCGGCCCAGCCGTTCGGCCGTCGGTTCGTTCAGCCCCGCGAGCAGGGCCGCGGCGCCCAGGCCCTGGAGAACCTCGGGATCGAGCGAGGCCAGAGGCGGGCTTTCCGGGCGGTCCGTCGGCGCCAGGAGCAGCACCTGGTCCAGGGCGTCCTCGCCGATCGCCAGACCCACGGCGCCCAGAAGGCGACCGTCGATAGTCGAGGCCAGACGACCCGACATCAGGACGGCGCCGGCGACGACGGCCAGACGGCGGCGTTCGTCGCCCGACCAGCCGGACCAGACCGGCGCCGCGACCACGGCCTGATAATCGAGCGGCGTCGAGGCAGCCCGCAACTGGCGGGCCAGCAGGCGCGCGCGGGGCGAGCGCGCCTGGTCCCGTGCGCCGTCCAGCGTTCGGGCGCGACGCCACAGGGCGTCGCGATGGTTTCTGACATCGACCAGGGTCAAGCGACCTCGCCTTTCGGCTTGGACCGCCCGTCCTTGCGCTTGGGCCGGCGATACAGGCCATAGACCCCCAGACCTGCGGCCCCCAGGATCAGGGCGCCCATGGGCAGGCTGAGCTGGGTGTAGGTCGGCTTGGCAGGCTCTGCCAGAACGTCACCCGCCGGGAAGGCGACGACCGTGACCTTGTCATAGGGCAGGCCTTCGATGGAGTTGACCACCAGGGCCTTGATCGAGCCGGTCTGGGACGAGATGTCGTAATCCGGCCGGTGCTTGATGAAGACCGAGGCGGATGACGGGGGCTTGTCCTCGGCGAGCGGATCGCTTTCCGGCACGGCGATGTGGACGCGGGCCTGCACGACGCCGTCGATGGAGGAGATGGTCTGGCCCAGCTCCTGTTGCAGCGCGAACATCATCCGCATCCGCTGTTCCATCGGCGATGAGACGAAGCCCTCCTTTTCGAAGACCTCGCCCATGCTGGCGAAGTTCTCGCGGGGGTAGCCCCGGTCGTGAAGGACCGCGACGGCGCGCGAGAAGTCGCCGCTATCGGCCTTCAGAACCCAGACCTCGCCGTCCTTGCTCTTGGCCGCGTCGATACCCTGGGACTTGAGCACGGCCGCCATCTCGTTGGCGTCGCGTTCGGTCAGATCGCCGTAGAGCTCCTCCTGACCGCAGGCGGCGAGGAGGAGCGTGACGGCGGCGACGGCGGCGAGCGATCGGATACGCATCACCGCCCCCTACGACTGTTGCCGGAACAGCTGTTGCAGGCCGTCCGATGTGCGGTTGGCCATGTTGGAGGTCAGTTGGCAGTTGAACATGAACTCGTGGCAGCGAACGGTCATCATGACCATTTCGCCAGGGGTCATGCCCGCGCCGCTGTTCTCGGCCTTCTGGGCCATGGCCGAGAGGTCGGAAGCCTGGCCGTTCACCTGTTCCAGCGCACCCATCATGGTCTTCATGACGCCGGTCGGTTCCGTCGGCCCGGTCGGGGCCGGAGCCGCCGACGGGCTGACATGGAGCAGGTTCTGGAACTGCACCGCCTGACCGAGGGTGGCGTTGTAGCCCACGTCGATCTGCTGGGGCTGGAGCTGCATCTGGGGCTGCAGCATTTCCGGTGGCATTGCGGCCATGGCCGCGGAGGCGTCGAAGGACATGCGTCCCTCCTGTCAAAAAGGGGACTAGTTCTTGCGGGCCATGGTCTCCAGCGCCTTGCCGACGGAGTCGGTCGAGGTGGAGGAGGAGTTGGCCATGAAGTTCATGCGCATCGACTCGGCGGTCAGCATCGCCATGGTCGAGGGCTTGTCCTCGCCGCCCGGACCGATCTGTTCCGACAGTTCGGTGATGCGGCCGGCCTGGGCGTCCAGGGTCTGGCCCCAGGCGTGGGCCATGGCTTCGAACCAGGACCCGGGCCGGGCCTTGTCCTTGTCGCTGTTGAGACCGGGCGTGACCGCCAGCATGCTCAGACCGTTCAGACCTTGGGATGACATAGACGTTTCTCCTTTGGGTTGGACTTGGGGGGGGTGGGCGTTCAGAAATTCAACTCGGATCGGCTGCCGTTGCGCTCGACCAGAACCTTGGTCTCCTCGATCGAGACGATGCGGTGGCCCGTGGGCAGGACCGCGCCGGGGAAATAACGCGCGCCGTCGGCGGTGGTTACATGGCCGCGCGGGCCGCCGATGACGGAGACGACACGCTTGCCGCCGCCTTCCTGCATGTCTTCGAAACGGCCGCCCTCGTCGGCGCCCGGCAGCATGCTGATCTCGATGCGGCGCACGCCCTTGATCTCGGTCATGGCCAGGCGTTGCAGGCGGCCGGCTTCTTCCTGGCTGCTGCCGACGACGTCCAGGCGCACCAGGCCGACCCCTGCGGATCGGGCCGAAGCCTCGACGCCGTTGGCCAGGTAGAAGTCCTCGACCTGACGGGCCATGCCCTCCTGGCTCTGGACCTGCAGCCGGGGCTGCCAGTCGTGGGCGGCCATGAGGCGTTGCAGCCGGGCGCGGTCGGCGTCCAAGGCCACCATGCCCTCGATGCGCAGGTCGCCTTCGCTGGTCTTGGTGACCGCCAGGTCGGTGAAGCCCTCGTCCTGAAGGACGCCCTGAACCTTGGCCGGTTTCGGCTGTGACTTGGGCCAGGTCGGCACGCCGGAGCTGATGGCGAACAGGGCGGACACGGTGATCACCGCGATCAGCAGCACCGGCACGAACTTCACCGAGCGCGAGACCAGGGCGTTGGTGTTGTTCAGCAGATATTGCCAGGACTGGCCGGGTTGGGCTGCGTCGTCCTCATCCTCATCGTCGCTGATGGGGCGGCCGGCGGTCAGGATGCGCTCGGCCTCGCTCCAGCGCGGGCTGTCGGGGTCGCCGATCGCCACGGCGTTGTCGCCGATCATCAGCGGCAGATACAGCGGCAACAGGGCCTGGGCCGGGGCGGTCAGCTCGTGCCCCAGCAGGACGACCTTGCCCTCCAGCAGTTCCAGATCGGCGGCGTCCGTCCGGGCCTTCAGCTTCAGCCGCACCCCCTCGGCGCTGGGATCGCGCAGCACGATGTCGGCGTCCAGATCATGACCGACCGTGACCGTCTGACCCCGTTCCAGCGGCGCCGACGCGCCACGCACGCGCCCGGCCAGCACCTTGAGGACCAGGGTTTCGATCTCGGCTGTCGATGCGGTGGCGGCGTCGGTCATGAGAGGGCTTCAGCGTCCTGACGGCTGATAGGGAACGGCGCCCGCTGGCAGCGGGGGCAGGGGGGCGGAGGGCAGGGGGTCGTTCGGCGGCGACGCCTGCTGATTGAAGCCCATGCGGGGGCCGCCCTGGGGCAGGGCGGGCGCGGCCGGCAGGGGCTGTGCTTCGGGCGAACCGGGCGTGGCGCCGAAGTCCAGGCGCGGTCCGGCCACGTCGCCGCCGATCGAGGCAAGGCGCGGGGTGATCAGGAACAGGCGCTCGACCCGGCCCGTCGAACGTGACGAGCGGCGGAACAGCAGGCCCAGGCCGGGAATGTCACCGAGGACGGGCACCTTGCCGACCGAGTTGACGTCCTGCTGAACCACCATGCCGCCCAGCAGCAGGCTCTGGCCTTCGACGATCATGGCCTGGGTGCTCAGGGCCGCGCGCTCGACCACCGGAATGTCGTCGACGCTGGCGTCGGTGACCGAACCGTCCTCGATCTCGACCTGCATGCGGATGCGGGTCTGGTTCTGGTCGCGCAGGACGTGGGGCGTGACCTTCAAGGTCGTGCCGGCGGTGACGTTGAACAGATCGACGTCGCGCTCGCCCTCAAGGCCGACGTAGAAGCTGCGGGTGTTTTCGAACAGGGCCTGGACGTTGGACAGGGTCACGACCTGGGGCCGCGACACGATCCGAGCGACGCCCTCGTCCTCCATGGCCGTGATGCGAGAGACGAAATAGTCGCCGTTGCCGATGATGGAGGAGATGGCCAGGCCGTTGTTGCTGGGCGTGATGTCCTGGCCTCGGCGCAGGCGCAGGTCGTTGGCCGTGCCGTCGCCGAACAGGACGCCGCCGCGACCGTCGTCGAACCGCCAGGTGATGCCCAGCTCGCGGGCGCGGACCGTGTCGATGTCGATGATCGTGGCCTCGATCTCAAGCAGCTGGGGTTCCTTGTCCAGCGCGGCGATCAGGGCCTCGTAGGCGGCCATCCGGTCGGCCGTGTCGCGGATGATCACCGCATTCAGGCGGGTGTCCGCCTGGATCCGAGCATGTTGCACTGGCGCGCCGCCCGCCATCTGCTCGTCAGCGACGGCGGCGCCGAGCGTGTTCGGCGTGGCCGAGAAATCGTCGGGATAATAGCTGGTCGACTGGACGCCGCCTTGCGACGCCAGGCCCTGGCCGCGCAGACCCTGGACGCGCGGGCCGTTGCGGGTCTCGATGCGGCGGGCGACGGCGCCGTTGGGGTCGTTGCTGACCATGGCGCGCAGGATGGAGGCGACGCCGGGGATGACCGTCTCGCTCTGGGCGGTCTTGAAGGTGACGTCGTCGGCCCAGGCGTAACGCAGGCTGAAGACCCGATACTCATAGGTCGGCTGGGCCGCCTCGGCCTGCGCGCCTGGTCCGACGCTGGCGATCTCGCTGATCTGCTGGATGAAGCGACGGGTGCCGTTGGCGACCAGCATCTGGCCCGCGCCCTGAAGCGTGTTACGGCCGTCCGTCAGGCCCATCTCCTGGGCCGTGGCGCGCACGCGACGCAGCGCCTGAGGCGAGATCGGCATCGACTGGGTGGTCAGCTCCGAGGTCTGGTAGATGTAGACCGCTGCGCCATCGTAATAGCCGACCAGATCGAAGGCGTCCGCGACCTGGGCGTAGACGTCCGACGCCGAGCCGCTGAAGGCGCCGTTGACGGTTCCGCGCAGGTTGGGGCTGACCACGACGGGCACGCCGATCTGGCCGAAAAAGCTTTGCAGGAACTGGCCCACCGGCTGCTCGCGCGGCGCGATCTGGATCGTCTGCGAACCGATCGGCGGGTCGCCCGCCGCTGCGGGAGCGGCGAAGGCCAACAGGCCGGCGGCCGCCAGCATCGCCACCGACGAGGGCGTGAAGGGCGTTCTGCGCTTCGAAGGCTGAGACGTCATGCAGGGTCCTTGGTTCAGGCCGCAGCGGCCGAGGGAGGGGAAACTTGCGAAGAGGCGGTGGGGGCGGTGGTCGCCACGTCCAGGCGGGGCAGGGCCACGCGGCCGACGATGTCGAGCTTCAGGCTGGGCAGCAGCTCGTGGAACGACAGGGCCGGCGTCTCGAACAGGTCCGGCTCAACCAGTTTGCGGATATGCCGGCGCAGGTCGATGGCGGTCAGGACGGCGTCGGCGTCGACGGCTCGCACGGCGTCGCGAATGGCCTCGATCGTCGCGCGGGCCATGTCGGGATCCAGTGCCAGTTGCTGGCCGGCCCCGCCGACGCGGATGGAATCCCGCAGATGCTGTTCCAGCGCCGGCTCCAGAACCACCGCCTTCAGCACGCTTTCCGGGGCGTAGCGGTGGCTGATCTGACGACGCAGGGCGACGCGGGCGAACTCGGTCAGGGCCAGCGGATCCTTCTCGCGCTGACCGGCGTCGGCCAGGGCTTCCAGGATGTCGCGCAGGTTTCGCAGAGGCACCTCTTCCTCGGCCAGGCGGCGCATGATCTCGGCGATCCGGGCCAGCGGCAGGGCGCGCGCCACCTCCTTGACCACCTCGGGATAGGATTCGCCGGCGCGGGTCAGCAGGGCGGAGGCCTCCTGAATGCCGATGAACATGCCGGCGTTGCGGCGCAGCAGGGCGCGCACGCCCAGCACGGTCTCACCGACCGGATCCTCGGCGGCGACAAGATCGCCCGATCCCAGCGGGGCCTCGAAGGCCATCAACCGCCAGCGATCCGGCGCATCAGCCGCGCCATAGCGTAAGGTGACGCGGGGCAGGGCGACGCCCAGAGAATTCTCGAACTCCTCCAGCAGGGCTTCGAGGGCGGCGGTGATCCGGTCGGATTCGAAGGTGCGGATGGCGCGGCCCTGGACCTCCAGCAGCAGCGGGGTCATGGCGGTGCTTTCCATGGCGCGGGTCTGGGCCTGTTCGATCGGACCCTCGGCGTCGTTGGCGGCGCGGCCCGTCATGGCCTTGACCCGGCGGCTGGCGCGCTTGCGCCAGTTCGGCTCGATCATAACCGCACCCAGCATGGCCGCCGCGCCCAGCAACAGGAAGACGATGGTCGGGAAGCCGGGCACCAGGGCCAGCAGCCAGCACATGCCGCCGGCGACCAGGAAGACCTTGGGCTGGGCCGACAACTGGCGGTGCATCGAGGCGCCCAGGTGCAGGTCGCCGCTGTCGCCGTCGCCGCTGCGGGTCACGATCAGGCCCGCCGCCATCGCGGCCAGCAGGGCCGGGATCTGCATAACCATGCCGTCGCCGATGGTCAGGATCGAATATTTGTGGACCGCTGCGCCGAAGTCGAGACCGCCCTGCAGCATGCCGACCGCAAGCCCGCCCAGCAGGTTGATGACGACGATGATGATGCTGGCGATGGCGTCGCCCTTCACGAACTTCATCGCGCCGTCGAGATTGCCGTTCAGCTTGCTTTCCATCTCCAGCAGCTTGCGGCGACGCTTGGCCTCGTCCTTGTCGATCAGGCCCGAGCGCAGGTCGGAATCGATCGACAGCTGCTTGCCGGGCATGGCGTCCAGGCTGAAGCGCGCGGCGACCTCGGCCACGCGTTCCGCGCCCTTGGCGATGACGATGAACTGGACGACGGTGATGATCAGGAAGACCACCAGGCCGACCACCAGATTGCCGCCCGCGACCATGTTGCCGAAGGTGTTGATGATCGCCCCGGCGTGACCCTCCAGCAGGATCATCCGTGTCGTGGCGATGGACAGGGCCAGGCGGAAAAGGGTCGTGATCAGCAGCAGGCTGGGGAAGACCGAGATCTCGACGATCGAGGCGATGTAGATCGAGACCAGCAGCAGCACGACGCCGGCGCTGATGTTGATGGCCACCAGCGTGTCGATGGCCAGCGACGGCAGGGGCATGATCATCATGGCGATGATCGCCGCCACGCCCGCCACCAGGAACAGGTCCGAAAACTGGCCCAGCCCGCGGCCCGAGGCGCGCGGATTGAAGAAATTCAGCGGGTTGGCGAAACGCATGGAACACGCCTTCTTGGCTGCCGGCGGATCAGGCCGGTGAGGGGATCGGGCCTATCGGATGTAGGCGCGGCGCGCCTGGAGGAGCTGGTCGTAGCGGGCCAGCACATTGCGGACGTAGGCCTGGGTCTCGCGGTAGGGCGGGACCTGGCGGCCGTATTTCTGAACCGCGCCCTCGCCGGCGTTGTAGGCCGCAAGCACGAGGGTCAGGTTGTTGCCGAACAGCCCCTGAAGCGTCTTCAGATAGGCCGAGGCGGCGTGAACATTGGTCTCTGGCTCATACAGGCCGGCGGGGTCGGCGACACCGAAACGGGCGCCGGTCGCGGGCATGACCTGCATCAGGCCGCGCGCGCCGACGGGCGAGGTGGCGCGCGCGTTCGACGCGGATTCCACGCTCATGATCGCCTGCAACAGATCGGGATCGATGTCGTGGCGCCGGGCGGCCGCGACGATGACGTCCCGATACTGAGCGGGCGCGGTTCGCACCCGACCGACGCGGGGCCGTGCAACGGGAGCTTGTGAAGAAAACGCAAGTCCGGCGGAACCGATCGCATCCACGGGCGTCTGATCTTCATAGGCCAGCAACTGCTGCGAGGCCGAAGGCGTGCTTGCGCATACCGGTCGGTTGCCCAGGGCCAAGGCGAAGCGGCTGACGGAATCGGCCGAAGCGACCAGATTCGACTGGCTGCCGTTACAGTCTTGCGCCTGCGCATCCTGATAAGAATGCGCAACTAGAAGCATCGATATGCTTATGGTCAAGCATAGCTGTTTCATAGCTCGTTTGACCTCCGTTTCTCGGAACAACGGTGTTGCGTTACGTTGATATGGGTGGCCATGAATGTTGTCAACGAAGTGGCAAAGATTGATTTTTTGCAACTCGGTTAACATCGTCATGTCTAATTGTGCGTATTAATCAGTGTCCTGATTGGCTTTTAAGCTTTGCCATAAGCGTGATGCTCTAACGCCTGTCGGTGACGAAATTGCGCGTCGTTTCCGTCGCATCCGGGAGATTCGATCCTCATGGCCGAGAAGAACGACGGCGGGGACAAGACAGAACGTCCGACACCCAAGCGGCTGCAGGATGCACGCAAGAAGGGTGACGTGGCCAAGAGCAAGGACGTCGGTTCGACCGCCGTCCTGTTCGCCTGGCTTCTGGTCGGCCTGCTTTTGTCGGGTACGGTGTTCGATCATTTCGCCGGCCTGTTCGACGAGGTGTTCCGCGTCATGGATCAGCCATTCGGCGACGCCTATGAGCAGATCGCCTGGTCGGCGGCGCGGCGGCTGGTGCTGATCATGGCGGTGCTGATGCTGCCGGTGGCGTTGTTCGCCTCGGTCGTGGAGTTCCTGCAGGTCGGGCCGGTCCTGACCTTCGAGAAGATGACGCCCAAGATGGACCACATGAACCCCGGCGAGGGGCTCAAGCGGATGTTCAATACCGACAATCTGTTCGAGGTCGGCAAGTCGCTGATCAAGACTGTGCTGCTGCTGGGGCTGACGGCGCTGCTGCTGTTCGGCCAGATCGACCGTATCCTGCGTCTGCCGGGCGCCCAGCCGGGCGAAGTCCTGGGCGCGTTCGGATCGACCGCCTTCCACCTGCTGGGCTGGACCCTGGTGGTGTTCGTCTTCATCTCGATCCTGGATTCCTCATACCAGCGCTTCAGCT
Organism: Brevundimonas sp.; assembly: GCF_965279155.1. Taxonomy (GTDB): domain Bacteria; phylum Pseudomonadota; class Alphaproteobacteria; order Caulobacterales; family Caulobacteraceae; genus Brevundimonas. The sequence goes on along the minus strand of NZ_OZ257138.1, from coordinate 1,084,351 downwards.
TCATGAAGAAGATGCGGATGAGCCATCGCGACATCCGCCAGGAAGCCAAGGACATGGAAGGGGATCCGACCGTGAAGGCCCGCCGTCGCGAACTGGCGCAGGAATGGGCCCAGTCGAACGCCGTCGGCTCGGTGCGCGGCGCGGCCGCCCTGGTGGTCAACCCGACCCATATCGCCGTGGCCTTGGCCTATGACCCGACCGAGCATGTGGTGCCGGTGGTGGCGGGCAAGGGGGACGGCATGATCGCCGGCGCCATGCGCGACATGGCCGAGCGCGAGGGCGTGCCCATCATCCGCAACGTGCCCCTGGCGCGGGCTCTGCACGAACAGGTGCCGGTCGAGGCCGTGGTGCCCGAGGACATGTTCGCCGCCGTCGCCGAAATCATCCTGATGGCGCGCCGCCTGCGCGACGACGCGGCGCGGGGCGAGCGGTTGCAGCCGGTCGAGATGGCCGGCGATCCTGACGAGCAGCCCGCCGCCGCGCATGAAACCGCACCGGATCGGTCCGGGAATTCCGGTCCGCTCTTTCCCGCCATGCCCGAGGACGGCATGGTGACGCCCCGTTCACCGTCGCCGGAGACCCGATGAACCCGCTTGGAATGCTGATGGACCTGTTCACGGTCCTGGTCGCCATGGCCCTGGTGCTGGGGCTGGCCTTCTTCTCGATCCGCTTCCTCAAGAAGGTCCAGACCGGAACCCCGAGCGGCGACGAAATCCGCTTCGTCCGCGCCCTGCCGCTGGGCCCGCGCGAGCGGGCGACGGTGGTGATCTGGCGCGACGAGGTGCTGCTGCTGGGCGTCACGGCAGGCAGCGTCACCGTGCTGGACCGCCGCACGCGCACCCCCGAAGAAATCGCCGAAGACGCCGCCCGCGTCGAGGCCGCCCAGGCCCAAACGGCCGCCATGCCCAAGCGTCTGAAGGCGCTGCTAGGGAAATCCCTAGCTGGGGAACGGCCTGACTACCGGCGATAGGGGAGGGGTGGTTTTGTGACGACGTCGGGTTTCCGGGCGATGCGCCTGCCCGGCGGACCGGAAACCCAAACTCGGAGATTTCAGATGTCATTCCTCGGTATCGGCGGCGGCGGCAACCTCTTCAGCACCCTGGTCAGCACGGTGGCTCAGACGGCTCTGGCCACCGTGACGGGCGGCGCCTCGGCCCTCATCCAGGCGGCCTTGACCCAAGCCATTTCTTCGATCGGCCAGCAGGTCATCCAGATGGTCGGGCAACAACTGGGCCTGCCGCAGTCGGTCATCGACCTGGCCCAGAGCGCCTTCGCCGCGAGCTCGGGCAATACGGGCGGCGCCTTCCAGAGCATCGGTGAATCGGCCGCAGGCCTGGCGGCGGCCACGGGCGGCGGCGCCTTCGAGGCGGGCGAGATCGATCGTCAGATGAACGACATCGTTCAGGATCTGGTCGACAAGACCCTTGAGAAGGCCCGCACCGGCGGTCGCGACGAGGACGGCAACACCGTCGGCGGCGGCGCCAACGGCAAGAGCTTCATGCTGCGTCTGGCCCTGGCCCTGGGCAGCGTCCTGGACGCCAAGATGGAGCGCATGGCTGAGATCGGTGAGAAGATCGACGCCGAAAGCCAGAAGAAGAAGCCCAAGATGGGCAGCCTGTCCGCAGAAATGACGGCGGTGGGCAAGGAACTGGACTTCGTGTCCCAGGCCCTGAACAACGCTCTCAAGTCGATCGGCGAATCTGCCTCGACCCTGGCGAGAAAGCAAGGCTAGGCCTGACGGACAGACGACATCGGGCGGCGGGCGAAACCTTCGCCCGCCGTCTTGGTTTTAATGAAAACCGGTTGAATGGAGCGAGGACCATGAGCATCAGAACGGATATTCTCGGCGCAGTCGCGGCAGTCGCGCTTCTGGGGGCCGGAGCGACTGTGGCTCAGGACTATGCATTCCAGGGCTTCGCGACCTCAGACGCCATGAACCAGATGCACGCGGCCATGCGGGACAATATGATGTCCTCGGGCGATGGCTCGTCTTCGTCTTCCAGGCGGGCCGCACCTCGCACTCTTGCGGCTCCTTCCGGGGCCGTGGTCCGCACGACCTATCGCGCCTCGCCTGCCGTCTCGACGCGGGTCAGGTCTCAGTTCGCGGAATTCGTCGGCAAAAATTCGGGTCGCGAGGCGGAGCAGCGCGTGCGATCCGTGCTCACGAACGGTGATCCCATCGGCAGCTGGTCAGGCATCGTCCGGTCGGACGGCCTGCGATCCGGCGATGTGGCGGACGCCATGGCCGCCTATTGGGTGATGAACTGGGTCATCGCCAATCAGGGCGATAACAACCGCGCCCAGACCCTGGCGGTTCGTGACCAGGTTCGTCGCTCGATCGCCGGCGGGCCGGTCGCAAGGCTCGACGACGCCGGTCGCCAGGAGATGGCCGAAGTGCTGATGCTTAACTTCCTCGTCCAACACGCAGCCTATGTGGACGCCATGCAGCGTGGCGACAACGCCACGGCGCGCCGTCTGGGCGATGCGGCCGTCGCTCGGTTCAGAAACGAAATGGGCGTCGATCTTCGTCAGTTGCGACTGACAAACGGCGGTTTGGTTCCTGCCTGAAAGGGTCAGGGTGAAAGCCCGGCGGCCAACTCTTTCCCGGCTGGAGCGACGACAGCGGCGAAGTCTCCTGTCTTGAACACAGTAGTGGTGGGCCTCGGCTTGGCTCTGTTGGCGACATTGCTCGGTTTGACCTTCGCCCTTGGGCGGCGCGGTAGGAAAAGGGAATGACATGAAGAACCAGTTCGCCTCAGTCGTCTTGACCCTTGCAATGAGCGCCGTCTGCGGCGTGGCGTCGGCTCAGGACTTCACGCCTTCGTACAGTCCTTCGTTCACCTCAGATATGAACTCTGCGGTGAATATGGGCATCCAGCTACGAAGAGATTCGGAGCGTCCGCGCGGCACATCTTCGAGATCGACAGCCTCGTCGAGCGCAGCGTCAAGAGTGGGGTCTACCACTTACCGCTCCTCTCCTGCCGTGACCCAACGCGTGAAACAGCAATTTGCTGATTTCGTCGGCCGGAGCGCTGGTCCACAAGGCGCAACAGATATCGCAACGGCGCTGGCGCGTGGCGACGCCGTCGAAAGTTGGGCAGGCATTGTGCGCAGTGACGGCCTGCGTCCTGGCGACTTGGCTGACGCCATGGCCGCATACTGGGTCTTGAACTGGGTCATCGCAAACCAGTCGGACAACAATCGTGTTCAGACGATAGCTGCACGCGACCAACTGCGCGGCATCATCGCCTCTAACGCCAATCTATCTCGACTAAGCGACGCCGAGCGCCAGGAAATGTCGGAGGCGTTGATGTTGAATTTCCTAGTGCAGCACGCAGCCTATACAAATGCCATCCAGGCTGGCGATAACGCGGCGATGCGCCGATTAGGAGACGCTGCGGTCGCACGCTTTAGAAGCGAGGCAGGTGTAAATCTGCGTAATGTCCAACTGACCAACACAGGGTTCACCCCCGGCGCTTGAAAGGGTCAGGGCGAAAGCCCGGCGGCCAATCCTTCTGCGGACGATGAAGCGCCGTCGGCCTTCCCCGTCTTTCATTATGTGATCGTAGGCCTGGGCGTGGCCACATTGGCGGGTCTGTTCGTGCTGTTCTTCTTCTTGGGACGTCGGAGTCGGAGATAGGTCGTCGTGAAGCGTGCGCGTGATGTCAAAATACTGTTCGCCATAATGGCGGCGACTGCGGTGGTGCTGGCGGGTCCTGTCAGGGCTCAGGACTACGCTTTCCAGGGGTTTGCGGCATCCGACGCCATGAACCAGATGCAGGCGGCGTCTCGTGACGCCATGGTGGGTTCTTCCGGGACTGAAGCATCCTCGCGTTCGGTTCGAGCGCCAGCGGAGACCGCCTCGGTTACCTATCGTGTCGATCCTTCAGTTCGCCGGGGCGTCGAGCAACGGATCGTGGAAGCGGTAAGCCGGCGAGACCCCACGGGCGCACAGCAGCTGAGCGCAGCCTTCCGGCAGCGCGATTTTGTTCAGTTGTTCGATCGCGGGGTCTCTCGATTCGGACTTCGATCAGGCAATGTCGTGGACGCAACGGCCGCCTATTGGCTAGCCATGTGGGGCGCGGCCAATGATCAGCGAGAACCTTATTCCCGCACACAGGCCCAAGCAGTCCGGGCGCAGGTCGCGTCGGGTTTTGACTTCAGCAGGGCTGGACTTCGAACCTCGGCCCAACGACAGGAATATGCGGAGACCTTGATTTATCAGGCCATGCTTCTCGATTCTGCTGTGGACGAAGCCCAGCGCGCTGGACGCACGGACGATGTGCGAACGCTTGGAGACGAAGCTCAACGCCAGATGCGGGCTGCAGGAATGGACCTGCGTCGGCTGCGGCTCACTGACAGAGGTTTTGTTCCAATCGCTTGAAAGGGTCAGGGCGAAAGCCCGGCGGCCAATCCTTCCTCGAACATGGTGACGACAGGGGCGAAGTCTCCAGCCCTTAACACAGTGACGGTCGGCCTTGGCTTGGCTCTTCTGGCGGCATTGCTCGGTTTGACCTTCGCTCTTGGGCGTCGCGGTGGGAAAAGGGAATGACATGAAGAACCAGTTCGCCTCAGTCGTCTTGACCCTGGCCATGAGCGCCGTCTGCGGCATGGCGTCGGCTCAGGACTTCGTGCCGACCTATACGCCTGATTTTCAGACCAGTATGGCTCTGAACACGGTGGTTGGGAATCAGCTGGAGCGGGACTCCCGTCGCGGCCTTGCCTCATCCTCTTCGTCGTCTTCGGCCAGCAGCCCTGCCGCCTCCGGGGCGGCAGGCGCGGTTTCGACCTCCTATCGCGCATCGCCCGCAGTAACATCGCGGGTCAAAAGCCAGTTCGCCGCTTTTGTCGGATCAACTGGGGGCCACCAGGCCGGCATCGCGGCGGCCATGGACCGTGAAGACTTTTTCGCGCGCTGGGGGCGTCATGTGTCGCAGTATGGCCTGCGACGCGGAAGCGTCGCTGACGCAATGACCGCCTATTGGGTTCTGAACTGGCAGATTGCGAATGACGTCCGCGAAGTCGATCGTTCGCAAGTTTCCGCCGTCCGTTCACAAGTCCAATCCATTCTGGGAGGGAACCCAGGCTTCTCAAGTCTGGACGACGCTCAGAAGCAGGAGATGGCCGAGGCGATGATCTTGAACTTCATCGCCCAAAGCGTCGCCTACGAGGACGCTATGGCGGCAAATGACGCAGGCATGCAGCGCCGTCTGCAGAACGCCGCGGTGGCGCGTTTCAACAACGAGATGGGCGTCAATCTACGCAGTATTCGGCTCACCAACACAGGGTTCACCCCCAGCGCTTGAAAGGGTCAGGGTGAAAGCCCGGCGGCCAATCCTTCTACGGACGATGAAGCGCCGATAACGGCCTTTCCTGTCTTCCATTATGCAATCGTCGGACTGGGATTCGCCATGTTGGCGGGTCTGTTTGCCCTATTTTTCTTCTTGGGACGTCGAAGTCGGAGATAGGCTAATGACGAAGCGTTCGCATCACGCAAAAATACGGTTCGCCATGATGGTCGCGACTGCGGTGGTGCTGGCGGGTCCTGTCGGGGCTCAGGACTATGCGTTTCAGGGGTTCGCGACATCCGACGCCATGAACCAGATGCACGCGGCCATGCGGGACAATATGATGTCCTCGGGCGATGGCTCACCTTCGTCTGCCAGACGGGCCGCACCTCGCGCTCTTGCGGCTCCGTCGGGGGCCGTGGTCCGCACGACCTATCGCGCCTCGCCTTCCGTCTCCACGCGGGTCAGGTCTCAGTTCGCGGAATTCGTCGGCAGAAATTCGGGTCGCGAGGCGGAGCAGCGCGTGCGATCGGTGCTCACGAACGGAGATCCCATCGGCAGTTGGTCCGGCATCGTCCTGTCCGATGGCCTGCGAGCCGGCGATGTGGCGGACGCCATGGCCGCCTATTGGGTGATGAACTGGGTCATCGCCAATCAGGGCGACAACAACCGCACTCAGACCCTGGCGGTTCGTGACCAGGTTCGCCGCTCAATCGCCGGCGGACCGGTCGCGAGGCTCGACGACGCCGGTCGCCAGGAGATGGCCGAGGTGTTGATGCTGAACTTCCTCGTGCAGCACGCGGCCTATGTGGACGCCATGCAGCGCGGCGACAACGCCACGGCGCGTCGTTTGGGCGATGCGGCCGTCGCTCGGTTCAGAAACGAAATGGGCGTCGATCTTCGTCAATTGCGACTGACCAATGCCGGCCTGACGCCTGCTTGAAAGGGTCAGGGCGAAAGCCCGGCGGCCAATCTTCCTTCAGACGATTTAGCGCCGATGCCGGGCGCCCCCGTCTTGCACTATGCGATGGTCGGCCTGGTGTTGGCGGGACTGCTGGTTCTGCTCTTCTTGCGGGGGCGCAGAGGCGGGGATAGGTCAGAATGAAGCGTGCGTGCTGTGAACGACATGATCTCCAATCGCAGCGCCGGCCAATCCGCTGAGGATTTGCGGCTGAGATGACCTCGCTCTTGCCGTGTCACCAATCCAGAGTGAGCGCCCTCGTCTCCATTAACCTTATCGCCTTTCGGTTGTTTGGTCGCAAGGACGGTGATGGTCTTGCCTATCGGGGCGGGATGTCGGACCGTCGGGGTGAAGGGTCGATGCACGTCGGGGTTGGCGGCGTCGGCTGAGGTCGAGAGGGCGGGATGGTGCGCGGATCACGTCGGCGGTGGGGGCTGGGCCTGGCGGTTGTGGCGCTGGTGGTCGGTCTGGCGTGCGTCGGGCTGGAGATGCGGCGTGATTTCGAGCGGGTTCGGGCCCTGCGTCAGGAGACGGCGCAGTCGCACAAGGCGCGCGAGGAGCTGCAGACCGTCTTCTCGTTGATGCAGGACGCCGAGACGGGACAGCGCGGCTATATCATCAGCGGCGATCCCGACTTTCTGGTCCCCTATACGACCGCGACCGAGCGCCTGGGCCGGGAGTTGCCGCAGCTTAGGGCGGCCTATGCGGGCGATCCGGTTCAGCGCGCCAACATCGCCGAGCTGGAGCGGCGAATCGCGGTCAAACAGGCGGCGATGCGCGAGGCGCTGGAGGCCTATGATCGGCGCGGCCGCGAGGCGGGGCTGACGGCCGTCGCCACCGGCGGGGGCAAAGAGGCGATGGACCGTATTCGCACGACCATCGACCGGATGACGGACATCGATGCGCGGGCGCTGACGACGCTGACGGGGCGGGTCGAGGCGCGGTCGCAGATGACGGAGACGATGGTGACGGCGCTGTTCCTGGCGCTGATCGTCGTGGTGGCCGGGTCGGCATGGCTGTTCGTGCGCTACGTCACCACGCGGCGGACGCTGCTGGCCGAGGTTCGGGCCACGGCGGCGCGGCAGGAGGCCATCTTCGACAGCGCCATCGACGCCATACTGACGCTGAACCCCAGCGGCACCATCGAGACGATGAACGCCGCCGCCACGCGGATGTTCGGCTGGTCGGCGCAGGAGCTGGGGCGGCGTGACGTGGCTGTGCTGCTGGAAGCGAGCGATCAGGGCGACAAGGGACTGATGGCGCGGATCAGGGCGGGCGGGGCCGATGCGACGGGCGGTCTGGTGCAGGAACTGACGGGGCGGCGGCGAAGCGGCGAAGCGTTTCCGGTCGATGTCGCCTTCAGTCCGCTGGAACTGCCGACCGGCGTGCATCTGGTGGCAGTGGTGCGCGACATCACAGACCGGCGCCGGGTCGAGGAGCTGAAGAAGCAATTCGTCTCGACTGTCAGTCATGAGCTGAGGACGCCGCTGACCTCCATCGCCGGGTCGCTCGGCCTGCTGGCGGGTGGTGCGGCGGGCAGCCTATCGGAGCGTGCGGGACGCCTGATTGGCATCGCTCATTCCAACAGCCTGCGGCTGGTGCGGCTGATCAACGACATTCTGGATGTGGAGAAGCTGGAGTCCGGGCAGATCAATCTGGAACTTCAGCCCATCGATCTGCGCGAGGTCGCGATCCGGTCGCTGGATAATGTGCGGGGGTTCGCTGACGGGCTGGGGGTCAGGCTGGAGCTAGCCGAGGGGCCGGCGGCGCCCGTGATGGGGGATGTAGATCGACTGGTGCAGGTGGTGGTCAATCTGTTGTCGAATGCGGCCAAATTCTCGCCCGAGAGCGGCACGGTCGAGGTCGCGGTTATGCCCGAGGCGCGCATCGTGCGGCTGAGCGTGCGCGATCACGGGCCGGGTGTGCCCGATGCGTTCCGGGCGCGCATCTTCACCAAGTTCGCCCAGGCCGACGGATCGGACACCCGCCAGCGCGGCGGCACCGGCCTGGGGCTGGCGATCGCCAAGGAAATTGCCGAGCGGCACGGTGGGCGGCTGTGGTTCGAATCGGCGCCGGGCGAGGGGGCGACCTTCCATCTGGACCTGCCGATGACCGTCGGCGACGCTGCGCCGCAGACGACGCACGGGCCGCGCCTGTTGATCGTCGAGGACGATCCCGATGCGGCCGAGGTGCTGCGCATCATGCTTGCGCAGGACGGGTTCGACGCCCTGGTCGCCGGCAGCGCCGCCGCCGCGCTGGACGCCGTCGAGGACGAGGGGTTCGCCGCCATTCTGGTGGATCTGCAACTGCCGGACGCGGATGGGATCGGCCTGATCCGGGCGTTGCGCGAACGGCCTGATACGGTGGACACGCCGGTCGTCGTCGTTTCGGCCGATGTGGCCCGAGGCCGTGCGCGGGGGCGGTCGCTGGAGGTGATCGACTGGCTGGAGAAGCCGTTCGATCAGGAGCGGTTGCGTAGCGCCATCGCTGCGGTGCTGGAACGGCTGGGGCGTCAGGCCCCGGTCATCCTGCATGTGGACGACGACCCCGACATTCTGCAGGTCACCGCCGAGACCCTGGCGGGTATCGCCGAGATCACCCACGCAACCAGCCTGTCGCAGGCGCGCAAGGTGCTGGCGCGGGTCAGGCCGGATCTGGTGATCCTGGACCTGGGGCTGCCGGACGGGTCGGGTCTGGAGCTGTTGCCCGACCTTGGCGAGGGAGCCAAGGGGATTCCTGTCGTGGTCTATTCCGCGCAGGACATGGACGCGGCGCTGGGCGAGCGGGTCGAGGCCGTGCTGGTCAAGTCGTCGGCGTCGCTGGCCGATCTGGCGCGGACGGTGCGGCGATTGACCTTCACCCCACGTGACCGCTGAGAGGAAAGCCCATGCCCCTGACCGTGATGCACGTCGACGACGAACCGGACATCCGCGAGGTGGCGGCGTTCGCGCTGGAGCTGGACCCCGACCTGGCGTTGACCAGCGTGGCGTCAGGGGCGGAGGCGATGGTGCAACTGGAGACGGGGCCGGCGCCGGACATCATCCTGCTGGACGTGATGATGCCGTCGATGGACGGACCGAGCGTGCTGGTGCGTCTGCGCGAGATTTCGGGGCTGGAGAAGACGCCGGTCGTCTTCATGACGGCGCGTGCCCAGAGCGAGGAGGTCGAGCGGCTGATGGCGCTGGGAGCCATTGGCGTGGTGGTCAAGCCGTTCGATCCCATGACGCTGGCGCGCCAGCTGCGGGACATTCTGGCGGCGGCGGACGCATGAGCGACGATCCGCTGGCGGCGTTGAGGGCCGAGTTCTGCGTCCGGGCGGTGGAGGATCGGGCCGCGTTGGCGCAGGCTCTGGCGGTGGGTGATCTTGATCGGGTGGAGCGGGTGGCGCACGGGTTGGCGGGATCGGCGGGGCTGTTCGAGTTCACCGATATTGGTGCAGCGGCGCTGGCGGTGGACGACGGGTTCGCGTCGGGGCGGGGGCTGGATGCGGCAGCGGCTGACAAACTGATCGCGGCGCTGGACGCCTTGCCCTGATCTATTCGTAGTCGATGCTGAGGGGCAGGGCGGCGACGGATTCGGACGCGCCGTTGGCGGGGCGCAGGCGGCCGGAAACCCGCAGCATGTCGCGGCCGTCCAGGTCCATGTGCGAGGTGCGGGTCACCGACACGTCGCCGGTGTTCTCGCTCCAGATCTGCAAGTCCTCGACCAGGGCGACGCCCTCGCTGGAGGTCAGGGTGCGGGGCACGCGGATGCGATAGACCCGGCCCGGATCGCCGGTGACGCGGATCACCGCAGGCGCATTGGGCTGAATGTCGGCGCTGAGCGACAGGGTGGCGACGCGTTGTTCGGGCGAGAGCTGGATCGGGCGGACGGAGACGATGCTGAGGCTGCGTTCGATGCTGATCGTGGCGCGCGCCGGTTCCTGCGCCAGCGCGGGGACGGAGAGGGCGAGGATCGGCGCGGCGAGGATGAGGACGCGAAGGGGTGTCATGACACCAGTTGAACCGTGACGACGTAGTCGAAGCTGTAGACGCCGCTGGCGGCGTTGGTGGCCAGCACCACATCCATGCCGAGCTGAAGGGTGGCGGTGCTGAGCAGGCCTATGGGGTTTAGGTCGAAGGTCAGGCTGGCCGCCTCGGTCGGGGCCGATCCAGTGCGATATGTGGCGCCGCTCAGTCCGCCGACACGGAGCCTGGAGATGGTCGCGGCGCCGCTGCCGGTGACGGGGGTGATGGTGACGCGGATGTAGCGCAGGGCGCACAGGCCCGACAGGTTCAACAGGCCGCAGTTGATCGACAGGGTCGGCGTCGTCACCGAGCCTGATGTCAGCCGAATGGCGTCGCCGCTGGTGCGGGTCACGGAGCCGGCGGTGGAGATGCTGAAGGTCGTCGCCGACGTGCCGCGAATGGTCGTGCCTAGGGTGGGCGCCGTCGCGGGGGATCGCGTCACCGAGGCGTCTGCGAGAGCGTCGCGCGGGGTGCTGAACGCAAGAGCGGCGGTCAGGGCGAGCAGAAGGGCTGTGCGGTTCATTGCCGGACCTCGCCTTCGATGCGGACCAGGAAGCGACCTGCATCCACGAAGCCGCCCGTGGCGGGTACGACAACACGCGCGCCCTCGACCAGGGAAACCCCCAGGGCGTGGGCCTGATCCCCATCCAGCCGGACATCATAGATGCCCGGCCGCACCCTTTCGAAGAACAGCACGCCTGCGTGGTCGCTGCGGCCGGCGATGGGCGCGCCGGTGCCTTGCGGGACCAGTTCGATGGCCAGGGCGGCGAGGGGGCGGGGCTCGCCCGACCCACGCACCAGCAGGGCCAGCAGCTGCACCTCGGCGCTGCGCTGCATCGGATAGTCGATCTGCGCCGCCTGACCGGGACGCGGCACGATCTGGATGTCGGTGGGGCCGCCGACCAGGAAGGGATCGTCGATGCCTTCTGTCGTCAGGCGAATGCGGGCGGTGGGCACGTCGCCCAGGCCGGTGGCGTAGACGCGGCCGTCGGCGTCGGTGGTGACCCCGCCGGCGTTGGTGTCGGCGACGATGCCCGGCACGCCCGGCTCGTCGGTCTGGCGAAGGCCGTCGCCATTCTCGTCCACCCAGGCGTTGATCGCGACAGATCCACCGCCGGCCACGCCGGGTCGCGTCAGCCGGTAGCGGTCTCGCCCGGGATCGTAGCCGAAACCGAAGCCCAGCTGCAGGCCGACCCGCCAATCCTGCCGCCGGGTCTCATAGCCGACGTTCAGGGCCAGGTCGAAACGGGACGCGCGCCACAGGTGCGAGGCCTGAACGGTTGTCGTGGCCTGGGGGCCGAGGGTGCGGATGGCGCCGAAACGCAGGGCGGCGGTCGGGCTGAGCTGCCAGTCGGCGGTAGCGTAGGCGGTGTCGAGGCTGAGGTCTGGCGACAACTCGTAGGTCAGGCCGGCGCGGGTCTGGAGCCGCGCCGAGACCAGGGTGGTCACGTCCACGCCGCCCAACCAACGGCGGCGGTCGGCGCCCCCGTCGGTTTCGGCCTCATAGGCGATGTTGCTGGAGGCGTAGAAGCGGCCGATGGGCGCGGAGGCGCGCAGTTCGGCGGTGGTCAGGTTGACGCCGTCGGTGCGGACCAGGCGGCGGGCGTTCAGCGAGATCGGCACGACCAGTCCGCCGGGCGCCGTCCACTGACCGTCGGCGCGAATGTCGGTGGCGCGCGACAGGGGCGCCTGATCGAGGGCGCCGAGCTGACGCGTCTCGTCGATGAAGCCGGCGCCGTATTCGGAATGCCGGCCGATCAGGGAGACGCCATAGGCGCGCGTGGCCAGGCCGACTGAGACGCCGTGGCCGCCCTGGTCGTCCAAGGCTACATCGATCTGGGCGGCGACGGGGCCTAGCGAGCTGCGGACGCCGGCCGTGCCGAGGGTGCGGCTGTCGCGCCCTAGAGGTTCATAGCGCGCGGCGCCGGCGCTGAGGGTCAGGCCGGGCGACAGGCCGTAATCGACGGTGGCGACCAGGCGCAGCGCCCCGACATCCTGACCGCCGATGGGATCGCCCACGTCGAAGACGGTCAGGCCCTGTTCGACGGCGCTGAGCCGCACGACGAACCGGCCCGGTTCCAGCTGACCCGAGCCGAAGTTGATGCGGCGCACGACCTCACGAATCTGCCCCTGCGAGCCGTAGAAGACCAGGCGGATCGTGTTCAGGCCGAAGGCCAGGGGCACATCGAGAAACTCGTAACGCCCCTGGACCGGCGAGGTCTGGGCGCGTTGCAGCACCTCGTTGACATACAGCTCCACCTCTTCGCCGAGCGCCAGCTCGCCGCGCAGATTGAGCGGGGTGGCGAGATCGAGGTTTTCCAGCGGCGCCGACGAATAATAGACCCCGCGTCCGGCGACGCCGGAGACGCCAATGGGCATTGAGGGGGAGAAGACGTCGCCGATGCTGGCGCGCGTGCCGCCCAGCGGCCCCAGCGCGTGGCCGTAGGGATCCTTGCGCGTCAGGGCGACGCGGACGGCGTTGATCGCGCCCTCGTCGTCGGAACCGACATAGGCTTCGAGCCCCGCATAGAGCAGGTCGCCAGCCGCGCGCACGTCGTAACGCCGGGCGTTGTCGATGCCGTCGCGCGCGACCTGGCCCCCGATATTGACGTCGAAGGCCGGGGGACTGGCGAGGCGATAGGGGGTGGATTGGCGGACCACATCGTCCTCGGCGTCTATGATACCGGCGGCCGCCTGGCGACGCGCGCGTTCGGCCCGCTGCTCGAACGGCAGGGCGCGCGTGGTGGCCACGGTCAACATCTGGGCGCTGGCGTCCGCCTTCAGCTTCACCGGCAGAAGCTGTTCGATCAGGTCGGTGCGAAGATAGAGGTCGTCGTCATAGATGGCCGCCTGGTCCGCTCCGAACCGGATCGTGCGACCGGCGACCTTGGCCTCGCGCGTGGCCAGATCGACGGTGATGCGGTTGGACGGATCCAGCACCCAGCCCTCGGCGCGGCGTTGGGCCGGGAAGACGCCGACTGCGAGGTCCAGCACGCGTGAGAACTCGCCCAGCGGCACGAAGACGCCGGCGCGCGAAGCATAGACGTTCATGGAATCGGTCAGGGCGACGCCGCCGGCATCCACCTCCATCCACAGCAGATCGTCGGTGCTGAAGGGCTGGGGATCGGCGGCGATGACCAGATTGCGCACCAGATTGTCCTGGGCCGTCGCGCTCCAGGCGATGCCCGATGTCGCCAGCGCCATCAGAGCCGCACCGGTGGAGCGCGCCACTGTCACGGGGCGGTCAGGGTCGTGGTCGCCAGTACCTGGCCCTTCTCCGCGTCGTCGTCGCGATAGATGATGGTCAGGGTCTGGCCAGACGCCACGCCTTGCGGCAGGGCGGCGATCACCGTGCGGCGCGCGACCTCGGGATAGACGGCGACGCCGCGCACGGCGGTCAGAGGACGGCGTCCGGCGGAATCCTCGACGAAGACCTCAACGTCTCCATAGACCGAGTTGGCGCCGTTGCGCACCAGATCCAGCGACAGCAGGGTCTGTGCGCCGTCCTGGGTCAGGGAGACGCGGTCGATGCCGGCGCGCGCGTCCACGGCGCCGTCGCGGACGATGACCGGAATGCTGACGCTGAACAGGGCGACGACCTGAAGGGTCACATCGTCGCCGCCGGCCGCGGCCTGATCGACGGTGAAGCCGGCGTTCTCGGGCGGAAGGGCGGTGACGGTCAGGTGGCTGCGATGCTCGCCCTCGCCGCCGGGACGGGCGCGCACACGGATGGCCTGGCTCTCGCGCGGTTGAAGGGTGATGCGGCGCGGGGTGTATTGAACCAGGTCGCGCGCCGAATCGAGCATCGTCTCGGGATGGTCGGCGGAGGCCACGATCTGGCCGTCCGCCGTCATCACCCGGTCGATCAGTTCGACGGAATAGGTCGCGGGCTGGTCGCCCTGATTGAAGACATAGACCGTGGCGCTGCGTTCGCCGGGGCCGAACACCACCCGCTTGGGCGAGATGTTAAGGTCGGCCCCCACCTGCGCGAACACCGGATCGGCGATCGCGAGGAAGGCGACGGCGGGCAGCAGGTAACGAAACATCTTCACTCCGAGCCAATGCAACGGCGACGCGAAGCGACGATGATCCTTCAAGCCTTCCGCTTCGTTAAGCGCGGTCCGCTCGGCGTTATCGACCTGGAGCGGATACATGGTCTTAGTTGTAGGCGGCCGAGACGGTGAACGTGCCGGTATAGGCGCCCGTCGCGGCGGTCGAAATGATCGTGACCGAGCCGCCGACGCTGAAGGCCAGCGAACCGGCCGAGCCCAGGGCGTTGGACAGGGTCTGGCTGGCGACGGAGCCGGTCAGGCTGTTCGAGGTCGTAACCGTCAGGTTGTCGGACCCGTTCGCCATCGTGAAGGTGGCGGGGATGGTGACAGAGACCGACTGACCGCCTTCGCCAGCGACCGAGAAGGCCGCAGCAGCCGGCGTGTCGCCCGAGGCCAGGCCGACGACGCCGCCGGTGACCGAACGCGCGCCAGCCGCGCTGACCACGACCGTGCCGGAGCCCGTGCCTGGACGCACCACAGTGCCGAACTTCAGATCGGCCGTCTTGGTGATGGTCAGGGGGCGGATCACGGTGATCGAACCCGACCCGGTGGCCGAGGATTGGGCCATGGCCGGAGCGGCGACGGCGGTCAGGACGAGGGCGGCGACGGCGATCAGCGTTTTCATCATCAGCTCCAACTGAGGGACGGCGCCGGGTGGGCGTCGTCGTTGGAGAGCCAAATCATCCCGAAACGCAGAGGAGTCCACAAGCCCGACGTGCAAAACGGTCTAAACATAACCAAAGTTATAGTCAGGCGACGAATTCGTTAGCATGCTGCGTTTACTGGCTTGGGTTGTAAGGCTAACGCGCTGTTAACCTCCTGGGCTGCAATCATGACCTGTGGCGTAGCAACTCAAAGGCATAGCTTGGAGGCGCGAAACGATGCGCTGGACCGTTCTGATCGTCGATGACCACCCCCTGATCGGCCAGGCGCTGGAGCTGTCGATCCGTGCGGCATACCCTCATCTGGACGTGGCGCGCGTGCTGTCCGCCAAGGAGGCCGAGGCCTGCGCCAAGACCCTGGGTGGTCGGATCAAGCTGGTGATGCTGGATCTGCTGTTGCCGGACGCCACGGGATTCGATGCGTTGCTTCGCCTGCAACTGCTGTTGCCCGATGCGGACTTCGTCATGGTCTCGGCACGGATCGACGCCCATTCGGTGGCGATGGCGCGAGCGTTCGGCGTGAAGGGCTATTTGTCCAAAGCGGCGCCGGTCGAGACCCTGGTCAACGGCGTGGGGGCCATCATGCGGGGCGAGCAGTTGTTCCCGACCGAAACCGCCGCCGATCCGGTCGCCATCGATTTCCATCGCCGCGTCGCCCGCCTGTCCGCCGCACAGCTAAGGGTGCTGCGGGCGCTGGCCGAGGGCAAGCTGAACAAGGAGATCGCGGGGGACATGAACCTGACGGAGGGGACGGTGAAACAGCATGTCTCGGCCATCCTGAAGAAGCTGGAGGTCAACAATCGCAGCCAGGCGGTCCTGGCCTCCGCGCCCTTCCTGCGAAACGCGAGCTGAGACCCGGCGTCAGGCGGCGTAGTATTTCCGGTAGGCCTGATAGTCGTAGCCGGCGTGGCCGTAGTCCTGTTTGGCCTGGGCCCTGACGTCCACCTGGGTCAGGGTGACGCCCAGGATGCGTGCGCCGGATTGGTTCAGGATGCGGACGGCGGCGGCGACCGCGCGGGCGGGCGTTGTGCGCCAGCGGGCCAGCAGAAGGACGCTGTCGGCCTTGCCCGCCAGGACGCGCGCGTCGGCCAGGACCAGCACCGGCGCCGTGTCGATGAGGATCAGATCGAAGGCCTGACGCAGCTCTGTCAGCAAGGCGTCCATGGGCGGGGCGGCGAAGAGATCGTCCGCCGACAGGCCGGCGCCCGACAGAGGCAGGACGTGTGCGCCTGATGCGGGGTCCAATACCAGAAGGTTTCGCCAGGACGCCGCGCCGTGCAGCGCCTCGGCCAGACCCGCATCGGGATCGAGGCCCAGCATCCGCGTGACGCCGCGCCGACGCGGGTCGCCGTCGATCAGCAAGATGCGGCCGCCCGACCGGGCCGCGACGCGGGCCAGGCTGATGGCCGCGGTGGTCTTGCCCTCGCCGGGCAAGGCGGAGGTGACGGCGATGATCCGGCCCGCCGGCTCGCCCACGACGCTGACGATGGGGGTGATCGAGGTGCGCAGGGCGCGAAACGCCTCGGTGAAGACCGACAGCGGCCGTTGCAACACAAGGTCGATGGGATGCAGGTCGCGATCTTCCAGCGCGGCGACGGAGGGGGCGAGCGGGATCGCGCCTATGGAGGCCAGACCCAGCTTGCGTTCGATGTCTTCTGGGCCACCGAGGCCGGTCTGCATCGTATTGGCGACGATGACGGCGAAGGCGCCTGCGCCGACGCCCAGCACCAGACCGAGCACGAGGCTGAGCATCAGATTCGGCGCGCTTTGCGAGGTCGGTGGCGTGGCGCGCGAGACGATGCGGGCGTCGGCCTGTTCGACGCCGGTCTGGGCGCTGGTTTCGCGATAGCGATCCAGAAAGGCGCGGTAGATGGCGCGGGCGGCCTCGGCTTCTCCCTCCAGTTCGCGCAGGCGCACCGAGGCGGCGTTGTTGTCGGCCAGGACGCCGCGCGCGGCGTTCAGGCTTGTCTCGACCGAATCCGTCCGCTGGCGGGCGACCTGGGCCTGGGCGTCCAGGTTGGAGACGACGCGGCGGATCTCGGCCTGGATCTGGGCGTCGATGTCGGCCAGCTCCTGGCGGGCGCGGATCATGTCGGGGTGCAGGGGGCCATAACGGACGGACAGGTCGGCGACGCGGGTGCTGATCGCCGCACGTTGGGCGCGCAGATTCTGGACCACGGGCGAGGTCAGGGCCTCGCCGACATCGTCGCCGTTCGATCCCGCCGCCATCTGGGACCGGGCGGTGCGCAGCCGGGCGTCCTGTTCGGCCTGCTGGGCGCGGGCGCTGGCGAGTTGCTGGTTGTAGACCGAGATTTCCTGCTCGGTCAGGGTCGCGCCCTGGGCGCTGAGCAGGCCGTTTTCGATGCGGTAGAGGGAGACGGCGGCGTCGGCGGTCTCGACCTGGCGGCGCAAGTCTTCCAGCCGGGCGCCGAGGAAGGCGTTGGCCTGGCTGTTGGCGTCGAACTTGGCCGTCAGCTGGGACTGGAGGTAGCGTTCGGCGAAGGCGTTGGCGATGCGGGCCGCCTTGGTCGGGCTGTCGGAGGTGAAGCCGACCGCCATCGAATAGGTCAGGCCGACGCGGCGCACGGTCAGGCGGCGGCTGACGGCGTCGATGACCTGCTGGCGTTCGATCTCGCGGGCGGGAATCGCGGCGCGGCCGATGCGGTCGGTGAGGGCGGCGAAAGGAGACCTACGCAGTCGGGCGTTGAACTCGGGATCTTGGGTCAGGTTCAGCGCGTCCACGACGCCGGCCGCGAGCTGGGGCGACTTCAGCACCTCGACCTCGGTGTCGACAATGGCGGCCTCGGCGTCGAGGGCGGACAGGACGGCGGGGCCCGCGATCACCTGTTCCTTGCGGGTGTTGATCTGGAGATTGGCGGTGGCTGTATAGACCGGCGTCTGGCCCAGCATCAGGGCGAGAACGATCAGGCATACGACTGTCGCAACCGCCATGAACAGGCCGGTGCGACGGCGGAAGGCGGCGACGTAGCGTTGGAGGTCGATGTCGTCGTCGGAAAACATGGTCCCGAGGGCAGGGTCGTTCGTCTGTGTCATCGCGCCATCGAACGGTGATCGTCAGCGTCAGTGGTGCGGCGTCGCCTTCAGGTTGTCAATCTTCGCGAGAGTTAGAACTGGGCGGTCGAGCCGACGTAGAACCGCGTGGTTCGATAGCTGGGACCTTGGGCGGCGCCGGACGAGGACTGGTCGAGCCAGGTCAGGCCGGCGGTGAACCCGTAGCGACGATTGATCCGATAGGCGGCGCTGACCCCGGCGCCGAAGCGCGTGTCGGTGCGCGCCAGGCCGTTGTAGGCGTCGTCGGCATAGGTCGCCTGGGCCGTCAGAATTAGATTGCGCAGCAGTTCGTGATCGACGGTGAGCGACAGGTCGGTGCGCAGGGCACCGGCCGAGCCGATGACGCCCGTGTCCTCGACGGTTCGCGCTGCGGCGGCTGTGACGGTGGTCAGCTGCGTAGGGAACCAGGACAGCTTGGCCCTGCCACCGAAACCGTCGAGGTCTCCGAAGGCGGCATCCTCGAAGTCCTGGCGGATATAGCCGGCGGCGACCTCGCCCCGGACCACAGCGCCCAGTTCGAAATCCACGCCTGCCAAGGTCTGATAGCCGGACGAGGATCTCAGCGGCCGTGTGGCCACGCGCTCGTAGTCGCGGTCGTCGCCAGTGATCTGAAGGAAGATCGCCGTGGCGGGCGACAGGGCATAGTCGGCGCGGCCGGTCAGGGTGAAGAGCGTGCGGTCGCGGTCGTCCTGCTCGATCACGGCGCCCGTCTCGCTGAAGCCGTCGCGGTAGTCGTAGCGGTGAACGACGGCGCGCGCCGAGACGCGCAGACGCCCCATTGCCCGTTCGGCGCCAAGATGGGCTGAGGCCAGGTTGAAGGCGACGGGCCGCTGGGTGATCGGATCGGCGCTGGCGGCGGTGCGCGCTTCGTGGGCCTTGGCGTAGTCAGCCCCGGCGACGAGGTTCGCGCCACGAACCACGTCCAGACGGCCGGCGGCGCCCAGGCTCCAGTCGGTGGTGTTCTCGCTGTCGAAGTTCAGGTTGCGGTCGATGGCGGCTAGGGCTTGGGCCTGGAGCGCGTGGCGGGACCAGTTGGACCTGGCGACAATCTCGGGCCGGAGGCGGAAAGTCGTGGCGGCTTGGGGCGCTTGGTCACTGGCGAAGACATTGTCGTCTTGGACGATGTCGAACTGAAGCTGAGGAAATACAGTGAACCCGCCGCTGCGGATGCCTAGGGCATCGTAGGCGGGTTGCGGACGGTCCCGGACGGCGATGGCGCGGTCGCGGGCGAACAGGTCGGCCATGCGGTCCTGGTCCGTGCGTAGAGATTGGGCGGAAGCCTCGGTCGCGCCGAACAGGGCTAGAGCGGCGGCGGCCGGAAGGATGTCGCGTCGCATCGGCCCCCGCCTTTCGCTTCAGCCGTTCTCGTACTGCCGCCACCAGGCGACGAACGTCTCCAGTCCGGCCTTCAGCGGCACCTTGGGCTGGTAGCCGCAAAGGGCGTTCAGTTTGGAGATGTCGGCATAGGTGGCGGTTACGTCGCCGGGCTGCATCGGCCGCATGACCTTCTTCGCCTCGACGCCCAGGGCGGTTTCCAGCGTCGAGATCATCTCCATCAGACCGACCGGCTGGCTGTCGCCGATGTTGTAGATTTCATGCACGCCCTGGGCCGGGGGCTGATCCAGCACGGCGACCACGCCATCGACGATGTCGTCAATATAGGTGAAGTCGCGCGCCATTCGGCCCTCGCCATAGACCTCGATGGCGTCGCCGCGCACGATCTTCTGGGTGAAGCTGAAATAGGCCATGTCGGGCCGGCCCCAAGGACCATAGACGGTGAAGAAGCGTAAGCCGGACTGGGGAAAGCCGTAGAGCTTTGCGTAGCTCTGGCTCATCAGTTCGCATGAGCGTTTGGTCGCGGCGTAGAGCGACACGGGCTGAACCGTCAGATCGTCTTCGCGAAAGCCCGAACCCTCCAGCGGCCGGTCGCCATAGACCGAGCTGGACGAGGCATAGACCATATGAGTCACGCCATTGTGCCGCGCGGCCTCCAGCATCGACAGATGACCGGCCAGGTTGGACCGCTCATAGGCGAAGGGGTTCTCCAGCGAATACCGAACCCCCGCCTGGGCCGCGAGATGGACGATCCGCTTGACGCCGGCGTCCGCGACCAAGGCGCGCATCTGTTCGTGATCGGCGATGTCGGCGCGCACCATGCGAAAGCCGTCGCGCCCTTCCAGCCGGGCGGCGCGGGCCGCCTTCAGGCGCGGATCATAGTAGTCGTTGAAGACATCGACGCCGATCACCTGTTCGCCACGGTCCAGCAGGCGTTCGGCGACGTGCATGCCGATGAAGCCAGCTGCACCGGTGACGAGGATCGGCGACCCCATCAGCCGCGCCCGATGCCCATGTAGCGGAACCCGCGGCTCTTCATGTCCTCAGGCCGATAGATGTTGCGCAGATCGACCAGGACCGGCTGCTTCATCAGAAGCTTGATGCGGTCCAGATCCAGGGCGCGGAACTGGTCCCATTCGGTGACCAGGACGACGGCGTCGGCGCCGACGACGGCGTCATAGGCGCTGTCCTTCATCTCGACGTCGGGCAGCAGTTTGGCGGCCTCGTGCATGCCTTCGGGGTCGAAGGCCTGAACCTTGGCGCCGGCGGCGATCAGGGCGGGCGCGATGTCCAGGCTGGGCGCGTCGCGCATGTCGTCGGTGTTCGGTTTGAACGTCAGGCCCAAGAGGGCGACGGTCTTACCCTGGACGCTGGTCCCCAGGGTCGCGGCGACGCGATCGGCCATGGCCTTCTTGCGGGCGTCGTTGACCTCGACCGTGGCTTCGATCAGCCGGGTCGGAGCGTCGTACTGCTGGGCGGTGCGGACCAGGGCGATGGTGTCCTTGGGGAAGCACGAGCCGCCGTAGCCGGGGCCGGCGTGCAGGAATTTCGAGCCGATCCGCTTGTCCAGGCCGATGCCGCGCGCGACCTGTTGCACGTCGGCGCCGACGGCCTCGCAAAGGTCGGCCATCTCGTTGATGAAGGTGATCTTCATCGCCAGGAAGGCGTTGGCGGCGTATTTGATCAGCTCGGACGTGCGGCGGCCGACGAACAGCAGCGGGCTCTCGTTCAGGTTCAGCGGGCGATAGAGTTCGCTCATCACCTTCTGGGCGCGCGACCCTGTATCGCTGTCGATATCGTCGACGCCGATGACGACGCGGTCGGGGCGTTTGAAGTCGCCGATGGCGGCGCCTTCACGCAGGAACTCTGGGTTGGAGACGACGGCGAAGTCGGCGCTCGGATTGGTCTTCCTGATGATGGCCTCGACCTCGTCGCCCGTGCCGACCGGGACGGTGGACTTGGTGACGATGACGGTGAAGCCCTCGATCAGGCCGGCGATCTCCTCGGCGGCGGCGTGGACGTAGGAGAGATCGGCATGGCCGTCGCCGCGACGCGTAGGCGTGCCCACGGCGATGAAGACGGCGTCGGCGTTACGGATGGCCTCGGCGCCGTCCAGGGTGAAGAACAGCCGGTCCTCGCGCACATTGGCGGCGACCAGATCGTCCAGCCCCGGCTCGAAGATCGGGATCTCGCCCCGCTCCAGCCGTTCGATCTTGGATGGGTCCTTGTCGATGCACGTGACGACGTGCCCGAAGTCGGCGAAACAGGCGCCGGACACCAGGCCCACATAACCCGTCCCAATCATCGCTACGCGCATCGAAATCCCTCATCAGCGGCGACGCGACCTTTAGCGGGGCGGTGCGCTTCGGGACAATGGCTTTTGGTTTCTTGGTGCAACCGGGATGCAGCCGACGCCTCGCCGCGCCGGCTGCATCCCGTGGGGCTAGAGGACGCCGATCATTGAGGCGACCAGCGGGTGACGGACGATGTCGCGTTCGGCCAGGCGAACCACGGCGATGTCCGGCACGGCCTCCAGGCGGGCGGACACGTCGGACAGGCCCGAGATGCCGGGCAGCAGGTCGGACTGCTGCGGGTCGCCCGTGACCACCATGGTCGAGTGCCAGCCCAGGCGGGTCAGCAGCATCTTCAGCTGCACGTAGGTGCAGTTCTGGGCCTCGTCCACGACGATGAAGGCGTTGTTCAGCGTGCGGCCGCGCATATAGCCGATGGGCGCGATCTCGATCAGGCCCTCGGCCATCAGGGCCTTGACCCGCTTCATCGACAGGCGATCCGACAGGGCGTCGTAGAGCGGGCGCAGATAGGGGGCCAGCTTGTCCTCCATGTCGCCGGGCAGGAAGCCGATCGATTCCCCGGCCTCGACGGCGGGACGGCTGAGGACGATGCGGCCGACCTTTCCGGCCTCCAGCGCCTCGACGGCCTTAGCGACGGCGAGATAGGTCTTGCCGGTGCCTGCGGGACCGAGCGCCATGACGAGGTTATGGGTGTCGATGGCCTCCATCATTTCGATCTGGCCCTCCGACTTCGGCTTCAGGGTCTTGAGGTAGCCCTGTTCCCGATCATCGTTGGACGGGTTGGGCGACCAGCCTGACCTTTCGTTGTGAGGGGCATGGAGCCGGCGAACTTTCGACTCCTCCATGAAGTCACGCGAATCCAGGATTCCGTGTTCACGCGTTTGACGCTTGGTTGCAGCACGCTTGGTCATGGACGCCTCCAGGGCATGAAAAAAGGCGGACCCGAACGGGTTCCGCCTTGGATGGTCTTGGGGAGGAAAGGGTCGCGGCCCGCATCGCAGCGACCGCCCGGATCGACAGCTGAGCCGTCTGCAACGGGACAGGCCCGCCGCCGAACAACCGAACCAGGATCCCAACGCGCCACGCGAAAGCCCCGACAATGACCGGACCGGGCTTGATCCGGCTTCGGATCCGGGGCCGAAATGACGACCCACGAATCGCATCAACAGAATGATGCTATCGTGGTTAGCGATCCGTTAAAGCCCTCATTTTTCAAAGATTAGGTGGTGTACTGATGACCATTTACGCATTGGGCGACAGCAAACCTCAGCTTCCGCCTGAGGGCGAATACTGGGTGGCTCCAAGTGCGTCGGTGATAGGGAATGTGATTCTGCATTCCAACGCCAGCGTCTGGTTCGGCGGCGTGCTGCGCGGGGACAACGATCCCATCACAGTGGGTCCCGACAGCAACATCCAAGACGGCAGCGTCCTGCATACCGACATGGGATCGCCCCTGACGCTGGGGCGCGGCGTGACGGTGGGGCACAAGGCCATGCTGCACGGCTGTGAGGTCGGGGATTACAGCCTGATCGGCATCGGGGCGGTGGTGTTGAACGGGGTGAAAATCGGCAAGAACTGCATCATCGGCGCGAACGCCCTGATCACCGAGGGCAAGGTCATTCCCGACAACAGCCTGGTCGTGGGGCAGCCGGGCAAGGTGGTGCGCGAACGCGATCCGGCGCACATCGCCGTGCTGCAAATGTCGGCCGAGCACTATGTGCAGAACTGGAAGCGGTTTGCGGCGGAGTTGAGGGCGGTCTGACCCTCAGGTCGCGAGAACCGCCCGCGCCGCTGCCGCATCCGCGTCGATCTGGGCCTTCAGGGCGTCGAGGCCGTCGAAGGTTTCCTCGCTGCGCAGCCAAGCGATCAGCTGGGTGTCCAGCGTCTGGCCGTAGAGGTCGCCGTCGAAGTCGAACAGCCAGACCTCCAGCAGAGGGGTCTCCAGCGCATACATGGGGCGCAAACCCAGGCTGGCGACGCCGTCGATGATGCGCCCGTCCGCCAAGCGGCTGCGGGTCGCATAGACGCCGTAGGCGGGGCGCATGTAGTCGCTGAGCGCGATGTTGGCGGTCGGCACGCCGATGGTGCGGCCGCGCTTGTCGCCGTGGATCACCTCGCCCCGGATGGCGAATGGGCGGCCCAGGATGGCGGCGGCGCGGGCCATGTCCCCGGCCTTCAAGGCCTCGCGTACGGCGCTGGACGACAGTTTCAGGCCGTGGGCGTCGTCCAGGCGTTCGGCGACCGACACGGTGAAGCCCAGCCGCTCGCCATAGGCGCGCAGACCCTCGGGCGAGCCGGAGCGGCCCTTGCCGAAGGTGAAGTCGAAACCGACGGCGGCGTGGCGGATGCCCAGGCCTTCCGACAGCACCCGCTCGGCGAAGGCAGCGTCGGTCATGCCGGCCATCTCGGCGTCGAAGGGCAGAAGATACAGGACGTCCACGCCCAGCGGCGCCAGAGCCTCGGCCATCTGGTCGGCGGTCATCAGGCGGAAGGGCGCGGCCTCGGGCTGGAACCAGCGGCGCGGATGGGGATCGAAGCTGACGACGCCTAAAGGCGCGCCCAGCCTTTCAGCGGCGTCACGCGCGCCGGCGATGACGGCCTGGTGGCCGCGATGCACGCCGTCGAAGGCGCCGACGGCGACCGCCGCGCCCTTCAGGGCCTCGGACAGGCCGCGCCAGTCGCGGACGATCTGCATCAACGCTGGGACGGTTTGCGCCGGCGGGGCACGCGGACGACGGCGACGCCGTCCATGATCATGGTCTCGCCGACGAAGCCTTCGCAACTGAGCTTGACCCGCGCGCTCTCGGCCTCGACCTCGATCACGGTGATCACGATGCGAACGACGTCGTCGATGCGCACCGGCTGATGGAAGGCCAGGGTCTGGGAGATGTAGATCGATCCCGCGCCCGGCAGCATGGTGCCGACCACCGCCGAGCCGAACGAGGCGCTGAGCAGGCCGTGCGCGATCCGGCCGCGATAGGCGGTCTTGGACGCGTAAGCCTCGTCCAGGTGGACGGGATTGAAGTCGTCGGACGCCTCGGCGAACAGCCGGATGCGGTCCTCCGTGGCGACGACGATTTTTTCGGCGGCCATGCCGACGTGAAGTTCGTCCAGGATGTAACCACCGGACGGATGCTGTTGAACCAATTCGACCATGGATGAGGCTTTAGCGGCGGTGCGACAAAATGGCGAGCCTTACCAGGCGAGTTCGAGCGCGGCGTATCGCGCATAGGTCGTTTCCGCCTTCAACAGGGCGGCGGCGCGGGCGGGGTCCAGGGTTCCGTCCTCGCCCTTGGCCTGGTCGCCGTGGATGCCCTGGGCGATGAACAGGCAGTCCAGCGCCTGGGCGTTGGCGCCCATGACGTCGGTGACGACACCGTCGCCGATGCACAGGACGCGCGAGCGATCGACCGGACGACCCAGCAGGGTTTGCGCCTCGTGCAGGGCCAGGTCGTAGATGGGGGCGAAGGGCTTGCCCGCCATGACGACGCGACCGCCCAGGGATTCGTAGAGATCGGCCAGCGACCCGCCGCAGTAGATCAACTGGTCGCCCCGCTGCACCACGCGGTCGGGGTTGGCGCAGATCAGTTCGATATCGCGCGCCGCGCCGACGGCGAACCGCTCGCGGTAGTCCTCGGGCGTATCGACCGTATCGTCGAAGGGGCCGGTGACGGAGATGAAGGCGGCGTCTTCAGCGCTGGCGGCGCGTGTCAGGTCCAGACCGGCGTAGAGGGGGGCGTCGCGTTCGGGGCCGACGATCCAGGCCGGGCCGGGCGCGCGCTTGGCCAGTTCGGCGCGGGTCGCGTCGCCGGAGGTGACGAAGGCCTTCCATGCCTCGCGCGGCACGCCCAGCCCGTCGAGTTGGGCGATCACGTCCGAAGCCGGACGGGGCGAGTTGGAGATCAGCACGACGTGCCCACCCTCGCGGTTGAACCGCGTCAGCGCCTCGCAGGGCGCCGCCCAGCTTTCGCGGCCGTTGTGGATCACGCCCCACACGTCGCAGAGCAGGATGTCGTAGTCGCCGGCGACGGCGCCGAGGTGAGGCAGGGCGTGGGGGAGGGTCATGGGAGGCAAGTAGCGGTTCAAGGCCGCCCGTGAAAGTCTCCTCCCCATGAAATGGGAGGGGGACCGCGAAGCGGTGGAGGGGTTCTTGAGGCGGGCTCGGCGCCTGTGATGCGGGGAGAGCCCCTCCGTCACGTCGCTGAAGAAGCGCCGCGCCACCTCCCCGCGAAGCGGGGAGGAGACAGATTGTTTAGCTGAACCGTCGGCGCTGTTCTGCGCTGCGCAGGGTGGAGCGGAGGAACTCGGCCGGGGGGTCGGTCTCGGCCAGGACCTGTTCCTTGATGGCGCGTGGTTCGCCGAACAGGTGGCCCTGGCCCATCGCAACATCGAGCTCCAGGATGTCAACGACCTGGCGTTCGTTCTCGACCTTTTCGGCGATGACCTCGACGCCGTAGCGACGGGTCAGGGCGGCGAAGTCGGCGGCCTGGATGTCGGGCATGGAGCGCAAGGGCGCGCCGCCGTCCAGGTCCAGCAGTTGTTCGATCATAAGGTCCGCCGAGACCTTGATGAACTTGACATCCGAACGCTGCAGGTCGGCGAAGTCGAGATCCAGCGTCTGGACCTTGTCCAATGAGAAGCGGAAGCCGAGGTCGGCCAGCTTGGCCATGTTGCGGGCCTCGATGGCGCCGCGGGCGTCGAAGGTGGCCTGACCCAATTCGAAGATCAGGGCCTGGTTCAGGTCGCGGTTCTCGGACAGGAAGTCGAGGAACTGCGGGAAGAAGGTGTCGTCGCCCAGCGAGGTCAGGGCCACGTTGCAGAAGACGCCGACCTTGCGGTCCTGACGCGCCAGGCGGCGCACGATCTGGGCGCAGCGGAACAGCAGCAGATTGTCGATGGCCGGCACCAGGCCCTCGCCCTCGGCCATGGACAGGTATTCCGCCGGCATCATGACGCGGTCGGTCGAGTCCCGCAGGCGGGTGAAGCTCTCGTAGAAGATGGTCCGGCGCTGGGGCAGGGAGACGACGGGCTGAAGATACAGATCGACGCGACCTTCGCTGAGCGCCTCGTGGATCGTGCGCAGCAGGACGTTGGACTGGGCCACGCGACGGCCCTCGAAGGTCTCGACACCGATGTGGGGCGCGGCCGACAGGCGTTCGTCGATGCTCTCGCTCATCTGCTGGACCAGGGATTCCAGCATGCGGACCTCGCCGGTCAGGGCGTCGGTGTCGGACAGGACGCCGCTCTCGATGGCGTGGGCCAGTTCGGTCAGAGCGCCTTGCGTCGACTCCATGGCATCGGCCAGCAGGCGGTGGGCCTCTCGGACCTGGCCGATTTCCTTCTTCAGGATGCGGCGCTCGGCGATGCCGGTGACGATGCCGTGAAAGGCGCCCAGCAGACCCAGCGCGCCAAGCGTTCCGGCCACGCCTGCCCCGATACCCAGACCGGCGCGCCACAGGAAGGCGCCCACGGTCATGCCGAGGAACAGATAGGCGAAGTAAAGAAAGCCCGTTGTTACGTTGCGCATCGACTGGCGGTCGGCCACTCCCGGATGGAATCGCCCGAGTATCAGGCTATCAATGTCATTCGGCTAGAGCGGGACGATAAATATCCCCGCCAGAACCACGGGAAACGCAATGGAACTGTTCGATCTGACCGGCAAGGTCGCAATCATCACCGGATCGTCGCGCGGAATCGGCAAGGCGATCGCCGAACGGCTGGCCGAACACGGCGCCAAGGTGGTCATCTCTTCGCGCAAGGCCGGGCCGTGCGATGAGGTCGCCGCAGAGATCAACGGCAAATATGGAGAGGGCCGCGCCATCGCGGTTCCGGCGAACATCGCGTCCAAGGAAGATTTGCAGCGTCTGGTGGACGAGACCAACGCCGCCTTCGGCAAGGTCGATATCCTAGTCTGCAACGCGGCGACCAATCCCTATGCCGGGCCGATGGCGGGCATCGCCGACGACCAGTTCGAGAAGATCCTGCAGAATAACGTCATCTCGAACCATTGGCTGATCCAGATGGTCGCGCCGCAGATGGTGGAGCGCAAGGACGGGGCGATCCTGGTGATCTCGTCCATCGGCGGCTTGCGCGGCAATGCGCTGATCGGCGCCTATAATATCTCCAAGGCGGCGGACATGCAGCTGGTGCGGAACCTGGCGGTGGAGTGGGGGCCGTCGAACGTGCGGGTCAACTGTATCGCGCCGGGCCTAGTGCAGACCGACTTCGCCAAATATCTTTGGGAAAATCCCGAGCTGTTGAAGACGGTCACCGAGCCGGCGCCACTGAAAAGGATAGGGCAGCCCGATGAAATCGCGGGCACGGCGGTCTATCTGTGCAGCCCTGCGTCGGCCTATGTGACCGGGCAGACGCTTGTGGTGGACGGTGGATTGACGATTGCCTGGTGAAGAAACGCGCTCAAGCCCGACGGGCGGTCGCGCCGCGAGTGTGAAACAGGATCTGATCTGGCGTCTGGAGGCCTTGGGCTTCCAGGCGTTGTTCGGGTTTCTGCGCCTGCTGGGCGTCGAACGAGCGTCGGGGCTGGGTGGCTGGCTGCTGCGCACGCTGGGTCCGCTGACCGGCACGCAGAAGACGGTAATGAGGAATCTGCGGATCGCCTTTCCCGACCTGCCCGCCGCCGAGCGTGAGGCGCTGGCGCTGGCCCAGTGGGACCAGACGGGGCGGACCTTCGCCGAGCTGGCGGTGATGGACCACCTGACGCCCGAGGGCGGGCGGGTCGAGGTGGTCGGGATGGAGCGGCTGCACGCCCTGCGCGACAGCGGCCGGCCGGCAGTGCTGATCTCGGGCCATCTGGCCAACTTCGAGGTGATGGCGGCGGTGATCATGGCCTCGGGCGTGCCGTGCCAGGTGACCTATCGCGCCGCGAACAATCCGTATGTCGACGCCCTGATCCGCCAGAGCCGCGAGCGATACGGCATCCACCTGTTCGCGCCCAAGGGCGACGGGACGCGCGAGCTGATGGCGGGGATGAAGCGTGGCGATTCCATCGCCCTGCTTGTCGATCAGAAATACAATCAGGGGCCGGAGGTCGAGTTCTTCGGTCAGCCGGTCAACGCCTCGCCGGGGGCGGCGAGGCTGGCGCTGAAGTTCGATACGGTCATGCTGCCACTATCGGTGGTGCGGCTGCCGGGCGTCCGGTTCCGGGTGACGGCGCACGAGCCGATCGTCGTCAGCCAGAGCGAGGACAAGGCGGCCGATACCCTGGCGGGAATTCAGGCCGCCAATCGCTTCGTCGAGGATCGGGTGAGGGAGCGGCCCGTGGACTGGTTCTGGGTCCACAAGCGCTGGCCCGACAAGGTCTATGCGGCGTTGGAGCGCGCGGCTTCGGACGAACGGCGGAACGGTCCGGCGTAGTCCGGCGTCTCGCGCCGACGGCGGCAGGGGCCGTTGTAGTCGTCGGTCTTGATGAAGGCGCGGGGCCGCATGATGACGGCGTTGATCCGGTCCAGCACGGCCTTGGCCGTGATCGGTTTGACGATGAACTCGGTCACGCCGGCGTCGCGGGCCTCATAGACGCGGCTGCGCTCGGAATGACCGGTCATCATGATGATCGGCAGGAAGGTGTTGGGGCTGTCGGGGCTGGTGCGGACCAGGCGGGTGAACTCGACCCCATCCAGCGGGAACATGTTGAAATCGACGATGGCCAGGTCGATGGGGTGGCGTCGCAGCAGGTCGAAGGCGGTCGCGCCCTCGGCCGCCTCATGGACGTTGCGGATATCGGCCGAGTGCAGCACGGCGGCGGCGATGGCGCGCATGTTCTGATTGTCGTCCACGAGCAGGACGTTCAGCGATCTAAGAGAAAACATCGGTCCCCGACGAATGGCGCCTGGACGCTTAAGGGGATGTACCTAGTCCTGCAAGCGCAGCCTTTGATCAGGCGAGCATTTCCGGGACGCGGGCGCCGACCATCAGCGACGGGTCCAGATTGCGGTCGCGCCATTTCATGCGCCAGCACAGGTGCGGGCCGGTGGCGCGGCCGGTCATACCGACACGGCCCAGCGGATCGCCGCGCCGCACGCGCTGGCCCTGCTGCACGTCCAGCCGCGACTGGTGCAGGTAGCAGGTGATCAGGCCTTGGCCGTGGTCGATCAGGGTCAGGCCGCCCTCGAAATGCATGTCGGGCCGCACGAAGGCGATGCGGCCGTCGGCGGGGGCGCGGATCACGCTGCCCCGGGGCGCGGCGAGATCGATGCCGTAGTGGGGCCGGGCGGGCGTGCCGTTCAGGATGCGCTGGGCGCCCCAGGCGCTGGAGACGCGGTAGGTCTCCAGCGGCCAGATGAAGCCGGACTTGAAATCGTCGGCGTCGATGCGGCTGGCGAACCCTTCGGTCTTCAGCGCGATCTCGTGCTGGATGCGGGCCAGCAGGGCGGGGTCGCTGGGCGCGACGGTCGAGGGCGGCAGGCCGTTCACGCTGGTCGAGGGGAAGACGTAGGGGGCGATGTCGAGGGTGCGCCGCGCCGAGCGATTGCCGGTGCGGGCCTCGATCTGGACGCTGGCGGCGGCGTCGCGGTCGAAGCCGATCACGAAGAGGCCGGCGGCTGAGGCGGTGGTCAGGGCCTCGCCATCGACGAAGATCAGGGCGCGCGGCGCGGTGCGACCGAAGGCGTAGCCGCCCTGACGCCAGGCGCCGTTCAGGGCCAGGGGCAGGGCGTTGCGATCTTGAGCCGCCAGCGGTGCAGCGATCAGGCTGGCGCCCGCGCCGGTCAGCAGGGCGCGGCGAGACGGGATCATGTCGCGGCTTGCTGGGCCGCGATGAATTCGGCGGGACCGTAGTAGGGCTGCTGGCGCGTCGGGCTCCAGTAGCGGAGGATTTCCAGCGGGATCGCCTTGTCCGTCACGGCGCAGCGTACGAAGCGGCCGGGCTTCAGCACCGCGAACTCGCCGTCGCCATAGTGAAGAACGGCCTGGTCTGCAGCGGTCATGTCCATGATCGGACGATAGCGGGCGGCGGCCGGTGCGAAAAGGGGTTCAGGGCGTGGCGACCGCATCCGTGATCGGACCGTCTGCGGCGCCGGGTCGGATCGCGCCGGCCGGGGGCGGCTTGGGCTTGCCGCCCATCCGGTCGGTGAACAGGAAGACGAACGGGTTCAACGAGATCGACAGCAGGGCGGCGGCCAGGATCAGGTCGTGGGTCTCGCGGCTCATGGCGCCCAGGGACACGCCCAGCGCGGCCAGGATGAAGGAGAACTCGCCGATCTGGGCCAGGGAGGCCGCGACGGTGAAGCCGGTCGGGCGGTCCAGTTTGAAGGTCTTGGTGATGACGAGGGCCGCGACCGACTTGCCGACGATGATGATGCCCACCACGCCCAGGACGGCCCAGGGCTGGCGCACCACGATCATCGGGTCGAACAGCATGCCGACGGAAACGAAGAACAGCACGGCGAAGGCGTCGCGCAGCGGCAGCGACCGCTCGGCCGCATTGTGACCCAGGGGCGAGGCGTTCATCACCAGGCCGGCCAGGAAGGCGCCCAAGGCGAACGAGTGGAACAGGAAATAGGCCAGCCAGGCGATGCCCAGGGCGATGGCCAGAACGCCCAGGGTGAAAAGTTCGCGCGACTTGGTGTGGGCGATGCGGATCAGTAGCCACGGAATGACCTTGCCGCCGACGACCAGCATGCCGACGACGAAGAGGACCACCTTGAGTAGGGTCAGGCCGACGTCGGTCCCCAAGGCGGCGAAGTCCGTCTGGGTTCCGGGCGGAACCAGGATCATGGGCAGCATGACCAGAGCGATGACGATGACCAGATCCTCGACGATCAGCCAGCCGACGGCGATGCGCCCGATCTCGCCCTTGACCTGTTTGCGCTCCTCCAGCGCCCGCAGCAGGACGACGGTGGAGGCGACGGACAAGGCGAAGCCCATCAGCAGGGCCTCGACATCGCCCTGGCCCAGGACGAACCGGCCGAGACCCCAACCCAGCACGGTGGCGACGGTGATCTGAACCAGGGCGCCTGGAATGGCGACCTTGCGGACCTGCATCAGGTCCTTGGGCGAGAAGTGCAGACCGACGCCGAACATCAGCAGGATGACGCCGATCTCGGCCAGCTGCGGCGCCAGTTCGGTGTCGGCGACGAAGCCGCCCGTATAGGGACCGACGATGACGCCAGCGACCAGATAGCCGACCAAGGGCGACAGTTTCAGCCGATGCGCCAGCATGCCGAACACGAAGGCGAGGACGAAGCCCCCGACCAGGGTGAGGATCAGGCTGTCGGCATGCGGCATCAGGGCTCCTGTCGCGGGCGAGGGGTGCGGTGTGGGCAGGCTTTGCAGTTGGGGCGCGACGGCGGGTTTGACAAGATGACGCAGTGTCGCGCGGGGCGGAAAACGGCTTCGCCTTCGCGGCTATTCGCCTGCGAAGTTATTGGAGGGCTGGGCGGAGCGCCGGGCCTTCGCCCGGAGTGTGATTAGAGATTACCGTTTCGACGAAGGGTTGACGCTCCGCGCGGGTGGTTGGCCTGCAAGCTCGGGGCGTCGAGCGGTGGCGGTCTTATCGCCTAACCCCATAAGCCTGCGACGGGTCGGCGGGATCTGCGAAACCCCGTCCCGAGTGCGATCGAGTATCCCCCTCAATCCTCCGACGGCGTTCGCCGCCGGCGCGGGCCGTTTCAGACCCGCTCCCGTTCCATCCGCTCCCGCCACCGCAAGGTCGCAGGCCAAGCGAGCCCTCCGGGCGACGGGACGGCGTTAGAATACGCGCGTTTCGGAGGGGGGATGGGAGAACGGGGACATAAATCGGCAAGCGATTGGATTCGCTAGAAATGAACCAGCGTCATTGTGATGGCTGGGGCGCAATTCACGCTTCTCTACACCCGTCATCCTCGGCCTTGTGCCGAGGATCCACCAGTCCGCCGCATGATCACCGGGCGGGGCGCATGAACCGTTGTGCGCCTTCTTCGACGTTCGAGTCCGCCTGACCGTGGGTCCTCGGCACAAGGCCGAGGATGACGGACTTTAAAATAGAGGCGAGACGCCTGCGGGTCTTCGACAGCCGTCCGCCACAGGCATTCCTTCTCCCCTCGGGGGAGAAGGTGGGGCCGGAGGCCTTGGATGAGTGGTTTCTTTCCGCCTCGGGACGGTGAGGGTGAGACTGCGGAAACAGCCCCCTCATCCGTCTCGCTGCGCGAGCCACCTTCTCCCCCGAGGGGAGAAGGATTTGTCAGGCGTGGGATTCGTCCCAGTATTTTACCGCATCGGCGTCGCGGGCCGAGAGGTCGGGGTAGGCGGGGTCGGAGCCGACGTCGGGGACACGGCGCCAAGAGCGGGCGCATTTGGCTGTTTCGATTTTGGATACGATTGGCCAAACTCGTTCTTCATCAAAGCCCGTAGCAGTCCAACCGCTAAGCTCGCCAACACCCTGACGGATTGTTGCTGTGCTGGTTCGGAACACCTCAGCAGCGTCTAGGCCTACGAAAGCTTGATAAAGATCGTCGCTATCGATCCAGACCAGCACGTTGGCGTCTAGCGCACCGCCAATCCACTTGTTGTTTCTGCTGTGTTCCAACGCATCATTCACTAGCGAAATCACGCGCTGCACTTTCGCCCAACGCTCCGCCTCGGCCGGGTTCTTCCACTCCGCCGGCGTCTCCGGGATCACTCGGGCGCAGTTGGTGCCGGCATCCGGGAAGCGCGTCGTCCAGGCTTCTTCCATGGTGAACGGGGTCAACGGAGCCAGCCACGCAGTCAGGCGCATGAAGACCTCGTCCATCACCGTGCGGGCGGCGCGACGGCGAAGGCTGTCGGGGCGGTCGCAGTAGAGGGCGTCCTTGCGGATGTCGAAATACAGGGCCGACAGGTCGTTGGAGCAGAACTCCAGCACCGGGCGGACGACGTCCTGGAAGCGGTATTCAGTGTAGGCGCTGCGGACCTGGGCGTCGAGTTCGTGCAGGCGGTGCAGGATGAACTTTTCGAGCGGCGGCATCTGGTTCAGCGGCAGCCGCTCGGCCTCGTCGAAATCGGCCAAGGCGCCCAGCAGATAGCGGACGGTGTTGCGCAGCTTGCGATAGGCGTCGACCGTGGTCTGGAGGATCTGTTTGCCGATCCGCTGGTCCTCGGAATAATCGACCAGGGCCACCCATAGGCGCAGGATGTCGGCGCCGGATTCCTTGATGATGGTCAGGGGATCGGTGGTGTTGCCCTTGGACTTGGACATCTTCTCCCCCTTTTCGTCGAGGGTGAAGCCGTGCGTCAGGACCGCCTTGAACGGGGCGCGGCCACGGGTGCCGCAACCTTCCAGCAGGGACGACTGGAACCAGCCGCGGTGTTGGTCCGAACCTTCCAGATAGAGGTCGGCAGGCCAGTGCGCCGGGCGGTCGCCGGCATAGCCGTGCTCGGCCGTGCGCGGGTCCAGGGTGAAGGCGTGGGTCGAACCGGAATCGAACCAGACGTCCAGGATGTCCTCGACCTTTTCGTAGCGGGCCGGGTCGTGGGCGCCGAGGAAGTCGGCGTCGGGCGCGGTGAACCAGATGTCGGCGCCGTGTTCGGCGACGGCGGCGACTATGCGGGCGTCGACCTCGGCGTCATGCAGAGGCTGGCCGGTCTGTTTGTCGATGAACATGGCCAGCGGCGTGCCCCAGGCGCGCTGGCGGCTGACCAGCCAGTCGGGACGGCCCTCGACCATCGAGCGGATGCGGTTCTTGCCGGCGGCGGGGTGGAAGGCGGTGTCGTCGATGGCCTTCAACCCCGTCTCGCGCAGGGTGTCGCCGGACTTCAGCGGCTCGTCCATGCGGATGAACCACTGGGGCGTATTGCGGAAGATGATCGGTGCCTTTGAGCGCCACGAGTGGGGATAGGAGTGCTCCATCCGGCCGCGCGCCAGCAGGTTGCCAGCCTCGATCAGCTTGTCCATCACCGCGCCGTTGGCGGGGCCGAACTTGCCGGTCTTCTTGCCTTCGGTCTCCAGCACCTTCAGGCCCGCGAACAGGGGGACGCCAGGGTAGTAGGCGCCGTCGGGATCGACCGTATCCGGCACCTCGTGATGACCGTGGGCCTTCCAGACCTCGAAGTCGTCGGCGCCGTGGCCCGGGGCGGTGTGGACGAAGCCTGTGCCGGCGTCGTCGGTGACGTGGTCGCCGGCCAGCAGGGGCACCGAGAAGCCGTAGCCACTGTCGAGCGCCGCCAGCGGGTGGGCGGTTTCCAGGCCCGACGGATTGATGTCGTAGACGCGGGTCCAGGCGGCGATCTTGGCGGCCTTGAACACGTCCTCGGCCAGCTTGTCGGCCAGGATCAGGCGGTCGCCCGGCTTGGCCCAGGGCGCGAACTCCAGCCCCTCTTCCATCGCCGTGACCTCATACAGACCATAGGCGATCTCGGGGCCGTAGCTGATGGCGCGGTTGGCCGGGATGGTCCAGGGCGTGGTGGTCCAGATGACGATGGACGGGGTGCCGGTGCGGAAGGCCAGCAGGTCGTCGGGATGGTCGTCGGACATGGCCGTGACCGGGAACTTGACCCAGATCGTCGGGCTGACGTGGTCGTGGTATTCGATCTCGGCGTCGGCCAGCGCCGTGCGCTCGACCGGCGACCACATGACGGGCTTGGACCCTCGATACAGTTGGCCCGAGTTCTTGAACTTGTGGAACTCGGCGACGATGGCCGCCTCGGACGTGAAGTCCATGGTGGCGTAGCGGTTGGCGAAGTCGCCGGTGATGCCCAGGCGTTTGAACTGGTCGCGTTGCAGGTCGATGTATTTGCCGGCGTATTCGCGGCAGGCGGCGCGGAACTCGTCCTTGGAGACCTCGTCCTTGCGGCGGCCCTTGGCGCGGAACTGTTCCTCGATCTTCCACTCGATCGGCAGGCCGTGGCAGTCCCAGCCGGGGACGTAATCGACGTCGTAGCCCAGCAGGAAGCGGCTGCGGACAACGAAATCCTTCAGCGTCTTGTTCAGCGCATGGCCGATGTGGATGTCGCCGTTGGCGTAGGGCGGGCCGTCGTGCAGGACATAGAGGGGGGCGTTCTGCTTCTGCCGCTCGGCGCGCAGGGTTCCGTACAGGTCGCCCCACTGTTCCAGGATGATCGGCTCCTTCTGGGGCAGGCCACCGCGCATGGGGAAGGGCGTCTCGGGCAGGAAGACGGTGTCGCGATAGTCGCGGGCGGTGGATTCAGGGGCGTCAGCCATGGGAAGTCTCGGAGTCTCTAGAGTTACGTTCGCTGTTCTTCGCCCTATCGCGCTTCGCGCTGCTTGAGGGCTGTCGATCCCGGCGTGCACGGGGCCAAGAGGCCCAAAGTTGCTACGCCGGGCGGCTAATCGAAATCAGGCGAATGGAGACGCGGACGGTCATTATGCGGGCGGTCTAGCAGACGGATGCGGCATTGCGCCATCCCGAAGCGCAGGCGTCATCAACGGAAACGAAAGGCTTTTGTCGTTTTGGTGAATGCAGGATCGGCCGGCGTCTTGCCCAGTCGACACGAAATCTACGTTTGGGAGTTCCCGCCGATGCGGCTGCGGATCACGAAATGGATGCTGGGCCTGGCGGCCGGTCTCGCTGTCTCGGCGGGCGCCGGCGCCGCACTGGCGCAATGCACGTCCGGCTGCGAGCCGCCGCCCTGCACATCGTGCGAGCCGCCGCCTCCGCCCGAGCCGCCGCCCTGCAACGGCGGTGGAAACTGCGGTCCCGGCGGCGGTGGAAATTGGAACGGCAACATCAACACCAACGTCAATGTGAACGTGAACCTTGGCGCGAACGCCAATGCGAACGCGGGCGCGAACGCCAGCTCGGGCGCCCGGTCGTATCTGAACGCGCGGGCCGGCGGGTTCTCGGGCAGCTTCGGCGGGGGGGGCGGCGCGGCCTATGTAAGCGTGGACCAGCCCTATCCGACCACGATCCAGGGCCTGGCCGTCGAGGGCATGGTCGCCCAGACCATCCGCACGCCCTACAGCGCCTTCCGCAGCATGATGAAGCGGGTCGTCATCCAGGCCGTCTGCATCGACGACCGCCAGGTGCCGCACCCTGCCTCGCAGGTGCGGCCGGATCGCGAGATCGCGGACGGGTTCGACGGCGAGCTTTATCGCTGCCTTTCGGGCACATGGCTGCAGGCGACCATCGCGGACTATAACGGCGACATCAGCTTCGATCACGGCACGACCCTGACCTGCCGCAAGCACGAGGCGCTGTGGTACGGGCCGGAAGGCAAGCTGGAATGCCGTCCCGAGAAGCCCGAGCGCGACTGCAACGAGCGTTCGCTGCTGCGTCGCTACGGCGCCGGGGTGAAGATCCTGACGATGTATCGTGAAGAGGAATACACCGAATACCGCGAGGAACAGGTCGAGAGCGCGACCGTGCTGACCGGGGTCATCACCTTGGATGGCGGCGTCGGCGGCCGGGTGTTCTGAACGGGAACCGAACTGGTCTGTTCAGCCGCCGATCAGGCGGGAAGTGAAATAACAAGACCGTCGGCTCTCCGTCGACGATCCTGACGACTGGCCCCGGCTCGCAAGAGCCGGGGCCTTTTTCATGGGCGTTTATTGAGACGTGGCGGCCTGGGCCGTGACGGTGGCGCGCCAGGCGGCGTCGGGCTTCAGATACTGGCGGGCCAGGGTCTGAAGATCGGCGGCGGTGACGGCTTCCAGGGTGGCGACCTGGCTGCGGGTCTGGTCCAGCGTGGCCGGGTTGGACTGGGCCTCGGCCAGCTGGGTCATCCAGTAGCCGTTGTCGGCCATGCTGCGGCGCAGGCGTTCGACGGCCGGGCGGCGGGCGCGGTTCAGTTCGTCGTCGCTGACCGGGTTGTCGCGCAGATCGGCGGCGATGGCGTCCACCGTCTCGAACAGCGTGGGCAGGGCGGCGGGCGGGGTTTCCGCCGTCACCGAGATGAAGCCGTAGCCGGGATAGACGTCCGAGGCGCTGGAGCCGGCGCTGGGCGAATAGGCCAGGCCTTGTTTCTCGCGGATCTCGTCGTTCAGGCGCAGTTGCAGCACGTCCGACAGGATCGACAGCTGCCGCGCGGTCTTGCGGTCGGTGACCTGGTCGGTGGTCGGCCAGGCGACGAAGCCCAGCGCCTGTTCGGCCGGGCCTGTGTGATGCAGCTGGACCGGCGTGGCGACGGGTGCGGGGAATTTGCGCTCGGTCGAGCCGGCGGGCGGGGTCGGTTCGGCGCCGCGCGAGGGCAGGGCGCCGAAGGTCGAGCCGACGGCGGCGATGACGGCGTCGATGTCCACGTCGCCGACGACGGTGATTTCGACCGGACCCTGGGCCAGGGCCGAGCGGACGCCGTTTCGGACGTCGTCGATCTGGATCGCGGCGATCTGTTCCGCTGTCGGGGTCATTTCGCGCGCATCGCCGCCAGCCAGAAGGCCCGAGGCGTCACGCTGGAACACGCCTCGCGGCGTGGCGCCCAGCTGGGCCAGGATCTGCGGGAACATGGCCTTGGTCTGTTCGAACGGCGCGGCGCGCAGGCCGGGATCGGTCAGATAGGCGGCCAGAACCTGAAGCTCCAACTGGAGGTCGGCGGGCTTGGTCGCGCCCGAGAAGACATAGGCGTCGCCGGCCTGGTTGACCGAGGCGCTGTAGGTCCGGCCGCTGAGGACGCGGTTGATCTCGTCCAGGCTGAGCTTGCCCAGGCCGCCAGGCGTCAGGACCGTGCTGGCCATCGACAAGGGCGACAGCGCATCGGCCGGCAGGCCGAGTTCGCCGATGCCGGTGCGGGCGCTGACCAGAATCTGTTCGGCGCGGA
The DNA here is from genome assembly GCF_965279155.1 of Brevundimonas sp. Classification (GTDB taxonomy): domain Bacteria; phylum Pseudomonadota; class Alphaproteobacteria; order Caulobacterales; family Caulobacteraceae; genus Brevundimonas. Next base: position 1,045,979 of record NZ_OZ257138.1, on the reverse strand, counting down.
AGTCGGTCTTCTTGATGTTCAGCAATGTGCCGTTCGGGAAGCGGACCAGGGTGGCGCCCAGGTCTGCGACCTCGGTGCGCGAGGCCGGGACGGCGGGGGCGCCGAAGTTGTCATAAGGCCATTTCAGCTCGGCCTCAACGGCGCGGGCCTGGATCGGGGTGTTGCGTGAGGCCTCCAGCGCGGCAGTGACGGCCGCTTCGCCGCCCTCGACCGGGACGGGTGAGCTGAACAGCACCAGCGGACCCTGGCCCTCGAACACGGCCTTGGCCGCCTGGTTGACCTGATCGACCGTGAGGCCCTCGACCGCCTTGTTGAAGAGGTCGAGATTGGTCTGGGGCGCGCTGAAGACCTGATCGTCGTTGACGGCGCCGAGCAGGCCGGTGGCGAGGGCCGGGGTCGAACGGGTCGCGGCCGAGGCCACGGCGTTCTGAAGGGCGGTGCGGGTGTTGACGATCTCGCGCTGAAGCTCGGCGTCGGTCACGCCGTATTCGGCCAGGCGACGGCTTTCCTGTTCGACGGTCTCAAGCGCGCGCTGCCAGCCGCCGGGATTGAAGGCGACCGACAGGGTGCCGGCGTCCAGACTGTCGAACAGCGACTGATAGCCGGCGCCGGCGCCGATGAAGGGCGGGTTGTCGGCGCGGGCGATCTCGCCCAGGCGACGGTTCAGCACGGACAGGCCCAGGCCGCGACGGATGTCGGCGGCGCGCTCGGCGGCCGTGTCGGGTTCCAGGTCGGGGTTCTTGATCCAGTTGATCTGGATCGAGGACTGGATGCCGGGCTCGACCAGGATGCTGGTCTGGGGCTCACGCGGAGCGACCGTTCCGAGATCGGGTTCGGGACCGTCGGCGGCCGTAGGTTTCCAGTCGGCGAAGGCCGCACGGACCTTGGCCTCCATCGCGTCCACGTCGAAGTCGCCCACAGCGATGAAGGTGGCGCGCGAGGGACGATAATAGGCGTCGTAGAAGTCGACGAACCGTTGGCGCGGGGCATTGCGGATGATGTCGAGGTCGCCGATCGGCAGACGCTCGGACAGCCGCTGGCCGGGCGCCAGCAGACCCAGCTGGGTCTTCAGCACGCGCAGTTGCGGCGTGTCGCGGGTGCGTTCCTCGCCGACGATGACGCCGCGCTCGGAATCGATGGCGTCCGGCGCCATCAGGGCCGCCGACATCATCTCACGCAGGATGTGCAGGCTGGGATCGACCGTCTCGTCCTTGGTGTTCGGCAGCTCCAGCATATAGGCGGTCTGATCGAAGCTGGTGAAGGCGTTGGTGTCTGCGCCGAAGGCCAGGCCCAGGCGTTCGAGGATACGCAGCATCTCGTTTTCCGGCACGTCCTTGGTGCCGTTGAAGGCCATGTGCTCCATGAAGTGCGCCAGACCCTTCTGGTCGTCGCGCTCCATCAGCGAGCCGGCGTCGATGCGCAGGCGGAACGAGGCCTGGCCCGGAGGCGTCGCATTGTGCAGCAGGGCGTAGCGCATGCCGTTGGGCAGCAGGCCGTAACGGACGGCGGGATCGGCAGTAATGTCGCTGGCGGCCTGGGCCCAGGGGGCGGACGGCGCGACCTGACCGGCCGAGGCGGCGGCGGGGGCGGCTGTCTGGGCGAAAGCGGGGGCGGCGAACGCCCCGGTGATAAGGGCCAGTCCCGAGACGGCGACGAGCAGCAGATGACGCGCAGAACGCATGATATCACTCCGAAACCGCAACCCCCGATGGAGCGGCGGGGTTTGGAGTAGGGGAGCGACGGGCGTGGATCAAGGGTCGCAAATCTGAGGGTTGCCCAGCCGGCAGAGGTGAGCGAAACCGGCAGGATGATCATTCGCCCCGAGACCCCCGCCGATGTTGCGTTCATCAGGTCGTTGACCGACGCCGCCTTTGTCGGGGTCGAACACAGCAGTCAGACCGAGGGCGCCATCGTCGATGCCTTGCGGCGCGCCGGCGCGCTGAGCCTGTCGCTGGTGGCCGAGCAAGACGGTGCGATCATCGGCCATGTCGGGTTTTCACCCGTGCGGATCGATAGCGAGGACATCGGATGGTTTGGCCTGGGGCCGGTCTCGGTGTCGCCAGGCCTGCAAAGGGGCGGGGTCGGATCGGCTTTGATAAAGGCGGGGCTTGATCTGCTGGAGAGCCAGGGCGCGAAGGGATGCGTCGTGCTGGGCGACCCCCAATACTATGGCCGGTTCGGCTTCAGCAGCGACCACGGGCTTCGATACGGCGATGTGCCCGCCGAGTATTTCCAGTCGCGCGTGATGAGCGGCGAACCCGTCGGGGGCGAAGTGACCTACCACGAGGGCTTCGAAGCGACCTGAGCGTCAGCGATCCACGACCAGCTTCAGACCGTCCGCAAGAGCGTCAGCCGCCCGGGCGGCTGACATAGAAGGTGGCGGTGTTGCCGACGGCGTTGGCGCCGACGACGGCGGTGCGGCCGGAGGCGACCGTTGCGCTGGTAGTCGCCGTCACATTGCCGCTGTTGGTCTGGTTGTTGGTGATGTTGACGTCGCCGCCGCCGCACTGGGTACAGGCGTAGCCGGTCACCGCATTGCCGACCGCGTCGGCGCCGACATAGGCGTCATAGCCGTTGACGCCCACATAGGTCGCGTTGGCCTCGACCCCGCCGGAGTTCAGCTGGGTGTTGTCCAGCTTCAGATAGATGTCGTTATTGCCGGCGACGGTCTCGTTGGCGACGCTGCGGGCGGCCAGCACCGTCTGGCCCTGGAGATTGGTCTGGACGCGGGCGTCGGCGCGAACGCGGCCGGCGTTGGTCTGGTCCGTCGCGATCAGCATCGAGCCGCCGGCGTTGGCCGTGATGGCCTGGTTGGCGCCTGCGTTGGCGCCGACCGTCAGGTCCCAGGCGTTGTCGACATAGACGTCGGTGCGGGCCTCGGTCGTCGAGGCGCCGTTGGACTGACGGATGGCCAGGTCCTGGTGCGAGGCGCCGGTCGTATTGGTCTGGACCGCATTGGCGACGGCCTGGGACGAGAAGGTGGCGGGCGCGGGGATGTATTGAACATCGGCGACGGTCTCGGCGAAGACGGTGGTCTGGGCCGTCTGGTCGATGACGCCGGTCAGAGAGGAGGAGGGGCCGCCCATGGCGACGGTGTTGGCGACGGCGGCGCTGGTCGCGAAGCCGCCCTGGAGCACGCGGCCGCCCGGCACCTGGACATAGGTTCCGGCCCGCACCTGATCGCCGGTCGAGGACTGGGTGGCATCGACGGCGAAGGTCGCGCGGTCTGTGGTGACGGCCAGGTAGTTGCCGCGCGCGGTGGTCTGGACGCTGAGCTGGCCGTCGGCCTCGCCGTTCACGACGACATTGCTGCGCGCGACCGTCGCACCGGTCATGGTCTGGCGCGAGACCAGGCCGGCGGACGCAGCTGTCACCCCGCCCGCGAGCGCATTGCCCTGGGCGCTGTTGCTGACGGTCACCTGATCGACGGACATGTCGATGTCCACCAGGCCGGTGACGTCGCCGGTCTGGGTCTGGGTGCTGGAACAGGCTTCGCCGGCTTGCGGATCGCAGGCCGGCGTCGCTTGCGCGCTCGCTTCAGTGGCGAGTGCGGCGAACGTCGCCGTCGCGACTATCATTCCAGCGAGACGGATCGGCGCGGGTCTGGCCATTGTTCGTGTCCTGAGTGGGATAGGCCGGATAATAACCGCCGGTCGGACCGACGGTGGAATCGCCGAGCGGATCGTTGGCGGCGTTGAGGCAGATTTCGGGGCCGGGCGCGCCATAGAGGTTAGCCATAAACTCGACCGTGGCGCGTTCGACCAGAGCGCGGACGGCCAGCTGCGTCGGCTCCATGCCGCCGGTGCCGGCCGAGATGTCGAAGACGTTGCCGTTCAGGAAGTCGAACACGCCGGCCGAGATCTCCCGGCCGATGATCTGCTTCTGATAGGAGACGACATCGACGACCTCCAGCGTGGTCGTCTGGACCAGGCGCAGGTCCATGGCGATGTTCATCACATAGACGCGGTGGTTGACGATGCCCGAGCCGGGGCGATTGCTGTCGACCTCGCCGCCGGCGATGTCGAAGCCGCCCGAGCGGATGTTGTAGTTCACCTCGGTGATGCCGCCGACGACATAGAAGTCCGAGCCGGGCACCTGGCCGGCCAGGATGCGGCGGTACTGGGTGTCCTCGGGGCCCTGGGCGTCGGGGGCCTGATCGCCGATCAGCTTGTTGTTGGCGTAGCGCAGCTCAAGCTCGGACACCGAGGTGTCGTAGCGTTCGACGATGCGGGCGCCGGCCTTGGCCAGGGCCGAGTTGGCCATCAGGGAGGCGCCGCCGGTGATCTGGCGTCCGCCGTCCGAAGAAACCGTGCCGGTGTAGTCGCTGATCCGGCCCACGGCCATGCGCGGCGAGGGCAGGTTGTAGCGACGTGCGTAGTCGGCCAGGCAGTACAGGGCTGCGGAATAGGGGGTCGGGTTGGCGGTCACCGGCGCATTGCCGATCGGGGTCGCATATTGACCCGACGGACCTGCGACCGGACTGACGCAGCCGGCGAGCAGCAGGGCGACGGCCGAGACGGCGGCTCCCCCTTTAATGAGATGGCGGCGGCTCATGGCAGGTCGATGTTCCCGTTCAGGGCCGTGCCGGCGTTGATCGCGCCGGTGTTGGTCTGTGTCGAGTTGACGATGACGGTGTTGCGGCTGCCCTGGACCACCACGTTCAGCTGATTGCCGATGGCGGTGGAGCCGCCGATGGTCGTGCCGCCGTTGCTGGACGAGCCTGCGCCGGCATAGGCCGAGGCGACGCCGCCCGACTGGCTGGAATAGGAGGATGCGCCCGGCTGGATGATGCCGTTGACGATCAGGCGGTTGCCGTTGGCGTCGCGGGTATAGCCGGTGGTGGCGGTGTTGGCGGCCTGTCGCGCGCCGCCGTAACCCTGCTGGAAGCGCGATGCGCCGCCCGACCCCGTCGATTGCGCGGCGGCCGGCAGGCTCGCTGCGGCCACGACGGCCATGACGGCGGTGGATAGAAACAGCCTCTTGGCGGGCATTACGATGGTTCCTCGCGCACAAACGAACGCCGGACCCCGAACGCGATCCGCACCCCAACCTGCATTAAGGATGTTAAGAAGCGCTTGATGTCGCAGGAGGCCTTGCGCATTTGTGCGCCATGTCAGACGCACACGGTCGATTCGACGGTCCGCCCAACGGCAAGCCGCCCAGAGAGAAGGCGTTCAACGTCCCGCTGGTCGTGCTGTTGATCGCCGTGTCGATGCCGGTGCTGTTCTACTTCCAGCGGCAGTTGCCCGACATGGGGATGAGCATGGCCTTTGCGCCTGCCGATCTGGAGCAGGGACGCTGGGGCGGACTGCTGACGGCCATGCTGCTGCACGGCGGCTGGACCCACGCCATCATGAATGCGGTCGCGGCGGTCGCTTTCGGCTCGCCGGTCGCGCGGCTGTTCGGCGTCAAGATGGGGCCGACGGTCTTCCTGCTCTTCTATGTGGCGTGCGGCGTGTTGGCCGCGCTGGGCTATGGGCTGATCCATTGGGGTTCCACAGAGCCGATGGTCGGGGCGTCGGGCGCCGTTTTCGGCCTGATCGGGGCGGCGACGCGGTTGATGGGTGGGCAGGGGCGGGTGCTGGCCCTGACCGACCGTCATGTGATCGGCGCGGCCATCGCCTGGATGGCCGTCAATGCGGTGACCGGCCTGATCGGTTATGCGCCGGGCGCCGAGGGCGCGCGCATTGCCTGGGAAGCGCATGCCGTCGGCTTCGTGGTCGGGCTGCTGGCCATCGGGCCGCTGGCGCGTCTGTTCGGCAAGGGTGTCGTTGTCGACGGTTGATCAGGGGCGTTTGCTTCCTGACGCCGGCTGAGCGATCATCGGTTCCCGAGCGGCCCTGTCGCCATTCCGGCCCTGCGGTCGTCTCTTCTATAGAGAGAAGGAGCCGCGATGTTCGTCGCCGAGATCCTCAAGACCAAGGGAAACGCCGTCTTCTCAATCGCGCCCGACCTGACGGTGACGCAGGCGTGCGCAGAACTGGAGCAGAAACGGGTCGGGGCGCTGGTCGTCTGTGACGGCGACCATGTCGTCGGGGTGTTTTCCGAGCGGGATGTGGTCAAGGCTTTGGCCGCCGATGGCGCCGGGGCGCTGGATCGCCCGGTCGCCGACTACATGACCGCCAAGGTGATCTTCGCCGAGCCGGGCGAGGAGATGTCCGTCCTGATGACCCGCATGACCGATCGGCGCATCCGCCATCTGCCGGTGATGCAGGCCAAGCGACTGGTCGGCGTCATCTCTATCGGCGACGTGGTGAAATGCCAGATCGCCGAGCACGCCCAGGAGGCGGCGAGTTTGCGGACTTACATAGCGGGCTGATGCTGCTGGTTTGTGATCATCGATCGTGAGTCTTTGAGAAAGTTTCGCGGTCTTGTCAGAATCCGCTTGCTGACAAATCGGGGTCTACGTATAGAGCCGCCTCGCTCGGAAACGGGCTGGCCGACGGGGCCGCGGGGGTGAAGATCTCCGGGGTTTCACGGAAGAGAGAAGCGAAAAACTTCTTGCTTTCATCGGTTGGTTTCACTAGGTTCCGCGCTCCAATCGAATCGCCGACGGGTTTTAAGAGGTAAGCCTCGCTTTCCTCCGGTGGTTTCTTGCGGTCTGAAGGGTTCGCTCTTCTCTCCAAAAGATCTCTGAAAAGAGCGGTTGACATGAGGTTCGGCGGTCTCTAAATCCCCGCCTCCGCCGACGACAACGGCGCTAAACAAGTCGGGCCGCTGAGGCGGTTCAGGTCTTTGACATTGTTGATTTGGAAAGAGAAACGCAGGCGGCGGTGTTCTTGCGATGACCCTAGAAGGTCATCATACGACACTGACTATCTGCGGTCTTTTTGAAAAGATACCATGCGTCGGTCTTCGGATCGATGAATGGGAACTCGTCAATAAAATACGTAGAACTAATGCCAAGACGTCCTTCGGGATGTTCTTAAGCTTAGGTCAGAAGTCAACTCAACCTGAGAGTTTGATCCTGGCTCAGAGCGAACGCTGGCGGCAGGCCTAACACATGCAAGTCGAACGAACTCTTCGGAGTTAGTGGCGGACGGGTGAGTAACACGTGGGAACGTGCCTTTAGGTTCGGAATAACTCAGGGAAACTTGTGCTAATACCGAATGTGCCCTTCGGGGGAAAGATTTATCGCCTTTAGAGCGGCCCGCGTCTGATTAGCTAGTTGGTGAGGTAAAGGCTCACCAAGGCGACGATCAGTAGCTGGTCTGAGAGGATGATCAGCCACATTGGGACTGAGACACGGCCCAAACTCCTACGGGAGGCAGCAGTGGGGAATCTTGCGCAATGGGCGAAAGCCTGACGCAGCCATGCCGCGTGAATGATGAAGGTCTTAGGATTGTAAAATTCTTTCAGTAGGGACGATAATGACGGTACCTACAGAAGAAGCCCCGGCTAACTTCGTGCCAGCAGCCGCGGTAATACGAAGGGGGCTAGCGTTGCTCGGAATTACTGGGCGTAAAGGGAGCGTAGGCGGACATTTAAGTCAGGGGTGAAATCCCGGGGCTCAACCTCGGAATTGCCTTTGATACTGGGTGTCTTGAGTATGAGAGAGGTATGTGGAACTCCGAGTGTAGAGGTGAAATTCGTAGATATTCGGAAGAACACCAGTGGCGAAGGCGACATACTGGCTCATTACTGACGCTGAGGCTCGAAAGCGTGGGGAGCAAACAGGATTAGATACCCTGGTAGTCCACGCCGTAAACGATGATTGCTAGTTGTCGGGATGCATGCATTTCGGTGACGCAGCTAACGCATTAAGCAATCCGCCTGGGGAGTACGGTCGCAAGATTAAAACTCAAAGGAATTGACGGGGGCCCGCACAAGCGGTGGAGCATGTGGTTTAATTCGAAGCAACGCGCAGAACCTTACCACCTTTTGACATGCCTGGACCGCCAGAGAGATCTGGCTTTCTCTTCGGAGACTAGGACACAGGTGCTGCATGGCTGTCGTCAGCTCGTGTCGTGAGATGTTGGGTTAAGTCCCGCAACGAGCGCAACCCTCGCCATTAGTTGCCATCATTTAGTTGGGAACTCTAATGGGACTGCCGGTGCTAAGCCGGAGGAAGGTGGGGATGACGTCAAGTCCTCATGGCCCTTACAGGGTGGGCTACACACGTGCTACAATGGCGACTACAGAGGGTTAATCCTTAAAAGTCGTCTCAGTTCGGATTGTCCTCTGCAACTCGAGGGCATGAAGTTGGAATCGCTAGTAATCGCGGATCAGCATGCCGCGGTGAATACGTTCCCGGGCCTTGTACACACCGCCCGTCACACCATGGGAGTTGGTTCTACCCGAAGGCGCTGCGCTGACCGCAAGGGGGCAGGCGACCACGGTAGGGTCAGCGACTGGGGTGAAGTCGTAACAAGGTAGCCGTAGGGGAACCTGCGGCTGGATCACCTCCTTTCTAAGGATGCTTCTCCAGACTGTCTCTCACGAGGCTGTCTATTGAGGCTCCAATAGCGAAGCGCTTCACAGCGCCGAGCACAAACGGCGGAACGCCGCCGTCTCCGTTTCTCTTTCCACTTTCGTCATCGACGCATCGACCATTCGGGTCGTTGTATTGGTGACGCGATCGCGAGCCTGGGTATTTATGACCCGGCTGTCGCTGCCATAGGCCCGTAGCTCAGGTGGTTAGAGCGTACGCCTGATAAGCGTAAGGTCGGCAGTTCGAGTCTGCCCGGGCCTACCAGGACTTCTGGTTCGCCGGGGTTCTCAGCCTCAAGACGGCATCGCCGACAGCTCTCCTGGGCTTCGCACTATTCCTGTTGGAATGGGGCCATAGCTCAGTTGGTAGAGCGCCTGCTTTGCAAGCAGGATGTCGTCGGTTCGACTCCGTCTGGCTCCACCAGGATCTTGTGATCGCATTCAAGTTTGCCGTCGGCCTCAGGGTTGGCGTGCATTGAAATCGTAAAGGAAGAACGTGACCGGCTCCCCTGAGCTTGTAGGTCTAGTTCGAGAAGAAGACATTGTCTGACAAATATCAGGCTTGGTCCCCCGGCAACTTTCCAGTCGGGCGGAATAAACCAAGCATGAGTTTTGCTGAGAAACGATCAAACGTTGAAGGGCTTCTGACGGATGCCTTGGCGTAGAGAGGCGATGAAGGACGTGGCAAGCTGCGATAAGAACCGGGGAGGCGCTAGCACCCTTTGATCCGGTTATTTCCGAATGGGGAAACCCACCTTTACAGTCTTCCAACTCTGTTTCTTCGGAGACAGCGATTGGCGGATTGTTGAAAGGTATAATGAACTGAATACATAGGTTCATTAAGCGAACCCGGGGAACTGAAACATCTCAGTACCCGGAGGAAAGGACATCAACCGAGACTCCCGTAGTAGTGGCGAGCGAACCGGGACCAGGCCAGTGCTCTTGTGAAATAAAGACGAACGATCTGGAAAGGTCGGCCATAGTGGGTGAAAGCCCCGTAGTCATCAAATAGCAAGAGACTCGAGTAGGGCGGGACACGTGAAATCCTGTCTGAACATGGGGGGACCACCCTCCAAGCCTAAGTACTCCTCTACGACCGATAGTGAACAAGTACCGTGAGGGAAAGGTGAAAAGCACCCCGACAAGGGGAGTGAAACAGATCCTGAAATCGGAAGCCTACAAGCAGTCGGAGCCCCCAAGCGGGGTGACGGCGTACCTTTTGTATAATGGGTCAGCGACTTCATGTGTCGAGCAAGCTTAAGCCGTTAGGTGTAGGCGCAGCGAAAGCGAGTCTGAATAGGGCGCTAAGTTCGACGTATGACGACCCGAAACCAGGTGATCTATCCATGAGCAGGTTGAAGGTTGGGTAACACCAACTGGAGGACCGAACCCGTGAATGTTGAAAAATTCTGGGATGACTTGTGGATAGGGGTGAAAGGCCAATCAAACCTGGACATAGCTGGTTCTCCGCGAAATCTATTTAGGTAGAGCGTCCGACGAATTCCTTGGGGGGTAGAGCACTGGATGGTTGCGGGCTGCGCGAGCGGTACCAATACTAACCAAACTCCGAATACCCAAGAGAACTATCGGGCAGACACACGGCGGGTGCTAACGTCCGTCGTGAAAAGGGAAACAACCCTAACCATCATCTAAGGCCCCCAAGTCACGGCTAAGTGGGAAACGATGTGGGATTGCTTTGACAATCAGGAGGTTGGCTTAGAAGCAGCCATCCTTTAAAGAAAGCGTAACAGCTCACTGATCAAGCGATCCTGCGCGGAAAATGTAACGGGGCTCAAGCCGTGCGCCGAAGATATGGGTTTGCAGTTTACTGCAAGCGGTAGCGGAGCGTTCCGTAGGCCGGTGAAGGTCAGGCGTGAGCCTGGCTGGAGGTATCGGAAGTGAGAATGCTGACATGAGTAACGATAGGAGTGTGAGAGACACTCCCGCCGAAAGACCAAGGGTTCCTGCGTAAAGCTAATCTGCGCAGGGTTAGTCGGCCCCTAAGGCGAGGCTGAAAAGCGTAGTCGATGGGAAGCAGGTAAATATTCCTGCACCAGCTGGAAGTGACGGATGGCTTAACTCGTACCCACTTATTGGATTGTGTGTGCGGGGGCGTTGTCCCAGGAAATAACTCCAGCAGAGACCGTACCCGAAACCGACACAGGTGGTCAGGTAGAGCATACCAAGGCGTTTGAGAGAACTATGCTGAAGGAACTCGGCAAATTGCACGCGTAACTTCGGAATAAGCGTGACTCACCCTGGGCAACCAGGACTGAGTGGCACAAGCCAGGGGGTAGCGACTGTTTAGCAAAAACACAGGGCTCTGCGAAGCAGCAATGCGACGTATAGGGTCTGACGCCTGCCCGGTGCCTGAAGGTTAAAGGGAGTTGTGAAAGCGACGAACTGAAGCCCAGGTAAACGGCGGCCGTAACTATAACGGTCCTAAGGTAGCGAAATTCCTTGTCGGGTAAGTTCCGACCTGCACGAATGGCGTAACGACTTCCCCACTGTCTCCAGCATAGGCTCAGTGAAATTGAATTCCCCGTGAAGATGCGGGGTTCCCGCGGTCAGACGGAAAGACCCTATGAACCTTTACTATAGCTTCGCCTTGGCGTTAGCGACCGTATGTGTAGGATAGGTGGGAGACTATGAAACCGGGGCGCCAGCTCTGGTGGAGTCGTCCTTGAAATACCACCCTTACTGTCGTTGACGTCTAACCGAGGGCCGTTATCCGGTCCCGGGACATGGCGTGGTGGGTAGTTTGACTGGGGCGGTCGCCTCCTAAAGTGTAACGGAGGCGCGCGATGGTGGGCTCAGACCGGTCGGAAATCGGTCGTCGAGTGCAATGGCATAAGCCCGCCTGACTGCGAGACTGACAAGTCGAGCAGAGACGAAAGTCGGCCATAGTGATCCGGTGGTCCCGAGTGGAAGGGCCATCGCTCAACGGATAAAAGGTACTCTAGGGATAACAGGCTGATTTTGCCCAAGAGTCCATATCGACGGCAAAGTTTGGCACCTCGATGTCGGCTCATCACATCCTGGGGCTGGAGCAGGTCCCAAGGGTATGGCTGTTCGCCATTTAAAGTGGTACGTGAGCTGGGTTCAGAACGTCGTGAGACAGTTTGGTCCCTATCTGCCGTGGGTGTTCGAAGCTTGAGAGGATCTGTCCCTAGTACGAGAGGACCGGGATGGACATACCTCTGGTGTACCTGTCATGGCGCCAGCTGTGCAGCAGGGTAGCTAAGTATGGAATAGATAACCGCTGAAAGCATCTAAGCGGGAAACTAACCTCAAAACAAGGCTTCGCTGAGGATCGTGGAAGACTACCACGTTGATAGGCCAGGTGTGGAAGTGGGGCGACCCATGAAGCTTACTGGTACTAATAATCCGATCGGTTTGATCGTTTCTCAGCAAAACTCATTCGATGGTTGCTCCTTGACCGAAGCAACCTCAGACAATGTCTTCTTCTCATCCTTGTTCAAGCTACCGCGCCTTAGCGCTGCTTGAGCTTGGATGTCTTCTTGCTCGCTCTATCGGCCCTAGGCCTACCTGAGAGCGATCGGCCTCATGTAGCGCGAAAGCGCGATAGGCCCAGCAAGACGTTCATGTGTGCTTGGTTGACCTGGTGACTATGTCGGAGGTTCCCCACCCGATCCCATTCCGAACTCGGTCGTTAAGCCCTCCAGAGCCAATGGTACTTCGTCTCAAGGCGCGGGAGAGTAGGTCGTCGCCGGGTCTACCAAGCACACATGATATTTGCCCTAACGCGCTTCGCGCTACTTGAGGGCATCTTCTCGAACCGTTCTTCCTTCACGATACTACCGTTTGCCGCGGGATGGAGCAGCCCGGTAGCTCGTCAGGCTCATAACCTGAAGGTCGTAGGTTCAAATCCTACTCCCGCACCCAAACTTCAACAAAGCCCCACAGTCCCAGACTGTGGGGCTTTGTGCGTTCCGAAACCGCCCATGACGCACAAAGGCTCGGCTAAATGCCGTGATCGCCGGCGGCTTCCTCACGCCCGCGACCGAGCCTGGAGACGCCGATACAGGATCCGCGTCTCCAGAAGATTGGCGATCCGAAGCGCAACCTCGACAACGTCGAACGGCTTGCTGACAAAGTCCTTGGCCCCCAAAGACAACGCTCGACGCCGCGCTGAGGCCGTCGAATCAGCCGTCAGGATAGATGCCGAACACACGCGCAAGTGGCGTAAGTTCAGTCGCTGCAATTAATAGAAAAAAACATTTCATTTAAGGCTGGCGTTTCCGATCCAGCTGCGTAAAGTTCCGTCTACAGCCCGCATCAGACGGGTAGGGGTGGGAGGAAAGGCCGCGAAGCGGCGCACATCCCGATTGATCAGACTGGGCGTTCGCCCAATTCGGCCGCGAAAGCGGCCGCAGGCTTAATCATGCGCTGTTGGGGGCGCGACGGGAGGGGTGTCTATGTTGAATCCACGGTGTGGTCGTGCCGGAAGCTTGATGGCGGGGGCTTCGGCTCTGGCGTTGGGTCTTGTTCTGACTGTCGGCGCCTCAGGGGCGTCGGCGCAGTCTGCGCAGGACGAACCGGTCCAGACCAATGACGGCGACGCCGCCACGGTCGACGAGGTCGTCGTCACGGGCATTCGTGGGGCGCTGCGATCGGCACAGGCCATCAAGCGCAACGCCGACACGGTCGTCGATTCGATCACGGCCACCGACATCGGTTCCTTCCCCGACAAGTCCGTGGCCGAGGCGCTTCAGCGCGTCGCCGGCGTGACCGTCAACCGCTATGCGGCGACGTCGGACACCACCCACTTCTCCAACGAACCGTCCGGCGTGATCGTGCGCGGCCTGCAGCAGGTGCGTTCCGAGTTCAACGGCCGCGACACCTTCAGCGCCAACTCCTCGCGCGGGTTGAGCTGGGGCGATATTTCGCCAGAGCTGATGTCCGGCGTCGATACCTACAAGAACCAGACCGCCGAACTGATCGAAGGCGGCATCGCCGGCACGATCAACCTGCGGACCCGCGTGCCTTTCGATTCGCCAGGCCAGTTGAAGGCCATGACGGTGACGGGCAACTACGGCAGTCTGGCCGAGAAGCTGACGCCGGAAGTTTCCGCCATCTTCAGCGACCGTTACGACACCCCGATCGGTGAGTTCGGGATCATGGCGAACCTCGCCTATTCCGAACTGGCGAGCGTTTCCGAAAGCGCCCAGTACGGTCGCATGGGGATCTTCGAGAACGTCACCGCCTTTGGCGGCGGCACGAAGTATATTCCGGCCTGGTATCGCGTCGGCACGACCGACTTCGACCGCACCCGTCAGGGCATCGCCCTTGCCGGTCAGTTCCGCGACACCTCGGGCAAGTTCGAAGCCACGCTGCAGTACAATCGCTCGACCTACGAAAACGTCTGGCACGAGCGCTCGGTGCAGGGCAGCGCATTCAGCCTGTTCGCCCAGCCGACCGATTTCCGCATCACCAACGCCAATGTGGACAACTTCATCAAGCAGGCCCCAGGCACGAGCTTCACCTTCGACGACGAGGGCAACTTCGAAACCGGTGTGATGAATTCGCCGCTGGGCTGGGTCGGCAATCCGTTCGACGGCACCAACCCGCGCTTCTCGATCGGCCAGACCTCCGACGGCGCGCCGATCATCAACCCCTGCTATAGCTGGAACGTCACCGACAACTGCGCCCCGGAAGTGCGCGGCGGCGAGGTCTCGACCAGCACCCGCTACAACCGCAACAAGCAGATGACCGAAGATATCGGTTTGAAGCTGCGTTACAACGCCAGCGACAGCCTGAGCTTCTCGGCCGACGTTCAGTATGTGAATGCGACCGTGACGAACCTGGATCAGGACATCAGCCAGGTCGCCTACGCCAATATCGGCCTGGACGCGACGGGCGAGCATCCGACCATGGCGTTCACGCCCGGCACCAACAACAACTACGCCGCCGGTTTCCTGTCCAATCCGAACGCCTGGCGCTTCAACAACGTCAACGACCACACAGAAGACAGCGAGGGCAGCCAGTTCGCGATCCGTGGCGACATGGAATACAAGTTCGAAAGCGGCGGCTGGCTGGACAGCCTGCGTGCGGGCGTTCGCTATGCGGACCGGGATCAGACCGTGCGTTGGAGCGCCTACAACTGGGCGGGCGTCGCGGTCGCCTGGGGATGTGACGGCGCCAACAGCCCTGCGACCAACTATCTCTGGTACAACGCCGATCGCACGGCTCCGGCGGCAGGCGTGAACGGCGACTGCAACGCCTCCACGCCGAACACCAACTTCCGCGGCTGGAGCCCCAATCTGACCGACGTGCGCGACTTCCCCGGCGGCTTCGGCGGTCTGGTCGGCGGCGGGCCTTATTCCTTCTTCAATATGGACATTCTGGAGAGCCACGACCGGTTCTCGGACGAGTTCGAATACAACCGCGCCGGCGTCGGCGCCTCGCGTTGGGCTCCGGTCTGTCGCCGCGTCGGCGAGGTGGACGGCTGCTACCTGCCGCAGGAAATCGCCAAGATCCAGGAAGAGACCCAGGCCGCCTACGTCATGCTGAAGTTCGGCGGCCCGGAAACCCGGATCGGCGGCTACCGTGTATCGGGCAACATCGGTGCGCGTTACATCGAAACGAAGGACACCAGCGAAGGCGCCTTGATCCACGCCGATCTGTTGCGTTCGACGTCGCTGGACTGTCGTGCGAACACGCCGCCGGTCGGGCAACCTCCGTCGCCCAACCGCGTGCCCAACACCATCGGCTGCTACATCAGCGCTCAGGACATCGCTTACGCCGACGGTCTGGCGTCGCCGTCGACGATCGAAGCCAACCACAAGAACTTCCTGCCCAGCTTCAATCTGCGCGTCGATCTGAACGATACCTGGCTGATGCGCTTCGCGGCGTCGCGGGCCATGTCGCGGCCGGATATCGGCTATCTGAAGAATTATCAGCAGATTTCGATCAGCCTGCCGAGCACGGACGACAACACCGATCCGCGTTGGGTCAAGGATGCTTCGGGTACGATCGTCGGCGTCAATCCGCGCTACACGGCGGACTCGTATAATCCGAACCTGAAGCCGGTGACGGCCGATCAGTTCGACCTGACGCTGGAGAACTACTTCTCCGATACGGGGTCGTTCTCGATCGCGCTCTTCTACAAGAAGTTCAACGATTACATCCAGTACGGCACCTTCGATCAGCAGACGACGATCAACGGCGTGACCCGGAACGTGCTGGTGCGCGGCCCGGCCAACAGCGACGGTGCGTCGATGCAGGGTGTCGAGGTCGCGTTCCAGACCTTCTTCAACTTTCTGCCCGATCCGTTCGATGGTTTGGGCCTGCAGGCGAACTTCACCTATGTGGAGAATACCGGCATCAGCAACGCCAACCTGACCAATACGTCGAACGGCGGAACCGCCGGGACGGCGGGTGGCGGCGTCAACCAGGCGGACGACAGCATTTCGGTCGATCGTCTGGAGGGGATGTCCGACTATGCGTTCAACCTGGTCGGTATGTATGAGAAGGGCGATTGGTCGGCGCGTCTGGCCTACAATTGGCGCTCGGAGTTCCTGCTGACGGCGGTCGATTGCTGCATCGGTGTGCCGGTGTGGTCGGAAGCGGCCGGTTATCTGGACGCCACCGTGCGCTACAAGGTCAACGACAATGCCGAGCTGAGCTTCCAGGCGTCCAACCTGCTGGATACGGAGTCTGTCCTGACCCAGCAGCTGACGGATGCCGAGGACGGCGGACTGCGCAAGGACTATTCCTGGAACCGCACCGACCGCCGTTACATGGTGACGCTGCGACTGAAGTACTGATGGCTTGAGAGTGCGCCCCGTTGATGCGGGGCGCACCGATCATCGCGCGGAGCCGGAGAATGCAGCCCTATCCTGAGAACGGCGCTCCGAAATCCATCGTCATATTGGGCGGGGGAACGGCGGGGTGGATGACCGCCGTTGCGCTGAGCAACCATCTCGGCGGGCGCGGATCGTCCAAGCCTGTCGCTATCCGATTGGTTGAATCCGACGACATCGGTATCGTCGGTGTGGGCGAGGCGACCTTGCCCGCCATTCGCGAGTTCAACGCCTTCGCCGGTGTGGACGAGGCCGAGATGCTGGCCGCGACGAACGGGACCTACAAGCTCGGCATCGAGTTCGTCGATTGGGGCCGGGTCGGCAACCGCTACGTCCATCCGTTCGGGGCGCACGGCCGACCGATCGGCGGTGTGGATTTCGTCCATCACTGGACGCGGGCGCGGCTGGCGGGAGAAGCCGTCGGAGCCATCGACGACTATTCCTACGCCATCGAAGCCTGCCGTCAGAACCGCTTTCAGCCGCCCTCCAAGGATATGGCTGCGGTCGAGTCGACCTACAGCTACGCCTATCATTTCGACGCGGGCCTCTATTCGCGGTTCCTGAGGAGCATCGCGGAACGGCGCTGCGTCGTGCGGACCGAGGGCAAGGTCGAGGCGGTCGAACGCGAGGGCGACCGGATCACGGCCTTGCGGCTGGCGTCCGGCGAGCGGATAGCGGGCGACCTGTTCATCGATTGCAGCGGGTTTCGCGCCGTGGCCATCGGCTCTCAGCCGGACGACGCCTGGGAAGACTGGACCCAATGGCTGCCGTGCGACCGCGCGGTGGCGGTTCCGTGCGCGCGGTCGGACGACTTCTCGCCCTACACCCGATCCACCGCCGACACCGCGGGCTGGCGCTGGCGCATTCCGCTGCAGCACCGGACGGGTAACGGCTATGTCTATTCCAGCGCCCATATCTCGGACGACGAGGCGGCGGCTGTTCTGCTGGCGAACCTGGACGGCGAGGCGCTGGCGGATCCCCGGCCGTTGCGATTCAAGTCTGGACGGCGCCGCGCGTCGTGGAACGGCAACTGCGTGGCGGTGGGCCTGTCGAGCGGGTTTCTGGAGCCGCTGGAATCGACCAGCATCTATCTGATTCAGGCCGCCGTGACCTATCTGGTCAAATACTGGCCGGGCGCCGAGGCCGGGCAGGCCGTGCTGCGGAACGCGTTCAACCAGGCCATCGATTTCGAATACGACCGGGTGCGCGATTTCCTGATCCTGCACTACTGGCTGAACGAGAGGCCCGAGCCATTGTGGCGTCGCTGTCGCGAGACGCCGCCGCCGGAAAGTCTGATCGAGATCGTCGATCTGTTCCGCAAGCGGGGACTGGCGCCATCGCGGCGCAACGGCCTGTTCGCGGCGCCCAGCTGGATTTCGGTGCTGACGGGACAGGGGTTGTCGCCGGAAGGCTACGATCGTCTGGCGGATCACACGCCGTTCGAGGCCTCGCTGGCGGCAATGACAGGCGAACGCGCGCAGATCGTGCGTGGCGTGGCGGGGATGACGACGCACGCTGACTATGTCGGCCGTCACGCTGCCGGGATGGCCGCCTGATGGGCCGGCCGGTGTCGCGGATCGTCATGGTCGGGGCAGGCGTAGACGCCTGGCTGTCGGCCCTGGGTCTGGCGCGCGCGGTCGCGGCGCTTGGCGTCCAGATCGAGGTGCTGGAGACGCCGAACGATCCGACGCCGATCGCCCTGGATGTCCTACCGGCCGTCAAGGCTTTGCACCGCATCCTGGGCGTGGACGAGCGCGAGATCGTTCGGTCGTGCGCAGCTGTGCCAGTCGCAGGGCAGAGGTTCAGCGACTGGACCGAGGGCGAGGGCTTCTTCGTTCACGCCTATGCCCAGGTCGGCGAGACGGCTTCGCACATGGATTTCCTTCAGCACTGGCTGAGGGCGCGCGGGCGGGGAATGCCGGCCCGGTTCAGCGATTTCAGCCGGGGCGGGGCGGCCGTGATCAAGCGTCGGGCGCCGCCGTTGCGGGGAGATTGGGTCGGCGCCGACTACGGCTACCATCTGGACGGGGCCGCCTATGTCGATCTGCTGCGGCGCAAGGCCTTGGCGCTGGGCGTCACGACGCGGCCGGTTCAACAGGTCGCGGTGGTCTGGGAAGGCGGTCGGATCGTGCGGCTGGACCTGGGCGAAAGCGGCGAGGCGCAGGCCGACCTCTACATCGACGCGACGGGCGCCGAGGCGAAGCTGATCGGCGAGGCGGGTCCATGGGAGGACGGGTCGGCGTGGTTTCCGTTCCGCCGACTGGCGACGTTCGTTGCGCCGCGTGCGGGGCCGCTGGAAGCCGTAACCGATGTGCTGGCCTGGGCGGCGGGCTGGGTCTGCGTCGTCGATCTTCAGGACCGGCGTGTCCTGCAATGCGCCTTCGACGAGACGGTCGCCGGGATCGACGCCGTCGAGGCGCGGATGGCCGAGCTGATAGGGGCGCCAGTGCAGCGCGTCTCGGATCAGGCGCTGACGCCTGGCCTGCGTCAGGGCTGGATCGGCAACTGTGTGGCGCTCGGGCGATCAGGCGTTCGAGCCGACATGCTGGACGGCGGCTGGCTGCATGGGCTTCAGGTCGGATTGACGCATCTGGTGACCCTGTTTCCGACGGACGACGACATGGCGGCCGAGGCGCGGGCGTTCAACGCCGCCGTCCGCCGTCATGCCGAGGCCCTGAGAGATTTTCAGGCGGCGCATTATCGCCTGGCCAAGCGGCCGGAGCCGTCCTGGCGTGCGGCGGCGGACGTCGCCCCGCCAGCGTCGCTGGCCGAGCGGCTGGAGCTGTTCGCCCTGCGCGGGGCGCTCGGGATGTTCGAGGACGAGACGTTCCAGGCCGACAACTGGCGCATGATGCTGCTGGGGCATGGGCTGATCCCGACCGATCCCGATCCGGGTGCGGCTGCTCTGGACGATTCAGTCGAGCTGCCGCGCCTGCACGGCTTCATGCAGTCGCTGATCAACGAGGTCGGGGCTTTGCCGACGGTCGAGGCCTGGATCGACGCGAGGCGGGCGGCATGAGCGAGATCCGACGCATCGTGGTGGTCGGCGGGGGCACGGCGGGCTGGATGGCCGCCGCCGCCCTGGCCAAGACCCTGGGCACGCGCGAGCGCGAGATCGTGCTGATCGAGTCCGAACAGATCGGCACGGTCGGGGTGGGCGAGGCCACCATCCCGATGATTCTGATGTTCAACCGCGTGCTGGGCATCGACGAGGATCAGTTCATCCGCGAGACGCGCGCGACCTTCAAACTGGGCATCGAATTCGTCGACTGGCGCAGGCTGGGTCACAGCTATTTTCACCCGTTCGGTCTGTATGGGGCGGACATGGACGGCGTGCCGTTTCAGCATTTCTGGCTGAGGCATCAGGCGAACGGCGGCGAGGCTGACCACGGCCGTTTCAACGCCGAGACCCTGGCCGCGCGCGAGAACCGCTTCATGCGTGTGCCGCCCGAGCAGACGCAGCGCCTGCCCCGCATCAACTACGCCTTCCAGTTCGACGCCGGCCTGTATGCCGCCTTCCTGAGGCGATATGCCGAGAACCTGGGCGTCGTCCGTCAGGAGGGGCGGATCGTCGATGTGACCCGCCACGGCGAGAGCGGTGAGGTGACGGCGGTCGTACTGGACGATGGAAAAGCGGTCGAAGGCGACTTCTTCATCGACTGCTCGGGTTTTCGCGCCCTGCTGATCGGCGAGACGCTGGGGGTCGGGTTCGAGGACTGGACCCATTGGTTGCCGGCCAACCGGGCCGCCGCCGTGCCGTGCCAGTCGGCGGGCGAGTTGACGCCGTTCACGCGGGCGACAGCGCGCGAGGCCGGTTGGCAGTGGCGCATTCCCTTGCAGCACCGGATCGGCAACGGCTACGTCTTCAGCGACGCCTTCCTGTCCGAGGACGAGGCCTGTCGGTTGCTGATGGAGCGGCTGGACGGCGAGGCGCTGGCCGAACCGCGCATCCTGCGGTTCCAGGCGGGGCGGCGTGTTCGGACCTGGGACCGAAACGTGGTGGCCCTGGGTCTGTCGAGCGGGTTCCTGGAGCCGCTGGAATCCACCAGCATCCATCTGGTCCAGGCCGGGATCGCCAAACTACTGGCCCACTTCCCGACACGACGCAGCGAGCCGCTGCTGGCGGCGAAATACAGTCGCGAAATGTCGGAGGAATACGACAGTATCCGCGACTTCCTGATCGCCCATTACAAGCTGACCGAGCGGGACGACACGCCGTTCTGGCGGCACTGCCGCGACATGGCGATCCCGGATTCCCTGGCCGAGCGGCTGGAGATTTTCCGCAGCCGGGGGGAGGTTCTGGTCGGCCAGCAGGAGCTGTTCAAGGAAACCAACTGGTTCGCCGTGCTGATCGGCCAGGGGCTGATGCCGCACGGGCGTCACCCCGTCGCTGACACCGTCGACGAGGCGACGTTGGCGCGGACGCTGAACCATATTCGCGGGGCTGTGGCCGAGCGCGTGGCGGGCATGCCGCCGCACGAACGCTATCTGCGCGACGCCCGTCTTTCACAGAATTCGACGCCCCTGGGCATCGTCTGATTTTCGTTCGTTTTCGAGGAGCCGCCATGTTCAATCGCCGCCAGATACTCGCCGCAGGGGCCGTCGCCGCCGCCGTGCCCGGAACCTTCGCCTGCGCCACGACCGGAGGCGCGGCCGGCGCGTCCGGCTTCGTGCGTCGCGATGGCATGGGTCTGACGCTGAACGGCAAGGCCTATCGGTTCGCCGGGGCCAACGCCTGGTATCTGCCGTGGCTGGGCGCCGACGCCGACTATGGCGATCACGGGCGGCTGACGCGCGAACTGGACCGGCTGAACGACGACGGCGTAAACAACATCCGCGTGTCGGCCTCGGCCGAACTGTCGCCGCTGAAGAACTCGGTGCGGCCCGCCTTCCGCGACCGTGGGACGGACTACAATGAGACCCTGCTGGTCGGACTGGATCGCACCCTGTCGGAGATGGGGCGGCGGAACATGAAGGCGGTGCTGTATCTGACCAACTTCTGGGAGTGGTCGGGCGGGATGATGACCTATCTGTCGTGGGTCAACGGCGGTCGCTACATCAACATGAACGACCCGGCGCACCCCTGGCCGGAGTTCGCGGACATGAACGCCGACTTCTATCGCAGCGCCGAGGCGGTGGGCCTATATCACGACTATATCCGAGCCGTGGTGGGACGCACCAATACCCTGACCGGCAAGCGCTACGCCGACGACCCCACCATCATGTCCTGGCAGTTGTCGAACGAGCCGCGCGCGGCCGGCGCCGCCGACAAGGTGCGCCAGAACCAGCCGGCCTTCCTGACCTGGGTCAACGATACGGCCCGCCTGATCAAGTCCATCGCGCCCAACCAACTGGTCTCGACCGGCAGCGAGGGGCTGAAGGGTTCGGGCGAGCAGGCCGACATCGTCGTGGACACCCACCGTTCGCCGGACATCGACTATGTCACCGCCCACATCTGGCCCGGCAACTGGGGCTGGCTGGATCGCCAGAACATGGCCCAGACCCACGACCGCGCCTGCGCCCTGACGGCCGAATACATCGCCCAGCACGTCGAGATGTCCAAGGGCCTGAACAAGCCGTTGATCATCGAGGAGTTCGGCTATCCGCGCGACGGCGACCTGTATGATCCGGCCGTGCCGACCACGCTGAGGGATGGCTTCTACGACACCATCTATGCGGCGGCGCTGGCCGATGCGCGGGCGGGCGGTCCCATCGTGGGCACCAACTTCTGGGCCTGGAACGGCGAGGGACGGGCGGCGCATGCTGACTTCCGCTTCAAGTCCGGCGACACGGCCTGGCTGGGCGATCCGCCGCACGAGCCGCAGGGCTGGTATGGGGTGTTCGATGCGGACGCCTCGACGCGGCAGCGCATTCGCGCCAACGCCGCCGCCATGTCGGCGCTGAGCGTGTGAAGCCTATGGCGGGGCGCGAAAATCTAGTCGCGGCCCGCCTGCATCAAGATGGCGTCGGACGGCAGCAGTTGGTCGAGGAAGGGCAGGATGGCCGCGCCGATGGCAGGCGCATCCTGTGCGATGACGGCCGGCATGATCTTGGGCCGCGAGGGCAGGGCGATCCGGCCCAGCGCGTCGCCCAGGCCCGAGGCCAGCCGTTCGATCAGCGGCGCGGGCAGGCGCCCGCCGATCAGCACGGCGTCGGGATCGATCAGGCAGGCCAGACCGACCAGTGGCAGGGTCAGCGACCGGATGGAATCCGCCAGCCACGTCTCCACGACGGTCGCGACGACCGCCGTCGGGGTCTCCAGATCGTCGATGGAGGGCGATGCCACGCCGGCCTTCTCCAACCGCTCAAGAAGAGCGGACATGGAGACCGTGTCCTGGACGATGGCCCCCGGCGCGTCGGCCGTGGGGTCCGGCATCAGGCCGATCTCGCCGCTGCGCGAGGCGGCGCCGCGATGATAGCTGCGATCGATCACCAGACCGCCGCCCAAGCCGGCGCTGATCAGCAGATAGAAGAAGCTGGGATTGTCGAAGGCGGTGCCGTATTCGGCTTCGCCCAGGGCCGCCGCCGCCGCGTCGTTGTCGCAGTGGATCGGCCAGGGCATCAGGGCCGCCAGATCCTGATCGATGGCCGTATCGTTCCAGCGGTCGTAGCCTTCCGGCCGGTGCGCCAGGCTGATCCGGCCCAGGTCGTCAGGGATGGCGACGCCGACGCCGAGGATGCGCGACCGCTCGACCCCGCCCGAGGCGATCAGGTCGTCCAGGCTTTGGCGCACGAAGTCGATCACCGCGTCAGGCATGGCGAAGGCGATCTCGCGCGATACGCGGCTACGCACCACGCCTTCCAGATCCAGGGTGACGAGGGTCAGGTGATCGCGGTCGATGTTCAGCCCGATGCTGAAGGCGCCCTCGGCCACGACACGCAGCTTCAACGCCGGATGGCCACGTACGCCCTTGCGGCGGCTGGCGACGGTGACCAGGCCCATTTCCGTCAGGCGATGGGTGATGTTGGCGATGGTCGGCGCGGTCAGGCCGGTCTGCTGCGAAATCTCGATCCGCGTCACGTCGGGCTGAAGCCGGATGGCCTGAAGCACGGTGCGAAGATTGTAGTCGCCGGCCCGAACCAGATTCGTGCCAGACAACGTGCCCGAAAGGGTGCGCGACGGTCGCGCCTCGCGCCCCTCGGGAGCGCTGGTTTCGGACGCGGCGGAGGGCATTTCGGGACGTTTGGCTGTCATGAACTCGTGCAGCGATTTTTCGAGCGAAATCTCTGGCTCGTGAATGTTCAAGATACAAGAAAATCGGATAAGTAAAACAAATTGACTTTTCTTGCTTCGCCACCGTTTTCGGCTTCGGCGCAGAGAAGGTCTCAGTGGGGTGATTAGATGATTCAGATTGGCGTGGATTTTGGCGGGACCAAGATCGAGGCTGCGGCGCTGAATGGGGCGGGGGACTTTCTGACGCGTCTGCGCACGCCCAATCCGGGCGGTTACGATGCGGCGATCCGCGACGTGCGCGACCTGATCCTGAAGGTCGAGGAAGACACGGGGCGTCAGGGCACCATCGGCATCGGCGCGCCCGGTTCTCCGTCGCCGCGCGATGGCATGATGCGCAACGCCAACGCCACCTTCCTGAATGGACGGCCCTTCCAGCAGGATCTGGAGGCGGCCCTAGGCCGTGCCGTGCGTCTGGCCAACGATGCGAACTGCATGGCTCTGTCGGAAGCGTTCGACGGGGCGGCGGCGGGCGCGCGTTCGGCCTTCGGCGTCATCGTCGGCACGGGCGTCGGCGGCGGTCTGGTCGTCGATGGCAAGATCGTCGAGGGAGCCAACGGTATGGGCGGCGAGATGGGCCATATCTCCCTGCCGTGGATGACGCCGGAGGAATATCCGGGGCCGGAATGCTGGTGCGGCAAGCGGGGCTGCCTGGAGACCCTGGTGTCCGGCACCGGCCTGCGCCGGGATCATGAGCGCCGGACGGGTCAGGCGTTGGAGGCGCCGGCGGTGATCGAGGCGGCGCGGGCGGGTGAGGCCCAGGCCCAGGCGACGCTGGACGCCTATGTCAGCCGGTTGGGGCGGGCACTGGCGATGATCGTCAATATCGTCGATCCCGAGGTGTTCGTCCTGGGCGGCGGCATGTCGAACGTGACCGAAATCTACGACCGATTGCCGGAAGTCATATCCGCCCATGCGTTCGGCGGCGCCTGGCAGGGAAGGGTGGTCCAGGCGCGCTGGGGCGATTCTTCCGGCGTGCGCGGCGCCGCCCGGCTGTGGAGCTGACGGCAGTCGATCGATGACGCGCAACCGCGCAAGGACATGAAGATGAAGAACAGCTTCGCCGCCGCCCTGCTTTGCGCCACGCTTCTCGGCGCGAGCGGCGCCTGCGCCTCGACGTTGACGGTCGTGCCGACGTCTACGGCGCCGGGAGTTTCGCTGCCCGTCCATGTCGGGGGCCGCGTTCAGGTTCTGGGGGCGGGCGCCGAGACCACCTATCGCTTGCAATGGCCCGGCGTCTATTTCGAGAGCGCCTTTCAAGGGCGAGAGGTCGCCTTTCGCACCGGGGCGGGCGATGTGCGGCTGCGCGTGACGGTGGACGGGCAGGCGGTCGATGTGACGCGTCCCGCAGCGGGCCTGCACCGGATCGACGGCCTCTCGGACGGAGACCATCGCCTGCGGATCGACGTCATCAGCGAGAACCAGTCGGCGCCCGTCGATTTCGGCGGCGTCTACGGCGCGCCGGCGCAGGGCCTGTCCGTCCAGGCGCGGGATCGGCAGATCGAATTCATCGGCGATTCCCACACCGTCGGTTACGCCAACACCTCGAACCAGCGGATATGTCCACCTGGTCAGGTGTGGGAGACGACCGATACGGCGGCCGGGATCGCGGGGCTGCTGGGACAGCGGTATCAGGCCGATTATCAGGTCAACGCCATCTCGGGCCGGGGCGTCGTGCGCAACTATGACGGCGCACCGCTGGACACTCTGCCCCAAGCCTATGGCTTCGCCCTGTTCGACAAGAAGACGCCCTACGCCGATCCCGACTGGCGGCCCCAGGTCGTCGTCGTCGCCTTGGGCACCAACGACTTCTCCACCCCCGTGAAGCCCGGCGAGAAATGGAGCGACCGCAACGCCCTGACGGCCGACTACGAGGCGTCCTATGCCGCCTTTCTCAGGGGCGTGGCGCAACGCGATCCGCAGGCGCGTATCCTGGTCTGGGGCATGGCGGGCAGCGAGATGGCGGGCGCCGCGTCGCGCGTGGTCGATGCCCTGAGGGCGTCGGGACTGGATCGCATCGCCTTCGTGCCGGTGTCCGGCATGGGGCTGAACGCCTGCGACTGGCATCCCGATCTGGCCGACGACCGTGCGGTCGTCGCGGCTCTGGCGGCGACGCTGGGCGACGATGCCGCCGTGTGGACACGATGAAGCGGTCCATCAAAGCCTGCGCCATCGCGCTTTTTCTGGCGGCTGCGCCGGCGGTGGTCATGGCGCAGACCGTGACCGGGACGCTGCATCTGGACCAGCCGGGTCCGGTCATCGCGCCCGAGGTCTATGGCCAGTTCATGGAGCAGCTGGGCACCGGCATCGACGGCGGTGTGTGGGTGGGGCCAGGCTCAGAAATCCCGAACACGCGCGGCTTCCGCAACGACGTGGTCGGAGCGCTGAAGGCGCTGAAGACGCCGGTCGTGCGTTGGCCGGGTGGTTGTTACGCGGACATCTATCATTGGCGCAACGGGATCGGTCCGCGCGAGCAGCGGCCCATCACCCTGAATCGCTGGTGGGGGAACAAGGAAGAGAACAACGCCTTCGGCACCCATGAATTCTTCGAGTTCGCCGAGCTGATCGGGGCCAAGACCTATCTCAGCATCAATGCCGGATCCGGCACGCCGGCCGAGGCGGCGGACTGGATCGAATACGTCACCTCGCCGTCCAACTCTCACCTGGCGCAGGAGCGACGCGCCAATGGGCGCGAGCAGCCGTGGAAGATCGACTATCTGGGGATCGGCAACGAGCCCTGGGGGTGCGGCGGTCGGATGCGGGCGAACTGGTATGCCGACGTGTTTCGTCAGTATGTCGGCTTCATCACGCCGGGCGCCGGGACGACCGTCGTGGCGGGCGGGCCGAACGCCGACGACTATGACTGGACCCGCACCCTGATGAGCGTGGCGGGCAAGGACTTCGACGCCCTGTCGCTGCACTACTACACCTTGCCCACGGGCGACTGGACCACCAAGGGTGCGGCGCGGGGCTTTGGCGAGGATCAATGGCTGTCCGCCTTCGTCCAGACCTATCGCATGGAGACGATGCTGCGCGCCCATGACGCGATCATGGACGAGACCGATCCCGGCTCGAAAAAGGTCCTGGCCGTCGACGAGTGGGGCGCCTGGTACGATCCGACGCCGGGTTCTCCGCCCGGATGGCTGCAACAGCAAAACACCTTGCGCGACGCCCTGCTGGCGGCGGTGAACCTGAACATCTTCCATCGTCACGCCGACCGGGTGAAGCTCGCCAACATCGCCCAGATGGTCAATGTCCTGCAGGCCATGATCCTGACCGATGGCGACGAGATGGTGCTGACGCCGACCTATTACGCCTTCCAGATGTATCAGCCATTCCAGGGCGCAACCGTGCTGCCGCTTGAGATCGAAGCGCCCGCCTATGGTCCGCTGAAGGCGGTCGATGGAACGGCGGCGCGCGGCGCGGACGGCAAGGTTCGGCTGGCGCTCGTCAACCTGGATCCCGACCGGGCCAATACGGTCTCGATCGTCCTGGGCGGCGCGGGGGCGAGGGCGGTTTCGGGACAGGTGCTGACGGCGCAGGCCATGGATTCCCAGAATGACTTCGACGCCGCGCCGGATGTGACGCCGCAGGCATTCCACGATGCGCGCGTATCGGGCGGTCGCGTGACCGCCACCCTGCCGGCCAAGTCGCTGGTGGTTCTGACCTTGGATTGATGGGGATGACGATGACGAAGGCGCATCGAGGACGCGGCGTGGGCCTGGCGCTGATGGTGGCGTCGGCGGCATGGATGCCCACTTGGGCGGCTTCGGCCCAGACGGCGGCCAAACCGTTGATGGCGAGCCTGTTCGCGGATCACGGCGTGCTGCAACGGGATCGTCCGATCTCGGTCTGGGGCGACGCCGCGCCGGGCGAGACCGTGAGCGTCACGCTGGGCGATGCGCAGGCGCAAGGGTTGGCGGACGCGTCCGGGCGGTGGCGCGCCGCCTTGCCGGCCCAGGGCGCTGGCGGTCCCTATATGCTGACGGCGCGGACGGCGGCGGGGGCGGTCCAGTCGGCGCAGGACGTGATGGTCGGCGACGTCTTCCTGTGCTCGGGTCAGTCGAACATGGAACAGCCGATCCGCTACGCCCAGCGGGCGTGGGATCCGGTCGCGACCGAGGCCGACCGACAAATCCGATTGCTGACCGTGGCCAAGGACAGCGCGGCGCGACCGTTGGACGCCCTGCGCCATCCCGTCTCTTGGAGCGAAGCCACGCCCCAGTCGGTCGAGGAGTTTTCCGCCGTCTGCTTCTTCTTCGGCCAGGCGCTGCGTCAGAAGGAAAATGTGCCGGTCGGCCTGGTTTCGGATTCCTGGGGCGGATCGTCGCTTCAGACCTGGATCGGCGCGGATCGGTTGAAGGCGATGGGGCGGTACGATCCGTCGCTCGCGGCTTTGGACGCCTATGCAGACGACCCCCAGGCGGGCGTTCGGCGTTGGATCGACATCTGGCAGGACTGGTGGGTCGCCAAGGCCGGAGATCGGCCGTGGCGCGATCAAGGCGGCGACTGGACCCCGGTCCCGGACATGACCAAGCCGTGGGAGCAGTGGGGCGCGCCCGCCCTGGCCCAGTTCGACGGCATGGTCTGGTATCGGCTTGAATTCGACCTGACGCGGGCGCAGGCGGCGTCGGGCGCGACCCTTTCGCTGGGCATGGTGGACCAGATCAACCTGACCTGGATCAACGGCAAGCCGGTCGGCGTGGGCGAGCCGGGACAGCAGAATTATCCTGTGCCGGACGGGGTGCTGAAGCCCGGCCGCAACGTCCTGATGGTCAATGTGATGGACAGCTGGGGCGACGGCGGCATCTTCGGTCCGACCGAGGCGCGGGTGCTGAAGACGGCGGACGGCGCCAGCCTGCCGCTGGATCCGTTCGGGTGGCACTATCGCCCGGTCTCGCCCGAGATCAAGTCGGCGCCGCGCGCGCCGTGGGAGGCTCTGTTCGGCCTGTCCACCCTGTCCAACGCCATGATCGCGCCGCTGCACGACTACGGCCTGAAGGGCGTGCTCTGGTATCAGGGCGAGTCGAACGTGGGCTATGAGCAGGATCGTTACGCCGAGGATCTTGGGGTGATGATGGCGGACTGGCGGGCGCGGTTCGGCCAGCCGGAACTGCCGTTCCTGATCGCCCAACTGGCCAACTTCGGCCGGCTTCAGGACGAGGGCGGCGGTTCGGGCTGGGCCGAGGTGCGCGACGCCCAGCGGCGTGCCGTCGAGGCAGACCCTCATGCGGGCCTGGCCGTGACCATCGACCTGGGCGACCGTCATGACATCCACCCCGGCCAGAAGCGCGAGGTCGGCCGCCGTCTGGCGCGCGCGGCCGAGGCGGTGATCTATGGCCGGGAGGGCGCGAAGTCCGGGCCGGCCGCCGTCTCCGCCTCGCGCGAGGCGGATGGGCGTATTCGCGTGCGACTGCGTGATGCGGCCGGCATTCGCACGGTCGGCAGCGGCGCCGTGACGGGGCTGGAGCTGTGCAGTCCGGCCGAGACCGACTGCCGTTATGCGGTCGGTCATGTCAGCGATAGCGACCTCGTCATCGACGCGACCGGGTCGGACCGCGACGTCGTCCGCTACTGCTGGGACGACGCGCCGATCTGCAATCTGTTCGACGCCGCCGATCTGCCGCTGGGACCGTTCCGCCTTTCCGCAGGGCGATGATGCCGGGCGGTCTCAATCGTCGCGAGACCATGCTGGGGCTGACGACGGCGGCCGGGCTGAAAGCGTTCGCGCCGGGGCCCGACCGCAGGCTGCGTCATCCTTCGCCGTCGCCGGAAGCCAAGGCGCTTTACGGGTTTCTGTGGGGCATCTACGGCGCCCACACCCTGACCGGGCAGCAGGAACAGAACTTCACCTCCGCAGGGCCGGGTCAGGAGTTGGCGTATCTTGAACGGGTGACCGGCCGCCAGCCGGCCCTGCTCGGTTTCGACTATATCCACCCCTACGACAACGCAGCGGTCAACGACCGCGCCATCGCCTGGTCACGCTCGGGGGGGCTGGTGTCCATCTGCTGGCACTGGGGCGCGCCGGGCGGCCCGCCGGGTTATGAGTCTTCGAAGAACGACTTCGATCTGGCGGCGGGACTGACGCCCGGCACGCCCGAAAATCGGGCCATGCTGCACGACATGGATGTCGTCGCCGAATTGCTGAAGGGCCTGCGCGACGCCGGCGTGCCGGTGCTGTGGCGACCGCTTCACGAGTTCAGCGGACAGTGGTTCTGGTGGGGGCGGCACGGCCCCGAAGGCTTCAAGGCCCTGTGGCTTTTGATGCGCGAGCGTTTCACCCGGCTGCACCGTCTGGACAATCTGATCTGGGTGCTGGGCTGGGCAGGCCAGAACGTCGATCCGGCCTTCTATCCGGGACGCGCCTCAGTCGATATCGTCGGCGCCGACATCTATGTCGAGGACGACGGCAATCTGGCGCCGATGTTCGCGCAGGTGAAAGCCATCGTCGGCGCGTCCGTGCCCATCTGTCTGCACGAGAACGGGCCGGTGCCGGATCCAAACCGTCTGGGACCGGAGGCGGACTGGCTCTGGTTCATGACGTGGCACACCGAATGGCTGGAGTCCGACAGGCTCAATCCGCCGGATCGGCTACGTCGGGCCTATGCCTCCGACCGCTACCTGACCCACGACAGACTGCCCATCGACCTTCTGACCCGACACAGGCTGGAGACGCCCTTCTTGCCTTCACCGCAGCGTAATTCTTAGCCCCGCCCTGCCGCCGGCTTCAGCGCCAGAGGCAGGGCCGTGCCCGCTTTCCAGCCGGCGTCAGAACTCTTCCCAGCCGTCGCTGTTCGATCCGACCGCGATGTCACGGCCGCCGGCGACCTTGATCACGCGCTGCTGGACGCGAGGCGCGGGGCGCGATGCCGGGCGGGCGGGGGTTGAAGCCGGCGCCTTGCGCGCGGCGCCGCGCCCGGCCGAGACCTGGAAGAAGGCGACCTCGGACGACAGTTCGGCGGTTTCCTGACGCAGGGCGGTGCTGGCGGCCGTGGCCTGTTCGACCATGGCGGCGTTCTGCTGGGTCACCTGATCCATCTGGTTCACGGCGACGTTGATTTCCTGCAGGCCGGTCGCCTGTTCCTTGGCGGAGGCGGCGATCTCGACCACCAGGGCGCTGATGTCGTCGACCTGCGAGGCGATGGCCTGCAGGGCCGAACCGGCCTGGCTGACCAGGCGCACGCCGTTCTCGACTTCCGATCCGGACTTGGAGATCAGGGTCTTGATCTCCTTGGCGGCCTCGGCCGAACGCTGGGCCAGGGCGCGGACCTCGGAGGCGACGACCGCGAAGCCGCGTCCCGATTCACCCGCGCGTGCCGCCTCGACGCCGGCGTTCAGGGCCAGCAGATTGGTCTGGAAGGCGATCTCGTCGATGACGCCGACGATCTGGCTGATCTGGCGCGAACCGCCCTCGATCTTCTGCATGGCGTCGACGGCGTTCATGACGACTTCGCCCGAGGCCTCGGCGCTCTTGCGGGCGCCGTTGGTGACATCGGCGGCCTGGTTTGCGGCCTCTGCGGTCTTCTTCACCGTGACGGTGATCTGGTCGAGCGCGGCGGCGGTTTCTTCCAGCGCGGCAGCCTGCTGTTCGGTGCGACGCGACAGGTCCTCCGACGCCTGGCTGATCTCGCCGGCGCCGGAATCGATGCCGTGGACCGAACCCAGGACGCCCGTGACGGTTTCCTCCAGACGGGAGATGGAGCGGTTGAAGTCGGCCTTCAGGATTTCGCTGCGGTCCGGGAAGGGCGCGTCGATGCGGTAGATCAAGTCGCCCTCGGCCAGGGCCGACAGACCCTTGCCCAGGCTTTCGATGACGACGGCGTTTTCGGCGGCTTCCTGTTGAGCCATGGCTTCACGGCGGCGGCGTTCGACTTCGGACTGGTCGCGCATCGATTCCGTTTCGACCTCCAGCGCCTTGGCGCGCAGGCCGTTGTCACGGAAGACCTGCATGGCCTGGGCCATGGCGCCGACCTCGTCCTTGCGGTCGGTGTCCGGGATGGCGACGTCCAGCTTGCCGCCGGCCATGATCGACATGGCGCCGGTCATGCGCCGCACCGGCGCGACCATCAGGATCGACAGTTGCACGCCCAGGAAGACGGCCGCGGCGACTAGGATCAGGCCTCCGACGGCCAGGGCGATGAAGGAGGCGGTGATGGCCGACGCCTGCTGGGCGTCACGCAGATTCATCCGCTCCATTTCCAGGTCGCGAACCTGGGTGATCGACTTGGTGATGTGGGTGACGCGCACCTTGTCGCCTGAATCGATGACCAGTCGGCGGGCGGCGTCGATGCGGGCGGGATCAAGCGCCGCCTGTGTCAGCGGCGTGCCGAACTCGGTGCGCCAGGCGGCGGCGTCGTCCTGGGCCTTCTTGACCAGGGCACGCTCTTCCGTGGACAGATCGGCGGCGTTCAGAGCGGTGACCGACTGTTCGAACTGTTCCCAGCCCGTCTTGTAGACGTCCAGATAGTCGGGATTGGCGGTCAGAAGCACGCCCCGCATCTGTGAGTTCAGGCGGATCACGCCCTTCTCGGCCACATGGGTGTGGTCGATGATGACTTTGCTTTCGGCGTTGAGCTGCGCCGCCGTCTTCATCGCGGACAGCTGGAAGAAGACCGCGCCGATCATGGCGGCGGCGACCGTCAGCAGAAGGGCGAACGCGATCGCCAACTTGCGCTGCATCGGAATGTTCTTGGGGTTCATCTCGGTCAGTCTCCGGGGGAGCGGAAGGCAGAAGAAGACAGTCCGGGGCGATGTCCGCCCCGGACCGAAAGAGGGGTCAGAAGCCGGTCTGCACGCGAAGCAGGGCCGTGTTGCCGCTGTCCTCGCCCAGGAAGGCGCCGGTGCGGTTTTCGACGGACCAGGCGCTCCAATGGGCGGAAACGCGGGTGTTGTTGGTCGGATACCAGTTCAGGCCCAGCACCCAGGCGTCGCCCTCGCCGCCGGTCGGATTGTCGCTCAGATCGGCGAAATCGTAACGGCCCACGACTTCGACCGCGCCATAGCCTTCGGTTCCAAAGGGCTTCAGCACCTTGGGACGCTGCCATGTGCCGGTGCGGGTCGACAGCGGCGGGGTTTCGCCGGTCAGGAACCAGCCTGCGGAAATGGCGTAGCCGTTCTGGTCGAAGTCGCGCGATGCGGTCTCAACGACCCGACGACCGCCCTCCGCCAGCAGCCAGCCCGAGCGTCTCACCCCGCCCAGCTCCAGCCCCAGGGTCTTCGCGCCCTTGGGATTGGCGTAGGCGCCGGTCGAAAGGCGCAGATTGTCGTTGAAGTGCGAGTCGATGGTGATGCCTCTGGAAGGCAGGGTCGCAAACGGGGTCAGATCCTCGATGAAGCCGAAGGCGCCGAGGTGCAGGAAGCCTTTCTCGGTCTTCATCGGCGACCAGTGGACGCGGCCCATCACGGTCGTCGTGTCGTTTGTGACGCCGTCGCCGACGGCATCGCCCGTCACCGACAGCGACGCATGCCAGTTGGCGCCGGTCAGCTTGGAGGACACGCCGACGCCGAATGCGCCGCGCTGGGCGGACAGCGTCGAAATCATCAGGCTGCGCTCAAGGAAGGGCACCTGATCTTCCGATGTGCCGCCTTCCAGACCGCGATCGTTCAGGCGTTGGCCGAAGGACACTTCCAGATCGTTGCCGGCGAACTTGCGCGTATAGGCGACGAAGACATTGTTCAGGCTGATCGTGTTGTCCGCCAGGTCGCCTTCGGCCCAGTAGCTGAGCCCGCCGCCCAGCTTGCCCTGGCCGCCCAGTCGGACGGCGCGCAGTTCGGTGCCGGCGATGTTGCGTGCGCCGAAGTCCGATCCGTTGGTCGCGGTGGCATCCACCATGATGCGGATGCGCGGCTTGAACGTGAAGGCGCCGTCCGGGCTGCGCAGTTCGGGAATGCCGGTCGACCAGTCGACCGAGGGTGCGGCGGGGGCGGGCGTTGTTGCAGCGGTCTGAACCGGGCGCGGCGCAGTCGCAGTGACGGCGGCGGGGCTTCCGGCGGCGAGGGGCGCGGCCTGGGCGGCAGTCTGCGATTGGGCCTCAAGCTGTTCGAGGCGGGCGGACAGGGCCTGCACCTGGGCGCGCAGGATGGCGATTTCTTCTGCCGACGGCGCCGATTGGGCGAGGGCGGAAGTGGCGAGCGCGGCGAGGCCGACACCCGCTGCGAGGGAGCGAAGCAAGGTCATGAACGATGTCTCTAAACGGTGATCGTTAAGGACAGCCCAAGCTTGGCTACGGAAAACTGCGTATGCCTGGCGGGGCCATCCAGATGCAGAACAGGCGCCGTGCTGGAAGCAACGGCGCCTGTTTGGCGAGCTTAGTCGGCGGCGACGACGTCCTTGTCGCCGGGGCCGGCCGCCGGGTCCGGCAGGGCCGCGACGGGGCGTGACGGACCGTCCAGCGCCGCCTTCAGCGCGTCGCGATCCAACTCGCCTTCCCAGCGGGCGACGACGATGGTGGCCACCGCATTGCCGATGAAGTTGGTCAGGGCGCGGCACTCGCTCATGAAACGGTCGATGCCCAGGATCAGCGCCATGCCCGCGACCGGCACGGCCGGGACGACCGACAGGGTGGCGGCCAGGGTGATGAAGCCGGCGCCGGTGATGCCCGCCGCGCCCTTGGAACTGAGCATGGCGACCAGCAGCAGCACGATCTGGTCTTGCAGGCTGAGGTCGATGTTCAGGGCCTGGGCGATGAACAGGGCGGCCATCGTCATATAGATGTTGGTGCCGTCCAGATTGAAGGAATAGCCCGTCGGAACGACCAGGCCGACGACGGACTTGGACGCGCCGGCCCGTTCCATCTTCTGCAGCAAGCTGGGCAGGGCCGCCTCGGACGACGAGGTGCCCAGGACCAGCAGCAGTTCTTCCTTCAGATAGCGGATCAGCTTGAGGATGTTGAAGCCGTTGGCCCAGGCGACCAGGCCCAGAACCCCGACGACGAAGATGGCGGCGGTGGCGTAGAAGGTGGCGACCAGGGCGGCCAGATTGGCGATGGAGCCGATGCCGTATTTGCCGATGGTGAAGGCGAAGGCCCCGAAGGCGCCGATGGGCGCGGCCTTCATCAGGATCGCGACCAGCTTGAAGAAGGCGATGCTGATCGATTCCAGGAAGTTCAGAACGGGCTTGCCCGTGTCGCCGATCATGGCCAGGGCCAGGCCGAACAGGACCGAGACGAACAGGACCTGCAGGATGTTGCCTTCGGAGAAGGCGCTGACGAAGGTGTCGGGGATGATGCTGGTCAGGAATCCGACGATGGTCGTCTCGTGCGCCTGGTCGGAATATTTGGCGACGGCGCTCGCATCCAGGCTGGCCGGATCGATGTTCAGCCCGTGGCCCGGCTGGACCAGGTTGGCCACGATCATGCCGAGGATCAGGGCCAGGGTCGAGAAGGTCAGGAAGTAGGCGAAGGCCTTGGCGGCGACCCGGCCGACCCGGCCGATGTCGCGCATCCCGGCGATGCCGGTGACGATGGTCAGGAAGATCACCGGGGCGATGATCATCTTCACAAGCTTGATGAAGGCGTCGCCCAGCGGCTTCAGGCTTTCGCCGAAGGTCGGCCAGAAATGTCCGATCAGGCCGCCGGCGAGGATCGCCAGCAGCACCTGAAAGTAGAGATGCCGATAGAAGGGCTTGCGCTTTGCGGAGCCGTCGTCGGCGATCGTCGGTGAAATGATCATAGTGACCTCCCAATCGTCCTCTCGGGGACGTTCAGCGATCAGAATGCGGTTCTGCGCAGAGAGGCCAAAACGCAATTTTTTCTGGCGACGCGATAGAGAAACACGTTTCAGGACAATGGCTTGCCGTATAGGCGAAGGTTCGACTTGTGCTGAAAAGGAAACCGGCTCAGGTTGAGTTGTGTCGAAATCAGCACAAAATCAGGCTGGGTCGAAAGCCGCGCCGGGACGTGACCTCGTCGGCGTCGCGGGCATCGGCGTCTTCGTCGTCGCCGGCCTGCTGATCCTGATCGCCATCATCGTCGCCGGCGATGCGGCGCGACGGAATGCGGCGCAGGACATCGTACGTAAGGCCGAGGCGACCCTGATGCTGGATCAGGCCCTGTTGGCCAGTGAGCTGGATCGCCATCGCGCGACGCCCGTCGTCCTCGCCAGCGAAGACCTCATCTTGCAGGCGCTGAAAAGTCCCGATCAGGCCACGCTGGACAGGGTCAACGCCCGACTGGACATGCTGGCCGTCCAGACCGGCGCCGCCGCCATCTATCTGCTGGACCGCCAGGGCAAGGCCATCGCCGCCAACAACTACCGCACGCCGGTCAGTTTCGTGGGCGCCGACTACGCCTATCGTCCCTATTTCAGGGCCGCGATGCTGGCGGGATCGGACGAGTATTTCGCCCTGGGCTCCAGAAGCGGGCGCCCCGGCCTCTATCTGTCGCGCCGGGTCGGCCCGGACCGCGACAGCGCAGGGGTGGTCGTGGTCAAGGTCGAGTTCGATCGGGTCGAGGCGGCCTGGCGTCGCCAAGCCGAACAGGCCCTGGTCGCGAACCGCGACGGGGTGATCCTGTTGGCGTCGGATCCCGCGCGGCGTTTCCGGACCCTGGCGCTGCTGGAGCCCGGCAGGGAGAAGGCGCTGCGCGGCAGCCGCCAGTTCGGCGACGCCCCGCTGACCCCGCTTGATCCCATGATCGTGGCGGCGCCCGACGGTCGAATCCAGATGGGGGGACAGGTCTTCGTTGCGCTGAGGCGCGCCTTGCCGGTGGAGGACTGGACGATGCTGCTTCTGGTTCCCATCGCCGACGCCGACCGTGCGGCGGGGCCGGTGCGCTGGACGGCGGGCCTGGCCGGCGCGCTTGCGATGGTCGTCCTGGCGTGGATCTGGCGGGCCCATCTGCGCCGGTTGGACGGACAGCGCCAGGAGGCCGAGGTGCGTCGGGAGCTGGAGCTTCGCGTCGAGGAACGCACGACCGCACTGACGTCGGCCAATGTTCAGTTGAGAAACCAGATCGAAGATCGCAAACGCACCGAGGCTCGCCTCAGAACGCTGCAAGCCGATCTGGTCCAGGCCAACCGGCTGGCCCATCTGGGCCAGATCGTCGCCGGGGTGGCGCACGAGATCAATCAGCCGGTGGCGGCGATCCGGGCCAATGCCGACAACGCCCTGACCCTGTTGTCGCGCGAGCAGCCGCAGGCGGCGCAGGACAAGCTGACGCGTATTCAGGGACTGACCGAACGGATCGGCTCAATCGTCGAGGATCTGCGGGGGTTCGCCCGCAAGACGCCGCCGCGCACGACGACCATCGTCGTCGATGAAGCCGTTGAGGGCGCGCTCCTGCTGGTCAGCAGCCGTATGCGGGATGAAGGCGTGGCCGTCGAACGGACGGGCCAAGCCAGGGTGTCGGCCCAGGGGGATCGCGTCCGATTGGAGCAGGTGCTGGTCAATCTGTTGCAGAACGCCTTCGAGGCTCTGGGGGATCAGGCCGACGCGCGGATCGGGCTGGATGTCTCGACGACCGAGGACTTGGTCGTCATCGCCGTGACGGACAATGGGCCGGGCCTGTCCAAGACGACGTTGCGCACCCTGTTCACGCCGTTTTCGACCACCAAGCCGAACGGTCTGGGGCTGGGGCTGGTGATCTCGCGCGACATCGTCGAGGCGTTCGGCGGCAGTCTGGTGGTGGCGTCGCCCGGACGACGCGGCGCGCGCTTCGAGGTTCGGCTCAAGAGGAACCCCGCATGACCCCTGAAGGCGTTCTGGTTCTGGTCGTCGACGACGACGACGATCTGCGCGAGGCTCAGGTCGAGACGCTGGTGCTCGCGGGATACGCCGCCACGGGCGTGAGTTCGGCCGACGAAGCCCTGACACGGCTGGAGACGGCATCGCCCCACGTCGTCCTGTCCGACATCCGAATGCCGGGGCTGGACGGGCTGGAGTTTCACAAACGGGTTGCGGCCATCGATCCAGAGCTGCCGTTCATTCTGATGACGGGGCACGGGGACATCGACATGGCCGTCGCGGCCCTGCATCGCGGTGTGTTCGATTTCCTGCCCAAACCCTTCGGCGCCGACCGCCTGCTGCCCGCCGTTCAGCGCGCGGCGCGTCAAAGGATGCTGGTGGTGGAGAACCGCCGTCTGACCGACCTGGTGGAGCTGGCCGACGCGGAGGAGGGGCGCAGCGGTCTGATCGGCCAGACGCCCAGCATCGTGCGCCTGCGCGAGACCGTCGCCCAGGTCGCCCGCGCAGGGGTGGATGTTCTGATCCAGGGCGAGAACGGCGTCGGCAAGGAGACCGTCGCGCGGGGACTGCATCGGTTGAGCGCGCGACGCGCCCGTCCCTTCGTCGTCGTGAACTGCGCGGCCCTGCCCGAGGTCGTGCTGGACGCCGAACTGTTCGGTCGATCGCCGACGTCCGGCTATGGCCGCAGGATCGGGGGCCGCGTGCGCGAGGCCGACGGCGGCACCCTGTTGCTGGAAGAGGTCGAGGCCCTGTCGCCGGCGTTGCAGATCAAGCTGTTGAAGCTGATGGAAACCGGGCAAATCTCCGGCGAGGACGATCAGGTGTTCCGCCTGAGGTTCCTGACGACGACGCGGATCGATCTGGACGGCGCCGCGACGCGCGGGGCGTTCCGATCCGACCTCTACTACCGGCTCAGCGTCGTGACCCTGAACATCCCCAGCCTGCGCGACAGGCGCGAGGATATTCCGCTGCTGTTCCGACACCTGGTTTCACAGGCGGGGGTCCGGCAAAAGAAGGTCGCGCCGCCGGTCGACGATGCGATGGACGCCCATCTGATGATGCGAGAATGGCCCGGCAACGTCCGCGAGCTGGCCCAGGCCGCCGAGCGTTTCGTCATCGGGCTGGACGGCCAGGACGCCGCGTCGGTCGCGACCAGCGGCAGTCTGAGCGAGCGTGTCGAGGCGTTCGAGGCTCGCGTCCTGGACGAGGCGCTGAAAACCGCCAAGGGCGACGTCAGGGCCGTCATGGCGCGGCTCGATCTCCCCAGAAAGACCTTCTACGCCAAGGTGAAGCGCCACGGAATCCAGCTTGACGATTACCGCCGGCTCGCGAACTGAGCGATGGTCATGGACCGTTTCCTCGTTCAGGGTCTGTGGCCATGAAGGCGCGCATCGGTCTGAGCCTGTGTCTGCTGTTCCTCGCCGCGTCCGCGCCGCTCGCGAGGGCGCCGGTTGGTGGGGCCGAGGCTTTCGCGCGGCACGATTTCGGGGCCGTGAACTTCAGGGCCTTGGACACGGTGGCCGTGCCGTGGAAGCTGGTCGCGGCGGCCCTGGTGCTGGACGATCCGCAGGGGGGCGAGGTCAGCCAGGCGCATCTGAAAGCACGCCTCCAGACCTTCGGCTTTCTGTGGCCCGAGCGGATCGAAGGCGCCGATGTGCCGATCATGCCCAGTCGCGATCATCCGCTGGGGATCAGCGTCGGCGAAGTCACGCCGGGCCTGCCGCCGGTCAAGGTGACGGTCGCCAACCTGGGCTGCGCCTCCTGCCATGCCGGGCCTGTGTATACCGCCGACGGGTCGCCGCGACCGACGACCGCCTGGCTGGGAGCGCCGAACACCAGTCTTGATCTGGAAGCGTACACCCGCGCCGTAACGCAGGCTCTGAAACGCCAAAGCGGCGATACGCCCGCGCTTCTTGCGGCGGTTCGAACCCTGTTTCCCGAGACCGATGCGTGGGAAATGGCCAGCCTGCGCTGGGCGGTTCTTCCGCTGGCGCGGCGACGGTTGGCCCAGGTGCCCGACGGGGGCAGTCCCCTGCCGTTCGTCAACGGCTCGCCCGGCCTGACGAACGGGATCGCGGCGTTGAAGCTGCAAGGCCACACCTTGTCCAGCGCGGAGGAGGCTGGCTTCACCTCGATCCCCGACCTTGCGGACCGCAGCTTCCGTTCGACCCTGTTGTACGACGGCGCCTATGCGCCGCAGGGCCAGCCGCGCTGGCGATCAATGGGGCGCGAGGACCTGACGCCGGAACACCGTGACCGGCTGGCGGCCATCACCAGCTTCTTCACCGTGCCCAGCATGGGTCAGTCGCCGCGCGGCGCCCATCATCAGATCCCGGCTGCGGAGCGCGCCTTCGCCTGGCTGGAGACGCGTCGCCCACAGGCCTTTCCGGGCCCGGTCGATCGGGCCGGCGCGGCGAGAGGGGCGGTGGTCTATGCCCGCGCCTGTTCGTCTTGCCACGGCGTCTATTCCGGGCCGGTGGAGCGCCCGCGGCTTGAGCGGTTTCCGAACTGGCATGGTCATGTCGGGTCCGACCCTGTGCGGGCCGCAGCCTTCACAAACGACCTGACGCGCTACGCCGCCAACGGCGGCTATGACAAGATTCTGGACGCGCGGCCGACCGGCGAATACGCCGCCACCCTGTTGTCCGGCCTGTGGGCCACCGCGCCCTACATGCACAACGGGTCGGTGCCGACGCTGGCGCAGTTCCTGTTGCTCGAACCGCGATCCGAACGGTTTCTCGTCGGTGGTCATCGGCTGGACTTCGCGGCCGTCG
Source organism: Brevundimonas sp. (assembly GCF_965279155.1). GTDB lineage: Bacteria > Pseudomonadota > Alphaproteobacteria > Caulobacterales > Caulobacteraceae > Brevundimonas. The sequence goes on along the minus strand of NZ_OZ257138.1, from coordinate 1,006,037 downwards.
GCATCGCGGGACGGGATCAGCGCGAGGTCCGCGTCTATCCGGTAGGCTATACGCCGTGGTCTCAGCCGGTGGTGTTCGATACCCGCATGCCCGGCCGATCCAATCGCGGTCATGAAGCCCAGGTCGAGGGCCTGACGGTCTCCGAGCGCCGCGACCTGATCGAATATCTGAAAGGGCTCTAAGTTCAGACGATCAGGACGTCCAGCCCGAGGCGGGGCTTGGGCGCCAGGTCGCGAACCGGCGCGATCCCCAGCCGGAAGGCGGTGATCAGGCGACGGTCGTCGCCGATGTCGAAATCCGCCTTCACGCGGTCGCGTGCTTCGACATCATCCGCCAGAACCGCCATCGGCGCGGCCGACAGTCCGGCCTGGGTGAAGCCCAGCCAGGCGCGATGAAACCGTCTTCCTGTGTCGAAAGGCGCCTCGTTTACGGGCCGATGGAACAGGGCGATGGCCGAGGCGCTGCGCACCACCGCCGCCTCCGCGACCAGGGCGCCGGCCAGGCCGACCCGGTCCAGCGTCTCGAATACCCCAAGTCTCAGCACGACCCCGGCTCCTGCGGCCTCGATCCCGGACATTTCCATGGCCTCGGCGTTCAGCCCATCGAGGGACCAGGACGGATGGCGTCGCGACAGCCGCATCCACGACAGCAGTTCCGCCCGATAGGGGGCGTTGCGGAACCAGCGCAGGCTGGCCTCATCATAGAGGCGGGCCAGTTCGGCGATGGGCTGCGGGGTCTGGACGACGATCACGTCCTCGCTGCGCTCCAATCGGGCCAGCGCGGCCTGGGCGCCCGCGCCGCCTTCGAACTTTCCGCGATAGGTGCGCCGCTGCGTCAGAAACGCCGCCAGCGGATCGGAACCCTCGCCAGGGCGAACCGTCAGTTCCGCGACGCTGACGCCGTCATGCCCGACATCGACGATCAGGCTGCGCCGTCCGGCGGCGAGACAGAACCCCTCCACCGCCGAGCCATGGCTGACGTTCAGGTCGCGGCCTTCGGGATCGCCGACGGGCAGTCTGCGGCTTTCGTCCTCAAGCACCTGGACCCGGCCGTTGGGCGTCAGCCGCCACCGCGTGGGCTGAGTATTGTGGACGCTGGGGGAAAGGGCGGCCTCGGCCACCAGCGTCCAAAACGTCTCTGCATCCAGCGTCATCGCAGGTCTTTCCTGAACAGGTTCAGCCGCTGAAGCCGCCGCGCGCCAAGTTTTTCCATCTGGCGCAGCGAGGCGGTGTTCTCGTCGGCAATCCAGGTCACGCCGCATTGTTTGTAGCCGCCCGCGAACAGGGCCTTGATCACCCGGTGCAGCATGGCGCCGTTCAAGCCCTGTCCGTGCAGGGCGCGCTTGACCGAATAGAAGATGATCACAGCGCGTCGGCGTCTGACCCGCTCTCGTATGAAATGGACCAAGGTCATCGGCCCCATCCGACCGCGCGTCGCCTTCTGGAACGGGTTCAGATCCGGGATGCAGATCACTACCCCCGCAGGTTCGCCCCTATAGTGAACGACGCAGGCGATGCGGGGATCGACGATCCACATCATCTCACCCGCCTGAAAGTCGAACTCGGCCGGGGTCAGAGGCACGAACATCGGATTGTCGCTGAAGCCGTCGTTGAGGCATTGCCGGGCCTCCTCGAACCGAGCCTTGAAGGCGCTGCGGCTTATTGGCTTCCAGGTCCAGTCGGGGTCCGATAGCACCGCGCGCTGATTGTCGCCGAGCAGGGCGTCGGCGGTCGTCGGCCCGACATCGAACTCGAACGTCGACATTGGAAACACGGGTAGATAGCCGCAGGCTTCCAGCAGGCGCGGCAGATGCGGAGCGCCCCAGATCATGTCGGTATAGGGCGGGTTCTCAAACCCTTCGGTCAGGATGCCGGCCTGCTGCATGGCCGTCAGGTTGAAGGCGCCGACCAGTTCATCGCAGCCCTCGGCGCGCGCGAAGGTCTCTGCCGCGTCGAACAGAAGCTGCGCGGTTTCGACACTGTCCTCGCAGTCGAAATAGCCGAACTGACAGCGCCGCGTGCCGTGACGCGTATTCGACGACGGATGGGTGTGGGCCGTCAGCCGCCCGACCGGACGCCCCTCGCGCCAGGCGGTGAAGAAGGTCAGGCGTCCGCCGTCGTCGCGCATCAGCGGGTTGCGCGCCGGGTCCAGATACCGCTCCAGATCTGCACGCATCGGCGTCACATAGGGGCTGTCGGCGGGATAGATTTCGAACGGAACCCGGAAGAAGCCTTCCAGATCGCCCTCGCGAAGGGTCACGGCGGCAGCGGTCATGCGGGCCTCTCCGTCGTCAGCCGCGCCATTCGGAAGGCGAGGCCCAGATCGATCTCGGCCTCGGTGTTGCGCAACAGATCCGGCAACCGAACCAGGCCGATCCGAACCGGCGACAGGCTCAACAGTCCGACGTGGGTGGCGTCCGATCGCGCCAGAAGATCCAGCAGAGGCTCTCGTTCGGTCTCGTCGATCGTCCCCGCACCAGCCTGCAGGGCGGCGGCGCTCCACAGAGGCTGGCGCTCCAGCGTCTGCGCCATTTCTTCGGCACGATAGTCGGCGAGATCGTGTTCGGACAGGACCGACAAGTCCTTCAACATCGGCTCCTTGGTCAGGTCGCCCAGGAAGCCGTCGAGGGATCGGGTGTTCGCCGAGGCCATGCGCTGGCGCAGACTGGTGCGCCGTCCGGCGGCGCCGAACGGCTGGATGCGGACCACCAGGGTCATGGTGATCAGGGCCGCGCCGATCAGGGCGAACAGGCGAACCCTATCGTCAAACGCGCCGACATCCAGTTGTTCAATCAGGCCGCAGGTCAGGGCCAGGGTCGTCGCCACGATCACGGCGACGTCGATCCAGACGTCGCGTGCATCGCTGACCCCGTTCGACAGGGCCAGCAGGACGATCACGAGCGCGGCGATGGGGCTGAAACCAATGGGCGAGGCCACCAGTTCGGAAAAGTCCGTGCCGATCAGCGGAATGACGATGGCCAGGCCGACGGCGAGGCGGCGAACGGCGCCATTCTCCGCGCGCGACAGGGCCTTGCGATCCCTCGCCCACAGCAGGATCAGGATGGCGATCAGGGATGAAAGGATGATGACGGCCAGCGCGCTGCGAGAGCCGAAGGCGACATGGCTGGTCGTGAACAGGGCGAAACCCAGCCCCAGGGTGGACGCCGCGAAGACGGCGATCTTCATCGCGCGCGGCGCGTGACGGCGAAGCAGCCCTTCGGCCAGCAGCAGCGCCGCCAGCGGGGCGAGCGATATGGCGGCGTAGGTCGCGCCTTCGAAGATCGGCAGGCCCGTCCGGACGGCCAGGCTGCGAACGCCGTAGAACACCGACATGACCCCGAACAGGAAGACCAGCCGCGGCGTCAACGGACCGCCGGCGCGGCGCACGAGCAGGGCGACGACATAGGCCGCCAGACCCGCCGCCGCGAACCCGTCGAGCAGGGCCTGGGTCTCGACCCGGATCATGCGGCGCCCTTCAGCAGCCGGGCCATAAAGGCGCGCACGATCAGGCCCTTTATGGCGGCGACGGGCGCCCACAACGGCCGTTCGGTTCGGCCCGCGAACGCATTGAGGAACCAGCCTCGACAATCGGTCCTGGATCGGCGGCCTATCAGCAGCCACAGCGCTTCGTAAGCCATCAAACAGCCGGTCGAGATCACCATCGGCGCGAAGGACATCCGTTTGGCCGTTCCGGCGGCGAGGGCGGCGGCGGCGTCCAGATCGACGTGACGAGCTGACGACGAATGGACCATGACGTATTCGAGTTCCTTCATGAAGCTGGCTCGCAGGTCTTCGGGCCGGATCGCGTCCAGCGCCTTGCCGCGCGTCGGATACCTCAGACGCTCCTCCGGGCGCGGGTCGTAGGGTCGCACCACGATCACCGAGGGCAGGGGCGAGGCATAGGCGTCGATCACGGTCGCGCCCGCCGCCTTGGCGGCGCGATACAGGGCGATGCTGGCGGCGATGTCGTCGGTTCCGTTGACGATCACCGGATAGCGCGCGGCCAGGTCCGCGACCTGATCGACCCATTCCGCGCCCAGGCGCTCGATCTCGACTTCGGGATTGATGCGCCGCGCCGCCGCGCAGGCGACCTCGGCCTTGTCCTGCCCGACCGTGTCGGTGAAGGCGAAGACCTGACGGTTCATGTTGGAGGTTTCGAACACGTCGATGTCGCAGACCGCGAACCGCCCGACGCCTGCGCGGACTAGGGCCAGGAAACAGGCGCCGCCCATGCCGCCGACGCCTGCGACGAACACGGCGCCGCCTTTCAGGGCCGCCTGTTCCGCCTCGGTGACGAAGCCCAGATTGCGGGTGGTGAACTCGGCGTAGTCGAAGGCGGTCACGTCTTCCATGCGCGCAAACTTCCCCAGGGTTGAGTGTGATCGAGCCAATGCACCAGCGGCAGCAGGGCCGCCTGGATCATCAGCAGGGCGAACCGGCCGAGCAGGCCGGGAACGGTGTCGGGCGGGGCCACCTTGGCCAGATAACGGCTGGCGGCGCGCATATCGATCTGACCGATCTGCAGCAGGTCGTCGCCCCGGCCGTAATCCAGCTCTGCGGCGCAGAGGGCGTTGTAGGTCGCGTCGCGATGTTTGGCGGCGCTCTCGAACGTCTTTTTCAGCTCGTCCGACCCGCCGGTATAGGCGTCGGTGATCACGAACCGATCCGCGTCAAAACCGGCCTCGTCGCCGACGCCGAAGGCGTGACGCCAGCAGCCCATGATCTGGCGAGCCAGTCTCTCGTGCTGGAAAGAGCGTCGGGCGGCCGGCCTGCCGGGATAGACGTCGGAAAACGTCTCGGCGACCATGCCGACGACGGCCGGAACCTGGGTCACGCTGGACACCCAGACGGCCCGGCATTGCCGGCGCACGAACAGCAGCACGCAGGTCAGGCCATAGAGGGTGGCGGACAGACCGCTTCCGCGCACATCTGGACGCACCATGACCAGCCCCAGGTGCAGGATCTCCACCGACCGTCCGCCCAGATCGGCCTCCAGAATGGCCAAGGCGTTGAACGCGACCGGGCGTCCGCTCCGCTTCTCATAGACCACCGTCAGCACGGTTCGAGACAAGGTCTCTGGATCGCCGGAGAAGATGCCATAGGTCAGGTCGCGGTCGCCCAGAACGCTGCGGGCGATGGATCTGACATCCTCGACCAGGGCCGCAAGATCGGCCGCCGTCAGAATGATACCCGGCCGTTCGACGATGCGCGACCGCAGACCCGCACCCGCGCCCACCGTCGTGTCCAGCAGTCGTGGCGTCACAGGCTTGCTCATGAATGACGATCTCGCTTCAGCACGGCTCTGCTTACTGCGTGCGACCTTCACCTTTATGAACGTCAAACGAACCCGCCGAACGCCGCGAAAGCCCCCACCAGGGTTCCCATGGGCTGAGGTGATGCTCGTGATGTCGGCCGAAGTGGAAACAGGTCAGCAGGGACAGGACGTCGCCGAACGGGCTGCTGCGGGCGTTGTGGTGGTCGGGGAAGGCGTCGTCGGTGTGGCGATGGGGCAGCCAGGTGCCGAAGGTGAAGAGCTGGAGCGCCGAGAGCAGGGCCGGGGCGGCCCAGAAGACCAGCAGGTTCGGGACGTGCGCGCCCAAGGCGAAGACGGCGATGCAGACCAGCAGGGTCAGCACGGCCAACTCGCGCCAGCCGAAATAGGTGCGAAAGAAGCCGTAGAACCACTGAAGAAAGGCGCGCGGGGCGTCGGCATGGAAGTCGGGATCGTCCACCGTGCCGGGCGCGGCGTGATGGCCGTGATGGGCGGTCTTCAGCGGCGTGAACCGGAAACCGGCGTAGAGGCCCAGAGCCAGGCTGCCGACCGCGACGTTCAGCCGGGGCCGGCCCGGCGCCAGCGAGCCGTGCATGGCGTCGTGCGCGACGATGAACAGTCCGACGGACAGCCAGGTCTGGATCGCGACGATCAGCGGGGCGATCAGCAGGCTCCACGCGGTCCAGCGATGAAAATAGACGCCGTAGATGTGCAGGATCAGCCAGGCCGTCATGATCATCCCGGCGAGCGTCAGACCGATCAGGGTCTGGTTCGGGACGATCCTGGGCGCAGGGGAGACGGCGGACATGGCGCGACACTAGCGCACTGTGGGCGGGTAAGCATCCTGTTCGCTTGCCGCATCCGTCGTCGCGTGCCACCTGTCGGGAATGCAGGCCGACGCCTTTGACACCTCCGGGCCCGACCTCCTCCTGATCGGCGGCGGCCTCGCCAACGGTCTGTTGGCGCTACGCCTTTCGCAGGTTCGGCCCGACCTGGATGTCCGAATCGTCGAGGCGGCCGAGACGCTGGGCGGCGTGCACACTTGGTCCTTCTTCGAGGGCGATCTGACGGCGGCGCAGCACGGCTGGATCGACCCCTTGGTCGTGCATCGCTGGCCCGGTTATGCGGTTCGGTTCCCTCAGTTCGAGCGTAATCTCTCCACCGGATACCGCAGCGTGACGGCCGAACGGTTCGCGGCGGTGGTCAGCGCGGCCTTGCCCGGCCGCATCATGCTGGGGGCGCCGGTCGTGTCGGTGTCCGAGACCGAGGCGGTGCTGGCCGACGGTCGGCGGCTGAAGGCCAAAGCGGTCATTGACGGGCGAGGGCCGGTCGCCACGCCGGACCTGGCGCTGGGGTTCCAGAAGTTCGTCGGGCTGGAGGTTCGACTGGCGGCGCCGCACGGCCTGACCGCACCCATCGTCATGGACGCCCGCGTCGATCAAGCGGGGGGCTATCGCTTCCTCTACACCCTGCCGTTCGACGACCGGACCCTGTTGATCGAGGACACACGCTACACAGACGGCGCCGAGCTGGATCGCGACGTGTTCCGGCAGGGCGTGCGCGACTATGCTGCACAGCAGGGGTGGGTCATCGAGACGGTGCTGAGGGAGGAGGACGGCGTCCTGCCCGTGGCCCTGGACGGTGACATCGCCGCGCATCTGACCCGCATGGGGCCGACGGCGTTGAGCGGCCTGCGTGCCGGGCTGTTTCATCCGACGACCGGCTATTCCCTGCCGGACGCCGTGCGCCTGGCCGATCATCTGGCGGACCGCTTGGCGAAAGATTTCGAGGGTGCGACCCTAGCCGCCGACATCCGCCGCCATGCTGGCGAAGTATGGGCCGGACGAGGCTTTTATCGGTTGCTGAATCGCATGTTGTTTCGCGCGGCGCGCCCCGAAGAACGATACAGGGTGCTGGAGCGTTTCTATCGTCTGCCCCAGCCGTTGATCGAACGCTTCTACGCCGCCGGATCCACCCTCGCCGACAAGGCGCGGATCCTGAGCGGCAAACCCCCGGTGCCCATCGGCGCCGCACTGACCTGTCTGGTCGAAAAAGGACGTGCGTGATGCGGGCTGCAGTGATCGGATCGGGTTTCGGGGGGCTGTCGCTGGCCATACGGCTGCAGTCGGCGGGCATCCAGACCACGGTGTTCGAGGCGCGCGATTTGCCAGGCGGCCGGGCCTATGTGTTCAAGGACAAGGGCTACACCTTCGACGCCGGTCCCACCGTCATCACCGACCCGTCGGCGCTGGAGGAGCTGTTCGAGGCCAGCGGGCGCAAGCTGTCGGACTATGTCGAACTGCTGCCGGTCGCGCCCTTCTATCGGTTGTGCTGGGAAGACGGCGACGTATTCAACTACGTCAACGACCAGGACGAGCTGGACCGCCAGATCGTCGCGCGAAACCCCGCTGATAAGGAGGGCTATCGCAAGTTCCTGGCCTATTCCGAGGACCTGCTGAAGGAAGGCTATCTGAAGCTGGGGGCGGTGCCGTTCCTGGATTTCGCCAGCATGATCAAGGCGGCGCCCGAGCTGATGCGGCTTCAGGCCTGGCGGTCGGTCTATGACAAGGTGGCCAGTTTCATTCAGGACGAGCACCTGCGCCAGGCGTTCAGCTTCCACTCCCTGCTGGTCGGCGGCAATCCGTTCGCGACCTCGTCGATCTATGCGCTGATCCACGCGCTGGAGCGGCGCTGGGGCGTGTGGTTCCCGCGCGGCGGCACCGGCGCCCTGATCCAGGCCATGGTGCGCCTGCTTGAGGACCTGGGCGGCGAGGTCAGGCTGAACAGTCCGGTCGAACGGATCACCATGGCCGACGGCCGTGCGACCGGCGTGGTCGTGGGCGGCGAGACCCTGGCCTTCGACATGGTCGCCTCCAACGCCGACGTGGTGCACACCTATCAGCGCCTGCTGGGCCAGGAGCCGCGCGGTCAGAAGGAGGGCGCCAAGCTGGCGTCGCGCCGCCATTCCATGTCGCTGTTCGTCATCTATTTCGGCCTGAAGCGCGTCCACCCGGAGGTGCGTCACCACACGGTGCTGTTCGGGCCGCGCTATCGCGAATTGATCGCCGAAATCTTCAAGGGACCGGACCTGCCCGACGACTTCTCGCTGTATCTGCATGCGCCGACGCGAACCGATCCGTCCCTGGCGCCCGAAGGGTGCGACGCCTTCTATGTGCTGGCGCCCGTGCCGCATCTGGCCTCGGCGGACATCGATTGGGAGGTCGAGGGCCCGCGCTATCGCGACCGGATCCTGGCCTATCTGGAAGAACGCTATATCCCCGGCCTGACCGCTGATCTGGACACCTGCCGCATCTTCACGCCGGTCGATTTCCGCGACCAACTGAACGCGCACCAGGGCTCGGCCTTCTCGCTTGAGCCGATCCTGACCCAGAGCGCCTGGTTCCGGGTGCACAATCGCGACGATCAGATCCCGAACCTGTATTTCGTGGGCGCCGGCACCCATCCCGGAGCAGGCGTGCCCGGCGTGGTCGGCTCGGCCAAGGCCACGGCCGCCCTGATGATCGAAGACGCGAGGCAGCCGGCATGACCGACGCGGTCCTGGACCACAGCCGCCAGGCGATGGAGCAGGGCTCCAAGAGCTTCGCCGCCGCCGCGCGCCTGTTCCCGGCGGCGATCCGCGACGACGCCTGGATGCTGTATTCCTGGTGCCGGCATTGCGACGACGAGATCGACGGTCAGGTCCTGGGCCACGGCGCCGTCGGCATCGACCCGGTGCTGGCGGGGCACAAGCTGGTCGAATTGCGCGCCCGCACGGCAGCGGCTCTGGCCGGAGAGCCGCAGACCGACCCGGTTTTCACCGCCTTCCAGCGCGTGGCGGATCGGCATTCCATCCCGGCCGAGGAGGCCATGGACCTGTTGCGCGGGTTCGAGATGGACGTGGTCGCACGGCGTTACGACACGCTGGAGGACACGCTGGACTATGCCTATCACGTCGCGGGCGTGGTCGGGGTGATGATGGCCCGGATCATGGGGGTCGAGGACGCGCCTACCCTGCGCCGCGCCCAGGACCTGGGGCTGGCGTTCCAGCTGACGAACATCGCGCGCGACGTGGTCGAGGATGCGAAGGGCGGGCGGGTCTATCTGCCCGGCGCCTGGCTGGACGAGGCGGGTGTGCCCCGCGATCAGGTCGATCAACCCCAGCACCGCGCCGCCGTCGCACGCACGGCCCAGCGCCTGGTCGCGGCGGCCGAACCCTTCTACGCCTCGGCCCGGTGGGGCTTGCGCGATCTCAACCCGCGTTCGGCCTGGGCCATCGCCACGGCGCGAGGCGTCTATCGCTCGATCGGCCGCCATGTGTCGCGCGCCGGGCCGGCGGCCTGGGACGGGCGGACCTCGGTCGACAAGGCGGGCAAGCTGATGCTGCTGGGGCGTGGCGGCCTGATCGCCCTGTGGTGCAAGACGCTGGACGCCTGGCGCGAACCGCCGCCGCGCCCGGCCCTGTGGACCCACGTCTGAAGGCTCAACGCGCCGCGCGCCGCCGTTCCAGAATCAGGGATACCCCAAGCCCTGCTGCGCCGAGGGCGGCCAGAACCGCCCAGCCGGCGACGACGCTCGGCGTGAACTCGGCCCGCCAGATCACGGCCTGATAGGCCTCGATGGCCCAGGCGTGCGGCGTGATCCAGCCCAAGGCGCGGAAGGCCTCGGGCATCAGGAAGCGCGGCGCCATCGACCCGCCCAGCGCCGCCAGCAGCAGGACGACGAAGGTGGTCAGGGGCTGGGCCTGTTCGCGTGATCGACACGCCGCCGTCAGCGCCAGGGCCAAGCCCGCCGCCGAAAACCCGACCAGAACCGCCGTCACGGCCGCCGCCGCCGCCTGCCATGGCGCAAGGTTGGGCAGTTTTGCCCAGGCCGCGACGAAGACGGCGGCCGACTGCATCACCCCCACGACCGTCAGCCATCCCGCCCGCCCGGCCAGGATCGGCGCCAGGCCGCCCCTCGCCAGGGCCAGCCGCGCCTGAAGCCCCGAACGCCGCTCGTCCAGTCCGCCCATGGCGCCGTGCATGGCGGCGAAGAAGACGAACATGACGCTGACCGCCCCGGCGTAATAGGCGGCCTGGACATCGCCGGTCGGCCCGACCTGCACCGTCGCGACGCGCGCGGTGGGCGGCGCGACCTGGCCCGCCAAGGCCGCCGCCATCGGCTCCAGCCGCGCCTGAAGCGCCGCCGCCGCCACGTCGCGACCGGCGGCGGACACCACCACCACCTGGGGCGGGCGTCCGGCCGAGGGACGGATCAGGATGCCCGCGTCCGCGCGACCGTCGATCACCGCGCGCTCCAGCTCGCCCACGTCCTCGACCGTGCGCAGCCGGGCGCCCATGTCGCGCGCCAGGACATCGTGCATCGCCGCCGTCGCCGGGGTGCGCGCCGCATCGTGCATGACCACGGCCGTGTCGATCTCGCCCCGCGCCCCCGCGCCGAAGATGGCCGCGAACAGCAGATAGACCAGGGGCGGCAGCAGCAGCGTCAGCACCACCCCGGCCCGGTCGCGCCAGAAACCCCTGGCCCAGGCGCCCGCCACGGCCATCATGACGACGCCGCCGACAGATGCGCGACAAGGTCGTCTAGTCCCGGCCGGCGAACCGCGACCTCGCCCCCCTCGCCATCGACCACGGGCGCCAGGGTCTGGGCCACGGCGAGTGCATCCTCGCAGAGGCGACGCCATTCCAGACTGTCGTCGGCCTGGGTCAAGCCGGCCTGAGCGAACCATTGGGCGGCGGTGTCAGAGGCTGGCCGCGTCAGGCGGACGCTGAGCAGCCGCGCCGCGCCGAAGGCCTGATGCAACAGGGCGTTCGGCGCGCCTTCCGCCAAGAGCCGACCCTGCGCCAACACGCCGATCCGGTCTGCCGTATCGGACACGAAGACCGCGTCGTGGCTGATCAACAGGCAGCCGGCGCCCGCCTTGACCGTCTCACGCAGTGCGGCGGACAGGACGCCGCGCGTGGCCGCATCAACCCCTTCCGTCGGCTCGTCCGCGATCAGCAATCGGGGCTGTCCGACCAGGGCGGCGCTCAGGTTCGCGCGTCGTCGCCATCCGCCGGACAGGGTGCGCACCGGCTGATCCGCGCGCGGGCCGCAGCCGGTCAGGTCGAGGGCGCGGTCCACCGCCGCACGGCGGTCGTCGCGCGCGACCCCGCAAAGCCGCGCCGTCACCTCGACATTCTCGCGCGGCGACAGGGCGGGAAACAGGGCGCTGTCCTGGGGAGCCAGACCGATGCGCGCCTGGGTTCCGTCGCCCACCGCCACACGCCCCCGGCGCACGGGCAGCAGGCCGCAGGCCACGCGGGCCACCGTGGACTTGCCGGCGCCGTTCGCGCCCAGCAGGGCGTATACCTCGCCTGCATTCACGGTCAGGCTGAAATCCCGCAGCACCGGCCGGCCGTCATAGCCGGCCTCTATTCCGCTCAGGACCAGCGCCGGCGCGACGCTAGATCCCAAGATCGGCCTGCTGGAAGAGATCGAGGACATAGAGGGTCAGGGGGCTGTCGTGGCCGACCGCCTCGGCCGCCCTGGACAGGGACTGGCGCACCGCCGCTCGGACCCGCCCTTCGCCCCACAGATCGACGAAGGTGGTCGTGTCCTGATCTTGGCCCACATCCTTGCCGACGGCGCTGGTGGTCGAACAGGCGTCCAGCAGATCGTCATAGAGCTGGAAGGCGAAACCGACCGCCTCGCCGAAGGCCGACAGCCGGACCAGGTCGTCGGCGTCGCCCCCGCCCAGCAGGCCGCCGCCGCGCACCGTCGCCACGAACAGGGCGCCGGTCTTGAGGTCGTTGATCTGACGCAGGGCGACGGCGTCCCGCTCTTGCGCGTCGTCGCGCAGGTCGCGCATCTGCCCCTCGGCCAGACCGTCGAAACCGACGGCCTGCGTCAAAAGGTCCAGCGTGGACAGTCGCGTTTCGGCCGGCAGTCGGCTTTGCAGGATCAGTCGAGTGGACTGGTTGAGCAGGGCCACCGCCGCCAGCACGGCTGCATCCTCGCCGTGGCGGCGATGCAGCGTCGGCTGCCCCCGCCGCAGGATCGCGTCGTCCATACAGGGCAGGTCGTCCAGCACGAGAGACGCGGCATGGACCATCTCCAGCGCACAGCCATAATCCAGCGCATCGTCGGGACGCCCCCCGACATGGGCCGCCGCCAGCATGGCCAGCACCGGTCGGACCCGTTTTCCCTGTCCCAGCAAGGCCTCGCGCGCAGCCAGCGACAGCAGGCTGTCCGACGACGGCGCCAATTCGGTCAGGCGTGACTGGACCCGCAGACGCAGGTCGTCGGGCGCGCAAGGTTCGCATGCCACAGGCGGCTGGGGCCTCGCGCCGACGATCGCCATACAGGTCTCCTGGTGTCGCCTGACCGTCGCGTTGCGACGGCGATCCGAACCTCTATGATCTCATCAGGCATCACGACCGCCTCGGATGCAAGCCGCCGTCGCCGTGTTTCCCGGTCAGGCGATACTCAGGAAAACCGACCGGCTCAGGCGCCGCTTCTGGAAGAGCCGCGCTTCTGAGACAGTTCGGCCTTCAGCGCCCGCGCCGACCGCACCCACAGAAAGCCGAACGAGACACAGCCTTCTTTCGTGCGCACCGCGTGGTGCAGGCGGTGGGCCTGGATGCGCCGCGTCCAGAAGCCTGAACGGCCTTCAACGCCGGTCGGGAATCGCCGATGCACCAGCCCGTCGTGGAAATAGAAATAGATCATCCCATAGGCCGTCACACCCAGACCGATCGGCAAGGCCCAGGCCCAGACGTGAAGGCCCAGCGCGATCAGGACGATCGCCGGCGCCGCGAACACCACGGCGAACAGGTCGTTCTTTTCCAGGACATCGTCGTGCGGTTCGTGGTGGCTGCGGTGCCAGTCCCACAGCAGGCCGTGCATGACGTAGCGATGCATGGCCCAGGCGAAGACCTCCATCCCGAAGACGGTCGCAAGGAACAGCAGGATCATCACCGGCAAGGACATGATCGTATCATAGGCGGTTTGAACGGCGCCCGCCACAACTTGACCCGGGCATATGTTTGGCCGTCTGTGCGCCCATGCTGATGGACCTGCTCGTCACGACCCTCGCGCTCAGCCTGATCATCGGCGTGCGCTATCTACTGGTCGGCGTTGCGACCCACTGGTTGCTGTGGTCCGGGCCGGGGCGGGGGCGTCAGTTGAACCACAAGGCGCCGGCCGTAAAACGCATCCGCGCGGAAATCATTGCCTCCCTGATCTCCTGCCCGATCTACGCCCTGCCGGCCGCCCTTGTGCTGGAGGCCTGGAAACGGGGCGGGACGGCCATCTATGACGATGTGAGCGCTTGGCCGCTGTGGTGGCTGCCGGTCAGCTTCGTCGTCTATATGCTGGCCCACGACGCGTTCTACTATTGGGTCCACCGGGGGCTGCATCACCCGCGCATCTTCCCTTGGGCCCATGCCGAGCATCATCGGTCGCGCGACCCCAGCGCCTTCGCCTCCTTCGCCTTCGATCCGGCCGAGGCCGTCGCCACCGCCTGGTTCCTGCCGGCCCTGGCGCTGTTCGTGCCGATCCATTGGGGCGTGGCGCTGGCCCTGCTGACCCTGATGACCGCCACGGCCGTCTTGAACCACGCCGGCCGCGAGGTCTGGCCCGCATCCTGGCTGAGCCGCGCGCCGCTAAGCTGGCTGATCACCGCCACCCACCATGACGCCCATCACAAGCGGTTCAACGGCAACTACGGCCTGTATTTCCAGATGTGGGACCGCTGGGCCTCGACCGAGGTGTCGACCAAGCCGGGCCACCGAGGCCGCGACTAGGCCTGCGCCGTCTGCGCTGCGTTCCAGGCCGTGACGAACTGCGCCGCCTGACGACCGACCTGATCGGCGGTCTGGCCCGGCTTGAAGACGGCAGAACCGATGCCGAAGCCCGAGGCGCCGGCGCCAAGCCAGGCCGCCATGCTGTCGGGATCGACGCCGCCGACCGGATAGACGCGGGTGGCGGCGGGCAGGACTGCTCGGACGGCCTTCAGTCCCTTCGGACCGGCGATCTCGGCGGGGAACAGTTTCAAAGCGTCGGCCCCGGCGTCCAGGGCGGCGAAGGCTTCGGACGGTGTGAAGAAGCCGGGCAGGGACAGAAGGCCGAGGGCCTTGGTCTCGCGGATCACGTCGGTGTTGGTGTTGGGCGAGATGATCAGTTGGCCGCCGGCCTCTGCGACTTCGCGCGCCGCCGCGACGTTCAGCACCGTGCCGGCGCCGACTAGGGCGCGACCGTTCAGCGCCTGGCGCAGGCGGCGGATGCTCTCCAGCGGCTGGGGTGAGTTGAGCGGCACTTCCAGGCAGAGAAAGCCTGCGGCGACGATGGCCTCGCCCACGTCCACCGCCTCGTGGGGCGTGAGGCCCCGCAGGATGGCGATCAGGGGCAGGGCGTCCAGGCTTTCGATGGAAACAGGGATCATCGGGATACGGCCTCGTGAATGCGCCACAGACCCTTGGCCGTGGCGGCGGCGCCGTCCGCGATGCGAACGTCGTGGAAACCGCCCAGCGCCAGGGCGGCGGCATAGCGGCGACACAGCGCCTCGACGCCGATCAGGATGACGGGGCGATGGTTCGCATCGACCTGCGCCGCAACCTCGGCCCCGATCAGCAGACCTGACAGATAGTCGGCCGACGACGCCGGCGAAAGGCGTCCGGCCAAGCCCTCGACCCGCACCGAGAACAGGGCTGCGGTGACGGCGGGATCGCGCAAGGCACGCTGTACCCCGGCCGCAAAGGCGTCGTCGTCCACGCCGGGATCGCCCATGTCGGCGCCCAGGATCGTGCCCTTGCGGATGGCGGCGAACAGTTCGCCGGTCATGAAGGTGCGAAAGTCCGTGATCCGGCCGCCTGCGGTGCGGATCCATTTGCTGTGGGTGCCGGGGCCGACGACCACCGCCTCGTCCGGGGCGTCCAGGCCGAACACCTGGGTCTCCTCGCCGCGCACCACGTCCTGAAGGCGACCGTCCGCGAACACGGCGACGCCGGGCACGATGGAGACATGGGGCGCATCGTCAGGGCTGGCCACTGCGCCCGCCAGGTCGGCGACACCGGCGGGGCAGGGCAGATAGGCCATTTCGCGCCACCGGCCGCGCGCCCCGGCCATGCCGCTGATCAGGACCGGCAGGCCGTCGTTCAGCCAGTCGCCGGCGACCTGGTTCAGCACGACCTGAAACTGATCCGGCGCCAGGCCGCCTGCGCCGCGCGGGTCGGAGCGGCTGTCGAGCACCGCGCCGCCCTCGGCGATCCGCATGACGCGCAGATTGCTGGTGCCCCAGTCGACTCCGATCAGCCTTGTTTCGCTCACCTCACCACCAGATCGAATAGACCAGGATCAGGAAAGCGATCACGCCGACCCCGGCCAGGTTGAAGCCCAGCGAGGTCTTGTAGCTGATCTTGTCCAGCTTGATCTTCATGGCGTCGGGCTTGGCCGGGATCAGCAGGGACACGACCACTGCCGCGATCAGGGAGACGACGAACACGACCGCCACCCGGTTCATGAACGGGAAGATGAACTGACCCGTCTCCTGCAGCCACCAGAAGACGGCCGACAGCACCACCGAGCCGATGGCGGCGGTCAGGGCGCCCGCTTCGGATGCGCGCTTCCAGAACAGGCCCAGCATGAAGATGACCACGATGCCGGGGGTGAAGAAGCCGGTGAACTCCTGAATGAACTGGAAGGCCTGGTCGAAGCCGCCCAGCAGCGGGCGAGCGGTCAAGATGCCGATGATCACGGCGACGACGGCGGCGATGCGGCCGACCGTGACCAGTTGGTGCTCGGGCGTGTCCTTCTTGATCTTGGCGTAGAGGTCCAGGGTGAAGATAGTCGAGATCGAGTTCACCTTGGACGCCAGCGAGGCGATGATGGCGGCGATCAGGGCCGCGAAGACCAGGCCTTTCAGGCCCACCGGCAGCAGGTTCATCATGGTCGGATAGGCCTGGTCCGGCGCCGACAGGTTGGGAGCCAGGATCAGGGCGGCCATGCCCGGCAGCACCACGATCACCGGCATCAGCAGCTTCAGATAGGCGGCGAAGGCGATGCCCTTCTGCGCTTCCGGCAGCGACTTGGCCGCCAGCGCGCGCTGGATGATGTACTGGTTGAAGCCCCAGTAGCTGATGTTCATGACCCACAGCCCGCCCAGCAGCACGGCGATGCCCGGCAGCTCCTGATAGTGTGGATTGTCCTTGGACAGGATCATGTCGAACTTGTCCGGGAACTCGGTCAGCAAGGTCTGGAAGCCGGCCAGCGCACCGCCCGCGCCGCCGATGGTCGATAGGGCGATGAAGCCGATGATCAGGCCACCGCAGACCAGCAGGGCCACCTGCACGATGTCGGTCAGGGCCACGGCCTTCAGCCCGCCCCACAGCTGATAGGCCAGGGCGAAGACGCCGATGGCGACGATGGCGTAATCCTGGTTGAACCCGGTCACGGTGTGGACGGCGATCGCGCCCAGCCACAGGATCGAGGTCACGTTGACGAAGACGTAGAGCAGCAGCCAGAAGACGGCCATCACGTTGCGGATCGTCGGCCCGTACCGCTGCTGCAGAAACTGCGGCATGGTCACGATCTCGTTGCGCAGGAAGATCGGCAGGAAGAACTTGCCCACGATCAGCAGGGTCAGCGCCGCCATCCATTCATAGGACGCGATGCCCAGGCCGATCACATAGCCCGATCCGCTCATGCCGATGATCTGCTCGGCCGAGATGTTGGCCGCGATCAGCGAGGCGCCGATGGCCCACCAGGGCAGGCTCTTGGACGCCATGAAATAGTCGGTGGAGGTCTTCTGCTCGCCCTTCTTGGTGCGCGAGACCCACTGGGCCAGGCCGAAGATGAAGACGGCGTAGATCGCCAGGATCGCCAGATCGATGCCCGCAAGCGACATGGTGCATTCCCCCATATGGCCCTTTGGTTCGGGCTCGCGCAGAAGCCTAGGTTAGGCGTCAGTCTGTCGCAACGGTTTTTTATATGTGCGTAGAGATTTCACCCGCGATAATGTAATCTCGTTCGCGTCGCAGGCTTCACCGAGGCGAGCGCCGCCGTTAGCCTATGGACCGCGCCACAGGATTCCCATGACCGACCAAGATCCGACCGACGACCGCAAATATCGCGCCCCCGCCCTCGAAAAGGGACTGGACGTGCTGGAGCTGCTGTCGTCCCAGGGCGAGGCGATGACGCCGTCGCAGATGTCGGTCACCCTGGGCCGGTCGGTCAGCGAACTGTTCCGCATGATCCAGGTGCTGGAGTTCCGGGGCTATATCGAACAGTCGTCGGACGGCTATCGTCTGACCAATCGGCTGTTCACCCTCGGCATGACACAGGCGCCGATCAAGTCGCTGGTGGATGTGGCCATGCCGGCGATGCGGGATCTGGCGTCCAGCACCATGCAGTCCTGTCACCTCGTCGTGCCGTCCGGCGACCAGATCGTGGTCATCGCCCGGATCGAGAGCCCCGGCGACCTCGGCTATTCCGTCCGCATCGGCTATCGCCGCAGCATCCTGCTCGCCACCTCGGGTCTGATGTTCTACTCGCGCGCCAACGAGCGGGCGCAGAAACATCTGCACGACAGTCTGGTCGCCCTGTTCGGCGAGGCCCCGGTCGCAGAGTTCGCGGAGCGGGCGGCCGCCATGACGCAAGGCGGCCACGTCGAGCGGGCCAGCGATTTCGTCAAGGGCGTCACCGACCTGGTCGCGCCCATCATGGGGTCCGACGGCATCATCGCCACCCTGATCACCCCCTTCATCGAACAGGCTCCCATGGTCTGCACCCGAGAAGAGGCGGCGGCGATGTTGGTGCGCACCACGACGATCATTTCCGATCAGATGGGCGCGGTTTCCCAGGCCTGATCGGGCCAATCGCACTCCCCCGTTGACAGAAACCGCAGCCCTCGCCATTTTTGTTGACGGTAACGGCTTTCATTTGTGAAAGATTACACATCGTCGATCAACGACGAGGCGTCGGGGAGGCGCGAGACCGATCATGGCCGCCATCTACTCCGACCTGAAAGACAAGACCGTCATCGTCACCGGCGGCGCCGGCGGCATCGGCGAAGGCATCGTCCGCAGCTTCCACGCCCAAGGCGCCCGCGTCGGCTTTCTGGATATCGACACGGTGCGCGGTCCCAAGCTGCAATCCGAACTGGGGCAGGGGGCATTGTTCGTCGCCTGCGACCTGACCGACATTCCGGCGCTGAAGGCTGCGATCGCCACGGTGCGTGACGCCTTCGGTCCCATCGACATCCTGGTCAACAACGCCGCCCATGACGAACGTCACGCTACTCTTGAAGTGACCGAAGAGTACTGGGACGGCCGCATGGCCGTGAACCTGAAGCACCAGTTCTTCGCCGCCCAGGCCGTGCTGCCGGACATGCAGGCGACGGGCAAGGGCGCCATCGTCAACCTGGGCTCGACCTCTTGGGTCATCGGCCAGGGTGGAATGCCCGCCTATACGGCGTCAAAGTCGGCGGTGATCGGCCTGACCCGTTCGCTGGCCCGCGACTTCGGCCCGTTCGGCATTCGCGTGAACGCGGTCGCCCCCGGCTGGATCATGACCGAGCGCCAGCTGGCGCTGTGGGTCACGCCGGAAACCGATAAATACATCAACGAAAACCAATGCCTGAAGCGCCGGCTCGTGCCCGACGACATCGCCCGCGTCGTCGTCTTCATGTGCTCGGACGAAGCCGGGGCCATCACCAACCAGCATTATGTCGTCGATGGCGGTTGGACCTGATCACGGGTTGAACTGCGACGGATCGATTTGTAATATTATATGCCGCATTGTCCTCGCGGCCCGAGAACCTGATCAATGACCAAGACCCTCCGCAGCCGCGCCTGGTTCGACAACCCGGAAAACCCCGACATGACCGCGCTCTATCTTGAGCGCTATCTGAACTATGGCCTGACGCGCAAAGAGCTGCAGTCGGACAAGCCGATCATCGGCATCGCCCAGACCGGCTCGGACCTGTCGCCGTGCAACCGCCACCACCTGGTCCTGGCCGAGCGTGTGCGCGAGGGCATCCGCGAGGCGGGCGGCATCGCCATGGAGTTCCCGGTTCACCCGATCCAGGAAACCGGCAAGCGCCCGACGGCGGGCCTGGACCGCAATCTGGCCTATCTGGGTCTGGTGGAGAGCCTTTACGGCTATCCGTTGGACGGCGTCGTGCTGACCATCGGCTGCGACAAGACCACGCCCGCCTGTCTGATGGCCGCCGCCACCGTGGACATCCCCGCCATCGCCCTGTCGGTCGGCCCCATGCTGAACGGCTGGCACAAGGGCGAGCGCACCGGCTCCGGCACGATCATCTGGAAAGCGCGCCAGATGATGGCGGCCGGCGAGATCGACTATGACGGCTTCATCGAACTGGTGGCCTCGTCCGCGCCGTCGGTCGGCTATTGCAACACCATGGGCACGGCGACGACGATGAACTCGCTGGCCGAGGCCCTGGGCATGTCGCTACCCGGCTCGGCCGCCATTCCGGCGCCGTATCGCGAGCGCGCCCAGGTCGCCTATCAGACCGGCCTGCGCATCGTCGAGATGGTGCGCGAGGATCTGAAGCCGTCCGACATCCTGACCAAGGAGGCGTTCCACAACGCCATCGTCGTCAACTCGGCCATCGGCGGCTCGACCAACGCCCCGATCCACCTGACGGCGCTTGCCCGCCACGCCCACGTCGATGTGCCGCTGCAGGACTGGCAGACGCAAGGGCTGCACGTGCCGCTGCTGGTCAATCTTCAGCCCGCCGGCGACTATCTGGGCGAGGACTATTTCCATGCCGGCGGCGTGCCCGCCGTCATGGCCGAACTGATGAAACAGGGGCTGATCAACGAGGACGCCCTGACCGTCACCGGCAAGTCCATCGGCGAGAACTGCAAGGGCGCCGAGATCGTGCTGCCCGACGTCATCAAGACCTTCGACGCCCCGATGAAGACCGATGCCGGCTTCGTTGTCTTCACCGGCAATCTGTTCAACTCGGCCATCATGAAGCTGAGCGTGATCAGCCCCGAGTTCCGCGAACGCTACCTGTCCAACCCCGACGACCTGAACGCCTTCGAAGGTCCGGCCGTCGTCTTCGACGGCCCCGAGGACTATCACCACCGCATCGACGACGAGAGCCTGGGCATCACCGAACAGACCCTGCTGTTCATGCGCGGGGCCGGTCCCATCGGCTATCCCGGCGCGGCCGAGGTCGTTAACATGCGGCCGCCGTCCTACCTGATCAAGAAGGGCGTCAGCGCTCTGGCCTGTATCGGCGACGGGCGTCAGTCCGGCACCTCGGGTTCGCCGTCCATCCTGAACGCCTCGCCGGAAGCGGCGGCGGGCGGCAATATCGCCCTGCTGAAGACCGGCGACCGGGTGCGCATCGACCTGAACACCGGCCGCGCCGACATCCTGATACCGGACGAGGAACTGGCCGAGCGCCGCAAGGCGTTCGAGGCGGCTGGCGGCTACAAATACCCCGCCTCCCAGACCCCATGGCAGGAGATGCAGCGCGCGGTTGTCGGTCAGCTGGAAACCGGCGCCGTGCTGGAACCGGCCATCAAATACCACCGCATCATCGATCAATTCGGCCTGCCGCGCGACAACCACTAGGCCTGACGAACGACAGGGAAGGGGCGGCGCGAGCCGCCCCTTTTTCACGTCAGCGCGGCGTGATGCGGATCGCCGCCCCGCCGCTGGGCTTCAGCGCCAGGCTCAGGGTCGTTCCCGCCTCGACCGCCTGGGTCGAGATCGTCGTCCGGTTCGGCGCCTCGCCGTCGGCGTAGATGGTCGCCGTGAACCGTCCACGTCCCAGGAAGTCCAGCGGCAGGCTGACCGTTCGACCGTCCGCATTCGTCATGGCCCCCACGTACCAGTCGCGACCCTTGCGACGGGCCAGCACGATCGACTGGCCGATCTCGCCGGCGATGAAACGGGTCTCGTCCCAGGTCGTCGGCACCTGCCCGATGAAGGCCGTCTCCGGCTGGCCGGCATAGGCGTCCGGCGTATCGGCGACGGTCTGCAACGGGCTTTCATAGACGACGAACATCGCCAGCCCATGCGCCCGTGTGGTCATCACGGTCGGCAACAGGAACTTGTAGCGGAAGGTCTCTGGCGTCTGGTTGTCGAAACCGCCGGGCGTATAGTCCATCGGCCCCAGCAGCATGCGCGTATAGGCCAGGGTGACGTTGTGTTCGGCCGTGATCCGGCTGGACCATTTGTTGTTCTCGGCTCCCAGAACGCCTTCCTGGGTGATGAAGTTGGGATAGGTCCGCGTCAGCCCGGTCGGGTGGAAGGCGCCGTGCAGATTGACCATCAGCCGATGCTGCGCCGCCTGGTCCAACAGCCGGTGGTACCAGTCGACCATCTGCTGGTCGTCGCGGTCCATGAAGTCGACCTTGATCCCGGCGATCCCCCAGGCCTGATACTGGGCCAGGGCCGCATCGAACTGGGCGTCCAGCGCCTTCCAGTTCAGCCACAGGAACAGACCGACCCCCTTGGACCGGCCATAGGCGACCAGTTCTGGAATATCGATCTGCGGCACGGTCTGGGTCACGTCCGCGCCGGGACGCACCACGCCGCCGCCGCCCGCGCCGCGATACCAACCCTCGTCGATGGTCACGTATTGCAGGCCGTTGGCCGCCGCGAAGTCGATGAAGGCCTTGAAGGTGGCGGTGTTCATGCCGCTGTCCGGCACGGCCGCGATCTTGCCGCCGTTCCACCAGTCCCAGGCCGACTTGCCGGGCTTGACCCAGGAGGCGTCGAAGGCGGCCGGTTCGCTCAGGTCGGTGATCAGCGTCGATTGGATCAGGTCGCCCGCATGGTCGCCGATCATGACCACCCGCCACGGCGTCTCCAGGTCCTGTCCGACGCGCGCCGTTGCTACCACGGCGGGCGCGCTGGTCGGGGCGTCCAGCCGGGGCGCCAGCTTGGCCTGAACCCCCAGGCCGCCGTCGCCGCGTCCCGATAGATAGAGGCCCGGATAGGCCTTCAGGTCCGCCTCGGCGATGGCGAAGGCCGGGCCGCCCGGTGCGGTCTCGCACACCAGCGGCGCGTCATAGGCGTTGTATTCGCGAATGTGAGAGGCAGGGATGGGATCGAACTCGCCCTCGTGGCTGGAGTTGAACCGGCCCAGGTTCAGGCCCCAGCAGGTGTAGTCGGTCGGAAAGGCGAACTGGGTGTTCTCGGCCACCACCCCCAGCGGCGCATCGCCGACGGCCGGCACGCGATAGCGGAAGGCGACGCCGTCGTCATAGGCGCGCAGCACGACCTGCATCGCTGGCCTGCCGTCGCCGGTCGGTGCACTCAGCGTCATCTCGCGCCAGGCCGACCGGACGTGCGACGCGCGCCCCAGCAGGGCGTAGTCCTCCACCCCTTCGCGCACCGGCGCGGCGGCGAAGGTCTCGTTCGCCCCCACCGTCACCCGGTTTTCCAGCGTCAGGCCAATATCCGACGGCGCGATCACCGCGCGACCATCGCGCAAGACCGACAGGGCCGGCTTTCCGCCGACCGTCTCGACCCGGATGGTCAGTCGGCCGTCGGGCGAGGTCAGTTGCGCCGGATCGGCCTGTGCGAACGAAGAGGCGGTCGTCGCCAGAACGGTCAGGGCCGCGCCGCACAGCAGCCGGGCGAGGGAAGGGGTCATGCGGGCTCCTTCGCTGCGGGGCTGTCCGCCCGGCAGTGTTTGTCGATGAATTGCTGGTGGGTCGGCATGGCCGCGACGCCGCTCTGGATGACGTTGCGGATCTGGGCCAGGCGGGCGGCCATCTGGGGGGCGGGCGTCTGGTCGGCCATCGGGTCGTGACCCTGCGGCATGATCCCTTGGCCCAGCATGACGGCGACCCAGCTGGTGTGGGCGAACAGGTCCTCATTGCGCCCCATCACCCGTCCGCGCGAGCGGAACAGGTCGATCCGCTCCTTCAGGCTGTCGGGAATGTCGGTCGCGCGGACATGGCGCCAGAACTCGGAATCGTCCCGGTCGCCGGCGTGGTAGTGCAGGATGATGAAGTCGCGGGCGTGCTCGTATTCCTCGCGCATCAGGGCGTTGTATTTGTCGATGTCGGCCTGATCGAACCGCTTGTCCGGGAACAGCGACATCAGGGTCGTCACCCCGCTCTGCACCAGGTGGATGCTGGTCGATTCCAGCGGCTCCAGGAAACCGGACGCCAGGCCCAGCGACACGACGTTCTTGTTCCACGCCTTCTTGCGTCGCCCGGTCACGAACCGCAGCGGTCGGGGATCGCCCAGCGGCTTGCCGTCCAGATTGGCCAGCAGGGTGTCGCGCGCCGCCTCCTCGGTGGTGAAGGCACTGGCGTAGACATGGCCGTTCCCGGTCCTGTGCTGCAACTGGATCCGCCACTGCCATCCGGCGTCGTGCGCCGTGGAGCGGGTAAAGAGGGTCGGCGCCCCCACCGCCTCGCACGGCACGGCCAGCGCCCTGTCCATCGGCAGCCAGTGCGACCAGTCCTCGTATCCGGTCTTCAACGCCTGTTCGATCAGCAGGCCCCGGAAGCCCGAGCAGTCGATGAACAGGTCCCCCTCGACCCGCCGCCCGTCGTCCAGCGTCACGGCCTCGACGAAGCCGTTGTCCGCATTCAACGCCACATCGACGATCTTGCCTTCGATCCTGTTGACGCCCCGCGCCATCGCCAGCTCGCGCAGGAAGCCGCCATACAGGCTGGCGTCGAAATGATAGGCGTAGGCCATGCGCGAATGGACGTGGCGCGGGTCTTCGACCGTGCGGACGAACCGCCCGGCCTTCATCGCCATGATCGGCAGGGAGTAGGCGTCGATGGGCCCGACCCCCGCCTGATCACGCAGTCTCAGCCAGTGCTGATGGAACTGAAGCCCCTCCAGGTCGGCGCCATAGGTGCCGAACGGGTGGACATACTCATGGCCCAGCCGCCCCCAGTTTCGAAACTGGATGCCCAGCTTGTAGGTGGCCTGGGTTCGGCGGACGAATTCGTTCTCGTCGATGCCCAACAGCCGGTTCAGCGTCAGGATCGGCGGGATGGTGGCCTCTCCGACGCCGACAGTGCCGATCTCGGCCGATTCGATCAGATCGATCTGCGCATAGTCCGGCGCAAGGTTCTTCGAGATGACGGCGGCCGCCATCCAGCCTGCGGTGCCGCCGCCGACGATGACGATTCGCCTGATCCTGTGGTCTTCCGACATCGTGGTCCTCACCTACCGAACGCCCGATGCGATACATGGCCGCATCGGTGTCATCCTAAAAATGTTAGCGCTACCGAAAACTGTTTTCTTTCTGTGAAACTTGTTGCATCCTTGAAATCGGGTCAAGCGGAACGCAGGCCTGTTGTCTTGGGAGCGATGCTCGTCAATGCGCCTTCAGAGCGCGGCGTGCATCAGAGGGAAGGGAAATGAGACTCATGTCTCGCATCACTCGCGCCAATCGCTTCGCACTGCTGTGCGGCGCGTCGATTCTTTCGTTGTCGGCTCTGGCTGCGCCGTCCCTCGCCGTGGCGCAGGAGGCGACGCCTCCGGCGACCACCACTGACGACGATCAGTCCACCGAAGTCGGCGAAGTCGTCGTCACCGGACTGCGCGCCAGCCTGGCCTCGGCCCAGTCGATCAAGAAGAACTCCGAGCAGTTCGTCGACTCCATCACCGCCGTCGACATCGGCCGCCTGCCGGACGTCAACGTCGCCGAGGCGCTGCAACGCGTTTCGGGCATCCAGATCACCCGCAACTACGGCGAAGGCTCGGGCATCGCGATTCGCGGCCTGACCAACGTCCGCTCCGAACTGAACGGGCGCGACATCTTCAGCGCCAGCGGCGGTCGCGGCCTGAGCTGGGAAGAGGTCGGCTCCGACCTGCTGGCCGGCGTGGACGTCTACAAGAACCCGTCCGCCGAAATGATCGAAGGCGGCCTGGGCGGCACCATCAATCTGAAGACCCGCCTGCCGTTCGATGCGCCGGGTCATGTGCTGTCCGCCAGCGCGGCCTACACGCACTACGACCTGGCCAACGACGACGGCTACAACGCCTCCTTCCTGGCCAGCGACCGTTGGCAGACCGCCGCCGGCGAGTTCGGCGCCCTGTTGAACATGTCCTATGGCGAGACCTCGTTCCGCCAGGACCTGGACGTGGTCGAACCCTATCTGGTCCGCACCGACGTGCCTGGCTTCGCCGGTCAGCAGATCGCCGTGCCGAACGGCGGCGGCTTCAAGGTCGGCTTCGGCGACCGCGAGCGTTTCAGCGCCGCCCTGGCCCTGCAATGGCGTCCGAACGACCGGACCGAATTCTATCTGCAGGCCCTGCGCACCGACTACACCTTCCATGACAACGGCCTGTCCTTCTTCGCCTACGGCGGAAACGGCGTGCCGCTGGACCTGGCGCCGGGCGCGACCTTCACGGTCGAAGACGGTCTCGCCACCTCGGGCTCCTTCGTCAATCCGGGTGTCGATGGCGTCACCTTCGCCACGACGCGCCAGACGGATACGACCGACATCTCCTTCGGCGGCAAGTGGCGCCCGACGGATCGGCTCCAGATCAGCGCGGACGTGCAGTACATCAACTCCAAGGTTGATCAGCAGACGATGAACCTGACGGCCAGCGTCCTGACCAACACGTCGGGACCGCGCGACGGCGCCGGCAATCCGCTGTTCCCCGGAAACTACGTCTTCAACTTCGACACCCGTCCGTCGATCCCCGAATTCTCGGCGTCCAACGGCTACTACGGCGACATCAGGAACTATGGTCTGACCGCCGTCCTGCCCTATGCCGAACTGAACGACGCCGAAAGCTGGGCCGGTCGCGCCGACATGCGTTGGGACTTCGAGGAAGGCGGCTTCTTCAAGGACTTCCGCGCCGGCGTTCGCGTGACGGATCGCACCGCCGTCAACCGCTCGACCACCTTCGGCACCTGGACCGCCATCGGCACGACCTGCGCCAACTGGTCCAGCCCGTCTGGCTGCTTCCGCCTGGCCGACTTCCCGCAGGTCGCCGAACAGTTCCCGTTCCGCAACAGCTTCCTGAACGGCGAAGGCCAGAACGTCTTTGGCGACGTCTGGATGTTCGGCCTGCGCCAGGTCGGAAACCCGCAGTCGGTGTTCGACTTCCTGAACAGCGCGCCGTTCAATCAGAACGTCGGATTCCGTTCGTTCGACGACCCGGCGGCCCAGGTCTCCAACGTGTCTGAAACCACCTACGCGACCTACGGCGTGGTGCGCTTCGCCTCCACTGTGTTCGGCAAGAACTGGGACGGCAACCTCGGCGTCCGCATCGTCAAGACCGAGTCGGCTTCCGACGGCTTCCAGACGATCAACTATCGCGATCCGTCGTTCACGTCGGGCACGCCCGGCTCGGCCCCGACCGCACTCTCGATCGTGACGCCCATCGTCGGCGGCAACAAATACACCAACATCCTGCCCAGCCTGAACCTGCGGATGTTCCTGACGGATCAGTTGCAACTGCGTTTCGCCGCCTCGCGCAACCTGGCGCGGCCGGACTTCGGTCAGTTGAACGCCAGCTTCAACATCAGCCCGAACTACGGAACCAACGCCGGCGAAGTCATTCCGCAAGGCGTCGGACAGGGCACCGCCACGGGCAATCCGTTCCTGGATCCGCAGACGGTGGATGCGCTGGACATCGCGGCGGAATGGTATTTCGCGCCGACCGGCTTCGTCTATGTCACGGCCTTCAAGAAGGACATCAAGGACCTGTTCTTCAACGAGTCCGGCATCGAGAACTACGACCTGTTGTTCCGGGACGGCAGCGTGGCCTTCCCGCAGGTGCCCTTCAACATCTCGCGCCTGAACAACGTCGACGAAGGCACGCTGGAAGGGTTCGAGGTCGGCGGTCAGCGCTTCTTCGACTTCCTGCCGTCGCCGTTCGATGGACTGGGCATCCAGGCCAACTACACCTTCATCGACTCCAACGCGGCGACTGTGGCGGCCAACGCCCAGACGGGCGGCACGGCGATCTCGGTGCCGATCGCGGGCCTGTCCAAGAACAGCTACAACCTGGTCGCCCTGTACGAGAAATACGGCTTCAACGCCCGTCTCGCCTACAACTGGCGCGACGACTATCTGCAGACCACGCAGGGCGTCGGCACGGGCCAACTGCCGATCTTCGGCAAGGCTTACGGCGTGCTGGACGCGTCGATCAGCTACGACTTCAGCCCGGCCCTGGCGATCACCTTCGATGGACAGAACATCCTGAACCAGGAGTTCCAGACCTATCAGATCACCGAGAACCGCTATCGCGACTATCAGGTCGACGATCGTCGCTTCAGCGTGCGACTCCGCTTCCGCTACTGAAGCCGGGACGACTGACCTAACCTAGACCGGGCGTCGTCGTCAGCGGCGGCGCCCGATTTCGTTTCGGGACAACGCAAGGGATGCCCATGACCCGCAACCGCATGCTCAAGGCCTGCACGGCCGGCCTGGCCATCGCCGCAACGCTCGCTGCCGCCGGCGCCGCCTTCGCCGCCGAGCCCATCCCCCAGTTCGTGACCCGCGACGGCCGTCATGCCTTGATGGTCGATGGCGCGCCCTTCACCATCCTGGGCGGACAGGTCAATAACTCGTCCAACTATCCCGCGCCTTTGGCCCAGGCCTGGCCGGCGCTGCGCTACATGGGCGTCAACACGGTCCAGATCCCGCTCGGCTGGGAACAGATCGAGCCGGAGGAGGGGCGTTTCGACTTCTCCTTCGTCGATCACGCCATCGAACAGGCCCGCGCCAACGACATGCGTGTCGTCTTCCTGTGGTTCGCCACCTGGAAGAACACGGCCCCTGCCTATGCCCCCGCCTGGGTCAAGCTGAACCCCGAACGCTTCCCGCACCTGATCGAAAAGAGCGGCAAGGAAAGCTACGCCCTGTCGCCCTACGGCGCCGAGACGATGGCCTCCGACGCCCGCGCCTTCGCCGCCCTGATGCGTCACATCCGTCAGGTGGACGAGCGCGAACGCACGGTCATCATGGTCCAGCCAGAGAACGAGGTCGGCACCTATGGCCCGGTGCGCGACTATTCGCCCGTCGCCCGCGCCGCCTTCGACGGCCCCGTGCCCCAGGCCCTGCTGGACCGCACCGGCAAGGCGCCGGGCACATGGTCCGCCGTGTTCGGCAAGGACGCGGACGAGTTCTTCCACGCCTGGTCCATCGGCCATTACGTCGGCGTGGTCGCCGCGGCCGGCAAGGCGGAATATCCGCTGCCGATGTATGTCAACGCCGCCCTGCGCGACCCGACGAACCACCAGGATCCCGCCACCTATGCCTCCGGCGGTCCGACCTGGAATGTGATCGAGGTCTGGCAGGCCGCGGCCCCGTCCATCGATTTCCTGTCTCCCGACATCTACACGCGCAAGTCCGGCGAATACGAAGCCCATCTGGATCGCTACACCCGCCCCGACAACGCCCTGTTCGTCGCCGAGACCGGCA
Source organism: Brevundimonas sp. (assembly GCF_965279155.1). Classification (GTDB taxonomy): domain Bacteria; phylum Pseudomonadota; class Alphaproteobacteria; order Caulobacterales; family Caulobacteraceae; genus Brevundimonas. The sequence continues at coordinate 977,388 of NZ_OZ257138.1, read as the reverse complement.
GCGACACCCAGTATGCCCGTTATCTGATGGAGACCCTGGGCCGCGGCGGCATCGGCTTTTCGCCGTTCGGCATCGATTACACCGGCTATTCCAACTATCCGCTGGGCGCCAAGGAGATCACCGAAAAGACGCTGGAGCCCTTCCGCGACCTCTATCGCCTGATCGGCCCGTGGCAGCGGACCTGGGCGCGTCTGGCCTTCGAGGGCAAGGTCTGGGGCGCCGCCGAGCCGGACGACCGCAAGCCCGAGGTCATCGACCTGGGCGACTGGACCGCCACCACCGGCTACCAGCGCTGGCAGTTCGGCACGACCAATCAGCCCATCGATCCGAACGACGTGCCCGCCGCCTCGGCCCTGCCGAACGGCGCCATCGCCATCGCCGAGATCGAGCCGGGTCAGTTCATTCTGGCCGGCCACCGCATCCGCATCGACTTCGCCGCCAAGCCTTCGACCGACGGCAAGCGCCGCATGGTGCTGCGGGTCGAGGAAGGCCATTTCGACGACGCCGGCAAATGGGTGTTCGAACGCATCTGGAACGGCGACCAGGTCGATTACGGCCTGAACTTCTCCACCGACCGGCCGCAGCTGCTGCGCGTCGTCACCGCCACCTACTGAACCCCTGAATAAGTAAAAAGCGAGCGCCCGCCATGATCCCGACCCTCGCCCGCCGCCTGTTCCTGGCCGCCCTGATGACCGCTCCCCTGGCCGCCTGCGCGGGGCAGGGCCTGATGAACGGCGCCTCCGCCGGCGCCATCCAGCAGGCGGCGTTCGAACGCACCGCCAGCGGCATCGTCGTCACTCCGGCCGAGGGCTCCGCCCGCCGCGTTCGTCTGGAGGTCTATGGCCCCGAGACCATCCGCGTCACCGCGACCGAGAACGCCGACCTTGAACTGCCCGCCAGCCTGATGGTCACGGCCCAGCCGTCGACCACCACTCCGTTCCAGGTCGAGACGCGCGGCGACGTGGTGCTGCTGAAGACCGCCGAGGCCACGGCCGAGGTCTCGCGCGAGACCGGCGCCGTCCGCTTCCTCGACGAGAACGGCCAGGAGGTGTTGAAGGAACGCCCCGGCAGCCGCGAGCTCAGCCCCGTCACCGTCGAGGACCAGAAGGGCGACCACCGCTTCCTGGCCACGCGCCAGGTTTGGGAAAGCCCCGCCGACGAGGCCTTCTACGGCCTGGGCCAGCACCAGCAGGGCGTGATGAACTATAAGGGTCACGACGTTCAGCTGGCCCAGCACAATATCGACGTGGGCATTCCGCTGGTCGTTTCCAGCCGCAACTACGGCGTCCTGTGGGACAACAACTCCATCACCCGCTTCGGCGACCCGCGCCCCTACGGCATGATCGCCGACCAGTTCATCGTCCGCGACGCCACGGGCCGGTTCGGGGGCCTCACCGCCAGCTACTATCAGAACGACCAGCTGAAGGTTCAGCGCCAGGAGACCGAGGTGAACTACGAGTTCATCCGCGAATGGTCGCGCTGGCCCGAGGGGCTCAAGTCGCAACCGGGCCAGCCGGTCCAGACCGGCGACATGGGCAAGCCCGGCCAGGCCGGCGTCAAGGTCGTCTGGGAAGGCACGCTGGAGACCGCGACGGCCGGCCTGCACAAGTTCCGCCTCTATTCGTCCGGCTATGTGAAGGTCTGGATCGACGGCCAGATGGTCGAGGATAACTGGCGCCAGAACTGGAACCCGTTCGACCACGACTTCCAGGTCCAGATGGCCGCCGACGCCCGCGTGCCGATCAAGATCGAGTGGATCCCCGAGGACGGCTATATCTCGCTGCGTCACCAGGACCCGCTGCCCGCCGCCGACCAGGGCGCGCTCAGCTTGGCTTCCGAAGTCGGCACGGCCATCGACTACTACTATATCGGCGGCGACAACCTGGACGGCGTCATCTCCAACTACCGCGGCCTGACCGGCAAGTCGGTCATGCTGCCCCGCTGGGCCTACGGTTTCTGGCAGAGCCGCCAGCGCTACAACACCCAGGCCGAGGTGGTGGACACGGTGCGCCGCTATCGCGAGCTGGGCCTGCCGATCGACAACGTCGTTCAGGACTGGTTCTACTGGCCCGAGAACGCCTGGGGCTCGCACCAGTTCGACCCCGCGCGCTTCCCGAACCCGACCCAGATGGTCAAGGACGTTCACGACATGAACGCCAACATCATCATTTCGGTCTGGCCGAAATTCTATCCGACGACCGACCACTACAAGCAGCTGGACGCCATCGGCGGCATGTACACCCGCAACGTCGATGTCGGCGCGCGCGACTGGGTCGGCCCCGGCTATGCGAACAGCTTCTACGACCCCTATCTACCCGCCGCCCGCGACCTGTACTGGAAGCAGATGTCCGACAGCTTCAAGGGTATGGGCTTCGACGGCTGGTGGCTGGATTCGGTGGAACCGGACATGCACTCCAATCTCGACATCCCCGAGCGGACCCTGCGCATGGGACCGACGGCCATCGGTCCGGGCGCCTATGTCTTCAACTCCTATCCGCTGATCAACGCCGAGAACGTCTACAACAACTTCCGGCGCGAGCAGGGCGACGAGCGGACCTATATCCTGACCCGCTCGGCCTGGGGCGGCCTGCAACGCACCGGCTCGACCCTGTGGTCGGGCGACGTGGTGGCGCGCTGGGACAATCTGAAGGACCAGATCTCGGCGGGCGTGAACACCGGCCTGTCGGGCCTGGCCAACTGGACCCACGACATCGGCGGCTTCTCGGTCGAGAGCCGCTATTCCAACCCCGCCGGCATGAAGCCCGAGGACAAGGCCGAGTGGGACGAGTTGAACCTGCGCTGGTTCCAGTTCGGCGCCTTCTCTCCCGTCTTCCGCTCGCACGGCGAGTTCCCGCTGCGCGAGGTCTATAATCTGGCCCAGCCCGGCACGCCGATGTACGACGCCTATGCCGAGCAGATGCGCACCCGCTACCGCCTCATGCCCTACATCTACAGCGTGGCGGGCGACGTCTATCAGCGCGACGGCACCATCATGCGCGGCCTGGTCATGGACTTCCCGTCCGACCTGAAGGCGCGCGACATCAACGACCAGTATCTGTTCGGCCGCGCCCTGCTTGTCGCGCCGGTGACGCAATACAAGGCGCGCAGCCGCCCGGTCTATTTCCCGCAAGGTGCCGACTGGTACGACATGCTGACGGGCCAGAAATACGCGGGCGGCCGCTCGGTCACGGTCCAGGCCGCGGTCGACAAGATCCCCGTCTTCGTCCGCGCCGGCTCCATCCTGCCCACCGGCCCGGCGATCCAGTATACGGCCGAGAAGCTGGACGGCCCGCTGACCCTGGTGATCTACACCGGCGCGAACGGGACCTTCTCCCTCTATGAGGATCAGGGCACGACCTACGCCTATGAGCGTGGCGAGTTCTCCAACATCCCCATGACCTGGAACGATGCGACCGGCGTCCTGACCATCGGGGCGCGCACGGGGTCGTATCCCACCATGCCGGCGAACCGCACCATCAATGTGCGCTTCGTCAGCGGACCGGGCGCCGATGTGGGTGACTTCGACGCCGCGCCGGCCAGGACCATCCAGTACGATGGACAGGCGGTCGAGGTTCGCCGCTAGGGACCACGCGAGCATTGACATCTGACATGATGTCGATGCTCAACCCCTTGTCTTCGAATGTATTTTCTAAAAGATCGGGTCTTCTTCCATACAGGGCGCCGAGCTGCCTTATAATCGCGGCTCGGTCTTTGATATCGCCAGCCCCCGATCCTTGCGAAGTTGGACTCGTTGGACTGTTTTTTCGTTGGACAGTCCAAGTCTGCGGCGAAATTGCACCTTCTTGCACTTTGCACTCGTTTTTGGGGTGCAGTGCAGTTTCGGACCCTCCGCCTGAGGCGGAACATCAGGAGGCGCATATGCGCTCGTTCTTGCTCGCCGCCGTCGCCATGGGCGTCCTCGCCACCGCCGCTCCAGCCCTGGCACAGACGCCGGCTACCGCCCCCCTGTTCGACGCCATGTTCCAGGACCACGCCGTCCTGCAACGCGGTCGCCCGGTCAATGTGTGGGGCAGGGCGGCGCCCGGCGCCGCCGTCTCGGTCAGCCTCGGCCAGACCCAGGTCCAGGCGACGGCCGGCCCCGACGGCGCCTGGCGCGCCGCTCTGCCGACCCTGACCGCCGGCGGCCCCTATGTCCTGACGGCCCAGTCGGGCGGCGCGACCCAGACCCTGTCGGACGTCATGGTCGGCGATGTCTGGCTGTGCTCGGGCCAGTCGAACATGGAGTTCGCCGTTCGCCAGGCGACAAATGCCGACAGCGAGATCGCCAACGCCAACGACGCCAAGATCCGCCTGTTCCTGGTCGGCCGCTCCAGCCTGCCGGCGCCGTCATCGACCCCGCATTCAGTCGGCCAGTGGCGCACGACCAGCCCGCAAAGCGTGCGCGACTTCTCGGCCGCCTGTTATTTCATGGGCCGGGATCTGCGCCGCACCGAAGACGTGCCTGTCGGCCTGATCGCGGCCTCCTGGGGCGGGTCGATTATCGAGGACTGGCTCAGCCGCGACGCCATGGAAAAGCTGGGCGGCCATCAGGAGGCGCTTAACGCCCTGGATGCCTATGCCCGCGATCCGTCCCAGGGCGACGCCATCTGGCGTCAGGTCACGCAAGTCTGGTGGACCGCCAACGACCCCGGCACGAAGCAGGGCTGGCATCTGCCGCGCACCAATGACGCCGACTGGGCGCCCATCCCGGCCGAGGGCTTCTGGGAATCCACCGTGCCGGGCCTCGCCACCTTCGACGGCATCGTCTGGCTGCGCAAGGACGTCGAACTGACCGCCGCCCAGGCCCGCCACGCCGCGACGCTTGAGCTGGGTCCGGTGGACGACGCCGACGTGACCTGGGTCAATGGCGAATATGTCGGCGGCCAACAGGGCTGGGACACGCCGCGCACCTACGCCATTCCGGCCGGCACGCTGAAGGCCGGCCGCAACCTGATCGCGGTCGGGGTGCTGGACACCAACGGCGGCGGCGGTGCCTGGGGACCGGCGGCGAACAAGCGGCTGGTGCTGGCGGACGGCACGGCCGTCGCCCTGTCCTCGGGCTGGCGTCACCGCGTCGCCGCGCCCCTGGGCGACCTGCCCAATCCGCCGCGTACCCCCTGGATCGGCGGCAGCGGCACGACCACCCTCTACAACGGCATGATCGCACCCCTGGGCGCCTACGGCCTGAAGGGCATGGCCTGGTATCAGGGCGAATCGAACATCGGCGATTATGTCGGCTATCGCCGCCTGCTGCCGGCCCTGTTCGCCGACTGGCGCGCCCGGTTCGAAAACCCCGAGATGCGGATGCTGGTGGTGCAACTGGCGAACTTCGGTCCCGCCGCCGTCCAGCCGACCAACTCCTCTTGGGCCGCCCTGCGCGAGAGCCAGCGCACTGTGGTCAATGCCGATCCTCTGGCGGGCCTTGCCGTCGCCATCGACATCGGCGACCGCTACGACATCCACCCGACCAACAAGCTGGAGGTCGGCCGCCGCCTGGCGCTGGAGGCCCGTCGCCTCGACGGCCCGGCCCAGCCCGTCTCGCCCCAGCCCGTCTCGCCCCAGCCGATCGCCGTGACCCGCGCCGCCGACGGCGTCCACATCCGCTACGCCGCCTCGGCTCGGCTGGTCGCCTATGGCTCGAACCGCCCGGTCGGTTTCGAGCTGTGCGGGGCCGCTGACGCCTGCCGCTTCGTCGATGCGGCCTTAGCGGGGAACGACGTCGTGCTCGCTTCGGCAATGGCGACCGACCTCAAGGTTCGCTTCTGCTGGGCCGACAGCCCGGTCTGCAACCTCTACGGCCCCGCCGGTCTCCCGGCGGTTCCGTTCGAGGCCGAGATCCGCTGATCAGGGGTTCTGGGGCAGACGCGCCCGGTCGTAGTCGGGACCGAAGTCGAACAACAGCGCCGGACCCAGCTCCAGCGTATGCACGGCCTGGCCCATCTGCAGGATGATGCTGCTCTGGCCCGCCGCGACATCCTTGGCCGCGACGCCCGAGGCGTAAAGCATCGTCCACGCCTCGCCGACGGCGACGTTGCCGGCCTGGGCCAGGGCGACCTTCGGCTCGCCTTGCGCCTCCAGCAGGATGACGGGCATCCGGGTTTCGGTCTGGCCCTCGGGCAGCCTGCTCGCGCGGACCCAGACGCCCAGCAGCAGCACATCGCCCGCCTTGATGGCCCCGCTGTTGGGCATGACGGCTCCGACCGACCAGGGATCGCCCGCCTGTTTGACGTCGATGGTCAGGGCCTTGCCGCCCGTCACGCCCTGCGCGTCATGCGGCGTCGGATTGGGCGTCAGGCCCCAGGTGCTCCAGTTCTGCACGAAGGGCAAGTTGATCAGCTTGTCGATCATGGTGGACCGGGCCGCCGGCGCAGGCGTGGCGCTTGCCGCTGGCTCGGTCTGGGCCGGCGCCGTCTGGGTCAGCGCGGGCGTCCCAAGCATCAGGCCGATGCTCAGGGCGATGGACAGGGTCTTCATGGCGTTTTTTCCTCCCGTTTTCGCCTTGTGAAATTCAGACCAGACCCGCGCCCCTCAGCCGCACGGCGGGCGCGGTGGCCACGGGCCGCTCGGCCGGCAGGTCGATGACCAGGCCCTCGGCCGTCTGGCGGAAGGGCAGGGCGCCGCCGCCCAGCAGTTCGACCGCCTCGACGCGGCCCGCCTGCGGGTTCAGCGCGCGCACCACCATCTTCTGGTCCTGCGGCCAGTCCAGCGCGAAGGCGTAGAGGACGTCGCCTTTGGTGGTGAAGCGGATGTCCTGGCCGGTCCACGGCCGCGCCGCGCCCTCGCCGTGCATGCCGCCCACGACCGCCGTCGGCCCCTCGCCATAGATGCGCCAGGGCCGGGTGTCGAAGATGGCCTCGCCGTTGACGGTCATCCAGGCGGCGATGTCCGTCAGGATCTGGCGCTCGTCGCTGTCGATCGACCCGTCGCCGCGCTGGGGGATGTTCAGCATCAGATTGCCGTTCTTGGAGACGACATCCACCAGCCGCTGCACCACGCTGTGGGCCGGGACATAGTAGTGGCCGGTGAAGCGGGCGCGGTTGTAGTGCCAGTCGCCGATACAGGTGTCGGTCTGCCACGGCTCGGGCTTCAGGCTGTCCGAGAAGCCGCGCTCGACCGTCTCGGTGATTCCCTTGCGCTGGCGGTCGTCCAGCCGCTTGCCGTTAACGACCGGCAGTTCGCCGCGCCATTCCAGCGAGGCGTTGTAATATTCCGCCGTCGCCTCCAGCCCATACCGCCCCAGCGGCAGGCCGTAGTTGTCGAAATAGACCATGTCCGGCTTGTATTTGGTGATCAGGTCGCGCTGCCGCGCTACCCAGGACCGCACGAAGGCCGGGTTGTTGGCGGGCGGCGTCTCGATCCACTGACCGTCGCGCGCATCGTGCCAGGCGTTCATCTCGGCGATGGAGCCGATCCCCTCCGGCGGGGCGAAGGTCGGGCCGGTGTAAAGCTCCTGCGGGTCCAACCCATCCCACCACTTGCCGGCGCCGTCCGCCCTGGTTAGCCGCGCGGCGTCATAACGCACGCCCTTCAGCGGCCCCTCGGCGTCATAGCCATAGGCCGTCTGCCACCAGTGCCAGGCGTGGGCCGCATGGTTCGACACGGCGAACCGCAGGCCCCGCGCCCGAACCGCCTTCTCCCAGGTGCCGACGATGTCGCGCTTGGGCCCGACCCGCATCACGTTCCAGTCGTGATGGGCGCTGTCGAACAGGTCCAGATTGTCGTGGTGGTTGGCCATCGACATGATGTAGCGGGCGCCCGCCGCCTGATAGAGGTCCAGCAGACCCTCGGGATCCCACTGGTCGCCCTTCCACTGGTCGATGAACTCCATGAAGCCGAACCGGCTGGGATGGCCGTAGGTCGCGACGTGGTGGTCGTAGAAGGGGTTGCCCTGGATATACATCTGGCGGCCGTACCAGTCGCCGAACTCCGGCACGCATTGCGGCCCCCAGTGCGACCAGATACCGAACTTGGCGTCCCGGAACCAGTCCGGCGTCTTGTAGCCTGCGGCCAGGCTGTCCCAGGTCGGCTTGAACGGCCCAGCCGCCGTCGTCGCGCCCGGCGTCGTGGCGCACGCGCCCAGCATCGAGGCCGAGGCGCCGGCGCCCAGAAGTCCGCGTCGCGACAGGTTCATGCCGGTTCTCCATAGACGACGCCGCGCCCGTCGGTGGCCACATAGACGCGGCCGAAGACGCGGGAATCGCCCGCGATGGCGCGGAAACGGCGCCCATACTCATGTTGGTCGTCATTGACCCGTACCCAGGCCCGGCCCCGGTCGTCGGACCGGAAGACGCCGCGCACATCTCCCTGCGTGCCGATGGCGAACAGGGCGGGATAGGTCGAGCCGGCGGGCGGCTTGCCGAAGTCCATCATCTCGACGCTCAAGCCCCTGTCGATCCTGTCGAACCGCTGACCCCCGTCGCGGCTGTTGTAGAGGCCGCTGCGCGACACGAACCACAGGTCGCCCTCGTGGTTGGGCGTCGCCTTCAGCGGGAAGGCGACCTCGCGCCAGGTCGGCCGGTCCTCGGCGCTGGTCGCGGGCAGGCCGGTCGACGGCACGGCGGCGAAGCTCTCGGCCCCGTCCACGCTGACGTACCAGGCGCCGGTGCGGAAATCCAAGGCGTAGAACAGCATCGGATCCTTGCGATCCGCCACAGGTCTCAACAGCATCGGCAGGCCCGCACAGGCCTTCCACGTCGCGCCGCGATCCCGCGACCAGACGACCTGCGGCGTGGCCAGAACGAAGGTCGATCCGTCCGCCGATACGGTGATCGGCGCGTCGCGATAAAGGTCCATGCGGGGATTGTCGGCGACCACCGGCGTCTGGCCCGAGGCTGGCCGGGGACGGCCCAGCGGCTTCCAACTCAGCCCCGCGTCGTCGGACCAGGCCAGGGTCGAACCGTCGTGACCTTGCGAGGCCACGCCCTCGTGCGGCGTGCCGCTGCGCACCACGATGTCGGGGGCGGCGCCCGCATAGTCGATCTGGTTGGTGTTGGCGAAGACCGGGGTGGTGAACTGGCGTTGCGGCGAGCGGCTCAGGTCCTCGTGAGCGAAGCCGGAGATGTCGCCGAACCCGGTCAGCAACTGCGGTCCCTTCGGCGGACTGACCAGTGTGATGACGGCCGTCTGTTCGATCCCCTCGACCCAGGGCGTCCAGTCGGTCGGCTTGCGGTCGTCGGCGGCGGACAGGTTTCGCGTCTCGTAGACGGTGGCCCCGGTGGCGTAGACCAGCCGGTCGCTGTCGAACGGATCCAGCGCCAGAGCCGCGATCCACCAGCCGAAGTCCGGCCGTTCGTTGCCCCAGTTCAGATAGGGGGTCGCGCTGACGTCGTGCCGCGCCCTTTCCCGCAGGCTGGTCCAGTTTCGTCCATCGTCGGTGCTGCGCCAGATCGTGTCGCCGGGCTGCCAGCGGTTCAGGGTCGAGACCATGATCACGCCCGGCCGCTTGCGATCCAGCGCCACTCCCATGAAGCCGCCGGACGGGCGGGGCGGGGTGATGTCGCTCCAGGCGCCGGTATTCGTATCCAGCCGCCAGACCGCGCCGTCCGTCACCCCGTTCGGGCCGATGCCCAGGGTGCAGGTGACATAGAGGACGCCCCGGTCGTCCAGCTCGGCCTTGGCCGCCGACAGTTCGGCGCGCGGCCCGCCCTCGACCAGTCGCCAGGTTCGCCCGGCGTCGTCCGAGCGATAGAGGGCATGTTCGTGCGGATCGGCGACGCCGACGAACAGCGTCCGCGACGGCTGACCCCTCTGGCCGCTGCGGGGATCGAAGACCACGAAGCTGAGCCCGCCGTGGGTGCTGCGGTCGGTGGGCGTGCCCAGCCCCTTCAAAGGAAAGGCCTCGACCTTGCCCCAGCTCTCGCCGCCGTCGGTCGAACGCTGCAGGCCGTCGTGGCGCGATCCGAAATAGAGGATGCGGTTGTCGTTGGGGTCGATGGCCAGCCGCTCGCCCAGGCCGCGTCCGTCCTCGTTGCCGCCCATGCGGAAGGGGACTTCGGTCCTGATCCAGGTCTCGCCCCGGTCGGAGGAGCGCAGCATGGCGCCGGGATCGGCCTTGTGAACACCGACCGCTGCATGGACGATGTTCGGATCGACAGGATCGGCGGCGATGCTCTCGATGCCGAAATCGCCGGCACGGGGGCTGGAATCCATCAACGGCGACCAGCGACCGGCGGCCGCATCGAACCGATAGGCCCCGCCCATGTCCGAGCGCGCATAGGCCAGACGGCGCTCGACGGGGCTGAAGACGATGCCGGGAATGAAGCCGCCCGCGCCAACCACGACGTTGCGCCAGACATAGGGCGCGGCGTCCTGCGCCCTGGCCTTGGAGGCCGTCGCCAGTCCGCCGACAGCAAACGCCAGCATACCGGCCGTGCGTCGTGTCACGCCTGTCGTCATCCCACCGTCTCTCCCTGGATCGGAGACGTTTTCCCGCCCCTCGATGTTAGCGCTAACGTGAGCAGTTGACATGATTGTCATAGGTGCATCAAGTTGCGTCTGTAAAAATCAGGGCGTCGGTCAACGACGTGTCGGGAGCGAACCTCGGGTTCAAACGGATTTCGCCGCTGTCGGCGCGTCGAGCGACGCCTGGATTTTTGCAGACCCTGAGCGAACTTCCGGTGCGACCTGCATGGTCGCGCCGGGTTTTTCGCCGCATAGTTTTCGCCGCCACACTGACGGACACCGACATGACCCTGCGTATTCCGACCTCGCGCCGTAGCGCCGTTTCCGCCCTTGCGCTGGGCGTCGCTCTCGCGACCGGCGCTTGCGCCGTGGCCACGGCCTCGACCCGTCCTGCGCCGGTTCAGGCCGTCACCGCCCAGGCCTCCATCGTCACCGACGCCACGCGCGCCCATCCGGCCCTGTGGCCGCACGCCGCATCGCCGGCCGCCATGACCGACGCGGCGACCGAGGCCTTCGTCACCGAACTGATGAGCCGGATGACGCTGGAGGAGAAGGTGGGTCAGACGATCCAGGCCGACATCGCCTCCATCAAGCCCGAAGACTTGCTGACCTATCCGCTGGGGTCGATCCTGGCGGGCGGCAACTCCTCGCCGGGCGGCGACGAGCGCGCCTCGGCCCAGAAGTGGGTCGAACTGGCCCAGGCCTTCCGCGCGGCAGCGGCCCAGCGTCCGGGCGCCAAGGTGCCGCTGATCTACGGCATCGACGCCGTCCACGGTCACAACAACATCGTCGGCGCCACCATCTTCCCGCACAACGTCGGCCTGGGCGCCGCGCGCGATCCCGATCTGATCCGCCGCATCGGCCAGGCGACCGCGCTGGAAGTCGCGGTGACCGGCGCCGACTGGACCTTCGGCCCGACCCTGGCCGTGCCACAGGACGACCGCTGGGGCCGCGCCTTCGAAGGCTATGCCGAGAACCCCGAGGTGGCCCAGAGCTACGCCGGTCCGATGACCTTGGGCCTGCAAGGCGCGCTGTCGGCCGACCATCCGCTGACCCCCGGCCATATCGCGGGTTCCGCCAAACACTTCCTGGCCGACGGCGGCACCACCGGCGGCAAGGACCAGGGGGACTTCGCCGGGACGGAGCAGGAGCTGATCCGCACCCACCTGTCCGGCTATCCCCAGGCCATCGACGCCGGCATCCTGTCGATCATGGCCAGCTTCTCCAGCTGGAACGGCGTCAAGCACACGGGTAACGAGACCCTGCTGACCGACGTGCTGCGCGGGCCGCTGGGCTTCGACGGCTTCGTGGTGTCGGACTGGAACGCCCAGGGCCAACTGCCGGGCTGCTCCAACGAAAGCTGCGCCCTGGCTTTCAACGCCGGCATCGACATGTTCATGGCGCCCGACAGCTGGAAGCCGCTGTACGAGAACACCCTGGCCCAGGCCAAGTCGGGCGAGATCCCGATGGCGCGGCTGGACGAGGCCGTGCGTCGCATCCTGCGGGCCAAGGTCAAGACCGGCCTGTTCGTCGACGCCCGTCCGGTCGAGGGTCATTTCAACGAGCTGGGCTCGCCCGCCCACCGCGCTCTGGCGCGCGAAGCGGTGCGCAAGTCACTGGTCCTGCTGAAGAACGAAGACTCGGTCCTGCCGATCCGCGCCGGTGCCCGGGTGTTGGTCGCCGGTCATGCCGACGACATCGGCCAGGCCTCGGGCGGCTGGACCCTGACGTGGCAGGGCACGGGCAACTCCAACGCCGACTTCCCCAACGGTCAGTCGATCTGGGGCGGCATTCAAGAAGCCGTCGCGGCCGGCGGCGGTCAGGCGATCCTCAGCGCGGACGGATCGTTCACCCAGAAGCCGGACGTCGCCATCGTCGTCTTCGGCGAGACCCCCTATGCCGAGTTCCAGGGCGACGTGGACACGCTGGACTTCTTGCCGACCGAACCGCTGGAGACGCTGAAGCGACTGAAGGCGGCTGGCATTCCGACCGTGTCGGTCTTCCTGTCGGGCCGCCCGATGTGGACCAACCCCGAGATCAACCAGTCCGACGCCTTCGTCGCCGCCTGGCTGCCGGGCACGGAAGGCGCAGGCGTCTCCGACGTTCTGATCGGCGATGCGGCCGGCAAGGCGCGCAACGAATTCACGGGCAAGCTGTCGTTCAGCTGGCCCAAGGACGCCAAGGGCGAGCCTCTGAACGTCGGTCAGCCCGGCTATGATCCGCAGTTCGCCTATGGCTACGGCCTCAGCTATGCCCACGGCGCCCGCGTCGGCGCCCTGTCCGAGGACAGCGGCGTGGTCGGCGAGATCGGCAGCCTGGATCGCTATTTCGTCGATGGCCGCTTCGTCGCCCCCTGGTCGCTGATGCTGCGCGACGCCGGCGGCGAGACGCGTCTGGGCATCGAAAGCACGGGCGCCAGCCCGCGCTCAGGCGTCACCGTCCGCTCCACCGACGGCGAGGGCCAGGAATCGGCCCGCGCCCTGACCTTCGGCGACATCGGTGGTCATGCCCTGATCGTGGCCAAGCCCGTCGATCTGACCCGCCAGGCCAATGGCGAGATGGCGATGGCCTTCCACTACCGCATCGACGCCCGTGCGCGTGGCCCGGTCTTCCTGACCCTGGGCAAGGGATCGGTGGATGTCAGCAGCCTGCTGAACGCCGCGCCGGTCGGGGAATGGCGCACGCTGAAAGTCTCGCTGTCCTGCCTGCAGGCTGCGGGCGCCGACCTGGCGGCCGTGGACGAACCCTGGGGCCTGCGCACCGACAAGGCCCTGGGCGTCACCGTCGAGGACATCCGTCTGGGCTCCAACGAGGGCGACGCGGTCTGTCCGACGCGCTAGGCATAGGTTGAGCGGGGGAAAGACGGATGACGAACGCAGAACTGAGCGTGGCCTTCTTCCTGCAGATGGCGGTGATCATCGCCGTCTGCCGCATCGTCGGCTGGCTGGCGAAACGCTACCTCGGCCAGCCTCAGGTGGTGGGCGAGATGATCGCCGGTGTGATCCTGGGTCCGTCGCTGTTCGGCCTGCTGGCGCCCGATCTTCAGGCGGCCCTGTTTCCGAAGGATTCGAAGTCGATCCTGTTCGTCGGCGCCCAGCTGGGCGTAGGCCTCTACATGTTCCTGGTCGGGCTGGGCTTCCAGCGCGATCACTTCAAGACGAACGCGAAGAGCGCGGCGGCCGTGTCGCTGGCGGGTATGGCCGCGCCCTTCCTGGTCGCCGTCGCCATCGCGCCCTGGCTGGTCAGCCAGGGGCTGTTCGGCGCGGGCATTCAGACCTGGCAGGCCATGCTGTTCATGGGCGCGGCCATCTCGATCACCGCCTTCCCCATGCTGGCGCGCATCATCCATGAGCGGGGCCTGAGCGGCACGCGGCTGGGCTCGCTGTCGCTGGCCGCCGGGGCCATCGACGACGCCGGCGCCTGGTGCGTCCTGGCCATCGTCCTGGCAAGCTTCGGCGACGGGCCTGTGGTGGCGATCAAGGCCATCGCCGGGGGCGGCGCCTTCGCCATCCTGATGCTGACGGTCGGACCCAAACTGCTGGCGCCGCTGGGCCGCATCGTCGAGCGGGAGGGACGGCTTAGCCCCACCGTGCTGGGGATCGTGCTGATCCTGTTCATGCTCAGCGCCTGGGCCATGGACGCGGTCGGCATCCACGCGGTCTTCGGCGGCTTCATCCTGGGCGTCGCCATGCCGCGCGGCCTGCTGAGCCAGGAGGTCAAGCGTCAACTGGAGCCGTTCGCGGTGCTGGTGCTGCTGCCGATGTTCTTCACCTTCTCGGGCCTGAACACCCAACTGACCATGGTCAACAGCCTGGGCCTGCTGGCGGTGACCGCCGTCATCCTGCTGGGCTCGATCCTGGCCAAGGGCGGGGCCTGCTGGGCCGCCGCGCGCCTGACGGGCCAGGACAACGCCACGGCCTTGGGCATCGGCGCCCTGATGAACGCCCGCGGCCTGATGGAGCTGATCATCATCAACATCGGCCTGCAGCGCGGCATCATCGGCCCGGCGCTGTTCTCGATCCTGGTGCTGATGGCCATCATCACCACCCTGATGGCCTCGCCCCTGTTCGAATGGGTCTATGGCAGGAAGGCCCGCGAACGGGGCGAACTGGGACAGGTCAACGAGGCGGACGATGCGCCGCCTGCGCGTCTCCAGCCGATCCAGCCCTGAGGTTCAGTTCGTCAGCTGGAAACTCAGTCTCAGGGCGCCGGTGATGCCCTTGACGCCCATGCGCATGCAGATGGCGCGCAGGTGGGCGCGGACGGTGTGGATCGACATGTCCATCTTGCGGCCGATGTCCTTGGGCGCCTCGCCCTGGGTCAAATGGGCCAGCACCGAGAGCTCGGCGCGGGTCAGGCCGAAGATGGCGCGCAGCGGCTCCATACCCTCGACCCCCATACAATGGGCGGGCCGCGCCGTTGCGAAGATGCGCCCGGCCGCATCCGGCGCCGTCGCCAGGTCCAGCAGGCACCAGGCGTCGTCGCCGGCGCGAAACAACAGACGGCCATGGGATTGGCGTCCTTCCAGCAGCCTTGTCGCCAGGGCGTCGAACTCGGTGCGATTTCGGTGGCTGGGACAGATGAAGGCCCCGCCGGCGCCTAGAACGCCCGAGGCGATCATGGCCTTCGCCTTGGCGTTGGCGCGCAGGACGCAGCCCTGAGGGTCCAAGACGAAACGCGCGATGGCGTCATGTTCGAACCAGGCGGTGCAGTCCGCATGGGTCAGGGATGTCGGGTTTCGGGCAGGCCTGAACGGCGTCACACGCTGTGTGAACTCCTCCTTCAGGATCGCCGTCGCGGCAAGGCCGTTTCGCCGCGGCGTCGCCGCCGCCATCTTCTGCTCGTACATTCGCGCCACCCAATGTTCGAAGACCGTCGAGACCAGGGATATGGCTGTCGGTCTCAAGCTTACGATCCGTAAGGGCCGGCTCCTCCAAGCATTTCGGCCCATCGCGTTAACTTGTTATCAGTTTGATGTTTAGGCCGTAATCGCCGCCATGGGCTAACTATAATGGGGTATGCCCGTCGTCAGTGGGGCGAAATGTCGATGGCGATTACGTCCTGATATCGCCCGGCCATCTGATCCCTGACCGTGCCCAGGGTGAACAACATCGGCAGCGACATGCCGGCGAGGGTGCGGGGAGGATCGACCTCCTTGGTCCACGGCGCCGTCAGATCGACCAGCGCCCCGTCCAGTTCGACCGCGTAGGCGACGCTGGATTCCGTCTCCACATCGCCCTGACGCCGCATCACGCCCCCATGTTCGGACTTGATCGAGATGACGGACGGCGAATTGGCGCGGACCTGGACGAAGATGCGCCGCGTCAGGCCGGTGGAGGCGTCGCCGAAATCCACCACCTCCACGCTGGAACCGGACCCGAAAGCGCCCGCGGCGCCGGCCAGATTCAGTTGCGCCCTGGGTGTGGAGACCAACTGCATACGCACCGGGATGGGGGCGAGCAGGGCGGTCCCATCGGCGTCCTTGACCAGCAGTTTCAGGTCGCTGGCGTAGGTTCCGGCGTCGGGCACGGCGTCCACGACGATGGCGACATCCATCTGGGCCTGACCTGTCGTCTTGCCGGCGAGTGTGTAGCGGAAGACCCCAGGCTCGACGTCGGAGGTTTGAAGCCCCGACGCTTCTCGCGGGCGAAACTGCACCCCCACGCCGCCCAGGGCCAAGCTGGAGACGGCCGCCCCGCCGTCGTCCACGAAGGATAGTCGCAACTCGCAGGCCTCGTCGCCTTGGTTCTTCAGGCCCAGGTCGATGGCGCCGCTGGACGGGCCGATGGCGAAGGGGTTGTAGTTGATGACCACCGTGCTGGGGCTCTGGGTCAATGCCAAGTCGCAGGCTCTCGCTTCAGACGCGGCCAGGGCCAGAACCGCCGCCAGGGCTAGTGACACAGCGAGCGTCAAAGTGTCGGACCAAGTCAGGGCTGGCGTCCTGCGGTTCCATAGCCCCTTGCGGCTACGGCGGCGGCTGAGACGTGCGGATTTCGCCGACATCGACTGTTCCTTCCACTTTCTCGGGAATGGTGAATTCGCCCACCACAGCGCCCTGGATCAGCAGGCGATAGCGACCGGGGGCCAGGCCGTCGGCGACGAATCGCCCGGAGCGGTTGGTGAAGAAGGGCTTGCCCTCCGCATCGGCCGGGGCGTCGACCGCCTGGATGACGCCGCCGGCCAGGGCGACCGGCCCGCTGGCGGACACCAGGACGCCGCGCGCGGTGCGCGACGCCTCGCTGCCGACGACGAAGCGATAGCCGTTGCCGAAGCCGGGGAAGATGTTGATGACGCCGCTGCCCAGATCATAGCCCTGGGGCAGGGGATCGGCCTCGATTTCGTATCGATTGACGCCGTAGCCGCGATCCAGGCCGACCAGCGCCGGACCCAGCCACCCGCTGTGCGCGACTGTATAGCCGCTGGAGTCCGTCAGGTTGATGCGTGACCGCGACAGGGTCGGGTGGGGCGTGGCGATGACGAAGCCTTCGCGGGCCGAACGTCCCACGCCGAACGCGCCGTCGGCATAGCCGATCATCGTCGACAGCCGCCATAGCGATTCCTGGCGGGTCGCGCCGCCCGGTTCCGACGACACCAGTCGGTTGGATACAAGCTCGGCGTCGAACCGATTGTTGATGTAGCGCAGGTCGGCCGTGACCGCTTGGTTGGTGCGATCCTGCGACAGCCGCACGTCGCCGCTCAGGTCGTTCAGACGACCCGATGAGGCGCGCGATACGCCCACCTCGCGGAAGTCCATGTCGCTGTTGTAGCGTGCAGTGCTGCTCCAACGTCCGCCGAAGCGCGAGGTCAGCGTCAGACCGAAGCGATCCTCGTCGCGACCGTCGTCCGTTGACCCTCTCTGCCAGGCCAGATTGACCGCGAACCGGCGGAAAGTGCGACCCAGCCCCAGGCTGTAATCGGTGCGGTCCTTGCGGTCGCGACCCTTCACGAAGGCGGCGCCGCCACTGATCGAATAGTCGCGAAAGCGAAGCAGCAGCCGCGCGGCGGCGCGCCACTTCTCGTTGTTGAAGGCGGACGGGTCGAAGGCGCTCTGAAAATAGCGGCTGGTCGCCTGGGCTGACGCCACCAGGCGCGCATCGGCATTCTTGCCCAGCGCGCTTTCGAGAAGATAATCGACCGAGGCGACATAGCCGTTCGTGCCGGTGTCGCCGTTATGGCTGGCGGCGCCGCTGATCTGGACCAGACCCAGCTTGGATCCCCACGTCGCCATTGCGCCGGCCTGGCCCTTGCGGTCGGCGATCTGGGCGTTGGCGCCGACCGTCAGAACGTCGGACAGGCCCTTGCGGACAAAGCCGCTGGCGGCCAGCGTAGAGCCGTACTGAAGATTTCCGCCTTCTTCCAGCACCCCCGCCGAAACGCCGAAATCCACCACGCCGCGATCCAGAAGACCGGCGCCGCCGAACAGGTCGAACACGGCGATCTCGCGCTGACCGTTGTCGTCCTCGACCAGCAGGCGAACCGTATTGGCGCCCTGTGCGAAAGGAAAATCGCCGATGGAATAGGGGCCGGCGTCTAGGCGGATCCGCTCCACCACCACGCCGTTGACCTCGACGACGACGAGGGCCGGGCGGTCGAGGATGAACTGGCGGCGGCCTGCAGGGCGCACGTTCTGGAACGGACGGATCGTGGAATAGGCCCGTGCCGCCGACACGCCCAGAAACCGCTGCGAGCCCTGGAAACTGTCGATGGGAGGCGCGAACTCGCCCGCGGTCAGACGCACGGCGGATTTGAAGATGTCCTTGGTCAGGCGGATTTCGCGCCGCTGCCAGCGGCCCTGGTCGTTGCTGCCGTCATAGTCGATGCCGGTGGTCAGGGTGACGCCGTCGAAGCCGCCGAAGTTGGCGAACATGTCGATCCCGCCCTGAAGCGGCGAAAATCGGCTTTCGGTATGGGAATAGAGCTGGGCCAGGGCGATGTTCGCGCCGGCCGAGAGGTTCGCCGGCTGATCGAAGGCGGCCGGGTCGATCACCGGGTTCTGGGAGAAGCCGACATCGCGCCGCGCCCGGCTTTCTGGTGTGGAGGTGGCCACGAAGGTCAGGGAGAGGGGATCGAAGGCCAGGGAGAAACCGTCGCTGGCCAGGTCCGCCATATTGACCTTGGTCTGGGTCGCGATCCGGCCTGACAGGGTGGTGAGGAGATCAGACCCGACCTGGGGCCGCAACAGGTCGAGCAGGGCTCTTGCGTCCACCAATCCCTGGCCCTGGCTATCGACCGCGCCGCTGATGTCGCCCAGATATTTGCCGTCCAAGGTCAGCGGCCCCTGGATCGGCGTGAAGACCGAGGACGGCCTGACCGAAGGAGACTGGTCCTGAGCGGGGGGCGCTGCGGATGGGGGCGGAGCCGGGGTGTCCGCAGCACCACCGGAGCCTTCGTTTCGCTCGATCGCGACGACGGCGGAATAGTCATGAGGCGCCGTCCGCATGACTTCGTCGGTCAACTGGATCGGCCCGGCGTGCGCCACGGTGGCCAGGCCGCCGCCCATGCAGGCGACGGCGCCGATGCGGCGGAATGCGGTTCGCGCGCAGGACCGCCCGCCCTTAAAGGACTTGCGGGCCATCGCCCGCCCTCACAGCAGCACGATGGAAGCGGTGAGGTCGCCGGATGCCGAGGCGGCGAGGGCCGCCGGTATCTTCACCTGACGCGTAGCGCCGCCGGCGATCACGCTGACCTGGCCGACATCGACGTCGGCGGCCGGCACTTCGTGCGACTGTCCGTCCGCCGTCTTCAGGATGATCTTGGCTTCCCGGATATAGGCGAAGCCGGTGCCCGAGTTGCGGGCGGTCAGTACAACGTCGCCGTTCGGCGCGCGAGACACGGCCGTGACCTCGATTTCAGCCCTTGCTCTAGGCGGGGCCACGAAGACGTAGGTGTTGATGGTGAAGGCGACCTGGACATCGGCCCCGGCGCCGCCTTCGCTGGGCGTCGTCTGCATGTTGATCGGCAACTGAGCCGCCCGGACCAGATACATTCGTCCTTCCTCGACGGCGTCGCCGGTATAGCGGACCTGGATCACCTGTTCGCGATTGGGCGGGATGACGGACTGGACGGGAAAGACCGCGATGTCCCTGTCTTCCTCGACTAGGGAACGGGCGCCGGTTTCGTCCACCTGCATACGATAGGTTTCGATCTCGACAGTGGCTGGTGTTGCGCTGGTGTTCCTGACGGTCATCCGATAGCTGGATCCGCCGCCGGACGGCGTGATCTTGGACACCATGGGCGAGACGTCCATGGCCTTGGCCGGCGTCGTCGTTCCCGTCATCAGAACTGTCGTCAGGGCCGTTGCGGCCATCAGCGTAGCGAATGCACGACGTGTCATTGGTTGCCCCCGTTTCCTGTCAGAATTCCTCAAGAAGAAGCAGGGGGCCGACCGAAGGCGGCCCCCGCTTTCGCGACGATCAGGCGGGATCGAGCGAGAAGTTGAAGATTTCCGTATAGGTGCCGGCCGGAGCCGAGGCGGCGCCTGGACCCGAGGGAGAGGCGGCGCAACCCGAGGAGCCGGGGTTGGTCGGATCGCCCTGCGTTCCGCCCAAGCCGCTGCCGCCGGGGACGTTGTAGCAGAGGTTCAGGAACAGATCGCCGTAGACGCCGTCCGCCAGCTTTTGGCTGTAACCGCCCGAGTTGGTGACCATCGCCGGCTCGCCGGGATAGGTGTCATTGGCGGCGAAGCCCAGGGTGGGGATTTCCGGCACCGACAGATCCCAGTCGTAGTTGATCAGCTTGCCGGCCGAAGACTTGAAGTCGCCGTTCGTGGCGCTTGAGGTCAGCTTGGCGCCGGTCGCCGCATTGCACGACATACGCAATGTGGTGACCTTTTGACGTGCGCCGTTGGCGACCGCGACGTTACCGCCCGCAACATTGGCCAGGCCGATGCCGCAGAAGTTGGTCACGCTGGTCGAGACGGTCACATTGGTCTGAGCGCTCGACACGGCCGGCATCGCCAGCAAGGCCGCGGCAGCAGTCGCCGCCGCAATAAGATAGGTCCGCATAATATTCCTCCAGCTTTTCAATGTTGTTGCCCAGCCAACGAGATCGGCAGGGGCCACAATGTCGTGGCGTCTTCATCTATTCACCGCTGGAGGCGGCGCTGCATCGTCAAAGAAACTATCGATTATTGTCTAGTTAATTTTCGCATCGTTATTGCGAGAAATAAGGCACAGGTGCCGGCTTCCCATGATCTCTGCGTAAATGGAGGGCGCGAGGCTTCTACACCGAACCTGATTGCGTCGTATTCGCAAGCGCCGATCTCTCCCCAAACTCGGGTATGTCAATTCTTCCTAGGGTTGGATACGACAATAGGGTGAGCTGTGCCCGTTGAATGCTCGACTCTCGGAATGGCTGTTCACGGTTCGAGCATAGAGGCCCAGTCACGAGGGAGGGCTGCGATGATCGTGGGCGTAACGGGTTTTCTTGCGGTCGGCGGCGAGGTCGGTGATTGCGATCCACGACAGGCGGACCTGAACTTCTACGATGACGCTGAGATCATTCCGCAATGGTCCCGCGCCATTGCGGCATGGGTCAATATCGACCCCCGGGCCAGGATGCTGCTTTCGCGTTCGGGACGCATCGGTTGGGCCAACGACGCCGCCTATCGCATGTTGCAGGAGGCAGGCGTGTTCAGGGTCGTGGACGATCACCTGGTGTCCGACAGCGCGCAGATGGCGGCGGCGCTGGCGCGACTTCTACGGGACGCCGTGTCGGGCGAGGCGATCTATGCCGTCACCGCCATGGACGCCGACCGGCAATGGCTTCTGCGTTGCCAGCAACTGATACCCGGCGACGACGACAGTATCGGTTTCGCGGCGCACAGAATGGCGGATCGGGTCTCCTATGAAGCGATGCTTCAAATCCATCATCTCACCCCCTGTGAAAAGCACATCGTCACCATGATGCTGGCGGGGATGGAAACGGGGCGCATCGCTCAAAAGCAGGACATCTCCATCGAGACGCTGCGCACCCATATCAAACACGCCTATCGCAAGCTGGATGTCACCAGTCGTGGCGAACTGTTCGCCAAGGCCGTGGATTTCGCGGGCCTTTAGGGGTCGAGGGGGAGGCGGGTTTCGACGCGCGAGCCTCGCCCGGTCGCCACCCCGTAATGGGCCGAGCCGCCGTGGGCTTCAGCTATTGCGCGCACGACCGCCAGGCCCAGGCCGGTGCCGCCGGTGTCGTCCGAACCGTGCGTGAAGGCGGTGAAGACGGACTGGGTCATGGCGTCGGGCAGTCCGGGACCGCTGTCCTCGACGGAGATGACGGCGAAGCGGTCATCGGCCGTCACGTTGATGGCGACAGGGCCAGGATCGGCGCGGCGTCGTTCTATCTGATCTTCATGCGGGATGCGGCGACGTTCGACGGCGGTTTCGCCGACGCCGATCCGGTGCAGGCGGCGTTGCAGCGCGGGGCGACCTATAAAGTCGACCAGTTGGCGCGCGGCCGTGTTGCCTATGGCGCGGTGTTGGCGATGCAGTCGCCGGACTTCGTTGCAGGCGTTCGCGCCTATGCGGCCGATCCTGAGCAACGACGAGAGCGCCCTGTTGCTGGCGGCCGCCCATGCCGACCGTCTCGCATGGAACGGCGCCCTATACGCCGGCGGTGACCCGGTCCTTTAGCATCGCCGCGCGGCCGCTGCTTGGGGAAAGCGTGACGGATGATGGGAGTGACGGCGTGCTGCAGGATCCGAACGCGACCTTCTGCTTGCAGATGTCCAAGCTGAACCTGTTCCAGTGCCTGGCCGCGGCCAAACCCAGCTATGAGGACATGTTCTGCATCGGTCGGCACGTGGTCAGGGACCTGGCCGACTGCACGCGCACGGCCGTCAGTCCTGCGTCGAACTGAGAACCGGCGGGCGTCGCTATTGAGGCGTCCACCTCAGCGTGACGCCGATAGTGCGGGGGCGCAAGGGAGTGACGGCCTGGGCGTCAGGCAGGCGGAAGGGGTCGCTGTAGGCGAAGGTGTTGGCCTCGGTGTCGAACAGGTTGTCGACGAACAGGGTCGCGACCCAGGGTGAGGCCTCCACACCCAGCGCGAACCGACCCGTGCCATAGTCGCCCATGCGGTTCTGCTGGCGTCCGTCGAAGGTCAGACGGGACGAACCGACGTATGACAGGCCTCCGTCGGCGAGCAGTTGAAGGCGATCACCGAGCGGCCGACGCCAGGTGAAACCCAGATTGGCCGAGGCCTTGGGCACGCCGGGCAGACCGGCGTCACGTCGGGAATCGAACTGATCGCTGGGGTCGGTGATGCGGGGATCGGCGACCAGACCATTGGCGAACAGTTCCAGCGTCTCGGTCGGTTTCCAGTTCGCCTCGATCTCGAACCCCAGATCGGCGCCGTCGCCGACGTTGACGACATAGGCCAGTCCGCTGGGCAGG
This sequence comes from Brevundimonas sp., assembly GCF_965279155.1. GTDB lineage: Bacteria > Pseudomonadota > Alphaproteobacteria > Caulobacterales > Caulobacteraceae > Brevundimonas. The sequence goes on along the minus strand of NZ_OZ257138.1, from coordinate 954,601 downwards.
AACTGATCGCTCTGCACGTCGCGCCAGCGCGCGGCATAGACGGCGGCGCGAACGCGGGCGCGTCCGTCGGGCGAGCGATATTTGGCGCCGAACTCCAGGTTCCACAGCGAGTCCGGCTGGTATTCGCGCGCCGGTGAATCCGCCATGCCGCTGAAGTCCTGGCCGATGACGCCTGCTGTGTTGAAGCCCCCGGCGCGGTGACCCTGGCTGATCTGGGCCGACAGGTTCAGACGCTCGCTGGGCTGCCAGGCCAGGGCGATCTTGGGCGTCAGTCCGGAGGACGCGCCGCTCCCGTCGAAGGCGCGCCGCCGCGAACCCTGGCGCACCTCGGAGGTCGTCTCGTAGTCGAGGGCGTAATAACGGACACCGGCGGTCAGGGTCAGTTTTTGCGTCAGGTCAAGCGACGCCTCGCCATAGACGGCGGCCTCGTCCAGGCTGTCGCGGCGCGCCTCGGAATAGACGGTCAGCGGCGCCGGCCTCAGGGCCGACAGGATGGGGTTGGTGCGGGTGGTGCTGGACGACACCAGCCCGCCGGCCAACCAGCGCCAGCGGCCCACGTCGGGCGAGGCGAAGTTGGCCTCGCCGACGATCAGATGGATGTCCTTGTTCTCGTCCAAGGCGCCGATGCGCCAAGGCGACCCAAAGCGGCGCAGGGCGCTGGAAGCGTCGTATCGGCTCTTGAACCCATGTTCGACCACCGCGAGCGAGGCATTCATATTCCCCCAGGCGCCCCGACCTTCCAGCATCAGCGAGGCCTGATCGAAGCGGTTCTGGTGGGGTTCGCGCACTAGGTTCGCGCGGCGCAGCGGGCCCAGGCCGCGATACACATAGTGGGTGTCCTCGGTCACGATCGACTGGTGGACGACGCCCGCTCGCGCGGTCCAGCCGGGCGCGATCTCCAGCGCCGCCGACACCCGTCCGCCACGCCGCGTGCCGTCGTTGACCCGACGCAGCTTCAGTTCGACGTCGTTGATATAGCCGCTGTAGGTCTCGCCATAGATGGCCGCCCGGATCGCCGCGCGATCCCCCGCCAGCGGCAGGTTTGCGATCAGCGAATAGTCGGAGTTCGCGCCGCCGCCGCTGGTGTGGGAGCGGGTGAGGGCGACGGACAGGTCTTCCTGACCGAACTCGGGCGCGCGCGTCACGATGCGGACGACGCCGCCGATGGGGCCGGTGCCATACAGCGTGCCCTGCGGGCCGCGCAGAACCTCGACCCGGTCGATGTCGATCAGTTTCAGATCCGGGTCGGGCGCGCTGTAGGTGACCGGGGTCAAATCCAGATACAGACCCACGGTCGATTGGGTCAGGCCGGTGAAGACGCCGTCGGAGATGCCGCGCAGCAGGATCTTGTTTCGGCCGGGACCGAGGTTGGTCACCGTCATGCCGGACACCAGGCTGTCCAGGCCCTGCATGCCCGTGACGCCGGATCTGCCGATCCGTTCGGAAGCGACGGCGGTCATGGCTGAGGACGAGTCCTGGATCAACTCAGGCCGGCGAGGGGCCGTGACGACGACCTCGCTGACCTGGGCCACGTCTTCGGTCGGCGCAGGGCGAGGTGCTGGTTCTCGCGGAGACGGCGGAGCCAAGATCGATGGGGGGCGGGATGGCGTACGGCTGATGATAACGGCGCCGTCTGCCCGGATGATATGGCGGCATCCCGATCCTGCCAGGATGCGGGTCAGGGCGGTACCCAGCGACATGCGGCCATGAAGCGCCGGACTGGTTCCGGCGCAGGCGCTCAGACTGCCGCCCAGCGACACGCGCGCCTGAAGCGCAAGGTCGAGCAGCGCGCCATCGACGGACTGGCGGGGGACGTAGAAGTCCAGCGTTCGCGTGTCGGCCGCCTGTGCCTGCGCCGACAGGGCCGTCATCAAAAGCAGCCCAAGGCTGGGGATCAGGGCAGCGGCGCGTGACCGGGTATGGCCGGAGGTGGAAGGCCGCCTGGCCTCAGCGGGCGCCACGCGCGCTTATGCGAACTTGGGACGTCGAGGCCTCGACGCGAACGGGTGCGAAATCCTGGAGCTGCTGCAACATCACGGCCTCGTCGCCTACACGCAGGGCGCCGGTGAAACGCAGCGCCTGAACGGGCGTCGATAGCACGACTGGCTTGTCGAGATAACGCGAAAGATCGTCGGCCACATCGCTCAACGGACGGTCACGATAGACCAGCACGCCGCTGCGCCAGGCGGAAGCGCGATCCGGCGAGACGGTGCTCATGCGCGGCGTGGCGTGGCCTCGTTGTTCCAGGGTCTGGCCGGCGGTCAGGCGCACGGCCGTCGGGGCGTTAGCTGGCGTCACGGCGACGACCCCGCGCTGGACCGCCACGGCGAAATTGTCGCCGTGGTTCAGTACGTTGAAGGCGGTGCCCAGCACCTGGACCTGATGGTCGCCGGCGGCGACCACGAAGGGATGGGCCGGATCGTGGGCGATGTCGAAGGCGGCCTCGCCCTCGGCCAAGGAGACCGATCGCCTGTCGTCGTCGAAACGGACGTTCAGCCTGGAATAGCGGTTCAGATAGACGTGCGAACCGTCTTCCAAGGCGACCGAAAGCGGCGCGTCGGTGGTGGCGTAGGTCCGGCCGTTGGGTGTCATCCCGAGCCACAGACCGACGGCCAGGGTGACGCTGGCGGCGATGCCGAGACCTGCGCCGAGCCAAGGCGAGCGACGGCGGGCGCGGCGTTCGCGGGCGGCGGACAGGTCGATGACGGGTGCCGCCGTGATCGGGGCTATGTTTGCTGCATCCAGATCAACCCAAAGCCGTTCGACGGCGTCATAGGCGTGCGCATGGGCGGGCGAGACCTCCAGCCAGGCTTGGAAATCGAGCCACGCGGATTGGGGCGCCGTCTCGTCACGCAGGGTGACGAACCAGTGCAGCGCCTTCTCCTCAATGTCGGTCCCTGCGGTCATCCGATCCCAGCCTGGAGTTCCGCCGTGCAACGGACTTCCTGATAACCAGACGGCGCCGCAGAGGCCGCGCCTCCAGATTGATTCCCCAATAAGGTGAAAAAGGCCGTCTTCATGGCTGAACCTTTCGGGCCAGAATGCGCAGGGCGTCCATCATGTGTTTCTCGACGGAGCTGCGCGAAACGCCCAGTTGGGCGGCGATGTCGGCGTAGCTGACGCCGTCAAACTTGTGCAGACGAAAGATCGTCTGGGTCTTGGGCGGCAGGGTGTCCAGCGCGGCGACTAGCCGGGCCAGCCGTTCGCGGCCTGCCACGACGGCCTCTGCGGAAGGGGCGGCGTCCAGATCTTCCGCCACGCCGACCTCGTGATTGATCTGTCGCCACTGGGTGTCGCGGTTGGCCGCCCGCTGGCTGGAACGCCAGCGGTCCATCAGCAGATTGGAGGTCAGTCTGAAAAGGAAGGCGCGCGGGTTGTCGGGCGGCGGGTCGGGATTCAGCGCCGAGACCTTGAGGTAGACGTCCTGCAGTACGTCGTCGACATCGCCCGACGCACCGCCCAGCCGCGCCCGGCAGAACCGGGCCAGTTCTTCACGCTGCTCCAGATAGGCGGCGACCAGGGGATGCGCGGCGGGCGCGGTCAAACGGGCGAAATCCTCTCGTTCGGCCAAGGCCGGCCATGACCCTCCATGCCGTGACGATTTTTCTGAGGCAAGGGCCGGTCGGCGGCGTCCTTGTCATGAAGGCGCCGTGTCACGGCGACGGGCAGGATCCAGATGCGCGCGTTTGCAGGATACGACGGCACGACGGCCCCGGCCTTTTCGGGCGGCTAGGGCGTCGTCATGTTCGATATCTGGCGCTCGGGCTTCATCCGCCGTCCCTCAAGCAGTTTCATTGACCATGCCCCGCACGCGGACGAGGTGACGTGGCTGCCGGACTGCGGGCCGCACGCCTATGTGGCGGACCCGTTCGGGATCACGCGCGACGGGGTGCTGACCGTCTTTGTAGAGGCGTTCGACTATCACGTGCGTCGTGGCGAGATTCACTATCGCCAGTACGATGCCGATGACCGGCTGGTGGGCCAGGGCGTGGCTTTGGCCGAGCCCTGGCACCTGTCCTATCCGACCCTGATCGAGGACGGCGGCGAACTCTACATGCTGCCTGAGGGCCACAAGAGCGGCGGGCTGATACTGTATCGTTGCGTGCGGCTCCCGGACCAGTGGGAGGCGGTCGCGCGCGTCGGCGAGGCCGCGGCGATCGACGCGACGGTGGTGAAGCACGACGGCCGGTGGTGGATGTTCCACGCCCTGCCGGGGCCCGACGATCGGGCGATGCGCGAACTGCACGTCGCCTGGGCCGACAGCCTGACCGGGCCTTGGACGCCGCATTCCGGCAATCCGGTGATCAGCGACTTTCAGACCTCGCGGCCGGGCGGTTCGGCCTTCGTGCACGACGGCGCCCTGCATCTGCCGGTCCAGGACTGCGCAGAGACCTATGGCGCGGCGATCAACCTGCTGCGGATCGACGCCCTGTCGCCGGAGACCTTTTCGGCCTCAGTCGTGAAGCGGTTCGAGGCGGGCGATCTGATCGAGGGCTTCGCCGACGGTTTCCACACCCTGTCGGGTCATGGCGACGTCACCTTCATCGACGTGAAGGGCGTCCGGCAGTCGCCGGCCGAGCCCTGGCTGAAGGCCGGGTTCAAGGCGCGCCGCCTGTTGGGTCTCAACGGCCCGCGAGGCCGGCGGGCGACCGGCGCTGTCGTTCATCCCCAGATTTTCGTGACCGCTTGCGTTCGCAAGGAAGGCTAGACAATGCGTATCGCCGTCGTTCTGCCTCGTGGCTGCAGCTTCTGCCCCGACAAGGCCAACTCGATGGAGACGGTGGTGCGAACCCTGTCGGCACACAGCCGGTTGAACCGTTCGGTCACCCTGATCTGCGATGCGGGCGCGGCGCCGTGCGCGGACCTGAACATGCTGACCGTGCCGGCTGGCCTGGGCCGCAAGGCGCGCAACGAAGCGGTGGCTTCCATCCTCAAGGCGCTATCACCGGACATCGTCGAATATCATCAGCAGCTGAAGGCCGCGTCCGAACTGGCGCGCCAGTTCCCGGGCGCGACCCACGTCCTCTATCGCCACACCCGCATCAAGCCGGCCAAGAACCCCATCGAGGCATTCCGCTACGGTCGCCGTCTGGCGCGGTTCGACCGGCTGGTGTTTGTCAGCAAGGCGGCGGGTCAGGAGTTCGCGACGGACTATCCGCGTCTGGCGGGACGGGTTTCCTCCGTGTGCAACCCTATCGCGATCGAGGCCTGGCGTGCGTCTCCGGAGGTCCGCGAAAACCTGATCCTGTTCTCCGGTCGCGCCATGCGGGACAAGGGGCTGGACCTGTTCTGCACGGCCCTTGCCGAGACGCTGGATCGTCATCCCGACTGGCGCGGCGCGTTGATGCTGGGCGATTGGGAGAAGCATCAGGCCTGGGCAGAGCCTCTGGTTCAAGCGCTGGACCGGTTTGGCGACCGGGTCGAAATCTACAAGTCGGCGTCGCTGGCCGAAGTCAGAGACGTGACGCGTCGCGCGGCCATCGCCGTGACGCCGTCACGCGTCCGCGAGGCCCTGGGACTGGCGGCGCTGGAGGCCCATGCGGCGGGCGCGGCCCTGATCTCGTCGGGTCGTGGCGGTTTGCGCGAAGCGAGCGGCGAACACGCGGTCTATGTCGAGGTCGAGGACGCCGCGCGCCTGACGGCGGCAATGAACCGGCTGGTCGAGAATCCGGGGGAACGCTTGGCCCTGGCGCGCAGCGGTCAGGATTTCGTGGAGCGGGTGCATTCCCCCATCGCGCGCGCTGCCGAATTGGACGCCCTGCGCGAGGCCCTGGCCGACCGGTCACTGTCGAGCCGCGCTGCGTCCAAGGTCCACTGGCCGTGGTTTCTGCCGCGACATGGGTCGCAACCCAGGCTTCAGGGATAGGCGCTCAAGCCCTACGGACGAAGCTGTCGTAGACATGGGTCACCGCGTCGAACCGGACGCGTGTGGCTTGATCGCCCAGCGGCGTCGGCTCGAAGTGCGCTTCGGTCAGGCCGGCCGCGACCGGATCGTCGATCTTGTCGGTATTCCAGCCCAGCAGCAGCCGCCCGCCGGGACGCAGGATGGCCGCCAGCGCCTTTAACGCCTTTCGCTGCTGCTCGGGACTGTCGACGCCGTAGCCCAGCACGCCGTTGCAGACGATGGCGTCGAACGTCATGTCGGAGAAGAACCGATCCGCCTCGCAGACATCGCCCGTGCGGTGCCGGCCCTCGCGGCCCCAGCGTTCGGCCGACGCGTCGATGTCGGTCGTCCAGACCTCGCCGCCGTGGGCTTCTAGTGCGGCATAGTCGTCCAGCGTATACTCGCGGCACCCGACCCACAGGATGCGACCGCCGTCTGCCGCCAGGGCGGGAACATAGCTGTCGGCCATCACACGCCGGTCTGGCAGGCTGCGGATGCGGGCGGCCTTGGCGGACCGTCGCTTGCGGTCGGCCTCCTTGCCGAAGATCAGCGCCCTTACGACCGTTCCCAGACCCACGCGCTTCCCCTTCGATTGCCCCATGGGGTTGTTATCGAGCGGCGGTTGATCTGCCAATCGCCAGCTTGGCGATTTTGCAGGGCTTTATTGCAAAGCCAAGCTTTGATGGGACCGCGTCAGCCCCTAGTGACGGCGCATGATCCAGGACGCTCCTCCCCCCGTCGTCGCCCCCGTCGCCTTGCCCGAGATCGTCGTGACCGCCGCCCGCCTGCCGCCGGCGGCAGCCGATGCGGCGTTTTCGGTGGTGCGGATCGATCAGGCGGTGTTGTCCCGATCGTCGAGACTGGACGAGGCGCTGCGGTCAGTGCCGGCGGTGTCGCTGTTTCGACGCACGACCAGCGCGGCTGCCAATCCGACGACGCAAGGCATATCGTTGAGGGCTATCGCGCCGTCGGGGGCGGGGCGGACGCTGGTGTTGCTGGACGGCGTGCCGCTGAACGATCCGTTCGGCGGTTGGGTCATCTGGTCACAGGCGACGCCGGAATCGCTGGAAAGCCTGGACGTGATCCGGGGCGCTGGGTCGGGGCCCTACGGGGCTGGCGCACTCACCGGAACGATCACGCTGCGAGAGCGGGGTGAAGGGGGCGTGCTGGATGTGTCAACTGCTGAACGCGGCGGGCTTCGGGCGGCGGGGTCGGCCTCCACGCGCCTGGGGCCGCTGGCGGTGACGCTGAGCGGACTGCGCGAGGTCAGCGACGGCTATGTGCCCGTGCGCGGATCGGCGGCGGGGGCGGCGGATACGCCGCTGGATCTCGACAGCCGCAGCGCGGCTCTGCGGGTCGATACGGCGCTTGGACAGGCGAACCTGTCGGTGCGGGCGGCGACCTGGGAGGAGGATCGCGGATCGGGCCTGGCCGGAACCCGCGCCAACGCCAGCGGCCACAGCCTCAGCGCCACGGCCGCCCAGGCGCCGACGGCGAATGGCTATGGCTGGCGGCTGCAGGCGTGGCGGATCGACAGCAACCTGGCCAACAGTTCGGCCTCGGTCTCGGCCGACCGGGCGACCACCACGCCGGCCAACGATCAGTACAAGACCCCGGCGACAGGATGGGGGCTGAACGCCGCCCTGCGCCGTCGCATGGCGGAGTTCGCGGGTGGCCGGCTGGAGTGGGAAGTGGGCGCGGATGCGCGCTTCAACGACGGCGAGACCAACGAACTGTTCAGCAATCCCACGGGCGCGGGCTTCGCCAGAGGCCGTCGCGCGGGCGGCGAGACGGCGGTGGCGGGCGCCTATATCGATGCGTCCTGGACGGCGGCCGAATGGCTGGTGGCCGGCGGCCTGCGGGTCGATCGATGGGAGAACACGGGCGGGTTCCGCAACGAATACACATTGGCGACCGGCGCTGTCCTGCTGGACGAGAACGACCCGGATCGGTCGGGCGAGGTGGTCAGCGCGCGCCTAGCCGTGCGGCGTGATCTGGGCGGCGGCTATGCGGCGCGGGCGGCGGCCTATTCCGGGTTCCGGCCCGCGACACTGAACGAACTGCACCGGCCGTTCCGCGTCGGCAACGACATCACCGAGGCCAACGCCGCCCCGACGCCCGAGACGCTGAAAGGGATCGAGACCGGGCTGGCGTTCGACCGCGACGGCGTGCGCTGGGGCGCCACAGTGTTCTGGAACCAGATCGAGGACGCCATCGTCAATGTGACGATCGGGACCGGACCCGCGACCTTCCCGCGCGCCGGGTTCGTGCCGGCGGGCGGGGTGCTGCGTCAGCGTCAGAACGCCGGGACCATCGACGCCTGGGGCGTGGAACTGACCGGGGCTGTGGACCTGTCGTCCGCCCTGTCGCTGAACGCCGCCGCATCCTGGACAGACGCCGAGATCGACGGCGGATCGGCCGCTGCGCAACTGACGGGCCTGCGTCCCGCCCAGGCGCCGGAATGGAGTGCGACCGCCGGGCTGGACTGGCGCGCGACCGACCGACTGACCCTTGCCCTGGCCGCACGTTACGAGTCCAGCCGGTTCGACGACGATCTGAACAGCCGCGTTCTGGATGCCGCCGTCACGCTGGACGCACGGGGAGAGTGGGCGCTGAACCCGCGCACGACCCTGTGGCTGGCGACGGACAACCTGTTCGACACGGACGTCGAAGTGTCGGAAACGGGGACGGGCGTCGCGGGTTACGGCCCGCCGCGCACCGTCAGCGCGGGCTTCCGTCTGCGCTATTGATCGCAACCGGAAGCGACTTTTCCGAATGCGTTTTTGCGTCAAGCACAGATTTCGTCCGTCCAGCGGGTGAAAATGACCCTCAAAGCTGTTGCGTGAGGCCGCAGGCGCGCTAAGCGCTAGAGACGGCCGACCCCCGGCCAAGACCCCGAACGACGAGCCTGTCATGTCCGAAGAATTCTACCGCATGAAGCGGTTGCCGCCCTATGTCATCGCCGAGACCAATGCGATGCGCGCGGCGGCCCGTGCGGCAGGCGAGGACGTGATCGACCTGGGGATGGGCAACCCGGACCTGCCGCCGCCCCAGCACGTGATCGACAAGCTGATCGAGGTGGCGAAGAAGCCGGACGCCCACGGTTATTCGGCGTCGCGGGGCATTCCCGGCCTGCGCCGCGCCCAGGCCAACTACTATGGCCGCCGCTTCGGCGTCGATCTGGATCCCGAGACCGAGGTGATCGTCACCATGGGCTCCAAGGAAGGGCTGGCCAGCCTGGCCACCGCCATCACCGAGCCGGGCGACGTGATCCTGGCGCCCAATCCATCCTATCCGATCCACACCTTCGGCTTCATCATCGCCGGCGCCGCGATCCGCAGCGTGCCGACCACGCCGGACGAGAAATATTTCGAGGCGCTGGAGCGGGCCATGGCCTTCACCGTGCCCCGGCCCAAGATCCTGGTGATGAACTATCCGTCGAACCCGACGGCGGAGACGGTGGACCTGGCCTTCTACGAACGCGTCGTGGACTTCGCCAAGTCGAACGACCTGTGGATCATCAGCGACCTGGCCTATTCCGAGCTCTATTACGACGGCAAGCCGACGGTCTCGATCCTGCAGGTGCCAGGGGCCAAGGACGTGGCCATCGAGTTCACCTCGCTGTCCAAGACCTACAGCATGGCCGGCTGGCGGATGGGGTTCGCGGTCGGCAACAAGAAGCTGATCGCGGCCATGACGCGGGTGAAATCCTATCTCGACTACGGCGCGTTCACGCCCATCCAGGCGGCGGCCTGCGCGGCGCTGAACGGACCGCAGGACATCGTCGAGCAGAACCGCAAACTCTATCACCGCCGTCGCGACGTGCTGGTCGAAAGCTTCGGCCGCGCGGGTTGGGACATCCCCAAGCCCGCCGCCTCCATGTTCGCCTGGGCGCCCTTGCCGCCGGCCCTGGCGCATCTGGGCAGCCTGGAGTTTTCCAAACAGCTGCTGACCCACGCCAAGGTCGCGGTCGCGGCGGGCGTCGGCTACGGCGAGAACGGCGAGGGCTTCGTCCGCATCGCCATGGTCGAGAACGAGCAGCGCATCCGCCAGGCCGCGCGCAACATCAAATCCTATCTGAAATCGCAGGGCGTCAACGTGCCGCCCAGCCGGGAAGACTGAGCCATGCCGTCCGGATTGATCGCGCTGCTCGACGATGTCGCGGGCATCGCCAAGCTGGCGGCGGCGTCGGTGGATGATGTCGGTGCGGCGGCGGGCAAGGCCTCGACCAAGGCGGCCGGGGTCGTGGTGGACGATGCGGCGGTGACGCCCCGCTATGTCATGGGCCTGTCGCCCAGCCGCGAGTTGCCGATCATCGGCAAGATCGCTCTGGGGTCGTTCCGCAACAAGCTGATCTTCATCCTGCCGGCGGCCCTGTTGCTGAGCGCCTTCGCGCCCTGGGCCATCACGCCGATCCTGATGTGCGGCGGGACATACCTGTGTTTCGAGGGGGCGGAGAAGCTGCTGGAGGCCCTTGGCCACGGCGGGCACGAGACTGCGGCGCCGGTCGCGGGCGATGCGGCGGCGCTGGAGAAGACCACGGTGGCGGGGGCGGTGCGGACCGACCTGATCCTATCGGGCGAGATCATGGCCATCGCCCTGGCCGATGTTGCGGCACAGCCGATCCTGACCCAGGCGGCGGTCCTGGCCGTGGTCGGGATCGCCATGACCATCGTCGTCTATGGCGCGGTCGGTCTGATCGTGAAGATGGACGACATCGGCCTGCATCTGGCGCAGCGGCCAAACGGCGGCGTCCGCGCCCTGGGTCGCGGCCTGGTCAAGGGCATGCCGGTGGTGATGAGCGCCCTGTCGGTCATCGGCACCGCCGCCATGTTGTGGGTCGGCGGGGGCATATTGATTCACGGCGCCCATACGCTGGGCCTGCACTGGCCGGACGTGCCGACAGGGCAGATCGAATATGCCGTTCATGCCGCTTTGGGGCCGTTGGGCGGCGTCGCCTTCTGGGTGATGACCGCCGTGGTCTCGGCAGTGGTCGGGCTGATCGTCGGCGGGCTGGTTGTTCTGGTCGTGTATCAGGTCGGGAAGCTGCGGGCCAAGGAATCACACTAGGAGCGACGGCGCGCTGTCACGCGGATGCAATCCGTAGCGACTAGAGGCCGGTCGCCCGTTGTTGGAGTCACTTCGCATGTCCCTGTCGCGTCACGCCGCCGCTGCGTTCCTGGCCGCTCTGTCGATGGCGGGCGCCGCCTGCGCCTCTATGGCCGACACGCCGGTTCAGCAGGTCGTCCCTCAGGCTTCCGTCGCCGCCCTGACGCCGCCGAAACTGATCGTGACGATCGTGGTGGATCAGTTCAGCGCCAACCTCTTCAACCAGTATCGCAGCCGTTACACCGGCGGCCTGCGTCGTTTGGCGGACCAGGGGCTTGTGTCGATCAACGGCTATCAGACCCACGGCCTGACCGAGACCTGCCCCGGCCACTCGACCATTCTGACGGGCATGCATCCTGTCGAGACGGGCATCCCGGCCAACGACTGGATCGATGGCAAGACCGGCAAAGAAGTCTATTGCCTGGCCGCCCCACAGAACCACCTGGCGCACGGTCGCGACGACACCGACAACGGACCGGTGGGGCCGGATCAGCTGCGGGTCACGACCCTGGGCGACTGGCTGAAGGCGGAAAGCCCCGACAGCAAAGTCATGGCCGTGTCGGGCAAGGATCGCGGTGCGATCAACCTAGCCGGTCATCAGGGACAGGCCTTCTGGTTCACCGAGGGCTTCGGCCTGACGACCTATGTCGAGCCGGGCCAGACGGCGCAGGCCAAACTGGCGCCCGTCGCGGCCTTCAACGCCGATTTCAATGCCTGGATGGCCGCGACGCCGGTGGCCTGGGACTATCAGAACGAAGAGTGTCAGGCGCTGGCCGGCGACTGGACCATTCGCGGACAGACCTTCCATTCCGTCCTGCCGCCGGCGGGGCTGAAGTTCGACACCTCGCCGCTGCTGGACGAGCAGACGCTGAAGGCGGCGGAATATCTGCTGGACAGCCAGAAGCTGGGGCAGGGCGCGACCACCGACATGCTGGGCGTCAGCCTGTCGGCGACGGACCGGATCGGCCATATGTACGGCACCCAGGGGCCGGAGATGTGCGAGCAGATGCACCGACTGGATGCGGCGATGGGCGCCTTCCTGGACAAGCTGGCCCAGGTTCCGGGCGGGGCGATGGTGGTGCTGACGGCCGACCATGGCGGGTCGGACTTCGTCGAGCGGCTGCATGAGCACGGCTATCCCCAGGCGCACCGGGCAGACATGGATGCGATCAAGGGCGTCAACGCCGCGCTGAAGACGCGCTTCAATCTGGATGCCGATCCGCTTCAGTCCGGCGGCAGCGGCCTGATGGTCGCGGATGCCGAGCACAGGTCGCTGCCCGATCCGTTGCGCACCCAGGTCGCGGAGGCGGCGGTCGAGATGCTGCGCGCCCTGCCGGACGTGGCCTTCGCCGAGACGCGCGACCGGCTGCTGGCCGAGCCTTCTCCCGACAGCCGCCAACCGGAGATGATGACGGTGCGCGAACGCATGCGTCTGTCGACCGTGGCCGAGCGCTCGCCCGACATCCAGTTCGCCTGGACCCAAAACACCACGGCCGGCGGCCGCGTCGGCTCGACCCTGGCCGGTCACGGCACGCCGTGGGAATACGACCGTCGCGTGCCGATCATCTTCTGGTGGCCCGGCGCCCATGGCGAAGAGCGGTTCCTGCCCATCCGCACGGTCGATATCGCCCCGACCCTGGCCCATGTCATCGGCGTCGCGGCGCCCCCGGTCGAGGGGCGTTGCATGGACCTGAATGGGTTCGCGGTGGCGTCTTGCCCAACCAAGTGATGGCTTGTTCCCAAAACGGGATCGCATTATAAGGCTGCATGAATGTCGTCGCCCGGAAGACACTCCAGGCCTTCTGGACCCGTCATCCGCCGGCCAAGGGGCCGCTGACGAGCTGGTACAATCACGTGAAGTCCGCAGACTGGCGGTCTCCGCAGGATGTGAGGGACGACTTTCGTTCCGCCGATTTCGTTGGCGACAACCGGGTGATCTTTGATGTCGGCGGCAACAAGTATCGGGTGGTGGTGCGGATTTCCTACACCTTCAAACAGGTGCTGGTGAAGTTCGTCGGCACGCACGCCGAGTATGATCGCATCGACGTGGAAACCGTCTAGGCCGAGGAGCAGATGACCATGCACATCCATATTCTTCGCGACGAGGCCGACTATCAGGCGACCTTGGCGGACTATGAAGCCTTCTTTGACAACCAGCCCGAACCGGGCAGCGAGGCCGGTGATCGGTTCGAACTTCTGGGACTGCTGTTGGCGAAATACGAGGAAGACCATTTCCCCATGCCTGCCGACGATCCGGTCGAGGCGATCCGTTTCGCGATGGAACGGCAGGGGCTGAGCCAGTCGGATCTTTCCGAAGTGCTGGGATCACGGTCGCGCGCGTCCGAAGTGCTGAACCGCAGACGCGCCCTGTCCGTGGCGCAGATCCGCAAACTGTCTCGCGAATGGCGTATTCCGGTTCAGGCGCTGATCGGTGAACCTCAGGCGGCCTAATACCCGGTCGGCGCGATAAACTCCTGTTTCGGGGTCGTAAACTCGTGTTTCCCGGTGGGGCTGCGGCCTTACGTGGAAAAGGTTTCGTTGGCAGAAGGGTGCAAAGCGCCCAAGCCGTCCATAGGGATGGCGTCAGAGCCAACAGGAAACGTCCATGAACAGAGCCCGCCGCGCCCGCATCGTCGCGACCCTGGGGCCCGCAAGCCGTGCGCCGGGCACCGTCAAGGCCCTGGCTCAGGCCGGGGTGGACGTGTTCCGCCTGAACTTCAGCCACGGGTCGCATGAGGATCACGCCGCCGCCCTGAAGGCCGTGCGCGGCGCCGAGGCGGCCTTGCAGCGCCCGCTGGGCGTGCTGGCGGACCTGCAGGGCCCCAAGCTGCGGCTGGGCCGGTTCAAGAACGTCGAGATTTCGGTCAAGCCGGGCCACACCATGCGCTTCGACCTGGACCCAACGCCGGGCGACGAGACGCGGGTGCAGATGCCGCACCCGGAAATCTTCAAGGCCCTGCGCACCGGCATGCTGCTGCTGCTGGATGACGGTCGGGTGCGGCTTCGCGTCGGCGAGCGCGCTGACGACTGGGCCGATGTGACGGTCGAGAGCGGCTCCAAACTGTCGGACCGCAAGGGCGTGGCCGTGCCGGAAGCGGTCATCCCCGTCTCGGCCCTGACGCCCAAGGACCGCGAGGACCTGGCCTTCGCCCTGCGTATGGGCGTCGATTGGGTGGCGCTCAGCTTCGTGCAGAAGCCCGAAGACATGGCCGAGCTGAAGCGGATCGTGAACGGTCAGGCCGCCTGCCTGGCCAAGATCGAGAAGCCGGCGGCCCTGGCCGATCTTGAGGCCATTCTCGACTATTGCGACGGCGTCATGGTGGCGCGCGGCGACCTGGGCGTCGAACTGGATCCCGAGGATGTGCCGGTGGCGCAAAAGCAGATCGTGCGCGCCGCCCGCAATCGCGGCGTGCCCGTGATCGTGGCGACCCAGATGCTGGAATCCATGACCAGTGCGCCGGCCCCCACGCGCGCCGAGGCGACCGATGTCGCCAACGCCGTCTATGAAGGCGCCGACGCCCTGATGCTGTCGGCCGAGACGGCGTCGGGCGACTATCCGCTGGAATCCGTCGGCATGATGAGCCGGATCATCGAGCGCGTCGAACGCGATCCGATGTGGCCCAGCCTGATGGGCGCCGAGCACGCCGGCATGGACGAGCACGATGTGGACGCCCTGGTCGGGGCGGCGGGCATGGCGGCCAGCGCGCCCTCGACCGGCTGTCTGGTGGTGTTCACGACTTTGGGCGGAACGGCGCGACGGATGGCGCGCGAGCGGCCGCTGAAGCCGATCCTGGTCTTGACGCCCAATCCCAACACCGCACGCCGTCTGGCCCTAGTCTGGGGACTGGAACCGCGCCTTGGCGAACAGCCGGATTCGCTGGAGGCCGTCACCGACGATGCCGTCAACAGCGCGGTCAAATACGGCCTGGCCGAACCGGGCCAGCGTATCCTGATCCTGGCCGGCACGCCGTTCGGGGCGCCGGGCGCGGCCAATCTGCTGCGGCTGGCCCATGCGCCGGCGGCGGCGTCGAAGGGCCGCAAGAAGAGCTAGAGGGCGATCTCGCGACGCTCGGCCGCGCTGCGTCGGCCGGCGTCGATGATCCGCATGACCGTCAGCGCCTGATCCGCCGTCACCGGCGGCGGGCCCTTGCCCAGGACCGCATCCCGCATGGCCGCGTAGAAGGCGGGGTAGTCTCCGCGTTCGGGTTTCGGCGTCGTGCGGGTCGTTTCATTATGGACTTGTTTGGTCAGGACGCCGGGCGAGGGATCGAGGCCCCATTCGGCGTCGCCGGGACGCAGGCCGGCCTTGGACTGGCCCTCCTGGGCGTCCAGGCCATGCTTGATGAAACTGCCGCCTGTGCCGTGGACGACGTAGCGCAGGCTGGATTGGGCGGCCAGATGCCCGGCGTTCAGGATCACCCGCAGTCGGTCGTAGCGCAGCAGGACGTGGGCGTAGTCGATGGCCGTCGCGCCCTGACGCTGGGCCTGTAGATCGGCATAGACGCCCAGCGGCGCGCCGAACAACTGCACAGCCTGGTCGATCAGGTGCGGCCCCAGGTCGGCCCAGACGCCGCCGTCGCGCTGGTCCTTCCAGCGGTCGGTGACGGTCGGGCGGAAACGGTCGTAGTGGCTTTCGAATACGGCGATCTCGCCCAGCTCGCCCTCTGCGATCAGGCGGCGCAGGGTCAGGAAGTCGGCGTCCCAGCGGCGGTTCTGGAAGACGCTGAACACGCCGGGCGATGCGACCGCGACGGCGGCGACCGCTTCAGCGTCGGCGAGTGTCGCCGCAAAGGGCTTGTCCACCACCACCGACTTGCCGGCCTTCAGCGCGGCGATCGACTGTTCGGCGTGCAGGGCGTCCGGCGTGGCGACGACGATCAGGCGGATGTCCTCGCGCGCCAAGGCTGCGTCCAGATCGGGCAGGATTTCCACGTCGGGCAGGTCGGCGTGGACCGCTTCAGGGCGCGACGAGACGACGGCGGTCAGGGTCAGGCCGGGCGTGGCGGCGATCAGCGGGGCGTGAAAGGTCTGGCCCGCCAGGCCGTAGCCGACGACGGCGACGCCGATGGGTGCGTGTGAGGTCATGCCCCGATCAATAGCGGTCCGGGCGCGGTCCATCCAGCACATAGGGCACCACGCCGCGCTCGTTCTCGGGCACGTGCAGGGCGCGGTCCAGGGGCGGGAAGGCGCGCTGGGTGCAGTCGGTGCGCTCGCAGATGCGGCAGCTGACGCCGATCCGGGCGGCGGGGCCGTTCAGGTCCAGACCGGCGGCATAGACCAGCGACCCGGCGTGCTCGACCTCGCACCCCAGCGACAAGGCGTAGCGACGGTCGTTCGCCAGATAGGAGCCGCTGGGCTTGGACACGCTGCGGGCGATGGAGATGTAGCGCGAACCGTCGGGCATTTCGGCCAGTTGCACCCCGATCCGGTCGGGCGTGGCGAAGGCTTCGTGGACGTTCCACAGGGGGCAGGCGCCGCCGAAACGGGCGAACTGGAAACGGGTGGCGCTGTGGCGTTTGGTGATGTTGCCGGCCATGTCCACGCGGGCGAAATAGAAGGGCACGCCGCGCCAGCCGGGCCGCTGCAGGGTCGAGAGCCGGTGGCAGACCTGTTCGAAACTGACCTGGAACCGGGTGCGCAGGCGGTCGATGTCGTGCTTTTCCGCCCGCGCCGCCTCCAGGAAGGCGCGGTAGGGCAGCAGAAGGGCGCCGGCGGCGTAGTTGGCCAGGCCGACGCGGGCCACGTCGCGCGCGGCCTGGGTGCGGAAGGCGGCCTGGTCCAGCTCGGCCTCGATCCGGTCGCGGAAGGATAGCAGGGCCAGCTGGTGGGCCAGTTGGAACGACCGGGTGGCGCCGGGCAGCCAGGCGTCCAGGCTCAGGATTCGGCTGGCGGGATCATAGCGGCGCAGGGCCTCTTGCCCCGCGACATAGACGGTGCGGACGCCGTGCCGGTCGGCCAGCAGGGTCTCCAGCGCCCGTTCGATCGGGCCGTCCTGGGGGACCGCCGCCGCCAGGGCCTCGGCCGCCGTGTCCAGGCTGTCGACGTAGTTATCGCGGTAGTGGAAGAAGTCGCGCACCTCTTCATAGGGCAGCAGGGCGACGCGGGCGCCCAGTTCGTCGCGGCCCAGGGTGTCATCCAGCGCCTTCACCCGCTCGTCCAGCTGGCGGAAGGCCTGGTGCAGGGCCAGGAACTGGTGGGCCAGGCGGGGGGTGTTGGCGACGGCCTGTTTCAGCTCGGCCGCCGTCGGGGGCTCGGCCCCGCCGCTGACCGGGCCGGCGATGTCGGTGGTGGCCTCGCGTAGGTCGGCGATCAGGCGGGCGTCGCCCTCCAAGTCGAACAGGCTGGCGTCGATATGGAAGGCGCGGGTCAGGGCGATCAGAACGCGGGCGGTGGCCGGGCGCTGATTGGTCTCGATCTGCGACAGATAGGAGGGCGACAGGCCCAGACGTTCGGCGCAGGCCTCCAGCGTCCAGCCGCGCGCCTCGCGCAGCTTGCGCAGTTTGGCGCCCAGAAAAAGCTTCTCAGCCATTCGCAAGTTTGCAGTTCATCGTCGCCGCCTTTGCAAGTCCGCACAGTTCCGCACCTTTTGCAAAGTTGCGTTTGCCATTTTGCGATGAAGGCGCCACGCCTTGCCGTTCGAACAAGAGGCCGAAACCGATCATGACTCAAGCCATCCTTGAAGAACTGGAGCGCCGTCGCGCCGCCGCCAAACTGGGCGGTGGGGAAAAGCGTATCGCCGCCCAGCACGCCAAGGGCAAGCTGACGGCGCGCGAACGCATCGATGTTCTGCTGGACGAGGGCTCCTTCGAGGAGACCGACATGTTCGTGGAGCACCGCAGCCACGACTTCGGGATGGAGACGCAACGCATCCCCGGCGACGGGGTGGTGACGGGGCGCGGGACCATCGGCGGGCGGCTGGTCTATGTCTTCTCCAAGGACTTCACCGTCTTCGGCGGCAGCCTGTCGGGCGCCCATGCGGCCAAGATCGTCAAGCTGCAGAAGATGGCCCTGACGACGGGCGCACCGATCATCGGCCTGTTCGATGCGGGCGGGGCGCGGATTCAGGAGGGGGTCGAGAGCCTGGCCGGTTACGCCGACATCTTCCTGCAGAACACCCTGGCCAGCGGCGTCATTCCCCAGATCAGCGTGATCATGGGGCCGTGCGCGGGGGGCGACGTCTATTCGCCGGCCATCACCGACTTCATCTTCATGGTGAAGGACACGAGCTATATGTACGTGACCGGCCCCGACGTGGTGAAGACGGTCACCAACGAGGTGGTCAGCCACGAAGACCTGGGCGGGGCGCGGGTCCATGCCGGCAAGTCGGGCGTGGCGGACGGGGCGTTCGAGAACGATCTGGAGGCCCTGTCGGAGGTGCGTCGCCTGATCGGCTTCCTGCCGCTGTCGAACCGCGAAAAGCCGCCGGTGCGCGAAAGCTATGACGAGCCGGAGCGGGACGAGCCGTCGCTGGACACCCTGATCCCGGCCAATCCGAACCAGCCCTATGACATGAAGGAGCTGATCCTGAAGGTGGTGGACGAGGCTGACTTCTTCGAGATCGGGGCCGACTTCGCCAAGAACATCATCTGCGGTTTCGGCCGGCTGGACGGCCAGACGGTCGGCATCGTCGCCAACCAGCCCCAGGTGCTGGCGGGCGTGCTGGACATCGATTCAAGCCGCAAGGCCGCGCGGTTCGTGCGCTTCTGCGACGCCTTCGACATTGCGCTGGTGACCCTGGTGGACGTGCCGGGCTTCATGCCGGGGACCAAGCAGGAGTATGGCGCCCTGATCAAACACGGGGCCAAGCTGCTGTTCGCCTATGCCGAGGCCACCGTGCCGAAACTGACCCTGATCACGCGCAAGGCCTATGGCGGCGCCTATGATGTAATGAGTTCGAAACACCTGCGCGGCGACGTCAACTACGCCTGGCCCACCGCCGAGATCGCGGTCATGGGCGCCAAGGGCGCGGTCGAGATCATCTTCCGCAAGGAGGCCGGCGACCCGGCGGCCTTGGCCGCGCGCGAGGCGGAGTACAAGGACCGGTTCGCCAATCCGTTCGTGGCGGCGGGGCTGGGATACATCGACGACGTCATCATGCCTCACGGGACGCGGCGGCGGCTGGTGAAGGCGCTGCGGACGCTGAAGAACAAGGTCCAGGAGAACCCCTGGAAGAAGCACGACAATATTCCGCTGTGATATAGATGCTCCATCTTACAGCGATCCACTTCACAAAGGCTGAGCTTGATCTAGTTCCTGCGGATCATCGACTAGCCTACTTCGGCATCTGTCAGATTGCCGACGAGACCGCCATTCTTCTTAGAACTGCGATATCGGCCATCAATTCGGGTGGCCCCGCAGATCCAGCATACGTGCGCGATATGTCGAACGCGACCGCACTGCTCGCGACGCGAGTGCTGGCGGGTCGATTGTTTGAAGCTCGCCAGTTCATCAACAGCCGCGAAGTTGCAGTGGCATTTCGAGAGCTATCAGGGCTCGCCGCTCAGCATGATCAGCGTGTTGGGCCGTCACTGGAACGAGCCCGAGTGGGTCGGGCCGCGCTGTTCAGACTGATAAATGCGTCCAGATTGATAGGTCCGCTAAGAAATAGGGCGGCCTTCCATGCGGAGATGGGGCTTATTGAAGAAGCTTATGATCAACTCCCTGCTGATATGAATTTCGTCGATTATATCGGCAGTACTAGAGGAAACTCGATCTTTGGTGGAGCCGAGTCCCTACATTTGACAGCTCTTTCAGCTCTCGTTGGTCAAGGTGACGTTCCCGACTTTGATCAAGCTCTAGCCCAGACGGTTCGTGAAGTCGGTGAGGCCGTTGGTTATCTTGGTGACTTTACCGAAGGCTTTGTGAGCGCATTCATTGTGGCCCATCTCGGCGTTGAGCGTCTCCAAGGAGAACGCATCGCTGTGCCTAGCGCAGTACCAATTGATCAACTGCGGCTTCCCCTTTTCTCCACCCATCCTCGCGAAGCCTCTTAGGTCGCGCTCCATAATTAGCCTTGGGACAACGGCCAATGTTCTCCAAAATCCTCATCGCCAACCGGGGCGAGATCGCGGTTCGGATCATCAAGACCTGCCGCCGCATGGGCATCAAGACGGTGCAGGTCTATTCGGAGGCCGACGCCGGGTCGCTGGCGGTCGAGATGGCCGACGAGGCGGTGCTGATCGGGCCGGCGCCGGCGGCGCAGTCCTATTTGCTGGCGGACAAGATCGTCGAGGCGGTGCGCAAGACGGGGGCGCAGGCGGTGCATCCGGGCTTTGGGTTCCTGAGCGAGAACGCCGGGTTCGCGCGGCGGCTGAGGGACGAGGGGATCGCCTTCATCGGCCCGAACCCCGAGGCCATCGAGGCCATGGGCGACAAGATCAGCTCCAAGAAGCTGGCGGCCGAGGCGGGGGTTTCGACCGTGCCGGGTCATATGGGGCTGATCGAGACGCCGGAAGAGGCGGTCAGGATCGCCAACCAGATCGGCTATCCCATCATGATCAAGGCCTCGGCCGGCGGCGGGGGCAAGGGCATCCGCGTCGCCCATTCGGACGCCGACATGGCCGAGGGCTTCGCGGCGGTGAAGGCCGAGGCGCTGAACGCCTTTGGCGATGACCGGGTCTTCCTGGAGAAGTTCATCATCGATCCGCGCCACATCGAGATCCAGGTGCTGGGCGACAAGCACGGCCATGTGGTCCACCTGTTCGAGCGCGAATGTTCGATCCAGCGCCGCAACCAGAAGGTCATCGAAGAGGCGCCCTCGCCCCTGCTGGACGAGGCCACCCGCGCCGCCATGGGGGCGCAGGCCGTCGCCCTGGCCCAGGCGGTGAAGTATGACAGCGCCGGCACGGTCGAGTTCGTGGCCGGTCAGGACAAGAGCTTCTTCTTCCTGGAGATGAACACCCGTCTTCAGGTCGAGCATCCGGTGACGGAGCTGATCACCGGCGTCGATCTGGTCGAACAGATGATCCGTTCGGCCTGGGGCGAGGCCCTGGCCTTCGAACAGAGGGACCTGAAGATCAACGGCTGGGCCATCGAGAGCCGGATCTACGCCGAGGACCCGTATCGCGGCTTCCTGCCGTCCATCGGCCGTCTGGTCCGATACGAGCAGCCCGAAGAAGGCGATCAGGGGGATTATACCGTCAGGAACGATTCCGGCGTCCGCGAGGGCGACGAGATCAGCATGTTCTACGACCCGATGATCGCCAAACTGTGCGCCTGGGGCGAGACGCGCGAGGCCGCGGTGACGGGCATGGCCCGGGCGCTGGAGGACACCCACCTGTCGGGCCTGGGCCACAATGTGCCCTTCCTGGCGGCGGTGATGGATCAGGACCGGTTCAAGTCGGGCGAACTGTCGACCAGCTATATCAAGGACGAGTTCCCGGACGGCTTCAACGGTCTGCGTCCGACGGTGCAGCAGGAGCGGATCCTGATCGCCTCGGCCCTGGCCATGCATGAGGTCATCGCCGAACAGGACGGCGACCCGTCGGACCGCACCGACTGGATCGTGATGATCGACAAGACGCCGCACGGTGTCGGCCTGTCCTACGACGAGGACGAGGAGATGATCCTGACCCTGACGGGCGGGGGCGACATCCGCCTGTCGGACATCGACTGGCGGCCGGGCATGGCCCAGTTCAAGGCCGAGCTGGACGGCGAGCCTTTCACCGCCGAGGTCAAACGCGTGGCCAACGGCTTCGACATCCGTCACCGCGCGGCGCGGGCGCGGGTGCGGGTGCTGCGGCCCCATGTCGCCGAACTGTATGCGCGGCTGCCGGAGAAGGCGGTGGCGGATACCTCGAAACTGGTGCTGTCGCCGATGCCGGGGCTGGTGGTCTCGATCCCGGTGGTGGTGGGCCAGGAGGTCAAGACCGGCGAGACGGTGGCGATCATCGAGGCCATGAAGATGCAGAACATCCTGAAGGCCGAGCGCGACGGGGTGGTGAAGGCGGTGGGGGCCAAGGACGGCGATCCGGTGGCGGCGGATGACGTGCTGGTGGAGTTCGGGTGATGCGGAAGAGCCCCTCCGTCTCGCCGCTGCGCGTCGATCCACCTCCCCATTTCATGGGGAGGAGACAGGCGGGTGATGCGTCTCCTCCCTGCGAAGCGGGGAGGGGGACCGCGAAGCGGTGGAGGGGTTCTTTACGCCGCACGGGCGGGGAGGGGCTCGCATGAGCTTCCCCACACCCACACCCCTCGAATGGCGCGAGGCGGCCCAGAAGGCGTTGAAGGATCGGCCGATCGAGTCGCTGATGTCGCTCGACGCCGACCAGTTGGTGACGCGTCCGCTGTACGGCGGCGCCTCCGGCGTTCAGCCGATCTTCGCGCCGCGTCCGTCGGACTCGGAAGGCCGGGCTTGGGATCTGCGGACACCGGTCGAGGGGGATGATCCCGAGGCGGTCAATGAAGCGGTGCTGACTGATCTGGAGAACGGCGCCGCCTCGGTGGTGCTGAAGGGGCGGGTGCTGGCGGACTCTGGGCCGCTGGGCCGGGCGCTGGAAGGCGTGGCGCTGGAGCTGGCCCCCGTTGCGCTGGACGCCGGGATCGACGGGCCGGATGCGGCCAACGCCCTCGCTGTCGTGGCCAAGGGCTCGCCGCGCGCCAAGCTGAGGTTTCACATGGACCCGATCTCGGCCTTCGCCGAGGCGGGCGGGGCGCCGCGTTCGGTGGAGGAGCATCTGAGCCTGGCGGCCAATACGGCGGCGCGTCATGCGGGCGCCTATCCGAACGCGACCTTCTTCATGGCCAGCGGCCGCGTGGCGCACGAGGCCGGCGGATCGGCGGCGCAGGAGCTGGCCTTTGCGGCCTCAAGCGTCGTGGCCCATGTGAAGGCGGCCGTGGATGCGGGGATGTCGGTCAAGGCGGCCTTGCGTGGCACGGTGGTCGGCCTGTCGGTCGACGCGGAATATTTCGACAGCCTGGCCAAGGTGCGGGCCATGCGGCTGATCTGGGCTACGGTGACGCGGGCCTTTGAAGTCGAGGCGCCGGCCGTGATCGAGGCGCGGTCGTCGCGGCGGATGCTGGCGGCGCGCGATCCCTGGCCCAATCTGCTGCGGCTGACGGCGGCGGGGTTTGCGGGCGCGGTCGGCGGGGCGGATGTGGTGGTGCTGGACGGGTTCACCCGCGCATCGGGTCGGTCAGACGCCTTCGCCCGGCGGCAGGCGCGCAACACCCAGCTGGTGCTGATGGAGGAGGCCAATCTGGGCCGGGTCGATGATCCTGCCGCCGGGAGCTGGTATCTGGATGCCCGGACACGAGATCTGGCCGAGGCCGGCTGGGCCGTGTTCCAGATGATCGAGGCCGAGGGCGGTCTGGTCGAGGCCCTGAAGGGCTCTGTGATCCAGCCCCGCATCGCCCGCGCCCGCGCCCTGCGGGAGGCGGCGCTGAAAAACGGCGCCGCCCAGATCATCGGCGTGACCAAATATGTGGACGCGGACGTGCGTTCGGCGCCGGTCGAGGCGGCCGATAAGGTGTCGGCTTCGGTCGAGTGGGTCTGCGAACCGCTGACCCCGATCCGGTTCGCCGCAGCCTTCGAGGAGGCGGGCCAATGAGCTTCCCCGACTTCACCCGCATCCCCCTGAACCTCGACGCGACGGGGCAGGGGCCGACGCGTGATCCGTGGCTGACGCCCGAGGGGCTGACGGTCGAGACCGCCTATGGTCCCGAGACCTCGGACGCGTTGGATCACCAGCATGGCCTGCCGGGGTTCGCGCCCTTCCTGCGTGGTCCCTATCCGACCATGTATGCGGGCAATCCCTGGACCATCCGCCAGTACGCCGGCTTCTCGACCGCCGAGGAGTCCAACGCCTTCTATCGCCGTAATCTGGCGGCGGGTCAGAAGGGGCTGAGCATCGCCTTCGATCTGGCGACGCACCGGGGCTATGACAGCGACCACCCGCGGGTGAAGGGCGACGTCGGCATGGCCGGCGTCGCCATCGACAGCATCTATGACATGCGGACCCTGTTCGACGGGATCCCGCTGGATCAGATGTCGGTGTCGATGACGATGAACGGAGCGGTGCTGCCGATCCTGGCCCTGTATGTCGTCGCGGCGGAAGAACAGGGGGTGCCGCACGCGGCCCTGACCGGGACCATTCAGAACGACATTCTGAAGGAGTTCATGGTCCGCAACACCTACATCTATCCGCCCGAGCCCTCGATGCGGATCATCGCCGACATCTTCGCCTGGACGGCGCAGGAGACGCCGAAGTTCAACTCCATTTCGATCAGCGGCTATCACATGCAGGAGGCGGGGGCCTCGGCGGACATCGAGCTGGCCTATACGCTGGCGGACGGGATTGAATATCTGCGGGCGGGCGTCGCGGCGGGCATGCCGATCGACCGGTTCGCGCCGCGGCTGAGCTTCTTCTGGGCCATCGGCATGAACTATTTTATGGAGGTGGCCAAGATGCGGGCGGGCCGCCTGCTGTGGGCCGAGGCGGTGCGGAAAGAGGGGGGGGGCGATCCCAAGTCGCTGTCCCTGCGCGCTCACTGCCAGACTTCGGGCTGGAGCCTGGCGGCGCAGGACGTGTTCAACAATGTGCCGCGCACCATGGCTGAGGCCATGGCGGCGGCGGGCGGCCAGACGCAGAGCCTGCACACCAATGCGCTGGACGAGGCCCTGGCCCTGCCGACCGACTTCTCTGCACGGATCGCCCGCAACACCCAGATCCTGTTGCAATCGGAGACGGGGCTGACCCGCGTGATCGATCCGTGGGGCGGCAGCTTCTATGTCGAGCGGCTGACGCACGAACTGGCCGAACGGGCGCGCGCCCACATGGCGGAGGTCGAGGCCCTGGGCGGCATGGCCAAGGCCATCGAGGCGGGGATTCCCAAGCTTAGGATCGAGGAATCCGCCGCCAAGACCCAGGCCCGGATCGACACCGGTCAGCAGACGGTGGTCGGGGTGAACAAATATCTGAACCCCGTCGTCGATGACATCCCGATGCTGAAGGTCGACAATGCGGCGGTGCTGGCGGCCCAGATCGACAAGCTGAAACGGCTGCGGGCCGAGCGGGACCAGGCGGCGACCGATGCGGCGCTGGAGGCGCTGACCGAGGGCGCGCGGGGCAAGGCCAATCTGCTGGAGCTTGCGGTCCAGGCCGCTCGCGCCAAGGCGACGGTGGGCGAAATCTCCGACGCGCTGGAGGCCGCCTTCGGCCGTCACGTCGCGACGGTCCAGACCGTTTCGGGCGTCTATGCCAAGGAGGCCGGCGCCGATCCCCGCTTCGCCCGCGCCCGCGAGATGGTGGCCACCTTCGTCGAGAACGACGGCGGGCCGCCGCGCATCCTGATCGCCAAACTGGGCCAGGACGGGCACGACCGGGGACAGAAGGTGGTGGCCACGGGCTACGGCGACCTGGGCTTCGACGTCACAGCGGGCAGCCTGTTCCAGACGCCTTCGGAGGCCGCGCGCGATGCGGTGAAGAAGGGCGTTCATGCGGTGGGCGCATCGTCGCTGGCCGCCGGCCATCTGACGCTGGTGCCCGAACTGAAGGCCGAACTGGAGAAGCTGGGCCGTCCCGACATCATGATCGTGGTCGGGGGCGTCATCCCGCCATCCGATGTCCAGCCCCTGCTCGATATGGGCGCTGCGGCCGTCTATCCGCCCGGATCGGCCATCGCCGACACGGCGGTAGATATGATCGAAAAGCTGAACCAGCGGCTGGGTTACGCCCAGCCCGCCCCCAACAAGGACAAGCCATGATTGGCGCCCTGAACCACGTCGGCGTCGCCACGCCCTCCATCGCGGATTCGATCAAACTCTATAGCGACATTCTCGGCGCAACGAAGATCGGGGAGCCGTTCGACCTGCCCGCGCAAGGGGTGAAGGTCTGTTTCATCGACACGCCGACAGCTCAGATCGAACTGATCGAACCCTATGACGAGACCAGCCCCATTGTCGGCTTCCTGGCCAAGAACCCCAAGGGCGGCCAGCACCACGTCTGTTTCGAGGTGGCCGACATCCACACCGCCATCGCCGAGATGCGGGCCAAGGGGGTGACCATCCTGGGCACGGGCGAGCCGCGCATCGGCGCCCACGGGACGCCGGTCGTCTTCCTGCATCCGCGCGACATGGGCGGGGTGCTGATCGAGCTGATGGAGACGCCGAAAGGCGCGCACTGAGGTCTGGCGGCGGAGCCTTTCGCCAGCTTGACCGTTGAGTTTTGCGAACGGGAGAGACCTGACCATGATGCGCCGCCTGACCGCCTTCGTCGCCATCGCCGCCCTGACCGGCGTCTCCGCCTGTCAGCAGCCGCAGCCGGAGCAACCGACCGCCCCGGTCGAGCCCCAGGCGGCGCCGGCGTCCAATGCGCCGTCGGTCGGCTACGCCTGCGAAAGCGGCGCGACGCTTCAGGTCCAGTATATCGACAGCGACACCGCGCAACTGGCCTACAAGCAGCAGACCTACGCCCTGCGCTCGGTCCAGGCCGCCAGCGGCGCCCGCTATCTGGGCGCGGGCGTGGAATGGTGGACCGCGACACGTGACGGTCAGGAAAGCGGCACGCTCAGCCGCCTCGGCCCGGACGGCACGACCGGCGTGGCGGTGCTGGAGCGGTGTTCGCGTCCGATCCCCGGCGCTGACGTGACGCCGGGCCCGCTCCCCATCCCGGGTCAGACCCCGACGCCCGCGCCCGGAGGGGTCTTGCCGGCCTCCATGCCCTGCAAGGGACCGCAGTTGAAAATGGCGGCCGAGGGCGGCGACGCCGGGGCCGGCA
This sequence comes from Brevundimonas sp., assembly GCF_965279155.1. GTDB lineage: Bacteria > Pseudomonadota > Alphaproteobacteria > Caulobacterales > Caulobacteraceae > Brevundimonas. The sequence continues at coordinate 927,892 of NZ_OZ257138.1, read as the reverse complement.
ATCGCGTGCGCAACTTCAGCCTCCAGAACGTCGGAACACAGGCGTGCAGCCTGACCGGCTATCCGGGCGTGACCTTGCAGGATGCACGGGGCCGCGCCGTGACCTCGATCCGCGCCGACCAGAGCCCCGGCAGCTATTTCCGTCAGGGCCAGGCGCCAACCCCTGTCGAGATCGCGCCGCAAGCCAAGGCCTATTTCGAAACGGCCTGGAATGTGGTCCCGGACGAGACGATGCAGAAGTCCTGCCCCAGCGTGGCGACCCTGCGTGTGACCGCGCCGGGCGATACCGCCGCAGTCAGCCTGCCGTTCGAGTTCCAGCCGTGCGGCGGCAAGATCCGCGTCAGCCCCATCCGCGCCGAGGCCGATCCCGCGCCGGCGACCTGAGGCGGGTGGAAACGGATCGAAAATCGGCGTAGGTCGCGGCTCATGACCCAGAGCTTCTACGACCGCGTCGCCGGCGAACTGACCGAGATCGACGCCCAGGGCCTGACCAAGCCCGAACGCATCATCGCCTCGCGCCAGGGCCCAGTGATTCAGGTCGCCGGCCGCGACGTGCTGAACTTCTGCGCCAACAACTATCTGGGCCTGGCCGGCGACGAACGCGTCACCCAGGCCGGGATCGCCGCGCAGAGCAAATGGGGCGCGGGCACGGCCTCGGTCCGATTCATCTGCGGCACCCTGGAAATCCACAAGGAGCTTGAGGCCGCCATCGCCGGCTATCTCGGCTTCGAGGACGCCATCCTGTTCGCCGCCGCCTTCGACGCCAACGGCGGCTTGTTCGAACCCCTGCTGGGCGAGAACGACGCCATCGTCTCCGACAGCCTTAACCACGCGTCAATCATTGACGGCGTGCGGCTGTGCAAGGCTAAACGCTATCGGTTCGCCAACTCCGACATGGACGAGCTGGAGACCCGGCTGAAAGAGGCCCGCGCCGCCGGCGCCCGCGACATCATCATCGCCACCGACGGCGCCTTCTCGATGGACGGCTATATCGCCAAGCTGGATCAGATCCGGGCGCTGGCCGACCAGTACGGCGCCCTGATCATGGTGGACGACTGCCACGCGACGGGGTTCCTGGGTCCGCAAGGCAAGGGCTCCTTCGCCCATCATGGGGTCGAGGTGGACTTCGTCACCGGCACCTTCGGTAAGGCCTTGGGCGGCGCCATGGGCGGCTTCATTTGCGCCAGGAAGTCGGTGGTCGAACTGCTGAAGCAGCGTGCGCGCCCCTACCTCTTCTCCAACGCCCTTGCGCCCGCCGTCTGCGGCTCCAGCCTGGAAGCCATTCGCATCGCCCAAGGCTCCGAGGGCGACGCCCTGCGCACTCGCTTGTCGGCCAACGCCCACCGCTATCGGGGCGCCATGGCCGACGCCGGCTTCACCCTGCTGGACGGCGAACATCCGATCATCCCGGTCATGCTGGGCGACGCCAAACTGGCCCAGGACTTCGCCGCCCGCGCGCTGGAGCTGGGCGTCTATGTCATCGGCTTTTCCTTCCCCGTCGTCCCGCGCGGCCAGGCCCGCATCCGCACCCAGATGTCGGCCGCCCACACCTTCGACCAGATCGACCAGACGGTCGCGGCCTTCACCCAGGCGGGCCGGGAGTTGGGCGTTATCTGACGCCAGCGCCCGTCACCGTCGCCACATTATTCCCGTCATCCTCGGGCTTGTCCCGAGGATCCATACTCCCGGTTTTCGCCGGCGCGCACCGTCCTCGACGGAGTTTATGGATCCTAGGCACAAGGCCTAGGATGACGATCTTAGAGTTTTTCAGGAGACGCCATCATGGCTGAAACAATGAAAGCCCTAGCCAAGACCGCGCCCGGCGTCGGCCTCGAACTGATCGACGCCCCTGTCCCCGAGGCGGGACCCGAGGACGTGCTGATCCGCGTCCATCGCACCGCCGTCTGCGGCACCGACATCCACATCTGGAACTGGGACGAGTGGTCCCAGAAGAACGTCCCGACCCCGATGATCACCGGCCACGAATTCGCCGGCGAGATCGTCGCCATCGGCAAGGACGTGGATCGCCCGCTGAAGATCGGCCAGCGCGTCTCGGCCGAGGGACACGTCATCGACCTGAACTCCGAGGCCGCCCGCGCCGGCCACTTCCACCTGGACCCGCACACGCGCGGCATCGGCGTGAACCGCCAGGGCGCCTTCGCCGAGTTCGTGGTGGCCCCCGCCTTCAACGTCATCGAACTGCCCGACGACGTCCCCTATGAGATCGGCTCGATCCTGGACCCGTTCGGCAATGCGGTGCACACGGCGCAGCAGTTCGACCTGCTGGGCGAGGACGTCCTGGTCACCGGCGCCGGCCCCATCGGCATGATGGCCGCCGCTGTAGCCCGTCACGCGGGCGCGCGCACTGTGGTCCTGACCGACATCAACGACTTCCGGCTTGAGCTGGCGCAGAAGGTGGCGCCGGGCGTGCGCACCGTGAATACGACCAAGGAAGACATCCACGACGTGATGAAGGAGCTGGGCCTGAAGGTCGGGTTCGACGTGGCGCTGGAGATGTCGGGCTCTCCCATCGCCTTCAAGCAATGCGTGGACACCCTGATCATGGGCGGCGGCATGGCCTTGCTGGGCATTCCGTCCAAGCCGATGGAGACCGACTGGGGCGCGATCATCCTGAAGGCCCTGACGATCAAGGGCGTCTATGGGCGCGAGATGTTCACCACCTGGCGCAAGATGCTGGGCCTGCTGAAGGCCGGTCTGGACCTGAGCCCGCTGATCACTCATCGCCTGGGCTATGCCGACTACCGCGAAGGCTTCGAGGCCATGAAGTCGGGACAGTCGGGCAAGGTCGTGCTGGACTGGGATAAGGCGGCCTGAAGTTAAGGTGGGATAGAGATCAAGGGGCGGCCGGTCGGCCGCCCCTTTTCGTGGTCAGTACCGCGCTCTCAGCGTGATCCCCACGGTGCGCGGGTCGCCGGGCGTGCCCAGCACCAGGCCCGAGTTGCCGGCCTGAACCGTCAGCAGTTGGAGATAGTCTTCGTCGAAGGCGTTTTTGACGAAGACGAAGGCTTCCCAGCCGTTGTCGGACCGGAAACCGGCGCGCAGGTTGACGATGCTGTAGCCCTCGACCTCGGTATGACGCGAGACCGCAGCGTCGGCGTTGTAGGTCGAGCGATAGCTGGCGTCGGCGCCGAAATAGGCCTCTCCGGCTTGACCCAGGCCTTGCACGTCACGATGCAGTTCGCCGCCGATCGATCCGGCCCAGGGCGAGACGCCCGGCAGATCCTTGCCCGACAGGTCGCAGGCCAAGGTGGAGGCGCCGATCGATTCCAGCGGGCAGGGGCCGTTGGTGAAGCTGGCGTATTTGGCGTCCGTCCAGGCGATGTTGGCATAGGCGTCCAGCCACGGCGTCGGCCGGGTGAACGCATCGAGCTCGATGCCCTGGATTTCCACCTTGTCCGCATTGGCCAGATAGCCGCGCAGGGCGCCGGGGCCGGTGTCGACGACATTGGCCTGATAGTCTTCGACGTCGGTGCGATAGGCGGCCAGATTGGCGGTCACCCGCTTGTCGAACAGCTGGGTCTTGAGGCCCAGCTCATAGGTGGTGACCACCTCGGGTTCGACCACGGCGTTGGTCAGGGCAGGCGTCCCATCCGGCAGGTTCGGAATGCCGGCCATGTTGATGCCGCCCGACTTGTAGCCCCGCGCCAGGGAGCCATAGACGAGGACCGTGTCGGAGATGTCGTAGGACAGGGCGACCTGGCCCGACAGATCGCCATCGGAGATGTCGGCGGCATAGGCCTGGGGCCGGGCGACGCCGAGGCGGCGGGTCAGATCGGCGGCGCTGCCTGGACCGCCGCCGTTGACGGTCGAGACATAGGCGCCGTCCTTTTCCTCGTGGGTGTAGCGCAGGCCGGGCGTCAGGTGCAGCCGGTCGGTGATGTTCCAGGTCAACTGACCAAAGACAGCCAGCGAGTCGGTTTCGATCCGCGAGTCGTTGAACACCGTGTAGCCTTCGAGCAGGCCGGGGTTTGTCCCTGGGACCAAAGCGTTGGTGACCGGATCGCGCACGGTCGTCAGCCAGTAGGAGGCGTTGCGGCCGTATTGCGTGACGCCGTGAGTTTCGACCGCCTGATGGAAGGCGTAGGCGCCGACGGTCCAGTCGATGCGGTTGGCGCCGTTGGAGGACAGGCGAAACTCCTGGCTCCACTGGTCCTGGTCCGAGGGATTGGCGGATTGGCGGGTGATGTCGAGCGCCGTGTAGTCGCGGTCGTTGGCGGGACGCCAGTCCCAGGCCCGCCAGGCCGAAACCGAGGTCAGGGTGGCCCAGCCGAAATCGTAATCGACGATGGCGGAGAAGCCGCGCTGGATCTGGTCGGCGGCGATCGCGCCGTCGACATCGGCGATCCTGTCATAGGGATTGGTGCTGCCGGGCGCATAGCCCAGACCGGCGGCGAGGGCGGGGAACCGCAGATTGACGGGCTTGGCCGTGTCGCCGACGCGGACATACAGCTGGGTGCAGCAGTCGGGTGTCTGGTCCGAGTAGTCGCCGAACAGGCGGACGGTCAGCTTGTCCGTCGGCTGGAACAGCAGTTGGCCGCGCAGGCTGATGGAGTCCTGGGCGTTCTGCTTGCGGCCGACCGTGACATTGTCCACGAGGCCGTCGCGGCGGGTCGAGACGAAGGACAGACGTGCGGCCAGCTTGTCGCTGATCAGCGGACCCGACACCGACGCCTTGGCCTGCAGGAAACCATAGTCGCCGATGCTGACCTCTCCCTGCGCCTCGGGCGTGAAGCTGGGGGCGCGGGTGATGATGTTCAGGGCGCCCGCGGTGGTGTTCTTGCCGAACAACGTCCCCTGCGGCCCGCGCAGGATCTCGATCCGTTCGATGTCGACGAAGTCCAGCGTCGCCGTCGCCGGACGGCTGTAATAAACCTGATCGATATAGATGCCGACGCCCTGTTCCAGCCCGTCGTTGGCCAAGCCATAGCTGGCGCCCAGGCCCCGGATGGTGATGGCGGTGTTTCGGGCGTTGGGGCTAAGCAATTGGACGCTGGGCGCCAGCTGGGTGATCTGGCCTATGTTGTAGGCGCCCGTGCGATCCAGCAATTCCTCGTTCACGACCGTCAGGGCGATAGGCACGTCCTGGGCTCGCTCGTCACGTCGGCGGGCGGTGACGACGATGTCGCCGACGCTGGCGACGCCGGGCGTCTGAACCTGAGGTTCGACGGCCTCGTCCGGCGCGGCGAAGGCGACGGCGGGCGCGCCCAGGCAGGCGAGGACGGCTGTGGCGGACAGCAGGCGTCGGGCGGTTTCGGATGTCATTGTGGTCCCCCTCCGGCGACGTGATGCGCCGGGGAGGAAGAGAAGGATCTTAAATCCTACCGATCAAATGGGGATTTCTAACGCCAGCATTGAGAACCGCTGAGATCAGACCGCAAGCAACTGTTTGATCAACGCCTTTTCGAAACCCTTGGTCTCCGAACTGGGCAGGACATCGGCGATGGCGCCGCTTTCGAACAGGGCGAAGACCTTGGGGTGGACGTAGGAGGCGCGGCAGACGGTGGGGGTGTTGCCCAGCAGGCCCGCGACGGCCTTGACGCAGACGGTGATCTTTCGCTTGGCGTCGGTGGGCGAGGTCGCGGCCTCCGCATCGCGCAGCGCCCGCGCCGCCGAGACGGTGCCGGCCCAAGTGCGGAAGTCCTTGGCCGAGAATTGTTCGCCCATCGCCTCGCGGATGTAGGCGTTCACATCGTCCGAATCGACCGGGCACAGCGTGCCGTCGGCCGAGCGATACTTGAAAAGCTGTTGACCCGGCAGGCCCTCCAACTCGCGCACGACGCGGGCGAGGCGTCGGTCCTTGACGCTGACGCTGTGGTCCTTGCCGCTCTTGCCGCGAAACTCGAATGTCAGGGCCGGGCCGTCCACCTCGAGGTGACGCTTGTGCAGGGTGGTCAGGCCATAGCTACGGTTCTGCTTGGCGTAGATGGAGTTGCCGACGCGGATCAGGGTGATCTCCAGCAGGCGCACGGCGGTGGCCAGCACCTTGTCGCGACAGACGCCGCGCAGGGCCAGATCGTGCTCAACCTTGTCGCGCAGTTTGGGCAGGGCGCGAGAGAAGGCGGGCAGTTTGTCGAACTTGTTCTCGGACCGGGCCGTGCTCCAGTCGTTGTGATAGCGATACTGTTTGCGGCCCTTCACGTCGCGGCCTGTGGCCTGGATATGGCCGTTGGCTTTCGGGCAGATCCAGACGTCGGTCCAGGCGGGCGGGATGGCCAGGGCGCGGATGCGGGCCAGGACCTTGGCGTCGCTTATCGTCTTGCCCTTGGCGTCCTTATAGGACCAGCCCTTGCCGGCGCGGCGACGGCTCAGGCCCGCGAACTCGTCGCTGCAGTAGCTGAGCCCTTGCGGAACCTCGACGGCGATGTCGAAGGCGTGCGATCCGTCGGCCATCCGCCGCGTTTCCTTTTCATTGGTCTTTCAGCTGCTTGCCGAAGACGAGCGACGAACGCGGGGCCGGGGCGGCGAGTTCCGCTTGACCGCGGGAACGGGGCGCGAGACGAGGCGGCATGAACTATCGCCACAGCTTTCACGCCGGAAACTTCGCCGACCTGCTCAAACACGCCCTGGTGCTGTGGCTGGTGAAGGCGAGGCAGGAAACAGGTCCGCTGACCGTGTTCGACACCCATGCGGGGGCGGGGCTGTACGACCTTTCGGGGGACGGGACGCGGTCGAAGGAGGCCGAGGCCGGGGTCGCGCGGCTGATGACGGCGGACGGCCGGACGCCGCTGATGGATGCCCTGGCGGCCGAGGTGGCGGCGATCAATCCTGACGGCGGCGTGCGGTATTATCCGGGCTCGCCCCTGCTGATCACCGACGCCCTCAAGGACGGCGGGCGCTACGTCGGGTTCGAGCTGAACCCGCCCGTTCGGGCCATGCTGGTCGAGGCGCTGGCGGGACGAACGAACGCTCAGGCGCGCGAGGGGGACGGCTATGGGGCGGTGGTCGCGGAAGCGGCGAAGGTGCGCGGGCCGCTGGTGCTGATCGACCCACCGTTCGAGAAGCCCGACGACTATGTCCGTTCGGCCGAGACCGCGATCGCGGTGGTGAAGCGCGATCCGACGGCGACGGTGGCGATCTGGACCCCGTTGAAGGACCTGGAGACCTTCGACGGCTTCATCCGGCGGCTACAGGGCAAGGCCGGGCCGACCCTGGTCGCCGAGGCGCGACTGAGGCCGTTGACCAATCCAATGAAGATGAACGGCTGCGCCCTGGTGGTGGTCAATCCGCCGGCGGGTGCGGAGGCAGCCGCGAACGAGATCTGCGGCTGGGTCGCCGGCGCTCTGGGCGAAGCCGGCGGGCGGGCCGAGGTCTGGACCTTCTGACCGCAGTCACTAGTTTGGTCGCATGACGCGCATCGCCATTCTGGAAACCGGACATCCGCCGGAGCATCTGAAAAACGATTTCGACGATTATCCGGCGCGGTTCCGGGCTTTGCTGGGTGAAGGCGTGGCGACGACGCGGTTCGACGTGCAATCCGGTTATCTACCCGAGGATCCGTCGGCGTTTCAGGGGGCCATCGTCACTGGGTCGGCGGCGGGGGTCTATGACGACCTGCCGTGGATCCCGCAGTTGGTGGATTGGCTGAGGGCGGCGCGGGGGCGGACGCGTCTGGTCGGCATCTGCTTCGGGCATCAGGCGTTGGCCCATGCGTTCGGCGGGGCTGTGGAGAAGTCGGACAAGGGCTGGGGCGTGGGGCTGCATCGCTATGAGGTGCAGGCCGACGAGCCGTGGATGCATCCGCGCGCGCGAACGATCTCGATACCCGTTTCCCACCAGGATCAGGTCACGTCGATTTCGGACGACGCGCGAGTGATCGCCTCCAGCGGCTTCACGCCCTACGCCGGCCTGGCCTGGGGGCAGGATGCGATCTCATTCCAGTGCCATCCGGAGTTCCAGCCGGATTATGCGGCGGCTCTGATCGAGGGGCGGCGTGGGACGCGCATTCCGCATCCGGTAGCGGACGAGGCGATCGACAGTCTGAAGCGACCCAACGACCGGGCCGTGCTGACGGCCTGGATTCGCGCCTTCCTGCTGCTGACCCCGCCGCCGGTCGAGGATTACGGCAGCGGGATCTAAAGCCCCAGCAGCCGGATCAGCGCCAGCGCCAGCAACACCAGGGCGCCCAGCGACAGGATGACGGCGGCGACGACCCGGCCGCCGGCGCGGGCGACAGCGCGGATGTCGGTCTGCAGGCCCAGGGCGGCCATGGCGACGACGGTCAGAAGGCTGGAGGCGGCGGCCATGGGTGCGAGGGCGGTCTGCGGGATCAGGTCCAGCGAGCGCAAGGCGATCATGACCAGGAAGCCGAAGATGAACCAGGGCAGCAGGCGGGAAAGGCCCGGCTTGGCAGCCGTCGGCGCGCGGTCTCGGAAGATCAGCGACAGGGCCAGGATAACCGGCCCCAGCATCAGTACCCGCACCAGCTTGACCACCGTGCCGGTCTGGGTGGCGATGGCGCCGAACGGGGCGGCGGCGGCCAGGACTTGCGGCACGGCATAGACGGTCAGACCGGCCAGGGCGCCGTACTGCAGGCCGTTCAGGTGGATCAAGCCGCCCAGAAGCGGCAGGGCCAGAACCACGATGACGCCGAGCACGGCGGTGAAGGCGATGGAGGCCGCGACCTCCTCGCCGTCGGCGTCGATGACCGGGGCGACGGCGGCGATGGCGGAGTTGCCGCAGATGGCGTTGCCGCAGGCGACCAGCAGAGCCATGCGCGGGTTCAGCCCCAAGGCGCGGCCGACGCCGAAACCGACGACGATTCCGACGACGACCAAAAGTAGGATTCCGACGACGAAAGATACGCCCAGCGACGACAGGGTCGCCGCGCTGACCGAGGCGCCCAGCAGGACAACCGCCACCTCCAGCAGGGTCTTGGCCGAGAAGTCGATGCCGGCCTTGAACCGCACGTCGGGGGTCCAGGCGGTGCGGACGGCGGCGCCCAGCAGGATGGCCAGCACCAGCGGCTCCAGCCAGACATGGCCGATGACGTCGCGCTCGATGCTGGTCAGGCCGATGGCCGCCAGGGTCACCAGCAGGCACAGCATGACGCCGGGCCGGATCTTGCGCCCGAACGCCGTCGCCGACGCCAGTTTGGGCGTAGTGACGGGCGCAGGCAGGGCGGCGGACTTCATAATAGGGTGATGCGCCCGCTCTCGACGGCGGTCCAACGGATAGTTATGGTCGTTTCAATCCGATTTGGAGATCAATCGTGACCCTGGAACGTTTGCGCATCTTCGTCGCCGTGGCCGAACGCGACCATGTGACGGCGGCGGCGCGGGCGCTGAACTTGACGCAGTCGGCGGTGTCGAATGCGCTGGCGGCGCTGGAGGCCGAGCACGACGTGAGGCTGTTCGACCGGGTCGGGCGGGGCGTGGTCTTGAACGAGACGGGCCGAGCCTTCCTGCCCGAAGCGAAAGCCGTGCTGGCGCGGGCGCAGGCGGCGGAGGCGGCGCTGGCGGACATGAGCGCCCTGCGGCGCGGGCGGCTGGCGGTGTTCGCCAGCCAGACCATCGCCAGCTATTGGCTGCCGCGCCGGCTGGTGGATTTTCACAGGGCCTATCCGGGCGTCGAACTGGCGGTCGAGATCGGAAACACGCGCGAGGCGGCCCAGGCCGTGCTGAGCGGCGCCGCCGAGATCGGCCTGGTCGAGGGGGCGGTGGACGAGCCGGCCCTGTCGCAGGTTCAGGTCGGATCGGATCGGCTGGCCGTGCTGGTGACCCCGGACCATCCGTGGGCGACGCGGCGACGGCTGGACGCGAAGGATCTGGCGGGCCAGCCGTGGGTGCTGCGCGAGGTCGGGTCGGGAACGCGTTCGACGCTGGAAGCGGCGGTGCGGGACATGGGTGTCGATCCCGCGACGCTGGCCGTGTCGATGACCTTGCCGTCAAACGAGGCCGTGCTGGCGGCTGCCGAGGCAGGGGCGGGCGCCACGGCCCTGTCGGAAAGCGTGGCCTATGCGTCCGTTGCGGCCGGTCGGCTGGTGACCGCGCCCTTCACCCTGCCCGAGCGGCCGTTCCGGCTGTTACGGCATAGGGAGCGGTATCGAAGCCGGGCGGGGGACGTGTTCGTGGAGGCGATGGGCTAGGGCCACTTCACCGTCGGCGGCATGGACGACAGGATCGAATCGACGTTCCCGCCGGTCTTCAGTCCGAACATGGTGCCGCGGTCGTAGAGCAGGTTGAACTCGACGTAGCGGCCGCGTCGGATCAGCTGTTCCTCGCGCTCTTCCGCCGTCCAGGGCTCGGTCATTCGGGCGGCGACGATGCGCGGATAGACGTCCAGGAAGGCCAGGCCGATGTCGCGGGTGAAGGCGAAGTCGCGATCGTAGTCGCCGCTGTCGTGATGATCGTAGAAGACGCCGCCGGTGCCGCGCGGCTCCTTGCGGTGGGGCAGGTAGAAATACTCGTCGCACCAGGCCTTGTATTTGGCATGCCAGGTCGGGTCGTGGGCGTCGCAGGCGGCCTGCATGGCGGCGTGGAAGGCGACGGTGTCAGGGTGGTCCTGGCGACGGTCCGCCATCAGCACCGGCGTCAAGTCGCCGCCGCCGCCGAACCAGCTCTTGGTCGTGGCGATGAAGCGGGTGTTCATATGCACCGCCGGCACGCGCGGACTGACCGGGTGGCAGATCAGGCTGATCCCTGTGGCGAAGAAGCGGGGATCGACGTCGGCGCCGGGCACGTTTTTGGCGTAGTCGGCGGGGAAAGCGCCATGCACGGTCGAGACGTGGACGCCGACCTTTTCGAACAGGCGGCCGTGCATCATCCCCATGACGCCGCCGCCGCCTTCCGCGCGGTCCCAGGCGGTGCGGACGAACCGGCCGGGTTCGCCGGGAAACAGGTCGGCGGGCACCGCATCCTCCAGCGCCTCGAACGCGGTGTGGATGCGGTCGCGCAGATGTTCGAACCAGGCGCGGGTCTCGACCTTCTTCAGGTCGAGCGGATCGGAGAAGACGGCGTCGCTCATGGCGCGCTTGAACCACGTCGCGGCGGCGGCGTCATCCGGACAGGTTGTCATAGAGGGAATCGCAGGCGCTAATGATCGCCTACCGTTTTCAGGAAGCCCGCCCATGATCCGTCGTTTTCTCTTCGTCACTGTCGCCGCCCTTGCCTTGGCGGGAGCGGCCCACGCTCAGGAGGTGGACGAGGCGCGGGTGCTGGGCATCCTGAAGACGACGCCGCTGATCGATGGGCACAACGACCTGCCGTGGGCGCTGCGCCAGCAATATGGAAACGACGTCTACGCGGTGGACCTGACGAAGAACCTGGCGGTCTCCACCAAGCTGCACACCGACATCGCGCGGCTGCGGGCCGGGGGCGTCGGCGGTCAGTTCTGGTCCGTCTATGTGCCCGCCAGCCTGACGCCGCTGGAGGCCGTCGAGGAAACCTTCGAACAGATCGACACGGCCAAGCGGATCATCGCCGCCTATCCCGACACCTTCGGCTTGGCGACGACGGCGGATCAGGTGGATGCGGTGTTCGCCTCGGGCCGGATCGCCAGCCTGATCGGGATGGAGGGCGGCTATTCCATCGACGACTCCCTGGCCCTGCTGCGCGAATTCTATCGGGCCGGCGCGCGCTACATGACCCTGACCCACTCCAAGACCACGACCTGGGCCGACAGTGCGACGGACGCGCCGAAGTGGGGCGGGTTGAGCCCGTTCGGCGACGAGGTGGTCAAGGAGATGAACCGGCTGGGCATGATGGTGGACCTGAGCCACGTGTCGGAGGAGACGATGTTGGACTCCATGCGCGTCTCGGACGCGCCGGTGATCTTTTCCCACTCGTCGGCGCGGGCGGTGACGGACCATCCGCGCAACGTGCCGGACCGGGTGCTGCGGATGATGCCCCAGGACGGCGGCATCGTGATGATCAACCTGGCGCCCGGCTTCGTGTCCGAGGCGGTGCGGGCCTGGAACGGCGCCAGGGCCGGCGAGGAGGCGCGGCTCAAGACCCTGAACCCCGGCGATCCCGGCGCGGTGGAAGCCGGGCTGACGGCCTGGACCATCGCCAATCCGACGCCTCAGGCGACCCTGGCCGACGTCGTGGCGCACATCCAGCATGTGCGCGAGGTGGCGGGCATCGACCATGTGGGGCTGGGCGCCGACTTCGACGGCATCGGCAGCCTGCCCGAAGGCATGGGCGGGGTGGACGCCTATCCGCGCATCCTGGCGGCCCTGATGCAGGCCGGCTGGGCCGAGGCGGACATCCGCAAGATCGCCGGCGAGAACCTGCTGCGGGTCATGCGGTCGGTCGAGGCCGTGGCGGCGTCAAAGGCCGGCGAGCGGCCGTCGATGGCGCGGCTGGAGCCCGCGCCGGCTCAGAACTGACTGACCCCGCCTGTCTGACGCAGGCCTTCCCACAGGGCGATTCCGGCGGTGACCGACAGGTTCAGCGAGCGGGCGTCGGGTCGCAGCGGCACGACGACGCGCGCGTCGGCGGCGGCGTGGACATAGTCGGGGGCGCCGGCGCTTTCCTTGCCGAACAGCAGAGTGTCGTCAGGCTGGAAGACGAAATCGGGCAAGGGGGTCGCGCCCTTGGTCGTGAACAGCACCAGCCGCCCGGCCGGACGATCCGCCTGGAAGGCCTCCCAATTGGCGTGGCGGGTCATGTGCGACAGCGGGCCGTAGTCGAGGGCGGCGCGCTTCATGGCGCGGTCGTCAAAACGGAAGCCGGTCGGCTCGATGACGTGCAGATCGACGCCGAAACAGGCCGACAATCGGATGCAGGCTCCGACGTTCTGAGGAATGTCCGGTTGAAAAAGGGCGAGACGCATTCTAAGGCCTGACATACGCGCGACGAGGGGGTTTGTCGCGGTCTGTTTGCGAGCGTTTCGCAAGAAACGTCAGCAGCTTGCGCGAAATAGGCGCAAGTGTCGGGCCGTCGGGGATTTCCGGCGTCTTTTGTTGGTTCGTGCCGTGGCTGGGGGAGGCTCCTGGGCTTCTTCCGCGGCGTTCGAGAGGTGGAAACGTGGCCGAATCGGTCGTGCATACGGAAGACACTCACAGCCCCGAGGGCGGTGATCCCAATCGTCGTGACTTCATCTACATCGCAGCGGGCGCTGCGGCGGTCGGCGCGGGGGCGGTGATCGCCTGGCCGTTGATCAACCAGATGAACCCCGCGGCCGACACCCTGGCCCTGGCGTCGATCGAGTTCGATCTGACCAAGGTTCAGGAAGGCCAGCAGGTCGTCATCAAATGGCAGGGCAAGCCGGTGTTCGTGCGTTACCGCACCCCGGCCGAGCTGCAGAAGGTCATCGCCGACGATCATGCGCCGGACCTGAAACAGCCCCAGACGGACGCCGAGCGCACCAAGCCGGGTCACGAGAAATATCTGGTCGTCGTCGGGTCCTGCACCCACCTGGGCTGCGTTCCCACGTTCGGCGCGGGCGATTACGGCGGCTGGTTCTGCCCCTGCCACGGCTCGCACTACGACGCATCCGGCCGTATCCGTAAGGGGCCTGCGCCTCTGAACCTGGTTGTGCCGGACTACGAGTTTGCGTCCGACACCCGCGTGAAGATCGGTTGAGGGCGAGGGCATGAGCGAACACGAATCCACCTACGTCCCCAAGACGGGCGTCGAGAAGTGGCTGGACACCCGGCTGCCGATCATCCGTTTCGGTGCGGACTATATGTCCCTGCCGACGCCGCGGAACCTGAACTACTGGTGGACCTTCGGCGGCATCCTGGCCCTGTGCCTGATGACGCAGATCGTCACCGGCATCGTTCTGGCCATGCACTATACGCCCAACGTCGACCTGGCCTTCGCCTCGGTCGAGCGCATCATGCGCGATGTGAACGGCGGCTGGTTGCTGCGCTACGTTCACGCCAACGGCGCGTCGATGTTCTTCATCGCCGTCTATCTGCACATGCTGCGCGGCCTCTACTACGGCTCCTACAAGGCGCCGCGCGAGATGATCTGGATCATCGGCTGCGTGATCTTCTTCCTGATGATCGCCACCGCCTTCCTGGGCTACGTCCTGCCGTGGGGCCAGATGTCGTTCTGGGGCGCAGAGGTCATCACCAACCTGATCGGCGCGATCCCGGTGCTGGGCGAGCCGATCCTGATCTGGCTGCGCGGCGGACCGGCGATCGACAATGCGACGCTGAACCGCTTCTTCTCGCTGCACTATCTGCTGCCGTTCGCCATCCTGGGCTGCGTCGTGCTGCACCTTTGGGCGCTGCATGCGGCCGGTCAGAACAACCCGGTCGGCATCCTGATCCCCAAGGGTCGGGAGAAGAAGGACATGCTGCCCTTCCACCCGTATTTCACGGTCAAGGACGGGTTCGCGATTATCCTGTTCCTGATCCTGTTCGCGATCTTCGTCTTCTATCAGCCGAACGCCCTGGGCCACGCCGACAACTACATCCCGGCCAACCCGCTGGTGACGCCGGCGCACATCGTGCCCGAGTGGTACATGCTGCCCTTCTACGCGATCCTGCGCGCCATCCCGGACAAGTTCGGCGGCGTGGTAGCGATGTTCAGCGCCATCGGCGTGCTGTTCGTCCTGCCCTGGCTGGATACGTCCAAGGTGCGCTCGATGCGCTATCGCCCGACGATGCGGACCTTCTTCATCATCTTCCTGGTGGTGGGCGTGGGTCTGGGGTGGTGTGGTGGTCAGCTGCCGGATGCGCCGGTGATCGGGTCGTTCAAGACCTTCACCCTGATCGACGGCGACCTGAACTCCTTCCTGTGGCTGACACGCGTGTTCACCCTGTATTACTTCGCCTTCTTCCTGATCATCATGCCGTTGGTCGGGTTGAAGGAGCAGCCGCTGCCGATCCCAGCGACGATTTCCGAACCGGTGCTGACCGGTGCGGACGCCGTCGAGCAGAAGGGCTGAGGGTCATGACGATTGGAATGAAGACCGTGTCGTTCAAGACGATCATCGCCTCGGCCGCCATCGCGCTGAGCCTGGGTGTGGGCCTGATGAGCGCCGCCCCCGCCATGGCGGCGGGCGTCGCCGCCCACCCGCGCTCGGGCGGTTTCAGCTTCGAGGGGCCGTTCGGCACCTACGACCAGGGCCAGTTGCAACGCGGCTACAAGGTCTATCACGAGGTCTGCGCCGCCTGTCACGGCATGAACCTGATGCACTATCGGAACCTGGGCGACCGCCATGGTCCGTTCTGGAATCCGAAGTATCCGAACCCGAACGACAACCCGGTGGTCAAGGCTCTGGCCGCCGAGAACCAGGCGCCGGACATCGACAGCGAGACCGGCGAGGCGATCCAGCGCGACGCCACCCCGGCCGACAAGTTCCGTTCGCCCTATCCCAACGCCACGGCGGCGGCGGCGGGCAACGGCGGCGCCGCGCCGCCCGACCTGTCGGTCATGGCCAAGGCCCGTCATGACGGCGCCAACTACATCTATTCGCTTCTGTCGGGCTACAAGGCCGCGCCGGCGGGTCTGACGATCCGCGAAGGCCAGCACTACAACCCCTACATGGCCGGCGACCTGACGCCGTTCTGGACGGGTGATCATCACGATGTCCCGCCCGGAGGCTTCATCGCCATGCCGCCGCCGCTGCAGAACGGCCAGGTGACCTATGACGACGGTTCGCCCCAGACGGTGGATCAATACGCCAAGGACGTCGCGGCCTTCATCGCCTGGACGTCGGAACCAAAGATGGTCGAGCGCAAGCAGGCCGGGCTGGGCGTGCTGATCTACCTGTTCATCTTCGCGGGCATCACCTACGTCGCCTACCGCCGGATCTGGAAGGGCGTCGCCCACTAGGGGATCGCCGTCAGTTCGAAATCTTCAGCCCGTCGAAGTTCGCTTCGGCGGGTTTTTCGTTTGCGACGAATGGTCCGTGACACGGAATCGACAGTGTGGGTTTCGCCGCCTAGGGTCGCCCATCGTTTCCGGCTGTGGGGCCACTGTTCATGCGTCTTGTCTCTTCGTTCGCCGCCGTCCTGTTGGCCGGCGCCGCCCTGTCGGCCTGCGCCACGGCGCCCAATCCCGCTGCGGTTCACACCGTTCCCGCCTTCGACGCGGCGCGGATTTCGCAGGACATCAAAACCCTGTCGGACGACAGCTATGAGGGACGCGGCATCGCCACCCCGGCCGAAGAGAAGGTCGTGCGCTATCTGAGCGAAGGCTACGCCGCCGCAGGGTTCGAGCCGGGCGGGCCGAACGGTCAGTGGACTCAGGACGTGATCCTGAACCGCTTCGTCCAGTCCAACGTCCAGGCCTCGCTGAAGCTGGGCGACTGGACCCTGCCGATGACGCAAGGGCGCGAGGTCGCCATCTCCACCCGCCGCCCCGCCGAGCATGTCAGCCTGAAGGACGCGCCGCTGGTCTTCGTCGGCTACGGGATCAATGCGCCAGAGCGCCAGTGGAACGACTTCAAGGGTCAGGACCTGCGCGGCAAGATTCTGGTCGTGCTGGTCAATGACGCCGATTTCGAAGAGCCGGCGCTGAATACCTTCGGCGGCAAGGCCATGACCTACTACGGCCGCTGGACCTACAAATACGAAGAGGCGGCCAAGCATGGTGCGGCGGGCGTTCTGATCGTCCACGAGACGGCGCCGGCGTCCTATGGATGGCAGACGGTGGCCAACTCGTGGGGCGTGCCGCAGTTCGACATCCTGCGCCAGAATGCGGCGGCCGAGCGGGTGCCGATGGAAGGCTGGATCCAGCGGGATGTGGCGGTCGACCTGTTCCGCCGCGCCGGCCTCGATTTCGAGGCGCTGAAGGTCCAGGCGCGCAGCCGCGACTTCCAGCCCGTCGCCTTGCCCGGCGCCGGCTTCTCGACCGAGTTCGACGTGACGACCAATCAGGTCACCAGCCACAATGTTATCGCCCGCCTGCCGGGCACGACCCATCCGGACGAGACGGTGCTGTATACCGCCCACTGGGACCATATCGGCATGGGCGAGCCGGACGCGACGGGTGATCGCATCTTCAACGGCGCCGTGGACAACGCCTCGGGCACGGCGGGCCTGCTGGAGCTGGCGCGGATGTTCGGCGGTGCGCCGCGCACCGAACGGTCCATCGTGATCATCAGCTTCACCGCCGAGGAAAGCGGCCTGCTGGGCTCGGAATATTACGCGGTCAATCCGGTCTACCCGCTGGCCAAGACGGTAGGCGGATTCAACATGGATTCGATGAACGTCTATGGCCGCGTCACCGGCCTGGGCGTCACCGGCTATGGTCAGTCGGACTTCGACGAGCGTCTGGCCGCGGCGATCCAGCCGCAGGGGCGGACGCTGGTCCCGGACTACGAGAATGCGGCCGGCACCTACTATCGCTCCGACCACTTCCCCCTGGCCAAGCGCGGCGTGCCGATGGCCTATGCCGGCAGCCGGGGCGAGTTCCGCGATGCCCCTATCGCTGAGCGCGAGGCGGCGCGGGCGGAGTACGGCGCCAAACGCTATCACCAGGCGGCGGACGAATGGTCGCCAGATTGGGACTATCGCGGCATGATCGAGGATCTGACGGTCTTCTATGATGTCGGGCGCGCCCTGGCGAACGGCCGCGACTGGCCGCAATGGAAGCCGGGTTCGGAGTTTGCGCCAGCGCGCGCGACCACCGCGTCGGAACGCCGCTGAACCCTTATTGACCAACGAGGGGCGGGGAGGCATCCCCGCCCTTTCGCGTTTCCACGTTTCGAGTGCGCCTGAATGATCCTTCGCCGTTCGTCCTTCGTCGCCCTTGCGGCGCTTGCCCTGGCCGCCTGTGCGACCGCCCCGGTCGCCGGTCCCGGGCCACAGGTGGACGCCTTCGCCGTCGCCTCGGCCGCGACGCCGCAGTTCAGCGCCCAGCGCCTGTCGGACCACATCAAATATCTGGCGTCGGACGAGATGGAGGGACGGTTTCCCGGTCTGGTCGGCGAGGGTCTGACCCTGGCCTATCTGCAGGCCCAGTATGAGGCGATGGGGCTGGAGCCGGGCGGTCCGGGCGGATCGTGGCTGCAGCCGGTCGATCTGGTGCGGTTCACGCCGCAGCGGGCGCCGACGGCGTCGTGGACTGGAGCGGACGGGGCGGTGCATCCGCTGGTTTCGGGGACGGACATCACCCTGCGTGCGGGCCCGGCCGATCCGGCGGTGAAGGTCGAAGACGCACCGTTGGTCTTCGCGGGTTACGGCATCTCGGCGCCTCAGTGGGACGACTATGGAAGCGCGGACCTGACGGGCAAGGTGGTGGTCGTTCTGCGCGGACAGCCGGACAGCATGGGCGCAGACCCCAACTTCTACGGTTCAGGCACGCACAAGACGCAGGAGGCGTTGAGACGCGGCGCCGTCGGCGTGATCAGCCTTCAGGACGTCGATGGCCGCTGGCGACGCGCCGTCGCCGGGGCGAACCGGCCGCAGATGACGGTGAAGGGCGCCAGCGACGCCCGGTTCACCGGATCGATCAATATGGCGACGGGGACGGCCATCGGCGGAGAGGCGCTGACCGCCGCTCTGGTGCGAGCTAAATCGGCGGGTCTGGGCGGCACGGTCGATCTAGGCGCGCGGCTGAGCGTGGACATCGCCGAGACGACCGAAGTCATCCACTCCAACAATCTGCTGGCCAAGATCACCGGCACGGAGCGACCCGACGAATACGTCTTCTATTCCGCCCACTGGGACCATGTCGGCAAGGCGCGCACGCCGAACCCGGAAGGCGACGACATCTTCAACGGCGCCTGGGACAATGCGTCGGGCACGGCGGGACTGATCGAGATGGCGCGGGCGTTCAAGGCAGGCCCGGCGCCGAAACGCACCGTGGTCTTCCTGCACGTCACGGCCGAGGAGCAGGGGTTGCTGGGATCAGAAGCCTATGCCGCCGATCCGGTCTATCCGCTGGCCAGGACGGCGGCGGACATCAACATCGACATGCTGCCCTTCACGCCTGCGACGCGGGACGTGGCGGTGTTCGGCGTCGGCAAGTCGGAGCTGGAGGATATTCTGGGCCGGTTCGCGGCCGTGCAGGGGCGGGTGGTGACGGGCGACGGCTATCCCGAGGAAGGCTTCTACTATCGTTCGGACCACTTCAACTTTGCGGCAGGCGGGGTGCCGGCCCTGATGCCGTGGACCGGGCGCGATTTCGTCGAGGGCGGGATCGACGCGGGCAAGCCCTACTATGAGGGGCAGATGGAGCGATATTACCACAAGCTGACCGACGAATGGCGGGCCGACTACGACTTCACGGCGGCGCTGCAGAACCTCGATCTGCTGTATCGGTTGGGACTGACGGTGGCGGACAGCGAGAGCTGGCCCGCGTGGAAGCCGACGGCCGAGTTCAACGCCATTCGCGAGCGCACGGCCGATCAGCGGCGCTAGGCGTCAGGCCGCGCCGAATGGGTAGGGGCTGACGGACTTCGACCAGTCATCGACGGCCAGCGGGCGGTCGATGGGGGCGGCGGCGCGTTCGGCGCAGGGGTGGCGGTGGCACAGGCGGCAGGCGGGGCCGATGGGCGTGACCTCGGGGTTCTGCAGGTCGATGCCGTGGGCGTAGGCTAGGCGGGAAGCGTGGCGTAGTTCGCAGCCCAGGCCGACGGCCAGGTCGTGGGTTTCGCCGAAACCGTCGTGGCCCTGGCGCTCGACCGTGCGGGCGAAGGTGAACCAGCGGCCGCCATCCGGCGTCTCGATGATCTGGGTCACGATGCGGCCGGGCGTGCGGAAGGCGGAATGCAGCCGCCAGCGCGGGCAGGCGCCGCCGAAACGCGAGAAGGGGAAGGCGCCGGCTGCATAGCGTTTGGAGATATTTCCGGCCTGATCCACCCGCATCAGGAAGAAGGGCACGCCGCGCGCCGTGGGGCGTGACAGGGTGGTCAGGCGGTGGGCGGCCTGTTCGTAGCTGACCCCGAACCGGGCCTGGAGCCGGGCCATATCATAGCCGGTCTCTTCCGCCGTGCGCTGGAAGGCGGCGTAGGGCATCAGGGTCGCGGCGGCGAGGGTGTTGGTCAGAGCGACCTTCAGCAGGGCGCGTGTCGCCGCGTCGGGCGCGTTCGCGGCCTGAACCATGTCGTGCAGGGCCGGGCCGTGCTCGACCAGGGCCAGTTGATAGGCGACGGCGAAGGCGCGCGAGGACGGCCCCAGCGTCTCGGACAGCAGCAGGCGACGGCGGTGCAGGTCTAAGCGGCGGGTCCATTCCACCATGACCTCGGCCGGCAGAGTGCGGACGCCCAGATCGTGTTTGGCCGCCAGCCGATGACGGGCGGCGGGTTCGAAGCCGTCGGCGTGGACAGGAGCCTCGGCCGCCAGGGCGTGGGCCAAGGCCTCGCCCATCTGATCCAGTTCGGGGAAGTGGTTGCCGCGCGACTGGATGTATTCGCGCACCCATTCGGCGGGACTGGTCTCGACCAGGCCCTCGCCGTTCTCAGCGGCGGCGCGCGAACGGGTGCGGCCGTCGTCAAAGGCCTGATACAGGCGCAGCAAAGCGTCGGCGACGCCGGGCGCCTCTTCCAGCAGTTGCACCAGTTCGTGACGTGGCGCCGACAGACCCTTGAACAGAGGGTCGGCCAGAATCTCGGTCAGCCGCGCTTCATCGGCGGCGCCGCCCTTGTTCAGACTGCGCAGATCGACGTCATAGGTGTCCGCCAGGCGCAGCAAGAGCTGGGCCGAAACGGGGCGCTGGTTGCGCTCTATGTGGTTGAGATAGCTGGGGGAAACCCCCAGATCGGCCGCCATGGCCGTCTGGGTCAGGGTCAGGTCGCGCCGCAGCCGCTTCAGCCGGGCGCCGAGGAAGAGCTTGCGATCGGCGGAGGCGTCCATGGCTGCAGAATGTCACAAAATGACCGTTGATGCAAAGTCATGATATGATAACATGACATCAATGATCCGCGTGTTGGTGTGTCATTCGTGACTGTCGCGTGTTCTTGTCTCCGAGACGGCGGCTGCGGCCGCGCCCTTCAGAGACCGAGTTCGACCATGACAACTTTCGCCGATCTGGTTCCTTCGCCCGCCGGCCGTTTCGACGGCATCGAGCGCCCCTATACGCCGGAGGACGTCCTGCGCCTGCGCGGCTCGGTGCCCGTCACCCACACGCTGGCCGAGCGCGGCGCCAACCGTCTGTGGCAGTTGCTGCACGACGAGCCCTTCATCAACGCCCTGGGGGCCGTCACCGGCAACCAGGCCATGCAGATGGTCCGTGCGGGGCTGAAGGCCATCTATCTGTCAGGCTGGCAGGTCGCGGCGGACGCCAATACGGCCGGCGCCATGTACCCGGACCAGTCGCTGTATCCGGCCAACGCGGCGCCGGAACTGTGCCGTCGCATCAACCGCACCCTGCAACGCGCCGACCAGATCGAGCACGCCGAGGGCGGGGCCAAGCGCGACTGGTTCGTGCCCATCGTCGCTGATGCGGAGGCCGGCTTCGGCGGGCCGCTGAACAGCTTCGAGATCATGAAGGCCTTCATCGAGGCGGGCGCCGCGGGCGTTCACTTCGAGGACCAGCTGGCGTCCGAGAAGAAGTGCGGCCACCTGGGCGGCAAGGTGCTGATCCCGACCCAGGCGCATGAGCGCAATCTGGTCGCCGCGCGCTTGGCGGCCGACGTCATGGGCACGCCGACTATCACGGTGGCCCGGACCGACGCAGAGAGCGCCCAACTAATCACCTCGGATATCGACGAGCGCGATCAGCCCTTCATCGACCGCGACAACCGTACGCCCGAGGGCTTTTTCCGCCTGAAAGAAGGCACGGGCCTGGACCACTGCATCGCGCGGGGCCTGTCCTACGCAAACATCGCTGACCTCTTGTGGTGGGAAACGTCGCACCCCGATCTGGATGACGCCAAGAAGTTCGCCGAGGCCGTCCAGAAGGAGCATCCGGGTAAGCTGATGGCCTACAACTGCTCGCCCTCCTTCAACTGGAAGGCCAAGCTGGATGACGCCACCATCGCCAAGTTCCAGCGCGAGCTGGGGGCCATGGGCTACAAGTTCCAGTTCGTGACCCTGGCCGGCTTCCACAGCCTGAACAACTCCATGTTCGAGCTGGCGGACGGTTATCGCGATCGCGGCATGGCGGCCTATTCCGAGCTGCAGCAGCGCGAGTTCGCCAACGAGGTCATCGGCTACACCGCCACCCGCCACCAGCGCGAAGTCGGCACCGGATATTTCGACCAGGTCGCTACGGTCATCTCCAACGGCACGTCCTCGACGACGGCGCTGAAGGACTCGACCGAGACCGCCCAGTTCACCCACGCGGCTTAACCCGAAAAGGAACCGCCCAAATGGAACCGCTGACCCGAACCGAAGCCATCATCGACTTCTGCCTGGCGCCCCTGGCGCTCGACACCGGCACAGAGGCCGAGCGAGAGGTGCGCCGCCGCATGACGCACGTGCTTCGGACCTATCAGGCCAAGACCGCGACGCCGGTCGCCGTGGACTTCTCGTCCATGCCGTCCCAGGTGATCAACGAGGCGGCTCACGGCTACGAATAGGCCGGCCGCCCAAAGAAAAAGGCCCGCTCCGATCGCTCGGGGCGGGCCTTTTATCGTGCTGGACGCGGTTTAGCGCGGGCCGGACGGCGTCGTGTTCAGTGACTGGGTCGCCGTGCTGGCGGCGGCCGGGACGGGCGTCTGAGGAACCGAGACCGAAATGGGCGTGCGCGCCGGGGCGGTGCCGGTTTCCTGGGGATCACCGACGATGATGGTGGTGATCTGGGTCGCTTCGGTCGTGCAGGTGGCCAGGTCGCGGGTCACGTGGCGGCCCAGGCAGAAGACGTCCTCGTAGCTGGGGCGCGAGGCGGCCAGGCACTGGAACAGCATCAGCTTGGACATGTTGAGGCAGAACTCGCTGTTCGGCTCGTGCGTCAGGGCCTCGGTATTGGCGCGCGCCTCGTCGCCGCCGGAGCCCAGGGCCGCCAAAGCGGCGATGGCCAACGAGCGGACCACGGCGGGGGTGTAGGGCGGCGCCTTGCGCGACGGTTCGATGGCCAAGCCCGTGCCGCTGTTGGCGGCGGCGAACAGCAGGTTGGCTTCGTCGGCCGAGGGCAGCATATCCACGTCCGACAGGGTCTTGGCGCTTTCCAGGCGGACTTCGCGATGCGGGATCGGCACGATGGCCCAGCTGCGGCGCGGGTCGCTGCGGCCCTGGATGGTGTAGGCGTCCTGCTCGATGGCCTCGGCGATGCCGCGCATGGCTACGGCGTCCTTGCCGATGGTGCTGGAGATCAGGCCGGCGGCGGCGTCGGCGCCGGGCAGGGTGGCGGCATAGGCCGGGTCGGCGACGATCTGAGCCACCATCTGTTGGCGCTGGACCGGATCAATGGCGAACTGGCGCACGCCGGCGACGAACTCGGGCGACTGAAGGGCGATGATCGAGCCATAGGCGATCAGGCCGCGCGACAGCTGGTTGGGATCATAGGACGCGCCCTTGCGCAGGGCCGCCTGGATCGATTCGGCGTCGGGGAAGCCGCCGGGCTGGATCGTGCGGGCCTCGCGCAGGAAGGCGACGTAGATGGAGGCGGCGTCCGCCACGTCCTTGTTCAACGAAATGGGCGGGGGCTGGCGGGCCGCCAGTTCGGCAGCAAGACGTTGCGCTTCCAGTTCAGCCTTCGACGGTCCGCTCTCGCAGCTGGCGAGCAGGACGGCGACGGCGAGTGCGGCGGCGGATAGGCCGCGGCTCAGATGGGCCGATTTCATGAAGACTTCCTCAGGCGATCACGCGCGCACAAAGCGCCAACACTGTTGGCGCTTATAAGGCGGGCCTTATGGTTATCCGAAGGTTAATCGAACAGCTTGGAAACCGATTCCTCGTTCGCGATCCGTCGGATAGCTTCACCGACGAGCGGAGCCACGGAAACCGTTCGGATTTTCGGGCAGTTCAAAACTTCGTGGGGTTGCTCGATGGAGTTGGTGATCACCAGCTCCTTCAGCGGGCCGTCAGTGATGCGCTGGACGGCCGGGCCGGACAGGACGCCGTGGCTGATATAGGCCGAGACCTCGGTCGCGCCCTGGTCGATCAGGGCCTTTGCGGCGTTGACCAGGGTGCCGCCCGAATCGACGATGTCGTCGAACAGGATGCAGCGGCGGCCCTGAACGTCGCCGATGATGTTCATGACCTCGCTCTCGCCCGCCTTGGGCCGGCGCTTGTCGACGATGGCCAGGTCGGCGTCCAGGCGACTGGCCAGCGAGCGGGCGCGCACCACGCCGCCGACGTCGGGCGAGACGATCATCAGGTCATCGCCGCGAGCGTATCGCTCCTTGATGTCCTGCGCCAGCACGGGCGTGGCCACCAGATTGTCGGTCGGAATGTCGAAGAAGCCCTGGATCTGACCCGCGTGCAGATCCATCGTCAGGACGCGGTCGGCGCCGGCGCGGGTGATCAGATTGGCGACCAGCTTGGCCGAGATCGGGGTGCGGCCGCCGGTCTTACGATCCTGACGCGCATAGCCGAAATAGGGGATGACGGCCGTGATCCGCCGCGCCGAGGCCCGCACCAGGGCGTCGGTGATGATCAGCAGCTCCATCAGATTGTCGTTCGCCGGATAGGAGGTCGACTGCAGGATGAAGACGTCCTCGCCGCGCACGTTTTCCTCGATGATGGCGAAGACTTCGTTATCGGCGAAACGTTTGACCTGGGCCTTGGTGAGGGGCGCATCCAAGTGGTCGGCGATCGCCTGGGACAGTGCGCGGTTGGAGTTGCCTGAGAGCAGCTTCATCGGCCGGTCATCCTTTCGCCGTCATCCGCCCCCCATGAACGGCGGTCGGTTGGCGCGCTCTTTACCAGTGGAGCCGGGCAGGGCAAGTCATACGCTGAGATTTCCTCGGCATGGCGCGGCTCGGTTGCGGGTGCTAGAGGTCGCCGCGTTGGTTTCCGGGGGAACGGCTTAGGGCCTCTCCCTTACACGTCATGGGGTCGTCCTTGTCCGCTTCTAAGTTCCGTTCCGGCATGGTGCTGATGGCCGCGGCGATCGCCGCAGTGACGATTTCAGGCTGCGCCGGCAAAGAGCGCCCGCGCCTCGCCTATGAAGAACGTCCGGTCGAGGCCCTGTACAACACCGGCTATGAGCGCCTGCAGCAGCGCCGCTGGTCTGACGCCGTGGATTATTTCCAGGAAGTCGAACGCCAGCACCCCTATTCGGACTGGGCGCGCCGCGCGATCCTGATGCAGGTCTACGCCTATTATCAGAACAACGCCTATACCGACGCCATCGCGGCGGCCGACCGTTTCATCGCCCTGTTCCCCGGTAATCCCTCGGCCTCCTACGCCTTCTACATGAAGGCGGTCTGCAACTTCGAGCAGATCACGGACGTGGGTCGCGACCAGGGTTACGCCACCGCCGCCCTCGCGGGTCTGAAGGACGTCTCGCGCCGCTATCCGGGCACGCCTTATGCGTCGGACGCCGCCGTCAAGATCGACATGGTCAACGACCAGCTGGCCGGCAAGGAAATGAACATCGGCCGCTACTATCAGCGCGCCAACCAGCCGCTGGCGGCCGTGAACCGCTACAAGTCCGTCATCGCAAACCCCGACTTCCAGCGCACCTCGCATACGCCTGAGGCCCTGTATCGCCTGGTCGAGGTGAACCTGCAGCTGGGCCTGAAGGAAGAGGCGACCCGCAACGGCGCCGTTCTGGGCTACAACTTCCCCGGCAGCCCCTGGTACGCCGAGGCCTACGCTCTGCTGACCGAGAATGGCCAGACGCCGGATAAGGCGCCCGAGGGCAAGCGTGAGAGCTGGCTGCAACGGATCATTCCGGGCTGATCACGCAACGGCTTGTGCAATGCGGCCGGTATCGGGATTCTGTCGGTCATGATTCGTTCCGGCGCCTGAACCGATGCTGACCGCCCTCTCCATTCGCGATGTCGTCCTGGTGGACGTGCTCGATCTTGAGGTCGAGAGCGGCTTGACCGTGCTGACCGGCGAGACCGGGGCCGGCAAGTCGATCATTCTGGACGCCCTGGGCCTGGCGCTTGGCGGGCGGGGCGATGCGGGCCTGGTCAGAAACGGTGCCAAACAGGCGGTCGCGACGGCGATATTTTCCGCGCCCGACGATCCCGATCTGCTGGCCCTGGTCGCCGAGAAGGGGTTTGAGGTCAGGCCGGGCGAGGATTTGATCCTGCGCCGCGTGCTGGGCGCCGACGGCCGCAGCCGGGCCTATGTCAACGACCAGCCTGCCGGGGTGACGGCGCTGCGCGAGATCGGCGCGGCCCTGGTCGAGGTGCATGGACAGCACGAGACGGTCGGCCTGCTGGACTGG
The DNA here is from genome assembly GCF_965279155.1 of Brevundimonas sp. GTDB lineage: Bacteria > Pseudomonadota > Alphaproteobacteria > Caulobacterales > Caulobacteraceae > Brevundimonas. The sequence continues at coordinate 901,746 of NZ_OZ257138.1, read as the reverse complement.
CGCACCCATCGGGGTTCGCTGGACGCCTATGGCGGTCTGCAACCGCAACTGCTGGCAGTCGGGGCGGCTTCGATCAAGCTGAAGGCCGCCGAGGCCAGGCTGGCCGAGTTGAAGGCCCAGGCCGCCGACGCCGCCGCACGATTGGAAGAGATCAGCCTGAACCTGTCCGAACTGGACGCCCTGGATCCGCGAGCCGACGAGGAGACGGAACTGGCAGGCGAGCGGGCGCTGCTGGGCGCGGCGGAAAAGGCCATCGCCGATCTGGCCGACGCCCGCACCCAGCTTGGCGGCGACAAGCTGAGCCAGAAGCTGGGCGCGGCCCTGCGCGCCGTCGAACATGCGCGCCAGCGGGCGGGGCAGGCGGGGGCCGAGGGCGATCACCCCGTGATCCTGAAACTGTCCGCCGCCGTGGACGCCATCGACCGCACCATGGTTGAGGCCGCCGAGGCCCTCGCCGCCGTGGACGCCGCCGCCGGTGCCTTCGATTACGAGCCGGGCCGGTTGGACAAGGCGGAAGAACGGCTGTTCGCCCTGCGCGCCGCCGCCCGAAAGTTGAACACCACGGTCGACGCCCTGCCGAGCCTTCGCATCCGATTGCGCGAGCAGCTGCGGCTGATCGAGGATGGCGAGGAGGCCTTGACCAATGCGGGGCGCGAGGCGGCGGAAGCCGCCGAATCCTACGACTTGGCCGCCACCTTCCTGACCTCGGCGCGCGAGGCCGCCGCCGACCGTCTGACCGCCGCCGTCATAGGCGAGCTGGGACCGCTGAAGCTGGAGCGGGCGCGGTTCCGCGTGGCGCTGGAGCCGATCGAGGGCCGGCGCGGCCCGGATGGGGTCGAGACCGTGCGGTTCCAGATCGCCACCAACGCCGGAACCGACTTCGGACCGCTGGACGCCATTGCGTCAGGAGGCGAACTGGCCCGGTTTGCGCTCGCCATGAAGGCCGCCCTGGCCAGCCGCGAGGACATGCGCCAGCCGGTCATGATCTTCGATGAGGTGGATCAGGGCGTGGGCGGCGCCGTAGCCGAGGCCGTCGGCTCGCGCCTGAAACGCCTGTCGAACGGCGCCCAGGTGCTGGTGGTGACGCACAGCCCCCAGGTGGCGTCGCGCGGTCATGCCCACTGGAAGGTGATGAAGGCCGACCGTGACGGCCTGACAACCACCACGGTCGTCACCCTGGACGATCAGCGCCGTCAGGAGGAGATCGCCCGGATGCTGTCCGGCGCCGAGATCACTGACGAGGCGCGCGCGGCGGCGCGGGCGCTGATCGGCTGAGATCGGGAAACCTACCTAACGCTGGGTAACGTTAAAGTAGGCAAGTTCGCGCATTTTCGGACCCAGTCAGTATCCGGGTGCCGCGTCGATGAACGAAAGCCAGCGTCTCTCCAGTGTTCGTTCGTTGCATGCCGTGGGCTCCGCGCCCGACGCGACGACGGAAGCCGCCGCACGCCTGGCCGCCAATCTGCTGGATTGCCCCATCGCCCTGGTGACTCTGCTGGACGAGGATATCCAGTGGTTCAAGGCCAACATCGGCATGGATGGGTGTTCGACGCCTCGCGATGTATCCTTCTGCACCTGCGCGCTCGATCTGCCCGGCAACGACGTCATGGTGGTCGAGGATGCGACGAAGGACGTTCGCTTTGCTCACAACCCCTTCGTGACCGGCGAGCCGCATATCCGATTCTATGTCGGCGCCCTACTGACGGGCTCGGACGGCGCAAACTACGGCACCCTGTGCGTCATCGATACTCAGGTCCGCCCGCGACCGGAAGACGCGATACTGGACCGGTTGCGCGACCTGGCGCGGTTGGTGGTGGCGGAACTGGAGCGCGCGCGCGCTGAACGTCAACGCGGCGAGCAACTGCATATGCTGGGCATGATCGAGAGCCTGTCCGGTGTCGGTCACTGGCGGGTGGACATGGTCGATCAGACCGTCTTCTGGTCGGACGAGGTCTATGCCATCCACGGCGTATCTCCCGATACCTACAAGCCCGACATGGAGAAGGCGTCGGCCTTCTACCCCGAGGCCGAACGCGCCCAGTTGAATGAGCACTGGCTCAGGACGCTGGATGGCGCGGGGCCTTTCGAACTGGACCTGCGTATCCATCGCCACGACGGTGTCATCCGTCAGGTTGTAAGCAAGGGCGCGGCGGAGTTCTCACCGGACGGCACGCCTCTGGCCATGTTCGGCGTCTTTCAGGACGTGACCGACCAGCGCGCGGCCATGGACGTGCTGGCGCGCAGCCACAATCGGTTCAAGCTGCTGGCCGACAACGCCGCCGATGTCATCGCCCGCATCCAGTTGGATGGGCATTCCAACTATATCTCCCCGGCCGTCGAGCGTCTGCTGGGCTGGAAGCCGCACGAGATGGCGGGGAGGACGGCCGAATCCTTCGTCCATCCCGACGATCATGTTCGTCTGGCCCAGACCTTCGCCCAGATGGCGCGCGGGCGGGGTTCGGCGACACTGGAGCACAGACTGCTGCACCGCGACGGCCGCGCCGTATGGGGCGAGACCCGGATGCGGCTGGTCCGCGACGAGACCGGCCGGCCGGTCGAGACTGTGGTCGTCATCCGCGACATCTCGCGCCGCAAAGCGCTGGAGGTGCAACTGGAACAGGCCCGCGCCGAGGCCGAAGCCTCCGCCGCCGTGAAGGCCGAGTTCCTGGCCAATATGAGCCATGAATTGCGCACGCCCCTGACCAGCATTATCGGCTTCACCGGCCTGACGCTGGAACAACCGTTGCCGGACCTGGCGCGCAACTATGTAGGCCGGGTCGACAATGCGGGCCGCGCCCTGCTGTGCACGGTCAACGACATCCTGGATTTTTCAAAGCTGGAGGCCGGTCAGGTCGCCATCCGGCCCGAGCCGACCGACATCGAGACCCTGGCTCGTTCGACCCTGGAGCTGTTCACGCCCCAGGCGGGCGCCAAGGATCTGGATCTGGAGCTTGAACTGACCACGGATCGGTCGTCCGTCGTCGCCGATCCCGACCGACTGCGCCAAATCCTGCTGAACCTGATCGGCAATGCGGTGAAGTTCACCAGCCGTGGTGGAGTGCGGCTGGCCGTGCGCTGGAGCGCAGCCGACGAACGGCTGCACGTCGCGGTTCATGATACCGGCGACGGCATCGCCGCCGACAAGCTGGACCAGCTGTTCCGCCGCTTCTCGCAGGTGGACGGATCGCAGACGCGCTCGCACGGCGGCACCGGCCTGGGCTTGGCCATCTGCAAGGGGTTGGTCGAAGCCATGGACGGAACCATAGGGGCCGACAGCGTCGAGGGTCAGGGCAGCGTCTTCTGGTTCGAAATCCCGGCGCCCGCCGCAGAAGAAGAGGTCGCGGTCGGCGCCACGCCGATGGGCGGCGCCGACGTCGGCGGCTTGCGCGTGCTGGTCGCCGACGACCATCCCGCCAACCGCGAACTGGCTCGCGCCTTCCTGAACGGCATGGGCGCGACGGTCGAGGATGCGGTAGACGGCGCCGACGCGGTCGAACGCGCCGAACGGAGCGCCTACGACGTGATCCTGATGGACATGCGGATGCCGAAGATGGGCGGGGTCGAGGCCCTGAACCGGATCAGAGCGGGTTCCGGCCCCAACCGCCTGACCCCGATCCTGGCCTATACGGCGGACGCAGGAGAGGGGATGGAGGCGGAGCTTCTGGCCCAAGGATTCTGCGGCGCGGTGTCCAAGCCCGTGGCGGCCGAGGCCCTGATCCGCGCCGTCTCCGATGCGATGCAGGCCCTGCCGGTCGCGGCCTGATTCAGCGACTAAGCCTGGGCTCAGACGCCCAGAATCCAGCCTTCTTCCTGCTCGACCTGTGCGATCAGTTCGGGCGAGGCGTCCTTGGGCGGGCCGAAGGCCTTGGCCAGGTCGCCGGCTTCGTCCATCCGGGCCAGGGCCTCGGCGGTCGAGCGGACCTGGGCCTGGTCCTTGAACTCGCCTTCGTTCGGCTTTGTCTCGTGCATCGAGGGCCAGACCTCGACCACTAGGGCCGACAGGGGCTCGACGTCGTCGGGCGTCAGGGCGCGCCAGCCGGTGCCGAAAGGCCAGACGGCGCCGGACGGGCCGAGGCTTTCCAGCAGCCGCCGCACAGCCGGGATGCCGACTAGGGTCTGGCCGCCCACGGCGCCTGCGCCGTGCATCTGCCACACGCTCTTGGGCTGAAGCCGACCCTTGCGGACCGCGTTCTCGGTGGCGCGGAACTCGGGGATGTCGGCGCCCGAACCAACGGGGGGCTTGGTCGTGGTCAGCCAGCGCTGCGCCTGTTTGGCCGGGGCGCCCCACAGGGGCCAGGCCTCGTCGGTCATCAGCCGGTTCATCTTGGCCGCCACCTGATAGCGATTGTTGGTGTTGTCAGCCTTGTCCACGACGTTCGACGCGATGAACTTCCACATCGCTTGCCACGGAGTTCCGTCCAGCTTCAGCCGCGCGGCCGTGCCGACGGGATAGCCGAAGTTGAAGTCCAGCCCGACCAGCACCCGGTCGCCGCGCTTCCTGTGATCGGCCAGGATCGAAGCCAGCAGGGCCTCGCCCTCGGCGCGGGTCGCGACGTTGTGGGTCTCGGTATAGAGGCGGAACCGCACGTCGCGCTTGGCCACGCCGATCCACAGCGACGTGTCGCCGAGCTTCTTGGTTTCGGCAGCGGTCCAGTCGGCGACGATATAGGCGTCGAAAAGGCGGGCCAAGGCGGCCTCCTTGATAAAGGCGTGTCGTTAGGAATGAGCGGGGCTTCTAGCGCCCCATCGCGGCGACCGAAAGGCCCTGTCGCGTCTCAGCCCTTCAGCAAGGCTTCCAGATGCGACAGCCAGCGCCGGCCCAGCCGAAGCGCCTCGCCGGGTGAACCGGTCTGGGCGGGCAGGGCGGCGTCCCACAGGGCCAGTTCGAACTCGGGGTGTCGGGCGTCGGCGAACATCAGGCGCAGTACCACCTGTTCGGCGTCGGGGGCCAGCACGTCCAGCGACTTGCGGGCCTCGCCCCGGCGGACGCGGGCCACCACATGGCCGTCCACGATGATCTCGCCGCCGTCCACTTCATCGAAGGCATAGACCAGGCCGTGGGCGCCATTGGCCCACAGCACGACGACCTGTTCGATGTCGAAGTTCAGCGCGCAAGCGCGGCCTTCGCCCGGCGACAGGGCCTCGACCTCGGGCGCGGCGCCCAGGGTCTTGAGCATGGCGCGGTGCAGGCGACGCGGCGGTTCCATCCACCACGACAGGGCCAGGGCCAACGTTGTCAGCAGTGCCGCCGCCAGGGCGATCAGCAGAACCACCCGCAAGGCGTCGGCCATGGGCGTCAGGCCTCCCCGTCTCTGTCGAGATCGAGATCGACCACGACGGGGACGTGGTCGCTGGGCTTTTCCATGTCGCGGGCGTCGCGATGCGTTTCGATGCCCCGGAACCGGTCGGCCGCCTGGGGCGACAGCAGGGCGAAGTCGATGCGAATGCCTTGGTCGCGCTGCCAGGCGCCGGCCTGATAGTCCCAGAAGCTGTAGGTTCCGGCCGGTTCGCCGCCGATCTCGTGGGCGTCCGCCAGACCCAGGTTCTTGAGCGCGCGGAAGGCCTGGCGGCTCTGGGGCTGGAACAGGGCGTCGTCGGTCCAGGCGGCGGGGTTCTTGGCGTCTTCGGCCTCGGGGATGACATTGTAGTCTCCGCATAGGGCCAGCGGCTCCTCGAACGCCATCAGGTCGCGGGCGTGGCGGTTCAGACGTTCGAACCAGGCCAGCTTGTAGGCGAACTTCTCGGTCCCGATGGGATTGCCGTTGGGCAGATAGATGGCCCCGACGCGGATGGGCCGGGGCGCCTCGACCAGGGCCTCGATATAGCGGGCCTGTTCATCCGTATCGTCGCCGGGCAGGCCGCGCCGCACGTCGGACAGCGGGTATTTCGACAGCAGGGCGACGCCGTTGTAGCTCTTCTGCCCGTGGGTCTCGACATTGTAGCCCAGGCTCTCGAAGGCCTCGCGCGGGAACTTCTCGTCCACGCATTTGATCTCCTGGAAACAGGCGACGTCGGGGGCGGCCTGCTCCAGCCAGGCCAGCACGGTGGGCAGGCGAGCGTTGACGGAGTTCACGTTCCAGGTGGCGATGCGCATGACGGCGACGGTAGGGCGCGTCACGGTTTCGGAAAAGAGGCCGCGCAAAACAAAAGGGCCGCCGGATCGCTCCGACGGCCCTTCATGTGGTCTGTGAGGTCGTTTAGGGGCGACCGCCAGCAGGGGCGGGCGCAGCGGCCGGAGCCGTCGTCAGCTTGCAGCCGCCGCCGATGGCCTGGGCCGTGGCGCAAGGATAGATCTGCTGGACCGCATTTTCGGTGTTCAGACGGGCGATGACGCCATCGGCGCCGGCGCACTTGGCTTCATAGAATGTGCCGTTGGCGTTGCGGCCCATCAGGCGGGCTTCGGTGACGTCGCACGACGCGGCTTCGGAACCGGCCAGCAGCGTCTTCACGAAGGCGGCGTTTTCGGCCGTGGTCGTGAACTCGCACGTGCCGCGTTCCGCCAGTACTTGAATGCAGGGGGTCTTGGTCCAGGTTGCGGCTTGCTGCTTGATCCAGAAGCCGGGGCCATCCGAACAGCCGACTTCATAGACTACGGCGCCGTCGCTGGACTGTCCGCGAAGCTTGGCCTGATCGACGGTGCAGGCGACGCCGGCGTCTACAGCGTACTGGCGCAGGAACTTCTGGATGTCGGTGTTGGCGGCGATCGTGCATTGCGCTGCGGGGGGCGCGGTCGGATTGGCGGCGCGGGCGATCTCGGCCGAATGGGCCAGGATGATGCAGCTTGAAGCTTCAGGCGGCGTCTTGGTTTCGACGATGTAGCCCGGCGCGGCGCCGCATGCGACTTCATAGACCGTCGTGTCGGCGGCGGTCTTGCCCATCAGCTTGGCTTCGCTGACCTGGCAGCCGGTCGTCGTGAGGTTCATCTGTTCTTGGGCCGAGGCCAAGATTTGCTCGGCCGTCGGGGCGGCGGGCGCGCGTTCGCGACGCTGGCGACCAGCGGCGGCGCGCGACGTGGGGCCTTGGGTCACGGCAGGTTCGTCGTCAGCGTTGCGCTGTTGTTGCGATTGCTGACGCTCCTGCGCCATGGCGGGCGCAACGGCGAAGGCGCTGAACAGAAGCGCCGCAAGGGCGGCGGCGAGGCGGGACTTCATGAAAACACCCTGGGTTTCTGAATGCAGGCTGGCTTCGTGGCGGTGTATTTGGGCCGGGTCAAGGCGAGTGTGGACGCCGGGACGAGACTGAGGCTAGTGTCTGCGCGTTTCGATTGGAGACTGACTTGGCCGACGGCAGCACGCGAACGACGGGGGCGAAGGACGCGCGGGGCCTGACCTATCCGTTCGACGTCGTGCCTGCGCCCGGCGAGGCGATCAAGGTCGCGCGCGGGGTTTTTTGGCTAAGGTTCGCCCTGCCGTTCCAGCTGGATCATGTGAACGTCTATGCGATCCGCGACGGCGAGGGCTGGGTCGTGATCGACACGGGATTGAACACGCGCGGCTCTGTCGCCGCCTGGGAAACGGTGCTGGCGGGGGACTTGGAAGGGCGGCCGGTGACGCGGCTGATCTGCACCCACATGCATCCCGACCATATCGGCCTGGCCGGCTGGCTGTGCGAACGGACGGGCGCGCCCCTGCTGATGTCGCAGATCGAATACATCACCGGCCGGATGCTGATGGCCGAGGAGGCGGGCGATGCGCCGGCCGATGGCGAGGTCTTCTATCGCGCGGCGGGATGGGACGAGGCCCAGATCGAGCGCTGGCGCGCGGACTATGGCGGGTTCGCCAAGGGTGTCACTCCGATGCCACGCAGCTATCGCCGGCTGTCGGACGGCGACGCCTTGAGCATCGACGGCGACGACTGGACTGTGGTGATCGGGTCGGGCCACAGCCCGGAGCATGTCTGCCTGTGGCGGCGCTCGGACGACGTCTTCATCGCCGGCGATCAGATTCTGCCGCGCATATCGTCGAACGTGTCGGTCTGGTCGACGGAGCCGGACGCCGATCCTCTGGGCGACTGGATGGACTCGCTGGCGAAGTTGCGGGCCTTGCTTCCGGAAGGGGCGTTCATCCTGCCGGCGCATGGCGAGCCCTTTTATGGGGTTCATGCGCGGCTCGATACGTTGAAGCGTGGGCATGAGACAGCGCTGAAACGGCTTGAGCGGACGTTGCGTCAACCGTCTAGGGTCGTCGATGGCTTCCCCGCCGTCTTCGGTCGGGCGGTCGGAGATGGGGTGCTGGGCATGGCCACGGGCGAGGCCCAGGCGCACCTGAACTATCTGGAACGACGCGGCCGCGCGACGCGGACGCGAGACGAGAACGGCGTGGACTGGTGGGCCGCTGTCGAACAGGACGAGGAAACGACGTGAGCGAACACATCCGCAGCGAACTGATCGACGGCGTTCTGAGCGTCACCCTGGACCGGGCCGACAAGAAGAACGCCATCACCCAGGCCATGTATTCGGCCCTGGCCGAGGCGACCGAGCGGGCGCGGACCGACGATGCGGTGCGAGTGCTGCTGCTGCGCGCCGAGGGCGACAGCTTCTCGGCCGGCAACGACATTCAGGACTTCATCGCCTTGGGATCGCAGGGCGCGGGACCGGGCGAGATGCCGGTGTTCCGTTTTCTGAAGGCGCTGGCGGACCTGGACAAGCCGGCCGTGGCGGCGGTGAAGGGGCGGGCGGTCGGGATCGGCCTGACCATGCTGCTGCACTGCGATCTGGTGGTGGTGGCCGAGGACGCCCTGTTGTCCGTGCCCTTCGTCAATCTGGCCTTGGCGCCGGAGGCGGCGTCCAGCCTGCTGCTGCCGGCGGTGGTCGGCCATCAGAGAGCGTTCGAGCTGTTTGCCCTGGGCGAACCGCTGGACGGCAAGACGGCCTTGGCCTGGGGCATCGCCAACCGCGCGGTCCCGGCCGATCAGGTCGAGTCGACGGCGGCGGACCTGGCCGCCAGAGTGGCGGCCCGCGCGCCCAACTCCATCCGCAAGACCAAGCGGCTGATGCGGGACGCGGAAGGTCTGTGGGCCCTGATGCAGCGCGAGGGCGAGGCCTTCGGTTCGCAGATGAAGAGCCCCGAAGCCATGGAGGCCTTCATGGCCTTCACGCAAAAGCGCGCGCCGGACTTTTCCAAGGCTGGATGACGGTCATCGCAGCGCGCCTTGATTTGGCGCAGCTTTGCTTCTAGGTGCCCGCGCTTGTTGGAGCGCCGATGTCGCACGCCCTCGCCATTTCCCCGGCCGTAAGCCGTATCGAAGCCGAGACGCCGGCCGACGCCGAAGGCGTGGAGGCCCTGGTCATGGCCGCCTTCGGGCCGGGGCGGTTCGCCAAGACCGCCGAGCGGCTGCGTGAAGGCTCGCACGCCGCCGTGGGCTTTGTCGTGCGGCTGGATGGACGGGTGATCGGTTCGGTGCGGCTGTGGCCGGTCGTGGTGGGTGAGACGCCGGCCCTGTTCCTGGGGCCGATCGCGGTGGATGCCGGCCGACGCAGCGACGGCCTGGGCGCTGAGCTGGTGCAGGCCTGTCTCGATCAGGCGCGGACGCTGGATGTCGGCGGGGTGCTTCTGGTCGGCGACGCCGCCTATTTCGAGCGGTTCGGTTTCGTCGGCGCGCCCGAGGCGATCCTGCCGGGGCCGGTGGATCGCCGCCGCGTTCTGTGGCTAGCGACGGGCGTCGATCAGGTTTCAGGACCGGTTCGCATCGGCTGACCTTTCCCGCACGGTTCGCGGGGCCTAAGTCAGTGGGATGGATGATCCCAAGTCAGGACTGAACGCCGTCGCCGAGGCAGCGAAACAGGCGCCCGGACGGGGACTGCCGCCGGTTCACCTGTGGCATCCCGAGCATTGCGGCGAGATCGACATCGTCATTCGCGCCGACGGCGTCTGGATGCACGAAGGCTCGCCCATCGGTCGCAAGGAACTGGTGCGGCTGTTCTCGACCGTGTTGCGCAAGGACCCAGACGGCTATCATCTGGTCACGCCCGTCGAGAAGCTGAAGATCGAGGTCGAGGACCTGCCGTTCCGGGCCGTGGCGATGAGGCGCGATCGCGAAGACCTGGTGTTTACGACCGATGTCGGGGACGAGATGACGGCGAGCGAGGCCGATCCCGTCGTGGTCGAGACCGATCCGGCGACGGGCGAACCGGCGCCGCGCATCCATGTGCGACGCGACCTGTGGGCGCGGATCGCGCGCCCGGTCTTCTATGAACTGGTCGAGATGGCTGAAGAGGTCGATGGGCGGCTGGTCTTTCGATCAGGCGATCAGGCCTTTTCACTGGGAGCCTTGACGTGAGCCTGGAGACGCTGAGAAACCGGTTGGTCGAACGGCTGGCGCCTGTCGAGACCTGGCGGCCGGAACTGGTCGCGGCGCGGTCGGATTTCGACCTAAACCCCCAGGCGACACGGACGGCCAAGGAGCTTCGACCGGCGGCGGTGCTGATCCCCATCGTGGCGCGGCCAGAGGGGGCGACGGTGCTGCTGACGCGGCGGGCCGACACCCTGGCGCGGCACACGGGCCAGATCGCCTTTCCAGGCGGACGGCTGGATCCCGGCGAGAACGCGGTCCAGGCGGCCCTGCGCGAGGCGGACGAGGAGGTGGCGCTGAACCCGGCTGCGGTCGAGGTGCTGGGCCTGTCCGACGCCTATGAGACCGGCACGGGCTTTCTGGTGACGCCGGTGATCGGCTGGCTGCGTGAGGCGCCGGTCACGACGCCGTCGCCGGACGAGGTGGCCGAGGTGTTCGAGACGCCTTGGGACTTCCTGATGGACGCCGCCAACCACAGGCGCGACTTCTACGACATGGACGAGGGGCTGCGGCGCTGGTTCTGGGCCATGCCCTGGGGCGAACGCTACATCTGGGGCGTGACGGCGGGAATTCTGAAAGCGCTGCACGTCCGGCTTTACGGCGACGAGGCGGCGCCTGAGATCGCGGCGGACGAGGATGCGGCATGAGCCTCTCCGTGGCGGGACAGCCGTGGCTGGAAAGCCAGGCGACGCGGGCGGTGATGGCGGCGCTGGAGGCGGCGGGCGGTCCGGGCTGCGCGCGGTTCGTCGGCGGCTGCGTGCGCAACAGCCTGCTGGGCCAGTCGGTCGACGACATCGACATCGCCACGCGGCTGAGACCGGAAGAGACCATCGCGGCGTTGAAGGCGGCCGGGCTGAAGGCTGTGCCGACCGGGGTGGAGCACGGTACGGTGACCGGGGTGTCGGAGCGGCGGCCTTATGAGATCACGACCCTGCGCCGCGACGTCGAGACGGACGGACGCCGCGCGGTCGTCGCCTTCACCGAGGACTGGGCCGAGGATGCGGCGCGTCGGGATTTCCGGCTGAACGCCCTCTATGCCGATGCGGCCGGGACGGTGTTCGACCCCACCGGCGGCGGGCTGGACGACGCAGCGGCGGGGCGAATCGTCTTCGTCGGCGAGGCGGAGACGCGAATACGCGAGGACTATCTGCGCATCCTGCGCTTCTTCCGGTTCTACGCCTGGTACGGGCGGGGCGCGCCGGACGCGGTCGGGCTGGCGGCCTGTGCGACGTTGAAGGCGGGCATGGCGCAGCTGTCGGCCGAACGGGTGTCCAAGGAGCTGCTGAAACTGTTGGCGGCGCGGGACCCGCGTGCGGCGGTGCGGGCGATGGCCGAGACGGGCGTGCTGGCCCAGGTGCTGCCGCAGGTGCAGCCCTTGCCGCTGTTCGAGGCGATGTGCGGTCTGACAGACGATCCGGTGATGCGGTTGTCGGCTTTGCTGCCCGCCGATGCAGCGGCAGTGGTCGGGATCGCAAGCACTCTACGCCTGTCGAAAGCGGTGCGGGACCGACTGTCGGCGGCGGTCGGCGAGGGGGTGGCTGTGTCGCCGCGCATGAGCGACGCCGAGGCGCGGGCGGCGATCTATCGGCTGGGACGCAGGGCATTCGAGGATCGGCTGATACGCGCCGAGGCGGCTGGCGAGGGCGACGGCGCGCGGCTGCGGGCGCTGGCCGCCGAGTGGACGCCGCCGAAGATGCCGGTCGGCGGCCGCGATCTGGCGCGGCTGGGCCTCGCCGCAGGGCCTGAGACGGGCCGGCTGATCAAGGCGTTCGAGGACGGCTGGGTCGCCGACGACTTTCCGACCGACGGGCACGAGGCGCGGTTGAAGGCGCTTATCGCGGCGACTGCGCGCGGGTGAACTCTGTGACGACCGGGCGATGGTCGGACCCCGTCGGCTGGCCCAGATGTCGCGTGATCAGTGCCAGGTCGGGGGAGCGATAGACCTGATCGATGGTGATGCCGGCGAAGGCCGGGGCCTGGCTGGGCCAGGTGGCGGGCCAGCCGGGCGCGGGGATCAGCCCCATGTCCGCCTGGATCTGACGACCGATGCGGGCGGTCGAGACGCTGTTGAAATCGCCGGCGGCGATGACGGGGAGGTCCGGCGCGGCCTTGCGACGCTCGGTCAGGGCCATGACCTGGCTGATCTGCCCCCACTGATATTGATAGGGCCAGGGCCGGGTCAGGTGGACGCCGAAGACGTTGATCGGACCGATGGGCGTCTGGACCGTCGCGCCCACGGCGCTGAGGCCGTCGTTGTGGTCGGGCAGGCGTTGCAGGATCGGATAGCGCGAGGCGATGATTGAGCGGGCATGATCGCCCGGCCGAGCTTGGCCGATTAGGGCGCGGTGAGGATAGTCCGGCAGCAGCGTCTCCAACTGCGACGCCGGCGCCTGGCCCATTTCAACCAGCACCAGGATGTCGGCGTCGGCGGCGGAAATGGACCGGCGCATCGCCTCTACATCCGTGTTGAACACCCACAAATTGGCGGAATAGACCCGCACGATGGGCTGGTCGGGCACGGCGGCACCCTTCTTCGGCGTCCACTGGGGCCAGACCGAGATGGTCAGCACCAGACAGGCCAGTGCGCCGATGATCGAGGCCGGCCATAGGCGCAGAACCAAACAGACCAGGGTCACGCCGACGGCCGCCAGCAGCACCGGCGACGTGAACTGGGCCAGGATATCGACCCAGCGATGGCCGATCCCGCTGAGGGCCGCCACGCCGAACGCCGCCAGCCCCAGCAACAGGGCGCTTGCCGTTACATTCGCCGCCAGCTTGATCAGGGTCATCGAAGACGTATCTCTCGGATTGAACGCGAAGCGTCGCGCCGCGTTAAGGCGACGCTTTGGAGGGCGACATGGCCAGACGGTCGATCCGGGATATCGAGAACATCTGGTCCAATGTCGAGGGCGTAAAGAAGCTGTCCGACCGCGTGATCGGCATCGGGCCGTTCGGCCTGGGGCTGGACGCCATGCTGACCTGGGTGCCTGTGGTGGGCACGGTCTATACAGTCGGAACCGGGGGCTGGCTGATGCTTCAGGCCGTGCGGGCCAAGGCGACGCCGGCGACACTGGCGCGGATGGGCGCCTATATGGCCATCGACACGGCGACCGGCACAGTGCCCATCGCGGGCGACATCGTGGACACCTTTTTCCCCGGCCAGCTGATGGCGGCGCGGGCGCTGCAAAAGCACATCGAAAGCACGCACTGGGTCGAGGACACCGAGGCCAATGCGCGCGCCAGCGGCGATCACGAGATGCACGAGGCGCGGGTGCAAAACGACCAGACGCTGAAGCGGATCGTCTATCTTCACGACTGAGATGCGCGGGCTGAGCAAGTCTAGCCATCGCATTCGCCGAAACGAACCTGCGCAAAATCAAGGGCCTGATCGACGGCATCGACCGTCTTCCGGCCTGAGGTAGGGCCGCGCCCAGACTGATCTCCGACGACAACGGAGAGAAGTAATGAGCGACGATTTCAGCGCGCGTCTGGCCCTGCCTTACTTGGCGGCGGGGCAGATGCAGAAGCATGTGACCCTGAACACCGCCCTGACCCGGCTGGATGCCCTGTTGCAGACGGCGGTGGTCAGCAGGACGACGGCGATCCAGCCGGGCGATGCGTCCGACGGCGACCTCTACATCCTGCCCGACGACGCGGAGGGCGCGGCCTGGGCCGGGCGAGCAGCCGGAACCCTGATGCGGTTCGAGACGGGCGGCTGGAGCGTCGTGCCGACGCCCGACGGCCTGATCGCCATGGTGCTGGACGAAGGCTCCGTCGTGGTGCGGGCCGACGCGTGCTGGGTGTCGCTGGGCGAACGGCTGGACGAGGTCCAGAGCCTGGCGCGGCTGGGCTTGGGCACGACCGCCGATGACGCCAACCCCCTGTCTGCCAAGATCAACGCCGCCCTGTTCACCGCGCGCGGCGTGGAGGAGGGCGGCGACGGCGACCTCCGTCTGACGCTGAACAAGCAGGCGGCGGGCGATGTCCTGTCGTTGCTGTTCCAAAGCGGTTATGCGGCGCGCGCCGAACTGGGCCTGATCGGTGAGGACGATCTGGGCCTCAAAGCCTGCGACGACGCGGGCGCGTGGCGGACGGTGTTTCGCGTGGACCGCACGACGGGCCGCATCGCCTTCGACCAGGGCGCGGTCAGGCGCGAGACGACCCTGTTCACCAGCGACCGCGACTACGTCGCGCCGTCCTGGGCGCGCTGGCTCGAAGTCGCCTGCGTCGGCGGCGGCGGCAGCGGCGGGGCAGGACTGCCTGGGCCGGCCGGGACCGCGCGTTTCGGCGGTGGCGGGGGCGGCGCGGGCGGTCTGACGCATGGCCGTTGGTCCATCGAAGACCTGGACGACGCGCTGGCGATCACTGTCGGGACGGGCGGCGCAGGCGGCGCCGCGGGCGGCGAGAGCTGGATCGCGTCGGGCGGGACCGTCCTGTTGCGCGCGTCGGGCGGGGCCGGTGGAGCCACCGGAACGTCCAGCGAGGGTCTGGGCGGCGCCGGAGGACATGGCCTGCGCGCCGCCAATCCCGGCGGCGGCTCGTCGATCACGATGACGGGGGCGACGGGCGGCGAAACCGTCTGTTCCAACGGGCCGGGCGGGGGAGGCGGGGGCGGCGGACTAAGCGCCGCCAATGTCTCGCACGCCGGAGGACAAGGAGGCGCCGGCGCATGGTCGGGCTTTCGCGGGACTGGGGGCGTCGCGGGCGCTGCTGGGCAAGCTTCTGCGAAGCCGTCTCTGTCGATGGGCGGCGGCGGTGGCGGCGGTGGAAACGCCTCGGCGACCGGGGCCGGCAGCGCCGGCGGCGCGGGCGCGATCTTCGGCGCAGGCGGCGGCGGAGGTGGCGCCGGCCTGACCGTCGCCGGCCAGGGCGGTCCAGGCGCGGCGGGCGCAGTTCGCATCACGGCCGTCGGATGAGCCGGCGGCGGCATCCGGCCGAGCCGGTCGAAGTGCTGGAGGCCGAGGCGTGGGAAGCGCCCGACAGCCTCAGCGAGCCGGAATGGCGCGCCCATTCCGGCTGGGACGGCCGCTGCGCCGTCGAAACCTATGACGAGGAGGACGAACGATGACCCGACGTATGCAGGGGACGATCCCCTTGGCGGAGGGGCGTTGGCTGTTTCGCCGCCTCTACGCCTTCGCCGTCAGCGCGGGGCTGTGGGTGCTGCTGATGCGGACTGTGGGGCGGATGCCGCCCGAGATGCTGCCGAAGATGACGGACGGGCTGATGGGGCTGCTGGCCCTGATCCTGGTGCTCTATCTGGTGGCGCCCACCGCCCAGCAACTGGTTGCCCTGATCGCCAACGCCCGTCTGAAGATTACGGGAGGCCGGCCATGAGCTTTCGGCTGTCCAGCCGGTCGCGCGCGAGGCTTCAGGGCGTGCATCCGGCGCTGACGGCGGTGGTCGAGGCGGCCATCGCCCGCACGCCCGTGGACTTCATGATCACCGAAGGGCTACGCACGGCCGCCCGCCAGGCCGCGCTGGTCAAGGCCGGGGCCAGTCGCACGACGCGGTCTCGCCACCTGACCGGCCATGCCGTCGATGTCGCCGCCCTGGTGGAAGGGCAGGTGCGGTGGGACTGGCCGCTGTATGGCCGGATCGCCGGGGCGTTCAAGGCGGCGGCGCTCGACCTGAAGACCCCTCTGATCTGGGGCGGCGACTGGAAGACGCTGCGCGACGGCCCGCATTTCGAGCTGGATCGAAAGGCCTTTCCATGAGGGCGGTTTCGATCCTGCGCGCCCTGACGCCTCTGGGCTGGTTGGCGGCGGGTGCGGTGGTCCTGGCGCTGGGGTTCACCCTGCTGGGCGGGCTCGGCTTTCGTTGGGATCCGCTGAACCTGCAGCAGAAGAGTCTGGAGACCGCCCGGACCCAGGCGCGTGACGCCGCCGCCCTAGCGAATGCGCAAACCAATGCTAGGCGGCTCGAAACCGAAGGCGCGGCGGCGCAGGCCCAACGCGTCGATCACTATCAGCACACAACGACGGCGGCCGAGCGGGCGACCGCGACCGCCGTCGCACAGGCCAGGAGCGCCGACGATGCCGACCATCCCTTGGAAGACCGCCGCGCTGATCGTCTGCGCGGCCATGATGACGAACTGTGCCGCCTCGCCCCCGATCTCGCCGGTTGCGCCGGCAAGGCTGGTCTTGCCGGAGGCGGCGCGTCGGCCATGCGCCCTGGCGGTCCTGCCGGCTGAGCCCACGGCCGGCGATCTGGATGCGACCTATGTGCTTCGCGGCGCCCAGGTCGTCGCCTGCGACGCAGCGCGGCGTCTGGCGGCGAGACCTTGCTGGCCGAACGGGCGATGCAGGACGCGCAATACGGCCTGAAACAGCCTGGCGGCTGACGCCCTGCAAAAACGACTCGGCAACTTCTGCCGCCCAAGGGGCAGGCTTGCCGGGTCGTCTCGCCGAACGTCGGAATAAGTTCAATGAAAACAATCGAGGCGTCTCGATGGCGCCCCGTTTCGGCCTGGCCCCGCCCTTGCTCTTAGAGAGACCGAGCAAAACGCTCCTGGCGCTAAAATGGCGCCGGACATCACACGAAGTGAACAGGAAAGCCAAAATGGCTACGAGCATCAATACGAACTACGGCGCAGCTGTCGCCCTGCAGAACCTCAATGCGACCAACGCCATGTTGGAGCGCACGCAAAACCGTGTGAACACGGGACTGAAAGTCGCGACCGCCAAGGATAGCGGCGCAATCTTCGCCATCGCCACGACGCAGCGCGCCAACATGGGCGCCATGGACGCCGTGAAGAATTCGCTTCAGCGCGGACAATCGATCGTCGACGTGGCCCTGGCGGCCGGCGACACGGTCACCACTGCGCTGGAAGAAATGAAGTCTCTGGCCGTGTCCATCCAATCGTCGACGGGCGCCGCCCAGACGTCTTATCTGGATGAATTCAAGGCTATGGGCGCCGAGATCACCGCCGCACTGGCAGGCGCCGCCTTCGACGGCGTCAACCTGTGGACCGCCGCGACGCCGACGAACCTGATCAAGGATGTCGCGGGCGGCACGACCGCCATCGGCTTCACCGCTGCGGGCGGCAAGGCCGCCGATACGGACATCACCACCATCACCAACCAGTCGATCGCCGCCACGGCCGCTACAGTCGCCGCCGTCGATGCCGCTATCGCCGAAGTCACCGCCTCTTTGTCGACCTTGGGCACCCAGTCCAAGTCGGTCGGTCGCCAACTGACCTTCGTCGGCAAGCTGCAGGACGCCACCGAAGCCGGCATCGGCAACCTGGTTGACGCCGACCTGGCCAAGGAAAGCGCCAAGCTGACCGCCTTGCAGACCAAGCAACAGTTGGGCGTGCAGGCGCTGTCGATCGCCAACTCGTCCAGCCAGATCCTGCTGAGCCTGTTCCGTAACTAAGGCGAGGGATCCCGTCTCGTCAGTTCGCACCCGGGCGCATCTTCACGCCGTCCGCCTCATCCAACTTGAAGCAAGCCCGGCAGTTCTTGCCGGGTAAGCGGCCCCGCACGGCAAGAACTGCCGGGCGGAAAGGAGGGTAAATCAATAGTAAATACATGAAATCAGATAGTTACCCTGATAATTGTTCGGGCTGACTGGCCCGGCAATTGCTTCTTACCCACTGAGCAAAAAGCTCCTGTCGCCAAAACGGCGACAGCCCTCACGAAGTGAAAAGGACCGGCCAAAATGGCTTCGATCAATACGAACTACGGCGCCGCCATCGCGCTGCAAAACCTGAACAAAACCAACTCGGAGCTGGAGCGGACGCAAAACCGCATCAACACCGGCATGAAGGTCTCGACCGCCAAGGACAGCGGGGCGATCTTCTCGATCGCCACGGCCCAACGCGCCAACGCTGCCTCGCAAGACGCGGTTCGTTCTACCCTCCAACGTACGCAATCGATCACCGACGTGGCTCTGGCCGCCGGCGACACCATCACGACCGCTCTGGAAGAGATGAAGTCCCTGGCCGTCTCGATCCAGTCGTCGGCTGCCGGTTCCAGCGCCGAGACCTCCTATCTGGCCGAATACAATTCGCTGGGTCTGGAAATCACCGCTGCGGTGTCCGGCGCCTCGTTCGATGGCGTCAACAGCCTGACGACGCCCCTGGGCGTGGCCGGCCTGACCGATGTCAGCGGCGGCGGCAAGGCCCGCGCGGCCGCCACCACCGCCAATGTCGACACCGCCATCGCCACCGTCACCGGCGCCCTGTCGACCCTGGGCACCCAGTCCAAGTCGCTGGGTCGTCAGATCACCTTCGTCAACAAGCTTCAGGACGCTCTTGAAGCCGGCGTGGGCAATCTGGTGGACGCCGATCTGGCCAAGGAAAGCGCTAAGCTGACCGCCCTGCAAACCAAGCAACAGCTGGGTGTGCAGGCGCTGTCGATCGCCAACTCATCCAGCCAAGTGCTGCTGAGCCTGTTCCGCTAAGGGCCGGGAAGGGGGTCGCCTCGGCGGTCCCCCTTTCATGGCTTTCAGTAACGGCCGGCGGTTCCTGACCGTCGTCCATCCCCGAGCAAAACGCTCACGTCGCCCGATCACGGCGACGATCACGAAGTGAGTAAGGAACGCCCCCATGGCGAGTATCAACACCAACTACGGCGCCGCCATCGCGCTGCAAAATCTGAACAAGACCAACTCGGAGCTGGAGCGGACGCAAAACCGCATCAACACCGGCATGAAGGTCTCGACCGCCAAGGACAGCGGGGCGATCTTCTCGATCGCCACGTCGCAACGGGCCAATGCTTCGGCCCAGGACGCCGTTCGCACTTCGCTGCAACGCGGTCAGTCCATCGTCGATGTCGCCCTGGCCGCCGGCGACACCATCACCTCCGCCCTGGAAGAGATGAAGTCCCTGGCCGTCAGCATCGCCTCCTCGACAGGTGCGGCCAAGACCTCCTACGAGTCGGAGTTCACCGCCCTCGGCAAGGAAATCAAATCTGCTCTGGACGGCGCCAGCTTCGACGGCGTCAACCTGCTGACCACCGCGTCCACGGGCGCCACCGAGGTCAAGGTCCAGACGGGTACGGGCGCTGCCGACACCAAGACCGTCGGCACCACGGCGGCGTTGAGTGCGAACACGGACCTGGCCAAGTTCACCGCGGCCACCCCTGCGGTCGCCGACTTCACCGTCGCCAACGTGGATCTGGTCATCTCGGCCGTGACCACGGCCATGTCCACCATCGGCACCCAGTCCAAGTCGATCGGCCGTAGCGTCACCTTCGTCAACAAGCTCCAGGACTCCCTGGAAGCCGGCGTGGGCAACCTGGTCGATGCCGATCTGGCCAAGGAAAGCGCCAAGCTGAGCGCCCTGCAGACCAAGCAACAACTGGGCGTGCAGGCGCTGTCGATCGCCAACTCCTCCAGCCAGGTGCTGCTGAGCCTCTTCCGCTAAGGCCCGGAGGGCGCGGGTCGCTTCGGCGGCGCGCGCCCAAGGTCTTGAACCGGCGTCGGTCTCCGACCGTCGCCATCCCCTGAGCAAAACGCTCCCGCCGCCAAAATGGCGTCGGCCATCACGAAGTGAAGAAGGACAGCCAAAATGGCTTCGATCAATACGAACTACGGCGCCGCCATCGCGCTGCAAAATCTGAACAAGACCAACTCGGAGCTGGAGCGGACGCAAAACCGCATCAACACCGGCATGAAGGTCTCCTCGGCCAAGGACAGCGGGGCGATCTTCTCGATCGCCACGTCACAACGGGCCAACGCCGCCTCGCAAGACGCGGTTCGCTCCGGCCTGCAACGCACGCAATCGATCACCGACGTGGCTCTGGCCGCCGGCGACACCGTCACGACCGCTCTGGAAGAGATGAAGTCTCTGGCCGTCAGCATCGCATCGTCGACCGGTGCGGCGCAGACTTCCTACCTGGCGGAATACAATGCGCTGGGCACCGAAATCTCCGGCGCGATTTCGGGCGCGAGCTTCGATGGCGTCAACAGCCTGACGACGCTGGGTGCGAATGCGGCGATCACCGCCGTGAACACCGGCTCCGTCACGGCCGCCAACGCCACGACCGCCAACGTCGATGCGGCCATCACGGCCACGACCGGCGCCCTGGCCACCTTGGGCACCCAGTCCAAGTCGCTGGGTCGTCAGATCACCTTCGTCAACAAGCTTCAGGACGCTCTTGAAGCCGGCGTGGGCAATCTGGTGGACGCCGATCTGGCCAAGGAAAGCGCCAAGCTGACCGCCCTGCAAACCAAGCAACAGCTGGGTGTGCAGGCGCTGTCGATCGCCAACTCGTCGAGCCAGGTTCTGCTCGGCCTGTTCCGCTAAGGCCCGGAGATCCGGTCGCCCCGGCGGCCGGATCGCAGGTCTCGACCCCTGAGCAAAATGCTCCCGTCGTCAAAACGACGACGGCCATCACGAAGTGAAGAAGGACAGCCAAAATGGCTTCGATCAATACGAACTACGGCGCCGCCATCGCGCTGCAAAACCTGAACAAGACCAACTCGGAGCTGGAGCGGACGCAAAACCGCATCAACACCGGCATGAAGGTCTCGTCGGCCAAGGACAGCGGGGCGATCTTCTCGATCGCCACGTCGCAACGGTCCAACGCTTCGGCCCAGGACGCCGTTCGCACTTCGCTGCAACGCGGTCAGTCCATCGTCGATGTGGCCCTGGCCGCCGGCGACACCATCACGACGGCCCTGGAAGAGCAAAAGTCCCTGGCCGTCAGCATCGCGTCTTCCACGGGCACGGCTCAGGCGTCGTATCTGGCGGAATACAATGCGCTGGGCACTGAAATCTCCAGCGCCCTGGGCGGCGCCACCTTCGACGGGGTCAACCTGTTCAAGGCCAACGCCGCGGCCATCACCGTGCAGACCGGCACATCGTCGACCTCCACGTTGAAGGCCATCGCAGCCACCGATACGGCGGTCGCGACCACGGCGACGGCTGCGGCCGGCGATGCGGCCACCCTGGTCGCCACCGTCGATAGCGCCATCTCGGCCTTCTCGGCGGTCCTGTCCGACTTCGGCACCAAGTCCAAGTCGGTGGGACGCAGCATCACCTTCGCCAACAAGCTTCAGGACGCTCTTGAAGCCGGCGTGGGCAATCTGGTGGACGCCGACCTGGCCAAGGAAAGCGCCAAGCTGACCGCTCTGCAAACCAAGCAACAGCTGGGTGTGCAGGCGCTGTCGATCGCCAACTCGTCGAGCCAGGTTCTGCTCGGCCTGTTCCGCTAAGCGAGCGGCCGGAGCGGTTTTTCGACCGCTCCGGCTGACCGTTCAATCCTCAAGGGAGCGTGGGCCGACCCGCGCATGGAGCCATGACAGACAATGTCGCGAGATTAGTAAGCGTACCTCAGACCGTTCCTGTCGACGCCGTTTCGCCCAAGTCGGCCCTGCCTGAGCCGACGCATCGGAACGACAACGACGACGCCAGCCGCTATCGCCTGACCATCGAGGCGATCGGGGACAATCGTTTTGTCTACAAGGTCCTGGACCGCGTGACGGGTGAAGTGATCCGTCAGTTGCCGCGCGAGGATGTCGAGAAACTGCACAGCGATCCGACCTATCGTGGAGGAAGGGTGGTCGACACCGCGGTCTGACGGCCGTCTGTCGATTTTTGGTATCGTTAACGTCGCCGGCTCGCCGGGCGGCGGATTTATGGTTTCTGGCGCGTTAACCCTCCGCTCACGACTCATGGTTAATACTGACGGGAACAGAACGTCCGGGGCTTGAAGCCATGACCACCAGCATCCACACCAATACCTCGGCGATGATCGCCCTGCAGAATCTGAACAGGACCAACGAACAGTTGGCTTCGACGCAGAGCCGGGTGAACACGGGCCTGAAGGTCCAGGGCGCCAGAGACAACGCCGCCGTCTGGGCCGTCGCTCAGGGACAGCGCGCCGATCGCGGCTCGCTTGAAGCGGTGGCCACCAGCCTGAACCGCGCCACATCCATCGCAGACGTGACGCTGGCGGCGGGCGAGCAGATCTCGGACCTGCTGATCGAGCTGAAGGGCAAGGCGACCGCCGCGTCCGACGAAAGCGCCACCCTGGCGATGCGGACCTCCTACAACGACGAGTTCCAGTCGCTGCTGAAGTCGATTCAGTCGTTCGCGGACAATGCGATCTTCGACGGTTCGAACATCCTGGACGGCTCGGCCACCGCCGGCATCAACTTCCTGGCCAGCGCTGACGGCGCCGAGACCATCACCCTGAACCGTCAGAACCTGACGCTGGCGGGGCTGGGCCTGGCGGCCTCCACCACTCCGGTTGCAGCGGCACCGGACCTCCTGACCAAGGCCAAGGCCGACGACGCCCTGACGCGGATCAACACCGCCATCGCCACCAGCACGGCGCGCCTGGCCGAACTGGGCGCCCAGTCCAAGCAGATTGAACGCCACACCACCTACGTCGGCAAGCTGTCGGACGCGCTGGAGGCCGGCATCGGCAATCTGGTCGATGCCGACCTGGCCAAGGAAAGCGCACGTCTTCAGGCGTTGCAGGTCCAGCAGCAGTTGGGCGTCCAGGCCCTGTCGATCGCCAACCAGGCGCCGCAGGTCATCCTGTCCCTGTTCAAGGGCTAACGGCGCGGCTTAACGGTTCGTTATCCGGCGCGGCTGCACGGTAGAGCTGGAGCCGTCTGAATGATCAACAACAGCTATCTGCTGGGTCTTTACGGGATCACGACCGATACGTCGTCGTTGATCGGCGCAACCACGTCCGCCGCCGCCAAGAAGAAGACCCAGCCGACCGCGCCCTGGTCCTCCACCGTCGCCCCGACCAAGGCCAGCGATCTGGTGCGCGCCGCACTGGCCGGCCGCAAGCTGATCGACGAGAACAACGTCAGCCTGGATCTGGCCGGCGCCTCCGGCGATTATCGCAAGATGTTCGCTCTGTATCAGGGGCTCAATACGCTGGGCGCCCTGGCCGACCGCGCCGGGGTCAAGGGGTTGACCGCATCCGAATCCGCACAGCTGTCCAAGCGGTTCGGCGAGGGGCTGGCCGATCTGTCCGCCTACCTCGGCGCTGCGACCTTCGAGGACGTGCGTCTGGTCCAGGGCGTGGCCCAGACGGCGGTGAAGAGCACATTCGCGGTCGAGCGCGCGCCGACCACCTTCGTCACCGCTCCGGTCCACGACGGCGACGCCGCATCGCCGGTCAAGGCGTTCCAGGGCGACGTGAAGTTCGCCATGACGGTCAAGACGACGACTGGAACCCAGACGATCGACATGGACCTGTCCGAGATGGGTGCGACCGACCGTTCGATGATGACCGTCGTCGATTATATGAACGGCAAGCTGGAGGCGGCGGGCGTCTCCGCACGCATCAGCAACCAGTTGATCCCTGCCGAACCCCGCACGATCAAGAGCGGCGCAAAGACTATCACCCTGCCGGCGGGGCCCGACAAATGGGCGCTGAAGGTAACGGGCGGGACAGGCGAGGCGATCAGCTTCCAGGCCGTCGATACCTCCGACGCCGTCTATGTGACGCAGGGCGTCGGCAAGACCGGTGCGGGCCAGCTGCTCAAGTTCCAGGCCGACGGAGGCGCGGCTCCCGCCGCCCAGCAGGGCGTGGACGATCCGTTCTGGGTCGAGGGCAGGGTGGGCCAGACCGACCTGCCCGACGGCGTCGCCGCCGTGAAAGCCAGCGCCGTGGCCCCCGACGGCTCGGTTTGGGTCGTCGCCGAACTGACGGCGGGCGACGCCAATCAGCCGATCAAGGGCGCGCGCGACGTCGCCCTGATGAAATACGATTCCGCCGGCAACCTGATGCAGACCAAGCTGCTGGGCGCGGCGTCCAGCGCTAACGGCTTCTCCATCGCCATCGACGACGACGGTCGGGTGGCTCTGGCTGGGTCCGTCACCGGCGCCCTGGAACCGGGCAAGAGTGGCGATAGTCCCGCCGTCGCCGACAGTTTCGTCTCGGTCTTCGACAGCTCCGGTCAGGAGCTGTGGACCCAGCGTCGCGGCGCCAAGGCGGCCGATGAGGCGACCGAGGTCCGCTTCGGCGCCGACGGCATGGTCTATGTCGCGGGCCGTTCGAAATCGGCCATGCCGGGGAACGCAGCCTTGGGCGGCTGGGATTCCTATCTTCAGGCCTTCCAGGAAAAACCGATCAAGCTCAACGGCCCTGACGTCGGCGTGAACGTATCGACGGTGCAGTTCGGCACCGTCGGCGACGATGCGGTCCAGGCCATGACGGTTTCGGGCAACGACCTCTACACGGCGGGCGTCGAGAACGGGAAGGCGGTCGTGCGCCGTTTCACCCTGGACGCGCAGGGCGTGCCGACCTTGGCCTCCAGCCGCGATCTCGGCTTCGCCAGCGGCGCCATCGCGGGCATATCCGTCGAGAACGGCAAGGTTGTCGTCACCGGCCATACCGAGAACGCGGCCCTGGACATTGGCACGGTCACCAACACCCATGCGGGCGGCAGCGACGTGTTCGTCGCCACTCTGTCGGACGATCTTCAGGCTTCCGGGGACGACCGCCTGACCTATTTCGGCGGCGCCGGCGCGGATACTGCCGCCGATGTGGCGATCAAGGACGGCAAGGTCTGGATCACCGGCACGAACCGGGCCGAGGGCGCCGGCAAGGACGATCCAACCTCGGCCTATCTGGCGCGCATCGACCTGGCCACCGGAGCGGTGGAGTCCAACAAGACCTGGCGCGCCGACGGCGACCAGGCCAAGCCGACCAGCCTCAGCATCGCGGCGGGCGGCGCCAGCGTGCTGGATCGGCTGGGTCTGCCCCAGGGTCAGATCATGCAGGCGGATTCCAAACTGCTGACCGTCGCCACCTCGGCCCGTGTCGGCGATCAGTTCAGCATCACGCCCGCCGCCGGCGGCCGGGCCGTCACCGTGACCATCGACGCCAAGGACACGCTGGAGAGCCTGGCCAAGAAGATCGGGACCGCCTCCGGCCGCCAGCTGGACGCCCGTGTCATCACGGACCTCAAGGCCAAACCCATCGTCCAGCGGCTGGAAATCAAGACGGCAGCGAACAAGGAGGGGGCCATCATCTCCGCCGGCGCCGTCGGCAAGGACGCCTTGGGTGCGCTGGGCCTGACGCCGGGCTACGTCGGCCCGGTCAAGCCGGACAAGGACGCGACCAAGACCTTCGGCCTGAACCTTTCGAACAAGCTGACCCTCAACGACCCCGCCTCGATCAAGGCGGCCATCGATTCGCTGGCCCAGGCGATGACGGCGGTGCGCTCGTCCTATCGCTCTCTGGCGCCATCGACGGGCGTGATCACCAATACCCAGACCGGCAAGGGCTCGTCGAACGCCTATCAGCAGACGCAACTCGCCAACTATCAGGCCGCCCTCAACCGCCTCATGGCTTGATCCGTCGTCCTTCGCGGTTGACGCCCGGCGCCCGCTCGGGGTTATTGACCTCCTCATCCGCGAAAGCCCCTTCATGGCCCTTCCGAAAGACAACCGCGTCATCATCGTGGTCGGCGCTGGTCTGGTGATCATCGCCGCCGTCGTGCTGGCCCTGATCTTCACCGGCGGCGGCGACAAGACGCCAGAGGATTCGCCGGCGTCCAAGGGTGGGCTGGTGGTCAATCTGGCCGACGCCCCTTCGCTGGAGCCGACGCGCGAGCTGCGCTGCTTCGTCGATGGTCAGTTCGTGGGCATGGCGACCCTGGCCGTCTGCGCTCAGCGTAACGGTTTGGCGACCGACGCTCTGGACGTGGGTCTGGACGCGACCGGCGCCCTGGCCGCCGCCCCCACCGCCGCCTTCGCCCCGCCACCCGAGCTGCCGGCCGTCGAGATGGCCGAGACCACGCCGCCGGCCTATGTCGAACAGACGCCCGCGCCGCGACCCACGCCCGTCGCCAACGGCAACCCCTGCCTGCGCCACAGCGGTTCGGACTGGCGCACCCTGTCGCCGAACATGAGCCTGAACGCCTGCGTCCAGGCCCTGTATTCTGGAACCTGCGTCGGGCCGGGCGATGCGCAATACGGCCGCTGGGGCGACACAACGCTGCGCCTGGTGCCGCGCCGGGTTGAACAGTCGGGCGACAATTCACGTTTCCGCACCCTGGCCGAGCAGGACCGCAACTGCCAATTTCCTGGGATGAACTGATGCGTCTCGTCGTTCTCGCCGCCGTCGCTGGAACCGCCCTGCTGGGCGCCTGCTCCAATGAACCGAAATACGAATTCGCCGAGGGCGCCTGCTATTTCGTGGCGACGCCGGACAATGCGCCGCCGCGCCTGCAGAAGATCGCCGACAACCAGCCCCAGCTGGAGCAGTGCGCGGCGCGCCTGGAGGAGATGCGTCTGCGTTTCCTGCGCATGGGCGGCTCGAACCAGGAACTTGCGGGCGCTTATCAGGGCCGGTTCATCTTCATCGACCGCGAGGGGGTCAAGATCGGCAAGAGCCTGAACGGCAGCCGCTTCTTTGCCATGGCCCGCACCGGCGACGGCCGCCTGGCCATCCCCGGCGCTATCCAGCGCGACGAGACCGGCCGTCCCATCGCCATCGCAGCGGACCCCGCCGCGAAGTAGGACTTGCGTGACGCGAACAAAGGTGGAACATTTCGTTAATCCACTGGTTTGGCGGGTGCGATGTCGAAAGCGGCTGGTGATAAGGCGTCGCCCCGGTCAGACATCGGACTGAATTGACGAGGCGGGCGATGCAGTCGCCGCCTCACGCGGAGAAGGAAGTTTCCATGGCGGGCAGCGTCAACAAGGTCATTCTGGTCGGCAACCTGGGTCGCGACCCTGAAATCCGGTCCATGCCGAACGGCGACCGTATCGCCAACCTGTCGATCGCGACCTCTGAAACCTGGCGCGACAAGTCCTCGGGCGAGCGCAAGGAAAAGACCGAGTGGCACCGGGTCGTCATCTTCAACGACAACATCGTCAAGGTGGTCGAGAACTATGTGAAGAAGGGCTCGACCGTCTATATCGAGGGCGCGCTCCAGACCCGCAAATGGACCGACCAGCAGGGCGTCGAGAAATATTCGACCGAGATCGTGGTCAGCCGCTTCAAGGGTGAACTGACCATGCTGGGCGGCCGTTCGGAAGGCGGCTCGCAAGGCGGCGGTTATGCCGGCGGCGGTGGTGGTCGCGGCGACGACGACTATTCCTCAGGCTTCTCCACCGGCGGCGCCAACAAGCCGAGCGGCCCCAAGGAAAGCTACGACCTGAACGACGACATTCCGTTCTAAGGCGTCAAAGTGGGGCGGGGGCCTTACAGCTATCGTGAGGACCCGGCCGTTCCGGCCTTCCCGGACGATCGGCCCCTGGTTCTATTCGACGGCGACTGCGCGCTCTGCTCCGGTTCGGCGCGCAAGATCCTGAAGCACGACCGGGCCGGGCGCATCCGGCTGGCGCCGACGCAGTCGCCGTTGGGCCGGGCGCTGCTGGTCCACTACGGCGTCGATCCCGACGATCCCTATACGATGCTGCTGATCCAGGACGGCGTGGCGCGCGAGCGGTCCGACGGCGTCCTCGGCATCGCGGCCATGCTGCCGCCGCCCTATCGGTTGGCGATCCTGGGGCGGATCGTGCCGAGGATCGTCCGCGACACCCTCTATGATTTCATCGCGCGCCGTCGCCGCCGCCTTCCCGGTGCGACCTGGTGCGCCACGCCCCCGCAAGGGGTCGATCTGACGGACCGGGTGCTGGGATGAGCGGACGCGTGCTGGTGCTGGGCGCCAACGGCTTCATCGGCTCGCACGTCGCGGCGGCCCTGTCGTCTGCGGGCTGGTCCGTTCGCGCCGGGGCTCGCCGTATCGCCGAACCCGCCCGTCGCGCGCCTACGTTCGACTGGGTCGTCGCCGACTTCGCCAAGCTGACGACGGCCGAGGCCTGGGCGCCGCTGCTGGCTGGCGTCGATGCGGTGGTGAACTGCGTCGGCGTGCTCCAGAACGGCATAGGCGACAGCACACGCGCCGCCCATGTCGATGGCCCCTGCGCCCTGATCGCGGCCTGCGAGGCGGCGGGCGTGCGGCGGCTGGTGCACATTTCCGCCGTCGGCGCGGACGATGACGCTGGCACCGACTATGCCCGCACGAAGGCGCAGACTGAGCGCCTGATAGAGGCCAGCGCCCTGGACTGGCTTATCCTGCGCCCGTCGCTGGTGGTGGACCGCGCGGCCTTCGGCGGCACGGGCCTGATCCGCGCGCTGGCGGCCTTTCCGCTGTTCAGCCCGGTGATAGGCGGTGATCAGACCTTCCGCCCGATCCCTCTCGGCGACCTGTCCGCCGCCGTCGTGGCGGCGCTGAAGCCGGGCGCCCCGTCGCGCCGGTCGTTCGACATGCCGGGACCAGAGCCGGTGACCATGGTCGAGACGGTCCGCCTGTATCGCGGCTGGATGGGATTGAACCCGGCGCCGGTCGTTCGCGTGCCGCGCGCTCTGGCTGCGCCTGCTCTCTTGATCGGCGACCTGCTGGGTCGGCTGGGCTGGTCCTCGCCGATCCGCACGACCGCGATCAGGCAGATGGATCATGACGTGTCGGGTCAGGACAGCGGCTGGGCCCAGGCGCTGGGCGTCCCGTCGCGCGGTTTCACCGGCTTCCTGGCCGAGACCCCGGCCTCGGTTCAGGACGTCTGGCATGCCCGGCTCTGGTTCGTGCGGCCGGTCTCCATCCTGACCCTGGGCCTGTTCTGGCTGATCACCGGCCTGATCAGTTTCGGGCCGGGCTGGGACCGCGCCGTCGCCATCCTGCATGAGGGCGGTTACGGCCGCATGGCCGGACCCATCGCCTGGTGGGGCGCGCTGCTGGACGTGGTCCTGGGGCTGATGCTGTTCGTGCGCCCGTGGACGGCACGGGTGGCGATCTTCATGTGCCTGGCCACCGTCGGCTATCTGACGGCCGCGACGCTCAGCCTGCCGCACTTCTGGATCGACCCGCTGGGGCCGTGGCTCAAGGTGCTGCCGATGATGGCCCTGTGCCTGTTCGTGGCGGCGACGGATGCGCGCCGATGAGCCTGTACATCCTGCTGAAGATCATCCACATCCTGTCCGGCGCCGTGCTGTTCGGGACCGGCGCGGGCATCGCCTTCTTCATGCTGCGCGCCCACGCGACCAAGGACGCCAAGACCATCGCCGAGGTCGGTCGCATCGTCGTCCTGGCCGATTTTGTCTTCACCGCCACGGCCGTCGTGATCCAGCCGATCAGCGGCCTGGCCCTGATCCACCTGCAGGGTTGGTCCCTGACCAGTTCGTGGCTGCTGCCCGCCTATGGGCTCTATGTCCTGATCGGCGCCTGCTGGCTGCCGGTGGTATGGATCCAGTACCGGATGATGAAGCTGGCCGAACAGGCGGCAGGGCAGGGCGCACCCTTGCCGGCCGCCTATCATCGCCTGTTCCGCTGGTGGTTCGCCCTGGGCTGGCCCGCCTTCGCCGGCGTCCTGGCCATATACTGGCTGATGGTCGCCAAGCCGGAATTCTGAGCCGTCACCATACGGCCTGATCGAAGTGACGCAGGATCACCTGATCGGCCGTGATCAACTGCGCCCCGTCGGCCATGGCGTTGGCGACGATCAGCCGGTCGAACGGATCGCGCGTCCAGGCGAAGCGGCAGGCGGCGTTCGATACGGCGGCGGTCGAGGCGTCAGATAAGGACAGGTCGAGCCGGTCGTGAAGGTCCGTCAGGAGAAGATCGGCGGTGGGCAGCTTCACCCGTCCGATCTCGATCAGGATTTCGATCTCGACCAGCACAAGCGGCGACAGGCAAAGCTCCCGCCCGCGCGCCAACTCACGCTGCGCCCGGCGGCTGATCTGCCGATCCAGACGATAATAGAGCCAGAGGGCGACCTGGGTGTCGAGGTGGATCACTTGTCGCCGAAGTCGAACTTGGCGTCCGGGGCCCAGGTCCAGTGGCTCTTGTTGGTGTCGATGTCGTCGGGGCAGTCGTCCGCGCCCTCGCGAACGCCCTGCGCCATATAGGCGTCCCAGCGTTCCTCCGGCGTCATCTTGGGTTCGACCGCCTCGGCGACCAGCGTCAGCCGCCGTTCGCCGCGCCGGATCACCAACGGCTCGCCGGTCGCGAGCACGCTGTCGACCAGTCGGAACAGATCCTTGCGCAGAGCGGTCAGGGTGACTTCGGTCATATGTACATGTTGGTCGTGGAAGACGTACATGTCAATGCAACGCCCGGACATGGCATGTGAAGGGCGCACAGGCCCGCGCCGTGCCATAGGGCGAGCATGACCGACGCCAATCCTGAAGTTGGGCCCGCACCCGCGCCGTTTCCTGCAAAGCCCCATGCCCTGACCGGGCTGGAGATCGCCGCCATCGTGGCGATCATCGTCGTGTGGGGCATCAACAACGCAGGTGCCAAGCTGGCGACCGAGCACCTGTCACCTCTGCTGGTCGGGGCGATCCGGTTCGGCATCGCCAGCGCCTGTCTGATCGCCTTCGTCCGGCCGCCTTTCCCCGACTGGAAGAGCCTGCTGCTGATCGTCATCGTCGGCGGGCCGATCCAGTACGGACTAGCCTACACCGCCTACTGGCTGGCGACCGACGTCAGCCCGGTGACCGTGGCAAACCAGCTGTGGATTCCCTTCACCACCCTGTTCGCCTTCCTGATCCTGGGCGAGCGGCTGTCCAAGGCCGCTTTGGTCGGCATGGGTGTGGCCTTCGTCGGCGTGGCCTGGATGACGCTGGACGCCCATGCGCTGCAAGACTGGAAGGCCATTCTGGTCGCCATCGCGGCCGGGGCCGCCTGGGGCGTGACGACGGTGGTCGCGCGCCGCACCACCTCCATCCCACCGCTGAAGATGCAGGGGCTGCTGGCGCTGGGCGCCTTCCCCGTCATGGCCTTCGGTTCCGCCGTGTTCGAACATGGGCAGTGGGAAGCCTTGAAGACCGCCACCCCCATGGTCTGGGCCACGCTGCTGTGGGCCGGGGTCGTGTCGTCGGTGCTGGCGACGACCCTGCTGTTCTGGCTGGTGCAGCGGCGTGAAGCGGGGCGGGTGACGCCCTATCTGCTGGTGACGCCGGTGGTGTCGATGCTGATCGGCTGGGGTTTCATGGGCGATGTGCTGACGCCGCAGATCCTGACCGGTTCGGCCATCGCTATGGGCGGGGTCGCGCTGGTGGCCTTGGCCGAACGGGGCTTGCGCGCGGGGGCGGCCAAGGCTTGATCATCTCCTGAGCCTTTCAGGAGACCGCCGTGAACCACGCCCCCCTCGACGCCGACCACGTCTCCCGCCGCTGGCTGGGCAAGGCGACGCACGACCTGCCGGCGAACGAAGCCAGCGTGGTCCGCAGAGCCGCCGAACGCCGCCCGATCTCCGAGGACATCAACGAGACGTTCGACGACCGCCAGACCTTCGGCGAGCGGCTGGCGGACCGGGTGGCGACGTTTGGCGGATCCTGGACCTTCCTGATCGCGTTCGGCCTGTTCCTGGTGGTGTGGACGGTGCTGAATCTGGCTCTCAGGCGCGACGCCTTCGACCCCTATCCCTTCATCTTCCTGAACCTGATGCTGTCGATGATCGCCGCAGCCCAGGCGCCGATCATCATGATGAGCCAGAACCGCCAGGCGCAGAAGGACCGGCTGGACGCCGGCAACGACTACCAGGTCAACCTGAAGGCCGAGATCGAGATCATGGCCCTGCTGGAAAAGGTCGAGCACCTGACCGCGCGCCAGGAGGAGCAGATGGAACTGATCCGACGCCTGCTGGCGCAAAAAGAAGCCCGCTGAACGAGGTTCAGCGGGCCATCTTCAACGTTTGGGAAAGGCTCAGCTCGCGCTTAGCGCCGCGCAAGCCACCCGATCGCCCGCGCCGCCGATGGGCTGGGTCGAGTGGTCGTCGGGATTGGCGTGGATGATGATCGCCGAGCCGTCCGCGTCCCACAGCCACTGGCCGGGGCCTTCTGAAGAGATGCGAGCGCGAGGGGTGAACAGTTCGGCGTTCACCTTGCCGTCCGCGCCGGCCCAGATGTTGGGCAGGTCGCCGTCGTCCGGGCCTGCCGCGTTCAGCAGGCCATGCGGGGCCTTGGGCTCGCCGTGGTTGATGTGAGCGCCGGATGAGGTGAAGGGTGCGGCGCATTCGCCGGTCGCATGGATGTGGATGCCGTGCCAGCCGGGCGTCAGGCCCGAGGCCTCGACCTTGATCACCAGGCCGGTCGGCCCCTGGCGTAGGTCGACGCGGCCGATGTTGGCGCCCGAGGCGTTGATCAGGACGGCCTGTCCCGTCGCGCCCACGGGCGCGCGTTCGACGTGGGTTTGCGGGGCGTTGCCGGTCGCGGCGCAGGCCGTGGTGAGGGCCAGCGGAGAGGCGATCATGAGGGCGGCGGCGAAGGTGTAGGCGCGCATAAGGAAAGTCCTTTCAGAGACGGGCTTTCACGGCGACGTCGCTTTGCCACCGAGCCCCTGGAATGCTAGAAATCGTCACAGCGGATCACGTTCCGATTCCGGCCGCATAAAGCCACGCTTCATTGACCGACGACAGCTACGAAAACGCCGCAACTCCGATCAACGGTCGAGGCGGCGGCTCCGACATTTCCACGATCACGATCGAGGACGAACTGAAGCGTTCGTACCTAGACTATGCCATGAGCGTGATCGTCTCGCGCGCCCTGCCTGACGCCCGTGACGGGCTGAAGCCGGTTCACCGTCGCATCCTGTATTCGATGCACGACCTGAACATGACGCCGGAGCGCAGCTATTCGAAATGCGCCCGCGTGGTCGGTGACGTGCTGGGCCGGTTCCACCCCCACGGCGACGCCTCGGTCTATATGGCCTTGGTGCGGATGGCCCAGCCCTTCTCGATGGGGCTGATGCTGGTCGACGGCCAGGGCAACTTCGGCTCCGTCGACGGCGATATGCCCGCCTCGATGCGTTACACCGAGGCCAAGATGGCCCCGGCCGCCGTCGCCCTGATGGCCGATATCGACAAGGACACCGTCGATTTCCAGCCGAACTACGACGAGAAGGAGCTGGAGCCCGTCGTCCTGCCGGCGCGGATTCCGAACCTGCTGGTCAATGGCGCGGGCGGCATCGCCGTCGGCATGGCGACCAATATCCCGCCACATAATCTGGGAGAGGTCGTGGATGCGGCCCTGGCCCTGCTGGACGACCCGAACATTTCCGACGACGCCCTGCTGGACATCGTCCCCGGTCCCGACTTCCCGACGGGCGGTGAGATCATGGGCCGCACCGCCCCGCGCAATGCGCTGCGCGACGGTCGCGGTTCGGTCGTCGTGCGCGGCCGCGCCTCGGTCGAGGAAATCCGCAAGGATCGTGAGGCCATCGTCGTTACGGAACTGCCGTTCCAGGTCAACAAACAGACCCTGATCGAACGTATCGCCGAAATGGTTCGCGAGAAGCGTCTGGAAGGCATTTCCGACGTCCGCGACGAGTCCGACCGCCAGGGCATGCGGATCGTCATTGAGCTGAAGCGTGATGCGTCCGGCGACGTCATCCTGAACCAGCTGTGGCGCTATACGGCGATGCAGAGCTCGTTCGGCGTCAACATGTTGGCGCTGAACCACGGCCGGCCCGAGCAGATGGGCCTGCGCGACCTGCTGCAGATCTTCCTCGAATTCCGCGAGGAAGTCGTCGTTCGCCGCGTCAAGTTCGAGCTGAACAAGGCGCGTGATCGCGGCCACGTCCTGGTCGGTCTCGCCGTCGCCGTCGCCAATATCGACGAGGTCATCCACATCATCCGTTCCTCGGCCGATCCGACCGAGGCGCGCGAGCGGTTGCAGGCCAAGCCCTGGCCCGTCGGCGACATGATGGCCCTGGTCGAACTGATCGCCGACCCGCGCAGCGTCGTCATCAACGGCGACAGCCTGCAACTGACCGACGAACAGGCCCGCGCCATCCTGGCCCTGACCCTGTCGCGCCTGACCGGCCTTGGCCGTGACGACATCTTCGGCGAGGCGCGTGGCCTGGCCGATACGATTCAGGGCCACCTGACCATCCTGTCGGACCGCAAGAATGTCCTGGCCATCATTCGCGACGACCTGATCGCGGTGAAGGATCAGTTCGCCGTGCCGCGTCGCACCCTGATCGGGGAAGGCGACGGAGAGATGGAGGACGAGGACCTGATCCCGCGCGAGGACATGGTCGTCACCGTCACCCACGGCGGCTACGTCAAGCGCGTGGCCCTGAACGCCTATCGGACCCAGCACCGCGGCGGCAAGGGCAAGTCCGGAATGACGATGAAGGATGAGGACGCCATCACCGGCGTGTTCAGCGCCTCGACCCACACCCCGGTCCTGTTCTTCGCCACCAACGGCAAGGCCTACAAGCTGAAGACCTGGCGCCTGCCGCTGGGCAATCCGACCTCGCGCGGCAAGGCCTTCGTCAACCTGCTGCCCATCGAGCCGGGCGACAGCATCATGAACGTCCTGCCTCTGCCCGAGGACGAGACGACCTGGGGCGATTACGACATCATGTTCGCCACCCAGGCGGGCGACGTGCGCCGCAACAAACTGTCGGACTTCGCCACGGTCAACCGCGCCGGCAAGATCGCCATGAAGCTGGAAGGCGACGACCGCATGGTCGGCGTCGGCCTGTGCACCGCCGACGACGACATCCTGCTGACCACGGCCCTGGGCCGCGCGATCCGCTTCAAGGCCGACGATGTGCGCGTGTTCAAGGGCCGGGATTCGACCGGCGTCCGGGGCGTTCGCCTGCAGGACGGCGACGAGGTCATCTCCATGGCCATACTGGGCCGCGTCGATGCGACGCCGGAAGAACGTTCGGCCTACGTCAAACACGCCAACGCCATGCGCAAGGCCCTGGCCGGTGCGGACGCGGAAGAGGATGTGTCGGCTCCGGCCGAGGTTGAGGAAGACGTCGCCGACGCCGCCCTGACGGTCGAGCGGATCGCCCAACTGGGCGCCGCCGAACAGTTCATCCTGACGGTCACCGAGACCGGCTTCGGCAAGCGATCCTCGGCCTACGAGTACCGCCGCACGGGTCGCGGCGGCCAGGGCCTGACGGCTCACGGCCTGGGCGGTCGCGCGGGCACACGCCTGGCGGCGGCCTTCCCGGTCGAGGAAACCGACGACCTGCTGCTGGTCACCTCGGGCGGTCAGATGATCCGCACCCGCATCGACCAGGTCCGCATCGTCGGACGCTCCAGCCAGGGCGTCACCATCTTCCGCACCGGCAAGGACGAAAAGGTCGTCTCGGTCGAACGCCTGCCGGACAGCGGCGGTTCGGATGATGCGGACGTCGCGGATGAGGGCGGCGAGACCGAAGCCTAAACCAAGACCCTCTCCCGGCGGGAGAGGGCTTGAGCGCCCGAGAGCGTAGCGATCGGTCTGCGCGAAAGGGTGAGGGGTTACGCTGTGCGACGCGATCAGCACCGTAACCCCTTATCCGGCCCTTCGGGCCACCTTCTCCCTCAGGAAGAAGGAAAGAATTGGAACGGGAGCGGCCAGTGGACATCCTGATCGACGGCCACCCCGCCACGCCTGACGACCTGGCCCACCAGGCCCTGGTCAACTACGGCGCCTACACCTCCTTCCGCGTTGAGAACGGCGCCGCTCGCGGCCTCGACCTCCACCTCGCCCGCCTGGACCAGGCCGCCGTCGAACTGTTTGGCGACAGCCCCGGCGAGGCCGAGTTCCACCGCCTCATTGCGCTCGCCGTCGCCGGCCGCGACGCCTGCTGGCTGCGCGTCAGCCTGTTCTCACCCGAGATCGGCCATCGCAACCCGTCCTTCGTCGGCCGGCCAAAGGCGATGACGGTGGTCTCGCTCGCACCGCCGCCGCTGGCGAGCAGCGTGCGCATCACCGCCGTCTCCTACGAACGCGAAGCCCCGCATCTGAAACACCTAGCCACCTTCGGCCTGATCCGCGCGCGCCGGGCGGCTCGCGCCGCTGCTTTCGACGACGCCCTGTTTGTGGACGGGCAGGGACAGGTGTCCGAAGGCACGCTTTGGAACATCGGCTTCGTCCAGAACGACCGCATCGTCTGGCCCCAGGCGCCGATGCTGGCCGGTGTGACCCAGGCGGTGATCCAGCGCGGCCTGGGTCATGTGCGCCTGGCCTCCGAAACCCGCCCGGTCTTCCTTTCCGAAATCGCCGCTTTCGACGCCGCCTTCCTGTGCAACAGCGCCACGCCCGTCTGTCCCATCACGGCCATCGACGACGTCGCCTTCGCCAACGATCCCGCCCTGCTGGCCCGGATCGAGGCCGCCTGGTCCGCCCAGCCGCCGCAGCCCATCGCGCCCCGCGACGATGACGATGGCGTCAGCCGGCTAGGCCGCTGATTTCGCACCTGCTAAACGACGCGGACGGCACGCGACAGGCTGGGGAGACACGCATGCGCATCGGGCTTTATCCAGGCACCTTCGACCCGGTGACGAACGGGCATACCGACATCATCAAGCGGGCGCTGAAGCTGGTGGACCGGCTGGTCATCGGTGTGGCCCAGAACGACGACAAGGGCCCGCTGTTCTCCACCGCGGAGCGCGTCGAGATGCTCAAGACCGAGGTCGCCAGCTTCGGCGGCGACATCGTCGTCCAGCCCTTTTCGACCCTGCTGATGCATTTCGCCGAAGAATTGAACGCCAACGTCATCATCCGGGGCCTGCGCGCCGTCGCCGACTTTGAATACGAGTTCCAGATGACGGCCATGAATCAGCGCCTCAATCAGGACATCGAGACCGTATTCCTGATGGCCGATCCGCGCCACCAGGCCATCGCCTCGCGGTTGGTCAAGGAAATCGCCCGTCTGGACGGCGCGATCGACAGTTTCGTCAGCCCCGCCATCGCCGAGCGCGTGCGGGCCAAGGTCAAGAACGGGATTTGATAGACTATGCGTAAGGCGATCATCGCGGCGACCGTCGCCGCCCTTTTGGCGAGCGGCGCGGTCCAGGCCCAGGTTTCGGCCCCGGCCGTGGTTCAGACAACGCCGGCGGCCTCCGACTGGCGCACCATCGCGCCGGAAAACCTGCTGGTCATCGACACGTCCAAGGGCCGCGTGCTGGTCGAACTGGTCCCGGTCGCCGCGCCCAACCATGCCGAACGCATCCGCACCCTGGCCAACCAGGGCTTCTATGATGGTCTGAAGTTCCACCGCGTCATTCCTGAATTCATGGCGCAAACCGGCGACCCGCAAGGTACCGGCGAGGGCGGCAGCGAACTGCCGGACCTGAAGGCCGAGTTCAGCTTCCGGCGCGGTCGCGACGCCGGTTTCGTCGCCGTGCCCAGCGTCGGCCCCGGCGTGCGCGGCCTGGTCAGCGACCTGCCGGTCCAGACCCAGCCCGACGCCCAGATGATGGTCACCGCCGACTTCAAGGTCGACGCCCACGGCCTGTTCTGCCCCGGCGTGCTGGGCATGGCCCGCTCGGGCGCGCCCGACAGCGCCAACAGCCAGTTCTTCCTGATGATGGGCGCCCGCGACCAGCTGGACGGCGTCTATACCGCCTTCGGTCGCGTGGTTTCCGGTCTGGATGTCGTCGGCAAGCTGAAGAAGGGTTCGGACGCAGAGGACGGCAAGGTCGTCGATCCTGACACCATGACCCAGGTCCGCATGGCCTCCGCGATGCCGGAAGCCAGCCGTCCGACGATGCGTGTCTTGAACGCAAACAGCGCCGCCTTCGCCGAGCGGATCGCCGCCACCCGCGCTGCGCGCGGTAACGGCTTCAGCATCTGTGACGTTCAGCCGGTGGCCGAGGTCGTCGGCGGCTGACGCTTTCAAGATGACGGAGGAGGGGACGATGACGATGCGTAGTCTGATGATCGCGGCTGCGGTGCTGACCGCGACGGCCGGGGCCGCCCTGGCCCAGGATGCGCCGCCTGCCGTTCCCGCACCTCCGCCGCCCCCGGCCGAGTGGCGCACCGTCGCGCCGGAGAACCTGCTGGTGATCGATACCAGCAAGGGCCAGGTCCTGGTCGAGCTGGCGCCCCAGATCGCTCCGGCCCATGTCGAACGGATCAAGTTGCTGGCGTCGCGCGGCTTCTACGACAATCTGGTCTGGCACCGGGTCATCGACTGGTTCATGGCCCAGACCGGCGACCCCTTGGGCACCGGCGAAGGCCAGAGCTGGTATCCCGATCTGAAGGGCGAATTCACCTTCCGCCGCGGGGCGGATATGGCCTTCACCCCCGTCGCGGCCCCCGTCGGCGCCCTGGTCGGCTTCATCGACTCCGTTCCCGTCCAGACCCAGCCCGACGCCCTGATGTCGGGCACGGGCGACAACAAGGTCCACGGCTGGGCGCTTTACTGCCCCGGAGTCGCGGGCATGGCGCGCGACGAGGGCAACGACACCGCCAACAGCCAGTTCTTCCTGATGCGTCAGGCCTATCCGGCCCTGGACAAGCGCTACACCGTCTGGGGCCGCGTCGTGTCCGGTCTGGACGTGGTGCGCGCTCTGAAGGCCAGCGGCACGCCCGATGGTCTGGTCCAAGGACCAGACCAGATGACCCGCGTCCGCGTCGCATCCGACCTGCCAGCAGCCGAACGCCCCACGGCGTTGGTGCTGAACACCAACTCCGCCACCTTCCAGACCCTGGTGCAGCAAGCGCGTCAGGCGCGCGGCGCGGACTTCTCGGTGTGCGACATCGAATTGCCGGTGCGGATCATGCCCCCGGCCTGATCAGGCGGCGGGGGCTGGTCGCCCCCGACCGCGCCGACGCCTGCGGCTCTTCGTCGGTTTCTTGTCTTCTCTCATCTGCTGCAGCAGCAGACCTTCGCGCAGGCCCCGGTCCGCGACCCGCACCCGCTCGGACGGCCAGGCCCTCTGAACCGCTTCCAGAATAGCGGCGCCCGCCAGCACCAGATCCGCCCGGTCGGGACCGATGCAGGCCTCGCGCGCCCGCCCGTCCGGCCCCAAGGCCTTCAGCCGATCCGCCGCCGCCTCGCAGTCGCCGCGCGTCATCCACAATCCGTCCACCCGATCGCGATTGTATCTCGGCAGGTTCAGGTGAATGCCCGCCAAACTGGTGATCGCCCCGGACGTGCCGACCAGATGGGCCCGGTCCTGGCGGAACAGCTCCAGCATCGGTTCATCGACGATGCCGCCGGCCGCGATGGCCTCGCCCATGTCCGCCACCATGGCCTCGTACCAGGCCTCGCCCGAGTTCACAGGCTCCGGGTGTCGCTCGGCCAGGGTTACGACCCCCACCGGCGCCGACATCCAGGCGCTGGTGGTCCAGTCGGTCCCGCTGCGCTTCAACCACGACATCTCGGTCGAGCCCCCGCCCACATCGATGACCAGCACCGCCTCCGCCTGGGGATCGATCAGGTTCAGACAGCCCTCGACCGCCAGCCGCGCCTCTTCGGCCGGATCGATGATCCGCAACCGCAGACCCGTTCCCTTGCGCACCCGGTCGATGAACTCGGCCCCGTTCTCGGCCGCGCGACAGGCCTGGGTGGCGACGGCGCTCAGGCGGGCCGAGTCCACGCCCTTCCTGACGATCCGTTCGGCGCACAGGGCCAGGGCGTCATAGGCCCGGTCCATGGCGCGGGGGTCGAGCAGGCCCGTCCGTGACAGGCCTTCGCCCAGCCGCACGATACGGCTGAAGCTGTCGACGACGCGAAAGCCTTCGCGCGACGGCCGCGCGATCAGCAGCCGACAATTGTTGGTCCCCAGATCGAGCGCGCCATACAGCGGCGCATCCCGACCCGACGCATCCCGCGAACGGGAAGGCTGGGACCGCTCGTCGCGCCGTCTGGGCGCGCCGTGGGTCTCCGGCATGGGTCGTCATTCCGATGTGGGCGGTCCAAAACGGCGCCCGTCCCGTTCAGCCTAACCCGCGAAGATCGTCCGCGCCAAGCCATTCTGTCAGGAAGATGAACGGGAGTGATGGGGTCCGGCTCATACACCGGGTCGTATCAACCCATCATGACCCAGGTTCACACAGCCCGTTTCGCCATCGGTCAGATCGTCCGCCACCGCGACGACGCCTTTCGCGGTGTCGTGATGGATGTCGACCACGCCTATGACGGCCCAGCCGGCGAGACCGGCCTGGTCGCCGCCGATCAGCCCTTCTACCGCGTCTATGCCTTGGGCGACGACGGCGGCTTCGTCGCCTATGCGGCCGAGGGCGTGCTGGAAGACGGTCAATCCGTCCTTTTGCCCGACGACGCCGATCGCTGGTTCACGACAGACGGCCTGGGCCACCACGCGCCTCTGGACGAACAACTGCACTGACAGTTGGAAGGCGCGGGCGGGCCGGGCTAGGATGGCGGCAAAAGAGGAACGCCCATGTCAGACTTCGAACACGTCTTCGAAAAGCCGCCCGAGGGCGCGGCCGCCGACTGGACCATTCCCCAGAACTGGGCCGCCTATACCGAGGTCGAACACCAGACCTGGGACACCCTGTACGCCCGCCAGATGAAGATCCTGCCGGGCCGCGCCTGCGACGCCTTTCTGCGCGGCCTGGACGCGCTGGACCTGAACGCCGGCGGCATTCCCGACTTCGACGTGATCAACCCCAAGCTTCAGGCCCTGACTGGCTGGACCGTGGTCTGCGTGCCGGGCCTGGTGCCGGACGAAGTCTTCTTCGACCACCTGGCCAACCGTCGCTTCGTCTCGGGCCAGT
Organism: Brevundimonas sp.; assembly: GCF_965279155.1. GTDB lineage: Bacteria > Pseudomonadota > Alphaproteobacteria > Caulobacterales > Caulobacteraceae > Brevundimonas. The sequence goes on along the minus strand of NZ_OZ257138.1, from coordinate 861,058 downwards.
TCATCAGGAAGCCGGACCAGCTGGACTACCTCCAGGAACCCGACATCTTCCACGACGTCTTCGGCCATGTGCCGATGCTGACCGATCCCGACTTCGCCGCCTATATGGAGGCCTATGGCAAGGGCGGCCAACGCGCGGCCGGCCTCGGCATGCTGCCCAACCTGGCGCGTCTGTATTGGTACACGGTCGAGTTCGGCCTGATGAAGGACACCGACGGCCTGCGCATCTATGGCGCCGGCATCGTGTCTTCGGCGACCGAAAGCGTCTTTGCGCTGGACGACCCGTCGCCCAACCGCCTGGGCTTCGATCTGGAACGGGTGATGCGCACCCTCTACCGGATCGACGATTTCCAGCAGGTCTATTTCGTCATCGACAGCCTGGAAGCTCTGAAAGACGAGACGCTGAAGGATTTCGGCCCGGTCTATGCGGCGCTGAAGGGCCAGAACGACCTGCCCATCGAATCCGTCCTGCCCACCGACCAGGTCTTCACCCGCGGCACCCAGGCCTACGCCCACCGCGGCGGGCGGTTCGCGGCCTGACCTTCGTCAGGTGTGCGTGATCAGGCTGTTGTGCTTCGTGTCGCGCATGCGGATGAAGGTGATCAACGAGATCCCGATCATGCCGCTGACGTACCAGAAGAAGACGCTCTCGATGCCCGCGCCCTTCAGCCATAGCGCCACATATTCCGCCGTCCCGCCGAACACCGCATTGGCGATGGCGTAGGGCAGGGCCACGCCCAGCGCGCGGATGTGGGCGGGAAACAGCTCGGCCTTCACCACCGCATTAATCGCCGTATAGCCCGACACGATCACCAGCCCGGCCAGCGCCAGCAGGAAGGCTACGAACGGGCTCTCGACCGTCGACAACGCGGTCATGATCGGCACGGTGCACAGCACCCCCAGTACGCCGAAGGCGATCATCACCGGACGCCGACCCACCCGGTCCGACAGGGCGCCCACCGCTGGCTGCAACAGCATGAAGAGGAACAAGGCCGCCGCGCTGATCTCGGTCGCCGTGTTCTTGGGAAAGCCGGTCGTGTTGACCAGGAACTTCTGCAGGTAGGTCGTGTAGGTATAGAAGGCCAATGTGCCGCCGGCCGTCAGGCCCAGCACCATCAACGCCTCCTTGGGGTGTTTCAGGATCAGCTGCGTGGCGCTGGATTTCGGCGCGTCTTTGACGTCGGATGCCTTGTGCGTCTCGTCCAGCCGACGACGCAGCCAGAAGACGACGACGGCCAGACCCGCCCCAACGAAGAACGGAATCCGCCATCCCCACGACGCCAGCGCCGTCTCGCTGAGCGTATTCTGCAGCACAATCAGCAGCAGCAAGGCGATAAGCTGGCCCGAGATCAGCGTGACATACTGGAAGCTGGACCAGAAACCGCGCCGACGCGGCTCGGCCATTTCCGACAGATAGGTGGCGCTGGACCCATATTCCCCGCCGACGCTAAGCCCCTGCAGCAGCCGTGCGAACAGCAACAGCGCCGGCGCCGCCAGGCCGATGGTGGCATAGCCCGGCGTCACGCCGATAATCAGCGAGCCGGTGCACATCAGAGTCACCGACAACGTCAGCCCCGCCTTGCGCCCCTTGCGGTCGGCATAGACGCCCATGATCCACGCCCCGATCGGCCGCATCAGGAAGCCCACCGCAAACACGGCGGCGGCGCTCAGCAACTGGGCGGTGGGGTTCTCGCTGGGGAAGAAGACCGGCGCGAAATACAGGGTGAAGGCCGCATAGGCGTACCAGTCGAACCACTCCACCAGATTGCCGGCGGACCCGCCGACGATGTTTCTCAGGCGGCGGGCGGGGCTCATGGCGGCGGTGTCTGTGGTCATTTGACGCATTAAACACCCTGGAACGGATAGAAGCTCCCCCCAAGCTTCAGAATATTCGTCAGCTCGTCCAACGCACCGCGCGTCTCGTCCAGAAGATCCGGGTCGGCCAGATCGGCGGGCCGCAGTTCATCGCGATACCAGCGGTTGGCCCACGCCGAGAGGTCGGCGTGCCGGGCGTCGGTTAGTCGCATGGCCGGATTGGTCGCCGCCAGCTCCGCCGCGTTCAGCACGACCCGTAGACGCAGACAGGCCGGCCCCCCGCCGTTCCGCATCGACTGGCGCACATCGACGTATTGAACCCTGCCGATAGGGCCGTTGGAGGCGGCCAGGCCTTGCGCTGCGGCATGGCTGCGCGGGTTGTCGCGGGTCTCGGTCGGACAGATCAGGGTCAGGCGATCCTCACCCGGAATCTGGATCAGCATGGAGTTGAACAGATAGGAGCTTATGGCGTCGGCCAGCGGCAGGTCGGCGGACGAGACCTCGACGAAGATCGGCTCGAACAGACCGTCCGCCGCACGGCGGATGGCGTCCTGCGTCCCGGCCGTGTCCTCGAACGCCAGGTCGTGGAAAAACAGGGTCTCCAGCGCCCCGACGCAGACGACGTCGTTATGGAAGGTCCCGCCGGCGATGGCGGCCTTCGACTGCTGGGCCAGAACGACGCCGCTCGCCTCATGGCGGCGGCCCACGGCCTGCGACGCTTCGCGCGTCTGGCGGGCGGGGTAGGGACCGTCCCAGGGCTCGAAAGCCTCTCGCCCCCAGACCAGCAGATTGACGCCCGCTGCCCCATGCTCGGCGCACAGCCGCACATGGTTGGCCGCGCCCTCGTCGGCCAGGTGCGCGACGGGGGGCAGGGCGTCATGAACGGCGAACCGCGCCGTGTCTGGGAACAGAGCGTCCAGCGCCCGCTTCGTCTGCTGATGCTCAAGCGACCGATGCAGGTTGGTGATCAGATTGGCGGGTGTGAAATGAACCCGGCCATCCGCCGCGTCCGCGCTGGGCGTCACGGTCGCGGCGTTGGCGGCCCACATCGGCGAGGCCGAACAGGCGGCGGCGGCGAAGCTGGGCGCCTCCTTCCACGCCCGCTCCAGCACCTGGGAGTCCGATCCGGTGAAACCCAGGCTCCGCAGGAAGGGGATATTCGGCCGCTCGTGCGGCGGCAGGACGAACTGGGGCAGGCCCAGGTCCGCCAGTGTCTTCATCTTGTCGAGCCCCTGCAGCACCGCCGCCCGTGGATTCGACGCCTCGCCCTTGTTCAGGCTGGACGCCAGATTGCCCGGCGACAGCCCGGCATAGGAATGCGTCGGCCCTATCAGACCATCGGCGTTGGCTTCGACGGCTTTCATGCTTCCCTCTCCCAGAGGGAGAGGGCTTGAGGCTCGCAGAGCGCAGCGATGCGCTTGCCGAAAGGGTGAGGGGGTGAGGTGCGTCCCGTCAGACACCGTAACCCCTCACCCGACTGCGCGAGAACGACGGCTGCGCCGCCGTGCGCAGTCTCCCTCTCCCGCTGTAAGAGGGTCATGCTCTTAGCCCTTTGATCTCGCCTTCGATGTTCGCGACCGTATCGGCCTCGAAGCTCGCCATCGGATAGGCGCAGTAATCGGCCGCATAATAGGCGCTTGGCCGGTGGTTGCCGCTGGCGCCCAGGCCGCCGAACGGCATGTCGCCCGCCGCCCCGGTGGTCGGCCGGTTGAAGTTGACCACGCCGGCCCTGATGCGGCGGATGAAATGGTCCCAGTTCTTCGGATCGTCGCTGACCAGGCCCGCCGACAAACCATAGCGGGTCGCATTGGCCGCCTGGATCGCGGAGTCGAATGTCGCCACGCGCGTCACCGACAGGAAGGGCGCGAACATCTCCTCGTCCGGCACGTCGATCCCGGTCACGTCGATGATGGCCGGCTTGACGAAGGCGCCGGGCAGGTTGGCGACCGGACCCGAGGCGCGGATGACCTTTGCCCCCCTGTCGATCCGTTCCTGCAACGCCTTCAGCGCCGCCTCCGCCGCGCGGGCCGAGATCAGAGGCCCGGCGTAGGGCTCGGGATCGCTGTCCCAAGGGCCGAACACCAGACGGTCGGACAGGGCGGCGACGGCCTCGATGATCGCATCCCCCTGCGGCCCTTCCGGCACGATCAGACGCCGCGCGCATGAGCAGCGTTGGCCGGTGGTGATGAAGGCGGACTGCACCGCGATCCCCGCCACAGCCTCGGCGTCCGCCGCATCCCACACCACCAGCGGATTGTTCCCGCCCAGCTCCAGCGCCAGGATGACGTGCGGATCATCCGCGAACTTGCGCCGGAAATGCGCGCCCGCCGCGCCCGAGCCTGTGAACATCAGGGCGTCGATCCCGGCGTCCAGCAGGGCCGCGCCGGTCTCACGCCCGCCTTGGACCACATTGACCACGCCGCTGGGCAGATCGGCGGCGGCGAAGGCCTCGGCCATCACATGACCGACCAGGGGCGTCTCTTCCGACGGCTTGAAGACCACGGTGTCGCCCGCCAGCAGGGCCGGGACGATATGGCCGTTGGGCAGGTGTCCGGGGAAGTTGAACGGGCCCAGCACCGCCGCCACCCCATGCGGGCGGTGACGCAGGGTGGCGCGCCCGAAGGCCGTGTCGGTCGACCGCTCGCCGGTGCGCTCGTCATAGGCGCGGATCGAGATGTCGACCTTGCCGACCATGGCGGCGGCCTCGGTCCTGGTTTCCCACAGGGGCTTACCGGTCTCGCGGGCGATGGCCTCGGCGATCTGGGGCGCGCGGTCCTTCAGCACGGCCTGATAGCGTTTGACCGCGTCGATCCGCTCGGCGCGTGGCGCGTCGGCCCATGCAGGGAAGGCGGCACGAGCGGCGTCAACGGATGCCTGGACCTGGGCCGGGCTGGCGGCCTCGCCCTCCCAGTTGGTGGCTTCGGTGGCGGGGTCGGTGGATTTGAATGTGGTCATGATTTCACGCGGACGGTGGCGCCGGCCTTGATCTTCAGCGCGGCGGCGGTTTCGGCGGTCAGGCGCACGGTGTTGCCCTCGATGTCGGCTTTCGCCCGAACGGCACGGAAGGCGGCGATGCTGTCGGTCGAGATCAGGGCCGGCAGTTCGGCCTCGACCGATCCGACGATCTCGACCGTCAGGCGGCGGGCGTCGCGCACGGTGCGGATGTTGTCGCGCCCGCACGACACGGTCGGCCCGGCGTCGAAAATGTCCACCAGCCCATTGGGCCGGAAGCCCTCGCTCTCCAGCAGGGCCATGGCCGGCACGCCTTGCGGATGCACCTTGCCGATCACGGCGCGGGCGGGTTCGGGCAGCAACTCGGTATAGATCGGGTGGCGCGGCGCCAGGTCCAGGATGAACTGCTTGTCGGTCGATCCGCTCATCCGGTCGGCGTGGTCGAACTCCATCGGGAAGAACTTGTGCGCCACATGGTCCCAGAAGGGGCAGGCGCCGTCGGGCGTGAACACCCCGCGCAACTCGGCCAGCACATTCTCGGCGAACAGCTCCGGCTGGGCGCCGATCAGCATGTAGCGCGACTGGCTCAGCAAACGCCCCGCGCCGCCCTTGCGCCGATCCGCCTTCAGGAACAGCGATCCCACCTCGGTCCAGCCGGTGCATTCATTGACCAGCACCAGGGTCTGGTGATCAAGCTTGACCCCCAGCGACGGCGATTGCGCCGTATTGTTCACCACCCTGAACGAGAAGAACGGCCGCTTCAGCCCCACCGTCGCCTTGACCGATCCGACCCCGTCTATGTCGCCGGTGTCGCCGTCCTCCAGCATCAAGGTGTACCAGGCCTCCTGTGGCGTGACCTGGCCCCGGAAACTGGCCTGGCTCAGCTCCAGCCGGTCGGACAGGGCGTCGGGATCTTCGGGCAGGCTGGTGAAGCCGGGACCGGACAGGATGGCCAGCTCCAGCAGATGATCGAGATCGGCAGGGCCGGCGGGACGGACGACAAGCATTCTAGAGAGTTTCCATCCGCAGGGATTTCAGTTTGGCCGCATCGATCTCGCCCGACGCGATCTTGCACAGGATCAGGGCGCTCAGCTGGGCGCGTTCGACGAAGCTGTCGGGCCAGGCGAACTCCTGGTCCGAATGGATGTCGCCGCCCCGGACGCCCAGGGTGTCGATGTTCGGCAGGCCGGCGGCGTGCAGATTATTGCCCTCGCACACTCCGCCTGAAGGCTTCCACGCGATGGGCTGGCCCAGCAGGGCGCCGGCCTGTTTCACCGCCTCGAACAGCGCGGTCTGGGCCGCGTCCATCGGCTTGGGCGCGCGGGTGAAGCCGCCGTGCAGGTCCAGCGTCAGTGCCTCGAACGGCGGCGCGGCCGCGATGGCCCGCACCGAGGCGTCGATCCAGTCGGCGGCGGCCTTGTCCGGCACCCGCACGTTGAACCGCACCACGGCGTTGTCGGCGACGACGTTCAGCGCGCCCCCGCCCGAAATCTTGGCCACATTGACGGTGACGCCTTCATGTTGACCGTTCAGCCCATGCAGGGCGGCGGCGATGATGGCGGCGCCCGCCACGGCATTGCGACCCTCTTCGAACGCCCGCCCGGCGTGGGCCGCGCGACCCGTCACGATCAGATGATAGTTGCCACTGCCCTTTCTGGCTCCCGCCAGCGTCCCGTCCGCCAGCGCCGGCTCATAGGTCAGGCCCACATGCCCCCGCGCACCCAGTTCGGCCAGCAGCGGCGCCGATGCCGGCGAACCGATCTCCTCGTCGGGGCTCAGCAGCACGGTCCAGCCGACGCCGTGCCGGTCGGGATGGGTCTCGAACGCCTCCAGCGCCGCCAGCAGCACGCTGATCCCGCCCTTCATGTCCGCCACGCCAGGACCGTTCAGGGCGCCGTCCGCCCGCGTCGTCACGCTCTGAAAACGGCTATCGGCGGGGAAGACGGTGTCGTAGTGGCCGGTCAGCACGACCTGGATAGGCGCACTCGGTCGGGCCGTGATCTTCAGCGCTTCGGCATGGGCCTCGGTCCGCACCGATCCATCGTCGGCGACGCTGGTCGAGCCTTGCGTCGGGATGCGTTCGACGGTGGCGGGCAACGCGCGCGCCTCGGCCTCCAGCGCATCCAGCACGGCGTTCAGCCCGACCGCATTGCGGCTGCCGGAGTTGATGTTGGCCCAGTCGATAGTGCGCCCGATGATGGCCTCGCGTCGCGCGGCGACGTGGTCGAGGACGGCCTGGTCAGAGGTCAGAATCCGCATCGGCCGGACCCTAGACGCCCCGACCACAAAGGTGAAGGTCGGGGTCTGTAAGTCATCGCCGATCACCGCTAGTTTCCGCCCGAACAGGGACGCGACATGACACGCACGACGATCGATCTGTGGCTTCGGGCCATGAACCCGCTGATCTTGCCGCGCGGCATGGCCGAGGCGCAGCGCTCGGCGCGGTCCATGGTGATCGGCCTGGGCATCGCCCTGATTGTCGGCCTGATTCCCACCTGGTGGATGTTCACCTCCGGCTGGTTCGACACGGCGATGAGCGCCGAATACGCCCGTATGGGCCTGTCCTCGGATCAGGTCGCGATGCAACGCGAGTTCATGAAGGTGATCTGGCCCTACGCCATCGGCTTCGGTGCGATCTTTTCCGTGATCCTGTACGGAGCCTTGGCTGCGGTTCAGTGGCGGATGATGACGCGCTCGATCCCGATCATCATGCTGGCCCTGATGGCCTACAGTCTGGTGGCCAATCTGGGCATGCGGTTGCTGGGCTCGATGCCGGCCCCCGAACTGCCGCTGTGGATTCTCTTGACCACCTGGCCGGCGGCCGCCGTCTCGACCGTCATCTATGTGGCGTCCCTGCAGGGCGCGATGCTGCTTCATCGTCTGCGCAGCGAGCCCTGAATGACCGTCGTCATCTTCCACAATCCGAAATGCGGCACGTCGCGCAACGCCTTGGCGCTGCTGCGCGAGCAGGGCATCGAGCCGACTGTGGTCGAATATCTGAAGACCGGCTGGGACCGCGCGACGCTGAAGCGATTGGCGGCCAAGACCGGCGTCGGCCTGGCGGGCCTGTTGCGCAAGAAGGAGGCCGAGGCCAAGGCCTTGCTGGACGCCGGCGCCGACGACGAAGCCATCCTGGCCGCCGCCATCGCCCAGCCGATCCTGATCGAACGCCCCATCGTCGAGACCGACAAGGGCGCCGTCATCGGCCGCCCGCCGGAGCGGGTGCTGGAAGTTCTCTAGCCCGAACTGATGGGTTGCGGCCGCCAGCCATCCTAATCACGCAAGCGAACCCATGTCTTTTCAGCGGCTTGAAAGCAGGCATCGGCATTCATCTGAGCACGATGTTGAACGGGCGTATGATCCTTGCCCGGTCTTTGACATCGCCATCGCCCGCCGAGACTTGGACTCGTTGGGCCATCGGAATTGCACTTTATTGCACAGTGCAATTCGATCCCGTCTTTTTAGTTAATGAAAACAACGACGCGCTGGGTGAAGTTACACCCCATTGCACCATTTTCGCCCAGTGCAATTAGCCTTCACCGAGCACGCAGCGCCTGGGATGCAACCGACCTCGCGCCCTTCTTTCCGCTCATCCCGGCGAAAGCCGGGACCCAGTCCTTTCGCATCGCAGGTGCGTGGGATGACCAGCGCGCTTTGATCACACGCAACTGTCGCCCAAAGCACTGGGGCCCGGCTTTCGCCGGGATCAGCGGGGGCAGGGGACAGCCGCCGCGACCTAGCGGGTGCGACGGCCCCGGTTCGGACGACGATCGCCGGCCTCGCGGCTTTCATGGCGCCAGCGGATCGACAGGCTGGTGTCGCCCTGGCCGCCGAACTGCGAGCTGACGGCGATGTTGCGCCGGGGCTGCCACTCGACCTTGACCGCCGCGCCGCTCTCGCCGCCGCCGATGACCTCCAGATAGACGTCGTCGGTGATGTAGCGCCCGCCCGCGACCGTGACCGCCGAGGCGTCGCCGCCGAAGGACAGCCGGTCCAACCCCGCCAGTTCGCGCAGGTTGCCGATCACGTCGAACCCGCCGCCGCCGGCCAGGGCCGCGACCCCGGCCGCCAGCTGCGCCGCCTCGAAGGCCGACAACTGCGACGCCGACCGCCCGAACAGCACCTGCGACAGGATTTCGTCCTGGGGCAGGGAGGGGGTCGAGGTCAGGGCGATCTTCGGCTCGGCCGCCGTGCCCGTGACGTTGATCGAGGCGGTCAGGGCCGCATCCTCGCGCGTCGCCGCCAGGTTCAGCCGGATCTGTTTCGGATCGGTGGACAGGGTGACCCTGCCGGTATCGTCGAACACGAACCGTTTGCCCGCGAACTCATAGTCGCCGCGCACCACATTGGCCGAGCCGGTCAGTTGCGGATTGGCGATCGTGCCGCGCACCCGGGCATTGACGTCCAGCACCACATTCAGACCGCGCCCGTTGACCCGCACCTTGCCCCCGGTCGAGCGCAGGGCGATGTCCATGCCGATCTGTGGGCCACGCGCCTTCTGCTCGGTCTCGACGGGGTCGCCGCCGGGCCGGTTGATCTCGACCACGTCCATCCCGACGATGCCGGTGGCGCCGGGCAGTTCCGGCTCGATCTTGGCCTCGTCGATGTCGATCCGGCCGCCCAGCTGAATATTGCCGTCCGCCCCCCGAACGATGGTGATCGGACCCGAGGCGCGTGCCTCGGCGATGTCGTTGTCGATGACGCGGAAGCGGCTCAGCGTCAGTTGCGCATTCGATCCCGATCCCTGACGCAGGCCGATGCGGCCCTGGCCGGACACTGTGCCGCCCGAACCGTCGTTGGCCGTGAAAGTCTCGATCTGGGCGGCGGTGTCGTCGAACCGCGTCCGCAGCGTCAGGTCGCTGAGCACCAGACCCACCGCATTCTCGCGATAGGAACCCTGGCTCAGATCGAACCGGCCGTTCAGGCGCGGGGCGTTCAGCGTGCCGGCCAGGGTCGCCTGACCGTTGACCTGACCTGCCAGACTGCGTTCGCCGCCCAGGAAGAGGTCCCAGATCGGCTGGATCTGGCCGTTGATCGACACCCGGCCCGACATCTCGCGCGTCCGGGCGATGGCCAGGCGCAGCGGCGCGGCCGAGGCCTCGACCGGCAGGACGACGTCGGCGGAGGCCTGAACCGCCCCCTCGTCGACCGCCGTCGCCTTGATGGTCAGCCGGTCGCCAGCCAGAGTGGCGTCCACCCGTCCGTCCACGGCCAGGCCGCGCGGCGCATCGATGCTGCGCACGTTCTGCAGGGCGATATTGGCCGTTCCCGACAGGTCGCTTCCGGCGCCGCGCATGGCCACCTGGCCCGTCACGCTGCCGCGCAGCTCCGGCGAGATCGACCCCAGGTCCACCTGCGTCAGGTCGGCCTGGACCGCGACCGTGCGCGCATCCTGGCGCAGGTCGGCCAGCAGCACGCCGCCCCCGACGCCCAGGTCCAGATGGGCCGTGCGGTCGGCGCCGTTCAGGGTGATCGAGGCCGGGCTGCGGGTCGTGAAGGCCACCTCGCGCACCCGACCGCCGCCGCGCAGCGTCAGGCCGTGCGTCTCGTTCTGGCGCGAATAGACGCCCGTACCGTTGAACTGGGCCGGCGTCGGCCCGCCCACGTCCAGCGCCAGGGTGAAGGGCAGGTTGTTCAGCGTGCCGCGCCCGTCCAGGTCCAGGGTGCGGATGATCCAGCTCTGGCCCGCCAGCCGCACATTGCGTCCGCTGACGTCCAGTATGGCGCTGTCCGATCCACCGTCGTCCGTCAGCCGCACCCGGCCGTTCGCCTCGCCCGAGGCCAGGAAGGCCCCGGCGCGCGCCGTGAACGTCAGGTCCGCGCTGGACGGGATATTGTCCGACAGGGCGACGGCGCCCTTGGCCGTCACGCCACCCGCGTCCACGTCCAGATCCGTCAGGCGGATCTGCTTGCCGCCCAGGAAGAAGTTGCCCGAGGCGCGCGCGGGACCATAGTTCGAGCCGCTGACGACCATGATCCGACCGTCGGATGCGTCCGCGCCCTTGCGGAAGCTCAGCGTCAGATCGGCGTTGTTCAGCGTCAGGGCGCCGGCCGTGACCTGCTGGAAGCCGGCGGTCAGATCGACGCGTGGTTGGGACAGTGTGCCGGTCAGGGCGCCGCGTCCGTTCATATCGCCGCCGATCTCGACCGGCCCGGCCGCGAACGGCCCGCGCGCGTTCCAGTCCAGCGCCAGCCTCAGGTTGCCCGCCGTCTCGATGATGCCCTTGGCCCCCGCGCGCCCGGCCGCGCCGGTCAGTTCGCCACGCTCGACCTCGATCCGCCCGCCGTTCAGCCTGCCGGCCAGTTGCAAACGGGGCGTCTTGCCCAACAGGCGATCCAGCTCGGACATGCCGACAGTCAGGTTTCGTCCCCGTCCGTCGAAGTTCAGCATCCAGGGCGCGCCCGTCCGCGCCGACGACGCGCGGATCGGCCCGCCGAAGGCGCCGCGCGCTTCAGGCAGGACGCGCGAGGCGTCGGTCAATTGCGCGTTGCCGCGGAAACTCATCCCGCCCAGCAGGTTGCGTGATCCCGAGCCGTTCAGGCTCAGACCCTGGCCCTGCAGATCGACCTTCTCCAGCAGGATGGCGCCGTCCTTCATCCGCGCGGCCTGCATCTGCACGCGCGGCGCCGAACCCAGCAGCCCGCCGATGATGCCTTCACCCGACCCACCGTTGGCGCGGATGTCGCCGTCCAGATCCATGCGGCCGTTCTTGACCGCGACATTCAGCGGCCCGGCGATGCGGGTCGCGCGATAGCTGGCGACATTGGCGTTCAGCAGGGTCGCCTGACCGTTCAGGCTCCAGGTCTGGGCGTCGCCCTTGAACAGGCCGGAATAGGCGGCCGGCCCCGCGACATCGGACCCGACCAGCCGGCTCAGCGACGCGGTCTGGATGTTCAGGGTGATCCCGTCCGGCGAACTGCGGTCCGCGTTGCGGATCAGGCCGCGCGCCTCGGACTGGACGTTGTCGGAGATCAGCTTCCACGCCACGCCCTGGCTGGCCTTGTCGGGCGTCGGGACCATGGCGAAGCCGAACCGCGCCGTGCGGCCGATGCGGGTGACGAACGGCTCAAGCAGGTCCGAGCCGCTGAAATCGGCGAAGCCCGAGACGCGCGATCCCTTGTCGCCGAAATGCCCCTGAACGATCAGGGGAACGAACTGCCCCGTCTGGACGCGGGCGTTGACGACATCGGCGTTCAGCACCGCGACCGCCGAGAACGGCTGATCGGGCGAATAGCCCAGGGCGCCGGCCAGCGGCCCGCCCTGCACCTCGTTGGCGCGCAGGTTGAGGCGCGTGTCTTCCAGCTTGCCGCCAAAGGTCGCGGCCAGGCGCAGATAGTCGCCGGGGCGGTTCAGGCTGTCGGCGTTGACGGTGGCGCTCTTGGCCCCGGTGCGCGGCAGGCTGGCGTCGCCCGACAGGCTCCAGCGGCCGTACTCCTTGGAGAAGCCCTCCATCAGCTCGATATTGGCCGAGAACTTGTCGATCCGAACCGAGATCGGCTGCGGGCTGGGCGGTTCGCCGCTGGGCGGCTCGACCACGGGCCGACGCAGGACACGAACGGTCTCGGCCTTGATGTCGTTGGCGTGGAAGCTGCGGCCGACAAGCGCCAGATACGACCAGTCCATGCTGAGGTTGTTCACCTCCAGCCAGACGCCCTGACTGTCGGCCAGGGTGACGCGGTCGATGGTGAAATCGCTCAGCAGATCGCCCTTCAGCCCATAGACCTTGAGCCGGCCATAGCGGCTGATTTTCAGGTCCTGCAGTCGTTGCAGCACCATCTCGCGACCACCGTCCGAGGCGATGTAGTAACGCCCGCCGACCAGGGCGGCGGCGATCAGCACCAGCAGGCCCGCGATGACCGCGCCGGTAATCACGGCGATGCGTTTGACCAGCCCACGACGCGGCTTTGAGGGCCGCGCGGCCTTGGTTGGCGCCGTCTCTTGCGGCGTGGTTTCGGGCGGCGGAGCGTCAGGCGGTGTGTCGGTCAAAACGCCTGCCCGATGCTGATGTAGATCTGGAAGGCCGAGTCGCCTTCACTCTTGTTCAACGGCACGGCCACGTCCGCCCGGATCGGCCCGAACGGCAGCATGTAGCGCACGCCCACGCCCGCGCCGTAGCGCATGTTTGTCAGGTTCGGCGTCTCCTGGAAGCCCACCGAACCGGCGTCCACGAAGGCGACGGCCTGGAAGCTCTGGCCGATCGACTGACGCACCTCGAACGAGGTCTCGAACAGCGACAGACCCCCGCGCGGCGTTCCGTCCGGCAGTTGCGGATTGACGCCCTGATAGGAATAGCCGCGCACCGACCCGCCGCCGCCGGAATAGAACAGGCGATCCGACGGCACGTTCAGCTCGCTGCCGCCGACGATGGACCCGATCTTCATGCGCCCGGCCAGAATGGTGCGGTCGCCGGCCACCGGGAAATAGGCCGTGCCTTGCGTCTCGGTGCGCAGGAACAGGATGTTGCTCTCGCCCGTCACCGCCGTCGGCTGCACCGCCAGATTGACACGCCAGCCCTTGGTCGGGTTCAGCGGATCGTTGGAATGATCGATATAGGCGCTGGTCCGTGCGGTGACGATCGCCAGGTTGCGGTCGAAGTCGACTCGCTGCGGGGGCAGGGTGGTGAAGTCGTAGCGTGTCTCGCTGTACTGGCCTGCATCCAGCCCGATGCCGTAGTTGAAATAGGAGGTCTTGCCGATCCGCTGCTGCAGGTCGGCATACAGGACCAGGGCGGTGCGCAGATAGGCGTCGGTGTCTTCGTTGACCACCGCCGCGCCCAGCTTCAGCGTCCGGCCGGGCCGGCGCCAATGGGGCAGGGACAGGTCCGCGCCGATCCGGCTGTCGATGTCCGCCAGCCGCGCTTCCAGCCGCAGGGTGTCGGCGCGACCGAAGCGGTTGTAGCGGGTCTGGATCACGTCCACCCCGACGCCTTCGGCCGTAGACCAGGTGGCGCCCGCTTCCAGCACGCGGCGCGGCCGGTCCTGCAGGCTGACGATCACGGGACGCAGACCGTCCGCCGTGATCTGATCCTGGGGCGACAGGGCCACGCCGATGCCGTCATAGACGCCGGTGTCCAGCAGCCGGCGCTCCAGCTCGGCGACCTGGTCGGGGTCGAAGCGGTCTCCCTCTTTCCACGGCGCCAGGCCTGCGACCCAGTCGGGATTGGTCCGGCCGCGCGTGGACAGGCGAACGCCGTCCAGCCGCACCAAAGCTCCCGAGGCGATGCGGTATTCCGGCGCGACGGTGAAGGCGGCGTGGTCCACCACCACCCGGCGCGGATTGGCCTTGGCGTCGGCGTAGCCGTCGCGAACCAGGGCCGCCACAAGCCGCCCTTCGCCAGAGATGATATCCACCGCCCGACCGGGCTCGCCGGCCTTCAGGGCGATGGCCGTCCTGGCCTTGTCCGCCGCCTCGGCCTCGGGTGCGGGATCGACCCACTGGATGGTCGGGTCGGTCAGAAGGAAACGCCGACCCGGTTCGACCGAGACGATGGCGACTGGCGTCTCCTCGCCCTCGACGATGTCTTCCACGACCGGCTGATAATAGGCTTCCGAGCGCAGCAAGGCTGTCGCCGAGGTCACGGCGCTCTCCGCACGGCGGCGGGCCTCGAAACGGCTGGAAGGTGTCCCATCGACCTCGCCCACGGCCCGCTCCAGCATGCGGCGCAGTTCGGCGTCCATGTCGCCGCGGATCTGGGCGCGGGGGTCCGACGCCGCCGCATGAGCGCAGGCCGAAAAGGCCGCGATAGTCGCGACCAGCAGGTTAGGCCTGAACGTCAAACTCGATCTCTCGTCAAAACTGCGCCCCCCGGCAAACCTGTCCCTCTTAGTAGAACAGGGTCTCGCTCTCGGGTTGGACCGTCTGTTCCGACGTGCGTTCATCAGGCGGAAGGCTGCTGGACGGCGGGGGCGTGGGGGTCGGGTCCTGGACCTCGGGCGGCGGCGGGGGGACTTCTTCCTTGACAGGAGGCGGCGCCGTCTCGACGGGCATCTCACGATAATCGTCGTCCGACCGCGACGGCCGGTCGTCGCAGGCCGAGAGCGCAAACATGCTCAATACGGCGGCGGCCAGAACGAATGTCGAGCGTGTCATGGAAAGTCCCCGGGTCTTCGCCGATGCAACGCCTGTGGCGCTAAGCCGTTCCCTTAGCGCCGAAAACTCCGCCGGTCATCCCGCGTGATCGGACCATTTTGTGACCATTTGCTCCAGCGTCAACGCAGACTTGGGAGCGGGCTCCACCGCCTTGCCGTCGAACAGGGGCGCGGGGCGCGGCAGGCCGTCCTGAAACGTCCTTCTGGCCTGATTGTGCGGATGGTCGGGCGCCTCGGCCAGGCTGAGGACGGGCGTGACGCAGGCCTCGGTTCCGGCGAAATGGGCACTCCAGTCGTCGCGGTCCCGGCTCGCGAACAGGGCGGCGAACCGGGCCTGCAACGCCGGCCAGGCGGCGATGTCATACTGAACCGCCTCGCCCGGATCGATCTCCAGCCCCGCGAGCAGGGCGGAATAAAAACGTGGCTCCAGCGCCGCCACCGCAACGAACCTCCCGTCGCGACAGGTATAGCAGCGATAGAAGGGCGCCCCCCCATCCAGCAGATTGGCCCCGCGCCGCTCGTTCCACATCCCTTGACCGCGCAGGGCCTGGAACAGCCCGCCCAGCAGGGCCGCGCCGTCGGTCATGGCCGCATCGACCACCCGACCCCGCCCGGTGGTCCTGGCCTCTACAAGCGCCGCCAGCACGCCGACGACCAGCAGCATGGCTCCGCCGCCATAGTCGCCCACCAGGTTCAGCGGCGGGGAGGGCGGTCGATCCGCCTCGCCCATCGCATGCAGCACGCCCGACAGGCCGATGTAGTTCAGGTCATGCCCCACGGCGTTCGCCAGCGGCCCCGTCTGGCCCCAACCCGTCACCCGCCCGAACACCAGCGCGGGTTTCCTCGCCTGCAACACCTCCGGCCCATAGCCCAGCCGCTCCATCACGCCGGGTCTGAACCCCTCGATCACCGCGTCCGCCCCATCGACCAGTGTCAAAATACGCCCGCGGTCAGCTTCCGATTTCAGGTCCACCGGCACGGCGACGCGCCCTCGATGCAGCACCGCCCCTCCGACCTCGTCGAACGCCGCCGGCCCAGCCGAGGCGTCGCGCGTCAGCCGCACGACCTCCGCCCCCAGGTCCGCCAGCATCATGCCGGCGAAGGTGACCGGCCCCAGGCCGTCGAATTCGATGATGCGGACGCCATTTAACGGTTGCATGCCACATGAGTAGCAGACCGGGACTTGACCGGAAGGCCGGATTACAACAGAAGGCGCCCTTCGACGGTTCGGCCAGCCCGGACGTCGCGCGGTGCGCCCTTAGCTCAGTTGGTTAGAGCATCTGACTTTTAATCAGAGGGTCCTCGGTTCGAGCCCGAGAGGGCGTACCATTTAAAGCCCGCTTCGGCGGGCTTTTTGCTGTGTGGAGCCGGGCGTCAGTTTAGGGAATTACGCATCGGCATGGCTGGATCGGCCGCTGCGCAGACCTCGACCGCCGCGAGATGTTTCGACAGGGCCGCGACCAGTGCGGGTAGTTGCAGCGGCTTGGCCAGGTGATCGTCCATGCCGGCCTCGCGGCACAGGGCGATCTGGTCCGGCTGGACGTTGGCGGACAGGGCGATGATGGCCAGGCGACGGCCGGTCCCCTGTTCCAGGCGCCTGATCTCTCGCGTCGCCGTCAGCCCGTCCATGACCGGCATCTGCATGTCCATCAGGACCACGTCGTAGGTCTTGGACTGAACCGCGTGAACGGCCTCGGCCCCGTCGCAGGCGGTAGTGACCTCAAGCCCCAGGCCGCTGAGGATGACATTGATCAGTTCGCGGTTGGCCGGCGAATCGTCCGCCACCAGAATTCGACCTTCGGGCATGACGGAGAGCTGTGGGCTTTCCGTCCGCGTCCCCGCATCCGCGATCAGCAGGGGCGCCGTCAGATGGAAGGTCGAGCCTTGGCTGGGCTGGCTGGAGACCAGAATATCGCCGCCCATCGCCCGCGCCAGCCGCCGCGAGATCGCCAGCCCCAGGCCGGTGCCGCCATAAAGACGCGTGGTCGAGCGGTCCGCCTGCGAGAATCGTTCGAACAGATTGGCCAGGGTTTCCGGACTCATGCCGATGCCCGTGTCCGTCACCGCCGCAGTCAACCGCCATACCCCGTCCTCGCCCTGATCGCCGCCCAGCGACAGGCCCACCGATCCCTTGGCGGTGAACTTCACGGCGTTGCCCAGCAGGTTCAGCAGAATCTGCCGCAACCGCGCCTCGTCGCCCATCAGGCACGGGGGCATGTCCGGAGCCAGCTCGACCTGGAGCGACAAGCCCTTGGCGAGGCATTGCGCCTCCATCATCTGGGCCGTCTCGCGCGCCAGGGCGACCGGATCGAAGGGCTGGGGCTCCAGCTCGATGGCGCCGGCCTCCAGCTTGGAATAGTCCAGCACGTCGTTGATCACCGACAGCAGGGCCTCGCTGGCGGTGGCGATGCGCGCGACATAGCCGCGTTCCTCGTCAGGCAGGGCCTGGCTGGCCTTCAGCAGGTTGGAAAAGCCGATGACGCTGGTCAGGGGCGTGCGCAGTTCATGGCTCATGTTGGCCAGGAACTCGCTCTTGGCCGCCGCGGCCGCCTCGGCACGGTCTCTGGCTTCGAGCAATTCGTCGGCCAGAATCTTGCGGTCGGTCATGTCCCGGATGACGGCGACGACTTCCGACGGCTGGCCCGGCTTCGCAGCCAATGCGCGGAAGGTGCATTCGACCCAGACGGTGGAGCCGTCGCGGTGGACGGCGCGGTGCTCCAACCGGCATTGCTTGCCAGTGTGCATGGTCTCCAGCACGGACCGGGCCACCCGCTCCTGATCGTCGGGGTGGATATAGTCCAGCGCCGTGCCGCTCATCTCCTCGAAGGTCCAGCCCAGCAAGGCTTCGATGGCGGGCGAGATGTATTTGCTGGAGCCGTCTGGGCGGATGCGGGTGATGACATCGCCGATATTGTCGGCCAGCAGCCGATAGCGAGCCTCGTCACGCTTGGCTCGGGCGATCTGGTTCTGCTGGTCGGTGATGTCCTGAAAGACGCCGTAGAGGGCCTTCACCACGCCCGCGTCGTCGCGTTCGGCGCGCGCCTGGCTCAGGACGATGCGTTCCTCGCCATCCGTGCGGATCAGTCGAAGGCGGCGATCATAGCCCTCGCCGGTCGCCACGGTCTTCTCGATGGCGGCCAGCAGTTCGGCGCGGTCTTCGGGATGATAGAAGTCGATGGCGGAATCGACGTGGGGATCGAAGCTGGCCCGGTCGAGGCCGTGAATGCGAAACACCTGATCGGACCATTCGACGGCGCCGCTGGCCAGATTCAGCCGCCAGTGGCCGACGCCGGCTATCTGCTCGACCAGTTCGAGCGTGCCGTGCCGCTCCTCGCTGATCCGGCTGACTTCCAGCGTGGCGATGATGTCCTCGGCCATTCGGCCCAGCGTCTTCAGCGTGGCCATGTCCGCGTCCGACGGATGCGCGCGGGGCTGGCGGTCCATCACGCCAAAGGCGCCGACCGGCCGGCCGTCCGGTCCGCAGATCGTCACCCCGGCGTAGAAACGCAGGTTGTAGGGCGCGGCGACCAGAAAATGATCCCGTGCGACGGGATCGGCCAGGCCGTCCTCCACCACCATGACGGCGCCTGCGCCTTGTTGCATGAGGCGGTCGCCCAGGGTTCTTTCGCGCGGCGTGGTCTGGACGATCGTGCAGTCACTGCACCAAAGCACGGCGTTGGCCCCGGTGATCAGGGTGACTACGGCCGACGGGGCATCGAACAGCCGGCACGCCAGTTCCGTAAGGCGCTGAAACGGGCCGGCAGGCGCGTTCAGGGCTTCGAGACTCTTGGCGATATACGGCACGGTGAACTCCAACGACTGCGCTCAAAGTGCCATCGATCAGAGAATTCTTTGTTACCGAAATGCTAAATCGCCAAGCTTTGATTGCCGCACGCGACATGGTCTAAGCCCACTCATGAAGTCTGTTTTCCTGCCTGTCGTCCTCCTGCTCGCGCTATCGGGCTGCAACGCCGGACGGTCGGCCGTCGGCGGGGCAGAGCAGGTGGGGGCGGGGTTCGCGGCGGCGGCGTCCGCGCCGCTGGAGGATTTCAACCTGCGCCGACAGATCATACCGACGGTGCTATTGCAGGCGGAGGCCAACCCCTACGATCTGCGCAACCTGAACCAGTGCGCCACCATCGGCGCCGAAGTGGCGCGGCTGAACGAAGCGCTGGGGCCGGACACGGACGAGCCGCCGCGTCAGGACGGTTCGTTTCTGAGCGAGCGCGCCGCCGATGCGGCCGCCAAGGCGGCGCTGAACGCCATCCGCGACACCACGACCGACTTCATCCCCGGCCGCAGCTGGATACGGCGCTTGAGCGGTGCAGAGCAGCACAGCCGCCACGTCCAGTCCGCCATCCAGTCCGGCCGGATGCGCCGCGCCTTCCTGAAGGGCATGGGTATGCAACGGAACTGCGCCCCGCCTGCGGCCCCTAGCTGGTTCCGACCCGCCGGGCGGTCGCAGCGCTGACTCAGTCAACGGGATTTAACGGCCGAAGGTGCGTCGCCTGTCGCGACGGTCGCCTCTGATCTGGACCGTGCCGTCCTTGGCGAAGGCCTCGAAGGACGCCTTGTCGATGTTCCTGAACTCGCCGGTCCGGTCCCAGTCCCAGTCGAAGGAAATGCGCTCGCCCTTGTGCGCGAACTTGCCGGACCATTGGGCGAAGAACGCATATTTGTCGCCACCGATGATGATGACATGCCGGTGGAGCGCGGTCTCGTTGCCGTCCGGGCGGGGCGGCTCTTCCAGATAGGTGTTGTAGGCGTGGAAGCCTGACTTCTCGATACGCATGTCAGTTCGACGTTTGGCGGGCGTGGAAGTCGCGACGGAAGGCTTCGAACCGGCCCTCCGATATCGCGGCGCGCATGGCCGCCATCAGCGCCTGGTAGAAGGCGATGTTGTGCCAGCTCAGCAGGACCTTGCCGAGGATTTCGTCGGCGCGGATCAGGTGGTGCAGATAGGCCTTCGAATATTGCGATGACGGCCCTTCGATGCCCGGGTCCAGCGGATCCTGATCCTCGGCGAAGCGGGCGTTCTTCAGGTTCAGCGGCCCGTCCCAGGTCCAGGCTTGGCCGTGACGCCCAGCGCGGGTCGGCAGGACGCAGTCGAACATGTCCACTCCGCGATAGACCGCCTCGACCAGGTCGATCGGCTTGCCGACGCCCATCAGATAGCGGGGACGGTCCTTCGGCAGAAACTCGGGCGCATAATCCAGCACATCGCACATGGCCTGGTGTCCTTCGCCGACGGCCAGGCCGCCGATGGCGTAGCCGTCGAAGCCGATCTCCTGAAGCTGATCCGACGACTGGCGGCGCAGGTCTTCGAAGGTCGAGCCCTGCTGGATGCCGAACAGGGCCTGGTTTTCCCGCTCGCCGAAGCGGGCCTTGGAGCGGGCGCCCCAGCGGATCGAAAGCTCCATCGCCTTCTTCGCCGCATCCTTCTCGGCCGGATAGGCGACGCACTGGTCCAGTTGCATCGAGATGTCGGCGCCGATCCGGTCGGCCTGGATTTCGATCGAGCGTTCCGGCGTCAGGACATGTTTGGAGCCGTCGATGTGGGAAGAGAAGGTCACGGCCTCCTCCTTGACCTTGGAAATCCCGGCCAGGGACATGACCTGGAAGCCGCCGCTGTCGGTCAGGATCGGCTTGTCCCAGCCCATGAATTTGTGCAGCCCGCCCAGCCGCTCCATCCGCTCGGGGCCGGGGCGCAGCATCAGGTGATAGGTGTTGCCCAGGATGATGTCGGCGCCGGTCGCCTTGACCTGGTCCACCGTCATCGCCTTGACCGTCGCCGCCGTGCCCACAGGCATGAAGGCGGGGGTGCGGATATCGCCGCGCGCGGTCTTCAGCACGCCGGTGCGGGCGCGGCCTTCGGTGGCGGAAATCTCGAAGGGGAAGGGCATTCAGGCGATCAGTCGTTCAAGCTGCTCGACCCGCACCAGATCTTTGGGGCGGCCGAACAGGCGGTACAGGGCGATATGGTCCCGGATGTCGGGCACGAACAGGGGCGTATCCTCGACAAAGATGCGGCGACGCGAGGCGAAGGCGACCTCGACCCAGTCGGCCCCGTCGCGGGTCTCCAGATCGGCCATGACCTCGACCAGGATCGGCTGGTCCGGGGCGCGACCGAAGACGGCCGAGCGGAACAGGCCTTCGCCCGGATCGGCGATCACCTCGCCGCCCAGTTCCGCTAGCAGCGTGCGCGCGTCGCGCGGCGCGCACAGAACGTCGATGTCGGGCACATGCAGATCTGTCAGGCCATACAGCGCCATGGCCGCGCCGCCGAAAATCCACCACGGCTCGCGCAGATCGCGCGCGGCCTCGCCGACGGCGATCAGGCCGTCTTCGAGATCTCGGGGCAGATCATGCGGAAGGTCGTCGGTTGACACGGAGCGCGCTCGTTTTCGTCAGGAGGCGGCATTTAGGCGTTCCGGCGGCGATTGACCACCCGAACGCCGCGTCCGATCACCAGTCCAGCGCCGCCTCGCCGCGCAGGATGGCCTCGGCCTGATCGGTGTGCTTGGCGCCATCGCGGTTGTGCAGCACCAGCGGCGGCAGCAGTCGCAGCGGCGCCCGTCCGGTCTTGATGGCGTGGACCAGCACCCGTTTGGCCGGCTCGTCCGCGAAAGCGTGGACAGGCCGTATGGCGAAGGATCCGGCTTTTTCTCCCAACAGCGCCAGCAGGTCCGCCAGCCGGTCCGCCCGGTGGACGACCACGATCCGACCGCCTTCCTTCACCGCTTTCAGCAGGAAGTCCGTCCAGGCCTTCAGCCCGTCGTCGGCCATCCAGGCTCCGCGCTTGCCCTCCGCCGGCGCGCGCAAGGCCCCTGCGTCGTCGAAGAAGGGCGGATTGGACACGGCCCAGTCGGCGGGTTCGACGCCCAGCGCCCTGAACCCCGCCGCCACGTCGCCCTGTCGAATCACAGTGGTCGCGGCCAGCCCGTTCAGGGCCGCGTTCTCGACCGCCAGCGCCGCCATGACCGGATCGCGCTCCAGCCCCGTCAGGACGACTCCCGGCTGGCGCGCCGCGATCTGCATCAGGACGGCGCCGGCGCCGCATCCCGCCTCGATCACGCGCTGGCCCGCCTCGGCCGGAACCGCCGCCGCCAGCAAAGCCGCATCCATGCCGGCGCGATAGCCGCGCGCGGGTTGACGCAGGCGCACCCGGCCGTTCAACAGGCCGTTCTCGACGATTTCCGTCGGCAGGGTTTCGACTGCGTCCAAGCCTCAATCTCCTTGACCCTCAAGGGGTCGAACATCATTGTGCGCCGCAACTCGCGGGGGCAAGCCGGCCCGGCCGCAAAAAGCCATCCACGCGGCCCGCCGCGCCAGTGAAAGAGTATCCGTTTGGACGTCGCCATCGCCGCCTCTCCCCGCCCGAAGGGGGACGTCAACGCCCTTGTCCGGCTGGCTGAGGTCGACATGGCCGCCGTGGACGCCCTGATCCTGGACCGGATGCAGTCGGACGTGCCGATCATCCCCAAGCTGGCGGAGCATCTGGTGTCGGCGGGCGGCAAGCGTCTGCGCCCCCTGATGACCGTCGCCGCCGCCCGCGCTGTGGGCGCGACAGGCGACATCGACGCGCCGCTGAAGCTGGCCGCCGCAGTCGAGTTCATCCACACCGCCACCCTGCTGCACGACGACATCGTCGATGCGTCCGAGCTGCGCCGCGGCAAGGTCGCGGCCCACCTGATCTGGGGCGCGCCCACCAGCGTCCTGGTCGGCGACTTCCTGTTCGCCCGCGCGTTCGAACTGATGGTCGAGACCGATTCGATGCGCGCCCTGGGCATTCTGGCCGAGGCCTCGCGCGTGATCTCCGAGGGCGAGGTGCTGCAACTGACCCGCGCCCACGACCTGAACCTGGACCAGGCCACCTATCTGCAGATCATTTCGGCCAAGACCGCCGAACTGTTCGCCGCCGCCGCCGAGGCCGGCGCGGTGGGCGCCGGCGCCGATCCGGCCGCGACCAAGGCTTTGCGCGATTACGGCATGGCCCTGGGCATCGCCTTCCAGCTGGCCGACGACGCCCTGGATTACGGCGCAACGGCCGAGGCCTTGGGCAAGAACGCCGGCGACGACTTCAACGAGGGCAAGGCGACCCTGCCGCTGCTGCTGGCCGTCGCCCGCACCAAGGGCCGTGAAGAGGCCTTCTGGGAGCGCACCGTGACCAAGGGCGAGCGCACGCCCGAGGACTTCACCCGCGCCCGCGAACTGATCATCGGTTCGGGCGCCATCGGCGCGACGCTGGACCTGGCCGGCGACTATGCCGATCAGGCCAAGGCGGCCCTGTCGGTCTTGCCGCTCAGCGACTGGCGCATCGCGCTGGAAGACCTGGCCGATTTCGCGGTGTCGCGCGCCGCTTGACCGAGGCTGCGGATACGCTCGACCAACAGGTCCGCACCGCCGACCTCGACCGCTGGCTGTCCAGCCGCCTGGTCTCGGACGAACGCGCCCGCGCCGACCTGATCGCGCTTTACGCCTTCGAGGCCGAGCTGATGACCATCCCGACGCGTGTCACCCAGCCCCTGCTGGCCGAGATGCGCTACACCTGGTGGGCGGAACAGATGGATGGCGTGTTCGCCGGGGCGCCGCGCAAGGGACATCCGGTGCTGGAGGCCCTGACCGACCTCGTCGCCCGCCACGGCCTGGACCGCGCCCCGTTCGACGCCCTGATCGAGGCTCACATCGGCCGTGTGCGTGAAGAACCGCACGACCTGGACGCCTTCTACGTCGGGCCGATGCAGGTCGGGGTGCGAATCCTGGCAGGCGAGGGCCACGACGCGGCCGTCGCCGACGCGGGCCGTGTCTGGGGACTGGCCCAGACCGGCCGGTCGCAAGACGCGGCGGCCCTGCGATCCGCCGCCAACGCCGCGCTGAAGCGTCTGCCCCCCGTCGGTTTCCCCGCCGTCGCCCACGCCGCCCTGGCTGCCGATCCTGATCGGCCCGAGCCGCTGAAGCGACTTCGCCTGCTGTGGGCCGTTCTGCGCGGCAGGATCTGACCTAGCCGTTCAGGCCGGCTATCAGGCGCGCCAACAGGGCGTTCAGCGTCTTCTGTTCGTCAGGCGACAGGCCGGCCAGCGCCTCTCGCGCCGTGTCCTGATGGCTGGGCATGATCGAATCGATCAGATCGAACCCCTTGTCGGTCAGGCGGACCAGGGTGGCCCGACGGTCGCTCGGGTGCGGCCGGCGCTCGACTAGACCTGACTTTTCGAGCCGGTCGATGCGGGCCGTCATGCCGCCGGACGACATCATCGCCGCCTCGAACAGCGCCGTCGGGGTCAGCCCGCCTCGCTCCCTAGAGTGACGCAGCGTCGCCAGCACGTCGAACTCGCCGTGCTGCAAGCCGTAGCGTGCGAACAGCGGGGTCTGGCGCTCGCGGATCACCAACTGAGACGCCTCGTTCAGGCGGCCCAGCAACTCCATCGGCAGCATGTCCAGATCGGGGCGTTGCACAGCCCATTGGGCTGCGGCGCGGGAGGCTCTGTCGGGCATGGTTATCTTGACATCGAGATACTTGAGGTCGAGAGACTAGCGCGATTTTCAGTGGGAGTCCTCAACATGACCGCACGACCTGACGCCGCGCCGACGCGTGGCGCGTCGCTGCTGTTGCTGGCGGCCATCGTCGCCCTGGCGCTGAACCTGCGTCCAGCGATGGCGGCGGTCGGACCCCTGCTGGACCTGATCGAAGGCGCGACGGGCATGGGCTCAACAGCGGCCAGCCTGCTCACCACCTTGCCCGTTCTGATGATCGGTCTCGGCGCCCTGTCGATCCGGCCGTTGCGTCGGCGGCTGGGCGAGCGGCGCGGCGTTCTGCTGGGCGCGCTGCTGATCGGCGGCGCCTGTCTGGTGCGGGCGGTGCTGAGCGATACGGCGGGCCTCATCGCCAGCGCGGCGGTCGTCGGGGTGGGCGTGGCCCTGATCCAGGCCCTGGCGCCGGTCGTCATCAAACGGGCCTTTCCGGCTCAGTTCGGCACGGTCATGGCGCTCTACACCACGGGCATCATGAGTGGCGCGGCCATCGCGGCGGCGACGGCGGCGGGCTTGGCCGAGGCGATCGGCTGGGCAGGGACGCTGGCGCTTTGGAGCGTGCCGGCCTTCGTCGCGGGGCTGATCTGGCTGGCGGCGTCGCGCGATCCGGCGGCCGAAGAGCCGAACCGCGCCTCCGTGGTCGAGGCGACGGACCCGGAACTTCCCTTCTGGCGTCAGGGCCGGGCCTGGCATCTGATCCTGATCATGGGGCTGGGCACGTCGGCCTATACGCTGGTGCTGGCCTGGCTGCCGCCCTTCTACATCGACCTGGGCCAGCCGAGGGCGACGGCGGGCTATCTGCTCAGCGGCATGACCGGCGCCGAGGTCATAGCGGGGCTGCTGGTGTCGATGACCATCGGGCGGTTCCCGGATCGGCGCGGACCGATCCTGGCGGCTCTGGTCCTGGCTTTGATCGGTCTGGCCGGACTGGTGTTTGCGCCGGTCAGCCTAGCGGTTCCGGTGGTGCTGGTCCTCGGCCTGGGGATTGGGGCGGTCTTCCCGCTGAGCCTGATCCTGGCGATGGATCAGATCGACGATCCCGCGCGGTCCGGCGACCTGCTCGCCTTCGTCCAGGGCGGCGGCTACATCATCGCCAGCCTATCGCCGCTGGGCGCCGGTCTTCTGCGCGACCATATGGCCGACCTGACCCAGGCCTGGATGCTGATGGGCGTCGGCGTGGTGTTGCTGGGCGTGATGACGTTGGGGTTTCGGCCGGGCCTGCCCAAGCTGCGCTGAGCGACCCGGCCCTGAGCGATCAGGCCGCGTCGCGCCAGACCTTCAGGCTTTCTATCGCCCGGATGCTCATCAGGCGCTTCTTGGCCCGGCCGCGTTCCTTGAGCGGGATCTTGACGCCGGCCTCGTCGACCTTGGGCGCTTCCAGCGGGGGCAGCAGGCCGTAGTTGATGTTCATCGGCTGGAACTTCGAACCGGCCAGGTGCCCGCCGGTGATATGTTCGACCAGGGCGCCCATGGCGGTCTCGGGCGGCGGCGGCGACAGGTCGCGACCCAGCGCCTGGGCCGCGGCGAGGCGGCCGGTCAACAGGCCCATGGCGGCGCTTTCGACATAGCCCTCGACCCCCGTCACCTGACCGGCGAAACGCAGGCGCGGCATGGCCTTGAGGCGCAGCTGGCGGTCCAGCAGGTGCGGGCTGTTCAGGTAGGTGTTGCGGTGCAGGCCGCCCAGACGCGCGAACTGGGCGTTCTGCAGGCCGGGGATCATGCGGAAGGTCTCGGCCTGCGCCCCGTGCTTCAGCTTGGTCTGGAAGCCGACCATGTTGAACAGGGTGCCCAAGGCGTTGTCCTGACGCAGCTGGACGATGGCGTAGGCCTTGACCAGGGGATCGCGCGGGTTGGTCAGGCCGACGGGCTTCATCGGACCGTGCCGCAGGGTCTCGCGACCGCGCTCGGCCATGACCTCGATGGGCAGGCAGCCGTCGAAATAGGGGACGTTCTCCCATTCCTTGAACTCGGCCTTAGGGCCGTCGATCAGAGCGTCGATGAAGGCGCTGTATTGCTCCTTGTCCATCGGGCAGTTGACGTAGGCGGCGGCGTCGCCGCCGGGGCCTTCCTTATCATAGCGCGACTGACGCCAGGCGATGTCGAAGTCGATCGAGTCGGCGTGAACGATGGGGGCGATGGCGTCGAAGAAGCTGAGGCTCTCCTCGCCGGTCGCCTTCAGGATGGCCTCGGCCAGGGCGGGCGAGGTCAGGGGGCCGGTGGCGACGATGACGTTGTCCCAGTCTTCCGGCGGCAGGCCGGCGATCTCTTCGCGGACGATGGTGATCAGGGGATGGGCCGACAGCTTCGCGGTCACGGCCTGGGAGAAGGCGTCGCGGTCCACGGCCAGGGCGCCGCCCGCCGGCACCTGATTGATGTCGCCGCAGGCCATGATGATCGAATCCAGCGCGCGCATCTCGGCATGCAGCAGGCCCACGGCGTTGTGCTCCCAGTCGTCCGAGCGGAAGGAGTTGGAGCAGACCAGTTCGGCTAAGCCATCGGTGTGGTGGGCGTCGGTCTTGACGCCGGGCACGCCGCGCATCTCGTGCAGGATGACGGGCACGCCGGCGTTGGCGATCTGCCAGGCGGCCTCGGAACCTGCGAGGCCGCCGCCGATGACGTGGATGGGGGAGGGAGAGGAAGCGATCATCGCGGCCTTCTAGCGGGCGGGTGGCGCGGTGTCATGGTCCCCTGCTATATCCGCCGCCGGTAATCGGGGGCGAGATTTGGACGGGCATCGGGTTCTGCGACTGGGCGAGACGTTGCGGGCGACGGTCCATGCCCTGCCTCGCCTGTGGCGGGGGGGCTGGGGCGCGATCCTGGCCGCCGCCGTGGTCTGGGGCATCCAGCCGCTGGCGGCGGGTGTGGCGAGCCTGATCTGGGCGCCGTTCGGCCTCGTCGCGACGCTGGTGCTGGCCGGGGCGCTCGGCCGGATCGCCATCACGGAGGATTTGCCGCAGGCGCAGCGGCTGGGCCTGGGGCAAGCGGGTTTTCAGTTCGGCCGGCCGGAGCTGCGCCTGCTGGGCGCCGGCCTGTTGTGCGCGGTCTTCCTGGCCATGATCCTGTCGGTTGTCGCCCTGGTTCTGCTGGCCCTGTTCGGCATGGCCGAGCTGAACGCCCAGGCCATCGAACCGCGCCAGTGGAGCGCGGTCGGTCCGATCTGGAAGCTGGTGCTTCTGGCGCTGGTGACGGCCTTCGCCCTGTTCGCCGTGGTCGCCTTTAGCGTGCGGTTGTCCCTGTTCGCGCCGGCGACGATCGGGCGAGGCCAAATGGTGTCGCTGCAAAGCATGAGCATCGCGCGCGGGGCCTTCTGGCCCCTGCTGGTCGGCCTGATCGTGACGTCGGCGCCCAAGATCGCGCTGGTGCTCCTGTGGGGCGCGGGGGTGCTGTCGGGGACGGCGGGCTGGATCGTGTTCGCCGTCGTGCTGACGGGCCTTCAGGCGCCGCTGACGATGGCCTTCGTCGGCGCCGCCTATCGCCGGCTGGAGCCCGCGCCGCCCCGGTGATCCCGAGGCGGCGACAGGTGTGTCAGGCGGCCTGCAAGACCGCCGCGACGGTGTAGGCCGCCTCGGTCTTGGCGGCGACCTCGTCCAGGGTGACGCCGTCGGCCAGTTCGACCAGTTCCAGGCCCGCGCCATCCGGCTTGACGTCGAAGGTGGCCAGGTCGGTGATGATGCGGCTGACCACGCCCGTGCCGGTCAGGGGCAGACTACATTCCTTCAAGACCTTGGACTGGCCATGCTTGTTGGCGTGTTCCATGACCACGACCACGCGCTTGACGCCCGCGACCAGGTCCATGGCGCCGCCCATGCCCTTCACCAGCTTGCCGGGGATCATCCAGTTGGCGATGTCGCCGTTCTGGGCCACCTCCATGGCGCCCAGGATCGACAGGTTGATGTGGCCGCCGCGGATCATGGCGAAGCTGTCGGCGCTGCTGAAGTAGGACGACTCCGGGATCTCGGTGATCGTCTGTTTCCCGGCGTTGATCAGGTCGGGATCCTCGTCGCCCTCATAGGGGAAGGGGCCCATGCCCAGCATGCCGTTCTCGGATTGCAGGGTCACGGTCATGCCGGCGGGGATGTAGTTGGCGACCAGGGTCGGGATGCCGATGCCGAGGTTCACATAGAAGCCGTCCTGCAGCTCCTGGGCGGCGCGTTCGGCAAGTTGTTCGCGAGTACGAGCCATTATGCGGTCTCCCGGCTGCGGACGGTGCGCTGTTCGATGCGCTTCTCGGACACGGTCTGGACCAGGCGGTCGACGTAGATGCCCGGCGTATGGATGTGGTCGGGGTCGAGCGAGCCGACGGGGACGATCTCTTCGACCTCGACGACCGTGACCTTGCCGGCGGTGGCCATCATCGGGTTGAAGTTGCGGGCGGTCTTGCGGAAGACCAGATTGCCGCGCTCGTCAGCCTTCCAGGCCTTGATGATCGACAGGTCGGCGACCAGGCCGGTCTCCATGACGTAGTCGCGGCCGTCGAAGTTGCGGACCTCCTTGCCCTCGGCGACCAGGGTGCCGACGCCGGTGGCGGTGAAGAAGGCGGGGATGCCGGCGCCGCCGGCTCGGATGCGTTCGGCCAGGGTGCCCTGGGGGTTGAACTCAAGCTCCAGCTCGCCGGCCAGATACTGGCGCTCGAACTCCTTGTTCTCGCCGACGTAGGACGAGATCATCTTGGCGATCTGGCGGGTGCCGAGCAGCTGGCCCAGGCCGAAGCCGTCGACGCCGGCGTTGTTGGAGATGACCGTCAGGCCCTTGACGCCGCTGTCGCGCAGGGCGGCGATCAGGTTCTCGGGGATGCCGCACAGGCCGAAGCCGCCGGACATGACCGTCATGCCGTCGAAGGTCAGCCCCTCCAGCGCGGACGTGACGTCAGCGTAGATCTTTCCCATCGCTCTCCCTTTTTTCATTGCCTGATGAATATCGGCGCTTTGACCACGCCTAACGCGGGGGCAGGCGGGGGGCAAGTCGCGGCGTCAATCCGACGCGGCGATTTCAGACGGTCGACGCAAAAAACAGAGTCTAATTCGTCTGATTGGTCTGAAACGACGCCGAGCCGGCTTCGAAAAAACAGGGTGCAAAGTGTGCACTTCGTCTGAAATCATGCAGGCTCGGACCTGATGTCGGCATCGTCGGCGCCGTGTTCAAGGGCGGATGCATCCGCCCGTGGCGGAACGGCGTATTCCATGACACCTGCAAGCTCCGCCTGATCGCCAAGGACGCCCTGATGAACCTGACCAATGTCGCCATTCGCCAGCTTCAGGACGCGCCGTTTCCGGATTTCGTGACGCGGCCAGCGATCGACAGCCTGGTGAGCGAGGCGCGCAAACGGCTGGATCGCGACGGGCCGCATGACGAGGCGGCGTTCGCCCAGGAGATGGCCCAGCGCGCCATCGCCGAACACACCGATGCCGCCAACGAGCAGCATTACGAACTGCCGCCTGAGTTCTTTCAACTGTGCCTGGGCAAGCGGCTGAAATACTCGTGCTGCCTTTATCCCACCGGGCGCGAGACGCTGGACCAGGCGGAGGAGGCGGCGCTGGTCGAGACCTGCGCCCATGCCGAGCTGATGGACGGACAGACCGTCCTGGAGATGGGCTGCGGCTGGGGCTCGCTGTCGCTGTGGATGGCCGAGAAATATCCCAAATCGAAGATCACGGCGGTGTCCAACAGCCATGGGCAGCGCGGCCATATCGAGGCCCAGGCGGCGCAGCGCGGCCTGACCAACCTGACCGTCATCACGCGCGACATGAACGCCTTCGAGACCGAGCAACGGTTCGACCGGATCGTGTCGGTGGAGATGTTCGAGCATATGGCCAACTGGCGCGCCCTGCTGACCAAGGCGCGGGGCTGGCTGAAGGACGACGGGCGGATGTTCATCCACGTCTTCACGCACCGCGACGCCCCCTATCGGTTCGACCACACCGACAGCGGCGACTTCATCGCCCAGCATTTCTTCACCGGCGGGGTCATGCCCAGTCATGGTTTGATCCGGCAGTTCCCCGACCTGTTCGCGGTCGAGCAGGAATGGACCTGGAACGGCGGCCATTACGCCAGGACGGCCAACGACTGGCTGGCGAACATGGACCGGAACGCCGACCGGGTCGCGGTGTTGATGCGCGAGACCTATGGCGACGACGCCAAACTGTGGACCCGGCGCTGGCGGCGTTTCTACCTGGCGACCGCCGGTCTGTTCGGCAACGACGAGGGCCGCACCTGGGCGGTCAGCCACTATCGCCTGAAACCGGCCGCCTGAAAGCCGAATGAGGACAAGAGCATGATCAAATATGTCGCGGCATACCTCGGGGCGGGCCTGACGTTCGCCGCCATCGATTTCGTCTGGCTGACGACCATGACCGACCGGCTCTACAAGCCCGTGCTGGGGCCGATCATGGCGGACAAGCCGGACATGAAGGCGGCGGTGGCCTTCTATCTGATCTCCATCGCGGGGACGGTCTTCCTGGCCATCGCCCCGGCCCTGAAGGAAGGAAACTGGACGCGGGCGGCGATCAACGGGGCGGTGCTGGGGTTCGTGGCCTATGCGACCTACGACCTGACCAATCAGGCGACGCTGGCGGTGTGGCAGACCAAGTTGACGATCATCGACCTGATCTGGGGCACGACCTTGACGATGGTGTCGGCGACCGGCGGCTATTTCGCCGCGCGATGGGCCGAGGGCCGTTTCGGCTGAAGAGGGCGTCTGACGCCACGCTTGCGAACATGGTTATGCGTGTCTAAACATCACCCCTGAGTTGAGCGCGGGGGCGGCAGTTGGGAGAAAGCGGTCACCGGTTGCTGTCTGCGCGCGGCGTGGCCGACGCCGGCTGGCTGTATGGGGCCCATGTCGCCCGGTATGTTTCGCCCCTGTTGCTCTATCCGGTCCTGACGCTACGGCTGGGGCTGGACGGGTTCGGGGTCTATGCGGCGGGGATCGCCCTGGCGCTGATCGTGGCGGTGGTCGTCGATTACGGGCTTTCGATCTCGGGTCCGCGCGACATCGCCGGGACGGTCGAGGGGCGGGGCGCAATCGTGGGGCAGGCCCTGGCGATGCGCGGCGTGCTGGCGGCGCCGGCCGTCGTGGTCGGCGTCGGTCTGGCGATGATCAATTCCGTTCTGGACGGCGCAAACGTCGTCGTGGCGATGGCGATCCTGCTGGGCGTGGGACAGGGCGCCAGTCTGTTGTGGTTCTTTCAGGGGATCCGTGACCCGGGGCCGGCGGCGATGCTGGAGGTCGGGTTCGCCCTGGCGGCGACGGTCGCAGTGCTGGCGTGGCCATCCTTGTCCGTCGGCGGGGTGATGGCGGTTCAGGCGGCGGGCGTCTGGGCCGGGGCAGCCGCAGGGGCAGTGCTGCTGTTTCGACGTCATGAGGTGACGGCGCCGGGGCGCGGGTTCGTGCGGCGGGCGCTGGTCGAGGGCGCGCCTCTGTTCGCCAGCCGTGCGGCAGTCGTGGCCTATACGGGAGCGGGGGTTCTGGTGGTCGCGGCCCTGGCCGGGCCTGTGCAGGCGGCGCTGTATGGCGTGGCGGACCGGCTGGCAGCGGCGTCGGGGTCGTTGATGCGGCCGCTGGCCGGACTGATCGCGCCACGGATCGCCGGTCTGTTGGTCGAGGATGCGGGGGCGGCCTTTCGCACGGCGCGCTGGGTTTTGGGGCTGTCGGCAGCGGCGTTCGTCGTGCTGGCGGCGGGTCTGACGCTGGCGGCGCCGGTGCTGGTTCGGCTGTTGTTCGGGGAGGGGTTCGCGCCGGCGGTGGAGGTGTTGAGGCTGCTGGCCTGGGTTCTGCCGCTGGTGGCGATCAGCCAGGTGCTGGGGCTTCAGCTGATGACGCCGCTGCGCATGGATCGGCGGTTTGCCCTGATCGTGGGGGTGGGGTGCGTCGCGACGCTGGGACCGGCGGTTTTGCTGACGCCGACCTATGGCGCTGCGGGCATGGCGTGGGCGCGGATCGTCGGGGAGACGGCGGTGGTGGTCGCCTGCCTGATCTGCCTGAAGACGCACTGGGCGTCGCTGTTTCAGGGCGGCGGGAGGCGTGATGTCCCGGCGGTATGACTGGCTGATCGTCGGAGCTGGGTTCACCGGCGCAGTGGTCGCCGAGCGGCTGGCGCGCGGGCTGGACCAGACCGTGCTGGTGATCGACCGGCGCGATCATGTCGGCGGCAATGCGCATGATCGGCGCGACGACGGCGGGCGGCTGATCCATCCCTATGGGCCGCATGTGTTCCACACCAACAGCGGGCGGATCTTCGACTATCTGAGCCAGTTCACGGCGTGGCGGCCCTATTTCCATCGGGTCCGGGGTCATGTGGACGGGCGGTTGGTTCCGGTGCCGTTCAATCTGGATTCGATGCGGCTGTTGTTCCCCGAACGGATGGCGGAACGGCTGTCGGACACCTTGGTCCAGAGGTTCGGGTTCGGCGCGCGGCCCAGCATCCATGACTTGAGGCAGGCAGCGGACGATGCGGACCTGAAGTTCCTGGCGGACTATGTGTTCGACAAGCTGTTCGCGAACTACACCGCCAAACAGTGGGGCATGGCCGCCGATGCGCTGGACGCGTCGGTCCTGGCGCGGGTGCCGGTCGCGATCAGCCGTGACGACCGCTATTTCACCGACCGATACCAGGCCATGCCGCGCGACGGTTATGGGGCCCTGTTCGAACGGCTGCTGGATCACCCCAACATCCATGTATCGCTGAACACCGGCATGGATCAGGTCGAGGCGCAGACGTGGGAACGCATGGTCTATTGCGGCGCGCTGGACGACTATTTCGGACGGTCGGCGGGGGCATTACCGTATCGCAGCGTGCGGTTCGAGTATCAGGTCGTCGAGGTCGAGGACGGCCTGCCGGTCGGGACCGTCAACTATCCCAATGAGTTCGACTTCACCCGCATCACGGACTTTCGTCATCTGACCGGCGAGCGGGGCGCGACGACGGCGACGGTGACCGAATATCCGGTCGCGCATGAGGTCGGGGTGAACCAGCCCTACTATCCGGTGCTGTCAGAGGCCTCTCGCGGGTTGGCGGCGCAGTATCGGGCGATGGCGGGGACGCTGGCGGGCAAGGTCTGGTTCGCCGGGCGGCTGGCGGATTTTCAATATTACAACATGGACCAGGCGGTGGGGCGGGCGCTGAGCCTGGTCGAAAAGTCGCTGGCGCCGGCCGTGGGCAGGATGGCGGCGTGACGGGTTCGGTCTGGGCCGTCGTGGTGACGTGGAACCGGCGAGCGCTGCTGGAGCGGTGTCTGGCGCATCTGATCGCCCAGACGCGTCCGTGCGACGGGCTGGTCGTGGTGGACAACGCCAGCGACGACGGCACGGCCGAGATGCTGGCCGACGCCTGGGCGGGCAAGGCGCTTGTGGTGCGGATGCCGGTCAACACCGGCGGGGCGGGCGGGTTCAACGCCGGAATCCGTGCGGCGGTCGAGGCCGGGGCCGGCCGGGTCTGGTTGATGGACGACGATGTGATGGCCGCACCCGATGCGCTGGAGGCCCTGTTGCGCGCCGAGACGATGCTGGAAGGCGAGGGCGTGACGCCGGCCTTTCTGTGTTCCAGCGTGCGCTCGCCGGATGGGCATCTGACCAATGCGCCGGAGATCGACCACCGACGGAATGTCCTGGGCTATCCGGCGTGGGGCGAGCGGCTGGAGCAGGGCTTGATCCCGGTGCGGCAGGCGACCTTCGTGTCGGTGCTGGTCAGCCGGGCTGCGGTGACGCGGCACGGCCTGCCGCTGGCGCCCATGTTCATCTGGGGCGACGATACCGAATATACGCTGCGGCTGTCGCGGGACGGGCCGGGTTATCTGGTCGCCGCCAGCCGCGTGGTGCATGTGCGCGCGGCGCCGGGGCATCTGACCATCGAGACCGAGGCCGATCCGGGGCGCGAGCGTCTGCATCGTTATCTGACCCGCAACGTCATCCTGGCTAAGCGGCGGCATGAGGGGCGGGGCTCCGCGTTGCGCTACGTCGCGTCGCGTTTGAGGATCGCCGGGCGGATGGCGTTGCAGGGTCGGTGGCGCAAGGCCGGGGTGCTGATGGCCGGCGTCGTGGACGGGGCGCGGTTCGATCCGAAGGTCGAGCATTGCACGCCGTCCTAGGGCCGAGGCGGCGCATGGGCCTGCGATGGTCCCAGGTGGGCGCGGCTTATCGGCAGGCGGTGCTGGTCCTGTTGGGGCTGGGCGTGACGTTGCCGATCTTTCTGGCGCCGGGCCACGTCAGCGGGCCGCG
This sequence comes from Brevundimonas sp., assembly GCF_965279155.1. Classification (GTDB taxonomy): domain Bacteria; phylum Pseudomonadota; class Alphaproteobacteria; order Caulobacterales; family Caulobacteraceae; genus Brevundimonas. The sequence goes on along the minus strand of NZ_OZ257138.1, from coordinate 826,462 downwards.
TTTGGGCGATCTGGCGCTGCTGCTCGCCCTGCCGCTGATCGGCGTGGAATGGCGAAGGATGACGTCGGCGCTGAAGGCGGCGGGGGCGGTCGCGGTCTTGTTCCTGATCGTCACGCTGTTGCTTCAGGCGTCGCGGGTGGGCGAGCGGTTGAACGCGTCGGACGCCGCCTTCTGGTTTCGCTGGGTCGCGTCGGCTGGGGTCGCGCCGGCGGTGGCGAGCCTGATCTTGAGGGACGCGGCGCGGCGGCGGTTGTTGTTCGCGGCGATCCTGATCGGGGCGGCGGGGCATCTGGCGAGCTATGGACTGACGTTTCTGGTCGGGTTGGAGGAGTTGCAAAGCATAGGGCTGGCGTCGCCGCGGGCGGTCGTCACCACGACCGCCGCCCAGGTCCGGCTCACGACCCTGGCCGAGCATCCGAACGCTGCGATGGCGATGATCGGCTTGGCGGTTCCGGCGGGGGTGATCCTGGCGGGTCGTAGCTGGGCGGTGCGGGCGACGACGTGTGGCGGGGCCGGTCTGGCTGTCCTGGGCTTCTTCAGCACCCTGTCGCGAGGCGGGATGGGGGCGGCGGTGATGGCGGGGGTGGTTCGGATCGTCGTGGGCTGGCGGTGGCGGGAACGGTTCAGACCATTGGGGGTGGTGCTGGCGGTCTGCGTACTGGCGGCCGGGTTGCTGGCGCTACAGACCGGGCGTTTCGATATCGATGGCGGCCGGTTTGCGGGACGGTTCGACCGAGCGACACTTGAGGACAATCTGGCAGGGCGGATGCTGACCTGGCGGCGGACTTTCGATCTGGTCGTCGAACGGCCGATGGGCGCGGGCTGGGCGTCGGCGGACGAAATGGGGGCGTTTCGGGCGCTGTCGGTCAGCCACAACGGCTATCTGTTCATGGCGCGCACGGTAGGGGTGATCGCGGCCCTGGTCATGCTGGGGCTGCATTTGTGGTCGATGATGCGGCTGGATGCGCTGGCGCCGCTGTCGGTCTATCTGCTGATGACGCTATTCAGCGAGGATCTGACGCAGGGCGCGGGGTTCGTCTTTCTGTCTTGCCTGGTCGGGGCGCTGGCGTGGCGAAGGCCGGTGGCGCCGTGAGGGTGATGATCGTCAACACCCTGTATCCGCCGGCCCAGGTCGGGGGCGCGGAACGCAGCGTGGCGCAGTTGGCGCAAGGGCTGGCGCGGGCGGGGACGGAGGCGTCGGTGCTGACGCTTCAGTCGGGGCGGGAGACTGTCGAGGCGGTGGTCGGGGGCGTTTCGGTGCATCGCCTGCCGTTGAACAATCTCTATTGGCCCTATGACGGCGAGCGTCGGTCGGCGGTTCGGCGCGCCGTGTGGCATGGGCTTGAGGCCGCCAATCCGTGGATGGATGGGGCGGTCGATCGGGTGGTGGAGCGGGTGCGGCCCGACCTGATCCATCTGCATCTGACGACAGGGTTTTCGCTGTCGGTCTATCGGGCGGCGGCGCGGCGGGACCTGCCGCTGGTGCAGACGCTGAGGGACTGGTCGATGATGTGCGCGCGAGCGTCGATGTTCCGGCGAGAGCGGCGCTGCGAGCGACGGTGCGGGTCGTGCGTGGTGCTGACGGCGGCGAAGCGTGCGCAGGCGGTGGATCATGTGATCGCACTGAGCCGGCCTGTGCTGGAGGCGCATCAGGCCGCCGGATATTTTCGGGACGCTGCGGCGTCGGTGATCGGCAATGCGGCGGCGCAGGCGGAGGTTTCGGCTCGGCCGTCGCTGGCGGACGATCCGGTTGTGACGTTCGGCTTCATGGGGCGGGTCGAGCCGGAAAAGGGAATCGAAGGCCTGTTGCGCGCGGCGACGGGGCTGGAGGGCGACTGGCGGCTGAGGATCGCGGGGCGGGGCGAGGCCGCCTATGTGCAGCGGCTGAGGCGGGCCTATGCCGATCCGCGCATCATCTGGCTGGGTCAGGTGGAGGCGGCGGACTTCTGGCCTGCCGTCGATGTCCTGGTCGCGCCATCCGTCTGGGCCGAGCCGTTCGGGCGGGTCGTGGTCGAGGCGGTGCAGCAGGGGCGGGGCGTGATTGCGTCACGCATCGGCGGTCTGCCGGATGCGGCGAGCGGGGCGGGAGCGGCGACCCTGGTGGAGCCGGGCGACGAGGACGCGCTGGCGCGAGCCATGGGCGAGGTGCTGACGGCGCCGGAGCGTTGGCGGTTCGCCGGGGGCGGGGCGCCGATGTGGACCGAGACCTCCATCGTCGACGCCCACAGGGCGATCTATCGCCAGGTGCTGGTCAGAAGATCGTCCAGGATTTCGGCCGAGCGGGACCAGGAATAGAGCGCGGCGCGGCGCAGGCCTGCGTCGCGGCGGGCGGGGTCTGTTTCGGTCAGCAGACGTGTCATATGACCGGCTAGGGTCGCGTCGTCTTGGGGGGCGAAATAGAGGGCGGCGTCGGCGCAGACCTCTCGCGTTGCGGCGATGTCCGATGCGATGACCGGGCAGCCGTGCAAGAAGGCTTCCAGCGGAGGGATGCCGAACCCTTCATAGACGCTGGGGAAGATGAGGCCGTGCGCGCCGTCGAGCAGGGCTGCGACCTCGGCGTCGGTACGTCGGCCGGCGAAGATCAGGCGCTGGTCGGTCTGGATGGCGGGTTGATCGAAGATCGCGGACGGGCGCGCGCCGATCAGGACCAGGCGAACGGTCGGGTCTGAGAGGCGGGCGAGGGCGCGGATTGCGACGGCCAGATTCTTGTTCGGCGTCAGATTGCCGAGGGCCACGAAATAGGGGCGGTCCGTCAGGTCGAGGCTGTCTATGACAGCGGGGTCCGGCGTGACGTCGTGAAGATGGTCGGCGCTGTTCGGAGCCACGGTGATGTCGGAGGGCGACAGGTTGAGCACGGCCGCCAGCTCTCGGCGGGAGAACTCGGAGACGGTCGCCAGTCGCGCGCGGCGCGCCATCAGTCGGCCGAGAGTGCGGTGGAAGGCGGCGTAGCCTCGACGGAAATGTTCGGGATGGCGGAAGACGGCGGCGTCATGGACGACGACGACCTGCCGGGGATGCAGAACGGGGCCTGAGCCGCCCAGCGACAAGAGCCGGCCGTGGCGCGCCGCCCAGGCCAGGGCGGTCTGTTCCCACAGGTGGCCGCCTCCGCCCGGCACGGTCTGGACGGGGAGGGTCGTGAGCTGAAGATCGTCGGCGCCGACGGGCGTCAGCAGAACGTAGCGGTCGGAAGCGCCCGGCTGGTGATCAAGGGCGCGGACGATCTCGCGGGCGTAGCGTTGCACCCCGCTCATGGGCTGGGTCAGGAAGCGACCGTTGATGAAGAGGGGCTCAGCCACCCAGACGCCGTAAGGCGAAGGCGTCGCGGTAGATCTGGATCGTCTGTTCGGCCATTCGCGACGCGCGCAGGGCGGTCCTTGCGATGGGCAAGGGAACGACTCGGCTTTGCAGTGCGGCGAGCATCGCCTGGGCCAGATGATCCGGCGAGACGTCCTGGGGCAGGCGGTCGATGCGGGCGCCGGCCTGGATCAGGTGAGCGACGCCGCCGACGTCGGTGGTCACGATGGGCAGGCCCAGGGCGGCGGCCTCGATCATGGCGTAGGAACCGGCCTCATAGCGGCTGGTCATGGCGAACAGGTCGAAACCGGCCATCAGGGATCGGGCATCGCGTCCGCCCATGAGCCGGACCGCCTTGCCGCCCGCAGCCTCGACCGCCGGGGCCAGGTCGCCGTCGCCGATCAGGACGCCGACGACGCGCGGGTCGGCGGCGTTCGCCAGACGCACGGCCTGAGCGAAGCGGACGGGATCCTTCTGCGCGCAAAGCCGACCGACGAAGCCGATCGCGAGGGCGTCGTCGGGGAGGTCCAGCGCGAGACGGGCCGCCTGACGATCTGTGGACGGCAGGGCGGCGAGGCCGTTGGGGACGACGTGGAGGCGATGTGAAGGCAGGCCCCAGCGGCGCGCGACGGCGGCTTCCTCGTCGGAGACCGCGATGACGGCGTCGCCACCCGCTTGCGCAAACAGGAACTCCGCGATGCCGGCGGCGGTCTTCGACAGGCCGGGCGGCCCCATCATCGGCAAGGCGTGGGGGGTGTAGATGCGGGCGGCGCCGGGGGCGTGGGCTAGGCGAACCAGGGCGCCGGCCTTGGCGCTGTGGCCGTGAACGATCTCGAACGGACCGAGACGGGCGATCAGGCGGTTGAGCGCGTGAAGACAGGGGATGTCCCACGGACCGACGCCTCGCCGCATCGGCAGGCGTTCGAGGGCGTTTAGAGGAAGGGTGGCGACCTCGGTCTGAAACCAGGCGTCGGCGCGTCGCGGCGAATAGATCAGGGAAACCTGATGGCCGCTCTGGATCAGGGCGCGGGCCAGATCGACCACATGACGCCCCGAGCCGCCGCCGGACGGCTCGATGACCAGAAGAATACGCAAGGATGTCGTCCCCCGACGATGGCTCAGTCTTGCAACTGAAAGCCATCGTCGGGAAACGTCAAGATTGTCGTCTTAGTTGACCGTTGCCTTGACGATCTTGCCGGGCGCGCGCGGCGGCTCGCCCTTGGGCAGGGCATCGACGTGTTCCATGCCCGATTCGACTTCGCCCCAGACGGTGTACTGGCGGTCCAGGAAGGTGGCGTCGTCCAGGCAGATGAAGAACTGCGAGTTGGCGCTGTTGGGATCGGACGTCCGGGCCATCGAGCAGACGCCGCGCACGTGCGGCTCGGCCGAGAACTCGGCCTTCAGGTTCGGCTTCTTGGAACCGGAGGTGCCGGTGCCGGTCGGATCGCCGCCCTGGGCCATGAAGCCGGGGATCACGCGGTGGAAGACGACGCCGTCATAAAAGCCTTCCGACGCCAGTTCGGTGATGCGTTCGACGTGGCCGGGGGCCAGGTCCGAGCGCAGTTTGATGACCACGTCGCGGGCTTCGCCGTCGCCGGTGTCCAGGGTGAAGGTCAGGGTTTCGGCCATTTCGGTCGTCCTCTTGGGGGTTGATTTGAGGCGGGACATAGCCCGCAACGCCGGTCGGGGCTATGTGGGAACGATGAGTGAAGACGAAAAGCCCGCGAATCAAAAGTCTGGGGAACGCCGCCGCATGGTCAAACCGCCCACGGGCGGCACCGCCGCCGGGCGCGGCATGGGCACCAAGATGAAGACGGCCGACACCAAGTCCATGTCGAGCCAGCAATGGATCAAACGCCAGCTGGCCGACAAATGGTCGGAGAAGGCGCGAGCCGAGGGCTGGCGCTCGCGCGCGGCCTTCAAGCTGATCGAGATCGACGACAAATTCCGCCTGATCAAGCGCGGCTCTAAGGTCATCGACCTGGGCGCGGCGCCTGGCGGCTGGATCCAGGTGGCGGTCAATCGCGGGGCGGGCGCGGTGGCGGGCGTGGACCTGTTGATGATCGAGCCGATTCCCGGTTCGACGCTGTTGCAGGCCGACTTCACCCATCCGGGCGTGGACCAGCAACTGATCGACGCCATCGGCGGGGCGCCGGACCTGGTGCTGTCAGACATGGCGCACAATACGGTCGGCCACCGTCAGACGGATCACCTGAAGATCATCGCCCTGATCGAGATCGCCGCAGACTTCGCAATCCGCACGCTGCGGCCGGGCGGAAATTTCGTGTCCAAGAACTTTCAGGGCGGCGATGCCGGAGGGGTTCTGGCGCGGCTGCGCGAGGAGTTCGAGACGGTGAAATACGTCAAGCCGGAATCGAGCCGCAAGAACAGCGCCGAGGTCTTCTTGGTGGCGCTGAACAAGCGCTAATCTCGCGTAATGGAGAAAGCCAATGATGTCGTTCTTGGTTTTGGCTGCGGCGCTTCAAACTGCCCCGTTGCCTTCAGCCAGCGCTCTGTCGCCAGTATCCAAAAAGGTTCTCACGTACCTCTTGGACGGGGTCTATCTAGAGTATGTCGGTATAGTCATTGGAGATCGAGCGCAGTTTTTCTTTCCCGAAGGTCGATATGAAGTCCATGGGCGAGGAAGAAGCGAAGGTCGCTATCGCGTATCTGACGGTCGAATTTGCACCCAAGTCGGAACATACTCCGAGAACTGCTTCCGGGTGCTTACCGACAATGGCGGACGATTTTTTATCGACTACGACATAACCGCGCGAGATATACCGGTTTCGGAAGTTCGTTTCCGTCCGGTGCGCCATGAGCACTGAGGGAATACACCGCGTAGAGCGGGCCTTCTGGACCTGACGATCTGGCCCGGCGGCGAGACGCGCCGCTTGGCGATCTGCCAGCCGCATGGCGCCGAGATAGACTGGCTTTAGGCCGTGGCGACGGAGGCGCGGGCCTTGCGGTCCTCGATCCTGTTCCAGATGCGGTCGTGCAGGGTGAAGAATACCGTCTGAACCAGCGGTTCGATCATGCCGATGGCCAGAGCCGTGCGGATGTCGTTGGTCAGGGCGTAGGCGACCGTGACGGCGACGGCGAAGTGCATGACGCCATAGGTCACGGTCTTCAGCGCGACCTGTTTGAGGGAGCGGGGCAGGGCGTGGCTGTGGCCGCGATGACCGTGGGCGTCGTGCGAACGCCGTTGTTCGTCGGGCGACATGATGTCCAGGCGGGCGGTGAAGGCCTCGGTCGCCTCTTCGATGTTGGACGCCATCCGTCGGCGCTCGACCTTGTGCCAGACGCGGTCGTGGACGGTGTAGGCGATGGTCTGGAAGATCGGCTCGACCATGCCGACGGCCAGGGCGATGCGCCAATCGCGCGTGATGGCGAAGGCCACCAGGATCGCCACGACCAGGTGCATGACGCCATAGCTGGCGATCTTCAGAGCCAGTTTGCGCGCGGTGGTGAGGATGACGCCGACCATGCCGGGAGAATGGATTTCGGCTCTGACGGTTGCAAAGCAATAAAATCTATTGGGTCCATAAGCCGCAAGACCCTTGCCGTGGCCCCCCGCCGCCCGTTATACGCGGCCCGCAAAACGGAGACTCCCTATGGAGATACGCGAAGGACTGACCTTCGACGATGTTTTGCTCGAACCCGGCCCGTCCGAGTTCATGCCGGCGATGGTCGATGTCTCGACCCAGCTGACACGCGACATCAGACTGAACATCCCGCTGCTGTCCTCGGCCATGGACACGGTGACGGAAAGCCGCCTGGCCATCGCCATGGCTCAGTCCGGCGGACTGGGCGTTCTGCACCGCAACATGACTATCGAGGAGCAGGCCGACGAGGTCCGCGCCGTGAAGCGTTATGAGAGCGGGATGGTGGTCAATCCGGTGACGGTCGGCCCGCAGACGACGCTGGGCGAAGTGCGCGAGATCGTTGCGCGCAAGAAGATCACCGGCTTCCCCGTCGTCGATCCGGCCACCGGCAAGCTGGTCGGGATGCTGACCCACCGCGACATGCGGTTCGAGAGCGACCTGAACGTCACGGCGGCCTCGCTGATGACCACCGGCGACCTGATCACGGTGCGCGAGAGCGCCGGTCGGGACGAGGCGCGCGAACTGCTGAAGACCCGCAAGATCGAGCGCGTCGTCGTGGTAGACGAGGATTATCGGGCCGTCGGTCTGATCACCATGAAGGACATCGAGAAGGCCCAGGCCTTCCCCCATGCGGCCAAGGACGACCAGGGTCGTCTGCTGGTCGGTGCGGCCTCGACAGTCGGCGACGCCGGTTATGAGCGGGCGATGGCCCTGGCCGAAGCGGGCTGCGACGTGGTGGTGATCGACACCGCCCACGGCCACTCGGCCTCGGTCGCCCAGGTGGTGGAGCGCATCAAGCGCGAGAACAACCGGCTGCAGATCATCGCCGGCAACGTCGCCACCTATGACGCGACGCGCGCCCTGATCGACGCCGGCGCCGATGCGGTGAAGGTCGGGATCGGTCCTGGCTCGATCTGCACCACTCGTATCGTCGCGGGCGTGGGCGTGCCGCAGCTGACGGCCGTGATGGACTCCGCGCGGGCTGCACGCGGCACGGGCGCCTCGGTCATCGCCGACGGCGGCATCAAATATTCGGGCGACCTGGCCAAGGCCATCGCGGCCGGCGCCAACGTGGCCATGATGGGTTCGATGTTCGCGGGCACCGACGAAAGCCCCGGCGAGGTCTTCCTGTACCAAGGTCGGTCCTACAAGTCGTATCGCGGCATGGGTTCGGTCGGCGCCATGGCGCGCGGCTCGGCGGACCGGTATTTCCAAAAGGAAGTCTCGTCCGAGAAGCTGGTGCCCGAGGGCATCGAGGGTCAGACGCCGTACAAGGGGCCGATCAGCCCGGTCCTGCACCAGATGGTCGGGGGGCTTCGCGCCTCGATGGGCTATGTGGGCGCGGGCACGATCGCGGACTTCCAGGAGCGCGCGCGCTTCGTGCGCATCACCGGCGCGGGCCTGCGGGAGAGCCACGTCCACGACGTGATGATCACGCGCGAGGCGCCGAATTATCGGCAAGGATAGTATTTTAGCCCGTCATCCTCGGGCTTGTCCCGAGGATCCATACTCCCGGTGTTCGACGGCTGGTTTCCGACCTCAGATGTCGGTGTTTATGGATCCTAGGCACAAGGCCTAGGATGACGGTTTGGAGGATAAGGCCATGACGACCGAACTGACCTATCTGGCGATGACGCTGATCCTGGCGCTGGTGCAGATCTTCCTGCCGGCCGGGGCGCGGACGGTCGAGTTCGGTTCGAAGTGGAATGCGGGTCCACGCGACGAGACGCCGGCGGCGAAGAAGCCGCTGACCGGCCGTCTTGAGCGCGCCGAGGCCAACCTGTTCGAGACTCTGCCGCTGTTCATCGGCGCCGTGCTGATCGCCCATGTGATCGGCGCGGCCGGTGCCCTGACCGTGTGGGGGACAGCGCTCTATTTCTGGGCGCGCGTCGTCTATGTGCCGCTCTACGCCTTTGGCGTTCCCTATGTCCGGTCGCTGGTCTGGGTGGTCTCGCTTGCGGGACTGGTCATGGTCCTGGCGTCCCTGTTTTTACTGAAAGTCTGAATTGACCCCAGCCGCCCGTCTCGCCGCCGCCGCCTCTATCCTGGACTCCATGGCCCAAGGCCGCCAACCGGCCGAAACCGTCCTGAAGGCTTGGGGGGGCGCCAACCGATACGCCGGGTCAAAGGATAGGCGGGCCATCGCCGATCATGTCTACAAGGTGCTGCGCGCGCGCGGCCGGCTGTCGTGGATCATGGGGGGGCGCGAGGACGGCCGGGCCCTGGTGATCGGCTCGCTGCACGCCATCGACGGCCTGTCGGTGGAAGAGATCGAGGCCCTGCACGCGGGCGATGGCTATGGCCCGCGCCCGCTGTCGAAACAGGAACGCAGTCGCATCACGGGCGGGCAGGGCGAACTGCCCGGCTGGGTCGCGGCGGGTCTGCCGGAGTTCGTGGTCGAGGATTTCAAGGCCACCTTCGGCGACCGCTGGGCCGAGGAAGCCCACGCCTTGATGACGCCGCGCGCGCCCATCGACCTGCGGGTCAATGATGCGGCCGCTACGGTGGAAGAGGTCGAAGCCGAGCTGCGGGCCGCCGGGCTTGAGGTTTCGCGCACGCCCTGGTCCACGCTGGGCCTGCGCGTCCCGTCGGAACCGCCGCCCAACATCCAGGCGCTGGACGGATTCAAGGCCGGCAAGTTCGAGATTCAGGACGAAGGCAGCCAGGTCGTCTGCTGGCTGGCCGGCGCGCAACCCGGCACGACGGTGGTGGACTATTGCGCCGGCGGCGGCGGCAAGACCCTGGGTCTGGCCCAGGCCATGACGGCCCCGGATAACGGCTCCGCCGTTTCCGGGATGACAAAGGGCAAGCTGATCGCCGCCGACGTGGTCAACAAGCGGCTGGAGAACATCCGTCCTCGCCTGAAACGCGCCGGCGTCGAGGCGGACCTGGTCCTGATAGGCCAGAACGGCGGCGGGCTGGAAGCGGTCAACGGCCAGGCCGATCTGGTCTTCGTAGACGCGCCTTGCTCCGGTTCGGGCACCTGGCGTCGTCGCCCCGAGGACGCCTGGCGTCTGACGGTCGAAGAGGTCGAGAAGCTGCACGCCCTGCAGGTCCGCATCCTGAGCCAGGCCGGCAAGCTGGTGAAGCCGGGCGGGCGTCTGGTCTATGTCACCTGTTCGATGTTGGCGCGCGAGAACGAGGCCAGCGCCGACGCCTTCGAGGCCGCCAACCCCGACTTCCGCCCGGTGGCCGTCGCTGATGTCCTCTCGGCGCCGCAACTGAGCGAAGCCGCGCGGGCGAAGTTCGCCGAATTGGCGTCAGGCGCGCGTCTGCGCTTGTCGCCGGCCACCGCCGACACCGACGGCTTCTTCGCCGCCGTGTACGAGCGCACGGCATGATCGCGTCGCTGGTTCTGGCCCTGATCGCTGGCCCCATGGCGGTTCAGGATCGTTCGGATACGTATTTGATCTGCCAGTCGCAGTCCAAGGGCGCGGGTTTTCAGACCTGTCGCGACAATGCCCTGGCGGACGCGGATCGCGAACTGAATGCGACTTATCGTGCGGCGCGGCAGGGTCTGGACCGGGCCGAGACGCTGCAACTGCGTGACCGCCAACGCGCCTGGATCCGGGCGCGCGACGCGGCCTGTGACAGCCGCGCGGCGGATCAGTCGGACCCGGCTTCGGCGACCGCCACCCGGACCGACTGCCTGCTGACCTGGACGGCGGAGCGCAGCCTGTGGCTTGAGAACACCTATCTGACGGGGTCGCGCAAGTGAGCCACGGCCTGCACCGGTTTGGACCCGTGTCCGTCCTGTGCGTCATGGCCGCGCCCGCCGAATATGGCCTGCATCTTCAGGCCCGCATCCAGCCGCTGATGACCGGTGTCGGCCCGGTCGAGGCCGCAGTCGCCCTGGCCGCCGCCCTGGCGCGGCTGGAGGCAGCAGGCGAGCTGCCGGACCTGATCGTGTCGCTGGGGTCGTGCGGGTCGCGGGTGCTGAAACACGCCTGCGTCTATCAGGCCTCTTCCGTCGCCTATCGCGACATGGACGCCAGCGCCCTGGGCTTTCCCAAGGGCGTGACGCCGCTGCTGGACCAGCCTGCGATTCTGCCGCTGCCGTGCCCGATCCCCGGTGTGCCGACCGCCACACTTTCCACAGGGGCGAACGTCGTCTCCGGCGCCGCCTATGACGCCATCGACGCCGAGATGGTGGACATGGAGACCTGGGCCCTGGTCCGGTCGGCCCAGACCTTCGGTGTCCCCCTGATCGCCCTGCGCGGCGTGTCGGACGGCCGCGCCGAGTTGAAGGCGCTGGAGGACTGGACCTCCACCTTGCATCACGTGGACGAGAACCTGGCCGCGGCGCTGGATCGTCTGATCGCCGTGCTGGAAGCCGACGGCCTCGCCGCGCTTGAAATCCCGGCCTTACACGGCCAAGACCCAGCCCATCTCTCCCCGGATTCGATCACGCCATGACCACGCCGCACCAGAAGGTTCTCATCGTCGATTTCGGCAGTCAGGTGACGCAGCTGATCGCGCGCCGCCTGCGCGAGGCCAGCGTTTATTGCGAGATCCATCCGTTCCAGAAGGCCGAGGCCGCGCTGGCGGCGATGAACCCGGCGGCCATCATCCTGTCCGGCGGTCCCGAGAGCGTGCATGAGGAAGGCAGCCCCCGCGCACCCCAAGCCGTGTTCGAGGCCGGGGTGCCGGTGCTGGGCATCTGCTACGGCGAGATGACCATGTGCGAACAGCTGGGCGGCAAGGTCGAGGGCGGCCATACGCGCGAGTTCGGCCGCGCCGAGATCACTGTCGAGAAAACGTCGCCCCTGCTGGCCGACCTGGCCCCGGTCGGCGAGGAAGAGACCGTCTGGATGAGCCACGGCGACAAGATCGTCGCCATCCCCGCAGGCTTCGACGTCGTCGCGTCCTCGGCCGGTTCGCCCTATGCCGTGATCGCCGACGAGGCCCGCCGCTTCTACGGCGTGCAGTTCCACCCCGAGGTCATGCACACGCCGCGTGGCCACCAGATGCTGAAGAACTTCACCCACGGCATCGCCGGGTTGAAGGGCGACTGGACCATGGCCGCCTATCGCGACGAGAAGATCGCCCAGATCCGCGAACAGGTGGGCGACGCCAAGGTCATCTGCGGTCTGTCAGGCGGCGTCGATTCCTCTGTCGCCGCCGTGCTGATCCACGAGGCGATCGGCGACCAGCTGACCTGCGTCTTTGTGGACACCGGCCTGCTGCGCAAGGACGAGGCGACCCAGGTCACGACCCTGTTCCGAGAGCACTACAACATCCCGCTGGTGCATGTTGATGCGTCGAAGGAATTCCTGGGCGAGCTGGCGGGCCAGTCGGACCCGGAGACCAAGCGCAAGATCATCGGCCGGGTGTTCATCGAGATCTTCGACCGCGAGGCCAACAAGATCGAGGGCGCCGAATTCCTGGCCCAGGGCACCCTCTATCCCGACGTGATCGAGAGCGTGTCCTCGTCCAGCGGCAAGGCCCACGTGATCAAGAGCCACCACAATGTCGGCGGCCTGCCCGACTATATGAAGCTGAAACTGGTCGAGCCCCTGCGCGAACTGTTCAAGGACGAGGTCCGCGCCCTGGGTCGCGAACTGGGCCTGACCGACGCCTTCGTGGGCCGTCATCCGTTCCCCGGACCGGGCCTAGCCATCCGCATCCCCGGCGAGATCACGCCCGACGCCGTCGAGACCCTGCAACAGGCCGACGCCATCTATCTGGACGAGATCCGCAAGGCGGGCCTGTACGACCAGATATGGCAGGCCTTTGCCGTCCTGCTGCCCGTGAAGACGGTGGGCGTGATGGGCGACGCCCGCACCTACGAAAAGGTCCTGGCCCTGCGCGCCGTCTCCTCCACCGACGGCATGACCGCCGACTTCTACCAATTCCCTTGGGATGTCCTGGGCAAGACCGCGACGCGCATCATCAACGAGGTCCGGGGCGTGAACCGGGTGGTCTACGACGTGACGTCCAAGCCGCCCGGCACCATCGAGTGGGAATAATTCGGGAGCTCACGCCAGCTTTCGGCGTCTTTTCCGATGCGCCGCACAAGTCTTTCTTTTGACCATCACCGGAGACGGTATGACCTCCTGTTGTGGCGCCGCGCACGAGGCAAGTCCGCTGTTGGCGAACTGATCGACAGCTTCCCGCTTGAACGATGCTGGAAACATAAGGACGGTATGGCAGCTTCGGTTTTCGTGCGTCTGCTGCAGAGCTTAGAACAGACCTGTGTAGCTGGCGCCGTCAAGTTGCAGGTTCTGGCCCGAGATGAAGCCCGCCTGAGCGCTGCATAGAAATGCGCAGGCGTCGGCGAACTCGGACGGCTCCCCAAATCGTTTGGCGGCGATCGAGTCGGCAATCTGATCGCGAGCCTGGGCGAGGGTGATCCCCTGAGCGGCGATCATCCGTTGAGCCATGAAGGCTTGGCGAGGGGTGTCGATGCGTTCGGGCAGGAGATTGTTGATCGTGACATTATCAGGGGCGACCTCACGCGAAAGCGCCTTGGAAAATGCTGTGAGGCCTGTCCTGGCCGTCGTTGACAGGGCCAAGTGAAGGCGCGGCGACTTGACCATGGCCGAGGTGATGTTGACGATCCTGCCGAACCGTCGCTCTCGCATGCCATCCACATAGGCCCTGATGAGCATGATGGGGGCGATCATGTTTGCTTCCAGCGCGGACAGCCAGGCGTCATGATCGAAGTCCGCCAAGGCGCCCGGCGGCGGTCCGGCATTGTTGTTCACCAGGATATCGGGCGCAGGGCAGGCCTCCACGATCCGTGCACGCCCATCTTCCGTGTTGAGATCGGCTACGATCGGGAAAACGGGTCCGTCTATCGATTGCCGGGCCGCCTTTAGACGTGTGTCGTCGCGCCCATTGATGAAGACTGTGCAGCCTTCTCGCGCGAGAGCCGTGGCGCACGCGAGACCAAGGCCTTGTGATGAGGCGCAAACAAGCGCGATCTTGCCTTGAATACCCAGGTCCATCTCATCTCCCTTTGCACTGGGCCGCATGGCCGGCCGACGGGCTGCACAGCATCAAAGTCAAGGCATGCAGCCGGTCGAGTTGTCGAACCTTCGGCGCTGCATCTGTCGGGCCTACCTAGGCTCACCTGCATCGTCAATAAAATTTCGAAAATAAAGACCTGACGATCGGCTTCCCTGTGCAATGGGCTATGGACCCAAGCCTTACAATGGCGGCGGCAGCAGCGTTCTGAGGGGGCCTTGACGTGACGTCTTTTGGCAATCCGTCAGCTGAGGCGCCTGCGAGTCAGGTGTATGTGGAGAACCGCGTTGCAGAATGTGTTCTGGACATCCGGAGGCGGCGCATGTGTTTACTCGCGAGACTTTCTGCGAATGCCGACGAGTGAGTTCAATGTGAGCCGAGCAACTGCGACCTCGCGCCGCTCAGGTCACGCAATGCGACCACCCAAGGTGCGATTTTCCACCGTATTCTCTGGTCGCCAAAGTCGACTGTCGTGAGAAAACGTGGAGGTGCGGTGTGCGGCTGTGGCGAGTGACCCACAAGCTAGATTCACGATAAAGCTCCTCGGTGAGACAGAGGGGCTTGCATTTTCGAAAATGTTTCAGCATCCCATAATATGCAAACAAACGCCGCACACGACGCGGTCGATAAAAGGGAGAGACCGAGTGCCCAGGATGATGAAGGCGGCTCGCATGCATGAGGTGGGCGCACCGATGGTCGTGGACGAGGTGCCGATACCTCGTCTCGGATCCACCGACGTCCTCGTAGAGATAGCGGCGTGTGGAATAGTTCCCAATCTCGGCAACATCCTCACGAACTGGCCCAAATGGTGCCCGCACCTTCCCTTGCCCAAGCTGCCGGCGACCTTTGGCCTGGATCCGACCGGACGCATCGTCGAGGTCGGCGACCAGGTCATCGAGTTCGCGCCAGGAGACCGAGTGTATGTGAATCCTGCACGCTCGTGCGGCGGATGCTACCAGTGTCAGAAGGGTCAGCGCACTCTGTGCGAATACTATACCTTCAACGGCTACTTCGGCTTCGGTCCTGGAAGTCAAAAGATCTACGACATCTATCCGTTTGGCGGTTTCTGCGAGTTCATGTCGGCTCCGCAGTATGCTCTCGTAAAGCTGCCCGACAGTGTGTCGTTCGAACAGGCGGCCCGCTTGGGCTACATCGGCACCGCATACGGCGCGATGAAACAGGCCGGCGCCAAGCCCGCCCAATCGATGCTCGTCAATGGATGCAGCGGCACCCTCGGCCTACCGGCGGTCTTGTTGGGACTGGCAATGGGCATGACGCGGATTTTCGGGACTGGACGCAATCGCGAACTGCTGGAACGGGTTCGCTCGATCGCACCGGATCGCATCGAGGTCTTTTCTACCGACGACGGAGGGATCGCGGACTGGGTTAAGGACCGCACGAACGGTGTCGGTGTGGATTTCGTCATCGACGCCTTGGGGCCGGGGACGCCAGTATCGGTGATGCATGACGCGATGAACGGTCTTCGTCGCGGAGGAAAGCTCATCAATGTGGGCGGCACTGCGGGCGAACTGCCGATCGATGTCCGCTGGCTCATGGATTTTCAGTACGGATTCATCGGATCGAACTGGTTCAGCGCCGCCGATGGGCGAGAACTCGTCGAGATGGCGGACCGCAAGACGCTCGACCTGTCCGTGTTCGAGCACCATCATTTTCCGCTCGACGAGATCAATACCGCCCTTTCCGATATCGAGAACCGGAGCGGCGGGTTCAGCAATTATGTGATCGTGCCTCCGCAGGCCGGCCGATGAAGACTGTATCAAGCCTGGCCCTGCGTGTGCGACGCCTTCAGGACAGGACCAAATCTCGAAGGGTGATTGCGTGAGCATTCCAGTTACGAACACCGCTCCAGGTTTCAACATCACCCGAACCAGTCATGTCGTGCTGAACGTTCGCGATCTAGCCGCCAGCCGCTCGTTCTATGTCGATGCATTAGGTTTCGTCGTCAGCGATGAGGATGCAACCACACTGTATCTACGGGGCGTGGAGGAGGCCTGTCACCACAGTCTTGTCCTGAAGCAGACCGTGGGGGAGCCGCGAGCAGAGCGGATCGGCATGCGTACCTATACTGAGGACGACCTCGAACGTCTGAAACGGGCTTTCGACCAGGCAGGCCTGCCGGCGGTGTGGGTCGATCTGCCGTTCCAGGGGCGCACGCTGCACCTCACGGACGTCGTGGGCTCTCAACTTGAAATCTGCGCCCACATGGACGTCGTGCCTCGCAAGATCGTCGATTTCGTTCGTCGCCGTGGGCCGACGCCTCAAAGAATAGATCACTACCAACTCGTCGTGACCGACGTTCAGCGCGCCGCCCAATTCTACACCGAGACCCTCGGTTTCCGACTTTCTGAATATGTCGCGCGGGACGGTACGGACGATCTGGTTTTTGTTTTCTTGCAGCGAAAGGGCAATCCGCACGACATCGTTTTCGGGAAGGGGGATGGCCCGCGGCTTCACCACTTCGCCTACAGCGTGCCCGAGATCTCGCATCTCTTCTATGCTTGCGACAGCGCCGGCGCGCATGGGTTTGGCAGCCGTGTCGAGCATGGTCCGGGGCGTCATGGACCAGGGCACGCGATTTACGTCTATTTCCGAGACCCTGACGGGCATCGGGTCGAGCTGTTCAATACGCATTACCAGACATTGGACAGCGAGCTGGAGCCTCTGCGATGGGACGCCTCCTACCTGCGTCACAATCGCGCCTGGGGTGTTCCGGCCCGCCGTAGTTGGTGGATGGAGGCCAGCGCCTTCACCAACTCGCCGGTCGAGAAACTTGAGAACGCGCCAGAGCCCTACACTCTTGAGCAGTTCCTGGAAGAGAACCATCCGTTTGTATGAATTCTCTAGCTGATCAAAATCACCTGGTGAGGTTCGTGTTTCGCACGATCGGCACGGATGTCGGAGTCGCACTGGCCGTGGACACATCCATGACCGACCAGGCGCCGCCCCGCGAGCTGGAGGCGAAGCCCTTCAAACTATAAGGCGTTACGTCCAGCGGTGTTTGCTGGCCGGCCCATATCGCGCAGCCCGACATCGGGGGCTGCGCGAGAATACATGAAACGGGAGTGTTGACATGAGGCGCGTTATTACCGGGATCGTGGCAGGGAAATCGGTCGTCCTGGAAGATGGCGCGCCGGCGCATTTCCATCACTTCGCGGGCTGGCCGGGCCATGCGGTCTCAGTCGTCTGGGCCACGTCCTCGACGCCATCGTTGCCGATCTCGGGCAAGGATGAACCCCGGCCGGGACTGATCGTCGCGCCTGCTCCCGGCGAGACACGTTTGCTGACCGTGACGTTTCCACCAGATAGCGTCTTCTCCGATCCCGGCTTTGACGGACAGGCCTACGAGGCCGAGGCGAATATCTATCTGAAGGGTCTGATCGATACGTTCGAACCCGACGCCCCCGGAATGCACAGAACCAACAGCATCGACTATGCAGTCGTTATTGAGGGCGAAGTTTGGCTTGAACTCGACGACGGGGTTGAAACCAGGTTTGGACCCGGCGACCTGCTCGTGCAGGGCGGTGTTCGCCACGCGTGGCGAAACAAATCCGAAAGCAAGACGACGATCCTGTTCGTCCTCGTGGGCGCGCACGCCGCTGAATAGCCGGTTCTCCACGATCCGTCTGGAGCGCCATTTCCGTATTTGGAGAGGACGCGCTTGGTCCGGCCGACTGACGTTGGAGCGAGCCGGGAGGGTGAACGTCGAGGCGCTGCGGGGACTGATCTAGGAGCGGCCAGAGATCCTCTAGGAGCGGCCAGAGATCCCGACCCTGGCGCACCGTTACCCGCCAGGGTCGCGCCTAGCGCAGTCCGTCGTTCGCCTTGATGTCGGCGACGGCCAATCCGCCTGCACGCTCATGAATCCGGCCGCCATCGGCAGCCGCCAGACCGAATGCAATCTCATCCCTTCGCGGGCCGTCCCAGACGGTCATCTCCGCCGTCGAGAAATGGCTACGAACATAGGCGGCGTGGATGTGACCGAGCGGTATCATCAAGCGGGCCCCAAGACTCGCCACTGTCTTGGCGGCCGGCACGATGGCCTTGGGATTTCCAAGCGCCTCTCTCAGCGCCCATCCCCCCGCCTCATGCCAGACGGCGCCATGTTCCAGTTCTCCATCTTCACCAACGATCGCCCCCTTGCCGTAGGCTTGAACAGCGTCCGAGCCCAGTGTCTGGACGATCATGGTCGACAGCTGACGGCCCACCGCCCGCAACTCGGTCTGGAAACCGAGCACGTCGGCTGCGTACACGCCGGCGAAGGGGTTGCGGACCACGGCGACGGCCGTAACGACGCGGATGGGTGTCTCACGACGTGGCCCACGTTCGTGCCAGATGGTCTCGACGCTCAGTTGCGTCTTGCGAATGTCGATGGTCATGCCTTCAGCCGCGCGCGATCGTATTGACGAGAATGCCGATACCTTCGACCTCCACCTCGATCGTGTCGCCCTCGTTCATGAAGATCGGGGGCTTGCGGGAGAAACCGACGCCGCTGGGCGTGCCAGTCGCGAGGACGTCGCCTGGTTGCAGGTCAAGGATCGTCGAAGCATAGGCGATGAATGCAGGGATTTTATGGATCATATAACGCGTGCTGCTGTCCTGTAGTGTCACCCCGTTCAACCT
This sequence comes from Brevundimonas sp., assembly GCF_965279155.1. GTDB lineage: Bacteria > Pseudomonadota > Alphaproteobacteria > Caulobacterales > Caulobacteraceae > Brevundimonas. The sequence goes on along the minus strand of NZ_OZ257138.1, from coordinate 807,953 downwards.
GGCCTTGATGGCGAGAGCGTCCGGATCGGCAATCTCATCTTTGGTCACCATCCACGGGCCAAGCGCCCCGGTCGACCGGAAGTTCTTTCCAGGCGCGATCTGACGCGTGTGGAACTGCCAGTCTCTCATGCTGCCGTCATTGAACGCCGTGTAGCCGGCGACGTGATCCATGGCCTCGCTTTCAGGAATGCGTCCGCCACCCTTGCCAATGATCACGACAAGCTCGGCCTCGAAATCGAAGTCTGTCGACTCATCAGGCTTCAGAAGGGGTTGACGATGTCCCGTCAGACTATCGGGATAGCGCATGAAAAGCGCAGGCTTCTGTGGCGTGTCGCGCTGAATCCCGATCGATTTGATCTCGTCGATATGGTCTTGATAGTTGATCGCCATGCACCAGATGTGCGCAGCGTCCGGGATGACCGGCAGGAACTCGATTTCTGCAAGGCTGAAGTCCGGCTCGTCGCCCTTGAATGCTTCAGCCGAGGCGAGTTCTCCGGCCGCGATTAGCGCCTTCAATGTTGGAGCGCTCAGGCGGGCGCTCAGATCAACGACGCCGTCCCCGACGACCACACCATAGCGATCGACGCCGTTGGCCCTAAACGATAGCAGCTTCACAGTCTTCAACCCTCATTCGGCAAGTGTTCTGGCTACACGTCAAACTTTCGAAAATCAATGCTGCTGAGGCTTGATTTCGCTAGATCGCTCTATAGAAACATGGGGTGAAAAGAATTTCGAAATATATGTTTCGGGAGCTTGGCGCGTGTAGGATCGCGCTCATGCGACCTGCCTCAAGTCCTTTTCATGGGGCAGTGGAGCACGGGTGAGTGGAGGAGTTGGCGATGACGTCTACGATTGGCCATCTGATCACGCGACAGAGCCCGTCTGGCGCCGCCGGGGCTTCGTCTGATCTGATGCGTAAAGTCTTCAGTACGCCCGAAGATGACGTCGATTCTCTGGATCAGGCGGTTGCTGCGGGAGCCTCGGCGCAGCCCTCGTGGGCTGTGGCTTCGTGCGAAACGCCGAGCGGCATTTTCTATCAGATCGCCAGGTCGTTGCGCGAGCGCAAGGCTTCGTCGCAGTCGACTTCTACATCCGCACCAAGACCAACTCTCCGGCATCCTAAGATGGGAAGACCATGAAGGCGACATCCAACGAACCGCAGATCACGCGCTTTGACCACATCGACCCGTTCGACCTGGAAACCCTGCTGACCGACGAGGAGCGGCTCGTGCGAGACACTGCACGCTCTTACGCTCAGGAAAAGCTGCTGCCGCGCGTGACGGCCGCCTACCTGAAGGAGAGCTTCGACCCGGCCATCATGGCCGAGTTTGGCGAGCTGGGGCTCCTCGGAGCGACGATTCCCGAGGAATACGGCGGCGCGGGTCTCGGCTACGTCAGTTATGGCCTGGTGGCCCGAGAGGTCGAGCGTGTGGATTCCGGCTATCGCTCCGCCCTAAGCGTCCAGTCGAGTCTCGTGATGTATCCGATCTACGCCTATGGGTCGGAAGATCAGAAGCGCCGATGGCTGCCTCGCCTGGCGCGCGGCGAGGCCATAGGGTGCTTCGGCCTGACCGAGCCTGACGCAGGCTCCGACCCAGGAGCAATGCGCACGCGTGCGCAGAAGATCGACGGGGGCTATCGCCTCAGTGGCTCAAAGATCTGGATCACCAACTCGCCCATCGCCGATGTCGCCGTGGTCTGGGCCAAGTCCGACGCTCACGACGGAGCCATCCGTGGGTTCTTGCTTGAGCGGGGTCTGAAGGGACTCAGCTTCCCCCAGATCAAAGAAAAACTGTCGCTACGAGCTTCCATTACCGGCGAAATCGTCATGGAGGGTGTCGAGGTCGGCGAGGAGGCGCTGCTGCCTGGCGTGGAGGGCTTGAAAGGGCCTTTCGGCTGTCTGAACAGGGCTCGATACGGCATCGCCTGGGGGGTCATGGGGGCAGCCGAACAGTGTTATGAAGCGGCGCGCCAGTACACCTTGGACCGCAAGCAATTTGGCCGGCCGTTGGCGGCTACGCAGTTAGTCCAGATCAAGCTCGCCGATATGCTCACTGAAATCACCCTCGGTCTCCACGCGGCGCTGCGCATCGGTCGCCGGCTGGAGGCGAATGTGCTTGCGCCTGAGACGATCAGCCTCATCAAACGCAATAACTGCGGCAAGGCGTTGAACATCGCCCGCGTTTCGCGGGACATGCACGGGGGCAACGGCATCTCGGCTGAGTTTCACGTCATGCGCCATTCAGCCAACCTTGAGACCGTCAATACCTATGAAGGGACGCACGACGTCCACGGCCTCATTATCGGGCGGGCCATCACAGGCTTGGCCGCCTTCTGATGTCGAGCGTCAAGCCCTTGGCCGGGGTGCGTGTTCTTGAGCTCGCCCGCATTCTGGCGGGGCCTTGGGCAGGACAGCTGCTGGCGGATCTGGGCGCCGAGGTGGTCAAGGTTGAACGGCCTGTGACCGGCGACGATACGCGACATTGGGGGCCCCCTTTCCTGACCGGAGAAGACGGCAGCCCAATGGGAGCCGCCTATTTCCACGCCTGCAATCGCGGAAAGCGGTCGATCGCCATCGATATCGGCTCTGCGGAAGGCCAGGCGCAAGTTCGCCAACTCGCGGCCGAGAGCGATGTCGTCATCGAGAATTTCAAGGTCGGCGGATTGGCCCAATACAAACTTGATGCAGCGAGCCTCAGGGCGGTGAATCCGCGTCTGGTCTACTGTTCTATCACGGGTTTTGGCCAGGACGGTCCGTATGCGGACCGGGCAGGCTACGACTTCATGATCCAGGGGCTTGGCGGCATCATGGACCTTACGGGCGACCCGCAAGGCGATCCGCAGAAGATGGGCGTGGCCTTCGCTGACATCTTCACAGGGGTCTATGCGACCGTGGGCATATTGGCGGCGCTCAGGCGGCGTGACACGACAGGGCAGGGCGGGGTCGTGGATATGGCCTTGCTTGATTGCCAGGTGGGCGTCCTGGCCAATCAGGCGCTCAACTACCTGGCCACCGGCGTCGCACCCTCGCGATTGGGGAATGCGCATCCAAACATCGCCCCCTACCAAACTTTTCCGGCCATCGATGGGAATATCATCGTCGCCGTAGGAAACGATGGTCAGTTTGAAAGGCTATGCCGAGAACTCGGCCTGAGCGAACTGATTGACGACCCCCGCTTTGTAACCAATGCGGCTCGTGTCGGGAATCGCGAGGCCCTTTCCAGCGCCATCTCGAAACGGACGTCTCTGAGGCTTCGGGACGATCTCCTGCAAGCCTTCGCCACCTTGAAGGTCCCCGCAGGGCCGATAAACGATCTCGCCCAAGTCTTTGCGGATCCACAGGTCGTCGCACGCGGCCTCCAGATTGTGATCGACACACCCCACGGCCCCGTTCCCGGAGTGGCGTCGCCGATCGTGATCGACGGGAAACGCATGGTCGCGGAGACCGCAAGCCCGACCCTGGGCGGGTCGCCAACGTCCGTTCGCGCTCCCCACCCCTAGAGGCCTTCCGAGGCCCGAACTGCAGGACTGACATCATGACAGACGAACGGGTCGCTCTCGCGTTGCATTCTGAGGACCGTCGCTTCGCGGCGATGGCCAGCAGCGATCTAGGGATCTTGGAAGAGGTCCTTGCGGACGATCTTCACTATACTCACGCCAACGGCATCATTGAAACGAAAGCCGAGTTCATCGACAAGATTCGGCGTGGTGACAGACAATATCTGGCGATCCGTCTTGTCCGTCGAACGTGTTCGGTCCAGCCGGGTTTTGTAGCCGTATTCGGACAAGTCGAAGTCGAAGTCGCGCGTAAGGCGGGCCTGCTTTCCAATAGTCTGGACTACACAGCCATATATCGAGACGTTGAACCAAGATTGTTCATATGGTCTGCCGTCAAGTCGTACGAGGCCGTCTAGGTGTAGACTTTGTAGTCGTCGAACCGACCCAGATGAGACCCGCCACCGAGCCGCAGACACTGTCTGCGGCTCGGACTCGTTTCGCCTTCTGGTGATGAATCGCGGGTCAGGGTTCAGTGATCCCGCATGGCCCGCTTCGCAAGAGACGGCGTTCCTTCGACATGAAACCAATAGCGCAGGACACTGTCGAACGTAACTCATGTCGCAATGAGCGCCTGCTCCAACGGCGCGCGGCTGCCTGCGGCGACCTCATCAGATCGCAGCGCTTAGCGTCGCATCGGATTTCACCTTCCTCGGCGCCGTCTCCTTCAAGAATAGAGAGAGAAAAGCGGCGATCGCGGCGGCGCCCGACTGGATCAGGATGATCACGATCAACCCATGACTGGTCGCCAGCGCCCCGGCGACCACAGGCACGATCGCACCACCGACGACCTCACCGACGCCCATCACGAGCGCCATGGCGGTCGCAAGTTGACGCCGTGGGATCGACTCCGCAGGAATGGTCGCCATGAACAGAGGCAGCGTCCCGCTCGCAGACCAGCCGATAAACATCGCGATGGCGAGCGGGACAGTCGCCAGTCCCGAGAAGCCGATGGCCAACGGAGCGAGGATGCCCATCATGGTGAACATCACCATCGTCGGAACTCGCCCGATCCGGTCGGAAAGCGCAGGCACCAGCACGCAGCTGACGAGGGCTGAAGCGCCCAGCACCGAGATTAGAATTCCCATGGTCCCAGGCGTGAAGCCGGCCTCACGCACCAGATAGACCGGCAGGAAGACCCACCCCAGAAGCGTCCAGGCCAGCATGCAGCACGATATGCCACTGCACAGCAGGATGTTGCGCGACTTGAGCAGCGCTCCCCAGCTCTGCTTGTCCTTGGCTTCCTCGGGTATTTGGCTGAGCGCCGCGTTCTTGGGTGGTTCGCGAAGAAGAAAATAGATCAGCGCCGCCATGATCAGTCCGGGCAAGCCGGCAAGCCAGAACCCCGTGCGCCAACCAAGCGCGGCCGCGACGCCGACGAGCAGGGGCGGAGCGATCATGACGCCAAGCAGGTTGGCGCCGAAGTTGTTCATGATGCCCATGAACAGGCCTCTGCGCTCAGGCCGGACCTCTGCGGCGATCATAGCCTGAGAAATCGGCAGTACGGGGCCTTCTGCAGCCCCCATCAGGAGGCGGATGAGCAATAAGGCTATGAAGCTTGTGGCAAACCCGGAGGCAATCGAAGCGATGGAAAACAAGACTGTGACAATCACGATCACAGTTTTTCGTTTACCCGTGCGATCCGAGAACATCGAAAAGAACAATCCGGACAAGGCCCAGCTGAGGGCTGTCGCGCCAGCGAGCATGCCGATCTGACTGTTGTCTAGATGAAGTTCTTCCGCCACGAACGGCATCATGTAGTTCAGCGCATTGCGATCAAGAAAGACGATCCCAAAATTGATGCTGAGCAGAACGACCAGTAAAATCTCGTATCTGTATTTCATTTTTATTTCCTCCTGCGGACATCGGACCTGCTAATTCGCAGTTTTGTTTCTCGACGCTGTCAGATTTTGAAAACCACGACAGTGTCAGGCGAGCTTTGCGCGCATGCTGTCGATATATTCGGCACGCGGCATTCCACCGGGAAGTCGGGCAATAATATCTTTGGTGATCTCGAATATTTCTTCGTCGCTCTTGTCGAGATCGAGGGGCTCTCCACATGGCTGGGGCGTATGGAACGGTGTGTCGAGATAGATTTCGACCCGGTTGCCTTCGGGATCGTAGCAGTAGATCGACCAGGCATTGCCGTGGTTGAGCCCGATCGGTTCTGTAGCGCCCTGCTCAAGGGCGCGGTTTCTGTGCTCCCGCAGAGAAGCCAGCGAAGGCACCTTGAAAGAGAGTTGCATGACCGTGCTCGGTGTATCGGGACTGCGGCCCGATGAAAGCACCAGCTGATGATGCTGATCGGGTGTGCCGCTCAAGAAAACGAGCTGATTGCGGAAGACGGCGCCGACACCGCGGTCGGTGACGAGCAGGCCGAACGTTTCAGTGTAAAAGCGCTCCATCCTGTCGATATCGATGACGAAGATGCCCAGGTGGGCCAAGTAAGGACGGGTGTGGGATACGGCTGACTCAGGCATTGGCGACTCCAGGCGCAAGCGAACATAAACGGTGTCACACGATCAGGAATGGCCGTCAAATATTTCGAAAATCTGGTTTTACTATTTTTGGCATGTAAGGCCCAAGGGGCCTCACTCCTGAGAGAGTGGTGTGGCTTTCATAGAGATTGACTCTCCAAAATATCGAAAAATCCGTCCGCTGCAATTTGGGCCGTTCCGTCGGGGGCATGATGCGTTACCAATCTCCAACTATTTGCTGAGGCTGGCGACATGTTCACGGCGGGCCAACCGTTTCAGGATCCAAAATCCTGACCTCGGGCTCAAAGCTGCTCTTTGTGCAGAATGGCGTTGGTTCGTGGTCTGATGTCGGATGCAGAGCGGGCGGTCTTCGAGCCGTTCGTGGTACAGGGCGGGCCGTGGTCGAGCGTGACGACAATCATCATCGGCGGGTGCTAGTCCCGTGTTCAGGAACGCTCGCACTGACACGGGCCGGCGCGAGTTGCGCAGTCACTTCGGCAAGCGGCGCCCGGTTCCGCCCTCGTCGTCAAACTTCTGGCGCTCGCTACCTGTTCTCACTTCATTTCACTGTCAATACTGGTCACTACGCGCCCATCGGTATATGATTTTAAGATGAAGACGGAACCGAGCGGATTGCGATCACACAGCCTTGTGGGGGGCACGCTGGCGAACGATGTGCTTCATCGGTTGCGTGAGGACATCATCAGTTGCCTGCTCAAGCCCGGCGAACGGCTGCGCTTCGAGCCGTTGCGTGAAATCTATGGCGTGAGTTTTTCGACTTTGCGCGAAGCCTTGTCCCGGCTCGCTTCGGAGAAGCTCGTTATAGCCGAAGGTCAGCGAGGATTTGTTGTTGCTCCGATATCGGTCGCGGATCTTCTAGATCTTACCAACGCCCGCGTTCTGCTTGAGAGGGAATGCGTGCGTCTGTCCATGCTGCAAGGTGGGCCGGAGTGGAAGGGTTTGATTCTTGCCGCCTATCATCGGTTGGACAGGGTTGATGCAACACTTGGCGATGCGCACCGCGTCACCTCGGATTGGGATCGTGTACATTTCGATTTCCATGAGATGCTGGTGGGCGCGGCAGGATCTCCGATCTTGAATGAAATGCGCCATGCGCTCTTCGAGAAGGCCCGGCGTTATCGCCGGCTATCGGCTTTGGTGCGAAAGTCGCCGGGCGTGAAGCGGGCTGAGCATCGCAGTTTGATGGAGGCCGTATTGTCCGAAGATGTCGCGGCGGCGCAGGATATGGTTGAGCGTCACATCCGCGAAGTCGCGCAGAATGTCATCGACAACGGACTGGAACTGATCGCCGCCTAATCACAAGGAGGGGTGTGGTCGCCTGGACGCAGGCGTGGTGTGGAACGCCCGCCCTTTGGCGTGAGCGGTAGCGCGATCATCCCATCGATCTCGATCCGACTTGCGACCACCCAAGGTCTCTCTCTTTCTGGTCTGAAACGGCGAGCACTGGACAGTTGCGTCCAGTGCTCGCCTGCTCGATCAGAAATCGATGCCCAAGCTGACGAACCATTCGCGTGGTCGGCTGTAGGTTCCGTAGATTAGGCCCGCACCCAAGTTGGCGAGCCCGTTGGCGACGTAGCGTTCGTCGGTCAGATTGGTCACTCCGCCAGTGAGGCGCCAGGCATCGGTAGGATCCCGGTAGCTCACGTTGGCGTTCACGATGGTGATCGCGGGCCTCTCCAGAGCCAGGGTCCGCTCAGTGTCGTTCCACATCTGGGATGTGTAGGTGATGTCCGCCACGGCGATCAGCGATCCGCCATTTCCAAGCGCGACTTCATAGCGAGGCGAGAAGTTGACCTTCAGTTCGGGCGACCGCGGCAGCGGCGCGCCGACAAATGTGCCGGCCTGCCATGGATTTGCGAGGATCTGAGCGGCTGGCGTCACCGACGTGAATTCGGTGTCCAGATAACCCGCAGAGGCCGTGAAGCTGAGGCCGCCGTCGAGGACGGCGGTTATGTCCGCCTCTATGCCCCGAATGTCCGCCTCGCCTGCGTTACGGATCGTTGGGCTGGTGCCCTGGAAGAACGTCAACTGGATCCCGGTGTAGTCGGTTTGGAAAGCCGCGACGTTCAGTTGAAGCCGACGATCGAACAGTGAAGTCTTGATCCCGGCCTCAAGGGTGGTCGCTTCCTCCTCGTCGAACTGGGGTGCGATTGCGGATGGACTCGAAAGGCGGATCGTCCACCCGCCAGATTTGTAGCCTTTTGACCAGGAAGCATAGGCCATAACGTCCTCGCTGGCGTGAAGCTGAACGCCGAGTTTAGGCGAGAAATTGTCAAACGAGCGGCTCTGCACGCCGGGGGGATACAGGCGCAAAGGATCACTGGGATCAGGATTGCCCACCACGGACCGGCAGGTGACGAAGTTCAGGCAGTTGAAGAGTTTGTAGGAGAGACCATTCGCGTCTCGCTGGCCCGCCTCAAGTTCTTTGTCCTCTCGTGTGAAACGGGCGCCAACGGTAACGCCCAAGAGCTGATTGATCCGCCAGTCAGCCTGCCCAAAAGCCGCGTATGCTGTTGTGTCGATGTCCGCCGGTGCATCCGACTGGAACATCCCGTGACCCACGGTGGCGATGTTTCCCTCGCTGCCGGATTCATGGAAATAATACAGACCGACCGCATAGTTCACCGCTTCGTCAAGTGCGGTTCCGATCAGCTGGAGCTCCTGACTGAACTGGGTTTGCTCCTGGGTGAAGGACGGCTCCAAGAAGGGGAGTGGGGAGTTGTCTAGATCGGTTCCCGTCGCCCAATCGAGCGATCTATATGCGGTGATCGATTTCACCGAAGCGAAGTCGTTCAGATCGTAGTCGAGGGTGAGAGCGGCGCCGTAACTTGTGATGCGAGAGAAGCTGTTGCCCGTCGCATAGCTCTTGTCGGGATCGGTGGTGACGAAGCGCGTGTCAAACGGCAGGCGATCATTCGTGGGGTCGGCATCGACGTTGACGCTTCCCACTCCGGGCTGCCTCTGGAGAGGATTGAGTGTTGTTCCGCGTTGGCCACAGATGTTCTGTGCATTTCGCGCCGAGATTTGATCCGGGGTGGCGCCGATGCAGAAGTTGTACAACCCGACGAAGTTGAAGCCCGTTCGACCGGTGGGATCAAGCGCAGTGCCCGGGATGTTCGTCGTTCCCCCAAAGTTGCCTGCACGCGAAACCACGCCCAGCACGGCATTGGGGAGGGCTGACTGATCAATGTGTTGATAGTCGCCGGACAAGGTGACGCTAAGCTTGTCGCTAGGTCGCCACAGCAGCTTTCCGCGCAGGGTCCACTCGTCTTCTCCCCCTTCGAGATCGGCGCTGTCGTAGTCGATCTGATTGAAGGCGTTTGTCGGGTCGGTGACGTAGGGAGTCGCCGAGGGAAAAGGAACCCGTTCCACATAGCCGTCGCGGTTCTTCAGCGATAGCGTGATAAGCGACGTCAGGTTGTCGGTAATGGGCGCGTCAACAGAAGCCTGAAAATCCAGTCTGTTAAAGCTGCCGGTCGTCGTCTGACTCGTGACAGCGAAGACGTCGCCAGGCGTTCTGGTCACAACGGAGATGGCCCCGCCGATCGTGTTGCGACCAAAAAGCGTCCCTTGAGGGCCTTTGAGAATCTCGACGCGTTCCACGTCCGGCAGGGTCACATTGGCTCCTACCGTGCGCGCCAGATAGACACCATCGACGTATACCCCCACGCCAGGGTCGAGGTTGATGGCGAAGTCGTTTCGGCCGATCCCTCGAATGAAGGCTGCCAGCGATGCGCTCGACCCTGAAAACGGTGCGCCAGCATCCAGAGATACGTTGGGAGCGGCGTTGGAGAGCGCAGAAACCTCGCTGATGCCGCGCTCTTCCAAGACTTCACTGCTGAAGGCCGAGATCGAGATTGGAACTTCCTGAAGGCTTTGGGACCTCTTCTGCGCCGTGACCATGATGTCTTCAACCTGCGCCGTTTCCTGATCCGGTACTGCGGGCGCTGCTGACTGAGCGAACGCGTGGCCGGCGGCCAGACTGATGAACGAAACTCCGCACGCCAACAAATGTCTCATCGTAACCTCCCGTTTTTATAGTTGCGAAAGTGATGGCATGACCTGCGAACGCGATCAATCCGATTTACGAAAATGCTGGGATAGGTGCTTTTACGCCGCTCTGCCGTGCGGCGCGAGGACCTCTATCTGCCGGGTATCCCTTTGAGCCCAAGGGCGGAGGCTGCAGATAAGGTCGCCAGCGTCGGAACGAGAGACCGAAGCTGCGAGTCAAATTTCGAAAAAATTGACTCTCAAATGGACTGTCTCTAGCGTCGCCTGGATCAACCATCTTCTAGATGATCGAGCCACAAAGGACTGAGTGATGAACATCAGCACCGACCGCTGGACGCCATGGCTTTTAAGCTTGCTTCGGATCATTGCTGCATTGTTGTTTTGGGAGCATGGTCTGATGAAGCTGTTTCACTTCCCTGCTGCGCAGCCCCAGGCGCCTGATCCATTGTCTTTGATGCTTTTGGTCGCTGCGGTCATGGAAACTGTCCTGGGTTTTCTTCTGGTGATAGGCCTGTTTACTCGCGCGTCGGCTTTTATGTGCTCGGGTTTGATGGCTTTCGCCTACTTCATCGCGCACGCGCCACGCAGTTTTTGGCCAGCGTTAAACGGCGGAGATGATGCGGTTCTGTTCTGTTTCATCTTTCTGTTCCTCGCCGCAGCCGGCGGCGGGATTCTGAGCGTCGATAGCGTTTTGGCTAAGCGCCGTGGCTCGATGACAAATTTCAGGTGAGGTCAGCTCAACATCGCTGGAGTAGACCTGAGGGGATTAGAATAAGGGGGAGACGCAGGCGGCTCTGCACAGAGGCTCGTCAGTCCTGGGCGGTGTGGACAAAGTGCCTGATGCACAGGGTTGCGACCCGTAAACGGGATTCTCGTCTCGGTAGTAGAAAAACCTCCACCGATAGAAGGCGACATCACCGAGTTTACCACCGCGCTAGGTCATCGGCAGCTCAACCCGCGTCCTGATTAGAGCCGTCTTTCTGGAGATGGCTTGCGAAGCGCTTTCGGTATTCCGTGGCGGATAGGCCGACGATGGTCTGGAAGACCTTTCGGAAAGCGCTGGGGTCGGCGTAGCCGACATCCCAACCGATGCGTTCTGTCTTCAGATTGGTGTTGCGAAGCAGATCCTGAGCGCGGGAAATCCTCAGGCGTTGCCGATAGGCCGTCGCGGTGAGGCCGGTCGCCTTTGTGAAGCGTCTCAGAAAGGTGCGTTGTTCCAGGCCCGCTGCGGACGCCAGTTCGGCCAGGCTGATCTCCTCCTTCATGCGTTCGGCCAGAACGACCTGCGCCTGACGTATGGCGTCGTCGCCGTGATCGAGGGCGGGCGCAAAACTGCTGTAATAGCTCTGCCGCCGCCCCGGCGGGTCCAGCAGGAAGCTGCGAGCGACCTCGCTCATGACGGCGCGGCCGCGGTAACGCTCGATCAGGGTGAGGGCGAGATCGGTCCAGGACATCACGCCGCCGGCCGTCACTACGTCGCCCTCATCGATGATGAGCCGGTCCGCATCGATCTGCGCGTGCGGAAACGCCTTTTGAAACCGCGCTTCGTAAGTCCAATGGGTGGTGACGGTATGGCCGTCCAGCAGGCCGGCGGCGCCCAGGACGAAGGCGCCGGTGCAGACGGACGCCATCACGCAGCCCTGACGGTGAAGTGTCTGGAGCCATCGTATCGTGGCAGGGTCAGGCGCGGGTGGTCCCTGGAGCGAGGGCGGCATGATGCAGACGGTCGGGACGGGGCTTGCAGTCCCCGTCGAAAAGACCTGAGCCACCTGCATCCCGGATGGCGTCTTTCGCCAATGGCTGACGACCAGGGGCGGCTCGGCAAGGTTCAGCATCGTCGCGGTGTTGGTGGCGGCGAGCAGGTCGGTCATGCCGAGGACGGCCGCGAGCTGTGCCTCCGGGTAGGTAAGAATGGCGATGTGCGTCATGTCGTTTTCGACCCGTCTTATGACGATCCCGCCACTGAACGTGGCGGATCGAGGGGTGTATAAGTCACGCACACTCAGAGGAACATTCCCATGGCCAACCGTGCTCTCATCGTCGTCGACCTGCAGCAGGAATATCAATCGCAAGGCAAGTTGCCGCTGTCGGGTCTCGAAGACGCCGTCGCCAATGCCCGTCGTCTTCTGGACGCGGCGCGCACCAATGGCGGCCTGATCATCCATATCCGTCACGAAACGCCGGGCGGCTCTGCCGATGTGCCGTTCGCTCCGGGAACGCCTGCGGTCGACATCATCGCCGAAGCGGCGCCTCAGGGCGAAGAGGCGGTGCTGATCAAACATTATCCCAACTCGTTCCGGGACACCGAGCTGAAGCGTCGCCTCGACGACGCCGGAATCACCGAGGTCGTCATCGTCGGCGCCATGAGCCACATGTGTATCGACGCCACGGCCCGCGCCGCGTTCGATTTCGGTTATGGGGTGACGGTCGCGCATGATGCCTGCGCCACCATGGGGTTGTCGTTCGACGGTCGCGATGTGCCGGCCGAACAGGTGCATGCCGCCTTCATGGCCGCGCTCGCCTTCGCCTATGGCCGCGTCGTCTCGACGTCGGAAGTTCTGGAAGGGGCTTCGAAATGAGTTCGGCTGGCTTCGGTATGGGGTTGTCGCGCCGAGGAATGCTGGGCGTGGGCGCGGGTGTCGCGGCGGTTCTTGCCGCCCCCGGCGCCGTGTCCAACGCGTTGGCTCAGTCGCAACCGGCCGGCGATCGCATGCTTCAGGTCCGCAATGCGACCGTTCAGATCAACTATGCGGGCGTTCGGTTCCTGATCGATCCGATGCTGGCGGATCAGGGCGCCTATCCGGGGTTCCCAGGGTCCGCGATGAGCCATCTGCGCAATCCGCTCGTGCCCTTGCCGGTGCCGGCGTCGGCCTTGATGGATGTGGACGCGGTGATCGTGACCCATACCCATCTGGATCACTGGGACGAGGCGGCTCAGCGCGCCCTGCCCAAGGCGATGCCGATCTTTGCGCAGAACCAAACCGACGCCGAGACGATCCGAGGCCAGGGCTTTACGGAGGTGCGCGTCCTGGACGCGTCAAACCAGTTCAGGGGCGTGTCCCTTGCACGAACGGGCGGCCATCACGGCCGAGACGAGATCCTGAAGGCCATTCCGATACTGGATCCTGTCTGTGGCGTGGTGCTGAGCAAGCCGGGCCACAAGACCGTCTATCTGGCCGGCGACACCGTCTGGAACGATGAGGTCTCTGGGGCGATCACCCAGCATCGACCTGACGTCATCATCCTGAATGCCGGCTATGCGCAGATCATCGATCTGGGACCGATCCTGATGGGGCCGCAGGAAATCCTCACGGTGAGCAAGGCTGCGCCTCAGGCGAGACTGATCGCGACCCATATGGAGGCGGTGAACCACTGTATCCTCAGCCGCGCCGATCTGAAGGTCTTCGCCGAACGGGAAGGCTTCGCCTCGAAGCTGGATATCCCCGGCGACGGCGAGTGGGTGGCGCTGTAATCGCGCTGGCGATCTGAGGCCCAGCTATAGACGCATCACCGGGCGGAGCCTCGCTCCGCCCGGTGTTTTTGGGTCAACGCGCAGGGAGAACTTCGAGGCCCTGGCGGATCGCCTGGGACTGGAGACCTGTACCAGCCAGCATGGCCTGCAGCCCTTCAGACGGGGTGTAGGTGTCGTTGATCGCGCGCGAGCGCAGGCCATCCACCTGGAACGACCGCGAGATCGGGCACTTGGTCGCTTCTGACAGCGCGTTCAGCGCCGCTTCGAGCGGCATGGACGGGATGCGGAGCATGATGGAATCGTTCTGGCAGTCGAATTGGATCGGTTCCGGCGTCGGCGCCGGCGCCGGTCTCGTCCGCGCCAGACGCTCGACCGACAGACCTTGTCGGACGGAGCGCGTTCTCAGACCCCGCTGATCGACGAGCGCGGTCAGAGCCGCGCTCGGCGTATAGGTTCCGCGCACGGCGTTGCTGGTGAGGCCCCGAGCCCCGGCCGTCCCGGAAATCGGGCAGTGCGTCTGACGCGACAGCTCGCGAAGCGCGGCCGGCATGGGCTGGGCGCGAATATTGATCTGAAGGGACTCGTTGACGCACGGACGGGGGGCGGATTGAGCCATCGCTGGCGTTTGCCACGCCGCCCCGGATGTAATGCCGACAACGATCGCTAGACCGGCCAAGACGCGCATATTGATACCCTAATCGATGATGAGGCGTGGGAAGTTTCCCCGCCGCATCAAGGTCTAGAGTCGAACTGCATCAACACCGTGACCGCGACGGTATGTCGCGGCTTTAATTAGCCTGTTGCGAGCTTGAGCACGCTTCGAAGGATATAGGCCGCGACCCCGAGAACGCAGACCCCGAAGATCCACAGGCCCAGGAACCACAGCGTCTGGCGAAAGGGGGCGCGCATCAGTGATAGCCTTCGTCGCCGACCTTGCCGCGAAACACCCAGTAGGCATAGGCGGTGTAGGCCAGAATGATGGGGATGAGGATCAGGGCGCCGACCAGCATGAACGACTGGCTGGCGGCAGGGGCCGCCGCATCCCACAGGGTGATCTGGTCCGGCACGGCGTAGGGATAAATGCTGACGCCCAGGCCCGCAAAGGTGACGGCGAACAGACCCAGAGAGATCAGGAAGGGCCAGACTTCGCGTCGTTTGCTCATGGCCAGGAAAAAGCCCGCCGCCAGCACCAGCACCATCAACGGAACCTGGGCGGTCAGCAGCACGCCTGGCCAGTCGAACCAGCGTTTGGCGTATTCTCCATCCAGGAAGGGTGTCGCCAGGCTGACGGCCCCGATCATGATCAGCGTCGCCGGACCCAGTTTCCAGGCCTGACTGCGCGCGTGGTCCTGCAGCTTTCCTTCCGTCTTCATGTTCAGCCAGGTGGCGCCGAGCAAGGCGTAGCCCGTCACGACGGCGCAGCCCGTCAGAAGGCTGAACGGACTGAGCCAGTCCCACCAGCCGCCGCCATAGGCGCGGCCCGAGACCTCGACCCCTTGCAGGATCGCGCCCAGAACCACGCCTTGCGAAAAGGCGGCCATGAGCGAACCGCCGAAGAAGGCGATGTCCCAGATGGGTTTGGCCCGCACCGTGCGCCAGCGATACTCGAAGGCGACGCCCCGAAACACCAGACCCAGCAGCATGGCGATGATCGGCGTATACACCGCCGGCATCAGGACGGCATAGGCCAGCGGAAAGGCCGCGAAGAGACCGCCCCCGCCCAGGATCAACCAGGTCTCGTTGCCGTCCCACACCGGCGCGATGGAGTTCATCGCCCGATCGCGCTGCTCGCCGGCCTTCAGGGTCGGAAACAGGATGCCGACCCCGAGATCGAACCCGTCCATGACGATATAGGCGAAGATCGCAAAGGCCAGAAGCGCGGCCCAGACGAGGGTCAGATCAACGCTCATGGTCGCTCTCCTCGATCGTCGGGATGGGCCGGTCCATATCGATGCCCGGCGCGGGGGTGATCCCGGCGGTGCGGATGGGCGTCTCGGCCACGCCCGGCTCTCCGCGATGGGGCGCATGGCTCATCAGGCGCAGGATGTAGAAGACGCCGGCGCCGAACACCGCGAAATAGACGACCGCAAACGCGGCCAGCGATGTGGCGACGGCAGGGGCGGCGAGCGGCGCCGCACTGTCGGCCGTTCGCAGCAGGCCATAGACGGTCCAGGGCTGACGCCCGACTTCGGTGGTGACCCAGCCGCTCAGAACGGCGACGAAGCCCATCGGCCCCATGACAAGGGCGAAACGGTACAGCCAAGGGGCGTCATACAGCCTCTTGCGCACACGGGCGTACAGGCCCCAGACGCCCAGCAGCAGCATGGCCATGCCCAGGCCGACCATGATGCGGAAGGACCAGAAGACGATCTCGACCGGCGGCCAGTCGGCGCGATCGATGGTGTCCAGCCCCGCCAGCGGCGCGTTGAGATCATGCTTCAGGATCAGGGACGACAGCTTGGGAATCTCGACCGCGCCGTGAACGGTCGCCGCCCCGCGATCAGGAATGCCGAAGAGGATCAGGGGCGCGCCCTGCGGGTGGCTTTCGAAATGGCCCTCCATGGCCATCACCTTGACGGGCTGATGCTCCAGCGTGTTCAGCCCGTGCATGTCGCCTATGACGATCTGCACCGGGGCGGCGACCAGGATCATTCCCATGGCCATGGCGAACATCTTGCGCGCGCCCTTGTTGGTCCGGTCCTTCAGCAGGTGCCAGGCCCCGACCGCGCCGACCACCAGGCCGGTCGTCAGATAGGCGGCCATCAGCATGTGTGCGAGGCGGTAGGGGAAGGAGGGGTTGAAGACGATCTTGAACCAGTCGACCGGAATGAACTGGCCCACATCGTTGATGGCGTGGCCCTGCGGCGTCTGCATCCAGCTGTTGACCGACAGGATCCAGAAGGCCGAGGCGAAGGTGCCGATCGCCACCATCAGGGTCGCCATGAAGTGCAGCTTCTTGCCGACCCGCTTCAGCCCGAACAGCATGACGCCCAGAAATCCGGCTTCGAGGAAGAAGGCGCTCAGCACCTCATAGGCCATCAAGGGGCCGATGACCGGGCCGGCCTTGTCCGAGAACACCGACCAGTTGGTGCCGAACTGATAGGACATCACCAGGCCCGACACGACGCCCATGCCGAAGGCGATGGCGAAAATCTTGAGCCAGTAGTTGAACAGGTTGAGATACAGATCCCGCCCCGTCTTCAGCCAAAGCGCCTCAAGCACCGCCAGATAGCTGGCGAGGCCGATGGAGAAGGCGGGAAAGACGATGTGGAAGGCGATGGTGAACGCAAACTGCATGCGCGCCAGAAGAAGAGCGTCTACGTCCAACAGAAAAATCCTAGCTGAAATGCGCTGATGAACAGGGCGCGTCGTGTCGAAGCGACGTCATCAGTTCATCGGACGGATGAAGGCAGCATCGAGCTGCTGACGACATTTGTCTGGTCGGGGCTGGGATCTCAATTGGGCGATCGGTCCTTGGACGATCTGTCCTTGGGCGGAATGTCCCAGGGCGTTGCTCGGGCGTTGGGCAGAGCGCTTAGGCCTGGCCCATGCAGGCGCGCATCGTCACGGACGAGAAAAACCGCCGAAGATCGCATCAACGCACAGTCGCGGCGAGGGACGGCGCGGCCGTCATCGTCCCTGGGTCTGCGACAAGCGGATCAGCCCTTGGCGAGGGCGTCCTGGATGAGCTGGACCGACTTGTCCGGACCCAGGCCATAGGTCAGGGCCGTTCTGAACTTGCCGTCCGGCCCCATCAGGTAGACGGTCAGCGAGTGGTCCATAGTGTAGCTGTCGCCGCTGCCCACCTTGGCATAGTAGGCGCGATAAGCCTTGGCCGCCTGGGCGGTCTGTTCCGCCGTTCCCGAAAGACCGATCGTCCCCTTGGGGAAGCCGTCTGACGACAGATAATCCTTCAGGGCCTGAGGCGTGTCCCGTTCGGGGTCGATGCTGACGAAGATGATCTGGAAACGGTCGGCGTCCTTACCCAGGCGCTGCTGAACGACCGCCAGCTCGGCCAGGGTCGTCGGGCAGAACTCGGGGCAGAAGGTGAAGCCGAAGAACACCAGCGACCATTTGCCGTTCAGCATCGTCTGATCGACCGGCTGACCGTTCTGGTTCACCAGGTTGAAGTCGCCGCCGATCAGAGGCGTTCCTGCGGCGCTCGTTTCACCGGACGCCGACGAGGAGCGTCCAGCCAGAATGACCCCTGTCGCGATCGCGATCACAAGAGCGATGGCGATAACGCCGCCTGCAAATAGAACGAGAGAGGGGCGGGCCATGGATGCAGCTCCAGCTTTAAAGCGACGTCGCTGCGATCATGGGCGCGACACGGATTGGAGGATCGACAGCCTGTCGAGGTCTGCCTCGGGCAGTCTTCGACAGGCATGCCGGAGAGTGTTGGATCAGGCCTGCATGGCGTTCAGCCATTGCTGCACGCTCATGGGATGGAGCCCCAGCACTTCCTGGGCGCTGGTTTCCTGGCGGATCACATTGTCGGGCGCATAGGCGAGCGCCTTGTAGAGGCCCACGACACTGGCGGTCGCCGGGCCGATCATGGGTTCGATAAGGTCGCCGAACGCCTCTGGCAGCAGCGCCTCATAACGGATGTCGCGGCCGAACTGCTGCGAGAAACCCTCGGCGAGATCCGCGCCCACCAATCCCGGCTGATGCCCGATCCCGACGACGCCGGAGACGGTAGGATCGACCAGCAACTTGTGCGCCGCCTCGGCGACGTCAAGGTGCGAGCTCCACGACACCGCATAGTCTGCGGCCACGGGATAGCGCAGCACGCCCTCGCTTTGGGCCGGGCCGAAGACCATCGGAAGAAGCAGGTTTTCCAGATAGAGACGCGGGGCGACCACGGCATGCGAGACGCCGCTGTCCTGAACGCCGCGGATCAACACCATGATGGCGCTGTCGTCCGACGATTGCAGCGCCGATCCCGGCTGATCGACGATCGCGCCGTTGGTGGAGATGATTATGCGTTTGGGCTTTGCCGTCTCGATGGCCTGAACGATGTTCCTGGCGTGCTGAAGACGGCCCGCCTCGGAGGTCTGGGGCAGGTGGATGAACACCCCGTCCGCGCCGCGATAGGCCGAAATCAGCGAGTCGACAGAGTCATTGTCGATGGAGACCGCCGTGTCGTCCGGGAACTTGGCGACATCGCGAACAGCGGCGACGGCGTCCAGGCCGGCGCGACGCAGGCTTGCGTAAAGGGGGCCGCCTTGCGCACCGGTCGCGCCATGGATGATGAAGGGCATCGGTTCTTCCTGAGTGGTGAAACAGAACACGCTGGTGCTATAGGTGCACCGGTTACGTCAAATGCACCAATGGACGAATTGTCTATGCCTGCTGAAATCCCTTCGCCTCAGTGTTCCTCGCCCGACTGCGGGGTGGAGCGCTTCCTTCTTTTGCTCGACGGTCCCTGGGCGACGCTGATCGTTCGCGAACTGCTGGCTGGCCCGCTTCGCTTCTCGGTGCTGCGGTCCAAGCTGAAGGGGATCAGCGCCCACACGCTGACGAACCGGCTGCGGAAGTTCGAAACCAACGGGCTGGTGACGCGGACGGTGTTTGCGGAAATTCCGCCCCGCGTCGTTTATGAGCTGACACCGTTTGGAGCGTCTTTGAAGCCGCTTCTCTGCGCCATGAACGACTGGGGAATGGCCGTGCCGAAAGACGTTCTCGACCGCTCGGTTCGACGCGAGCCCGTCGACGCCTGATCCCTGTCCAACGTCAACGTTGCGGCTCAGGTCATTACGCCGTGTTCGAAGAACGCCTCCATCCGGGCTTCCCAGGGTGCGATGTCGATGGCGTGGGCGGTCAACCAGTCGTCGTTGTAATAGGTCGTGCCGTAGCGCTCTCCGTGATCGCAGAGGATGGACACGATCGACCCGCTTTCCGCCCGCGCCGCCATCTCGCTGGCCAGAACGGCGCAAACCCAAAGGTTCGTCCCTGTCGAGCCGCCGACGAGGCGACCAAGGCGGCGGCTGAGGGTGCGCGCCGCCGCGATCGAGGCGACGTCAGGCACCGCGATCGTGCGGTCGATGACCTGGGGAATGAAGGACGGTTCGACGCTGGCGCGGCCGATCCCCTCGATGAGCGAGGGCGTTCCCTGCACGGTCCTGATTTTGCGATCGGACCAGTGGCGATGGAAGACGGACGCCTCTGGATCCGCAAGACATAGACGGGTGTCGTGGCGATGGTAGCGGGCGAAACGACCGATGGTGGCCGACGTGCCGCCTGTGCCGGCGCCGCAGACGATCCATTGCGGGATTGGGCAGGGCTCATCCGACATCTGGGCGAAGATCGACTCGGCGATATTGTTGTTGCCGCGCCAGTCGGTCACACGCTCCGCATAGGTGAACTGGTCCATGAAATGCCCGCCGATATCGTCCGCGAGGCGCAAGCTCTCTTCGTAGGCGTCCTCGGCGCGTTCCACGTAATGGCAGCGCCCACCGTAGAACTGGATCGCCTCGGCCTTTTCGGAGGCGATCGCGCGAGGCACGACGGCGACGAACGGCAGGTTCAGCATGCGCGCGAAATAGGCTTCGGACACGGCGGTGGAGCCGCTTGAGGCCTCGATCACCGGCATGCCTTCTCTGAGCCAACCGCTACACAGAGCATACAGGAACAGGGAACGGGCGAGACGGTGTTTCAGGCTTCCCGTCGGATGGCTGGATTCATCCTTCAGATAGAGCTGGATGTTTTCGAAGGCGGGCAGGTCCACGGGGATCAGGTGCGTGTCGGCGGAACGGTTGTAGTCCGCTTCGATCTTGCGGATCGCGCGTGCGGTCCAATCCTGAGTGACGGGCATCGATGGAGTGCGGCTGTTTTTTACGGTCACGGCGTTAGGCCCTACTCGGGCCGCGTCAGAAGAATGCGATTGCCTTCGACGCTGATGGTGGCGTCGAGCGTCACGGCCGCCGTCTGGGCGAAGCCGGACGCATCGTCGAGACGAAACACCCCATACAGCCGCTCCTGCGCCAAGGCCGGATCGGTCACCACGATGGGGGTGGCGTTGTAGCGGTTGAACTCGTCGACGGCGGCCTGCAGGGTTTCGCCCTGGAGGTCCAGTCGGCCGCTTCTCCAGGCCAGCTTTCGTTCTATCGTGGGCGCCGGCATCTCGGGCTCCAGGCGGATCAGGGCCGTGTTCGCGGCATAGATCGCAGAGCCGGCCGTGATGAAGACGGCGTTTGCGCGTGAATCGCCCACCCAGACCTGAACCACGCCCTCGGTCACCATCACATCCGCGCCCGCTTCGCGACGCCTCACCGAGAAGGCCGTGCCGACCGCTTCCACATGGACATCGCCTGCCGAGACGACGAAGGGACGGGTCTTGTCCTTGGCGACCTGGAACCAGGCCTCGCCGGAGTCCACGACGACGGTGCGGCGCGCATCCGAGTATTCGACCTTGATCTGGCTGGCCGTATTGACCGCCATGGTCGATCGGTCAGCTAGCGGCACCCGACGGATTTCGCCCACTTCGGTGACGTAGACCTGTCCCTGATCAAGCAGAATGAACAGGCTCGCAGCGCCGGCGCAGGCCGCGATGGCGCCGCCTGCGCCCGCCCACAGCGTCCGGCGCGTCAGCGTGGGTCGCCCTGCGCCACGCTTTTGGTCCGTCTGGTGTTGAGGCTGTCCGAGATCGTCCAGCATGCCCCATGAGGCTTCGGCCATCAGCAGGGCGCCGGCGCGTCGGGGGTCTTGCGACGCCCAGACCTTCAGCTCCTGCTCGACCTGCGGCGTGCGGCCTTCGCGGTCGATCCGCATGACCCAGCGGGCCGCATCCTCGCCGATCTGATCGGCAGTTTCGCGCACGTTCACGGTCGACCTCCGTCAAAATGAGGCGATCTGGTCGCCATTGCCCGAACCAGCAAGGCCAATCCCTTCACTGCGTCATTCTCGACGACGCTTTCTGTCACGTTCAGTCGCTGTGCGATCTCTCTTTGGGAGAGGCCTTCGATCTTGCGCATCTTGAAGATCTCGCGGCAGCGCGGCGGCAGGGTCTCTATGAGTGCGAGCACCTGCGCCAGTTCGTTTCTGTCGGAGGTGATCCGTTCCGGGTTCAGATCGTCGGCATGGCCGGGCAGGTCGCCGATTTCACCGACGGCGTCGATGCGCACGACCTTGGAGCGTCGGATATGGTCGATCAACAGGTTGCGGACGATCTGGAAGAAGTAACCGCCGGGGCGGGCGACCGCTTCGAGCGCGGTGAGACTGGCCAGCTTGGCGTAGGCCTCCTGAATGAGGTCGTCTATGTCCTCGGGTGTGCGGCCGCGTTGCCGTAACCACGCCCGCACCGCCGGCTCGTGGGGCATGACTTCCCTTGCCACCCAGCCAGCGAGGCGGTTGCGGGACGTCTCAGTCGTCGGCGCTTGCCGGTTCACACCAACCAAATCTCCCGGTCCCAACAGGGATGACGCCCCATTCTTATCCGACGTGGCCATGACAGCGCCACCTGTCTTTCCGCAGGCCGGTCGCCCGGCCCATCGGACCGAACGGCCGGAGGAGGGCGTCGCCAGCCCCGATCATCAGAAGCTCTTCACGAGCGTTAGGTAATAGTTCGCCAGGCGAGGATCGCCGAACGTGCTGTAGATCCGCGAGGGAGAGACACTGTCGACCGGCGGTCGCGTGTTCAGGACATTGTTGACGCCAGCGCGGAATGTGACGCCATTTCCAAAAATGTAGGAGCCCGAAATGTCGTGATAGATCTGGCTGCCGATCGTAGCCGAGCCCTGGTTCAGCGATACGCTGCGGTCTGCATTGACGAAGTAGGAGTCGAAGTAACGCGCTTGCCAGGCGAGGCTGATCTTCTCACCGGTCCATTGCACACGCGCAGCTCCCTTCCATTTCATCGTTCCGAAACCGCCCCGCAAGCTCAGGAAGTCGTCGCTGATCACACCCGCGTAGTCGATCGTGGGGGCTTGCGGCACTTCCTGAAGCTCAAGTTTGCTGACGTAGGTCGCGCTGGCGTCGACGTTCAGATCGCCGCCGAACAAACTGCGCGTGTAGCTGGCGACGAAGTCAATCGACTCGCTCTCCGAACCCACCAGGTTTGCGATCGACGCATCGATGCTGGTGATGCGGCCGACCGAGAAGCCATCGGAGGGCGCATCGCGGGTGACACGTTCGGGGTAGCGCGCGATGAACGAGGCGAAAGCGTCCTGCCCGCCGGGGATGAAGTCGGGGAACAGGAGTTGGATGGGATCGAAATAGTTGTCGCGCTTGGTGATGCGCGTCCAGTCGGCCGAAAACCGTAGACCCGGAATAAATGCGGGCGTGAAGATCGCGCCGGCGGTCAGGGTTTTGGAGGTCTCGGGTTTGACGTCCGTGTTGCCCCCGCGGAATCCTGAAACGTAGAAGTTTCCTGGGAAGTCGGCGTCCTCGGTGCCGATCATCTCATTGCCGCGAAGAGGGTCCAGGGCCGTGGTGTAGAGACGCGCCTCCGGGATTCTGACCAGATCCGTCAGCTTGGGCGTCAGATAACCCGTCGCATAGGAGGCCCGCAGGGTGACACCGCCCACCGGACGCCAGCGAACACTGTAGCTGGGATCGGTGCTGGACTGTTCGGTCGTGGCCTCGACCACAGGCGCGGTGCAAAGCGAGGGCAGGTCCAGCGAGGGCAGGAAGCCCTCCGTAACGAAGCACTGGAAGGCGGGCGAGCCGGTCTCGCTGTAGCGCTCGTAACGCGCGGAAATGGTGAACAGCAGTTCCTGAACCAGCGGAAGCGTGCGGCCCTCGCCGAAGATCGGCAGGTTGATTTCGCCATAGACCGCGTCGACCTGCTGATGACCGCGGGGGGAATAGTTGACGACCGAGAAGTCCTGGGTGTTCTGGGCCGCATAATTCGCAGCCTGATCCTGGCTCGTGCGCTCGACCCTCAAGGTCACGGTGGGCTTGCCGCCGGGCAGCGACAGCGGCACCGGGCCGGCCAACTGCAGCGACGAGGTGGTGATGTCGTTGCGGTTTTGACCGTTGTTGAAGCTGTAGGGCACCGGCTGGTAGACGTAGTTGAACGCGGGCGGCAACCGCACGTCACGCAGAATGTCCTGGTCGCCGTTCTGGAACTGGGTCAGGCTGCTTTGATCGATGTTGGCGGGAGAGGGATCGCCGTCGGTCTCGTTGCGGCCGCGAGACAAGTCGAGCACGGCCTGCCAGTCACCCGGCAATTTCACGATAGCACCCAGGACGCCCCTATAGGTTTCGGCGATGGCCTTGTTGGACTCGTAGTTGGCGCCGATGAAGGGCACCGTGACCTGGATGTCTTGCGTGAACGGATTGTTCGGTGCGTCGGCCGCCAGGTTTATGTTCATGGGCACGGAGTTCGTTCGGGCGAGGCTTTCCGAACGGGTCCAGGCGGCTTCCGCATAGACCCGGAGCCACGAGGTGAACTCGCGTCGACCGGCGATGGAAGCCGCCATCTGGTCGATGCCATACAGCATCTCGCGATCACCGCCCCCAGGAGCGGCATTCTCGGCAAGCCCCAGAGAATAACCGTCGATGCCGGCCACCAGAGGAGCGACGCCGTCCATGGCCACGCCCCGGAAACCGGCTGGGACGAAGGTGCGGAAGGATCCCAGCGTTGCGCCGCCATAGATCGGGTCCAGCTGAAGCGGCGAGAAGTCCAGGGAACGAATATTCGGCGTCGTGCCCAGCGGGGCGGCGAAGCGATAGAAGTTGGGATTGTTCGCCAGACCCTGGCGGCGGCTGGCGACGACCAGGTCTTCGCGGTCCCGATAGAAGAGGGGATCGGCCTGGGTCCAGTTGCCCGTGAAGGTCAGGTTTGTGCGGCCGTCTTCAAGCGACAGTCCGCCTGTGGCGTCGAACCGTTTGCCGGCCCGGCCGCCCTTGAAGGTGTCGCTGTAGGTCGTGGACACCTCGGCCCCGCGATAGTCGCGACGAAGAATGATGTTGATCACCCCGCCGGTGGCGCCGTTGCCGTAGATGCCGGACGCCGAGGAGGCGAGGACTTCGATCCGTTCAATGCCGGCCAGGGGGATGCCGACGATGCTGGTCTGGCCCAGGCTTCCGTCATCGCTGGTCGTGCCGGCCAACCGTCGCCCGTCCACCAGGATCAGGGTTTCGCGCGAGCCCAGGCCGCGCAGATTAATGCTGCTGGTGTTGCGTGAGAGCGAGCCTGCCTGATCCGAGGTCCCTGCAGAGGCGTTGACGCTCAACTGATTGCGCAAAAAGGTTTCAAGGTCGGGCGCGCCGGAGCGACGGATGGTTTCGCCGTCGATGACGACGAACGGCTGGCTGTCGTCGGCGCTGCGTCGAATGCCGGTGTTCAGTGTCCAGTTTCGCGTGCCTTGCACGATGATGTCCGGCAGGGCGCCCGCCTCGACATATTCGCGATCGACGATCGAAAAGCTGTTCGGGGCGGTTTTGCGCCAGTCGAGTGGGGTGCCTTCCAGCAGAAGCGTCAAGGCGTGCTCGACGGGAAAATCCCCGGACACGGCGCGGGTGGTGATGCCGCGCGCGTCATCCGCGCTGATCAGAACCTGCGTGTCGGCCTGGCCGGCGAAAATGCCGATCCCGATCTGGGCGGGAGCGGCAGGCACCGAAAAGGTGCGAGTCTGCGCGACCGCGATGGCCGGAGCCGCCGACATCGAGGTCAGAACGGCTGCCGCCAGATAGGCGTGAATGGAACCCCTGCACCGCATGATTTGCCCCCAAATCCCTCAGGACATGCTTGTCCTGTGAAGATCGACGAAGGGTTTGTGGGCTTCCTTACAAAAATATGTCGTGAAAACTTAAAATATGAAATGCGGGGTGTGACTGCACCCCGCATTTCACGCTGGCGTTCTCCTAGTCGGCGTCAGACCGCACGACCTGGATAGGCAGATTCAGATCCTGAAGCTGTGGCAGGACCTTCTCTGCATCGCCAACGACGACCCAGACGAACTTGTCCGGATTGACGACGGTTCGGATGGCGGACTGCGCGTCGTCGAGACGAAGGGCGCCGAGCGCAGCCAGTTGATCCGAGAAGTAGCTGTCGGGACGCTGGTAGATCGCATTCGAGCGCAGAGCGTCCAGAATGGATTTCGATGTCGCCAACTCGGCCGGCATCGAACGCATCCGGCTTTCGACCGAAAGCGTCAGCTCCGCCTGGGTCATCGGCTGGTCGCCGATGTAGCTCGCCACGATCTGTCGAATGGTCTGGATCGTTGCGCCGGTCTTGTCGGACTGGACGGGGGCGGCGACCGTATAGTTCGCCGCATAGGCCTGAGCGCGGAAGCCGGCGCTGACGCCATAGGTCCAGCCTTTTCGCTCGCGCAGGTCGGTGTTCAGCCGGCCGAGAATGCCGCCGCCGAGACCGTCGTTGGCGACATCGACGGTGAGAATGTCGTCGATGTTGCGCAGGCCGGTGTACTGACCTGCAAGAATGACGGACTGGGCCGAGTCAGGACGATCGATCAGGACCAGTTGCGGGGCCGCTGACTGGGCCGGCCGGGTGAAGTCCTTCACACCTGCGGGGCCGGTCGGACGCCAGTCTCCGAAATTCTCTTCCAGAAGCGGCTGGACCACATCCAGCGGGGCGCTGCTGACCACGAAGATCCTGGCCTTGTCCGGCCGCAGCCAGGCGTGCTGGAAGGCGACCAGATCCTCGCGGCTCAGGGCGCGAACCGCTTCTTCGTCTCCCGCCCCATGATCGTTGACATAGGGCGAGGCGGCGTTGAGCAGTCCGATCAGGCGGCGGTCGCCAAGGGTTCGAGCATCGGTGGCTTCATCGGCGATGGCGGCCAACTGACTGGTGCGCTGAAGCTCGATCCGATCCGGAGCGAAGGCTGGATTCCTCGCCATGTCGGCCATAAGGTCGATCGCCGCCGACAGATTTCCGGTGGGAACCGACAGGGTGATGCTGGTCCTGTCTTTCGACGCGCCGCGACGGATGTCGCCCCCAAGACGTTCCAGTTCGTTGGCGAACTGGGTCTGGCTGCGTGTGAGCGTTCCTTTGTCCAGGAGATCCAGCAGCATGGTCTGCGCACCGATGCGGCCGGGCTGCTCCGCCGCCGAACCTGCGTCGAACTCCAGCGAGACATAGCTGATCGGGCTGGCGGCACGGTGGACGTATTCCACCCCAAGACCATTGCTCAGTGTCGGACGCGCGACCTGCGGGAAAGTCAGTGTCGGCGCATCGCCGACTGGAGGCATGGGACCTCGCGCGCTTTCGCGCGGCGGGGCGACGTCCTGAGGCGCCGCATTGGTCGAAGCCACGACATCGGCCGCCTCGGATTCGACGTAACCAACGCGAGGGCCGGGGGCGAGCGTCAGTGCATATACAGGCCGGCTCAGCCATTGCTTGGCGACGGCCTGAACGCTGGACGGCGTCTGCGCCGCCAGGCTGACCAGACGATCCTTGAAGTAGTCGGGGCCCTCGCTGAGGAAGCTGCCGTCCGCCAGGGCGTAGCCACGGTCGGACACCGCGTCGATGCCCGAAAGGCTGCCGGTCACGTCCAGGGTGACGTAGCGTTGGAGATCGTCCGCGGTCGGGGCTTTCGCGAGGAAGTCGGCGATCACGGCGTCGAGCCTCTGTCCGGCGGCGATGGGGTCGACGCCCTCAGCCAGTTCGCCGGCGACGATGAACATGCCGCCGCGATCGGAGAGGCTGGCGCTCGCCGATGCGCCCGTGAACAGCTTTTCGTCGCGAACCAGAATCTGTTGAAGCGGTGATGAGCCGAGCGCGCCGAGAAGGCCTGCCGCCGCTTCCAGAGCCACGCCTTGAGGGTCGTCCCGTCCGGGCACCGCCCAAGCTCGCACCAGTGTCGTCGCGGACACTCGATCGGTCATGGTTTCATTTTTGCGGGCGGGCAGGGTGGGGACTGTCACGGGAGGCGACACGACGCGCGGCCCCGATGGGATGTCGCCGAAATACTGGGTCATCAGTCGCCGCGCCGTGGCGACGTCGATGTCGCCCGCCAAGGTCACAGTGGCGTTGTTGGGGCCATAGTGCGCCTGGAACCAGCTTTTGACGTCATCCAGCGTCGCTGCATCCAGATCCGCCATCGAACCGATGACGCTGTGACCATAGGGGTGGTCGGCGGGATAAAGCCCCTCCGTCAGCTTGTATTCGACAAGTCCGGCCGGCTCGTTGTCCCCCTGACGCTTTTCGTTCTTCACGACGGCCCGCTGTTCATCGAGGCGCTGCTGGGTGATGGCGCCGAGCAGGTGACCCATGCGGTCGCTTTCCAGGAACAGAACGCGTTCGAGTGCAGGCGTCGGCACGGTCTCGTAATAGCTGGTCTTGTCCGGCTGGGTCATGCCGTTGTTCGCCGTGACGCCTGCGGCCTTCAAGGGCGTGAAGAAGTCGCCGGGGGCGTTCTCGCTCCCGCTGAACATCAGGTGTTCGAACAGATGGGCGAAGCCGCTCTTGCCTGCAGGTTCGTGACGGGCGCCCACGTCGTAGATCACGTGGAAGGACACCAGGGGCACGCTTCGATCCGTGTGGACGATGACCCGCAGACCGTTGTCCAGCGTGAAGCTTTCGTACGGAATGCTCACAGACTGAACCAGCGTCTGCACCGGGACGGCGTCCTGCATCGACGCCCAGGCCGGTTGGGATAGCCCGAGCGCGACAAGCGCCGTGCCCGCGAGTGCGATGCGTCTGAAAGTCATGGTCAAGAAGCTCCCCGAAATGAGCCCGTTCTGATGCTACGGCGATGCCGGCGTGCGGGCCTAGTTTCGACGAAGGTGAACAGGGTTTCCTTATCGAGCCGCCCCGTATCGCGACGGCCGAAGAGGCAGCCCTTTGCTGACTTCAGCGTTCTGCAACAGGCGCGGTCTCGGGCTGGTCATCGACGACATCGAATGCAAGCCCACGCTGTTCGAGCTGTGGTCCGATCAGGACCTTGTCGCCGACGATCACCCATATGAAGCGATCGGCGCGGATCGCGGTCGCGATCGCCGATCTCGCCTTATCGACGGTCATGTCCCGATACCGCGCAGCCAGGCCGCCCTGATAATCGTCCGGCCGTCCAAGTCGCCTGTTCTCCCGGATGGCGCCCAGGAAGGACTGTCCATCGTTGTAGGTGAGGGGCAGGGCGCGGACCTGATTGTTCACGGCGAGCCGGAACTCCTGATCGGTCAGGGGAGCGGTGGTCAGGAAGTCGGAGATATCGGTCTGGATGGCCGCAAGGGAGTCGGCGGCGCGATCCTGCTGGACGGGTGCGGAAACGACATAGCGGTCGCCGTCCGGGCGCGTCTCAACACGTCCCTGAACGCCGTAGCTCCACCCGCGCGTCTCCCTCAAGTCGGTGTTGAGGCGGCTGGAGAAACTGTCGCCCAGGGCGCTATTCGCGACAATGGCGGCCAGCCGCTGGTCGTCGTCGCGGAAGGCGATGTCCTGGCCGCCGAAGATCAGAGCCTGATCCGAGCCGGATTGATTGATGAGATAGATGCCCGGCGCCGCCGGCGCCGCCGGCGCCGAGGGTGACGACGATGACGGGACGCCCGCCTGTCCTTCGGCGCGCCATTGTCCGAAAGAACGCTCTAGCATCGGCAGAACCTCCGACAGAGGTTTGTCGCTGGCGACATACAGCGTCGCCTTGTCAGGCCGGATCCACGCATTGTGATAGGCGATGATAGCTTCACGCGACCAGTCGTTGTCCGAGGCCGGGGGCGGGGTGTCGGATCGCCCTTCGACCAGTTTGGAAATCGCGCCTTGCACATCTGCGCCTTCCTGGCGCGCCTCCTGCATGGCGTCGCGTCGCGCCTGTCGTTGGCGATCCAGGCTTTGGTCGGAGAACGACGGGGTCATCAGCGATTCCGCCATCAGGTCCAGAGAGGGCTGAAGATTCGGGCTCAGCGCCGACAGGCTGGCGAGCGTCTGACCACCCTGCGAGGTCACGTTGAAGGTCGCGCCCAGAGCGTCGCGCTCAAGCGACATCTCCGCTTCGCTGCGCTGTGCGGAGCCGTCGGTGAAAAGACCGACCAGAAGTGGAAGCAGGGAAGCCGAAGCGGCCCGACCTTCGGATTCGCCGATGTCGAACTGCACGTCCACCTGGGTCAGCGGCGTCTCGGAACCCTTCATGTAGATGACTTCGATGCCGTTGCTCAGGCGAGCCTGTTCGGCCGCAGGGAAGGCGAGGTCTTCGAAGTCGCCGAGCGGGGGCAGGTCGCCGCGGCTGACACGCGGCGCCGGTGTCTCGGCCGTAGAACTCGTCGCCGCACGAACGGGACCGACGACTTCGAAAGGCGCCGCCGCGCCTGGCAGTACGGTGAGCGCATAGGCGGGGAGGCCCAGCCATTTACGCGCGGCGGCCGTCACGCTGGCCGGTGTCTGGCCGGCCAGCCCGTCCAACTGCGACCGGTAGTTCGCCGGATCGCCCGTCGTGCGCATGGCGGCGGCCAGCAGACTGGCGCCGCTGGAATCCAACGTGCGGATTCGCTGGGACACAAGGTCGGTGACATATCTGTCGATGTCGTCCTGCGCCGCGCCGAGCGCCAGCATCTGGGCGATGGCGGCGTCGAGGCGTGCGCTGGCGACGGCCGGATCCACGCCTTCGCGGACAGAGCCTTCGATGACGATCAATCCGCCCCGATCGCCCAGATCGAAGCTTACGGTCAGGGTGCTGAAGATCGAATCCCCTTCAATCAACTGCTTCTTGAATTCACTCGTTGACGGCCGCGCCATGACGCCCAGGGCGACGTCGAGAGCGAGCGCTTGCGGGTCGTCGTTTCCTGGCGTGGCCCAGGCGCGAAACAGGCGCGGCGAGGCGATGCGATCCGTCATCGTTTCCTCGCGACGGCTGGACGGCTCAGGCACGGGGGCGGGTGGAGGCGTGCTTACGGGGCCGGCCGGGATCGCTCCGAAATAGCGTTCGACCAGTCGCCGCGCCGTGGGGCCGTCAATGTCTCCGGCAAGGGTCAGGATCGCATTGCCGGGCGCGTAGTGCGCCTTGAACCAGGTCCGAACGTCGTCGAGGCTGGCGTCGTTGAGATCCGACATCGATCCGAAGACGTTGTGCGCATAGGGATGCCCGGCCGGATAGACCGCTTCACGTACGTGGTCGCGCACCCTGGCCAGCGGCCGATCGTCGGCCTGCCGCTTTTCGTTCTGGACGACCCCTCTCTGCTCATCGAGCGTGGTCTGGCTGACGGCGCCGAGCAGATAGCCCATGCGGTCGCTTTCAAGGAACAGAGCCCGTTCCAGACCAGCCGTCGGAACCCGCTCGTAATAGGCGGTTCTGTCGGCGCTCGTAACGCCGTTCAAGTCTGCACCAAGCTCTTGGAACCAAAGGCTGTAGTCGCCGGGCGCATTCTCGCTGCCGTTGAACATGAGGTGTTCGAACAGGTGCGCAAAACCCGTCCTTTCGGGGGGCTCGGAGGTCGATCCGACCAGATAGTCGATCTGGATCGTCACCAGACTGGATCGGTGATCGGGCTGAACGATCACCCGCAGTCCGTTGCGAAGGGTGAAGGTCTCGTAGGGGATCGAAATCTCTCGCACGACATCCGCGATCGGCGTCGGCTTCACATCGACGGCGGAAGACGCATCGCTGCGGACCGCCGCAATCGCGGGCGACGTCAGGCTGGAACAGGCGAGGAGAAAGAGGAGCGCGCAGCCCCCGGAACGCATCGTCATCGTTGATCGCCTTTCGCCAGGATGGAAACTCGGCCGCGCTTTCCAAGAGGCGTTTGCAGCGTCGCAGAGGTGCGGCGTTGATCACGGGCGACCACGATCGAATAGGTTGATGGGCCGGTTCTTCGAGACTGAAGTCCGCTGCCTCTCAGCAGCACGCTCAATCCGGCATCCGCCGTGTAGTCGCCTTTCAGCGCGTTCGTGCGGCGCGCCCTGACGGTTTCGTGCGACATCAGGATTTGGACCGTCGACGCCTGGCGCGAGAAGGCGTTCAACCCGCCGATCGCGCTCTGGGCCGGGATGTTGAACCGCCAGGCCTCGCTGTCACGGGCGGCGCCGAGCAGGCAAACCGCCACGGCGGGAACCAGCGTGAGTGATCGCAACCAATGCACCATGTGCCCCGAACATGCGGCGACCCAAGAACATCGCGCATGAGTCCAACGAAGCGGCGACCCGTTTCCTTAGAAGGATGGCGGGTCTGCAACGCCCGGCCAATCTGATCGGTCGCTTTTTCGAGGGTGGCCGATCAGCGCGCTGCGGCGCGCGCCTCGGTCAGTTCGCGGGCGGCGATGGCGAAATCGGACTGGAAGGCCGGGTCGGCCTTGAGGCTGGCGAACAGGGCGGCGCCGACGATGCGGCCGGCCTCGACGTCGCTGGCGTAGTGGACGCCGCAGATCATTCGGCTTTCGCCGTAGGCCAGGCCGCGCGCGAGGATTTCGTCCGCGCGGTCGGGCGCCATCTCCGACAGGACCAGCGCCCAGGCCCAGCCCAGAGCGGAATGGCCCGAGGGGTAGGAGCCGCTTGCCGCCAGCCAGGGCTCGGGGGTGATGCAGGTCTCGGCGGGCTCCGTCACGAAGGGACGCGGACGGATGAAGCCGCGCTTGGCGGGGGTCTGGATGGTCTCCAGGTCGCCCAGCATTCGGCCCAGCAGGCGGGTCAGGACGGGCATGCGTTCCGGAGTGAAGCGGATGCCCAAGGCCTCGTCGAAGACGCGGGGGGCGCTGGGGGTCTCGATCTCGTTGTCGGCGCGGGCCTGGGCCCAGCGCGGGGTGTCCTTCAGCGCGCGCGTGGCGCGATAGACGGCGATGTCGTCCTGTTCGCGCAGCGAGCCCGCCTCGGGCGGCGGCGGAAGGAAGGCGGCGGCGTTTGGCGCGCCGTCCTTTGCCAGATAGCCGTGCGGATGGTCGCGGAAGCCGGTCCAGAAGGCGGGGGCTGGCGCGGGCGCGCCGGCGCAGCCGACGAGGGCGAACGCCAGGGCCGTCGCCGCCAGGCGACGCGCGTGAGGAAAGGGGCTCATTGGGAACTCTGGAACTGTTGGATTTCAGGCGAGCTGGGCGCCGGGACGGCCGTCCTCGACGACCCAGGTGTTCAGGGTGGACAGGGCCGCCCTGGGATCGCGAACGTCGCTGATGGCCTGGTATCGCGTGGTCATCAGGCGCGGCGTGATGTCCATGGACATATAGCCCCGGACGCGACTGTCGAAGAATTTGATCTGCGGATTGTTCGGCATGTTCGCCATCAGGGAGTCGTAGGGCGGGCCCGAGGACGAGATGGAGGTGCCGACGAACTCTGTGGCGACCGTCGCCGACGACGGGTCGGCGCTGACGCGCTTCACGTCGTTGGTCCAGAAGGAATGGTAGTCGCCGCTCAGCACGACGGGATTGCGCGGTTTCAGAGTGGCCAGAGCCTCGGTCATCCGGTCGCGGGCGACGGGATAGCCGTCCCAGGTGTCCGTCCAGTAGCGCGTCTCCGCATCGCCGTTGCCGAACCGCAGTCCCGCCATCACCAGGTCCTGGCCCAGGATGTTCCAGCGCGCCTGCGACCTGGCCAGGCCGTCGTAGAGCCAGTTTTCCTGTTCGAAGCCCAGGAAGGTGCGCGAGGGGTCCAGGCGATCGGGACAGACGGCGTCGGTGACCACCTGTCCCTTGCCGCCGTTCGGGCCGTCGCTGCAGGCCTGTTTGGACCGATACTGGCGTCCGTCCAGCATGAAGAATTCGGCCAGGTTTCCGTATCGGATGCGGCGATGGATCGGCATCTGAAGGCGGGAATCCAGGCGGGTGCGGCGGATCGGCATGGCTTCGTAGAAGGCCTGGTAACCGGCGGCCCGGCGACGCAGGAAATCGTTCGGCGCGACGCCGGGCGTCTTGGACCAGATGCCGGAATAGTCGTCCTGAATCTCGTGGTCGTCCCACGTCGCCAGGCACGGTGCGGCGGCATGCAGACGCTGAAGGTCGGCGTCGGTGCGGTGCAGGGCGTAGCGGTTGCGATAGCCGGCCAGGGTCGTGGCCTCTTCCAGGCCATAGGGGCGAACGACATTGGCCGCCTGGGCGCCGGTTCGGCTGTATTCGTAGATATAATCGCCCAGGAACAGGGTCAG
Source organism: Brevundimonas sp. (assembly GCF_965279155.1). GTDB lineage: Bacteria > Pseudomonadota > Alphaproteobacteria > Caulobacterales > Caulobacteraceae > Brevundimonas. The sequence goes on along the minus strand of NZ_OZ257138.1, from coordinate 774,459 downwards.
GTCCGGCGCCTCGTCGGCCATGTGGCCATAAGCGCTGAAATAGCCCGACTCCCAGTTCGAACAGGAGGCGACGGCTAAACGCAGCCGATCGACGGCGGCGTTCGGTGCGGGCGCGGTGCGCGCCAGGCCGACCGGACTTCGCTGGCCGGCGGCGGTGAAGCGATACCAATATGGGCGGCCGGGGCGCAGGCCCTGAACCTCGACGTGAACGGCATGGGCGGAGGAGACGTCCGCCGTCGCGCGGCCCGAGGCGGCGATGCGGCCAAAGCCTTCGTCCGTCGCGACCTCCCACACGACCTCGATCGGCGCCGACAGGCCGCCCAGGCCGTCGGGCGCTACGGGATCGGCCGCCAAGCGGGTCCACAGGACGAAACCGTCGGGCCAGGGATCGCCGCTGGCGACGCCGAGCGGAAACAGATAGGCGCCGCCGGCCTGCGCCTGGCCGAAACGCAGCACGACCGGGGCGGCGACCAGGCCGGCGATCAGGGCGCGGCGGCTCAGCGACAACGAGGGTTTGACAATCAGCATCGGCGACGATCCCGGCAGGCGAAGGCAAGAGGGCGGCGGGCCGGACAAACGGCCCGCCAATAGCGACCCGACTTAGAAGTCCATCGTCAGGCGCACGCCCACGGTGCGGCCTTCGTTCGGCGAACTGGTCGGGCGGGCGCCGCCGTTGAAGTTGTTGCGGGTCTCTTCGTATTCGGTGTTGAAGAGATTGCGCGCCCACAGGCCGACGCGCCAGTTGGCGTTCTCGGGCCCTGCGCTCAGGTTGGCGTTCCACAGCCAGTAGCCCGGCAGGACCGAGGCCGAGGAAGCGTTATAGATGCCGTCGCGCTGATTGTAGTTGGTCTCGGCCCGCAGGGCGACGCCGGCCATCGACCAGTCATAGGCGATGGAGCCGCCGTAGTTGAACTTGGGAAACTGCAGCGGTTCGCCCGAACGGTCGTTCGAGATGATGATGTCCCATGGGCCGTTGACCGGGTTGGCGGCGTTGGTCGCGGTGGGGTCGATGGCGAAGTATTCGTTATACTTGCCTTCCTTGTAGCCGAAGTTCTGGCTGATCGTCAGGCCCGAGAACGGCGTCCAGGTGAGCTCGATCTCGCCGCCATAGATTTCGGACTTGGGCACATTGGTGATCTTGCCCAGCTGGCCGGTCTCGCGGCTGTATTCGTTGCCCTGGATCTGCTGGTTTTCGTAGTCGTAGTAGAAGACGGCGCCGTTGACGCGCAGGCGGTTGTCTAACAGGTCCGACTTGATCCCTGCCTCATAGGCGATGACGATTTCAGGCTTGAAGGACGTCCGCGACTGGCCGTTGTAGGTGGTGAAGCCGCCCGACTTCACCCCGCGCGCCACGCTGGCGTAGAGCAGGGCGTTGTCGGCCAGGTCGTATTCCAGGCCAAAGCGGCCGGTCCATTCGGACAGGGAGGTCTCGAATGTCGCTTCCGGGCCGACCGCGACGTTCAGGCGGCGCGTGCCGGTCGTGGTCAGGCTGCGGTCCTCGTTCTCGTAACGCAGGCCGGCGATCAGGCTGAGGCGATCCGTCAGGGCGAAGCTGTTGTGGGTGAAGACGCCGATGGCCTGGACCGACTGATCATAGGGCGTGTTGATCAGGTTGCGGTTGGCGCCGCGGAACTCGGTGTAGAAGCCGCCGTCGACGCTTTCGTCGGCATAGTGGGCGCCGACCATCCAGTTCAGGCGACCCGCTTCGTTGGACAGGCGGGCTTCCTGTGAGAAGGCCTTGATGTCGTTGTAGAAATAGACGTCCGATTCCGCCGCCGGCGTGCCGTCCCAGTCATTGTATTCCGAGCGGCTGAAGGTCTGATAGGCGGTGATGGTGTTCAGCGTAGCCCAGCCCAGGTCGGCACGGACGCGGGCGCTGAGGTCCAGGCCGTCGTTGTCGCGACCCGGCTTGGCATCCAGGCTGCGCCCGGACACGGCCGCCAGGGCCGGCGAGATCTGCCAGCCCGTGATGCGGCGGGCGGTGTCGGCGGGATAGGTCACGCTGCCGTCGAAGACGGAGTAAGGCGCGCGCAGGCGCAAGCCAAGGCCATCCGACTTGTCGACCGAATAGGTGGCGGACAGATCGACCGTGACGTCCTGCGAGGCGTCCCAGGTCAGGCGGGCGCGCAGGGCGGTCTTGTCGCGATCGCCCAGCTTTTCGCCGGTCGTGCGGTGGTACTGCCAGGCGCCGCCCTGTTCGGTGACGGCGGCCAAACGACCCAGCAGGCCGGGCGCGATCTGGCCCGAGACATAACCCTCGACCTTGTAGCGGTCATAGGAGCCGTATTCGGCCGAGAAGCCCGCGCGTTGATCGACGGTCGGGGCGTTGGTGATGATGTTCACCGCGCCGCCGGTCGTGTTGCGGCCGTACAGGGTGCCCTGGGGGCCACGCAGCACTTCCAGTCGCGAGATGTCGAACATCGCGCCCTGGGTGGTGATCGTATAGGGGTGGGCGACCTCGTCGACATAGATGCCGACGGTGGAGGCGTTGTTCGAGGAATATTCGCGCGTGCCGATGCCGCGGATGCGGAAGCTGGGCTGGCCGCTGCCGAACTGGCTGTCGACCTCCATGTTCGGAACGACGTTTTCGATGTCGTTGATGACGCTGACGCCCTTTTCGTCGAGGTCCTGACCGCCGACGACAGTCAGTGCGATGCCGACGTCCTGGCTGGACTGTTCGCGACGCTGGGCGGTGACGACGATGTCCTGCACCGTCGCGGTGTGAACCTCGGAAGCGGTTTGGGCCGCTGCGGGCATAGCCGCAAAGGCGAGCACGACGCCGGAGGCGCCGAGGAGAAGACGTTGCATGTTGACCATCCTTCGGGCGACGCGCGGGGAGACCCCCTCCCTCGCGCGCCGAAGCGTTTCGGGGTGTCGTCGAACAGTCGCGATCCGGCGGTCAGGCGGGGCGGCGACAAGCGCAGGGGAGGAGGCCGAAGCCGCCTTCGCCGCGCCAGAAAAACAACTGTTCGACAACGATGCGCCAATAGGCCGCAGGGACGATGCTTTTGTGACGCTTAGCTGAAGTGTTTCTGTCAGGCGTGGCTATTCGCGGCGCAGTTCGCCGATAACGCGTGTTCTGTCACGCGCGGCGCGTAACCAATCGCAACGCCGCCGCCTGGAGGTCCGTCGCCGTGATGTCTGCGCCGGTGGCGCGCGCCGTCAGGGCGGCGCCCTTGATCCACAGGGCGAAGCGCGTGGCCGCCAGGCGGGTCAAGTCGAACTCGGCGGGCCAGACGCCCGCGCTGTTGTAATAGGTCCCGCCGCCTTCGGGGCCGCGCAACAGCATGACGAGATCCTCCAGCGACGGGTCTCGCCGCGCCTCGATACAGGCGCTAGCGATCAGGCGGGCGTAGCGGACGTAGAACCCCTCGGCCTGCGGCTGGATCGACACGGTCGGCGTCATGATGCGCGCCCAGCTGTCCAGATCGGCGGCGGCCGGATCGCCTTCGGGGCGTTGACCGGCCAGGTAGCGGGGCATGTCGCGGAACACGCTGTGCCACACCGCATCCAGAACGAACCGCCGCATGTCGGGCCAGTGATAGGCGATGGTCGAGGTCGAGGTGCCGGCCACCACGCTGACCGACCGATTGGTGACCGCCGTCACTCCCCCGGCCAGCATCTGATCTGCGGCGATGTCGAGCAGTTTGCGCCGCATGGACTCCGGCTCCAGGCCTTCGGCGGGCGCATTGGGCAGGACCAGATGTTCACGCCGCCACAAGGTCGCGGTCGCCGGGCCGTCTGGACGCCCAAAGGCGTGATCGACCAAACCGCCCAAACCCTCGGCGACGATGATCGCATAGTCGGAGCGCCCTGAAAGCGCGCCGGCATAGAACTGCTCCATGGTCAGCCAGGCGACGAGCGGCGCGGCGAACTCGGCCAGCCTGTCATTTGTGGCCAAGTGATTGCGCCAGGCCTCCCGTCGCATGGCGTCCCAGCGGGTCATCAGGTCGCGACGCGTGGGGCCGGTCTCGGCGTCCAGCAACAGGGCTTCCCAGATCCGCACGAAACCCGCCTCATGCCCGGCGCGCAGGCTCAGATAGTGCTGGATCAAGGCCAGCAGATTGTCCCGCTCGACGGGCAGGCCGGCGACGGACCGGAAGAACCGGGCATGAAACGCCGCGTCGAGCCGCAGGGCTTCCTCTCCGACAGCCTGAATCAGGCCGGACTTGGCCCCGAAAAGATTGACGATCACGGTCGTGCTCTTGCCGACAGCCCGAGCCAAGTCGCGCAAGGTCAGGCTGTTCAGCCCCCCGTCTGTCGCGTGCGCGATCGCCGCCTCGACGATCTGCTGAGCGTCGATGGCGCGGCTGGTCGTTGCGGGAGCGAGCATGAGGGCTTCAATGCCGGGCAGGCTGGCGAGTGTCGAGAGCCATCAACCACAACAACGATATGTTCAGGCGCTCCGAACTCCCGAGTAAATGGGAGCCTCTCCATCGTCTGGAGATCAGGGCGTGAAGTCGATGGTGCGCTCGAAGGGGGCGTCGACGGCGCGGCCGTGTTCGGTGACCGGGGTGACTTCGGCGTCGCTCATCAGGGCGAGGGCGGCCTCGCCGAAGCCAAGGCCGGGGCGGGTTTCTTCCAGGACAACGCAGTCGGCGACACGTCCGGACGCCAGGGCCGTGCAGCGCAGGCGAACGCTGAAGTGGTCGGCGGCGGGCTGCTGAATGGATGTGCGCTCGATGGCCGGGGTGGCCGCCGCTGCGAAATCTGCGTCACGCAGCGTTGGGGCGTTGGGGGCGCCCAGCAGGGTGGTCATCAAGGTCAGGCTGAGGATCAGGGTCATGGCAAATCTCGCTCGCCTGACATTAAGATTTGACGGCGACCTCTGTTCCCTCGAACGCGGAATTGTCTTGGAGGATGTGGCCGGAGTGTCGTGACGCTATCTGGCGAGCGGCGCATAAGGTTTGAGGCTGGCCTGGCGAGCCTCGCATAAGGTCTTCAGCCAGGTGCGGACGGTGCGCATGCGAGCGGTGTCGTGAACGTCGCGGTGGGTGGCCAGCCAGAAGCGGCGCTCGATCAGGATGGAGGGCAGGACACGCACCAGACCCTCGGCCAGGAAGCAGGGCAGGACGCCGATGCCGCCGCCGGCCGCGATGATCTCCTTCTGGGCGCGGATCGAGGACGAGGCGACGTGGGGCGTCAGGCCGGGGCGCACCTCGTCCAGGTATCGCAGCTCGGGCGCATAGATCAGGTCGTCGATATAGCCGGCGATGTCGAAGGCGGTCAGGTCTTCGACAGTCTGGGGCGCGCCGTGCTGCGCCAGATGGTCGGGCGAGGCGTAGAGGGCGAGCTGATAGGGCGTCAGCGGCTCGACGATCAGACGCGCGGCGTCGGGCGCGGCCAGGGTGATCGCCATGTCCACCTCGCGCCGGGTCGGCGACAGGAAGCCGGACGTGGCCGCCAGTTCGATCCGCAGGCCGGGACTGGTGCGGCGCAAGGCGGGCAGGGCGGGGGCCACGATGCTGACGCCGAACCCTTCCGATGCGCTGATGCGCACGACGCCGGCCAGGGTGTCGGCCTGGGTCACGCGGGCGGCGGCCTCCATCGCGCTTTCGGCCTCCAGCCCCATGTCGAGCAACTGGGCGCCCGCCGCCGTCAGCTGAAGGCCGGTGGTGGACCGGACGACGAGGGTGGATTTCAGCGTGCTTTCCAGCCGCGCCACCCGTCGCCCGACGGTGGCCGCATCAACGCCAAGCCTCAATGCCGCGCCGCCCAGCGATCCTGCCCGTGCGGCGGCGATGAAGATGCGGAGGTCGTCCCAATCGAACATCGCGAATGATCCCGTCGTGCAAAAATGCAGAAAGTTGGCTGCAACTTTGCATTATCGACCTGCGCGCCGGGGTGATAGCCATAGGCGAACAAAAGAACGATCAGGGAGATCCAGGCCATGCGCGACATCCGCCACTTCATCGACGGTGCGGCCTTCGACGGCGCGTCCGGGCGTTTCGGCGACGTGTTCAATCCCAACACCGGCGAGGTCCAGGCGCGCGTGCAGCTGGCCACGACGGGCGAGGTCGATCGCGCGGTCCAGGCGGCGCAGAACGCCTTCGACGGCTGGGCCAGCACCAATCCGCAACGCCGCGCGCGCGTCATGTTCGACTTCAAGCGCCTGGTCGAGGCGCGGATGGACGAGCTGGCCGAACTGCTGTCCAGCGAGCATGGCAAGGTCATCGCTGACTCGAAGGGCGACATCCAGCGCGGGCTGGAGGTGATCGAGTTCGCCTGCGGCATTCCCCACGCGCTGAAGGGCGAATACACCCAAGGGGCCGGCCCCGGCATCGACGTCTATTCGATGCGTCAGCCGCTGGGCGTGGTGGCGGGCATCACCCCGTTCAACTTCCCCGGCATGATCCCGATGTGGATGTTCGGCGTGGCCATCGCGGTCGGCAACACCTTCGTGCTGAAGCCGTCGGAGCGGGATCCGTCCCTGCCGGTGCGCCTGGCCGAGCTGATGCTGGAGGCCGGGGCGCCCAACGGCGTGCTGAACGTGGTGCACGGCGACAAGACGGCGGTCGACGCCATCCTGACCCATCCGCTGGTCCAAGCCGTCAGCTTCGTCGGCTCGTCCGACATCGCCCACTATGTCTATCAGACCGGCGCCGCCAACCATAAGCGGGTCCAGGCTATGGGCGGGGCCAAGAACCATGGCATCGTCCTGCCTGACGCGGACATGGATCAGGTCATCAAGGATCTGGCGGGCGCGGCCTATGGCTCGGCCGGCGAACGCTGCATGGCCCTGCCGGTCGTGGTGCCGGTCGGCAAGAAGACGGCGGACGAACTGCGCGAGCGGATGGTTGCGGAGATCCCGTCCATGCGGGTCGGCGTCTCGACCGACGCGGGCGCCCACTATGGCCCCGTCGTCACGGCCCAGCACCGCGAGCGCATCGCCGGCTGGATCGAGAAGGGCGTTCAGGAAGGCGCCGAACTGGTCGTCGATGGCCGCGACTTCAGCCTGCAAGGGCACGAGAAGGGATACTTCATCGGCCCGTCGCTGTTCGACCATGTGAAGCCTGAGATGTCCTCTTATCAAGAGGAAATCTTCGGCCCGGTGCTTCAGATCGTCCGCGCCGAGACTTTCGAGGAGGCGCTGGCCCTGCCGTCGAACCACCAGTACGGCAACGGCGTCGCCATCTTCACCCAGAACGGCCGCGCGGCGCGCGACTTCGCCGCCCGGGTCAATGTCGGCATGGTCGGCATCAATGTGCCGATCCCGGTGCCGGTCGCCTACCACACCTTCGGCGGCTGGAAGCGGTCGGCCTTCGGCGACATCAACCAGCACGGCATGGAGGGGGTCCGCTTCTGGACCAAGACCAAGACCGTCACCGCTCGCTGGCCCGACAGCGCGCTGGAGCATTCGGACAGTTCGTTCGTCATTCCGACGATGCGCTGAGGTCGCCATGGATTTCGCCCTTACCGACGATCAGCGCGCCATTCAGGACGCGGCGCGCGCGTTCGCCGACGCCGAACTAGCGCCCCATTCGGCGCGCTGGGACGAGGACAAGCATTTCCCCGTCGAGGTGATGAAGCAGGCGGCCGAGATGGGCTTCTGCGGCATCTATACCGGCGAAGAGTATGGCGGCATGGCCCTGGGACGGGTCGAGGCGGCGCTGATCTTTGAAGAGCTGTCGCGCGGCGATGTGGCGACGGCGGCCTTCATCTCGATCCACAATATGGCGACGTGGATGATCGACCGGTTCGGATCGGATGATCTGCGCGGGCGGTTCGTGCCGGATCTGGTCGGCATGGACAAGATCGCCTCCTACTGTCTGACCGAGCCGGGCTCCGGCTCCGACGCGGCGGCGCTGCGGACCACGGCCGTGCGCGACGGCGACCACTATGTGCTGAACGGGTCCAAGGCCTTCATCTCCGGTGCGGGGACCAGCGACCTCTATGTCGTCATGGTCCGCACGGGCGGGGAGGGCGCCAAGGGCGTGTCCGCCATCGTCGTCGAGGCCGGGACGCCCGGTCTGTCGTTCGGGGCGCAGGAGCGCAAGATGGGCTGGAACGCCCAGCCGACCGCCATCGTCCAGTTCGACGACTGCCGCGTGCCGGTCGCAAATCTGCTGGGCGAGGAGGGGGCGGGCTTCAAATACGCGATGGCCGGGCTGGACGGCGGGCGGCTAAACATCGCCGCCTGTTCGCTGGGCGGGGCGCGGCTGGCGCTGGAGACGGCGCAGGAATACGTGACGACGCGCAAGCAGTTCGGCCGTCCGATCGGCGAGTTCCAGGCGCTGCAGTTCCGCCTGGCCGACATGGCGACGGATCTTGAGGCCGCGAGGTTGATGGTGCTGCGCGGCGCCTGGGCCATCGACACCGACCATCCCGAAAAGACCAAATGGTGCGCCATGGCCAAGCGGCTGGCCACCGACGCCTGTTTCCAGATCGCCGACGAGGCCCTGCAACTGCACGGCGGCTACGGCTATCTGAAGGACTATCCGCTGGAACGGATCGTGCGCGACCTGCGGGTCCACCGCATCCTGGAAGGCACCAACGAGATCATGCGCGTGATCATCGCGCGGGAGATGGCGCGATGAGCGAAGCCGAGGTCATCACCCGCATCGAAGCCGGCGTCGGCCGCATCACCTTGAACCGGCCCAAGGCGATCCATGCGCTGAACCGGTCGATGTGCGAGGCGATGATTGCGGCGCTTTTGGAGTGGCGCGATGATGCGGCGGTGACCTCTGTCCTGATCGATCACGCAGGCGAGCGCGGCTTCTGTGCGGGCGGCGACATCCGCATGATCGCGGACAGTGGAGCGGGCGACGGCGTGGACGCCAAGGCCTTCTTCCTGGCCGAATATCGGCTGAACGATCTGATGTTCGGCTATCCCAAGCCGATCACGGCCATCGTGGACGGCATCGTCATGGGCGGCGGGGTCGGGATTTCGGAACCGGCGGATGTCCGCATCGCCACCGAACGCACCACCTACGCCATGCCGGAGACGGGCATCGGCCTGTATCCCGAGGTGGGGGGCGGGTGGTTTCTGCCACGCTTGCCAGGCCAGACAGGCGTCTGGATCGGGCTGACGGGCGCGCGGCTGAAGGCGGCGGATACGGTGGCCCTGGGCATCCACACCCACTTCGTGCCGAGCGAAGGCGTCGAGGCGTTGAAGGCCGATCTGCTGGCCGAGGAAGCAGATCCGGCTGCGGTCGCCGCCCGTCACGCCAAGGACGCCGGGCCTGCGCCTCTGGCCGCTTATCGCGAGGCTATCGATCGGCTGTTCGCCTTCGACACGGTCGAGGATATTTTTGCGGCGCTGGAGGCGGACGGGTCCGACTGGGCCTCCGCTCAACTGGCGACGCTGAAGACCAAGTCGCCGACCTCGCTGAAGGTCACGCTGCGGCACATTCGCGAAGGGGGCAAGGCCTCGTCTTTCAGCGACAATATGGCCGTCGAATATGCCGTCAGCGGCCGGATCGGCGCCACCCACGACTTCCAGGAAGGCGTGCGGGCCGTGATCGTGGACAAGGACAACGCGCCCCAATGGTCCCCGGCGGACCTGTCGGGCGTTACGGATGCGACGCTGGATGCGCTGTTCGCACCCCTGCCGGACAATGAAAAATGGACGCCGCTGGCCTGACCGCGACGCCGACAAAGGGAGAGAGACCATGACCAAGATCGCCTTCATCGGCCTGGGCAATATGGGCGGCGGCATGGCCGCGAACCAGGCCAGGGCGGGCCATGAGGTCGCCGCCTTCGACCTGTCGGCGCAGGCGCTGGAGCGGGCCAGCGCGGCCGGCTGCGTCGCGGCTTCGTCCGTCGCCGAGGCCGTCAAGGACGCCGAGGTCGTCATCACCATGCTGCCCGCCGGGCCGCATGTGCTGAAGGTCTATTCGGAACAGATCATCGGCGCGGCGCCGTCGTCGGCCCTGTTGCTGGACTGTTCGACCATCGACGTGGAGACGGCGCGCAAGGTCGCCGGCTTGGCCAAGACCGCCGGCTATGCCTTTGCAGACGCGCCCGTGTCGGGCGGCACGGCGGCGGCGGATGCGGGCGCGCTGGCCTTCATGGTCGGCTGCGACGAAGCCGACTTCTCGCGCGTCGAGGCGGCCCTCGAACCCATGAGCCGCATCACCATCCGCGCCGGCGATCATGGGGCGGGGCAGGCGGCCAAGATTTGCAACAATATGCTGCTGGGCATTTCCATGCTCGGCACGTGCGAGGCCATCGCCCTGGCCGAGAAACTGGGCCTGGATCCCGAACGCTTCTTCGAGATCGCGTCCAAGTCCTCGGGCCAGTGCTGGAGCGTCACCAGCTATTACCCTTGGCCCGGACCGGTGCCGACCGCACCGTCGAACCGCGACTATCAGGGCGGGTTCGCCACGGCCATGATGCTGAAAGACCTGAAGCTGGCCCAGGATGCGGCGGCGAAGTCGGGCGCCTCGACACCCCTGGGCGCCCAGGCCGAGGCCATGTATGCCCTGTTCGACGGCATCGGTTATGGCGGTCGCGACTTTTCCGCCATGCTGCAGATGTTGCGCGGCCGGTTGTCGGATCTCAACCCCGCCTGACAGGCAGCGTTGCGATTGCGAGGCTCGCATCCTGTCAGTGGTGCGGGCCTTTTGCATGTCTGGTCGGTCGATTCGCGCCGCACACCTGTGGTGCGACCAAGTCGCGCGCCAACCGTTCGGCGCCGTCGATGTAGCATTTCTGATCGCGTCTAAAAAAAGAAGCGATAGCAATGGGTTGTATTGCGTCCGCCTGGCGTATGCCATTTTCGACGACTGACCCTTGGTGAAAAATAGCCCGAAATGCGGCCGAACATGGCTTGCGGCGCGCATCGCTCCCGTGTCATGTAACCGCTTACATCATCTATCGACGGATCTTCGAGAAGGGGCCGGGACGGTAGGGAGCAGGGAGAATCCGATTGGATATGGCTGCGTCTAGCGTTGCGTCTGCACGGCAGGAAGGACCGCCTTTCGCCAAGGCCGCGACCATGCGCGACGTGGCCGAACGCGCCCAGGTGTCGGTGGCGTCCGTCTCTCGCGTGCTGAACGGGCTGGGCGTGACCTCCGACGCGACGCGCCAGCGGGTGCTCGATGCCGTGGAACATCTGCGTTACGTGCCGCACTTCGGCGCCCGCAGTCTGTCGACCAGCAAGAACGACACCATCGGCGTCATCCTGCCTGACCTGTTCGGTGAGTTCTTCTCGGAACTGATCCGGGGCATGGACCTGGCCGCGCGCGCCCACGGCAAACACCTGATCGTCTCCAGTTCACATGACGGCGCTGACGACACCCTGGCCGCCGTTCGGTCGATGCGGGGGCGGGTGGACGGCATGATCGTGCTGTCGCCCCATCTCGGCGCCGCGAACCTGGCGTCCGAGTTCGCCGGCCGCATGCCCGTGCTGCTGATGAACGGCGGCACGGCCGAGGCGGGACGCGCCGCCATCATGATCGACAACCACGGCGGCGCCGTCTGCGCCGTCGAGCACCTGATCGCCACCGGACGTCGTCGCATCGCCCACATTCGCGGCGCGGCCGGCAACATCGAGGCCGACACGCGCGCGGCGGGCTATGCCGCAGCGCTGAACGGCCATGCCCCGATCATCGTCGAGGGCGACTTCTCCCAGGCCTCGGGCCACCGCGCCGCGACCCGGTTGCTGGCCATGTCGGAGCGGCCCGACGCCGTCTTCGCCGCCAACGACATGATGGCCGTCGGCGCGCTTCTGGCTTTTCAGGAAGCCGGCGTGCGCTGCCCCGAGGACATCGCGGTCGTCGGCTTCGACGACGTGCCCATCGCCGCCCTGATGCGGCCCGCGCTGACCACCATGCGCGTCAACATCGCGGAAATCGGCCGAAGAGGCGTCGAACGCCTGATCGGTCTTGTCCAGGCCGGCCCGAACGCCGACGCCCCGGACACCGCTTGCGAAATCGTTCGGCCGATCCTGGTCGAACGCCAATCCACCGCGGCGGCATCGTCCGCCAGGTTCAACAAAGGGTAGGCCAGCCATGTCGCTGAAAACCGATCCCATCAGGAGGGGAGAGCTCAGGATGAACCAGTTCAACACGCGTAAGGCCGCCTTGGCCGCCGCATCGGCCATCGCCATAAGCATGGCCGTCGTGGGCGCAGCCCAAGCGCAGAATGCGACGACGACGCTGCGTGGCGCCGTCTTTGACGGTCAGACGGTCGAGGCCGGCGCGACGGTCGTCGCCACTGAAGTATCCACCGGATACGCGACCCGCTCGCGCGTCGGCGCAGACGGCCGCTATGTCCTTTCGGGCCTGCGTCCCGGCACCTATCGGGTGCAGGTGACCAGCGCAGACGGTCAGACGGCGGAAGAGACCGTCACCCTTTCGCTGGGCCAGGTCGGCACGCTGAACCTTGATGTCGCCTCGACCGCCACGACCGGCGCCGCGACGGACGGTGCGACCGAACTGGGCGAGATCGTCGTCACCGGCCGCCGCGTCTTCGAGGTGCGCACACCTGAAGTCGCCACCAATGTGACCCAGCAGCAGATCAACAACCTGCCGCAGATCAGCCGCAACTTCCTGAACTTCGCCGCCCTGGCTCCGGGCCTGCGCGTGACCGAAGACGACACCGAGCGGACGATCTCCGCCGGCGGCCAGACCGCCCAGGCGATCAACGTCTTCATCGATGGCCAGAACCGCAAGTCGCTGATCAACGACGGCGGCGTCGCCGGCCAGGACGACAGCCGCGGTACGCCCTTCCCGCAGGGCGCTGTGCAGGAGTTCCGCGTCATCAGCCAGAACTTTAAGGCGGAGTATGAACAGGCCGGTTCGGCCATCATCACCGCCGTCACCCGCTCGGGCACCAACGAGTTCCACGGCGACGCCTTCGTCTTCTACCAGGACCCGGACTGGGTCGCTCAGGATCAGATTTCCGAGCGTCGCGGCGCCGAAAAGGCTCCGGTGCGTCGTCTGCAGTACGGCGCCAGCCTGGGTGGACCGATCATCCAGGACCGCCTGCACTTCTTCGGCGCCTATGAGCGCAAGGACGAAGACCGGGTCGCCCAATCTTTCCTGAACCGCACGGAATACAACGACTTCTTCGCAGCGGATTTGGGCACGGTTTCGACGCCCTACGAACAGGACGTCTTCTTCGGCAAACTGTCGTGGCAGATCGACGACCGTCAGCGTCTGGAGTTCAGCACTGAATACAAGACGGAAGAGGACATCCGCGGCGCCAGCGGCCAGAATGCACCGAGCCGGGCCGCCCGCAACAACGGCGAGACGCAGGCCTTCAATCTGCGTCACCAGTTCCAGGGCCAGCACTTCCTGAACGAGTTCTCGGTCGACTATCTGAAGTCGAGCTACGAACAGTCGGTAATCAACGGCTCGGATTATGGCCGCGAATACGTGATCTTCCGCGACAACGTCCCTGATAATGTGAATGTGCCGGGCAGCGCTGGCTTCCAGTACAGTTACAACAACCGCGACTCGACGGTCTTCACAGCCGGCGGTCGGGCCGACGCCCAATTTCTACAGCAGGAGAGCACCACGATCCGTAACGATCTCACGATCCCGGATCTGGCCTGGATGGGTACGCACACGATCAAGATCGGTGCGAAATACTCGATGCAGAACTACTTCGTGCAGAAGGACTTCGGACGTAACCCGACCTTCGTCTACGACATCGAAGGGCGGCCCGAGATCAACGGCAGCCGCACCATACCTGTTGCGGTGAATCTGGGCGTCGCCGTGCCGCCGGCAGACGTCGATAACAACGTCGTCGGCCTGTACATCCAGGATGATTGGCAGATCACCGACAAGCTGGAAATCAATCTTGGCCTTCGTTGGGACTACGAGGACAACGCGGTCAACAACGACTACCGCACGCCCGATTCCATTCGGGACATGCTTGCCGCGATCCAGAATCTGCCGGGCTACGACTTCCCGTCCTATTTCAACCCCGCGGATTACGTTTCCGACGGTGATCGCAAGGCGTTCAAGGGCGCTTTCCAGCCTCGCTTCGGTTTCTCGTACGATGTGTTCGGCGACGAACAGACGGTCGTCTTCGGCGGAGCCGGTCGCTACTATGACCGCGTCGGTTTCAACTTCGCCTTCGATGAGCGGTTCAAGCCTTTCCAGTTCAACAAGAGCATCTACTTCTCGAACGCGGGTGGCCCGCGCGGCGGACAGGATACGATCGCGTGGGACCCGCGTTACCTTACGCCGGCCGGTCTCGACCCGCTGCTGGCGGCAAGCCCCGGCGCGGGCGAGGTCTTCCTGGTCAAGAACGACTTCGAGCCCCCGCGCACGGATCAGTTCAACATCGGCGTGCGTCAGAAGTTTGGACGCTGGCAGACGGCCCTGACCTTGGCCGCCGGTCACACCGAGGGTGAATCGGCCTGGAATATCGCCAACGCCCTGACGGCGACCGGCGGCCGGTTCGATGGCCCAACGCCGGGTTCAGTCGGCTTCTCTCAGTTCCGCAACCTGATCTTCTTCCAGAACACGGACAAGGAGCGCGATTACAAGGCGGTCTACTTCACCGCCGACAAGCCCTACAACGCTGAGGATCGCTGGGGCTTCAACGTCGCCTACACCTATATGGACGCGACCCAGAACGGCAGCCGCGACAACGGCTACGGCGCCTTCGACTTCGACTACAACACGCCGAGCCAGTCGCCCGAGTATCGGTCGTCCACGGACGAGCGTCACCGCATCGTGGCGTCCGGCACCCTGGGCCTGCCCGCAGACTTCCTGCTGTCGGGTATTGTAACCTTGGGTTCGGGTCTGCCGTACAACATCAACGACTGCCCGAACGCGCCCGCCGGCGGCCCTAACGTCTGCTGGAACGCAGGAAACCCCGACAAGCGCGCCTTCCTGCCCGGTCTGAACTTCGCCTATCGCCAGGTCGATCTGCGCCTGACCAAGGGCTTCGACGTCTTTGGCGGGCAGCGGGTCGAGTTCATCGCCGACGCGATCAACATCTTCAACTTCACCAATTACAAGTCGTTCGACACCGGCTTCAACAGCGCCCGCTACGGCGCGGGCACAGAAGCCTATTTGCCGACGCGCAGCTTCCAGATGGGCCTGCGTTACTCCTTCTAAGAACCTGAGCCTTGGCCGTCTTCCGCTTGTCGGAAGGCGGCCTTTCTTTTTTGATTTCAGTAAAACAGTGAGCGTGCCCATGAACCGCCGAAACTTTCTGATGCGAACGACGGCTGGAGCGGCCGCAGTGGCGGTCGGGTTTCCGGTGGGGGCGGTGGCGCAGCAGGCGGTGACGGGGGCGGTGAACGGGACGGAGCGGCGGCCATTGCGGCTGGATCGCGAGATCGCCGAGCTTCAGGAGCGCACCTTCCGTTGGTTCGAGAAGGTGACGGATCGGCGCACGGGTCTGACGCCGGATCGCTGGCCGACGCCATCTTTCTGTTCGGTGGCGGCGGTCGGGTTTGCCCTGACATGCTGGCCGGTGGGTGTGGAGCGCGGCTGGATGAGCCGGGCCGAGGCGCGCGAGCGGACCCTGACCACGCTGCGATTCTTCCATGACTTGCCGCAGGGGCCGGAAGCGACCGGCACGGCGGGCCACAAGGGCTTCTTCTATCATTTCCTGGACATGCAGACCGGGCTGCGGTTCGCGCAGAACGAGCTGTCCACGGTCGATACGGCCCTGCTGATCGGGGGCATGTTGTTCGCCGCCCGCTATTTCGACGGCCGCCATGCCGACGAGGCGGAAATCCGTCAGAAGGCCCAGGCCATCTATGAGCGGATCGAGTGGCCGTGGGCCGTGATCCGCGACAACCGCATCACAATGGGCTGGCATCCCGAGAGCGGCTTCATCCCCTCGGACTGGCACGTCTATAACGAAGGCATGCTGGTGCTGCTGCTGGCTGTGGGCAGCCCGACCCATCCGGTGTCGGTCAATGTCTGGCACGAATGGGCCGCCAGCTACGACGAAAGCTGGACCGACCGCTGGGGCAGCTGGCACCTGAACTTCGCTCCCATCTTCGGGCATCAGTACAGCCATATGTTCATCGACTTCCGCGGCATTCAGGACGCCTGGATGCGGGGGCAGTCGGCCCAACTGGGCGAGCAACTGGACTATTTCGAGAACAGCCGCCGCGCCGTCTATGCCCAGCAGAAATACGCCCACGACAATGTCGCGGGCTGGGCCGGCTATTCGTCCGAGGTCTGGGGCCTGACGGCCTGCGATGGGCCGGGCGACTTCAAACAGGTGATCGACGGCAAGGAACGCGAGTTCTTCAGCTATTCCGCGCGCGGGCCGGGAGAGCGCGACGACGGCACCATCGCACCGACGGCCGCCGTCGGCTCCATCGCCTTCGCGCCCGAGATCGTCGTGCCCTGCGTCAAGGCGATGAAGCAGAAATACGGGACGGGCATCTATACCGAGTGGGGTTTCCTCGACAGCTTCAACCCGACCCTGACGGTGCGCGACGGACCGTTGCAGCACGGCAAGATCGTGGACGGCGTCGGCTGGGTGGACGGCGACTATCTGGGCATCGACCAGGGGCCGATCGTCATCATGACCGAGAACCACCGATCCGACTTCATCTGGCGCTATATGCGCGGCGAGCCCAACATCCGTCGCGGGCTTGAGATTTCGGGCTTCACCGGCGGATGGCTGAACGCATGACGCAGACCGCCCATAGGCCCAATCCACACAGAAGGAGCGCGCTGGCCCTGATGGCGGGAGGTGCGGCTGCGGCCTGCACCCCGCGCCGGTCGGGCGAGACCGTGCTGCGCTTCTGGGCCATGGGCAATGAGGGCGGGACCGTCGGGCAGCTGATGCCCGAGTTCGAGCGGCGCAATCCCGGCGTCCGGGTCGAGGTCCAGCCCCTGCCGTGGACCGCAGCGCACGAGAAGCTGCTGACCGCCTATGCCGGGGCCTCGCTGCCGGACGTCAGCCAGATCGGCAATACCTGGGTCGCGGAGCTGAGCGCCATCGGCGCCTTGTCGCCGACCCCGCCCGAGGCAGCGAACCTGCTGACCGATCAGTTTCCGGCGGTTCTGGAAACGAACGAGATCGCCGGCCGGGCCATGACCACGCCCTGGTATGTGGACACCCGGCTGCTGTTCTATCGCAAGGATCTGTTGGCGCGGGCCGGGTTCGATGCGCCGCCTGAAGACTGGGTTGAGTGGAAGCGGGCCATGCATGGGATCAAGCGCGTGGCGGGCGGCGATAACTTCGCCATCCTGCTACCGCTGAACGAGTTCGAGCAGCTTCTGACGTTCGGGCTTCAGATCGACGAGCCGCTGCTGCGGGATCGGGACACGCGGGGAAACTTCTCCAGTCCCGGCTTCGTCGCGGCCCTGGCCTTCTATCGCAGCCTGTTTGCGGAAGGGCTGGCGCCTCTGGCCTCGGCGACGCAGATTTCCAACGTCTGGACCGAGTTCGCCAAGGGCTATTTCAGCTTCTACTTCTCCGGCCCGTGGAGCGTGGGCGATTTCCGGGACAAGCTGCCCGCGTCGTTTCAGCCTAACTGGGCCACGACGGGCGTGCCGGGGCCGAACGGCCTGGGCGCCTCGGCTCCGGGCGGGTCCAGCCTGGCGGTGTTCAAGTCCTCGCCGCATCAGGACGCGGCCTGGGCCCTGGTCCGCTATCTGTCAGAACCGGCGGTGCAGGCCCGGTTCAACACCATCGTCGGCGACCTGCCTGCGCGCCAGAGCGCCTGGGACATCGCAGGGGTCGAGCGCGATCCGATGCTGGCGCCGTTCCGGGGACAACTGGCGCGCGCCAAGGCGGTGCCCAAGGTGCCCGAATGGGAGCGGATCGTGACGGAGATGCAGATCGTCGCCGAACGGATGGTGCGCGGCGAATATACGCCGGAGACTGCGGCCGCCGAGATCGACCGCCGCGCCGACCGGCTGCTGGAAAAGCGCCGCTGGATGATGGAACAGGGCAGGGCCGTATGACCGTCGTCGATCCGACATTGGCGCGCGAGAAGCCGTCACGGGGACGCGGCGCCCGCGAACGCGCCGCCTGGGCCTTCGTCGCCCCGGCGATGATCGCCATCGGCCTGTTCTTCGCCATTCCGGTGGTCGCGGCCCTGCTGCTCAGCCTGACCGACTTCGACATCTACGCCCTGGCGAACCTGGACAATCTGCGTTTCGTCGGCCTCCAGAACTACGAGCGGCTGCTGACCAATCCCCTATTCTGGGGGGCGATGAAGAATACGCTGACCTTCGCCGTCCTGGGCGTGCCCCTGTCCATCGCGGCATCGCTGGCGGCGGCGGTGATCCTGAATGCGCGGGTGGTGAAGTGGCGGCCGATCTGGCGGGTCATGTTCTTCGCCCCCTATGTCACCACCCTGGTCGCCACCGCCGTGGTGTGGCGCTATCTGCTGCACACCCGTTATGGCGTCATCAACTGGGGCCTAACGAGCATCGGCCTGCCCGCCGTGGATTGGCTGGGGAACCCATCGACCTCTATCCCCGCCATCCTGATGTTCGTGGTCTGGAAGATCTTCGGCTACAATATGCTGATCTTCCTGGCAGTTCTTCAGACCGTGCCTGACGACCTGTACGAGGCCGCCCGCATCGACGGGGCCGGGCCGTGGAAACAGTTCCGCCATGTGACCCTGCCGGCCATCGCGCCGACCATGCTGCTGGTCTCGATCATCTCGGTCGCCAGCTTCTTCCAGCTGTTCGCCGAACCCTATGTGATGACCCAAGGGGGGCCGGCCCAGAGCACGGTGACGGTGCTCTACTTCATGTATGAAGAGGGCTTCAAATGGTGGAACCTGGGCTCGGCCAGCGCCGTGGCCTTCGTCCTGTTCCTATGCATCCTGGCCATCACCCTGGTCCAGTTGGCGGTGGCGAAGCGCGTGGGGGCGTACCAATGAAAATCCGCGCCATCCTGCTGAACCTCGCCGTCGCCCTCATCGCGCTGGTCGTTCTGTTCCCGCTGGTCTGGATGGTGTCAGTCAGCTTCATGGCGACCGGCGAGGCGGCGGTGTTTCCGCCGCCGCTGTTGCCCTCGCACTGGACGCTGGAGCATTACCGCGACCTGTTCCTGAACCAGGGCATGGGGCGGTATCTGTGGAACAGCTTCGCCCTGGCGACACTGGCGACCATCCTGGCGCTCAGCTTCACCGTCCCGGCCGGATACGCCTTCGCAAAGCTGAAGTTCGCCGGGCGCGAGCGGCTGTTTCAATTCCTGGTCGCCGCCCTGGTGGTGCCGGCCCAGATCGGCACCCTGCCGCTGTTCCTGATGTTGAAGGGGATGGGGCTGGTGAACACCTATGCCGGGGCGCTGGTGCCCTGGCTGGCCTCGATCTTCGGCCTGTTTCTGGTGCGCCAATATGCGCTGAGCATTCCTGATGAGATGCTGGAGGCCGCCCGGATCGACGGCGCCAGCGAGGGCCAGATCTTCCGCCGCATCGTCCTGCCGACCCTGCAGCCGATCATCGTGACGCTAGGCCTGTTCGTCTTCCTGGGCAGCTGGAACGACTTCCTTTGGCCCCTGATCGTTCTGACGGATCAGTCGAACTACACCCTGCCGGTGGCGCTGGCGGCCCTGTCGCGCGAGCATGTGCAGGACATCGAACTGATGATGGCCGGCGCCGTCGTCACGGTCGCACCCGTGCTGATCCTCTTCCTCGCCCTGCAACGATACTACATCCGCGGCATGCTCGCGGGCAGCGTGAAGGGCTGACCAGAACTGCGAGTTCGTATGCGTAACCTCCTGCTGGCCGCCGCCTCGGTCCTGACCCTCGCCTTCGCCGCGCCTGCCGTCGCGCAGGAGGCGCGCGTGCTCGACAGCATGGACGACGCGGCGCGGTGGGAGGCCAGCGCCTCGACCGACGTTCATGCCGCCGTCTCCGCCGTCGAAGGTCATGACGGACGGGCAGTGCGGCTCGACTATGATTTCGACGGCAAGGCGGGCTATGCGGTGCTCAGCCGTCCGCTGCCGTTCGACCTGCCCGACAATTACGAGATCAGCTTCTGGGTGCGCGGCGCCGGGCCGATCAACACCTTCGAGGTCAAACTGACGGACGCCTCGGCCGACAATGTCTGGTGGAAGCAGACGGCGCGATACGACTTTCCCGACGGCTGGACACGGTTCGTGATCAAACGTCGTCAGGTCTCCAAGGCCTGGGGGCCCAGTCCCGAGACGATCCTGCGCCGCGCCGAGCGGGTCGAGTTCGTGGTGGTGGCGGCCGAGGGCGGCAAGGGGGCGGTCGAGATCGACCAACTGAGCCTGCGCGCCTTGCCGGTCGATCCCGCCGTGCCGCCCCAGCCGTCGGCCGCCGACGGCCGGACGCAAACGACCGCCGCCAAGGCCGTCGATCTGGACCCCAAGACCGCCTGGACCCCGCCGGTGAGCGAACCGTCGGCCCTGACGCTGGATCTGGGCTATGAGCGCGAGTTCGGCGGCCTGACCTTGCGCTGGGGCGAGCGGGGCGCGGCGGCGGACTATCGGGTATCGGCCTCGGCCGATGGACGCGACTGGCGCGAATTGGCGACCGTGATGGGCGGGAACGGCGGCGTCGATTGGCTGAGGACGCCCGAGGCGACGGCGCGCTGGCTGAAGCTGGAGCCGTTGCGACCTGTTCCGGCGCCCGATGTGGTCGGTTCGTCGGGCGCGGGCCAGCGGCTGGGCGCGACCCAGGCGACGACCTATGCGTTGAACGAGATCGAGGTCGAACCCCTGGCCTTCGGCGCGGACGCCACGGTGTTCCTAGAGGCGGTGGCCAAGGAGAACCGGCGTGGCCTCTATCCACGCGGCTTCTCCGGCGAGCAATCGTATTGGACCCTGGTCGGAGTCGATGGGGGCGGGGAGAGTGGTCTGATTGGCGAGGACGGGGCCATCGAACTGCGCCGCGCCGGGCCCAGCATCGAGCCCTTCGTCGTCGACAACGGCCGGCTGATCACCTGGGCCGACGTCAATATCGAACAGGGGCTGAAGGACAACGACCTGCCGATCTCGTCGGTGACCTGGACCGCCGACGACTGGACGCTGAAGATCACCAGCTTCGCCGATGGTCCGGCCGATCAGGCGCAGCTGTGGGGGCGTTACGACCTGACCAACACCTCCACCCGGCCGCGCACCCTGACCCTGGCCCTTGCCGCGCGGCCGATGCAGGTGAATGCGCCACGTCAGTTCCTGGCCATCCCCGGCGGCGTCAGCCCGGTCGAGACCATCGCCTGGGACGGAGCCGAACTGGCGCTGAACGACACGGTTCGGGTGCAGCCGCTGGCGACGCCGGATCAGGTCGCGCTCGCGACCTTCGACGCGGGCAGCGATCCTCAATCCCTGATCCTGCCGCCGGCGCGGCGACTGGCCGTCGAGGCCCTGATGACGACGGACGCGACCGGCCTGGCCGCCGGCGCCTTGACCTATGAGGTGACGCTGCAACCGGGAGAGACGCGCACGGTCGGCTGGGTCTCGCAACTGTCCGGCGACGCTTTGGCGCCTGAGCCGGTGGGGCAGGCGGCGGGTGTGCTGGATGCGGTCGAGACACGGCTGGCCGCCGAATGGCGCGAAAAGCTGGACCGGGTCGAGCTGACCCTGCCACCCGCCGCCCAGCGGATCGAGGACGCGCTGAAGTCGTCGCTGGCCCATATGCTGATGTCGCGTCAGGGGCCGATCCTTCAGCCCGGCACCCGCAGCTACAACCGCTCCTGGATCCGCGACGGCGCCATGATGGCCGAGGGGCTGAACCGGCTGGGCATGGCCGAGCACTCCGCCGACTATCTGCGCTGGTACGCCCCCTATGTGTTCGAGAACGGCAAGGTGCCGTGCTGTGTCGATGCGCGCGGCGCCGACCCGGTGCCCGAGAACGACAGCCACGGCGAGTTCGTCTTCCTCGCCGCCGAGACCTATCGCTACACCAAGGACGAGGCCCTGCTGCGCCAGGTCTGGCCCCAGGTGCAGAAGGCCGTCGCCTATATGGACGATCTGCGCGCCTCGACCCGGACGGCGGCGTTCCAGACGCCAGACCAGCGCCACCTGTACGGCCTACTGCCGCCGACGATCAGCCACGAGGGGTATTCGGACAAGGCGGCCTATTCCTACTGGGACGATTTCTGGGGCCTGCTGGGCTACAAGGACGCGGTCTTCATCGCCGAGACCCTGGGCGACGCCGAGGCCGCCGCGCGTTACGCCGCCGCACGGGATCAGTTCTCCGCCGACATCCGCGCCTCCATCATCGCGACGGCGCAACATCACGACATCGACTGGATCGCCGGGGCGGCGGATCGCGGCGATTTCGACGCCACCTCGACCACCATCGCCCTGTCGCCTGCGGGCGAACAGGATAATCTGCCGCCCGAGTTGATGGCGCGAACCTTCGACCGCTATTGGGAAAACTTCCAGAACCGGCTGACCAATCGCACGGCGTGGAAGGATTACACCCCCTATGAGTGGCGGCTGGTCGGCGCCTTCGTGCGCCTGGGTCAGAAGGACCGTGCGCTTGAGGTGCTGGACTTCCTGATGGCCGACCGCCGGCCCGAGGCCTGGAACGGCTGGGCCGAGGTGGTGGGGCGCGAAAAGCGCGAACCACGCTTCATCGGCGATATGCCGCACGCCTGGATCAGCTCCGACTATATTCGTTCGGCGCTTGACCTGTTCGCCTATGAGCGGGATCGCGACCATGCCCTGGTGCTGGCGGCGGGCGTGCCTGAGGCTTGGCTGGATACGGATGAGGGCGTCGGGGTGCGGGATCTGCGCACCGCCTATGGGCCGCTGACCTATGGCTATCGCAAGGAACGGCAGGGATATGTCCTGACCCTGGGCGACGGGGCGACGCCGCCGGGCGGCTTCGTGCTGCAATGGCCGGCGGGGCAGGGGCGGCCGGAACGGGTGCGGATCGATGGCCGCGCGGCGACGTGGGCGGGTGACGAATTGGTCATTCCGGCAGGCGCGCGGCGGGTGGAGTTGCGCTGACGAAACACGCCCTTCTCCCTGAGTGAGAAGGTGGCCCGGAGGACCGGATGAGGGGTTACGGTGTCAATCGCGTCGCACAGCGTAACCCCTCACCCTTTCGCGCAAGGACGACGGCTGTCGCCGCCGTGCGCTCAAGCCCTCTCCCGCCGGGAGAGGGTGGTCAGAGTCGGGTAAACGCCTTGCCGTTCGCGTCGAACAGGTGGGCCTGTCGGGCGGTGACGTGCAGCGTCAATCGCTCGCCGGCCTTGGCCCGGAGTTCGCCCGCCAGCTGAACCGTCAGCGTGTCTTGCGACGCTGGGTGCTTCAGGTGCGCCATTGTCGTTGCGCCCAGGGTTTCCACGAACATGACCTCGGCGTTCAACGCGTCGCCGTCGCCGGTGGTGGTCAGATGTTCGGGGCGAATGCCCAGGGTCACGACCTCGCCGGGCTTAGCGTTTCCGGCGTCCACGGCGACATGGATCGTCTCGCCGGCGGTGGTCTTCACCGTCGCGCCGGTCGCCGAAGCCTCAACGATTTCAGCGTCCAGCAGGTTCATCTTCGGGCTGCCGATGAAGCCGGCGACGAACAGATTGTCGGGGTGTTCGTACAGGTCCATCGGCGCGCCGACCTGTTCGATCCGGCCGCCGTTCAGCACTACGATCCGGTCGGCCAGGGTCATTGCCTCGACCTGGTCGTGGGTGACGTAGATCATGGTGGTCTTCAATTCGGCGTGCAGCCGCGCGAACTCGTAGCGCATCCGCACCCGCAAGGCAGCGTCCAGGTTGGACAGGGGCTCGTCGAACAGGAAGACTTCGGGCTCGCGCACAATGGCGCGCCCGATGGCGACGCGCTGGCGCTGGCCGCCCGACATGGCCTTGGGCTTGCGGTCCAGATAGTCGGTGATGCTCAGCGCCTCGGCGGCGGCGCGGACGCGGCGGTCGATCTCGCCCTTGTCCGTCTTGGCCAGCTTCAGCCCGAAGGCCATGTTCTCATAGGCCGTCATGTGCGGGTAAAGCGCGTAGGACTGGAACACCATGGCGATGCCGCGGTCGGACGGCGACAGGTCGTTGACCACGCGGTCGCCGATGGAGACCTGGCCCGTCGTCGCCTCTTCCAGACCCGCGATGGTGCGCAGCAGGGTGGACTTGCCGCAGCCCGAGGGGCCGACGAAGACGATGAACTCGCCGTCGGCGATCTCCAGATCGACGCCCTTCAGCACCTCGACGGCGCCGAACGCCTTCTTCACGTCGACCAGACGGACGTTCGCCATGCTTCCTGCTTCCTTTGGGCCGTTTCTGTTTTGCCGCACCGTAACCGGTTACATCGCAGGATCAATGGCGCGAGACGTCTCAGTCGCGATCAGTCGCGGTCAGGCGCGCCGTGCGGGAAATAGCCGCGATAGGGGCGGGCCTCGTCCACGCAGCGGGCGACGGACGGCCGGGCCAGCAGCCGGGCGCGATAGGCTGTCAGCGTCTCCAACCCTTCCGGGATCGGATGGGTCCAGTCGGCGTAGAAGAGGGCGGGCGCGGCGGCGCAGTCGGCCAGGCTGAACCCGTAATCGGTGGCCCATTCGCGCCCGGCCAGACGCTGATCCAGCCAGGCGTAGGTCGTCTCCAGCATCTTGCGCGCCTCGGCGTCGCCCAGCGGGTCGCGGTCGGCCTCGGCGCGCATGGAATTGAAGACGATCCGGCCCTGGGGCGTCGAAACATAGTTGTCGAACACCCGATCCATCATCCGCACCCCGACGGCGGCTGCGGCGTCGTCGGGGATCAGGCGGATCGGGCCGGGGTAATAGGCTTGCAGATATTCGATGATGGACGAGGATTCGAGCACCGTCGTCTCGCCGTCCCGCAAAACCGGAAACCCCTTGAGAGGCCACAGGGCGAGCAGTTCCGCATTGGCCGACGGGTCTTCCAGCGTGCGGTATTCGAAGGCGATGTCGTTCTCGTAGAAGGCGATCAGCGCCTTCTGGCAGAAGGAGGAGAAGGGGTGGGCGTAGAGTTTCATTGCGTCCTCCAGACCAGTTGTCCGATGTGACTTTCGCCCGGCGCGGACGGGAGTCAATTTGCAAAACTGCAAAATTACGCTTTCGCAAAATGGCGGCGCTGGATAGAAGCCCGCCACAGATCGCGGGGACCACGACATGACGCAGCGCAAAATCCTGATGGCGACGGCTTCGGTCGCCTGGCTGGCGGTCGCCGGAGCAGTGCAGGCGCAGGAAGCATCGCGGGTAAACGACATCGTCGTCACCGGCTCGCGGATCACGGGCGGGGATCGGATTGCTCCAGTCGAGACGGTAGGCCGCCAGACTATCGCCGCCGCCGGGATCGCCGACGCGTCGCAACTGGTCCGCCTGGTCACCGCCAACTCGGGCTCGGAAGCCCAGGTCGATCAACTGAACCAGCCGCAGAGCTCGGGCACGGCCCAGTTCAACCTGCGTAATCTGGGTCTCGGTTCGACGCTGGTGCTGGTGGACGGTCAGCGCTGGACCAACAGCGCGGTGGTTGCGACGGACGGTTCGGGCTTCGTGGATATCAACTCGCTCGTGCCGATGATCGCGCTTCAGCGGGTCGAGGTGGTCAAGGACGGCGCATCGGCCGTCTATGGTTCGGATGCAGTGGCGGGCGTGGTCAACTTCATCACCCGGCGCGGCGTGGACCTGCCCGAGGTCAGCGCCAAATACGCCGTCGCCGACGGGTCGGAAGAGAGCGTGATCGAGGCCATCGGCGGGCTGAAACTGCTGGGCGGCGACCTGACGCTGGCGGCCTCGCATTTCCATCGTTCGGCCCTGGGGTCGGACGAGCGGGACTTCACCCAGGCCGAACGCTATGGCCGCGCCGCCTGGACCGCCGTGACCAGCTATGGCCAGCCGGGATCCTATTTCCGGCCCAGCCGCAACGGGTTCTCGCCCGACCCGGCGTGCGGGAATCCGGCGTTCGCAAGCGCCTATCTGAACGCGCCGACGGATGCGTTCTGCCGCCTGGACTATTCCGACTTCTTCGACCTGACGCCGGAGGAGACGCGGACGCAACTGTTCGCCGACTATCGTCGGCCTGTGGGCGACATGACCCTGTCGTTGCAGGCGGCCTGGTCGGCGACGAACACCATCGCGCGCCAGTCGCCGTCGCTGCCGATCCTGGCGCGGTCGCTGACGGTGCCGGTGTCGCATCCCGACAATCCGTTCGGTGAGGCGGTCCTGTTCCGGGGGCGCCTGCTGGGCGCCGAGGCGGGGGCGTCGCAGGCCGAGTTCGACTATCGGACCTGGCGCATCGCCGGCGGTTTGGACGGGCGGTTTTCCAACGGCTGGACCTGGAACCTGAGCGCGACCAGCAGCCGTCAGCACGTCGCCTATGACAAGCCCGACACCATCGGCAGCGCCTTGCAGAACGCCCTGAACGGCCTGGGCGGGGCCGGCTGCAACCCGGCGACGGGCGCGCCCGGCGTCGGCGCCTGCCAGTATTTCAACCCGTTTGGCAGCGCCCATCTGGGCACCGGCACGGCCAATAGTGCGGCGCTGATCGACAGTTTGATCGGTTCGACCGGCCTGCGCGGCGCATCCACTCTGACGACCGCAGACGCCTCGACCAGCGGCGAGGCCTATGCCTGGGCCGGCGGGTCGGTCGATGCCGCGGTCGGCGCCCAGTATCGCCGCAGCACCTTCCGCCACGACTGGAGCGATCTGGTCAATGCGGGCGACCTGCTGACGGCGGGGGTGTCGCCCGACTTCGAGGGCGATCAGGAGGCGCTGGCCGCCTTCGCCGAGGCGCGCCTCCATCTGGGTGACCGGATCGAGGCGCAGCTGGCCGGCCGCTATGAATCCTATGACGGCGACGAGGGCCGGTTCAGCCCCAAGGCAGCCATCCGTTGGGACGTCACCGACGCCCTGGCCCTGCGAGCGTCCTGGGGGCAGGGGTTCCGCGCCCCGTCGGTCTACGCCCAGTCCGGCGCCCAGGCGTCGCAGCCGTCGGTGTTCGACCGGGGCGCCTTCGTCTTCGTCAACACCCTGACCTCGGGCCGGGCCGATCTGAAGCCCGAGAAGTCCGAGAGCCTCAGCCTGGGCGCGCTGTGGAAGCCGATGGAAGGGCTGGAGCTGGGGCTGGACGCCTGGCGGTTCGACTATACGGACCAGGTGGTCAAGGAATCGGCGCAGGCCATCATCAACCAGGCGACCGCCGATACGATGGCGGGTCTGACCGGCACGGACGCGCAGGGCCGCATCACACGCTCGCCCAGCGGCGCCCTGACCTCCGTCCAGCTCTATTTCGTCAACGCCTCGTCGATAGAGACGCAAGGGCTGGATCTGTCGGCCCGCTATCGCCACGGCCTGTGGGGCGGGGAGGCGTCGGCCGCTGCGACCTGGACCTATGTGGACGCCTACGACATCCGGCTGAACGCCTCGGCGGCCCAGGTGTCGGGCGTCGGCTCGACCAATCTGAACAACATCGGCCGGTCCCTGCCGCGCAATCGCGGCGAGTTCGCCCTGGGCTGGAGCGGGGGTGCGCACGCCGTGACGGCCCTGGTCCACTATACCGACGGCTACGCCAACGACCGCAGCGGGATCACGGACGCCAGCATCGCCAGCCAGACGACGGTCGATCTGCTCTACAGCCGCACCCTCGGGGCCGATCTGGATCTGGCGGTCGGGGTGGTCAATGTCGCCGACAAGGCGCCGCCGCTGGCGCAGTTCGCCCTGGGTTACGATCCCGTCGTCGCCGATCCGCGCGGGCGGGTGTTCAGCGTCGGCCTGACCAAGCGGTTCTGATCGTCGGCTTGCGCGGTCAACCGGGCGGTGTATGCATCCGCTCTGGGGAGAATCCGATGACCGACGGCGAGACGACGCGCAAACAGGCGATCAAGGATCTGTCGGAGGATACGCTGGGCTTCGGCGGGGCCGAGGTGCGCACGGCGCGCGATCTGCTGGTGCGGCCGCGCCTTGTGCTTCAGGCTTGGATGATCGAGGGGCCGACCGGAGGCGGGCGCTACGCCAAGCCGCTGAAGCTGTATCTGACGCTGAACGCGATCATCATGCTGATCGTCTTTCTGAAGGGCGGGTTGAGCGGCTATCTGGAGGGTATGCCGGCGGAGATGCTGAACCCGCTGCTGGCGCAGGCCGGCAAGTCGCGCGACGCCTTCATGGCGGACGCCGACGGATGGATGTCCTTTCTGACCATACCGGTGATGGCCCCCCTTTATGCCCTCGCGGCCATGCCGCTGTTTCGATTGTGGGACGCCGAAGACTTGGGCGTGCGCCGGGGGTTCCGGGCGTCCTTCGCCTATCTGAACGCCTGGACCGTGCCGATGCTGCCGCTGTCCTGGTTCGTGTTCGGGACGGGGCCGGCCGCCCTGATCGCCAGCCTGCTGATGGCCGTGCTGGGCTTCGCCGCCTTCCTGCGCATGGGACGGGGACGGTGGTATCGCGGCGTCCTGCCGGGCGTCGGCAAGGCCCTGATCCTGTTCGCGGCCATAGGCCTGTCGGGGGCGTTGGGGACGGTCATCGTGATCGTGATCGGTGTGATCGCCGGGGTGGCGGCCTAGGCGGACCATCCCGAAAAACAGGGTGCAATCTATGCACTTCGTCTGAAATCGGCGGCGGACGAAATTGCACTGCACTCCGAAAACGCGTGCAAAGTGCAACAAAGTGCAATTTGCGAGAGCGCTGACGTTTTCAAAGACCGGCTGGGATTATAGCGCGGTTTGAAGGGGCGTCAGGTCGATTGACGCTGCTGGACTTGATGTGACTGAAAACGCAGCGGATCGGTCGCGGGATTAGGAGGGGAAGCGGTTATGCCGACCCCTCAGGCAGGCGGTTTTCCCTTTGCCGGATCGAACTGCTGAACGGCCGTGTTGATCTGCACATTGGCGCCATGGGCGATCCGAAGCCCCGCGCTGGTCCGGTGCAGGACCAGCGACATCCGGTCCTTTGAAGGCGGGACCGCCTGTCCATCCGGCGGCGTGAAGGCGCCTATGTTCCAGCGCGCGACGACGATCAGCGCATCGGCGCCCAGGGGCATGATGCTCTCGACCTCTTCGAGGGTCAGCGGCACACCGCGGAACATCGTCTCCAGATAAACCCGGTGCGCCAGTTCGGCCTGCGCCTTGCCCTGCCAGTGCATGCCGACGATGTTGACCCAGTGAATGTCATCGGTGGCCAGGCGGAACATTCTGGCGGCGTCGCCGGCGTTCCAGGACGCCTGATATTCGGCCAGGAGGTCCGAGACCGCCCGCGCGTCATCGGTCGAAGAGGCGGCGGAGGCGGAGGAACTGATCAGTGCGCCCATCGAGGCGATGGCGACGAAGCTGCGGCGATCCATGGCGATCTTCTCCAGGAGAGATTTCACCATACGCTGTTATCGTCGTGATCCCTATTGCCGGGTGTGTGGTTCGCCGGCCTGACGCGGCATGGAAAAACAGGGTGCAATCTGTGCACTTCGTCTGAAATCGGCGGCAGGCGAAGTTGCACTGCAACGGCGAAAACAGTGCAAGGTGCAAGAAGGTGCAACTCGCAAGGGCGTGGACGTTTTCAAAGACCGGCCGGGATTATAGGCCGGTTTCGAGGGGTGTCGGATCGATTGACGATGGTGGCCTTGAAGTTACTGAAAAAGCTGCGGATCGGTTGTGGGATTAGGGTTGGGAGATGTGTGAAGGCCGTTGTCGGTATCACCTCGGTCCTATGCGGAATGCGCACCTCAAGACGGACATTTCTAATATCAGCTAGGGGTGGTTAGCGAACCTTGATGCGAGTATCGCTGTAGGATGTCTCAGTCACACGCTCTAGTTCTGCTGGGTCTAGCCGTCCTCACGGCGGGCTGTGGTTCAACTGACGAGGCCACGCGACCTCAAGGCGATCTGCTGGCAACGTGCGAAGTCACTGACATAGCGTTGGCGTCAAACACTTCGGACGACCGGCCATGGTCGCTATCGGATGCTGCGCCACGACAAGGTGACGACTGGCGAACAGCAGATGTCGTTCTTCAGGTCCCAAAGGCAGGTGAAGACCCGGACTGGTATATCGGTTGGCATACCGGCTTTGCCGGTGGCGGAACTCCGGTGCGAACAGATGGGCCTTCCGTGGAAATGGCTCGGGCTTTCGCGCTTTCCACGCCTATGAACGGCAACACTTGTCCAGAGGTGAGGGCACGCGCCGACGGCGCCAGTGGTCGCTTCCCAAGCACCACGCCCGATACCGCGTCAGCCGATCCCGAGGCGGGGTTCCAAAAAGCAGAGGTGATGCTGGATCGTGCGGTCGTTTCTCCAGATGGCCGGGAAGCTATCGTGTATCTCGGTCAACAGTTCGCCCCGCTCGCTGGGGGTGGATACCTCATCCTATACCGCCGGGAGGCACAGGGCTGGACCGAGGCGGCTAGGCTACCCGTCTGGGTTTCGTAGGCCGAGGCACCCGCGAAGGTCCGCAACGGGTCGAAATCGGCTATGAACTCTCCTGCCCAAATCCGACATTCGAGATACCCATGACCTACACCCTCTATGGCATTCGCAACTGCGACACGGTCAAGAAGGCGCGGGTCTGGCTGGAGCAGAACGGGGTCGAGTATGTCTTCCATGACTACAAGAAGGCCGGGGCGGATGCGGCGCAGCTGGGGCTGTGGATCGACGAACATGGATGGGAGACGGTGCTGAACCGGGCCGGGACGACGTTCAAGAAGTTGCCGGATGCGGACAAGGCGGACATCGACAAGGCCAAGGCGATCGCGCTGATGCTGGCGCAGCCGTCGATGATCAAACGGCCTGTGCTGGACTTGGGGGATCGGCGGCTGGTGGGGTTCAAGCCCGAGGTCTATGCCGCCGTGCTTACCTGAGCCGGACGGTCGCGGCGACGCCGAAGTGGTCGGAGGGGTATTCGCCGTTCGTGGGCGCGTCGCCGAAGACGTGGGCCTCGACGGGGGCGAAGAACTCCGGCTCGACGAAGATGTGGTCGATGACGCGGTTCGGGTGACCCTTGGCCGGGTTCAGGGTGGTGGCGACCGCATTGCGGGGCATTGCGCTGAGGAAACGCGGGCCGGTCAGGGTCGCCAGGCCTGAATCCTCCAGGGGCGCATTGAAGTCGCCCATGACGATCAGGGGCACGCCCTCCTGCGGCAGCCAGCTGAGCAGGGACGAGATCTGACGCGCGCGCACCGGGCCGGCGTCGGGCTGCCAGGCCAGATGGGTGACGACGACATCGACCGGGCGTCCCTGAACCGAGACCCGAAGACGGAGCGCGGTGCGGAAATCGTCCAGCGGTTCAAGCTTGATGGAGTCTTCGGCCAGCACCGGCAGGCGGGTCAGCAGGGCGTTGCCGTATCGGCGCGGCGCCCCCTCGGGATCGGTCGAGACGAAGGCGACGTGGTAGCCGCCCAGCTCGCGAGCCAGCATGCGGGCCTGGTTCTCCAGACCAACGTTCGCGTCCTCCAGCACTTCCTGAAGGGCGATGACGTCGGCGTCCTGGGCCTTCAGCGCCGCGATCAGCAGCGGGCGGCGGGCGGTCCAGTCGCCGAGATTGTGCCAGATGTTGAATGTGACAAGCCTTAGCCCGGCGGCCGGGCGCGCCGCCGGGATGCCAGCACAGGCCGCCAGCGGCGCGAACGCTGCGGCGGCCAGCAGGGTGCGACGACCGATCACGCCGTGGTCAGCCCTCGACGTCCGTGACGGGGCGGTCATGGCCGTCGGCGCGCTCGGTCACCCATTTGCCGTCGGCGGTCTCGTATTCGATGGCGGCGGTCTCGTCCGGCACACGTTGTTCGCGCGCGGCGCGGACGGCGGCCGCCTTGGCGTCGTCATGGGTGGCGAAGGTCTCGGAATAGGTGCCGCCGGACGTATAAGCCCAGCCGCCGTCATGTTCGACGATGCGATAGGTGACATGGGCCATGGGACGCGCTCCTGAGGTTGAGGTTCGGACCCTAGACCGAACCGGCGACGGCTGGAACGGCGACCTTACGAAGATTTCACGTAAGGCGGCGCATCCGTGGAGGCGCCGTGCAGCCTCTTGTGATCAGAAGGCCGCCGCATCAGGCTGCTGCAACGGTTCAAGGGACATTCGTCATGCAAGACTTCATTCCGATCTTCGCCATCTTCGCCGTCTTCGGCACGATCACGGCCATCGTCTTCGGCCCCACCTTCCTGAAGTATCGCGAAAAGCGCGACATGCAGGAGACCGTGCGTCTCGCGGTCGACAAGGGCCAAGAGCTGCCGCCCGAACTTCTCGATGTGATGACCAAGGATGTGCAGAAGGGGCTGCCGTCGCGCAGCAAGGACATTCGCAAGGGCGTGCTCAGCCTGGCCTCGGGCGTCGGGATCGCCGGGTTCGGCCTGGTGGTCGAGGGCACGAGCCACATCTGGGGCGGCAATGGTCAAGGCGCGCTGCTGGGCATCGCCTGCATCCCGATCGCCATCGGCATCGCCTTCATCATCCTGGGCTTCTTCAACCCGAACAAAGACTGACGTCCGCCGGAAGGGGGAAACGTCATGGTCAAAACACTCAGAGATTTCCACGATGTCGAGCTGGCCGCCCAGGCGGCGGCCGGCGGGCGGCGCGAGTATGGCGAACTGGTCCGTCGGCATGGGTCGGCGGTGCGTGGGCTGCTGCGCCGGATGGGGGCCACGCCGTCCCTGTCCGACGACGTGGCGCAGGACGCCTTCCTGCAAGGGTTCCAGCGCTGCTCGGAGTTCCGGGGGCAGGGGACTTTTGCGGGCTGGATCAAGAAGATCGCCGCGCGGCTTTATCTGAAGCGGGTCGCCAAGGAGGCCCGCTATGTCGCCGAGGTCGAGACGGATCAGGCGGATGTCGTGGTCGATCGCGGCGGCCTGATGGATCTGGACGAGGCGCTGAAGACGCTCAACGAAACCGAGCGGGTGTGCGTGTCCCTGTGCCACGGCGCAGGGATGTCACATCCCGAAATCGCGGCGGCCATGAATTTGCCGCTCGGAACGGTGAAATCCCATGTCAAACGTGGTCTGGATAAACTTCGCGCGCGGCTTCAACCGGCGCAGGGCGACGGGAGGTCGATCCATGTCGGCTGATGAATTCGATCCGATGATCGAGCGGATGTTCGCGCAAAGCCCGCGACTGGCCGACGAGGCCCTGTTCCTGGCGACGCTGCAGGCGCGGATGGAGAAGCGGTCGCGCTGGCGGGTGCTGGCGTTGACGGCGGCCGGGCTGGTCGGGGGCGCGCTGGCGATTCGCGAGGGTCTGACCGTGAACTTCGCCGCAGGCGGCGAGACGACGCTGGACCAGGGACTGCGCGCGGCGGCGGCGACGGCGCAGGGCGCGGCCCAGTCGGGACTGGACGGGTTGGGCGTCGGCTCGGTCGATCTGTCCAGCGGCACGGGCGTTCTGGCCTTCTGGATCGTGGCCGGGGCTATGGCTGCGGTGCTGGCGGCGGGCGCGGCGCGGTTGTCGCAGGACGTCTGAAGGTGACTTCGCCGGCGTGCGGGCCTATCTGAACCGCGTTCAGACAGGAGGCCCGCCGGATGTCCATTCAAACGCAGGAGACCGTCAAGCGGATCTCCGTTCCCGATATCGCCGGTCGCAAGGGCGGCGAGCCGATCGTCTGCCTGACCGCCTATGACGCGCCGATGGCGGCCCTGCTGGACCCGCACTGCGACGTGCTGCTGGTCGGCGACAGTCTGGGCATGGCGGTTCACGGCCTGCCCAATACGGTGGGCGTCACCCTGGAGATGATGATCCTGCACGGGCAGGCGGTCATGCGGGGCGCCAAGCGGGCCATGGTGGTCGTGGACATGCCGTTCGGCTCGTACGAGGGCGGCAAGGAGATCGCCTACGCCAACTGCGTGCGCGTGATGCAGGAAACGGGCGCCCAGGCGGTGAAGCTGGAGACCAGCATCGAACTGGCTGAGATCGTAGAGTTCCTGGTCAAGCGCGGCATACCGGTCATGGGCCACGTGGGCCTGCGGCCCCAGGCGATCCTGGCCGAGGGCGGGTTCAAGGCCAAGGGGCGCACCGATTACGAGCGTGAACGGGTGATGGCCGAAGCCAAGGCCACGGCCGAGGCGGGCGCCTTCTGCATCGTCATCGAGGGCGTCGCCGAATCGCTGGCGCGCGAAATCACGGAGACCATCGACACGCCGACCATAGGCATCGGCGCCTCGGCCGCCTGCGACGGTCAGGTGCTGGTGATCAACGACATGCTGGGCATGTTCGACTGGACCCCGCGCTTCGTGCGCAAATACGCCGATCTGCGCACAGAGATCGACCGCGCCGCCGCCGCTTTCGCCGCCGATGTGAAAACCCGCCGTTTTCCTGCCGAAGTCGAGACCTACTTCTCGAAAAAGCCGGCTTCGCAGTAACGGACGACGTTGCGGGCGGGGAGCCGACCTTCTAGGGTCCGCGCCGGTTTGCATTTCGCGATTTTGGGGCGACGTTTCAGTGGTTGATGTCTTCGAGCAGGTCGAGGAGGAGCTTCGCTCCGAAAAGGTGAAGCGTCTGGCCAAGACCTGGCTGCCCGTCTTCGGCGTGGTGCTGGTGGTCGCCCTGATCGGCGCATTGGGCTGGTGGGGCTGGGACAGCTTCAACACGAACAAGGCCGGCAAGGGCGCCGAGGCCTATGATCGCGGCATGGAGGCCCTGAGGGCCGACAAGCCGATGGACGCCCGCGCCGCCTTCGAGGAAGCGGTCAAGGAAGGCAACGGCGCCTATAAGGTCATGGCTCTGCAACAGCAGGCCGGCCTGGCCGTCAGCGCCAACAAGTTCCCCGACGCCGTCCGTCTGTTCGACGAAGCCGCCAAGGCGTCCAGCGATCCGCTGCTGTCAGACCCGCCCGCGCTGAAGGCCGCTTTCCTGATCATGGACACCGCGCCTCTGGCCGATATCGAGGCCCGTCTGACGCCGCTGGCCGAGGATGACCGTCCGCTGCATGCCTTCGCCCAAGAAGCCCTGGCCCTGGCGCGGCTCCAGCACGGCAAGACCAAGGAGGCCCGTGAGGCCTTCGTCCTGCTGCAACTGGGTCAGGACGTGCCGGATTCGGTGCGTCAGCGCGCCCAGATCGCGGTGGAATCCATCGACGCCGGCACCGCAGGCGCGATCAAGCCGATCATCGACGCCGCCGCCACAGCGACGCCCCCGGCGCCCGTCGCCGCAAATGCCATGACTCCTTCGGCGCCTGCGGCGGCTCCCGCCGCCGCGCCGGCCGCCCAATAGTGACGACCCCTTACAGGACGCCCCCGATGAACCGAGTTCTGAAAGTCGCGCTGATCTGCGGCGTCGCCGTGACGGTCGCGTCCTGCGGCACCGTGCGCCGCAACCTGCCGTTCGGCCTGGGCGGGGGTAAGGACGAAGCCGCCGCGACCGCCTCGGCCGGTCAGCGTATTTCGGTGCTGGAGTTCGAACAGAGCCTGACGCCGTCGGCCGCCTTGTCGGGCCGCGACTTCTTCCTGCCCGGACCCCAGGCGATCACGGCCTGGACCCAGCCGGGCGGCACATCCGAGAACCTGGTCGAACACGTCATCGCCGCGCCGAACTTCCAGATCGCCTGGAAGCGCAACATCGGCGAGGGCTCGGCCCACGTCGGAAACGTCATGGCGCCCATCGTGGCCGCCGACGGCAAGATCTTCGTGCTGGACGGCGAATCAACCGTTTCGGCCGTGTCGGCCGACACTGGCGAAGTCCTGTGGAAGGCCAACGTCAAGAACGCCGACCGCGATCGCAACGGCGGCTTCGGCGGCGGCGTCGCCGTAGGCGGCGGCAAGGTGTTCGTCTCCTCGGGCTATCGTTCGATGTCGGCGCTGGACGTCAACACCGGCGCGGTGGTCTGGACCCAGCAGGTTGACGCCCCGATCCACGGCGCCCCGACCGTGTCGGGCAACCGCGTCTTCGTGGTCGATGTGGACAGCCAGTTGTTCGCCTTCGACGCCGCGACCGGCGCCCAGGACTGGACCTATCGCGGCATCGCCGAGCCGGCGCGCGTCATGCGCGCCTCCAGCCCGGCGGTCAGCGGCAATACCGTCGTCGCGCCCTTCGCATCCGGCCAACTGGTCGCGCTGAGCGCCCTGAACGGTCAGGCCGTATGGGAAGAGACCCTGTCGCGCACCAGCCGCACCAGCGCCCTGTCCGAGGTTCGCGACGTGGCGGGCCGTCCGGTCATCAGCCGCGGCATGGTCTATGGCGTCAGCCATTCCGGCGTCCTGTCGGCGCTGGACCTGCGTTCGGGCCAAGCCAAGTGGCAGTTGCCGGTGACCGGCGTGAACGCGCCGCTGCCGGTCGGCGACGCCGTCTTCGTGGTGTCCAAGTCGGGCCAACTGATCACCGTCAACCGCGACACGGGCCAGATCTACTGGACCCGCGAGCTGAACGAGGGACGCGTTCGCAAGGAAGGCGGCCTGTTCGGCTTCTTCGACCGCGAACTGACGCCGCAATGGTCGGGCCCGCTGCTGGCGTCCAACCGCCTGGTGATGGTCAACTCGTTCGGCGAGGCCGTGGCCTTCGATCCCAAGACCGGCGCCGCGCAGACGACCTTGAAGCTGGGCGCGCCCGCCTATATCGCGCCTGCCGCCTATAACGGCGCCCTGTACGTGCTGACCGATAACGGTCAGCTGATCTGCATCCGCTGATTTTCAGCCCGAACTAAGCTAGAAAGCCGACATGGCTCTGAAGGTCGCCATCGTCGGCCGCCCCAATGTGGGCAAATCGACACTGTTCAACCGCCTCGTCGGCAAGCGCCTCGCGCTGGTCGACGATCGCCCCGGCGTGACCCGCGACCGGCGCTATGCCGACGGCAACATCGGCGACATGGATCTGACGCTGATCGACACGGCCGGCTACGAGGATGTCACCGACGACAGCCTGGAAGCCCGGATGCGCGAGCAGACCGAGGCCGCGCTGGACGACGCCGAACTGGTCATGTTCATGATGGACGCCCGCGAAGGCGTCACCGCGCTGGACCGCATCTTCGCCGAGCGCCTGCGCAAGGTTCACAAGCCGATCATCCTGCTGGCCAACAAGTCCGAGAGCCGCGAGAGCGGCGGCGGCGTGGGCGAGGCGCACGCCCTGGGCTTCGGCGAACCCGTCGCCATCTCGGCCGAGCACGGCGAGGGCATGGCCGACCTGTACAAGGCCATCCGCGCGGCGTCCGAAGACATCTTCGTCGAAGAGATCGACGAGCCGGACAAGCCGATCCGCATCGCCGTCATCGGCCGTCCGAACGCCGGAAAATCGACCCTGATCAACCGCCTGATCGGCGACGACCGCCTGCTGACCGGGCCGGAAGCG
Source organism: Brevundimonas sp. (assembly GCF_965279155.1). GTDB lineage: Bacteria > Pseudomonadota > Alphaproteobacteria > Caulobacterales > Caulobacteraceae > Brevundimonas. The sequence goes on along the minus strand of NZ_OZ257138.1, from coordinate 737,444 downwards.
GGCATCACCCGCGACTCCATCTCGGTCGACTGGCAGTTCGAGGGCAAGAATATTCGCCTGGTCGATACGGCCGGGATGCGTCGCAAGGCGCGGGTGCAGGAGAAGCTGGAGAAGCTGTCGGTCGCCGACACCATCCGGGCCATCACCTTCGCCGAAGTCGTCATCCTGATGATGGACAAGGACGACGCCTTCGACACCCAGGACCTGCAACTGGCCGACCTGGTCGAGCGCGAAGGCCGCGCCCTGGTCTATGTCGCGTCCAAATGGGACCTGGAAGAAGAGCCCCAGGCCCGCATGGCCAAGCTGAAAGGCATGGCCGAGGACAAGCTTCCCCAGCTGAAGGGTTCGCCCTTCGTGGTGCTGTCGTCGCACAGCGGGCGCGGTGTCGAACGCCTGATGCCGGCCGTGCTTCAGGCCTATGACACCTGGTCGGTCAAGGTGAAGACCAAGGACCTGAACACCTGGCTGTCCATGGCCACCCAGCGGCACCCGCCCCCCGCCGTGGACGGCAAGCGGATCAAGCCGAAATACATCGCCCAGACCAAGGCCCGTCCGCCGACCTTCGTGCTGATGGCCAACCGGGCCGAGTCGATGCCCGAGCATTACAAGCGCTATCTGGTCAACTCGATCCGCGAGAGCTTCGACCTGCCGGGCACGCCGATCCGCCTGAACGTCAAGTCCAGCGGCGTGAACCCCTATGCCGAGGGCGGCGCCAAGTCGGGACCGGAACGCTACAAGGGCGACGCCAAGACCGCGCCGCGCCGCGTGATCAAGAAGGCCGAGAAGGAAGAGGCGCTGTCCAAGCTGCCCGGCAAGGCGTTGGAGCAGAAGAAGACCCGCAAGGCCCAGCCCAAGATATTGGCCGGGCTTAAATCCAGCGCCTCCAAGAAGGCCGGCTCGTCGATTGCGGTCCAGAAGGGCGCCCGTGGCGGCGCCCGCCAGGTCTCGCGCTCCGGCCGGATTCGTACGGGCCAAAAGGGCGGCGCCAAGAAGTGACGGCGTGACCGAAGCGGTCGCGCCCGTCCTTCCCGACCGGCCGACCTCGCGCTGGCTGATCCTGGACGGGCAGGGGCGGGTGCTGCTGTTGCATTTCGTCTTTTCCCAGGGGCCTCTGGCCGGCACGGCCTTCTGGGCCACGCCCGGCGGCGGCTGTGAGCCGGGCGAGACCTATGAGGACGCGGCCCGTCGCGAACTGTTCGAGGAGACGGGCCTGGTCGTCGCCGATCCCGGCCCGCAGGTCGCCCAGGTCCGCGTCAGTTTCCGCCTGCCCGACGGCCGTATGGCCGATGTGGATCAGCGGTTCTTCCTGCTGCGGACCGAGGCCTTCGACCTGTCGTCCGCCGGATGGACCGAGGAAGAGCGCGACGTTCTGGTCGCGCATCGCTGGTGGAGCCTCGCCGACATTCGCGCCTCGACCGAGACGATCTGGCCAGCCGAATTGGCGGATCTGCTGTCGAGTCTCTGAACCGTCGGTCCCCGGTCTTTGCGAGACCGATTTTCGCTCGCAAACATACCGCTTGCTCGTCTGTTGAAAGCGGCGCTTGGATTTGGGATCAATCCGGAGCGATTCATGACCACGACCCAGGTGTTCGACCTTCAGGCGGTTCAGAAGATCCGCAAGGGCGCCGTCCTTGTCGCCCTGCTGGCCCTGGTCGGACTGACCATGGTGTCCCAGTCCGCCACCGGGCTGGACAGTCCGCTGCATGAAGGCGTCGAGGCCGTGGGCCTTGCCGCTATCGTCTTCGCAATCGTCGGCCGCGCCTGGTGTTCGCTCTATATCGGCGGACGCAAGAAGGCCGAGATCGTCTCGCGCGGACCCTATTCGATCAGTCGCAACCCGCTCTATATCTTCAGCTTCTTCGGCGCTTTCGGCATCGGCGCCCAAAGCGGCAGCCTGACCCTGGCGGTGCTGTTCACCCTGGCGTCGCTGGCGGTCTTCTATCTGACCGTGCGCCGCGAAGAGGCCTGGCTGGGCGCGACTTTTGGCGTCGACTATGCGGCCTACAAGGCCCTGACGCCGCGTTTCTGGCCCAAGTTCGCGCTGTGGCGCGACGAGGCGGAACTGTCGGTGCGGCCGTCCTTCTTCCTGACCACCATCCGCGACGGTCTGGTCTTTCTGCTGGCGATCCCGCTGTTCGAAGCCATCGACCTGGCCCAGGCCGAGGGCTGGCTGCGGGTTCTGGCCCGACTACCCTAAGCTGCGCGACCCAGCCGCCCCAGAACGGCGTCGCGATAGGTGCGGCTGACCACCAGTTCGGCGCCGCTCTGCATCGTCAGCCGCCAGGACCCGTCCGATAGGGGCTGCACCCCCTCGACTCGCGCCAGATTGACCAGGGTAGAGCGATGGATGCGGGCGAACAGCCGCGTGTCCAGACCCGTCTCCAGCGCCTGAAGGGTGTCGCGGACCAGGCCCTCGCGCCCGTCCCAGTTCACGACCACATAGTTGCCCGCCGAGGCGAACCATTCCACCGCCCGAAGATCGACCGAGGCGCGGCTTCTGCCGGTCGAAACCAGCAGGCGGGCGTCGTCGGGCTGAACCTGGCGAGCGAGGGCCAGGGCGCGGGTCAGGTGGTCGAGGCTAACTTGAGCCTCGCGCGCCTTGCGCCACTGGGCGGCGGCAAGGCCGACGGCGACGGTCGCGGTATAGAGCAGCAGGGCGACCGGCAGCCGGTCGATGATCCGCTTGATCCAGTCATCCGGCGTGGGGGTCAGATGCAGGAAGGTCAGGTCGATCCGTGCGCCGAGGGCGGCGATCAGCGGCACGACGGCGACCATCAGCCCGGTCAGGACGTCCGCCGCCTTCCAACCGGCGCCCCATCGCCGCATCACCAGCCAGACCATCAGGCCGACGACCAGCCACGGCGCATAGGTCAAGGCGGCCCACAGCAAGGATGTCGGCAGAGTCAGGTCTGGCCGATCCCGTCGCAGGTACCAGGCCACGGACGCCACCGTCGCCGCATAGGAATAGGCTGTGAACCCCATCATGACGACGGCGACCGACGGCGTCCTCATGCCTGTAGGGCGCGACGCCGCAGGATCAGGGTCGCCGTCCAGATCACGGCCATGGACTGGAACAGGACGGTCGGCCAGAGCTGGCTCCAGGGCTGGGGCAGGAAGGTCAGGAAGTTGCCGGAAAAGGCGCTGAGCACCGCCGCATGAGCGCTCAGCATCTTCACCAGATGCTCGTATCTCCACAAGTCGGGCGAGAAAGGCCAGTCGCGCGGTCGTAAAAAGCGCCACAAGTCCCAAGCCGCGACCGACAACGCTCCATAGGCCAGGGCCGCAGACACCACGGGTGGGCCGTCCGAGCGGCCCAGTGCGATCAAGGCCAACACCCAGACGCCGATGCCCAAAGCGCCGAACGTCGCCGCCCAGTCCAGCGGTCTGGCTCGATCCTGGGGTCGGACATCAGGCCGTTTGCGCCCCAGCATCCGCACGCCCGAGAACAGGGTCAGCGACGCCGTCGCCGACAGGGCCAGGAAATAGGTGTTGAAGCGCAGCGCCGTCATCACCCAGGCGCAGGCCAGCAGGGTCGTCATCAGCACCACGAAGGCGCGACCCCACAGCCGATGCGCGCGCGACCCCTTGGCGGTCAACAACGGAGCGAAGCCGACCAGGACGGCGGCCATGCCGGTCGCGATGTGAAGGACGAGGAAGGGCTGGAACAGGGTCATGTCCGGCCCATGACCGCTGCGCTCGACCTGCAGCAAGGCGCCTGGGACCGGATGCAGCCGTCAGGGACGAACGGTCAGCCGACCATCAGGGTTTCGCGCATCCTTGCAGCATCCCTGCCGGGCGGTAGGCCGAACTGACGGGCGTATTCGCGGCTGAATTGGGAGGGGCTGTCGTAGCCGACGGCGAAGCCGGTTTCGGCTGCGCCATCGAGGCCGGTCAGCAGCCGGGCGCGCGCTTCTCGCAGCCGTACCTGCTTGTGGAACTGCAGCGGGCTCATGGTCGTCACCGTGCGAAAATGCCGATGGAAGGTGGACAGGCTCATGCCGGCCATGTCTGACAGGGTCTCCAGCCGTATCGGCTGGGCGTAGTGGGCGCGGATCCAGCTGATGGCGCGGCTGACGCCCGACAGACGGCTTTCGCCCGAGCCGATCTGGCGCACGGTGGCGGCGTGCCGGCTGTGGAGCAGGCGCCAGACCAGTTCGCGCTCGATCATCGGCGTCATCACGGCGATCTCGCCCGGTCTGTCCAGAAGGCGAAGCAGGCGCGCCATGGGGTCCAGCAGTTCATCCTCCAGCCGGGTCACCTGGATGCCGATGGGCGGCGGCTGATCCGAGGCGTCGGGGGCGTCGATCTCCAGCATCAGGCCGGCGATTGTCGCGGGGTTCAGGTCGAAGCTGAGCGCGCGATACGGCGCCTCGACGATGCTGCCGCACACCGGCAGCTCGGCCGACACCACCAGACAGTCGCCGGCCCGATAGGAATAGACCGTCTCGCCCAAGATGGTCTGTTTGGCGCCCGATACCACCAGGCACAGCATGGGATCATAGGCCACGGCGATAAGCCGCGTCTGCGCGTCGCTGCCGTACAGGCGCAGGCCCGGCACGGCGGAGCGCGACAAATCCGGCGGCGCGTGACGCGCGACGATGTCGGTCATTTCGGGCAAGAGGATCATGGACGCATCCAACGCCTGTCGTCGCGTGCGCGCAAGCGGGCGAGGGCGGTTTGACAGGATCGTGCAAGACTTCGCCCGGATCGCCCTAACGCCATTCGGCTGAAACAGCGTCTTCTCTGTCTCGTCAGACAGAGGAGACTTCCTATGACAACGACCATTCAAAAGATTTGGTTTGTTACCGGCGCGGCCCGTGGCCTGGGCGCCGGGATCGCCCGCGCCGCCTTGGACGCCGGCGACCGCGTCGTCGTCGCCGGTCGAAACCGCGACGCCCTGATCAAGGCCTTCGGCCCCGACAGCGACACCGTCCTGTCCGTGGCGCTGGACGTCACGGACGCGGCCGCCATCGCAGCCGCCGTCGAGGCCGCCATGGCCCGCTTCGGCCGCATCGACGTGCTGGTCAACAACGCCGGTTATGGCCACCTCGGCATCTTCGAGGAGACGACCGCTCAGGACGCGCGCAGCCAGTTCGACACCAATGTCTTTGGATTGTTCGAGATGACCCGCGCTGTCCTGCCGGTCATGCGCGCCCAGCGTTCGGGCCATGTGTTCAACGTCTCGTCCGTGGGGGGCATGGTCGGAGGGGCGTCCGGCGGGATCTATTGCGCGTCGAAGTTCGCCATCGAGGGCTTCAGCGAGTCGATCGCCCAAGAAGTCGGCCCCTTCGGCGTCCATGTCACCATCGTCGAGCCGGGCTTCTTTCGTACCGACTTCCTGGACGCGACCTCGGTCGTCTATGCCGCCAACCCCATCGCCGACTACGCCCAGGCCTCGGCTGCGCTACGCGACTTCTATGAGGCTCGCAGCCATAACCAGGCAGGCGATCCCGCCAAGCTGGGTCAGGCGCTGGTGACCTTGGCCAATGCGGAAAATCCGCCAGTGCGATGGGCGGCCGGGACGGACGCCCTGGGCATGATCGAGGGCAAGATCGCGGGGCTGACGAAGGAGCTGGAGGCCTGGCGCGACCTGTCAGTATCGACCGACGGAGACTTCTCTTTCCGTGAGGAGCCGGGCGCCGGCGCCTGGGGCTGATCCCGGCCTAGACCAGCGCCTCCGTCGTCGGTCCGGCCTTCCAGTCGCGGAACCGGATCGTCAGCGGGGGCGTGGCGTCGCCGCTGGCCAGATCGACGACCAGAGGCCCGATTTCGGACGGGTGGGGCAGGCCGGACGGATCCTCGCCCGGATAGGCCTGGGCGCGCATGGCGGTGCGCATCCGGCCGGGATCGACGATGCTGACACGGACAGGCGTGCTCTCGATCTCGTCGGCCCAGGCCTTCACCAAGGCCTCGGCTCCGGCCTTGGTCGCGGCGTACATGCCCCAGAAGGCCTTGGGCGCGCTGGCGACGCTGGTGGTGAAGTGGATGGCGCGACCGGCGTCGGAGGCGCGCAACAGCGGCTCCAGCGAGCGGATCAGGCGATAGACGGCGGTGAAGTTGGTCTTCTCGATCTTGGCGAACTCGCGCGGGTCGGCGTGGGACACCGGCGTCAGGCCCGACGGCCCCATTGTGGCCGCGGCATGGACCCAGATGTCCAGCTTCTTGAAGCGTTCGAAGATGGCGCCGCCCAGCCGGTCGATGGCCCCGCCGTCCACCAGATCGAACGGGATCAGGGTCGCGTGGCGGCCGGTGGCGGCGAAGATGGCGTCGTCCAGCTCTTCCAGACCGCCCTGGGTGCGAGCGGTCGCAATGACGTGCGCGCCCGCCTTGGCCAGGGCCAGCGCGCTCTCATAGCCGATGCCGCGCGAGGCGCCGACGACGAGGGCGATACGGTCGTTCAGGGGCAGGGCTTCAGTCATGACGGGGTGGTAGGAGTGGCGATGCGACGGGTCAATGTGTTACATTGCACGACATCCAAGCGAGGCGATCATGGCGAAGTCGGCGACGCTCACTCTGCGGGTCAGTCAGGAACTGAAGGACAAGCTCGGCCGCTACGCCGCGCAGACGCAGCGCTCGCCTTCCTCGGTCGCCGAACGAAGCCTCGAAGCCTTCCTGGATCGTGAAATGGAGATGCAGGTCGCCATCGACGCCGCCTTGGACGATTTTGAGCATGGGCGAGTGGTGTCGCACGAAGACGCCATGCGTCAGATCCAGGCCACGATCGACAAGCATCGGTAGCCCGGTGAGGCTGATCGAATGGTCCGAAACCGCCTTGGCTCAATATGGGGCCGCCATCGATTATCTCGCCGAACGCAATCCTGATGCGGCGCAAGGCACAGCGGATCGGATCAGGAAGACGATCGACGCCCTTGCGAAACGCCCAATAGGTCGTCCCGGCGAACGGCCAGGAACCTATGAAAAGGCCGTGCTGCGGACGCCTTACATCGTGATCTACAGCCTTGTCGGCGGGGCGGACGAGACGCTGAGAGTGATGCGTGTCTATCACACCGCCCAGAACTGGACGGATTGGTCGCCGCTTCCGAACGACGACCTTTCGTCCTGAAGATCGAGCGCTAGGCTTACGCGCTGACCAGCAGCGACAGTTGTTTGGCGCCGAACTCGCGGCCGCCTTCCTCGATCTCGCGATCCAGCAGGCGGGTGGGGTAGTCGCCGGTGAAATAGTGGTCGGTGAACTGGGGCGCGGCGTTGTTGCGGCCGGTCTCGCCCATCGCCTGATACAGGCCGTCGATGGACAGGAAGCCGAGCGAATCGACCTCCAGCAGGTCGCGCATCTCTTCCAGCGTCTTGTTCGCGGCCAGCAGTTGGGCGCGCTCCGGCATGTCGATGCCGTAGAAGTCGGGGAACAGGATCTGGGGGCTGGCCGAGCGCAGGTGGACCTCGGTCGCGCCGGCGGCGCGCACGGCGCGAACCAGCTTCAGCGAGGTGGTGCCGCGCACGATGGAATCGTCGATCAGCACGACACGCTTGCCGGCGAGAGCCGACTTGTTGGGGCTGTGCTTCATGCGCACGCCCTTCTGGCGGGCGCCCTGGCTGGGCTGGATGAAGGTTCGACCCAGATAGTGGCTGCGAATGATGCCCATCTCGTAGGGGATGCCGCTTTCCTGGGCATAGCCGAGGGCTGCGGGAACGCCCGAGTCGGGCACCGGCACGACGATGTCGGCCTCGACTCCCAGCTCGCGGGCCAGGCCACGACCCATCTCCTTGCGGACCTCATAGACCGAGCGGCCGTTCACGACCGAATCCGGGCGCGAGAAATAGACGTATTCGAACAGGCAGGGGCGGGCGACACGGGCCGGGAAGGGCTTGAGCGAACGCAGGCCGCTGTCGTCGATGACCACGATCTCGCCGTGCTCGACGTCACGGACGAAGGTGGCGCCCATCATGTCCAGGGCGCAGGTCTCGGACGCCAGCACCCAGGCCTCGCCGACCTGGCCCAGCACCAGCGGCCGGATGCCCAGCGGGTCGCGGGCGCCGATCATCTTGGTGCGCGTCTGCGCGACCAGCGCATAGCCGCCCTCGATCCGCGCCAGGGCGTCGATGAAACGATCGACGATCTTGGCTTTGCGGCTGCGCGCGATCAGGTGGAGGATGACTTCGGAGTCCGAGGTCGACTGGAAGATGGCGCCTTCGCTGACCAGCTGGCTGTGCAGGAACTTGAAGTTGGTCAGGTTGCCGTTGTGCGCCAGGGCGATGCCGCCCTGGTCCAGGTCGGCGAACATCGGTTGGATATTGCGCAGGAAGGAACCGCCTGCGGTGGAATAGCGGGTGTGGCCCACGGCCGCGCGGCCGGGCATTCGGGTCATCAGGTCGGCGCCGCCGAAGGCCTCGCCCACCAGGCCCTGGTGGCGTTCGGTGTGGAACCGCTCGTCCTTGACGCTGGCGATGCCGCAGGCTTCCTGGCCGCGATGTTGCAGGGCGTGCAGGCCCAGGGCGACGATGGCCGAGCCTTCGTCCTCGTCCGCGCCCCAGACGCCGCAGACGCCGCACTCCAGCCGCAGCTGGTCGTCCTCCGGCTCGCGCCAGTGCTCGCGGTGAACGACGGGATCGGCGATATGGTGGCGCATCGTGGGGCTCCGATGACCGGGGAAACTTAAGGGGCGGCTTCGCGCGGCGAGTTAGGCTCTGATTGCGTCCGGGGCAAGGCTTCGTCGTTCGAAAACCCCCTGCGTACGGACGAATCGACCACCGGCGTGATCGCGTCGGCGCCCCGCCCGAGGCTGGGCAGGACGATCTGGATGGCGCGGGCGCCCATGGCGCTGACCGGATAGAGGGCCGCATTGGTCAGCCAGCGCGGGGTCCGCTCGCCCGGCAGGGCCGCCACCACGACCAAATGCACGGCCCCGATCAGGACCAGGGCGCGGATGCCGCCGATCAGAAGACCGAACACGCGATCGACGCCGCCCAGGTGCGGATTGTCCTTGGCGCTCTTGGAGATCATCGATCCGACCAAGCGCAGCCCGAAATAGACGACGAAGAAGGTCAGGACGGCCGCCAGGATCGACCCCGCCCACTCGGGATCCACGAACGACCGGCCGATGCTCGCGGTCCACGGCAGGCTGATCAGCGCCACCAGGGCGGCCAGGGTCGCGCTGAGCAGGGTGATGATCTCGCGCACCCCGCCGCGCACCCAGCCGGCGGCGACGGAAAACAGGATCACCACAATGGCGAAGACGTCGTATCCGGTCACGCGTTCGGGATCCTGCGGTTGCTACCGGGGTCTAATAGCGGTTCTGCGAGATTCGTTCGACCACATCCGTCAGACGCGTCACCGATGTCACCTTCACGCCCTTGGTCTTGGCCGTCAGGGTGGGGCTGAGCACTTGGTCGAAGCCCAGCTTTTGCGCCTCGCGCAGGCGCGCTTCGGCCCGGCCGACGCTGCGGACCTCGCCCGACAGTCCGATCTCGCCGAAGACGACGCAGCCCTGGGGCAGGGAAACGCCGGTCGCCGAGCTGATCAGGGCCGCCGCCGCCGCGAGATCCGCAGCGGGTTCGTTGATGCGCAGGCCGCCCGCAACATTCAGATAGACGTCCTGATCGCCGAAGCCGAAACCACAGCGGGCCTCCAGCACGGCCAGCACCATGGCCAGGCGTCCGGTCTCCCAGCCGATCACGGCCCGGCGCGGGGTGCCATAGGCGGATTTGGACACCAGGGCCTGCATCTCGACCAGCACGGGGCGCGAGCCCTCGATCCCGGCGAAGACGGCGGCGCCGGGCGCCCGTTCCTTGCCCTCGCCCAGGAAGAGGGCGGAGGGATTGGCGACCTCTCGCAGGCCGCTGTCGCCCATTTCGAACACGCCGATCTCGTCGGTGGCGCCGAACCGGTTCTTGCCGGCGCGCAGGATGCGGAACGGATATCCGCGCTCGCCCTCGAAGGTCATGACGGCGTCGACCAGGTGTTCGACCACGCGAGGACCGGCGACCTGACCGTCCTTGGTGACATGGCCGACCAAGATTACGGCGACGCCTTGCGACTTGGCCAACCGCACCATTTCGCCGGCGCAGGCTCGGACCTGAGTGATCGAGCCGGGGCCGCTCTCGTGCACGTCGGACCACAGGGTCTGGATCGAATCGACGATGACGATGTCGAAATGCTCGCGCTTCAGCGTGCCCAGGATTTCACGCAGCGCCGTCGCCGCCGCCAGATTGACCGGCGCGTCCGCCAGCCCCATCCGCTTGGCCCGCGCCCGGATCTGCTCGACGGCTTCTTCGCCCGAGATATAGGCCACGCGCGATCCCTTCAGCGCCGCCTTGGCCGCGACCTCCAGCAACAGGGTGGATTTGCCGACGCCGGGGTCGCCGCTGAGCAATATGGCGGATCCCGGCACCACGCCGCCGCCGCAGACGCGGTCGAACTCGGCCACGCCTGTGGTGATGCGCGGCGGTTCGGGCGTGTCGGATTGCAGGGTCTCGAACTGAATGCCGCGCGACCGGGCCGAGGTGGCGGCCGACGGCTTGATCGCGCCGGGCGGGGCCGAACGGCTTTCTTCGCTGAGGGTGTTCCACTGGCCGCAGGAACTGCACTGGCCCGACCATTTGCCGTGGACCGTGCCGCAAGACTGACAGACATAGAGGGCGGAATCGCGAGCCATGGGCTTCCTTAGCAGATCGGACGGGGCAGATCGGACGGTTTGGGCCGCCTGTTCGACAGTGCATGGGGCTTATCCACGACAGTTTCGGTCGCACGTGCAACCTTTGCCATAACAAGGTATTGAGAATCTGTCGCACGCCCTTGCTACTTGAGGCGATGCAACGTCAACATTCGACACACATCAATCGCCGAGGCGCGCCATGACCGATCCGACGTCCCACTCCCAACCCGCCGTCGATCCCGCCCTGATCGCTCGGGTCAAGGGCATCCTGCTTCAGCCCAAGATCGAGTGGCTGCGCATCGATGGTGAGTTCGCCACCAACAAGAGCCTGTTCACCCGCTATGCGATGATCCTGGCCGCTATCGGTCCGGTCGCGACGCTGATCGGCAGCATGGTGTTCGGCCATGCTTCGATCGTCAGCGCCCTGGTGCTCGCCATCGTGTCGTATGGTCTGTCGCTGGCCAGCGTCTTCATTCTGGGCCTGATCATCAACGCCCTGGCGTCCAGCTTCGGCGGCGCGCCCAATCCTGTGCAGGCGATGAAGCTGGCGGTCTATGCCTCGACCGCGTCGTGGATCGCGGGCGTGTTCAACCTGATCCCGCTGTTGGGCTGGCTGTCGATCATCGGCGGCATCTATAGCCTGGTCCTGCTGTTCCTGGGCCTGCCGATCCTGATGAAGGTGCCGGAAGACAAGAAGGTCGTCTATTTCATCGTCATCCTGATCGCCGGCATTGTGCTGGGCTTCGTCATGGCCGCCATCCTCGGCGCCATCGCCCTGACCTTCGTCGCCTCGACCGCTGGTCTGGCCGCCATGGGCGCAGGCTACTGAGATAGATGCGGCGCGCGGTGGGGTCGAAGTCAGCAATCCTGGCTGATGATCCCCGCCGCGACCGGCCTCTGATCGCTTTCCCCATTCCCCTCTGTCGATTCCATGGCAGGATCGGCGGATCACGGGGATGGGGACGATCATGACACTCTGCAAACGCGCAATCGCCGGCGTAGCGACGCTGGCGATGGCCTTGATGGCGAGCGCCGCCTGGGCCGAGACTCTGGTCGTCACCGCCGATCGCATGGTCGATGTCGAGCGCGGCGTCTATGTCACCGCGCCTGTGGTGGTGATCACCGATGGCCGGATCGTCTCCGTCGGCGACCGTGTCCCCGCTGATCTGCCAGCGGATGCGAAGCGTCTGGACCTGCTAGGCCTGACCCTGCTGCCCGGCCTGATCGACATGCATGTTCATCTGGGCGGCACCCCCTATGTCGCCGGCTTCGAGGCTCTGCGGTTCGCCGACGACTTCGAGCCGATCCTGCAGGTGCCGCATGCACGCGCGACGCTGATGGCCGGCTTCACCACGGTGCGGAATCTGGGCGGTCCGCCCTTCGCCGACGTCGCCCTGCGCCAGGCCATCGACGGCGGCTTCGTCGAGGGGCCGCGGGTCGTTCCGGCGGGCGTGTCCTTCGGGGCGACGGGCGGTCACTGCGACCACACCGGCATGCCGCACTCGATGGAGATGCGGAACGAATACAATGCCGACAGCCCCGACGCCGCCCGCCACAGCGTGCGAGAAGTGCGCAAATACGGCGCCCAGGTCATCAAGGTGTGCGCCACCGGCGGCGTCTTCTCCCACAACACCGAACCCGGCCAGCAGCAGATGACCGAGGCCGAACTGCGCGCCGTCGCGGACGAGGCGCATATGTGGGGCCTGAAGGTCGCCGCCCACGCCCACGGGACCGAGGGAATCAAGGCCGCCATCCGCGCCGGCATCGACACCATCGAACACGCCTCGCTCATCGACGACGAGGGCATCCGCCTGGCGCGCGAGCACGGAACGTGGCTGTCGATGGACATCTACAACACCGACTTCACCCAGGCGACCGGCACGGAGTTCGGTGTCACCGAGGACAATCTGCGCAAGGACCGCGAGATCGCCCAGGCCCAGCGCGACAACTTCCGTCGCGCCCACGACGCCGGGGCGCGCATGGTGTTCGGGTCCGACGCCGCCATCTATCCGCACGGCCGCAACGCCGAGCAGTTCGCCGTCATGGTCCATTATGGCATGAGCCCGGCCGAGGCCATCCGCGCCGCCACCTGGAACGCGTCGCAGGCCCTGGGACGCGAGGCCGACGTGGGCGCGGTGTCGGTGGGCCGCTATGGCGATCTGATCGCGGTCGCGGGCGATCCGCTGACCGACGTGACCACGCTCCAGACCGTGCCCGTGGTGATCAAGGGCGGCGAGGTGGTCAAAGATGCGCGCTAAATCCGGCGCGCCGTCTAATCCACGTAGCGACGCGGGACGCGCGTGGTGATCGAGGTCAGCAGCTCATAGCTGATGGTCCCCGCCGCCGCCGCCGCATCGTCGAGCAAGCGGTTGGCGCCGAACAACTCGACCGGATCGCCGACCGCGACGTCCAGGCCGGTGATGTCCACCGCGCAGACGTCCATCGAGACCCGGCCCAGCAGCGGCCGGGTCTGGCCCGCGATCCAGACCGCGCCCTGGGGCGAGTAGGACCGCAGCAGCCCATCCGCATAGCCCGCCGCCACCGTCGCGACCCGCATCGGGCGGTCGGCGATGAAGCCGCGCGAATAGCCGACGCTCTCGCCCGCCGGCACGTCGCGCACCTGAAGCACCTGGGCCGTCAGCGCAGCCACGGGCGCGATCCGGGGATCGGGCCGTCCCTCCGGCCCGCCGCCGTAAAGGCAGATCCCCGGCCGCACGGTGTCGAAAGCGAAGTCCGGGCCCAGGAAACAACCGCTGGAGTTGGCGAACGACCGGATCACGCCCGGATAGCGATCCACCACGCCCGCGAAGGCGTCGCGCTGGCGTCGGTTCATCGGATTGGCGGGTTCGTCGGCGCAGGCCAGGTGGGTCAGGACCAGGGCCAGGCCGTCGAAGGCCTCGGGCGCATCCTCGGGCCGGACGCCCAGCCGGTTCATGCCGGTGTCGATCTGCAGGCCGCACGTCCCGCCGCCCGCCGCCGCCCAGGCCTGGATCTGCTGCGGATGGTTCAGCACGGGCCGCAGGTCCGCCGCCTTCAGCATCCCGGCGTCGTCGCCATGGCATCCGTCGAGAACATAGATGACCGGCCCGCCAGAGCCCTGCGGCCCCAGCGCGGCCCGCAGCCGCACCCCCTCGGCCGCCCGGGCCACGAAAAAGGTCCGCGCGCCCTCGGCCATCAGCCGCGTCGCCACCGCCTGCGCCCCCAGCCCATAGCCGTCCGCCTTGACCACCGGCTGCACCGGCTGACCGCTGACGGCGCCCAGCGTGTGGTAGTTCCGCGCCAGGGCGCTGAGATCGACGGAGAGGACGGCAGGGGCGGACATGAAATTCATATGGCTTGATTAAATAGCCGGGGGAAAGGCCGAGCAAACTAGTTAGTGATCGGAGCACCACGTGCGAGCATTTGGACGATGGGAACGGTCGATAAGACAAGTGCGCTCATGAGCGTTACCAGAGCAATATACATTGCACATCCTCTGCGGGTGCTTGTGTCCACGTAGGGCCGTAATGGAAAGAAGCTTCTTTGTACAACCTGAGCTCCCCAGAACCACAGCATCAAGAGCATTAAGCTGGCAAAAGCTCTCAGTGCTTGGCTGTTCGTTTCTTGTGCGACGTATGCCGTGGCTCCGGTCAGAGCCATTCGCTTGGACAGCTCCCAGAACAGTTCTGAAGCAGCCCAAGCACGATTTCGCAGGGCGCTAGGATGATCCGGGTCGTTACTGAAGAGAGGAGGATGGGTCATGCTTTCCTCGTCTTTGGGCATTTTCGAGCTACTCGTAGCTGACCTCTTCATACCCGTGCGCCAGGTTGCCGAAGCGGACGGTGTCGGCGTCGAAGGCCAGTTTGACGATGCCGATGGGGCCGTGGCGTTGCTTGCCGATGACGACCTCGGCCTGGCCTTGCAGGCGGTCCATGTCCTGCTGCCATTGCAGGTGTTCTTCGGAACCCTCGCGTGGTTCGGCGCGGCCCAAGTAGTAGCTCTCGCGATAGACGAACATCACGCAGTCGGCGTCCTGCTCGATCGAGCCGGATTCGCGCAGGTCGGACAGTTGGGGGCGTTTATCCTCGCGTTGCTCGACCTGACGCGACAGCTGCGACAGGGCGATGATCGGCACCGACAGCTCCTTGGCCAGGGCCTTCAACCCGCCAGTGATCTCGGACACTTCCTGCACCCGGTTTTTTTGCCCGCCTGTGTTGCCGGTCGTGATCAGTTGCAGATAGTCGACGATGATCAGGTCCAGCCCCTGTTCCGTCCGCTTCAGGCGGCGCGCCCGCGCGGCCAGCTTGGACATGGACAGGCCGCCGGTGTCGTCGATGTAGAGGGGGCTTTCGCCGATCTCGACCGCCGCATCGCGCAGCTTGCCGAAGTCGGTGGCGTCGATCTCGCCCTTGCGCAGCTTGTCCGACGACACGCCGGACGCATCGGCCAGAATACGCATGGCCAGCTGTTCGGCGCTCATTTCCAGCGAGTAGAAGGCGACCACCCCGCCGTTGACGGTCTTGCGGCCCTCGGGCGTCGGTTCCCACTGATAGGCGCGGGCCACGTTGAAGGCCATGTTGGTGGCCAGGGCGGTCTTGCCCATCGACGGACGGCCGGCGAGGATCAGAAGGTCGGAGGGGTGCAGGCCGCCCAGTTTACGGTCCAAATCGTTCAAGCCTGTCGCCAGGCCGGCCAGCTTGCCCTCGCGCTGATAGGCTTCGGCCGCCATCTGAACGGCGCCGGACAAGGCGTGGGAAAAGCTGACAAAACCGGACGACGGCTTGCCGGTTTCGGCCAGCGAATACAGGGTCTGTTCAGCCTGTTCGATCTGTTCGTCGGCGGGCGTCTCGGGGTTGGGCGCCTCCTTGATGATCTCGCCGCCGATGCGGATCAGATCGCGACGCAGGGCCAGGTCATAGACGACGCGGGCATAATCGGGGGCGTTGGCGGCCGGGGGGGCGCGGTCCACCAGATCGGCGAGGTAGCGCAGGCCGCCGAACTCCTGAAACGCCGGATCCTGCTTGAACCGCTCCATCAGGATGGTGGGCTCGGCCAGCATGCCCTGGCGGATGTGATCCTCGACGGCGTCGAACAGCCGCTGGTGGAAGGGTTCGTAGAAATGCACCCCGCGCAGCCGGTCGTTCAATCGCTCGAACACGGCGTTGTCGAACATCAGCGAGCCCAGCAGCGCCTGCTCGGCTTCCAGATTGTGCGGCATCGAACTGACGCCGCCGTTTTCCATGGGCGCGGACGAGAAGGGCATGGGGGCGAAGGCGTTCATCGATTAACGCTTTAGCCGTCCCATACGCCTACGTCAGACGAGGACGTCGCCTGCGCCGTGGACAGTTCGTTGGGGCTGGGGACGAACCGGAATTCCTCAATCGGATTTCGTCCGTCTTGCGAAAGATCGTCGATGCGTCTGGCCTTATCGGCAGGGATACTCCGCCGCCATCCATTCGCGCATCGCCTGGGTGACGCTGATGTTGCGACGCGCGGCGGGTATGGCGTTGAAGCGGGTCAGAATCTGGTCCGGCGAGAAGCCGACCTTTTCCGGCATGCAGGTCGCGGGCGGGCGTCCGGCCGTCGTGGTCGCGACCTGTTCGGCGCGAACCGTGCGGGCGGCGCCGCGGAACTCGGCCATCAGCCGGCGCGTGTCCGAGCGCAGCAAGGCCGTCGGGTTCTGGGGGATGGCGTTGGCGGTGGTCAGGAACTCCTGCACCGTCATGGCGCTGGCTGCGCCGGCGATCAGCGAAAGCGCCAGGACGCCTGCTGCGATCAATCTGGTCTTCATGTCGGTTCCCTCCAAAGCCCCCTCTGGCAAGGCCAAGGTTGAACGTTGATATGTGTCGCAACTGCGGCGCGATCGGAGGGCTTGTCTGAAGCTTTCGTAATCCGATCAAAGAAAAGGGCGCTCCGCAGAGCGCCCTTGCCTCATAGCTCGTCAGCTCGACCTCACCATTTCAGGCTGACGCGCGCATAGCCGTAGCGCCCGTTGAAGCCGAACGGCGAATAGTAGGGGAAGCCCAGCACGCCGTTGGACGTCAGGTCGGTCCCGAGGGGCGAATTCGGGTTTCTGATCGGCACATTGTCCGGGTATTCGTCGAAGACATTGTCCACGCCGATCGCCAGACCGACGCGTTCGGTGATCTGGAATCGGCCTTCCAGGTCGATCACGGTCTTTTCGCCGGTTCGATAGTCGTTTTCTGGCAGCGACGCGGGCTGAATCACATCGCCATAGTAGGTGGCGCGAACCGTCGCGCCCCACTTGTTTCGGCTCCAATCCGCCGAGGCCGAGACCTTTGACGCCGGGGTGCCGTCCTCGATGGTCTTGATACGCTGGCGCGAGAACAAGGTCGGGGTCGAGGTCAGCGCCGACGACGAGGTCGGCACGCTGTTGACCGACACGTCGTTGAAGTTGGCGGCCACAGTGAAGTCGAAGTCGCCGAGCGTGTCTGTCGGCAGACGATAGCGGCCGACGATGTCTACGCCTTGCGTCGTGGTCGAAACGCCGTTCAGGAAGAAGCGGGCGGCCTGGATGCCTTGCGGATCCAGCAGATTAGCGACTTCGGCCGAGAAGGAGCGGTTGATCAACTCCGACAGGACGATCTGGTCTTCGATGTCGATCTTGTAGGCGTCCACCGTCAGGTCGAACCGGCCCAGGCGGATGACGGCGCCCAGCGAATAGTTGGTCGAGGTCTCGGCCTTTAGCGGACGTGCGCCCAGGGCTGCGGCGACGGCGCTTGTGGCGGGGAAGGTGCCGGTTTCGACCACCACGCCGCTTTGGATGACAGAGGCGGTCGAGGTGAAATACGACTGCTGCAAGGACGGGGCGCGGAAGCCGGTCGAGACCGATCCCCGCAGAGCGAAGCTGGGCGTGAAGTCATAGCGGGCCGACAGCTTGCCCGTCTGGGTGTCGCCGAAGTCGGAATAGTCCTCGAACCGCACGGCGCCTTCGACACGCAGCTTGTCGGTCAGGGGGATTTCCACGTCGGCGTATGCGGCGAAGTTGTCGCGATCGACATCGACGGCGTTCGAGGGCTGGAAGCCGACGAAGCCCTGGGCGCCGCCGGTCAGGGCCGCATTGGCGCCCAGCGGGCCGCGATTGTAGCTTTCGGGCTGGCCTGCCTCGATCTTGTAGTTCTCCCAGCGCTGCTCCAGGCCCCAGGCGAAGTTCAGCGGGCCGCCCGACAGGCCGACTTCGAACTCGCGGCTGAAGTCGGCGCCCAGAACCAGCTGGTCGTAGATCAGGCTGCCGGAATCGAAGCTGGTCGGCGAAGCGGCGCCATAGGTCGCGTTCAGCGAATCCTCGGTGCGGAAGTCCAGCGCGTTGCGGCCGTAGGTCAGGCTGACATCCGTGTTCCAACCCGCCAGTTCGCCGCGCAGGCCGCCGGCCAGCGAGGCGTCTTTGGAGTTGATGGCGACCTTGGGCAGGAAGCCGTTCGGATAGATGGCGGCGACAGTGTTCGCGTTGTCGGACAGGCGAGGGAAGGCGGCGCCTTCGCTGTCGCGATCCTGGTAGCCGGCCCAGCCATAGGCCTCCCAGCCGTTGCCCAGGCCCTTTCCGGCGTTGGCGAAGACCGTCCATTGCTCGACGTCCGGGTCGCCGAAGCGGGCAGTGATCGCGCCGTTCGCGGCTGCACGGGGATCATAGTCCGAGCGGTTGGTCGATTCGCGGTTCAGATACTCCGCCGACAGGGTCAGGAAGCCATCGTCGCCCAGGGAGAAGCCTTGCCAGGCCGAGGCCGTCACCGTGCCGCCGTCCTGCTCGTCGCGTTCGCCGCGCGCGGTCTTCACCGTGGTGAAATACTGGCCGTAGGTCACGCTGGCGCCGCCGCCGCTGGAGGCTTCCTTCAGGCGCAGGTTCACGACCCCGGCGATGGCGTCAGAGCCGTACTGGGCCGAGGCGCCGTCGCGCAGCACCTCGACCCGGTCAAGCGCCCAGGTCGGGATGGTGTTCAGGTCCACGGCGGCCGAGCCGCGCCCCACGACGCCGTTGACGTTGACCAGGGCCGAGGAGTGGCGGCGCGTGCCGTTGACCAGCACCAGCGTTTGGTCCGGCGACAGGCCGCGCAGGGTGATCGGGCGAATCGAGTCGGTGCCGTCATTGGCCGACGGGCGCTGGAAGGTCAGCGACGGCACGGCCTGGGCCAGGGCGGTGGCGAACTCGGTCGTGCCGCGCGTCTGCAGCGCCTGCGCCGTCACCACGTCCACGGGAGCCAGGGTGTCCAGGCGCGAGCGGTTCTGGACCCGCGTGCCGGTGACCACGATGTCGTCCACTTGCGCGGCGTCATCGGCGCTGGGCTCAGCGGTCTGGGCGAAGGCGGGGGCGGCGGTCAGCAGGGCGAGCGTCGAGACGGTCGCGAACAGGGCCGGGACGGCGGCCCGTTGCAGGGTAGTGCGCATTGAGAGATTTCCTAAGGCTTGTTTTTGACGCGAGCGCGCATCGCCGCCGCTGATGGCGGCGGGCTTTGAAGTCGATCTGAAGTTCGGATGTCGTGCGGCCTCAGCCGCAACATCGCCCACGGGCGGGCGGCATCGCCACGAAATGGGGGGTGTTCGTCATCGCCGTCTCCAACCGCACGGTCGGGGAGATCCCGGCGGTCATGGCCATATCAGGGCGAAGGTGCGGCGGGTCAATCGACGCAGAAGTCCATGTTTTCTGCGGCAAGCCAGTAGAAAATCTATCGCAACGCAAAACGGGGCGCTCCGAAGAGCGCCCCGTTCCTTGGATCCGTCCGTCGGCCTAGAAGCTGTAGCTCAGACGACCATAGAAGAACCGACCGTTGAAGCCGTAGGGCGAGTAGCTGGGATAGCCCACGGACCCGGTCGCGCCATTGATGTTGATCGGCGTGGCGGTCGGATATTCGTCGGTCAGGTTGTTGACCCCCACCGCCAATGCGACGCCGAAGGGCAGAGTGTAGCGTCCCTCCAGATCCAGCAGCAGGGCGTCGCCCGTCTCGTAATCCAGCGTGGCGTTGTTGTTGGCGACCAGCACGCTGTCGTAGCTGGTGCCGCGCAGGGTCGCTCCGAAGTCGCCCAAGGACCAATCGACGCTGGCGACGATCTTCTGCTCCGGCGTGCCCTGTTCGAACGACAGCCTGGAAGAGCGGTCGAACAGGAAGTCACCGGATGGGGCTATGGCCAGGTTGCTGGGAACGGCTGGGGTGCGGGTGACTTCCGTGTTGTTGAAGTTGCCGGCCAGGGTGAAGTCGAAGCGACCGAAGTCCTGCGTCGTGCGATAGCGACCCACCACATCCACGCCGCTCGTCGTGGTGTTGACCCCGTTCAGGAAGAAGCGAGCGCCGGTCACGCCGAAGGGCGCCAGAAGGGCTTGGATGGCTGCGGTCGATTGCGTCGTCTGGCTGGGCCGCGAGACCCCCAGGGTTTCGGAATAGATGATCCGGTCATCGACCTCGATGCGATAGGCGTCGACCGTCAGCTCAAACCCGCCGCTGCGGAAGACCGCGCCTGCCGAATAGTTGGTCGAGGTTTCGGGCTCCAATGGCTTGGACCCCAAGGCGATGGCGATCGGGTCATCGACCCGATACGATCCGTTCTGCTGCAGCACGACGCCGGCGCCCGTGGCGACCAGGTTGGTGGCGACATAGCTGAAGAACTGCTGTTGCAGGGCGGGCGACTTGAAGCCGGTCGAGATGGCGCCGCGCAGGGCGAAGGCGTCGGTGAAGTCGTATCGTGCGGAAATCTTGCCCGTGAACTGATCGCCGAAGTCGGAATAGTCTTCGTACCGGCCGGCGAGGCCGACGGTGAACTGTTCGGAGAACTTGCCCTCCAGATCGATGTAGGCGCTGATGTTGTTGCGATCGACATCGACGGCGTTGGACGGCGCGAAACCGGGGAAGCCCTGCGAGCCTGCGCCGCCGGCGGTGACCGGTCCCTTGTTGTAGGAGGTCGGTTCGCCCTCGGAGACGCTGAAGTCCTCACGGCGATATTCGACCCCAAATGCCACGTTAAGAGGCTCATACAGATTGACCTCGACCTGTCTCACCGCGTCGATGCCGATGGTCAGTTGGCCGTAGCTGAGGGAGCCGGCGTCGAACTCGGTCTGCGACGCCGCACCGTAGGAGGCGTTCAACGAGTTGAGGACGCTGTAGTCCAGCTCGTTGCGGCCATAACCGACCGACAGATCCCAGTCGAAGCCCCAGGCCGGTCCCTTGGCGCCGCCGTAGATGTTGTAGTCGGTGATGTCGGCGGCGATGATCGGCAGGAAGCCGTTGGGATAGATGGCCGCGACATTGTTGGAGTTGTTGAAAGCGCGGGCGGTCGCGGCGGCTTCCGACTTGCGTTTCTGATAGCCGCCGAAGGCATAGGCCTCCCATTCGCCGCTCAGCGGCTTGCCGGCGTTGAAATAGCCCGTGTAGGCCTCGGTATAGGGGTCGCCGAAACGGCCGATGACGGTGGTCGCGCTGCCGCCGTTCACGGCGCTGGTCGCGGCATAGTCGGAGCGGTTCGTGGGCTGGCGCTTCTGCACCTCGCCGGACAGGGTCAGGAAGCCGTCGCCGAACAGCGGCAGGCCGACCCAGCCGGCAAGCGAGGTCTGTTCGCCATCACGGCGGCTGTGGTCGCCGCGCGCGGTGGTGAAGTCGGTGTCGTAGATGCCGTAGTTGGCGGTGATGCCGCCGCCGCTCGACGCCTCGCGCAGACGCAGGTTGATGACACCGGCGATGGCGTCGGCGCCGTACTGGGCGGAAGCGCCGTCGCGCAGGACTTCCACCGAGCCCAGGCTGATCGACGGGATGGTGTTCAGGTCGAACGCGGTCGAGCCGCGTCCCAGTGCGCCGTTGACGTTGACCAGGGCGCCGACATGCCCGCGTTGACCGTTGATCAACACCAGGGTCTGGTCGGGCGCCAGGCCGCGAAGGGTCGCCGGGCGGACGTGATCGGATCCGTCGGAAATGGCCGGGCGGGGGAAGTTGATCGAGGGGGCGGTGGCGGCCAGAGCGGCGGCCAGTTCCGTGCCCGTGCCCTGTTTCGCCAGGGTCTCGCCGGTGATCACGTCCACGGGCGCGACGCTGTCCAGGCGGCTGCGTCCCACGGTGCGCGTGCCGGTGACGATGATCTCGCCCACTTCGGTCGTGTCGTCGGGCGGCGGGGTCGTGACTTGAGCGAAGGCCGATGACGCTATGAAAAGCGCGCTGGCGGAAGCGAAGGCCAGCAGGGCCCGACGGCCGTGTCCGATTTGCATTGATGATCCCCGACGAAGCACGACGGCCATGTGCGCGGACGTTCGACAGGCCGCCATGCCGTCGCCCCTCGGCCGGCTCGTCGTCAGGCGCAATAATCTTTCGCCGTTCGGGCCGAAATCGGTCGTGATTGGAGGCTGTGACCGCAAAGCGGCGGCGTCAAGCAAGCTCTTTGTCTATGTCGCGTCCCGGAGGAACAACGATCGCTGCTTGTTGTAAACTTGTCATAGACAGGGCGGCGGGCGTCGCGCAGCAAAAAGGGCGCGTCCCTTGCGGGGCGCGCCCTTGATGTTTTGGCGATCCGGCCCGAAGGCCGGGGTCGATCAGGCTTCGTCGCCGAAGCCTTCTTGTTGACCGGCGCCGCCTTCGATCAGTTCCTGGGCCGATTGCTCGGCGGCCTGGCGCTCATCGTCGAACTGGCTGCGGATCACGTCCTCGCCCTTGGCCTGACGCTCGGCTTCATCCATCGAACGGGCGATGTTGATCTTGACCGTGGCGCGGACCTCGGCGTGCAGGCGGACCGGCACTTCGTGGACGCCCAGGTTCTTGATCGCCGTATTCAGGACGACTTGCGAACGCTCGACCTTGCCGCCTTCGGCCTGGATGGCCTCGGCGACGTCGCGGCCGGCGACCGAACCGTACAGGTGACCGGTTTCACCGGCCTGACGGATCATGATGTAGGTCTGGCCGTCGATCTTGTCGGCGACCTTCTGTGCATCGGCCTTGTTCTTGTCGTTGCGTTGCTCGATGGCGACGCGGTCGAGTTCGAACGCCTTCAGGTTCGCGGCGGTGGCCCGACGGGCCTTGTCGCGCGGCAGAAGGAAGTTACGGGCGAAGCCGTCCTTGACGGACACGACGTCGCCGATGGCGCCGAGATTCTCGACGCGTTCAAGCAGAACGACCTTCATCTCACTTCACCACGTAAGGCAGGAGGGCCAGATAGCGAGCGCGCTTGATGGCCTTGGCCAGTTCGCGTTGCTTCTTCTGGGAGACGGCGGTGATGCGCGAAGGCACGATCTTGCCGCGTTCGGAGACGTAACGCTGCAGCAGCTTCACGTCCTTGTAGTCGATCTTCGGCGCATTGGCGCCCGAGAACGGGCAGACCTTGCGGCGACGATAGAAGGGGCGGCGGCCGGCGGCGCCGGAGCCCGCCGGTGCGCCCGGGGTCGGGGCGCCCGAGCTGATGGGGGTATCGGTCATGTTCCGGGTTCCTTATTCGGCGTCGGCGGCGGCGTCTTCGCGCGGGGTGCGCTCGCGCTCACGCTCGCGTTCACGCTCGCGGCGGGCCAGCAGCGGCGACAGTTCCAGGTCGAGTTCCTCGACGCGGACGGTCAGCCAACGCAGCACGTCTTCGTTGATCGACAGCTGACGCTCGACCTCGGCCATGGCGGCCGGGGGGCAATCGACGGCGAGCAGCGAATAGTGAGCCTTGCGGTTCTTCTTCACGCGGTACGTCAGGTTGCGCAGACCCCAGTACTCGATCTTGGCGACGGAACCGCCGCCTTGTTCGATCAAGCCCTTGATGGTGTCGTTCAGCGCTTCGGCCTGTTGCGCAGAGATATCCTGGCGCGACATGACCGTGTGCTCGTAAAGAGCCATGCGGTATTCTCCCTTGTGGGCGTCGGCGTGGAAACGACCGGGTAAGTCGATCCCCACGATGGCTCCTGGCGCGGCGGCCGGACCGAACGTCCAACCCTTTGGTGTTCCGCGACAGGACCGAAGCCCTGGAAAGGCGGGGCCTATAGGGGAAAAGGGGCGGGGAGGCAAGGATGGCTTCTCCCTCCCCTTCATGGGGAGGGGCGGCGCAGCGGAGCGGAGCCGGGGTGGGGCGGTATGAAGCATCTCCGCTGCCCGCACGGCCCCACCCTGATCGCTGCGCGATCGTCCCTCCCCATGAAGGGGAGGGAGAATTCCTTGTGACGCCTCGCGACCCCGCCTAAACCAGCCTCATGCCGAAGCTGACGTCAGCGGTCGATCCGCAAAGCCCCAGATACAAGTCCCTTCACGCGCACAACAGCGCCCTGGTCGCCGAACTGCGCGACCATGTGGCCAAGGCCGCGCGCGGCGGGTCCGACAAGTCGCGCGAGCGTCATGTGGCCCGTGGCAAGCTGTTGCCGCGCGACCGTGTCGAGCGGCTGCTGGACCCTGGCTCGCCGTTCCTGGAGGTCGGTCAGTTGGCCGCCCACGGCATGTATGACGGCGAGGCCCCCGCCGCCGGCGTCATCGCCGGCATCGGACGCGTCTCGGGCCGCGAGGTCATGATCGTCTGCAACGATCCGACGGTGAAGGGCGGCGCATACTTCCCCATGACGGTGAAGAAGCACCTGCGCGCCCAGGAAATCGCCGAACAGAACCGCCTGCCGTGCGTCTATCTGGTCGATTCCGGCGGGGCCAATCTGCCGCACCAGGCCGAGGTCTTCCCCGACCGCGACCATTTCGGCCGCATCTTCTTCAACCAGGCCCGGATGAGCGCCAAGGGCATCGCCCAGATCGCCTGTGTCATGGGCCTGTCAACCGCCGGCGGCGCCTATGTGCCGGCCATGTCGGACGAGACGATCATTGTCAGGAACCAGGGCGCCATCTTCCTGGCCGGCCCGCCGCTGGTGAAGGCGGCCACTGGCGAGGTGATCTCGGCCGAAGAACTGGGCGGGGCGGAAACCCACGGCCGTCGCTCGGGTGTGGTCGATCATGTGGCCGAGAACGACGAGCATGCGCTGGAGATCGTGCGGTCCATCGTCGCCAATCTGAACACGACCAAGACCGTCGAGATGGATGTGCGCGAACCGCGCGCCCCGGCCTTCGCGGCCGAAGAACTGTACGGCCTGATCCCCGATGACGTCCGCGCCCCCTATGATGTGCGCGAGGTCATTGCCCGGCTGGTGGACGGGTCCGAGTTCGATGAGTTCAAGACCCTGTACGGCTCGACCCTGGTCTGCGGCTTCGCCCGCATCTGGGGCTATCCGGTCGCCATACTTGCCAACAACGGCGTCATCTTCTCCGAGAGCGCCCAGAAGGGCGCCCACTTCATCGAACTGGCCTGCAAACGCAAGATTCCGCTGCTGTTCCTGCAGAACATCTCGGGCTTCATGGTCGGCGGCAAATACGAGGCCGGCGGTATCGCCAAGGACGGCGCCAAGCTGGTCACGGCCGTGGCCTCGGCCGAAGTGCCCAAGTTCACCGTCCTGATCGGCGGCAGCTTCGGCGCCGGAAACTACGGCATGTGCGGTCGGGCCTATTCCCCGCGCTTCCTCTTCACCTGGCCCAACAGCCGGATCGGCGTGATGGGCGGCGAACAGGCGGCTTCGGTCCTGGCCACCGTGCACCGCGACGCCGACACCTGGAGCGCGGACGACGCCGAGGCCTTCAAGGCCCCGATCCGTCAGAAGTACGAGGACGAGGGCAATCCCTATTACGCCACCGCCCGCCTGTGGGACGACGGCGTCATCGACCCGGCCCAGACGCGCGACGTGCTGGGCCTGGCGATCAGCGCCAGCCTGAACGCCCCGATCCCCGAGACGACCTTCGGCCTGTTCAGGATGTGATGAGATGCAGCCTGTTTACGTCATCGCCGCCCTGATGCTGGCCGTCCCGTTCGCGGCGCCTGCCTTCGCCGAAACCGCCCTGAAGACCATTCCCGCCGAATATCAGGGGGAATGGAGCAGCGTGCCGGAAGCTTGTGGCAACCGCGAAAGCGGCGAGCGTTTCGTCATCAGCGACACCTCGATCTCCTATTTCGAAGAGGGAGACAGCGTCGTCGAAGTGACCCGCATCGACCCGAACTCGATTCACCTCGTCGTCGATTACGAGGATTATGATTGGATCGAACGGCTCTATCGCACGCTCATCCTTTCCGACGACCGACAGACGCTCAGCTTCTATTATGGCGATGGCCCCGAGAACGTGAGCCGCCGCTGCCCCCAAGGAGACTCCCATGGCGAATGAAAACACCCCGGCGGACATCGACGCCCTGGACGTGACCGACGCGGAGGCGGCCGAGATCAATTCCATCGCCCAGCCGCTGGTCGCCGACCCCGCGCCGGATGCGAACGATGATTTGGTGCAGATCGATTCGACCACCGACGGCATCGTCTTCGTCACCATCAATCGGCCCGAGAAGAAGAACGCCTTCGACGCCGCGACCATCGCCGCGCTGCACGAGACGTTCGAGACCCTGCACGGCGCCGACCGCGTGCGCGCCGTCTTCATTCGCGGGGCGGGCGGCACCTTCAGCGCCGGGGCCGACCTGAACTGGATGCGCGACGCCGCCGACTGGTCCGAGAGCGACAATCGCGACGACGCCATGGGCCTGGCGAAAATGTTGAAGGCGCTGCACGACATTCCGGCCCTGACGGTGGCGATCGTCGAGGGCAACGCCATGGGCGGCGGGGCCGGCATCGTCGCCGCCTGCGACATGGCCGTGGCGGTCGAGGGCGCGCGCTTCGCCTTCTCCGAGGTCAAGCTGGGCCTGATCCCCGCGACCATCGCCCCCTATGTCGTCGAGGCCATCGGCGCCCGTCGCGCCCGCCAGCTGTTCCTGACCGGAAACAGCTTCGACGCCGACTATGCCGCCCACACCGGCCTGATCGACCTGGTCCTGCCCGAGGGTTCGGTGGACGAGTTTATCTCGATGCTGAGCGACAGCCTGACCGGCAATGCGCCCGGCGCGATGGGCGAGGCCAAGCGCCTGGTCAACGACATCGCCCACCACAAGATAGATTCGAGCCTGTTGGACGAGACCGCCAAACGCATCGCTCGCGCCCGCGTGTCGGACGAAGGCCGCGAGGGCGTGCTGGCCTTCCTGGAAAAGCGCAAGGCCAGCTGGACAGTCTGATTTCCTCGGTCTGAACGGTCGCCGTCAGCGGCGGCCGTTCAGGCGTAGTTGAAGCTGATCGAGATCCGGTCGGCCTTGGCCAGGTTGGTCGGCACCTCGTGCCGCAGCCAGCTTTCCCACATCAGCACCGTTCCCGCCTGGGGCTTCAGATACACGAACGGCCGTTCGGCCTCCGACGCCTCTTCGGTCACCGAGGGCCGCGCCATCATGAAGGGCAGGCGGGGGTCTTCCAGCTTTAGCGACGAGGCGCCGTCCGGGATGTCGATATAGACCGTGCCCGACAGGAAGGCGTGCGGGTGGATATGGCCGGTATGGCCGCCGCCGGGCTTGAGGATATTGACCCACAGATTGTCGAGACGCGGCTTCCTCGCTAGGTCGAAGTTCAGCGCCTTGGCGTAGGCGACGGCGTGCCGATCCAGGTGGCGCTTCAGCTCGGCGAACTCGGGGAACCGCTGCGGCAGGTCGTTCAGCGATCCGTAGGAGGTATATCCCCGATAGGTGTTGGCCTTGCACCAATGGCGGCCCGCCGCGTCCTCCTCGGCCATCATGCGGATGACGTCGATCAGTTGCTCGTTGAAGTCGGGCCAGCCCCGACCCTCGGCGAGGGACGCTTCATAGACTTGGGTGACGAAGAGGGGGCGCAGGGACATGGGAGGGGCTTAACGCCTGCGGGGTCGCCTGAATACTCTCCCTCCCCATTTTGGGGAGGGGCGATCGCGGAGCGATCGGGGTGGGGTCCGAAGGGGCGTGAGCGAAATGGTCATGACGGCCCCACCCTGGCTACGCTGCGCTTCGCCGTCCCTCCCCATGAAGGGGAGGGAGAAGCTCTCGCCTGCCTCGCACGATCCGGCTAAGAACGCTTCATGTTCAAGTCCGTCCTTGTCGCCAATCGCGGCGAAATCGCCTGCCGTGTCTTCCGTACCGCCAAGCGGATGGGAATACGCACCATCGCCGTCTATTCCGAGGCGGACGTGGACGCCCTGCATGTGCGCGAGGCCGACGAGGCGGTGCTGATCGGTCCGGCGGCGGCGCGAGAGAGCTATCTGGACGGCGCCAAGGTGCTGGCGGCCGCCACGGCGACGGGCGCGGAGGCGATCCACCCCGGCTATGGCTTCCTGTCGGAAAACGCCGACTTCGCCGAGGCCGTGGCGGCTGCGGGGCTGATCTGGATCGGGCCGGACCCGTCCTCGATTCGCGCCATGGGTCTGAAGGACGCGGCCAAGGAATTGATGATCCAGGCCGGGGTGCCGGTGACGCCGGGCTATCAGGGCGCGGACCAGTCGGAGGCGACCCTGACGGCCGAGGCGGCGCGGATCGGATATCCGGTGCTGATCAAGGCGGTCGCGGGCGGCGGCGGCAAGGGGATGAAGCGGGTCGATGATCCGGCCGACTTCGCCGATGGTCTGGCCAGCGCCAAGCGCGAGGGCGCGGCGGCCTTCGGCGACGACCGTGTTCTGATCGAACGCTACATCACCCGCCCGCGCCACATCGAGGTGCAGGTGTTTGGCGACAAGCATGGTGATGTCGTCCACCTGTATGAGCGCGACTGTTCGCTGCAACGCCGCCACCAGAAGGTGATCGAGGAGGCGCCGGCGCCGGGCATGAGCGAGGCCGTGCGCGCCGCCGTGACGGGCGCGGCGATCAAGGCGGCCAAGGCGGTCAACTACGTCGGGGCCGGGACCATCGAGTTCATCGCCGACGCCTCGGACGGGCTGAAGGCGGACGGCATCTGGTTCATGGAGATGAACACCCGGCTGCAGGTCGAGCACCCGGTGACCGAGAGCGTGACCGGCGTCGATCTGGTCGAATGGCAGTTCCGCGTCGCGGCGGGCGAGCCCCTGCCGCTGAAGCAGGATCAGATCAAGCTGAACGGCTGGGCCATGGAGGCGCGCCTCTATGCCGAGGATCCGGCCAACGGCTTCCTGCCGAGCATCGGCCGGCTGGAGCATTTCGTCATGCCGGACGGCATTCGGATCGACACCGGCGTTGAGCAGGGCGGCGAGGTCAGCCAGTTCTACGACCCGATGATCGCCAAGCTGATCGTGCATGAAGGCACGCGCGAGGCGGCGGCGGCGCGTCTGGCCGAAGCGGCCGGCGAGGTCGAGGTCTGGCCGGTCAAGGCCAACGCCGGCTTCCTGAAGCGCTGCCTGGAGCATCCGCGCTTCGTCGCGGGCGACGTGGATACGGGCTTCATCGCGGCGGAAGAGGCGGCGTTGCAGCCTCAAGATTTGAACTATGAACTGGGATTGGCGGCTTCGGCACTGTTTTTGACAGATTGGATATCCGGGCCTCCCGGTAATGATGGCGGCAGCCCGTGGGGTGATCGCGACACATTCGGGTTTCGCATGAACCGTGAACCAGGAAGTATTTCGGTCGTCGCGATTGATGGTGTGCGACAGGACGTTCGACTGCAGCGTCTCGATCATCATTCGTTCCAGGACGAAGAACGGAAAACATCTGTCAGTGTCGATTTTGGCGGCCCTCGATATGCCCCTCGGAGGGCTGAGGTGTCTGTCGCTGAACGGTCGTTTCACTACTACTGGCCTGAAACGTCAGATGGAGTCGTTCTGTTCTCGAAAGGCTTGGGGCATTCGGTGGTGAGATTCACTTCAGGCGTTACGGCAGGATCTGCGACTGTCTCCGACGGCTCCCTGCGTGCACCCATGCCTGGCAAGATCGTCGCGACGCCGGTCAAGGCCGGAGACGCGGTGACCAAGGGCCAGCCGGTCGTGGTGCTGGAGGCCATGAAGATGGAGCACGCCCTGACTGCGCCGTTCGATGGGGTCGTGGAAAGCGTCGCGGCCTCGGTGGGAGATCAGGTCGTGGACGGTTTCGAACTGGCGCGCATCAAGAGCGAGGCGTGATCGTGGGCTTGGGAGGCTTTGCGGCTCTTGCGCTGCTGATAGGCCTGGCGGGCGAACCGCAAACGCAGACTGTACGGATAGAGGCCGACGATCTGGCGGACATGCAGTGCGTCGTCACGCTGATGGAGGGGATCGGCGAGGATGAGGCGCAGAACCAATCCCTGCTGGCCACCATGTCCTATTTCATGGGCAAGGTCGCCGGGCGCGGACAGATCGAGAGGTGGGACAAGGCGCTCGTCGCCTATAGAGCCGGTCTCGACGAGGCGGCTCGCACTAAAATGGCCGAGGATCACGGCGCACGTTGCTTGATGGAGGGTCTGGCCCCGACGGCGGTCTTCGCGCAGATCGCGATGACAGACGCGGTTGCGGCCTTGACCGCCTCGCCTGACTAAAGCCCCACGCCGCCGATGGGGCGGGTGAAGACGGTGTCGCCGAAGGTGGCGATCAGGCTGAGGGCCGGCAGCAGTTCGTGGGTTTCGCGGATCTGGGCGGACCAGGCGTGGTGCATGGCCTTGCTCATCCAGACCTCGGTGACCCACAGGGCGTCGGCGTCGTTCAGGTCGTGGGCCAGGACGTAGCTGTGGCAGCCTGGGCGCTTCAGATTGGGGTCCAGCAGGCACAGGCCCAGTTCGTCGCGACGGCCGGGATGAGCCGTCAGGCGGGTAATCAATCCGTACATTCTGGTCCTGTGTCGCGCCTGACGAGGGGAGGCGGCGCTCAATCATCCTGGGCCCTGTAGATTAAGAATCTGGCCAATGCGCCTAAGGGCCACTACGTGGGGCCAATGCCGCTTCACATGATCAAGCTGGGCGTCGGGGTGCCAGACGTCGAATGGCTGGAGACCCGCGCCGCCAAGGGCGGGCCGCTGGTGGTCCACACCCGAATGACGCCGAAACGCGCGTCGGAAATCGAGGACGGCGGGTCGCTGTATTGGGTGGTGAAGGGGACCATCGTTTGCCGTCAGCGTGTGCTGGACATCACCACCCTGGGCGAGGGCAAGGAGAGCCGCTGCGAGATCACGCTGGCGCCCCAGGTCGTTCGCACCGCCCCAATGGCGCGCCGCCCGTTCCAGGGCTGGCGCTATTTCGAGCCCAAGGACGCGCCCGTCGATCTGACCGAACTGGATGCAGGCGAGGCGCCGGAGGAGCTGGTTCGGCAACTTCGCGAACTGGGCGCCTGGTAGGGCCAAACCCACAAAGTTTTTGGGAGTTGACCCCGACGGGTCCGCGTGGCCTGTGCCGCCTCCGATGATCGCGCTCAGCCCCCAGACCCGTTCCGCCTTCCGCGACCTGCTCAACCTGGCATGGCCGGTGATTTTGGCGCGGATCGGCATCATGACGATGGGTCTGACCGACGCCATCGTGGTGGGCAACTTCTCCAGCAAGGAACTGGCTTTTCATTCGCTGGCCTGGGCGCCGACGTCGATCGTGGTGACGACGGCGGTGGGCCTGATGCTGGGCGTGCAGGTGATGACGGCGCGCATGCTGGGCGAGGGGCGTCGGCACGCCGTTGGCTCGGTGCTGCGCCGGGGTATGACCTATTCGCTGCAGATCGGCGTGATCTCCATGATCGCCCTGATCGCCATCGGCCCGTGGGGTTTGGGCAAGCTGGGGCTTGAGAACGGACTGGCGGAAGGCGCGGGTCCGGCCCTGGTCGTCTTCGCCCTGTCCATGCCCTTTTATCTGATCTCGGTGACGGGGCAGTTCTTCCTGGAGGCCCTGGGGCGGCCAAAGCCCGGCATGGTCGCCATGTGGGTGGCGAACGGGGTCAATCTGGCGCTGAACATCGTGCTGGTGCCGGACCTGCTGGGCATCGGTTTCGACGGCGCCTTCGCCTCGGCCTGGGCGACGTTCGGCGCGCGGGCGGCGTTGGCGATCTTCCTGGTCATCTACATCCTGCGCCTGCCCGAGGCGCGGTCGCTGGGCATTTTCGACAAGCCCGAGCGCGACCCCAAGGCGGCGCGCGAACAGGTCAAGGTCGGCCTGGGCGCCGGCGCATCCTATTTCATCGAGGTCGGGGCCTTTTCCGGCTTCACCTTCTTCGCCGGCCAGATCGGTACGGCGGAGACGGCCGCCTGGGCGGTAGTGCTGAACGTCTCGGCCATCGTCTTCATGCTGCCCATGGGGCTGTCGTCGGCGACGGCGGTGCTGGTGGGGCGCAGCTATGGCGCCGGCGACGGGCGAGGGGTGTTGCGCGCGGGACTGGTCGGGTTGGGGGTGGTCACGGCCATGACCCTGGTCGTGGCGCTGTTGGTCTGGCCCAGCGCGCATCTGATCGTCGGGGCCTACAACCGCGACCCGGCCCTGCTGGCCATTGCGGCGCCGGCCCTGGTTCTGGCGACCCTGTTTTTCGTGGCGGACGGCATCCAGGTCGTGGCGGCCCAGGCGAACCGGGCGGCAGGGGATGTCTGGTGGCCCACCATCATGCATTTCGCGGCCTATGGGGCGGTGATGATGCCGCTGGGCTGGGTGCTGGCGCACCGGATGGGCATCGACGGCCTGGTCTGGGCTGTGGTGATCGCCAGCCTGGCGTCCTCGACCCTGCTTACGGGGCGATTTGTCCGCGTAGCGCGTCGATTGCCGCAAGGCGTTTGAGGAAACGGCGCCGCCGCTCTATATCCCTGCGCTTCCCCGAACTCCTGGACGATCATGGCCCGCATCCTCATCACCTCGGCGCTGCCCTACATCAACGGCATCAAGCACCTGGGGAATCTGGCGGGGTCGATGCTGCCGGCCGACGTCTGGGCGCGGTTCAAGCGGGCCCAGGGCCATGAGGTGCTGTATATCTGCGCCACCGACGAACACGGCACCCCGGCCGAACTGGCGGCGTCTGCCGCCGGTCAGGACGTGCGGACCTATTGCGACGAACAGCACGAGATCCAGAAGGCTGCCGGCCAAGCGTTCGGCCTGAGCTATGACTGGTTCGGCCGGTCCTCGAACCCGCAGAACCATCGCCTGACCCAGCATTTCGCCGAGGCGCTGGAGAAGAACGGCCTGATCGAGGAACGGGTGGATCGGATGATCTACTCCATCGACGACGCCCGCTTCCTGCCCGACCGCTATGTCGAGGGCACCTGCCCGCACTGTGGTCACGTCGGCGCGCGCGGCGATCAGTGCGACAACTGTGGACGCCTGCTGGACCCGACCGACCTGATCGATCCCTATTCGTCGGTGTCGGGGTCCAGGAATCTGGAGGTGCGCGACACGCGCCACCTCTATCTGTTGCAGACGAAGATCGAGCCGGAAATCCGCGCCTGGGTCGATGGCAAGAGCGGCTGGCAGCTGCTGGCCAAATCCATCGCCTACAAGCATCTGGACGAGGGGCTGATCGACCGGGGCATCACCCGCGACCTGGCCTGGGGCGTGCCCGTGCTGAAGGACGGCTTCCCCCGGCCGGGCATGGAGGACAAGGTCTTCTACGTCTGGTTCGACGCCCCCATCGAATATATCGCCGCGACCGAGGAATGGGCCGAGGCGACCGGCGGTTCCTGGCGCGACTGGTGGCGGCTGGACGAGGGGGCGGAGGACGTCCGCTATGTCCAGTTCATGGGCAAGGACAACGTCGCCTTCCACACTGTGTCGTTCCCTGCGACCATCATCGGCTCGGGCGAGCCGTGGAAGACGGTGGATCAGCTGAAGGCCTTCAACTGGCTGAACTGGTACGGCGGCAAGTTCTCGACCAGCCAGAAGCGCGGCGTCTTCATGGACCAGGCGCTGGAACTGCTGCCGGCCGACTACTGGCGCTGGCGCCTGACGGCCTATGGTCCTGAACACGCAGATTCGGCCTTCACCTGGGAGGATTTCCAGGCCTCGACCAACAAGGACCTGGCCGATGTGCTGGGCAACTTCGTCAACCGCATCGTCAAGTTCGCCGAGTCGAAGTTCGACGGCGTCGTGCCGGATGGCGGCGAGGCCGGGCCGGTCGAGATCCAGCTGGAAGCCGACATCAAGGCGGGCATCGCCGAGGCGACCGAACAATTTGAGGCCATGGAGTTCAGGAAGGCGGCCCAGGCCCTGCGCGCCGTCTGGGTGCTGGGCAACGAATATCTGCAGGTCGCCGCGCCTTGGACGGCGCTGAAGACCGACCGCGACCGGGCGGCCGTCGGCGTGCGGACGGGGCTGAACCTGGTGGCTCTGTTCGCCCGTCTGGCGGCGCCGATCCTGCCGTTCTCGGCCGAGAAGATCGCGGCCTCGGTGGGGGTCAGTGACCTGTCCTGGCCCGGCGCGGACGAGGATGTGCTGAACGTCCTCACCGTCGGTCAGCCGGTCGCTGCTCAAGGCGTGCTGTTCGCCAAGATCGAGGACGCCCAGGTCGCAGAATGGTCCGAACGCTTCGGCGGCGCGGACGCCTGATCGGGCGGGTGGGGGATATGCGATGACGCCGATCCTGACGCTCCTGAACGACGAACGTCGTGCCGCGATTCGCGAGCGATTGGCGCGCACAGGCCGGACGCAGATCGACGGCGTCCTGGCCCCGGCCGACGCTCAAGGACTGTATGAGGCGGCCACGACCGCCGACTACAATGTCGTGACGCGACGCGGTACGGGGCATGTCGATCTGCCCGCCGCCTGGCTGGCGTCACTGCAGCCGGGACAGAAACAGGCCTTGGGGCAGGCGGTGCAGGTTTCGGCCCAGACCGACTTTCAGTATCTGTACGACAACCACCCGATCTATGACCTGGACGCGGCGGGGCAGGCGGCGCCGGTGTGGTCCGACTTGCTGGCCTTTCTGAACGGCGAGGCCTTCCTGGATCTGATGCGGGACGTGACTGGCGAGCCGCGCATCGCCCTGGCCGACGCGCAGCTGACCCGCTATCGCGCCGGGCACTTCCTGACCGAGCATGACGACCACGCGGACGGCAAGAACCGCTTCTTCGCCTATGTGCTGAACCTGACGCCGGCCTGGCGGATCGAGTGGGGTGGCCTGCTGGCCTTCCACGGCGCCGACGGCAATGTGACCGAGGCCTTCACGCCGCGCTTCAACACCCTGAACCTGCTGAAGGTGCCCACGCCCCATTCTGTGACCCAGGTCGCCCTGTCGGCGGCGGCGGATCGGATCTCCGTCACGGGGTGGCTGAGGGGAGCTTAGGCTCCAATCTTTCGTTATTCCGGGCGAAGCGAAGCGCAGACCCGGAACCCAGCGGCGCGCGAGAGCGCGAACCTGTCGCGTATACGGTCGTTGTCAAATATCCAGCGGCGCATGGATCGCCTGCGGCGCCGCTGGGTTCCCCGGTCTCGCTGCGCTCGCCGGAGAATGACGAAAGACGTTTTAGATCAGGCCTGTTCGGTGAACACCACCGGCAGGCCTGCCGCATGCCAGGCCTGGATGCCGCCGGTCAGGTTGAACAGGGGCTGGCCGTCGGGGCCGGTCGGGCCGACGAAGGCGCAGACCTGGTGGCTGCGGCCGCCCTTCAGGCACTGGACGACGATCTTCCTGTCGGCAGGCAGGTCGAGCGCCTCCCAGGCGGCGGGCATCTGGCTGAGCGGGGCCAGGATGGCGCCGTCGATGCGGGCGGCGGCGAACTCGTCCGGCTCGCGCACGTCGATCAGGATCGCCTCGCCGGCTTGCAGCCAGGCGGCGGCCTCCTCGACGGTGATCGTGGCGACGGTCATGCCGCGGGCGCCGCAGCCGGCGCCGTCGGTTCGGCGGGCGCCGGGGTCGGGCTATCCTCGGTTCGCCTCTGGCCCAGGTGTTTGGCGGCTTCCTTCGGGCTGATCTCGATGAAGGCTGGGGCCGAGGCGTTGAACTCGTCCATATGGCCGGTGCGGACCACCACCTGACGGGCGCCGTCCCAGATCATGTGGATGGCGACATAAAGGACCACGACCAGGCCGACGTAGCCGATCCAGCGGTAACGGTGCAGCAGCTTGGCGATGAAGGTGGCGGCCAGACCCATCAGGGCGATCGACAGAATCAGTCCGAAGACCATGATCCAGGGGTGATCGTGGGCGGCGCCGGCGACGGCCAGCACATTGTCCAGCGACATGGTCAGGTCGGCGATCATGATCTGCAGCAGGGCGGCGCCGAAAGACTTGCGCTTCAGGCCCAGCTCCTCGGGCGACGGCCCCTTGCCGTGCTCGATGCTCAGGGCCAGTTCGAGTTCCCTCTCGGCCTCGGCCTGGTCGTGCGTGCGCTGCTCCTGCAGTTCGCGCCACATCTTCCAGCACACCCACAGCAGCAGAAGGCCGCCGGCCAGCAGCAGGCCGACCAGGGCCAGAAGCTGAACCGTGATCAAGGCGAAGCCGATGCGCATGACCACGGCGGCGGCCAGGCCGATCAGGATGGCCTTCTTGCGCTGGTCCTGGGGCAGGGCGGCGGCGGCCAGGCCCACGGCGACGGCGTTGTCGCCGGCCAGGACCAGATCCATCAGCAGAACCTGGCCCAGAGCGGCGGCCTGGCTGGCGAATTCGGGAGACGAGAAAAATTCCATTTCCGCTCTCTAACGCCGGTGCGACCTTCTGTCAGCCGCGTTGAGCGCGAGACGCCTCATAAAGCGCGACGGCGGCGGCGTTGGAGACGTTCAGGCTCTCGAAACCGCCTGGCATGGGGATCTTGGCCAACACATCGCAGTGTTCGGCGACCAGGCGGCGGATGCCGTCGCCCTCGGACCCCATCACCAGGACGGTGGGCTGGCGATCCAGCGCCTCTTCCAAAGTCTGTTCGCCCGTCCCGTCCAGACCCACGGCGCGCCAGCCCAGATCGGCCAGCCGCTCCAATGCGCGCGAAAGGTTCGTCACCCGCGCGTGTGGCAGGCGTTCGGTGGCGCCGACCGCCGCCTTGGCCAAGGCGCCGGCCAGGGCGGGGGCGTGACGGTCCTGGACGATGATTCCCCGCGCGCCGAATGCCAGGGCGGAGCGGAAGATGGCGCCGACGTTCTGCGGATCCGTCAGCTGGTCCAGCATGACGATCACGCCCTGGGCCGGATCGGCCAGCTCTTCCAGCGACACGCCTTCCAGCGGCTGGACCTTGAAGGCCAGGCCTTGGTGCACGGCGCCGGCGGGCAGCATTCGGGTCAGGGCCTGGACCTCGACCACCTCGATCTTGTGGCCGTGGGCCAGTTTGCCCTCTTCGATCTCGGCGGCGCGCTCGGCCGTGGCCAGAAGGCGACCCGTGCCGCGACGCGCGGGATTCGCCAAAGCGGCCAGAACCGGGTGACGGCCCCACAGAAAATTATCGGCGTCCGACTTGTTACGATCCGGCGCGCGGGGCTGGCGGGGCGCATCGTCGCGCCCGGAAAAGCCTTGCGCGGCGGGCTTTTGACCCCTGTCGAGCGGCCCCTCAGGCCGGTTTCCGAAGACCGGTTTTTTACCGCTTCTACGGTCGTTGCGTTCTGTTTTCGACGACACTATAAGACGCCCTCCGATTTGGAGCCCCAAGGGCTTTCGGGTCTGGGCGCCCCCTCTATCCTAGAGGAGGCGACAAGCCGAAGGCTTTTGTTTCGTCCCGCTTCTTTATGGCGGAAACGAGGGGTCCGACGGTTCGACAAGGCGCGCTGGGGGAATGTCCCGAGTGGCAAAGGGGGGGGACTGTAAATCCCCTGCGTAAGCTTCGTAGGTTCGAGTCCTACTTCCCCCACCACGCGCCTTGACGGATACGACGGATCAGGACCCGAAGAGGATCGGCTGCGGCGTTCCCTAAGAACTTCCGCAGTCTCCGCGCGGGTATAGCACAATGGTAGTGCAGCAGCCTTCCAAGCTGAGGATGTCGGTTCGATCCCGTCTACCCGCTCCAGGTTTTTTAAAAAGATCAGCATCGCGCCCCTCCGCTGACGGACCCGGGCCATCAGGAGTTTGGCCATGGCCAAGGAAAAGTTCGAACGGAACAAGCCGCATTGCAACATCGGCACGATTGGTCACGTTGACCACGGCAAGACGACGCTGACGGCTGCGATCACGATGGCTCTGGCCAAGGCGAGCGGCGGCAAGGCGATGAACTATGCCGACATCGACGCAGCGCCGGAAGAAAAGGCCCGCGGCATCACGATCAACACCGCGCACGTGGAATATGAGACGGCCAACCGTCACTACGCCCACGTCGACTGCCCCGGCCACGCCGACTATGTGAAGAACATGATCACCGGCGCCGCGCAGATGGACGGCGCGATCCTGGTGGTTTCGGCCGCCGATGGTCCGATGCCGCAGACCCGCGAGCACATCCTGCTGGCCCGTCAGGTCGGCGTGCCCGCCCTGGTGGTCTTCATGAACAAGGTCGATCTGGTCGACGACGAAGAACTGCTTGAGCTGGTCGAGATGGAAGTGCGCGAGCTTCTGTCGTCGTACCAGTTCCCCGGCGACGACATTCCGATCACCAAGGGTTCGGCCAAGGCCGCGACCGACGGCGTGAACCCGGAAATTGGCGAGCAGCGCGTGCTTGAGCTGATGCAGACTGTGGACGACTACATCCCGCAGCCGGCGCGTCCGCTGGACCTGCCCTTCCTGATGCCGGTCGAAGACGTGTTCTCGATCTCGGGCCGCGGCACCGTGGTCACGGGCCGCGTCGAAAAGGGGATCGTCAAGGTCGGTGAAGAAGTCGAAATCGTCGGCATCCGTCCGGTCCAGAAGACGACCTGCACCGGCGTCGAAATGTTCCGCAAGCTGCTGGACCAAGGTCAAGCCGGTGACAACGTCGGCGTCCTGCTGCGCGGCACCAAGCGTGAAGACGTCGAGCGCGGCCAGGTGCTGTGCAAGCCGGGCTCCATCACGCCGCACACCAAGTTCCTGGCCGAAGCCTACATCCTGACCAAGGAAGAAGGCGGTCGTCACACCCCGTTCTTCACGAACTATCGCCCGCAGTTCTACTTCCGCACCACGGACGTGACCGGCATCGTTCACCTGAAGGAAGGCGTCGAGATGATCATGCCCGGCGACAACGCCGAGCTGAACGTCGAACTGATCACCCCGATCGCCATGGACCAGGGCCTGCGCTTCGCCATCCGTGAAGGCGGCCGCACCGTCGGCGCCGGCGTCGTCGCCAAGATCGTCGAGTAGTCGACGCCAAGTCTTCGGACCGACAGTAGCGTAACAGAGCGGCCCCCGGAG
Source organism: Brevundimonas sp. (assembly GCF_965279155.1). Lineage (GTDB taxonomy): Bacteria > Pseudomonadota > Alphaproteobacteria > Caulobacterales > Caulobacteraceae > Brevundimonas. Next base: position 698,921 of record NZ_OZ257138.1, on the reverse strand, counting down.
AAATCCGGGGGCCGTTTTGCTTTGAGGCGCAGCGGATGTCGGCAACGCGGCCTTGCTTCAGGCGTTAGGATCGTCTGCCGAAAAGCCAAGGTTCCCGATGCGTCTGATCTCGTTGCTTGCGTGCCTTGTCGCCCTGCCGGCCTGCGCGACCCATCCCGGCAAGGTGGATCATGTCCGGTTCGCCGGCGATGCGAAGACGGTGCTGGCGACGACGGAGGATGGCATGCTGCGCGGCGTGGATGGGGCGGGGACGCGGGCGTTTATGGGCGTGCCGTTCGCCGCGCCGCCGGTGGGTGATCGACGTTGGCGCGCGCCGCAGCCGGTGGAGGCGTGGAGCGGTGTTCGGGATGCGACACGGATCGCCAAGGACTGCACCCAGGCCATCGGGCGGCGCTCGATCCTGGGCGGCGGCGGCGGGATCGTGGTGGGGTCCGAGGACTGTCTTTACCTGAACATCTATGCGCCGGGCGGGCAGGCGGCCGAGCCTCGGCCGGTGATGGTCTATATCCCCGGCGGCGCCTTCACCGTGGGGTCGGGGGCCAACTACGATCCGTCGAAACTGGCGCGCGACCAGGGTCGGGTGGTCGTGACGATGAACTATCGGCTAGGGGCGCTGGGCTGGCTGGCCCATCCGCAGTTCCAGGCGACAGGGGAGGGCTTCGGCGGCAACTTCGGCCTGATGGATCAGCAGGCGGCGCTTAAGTGGGTCCATCGCAACATCGCGGCCTTCGGCGGCGATCCGGGCAACGTCACCGTATTTGCCGAGAGCGCGGGGGCGTGGACCGCCTGTTATCTGATGACCTCGCCGCAATCCGAGGGGCTGTATCAGCGGGTCATCATGCAGAGTGGCGGGTGTCTGGAGCCGTCGTCGCTTGTCAGTGCGCAGGATGCGGCCCAGTCGGGGCCGATGTTCGCCGAGCGGCTGGGCTGCACGGGCGAGGATCAGATCACCTGTCTGAAGGCCTTGCCGGCGTGGCGACTGTCGCGTGCGGCCTCGCTGAGGGCGGGCATCAATGGGCCGGGGTCGTGGGGGCCGGTGCATACGGACGCGACCGTACCTGAAAATCCGGCGGCAGCGCTCCGCGAAGGGCGGTTCACGCGCGTGCCGGTGATCGTGGGCACGAATCTGGACGAGGGGCGGCTGTTCGCCAATGAGGTGCAGGATATGGATCGTTATCAGAAAGAGACGATCTGGATGTACGGCGACCAGGGCGAGCGTGTTCTGGCGCGCTATCCGGTCGGCGAGGATGGACCAGCCTACGCCATAGCCACCAACTTCACGGATCAGAGGTTCGCCTGTCCCTCACAGGCGCTGAGGCGGCTGTTGGCGCAGCATGTGCCGGTGTGGGGCTATGAGTTCGCGGATCGTGGGGCGCCGTTCGTGCTGCCGGACTGGATCGTCGGTCTGGACCTGGGGGCCTATCACGCCAGCGAACTGGCCTATGTCTTCGGGACCAGTTGGGTGTTTGCGGACGTTAAGAAATTCACGCCGGAGCAGAAGGCGCTGTCGGAGCGGATGCAGCGGCTGTGGGCGACGTTCGGAACGGCGGACTTCGCCGCAGAATGGCCCCGCGTCGAGGGTGCGGGGCCGGTGCGGATGTTCAAGCCAGAGGGCGATGTGATGGACGACGACTTCTTCGCGCGCCACCACTGCGATTTCTGGGACGGGACGCCGTTCGGCGCCGTCCACTGATCTTCAGATGAAGCGGACCGTGACGCCGGGCTTGACCTTGTCGGCCAGCGTCCAGGCGTCCCAATTGGTCAGGCGGACGCAGCCGTGGGACGCCGTCTTGCCCACCAGGTGCGGGTCAGGCGTGCCGTGGATGCCGTAGCTGGGCTTGTTCAGGTCGATCCAGACGACGCCGACCGGGTTGTTCGGGCCGGGTTTGACGATGACCTTTTCCTTGCTGTCGCCATAGCTGAGCTTGGACGGGTCATAGGTGTAATCGGGGTTTCGGGCGACGCCGTTGACCTTGACCTTGCCGGTCGGGGTCGGGTTGTCGCCGCTGCCGATTGTGGCGGGAAAGTAGGCGATCAGCTTGCCGTCGGCGTCGAACGCCTTGACCGAGCCTTCGCTCTTGTCGACGTCGATGTGATTCACGTCGGCGCGCAGAGGCGTGGTGTTTATGGCCGGGACCAGCAGCGTCTGGCCGACGCGGTTGAAGTCGGCGCCGGGGTTCATGGCGCGCAGCAGCGCCTCGGTGACGTGGAAGCGTTCGGCCAAGGCCTCGACGATGTTGGCGTATCCCATATGTGCGGCCTGGCCCTGGGCCTCCAGATCCGTGGGGACGACGCCGATATAGGGGCCGGCGATGTCCTGCTGGGTGATGGCGTAGGTGGTGGTGATCGTACCTGGACCGGCGGCGGCGCGCAGTCGGCCCATCACATCGGCGTCGAGTTCGCCCGTCACAGCCATGGCGTTGGCTTCCTGGAAGGCGGAAATGGCCTGACGCATGTTGGAGCCGGCCAGACCGTCGATGGCGCCGGGCGAGAAGCGGGCGCGCTCAAGCAGAACCTGAGCGCGGATCAGGGCGGGTTGAGCCTGGGCTTGGGCGGCGTCGGGCTGAGGCGACTGTCCGGCTTGGGGCGCCCGCTGGGCGGGCGGCGTATAGGCGGAGTTCTCGATGGCGTCGCGCGAGAGGGGGCCAGTCGCGCCCGCCTCGACCGCCGGGGTCTTGGCGGTGTCTTCCTGCCTGGGCGAGCAGGCGGACAGGGACAGGACGGCGAGGGCGGCGAGGTAGGCGGATCGGTTCATTGCGGACTTTCGAGGCAAACGGGGCAGGTGGGCGAAATCAGTTCTGTTCGCCGGTGGCGGGATCGGTTTCGGTCTCGCCGGAGTTGGATGAGCCTTCCGAGCCCTTGGGTTCGGTGGCGGGGCGCGGCGGTTCGCCGTCTGCGTTCGGTCGCAGGTTTTCGTTTTCGACGCTTTTGCTGTCGGGGCGTTGGTCGGTCATGGTCGTCTCCCTTTGGATCAAGGCAACGCGCAGGGGGCAAGGCGGCTCCGTCAACGCGCGTTCACCATGCCGGTGAACCCTGATGAAACGCGCGGGGTGCAGGGTGGGGTCTGGAATGGACCTTGCTGCACGGGGTTCAATGAGGATGCGTATGGCCGGAATGCTGCAGGTCGAGATCATGAACGCGGGGGCGCTGGACGCCGCCGCCGTCGCCCTGTGGCGTGCGTGGACGGACGGCAATCCGGAGCTGGCCAGTCCCTATTTCCGCTGGGAATACGCCGAGATCGCCTCGCGGGTCTGTCCGGGCGCGGCGATCGCGGTGTTCCGGCGCGACGGCGAGATCGTCGGCTTCTTCCCGCATCAGCGGCGCGGCGGAGCGGTGCAGCCGCTGGGCGCGCCGATGAACGACTATCACGGCGTCATCGCACCCGCAGGCGAGACGATCACGCTGGAAGAGGTGGCCCGGCTGTTGAAGGCCAAGCGGCTGAACGTGCCCGGCTGGATCGGCGCCGGCGAGACGGGGCAGGCGCGCGAGACGGTGCAGGTCGTCATGCCCGAGCCGGGATATGACGCCTGGTACGCCGAGCGGCGCTCGACCTTCGGCAAATATTTCAAGGACAAGGAACGGGCGCGCCGCAGCCTGGAGGCCGAGCTGGGGCCGATCCGGGTGGAGCGGGGTTTGCGCGATCCGGCGCTGCTGGATCATCTGATCGCGTTGAAGGCGGCGCAGTATCGGCGGTCGGGTCTGCACGATATCTTCGCCTGCGGCTGGACGCGGGATCTGTTGCACGCGCTGATGAGCGAGCCGCGCGCGGACTTCGGCGCCTCGATGGCGGCGATGCATGCGGGCGACAAGCTGGTGGCGGTTGAGTTCTCGCTGCACGCCGGGCGGCACTATCATTTCTGGTTCCCGGTCTATGAGCCGGCGCTGGCGCGCTGTTCGCCGGGCATCCTGCTGAGCATGGACACGATGCGACTGGCGGCGCTCGAAGGGTTCCGGGTGTTCGACTTCGGATTCGAGGGCGAGACCTACAAGAAGTATTTCGTCAACGCCCGCCAGACGGTGCGCGAGGCCGTGGTGATGCGGCCCGGCGTGACCCAGGTGCTGGGCGACGTGACGGTGGCGGCGCTGAACCGCGCTGGCGGACGGGGCGAGGCGGTCAGGGCGTCGCTGCGCCGACGCTGGGCCACTATCGAAGCCTGTGAGGCGACGCCGGTCGGCCGGCTGAGGGGGGCTGCGGTCGCGGCGCGATCCGCCGTCCAGAAGGCGGCCGCCAAGAAGAAGACGCCGGCGCGCGTCGCCCACGTCTGAAGGAGAGGCTGCTATGACCCAACGCCGCACCCGCTATCCGGGACCGATCGCCGAGGCGAAGACCCACGCCCACACCCTGATCGATCAGGGCTTCGCCGAGGACGTGGCGCTGGCCGCCGTGCTGGATCGCTATCCGGCCGAGTTGTTCGACATCAATCTATATGACTACGACGACGAGGGGCAGGTCAGCTTGCGCACCGGCGCGCGCGGGCGGCTGTCGGGCGAGGAACTGCTGGAGGCGATCAAGCAGGGGCGGCTCTGGGTCAATCTGCGCCAGGTCGAGACCGGCTGGCCCGAGCTGTGGGCGGCGGCGATGAAGGACTTCGCCGCGATCCAGGCGACCTATCCGGGGATGCGGGCGGTTCGGAATGCGGGTCAGTTGATCCTGTCGTCGCCCAAGGCGCGGGTGCCCTATCATTTCGACGCGGCGGGGGTGGTGCTGTTCCACCTGCGCGGGCGCAAGCGGCTGTTCGTCTATCCGGGCGACGAAGGGCATCTGCCCGAGCGCAATATGGAACAGGTCGTGGCGCGCCAGACGACCGAGGAACTGCCCTATACGCTGGCGTTCGAGGCCGACGCCCAGGTGATGGATCTGGAGCCGGGACGGGCGCTGACCTGGCCGCTGTATGCGCCGCACCGGGTCGAGAATCTGGACCGGTTTTGCGTCAGCCTGTCGATGGATTTCCAGACCTGGCCGTCGCGGTTCAGGAATGGGGCGCTGTTCACCAATGCGGTGATCCGCAGCCGGGGTGGCCGGCCGCGCTTCACCGACGGCATGACGACGCCGGAGCTGGCCGCGCGCTGGGCCGCGTCGCTGGCGTTGAAGAAGGCGGGGGCGATGCGGAGCAAGATCGCCAACTTCGAACGCGATTTCGAACCCGAGGTCGGGGCGGAAGACGGTGCGGGTGCGCTCAACACGGCGCGTTAATTCGAGTTCATGACCCCGAGTTAAAATGACTTCGGCGCGGGCTGCGCGCACCTTCTCCTCACATTCGGGAAAGGGAAGCCGCACATGAAGACCGCACTGATCGCCGCCGCCGCTGTCGCCACACTGACGGGGCTGGCCGCCGCGCCCGCATCGGCCGCCGAGGTCGAAATCCGCAACGCGGTGGCGCGCGTCGTCGTCATCGTCGAGGACCGCAACGACATCGGCGTCGAGGTCACGCAGGGCCAGACGCGTCTGCCGGCCATCCAGGTCCGTCGCGAAGGCGGCGACGTGAAGATCGACGGCGGCCTTCGTCGCAACGGCATGTGGGGCGGAAACGACGGCATCCGCAGCTGCAACTCGGGACGGTCGGACGCCGCGCAGCCGGGGCAGGGCGCGACGGTCGAGGTGCGCGACCTGGGGCGCATTCGACTGGAGGACGCGCCGCTGATCGTGGTGCGCACCCCACGCGCGGTGGATGTCAGCGCCAGCGGCGCCGTGTTTGGCTCGGTCGGACGTGGCGCGCGGTCGGTCGAACTGAACAACGGCGGTTGCGGCAACTGGAACGTCGCCAATGTAGACGGCGATCTGGAACTGGGCCTTGGCGGGTCGGGGGCGATCCGCGCGGGCACGTCGCGTTCGCTGGATGCCAGTGTCGGCGGCTCCGGCTCCATCGCCGCGGGATCCACCGGAAGGCTGAAGGCAGCCGTGGGCGGATCGGGCAATGTGGACGTGGCCAGCGTCAATGGCCGGGGAGAGCTGTCGATCGGCGGCTCGGGCGGGGTGAACGTGCGTCAGGGCCGGATGGACAAGCTGTCGGTCGCCATCGGCGGCTCGGGCGATGTCCGCTACGGCGGCGCGACACGTGATCTGGATGTCGCCATCGCAGGATCGGGCAGCGTCCGCGTCGCCTCGGCCACCGGATCGGTGTCCCGTTCGGTCGTCGGATCGGGAACCCTTCATATCGGGCGCTAAGACCCGTTTCTCCGCCGCGAGAGGAAAGGCCCCCGGTCGTGGAACCTCGGGGGTCTTTTTCGTGGACGACGACCAGACAGCAAAAAGCCCCGGCGGATCGCTCCGCCGGGGCTCTTCGTATCGGAAGGTCCGTAAGGCTTAGAAGGCGCCCAGGACGCTCGTGATGGCCGAAACGCCCAGGTTGGCGCCGGCGCGATCGCGGGCTTGCAGGCCGCCACCGAACGAGTAGCGCAGGCCCAGGGCCCAGGTGTCGACGTCGATCGAATCGACATCGGCGCGGGTGTAGGAAGCGCCGACCGAGAACGGGGTGTTGTCGAACTCGTATTCAGCGCCGACGCCGTAGGTCCAGGCGTCAACGCTGCCTGCGTTCACGTCGACGTTGTTGTACGAGACGCCAGCGTTCAGGCGCAGGTTCGGCATGACGTAGAAGGCGGCGTCGCCACCGACGGTCCAGATGTCGCCGGCGTCGGCGTCGGTCCAGGCGACCAGGCCGGTCAGGGTCGAGCCAGCCAGATACTTCTGAGCTTCGGCGCCCACGGTCCAGACGGTGTCGCCCGTGCCGATGCCGTTGGCGGCGACGAAGGCGCCGGCGCGGACGTCGGAGGTCCACAGCTTGGTCAGGTGAGCGGCGGCTGCGCCCGAGGTGTCTTCTTCACCGAATGCCTTGGTGTAGTCGATGGCGCCGTTCAGGGTGACGGTCCAGTCCTGAACCGGCATGGCGACGGTGCCGTCAACGGTCCAGATGTCGGCGTCGACATCGTTGCCGGCGACTTCGATCGACGGGTTCGAATAGGTCACGCCGACCGAGCCTATGGCGTCTTGAGCGAAGGCCGGAGCGGCGAACAGGGCAGCGGCGGCGGTGGCGAGGAGGATCGTCTTCATTTTCTTTTGTCCTTAGCAGTCTGTGCCCGGATGGGGGTCCAGGGAGGGCGCCTGCTATCAGGGTGCGGACGAAGCTGAGCAATAAACCGCCGTTCGTTTTTCGCCTGTCGCGAAGCTGTTGCACGACTGTCACGCGTTGCGGCAGAAATGTGTCACCAAGGGGGAGGTCCTGGGGCGAACGGTTAACGCCGGGAGGGGATATAAAGATATAAGTATATCCTTATGTCTATTGACGCCTGCTGCAGTTTGCGATCATCTGGCTGCGTCGTGGTCTGCACGCGCTCTTCGGGGTGTGTGGAGCTAAGAGGGAAGCCGGTGTGAAACCGGCGCTGCCCCCGCAACTGTAAGCGGCGAGTCGAGGGTCCATCTCGTGTCACTGGCGTTCGCGCCGGGAAGGCCGGACCCGAGGCGTCGACCCGTGAGCCAGGAGACCTGCCCCGACAGATAACGTCCTCCGGCGGGGTGCCCGGTCAGGCCGCATGCGCGCCGCCGGACCCATTGTGTCCGCGTCGGCGTCCGCGCGACCCTGTCCGAAACCTGGCCACAACACAGGTTTCGAACGTCATGACCCGCCACATTGTCCAGGTCGCCACCCTCGGCTTTCCCCGCATCGGCCCCAAGAGGGAGCTGAAGACCGCGCTCGAAGCCCATTGGGCCGGTAAGATCGATGCGGACGCCCTGCTGTCCACCGCCGCCGATCTGCGCGGCCTGACCTGGGCGCGGCAACGCGATCTGGGCGCCAACATCGTGCCGTCGAACGACTTCTCTCTTTATGATCAGGTGCTGGATCTGACCGCCATGGTCGGGGCCGTGCCTGCCGCCTATGGCTGGAACGGAGACAGTGTCGATCTGGCCACCTATTTCGCCATGGCCCGTGGGTCGCGCGGCGACGCCCAGGTCTGCGAGCACGGTCACACTCATGGCAGCGGCGAAGGCGTGCCGGCCATGGAGATGACCAAATGGTTCGACACCAACTACCATTATCTCGCGCCCGAGTTCACGGCCGACCAGGTGTTCCGCCTGGGATCGACCAAGGCGCTGGACGAATATCTGGAAGCCAGGGCGCAGGGGATCGAGACCCGGCCAGTGCTGCTGGGGCCGGTGTCCTATCTGCTGCTGGGCAAGACGCGGGGCGAGGCCTTCGATGTGCTGAGCCTGCTGCCGCGCCTGTTGCCGGTCTATGCCGAGGTGTTGCGGTCGCTGGCGCGGGCGGGGGCGACCTGGGTGCAGTTGGACGAGCCTTGCCTGGTCACCGACCTGAGCGACGAGGCCAAGGCGGCCTATGACCACGCCTACCGCGTGCTGACGGATGTGACGCCGCCGATCAAAGTGATGCTGACGACCTATTTCGGGGCGTTGGGCGACAATCTGGAAGCAGCGCTGAAGCTGCCTGTGCAGGGGCTGCACATTGATCTGGTCCGCGCGCCGGAACAACTGGCGCAGGTGGCGTCGGCCGCTCGGCCCGATCAGGTGCTGTCGCTGGGCGTCATCGACGGCCGCAATGTGTGGAAGGCCGACCTAAACGCCGTGCTGGACCGGGTCGAGCCACTGGTGGCGGCGGGGCGTCAGGTGGTGATCGCGCCGTCCTGCTCGCTGCTGCACACGCCCATCGATCTGGAGCGTGAGACGGCGCTGGATGCGGAGATCAAGGACTGGCTGGCGTTCGCTGTGCAGAAGGTCGGCGAGCTGGCGATCCTGGCGCGGGCGCTGAACGAAGGGCGGGCGGCGGTGAAGACCGAGCTGGACGCCTCGACCGCCTCTGTCGCGTCGCGCCGCACCTCGCCGCGCATCAATGATCCCAGAGTGCAGGCGCGGGCGGCCGATACCGATCCGGCGCTGGCGAACCGAAGCTCCAGCTTCGAGATTCGGCGCGGGGTTCAGCAGCGGCGGCTGAACCTGCCGACCTATCCGACCACGACCATCGGCTCGTTCCCGCAGACCTCGGAGGTCCGCAAGGCGCGGGCCGACCACGGCAAGGGCGTCATTGATGATGCGGCCTATGCCCGGTTCCTGCGTGAGGAGACCGCGCGGACGGTGAAATGGCAGGAGGACCTGGGGCTGGACGTGCTGGTCCACGGTGAGTTCGAGCGCAACGACATGGTCCAGTATTTCGGCGAGCAGCTGTCGGGCTTTGCTTTCACCAAGGCGGCCTGGGTTCAATCCTATGGCTCGCGCTGCGTGCGGCCGCCGATCATCTATGGTGACGTCTCGCGGCCCAGGCCGATGACGGTGGAGTGGTGGCGCTATGCCCAATCCCTGACCGACCGGCCGATGAAGGGGATGCTGACCGGGCCGGTGACGATCCTGAACTGGTCCTTCGTCCGCGACGACCAGCCGCGCAGCGAGACCTGCCGCCAGATCGCCTTCGCCATCCGTGACGAGGTCACGGACCTGGAGACGGCGGGCGCGGCGGTGATCCAGATCGACGAGGCGGCCCTGCGTGAGGGCCTGCCGCTGCGTCGTGCGGACTGGGCCGGCTATCTGGAGTGGGCGGTGGAGAGCTTCCGCATCACGGCTTCGGGGGTCAGGGACGAGACCCAGATCCACACCCACATGTGCTATTCCGAGTTCAACGACATCATCCAGTCCATCGGGGCCATGGATGCGGACGTCATCTCCATCGAGACCTCGCGGTCCAGGATGGAGCTGCTCGACGCCTTCTCCGACTATCGCTATCCGGCCGAGATCGGGCCGGGCGTCTATGACATCCACTCGCCGCGCGTGCCGTCAGTGGAGGAGATGGCGGCCTTGCTGACGGCGGCTTCGGGCAAGCTGCCGGCGGATCGGCTGTGGGTGAACCCGGACTGCGGGCTGAAGACGCGGGGCTGGCCCGAGACCGAGGCGGCGCTGACGAACATGGTGTCGGCCGCAAAGGCTGCGCGGGAAGAGACGGCGCGGGCGTGAGCGTCACGCTTATAGACATGGTGTTCCCTGGCGACGCCAATCACCACGGCACATTGTTCGGGGGTGTCGGTCTGGCGCACTTGGACAAGGTCGCCTTCCTGGCCGCTGCGCGTCATGCGCGGCGGCCGACCGTGACGGCGGGGTGCGAGCGGATCGACTTCGCCGCGCCGGCCCGGATCGGCGAGATGGTCGAGGCGACGGGGCGGGTCGTGCGCGTCGGCCGCACGTCTATGGGCGTCGAGGTCGAGCTATGGGCCGAGGCGCCGGTCAGCGGCGAACGGCGGCTATGCACGCGGGGCGTCTTTAATATGGTCGCGCCGCGAGAGGCGGGGCAGGGCGACCTGCCGCCTCCGCAGGAAGCCCCGCCCGTGGACGACGGCTGGCTGAGGACGGTGGAGATGGTCTTCCCGACCTGGACCAACCACTACGGCACGCTCTATGGCGGCGATGCGCTGAAGCTGATGGGCAAGGCGGCCTTCATCTGCGCCACGCGCAAGGCCAGGGCCGTCATGGTCATGGCGGCGTCGAACCGCATCGACTTCTCGTCTCCCATAAGAGAAGGCGACATGATCGAACTGGCGTCGCGCGCCGTGAAAATCGGTCGGACGTCGGTGACCATAGAGGTCGAGCTGTGGGCCGAAGGGCTGCTGACGGGCGAACGGCGGCGGTCTGCAGCGGCTGAGTTTGTCATGGTGGCGGTGGACGAAGCGGGAGGGCCCAGGCCGATTTACAGGTCGGTGTCGCCGCTGGAGATCGCCTGACGAAATCCTGTGTCAGCACGGGTTTGCGCGCTTGACGAAATCAGAATCGGTAGGCATAAGCCACCACTCTTGTTGGACCGGCTGTGCAGTTCGCTGCAAACGCGGTCCGCAGGAACGACCTAAGTCACTGTTCTTTGCAGCTTCTTGGGACTTCAGCGGCCTTCGCGGGTAACTGCGTGGGCCGATCGTTTTTGCGGATTTGCGTTCCCTGAGGGCTTTTTGCCCGAAGGCCTTCGGTCTTTGAAATAGTTCACAGGGACGCGGTCCTCCGACCGCATTGGAAGTAAGCACCGATATGGATCAAAGCATCCGCATCAGGCTCAAGGCCTTTGATCACCGCGTCCTCGATTTCTCGACGCGCGAGATCGTCAATACAGCCAAGCGCACCGGCGCGACCGTTCGCGGTCCGATTCCGTTGCCGACCCTGATCGAAAAGTTCACCGTGAACCGCTCGCCGCACGTCGATAAGAAGTCGCGTGAGCAGTTTGAAATCCGCACGCACAAACGCGTGCTCGACATCATCGACCCCACCCCGCAGACCGTGGACGCGCTCATGAAGCTCGACCTGTCCGCCGGTGTGGACGTCGAGATCAAGATTTAAAGTAGAAAGAGGCGGGATCCGATGCGCACGGGCGTGATCGCCAAGAAGCTGGGCATGACCCGCGTGTTCGCCGATGACGGCGCGCACGTACCGGTCACTGTGCTTCAGCTCGACGGCTGCCAAGTCGTCGGCCAACGTACCCAGGAGCGTGACGGTTACGTCGCCCTCCAGCTGGGTGCTGGCACGAAGAAGGCCAAGAACACCAACAAGGCTCAACGCGAGACCTTCGCCAAGGCGGAAGTCGAACCGAAAGCCTATGTGACCGAGTTCCGCGTCGATGCGGACGGTCTGCTGGACGTGGGCGCCGAACTGTCGGCCGAACACTTCCTGGTGGGCCAGAAGGTCGACATCCAGGGCGAGACCATCGGTAAGGGTTTCGCCGGCGCCATGAAGCGCTGGAACTTCGGCGGCCTTCGCGCCACCCACGGCGTTTCGGTCTCGCACCGTTCGCATGGTTCGACGGGTAACCGTCAGGACCCGGGTCGCACGTTCCCCGGCAAGAAGATGGCCGGCCATTACGGCACGGAAACCGTCACCACCCAGAACCTGACCGTCGTCCGCGTGGACGCCGAGCGTGGCCTGATCCTGATCAAGGGCGCTGTCCCCGGTCACGACGGCAGCTACGTCAAGGTTCGCGACGCCATCAAGAAGGCTCGCCCGGCCGACGCTCCGTTCCCCGGTGCGCTGAAGTCGAGTAAGTCTGCTGCTCAACCCGCCTCGACTCCGGCTGAAGAAGCCCCTGTCGAAGCGACCGAAGGCGGTGAAGCGTAATGAAACTCTCTGTCATCCAACTCGACGGCAAGGCTGCTGGCGACGTGGAACTGTCGGACGCCGTCTTCGGCATCTCCGACATCCGCGGCGACATCCTGGCCCGCACCGTCAACTGGCAACTGGCCAAGCGCCGCGCCGGTACGCACAAGGTCCAAACCCGCAACGAGAACTCTCGTACGGGCAAGAAGATGTACAAGCAAAAGGGCACCGGCGGCGCTCGTCACGGTTCGCGCCGTGCACCGCAGTTCGTTGGTGGTTCGCGCGCCTTTGGTCCGATCGTTCGCGATCACGGCTTCTCGCTGCCGAAGAAGATCCGCGCGCTGGCCCTGCGTCACGCCCTGTCCTCCAAGGTCAAGTCGGGCGACCTGATCATCGTCGACACCGTCTCGGTCAAGGAAGCCAAGACCGCCTCGCTGCGCGAGACGCTCGGCAAGCTGGGCTGGACCAAGGCTCTCATCATCGCGGGTCCCGAAGTCGACACCAACTTCGGCCTGGCCGCACGCAACATCCCGCACATCGACGTGCTGCCGAACGCCGGCCTGAACGTCTATGACATCCTGCGGGCTGACAAGCTGGTGCTGACCAAGGCCGCCATCGAAGCGATCGAAGCTCGCTTCAGCGATAAGGAAGCCGCGTAATGGCCGCTCAACCTACCGCCAAGCACTACGACACGATCCTCTCGCCGATCATCACCGAGAAGGCGACGATCCTGTCCGAGCAGAACAAGGTCGTCTTCCGCGTCGCCGACACGTCGACCAAGGACGAGATCGCCGCGGCGGTCGAAAGCCTGTTCAAAGTCAACGTCCTGAAGGTCAACACCCTGGTTCAAAAGGGCAAGACCAAGCGCTTCCGGGGTATCCTGGGTCGCCGGGTCGACATCAAAAAAGCGATCGTGACGCTGGCCGACGGCCAGTCGATCGACGTCACCACGGGGCTCTGATCAGATGGCCTTGAAACATTACAATCCGACCTCGCCGGGCCGTCGCGCCCTCGTGCTGGTCGACCGTTCGGAGCTCCACAAGGGCCGTCCGGAAAAGTCGCTGACCGAAGGCCTGACCAAGTCGGGCGGACGCGGGCAGGGCGGTCGCATCGCGGTCCGCTTCCGTGGCGGCGGCGCCAAGACCCTGTACCGCAGGATCGACTTCAAGCGTCGTAAGTGGGACATGGTCGGCACGGTCGAGCGTCTGGAATACGATCCGAACCGCACGGCCTTCATCGCCCTCGTGACCTACGAAGACGGCGAGAAGACCTACATCATCGCGCCGCAACGCCTTAAGGCCGGCGACACGGTGATCGCGGGCGAAAAGACCGACGTGAAGCCGGGCAACGCCATGCCGCTCCGTTCGATGCCGGTGGGTACGATCATCCACAACATCGAAATGAAGCCGGGCAAGGGCGCTCAGCTGGCCCGTTCGGCCGGCGCCTACGCCCAACTGGTGGGTCGCGATCAGGGTTACGCCCAGATCCGTCTCGGCTCGGGCGAACTGCGCATGGTCTTGGATGGCTGCATCGCCACGGTGGGCGCGGTTTCGAACCCCGACCACATGAACCAGAACCTGGGCAAGGCCGGTCGCAAGCGTCACATGGGCTTCCGCCCGCACGTTCGCGGCGTCGCCATGAACCCGATCGACCACCCGCATGGTGGTGGTGAAGGCCGGACCTCTGGTGGTCGTACCCCGGTTACGCCGTGGGGCAAGGACACCAAGGGCACCCGTACCCGTAAGAACAAGGCTACGGACAAGTACATCATCCGTACCCGCCACGTTAAGAAGGCTCGCTAAGAATGGCCCGCTCCTCCTGGAAAGGCCCGTTTGTCGACGGGTATCTGCTCAAGAAGGCCGACGCCGTTCAAACGTCGGGCCGCAAGGACGTGATCAAGACCTGGTCGCGCCGCTCCACCATCCTGCCGCAGTTCGTCGGTCTGACGTTCGGCGTCCATAACGGTCAGAAGCATGTGCCCGTGTCGGTCTCGGAAGAGATGGTCGGCATGAAGCTCGGCGAGTTCGCCCCGACCCGGAGTTTCCCGGGTCACGCGGCGGACAAGAAGGCCAAAAGGAAGTAACTGATGGCCCAGACAAAAAATGAGCGTCGGGTCGCCCCGACAGAGGCCCGCGCAAAGCTGGTCAACGTACGCATCAGCCCGCAAAAGCTGGGCCTGGTCGCCGCATCGATCCGCGGCATGCCGGTCCAGAAGGCGCTGAACGAGCTGGAATTCAGCCGTAAGCGTATCGCGACCGACGTCCGCAAGGTCCTGTATTCGGCGATCTCGAATGCCGAGAACAACCACAACCTCGACATCGACAACCTGATCGTCGCCGAGGCCTATGTGGGCAAGAACCTGGTGATGAAGCGCTTCGCGAGCCGTGCTCGTGGTCGTTCGTCGCGCATCCTGAAACCGTTCAGCGAGATCACCATCGTGGTCCGTGAAGCCGGCGAGGCCGCCTGATGGGTCAGAAAATCAATCCGATCGGTCTGCGCCTCGGCGTGAACCGTACGTGGGACAGCCGTTGGTTCGCCGCCGGCGCCGACTACTCCCGCCTGCTGCACCAGGACCTGAAGCTGCGCGAGTGGCTGCGGGAACGTCTGGGCGCCGCCGGTGTGTCGCGCATCATCATCGAGCGCCCGCACAAGAAGTGCCGCATCACCATCTACGCCGCCCGTCCGGGCGTCGTGATCGGTAAGAAGGGCGCTGACATCGAGAAGCTCCGCAAGGACATCTCGGCGCGCACCGAAGGTGAAGTTCACCTGAACATCATCGAAGTCCGCAAGCCGGAAACCGACGCGCAGCTGATCGCTGAAAACATCGCGCAACAACTGGAACGCCGCGTGGCCTTCCGTCGCGCCATGAAGCGTTCGATGCAGTCGGCGATGCGTCTCGGCGCCAAGGGCATTCGTATGAATGTCGCTGGTCGTCTGGGCGGTGCGGAAATCGCACGTATGGAATGGTACCGCGAAGGTCGCGTGCCGCTTCACACGCTGCGCGCCGACATCGACTATGGCTTCTATGAAGCCAAGACGACCTACGGCATCATCGGCGTGAAGGTCTGGGTCTTTAAGGGTGAAGTGCTGGAGCACGATCCCATGGCGCAGGACAAGCGTTGGGCCCAGGAAGCTTCGGGTCCGTCCTCGAACGAAGGCCGCGAACGCGGCGGCCCCCGTGGCGACCGCGGTCCGCGTCGCGACCGGGGACGTGAGAACTAAGTCATGTTGCAACCGAAGAAGACCAAGTACCGCAAGGCCTTCAAGGGCCGGATCCATGGCTCGGCCAAGGGCGGCTTCTCGCTGAACTTCGGGTCGTATGGCCTGAAGACGCTGGAGCCGGAACGCATCACTGCGCGTCAGATCGAAGCGGCTCGCCGCGCGATCACTCGCCAAATGAAGCGTCAAGGCCGCGTCTGGATCCGCGTCTTCCCCGACCTGCCCGTCACGGGCAAGCCGGCCGAAGTCCGGATGGGTAAGGGCAAGGGCGCCGTGGACCACTGGGCCGCGCGCTGCCACCCTGGCCGTATCCTGTTTGAAATCGACGGCGTTCCGGACGATGTCGCCCGCGAAGCGCTCCGTCTCGGCGCAGCCAAGCTGCCGGTCCGCACCAAGGTGGTGACCCGCATCGACGCCGGCGTCGCCCATGTCGAGGTAGCCGCCTGATGACCAAGATCGCCGACTTGCGGTCGCAAACGACCGACCAGCTGTCCGACGAGCTGCTGAAGCTCAAGAAGGAACAGTTCAACCTGCGCTTCCAGGCGGCCACCGGCCAAATGGAAAAGACTCACCGCGTTGGTGAAGTCCGCAAAGACATCGCACGCATCTCGACGCTTCTGCGCGAGCAGCGTGCGGCCTCGTAAGGAAACGAATATGCCCAAGCGAATTCTTGAAGGCGTGGTCGTGTCCGACAAGGGCGAAAAGACCGTCGTCGTGAAGGTGGAGCGCACGCTGCTTCACCCTGTTCTGAAAAAGATCGTTCGTCTTTCGAAGAAGTATCACGCGCACGACGAAGCCAACGCGCTCAAAGTCGGCGACATCGCTCGCATCGTCGAGTGCGCCCCGAAATCCAAACTGAAGCGTTGGGAAGTCCTTTCCAACGCCTCGGCCTCGTAATCAGAAGGATCTGATCTTATGATCCAGATGCAAACTAACCTGGAAGTGGCCGATAATTCGGGCGCCCGCCGGGTCATGTGCATCAAGGTGTTGGGCGGCTCCAAGCGCCGCTACGCCTCGATCGGCGACACAATCGTCGCCTCCGTGAAGGAAGCCATCCCTCGCGGCCGCGTGAAGAAGGGCGACGTCGTTCGCGCCATCGTCGTGCGCACCGCCAAGGACATCCAACGCAAGGACGGCTCGGTCATTCGTTTTGACAAGTCGGCCGCCGTCATCGTCAACAAGCAGAACGAGCCTGTCGGCACGCGGATCTTCGGCCCTGTTCCTCGTGAGCTGCGCGCCAAGAACCACATGAAGATCATCTCGCTGGCTCCGGAGGTCCTGTAACATGGCCGCCAAGATCAAGAAGGGCGACCGCGTCGTCGTCCTCACCGGCAAGGACAAGGGCCGCACGGGCAACGTGCTGAAGGTCTTGCCTACCGAAAACCGCGTCCTCGTCGAAGGCTGCAACATGGTTCAGCGCCACACGCGCCCGAGCCAGGCTGACCCGCAGGGCGGTATCAAGAACAAGGAAGCCTCGCTTCACCTGTCGAACGTCGCGATCGCCGACGCCAACGGCAAGGCGACCCGCGTCGGCTTCAAGATCGATGGGGACACCAAGGTCCGCATCGCCAAGACGACGGGAGACGTCATCTGATGGCTACCGAAAAGTACGCTCCGCGCCTCAAGGTCGAGTATCACGCTCGCATCCGCCAGGTGATGAAGGAAAAGTTCGGCTACACGAACGAAATGCAGGTGCCCAAGCTGGACAAGATCGTCCTGAACATGGGCATCGGTGAAGCTGTCGCGGACTCCAAGAAGGCGAACACCGCCCTCAAGGATCTGACGGCCATCGCCGGTCAGAAGGCCGTCGCCACCAAGGCCCGTAACTCCATCGCCGGATTCAAGCTGCGCGAAGGCATGGTCATCGGCGGCAAGGTCACCCTGCGCGGCGAACAGATGTACGAGTTCCTGGACCGGTTCATCACGATCGCGCTTCCGCGCGTGAAGGATTTCCGTGGTCTGAAGGGCACGTCCTTCGATGGTCGCGGCAACTACGCCACGGGTCTGAAGGAACACATCGTGTTCCCGGAGATCAACTACGACCAGATCGATCAGATGTGGGGCATGGACATTGTCGTCTGCACCACGGCCAAGACCGATGAGGAAGCCAAGGCTCTCCTCACCGAGTTCAAGTTCCCGTTCGTGAAGAACTGAGCGGGAAGGGAAGAGCACAATGGCTAAGAAAAGCGCCGTAAACCGTAACGAAGCCGTCAAGGCCCTGGTTGCGAAGTATGCCGCGAAGCGGGCCGCCCTCAAGGCGACCGCCAACGACGAAAACCTGCCGCTGGAGGAGCGCTTCGACGCGCGCCTGAAGCTGGCTGAACTGCCGCGCAACTCCGCGCCGAGCCGCATTCGCAACCGTTGCGAAGTGACGGGTCGTCCGCGGGCGTTCTATCGCAAGCTCAAGATGAGCCGGATTGCGCTGCGCGAACTCGGCAACCAGGGCCAGATCCCTGGCCTGACGAAATCCAGCTGGTAAGGGGAGCGAACAGACATGATGATCAACGATCCCCTGAGCGACATGATCGCTCGCATCAAGAACGCGGCGACCCGCAAGCGTTCCAAGGTGCTGACCCCCGCTTCTCGTCTGCGTCAGCGCGTGCTCGACGTGCTGCAGGACGAAGGCTACATCCGCGGCTACAACCTGGTTCAGAACCCGGGTGAGTTTCCGCAGTTCGAGATCGAGCTGAAGTACTTCGACGGTCAGCCCGTCATCGCCGAGATCGCTCGCGTGTCCAAGCCGGGCCGCCGCGTCTATTCGGCGATCGGCGATCTGAAGCCGATCAAGAACGGCCTCGGCATCTCGATCCTCTCGACTTCGAAGGGCGTCATGTCCGACGCCTCCGCCCGCGACGCTAACGTCGGCGGCGAAGTCCTCTGCAGGGTCTACTGATATGTCCCGTATTGGCAAGAAAACCATCGCTGTGCCGAAGGGCGTGACTGTCACGCTCGACGGCCAGAAAGTCACCGTGAAGGGCCCCAAGGGCGAGAGCTCCTGGACCGTCGCCGAAGAAGTCGAAGTCACCCAGGAAGGCGACGAACTGTCGCTGGGTCTGCGGTCGGACACGCAACGCGGTCGCGCGATGTGGGGCCTGTCGCGCACCCTGGTCGACAACATGGTCGTCGGCGTCACCTCCGGCTTCGAAAAGTCGTTGGAGCTGGTCGGCGTGGGTTACCGCGCCGCCATGAAGGGCGACGCCCTTTCGCTGCAACTCGGCTTCTCGCATGAAGTCGATATCGCTCCGCCGGCCGGCGTCAGCTTCGCAGTGCCGAAGCAAACCGAGATCAAGGTCTCGGGCGCTGACAAGCAAGCCGTCGGTCAGATCGCCGCGGTCATCCGCAAGCTGCGTCCGCCGGAGCCCTACAAGGGCAAGGGCGTCCGTTACGCGGGCGAGAAGGTCCGTCGCAAGGAAGGCAAGAAGAAGTAAGTCATGGCTCTTTCTCTTCGACAACAAGCCAAGCGCCGCTCGGAGCGCACCCGTCGCCGCCTGAAGGCTGTCGCCAACGGTCGCCTTCGTCTGTCGGTCAGCCGTTCGGACAAGAACATCTCGGCCCAGATCATCGACGACGCCCAAGGCGTGACCGTCGCGTCTGCCTCGTCGCTGGAAGGCGGCAAGGGCAAGCGTGGTTCGGACACCGCTGCGGCCGCCGCGATCGGCAAGCTGATCGCCGAACGCGCTATCGAGAAGGGCGTCAAGGACGTCGTCTTCGACCGTGGCGAGTACATCTATCACGGACGGGTGAAGGCGCTGGCGGAAGCCGCGCGTGAAGCCGGCCTGAACTTCTAAGGGACGCGACAGATGGCGCATCAACCCCAACGTGGCGGCGGCGGCAACGACCGCAACCGTCGTGACAACCGCAATGGCCCCCAAGCCGATGGTCCGGATTCGGACATCGTCGAGAAGCTGGTCCACATCAACCGCGTCGCCGCCACCGTCAAAGGCGGCCGTCGCTTCAGCTTCGCAGCCCTGATGGTCGTCGGTGACGGCAAGGGTCGCGTCGGCTTCGGTCACGGCAAGGCGCGCGAAGTGCCGGAAGCCATCCGCAAGGCGACCGAAGAAGCCAAGAAGACCATGATCCGCGTTCCGCTTCGCGAGAACCGCACCCTGCACCACGACGGCAACGGCCGTTGGGGCGCCGGCAAGATCATGATGCGCGCTGCCCCTCCCGGGACCGGCGTCATCGCAGGTGGTCCGATGCGCGCCGTGCTCGAAACCCTCGGCGTCCAGGACGTCGTGGGCAAGTCGACCGGTTCGTCGAACCCCTACAACATGATCCGCGCAACGTTCGAAGCGCTGAAGGTCCAGTCCTCGCCCCGTCAAGTCGCGTCCAAGCGCGGCAAGAAGGTCGCGGATCTGATGGGCCGTCGCAACGACGGCGCTTCGACGCCCGAAGCTGTGGAGTCCTAATCATGGCCCCGTCCAAGAAGACCGACGCCAAGACCGTCACCGTCAAGCAGACCGGTTCGCCGATCCGCCGCAAGAACGACCAGCGCGCCACCCTGGTGGGCCTGGGTCTGAACCGCCTGGGTCGTGAATCGACCCTGGAAGACACGCCTTCGGTTCGTGGGATGATCGCCAAGGTCGCCCACCTGACCGAGATCGTCGAAAAGTAAGCCGTCTCGCCCTCTCCCGAACCCGGGGGAGGGCGTTTCTGCACTTGCGAATACCCCAAGGGTCGCCTATCAGCGGCCCTTAAATTTTTACAGCCGAGTCCGGATCAATGGTCCGGGCGCTAGCACCCGAAAGGATCAGGCATATGAAACTGAACGAAATCCGCGACAACGAAGGCGCGCACAAGAAGCGCATGCGTGTCGGCCGTGGCCCCGGTTCGGGCAAGGGCAAGACCGCGGGCCGTGGCGTCAAGGGTCAGAAGTCGCGTTCGGGCGTCGCCATCGGCGGCTTCGAAGGCGGCCAAATGCCGCTGTACATGCGTATGCCTAAGCGTGGCTTCAACAACGCCAATGCTCTGAAGCTGGCGGAAGTGAACCTGTGGCGCCTGCAAGACGCCATCGACGCCGGAAAGCTGGACGCCAAGTCGGAACTGAAGGGCGACGCCCTGGTCGCCGCCGGCGTGATCCGTCGCGTCAAGGACGGCGTGCGTCTGCTGGGCACCGGTGAGCTGAAGCAAGCGCTGAACCTGGTCGTCTGGTCGGCCACCTCGGGCGCCATCAAGGCCATCGAAGCCGCTGGCGGTTCGGTCGTGCAAGAGCGCATCGCCGCCGAAGCCAAGGCTGCTGCACGCGTCGAGAAGCGCAACCTGGCCAAGGGCAAGGTTCCGCCGGCCAAGGCACGCCTGGGCGACGAGAACAAGATCTCGGCCCGCACCAAGCGCGCCGCCGCCAAAGCCTGATCAACGCGTCGTTGCGGCTGATTGGGCCGTGGCCTGAACACATCGCAGCGACGAAAGAACGGAAGCGGCCTCGCAAGAGCGCCGCTTCTCGCCTATCTGACGACTCAATCAGTCGTGGGGACGCATAATGGCCTCGGCCGCAGAACAACTCGCCGCCAATATGAACATGGGCTCGTTCGCGAAAGCGACCGAGCTGCACAAGCGCCTGCTGTTCACGCTGGGCGCGCTCCTGGTCTATCGGATCGGGACGTACGTGCCGATTCCGGGCATCAACTCGCAGGCCTTCCTGCAGTTCTTCCAGGACCCGTCGGGTCAGCGCGGCATCCTGGACATGTTCAACATGTTCTCGGGCGGCGCCGTCGAGCGTATGGCCATCTTCGCGCTGAACGTGATGCCGTACATCTCGGCCTCGATCATCGTGCAACTGATGGGCACCGTGTATCCGCCCTGGGAGAAGCTGAAGAAGGAAGGCGGCGAGAGCGGCCGCAAGCAGCTGAACCAGTACACCCGATATCTGACGGTGTTCCTGGCGCTGGCGCAGTCCTTCGGCATCGCGGCGGGCCTGAACAGCACGGCCGGCCTGGTCGACAATCCGGGCATCTTCTTCATCGCCTCGACGGTCGTGACCCTGACCGGCGGCACCATGTTCCTCATGTGGCTGGGTGAGCAGGTGACGGCGCGCGGCGTCGGCAACGGCATCTCGCTGATCATCTTCGCCGGCATCGTGGCGGTCCTGCCGTCCACCATCGCGCGTCTGCTGGGCCTGGCCCAGCAAGGCCAGATGTCGGCCTTCGCCCTGCTGTTCATCGCCGCGCTGGCGGTGGCGACCGTGGTCTTCATCGTCTTCATGGAACGCGCCCAGCGCCGCCTTCTGATCCAGTATCCGAAGCGCCAGGAAGGCAACCGCATGGCCGGGGGCGAGCGTTCGTTCCTGCCGCTGAAGGTCAATACTGCGGGCGTTATCCCGCCGATCTTCGCCTCGTCGCTGCTGATGCTGCCGACGACGGTGGCGACCATGACGGCCAACGCCGACCTGCCCAGCTGGATGAGCTGGCTGCCGCTGGTGACGGCGCAGCTGACGCACGGACAGCCGCTGTTCATGGCGCTGTACGCCGCCCTGATCGTCTTCTTCTGCTTCTTCTACACCTCGATCACCTTCAACCCCGAGGACACGGCCGAGAACCTGCGCAAATACGGCGGCTTCCTGCCGGGCATTCGTCCGGGCAAGCGTACGGCGGAGTATCTGGACTATGTCCTGACTCGTTTGACCGTGATCGGCGCGGCCTACATCACGGCCGTCTGCTTGCTGCCGGAGTTCCTGGTCGCCCAGATGGGCAACAGCCTCTACTTTGGCGGAACGTCTATCTTGATCGTCGTCTCGGTCACGATGGACACTGTGGCGCAGATTCAGTCCCAACTGCTGGCGCACCAGTACGAAGGCCTGATCAAGAAGGCCAAGCTGCGTGGTCGTGGCGGTCGTGGCGCGCCCACGCCCGTGCGCCGCTAAGTCTTAAGCTGACAGACGCCCAGGGGAGGGCTGAAGCATGAACTTGATCCTGTTCGGACCGCCGGCGGCGGGCAAGGGCACCCAGGCGAAGCGTCTGGTGGAAGAGAAGGGCATGGTCCAGCTCTCCACCGGCGACATGCTTCGCGCGGCGATCGCCTCTGGCTCGGAGCTGGGGCTCAAGGTCAAGGACGTGCTGGCCCGCGGCGACCTGGTCACCGACGATATCGTCATCGCCCTGATCGAGGATCGCCTGACGGAGGCCGAGGCCGCCGGCGGCGCCATCTTCGACGGCTTCCCCCGCACCGTGGCCCAAGCCGAGGCGCTGGACGAGATGCTGGCCAAGCGTGGCGTTCAGATCGACGCCGTCGTGCGGCTGAAGGTCGACGACGCCGCCCTGACCGAACGGATCGCCAAGCGGTTCTCCGAACAGGGCCGCCCCGATGACAATCCCGAATCGTTCAAGGTTCGGCTTGAGGCCTACAACCGCAACACAGCGCCGCTGCTTCCCTACTATGAAGCCCAAGGCAAGCTGACGCAGGCCGACGGCATGGGCACGATCGAGTCCGTGGCCAAGGCCATCGACGAGGCCCTGGCCTGATTTGCGATTTCGGGCGTTGATCGCCTGATGACCGAACACGCCGACCTAAAGCCTGAGAAGACCCGCCTGCGTCGCTGGCGCATGGCGGGTATCTTCGTCGCCGTCGCCGTCGCCGAGATCGGCCTGTTCCTGCTGCTGGGAAGGGTGAGAGGGCCGGCGCAGACGCCTGTGGTCGAGCGGCCGCCGTTCGAGGTGGTGCTTTACGATCCGCCGCCGCCGATCTCGAACGAACCGCCTGCGCCAGAGACGGGCGGCGGTGCGCCCGCAGCCCCCTCGGTCATCCACACGCCTCCGCCTCCGCCCAAGGAACGCCCGCGCGAGGTTCCCACGCCGCCTGTGAAAGCGCCCGAGCCCGCGCCTGTCGTGGGTATTGCGCCCGCGCCGTCGCCCCAGCCCGGTTTCGGTCTGGGCGGGCAGGGGACAGGCAGCGGTTCTGGCGTCGGATCCGGCAGTGGCCCCGGCAGCGGTTCGACCGGCCCGCGCCTGGTCACCGGCCCCACCATCGGTCAGATCCGCGCCAACCACCCCCAGGGCGCGCGGAGCCGTTACGGGCGGGTGGAGCTGTCTTGCGTCATTCGTCTGGACAGTCGTTTGGACGGTTGCCGGGTGGTCGACGAATCGCCGCCCGGTCTGGGGTTCGGCGCGGCGGGTCTTCAGGTGTCGGGCTATTTCCGTTTCCAGCCCCCGACCGAGGACGGTCGCCCGGTGGAGGGTCAGCGGGTGACTGTCGGTGTGGACTTCGGTCGTCCGCCACGCTGACGCCGCCCTAGATGTTGACGCCTCGTGAATCACATGTATAAGGGCGCCTTCCCGCGAAGGGCGCCACGCTCCTGGTCTGTTGACCGGAGCGTTTGTTGCGTCTGACTAACGCGTATCTGGAGAATTTCGTGGCCCGTATTGCTGGCGTCAACATCCCGACCAACAAGCGCGTAGAGATCGCGCTTCAGTATATCCATGGCATCGGCCCCGCCGCCGCCAAGGACATCACCGAGAAGGTGGGCATCGAGTCCGCCCGTCGCGTGAACCAGCTGACGGACGCCGAAGTCCTGTCGATTCGCGAGACGATCGACAAGGATCACACCGTCGAGGGCGACCTGCGCCGCGAGACTTCGATGAACATCAAGCGTCTGATGGATCTGGCCTGCTATCGCGGCCTGCGTCACCGTAAGGGCCTGCCGGTCCGCGGTCAGCGCACCCATACGAACGCCCGCACCCGCAAGGGTCCCGCCAAGCCGATCGCCGGCAAGAAGAAGTAAGACAGACACATGGCCAAGGAACCGGGTCGCGTAAAGAAGCGCGAGCGCAAGAACATCACCTCGGGCGTCGCCCACGTGAATGCTTCGTTCAACAACACCATGATCACGATCACCGATGCCCAGGGCAACGCGATCTCGTGGTCTTCGGCCGGACACATGGGCTTCAAGGGTTCGCGTAAATCGACCCCTTACGCCGCCCAGATGGCCGCGGAAGACGCTGGCAAGAAGGCTCAGGAACACGGCGTGAAGACGCTGGAAGTGAACGTCTCGGGTCCGGGTTCCGGCCGTGAGTCGGCTCTGCGCGCTCTGCAGTCGGTCGGCCTGACGATCACGACCATCCGCGACGTCACGCCGATGCCGCACAATGGTTGCCGTCCGCCCAAGCGTCGTCGCGTCTAAGCGATAGCGTTCTAAGGCACCCCCCATCTCCGTCCGCTCCATCATGGCCTCGTCGACAAGGCCGGAGCAGGCGAAACCCGTTCGAGGGACAAAATGATCGAAAGAAACTGGCAAGAGCTGATCCGTCCCGAGAAGCCGCAGATCGAGATCGGTTCCGACGCCCAGCGCAAGGCGCGCCTGGTGGCCGAACCTCTCGAACGTGGCTTCGGCGTGACGCTCGGCAACGCGCTCCGTCGCGTTCTGCTGTCCTCGCTGCAAGGCGCGGCTGTCACGGCCATCCAGATCGACGGCGTAGTTCATGAATTCTCGTCGCTGGAAGGCGTGCGGGAAGACGTGGTCGACATCGTCCTGAACATCAAGCAACTGGCGCTGCGCATGCACGCCGAAGGCCCCAAGCGCATGACCTTGCGCGCCACGGGTCCCGGCGTCGTGACGGCCGGCCAGATCGACGTGCCGGCGGACATCGAGGTTCTGAACCCCGACCACGTCATCTGCACGCTCGACGACGGCGCGTCGGTCCGCATGGAACTGACCGTCCAGAACGGCAAGGGCTATGTTGCCGCCGAGCTGAACCGTCCGGAAGATGCGCCGATCGGCCTGATCGCCGTCGATGCTCTGTATTCGCCGGTCAAGAAGGTGGCTTATCGCGTCGAGCCGACCCGTCAGGGTCAGTCGCTGGATTACGACAAGCTGCTGCTTGAAGTCGAAACCAACGGTGCGGTCACGCCGGTTGACGCCGTCGCTTATGCGGCGCGCATCCTGCAAGACCAACTCCAGATCTTCATCACCTTCGAAGAGCCCAAGAAGGCTGTCGAGCAGTCGGACGGCAAGCCCGACCTGCCCTTCAACCCGGCGCTGCTGAAGAAGGTGGACGAGCTGGAACTGTCGGTTCGTTCGGCCAACTGCTTGAAGAACGACAACATCGTCTACATCGGCGACCTGATCCAGAAGACCGAGGGCGAAATGCTTCGTACCCCGAACTTCGGCCGCAAGTCGCTGAACGAGATCAAGGAAGTTCTCACGACGATGGGCCTCAGCCTCGGCATGGACGTGCCGAACTGGCCCCCCGAAAACATCGAAGACCTGGCCAAGAAGTTCGACGACCAGATCTAAGTTCAACCCTCCGCCCGTCTCCCTTGGGAGAATGCCGGGGCGGTTAGAAGATTACGGTTCCAGGTCCCTTTGAGGATACCGGTTCCGGAGTAGGAGAGACCCTGATGCGCCACGGCGCCGCCCATCGTAAACTCGGTCGCACGAGCAGCCACCGCACCGCCATGTTCGCGAACATGGCCGCCTCGCTGATCAAGCACGAGCAGATCACCACGACCCTGCCCAAGGCGAAGGAACTGCGTCCCTTCGTCGAGAAGCTGGTCACCCTCGCCAAGAAGGGCGACCTGCACGCCCGTCGTCAGGCCATCAGCCAGGTTCGCGACGTGCCGCAAGTCGGCAAGCTGTTCGAAACGCTGGGCCCGCGCTACAGCGAGCGTAACGGCGGCTATATCCGCATCATGAAGGCCGGCTTCCGCCACGGCGACAACGCCCCGATGGCCGTCATCGAGTTCGTCGATCGCGACGTCGAAGCCAAGGGCAAGGACTCCGGTCCGGTCCTGGCCTTCGAAGGCGGCGACGAAGACTAAGATTTGGTCGCAGGACCAAACGCCGGAAGGGCGGTCGGAGCAATCCGACCGCCCTTTTGCTTTGCGCGGACATGAGGCATGACGCGCGGATGAGCGTTTCGATCGTTGATTTCCGTCCTGATCACGCCGCCGTCTGGGCGCAGCTGAACACGGCATGGCTGGCCGAGGGCGGGTTCGCCGTCGAGGCCAAGGATCGGCTCGCCATCGACGATCCGCAGGGCGTGTTCCTGAACAAGGGCGGGCGCATCTTCATCGCGGAACGGGATGGCGAGGCCGTGGGGTGCTGCGCCCTGGTTCCGACGGACGATGGGGTCGAGGTCTGCAAGATGACGGTCACGCCCGCCGCGCGCGGCCTGGGGCTGGCGCGGCGTCTGCTTGAGGCCTGCGAGGTGGCGGCGCGGGTGGCTGGAGCGGGCCGGCTCTATCTGGAGACCAACAGCGCGCTGACGCCGGCCATCGCCCTGTATGAAAGCTTCGGCTTTATCCATCTGCCGGCGCGGCCGACGCCCTATGCCCGCGCCGATGTCTTCATGGAGAAACGGCTCTAGCCGTCCAGGATGGCGGCGATCGCCATGCCCATATGAGCAGAATGCACAGGCCATAGGCGATCTGATCCTGGCGCGAGGGGCGGGGCGGTCTTGGCGGCGGATTCGGGAGCGGCATCGCCAGGCTTGAACCCGATTTCCCAAGGCGCAGAAATCGATTAAGCGGGTCGGTGTCTGTGAGGGGAGATCACATGTCGGGCCGGGCGCCTCCACCGCTGAATGCATTGCGAACCTTCGAGGTCTTTGGTCGGCACAGGAGCATGACCCGTGCGGCGGCCGAGTTGTGCGTGACCCACGGCGCGGTCAGCCGTCAGATCGCGGCGTTGCAGGCCTCGCTGGGCGTGACCCTGGTCACCGGACCTCGCCATGCGCTGACCCTGACCGAGGCGGGGGCGCAACTGGCCGAGCGGCTGACGCCGGCCTTTGTGGCGATCACCGATGCGGTCGATGGCGTGCGGCAAGGCGCGGCGCGCGAGATCGAGATTTCCTGCCTGGGCACCTTCGCCCTGAAATGGCTGATCCCGCGCCTGCCGAGGTTTCTGGAGGTCCATCCCGAGGTGCGGGTCAGGTTGTCGGAATCCTATGCGACGGTCGATTATCGGCGTGATCGGTTCGACGGCGCCATTCGAATCGTCGAGCCGGATCAGATTCATGCCCGCACGAAAGCGACGCGCTTTCTGGCTCAGTATCAGGGGCCGGTCGGGGCGCCAGGCTTGATGGCGGGGTTGCCGACACTGGAGGCCGTTGCGCATGCGCCGCGCCTGCGCTCGGCCACCTTCCGGCGGGCCTGGCCGGTGTGGTCGGAACTGGCAGGCGTGGCTCTGCCGACGGCGACGACGGAGCGGGAGTTCGCGCACAACCATTCGCTGGTCGAAGCGGCGATCTCGGGTCTGGGCGTCGCCATCGCGCCGTGGGCCTTCGTGGCGCCGGATGTCATCGCGGGACGTCTGACGGCGCCGTTCGGCTTCGTGGAGCGGCCGTCGTGGTTTGCCTTCCTGCGGCCGGAGGGACGCCGGGATGCGGCGGTTGACGCCTTCCGCGACTGGCTGGTCGCGGAAGGCGAGCGCAGTCCGTCGCCGCCTATTCCTTCGACAGGTCCTGGCGGTTGAACCAGGCGACTGAAGCCGCGAAGGGCACGCCGATCCACAGGGCCAGGCTGATCAAGCCCTTGGCGACGGCGTGATCGGGCAGTTCGGCCGCCGCCATGCCGCCTTGGATGACGGCTTTCAGCAGGTCCGTGGCCAGGCCCGGCGACAACAGGGGCATAAGCCAGCCGTCCGGCGTCACGCCCATCGGCAGCAGCAGCTGGGGCAGGAAGAACTGGGCGATGCCGATTACAAGCGGCGCGAACAGGGCCGCCAGCAGCGACCGGGTCACCACGGCGCCGAGCAGGCCCAGCATGGTGAACTGAAGGATACGCGCCCAGGATGTCAGGGTCAGCAGGCCGAAATCTGCCGCCGCTGCGCCGGTCATCGAGAAGGTGACGGGGCGGCCGAACACCGCCGCCTGGATCAGGCTGGCGATCACGTCCGAGATCAGGGCGGCGAAGGTCGCCAGCACGATCACCAGGGCCACGACCACGACCTTGCCCGTCAGCAGGTTGGGCCGGGTGTTGCGCGCGCTGATCAGCCGCCAGGTCTCCCAGCGATAGTCGCCGGCGTAGATGGTGGCCGCGCCGATCAGGACGAACATCAGAATGGCGGGGTTGGCGAAATCCCCGGCGCTCTTGACCAGGGTCAGACCCAGATCGAGCGGGCCGCCCTTCATCAGTTCGGGCGGCAGTTTGCCGGCCAGCTTGGCCTCGTTGGCCTTGGCGACCACGAAGCCCAGGGTGGCGAGGAGGATGCCCATGATCGGGATGAACAGCACGCTCCAGAACAGGGCGGTGCGGTTCTTGGACAGGCGGTAGGTTTCGGATCGGATCGCGTCAGCCAGCACGGTTTTGCTCCTGCACGCCGGTCCAGCCGGTTTCGCTCATGAAGACGTCTTCCAGGTCGGCGCCGATCCAGCGGGCCTCCTCGATGTTGACGCCGCCTTCGACCAAGGCCTTGATGGCGGCGGCGGCCTCGGCGCGCGGCACGGCGGCCACCACGGCGTCGCCGTCCAGGATGGCGCGGTCGCCCAGCACCGACAGGGCCTTGGCCAGGGGGGTGACGGACAGGCGCAGACGCTCGCCCGAGGCGGTCAGGTCGGAGACCTTGCCCTCGGTGATCACCTTGCCCTTGTTGAAGATGGCGACGCGGTCGCAGACGCGTTGAACCTCCTGAAGCTGGTGGCTGGCCAGGATGACGGTCACGCCGTCGTGGTCGGCCAGGCTGCGGATCAGGGCGCGCATTTCCTGGATGCCGGGCGGATCCATGCCGCTGGTCGGTTCATCCAGGATGACGAGATCCGGCTTGGTCATCAGGGCGGCGGCGACGCCGAGGCGTTGCAGCATGCCGACCGAAAACCCCTTCACGCGCCGGTTCGCCGCCTCGGTCAGGCCGACGCGTTGCAGCCAGTTGTCGATCTCGGCCGAGGTCACGCCGCCGTGCGCGCGGGCCAGCCATTCCAGCACCTGACGGGCGGTCATGAAGGGCGGAAAGCGGGGCGTCTCGATCATCGAGCCCATGCGGCGCATCGACGCCGGATCGCCGATCCGCCCCCCCATCACCGTCGCCTCGCCCTCGGTCGGACGAATCAGGCCCAGCAGGGTGCGGAACAGGGTGGACTTGCCAGCGCCGTTGGGGCCCAGGACGCCATAGACCCCGCCACGCGGGATCGACAGGGTCAGGCCGTCCAGAGCCCTCACCGTCCCATAGGTCTTGGTCAGGCCGCGAATGTCGATGACGGTTTCCATGACGCAAGCTTGGCGCGAGAACCGTGTTCCCACAAGCCGTCGCAAGCCTGTCGTCCATTAAGTTTAGGCAATGGTTCGATGTCGTCTGTGAGTAAGCCTATGTCCCGCCTTCCTACCTCCTGCCTCGCCTTGGTCGCCGCCGTTGTGGTTGCGTCGTGCGCCGCAACGCCGGTCTCGAACCCGCCAGCCTCGCAATCCCCGGTCGTTTCCGCCTCGGCGTCACAGGCGGCGCGACCCGATCTGGTGATTCTGGTCTCGATCGACGGCTTCTCGCCGGATTATCTGGGCAAGGGTCAGACGCCGGTGATGGACGGGCTGGTGTTGGGCGGGGCTTTCGGGCCGATGCGGCCATCCTTCCCCAGCGTGACCTTCCCCAACCACTATACGCTGGTGACGGGGCTGCACCCGGATCACCACGGCGTCGTCGGCAATCGGTTCACGGACGCGCAACTGGGCGCCTTCACCATGGCCAGCAAGGAGAGCGGTTTCTGGGATCAGGCCGAGCCGATCTGGGTCACGGCGGAAAAGGCCGGCATTCGCACCGGCACGATGTTCTGGCCGGGTTCGGAGGTCGAGATCCACGGCGTGCGGCCCAGCCATTGGCTGCCCTTCGACCAGTCCATGCCGGGTGATGCGCGGGTGGATCGAGTGCTGTCGTGGCTGGACCTGCCAGTGGATCAGCGGCCCAAGTTTGAGACCCTGTATTTCGACATCGTAGATACGGCCGGCCATCGCAACGGCCCCGATGCGGCGGAGACGCGCGCCGCCGTGGCCTCGGTCGACGCGTCCATGGGCCGGTTGGTCGAAGGGCTGAAGACGAGGGGGCTTTATGATCGGACGATGCTGGTCGTGGCGTCCGATCACGGCATGGCCGCGACCTCGCCAGACCGGGTCGTCTGGATCGACGACATCATCGACCCGGCGGCGCTGAAGATCGGCTATGGCGGGGCGGTGCTGACCGCCGACCCGGCTCCGGGCCGCGAGGCCGAGGTGCAGGCCAAGCTGGTCGGTCGCCATCCCCACATGGAATGCTGGAACAAGGCCGACGTGCCGGCGCGTCTGGTCTATGGCTCCAACCCACGCGTGGCCCAGATCGTCTGCCTGGTCGAGACCGGCTGGCTGACGGCGACGCGCGACCGGCCGGTGACCCGCGCGGGCGGCGCCCACGGTTATGACAATCAGGCGCCGGAGATGGCGGCGGTCTTCATCGCCCACGGGCCGGAAGTCGTCGCGGGGCGTCGGCTGACCGATCTGGACAGCGTGGACGTTCAGCCCTTCCTGGCGCGCATGCTGGGCCTCAACGCGCCGGCGGGCGACGGCCGGGCCCAGGACACTCTGCCCATCACCACGCCCTGATCGGGTGCCCTGACTGAATAATTGGCGAGGCGGCCAATTAAGCGCACAAAGATCGGCAAGCGGGGGATGCGGGAATGCGCAAGGGTCTGTGGGTCGCGACGGTTTCGGCCGCCTGTCTGATGGCGCCGGTCGCATTGGCCGACGCCACGGCGACGGCGGCGACCCTGGCCCTGATCGCCAATCCCCAGGTCTGCGGCCGCGTGGATGCGGTCGGCGATGTTCAGCCGACGGCGGACATGGTCATGGTCCCCGGCTTCGGCGACGAGGGTTTCGCTGTCGATACGAAGAACCCGGAGGCCCAGGCATGGTTCGACCATGGCGTGCGGCTGCGCTGGGCGTTCGAACATTCGGAATCGGTTCGGGCCTTTCGCAAGGCGCGGCAGCTGGATCCGGCGTGCGGCATGTGCGCCTGGGGCGAGGCTTGGGCTATCGGGCCGAACCTGAACGGCGGCGGGAACGACCCTGAATCCCTCGCCACGGGCCTGAGAACGGCGCGCGAAGCCCGCAGGCTGGCGCGCGACGCCACGCCGATGCAGCGCCAGATGATCGACGCCCTGATCCAGCGCTACTCCGGTAAGGAAAACACCCGCGCCCTGCGCTTCGCACGCGCCATGGACCGGATCGCCAAACGCCATCCCGACGACGTCTCGGTGGGCGCCATCACCGCCGACGCCTGGATGCTGCAGCCCGACGGCGAATGGTGGGACGACAACGGCAAGGCGGCCGATCCCGCCGTGACGCGCGCCATGGCGATCCTAGAACACGGCCTGACGCTCAAGCCGAACGATCCGGCCTCCATCCACCTCTATATCCACCTGACGGAATGGTCCGACGATCCGCATCGGGCGCTGGCCTATGGCGAGCGACTGGCCCTGCTGGCGCCGGGGGCCAGCCACTTGGTGCATATGCCGTCGCACACCTTCTATCGGGTGGGGCGGTACAAGGACGCGATGATGTCCAACGTCAACGCCGTGGCGCTGGACAAGACCTACGACCGGCTGGCCAGCCCGCCGGGCGGCATTCGCGGCATGCGGCTGCACGCCCACAACATCCATTTCGGTATGGGCGGCGCCCTGATGGCGGGCGGGGCCGAGCGGGGGCTGGAGCTGGCCGACTGGTATCTGGCCACCTATCCGCAGCTTCTGGGCGCGCCCGAACCCGTCGAGGACGCCTATGTCGTCTATCGTCAGATTATGGCGGCCGACGCCTATGCGCTTTACGGCCGGTTCGGGTCCGACGCCCAGGTCGCGGCCCTGGTTGAGCCGGATGTCGGGCGGCCCCTGATGCGGGTCGGCTGGCGCTATGCGCGCGGCGAGGCGGCGGCTCGGCGAGGCGATGCGAAGGCCGTGCGGGTCGAGGCCCAGGCCATTGCGGCCCTGCTGGCGGACAAGGCATTCAAGGGACCGATGGCGGAGCGTCAGATCGGTTTCGCCGAACTGTTCCAGAAGGTGCTGGAAGGCCGCGCGGCCATGATAGATCAGGATTATCCGACCGCCATCGCCGCCTATGGCCGGGCGGCGGCGATCCAGGCGATGAATCCCGAGGGCGGCGATCCGCCGATGATCTGGTACCCGACGCGCCGCAGCCTGGCCGCCGCGATGCTGGCGTCCGGCGATGCGGCCGGGGCCAAGGCCAAGATCGGCGAACTGCTGACGGACTGGCCCAGCGATCCCTACAGCTACTACGTCCTGTATCGCGCCGAGCAGGTGCTGGGCGACGAACCGGCGGCGAACGACGCCCTGCGTCACGCTGGCGTCGAATGGATCGGTGGAGAAATGAGTATGGCAGAGGCCTAGCGACGGTAGGTTGCAGCACATAGGTCCGTAACTTCCCCGTTACGGAGTATCAGACTATGCAGTTCCAAGATCAGGTCATCCTCATCACCGGCGCCGCCGGCGGTATCGGCATCGCGGCGGCCAAGAAGTTTGCGGCCGAGGGCGCGAAGCTCGTGTTGGTCGATCTGTCGCTGGACGCCTTGAAGAAGGCCGCAGACGGCATTGAGGGCGATCCTCTGCTGGTCGCCGCCAATGTCGCCGAGGAGGCCGACGTAAAGGCCTATGTCGATCAGGCGATTGAGCGGTTCGGTCGCATCGATGTTTTCGTCAACAACGCCGGCATCAACGGCGCTACTGCCCCGATCGTGGATCAGACAGTCGAGAACTACACCAAGGTTCTGGGCGTGAACGTCATCGGCGCTTTCCTGGGCCTGAAGCACGTGATGAAGGTTATGATCGCCCAGAAGTCGGGCGCCATCGTCAACACCGCCTCGAACGGCGGTTGGCTGGGGTCGCCTGGCATGAGCGCCTATGTCGCCTCTAAACACGCCCTGATCGGCATCAACAAGAGCGTCGCGCTCGAAGCCGCGCCCTATGGCATCCGCGTCAACGCCGTGGCGCCGTCGGGCGTGGACACGGCCATGATCCACGACATCGAAAAGAACACGGCGCCCGGTCACGAGGCAGAGGCGCGCGCCAAGTTCCAGGCGGCCGTGCCCCTGAACCGCTATGCGACGGCGGACGAGATCGCGGACCTGATGCTGTTCCTGGCGTCGGACAAGGCGGCCTTCATCACCGGCGCCTATTATCGCATCGACGGCGGCATGGGCGCGACTTCCGCCTGATCGCCGCATCCGGGTTCGGCCGCCACGCAGCGGCCGAACCTTTTAGGCGTTAGCGCTTGGCCGCCTCGATCAATTTGGCGACCTCGACCGGGTCGATGCCGGGGCTGGCCTTGCCGTTGATGAAGAAGGTGGGCGTGCCGCGCAGGCGCAGGGCGGCGGCCGTGGTGTGGATGTCGGCGATGTGGCGCATGGTGTCGGGCGCGGCGATGGCGGCCTTGGCGCGGGCCATGTCCACGCCGTTGGCGGCCAGGATGGCGTCGATGGACTCGATCGACAGGGCGCGCTCGGTCATCAGGGCGTCATAGACCTCCAGATACTTGCCTTGCTGATGCGCGGCCAGGGCGGCGCGGGCGGCGTATTGCGAGGTGATATCGTCGCCGCGGTCCAGGATGGGCCAGTCCTTGAAGACGAAGCGGACCTCGGGATGGGCGGCCATCAGGGCGCGATAGTCGTGGGCCACGGCCTTGCAGCCGGGGCAGCGGAAGTCGAAGAATTCGACCACCGTGACCTTGGCGTTCGCCGGACCGAAGGCCGGGTCGCGGGCGTCGGGCGCCAGCAGGCCGGCGTTTGCGGCGGCGGCCTGGTTGGTCTCTTCGACGCTGGCCTCGGCTTCCTTCGCCTGCAGCGCCAGTTGCGTCTCTTGCAGCACCTCGGGATGCTCCAGCAGATAGGACCGGACTTCGGACCCACCGGCGCTGAAATAGGGCGCGACCGAGAACCCCAGGGCGATGACCGACAGGCCCAGGGCCAGATAGCCTGCGCGCGCGCCGCTCAGCCACACAGGCTTGGCGGGCTTGGTTTCGGGCGCAGGCGCGGGGGCGTCGTCGGTCATTGAGGCTCGCAGTCGGGGGAAGGGGTCAGTTCAGGGTGGCCGGTCGGCGCGCGGCGTCGCGGCGGTCCAGGTCGTTGAGATCGTCGGGCGTTGCGCCCGAGGCCAGGACGATGTCCACGGCCCGGCGCCATTCCATGGAGCCGGGGTCCAGCATAGAGCGGGCGCGAAGGGCGAACTGGGTCGCCTCCTTCTCGCTGCCGGCCGCGAAATAGTATTCGGCGGAGGCCAGGCGCGCCTCGCCCTCCTTGCCCTGCGTGGCATAGGCTTGGGCCAGCAGGCGCCAGGCCAGGGTGTTTTCCTTCTCGGCGACCACGGCGTGTTTCAGCTGGTCGATGGCCTTGTCCAGATTGGCCTTGTCGTTGGTCTCGATCAGGGCGTGGGCCAGGTTGACGCGCAGCAGGGGGGCGTCGGGTTTCAGGCGAACCGCCTCGCGGTGGGCGGCGACGGCCTCGGCCGGGCGGCCTTCCTCGAACAGGATCTGGCCCTTCAGTTCCTGGAAATAGGGGTTGTTGACGTCGCCGGCAATCAGTTCGTCCACCGCCGTCAGCGCCTTTTCCGTCTGGCCGTCGCGATACCAGGCGATGGCTCGGGCATAGCGGCCGGGCAGGGAGGTGTTGGTCGACGGATAGTCACGCAGCGTCGCGTTCGGCGGATCCATGAAGGCGTGGATCTTGGCCAGGATCAGGGCGTGCTGGGCCATCCGTTCGGGGCTGTCACGGTGATCGTAATGCGGCTGTTCCTGCACATAGCGGCGCAGGGTCTCGATCCGGTTCGACGACAGGGGGTGGCTGCGGAAATAGGGATAGCGACGGGCGTCCGAGAAGACTTCCTGAGAGCGGAAATTCTCGAAGAAGGAGACCAAGCCCGCGCCGGATTCGCCGGCGCCTTCCAGCGCGCGTGCGCCCGTTATGTCGGCTTCGCCTTCCTGGCTCTGCATATAGTGCAGGGCGCCCAGCGCACCGAAATACTGGCTGGAGCCCAGCAGGGCGACGCCTGCGTCGGGCGCGCCGGCCGCAATGGCCAGGGCGCCCAGGGCCATGGTCATCAGCATGGGCTGACGGCCGGCGTTCTGGGCCCCATCGCGAAGGGTGTGGCGGTTCTTGATGTGGCCCGCCTCGTGCGCCATCACGCCCAGCAGCTCGCCGGGCGTCTTGGTGCGCAGGATCAGGCCGGTGTTGACGCCCATGATCCGCCCGCGCGTGGCGAAGGCGTTCAGGTCGTCGTCGTTGACCAGCAGAACCTGGATGTCGGTCGGGTTCAGCCCCATCGAGACGAAGACCGGGTCGGCCCATTCGCGCACGATGCCCTCGACCTCGGTGTCGCGGATCAGGCTCTGAGCCGAGGCCTGGCCGGCGACAACGAGAGCCATAAGGCCCGCCGCCGTCGCCGCCAGAACGCGAGATGCAGATCGGGGAAGCCATCTCATGGCTCTACTCCAATAGCGACCGGCCCCCGCCTGCATCCTGACAGTCTAATCGTGACCGATCAGCGGCGCCACCACCCACGCTTGGGCTTTTCAGGCGGTGCGACGATCTGGTTCGGATCTTCGGCGATGATCGATTCGACATCGACTTCGGGCGTCGGCGCCACGAACGGCTCGGCCAAGACGGCCGGCTGGGGTTCGGCCACAACGGGGGGAGCGACCGGCGCGGCAGGCTGCTCGACCGGGGCGACGGCGACCGGCTCGGCGACCAAGGCCTCGTGCGGGGTCACGTCCAGTTCGACCGGCGCGCCTTCGACCGTGGCCTCGTTCGGTTCGATGGCCGTGTCGGGATGCGGTTCGGCCGCGATCTCGACATTGGCGCTGGCCGACTTGCGACGCACGCGACGACGCTGGGGCTCGGGTTGAGGCTCGGGCGCGATGGCCGGCGCAGCAGCCTCGACGCTCTCACTGGTCGGTTCGACGATGACGGCCATCGGGGTCTCGGGCGAGCCGTCGGGCGGCATGCCTTCGTTGGTGGCGCGGTTCTCGACCTTGATATCGTGGCCGACGGGCGCGTCGCCACGACCCCGGCCGCGACGACGGCGACGGCGCGAACGGCCGCCTTCCTCGCCGGAGCCTTCGCCGGCGACAGCGTCCAGGCCTTCGACCTCGGCTTGAGCTTCAGCAGGACGTTCGGCGCGTTCGGGACGTTCGTTACGCGGTTCAGGGCGGCCCGGGTTCAGCGGGTCGAACCAGACATAGGGGTCGTCCAGCGACGGGGTGCGGCCACGGACCCAGGTATAGACGTCGCGCTCGCCATCCTCGCGGACACGGCGACCGCCACGGCGGCCACGGCGACGGCGACGGCCGTTCTCGTCTTCCTCGTCGTCCGAGGCGTCGTCGACGTTCAGCGTATCGGCGGCTTCTACGGTTTCGGCGACCTCTGCGGTCTCCTCGTCGCGACGACCGCCACGACGGCGGCGATTGCGGCCCCGGCCACGATCGCGACCGCCGGACTCGGCGCGTTCAGCCCGTTCGCGAGGCTCGTCATCGTCGCTGTCCTCGCGGTCCAGCGCCTCGACGTCGTCATCATCGTCGCCGACGATTTCCTCGTCGTCGTCCTCATCCTCGTCTTCGTACAGCGAGGCGTCGAAGTCGTCGTCGAGATTGGGCATCTCGATCTCGGGCGCGACGAAGTCCTCGTTGGTTTCGGTGCGCTCGATATTGTGCTCGCCCTGGCCCAGGCTGTCGTCGATCTGGACAATGACGTTCAGGCCGCGACGCTCCAGCAGCGACTGCAGATAGGCGCGCTTGTGGTTCAGGATGTACAGGCCAACGGCGGTGCAGACCTTCAGCACCACCACACCCGCGCCGTTCTTGCCGGCCTCGATGTCGACCGCGCGCAGGGTCATCAGGGCGGCGGATTCGGCGGAACGGATGCGGCCGGTGCCCTGGCAGTGCGGGCAGGCCTCGGTGGCGCCCTCGATCACGCCCAGGCGGCGACGCTGGCGGCTGATTTCCATCAGGCCGAACGGCGAGATGCGGCCCATCTGGATGCGGGCGCGGTCGGAGGACAGGGCCTCCTTCAACACGCGCTCGACGGCGCGGTTGTTCTTGCTCTCATCCATGTCGATGAAGTCGATGACGACCAGGCCGGCGAGGTCGCGCAGGCGCAGCTGGCGGGCGGCTTCTTCGGCCGCTTCCATATTGGTCTTGAACGCCGTCTGCTCGACGTTGCGTTCCTTGGTGGCGCGACCAGAGTTGACGTCGATGGCCACCAGGGCCTCGGTCTGGTTGATGACCAGATAGCCGCCCGACTTCAGCGGCACGACCGGCTGGTGGATCTGCGTCAGCAGTTCCTCGATGCCGTTGGCGGCGAACAGGGGCCGCGAGCCGCGATACAGGTGAACCTTGTTGGCCTGGGCGGGCATCAGCACGCGCATGAAGTCGCGCGCTTCCTTGAAGCCCTCGACGCCCTCGACCTGGATGCCGTCGAAATCCTTGTCGAACATGTCGCGCACGGCGCGGCGGACCAGGTTCTCTTCCTCGTAGATCACCGAGGGGGCATGGGAGTTCAGCGTGGTCTCGCGGATCGTCTCCCACAGGCGCATCAGATACTGATAGTCGCGCTTGATCTCGGCCTTGGTGCGCTTGGCGCCGGCCGTGCGGATGATCAGGCCCATGCCCTTGGGCACGTCCAGAGCCGAGACGGCGCTCTTCAGGCGGCGACGGTCGGAGGTGTTGGTGATCTTGCGGCTGATGCCGCCGCCCTTGCCCGTGTTGGGCATCAGGACGCAGTAGCGGCCGGCCAGCGACAGCCAGGTGGTCAGGGCCGCGCCCTTGGCGCCGCGCTCGTCCTTGACGACCTGAACCAGCAGGATCTGGCGACGCTTGATGACGTCCTGGATCTTGTAGCGACGCATCAGGCGGCGCTTCAGGCGTTCCTCGTCGGCCAGGGCGCCTTCGGGATCGACGTCGTCGCCGGTCGATTCCCGGTCCAGATCGTCCTCGTCCTCATCGTCGTGCGCTTCGGCCATGATGGCTTCGCGGTCGGCGACCGGGATCTGGTAATAGTCCGGGTGGATTTCGTTGAAGGCCAGGAAGCCGTGGCGGTTGCCGCCGTATTCGATGAACGCAGCCTGCAGGCTGGGCTCTACGCGGGTGACCTTGGCGAGGTAGATGTTGCCGCGAAGCTGGCGCTTCGCACGGGATTCGAAATCGAATTCCTCAATTTGGCGTCCGTCCACGATGGCGACCCGGGTCTCCTCGGGATGCGCCGCATCGATCAGCATTGTCCTTGACATGGATAGTCTCTCTCTGGCGCGCGCAGGCCGACCGTCCCGGAACACCGGGCAGGGTCATGGCGGCTCGCCGAATGAAGGTGAGGGCCGGCGCGCGCGACATCCCCTCGCCGAGAACGGCGAAGCGGGCTTGATCAAGCCGTTGGGGAACGCAGGCGGAAAGGCCCATTGAAGTCGTCGGTCCTGAACCGGGCGCGCCAATCCCTTGGGAAGGCCGCGTCCCTGGTCCGCTCTTCGAACCATCGGCGATGCCGGGGCGGTTCTCGGATTGGTGAAAGTCAACGCCGCGAGGAGGGCGCGCCAAGATTCGCAGAGGCGAAATCGGCGCGATCGGTTCGCGAGCGGTCACAGCATAGTCACGCAACTGGAGAATTAAAAGGCGTTCGCCTTAACCCCCTGAATACGAGCGTCTGGCATGATGACGGTCTAGTAGGCTTAAAGTGGGTTTGGCGTCGCAATGAGCGGTCGCGTTTTGACAGGTTTGATGCGCTGGGGCGCGAAGGAATGGGCGATGACCGCCCTGGCCTTCGTGGTCATCTGCGTGGTCGGTCTGTTCGCGACGCGCGGTTTCGCCTGGGGCGCTCAAGGGGATGTGCTGGCCGTGCGTTTCGGCGCCGACGGCGACCGGACCCGCGTCGTCATCGATCTGGACAAGTCGGCGCAAGGCCGTGTCATCGACGCGGGCGGCGAGGGCCGCGTGGTCTTGGCCCTGAACGGCGTCGCGCCGGGACGGGGGCTGAGCGGCGGCGGATCGGGCCTGGTGCGGTCCTATGAAGTCACATCTTCCGGTGGGTCGTCGCGGGTTCAACTGGAACTGGCGCGAGGCAGCGAGATCGAACGACGCTTCCTGCTGCCGCCCGGCGACGGCGTAAGCCACTATCGTTATGTCGTGGATTTGAAGGCGACCGGCGCGGCCGTACGCGCGTCCAACACGCCTGCGCCGCGACCCAGCGCTCCGCCGCGCCGGGCCGAACGGCCGCTGATCGTCATCGACGCCGGCCACGGCGGCAACGATCCCGGCGCCAGCGGCGCCAGCGCCAAGGAAAAGCAGGTCACTCTGGCCGCCGCCCTGGCGCTGAAGGCCGAACTGGAGCGCAACGGTCGTTATCGCGTGCGGCTGACGCGGTCCGACGATCGGTATGTGGACCTGTATCGCCGGGTGTCCATCGCGCGCCAGTCGGACGCCGACCTGTTCATCTCTCTGCACGCCGACGCCGGGGCCGATCCGGCGCTGCGCGGGGCCAGCGTCTATACGCTGTCGGAACAGGGCGCCGGCCGGGCCGTGCGCGAGTTCACGCGCGGCGACAACTGGCACCGCGAACTGCACCTGCCGGGCCGCGACCCGTCGGTGGATCGCATCCTGCTGGATATGACCCAGCGCGCGACCCAGAATCGCTCGGCTCAGTTCGCCCGCGTCCTGCTGACCCATCTGGAAGCCTCGGACCAGCCGCTGCTGCGCCGCAGCCATCGCGATGCGGGTCTGGCCGTTCTGCTGGCGCCCGACGTGCCGGCCGTGCTGCTGGAAATGGGCTTCATCACCAATCCCGAGGACGAGCGGCTGCTGACCGACGAGCGCGCGCGCCGTCGTTTGATGAAGTCGGTCGCGGACGGCATCGACCGCTATTTCCGCGAACCGTCGGCGCCGATGATGACCGCCTCGAACAGCGGGGCGGCGGGTTAAGGCCGGCGCGGCGCAACCAAGACCGGCTTCGCCGGTTCCAAGCCCATGAAAAGAGCAATCGTTACGGGCGGCGCAGGTCTGATCGGATCCGGCGTCTGCAAGGCCCTGGCTGCGCGCGGGTGGGAGGTCGCGTCCTTCGACCTGAGGGCCGGCATGACCGACACCCGCCAGATCCTGTGCGACATCGGCGACGAGGCCTCGGTCGCCAAAGCCTATGAGGAACTCGGCTGGTCGGAGCTGGACCTGCTGGTGAACAACGGCGGCGTCGCCAATCCGATCAACGGGCCGCTGGCCGAACTGTCGCTGGAAACCTGGCGCAACACGGTCGACAGCCACCTGACGGGCGCCTTCCTGATGACCCGCAGCGCCATTCCCCTGCTGGCGGAGGGCGGGAGCATCATCAACATGGTCTCGACCCGCGCCTTCATGTCGGAACCCGAGACCGAAGCCTATGCCGCGTCCAAGGGCGCGATCGTCGCCCTGACCCACGCCCTGGCCATCAGCCTGGGGCCGAAGACGCGAGTGAATGCGATCGCGCCGGGCTGGATTTCCGGCGACGACGACCTGCGGCCGGTCGATCATGAGCAGCATCCCGTCGGCCGGGTGGGGCGGGTCGAGGACATCGCCCAGGCCGTGCTCTATCTGGCCGACGCGGGCTTCGTCACGGGGCAGGTGCTGACGGTGGATGGCGGCATGACCCGCAAGATGATCTACGCCGAATAGGCGAGATCAGGCTAGGCCGGCCTTCTTCAGCGTCTTCCAGGCCTTGATGACCCGTTGCAGCTTGGCCTCCGCGCCCCGGTCGCCGTTGTTGGTGTCGGGGTGAAAGCGTTTCAGCAGGTCGTGGTACTGGGCCTTGATCCTGGCCTTGTCCGCGCCGGGATCCAGATCCAGGTCGGCCAGTGCGGTGCGTTCCAGCTTGCCGATGCGACGATCCTCGGTCGGAGACTGGGGCGCCTGATCCCCCTTGCGCCCGAACAGGCCGAAGCTGTCGCGCCACGAGCCTGCGCCGGTGGTGTTGGACGTGCCCATCTTGGCGGCGAAGGCGGCGGCTTCGCGCGTGAACTTGCCGGCCTGCATTTCCCAGGTCGGGCGGCCGCCGGTCATGGCCTCGTTTTCCTGCAGGTTGCGAATCTGGCCTTCGCTCATGCCGGCGTAGAAGTTCCAGCCCTTGTTGTACTCGCCGGCGTGGGGCTGGCAGAATTCATAGAAGTCGTTCAACCGCTCTCGCGACTTCGGCGCCTTGGCGGCCGCGGCCCTGCGGCAGTCGGGCCATTGGCACGGCGTCTCGCCCGGCTTGAGGTGAAGGACATCGGCTTTCGCCGCCTCTTCATCGGGCTTGGGCGGCTTCACCCGAATGTCGGTGAAGCGCGGCTTGTATTGAAAGGAGGCGGACATCAGCCGAAGTGTAAGGCCGAATGGGACAGCATCAAGGAATCGATCATGTCAGAAGGCCCGGTTGCGACGATTATTCGTGCAAAACTGACCGATGGGCTCTCGCCGCAACGGCTGGAGGTCGAAGATGACAGCTGGCGACACGCCGGTCACCATCACGAAGGCGGGATGGATGCAAAACCCGGTGGGGAAAGCCACTTCAATCTGGTGATCGTTTCGGCCGCTTTCCAGGGGCAGTCGCGTCTGGCGCGTCAGCGGGCGGTCAACGCCTTGCTCAAGGACGAGATGGCCGGACCCGTTCACGCCCTGTCGATCAAGGCGCTGACGCCGGAGGAGGCGGGGGAACTCGCATGACCAAAAAAACAGCGTTCACATCGTCTTAGAACCTTCGTCTTAACGTCACGCGACCAAACAGAACGTGGGGATCTGGGCTTATGGTGGAATCAGACGGCGTCGCGAAGGCGCTTCCGGGCGATCAACGCGCCGGGGATGCAGCCCAGGCGCTGACCGCCATTCTGCAGACGCAGTACCTGCGCTACATGATCATCGCGTCCTGGGCACTTGGTCTGCTGGGCACGGTGGGCTTGTGGCAGGCCGTGCTGTGGTTCGGGTTGACCGTCGCCGCCGGCTCCGTGCGCGGCATGGTCGAAAAGCGGCTGAGCCACCAGGTCGAGACGGGATGGGGCATGATCTTCCCTATCGTCGCCACGGTGACGACCGGCGCCTGGGCCATCGCGCCCCTGCTGGCCTGGTTCTCGCCTTCCGATTTCGGGCGGCCGCTGGCCCTGGCCCTGATCATCTCCGGCTATGTGCTGGTGTTCGCCCAGCTGCGCAGTTCGCCGCGCCAGGCCCTGATCATTTCGTCCCCCTATGGCGCTGCGGCGGCGGTCATTCTGTTCAGCCTGTGGGGCTCGAACGAATTCTGGTCGATGCTGGCCGTCCTGCCGTTCACGGCGGCGGGTCTGTTCGTGCTGGTGACCATGACCCTGCTGCGCGAAGAGCGCATCCGCGCCTTCCAGTCACACCAGGCCCATCTGATCGAGGAACTGGAAGCCGCGCGCGACAAGGCCAATGCGGCCAACGACGCCAAGTCGAACTTCCTGGGCGTGATCTCCCACGAACTGCGTACGCCGATGAACGGCGTCCTGGGCGCGGCCCAGCTGCTCAGCGCCACGCGGCTGGAGGCGACACAGCGCGAGTATCTGTCGATCATCCGCAACTCTGGCGACAACCTGCTGTCGCTGCTGAACGACATCCTCGACATGACCAAGATCGAGGCGGGCAAGATGAATTTCGAGGTGATCGATATCGCCGTCGACGGCCTGCACAAGCGGATCACCGGCCCGTTCGAGGCCCAGGCCGAAGCCAAGGGGCTGGAGTTCGTCTCGACCCTGGAGGGTGAAATCCCGACGGTGGTGCGCGGCGATCCGCTGCGGGTCTGCCAGGTGGTGCAGAACCTGCTGTCGAACGCGGTCAAGTTCACCGAGGCGGGCCAGATCCATTATATCGTGCGCGGACACCGCGTGTCGGACCAGCGCGTGCGGTTCGAGTTCATCGTCAAGGACAGCGGCACCGGCATCGCGGCGGCGGATCTGGAACGCCTGTTCCTGCCCTTCACCCAGGTCGATACCTCCTCGACGCGCCGGTTCGGCGGCACGGGTCTGGGCCTGACCATCGCGCGGCGCATGGCCAACATCATGGGCGGCGATATCACCGTCACCTCCAGACTGGCGGAAGGCTCGTGCTTCACGCTGGAGATCGAGGCCGAGGTGGTGGAGTGGGCCAAGCCGGTTGCGGCCGATGAAATTTTCGCCGAGATCGCGGGCGGCGAATCGCTGCGTGTTCTGGTGGTCGAGGATCATCCGGTGAACCGCATGATCCTGGAAGCCTGGATGAGTTCGGCTAGCCACGTCACCTCGACGGCCGAAAACGGCCAGATGGCGGTCGAGATCGCCCAGGATCAGCCGTTCGACCTGATCATCATGGACGTGAACATGCCGGTCATGGACGGCCTGACCGCGACCCGACTTATTCGCGACGGTGGGGGCCAGAATGCGGGCACGCCCATCGTCGTCCTGTCGGCTTCGGCCCGGACCGAAGATCACGAAGCCGGCCTGGACGCCGGCGCCGACGCCTATCTGAACAAGCCCATCGACTTCAGCGCCCTGGCCGCCCTGATGGGACGGGTCGGGGGCGGACGCGAGGCGGTCGGAGAGATGGCGCTGCCGCCATCCGAGACCTCCGTCGCCGCCTGATTGCGGCCGAGACGTGTTCCTCAGGTGAATGTAGGCCGATGACGGCGGTTCAGACGCGCCTCAGCCGCCGCGCTCCATAACTGCGCTCAAGTCGAAGCCCTTCGACGCAGTTGGAGACACGATCATGAAGAAGATCCTTACCGCTACGATGGCCGCACTGATGGCCACGACCGCCCTGGGCGCCGCCGGCGCCGCCTCGGCCCAATCGCGCGGCGATCACCGCTATGAGCAGCGCGAAGACCGTCGCGATCATCGCCAGGACCGTCGTGACGACCGCCGCGAGTTCCGTCAGGACCAGCGTCAGGACCGCCAGGAGTATCGCCAGCAACAACGCGCCTATGACCGCTGGCAGCGGGCCGAGCGTCGCTACAACGCTCCCCGCTATGCACCCCCGCGCGGTTATGCGGTGCGCACCTGGAGCTATGGCCAGCGCATGCCGTCCTACTACCGGACCAACGCCTATGTGGTGAACGACTACAACCGCTATGGCCTGCGCGCCCCGCCGCGTGGCTATCAATACGTCCGCAGCGGCAATGACGTGGTTCTGGCCGCCGTCGCCGGGGGTCTGATCACCGCCGTGATCGCCGGCCTGTTCAACTGATCTCCTGAGATCGAAGGCGCGCCCCGGAGGGAAACCTCCGGGGCGTTTTTCGTTCTGATGGTGCGGCGACGCTTCGAGCGCCCAAGATGGATGACGATGCGCGCCTTCGCCGAGCTTCTGGATCGCCTGTCCCTGACGGCTTCGCGCAATGCGAAGCTGGTGCTGGTGAGGGATTATCTGAGGGCGACGCCCGATCCCGACCGGGGCTGGGCGCTGGCGGCGCTGACGGGCGACCTGACGTTCGACGCCGCCAAGCCGGCCATGATCAGGAAGGCGGTCGAGGGGCGGGTGGACAGCGTGCTGTTCGGCTGGTCCTACGACTATGTCGGGGATCTGGCCGAGACGGTGGCGTTGATCTGGCCCGTGACGCCCGATCATCGGCCCAATCGCGAGCCCGAGCTGGCCGAGGTGGTCGAGGCCTTGCGCACCGCCAGCCGTGCCGAGGTGCGGGGCCTGCTTG
The DNA here is from genome assembly GCF_965279155.1 of Brevundimonas sp. GTDB lineage: Bacteria > Pseudomonadota > Alphaproteobacteria > Caulobacterales > Caulobacteraceae > Brevundimonas. The sequence goes on along the minus strand of NZ_OZ257138.1, from coordinate 654,081 downwards.
AAGGCTGGCTCGACGCGCTGGAACCCAAAGGGCGGTGGGCGCTGCTCAAGCTGATGACCGGGGCCCTGCGGGTCGGACTGTCGGCGCGGTTGGCCAAGACGGCGGCGGCGATTATGCGACCGGACGCCGTGATGGCGCCGCCGTCGCCGGACGGGGATGAAGCCCAGACGACGCTGGAGACCCTCGACGCCTCGGCCATCGAGGAGGTCTGGCATGCGGTCGAACCGCCATACGCCGACCTGTTCGCCTGGCTGGAGGGCAGGGCGGAGCGGCCCAGCCCGGATGCGCCCGGCCGGTTTCGGCCCGTCATGCTGGCGGTCGCCATCGACGAGGCGGTCGATCTGCCCAAACTGTCGCCGGCCGATTATGCCGCCGAGTGGAAGTGGGACGGCATACGGGTTCAGGCGGTGCTGGAGGGCGATGTCAGCAAGCTGTATTCCCGCACCGGCGACGAGATTTCGGCCGCCTTTCCCGATGTGATGGAGGCTCTGGCTTTCCAGGGCGCGATCGACGGCGAACTGATCGTCTGGCGCGACGGGGCGGTGGCGCCGTTCGGAGATTTGCAGCAGCGGCTGAACCGCAAGACGGTGGACGCCAAGGCGATGCAGGCCTTTCCGGCGGCGGTGGTCGCCTATGACCTGCTGGCGCAGGACGGCGAGGATTTGCGAAGCCTGCCGTTGCGCGACCGCCGGGCGCGGTTGGAAACCTTGATAGCGGGCCATATGGGCGAGCGGCTGCATCTGTCGCCGGTGGTCGATTACGCCGATTGGGATCAACTGGCGCGGCTCAGGGCCAATCCGCCGGTCGGGGCGGCGGCCGAGGGGCTGATGCTGAAACGCTGGGACAGCCCCTATCTGGCGGGACGGCCCAAGGGGCCGTGGTTCAAGTGGAAGCGTGATCCGCACGTCATCGACGCCGTCCTGATGTACGCCCAGCGCGGACATGGGAAACGATCCAGCTTCTATTCCGACTACACCTTCGGGGTTTGGACGCCGGAGGGGGCGCTGACGCCGGTGGGCAAGGCCTATTTCGGCTTCACCGACGAGGAGCTGAAACAGCTCGACAAGTTCGTGCGTGACCACACCATCGACCGGTTCGGGCCGGTGCGCTCCGTGCGGGCCGAGCGGGACTTCGGCCTGGTGCTGGAGATCGCCTTCGAGGGGCTGAACCGATCAACGCGGCACAAGTCGGGCGTGGCCATGCGCTTCCCGCGCGTCAGCCGCATCCGCTGGGACAAGCCGGCGCGAGAGGCCAACACCATCGACGACGTGATGGACCTGCTGGACGCCATCGAAAGCGGCGGCGGCCGGATCGCCAAGGCCTGAAATCGGGCTTCGGGGGTTCCAATCGGCGCGTCAGGCGTTAGACCCGGCCTATGTCCACGCCTCTTCCCACCGATGTCGCCGAAGCCGTCGCCGCAGGTCGCAAAGCCGTTTCCGTCGACGCCGCCGTGATCGCCAAACTGACCGACATGGCCGGTGATTTCGCGATCAACCTGTCCATCGCCATCCTGATTTTCGTCGTAACGGTCTTCGCGGCGAAATGGGCGGCGCGGGCGGCGCGCAACGCCCTGTCGCGCGTGAAGGGCTTCCGCCACGATCCGACGGTCCTGAGCTTTGCGGTGCAGGTGGTGCGGGTGGTGGTGTTCATCATCGGCATGATCGCGGTGCTGCAACGGCTTGGCGTGCAGACGACCTCGATCATCGCGGTCCTGGGCGCGGCGTCGCTGGCCGTCGGCCTGGCGCTGCAAGGCACGCTGTCGAACGTGGCGTCGGGGATCATGCTGCTGGTGCTGCGTCCCTATCGCGTCGGAGACATCGTCGATGTCGGCGGAATGACTGGCACGGTGCAGCGGCTGGACCTGTTCACCACCCAGCTGTCGAACGCCAACAACCACAAGATCGTCATCCCGAATTCCAAGGTGCTGAGCGATCCGCTGACCAACCTGACCGGCCAGCAGACGCGGCGGATCGAGATCCACTTCTCCGTCGGCTACGGCGACGACCTGAACCAGGCGCGCTGCGTTCTGGCCGATATGGCAGAGGGCCATGACAAGGTGCTGCACGATCCCCATCCCTGGACGGGGGTGACGGGCCTGCTGGACAGTTCGGTTCAGGTGACGCTGCATGCCTGGGTCAAGGTGGGCGACTGGTGGCAGACACAGGCTGATCTGATGCAGGGCGGCAAGGAGGCGCTGGACGCCGCCGGCATCGAAATCCCGTTCCCGCATCAGGTCGCCGTGCCCTATGGCGACGAGGATGTGATGCCGGTGGTCCGGGTTCGGACCGTCGAAGACGACCAGAGCGATCCCAAGGCGAAGACGAGCTGATGCGTTACGATTTCGGATCCGACAACACCGCCGGCATGGCCCTGAGCGCCATCGAAGGCCTGGTGCGCGCCAACAAGGGGTTTGCGCGAGCTTACGGCGCCGACGACACCACCGCGCGCGCCGCCGATCAGATCCGCCAGCGGCTGGATGCGGACGCCGAGGTGCGGTTCGTCTTCAGCGGAACGGCGGCCAACGCCATCGCCCTGTCGATGCTGGCCCAGCCCTATGAGGCGGTGCTGGCGCACAACGCCGCCCACATCTGCACCGATGAGACCGGGGCGCCGGGCTTCTTCGGTCACGGCGTCGGCCTGATCGGCCTGCCGGGCTTTTCGGGCAAGATCGATCCCTTGGCCCTGCAGGCGCATCTGGGCGAGGCCGAAGTCGGCCACCGCCAGCCGCCGGCGGCCCTGTCGCTGACCCAGGCCACCGAATATGGCGCGGTCTATACCGAGGAAGAACTGCGTCATCTGATCGAGCCGACCAAGGCGCTGGGCTACGGCGTCCATATGGATGGCGCGCGCCTGACCAATGCGGTCGCCTCGGGGTTCGATCTGAAGGACATCGCGCGGCTAGGCGTGGACGTGCTGGTGTTCGGCGGGGCCAAGGCGGGCGCCAACTGCGCCGAGGCCATCGTCCTGTTCGACAAGCGCCTGGCGCGGCGGCTGGACAATCGCCTGAAACAGGCGGGGCAGACGGCGTCCAAGGCGCGGATGTTGTCGGGACCGATGCTGGGGCTGCTGGAAAGCGGCGACTGGGAATCGGGCGGCGCCCACGCCAATCTGATGGCGCAGCGGCTGGCGGCGGGGATTGCGGTACACACGCCCTTCGTGTTGGCCCATCCGGTCGAGGCCAACGCTGTGTTCGTGCGGATGTCGCCTGAGGCGCACGCGCGCCTGAACGCCTTGGGCTGGGCCTGCTATCCGTTCGACGATGGATCGGTGCGCTTCGTCTGTTCGTGGGCGACGCAGGAACCGGCCGTGGACGAGTTGATCGAGGCGGTCGTCAGCCTGGGTTGAGCGAGTAATCCCCGGTCGCGCGCCAGCGTGGCCTTTCCCCGGTCGCAATGGGTTTCCATATGCGGATCATGGCGATACGAGGCGAACGCTCCGGCGGCAGGCGTGACCCGATGGTCAAGGCGCAGCAGGCAGGGAGCACACAGGACAAGACGGACGGACCCCCGACGCTGACGGCGTTGGCGGACCTTGCGCGGCTGGTGGCCCGTTCGGGCGCGCCGCACCTGAAGCTGAGGCTGATCTTCGCCATTCTGCTGACGCTAGCAGGCAAGGGGCTGGGCGTCATGGCGCCGCTGGTGCTGGGCGCCGCGGTCAACCGGCTGGCGGCGGGGCAGGGCGCAGCGACGGCCGTCGGTCTGGGCTTTGCGGCCTTCGCCATCGGCTGGACGGTCGTGCGGTTCCTGTCGGCCGCTTCTCCCCTGATCTCGGACGTGGTGTTCGCGCCCGTGCGCGCCGCCGCCCAACGCACCACGGCGGCCGAGGCCTTCGCCCATGCGCTGAGCCTGTCGCTGGACTTCCACCAGACCAAACGCTCGGGCGCCCTGTCGCGGACGATGGATCGCGGGTCGCGGGCGGTGGACTTCCTGCTGCGCATCCTGGCCTTCAACCTGATCCCGACCGGCGTCGAGCTGGTGCTGGCCGCCGGGGTTCTGGGCGCGAAATACGACTGGCGTTTCGCCGCCGTCGCCGTGGTCGTGGTGGTGATCTACACCGCCGCCACCTTCGCCATGTCCAACTGGCGGCTGGAGCATCGCCGGATCATGAATGCGGCGGATTCCGAGGCGGCCGGCGTCTCGGTCGACGCCCTGCTGAACTATGAGACGGTCAAGTCGTTCGGCGCCGAGACGCGTGCGGCCCAGACCTATGACCGGGCGCTGGGCGACTATGCCGAGGCCTCTCTGAAGGCCAACAGCTCGCTGGCTATGCTGAACGGCATGCAGGCCCTGGTGATGAACCTCGGGCTGGGCGTCATGGCGGTGATGGCCGGGTTTGAGGCGGCGGCCGGTCGGATGGGGCCGGGCGACGTGACGGCGGCCGTGCTGATCATGATCTCGCTGTATGCGCCGCTGAACATCCTGGGCTTCGCCTATCGGGAAATTCGCCAGTCCTTCATAGACATGGAGGAGATGCTGAAGGTGACGCGTCAGACGCCACAGGTCGCAGACGCCCCCAATGCGCTGGCCTTGCCGCGCCCGGTCGATGCGCGCGGCGCGTCCGTCCGGTTCGAAAACGTCGGCTTCCGCCACGACGCGCGGGCCAATGGACTGGAGGACGTCAGCTTCTTTGCGGCGCCCGGCACGACGACGGCGCTGGTCGGGCCGTCCGGCTCGGGCAAGTCCACCATCGTCAAATTGGCGCTGCGTCTGCTCGATCCGCAGGAGGGGCGCGTGCTGATCGACGGCCATGATGCGCGTCAGGTGACGCAGGCGTCGTTGCGGGCTGCGGTGGCCTTGGTGCCGCAGGATGTGGCCCTGTTCAACGAGACCCTGGGCGCCAACATCGCCTTCGCGCGGCCTGATGCGGACGAGGCCCAGGTCTGGGCGGCGGCCGAGGCGGCGGAACTGGCCGACTTCATTCGCGGCCTGCCGGACGGGATGGAGACGCGGGTCGGGGAACGGGGCCTGAAGCTGTCCGGCGGCGAACGCCAGCGCGTCGGCATCGCGCGGGCGCTGCTGGCCGATCCCTGCATCCTGATCCTGGACGAGGCGACCAGCGCCCTGGACAGCCGAACCGAGGCCGCGATCCAGAAGACCCTGCAAAAGGCGCGTCATGGCCGCACAACATTGGTGGTGGCGCACAGGCTGTCCACCGTGGCGGACGCCGATCAGATCCTGGTGCTGAAGGCCGGGCGGATCGTCGAGCGCGGCGGGCACCACGAGCTGGTGGCGCGGCAGGGCGGGGAATACGCCGCCCTGTGGCGCAAGCAGACGCGCGCCGGCAAGACGTCTCAGATCGCGGACTGATCGCCGGAAGGCAGCTTCTTGCGCAGGACTTCGTGCAGATTGCTCAGGATGGCGCTGCGGGCGGCCTGTTCCTCGGGCGGAAGCGCCAGCAGCAGCTTCATCGCCTGAGCGTGGACGGTGGCGATCCGCCAGTCGAACCCGCCCTGACGCGGGGCTGCGTCCAGCAGGTCGCACAGCCCCTTGGCCGCCGTACACAGGTCGTCCATCGCGAACGGGCTGGCCGCATCGATGATCTGGCTGGAGGCGGAATAGGCCAGGTCCAGCCGGATCGGCTCGATCAGGTCGGGCTCGGGCTTGGCCAGCAGGACGGCGATATTGTCGACGATGATGGCGCGGGCCTGATCCTGCAAGGCGTCCAGATTGGCCCTGGCCTGGGCCAAGGCGACCCCGACGCTGAAGCCGCCGGGGCGATCCAGCATCTCGGACAGGCGCGACTTGCGCTGGGTGTGCGTGATGACGGTCATAGGGCCAGGCTCTCCATTCCATTGGCCTTGCGCAACATGTCGGCCCGGCGTTCGACGCCCTCATAGTCGCTGTGTCGGAACCGGCGGTCCGGTCCCAGGTAATCGCCGACCTCCAGGAAGGGTCGGCTGTCGCGGGCGACCCACAGGATGCGCTCCAGCAGCATGGCGGGGCTGAACGGTTTGGTGACGACGAAGTTGGCGCCGCAGTCTCTCGCCTCGGCCACGCGACCACGCCGGATATGGCTGGCGGTCATGATGACGGGGGTGAAGGCGTTGGGGTTGGGGCCGGATCGACGCAGCCAGCGCACCAGTTCGAACCCATCGATGTCGGGCATGTCGGTATCCACGACCAGCAGATCGATGGGCTTGTCGGTCAGCAGCTTCTTGGCCTGGGTTCCCGTGCCGCAGGCGAAGGCCGGCCGGATGCCGAATCCCGTCAGGGCGTTGGACGTCAGCGTCAACGAGAAGGGCGAATCGTCGACGATCATCGTGATCGCGCCGCCCAGATTGAAGACGGCGCTTTCGCGCAGGGATTCGCCGCCGCTCATGCCGCGAAGGCCTCGGTCTGTCCTGCCGTCGTCGTCATCATGGCCGGTCGCAAACCCCGAAGCCCCCTCGATAAAGGCCAAGGTTGGCAGACGATGGTGGACGCTGCGTTAACGCTGTTCGGTTAGAGGGCGCCGATGGCGTAGAAACGGTCGGCGCGGCGCTTCTTGATCTGCTGGGGCGACAGGCCTTCGAAACCCTTCAGTTCTTCGGCCAGCACGTCGCCGACATTGGCCATGGCGGCGTCGCGGTCTGTGTGGGCGCCGCCGACCGGCTCCTCGATCAGGCGATCCACGATCTTGAGGCCCATCAAATCGGGGCCGGTGATCTTCATCGCCATGGCCGCGTCCCTGGCCCGCGCGCCGTCGCGCCACAGGATGCCGGCCGCGCCTTCGGGCGAGATGACCGAATAGATCGAATGCTCCAGCATCAGCACGCGGCTGGCCGCCGCAATGGCGATGGCGCCGCCCGAACCCCCTTCGCCGGTGATGGTGGCGATGGAGGGGACGCCCAGGGTCAGGCAGCGCTCGGTCGAGCGGGCGATGGCCTCGGCCTGGCCGCGCTCCTCGGCGCCCAGGCCCGGATAGGCGCCCGCGGTGTCGATGAAGCTGAGGACCGGCAGGCCGAACTGTTCGGCCATGTCCATCAGGCGCACGGCCTTGCGATAGCCCTCGGGCCGGGCCATGCCGAAGTTGTGGGTGATGCGGGTGGCGGTGTCGTGGCCCTTTTCATGGCCCATGATCACGACCGGCCGGCCGCGAAAACGCGCCAGACCGCCCAGGATGGCCTGGTCGTCGCCGAATTGACGGTCGCCGTGCAGTTCGTTCCAGTCGGTGAACAGGCTCTGGACGTAGTCGATGAAGTGCGGACGCTGCGGGTGGCGCGCGACCTGGGTCTTCATCCACGGGTCCAGACCGGCATAGGTCTTCTTGCGCAGCTGCTCGGCCTTCTTGCGCAGGCCCTCGATCTCATTGTCGAAATCGCCCGAGGCGTCGGACAGCAGCGACAGCTCCTCGATCTTGGCTTCCAGATCGGCGATCGGCTTTTCGAAGTCGAGATAGTGCGTGGCCATCAAGGCGTCCGGGAACTGCGAGCGGGCAATAGCGCCCTTGGGGAAGGCGGGGGAACCTAGAGAGGTCAACGCCGCCGGGCAAGCGGCGGTTCAGAAGGCCTTTGGCAAACCGGCCTGTTTGAGGACGGTGTTGGCGGTGTGTCGGCTCTTTGAGCGTGGAACGATCACGGCATGCGGCTGATCCGGGTGCCTCCATTTCTCGTGACTGCCCTTGGCGTTGACGACGCGACGCCATCCGGCGGCGAAGAGGAGGGCGGTCAGTTCGGGGTAGAAGTCCTTGGGCATGTCCAGATCACTCGTTGTTCTGGAATGTTGATGCCGTCACACTACGCGAAGGTGAGAATGCACCGCTTGTTGTGTGGTGCGGTGCGGACAACGACGCAAGATGTCACGCTGCAATGACGTCGAAGCCGCCAGCGGCTTCAAAGCGCACCGGCACTGCACCGTGGACGCCGAGATTTTCCGCCAGAAGTTCCGGGGCGAAATGGCGTGCGAGGTTCTCGAACTCACCGAGCGTCGCTGTCTCCAGCACTAGCCCGACGATGTTCGATTCGCTGCACCAGACCCCCGCTTCGGGATCCCAGATCGCCTTGACGTAAAACTCTTCAGTCATGGCGCAAATATGCGCCGTCAGTCGTCGCGCGCCAAGGGGTGGTTTTGCTGGACGACCTGGGCCAGGCGGTCGGTGGCGACGTGGGTGTAGATCTGGGTCGTGGCGATGTCGACGTGGCCCAGCAGGGTCTGGACGACGCGCAGGTCGGCGCCGCCCTCCAGCAGGTGGGTGGCGAAGGCGTGGCGCAGGACGTGTGGGCTGACGCGGGCCGGGTCGATGCCCGCCGTGATCGCGGCCTCGTCCAGCAGTTGAGCGAAACGGCGGGGGGTCAGGTGGCCGGTGCGGCCGGATGAGGGGAAAAGCCAGGGGCTGTCGGGCGCCTCAGGTTTTCGTTTGGCGTCGCGGGCCGTCAGCCAGGCCTTGATAGCCTCGCGCGCGGCGGTGTTGAGGGGCGCGAGCCGTTCCTTGCCGCCCTTGCCGCGCACGATCAGATAGGCGGGGTCGCGGCGGATGGCCTCGACCTTGAGCCCCAGCAGTTCCGACACCCGCAGGCCCGAGGCGTAGGCCATCTCGACCAGGGCGACCAGGCGCAGGCCCGCCGCCGCGTCGCGGGCGGCGGCGGCGGCCAGCAGGGCGTCGATCTCGTCGCGGCTCAGCATCTTGGGCAGGGACCGGCCCTGTTTGGGCGCGTCGAGGCGGCGCGACGGATCGTCGGTGCGCCAGCCCTCGGCCAGGGCGAATCGATAGAACTGACGCGCGGACGAACGCCTGCGGGCGGCGGTGGCGGCGGACAGGCCGCGTCGCGATAGATCCGCGAACCAGCCCTCGACCGCCTCGGCGTCGGCCTTCATCAGACCGCCGGCGTCAGACAGGGCGGCTTCGGCGTCCGCCAGGTCGCGGCCATAGGCGGACAGGGTGTGGGGCGAGGCGTCGCGTTCGACCGCCATCATCTCCAGAAAGGCCTCGATCTGGGGCGTCATCGCACCGTTCGTCCTTCGAACGGATGGCTTGGGGGCGGGCTTGGTGTAGAGGTTTGATCGATCATGCCTGCCTGCGTCGCCGCCTTCGCCGTCCTTTCGACCGACCGTTCCGCCGGAGCCGCCGGATGAGGCGGCGCGCGAATCCGGGACCGAACCGCACCATAGCCCTGGTCGGGCTGATGGGGGTGGGCAAATCGTCGGTGGGGCGCCGGCTGGCCAATCGGCTGAAACTCCCCTTCGCAGACGGGGACGTGGAGATCGAATCGGCGGCCGGGATGACGGTGTCGGAAATCTTCGCCGCCCTGGGCGAGGCCGAGTTCAGGGCGGGCGAGGCGCGGGTGATCCGCCGCCTGCTGGAAGGGCCGCCCATCGTGCTGGCGACCGGCGGCGGGGCGATGATGAACCCGGAAACGCGGGCGCTGTTGAAAGCCCGGGCCGACACCGTCTGGCTGAGGGCGGATCTGGCGGTGATCGCAGAGCGGGTGGCGCGGCGCGACACGCGGCCATTGCTGCGCGGCAAGGATCCGCTGGAGGTCCTGACGACCTTGGCCGAGGCGCGCTATCCAATCTATGGCGAGGCGGACGTGACCGTGGACGTCGGGCAGGGCTCGCACGGCCAGGCGGTGGACGCCATTCACAAGAACCTGCGCCGGCACTGGCGCCACAGACGGCGCGCGGAGACAAAGACGTGACGATCATTCCGGTCAGCGGCGGGGCCTTTGCGGCCTATGACGTTGTTGTGGGACGCGGCCTTCTGGCCCAGGCGGGGGCGCATATCGCGCCGCTGGCCAAGGGGCGGACGGTCATCGTCACCGACGAGACGGTGGCGGGCATCCACGCCCAGGCCCTGACGGCGTCGCTGACGGCGGCGGGGGTCAAAAGCGAGATCGTGGCCGTGCCGGCGGGCGAGGGGTCCAAGTCCTTCGCCGAGTTGGAGCGTGTGCTGGATCGGCTGCTGGAGATCGGGCTGGACCGCAAGGATGTGGTCATCGCCCTGGGCGGCGGGGTCGTGGGGGATTTGGCGGGTCTGGCGGCGGCGCTGTTCATGCGCGGCATCGACTTCGTGCAGATCCCAACGACCCTGCTGGCCCAGGTCGATTCTTCCGTCGGCGGCAAGACGGCCATCGACACGCCGCGCGGCAAGAACCTGGTCGGCGCTTTTCATCAGCCGCGTCTGGTGCTGGCGGACATCGACGTGCTGGCGACGCTGCCGGAACGCCAGGTGAGGTCCGGCTGGGCCGAGGTGCTGAAGCACGGGCTGATCTGCGATGCGGCCTTCTTCGACTGGCTGGCGGGCGAGGGGGCTGTGGGCGCCGAGGGTAGTCCGGCGGCGCTGGAGCGGGCCGTGATCCGCTCGGTCGAGATCAAGAGCGCCGTGGTCGGCGAGGATGAAAAGGAGGCCGGGCGGCGCGCCCTGCTGAACCTGGGCCACACCTTCGGCCATGCGATCGAGACGGAGGTCGGCTTCGACGAGGGCGCGCTGGCGCACGGCGAGGCGGTGGCGCTGGGGTGCTGCATGGCCTTCCGCTATTCGGCGCGCGAGGGGCTGTGTTCGGCGCAGGATGTGACGCGGGTCGAGGCGGTGGTCGCGGCGGCGGGCCTGCCGACGCGGCTGGATCAGGCGGGTTCTTTCGTGGCCGAACGGCTGCTGGCCCTGATGGCGGGGGACAAGAAGGCCGAGGGCGGGGCGCTGACCCTGATCCTGGCGCGCGGCATCGGCCAGGCCTTCGTCGCCAAGGGCGTCGATTCGACCAAGGTGCGGGCTTTTCTGATCGAGGAAGGCGCGACCGCGTGATGCGGATCGCGAAGGTTCCGCTGGAGGACCGGTTCGTGCGGCTGGAGCCGTTCGAGGACGGCCTGAAGGCAGAGGTGCGGACGGCGCTCGATTGCGACGCCGCCGCCTGGGACATCATGGTGGCGCCGGCCTATGGCGGTCATTTCAACGGTTGGTGGGACAACGCCCTGGCGGCCATGCAGGCGGGCACACGTATCGCCTATGCGGTGCGGCGGCTGTCGGACGGGGCGGTGCTCGGCACGACCAGCCTGTACGAGATCAACCCGGCCTATCGCCGCTGCGAGATCGGCTCGACCTTCTATCGGCCAGAAGCGAGAGGCGGGGCGATCAACCCGGCCTGCAAGCGGCTGTTGCTCGGGCACGCCTTCGACGCGGGCGCGGTGCGGGTCGAGATCATCACCGACGCCGTCAACGCCCGGAGCCAGGCCGCCATTCTGAAGCTGGGCGCCAAGGCCGAAGGCGTGCTGCGCAAGCACAAGATCACCTGGACGGGGCGGGCGCGCGACACCGCCATGTTCGCTGTGATCGACGACGACTGGCCCGAGGTGCGGGACGGGCTGGATCGAAGGCTGGCGGCATTCGGGGGCGATTAGGCAGGGCCTTCAAACCCTTCGCCCATTACCAAAGCTTCACTGGCGGCTTGGGGATTGAAGTGGTGGTTTGCCGGCTTCTCGAACGGGGCCGGCATCATGTTTCGACAGCTTACAGCGACACTGGTGATCGTCGTCGCCCTGACCGGTGCGCCGCTCCGCGCCCTGGCTCACTCTTCGACCAGCGCGGATTTGGATGCCTGGGCCCAGCGCCAGATGAGCCTGCGCTCGATCCCCGGCATGCAGATCGCGGTCGTGAAGGATGGGCGGATCGTCCATTCGGGCGCCTATGGCCTGGCCAATCTGCAGACCCCGGTCCCCGTGACCGAGGAGACCGTCTTCTCGATCAACTCGGCGACCAAGGCCTTTACCGGCGTCGAGATCCTGCGGCTGGTCGAGCGTGGCGAGATGGACCTGGATGCGCCGGTTTCAACCTATCTGGCCGACCTGCCGCAAGCCTGGCGTCCGATCACCGTGCGTCAGTTGCTGACCCATGTGTCGGGTCTGCCGGACATCATCACGCCGGACGGTGGCTATGTCGGTCGCGACAGGGCGGGCGCGCTGTCGGCCCTTGCGGACCTGCCCTTGAGGTCGGCTCCAGGCGAGCGGTTCGCCTACAACCAAACCAACTATATGCTGCTGCAATGGATCGTCGAACAGGCGCAGGAGCGTCCGTTCGAGACAGTCTTGGGCGAGGACGCCTTCAGGCCGCTGGGCATGACCCATTCGGGGTTCGGCGATTCTCTGGATGTCATTCCCGGCAAGGCCGACAGCTATCGCTACAGCCGTCCCACTGATGGCGAGGCGCCGCGCCTTCAGAACGTGCACGAGCTGTTTCCGCCCTTCGCCCGCGCCGCCGCCGGCATCAACAGTTCGGCGCCCGATCTGGCGCGTTGGCTGATCGCCCTACAGGCCGGCGAAATCCTCAAGCCCGAGACGCTTGAGGCGCTGTGGACGCCGGGACGCTTCAACGACGGCAAGGCGGGCGAGTGGGCCAATGGATGGGTCGTCGTCGACCGCCAGGATCACCCCTCGGTCGGGATGACGGGGGGCGGCCGATCCGCCTTCTTCGTCTATCCCAAGGATCGGGTGGCGGTGATCATCCTGACCAATCTCGCCGGCGCTTCTCCCGAGGAACTGGTCGATTCCGTCGCGACCCGTTTCATTCCCGGCATGAAGTTGACGGGCGTGGCCGCGCTGCAGGAGCGGCTGGAAGCGGAAGGGTTCGATCAGGCCGAACGGGTTGCGACGGAGCTCGCAGCACGGGACGGCGCCGGCGCGCTGTCGGAAAGCGATCTGAACAACTGGGGCTATCGGCTGCTGTCCAGGGGCCGGGTCGCCGACGCCCTGACCCTGATGAAGCTGATCGTCAGCCTCTATCCGCAAAGCGGCAACGCCTACGACAGTCTGGCCGAGGCCTATGCAAAGTCGGGCGACCGTATGCGGGCCGTTGAGAACTATCAGCGGTCGCTCGCGCTGGATCCCGACAACACCAACGCCGCCGAGCAGCTGCGTCTGCTTGGAACCTAGAGGCGGATCAGTCCACCGCCCGGCATTGAGTCGGCTGGCGGCCTTCGACGGACCAGGTGGCGAGGACGCCCTTGCCGCGCAGTTCGACGTTGGAGGCGCGGTACCAGATGCCGTCGGCGGCGCGTTCCTGATACAGGTCGATGGCCTCGCCGGACGAGTTGCGGATGGTGGCCATCTGGCGCGGATTGTCGAAATCGACCGACAGGCGCTCGCCATTGTCGCACAGATACACGGTGTGGACGACGCGGTTCAGGGTGCGGTCCTGGATCTCGGCGCCGGTGCGCTGGCGGGCGGTTTGGGCGTCGATGGTGCGTTCCTTGACCTCGTCGCCGGTACGCGGCGCCTTGTCGGGGTCGGGACCGCAGGCGGTCAAAAGGGCCAGTGCGGCGAGGCCGCTGAAGACGATCGACTGCGGCAGATCCGGCTTGAACAACGACATTCCCTCCACGGCGACGCCCAACAGCGCAGCTTTCGCGGCGTTCTAACGTGCGCCGCCTGCCGCCGTTCCCCTCCGTTGACGGAAGAAGGACTTGAGCAGGGCGGACGCCTCTTGCCCCAGAAGACCTGAGTCCGTCGTCGGGCGCCAGTGGCAGGTGGGTTGTTCGAACAGGCGGGGGCCGTGGATCACCGCGCCGCCCTTGGGATCGTCGGCGGCCCAGACGACGCGGCCGATGCGGGCGTGGCTGATGGCGCCGGCGCACATGGCGCAGGGCTCCAGCGTCACATAGAGGGTCAGGCCCGTGAGACGGTAGTTGTCCAGCGCCATGGCAGCGCGTCGCATGGCGACGATCTCGGCATGGGCGGTGGGGTCGTGTGACGCGATCGGACCGTTGGCGCCGGTCGAAATTACCTCACCTGAGGCAGGATCGACAAGAATTGCACCCACAGGCACCTCTCCTGCGTCCGCCGCCGCTTGCGCTTGGTCCAGCGCCATGCGCATGAACCGCTCATCATGGTCCGCCATACAGACGACAACGACAAGAAGCCCCGCGCCCGTCAAGACGAACGGTCGCCCCGGCCCTTTAAATCCTCCGGTCCCCGCAAGAGCGGCGACGGGACGAAATCCTATGGCGACAAGCCGCGCAGCCCTCGCGAAGACGGCCCCAAGCGGTTCGGCGACAAGCCTGATCGCGGCGACAAGCCACGTGCCGGCAAGGACGGAAAGCCGTCGAAGACGCCCGACACGCCCCTGCGCGCCGAGCGAATCGCCAAGACCATGGCCCGCGCCGGCATCGCCTCGCGCCGCGAGGTCGAGCGTCTGATCGGCCTGGGCAAGGTGGCGGTCAACGGCCGCATCCTGGACACGCCGGCGACCCTGGTGACGCGCGACGACGTGATCACCGTGGACGGCAAGCCCATGGGCTCGACCCAGGCGACGCGCGTCTGGCGCTATCACAAGCCCGCCGGCCTGCTGACCAGCCACAGGGATCCGACCGGACGCCCGACCGTGTTCGACGCTCTGCCGGCCGGACTGCCGCGCGTGATATCGATCGGACGGCTGGATCTGTCCACCGAAGGCCTGCTGCTGCTGACCAACGACGGCGAGCTGAGCCGGGCGATGGAGCTGCCCTCGGCCGGGCTGGTGCGTCAGTACCGGGCGCGGGCGCGGGGTAAAATAACCCAAGAGCAGTTGGACGAGCTGAAGAACGGCGCCGTCGTGGAGGGCATCTCCTACGGCCCCATGGTGGCGACGCTGGACAAGGCCAAGGAAAGCAAATCCGAGGACGGCCGCACGCCGAGCAACCTGTGGATCTCGGTCTCGATCACCGAAGGCAAGAACCGTGAAGTCCGCAAGGTGCTGGAGTCCGTCGGCCTGACGGTCAACCGCCTGATCCGCCTGGCCTATGGCCCGTTCCGCCTGGACGTCCTGCCGGTCGGATCGGTGGAGGAGATCGGGCCGCGCGTGATCCGCGAGCTGCTGTCCGATTATATCCGGCCCGAGAACTTGCCGATGGGCAATACCGTCGAGACTCCGGCGCCCATCCCCGGTCGTCGCGTGTCCACGCCGATCCTCAAGGGCAACTCGGGCTCGGCCATGTCCGATCCGTCGCGCAAGCCCAGCCGGGTCCGCGCCGCCGAGACGGCCCAGGCCGACGCGGTCGAGCGCCGCGAGCGGCCGCCCAAGAAGGAAGGCTGGGCCAAGGCGACGCCCCGCACCGTCCATCCCAAGAAGACCTACAAGCCTCGCGAGGACGGCGAACGCCCGGCGCGCGCCTACACGCCCCGTGACGACGGCGACCGTCCGGCCCGCACCTATACGCCGCGTGACGGCGCTCCGGCGCGCGCCAGCGACGGGCCCAAGCGCGAGTACAAGCCGCGCACGGCGGCCGGCCCAGAGGGCGCCAAGCGCGACTTCAAACCGCGCGGCTTCGGCGCCAGCGGCAGCAGTCGCGAGACCCGGCCGCCCCGCACGGGCGGCGGCAAGCCGGCGGGGCCTTCGGGCACCAGCGGCCGCGCACCGGGGGGCAAGCCCCGCACGCCGCGCTAAGGGGCGAATGGAAACCTGACGATGGATGCACGCCTGTCCGGCCGGTGCCTGTGCGGCGCGGTGACCTTCACCGCCACGCCCAACGGCGGCATGCACGCCTGCCATTTTCCCACCTGCCGGCGGCAGTCGGGCGGCATCCTGTTCAGCGTCGATTGCGGCGACAGCGTCGAGGTCCAGGGGGATGTAGCGACCTACGCCTCGTCCGACTGGGCGACGCGGCAGTTCTGCCCGGCCTGCGGGACCGGCCTGTTCTGGCGATCCAATGACGGCGCGATCACCATGGTCTCGGCCCAGGCGTTCGAAGATCCGACGGCCTTCGCGCTGGAGGACGAGTTCTGCATCGAGAGCAAGCCGGACGGCTATGCGCTGGCGGGCGACCGGCCGCGTCTGACGACCGAACAACTGTGGGCGCAGTTCGCGCCGCCTGAGGCCTGATGCGGATCGTCGCCGGCAGCCTGAAGGGCCGGGCCATCGTCGCGCCGGAGGGGCAGGGCACGCGCCCGACCTCGGACCGGGCGCGGCAGGCGGTGTTCAACGTCCTGGAGCACGCCGCCTGGGCCGAGAGCCTGAACGGCGCGCGGATCATCGACCTGTACGCCGGATCGGGCGCCCTGGGGTTCGAGGCGATCAGCCGGGGGGCGGGCTTCTGCCTGTTCGTCGAGACCGACGACGGGGCGCGCGGCGCCATCCGCGAGAACGCCGACGCCTATGGGGTCATGGGGCGCACGCGGGTGCATCGGCGCAGCGCCGCGGACCTGGGCGTCCGGCCCGGATCGGACGGCGAGGCCTTCGACATCGCCTTCCTGGACCCGCCCTACGGCAAGGGGTTGGGCGAGCAGACGCTGCTGCGGCTGCTGGAGGGGAACTGGCTCAAGCCCGGCGCCCTGGTGGTGTTCGAGCGAGGGTCGGACGAGCCGGAGATCGACACGCCCGGCTATCAGCGGCTGGACGCGCGCGACTATGGCGCGGCGCGGGTGCTGTTCCTGAAGGCCCTGACCCCGACCGCCTGAGCGGGAAAAAGTGCACTCCAATTTTTTTGAGTGCACTTTCGTGCAGATTTTTGCGAGCGGATCGCAGCGGGGTCAGTCCTCGGGCGGCGGACCCAGCAGGGCCTCGTCCTCCTCTTCGATTTCGCGGCGTTCCCGCTCCAACAGGGCCTGGGTCTCTTCACGGCTCATGCCCTTGAAGAATTCGGCGTCGGCTTCGCGGCACGCGTCGCGAAGTTCCAGCCACAGGCGCTGCCACCGACGCGCGTCGGTGGCGCGACCGGCCTCCGTCGCCTCGATGAAATGCAGTCGGGCGGTCCGGGCCAGATGGTCCATGCCGACGTCCTCATAGAGGCTCAGGTCGATCTCGCCGGGCGGCGGCTCGACCTGGTCGCTGCGCCGCCAGCCGTATTTGCGGGCGCGACGGCGAAAGGCGGACAGGCCCAGGTCGTGGCGGCGACACACGGCCTCGGCGCTGAGGCCGGACAGGTAGTCGGCGCGGGCCTGGGCCCAGGTTTGAGCGGCGCGGATGCGATAAACGTCGGTCATGACCGCAGCCGTAAACCGACGCTACGTCAAATGCGGACGTGGGCGTGTCCTTGTCCTTCTCCCGTTGGGAGAAGGTGGCCCGAAGGGCCGGATGAGGGTCGGGTCCATCCGTCGGCGTCAGCCGTCGCAAGGGCGCACGTCGAGTATCCGACCCTCACCCTTTCGGCTTGGCGCATCGTTGCGCTCTGCGAGCCTCAAGCCCTCTCCCACTGGGAGAGGGTGTTAGAGTTTGGCGACCAGGCCGCGCGCGGCGGCCGTCACCTCGGCCCAGGTGATTTCGAACCCGGCGTCGTCGCCGAAAAGGGGTCGGTCACGGCCTGGCCCTCGCGGCCGGGGACGTGGTCGAGCAGCAGGCTGAGTTCGGCGGTCGCGTCGGCGGGGGCCAGGCGGCGCAGGTTCTCCAGATTGTCGTGGTCCAGGGCCACCACATGGGCGAAGCGGCGGAAATCGGCCTGCGTCACCTGCCGCGCCCGCAACCCAGAGATCTCGACCCCATGCCGCCGCGCCGTCGCCTGCGCCCGCGGGTCCGGCGGCTCGCCTGCATGCCAGTCCCCGGTCCCGGCGGAATCGATGATCAGGTCGAGGCGGAGCCGCTCAGCCTCGGCGCGCAGGGCGGCCTCGGCGAGGGGAGAGCGACAGATGTTGCCGAGGCAGACGAAGAGGATGGAGGTCATGGAGGATTTAAATATACGAATAACTATTGCTTCATGGCTTCTGACCGCAAGCGGTCCGAAAATCTCTTCTTAAGCACAAAATACGCGTTTGCATCGCGTTCAACAGTTTTACTGTGTACATGATCTAGGATGTTGCGATCTGTAAGGCTTGATAGTGTCTTTTTGGCCGCTTGCCATCGCTTGCCTCCGAGTCGAGCAGCTTCCGTGACATTGATGGTGTTGTGCTCTGCCACGTAGTTAACGATCCGGCGTTCGTATTCATTTAGAGTCGCTGAAAGGGTCTCGCCGAGCACGCGAAATGCGTCGCTGTCGACAAACTGTCGGCGGTGTTCCTCGTCATTCTTTAGCATCACTCGGACGTGAGCGGCTGTCGATGTTGTCTCAGCGAAAATGGGAGCAGGCAGCCCCAATCGGCTCATCGAGTCGCGAATACGGCGCGTTCCCTCATGTGTGCATAGAACAAACCGCATGTAGAACATCGCGTCCATCAAATGCGGATTTCGCGGAACATGCATGTCGTAGATGGTTTCAGGCGTCACAAGCGGAGGGAACCCACCCGGGCTCTCGACTTCTAAACGGTCGTCAAACATCTTGATGACGATATGCATATTTTTGAGGTTGTAGGAACGGTGAACGCAAGCGTTCACTATGGCCTCATACCATGCGTCCTTGGGGTACTCTGGAGTTGAAATAAACTTCCCATCATCGCCCAAGCGCATGAATTCACGCAGTTGAGCCTCCACGATTTTTTCGGCTTGGACAATCAGCTCAGGGACTGATCCCTCAATCCATGCACCTTTAATGGCGTTGTATTCCGCCCCAGTTTTTTCAACTGTGCCATCAAAGCGCAGAAACCGGACCTTACATCCGGGGACTATAGCCTGCGGATCCTTTGCGAAAAGCAGAGCGCAGGATAGATTTGGGATGAACGTCTCATCCTTGATCTTACCCAGTCGACGGTATTCCAGGACTTGCGCTGCGGTTCGCTCTGGAGGAATTAGACGCTCCCTGCGAACAGTTTCCACAAACTGACCGACAAGTGACATGTTGAAATCGTCGGGGTAGATAAGAGAGGTCGGCTCGCTCTCAATCTCAATCTGCCCTTTTGTCAGCTGAAGCTCGCGTTTCTCTGAATCGCTCAGCTTTCGCTTTGTGGAACCCCTACGAGCGAATGCCTCGCCTTGGGATGTCTCGACTAGCCTGTCTTCGCGGTAAAACACTCGGATAGCGACGATCTGGTCAGGTTTCCCCTTGGCGTTGACAACATCGACGTGCCGAGACTGATAACGGGCATCAGGGCAGAAAATATCGCCCGCACGTTCGAGTTCGCTGATTTTCTCTGGGGAGATCGAGGACGTCCCTGTGATTCTGCCATTATTCTCAACCCCCAGCAGAATTATTCCCCCATAGGGAGCAGTATTGGCCCACATCGAAAAGTAGTCGCCCAGCGCTCTTGCGCTATAGGCCGCAGATTTCCGCTCTAGGCGATGATCTTCTGCTGCATCAGTAGCGGCTTCTGTCGAGAGCGAGTCAAAAAGTTCATCGACACTCATCAAGCGCCAAGGTCGACGCACCGGATATGTGAATTCAAATCCTAGCTGTTCGGTCATTTTTCTAAAGATGTATGCCTGCGATGAGCCAAGAGCGCACGTCTATGAACTATGGGCGCATTTCATCGCGCCTGCCAGCTTGTGGAGCAGCGACATTTCCCGCTCATAAGTTTGCTGTTCGCTCAACGCCGCCCGAACAGCTTCTCCAGGTCGTGCAGCTTCAGCTCCACATAGGTGGGGCGGCCGTGGTTGCACTGGCCCGAATGCGGGGTGGCTTCCATCTGGCGGAGGAGGGCGTTCATCTCCGGGGCCGAGAGGACGCGGCCTGAGCGGACGCTGCCGTGGCAGGCCATGGTGCCGCAGATGGCGGCGAGGCGTTCCTTGAGCGACAGGGCCAAGCCGTGTTCGGACAGATCGTCGGCGATGTCGCGGATCAGGCCCTGGACGTCGGTGTCGCCCAGCATGGCCGGGGTCTCGCGCACCAGGACGGCGCCGGCGCCGAAGGCCTCGACGATCAGGCCCATCTCGGCCAGTTCCTGAGCCCGCGAGGCGACGCGTTCGGCCTCGGCCGGGTCCAGATCGACCACCTCGGGCGTCAGCAGGGCCTGGCGGGTCACGGACCCCTCGGCCATCTGGGCCTTCATCCGCTCATAGACCAGCCGCTCGTGGGCGGCGTGCTGATCGACGATGACCAGGCCGTCGCGGGTCTGGGCGACGATATAGTTGGCGTGGAGCTGACCCCGCGCGGCGCCCAGCGGGTAGTCGAGGGGGTCGGCGGGGGCGTGATTGGTGAAGGGTGAGTCGTGAGCGGCGGGGTCGGCGGGCGCTTGCTGGGGCCAGGCGGGGCCGTCCCAGCTGGGCTCGACGCGGGCGCTGCGTTCGTTGAGGCCGGGGAGAACTTGCGCGGCCGCGGCGGGCTGGGACCAGCCGGTCCAGCCGCTGAAGCCCTGGGCCGAGGGGGCGCTGGGGCTGTAGGCGGGGCCGGAAGATAGGCCGGTGTGAGGCTGGAAGCTGGACAGGGTTTCGGCGGCGACGGTGGTGGAGGCGCGGTGGCCGGCGGCGTGCAGCGCATGCCTCAGGGCGCCGACGATCAGGCCGCGCACCAGGGCCGGATCGCGGAACCGGACCTCGGCCTTGGCGGGGTGGACGTTGACGTCGACATAGAGCGGATCGATGTCGAGGAAGAGGACGGCGGCCGGGTGCCGGTCCCGCGCCAGGAAGTCGGCGTAGGCGCCGCGCAGGGCCCCTTGCAGCAGGCGATCCTTCACCGGGCGGCCGTTGACGAACAGATACTGATGCGCCGCATTGCCGCGCGAATAGGTGGGCAGGCCGGCGTAGCCCGACAGGCGCACGCCGTCGCGTTCCTGATCGATCAGCAGGGCGTTGGCCTCGAAGTCGCGACCCAGGAGGGCCGACAGCCGCTTCAGCCGGCCTTCGTCGCCGGGGTGTTCGGCGGGCAGGCGCAGGGTGACCTTGCCGTCCAGCGACAGGGTGAAGGCGACGGCCTCGTGCGCCATGGCCTGGCGCTTGATTTCTTCCGAAATGGCCATGGCCTCGGACCGCTCGGACTTCATGAACTTGAGCCGGGCGGGGGTGGCGTAGAAGAGGTCGCGCACCTCGACCCGCGCGCCGTGCGGGCCGGGGAAGGGGGCGGGCACCAGGGGACGGGTCTCGCCGCCCTCGACCGTGATGGCCCAGGCCTCGGTCTCGTCGCGGGATCGGGTGGTGATGGACAGGCGGGCGACGGAGCCGATGGAGGGCAGGGCCTCGCCCCGGAAGCCCAGGGTGTGGATGCGCAGCAGGTCCACGTCGCCGGCGTCGTCGGGCTCCAGCTTGGACGTGGCGTGGCGTTCAATGGCCAGGGGCAGTTCGGCCTTCGGGATGCCCTTGCCGTCGTCGGCGATCAGGATGCGCGACAGGCCGCCGCCGTCGGCCTGGATCTCGATATTGCGGCCGCCGGCGTCCAGGGCGTTCTCGACCAGTTCCTTGATGGCGCTGGCCGGCCGCTCGACCACCTCGCCGGCGGCGATGCGGTTGACGGTTTCGGGGGAGAGGCGACGGATGGGCATGAGGGCAGGAAGATAGGGCGCGCGGGGGATTCGCGCCATGAGTCAGGCGTCCTTCTCCCCTTGGGGGAGAAGGTGGGGCCGCAGGCCTCGGATGAGGGGGTTCTGTCCGCCTCGGGACGGTGAGGGGGAGACTGCGTCTGGCAGCCCCCTCATCCGTCTCGCTACGCGAGCCACCTTCTCCCCCGAGGGGAGAAGGGATTACTCGGCGGTCTTCTTCTTCGCCGGGGCCTTCTTCGCGGCGGGTTTCTTGGCTGCGGCCTTTTTCGGGGCGGCCTTCTTGGCGGCCGGGGCCTTTTTCTTGGGCGCGGCGCCGGCCTTGGCGGCGAGGAGGGGGAGGGCGTCTTCGACGGTCAGATCTTCGGGCGCCACGCCCTTGGGCAGGGTGGCGTTGATCTTGCCGGACTTGACGTAGGGACCGAAGCGGCCGGCCATGACGTGGATCGGCTCGCCCGTCTCCGGGTGGGCGCCCAGGTCCTTGAGCGGGGCCGTGGCGGCGCCGCGGCCGGGACGACCGGCGCGCTTCTCGGCCAGCAGGGCGACGGCGCGGTTCAGGCCGACCTCGAACACCTCGTCGATGTCCGAGACGTTCGCATAGGTGCCGGCGTGCAGGACGAAGGGCCCGTAACGGCCCAGGCCCGCCGTGATCATCTTGCCGTCCTCGGGGTGAACCCCGACCTCGCGCGGCAGGGCCAGCAGGCGCAGGGCCTGGTCCAGCGACAGGGAGGCCGGCGACCACCCCTTGGGCAGGGACGAGCGTTTGGGCTTGTCGCCTTCGGGCGGCGTGATTTCGACATAGGGGCCGAAGCGACCGATCTTCAGCTGGACCGGCTGGCCGGTCTCCGGGTCGATGCCCAGTTCGCGGTCGCCGCTCTCGGCCGAACCGTCTTCGGCCGACGGGCTGGCGACGGGGCGGGTGTATTTGCACTCGGGATAGCGTTCGCAGCCGATGAACGCGCCGAACCGGCTGGTCTTCAGGCTGAGCTGGCCGATGTGGCACAGGGGGCATTCGCGCGGGTCGGAGCCGTCTTCCTTGGCCGGGAAGATGTGGGCGCCCAGGCTTTCGTTCAGGGCGTCCAGAATGGCCGTGGTGCGCAGTTCGCCGGCGGCCTGGGTCGCGGCGTGGAAGTCCGACCAGAACTCGCGCAGCAGCAGCTTCCAGTCCAGTTGACCGGCGGACACCTCATCCAGGCGGGTCTCCAGCGCGGCGGTGAAGTCGTACTCGACCCATTTGCGGAAGAACTGCTCCAGGAAGGCCGTGACCAGCCGTCCCTTGTCCTCGGGATAGAAGCGGTTCTTGTCGACGCGAACGTATTCGCGGTCGCGCAGGGTGGACAGGGTCGAGGCGTAGGTCGAGGGCCGGCCGATGCCCAGCTCTTCCAGCTTCTTGACCAGGGTGGCTTCCGAATAGCGCGGGGGCGGTTCGGTGAAATGCTGGTCGGTGCGGATGGCG
Organism: Brevundimonas sp.; assembly: GCF_965279155.1. GTDB lineage: Bacteria > Pseudomonadota > Alphaproteobacteria > Caulobacterales > Caulobacteraceae > Brevundimonas. Next base: position 631,479 of record NZ_OZ257138.1, on the reverse strand, counting down.
TCCACCTTGGCCTTGGCGCCTTCCTTCAGGGCGGGCAGGCGGCTGGTGTCGTCGCTCTCGTCCTCTTCCGCGCCCTTCTGCTTCTCGTCGCGGCCTTCCTCATAGACCGCCATGAAGCCGTCGAAGGTGACCACCTGGCCGGTGGCGCGCAGGCCGGTCAGGCCGTCGGGCGTCTCGATATCGACCGTGGTGCGGTCCATGCGGGCGGCCTCCATCTGGGAGGCGACCATCCGTTTCCAGATCAGCTCGTAGAGGCGCTGAAGATCGGAATCGAGGCGCACGGAATCGGGATGGCGGGCGATGTTGGTCGGCCGGATCGCTTCGTGCGCTTCCTGAGCATTCTTGGCCTTGGTCTTGTAATAGCGGGGTTCCTGCGGAACGAAGGCCGGGCCGAACGACTGGCTGATGACCTCGCGCGCCTGGGCGATGCCCTCGGGCGTGGTCTGGACGCCGTCGGTCCGCATATAGGTGATCAGGCCGCCGGTCTCATCGACGCCCTCATACAGTTTCTGCGCCGCCTGCATGGTGCGCTGGGCGGAAAAGCCCAGCTTGCGCGAGGCTTCCTGCTGCAAGGTCGAGGTGGTGAAGGGCGGGGCCGGGTTGCGGCGGACGGGCTTCTTCTCGACCGAGTTGATGGTGAAGTCGCCGGCGTCGATGGCGGCGCGGGCGGCCGTGGCCGTCGCCTCGTCCTTGATGTCCAGACGCTGGACCCGCTTGCCCTCATGCTTGACCAGGCGAGCGGTGAAGGGCGGGCTGTCGGCGTTCAGGTCAGCCTCGATGGACCAATATTCCTGGGCCTTGAACTTCTCGATCTCCATCTCGCGATCGACGACGATGCGCAGGGCGACGGATTGAACCCGCCCGGCCGAGCGTGCGCCCGGCAGCTTGCGCCACAGGACCGGCGAGAGGGTGAAGCCGACGAGGTAGTCCAGGGCGCGGCGGGCCAGATAGGCGTTCACCAGCTCCATGTCGATCTGGCGGGGGGCGGCCATGGCGTCGAGGACGGCGGACTTGGTGATGGCGTTGAAGGTGACGCGCTCGACGTGCGTGTCCTTCAGCACCTTCTTTTTGTTCAGCACTTCCAGCACGTGCCAGCTGATCGCTTCCCCTTCGCGGTCGGGGTCGGTCGCCAGGATGACGCGGTCGGCGCGCTTGGCGGCCTCGGCGATTTCGGACAGGCGTTTGGCGCCCTTGGCGTCGGCCTCCCAGTGCATCGAGAAGTCGTCGTCGGGCAGGACCGAGCCGTCCTTAGACGGCAGGTCGCGGACGTGGCCGTAGGAGGCCAGGACTTCGAAGTCCGGGCCGAGATACTTATTGATGGTCTTGGCCTTTGCGGGGCTCTCGACGATGACGAGGTTCATATCTGTCCGGTCTCGGGAAGGGGCGCGAACGTGGTTGGAGCGGGGCCGTGTGTCAATCGCACCTGTCGTCTTACAGCCCAAGGTAGTTGTGTTTTAATGAAACGCGGTTAGATTGCGAGACTGGCAACGGAGGCGATCATGGCGACGGCACACCCCCAATCGGCGAGCGCGCCGGAGTTCCGATCCGACATAGAGGCGGCGGCCTTTCCCACGCGGGAATACATCGGCGCCATGGCGCTGGAAATGGCCCGGCTGGCGCGCGACGAGGGCGACGCCCGGCTGGCGGGGATGCTGGAACAGGTCGCGGGCGTGGCGGGCCATCCGCCCGCCTAGACCGAGGCCAGACCGCCGGGCAGCAGTTCGGCGCGGCCGGTCAGGCTGAGTTCCAGCAGGGCGGCGGCGACCTGGGAGACGGGGATGTTCAGGGCGCGGGCGATCTCGTCGCGCGGCGTCGGGGTCGGCGACAGCAGGGCGGCGACGCGGTCGAGGAAGGCGTCGTCGATGTCGCCGTCGAATCGCATCGGATCGGCCGCCGGCTCGCGCAGAGTGCGCAGGGTGTTGAAGGCGCGGTCGATGTCCTCGATCCCTTCGCACAGGATGGCGCCCTGACGCAGCAGCTCATTGGGGCCGCGCGCACGGGGATCCAGCGGCGAGCCGGGCACGGCGAAGACGTCGCGGCCCTGTTCGGCGGCGAGGCGGGCGGTGATCAGGGAGCCGGACCTGATCTCGGCCTCGACCACCACGACGCCGCGCGACAGGCCCGAGATGATGCGATTGCGGCGGGGGAAGTCACGGGCCTGGGCACGGGCGCCGACGGGGCTTTCGGAGACGATACAGCCCTGATCCGTCAGGCGGGCGTAGAGGTCGGCGTGTTCGGGCGGATAGATGTCGTTCACCCCGCCGCCCAGGACGGCGACGGTTCCGGTCTGCATGCTGCCTTCGTGGGCGGCGGCGTCGATGCCGCGCGCCATGCCCGAGACGACGACATGGCCGGCCTGACCCAGTTGTTGCGCCAGGCCGCGCGCGATCCGCTGACCGCCCGCCGAGGCGATGCGGGCGCCGACGATGGCGACCGAGGGGTGGTTCAGCAGGTCGGTATGGCCGCGCGTCCACAGGATGGGCGGGGGCGGATCCAGCGCGGCCAGCATCTCGGGATAGTCGGCGTCGCCCAGCACCAGCAGACGGGCGCCGATCGCGTCGCCGGCGGCCAGTTCACGCTCGACCGCCTCGACCGGTGGAGGCGTCGAGGCGGCGCCGGACTTGCGCACCAGATCGGGCAGGGCGTCCAGCGCGTCGGCGGCGGAGCCGTAGCGGCCGATGAGCTGGGCGAAGGTGACGGGACCGATGCGGTCGGTGCGGGCGAGCCGCAGCCGGGCGAAGCGTTCGGCCGGGCTCAGGCTCACGCCTTCTTGGCCCCGATGCGCGGTTCCTCGCCCTTCAACAGCCGGGCGATGTTCTGGTGGTGACGCACCCAGATCAGGACGGCGGCGAAGACGGTCAGAGCGAGGATGGGCAGACCCACCGGCAGGCCGACGACGGCGAGCGGCAGCAGAGCCAGCAGGGGCGCGGTCGCGGCCGAGATCAGGGCCGCCAGCGACGAATAGCGGAACAGGAAGGCGGCGAGCAGCCATACGGCCCCCGCCATCAGGCCCAGCGGCCAGGCGGCGGCGAGCAGCAGGCCATAGAAGGTGGCGACGCCCTTGCCGCCCTTGAAACCCAGCCAGACGGGGAAGAGGTGGCCCAGGAAGGCCGCGCCACCGGCGACGGCGCCCGCGACGTCGCTGTCGAACAGATGACGTGCGATCAGCAGGGCGACGGCGCCCTTGCCGGCGTCCAGCAGCAGGGTGGCCAGGGCCAGATCCTTGCGGCCGGTGCGCAGGACATTGGTCGCGCCGATATTGCCCGAGCCGATGTTACGCACGTCGCCGGCGCCGGCCGCGCGCGTGATCACCACGCCGAACGGGATCGAGCCGAGCAGATAGCCGCCCAGCGCGACGAGCGCCAAGGTCCCGATCACGGGGCCCACCAGATCCTGCACGTTGATTCGCTCCCCGCGTGTCGTTGCGGCAAAATGCGTCGGCGCGCGGCGCGGAGCAAGCGCGATCCGACCTCTTGACCCGATGATCGGCGCAGCGTCTGGTCCGCCCGCCTTGCCGGAGACTGTCATGACCCGAATTTCCGCCGCCGCCGCCGTGGTTTTGCTGTTGTCCACGACAGGTTGCGTGGGTGCGCCGCCTGCCAGCCCGACGCCTGTCGGCGGACCGGCGATGGCCGCCTATTTCGACTGCGTGCGGGACGGCGGCGTGGCGATCTCGGCGCACCGGGCGGTATCGGCGATGGATCAGCCCGAAAACTCCATCGCCGCCATCGAGGCGACCGGGCGGGCCATCCCCAATGCGATCCTGGAGCTGGACGCCGTCCTGACCAAGGACCGGCATCTGGTGCTGATGCATGACGAGACGATGGAGCGGACGACCACCGGCCGCGGCCGGGTCGCGGACCTGACCCTGGCGCAGGTGAAACAGGCGCGGCTGAAGGCCTCTAACGGCGCCCTGACCCGCGCCGCGCCGCCGACCCTGGGCGAGGCGCTGGACGCCGCCGGGCGCGTCGGGGCCATCGCCAGCATCGACCTGAAGCCCGCAGACGGCGAGACGACCGTCGATCTGGCCCGGGCGGTGATCGATCAGGTCCGCCGGTCGCGGGCGGCAAATCGCGTGATCCTGATCACCTATAACGAGGCCGACGCGCGGGCGGTGGCGGCCATGGCGCCCGAGATGATGATTTCGGCCGGGCTGAGCGGCGTGGAGGACCTGCAGGGGCTGAATAGGCCCCAGATCCTGGCCTGGACCGGGACGCGCGAGGAACGGCCGGCCCTGTGGCGCACGCTGCGCGAGGCCGGCGTCGAGGTGCAGTTCGGCACCCTGGGCCGGGAGGGCGTGCGCCGCGACGACCTATACGCCGCCGACGGCGACGTGTCGGAATACCGCGACCTGGTGCTCCAGGGCGTGACGGTGATCGCCACCGACACGCCGCTGGCGGTCAAGTCGGTTCTGGGCGCAGAGGTGGCCAAGGCGGCGACGTGCGAGCGGGTGCGTTCTTAAAAAATTCCGTCACCCTCGGGCTCGTCCCGAGGGCCTACGGTTAGGCTGTGGTTGGCGTCAGCCGTGCTGCTACGTCCCGTGCCGCCAGACCGGAGGCGCATTCCAGACCAGGGACAGATCGTCCCAGTTCGGATTGTCGCGCTCGATCAGATTGATCTTCCAATCTCGCAGATAGTGTTTGATCGCCTTCTCGCGTCGAATCGCGCTGACAACCTGTTCGTGAGGCTCGAACCAGACCAGGCGTTTGAGGTCGTGGTCCTTAGTGAAACCGGGGATAAGGCCCGCCTGATGTTCGCTGACGCGCCGGTACAGATCGCTGGTCACGCCGACATAAAGCGTCCCGCGTATGCCGTTCGTCATGATGTAGACGGCGACCAAGCCTCGTTCCATGAGCGGAGTGTTGTCAGGCGTGGGTCCTCGGGACAAGCCCGAGGATGACGGGTTTTAGGGTGTGCTTTGGGCCGGCAGCACCGCCATCAGGGCGCGGGTGAAGCCGACGGGGGCGACTGTCAGGTGGTCTTCGTCGGCCAGGACCGTGGATCGGACCGTCAGGCCCGGATAGGCGCGCGATTTCAGGGTGCGCTCCATCGTGCGGACGTCGGCGACCATGTCGGCGCCGGAGGTGTTGCGACGGTCGGGGCCGGGGACCTCCCAGCCGCCGATGTACATGAAGACATCGGCGGGCAGGTCGCTGTGGGTGCGGGCGTAGTCGGCCTCCATCCCCATGATGTGGCGCTTGTCGTACCAGAAAGACGGGCTGCCCAGGACATAGGCGTGAAACAGGCCGGGGTCGGTGAACAGGATCTGGGCGCCCAGCAGGCCGCCGTAGGAATGCCCCAACAGGATGCGGCGGGCAGGATCGGCGCGGAAGCGGCTCTCAACGAAGGGCAGGGCCTGGGTCTTCAGATAGGTCTGATAGGCGGGACCGCCGCCGCGAAGCATGGGGGCGGCGTCGCGCGGGGCGTTCGCGGTGGGGGTGTAGTCGCGGTTTCGACTGACGGTGCCGCTGTCGCCGCGCGAATAGGACAGGCCCACCAGAATGAACTCCTCGACCACCGGGCCGTCCAGGTTCACGCGCCGGGCGATCTGGCGAAGGATGGGGAAGGCATAGTCCGCGTCGGTGACATAGAGGACCGGGTAGCGGCGCTGGGGGCTGGTCTCGTAGCTGGCGGGCAGGCTGACGAAGACCTGATAGTCGCGGCCGGAGACGGGGTCCGGCACGGTCCAGACCTGGGTGCCCGTCAGCACATAGGGCGCGCCTTCTGTCGGGGTGGCTCGCGCAGGCGAGGACTGGGCGTCGGCCTGTTCCGAACAGCCCATGACGGCGCCCGCCAGCAGAACCAGCCCCAGGCCGGCCGTGCGTTTCCAGATGGTCATGACCGATTCCCCGATAAGCTTCACTGTCGTTGAGCCTAGGGCGGAATGTGGCGGAAAGCCGGAGGGTCAGTGAACCTTGCGACCGCCGACCCAGGTTCCGATCACCTTGCCCTGAAGCCTGCGGCCGTCGAACGGCGAGTTCTTGGATTTGGAGTGCAGGGCTTCCTCATGACCGGAGCGCCGGGGGCCTTGGGTGCTAACCGGTTCTGGAAATGATTTGCTCTATCCATTCGCGATAATGCGACATTCGCACCTGATAACTGACCTGGCCATAAACGCCGGCGCGAAACGTCGATAGGTCGCCGTCCCACCATTTCCAGGAAGCGAGGGCGGCGAGTTTCCATACGCCGTCATCCTGGATCAGAACTGGCCCGCCGCTGTCGCCATTTCCTAGCATGCCTTCCAAAGACAGAGCCTCCACGCCCTGATCAAATCGATAAGTCAGCCAGTTTGCTTCTGCGGTTTCGATTCGGTTGAAGGCACGTCGCAATTCGGTGCGGTTGCCGCGTGTTCCACCCTGACCGATCAGTCCGTTACCAGTAGCGCCCTTGCCCACGATCATCGCGATTTTGCCGGCTTCGGAGCCGAGATAGAATGAAGCGGGATCGACATCTCGCACAGGCTCGGTCAGTTCGATCAGGGCGATGTCGTCTCCCTTCAGCAGGAAATCCATCAGCGGCCGGGCGTCGCCCGATATATCTGTCGGCGGCTTCTTGAAGCCGGGATGCACAATGATCCGTGCGATCCGTCGAGGGCGGCCCGCGATGGACAGACTTGCTACTGGTATTTGTTGCCAACTAACCGCATGGGCGGCGGTCACCACCCAACGATCCGAGATGAGGACGCCATGTCCCTCGACCGGCAGGTCGGCCAAGGGCGGATAGAAATCGTCCGCGATGCGGTATCTGCGGTCGTCTACGTCGTGGCGGATAACCACGCTCCAACTCGTCGAGGGCAAGGCGATGGCGCAAAGCAGCGCCGATATGAACACCCCTCGCAAGTTGGGTTTCCGGCATTCAGCGTGCGAATGGCTAAACATAAATCTTGCGACCACCCACCCAGGTTCCGATCACCTTGCCCTGGAGCCTGCGGCCGTCGAACGGGGAGTTCTTGGATTTGGAGTGCAGGGCGTCGGCGTCGACGATGACGGGTGCGCCGAGGTCGAACAGGACCAGGTCGGCCGGCGCGCCCTCGGCCAGCACCCCGGCGTCGAGGCCCAGCAGGGCTGCGGGTCCCTGGGTCAGGGGGCGCAGCACGTCCAGCAGGTCCAGACCGTCCTCGTGGTGCAGGGTCAGGGCGGCGGGCAGCAGGGTCTCAAGCCCCACGGCGCCGGGCGCGGCCTCGGCGAAGGGACGGCGCTTGTCCTCGGCCGGGGCGGGGGCGTGGGCCGAGGTGATGACGTCGATCAGGCCTTCGCGCACCGCCTCGATCAGGGCTTGGCGATCGGCCTCGGAGCGCAGCGGCGGGTCCAGCCGGTAGAAGGTGCGATAGTCGCCGATGTCCACTTCGTTGAAGCACAGGTGGTTGATCGAGACGCTGACGGCGACCTCCAGCCCCTTGGCGCGGGCGCGGGCCAGGGTCTCCAGCGCGCCTTCGGTCGAGATCTGGTCGACCAGGAAGCGGGCGCCGGTCTGTTCGACCAAAGCGAGATCGCGCTCCAGACCGATGCGTTCGGCGATGGCCGGGCTGCCGGACAGACCCAGGCGCGTGGCCAGTTCGCCGGAGGCGGCGACGGCCCCCTCGGTCAGCCAGGGGTCGGCCGGGCGGCAGGCGATCAGGGCGTTGAAGGCGGCGGCGTAGCTCATCACCCGTTGCAGGGTGCGGCTGTTGACGATGACCTTGTCGCCGTCGGTGAAATACAGGGCGCCGGCCTCGTCCATCAGGCCGATCTCGGCCATGCGCTGGCCGTCCAGGGCCTTGGTCGCGGCGCCGGCGGCGCGGACATTGACCAGGTTCAGGGCTGCGCCGCGCCGCTGGATGAAGTCGATCATCGCCGGGTCGTCGACGGCGGGGTCGGTGTCGGGCTGGACGACGATGGTCGTTACGCCCCCGGCGGCGGCGGCTAGGCTGGCGGACTTCAGCGTCTCCTTGGGCTCGGCGCCCGGTTCGCCGGTCTTGACGCGGATGTCGATCAGGCCGGGCGCGAGGCACAGGCCGTCGGCGTCGACGACCTGGTCGGCGTCGATGGGCGCTGCGCCGTGGACGACCCGGACGATGCGGCCGTCCTCGATCAGCAGGCCGCCGGGACCGTCATAGTCGGTGGCAGGGTCCAGCAGGCGGGCGTTGATGATGGCGACGGTGGTCATCGGAAATCCTCCACCGAGAAGCGAAGCGGAACGGGGGAGGGGGACCGCGAAGCGGTGGAGGGGGCGAGGGCGCGTGCGATGTCGAACGACTGCAATTGATCGGAGGCTCGGCGGCAAATGTGGAATCCGCTTCCGCCCCCTCCACCACGCTGCGCGCGGTCCCCCTCCCCCGCGATGCGGGGGAGGATTTGAGCGGCGACCATCACTTTTCCCCCCAACGGGCGGAGAGGGAGGCGAGCACGGCCATGCGGGCGGCGACGCCCATCTCGACCTGATCCTGGATCAGGGAGACGTCCAGGTCGTCGGCCACGTCGGAATCGATCTCGACGCCGCGGTTCATCGGGCCGGGGTGCATGACCTTGGCGCCCGGCTTGGCCCAGGCCAGCTTCTCGCGGTCCAGGCCCCAGAAGCGGAAATATTCGCGGGTCGAGGGCACCAGGGCGCCAGCCATCCTCTCAAGCTGAAGGCGCAGCATCATGACCACGTCGCAGCCAGCCAACCCCTCGCGCATGTCGTGGAAGACCTCGCAGCCCCAGCGGTCGGCGTCGCCGGGCACCAGGGTGGGCGGGCCGATCAGGCGCACCCGCGCGCCCATCATCTGAAGCAGGGCGACGTTGGAGCGGGCCACGCGGCTGTGGGTGATGTCGCCGCAGATGGCGACCGTCAGGCTGGTCACATCGCCGAAGGCGCGACGCATGGACAAGAGGTCCAGCAGGGCCTGGGTCGGGTGTTCGTGGCGGCCGTCTCCGGCGTTGACGACGGCGCATCCGACCTTCTGGCTGAGCAGTTCGGCCGCGCCCGAGGCCGAGTGGCGGATGACCAGGATGTCGGGTTTCATGGCGTTCAGGGTGACCGCCGTGTCGATCAGGGTCTCGCCCTTCTTCACCGAGGACGAGCCGACCGGCATGGTCACGACATCGGCGCCCAGCCGCTTGGCGGCGATTTTGAACGAGGAGGAGGTGCGGGTCGAGTTCTCGAAGAACAGGTTCACCACCGTGCGGCCGTGCAGCAGGTCCAGCGCCTTGGAAGACTGGCGGTTGAAATCGACGAAGGCGTCGCCGAGATCCAGCAACTGCGGCGTGACGAACGGATTGAGGTCCGACGCGGCGAGGAAGTGGGGTTTCGGGAACGGGACCAGCCGATCGTGGATGGTCTGGTCGGTGACGTCTGAGGGCTGGGTCATCGAGACGCGGCTATAGGCGTGACTCGGCCTGAACGCGAGTCAGACGAAATGGAACAGCGCCAGAAGGATGGGGATGACCACGGCGCTGCCTACGGTGGTCAGGGCGATGACACCGGCGATCAGGGGCGCGTCGCCGCCCATCTGACGCGCCAGGATATAGGAGGCGGCCGAGCCGGGCGCGGCGCCGCAGATCAGGGCGATCCCTTGGGCCAGGCTGTCGCCGCCCAAGGCCCAGGCGATGAACCACATCAGGGGCGGCATAACCCCCAGCTTGACCAGGGTCACCGCGGCGATGGTGGTGCGGCTTTTCTTGACCTCGGCGAAGGACAGGCCGGCCCCGGCGACGATCAGGCCCAGCGGCAATGCGGCGGCGCCCAACAGGTCCATCGCGTCGGACAGGCCGGGGATCAGCGGCACGCGCAGCAGGTTTAGCGCCAGGCCGATCAGACAGGCTAGCAGGATGGGGTTGGCGAGCATCGACTTGATCAGGCCCAGCACCGAAGGCTCTCGCCGCAGCGATCCCCACTTCGCCAGGACGGCGACGCAGGCGATGTTTGTGACCGGGATGATGAAGGCGATGGCGACGGCGGCCAGGGCCGTACCTTCCGAGCCGTAGACCGACTGGATCACCGGCACGAAGACGAAGCTGTTCCAGCGGATCACGCCCTGGAAGACGCTGGTGTAGGCGGGACCGTCCAGGGTGATCAGGGGTTTGGCCGCCAGCGTCGCCGCCGCCACGATCAGGGTCGCCCCGACCGCCGCCGCGCCTGCCACGGTCGCCCCGCCGCCGGCCAGATCCGCGTGCCAGATCGCGGGGATCAGGAAGCTGGGGTAGAAGATGTTGATCGACAGCTTCTCGATCGGCCGCCAGGCTTCGTCGGGCAGGAAGCCGGACTTTCGCAGCCCATAGCCCAGAGCGATCATCAGAAAGACCGGCAGGACGCCGGCGATCAGGGCCGTCAAACCCAGGTCGCCTGATCCCGCACCCGATCCAGGGCCCCCTGCAGAATCCAGGCGGCGGCGGTGCGATCCACGACCTGGGCCCGGCGCTTGCGGTTCAGGTCCAGGTCCTCGATCAGGAACCGCTCGACGGCGCTGGTGGACAGCCGCTCGTCCCAGAAGGCGATGTTGATCGGGCGCAGCCGTTCCAGATTGCGGGCGAAGGCCCGGCACGACTGGGCGCGCGGCCCCTCGGAGCCGTCCATGTTGGCGGGCAAGCCGATGACCAGGGCCGAGACCTTGCGGTGGGCCATCAGCTTGAACAGCTGTTCGGCCTCCAGCGTGAACTTGGACTTTCTGATCAGCTCCAGCGGCGAGGCGATCAGGCGCGTGGCGTCCGACACGGCGACGCCGATGGTCTTCTCGCCCAGATCCAGCCCCATCCACGGGGTGTCGGGCGGGCAGGCGGCGGGCAGGTCGAGGAGGTCGAGAACGGGCACGGCCTGCGGTTAGGACCGGCGGGCCGGGAAGTCAAAGGGCGTGACGAGAGCAACGCAGGAAGAGTGGTTGGACTGATTTTTCTCTGGTCGTGTCGCTGCCGCTAGGTTGCGGTGTTGTGGTCTGCCGTGAGTATCCACACGACATCCGTTTTTGGGATGCCTGCCTTACGGGCTGAAGCGTCGGTTTCAGCGAACTCTGGACCGCCTATCCAAGCACAGAATTTGGTCAGCCGGCTGTTACCGAATGCGTCGTCATACTCAACATCGCAAACCAGATACAGGCCCCAAGCCCCACTACAAATTCCAGCCCACTCCACCGCTGTAAGGGGTTTATGCTGGATAGCTTCTGCTTCATGAGATTCTTGAGGATGTATAACTGCGAGTGGAGGTATTTCTCCGGCGGGCGTTCCAAACTGCGATTTGATATCGCCCTTGAACGGCACATCGAAAACCTCAAGGGCTGCACGATACCGCATGTTGTGTGCTGGCGTGGTTCCCGCGTTGAATATCTTAAAATCAACGCGCGCATGTTGCCCTATGTATAGGCGACTGAGAACTCGGTCTTTGATGGAAACATAGGCCCTCAGTTCTGCGACAGAGTGCTTGCGCCCATCAGAAATGGCGATGTAGGCGAATGTTAGTGTTCCTATCAGAGCGAAGAATTCTAAAACGCTCCATCGCATCTGGCGCTCGGCAATAGCTACGGCGTTCCGGTTGGCTGTGGCAGCCGTCCATTGGGCAGCCAAATCCTGTTTTTCTCTTTGTGCGCTATTTATTGCTTGCTGGCACGAAACGCTATCCGGACCTTCTTCGGCAGAGGCAGTTGGCGCCGTCACCCCCGACTTGCTGCTTGCGCCAAGTTGCTTTCGGGGTAGCTGACATTCTTTAAACGGGCCGACCGCCTCGTTCGAGGGGTCGGGAATGTTGTATGGCAACATCCCGGCGTTGGGCGCTAGCGCCCAGAGAATGCCACCGACGACTACGACAGTCAGCGCCGCCCAAGATGTCCAGTTTCGTTTCATAAGTCCCAGTAAGTGTCAGATACTGCTTTAAACCGCTAGGCTTGGTCCTGCTCCGGTTCGAAGGCAGCGTCGTCCTTGTGAATCTGAGGTCGGGAGGCTAATCCCGCCGATACATTCCCTATCGACGTGCATTGGAGGGCCGCATGGCCATCGACGCTGCGACGGTGCGCAAGGTTGCGCATCTCGCCCGCATCAAGACCCCCGAGGACCGGCTGGAGCCGCTGGCGCAGGAGCTGAACGGCATCCTGGCCTGGATCGAGCAGTTGGACCAGGTGGATGTCGAAGGCGTGGAGCCGATGACCTCGAACGTCGCCCAGCCCCTGCGCTTGCGCGAGGACGTGGTGACTGACGGCGACAAGATCGACGCCGTCTTGTCCAACGCCCCGAAGTCCGCAGACGGCTTCTTCGTCGTGCCAAAGGTGGTGGAGTGACGCTCTCTCTTTCCCCGTCACCCTCGGGCTTGTCCCGAGGGCCCATGGCGGGTTCGAATGGCGGCGTCTGCCGTCAAAGCGCGGCGGAGGCCGCGCGGTGGGCCCTCGGGACAAGCCCGAGGGTGACGGATTTTGGGTTTGGCGCGAATGTCTGATCTTACGAAACTCACGCTCAAGGCGGCTGTGGACGGCTTGAATTCGAAAGACTTTTCCTCGGCCGAGATCACCCAGGCCTTCCTGACCAATATCGAGGCCGCCAATCCGACGCTGAACGCCTATGTCGAGGTGACGGCGGACAAGGCCATGGACATGGCGCGCGCGTCGGACGCCCGCATCGCCGCCGGCCAAGGTGGAGCGCTGGAAGGCGCGCCGCTGGGCATCAAGGACCTGTTCTGCACCGAGGGCGTCCAGACGACGGCCGGCTCCAACATGCTGCGCGGCTTCGTGCCGCCGTATGAATCGACCGTCACCGCCAATCTGTGGCGCGACGGGGCGGTCATGCTGGGCAAGCTGAACATGGACGAATTCGCCATGGGCTCGTCCAACGAGACCTCGGCCTTCGGTCCGGTCAAGAACCCGTGGAAATCGACCGGCTCGAACGCCGAACTGACGCCGGGCGGATCGTCCGGGGGTTCGGCCTCGGCCGTCGCCGCCGACCTGTGCCTGGCCGCCACCGCGTCGGACACCGGCGGCTCGATCCGCCAGCCCGCCGCCTTCACCGGCACGGTCGGGATCAAGCCCACCTATGGCCGCGCCAGCCGGTTCGGCATGGTGGCCTTTGCGTCGTCGCTGGACCAGGCCGGGCCGATCACCAAGACGGTGGAGGACGCGGCTCTGCTGCTGCAATCCATGTGTTCGTTCGACGCCAAGGATTCGACCAGCCTGGAGGTCCCGACGCCCGATTGGACCCAGTCGGTCGGCAAGTCGGTCAAGGGCCTGCGCATCGGCGTGCCGCGCGAATATGTCGTGGACGGCATGCCCGCCGAGATCCAGGCCCTGTGGGATCAGGGCGTGGCCTGGCTGAAGGACGCTGGCTGCGAGATCGTCGAGATCAGCCTGCCGCACACCAAATACGCCCTGCCCACCTATTATATCGTGGCCCCGGCCGAGGCCTCGTCCAACCTGGCCCGCTATGACGGGATGCGGTTCGGGCACCGGGCGGAGGAGTTCAAATCGCTGGACGACCTCTACGCCACCTCGCGCGCCGAGGGCTTCGGCAAGGAGGTCCAGCGTCGCCTGACCATCGGCGCCTATGTGCTGTCGGCCGGCTTCTATGACGCCTATTACGTCAAGGCCCTGAAGGTGCGTCGCCGCATCGCCGAGGACTTCGACAACGTCTGGGGCCAGGTGGACGCGATCCTGACGCCGTCGACGCCGTCGGCCGCGTTCGCCCTAGGCGACAAGCAGATCGACCCGCTGACCATGTATCTGAACGACGTCTTCACGGTGACGACCAACCTGGCCGGCCTGCCGGGGATTTCGGTGCCGGCGGGCGTGGACGCCGGTGGATTGCCGCTGGGTCTTCAGGTTATCGGCAAGGCGCTGGACGAGGCGACGGTGTTCCAGGTCGGCGCGGCGCTGGAACGGGCAGCGGGCTTCGCGGCCAAGCCGGGCAAGTGGTGGTGAGCATGAGCGACAATACGAAGACCATCAAGGGCCGCACCGGCGATTGGGAAATCGTTATGGGGCTGGAAATCCACGCCCAGGTGGCGTCGAAGGCCAAGCTGTTTTCCGGGGCCGCCGTTGGCTTCGGCGCGGGGCCGAACGAGCAGGTGTCGCTGGTGGATGCGGGCTTCCCCGGCATGCTGCCGACGCTGAACAAGCACTGCGTCGAACAGGCGGTGAAGACCGGCCTGGGCCTGCGTGCGCAGATCAACAAGCGCAGCCAGTTCGACCGCAAGAACTACTTCTATCCCGACCTGCCGACCGGCTATCAGATCAGCCAGCTCTATTACCCCATCGTGGGCGAAGGCGTGGTCGAGGTGGAGGCCGAGGACGGCAGCTTCTTCAACGTCGGCATCGAGCGGCTGCACCTGGAGCAGGATGCGGGCAAGCTGATCCACGACCTGTCGCCGACCGAGAGCTACGTCGATCTGAACCGGGCGGGCACGGCGCTGATGGAGATCGTCTCGCGCCCCGACCTGCGCACGCCGGACGAGGCGGTCGCCTACGTCAAGAAGATCAGAACCATCCTGATCTATCTGGGCACCTGCGACGGGGACATGGAGAAGGGCAATCTGCGGGCCGACGTGAACGTGTCGGTGTGCCGGGCCGGGAACTACGAAAAGTTCAAGGCGACGGGCGACTTCGGCTATCTGGGGACGCGTTGCGAGATCAAGAACGTCAACAGCTTCCGCTTCATTTCTCAGGCGATCCAGTATGAGGCGCGTCGCCAGATCGAGATCCTGGAGGACGGCGGCTCGATCACCCAGGAGACACGCCTGTACGATCCGACGGCTGGCGAAACGCGCTCGATGCGGTCCAAGGAGGAGGCGCAGGACTATCGCTACTTCCCCGATCCCGACCTGCTGCCGCTGGATCTGGAAGAGGCCTGGATCGCCGAGATCAAGGCGTCCCTGCCCGAGCTGCCGGACGACAAGCGCAAACGGCTGATGGCCGAGTACGGCCTGTCGCAATACGACGCCATCGTGCTGATTTCGGAACAGGCCAAGGCGGATTATTTCGAGGCGGCGGCGAAGGGGCGGGACGCCAAACTGGTGTCCAACTGGGTCACGAACGAGGTCTCGGCGCGCCTGGCTGCGGACAACAAGGACTTCAGCGAGAACCCGCTGCCGGCGGCGCATGTGGCGCAACTGGTCGAGTTGATCGAGACCAACGTCATCTCGTCCAAGATCGCCAAGGAAGTGTTCGATCACGTCTGGAACGGCGAGGGTTCGCCGGCAGAGGTGGTCGAGAAGCACGGCCTGAAACAGGTCACCGACACCGGCGCCATCGAGAAGGCCGTGGACGAGATCATCGCCGCCAACCCGGACAAGGCGGCGGCCGTGGCCGACAAGCCCCAGGCCATCGGCTGGTTCGTCGGTCAGGTCATGAAGGCCACGGGCGGCAAGGCCAATCCGGCGGCGGTCAACGACATCCTGAAGGCCAAGCTGGGACTTTGATGCTTGGGGGCTGCGGCCCCCAAACCCCCAGCTGGTCGCTAACGCTCGCGACGCGGTCGCTCGCTGCTTGAGCGACGCGTTCAACTAAAAAAGGCCCCGCGGATCGCTCCGCGGGGCCTTTTGAGTTCCGGCTCAGGCCGAGGGCGGCGTGGGCGGGGTCGGCGGCTCAGGAGGAGCCGGCGGTGCGGGCGGTGCGGGCGGGACCGGCGCATCCGGATCGGTGGGCTCCGCTGGCTCGGGGGGCGGCGGCGGCGCAGGTTCCTCGACGGGCGGGGGGGGCGACGGCGCGGGCGGCGTCGGGGCGTTCGGATCCCACGTCGGCGGGGGAGCGGGGTTTTGCGGCGTCTGCTGGTCGACCGGCGGGGGCGGCGGGGGAGGCGCGGTCGGGGCTTGCTGAGCCGTCGCGGCGCCGGCCAGCAACAGCGAGGAGGCCAAGGCGGTCAAGGCGATCTTCATGGGGAAATATCCTTTACGAGAAATGGCGTCTTGAAGGCGTTCGGGCGTCGTCGGGGAGGGCGACGACGAGCAAGGTCGAACCCTAAGGAGGCCGTTTTTCGTCGCCTTTCCGTGGAGTAGTTCTGGGGACGCGATGCTGGAAATCGCCCTACGATCATTTGGCGAAACGCGTTCGTGTGGGGCGTGGATACATGCCGATGCAGTCGCGCATGAGATCGCGACCCCGCCTTTCAAGGTCACGGCAGGGCCATGTTTGGGGCGTGCGTCGGGGCGCCAAGGGATGAAAAAGCCCGACGGCCGGGGGCCGTCGGGCTGAAGTTTCGAAATCGTCAGGCGGTCACCAGCGCCAGGCGTCACGGATGACGTCGACAATATAGCCGTCGTATTCGTCGATCAGATAGATGGTGTTGTCGACGGAAACCCAGCGCGTGCCCTCGGGCGGATAGCCGAGGCCATAGGTGCGCCAGTCGTTCAGCTGATAGCGCCAGAAGGTGTCCGGAAGATACTGGCCGACCGACCAGGTGCGGTTCCAATAGGAGCGCGGGACGCTGTAGTAGCCCCAACCCGGCGCGAAATAGAAGCCGGCGCGGACGCCGCTGTAGCCTCTGAAGCGGTTGTCGTTCCTCCACCAGTCCGAGCGGTGGTTGCGATAGAAGTCACGACGCCACTGGTCGCCGTTGAAGCGCTGGCGGAACTCGCGGTGCTGGCGGTCGCGGTCGTGGCCGTTGTTCCAGCCCGAGCCGGGACGATCGGGCCGCTGACCGCCCGCACTCGGACGGTCAGGCCGGTTCCATCCGCTGCCGGGACGATCCGGGCGTTGGCCGCCGGTGCTGGGGCGGTCAGGACGGTTCCATCCGCCGTCAGGACGGCCGGGGCGTTGGCTGCCGGTGTTCGGACGGTCGGGTCGGTTCCAGCCGCCTTCGGGGCGGTCAGGGCGTTGGCCGCCAGTGTTGGGACGGTCAGGCCGGTTCCAGCCACCCTCGGGACGGTCGGGACGCTGGCCGCCGGTGTTGGGACGGTCTGGGCGGTTTGCGCCACCTTCGGGCCGGTCGGGGCGTTGGCCGCCAGTGTTGGGACGGTCGGGCCGGTTCCAGCCGCCTTCGGGACGATCCGGGCGTTGGCCGCCGGTGTTGGGGCGCTCGCCGCCGGACGGCCGTTCGGGGCGCGGAGTGGTGTTCTCAGGTCGGCTTGGACGTTCAACACGCGGTTCGCGCGGCGCGTCCTCGCGGCCCATCTGGGGACGTTCCGGGCGGTTCATGCCACGGGCGCGGCCTTCGCGACGCGGTTGGTCCTGCTGAGCCTGGTCCTGGGCCAAGGCCTGGACAGGCGCTGCGAGCGGGCCGGAGACGGCGGCGATGGCGGTGAAAGCCATCAGGAGGCGTTTCATGGTCTTTGATTCCTGCACGCCGGTTCTCCGGCGGCTTGAGGGGATGATCGACCGTTGGCGATGAACCCAGGCTGAACATCGTTCGCAATCAACGGACTGTCCAGAAAAACAGAACCCCGCAAGCAAGGCCTGCGGGGTTCGAGACGTCGATCTGTGGCGAGGTCTAGTAGACACCCGACAGGACGCTGGCGATCAGGCCGCTGGCGACGGCGATCAACAGGATGTCGTTGCCGGCGTGGACGTAGCGATAGCCGCGCGGGGCTTCGCGAAGGCCGTAAACATAGGGGTCGCGCACATAATAGCTGCGATACTGGTTGGGCAGATAGCCGCCCGTGCGCCAGCGATAGTTGCTGTAGCGCGGCTCGACGCGGTGGTAGCCATAGCTGGGCGCATACCAGTAGCCGGCGCGCGGACCGTTGTAGCCGCGGAAGTCGGAGCGCCCGCGCCACCAGTCGCGATTGTTGCGGTCCCAGCGGTCGTTGCGCCAGTCGCGGCGATCATCACGGCGTTCGGCCCGGTAGTCATGACGGTCGTCGCGGCGGTCCTGACGATAGTCTTGGCGGTTGTCGTAACGGCCGTTGCGCCAGTCTCGGTTGTCGTTGCGGCGTTCCTGGCGGAAATCACGGCGGTCATCGCGGCGATCCTGGCGATATTCGCGGCGGTCGCGATCCTGCGCCTGGACGAGCATCGGCACGGCCGTGGTCGACAGGGCGATGGCGACGACGGCGGCCTTGGTGAGGCGGTTCATCTTCGTGCTCCATTCTGGGCCGCCGACGGATATGCCGAACCGACCCGTTAATGACGTTCAAGGTCGGATTCCGCGCCTGAACGCCCGCTGAACGATCGCGTCAGGTTTGCACGGCCGCGTCGCGGCGGGCGCCTGGGCGATGCGGGTAGTCGTAAACGAAAGATTTCCGAGAGATTTCCGAAGCCTGAATCCCGCCAGAAGTATTCATTCCTGCTTTACTGAAAAGTCCGCACGGCCCATTCGCCCGTTAACTTTAACTTCAAACCGCGGGTATTTGATGGCGTCTCAGAGGCGGGCCCAGAATGGCGCCCGATCAGGAGATACGGTGATGACCGCGCAAGAATTGGCGCACGACCTGCAGGCCCCGCAAGACGGTCTGCCGCTGCCGACCCCGGACATGTCCGGCGACGACCTGTTCAAACTGGGCATGATGTATTCGGCCGGTTCGGGCGGTTGCCCGATGGACCGGGTGTCGGCCCACATGATCTTCAACCTGGCCGCCATGAAGGGCTCGATCGAGGCGCGTGTCTATCGCCGCGAGATGAGCATGGAGATGGAGCGCGAGGAGATCGCCGAGGCCCAGAAGGCCGCGCGGCGCTACATCGACATGGGCGTGGTTCAGCTGGTCGCCTGAGGCGAGCAGTTTTCAGAACTGTGCGAAGCCGCTGCCGTTCGATCCATTGATCGAATAGCTGAAGCCGATGGGCAGGGCGGCGCGCACCTGGGTGAAGAAGGCCGCCAGTTCGCCCAGGGTCGAACGCGGCACGAAGATGATGTCGCCCCGGCGCAGGGGAACGACCTCGCCGCGACGCGGACGCAGGTCAACGACGCGCATCATGCGCGACCCGCCCGGACCACGACGGATCAGGGCCACGCTGTCCTGGCGTGACGTGGGCGCGAAACCGCCGGCCTGGATGACGGCCTGATAGGCGTCCAGATCGCCGATCATTTCGAAAACGCCCGGCGTGCGCACTTCGCCATCGACCCACACGCGGATCGGGCCGGCCTGGCGCAAGGTCACCTCGACAGTCGGCCGCACCAGTTGCGGCGCATAGGCCGCCGAGACAACCTGTTGAAGCTGGGGCAGGGTGCGATCCGCCGCCATGATGGATCCAATCAGGGGCAGGGCGATGCGGCCGTCGGGGCCGATCTTCACCGTGCGTGTCAGTTCCGAGGCCGTGGGCGTGGCCACCTCGATCTCGTCGCCGGGATAGAGCAGATATTCCGGCTCCTGATCCGTCCAGTCGGCGAAGGGAACGCCGGGAAAGTCTCCGTTCATGGGTCGCTCGACGCGCTGCGGGCCGCTGGCGCACGCCGCCAACGAGGCGGCGAGGGAGGCTGAACCCAGGGTCAGCAGGAACAGGCGGCGATCTGACAGCATGAGAATCGTTCGGCCTCGACGAGGAGATTTGAGGCAACCTCGCCGGTTATGGGTAATCATCGGTTAACGCCGGTGGGTGAAGGGTGGCGAGAACAAGCCTTTCAAGGGATTCGGCCCGCTCTATGCGTTCCACGGCACACGTCACGGCAAGACCGCGCTACGGCGTGCTGGACGTCATCGGCCTGCTGTTCCGCGAGCTGTTGCTGATGATCGTGGTCTTCGTGGTGATCCTGGCGCTGGGGTTCGCGGCGGCGATGACGCTGAAGAAGAGCTATACCGCCACCGGATCGGTCTTCGCCGGGGTGGGGCAGGAATACGTCTATCAGCCGCGCGTCGGCACGGCCGAGCGGGGCCAGGCGCCGCAGGGCGACGAGGTCGCCAACTCCGAAGCCGCCATCCTGGGCTCGGGCGCGGTGCGTCAGAAGGTGGTCGAGGCCCTGGGCCCCGCCGCCATCCTGGGCGAGGCGCCAAAGGGCGGACCGCAGAAGGCCGAGGCGTCGGCGCGGCGTGTGATCGGAACCAGCCTGGACATCGCCACTGCGCCAGGCAGCGCCGTGATCCGCCTCAGCTACAAGGCCGACGATCCCGAACGGGCGGCGCGGGTGCTGAACACCATCATCGAACAGTATCTGGTCTATCGCCGCGAGGTGTTTCAGGACAAGACGCCGGCCATCGCCAGCCAGCGCGTCGCCTTCGAGGACGAGTTGGGCAATGCGGACCGGGCATATGAAAACTTCCTGATGTCCAACGACATCGGCGATTTCGCGGCGGCCAAGGCGACGCTGGCGGCGACCTATCAGACGATCTTCACCGACCGGATGTCGACGCAGAGCCTGTTGAACCAGACCGCCCAAAGGCTGAACACCCTGGTCGCGCAGCAGGCGGGCACGCCGGCGGAAGTGGCCCTGCAGCAGGATCTGAACATTTCGGCCCAGGACCAGGTGCTGCAACTGCGCACCGAGCGCGAGCAACTGTTGTCGCGGTATCAGCCCGACGCTCAGCCGGTGAAGGACATCGAGGCACGGATCGGCCAGCTTCAGGCCTATGTCGCGACCGGGACGGCCGTGGGCGCCAAGGAGGTCCGCACTGGGCCGAACCCCGTCTGGACCGAGCTGGAGACGACGCGGATCAATACGCGGGCCGAGCGGGATTCGCTGGCGGCGCGGCTGGCGGTCCTGGATCGGCAGCTGAACGATATTCGCGCCCGCCAGACGCGCCTGACCGCGCTGGAATCCGAGAACTCGACCTTGGCCGGCAATCGCGAGGTGCTGAGCGCCTCGATCCGCGAGTTCCAGCAGCGCGAGACCCAGAGCCGCGCCGACAACGCGCTGGTCGCAGCCGGCGCCGACAATGTCACCGTCATCGAACGCGCCCAGCCGCCCTCGACGGGCAAGAGCCTGAAGATCCCGCTGCTGGCGGCGGTCTTCCTGTTCGCGGGCTTTACGGCGCTGTGCGTGGGCCTACTGCGGGTGTTCACGCGGCGCGGCTTCACGACGCCGGCCTCGATGAGCCGGACGCTGGACATGCCGGTTCTTGCCGTTGCGCCCGCCAAGGCGGCGTAGCGACAGTCGTGCTAGGCTGAGGGCTTAGGGAGCGCCTTGGCGATTCGATGGTCGATCTGACTTCAGAAATGGCGGGCCTTTGGGCGGCGCTGGGACCGGCGCCGGCGCATCGCGCGCGCGTCATCCAGTTCGCCTCGGCGGCGACCGGCGAGGGCGTCTCGACCGTGGCGCGCGAGTTCGCCCGTCTGGCGGCCGTGCGGGCGCGAAAACCCGTCTGGCTGATCGACGGCGACCTGGCCCAGCAGGGGCAGCTTGAGACCGTGTCGGCCGAGCCGGATCGGTTCGGCCAGGTCGGCAAGGCGGCGCAGGCCTCGCCCGACGGATCCAGCTTCTACGCCGTGACGCCGCGCGTGACGGGGCGCGACGGCAAGCCGGTGCCGGATTCGCGGCTGCTGACGGCGCGGTCGTGCCTAGGCGGACGGCTCTGGGTGACGCATTTCCACATGGAGGCGCTGCGGTCCGGGCACCGGGTCGAGGCGGTCGGAGAGCCCCGCTACTGGGAGGCGCTGCGGCCCCATGCGGACACCATCGTCATCGACGCCCCCGCCGCCGACCGCAACGACATGGCGATCATCCTGGCTCCCTTTGTGGACATGACGGTGCTGGTGGTCGCGGCCGAGAGCACGGCGGCCAGCGCCCCGGTCATCCTGCGCGACGAGATCGAGGCCGTGGGGGGGCGGATCGCCGGTGTGGTCATGAACCGCTCGACCTACAAGCCGCCCGGCTTTTTGCAGCGGCTGACGGGCTGATCGTGTACGATTCCGCAAGTTCGCGTAGGAAATTAGTGGGTTGAGCTGAAAGCTGACCGATCTGCGGCGCCTTTGCACGCGTCGCGCATTGTGGGGCCATGACCACGTCAATCGCCTTCGTAGGAGCCGGGCCGACAACCCTCTATGCTCTGCACGCCCTTCTCGCGCAGGGCGCCGGTTCGGCGCGCATCACCGTCTTTGAGGCGAGCAAGGTCGCCGGGTGCGGCAGCCCCTACAGTCCGGACTGGAACGATCGGGCGATGCTGTCCAACATCGCCAGTATCGAAATCCCCCCTCTGTACGAGACTCTGGCGGACTGGCTCGGCGCACGGACGAGCGCCGAGCTTGATGCGCTGGATATCGACCGCACTTCGCTGGACGAGCGCACCTTTGTGCCGCGCATCGCCCTGGGCCAGTATTTCGAAAGCCAGTTCGCGATCATGGTGGAACAGGCTCGGGCCGCCGGGGTCATGATCGACGTCAAGACGGGCTGTCGCGTCGTCGACGCGGCGAACAGGAAGGCGGGCGTGGAGTTGTCGTTCATGTCCCCGCCCTCGCGGCGCACGACCAAGGCGGTGTTCGATCATGTCGTGCTGGCGACCGGTCATCAGTGGCCATCTCGCCAGCATGCCCAGCCCGGCTATTTTCTCAGCCCGTGGCCGGCCTCGGTCCTCGCGGAACTTCCAGCGACGACCGTCGGCATCCGCGGCTCGTCCCTGACAGCCATCGACACGGCGGTCGCGCTGGCCACGTCGCATGGAGAGTTCGTCCAATGCGACGGACGGCTGGTTTATCAGTCGATGCCGGGGACGGACGGCTTTCACATCACCATGATGTCGCGCAAGGGCCTTCTGCCGGAGGCCGATTTCTACTTCCCTCTGCCGCATCCGCCGCTGCAGCATTGCACCCCGGAGGCGGTCGCGGCCGCTGTGAACAGGGGGCCGGCGGGGCTGCTTGATGCGGTCTTCGATCTGTTTCGAAGGGAATTGATCCAGATCGATCCCGGCTATGCCGCCGAGACAGGACTCCACGAGGCCACTCTGGAGACGTTCGCCGAGGCGTATTTCGCCCGGCGCGCAGCGGTCGATCCCTTCGTTTGGGCCGCCGCCAACCTGAAGGAGGCGCGGGCGAACCACGCGGCGCAGGTGACCGTGCCGTGGCGCGACGCCATCCTTCGCATGCACGAGATCGTCGCCGTCATCGTCCCTCATCTGGACACGGGTGAGTTCGACCGTTTCAGCCGCGTGTTCAAGCCGATCTTCGTCGACATCTATGCCGGCGTGCCGCATGAATCGATCGAACGAATGCTGGCCCTGCACGTGGCGGGCAAGCTTGAGGTTCTGGCGGTCGGCGACGACTATGCGGTCGATACGCGTTGCCCCGAGGGCGGGGCGCGCGTGACGATCGATGGCGCGACCCGGCACTTCCCTGTCTTCATCGAGGCGACGGGGCAGGCGGCGTTGAGCGGCATTCAGTTCCCATTCCTGTCCCTGTTGGAACAGGGAATCGTTCGAGACGAAGTCGCGAATGACGCGCCCGATGCCGTCAGGGGGATCGCCGTCGATGATCTGTTTCGCCCGGTCAATGCACCTCTGCCCATGGACAGGCTGTTCTGTCTGAGCCTGCCGTTTCTCATGGGGCGGCATCCCTTCGCACAGGGGATCACCAGCTCACACGAAATGGGTGGGATCGTCGGTAGACGCTTGGCGTTGATCCTGAATACCGCAAAGCCTGCGGTCGATCTCGCCGAAACGGCGGCCTGATGTGAGGGTTGATGAAACTGTTTGCGATCTACATCGGCGGAGAGCATCCGGCCGCGAACATTGAGGTGCATGACATGCGGTTCGTCGTCGCCCCCTCTATTGAGGCGACGTATGAGACCTTGCTCGCCCAGTGGTGGGGTCGTGAGGGCACGCTGCACATCGATTGCTGGTCCGAGCTTTCGCAAGCGGACGGCTATGAGATCAGCCTTCTGCCCGAGCCCTACGAGGGCAAGGAAAAACTCTATTACGTGAACCTCGGCGGCTATGACGGCGTGACCTTCGCCGAGCAGCACCGGAATGTCTTCGTCGTCGCTGACAGCCTGCTTGCGGCCAAGACGCGCGCCATCAAACAGGCGACGGGATGGACCGACGCGCATCGCGACGAAATGTACGAAGCCGAGCAGGCTTTCGCCCTGGACGATGCCGCCCAGGCCGAACGCCTACATATTCACTTGAAGCCGAGCCTGCTGTCCCGCGACCCGAACTTCACCTGCCATTACACTCCGATCCGCTGAATCCCGAGGTCAGGCTTTAGGGCGGCCGAGCATCGCTGAGCCATAGAGTTTCGGCTCGAATCCCTTGGTCCAGAAGATCTTTCCCAAGCCTCGGGCGCAGCGGTCGTAGGTGTGGGCGCGGTCGGGACGACGCAGAAGGGCGGACGCCAGCGACAGGGCGCCCCAGACGCCGGTCTGGGCCAGGCCGACCAGCATCCATTTGACGACGCTGGGCCAGTCGCGGCGAGCGGCGGCCATCTGGGTCGGGCTCTGGCCATAGGCGAAGGCGCGGGTCAGGGCATAGTTCAGGGTGGCGCGGTGAGGCGGGGCGAACTCGTCCGCCCAGGCGTCGGCGGCCCAGCCGAACCGGCCGCCGCGCGCCGACAGGGCGGTGAACAGCCGGTCGTCCTCGCCGCCCGTCTCGTTCATAGCGATATCGAAGGGCGCGTCGCCGGGCAGGGCGGTCGCGCGCACCATCAGACTGTTGCCGCAGCCGTGGATGACGTCGGTCAGGCCGGTCTCGCGCGGGCCGTCGCGACCGAAGAACCGTTCCAGATAGGCGGTGGTCCAGCCGGTGTTCTCCGGCACGCGCCCGCGAATGGGGCCGAAGACGACATCGGCGCCGGTCTGTCTCTGCGCGTCCAGCAGGGCGGCGAGCCAGCCGGGGGAGGCGGCCTCGTCGTCGTCGAGGAAGGCGATCAGGGGCGCGTCGGTCGCCGACAGGCCGATGTTGCGGGCGGTCGCCACGCCGGGGACGGGGGCGTGGGCGTAGGTCAGGGGAACGGGCGCCTCGCCGCGCAGGCGGTCGATCAGGACGGCGACGGAGCCTTGCGGGTCGTTGTCGGCGATGACGACGGCGGCGACGCGGTGCAGCGATCCGGTCTGAACGAAGACCGAGCGCAGGGCGCGCTCCAGGCTGTCGGGGCGGCGCAGGGTCGGGATGATGACGGCGACATCGCGCATGGTCAGACGGCGTCCGCATAGACGGCGGCGCGGTAGAGCCTGAGCGCGAAGGCGCGGGCCTTGACCGGCAGGACCGTGCTCAGGGCGGCCTGTTTCATCAGGCGACGCGCCAGGGGCAGGGCGGGCAGGCGTTTCAGGGCGCGCGCGGCCTTATAGCTGGGATAGGTCTGGACGATGGCGGGGTGCAGGGCGACGACGCGGGCGAAGTTGCCAGCGCCCTGGTCGAACTTCCGCGCCAGATCCTCGACCGTGTCGAGACCCATATGGGTGGCCGGATTGTCGATGTGGACGACGGGAAAGCGGCGCGAGACGCGCATGGCCCATTCCACATCCTCCCAGCCCCAGCCGCTGAAACCAGGATCGAAGGATTCGGCGGCGAAGACGTCGCGGCGGACCAGCAGGTTGGAGGTGTAGACGTATTTTTCGGGCGTCAGGGCCCGCTGAGACGCCGGCAGGCATTCCGACGCGCCGGACAGGGCGCGGTGAACGGCGAAGCGGGCGTCGGTCGGGGCCTGATCGAGAGAGAAGCCTCCGAAGGCCACGGCGGGCGCTTCGTTCTCTGTCAGTCGCAGCCAGTTCTGCAGGAAGATCGGCGTATCGGGCCGCATGTCGCTGTCGAGGAACAGAAAGGCTTCGCCTCGGGCGGCGGTGGTCAGGCGGTTACGGCCCCTGGCGCGGCCCTCGTTGGCGGCCAGGGTGATCAGGCGCACGGGCAGGGCGAGAGCGTCGAGGGTCGCGTGAAGCCGGGCCGTCAGACCGGCGTCGCCGGTGCCGTCGTCCAGCAGGATCAGCTCGACCGCGCCGGAAAGGGGGGCGGCCTCGGCATCCAATTGGCGCAGCAACCCTTGCGGATCGTCGCGCAGGAAGGGGATCAGGACCGAGATGGTCGGCGTGGCTTGCGACCAGGCGGGGTTGTCGTGGAGATGGGCGCTCATGCCGTCACGCTCCGACGCGCGCGGATCAGGCGCAACAGTACGTCACGCACCCCGGCGGCGTTCAGCGTCAGGGCCACGGCCGCATAGACGACGCCGCCCACGCTCGCGTCCAGCATCAGCTCCATGAATCCGCCGATGGGCGGCAGCAGCCAGACGACCCCGGCCATGACGGCGGAGGCGACGCCGCAGCGGATCAGCGCCTCCCACGGCATGGGCAGGGCGATGGCGCGGCGGCTGAGCAGGATGCAGGCGATCAGACCGATGGCGAAGCTGGCGGTGGTCGAGACGGCCGCGCCGGTCACGCCCATGCGAGGGATCAGCACCAGGTTCAGCGCGACGTTGCACAGGGCCGGAATCGCCATGGTCACCAGCAACAGGCCGGTCTTCTTGCCCAGGGTGAAGCCGAAGCCGAAATAGTAGGCGATCATGCCCGACAAGAAGGACGAGGCCGCGATCCACGGCGTCACCAGGGCGGCGGCGGCGCGCAGATCCTGGCCGATCATAAGCTCCGCCAGCGGTCGCGCGACCAGCGACAGGCCGACGGCGGCGGGCAGGCCGATCAGGATCAGGGTCGAACCCTGCTCGATGGCCGTCTGACGCAGCGCCTCGCGACCGCCGCGCTCCAGCGCCATGACCATGGCCGGCGCACCGGCCGCGCCCAGCCAGATGAAGATGATGTCCAGCGTCCGGTTCGCCAGGCTGTAGCTGGCGTGATAGGCGCCGACCGCCCCGGCATCCATGAAGGCGGCCAGCAGAAACCGGTCGGTCGAGGCCAGAACCACGGCCAGCGTCAGCGACGCCGCGATCGGATAGCCGTAGGCGGCATAGGCCTTGAGCCGCGTGCGATCCACGGCGCCGCCGCTGGCCTGACGCAACTCGCCTGGCAGGATGAAGGGCAGGGCGAACAGGGGGGCGATGGCCAGACCCAGCAGGGGCGATGCCGCGCCTGCGCCGGCGAGGGCGAACCCGGCGCCGACCAGGAAACCCAGGATGGCGACGCCGATGTCCACGGCGGCGGATTTCGACACCTCGCCCGCCGCGCGATACCGCTCCTGCGCCAGCTTGGCGAGGTTGCGCACCGGAGCGCCGGCCAGGCCGAAGGCGACGGCGATCTTGAACGCCGGCGTCAACGGCGCGAGCCATACGATCAGGGCCGCGATAGGCGTGAAGACGGCGATGATGGTGAAGGAGGTACGGTATAGGCTGGCGAAATGGGTCGCCATTCCTTCGGGCGTGCGCTCGGCCGCCCAGAACCGCGCCATCGACGCCTCCAGCCAGGTGAAGGTGACGGTGTGGGCCAATGTCGTGACCGAAAACGCCAGGGCGTAATGGCCGAAGTCATCGGGGCTGAGCAGGCGCGTGAAGACGAAGATGGTCAGGAAACCGACCACCCCCTGGACGATCTGGGCCGGCAGATAGCCCCAGACGCCGCGCCAGAACATGCGCTTCTCGCTCAACGCACGGCCGCCCGGTCGCCCAGCAGGACGGGGATGGTCACGGCGATGACCCACAGGTCCAGCCAGAAGGACTGGCGTTCGATATATTCGATGTCCAGCTGAACGCGCTCGCGCACCTGGGCCTCGGTGTCCACCGGGCCGCGAGAGCCCTTGATGGCGGCCCAGCCGGTCATGCCGGGCTTCATGCGGTGGCGGTGGGCGTATTCGGCGACCAGCAGGGCGGATTCGGTCTCGCCGGTCTTCATGCCGATGGCGTGGGGGCGCGGTCCGACCAGGGACATCTCGCCCGACAGGACGTTGAAGATCTGGGGCAGCTCATCCAGGCTGGTGGCGCGGATGAAACGGCCCACGCGGGTGACGCGGTCGTCGCCGGGGCAGACCTGGCGGCTGGCGGTGGCGTCGGCGGCGTCTTGGCGCATCGAGCGGAACTTCCACACCACGATGGTCTCGTGATTGAAGCCGTGGCGACGCTGGCGGAAGAAGATCGGGCCGGGGCTGTCCAGACGCACAGCGAGAGCGACCAGGGCCATGACGGGGGCGGCGACCACCAGGGCGACTGCGCCGACCAGCAGGTCCTGCATCCGCTTGTTGAAAGCGCGCCTATCGGGATCGACCGGCCCGTCCAGCGACGCCAGCGGCGCATTGGCCAGCCGGTTCAGAACCCCGTCGCCGCCCATCTCCGAATCGACCAGCACCGTCAATGGATTGGGCAGGGCGTTCAGCCTCTGGGTCAGGTCGCGCACCCGCTGGCCCGCATTGGGATCGATGGCCAGGACGATCCGGTCCACATAAGGGGTCATGCGGTGGGTCAGCAGGGCGTTGGCGTCGCCCAGCACGGGCACGCCGGCGACGCTGTCGGGCGAACGGGCCAGCCGGTCGTCGAACACGCCCAGAACGTTCATGTCGCGCCGCTCCAGCGCCCGCTCGATCAGGATCCTGGCGTTCCGGGTGGCGCCGACGATGACGATATTGGGCGACAGGGCGCCGAGACGCCGCCATCGCGCGATTACCGCCAGCCACAGCCCATGCAGCACGATCAGGGCCGCCGTCGTCGTCAGCGCCCAGGGCGCGACCACGTCCAGAGCCGGCCGATCCAGCAGCCTCCCCAGGATCAGGGCGATGCTGGCCGAGACCATGCCGACGCCCGCAACCCCAATCAGATGCAGGGCCCAGGGCGTGTCACGACCGAATCGATAAAGCTGAAAGCCTCGCAGCAGGCCCAGAAGCGCCACGGCGCCGGCTGCCAGGGGCGCGGCGTCGCCGAGGGTCATGGCGGCCAGGTCCCTCGGCTGGATCGCAAGGGCCGCCGCCAAGGCCAGGCCGACGACGACCAGCACGTCGATAAGCCTGAAATAATGGGCCGACAGCCGCACGGCCGAGCGTTCGCGCGCATTCAGCCACACCTCGGGCCGGAACGGGCCACGCGCGGCGCGGCCCTTGGGCGGCGCGTCGGCGGCGAGACTGGCGGGGCGGTCGAGCAAAGGGCGATCCAGAGGGCGAAGAACGGCCGCGATACTGCCGGTATCGCCTCTATGTCGCGTTAACGTGGACACTTTCGCCCGAACCGGATTGCGCGACGCATCAGCCTCCGCTATCGACGCCGTCGCAGGAGACGTGGCCGAGTGGCTGAAGGCAACGGTTTGCTAAATCGTCGTACCCCGTAAGGGGTACCGAGGGTTCGAATCCCTCCGTCTCCGCCAGAAATCTTTGACATCATTGGGATTTTCGGCATGTTGGCCTTCTCGGCCAACATCCGGGCCAACATCCGGCGGCGCGGTAGGGGCGACCTACGACCGCTTCTGTCGATTCGTCATGGTTCAACCTCTTCGGAGGTATCGATGTTCAGTGACAACTTCCGATTGGATGCCTACGCTACCGCTATGGAGCAGGGGCAACCTTTTATTCGGCTGAAGCTCGATACGGAGCAGCCCGTAGAACTCGGCGATTTCGTTGGGGCGTTCACCGCGATTGCGTCGGAATACGACCGCTATGTCAGGCGGACACGGCCAGACGCCGATCCTAACGCGACACTCTTCGTGCGAGAGGTTCGGGTCGGCTGCATTGAAGCTGATCTAATCCCGTGGCTGACCGGCGGCGGCGCACTGCTGTTCATGTCGAACGCCAATACTCTCGCCGATTTCGTGAAAAACTACGGCGGGTGGCTTGGTCGATACGTCAAAAAGGGCGGGAAGCTTGAGGACGCTACGTCTAGCCAGCTCAAGGACTTTACGGCGCAAGTTGCGGCAATCGCCAATGCGCCGGGGTCATCGCTGAACGTCGCGGCAATCGAAATTAAAGACGGCAAGCAAGAGGTTCGGGCGGCGTTCAAGTTCGACACCGGCGAAGCGCGTGCCATCCGGGAGCATGTCGAGGATCATCGCGTAGAGTTGGAAAAACGAACCGACGCCGATCACAAGCGCGTTCTGATGCAGTTCACCCGAAGCGACATAGGTAATGTCAAACTCGGGAAGCGATCAGGCGAACTTGTGTGTATCGATGCAGTCGGCGGATCAAAGCGCCTTCCTCTGATCTACGCGTCGGACTTGGCGGAACAGCGCATCAAGCACGAAATCAAAGACGCGCAAGACAACGTGTTCAAGAAGGGCTTCGTCGTTGACGTCAACGTTGAAATGGCGGGCGAGCGGGTCATCGCCTACCGTGTGACGCATCTACATCAAGTCATCGATGTCCCTGACGATGACGCCGACGCATAGAAACGCATCTCGAAATGAGCCTCACCAGTCGCGCAAACTGACGGCCTGTTGTAGAAATCGGTGAACGGATCAACCGTCGCCGCATCGTCTTGCGGGCGTCGTCAAGACGATGCGTGAGCGTCGTCGGCCCGACATGGCGTCGTCGTAGGCACCTCCCCAGCTTAGTCGAATCTGGGGGATCAGAT
Organism: Brevundimonas sp.; assembly: GCF_965279155.1. Taxonomy (GTDB): domain Bacteria; phylum Pseudomonadota; class Alphaproteobacteria; order Caulobacterales; family Caulobacteraceae; genus Brevundimonas. The sequence continues at coordinate 601,343 of NZ_OZ257138.1, read as the reverse complement.
GTCCAAGACCACATTGAAGACGCGCCTGCTGGCCGCCGTGACCCTGACGGGCGCCATGACGGCCGGATCGGTCGCCTGGGCGCAAGAACCGGCGCCGGTCAGCAGCGTGGAGGACGTCATCGTCACCGCGCAGCTGCGCGAGCAGAAGACCATCGACGTGCCGTTCGCCCTGACGGCCTATTCCGGCCAGTTCCTGGAAGACCTTGGCATTCAGGAGTTCGAACAGCTATCGGCCTTCGTGCCGGGCTTCCTGGTGCAGAACCAGTCACCGAACAATCCGGGCTTCGTGATGCGTGGCATCACCTCCGATTCCGGCGCAGCGACCTCCGAGGCCCGCGTGTCGGTGTTCCAAGACGGGGTGTCGATCTCCAAGTCGCGCGGCTCCTATGTCGAGCTGTTCGATCTTGAGCGCGTCGAGATCGCCAAGGGGCCGCAATCGACCCTGTACGGGCGCGGCGCCCTGATCGGCGCGGTCAATCTGGTGCAGAACCGCGCGCGTCCCGGCGAGACCGAAGCCTATGCCAATATCGAGGCCGGCAACGAAGGCTATCGCATGGTCGAGGGCGCGCTGAACCTGCCGGTGGGCGAGACCGCAGGCCTGCGCCTGGCCACGCGCCTGAAGACGCGCGACGGCTCGGTCGAGAACCTGCGGGGCGGCGAGGATTTCAACGCCATCGAAACCCGGGCTTTCCGTCTATCCGGCGCCTGGACGCCGTCGGACGCGATGCGGTTCGACGTGATCGGCAACTATCAGAAGGACAACGCCTCGGGCACCTCGTTCAAGTCGATCGCCTATGCCCCGGCCGATCCGAACACCGGCGCAGTCCTTGGCGGCAAGGAACCGTGGGAGGGCGCGGCCCTGACGCGCGGCGCGGCCTTCGACGGCGGCAAGGCGCTGGGTCTGGACCGCGAGGTTTGGGGCGTGACGGGTCTGGCGCGCATCGACCTGAACGCCGCCTGGAGCCTGAACGCGACCACGGCGTATCGCGAGTTCACCAACTACGAGACGTTCGATGCCGACGGCGTGTCCCTGCCGCTGCTGACCGCGGCCGAGGATACGCATGGCGAACAGTGGAGCCAGGACCTGCGTCTGGGCTTCGACAACGGCGGTCGCCTGACCGGCTTCGTCGGCGCCGGCTGGTTCCACGAGGAAGGCTTTCAGCGCACCCCGACCCAGTTCGACGAGCGCCTGATCCTGGCGCAGCTTTCGGGCCTGCTGGACGGTTCGCCCAACACGGTCGGCGACCGGACGCTGCCGCTGGCCGCCTATCCGGCCATCGCCCAGGCCGCGCTTGGCGGTCTTCTGACGCCGCTGGGCGCGGGCGCCTTCGCCACGCCCATCGCCGCCAATCTGAAGTCGGCGCATATCGAGACGCCGATAAACAGCTCGGAACTGACGTCCTATGACGTCTTCGCCGACGCCACATACGCCTTCACCGACCGGTTCGAGATGTCGGCGGGCGTGCGCTACACCCGCGACGACAAGACGACGGGCTTCGCCAACTCGGTCCAGAGCCGCTCCACGTTGGGCGCCCTTTTGGCCTTGCAAGCCGGCGCCATCCCAGCGGCGCAGGTTCCGACCTTCCTCGGCGCCCTGGCCAACCCGGCCTATCTGGCCATTCCCGCGAGCGCCTTCCCGCTGTTCGGCCTGATCGCCCAGCCGACCGCTAACAACGGCGACTTCGCCTATTTTGACTCGGAAGATGACGGCGTGACCTGGCGTCTGACGGCGCGTTACGCCCTGAGCGACGACACGAACGTCTATGCCAACTATGCGCGCGGTCGCCGCCCGGAAGTGATCAGCGCCTCGGCCCCGTCGGCGCCGCTGGGCTCGCCCCGGTTCGCTGCCGTCGATGCCGAGACGGTCGACAGCTATGAGGTGGGCGCCAAGTCGTCGCTGCTGGACGGTCGCCTGCGCGTCGATGGCGCGGTGTTCCTGTACGACTATCAGAACTTCCAGACGACGGTTCAGGAAGGCACGACCTTCATCGTCACCAACGCGGGTGAGGCCAAGTCGTACGGCTTCGAGACCCAGGCCAACTTCGCCGTCACGTCGAACTTCGACCTGTTCGCCACCTATGCCTACAACCACTCGCGGTTCGAAAACGGCATCTATGACGGCAACCAGTTCCGACTGTCGCCGGACAACGCCGCCTCGATCGGCGCGACCTGGCGCCTGCCGGTCAGCGGCGGCGAGATTGCGGTTCAGCCGACCTACACCTGGCAGTCCAAGGTCTTCTTCAGCGACGACAACGACCTGCCGGCGCTGCAGAGCCGCAACATCGTGCGCGACCTGATCCAGGACGAGTATCAGGACGCCTATGGCCTCCTGAACCTTCGCGTCCGCTACACCCCGGATTCGGGCGGCTGGGGCGTCGAGGCCTTCGGCGAGAACGTCCTGGACGAGGAATACATCAAGGACGCCGGCAATACGGGCGATGGCCTGGGCATGCCGACCTTCATCGCCGGACGGCCTGCGTCGTACGGCCTCGTGTTCAAGCTGAAGCTCTGAGGATCTGACGATGAAAATGGATCGCCGCAGTCTTCTGGGTCTTCTCGGCGCGGGGGCGGCGTCGCCCGCCGTGGCGCAGGGGACCAACACCGGATCGGTCGCCTTCCTGCACGGGGTGGCCAGCGGCGATCCCGACACGCGCTCGGCCGTCTTCTGGACCCGCGTCACTCCGGCCGATCCGTCGGTCGGGGAGGTCGCCGTGGTGCTGGAGGTCGCACATGACGCCGGGTTCGGCGACATCGTGCGCCGCTCGACCGGCCTGCGCGCGCGGGCCGAGCGGGACTTCACCGTCAAGCACGACCTGGACGGCCAGGGCCTGGAGCCGGGAGCTGAGTATTTCTACCGCTTCGTCGCCAATGGCGTGACCTCGCCGGTCGGGCGGGTGCGCACCTTGCCTGAGGGTGCGACGGCTGATCTGGCCCTGGCCGTGGTGTCGTGCCAGCTGTATCCCGGCGGCCTGTTCAACGCCTATGACGCCCTGTCGAAGCTGGATCGCCTGGACGCCATCGTCCATCTGGGCGACTACATCTACGAATACGGGGCCGAGCCGGCCGACTATGGCATGAGCGCGGGCGTGGCCCTGGGGCGCATTCCCCAGCCGCCGCACGAAATCGTCAGCCTGGCCGACTACCGGACGCGCCACGCCCAGTACAAGAGCGATCCCGATCTTCAGGCCGCCCACGCTCGCGCGCCCTTCATCTGCGTGTGGGACGATCACGAGGTGGCCAATGACGCCTGGATGATGGGCGCTGAAAACCACCAGCCCGAGACCGAGGGCGACTTCGCGACCCGCAAGGCGGCGGCGCTTCGCGCCTATTACGAATGGATGCCGATCCGCGAGCCCAAGGCCGGCGCGCTGAACGAGGCCATCAACCGCAGCTTCGACTTCGGCGACCTGGCCACCCTGACGATGGTCGAGACCCGGCTGCTGGCGCGGGGCGAGCAGATGACCTTCGCGGACATCCCCAAGACTGCGGAGGGCGCGCCCGATGTCGCGGCGTTCGAGGCCCTGCGTCAGGCGCCGGACCGCGACCTGCTGGGCGATCGCCAGCGTCAGTGGATCGGCGAGACGTTGAGCCGCTCCAAGGCGGCGGGGCGTCCGTGGCAGATCCTGGGCAACCAAGTGGTAATGGCCAAGGTCAAGGGACCGGACATCTCGCGCATGATGCCGCCGGAGCAGGTCCAGCAGATGCTCGCGAGCTTGGCGGACGATGTCCGACCGCAAATCGAAGCGGCGATCCAGCTGTTCAAGCTGGGCCTGCCGTTCAATCTGGACAGCTGGGACGGTTATCCGGCCGGGCGCGAGCGTCTTTACGAGACCTTTGCGGCGGCGGACGTGGCGCCCATCGTCCTGGCGGGCGACAGCCATGCCTTCTGGGTCAACGAACTGCATGACAAGGCGGGCGCGCGCCGTGCGGTGGAGTTCGGCACGTCCTCGATCTCCAGCCCGTCGCCAGGCGACCATGTCGGCGGCCTGCCGCTGGGCGTGGCGCTGACGGCGGCCAATCCCGAGGTCAAGTTCTGCGACCAGACGTCCAAGGGCTATGTGCTGTTGACCGTCACCCGCGATCAGGTCGTCGGCGAGCTGTGGGCCGTGTCGACCATCGCCGCCAAACCCTATGCGTTGAAGAAGGTGAAGACCTTCGCCGTCTCGCCGCAGGGCGATCTGACGGAAGTCTGATCCCGTCAGAGGCCCCAACGAAACACTGCCCGCAGGCGACTGCGGGCCGTGTCTTTTTGTGCGTCGTGAACCGGCGGATCAGACCGCCTTGGCGCGGTCCTTGTCGGAGGAGCTGCGGGCCAGTTCGCGGTTCAGCCACAGGGCCACCAGGGTGCAGACGGCGCCGGACAGCAGATAGGCGCCGGCGGCGATCAGGCCGAACTGACTGGAAATCCACAGGGCCGCCAGCGGGGCGAAGCCGGCGCCGAACAGCCAGGCCAGGTCCGAGGTGAGGGCCGAAGAGGTGTAGCGGTTGGTCAGGCTGAAGCTGGACGCCACCGGCCCCGAGGCCTGGCCGAACGACAGGCCCAGCAGGATGAAGCCGGAGATCATGAAGGTCAGCTCGCCCGCCGTTCCGCCGTTCAGCAGCTGCGGCGCAAAGCCCGAGAAGGCGGCGATGCCGGCGGCCGTGATCGCCAGCAGGGTGCGGCGGCCGTAGCGGTCGGCAAGAACGCCAGACGCCAGGATGGCCAGCAGGCCGAAGACCGCGCCCACCATCTCGATCAGCAGGAACCGGACCGGCGTCTCGTTGGTGAACAGGAAGACCCACGACAGGGGGAAGACGGTGACCATGTGGAACATGGCGAAGCTGGCCAGAGGCGCAAACGCCCCAATCGCGATCTTGGGGCCTTCGGCGCGCAGGGCCTGGGACACCGGCGTGGGCTGCAGCTCGCGGGTCTCGAACAGCTTCTGGAAGGCGGGCGTCACCACGATGCGCAGGCGGGCGAACAGGGCCACCACGTTGATGGCGAAGGCCACGAAGAACGGATAGCGCCAGCCCCAGTCCAGGAAGTCGGGGGCCGACAGGGTGTTCAGGAAGAAGGCGAACAGGGCCGAGGCGACCAGCAGGCCGATGGGCGCGCCCAACTGCGGGATCATGGCGTACCAGCCGCGCTTGCCCTCCGGCGCATTCAGCGCCAGCAGCGAGGCCAAGCCGTCCCAGGTGCCCCCCAGAGCGACGCCCTGGCCGATGCGGGTGAGGGCCAGTAGCACCGGCGCCCACATGCCGATGCTTTCGTATCCTGGGATGAAGGCGACCGACACGGTCGAGGTGCCCAGCAGCAGCAGGGCGGTCGTCAGCTTGGCGCCACGCCCGAACTTGCGGTCGATGGCGATGAACAGGACCGTGCCCAGCGGGCGGAACAGGAAGGCGAGGGCGAAGACCGCAAACGACAGCAGGGTGCCGCCCACCGCGCCCGCATAAGGAAAGATGAGCTGCGGGAAAACCACCACCGAGGCGATGGCGTAAACAAAGAAGTCGAAAAACTCGGAAGTTCGGCCGATAATGACGCCGATGGCGATTTCGCCCGCATCCACCTTGCCATGGTGCGAGTTGATCTTGGCGGCGTCGCGTTCCAGCGACTCTGACGAGGGGGTCGTCGAGGCGGACATGGGCTTGGTCGCTCCGTGTGAGACAGGATTATCAGGCGTACGGCCGATTGCCGCATTATGACCGGGCGCCCTTTGCGATGAAAGCGGCCTCAAGAGGATAGGACAGATTGTCCAATGTCGTTCCAGAACGAAGCTGACTATCCCGCAGCCTACGAACGCCAACCGTCGCGGCGCCTCCCCCTCGCCCGACGCTTTTCGATTGGATCCGCCTTGCGCCGTCTGCGCCTACTCCTGCTCGCGCCCCTCGTGGCCCTGCTGTCGGCCTGCAATCTGGTCGTGCTGAACCCTGCCGGCGATGTCGCCGCCCAGCAGGGCGACCTGCTGATGATCTCCACGCTGCTGATGCTGATCATCATCGTGCCGGTGATGGCGCTGATCGTCTTCTTCGCCTGGAAGTATCGGGCGTCGAACAAGGAGGCCGAGGCCGAGTATCAGCCCGACTGGGATCACTCTACGTCGCTGGAGCTGGTCATCTGGGCCGCGCCGCTGATGATCATCATCTGCCTGGGCGCCCTGACCTGGGCCGGCACCCACCTGCTGGACCCCTATCGTCCGATCGACCGGATCAAGCCGGGCCAGGCCGTCGCCGAGGGCGTCGAACCGCTTCAGGTCAACGTCGTCGCGCTCGACTGGAAATGGATGTTCATCTACCCGCAGTACGGCATCGCGACGGTCAATGAACTGGCCGCACCGATCGATCGCCCGATCCGCTTCCACATCACCTCGTCCTCGGTGATGAACAGCTTCTACATTCCCGCGCTGGCCGGTCAGATCTACGCCATGCCGGGCATGGAGACGAAGCTGCACGCCGTGATTAACCGTCCGGGCGAATATGAAGGCTTCTCGGCCAACTATTCCGGCGACGGCTTCTCTAACATGCGCTTCGCCTTCCACGGTCTGGATCAGGCCGGGTTCGACCAATGGGTGTCGGGCGTGCGCCAGGGCGGCCGGGCGCTGGGGCGCGATGAATATCTTGAGCTTGAAAAGCCCAGCGAGAAGGTTCCCGTCATGCACTTCGGCGCCGTCGATGTGGCGCTGTGGGACGCCATCCTCAACATGTGCGTCGAGCCGGGCAAGATGTGCATGGCCGAGATGATGGAGATCGACGACAAGGGCGGTCTGAGCATGGCGTCGATACGCAACACCATGCCGCTGGTTTACGACAAATACGCCGGACGCGGTAAGTCGCAGGCCTATTTCGGGTCGAACGAAAGCTACGTCATGACCATCTGCACGCCGTTGCAGGCCGAGGCCGCCGCCGCAGAGCGCGTGCGTCAGGCCGAACTGGACACCGCCGTCGGCCCTGCCAGCCTGGAGCGTCTGACCGGGCAGGGGTTGTCGCCCAAGCGCACCCCCATGGCCTCGCTGACGACCCTCTTGCCCAATCCCTTCGCTACGGGGCCGGTTTCGACCGACGTCCGTTCCGCCCCCAACGCCTGAGCGAACACAGTCGATGAACGCTGACCAACTCATTCCGCTTATCTTCGGGCGCCTCACGTGGGAGGCCCTGCCTCTGCACGAGCCGATCCTGGTCGTGACCATGTCCGTGGTCGTGCTGGGCGGCCTCGGCCTGTTCGGCGCCCTGACCTATTTCAAGATGTGGGGCTATCTCTGGAAGGAGTGGTTCACCACCGTGGACCACAAGAAGATCGGGATCATGTACATGATCCTGGGTCTGATCATGTTCGTGCGCGGCTTTGCCGACGCCATCATGATGCGCATCCAGCAGGCCATGGCCTTCGGCGGGTCCGAGGGCTATCTGAACGCCCACCACTATGACCAGATCTTCACCGCCCACGGCGTGATCATGATCTTCTTCGTGGCCATGCCGATGGTGACGGGCATCATGAACTATGTCGTGCCGCTGCAGATCGGCGCGCGCGACGTGTCCTTCCCCTTCCTGAACAACTTCAGCTTCTGGATGACCACGGCCGGCGCCATCATCGTCATGGCCTCGCTGTTCGTGGGCGAGTTCGCGCGCACCGGCTGGCTGGCCTATCCGCCGCTGTCGGGCATCGGCTACAGCCCCGGCGTCGGGGTCGATTACTATATATGGGCGCTGCAGATCGCGGGGGTGGGGACGACGCTGTCCGGCATCAACCTGATCGCCACCATCGTGAAGATGCGCGCGCCCGGCATGGGCATGATGAAGATGCCGGTCTTCACCTGGACCTCGCTGTGCACGAACGTGCTGATCGTGGCCTCCTTCCCGGTCCTGACCGCCGTCCTGGCCCTGCTGACGCTGGACCGCTACGTCGGCACCAACTTCTTCACGAACGACTTCGGCGGCAACCCGATGATGTACGTGAACCTGATCTGGATCTGGGGTCACCCCGAGGTCTACATCCTGATCCTGCCGCTGTTCGGCGTCTTCTCGGAGATCGCCTCGACCTTCTCGGGCAAGAAGCTGTTCGGCTATACGTCCATGGTCTACGCCACGGTCGTCATCACGATCCTGTCCTACCTGGTCTGGCTGCACCACTTCTTCACCATGGGCTCTGGCGCCTCGGTGAACAGCTTCTTCGGCATCACCACGATGATCATCTCGATCCCGACCGGGGCCAAGATCTTCAACTGGCTGTTCACGATGTATCGTGGCCGCATCCGTTTCGAACTGCCGATGATGTGGCTGATCGCCTTCATGCTGACCTTCGTGATCGGCGGGATGACGGGCGTGCTGCTGGCGGTGCCGCCGGCCGACTTCGTGCTGCACAACTCGCTGTTCCTGGTGGCGCACTTCCACAACGTCATCATCGGCGGCGTGCTGTTCGGCCTGTTCGCGGCCATAAACTTCTGGTGGCCCAAGGCCTTCGGCTACACGCTGGACAAGAAGTGGGGCCTGATCAGCTTCTGGTGCTGGGTGCCCGGCTTCTGGCTGGCCTTCCTGCCGCTGTACGTCCTGGGCCTGATGGGCGTGACGCGCCGGATGCGGGTGTTCGACGATCCGTCATTGCAAATCTGGTTCGTGATCGCCGCCATCGGCGCGGGCGTGATCGCCCTGGGCATCGCGGCCATGTTCGTCCAGTTCGCCGTATCGATCATCAACCGCGACAAGCTGCGCGACGTCACGGGCGATCCGTGGGGCGGCCGTACGCTGGAGTGGGCGACGTCCTCGCCGCCGCCGGCCTACAACTTCGCCGCCACGCCTGTCATCCATGACGCCGACGCCTGGTGGGACATGAAGAAGAAGAACTACCAGCGCCCGCTGACCGGCTACAAGGCGATCCACATGCCGTCGAACACCGGAACGGGCGTCATCATTTCGGGCCTGTGCCTGGTGATGGGTCTGGCGCTGATCTGGTACATCTGGTGGCTGGCGGCCATCAGCTTCATCGGGGTGCTGGCCGTCTCGATCGGGCACACCTTCAACTACAAGCGCGACTACTATATCCCCGAGGATGAGGTGCGTGCGACCGAAGAGGCGCGCACGCGCGCCCTGGCCGGAACGGAGGCCTGATCCATGAGCGCGACCGCGACTGCGACCGAGATCGACCCGACCGTCTTCCACCTGGAAGAGGAGCCGCATCACGAGGAAGGGTCCAGCACCATGCTGGGCTTCTGGCTCTATCTGATGAGCGACTGCCTCATCTTCGCGATGCTGTTCGCCGTGTTCGGCGTGCTGGGCGGCAACTACGCCGCCGGGCCGGGCCCCAAGGAACTGTTCGACCTGGAGCTGGTGGCGATCAACACCGCCATGCTGCTGTTCTCGTCGATCACCTACGGCTTCGCCATGCTGGCGATGGACAGGAACAACCAGCGTCAGACCCTGATCTGGCTGGCGATCACGGGCCTGTTCGGCCTGGCCTTCCTGGGGATCGAACTCTACGAGTTCGCGCACCTGATCCATGAGGGCGCGACGCCGCAACGCAGCGCCTTCCTGTCGGCCTTCTTCACCCTGGTGGGCACCCACGGCCTGCACGTCACCTTCGGCATCATCTGGTTGGTGACGCTGATGGTTCAGGTCGGCATGAAGGGCCTGATCCCCGCCAACAAACGCCGCCTGATGTGCCTGTCGATGTTCTGGCACTTTCTGGACGTCATCTGGATCGGCGTCTTCACCTTCGTCTATCTGCTGAGCATGCTGCGATGAGCGCCGACAAGAACGACCACTCGCCCGACACTCACGAGGCCGATCACCTGGGCCACGAGGCGCACAATCACGGCTCCTTCAAGAGCTATATGATCGGGTTCGTGCTGTCGGTGATCCTGACGGCGATCCCGTTCACCCTGGTGATGACCGGCGTCCTGCCGACCCAGGCGACGGCCCTGATCGTCATGGGCTTCGCCGTGGTGCAGATCGTGGTTCACATGATCTACTTCCTGCATATGAACTCGAAATCCGAGGGCGGCTGGATCATGCTGGCGCTGATCTTCACCATCATCGTCGTCGTCATCGCCCTGTCGGGTTCGCTGTGGGTCATGTACCATCTGGACACCAATATGATGCCCACGATGCACGACATGACGAACATGGGCAGCTGAGGTCGAGATTACGGACACGTCCTCAGGCCCGGCCCCCGATAAGGCCAAGCGCTCGCGACCGATACGTCTTGTCATGTCGATCGTGGGGGTGGCGCTTTTCGTCGGTTTTCTGGCGCTTGGCTGCTGGCAGGTTCAGCGCCTGGCATGGAAGACCGACCTGATCGCCCAGGTCGACGCCCGCGTGCATGCGCCGGCTTCACCTGCGCCGGGGCCGACGCAATGGCTGACTGTTACGCGACAGGACGACCAGTATCGCCGCGTCGTCGTCCAGGGCGCCTTCCAGCACGACGAGGAAACCCTGGTTCAAGCCGTGACCGATGCGGGCGGCGGCTTCTGGGTGATGACTCCGCTGGTCGATGCGCGCGGCTTCACCGTTCTGGTCAATCGGGGCTTCGTGCCCGCCGGCCGACGTGATCCGGCCAACCGTGCGGACGGGCAGGCGACAGGGCCGCAGACCGTCGTCGGCCTGCTCAGGATCACCGAGCCCAAGGGCGGCTTCCTGCGGGCCAACGACGCCGCCGGTGACCGCTGGCGGTCGCGCGACGTGGCGGCCATTGCGGCGCGGCGTGGCCTGACGAACGTCGCACCCTATTTCATCGATGCGGATGCGACGCCCAATCCGGGTGGCTGGCCGCTGGGCGGGCTGACGGTGATCCGGTTCGCCAATAGCCACCTGGTCTACGCCCTGACCTGGTTCGGCATGGCCTTGCTGACCCTGGTCGGCCTGTGGCTCTTCCTGCGTGACGGCCGGCGCAAGCGGCCATGACTTCGGGCCTTCAAAGACTGCTGGGGTTGGGCGGGCTCAGCGGCGGGGTCGCCTCGCACGGCGGGGCCAACCGGCGCAACATGCTGCTGCTGATCCAGCTGCGCTGGCTGGCCGTCGCCGGGCAGGTGGCGACGATCCTGCTGGTCCAATATGCGATGCGGATCCCGCTGCCGGTGCTGTGGCTGCTGGCCGCGCCTGTTGGACTGGTGCTGGTCAATCTGATCAGCGCGCCCCTGACCGCGCGTCGCGAGGAGGTCGAGGACCAGGCCCTGATGATCGCCCTGCTGGCGGATGTGGCGGCCTTGACCTGGCTGCTGTTCCTGACCGGTGGCGCGGCCAATCCTTTCGTGGCGCTGTATCTGCTGCAGGTCGTGCTGGGGGCGGTGTTGCTGGCGCCGGTCTATGCCTGGGTCTTGATCGCAATCACCAGCCTGTGTTTCGCCGGGCTTGGCCTGCATTCCCAGCCGCTGAACCTGCCCCCGGCGCGCGAGGATTCGCTGCTCGGCCTGTATCTTCAGGGCAGTTTGATCTGTTTCGTCCTGATGGCGGTGCTGCTGGTTCTGTTCGTCACCCGGATCAGCCAGAACCTGCGCGAGCGCGACGCCTCCGTCGCCGCCATGCGTCAGCAGACGGCCGAGCACGATCACATCGTCCGCATGGGCCTGCTGGCGTCCGGGGCCGCGCACGAACTGGGCACGCCGCTGGCGTCCTTGTCGGTGATCCTCAGCGACTGGAAGAGAATGCCGACCCTGACCCAGGATTCCGATCTGGTTCAGGACATGACGGTGATGCGGGCCGAGGTCGAGCGCTGCAAGGCTATCGTCACCGGCATCCTGATGTCGGCCGGCGAGGCGAGGGGACAGGCGCCCGAGCGCACCACCCTGCGGGCCTTCGTCGCCGATGTGGTCGCCAGTTGGAACGGCGACGGTGTGGCCGTGCAGATCCACGACGAACTGGCTCAGAACCCGTCCATCATCGCCGACCCCGCCCTGCGTCAGGTGCTGGGCGTGCTGTTCGACAATGCCGTCGAGGCGGGGGCCAGGCGCATCGCCGTCACCACGACGCGGACGGGCGATACGCTCGGCATCGCCGTGCGAGACGACGGGCCGGGGTTCCCGGACGTCATCCTTCAGGCCTGGGGCAAGCCCTACAACTCGACCAAGCCACGCGCGGGCGCCGGCCTGGGGCTGTTCCTGCTGATGAACGTGATCCGGTCGCTGGGCGGTCGGGTCGAGGCTTCCAATCCCCCGGCCGGCGGCGCAGAGGTGCGGCTGACTTTGCCGCTGTCGGCGCTGGCGCCCAAGGACGAGATCGCTCCATGACCGATGAGGCCAGACTGCTGCTGATCGTCGAGGACGACGAATCCTTCTCGACCACCCTGCGACGCTCGTTCGAACGACGCGGCTATGCCGTCGTCAGCGCCGCCAGTCCCGACCAGATGACCGAGGTGCTGAAGACGCATCGCCCCGGCTATGCGGTCGTGGACCTGAAGCTGGGCGGGCATTCGGGCCTGACCTGCGTGGAGGCCCTGCACGCCTACGATCCCGAGATGAACATCGTCGTCCTGACCGGCTTCGCCAGCATCGCCACGGCGGTCGAGGCCATCAAGCTGGGCGCACGCCACTATCTGGCCAAGCCCGCCAGTTCCGACGACATCGAGACCGCGTTCGGGCGGGCGGACGGCGACGCGGAAACGCCGCTGGGCACGCGCCCGACCTCGATCAAGACCCTGGAATGGGAGCGGATCCACGAGACGCTGGTGGAGACCGACTTCAACATCTCCGAGGCCGCGCGGCGCTTGGGCATGCACCGGCGCACCCTGGCGCGAAAGCTGGAAAAGCGCCGCGTGACCTAATCCAGCGCGGCCGCGATCCGGTCGGCCAGAGCCTGCAAGGTCGCCGTGTCGGCCATCGGCGCATGGCCGTGACCCTTCATCTCACGATCGGCCCAGCGCGGCACGATGTGGAAATGCAGGTGGAACACCGTCTGTCCGCCCGCGTCGCCGTTGAACTGCAGGATCGCCAGACCTTCGGGCTTCAGCGCCTTCTCCACCGCCTTGGCCGTGCGTTGCAGGGCGGCGGTCATGCGGGCCAGAACCTCCGGTTCGACCTCCAGCAGATTGCGGGCCTGGGACTGTTTGGCGATGATCAGGACGTGGCCTTCCGACTGGGGAAAGACGTCCATGAAGGCCAGGACGTGGTCGTCCTCCCACACCTTCACCGAGGGGATGTCGCCGCGCAGAAGCTTGGCGAAGATGTTGTTCGGGTCGTAGTCGCCGTGCAGGCTCATGGGCGGTCTCCGTGCGGTGTCTGGGTCGGGAATAGCAGCGGCGGGCGCGAAGGGGGAGCCTTCGGCCGCGCCGTGCATTATGGTCACGCTTGAACACAACGAGGCACGACATGATCCGTTTCATCATCCAGGCGCTGGTCACCATGGCGGGCCTGTGGCTGTCCGCGCGGTTCGTGCCGGGCGTCGACTTCACCAGCACGGGATCGCTGATCGCGGCGGCCATCATCCTGGGTCTGGTCAACGCCTTCGTGCGGCCGATCCTGGTGGTGCTGACCTTCCCGATCACCGTCGTGACCCTGGGCCTGTTCCTGCTGGTGGTGAACGCCGCCATGATCGGGCTGACGTCCATCTTCCTGGACGGCTTCCGGGTCGATGGCCTGTGGGCCGGCATCGGCGCGGCCATCGTCACCGGCGTCGTCAGCTGGATTGCCGGCGCCTTCATCGGCGGCGGCGAAGAGGCGCGGCGCTAGGCGTCAGCCCACCTTCACACGCGTCGCCGCTTCCGGCAGGTCCTCGCCGAAGGCGCGCTGGTAGAACTCCGCGATGCTGGGGCGTTCCAGCTCGTCGCACTTGTTCAGGAAGGTCAGGCGGAAGCTGAGCGCCAGGTCGCCGTCGAAGATCAACGCGTTCTGGGCCCAGGTGATGACGGTGCGGGGCGACATGACGGTGGAGATGTCGCCGTTCATGAAGGCGTTGCGGGTCATGTCGGCGACGCGGACCATGGCGGCGATGCGGCGGCGGCCCTCGGCGTCGGACCATTCGGGCACCTTGGCGGCGACGATCTCGGCCTCGACGTCGTGATCGAGGTAGTTCAGCGTCGTGACGATGTTCCAGCGGTCCAGCTGGGCCTGATTGATCTGTTGCGCGCCGTGGTAAAGGCCCGTGGTGTCGCCCAGGCCGATGGTGTTGGTCGTGGCGAACAGGCGGAAATGCTTGTTGGGGCGGATGACGCGGTTCTGGTCCAGCAGGGTCAGGCGGCCCTGGGCCTCCAGCACGCGCTGGATGACGAACATGACGTCGGGACGGCCGGCGTCGTATTCGTCGAACACCAGGGCGATGGGGCGTTGCAGCGACCAGGGCAGGATGCCCTCGCGAAACTCGGTGATCTGCTTGCCGTCCTTCAGGACGATGGCGTCCTTGCCGATCAGGTCGATGCGGCTGACGTGGCTGTCCAGGTTGACGCGCACCAGGGGCCAGTTCAGGCGGGCGGCGACCTGTTCGATATGGGTCGACTTGCCGGTGCCGTGATATCCCTGGACCATGACGCGGCGGTCGAAGGAAAAGCCGGCGGCGATGGCGATGGTCGTCTGCGGATCGAAGCGATAGGCCTCGTCGATCTCGGGCACATGGCTGTCGCGCTCGTTGAAGGCGGGCACGGTCATGTCGCTGTCCACGCCGAACGCCTCGCGCAGGGTCACGCGGCGGTGCGGTTCGAGCGTCAGCAGGGGATCGGGGGAGGCGTCGAGCGGGGAGGTCATGGTAGTGCGATTAGCGCACGTTCGAGATCACTTAAACCCCGCTCTTCCCCGCGAAAGCGGGGATCCAGTTCTTTTGCCCGGCAGTGCGTTGGACGACGACCATTTGAAACGACTTCGGTCGTCGCCCAAAGCGCTGGGTCCCCGCTTTCGCGGGGATGAGCGGAATATGTTTACTTGGCCGTCAGTCGCACATCCACGTTGCCGCGGGTGGCGTTGGAGTAGGGGCAGACCTGATGCGCCTTCTCGATCAGGTCGTCGATGACGGCCTGGTCAAGGCCGTGATCGCTAACGGTCAGGTCCACATCCAGGTTGAAGCCCTCGCCCTTGGTGTTCTTGCCGAAGCCGACGCCGGCCGTGACCTTGGTGTCGGGGCCGACGGGCGTGCCGGCTTTGCCGCTGACCAGGCGCAGGGCGCCGAGGTAGCAGGCGGCGTAGCCAGTGGCGAAGAGTTGTTCGGGATTGGTGCCGTCGCCGCCCTTGCCGCCCATTTCCGTGGGCGTGGACAGTTTGACGTCGATCTTGCCGTCGTCGGTGGCTGAGCGGCCGTCTTCGCGGCCTCCGCCGGAGGCGGTGGACTGGGCGCGATACAGAACTTCCATGATGGGCTCCTTGGGTTGGGATGCTTGAGATGGGGTCTTAACGGAAGACGGGAAGGGGACGTTGCATCCTCGCTCTAGCAATCGACCGGCGACGCGGGCTAAAGCACCTGTTCGGGGCGCGTCGTCGGAGTACGCAGTGAAGATTGCCGAACGCTGGTTCGTGTGGGCGGGCATGGTTCTGCTGGGCGGCATCGCCCTGGCGGGGCTTGTGGTCGCCGTCTATGCGGCGTGGCTGTTCCACGACCTGCCCGATGCGTCGGAGCTGGCGGATTATCGCCCGCCGACCGCGACGCGCGTCTATGCCGGCGACGGCACCTTGATCGGCGAGTTCTCGGACGAGCGCCGAATCTATGTCTCCTACGATCAGATCCCAACGACGGTCGTGCAGGCCTTCCTGGCCGCCGAGGATCGCAACTTCTTCCAGCATGGCGGCATCGACGTGGGCGGCATCGGCCGGGCCTCGATCAAGAACGTCTTCAACCTGGCGCAGGGTCGCCGGCTGGAAGGCGGTTCGACCATCACCCAGCAGGTGGCCAAGAACGTCCTGCTGACCAACGAATCGAGCCTGAATCGCAAGCTGAAGGAAGCCATCCTGGCCAATCGCCTGGAGGCGACCCTGTCCAAGGAGCAGATCTTAGAGCTGTATCTGAACGAGATCTTCCTGGGCTATCGGTCGTTCGGCATCGCCTCGGCGGCCTACAACTATTTCGGCAAGTCGCTGGGTCAGCTGACGCCGGACGAGGCGGCCTTCCTGGCGTCCCTGCCCAAGGGGCCGAACAACTATCACCCCAAACGCCATCCCGGCGCGGCCAAGGGCCGGCGCGACTGGGTGCTGGGCGAGATGGAACAGAGCGGCTGGCTGACGCCGGAACAACTGGTCGAGGCGCGCGCCAAGCCCCTGGTCACGCGCGATGCGCCCCAGCGTTCGGACTATAAGGACGCGGACTTCTTCGTGGAGGAGGCCCGTCGTCAGGCGGCCGCCAATCCCCAGTTCGGCGAGCAACTGCGCGCTGGCGGCTTCTATATGCGAACGACGCTGGATCCGACGTTGCAGACGGCGGCGCGTCAGGCGCTGATGCAGGGGCTGGAAAACTATGACCGACGTCACGGCTGGCGCGGCGGATGGGGCACGACCGACTTCGCCGACGGCTGGCAGGCGGTCGCCCTGAAGGGACAGGTTCCGCCCGAACGGCGCAGCTGGCAGCCCGCCGCCATCGAGAGCGTCAGCGGAAACACCGTTCGCATCCGTACGGCCCGCGACGACAAGACGGGCACGCTGCTGGCGGCAGACGCGGCCTGGGCCAACGCCAACCGCCAGCTGCGACGTGGCGAGCTGATCTTCGTGGAGCCCAAGGGCGGGCAATACGCCCTGAAACAGGTGCCCCGCGTCAACGGCGCCCTGGTGGCCATCGAGCCGCAGTCCGGCCGCGTGCTGGCCATGGTCGGCGGCTATTCCTATGCCCTGTCTAGCTTCAACCGCGCCACCCAGGCGCGGCGTCAGCCCGGTTCGGCGTTCAAGCCCTTCGTCTATGCGACGGCGCTGGAGGGCGACTTCACCCCGGCCTCCATCGTGCTGGATGCGCCGATCAGCTTCGCTGGCGGGGCCAATGGCCAGCGCTGGACGCCCGAGAACTACAGCCGCCAATACTATGGGCCGCAGACGCTGCGGCGCGGGCTGGAACTGTCGCGCAACGTCATGACGGTGCGGCTGGCCCAGTCGGTCGGCATGAAGAAGATCGTGGAGCAGTCGGATCGGATGGGCCTGCCGGGCATGACGCCGAACCTGTCGGTGTCGCTGGGCGCCGGCGAGGTGACGCCGCTGGAGATCACCGCCGCCTATTCCGCCTTCGCCAACGGCGGGCGGCGGGTGACGCCCTATCTGATCGACTATGTCCAGGATCGTGACGGCGAGACCATCTTCCGCGCCGATAACCGCAGCTGCCGCGAATGCGGACGCGGCTTCTCGGGCCAGGAATCGCCCCGCCTGCAACAGCGCGGCACCCAGGTCATCGACCCGATCACCGCCTATCAGATGAGTTCAATGCTGGAAGGCGTCGTTCAGCGCGGCACCGCCGCCAGCGCGCGCGGGCTGGGCCCGTGGGTCGCCGGCAAGACCGGCACGACCAACGAGTATCGCTCGGCCTGGTTCGTGGGCTTCACCACCGACATCGTGGTCGGCGTCTTCATCGGCTTCGACGACAACCGTTCGCTGGGTTCCGGCGAAGCGGGGGCCTCGGCCGCCGTGCCGGTCTTCACGGAGTTCATGCAGACAGCGCTGAAGGAACGGCCCGCCCGGCCCTTCGTGCGGCCCAAGAACGCCATCTTCCGCACCGTCAACGGCATCGAGGAAGCCTTCCGCCCCGGCACCGAGCGTCAGGCCCCGCCGCCGGCGCCGACCGGGCCGGTACAGCCCACCGGACCGCAGAACTACTACGAGGTCATCCGGCGCGAGCAGGAGGCCGCGAGCGGCGCTCCGGCTACTGCACCGGCGCCCACAGCACCGCCGCCGCCCAAGAAGGCGCCGGCCGAGGACTTGAGCGGATTGTACTAAAGCTCTAACACCCACCCTCCGTCATCCTCGGGCTTGTCCCGAGGATCCACCGGTGGGCCGCATGGACCTCAAGAGGGCTCGATGACATCGCCTCAACGGTGATTTCGTGACTGCTCCGACCGTGGGTCCTCGGGACAAGCCCGAGGATGACGATCCATCAACCTTGCCCTATCGCGCGGCTTGCGGGCCTCGCTGCTTGAGGGTTCTTCTGTCGCCGGAGAATGCGATGAGACCGGATGTCGAGGCCATGAAGGCCGACATCGAGCAGAGCGTCGCTCTGCTCAGGAGGCGTCTTTGACTGGGATGTCGCTCTAAGAAAGCTCGATGAGCTGAACGCGCGGGTCGAGGACCCGACGCTGTGGGACAAGCCCGAACAGGCCCAGGCCGTCAGTCGCGATCGTTCGCAGCTGGAAGCCAAGATCAACACCGTCAAGGCGATGGAGCAGGACCTCGAAGACGGGGTGATGCTGGCCGAGATGGCGGACGAGGAAGGTGACGAGGGCGCGCTGGAAGACGCACGCGCGTCGTTGCGGGCCATCAAGGAACGGGCCGCGCGCGCCGAGCTTGAGGCCCTGCTGTCCGGCGAGGCCGACGGCAACGACGCCTATCTGGAAGTGAACTCCGGCGCGGGCGGCACCGAGTCGAACGACTGGGCCGGCATGCTGCTGCGGATGTATTCCCGCTGGGCCAAGGCGCACGACTACGAGGTCACGATCGAGGCTTATGAAGAGGGCGAACAGGCGGGGGTCAAGTCGGCCACCATTCTGATCTCCGGCCCGAACGCCTATGGCTGGCTGAAGTCGGAATCGGGCGTTCACCGCCTGGTGCGCATCAGCCCCTATGACGCGGCGGCCAAGCGCCACACCAGCTTCGCCTCCATCGGGGTGTCGCCGGTCGTCGACGACGCCATCGAGATCGACATCAATCCGTCGGACGTGCGCACCGACACCTACCGGGCATCGGGCGCGGGCGGTCAGCACATCAACAAGACCGACTCGGCCGTGCGCCTGACCCACGTCCCGACCAATACTGTCGTGGCCTGCCAGGCCGGCCGGTCGCAGCACCAGAACCGCGAACAGGCCTGGAAGATGCTGCGGGCGCGCCTGTACGAGCTGGAGCTGCAGAAGCGTGAGGCCGTGGCCCAGGCCCTGGCCGACGCCAAGACCGACATCGGCTGGGGTCACCAGATACGGTCCTATGTCCTGCAGCCGTATCAGATGGTGAAGGACCTGCGGACCGAGGTCGAGACCTCGGACACCCAGGGGGTTCTGGACGGCGACCTGGACGCCTTCATGGGGGCGGCCCTGGCCCAGCGTGTCGGCGAAACGCGCGGGTCCAGCACGGACTAAGAAAAAGGGGCGGCCCGCTGGGCCGCCCCTTTGTTTGTTGAAGTATCGGCCTTCTGGCCTGCCTGTCAGGCCGGAGTCTTGGCTTCGGGCTTGTCCGTCTTGGCGGGCTTCTCGGGGGCTTCCAGCATGGCGGCGCCGGGGGTGTCGCGCTTGGCCTGGTTGCAGCGGCCCTGGAACCAGGCGCCCTGGTCGATGGACAGCTGCTCCTGGGTGATGTCGCCCTCGACGCGGGCGGTGGCGTAGAGCTTGACCTGTTTGGCGACGATGGCGCCCGTGATGCGGCCGCGCACGTCCAGCACATCGGCGTGAACGGTGCCTTCAACCGCGCCGCCTTCGCCGATGACGACGCGGGCTACGCGGACGTCGCCCTTCAGATTGCCTTCGACCTGAAGCTCGCCGGCGCCGGAGATGTTGCCCTCGTATTTCACGCCGGCCGCGAGGGTGGACAGGTTGCTGGACCGGGTCGCCGGGCGGGCCGGTTCAGGCGCGCGGGCGGCGGGCGTCGCCGCCGGCAGGTTGGAGGTCGGCGACGGGGCCGGTTCTGGCGCGGGCGGAATGCCCAGTCCCTGTGATCCGGTGTCGTAGGATTTGCTCTTGGTGAACATGGTGCGCTCCGCATCTGCCAGCCAAGGCCGGCCAAGCCCCTAGTAGCCCTGAAGGTCACTAGGCCGTGGGCGAGGCCCCAAGGTCAAGCACGGCTTCCGAACCGTGGTCGTCGATCACAAAACCTTCACCGCCTCAAGCACGGCGGCGGCGTGGTCGGCGACCTTCACATTGCGCCAGGCGCGGGCGATGCGGCCCTCGGCGTCGATCAGGAAGGTGGCGCGCTCGATGCCCATATATTCGCGGCCGTACAACTTCTTCTGCACCCAGACGCCCCAAGCCTCGCAGGCCGCGCCGTCCTCGTCCGAGGCCAGGACGACGGCGAGGTCATATTTGGCCTTGAACTTGTCGTGCTTCTTCACCGTGTCCTTGGACACGCCGATGACTGGGACGTTCAGTGCGGCGAAGTCGGGCGCGAGGGCGGAGAAGTCCTGGGCCTCGCGGGTGCAGCCGGTCGTGTCGTCCTTGGGGTAGAAATAGACGACGGCGGGCTTGCCCTTGAGGGCGGCGAGGGAGACCTGGCCGCCGTTGTCGGTCGGCAGGTCGAGGGCGGGGGCGGGATCGTTGACTTCGGGCATTTTTGAACTCCGCTCATCCCGGCGAAAGCCGGGACCCAGTTCTGTCGTGAGGCAGTGCGTTGGACCGCCCTTGGTGAAACTTAATTACGGCTGATCGCCCAAAGGGCTGGGTCCCGGCTTTCGCCGGGATGAGCGGGCTTTAAGTTGGTCGAACGAGTTTGGATACCTTCTTGCCCTTTTGGATCAGGAAGGCCCCGTGCTGCGGATCAACCTGAGACTTATCGAACATCTCAGAGCCGTTCACGACGACACGATTTATTCTGATCTCGCCATTCTGGATGGATCGCTTGGCGTCCTTGATCGACGATATGCCCGCTGCCTTCACAAGCGCTTCAGGCGATCGTTGCGTGAAACCTTCTTCTCCAGCCCAATCGAAGTCGAAGGCCTCAAGAACGACCTTCTCGCCACGTTCAAATTCCGCTTCCGAACGCGAGCGGGCCTTGGCGGCTTCGTCTGCGCCGTGCAGCAGGGTGGTCGCCGCGTCGGCGAGGGCCTTCTTGGCGTCGTTGATGGCGGCGCCTTCCAGCGCCTCGTATTCGGCGATCTCGTCAAGCGACAGGTCGGTGAACAGGCGCATGAAGCGGCCGACGTCGGCGTCCTCGGCGTTGCGCCAGAACTGCCAGTAGTCGTAGGGGCTCAGCTGTTCGGCGTTCAGCCAGATCGCGCCCTGGGCCGTCTTGCCCATCTTGCCGCCCGAGGCCGTGGTCAGCAGGGGGGTGGTCAGGCCGAAAGCGGCCTTCTGATCCACGCGACGCACCAGATCGACGCCCGAGGTGATGTTGCCCCACTGGTCCGATCCGCCCATCTGAAGCGTGACCCTGTGGCTGCGGTTCAGCTCCAGGAAGTCCACCGATTGCATCAGCATGTAGTTGAATTCGAGGAAGGTCATCGGCTGCTCGCGCTCAAGGCGCAGCTTGACCGAGTCGAAGCTCAGCATGCGGTTGATGGTGAAATGAGTGCCGAAGTCGCGCAGGAACTGGATGTAGCCGTAGGTCGACAGCCAGTCGTCGTTGTTGACCATGACCGCGTCGGTCGGGCCGTCGCCGAAGGTCAGAAATTTGGCGAAGACCGTCTTGATCGTATCGATGTTCGACTGGATGGTTTCCTCGGTCAGCTGGGGGCGCGACGTGTCCTTGCCGGTCGGGTCGCCGACCTTGGTGGTGCCGCCGCCCATCAGGACGATGGGCTTGCCGCCAGCCTGCTGGAGCCGGCGCAGCATCATGATCTGGATCAGGCTGCCGACATGCAGAGACGGCGCCGTGGCGTCGAAGCCGATGTAGCCCGGCACCACGCCCGTGGCGGCCGCCTCGTCGAGTTCGACGGGGTGGGTGATCTGATGGATGTAACCGCGCGCCTGGAGCGTGCGCAGGAAGTCGGACTTGTATGCGTGTTCGGTCATGGCGGAGGCTCCGTTAGCAGGGATGCCGACGGTCGTCTTCCCCTTCTAGGCTGGCGGTTGGGGGGAGGCGATTCAGACGGTGAGGCGAAAAAACAGCGTCTGAATAGTGCAATTCGTCTGAAATCGGTCGGGGGCGAAATTGCACTGCACCCGAAAAAACAGTGCAAAGTGCAATAAAGTGCAACTGGGCGGTCCTCTGCGAAAGGGGGCGGCCGACATTATACACCAGCCGGGAACGGCGATGGGTAGAGCCTCGTATTTCAGTACCGTCCGCTGATTTCATTGGCGAATATTCAGCGAGGTATGCGGATTGGCGCCGGTTTGAGGACTGAAGCTACTTCAGACCGTCCTGCGCCAGGGTGTGGGCGACCAAGGCGTTGGCGTGGCCGTGGCCCAGACCATGCGTGTCCTTGAGCACGCCGACCAACTCCATGTGCCGGGCGGGATAGGCGTCGCGAACGACCTGCTGCCAATGCGAGATCGGCTGGCCGTATTTTTTCTCGATGGACGGGAAATAGGACGCCGGGCCTTTGACGGTGTCGTCGGTCATGAGGTCTTCCTGATCGCAGCCTTAGAAATAGGGTTCGTCGGTGAGCCGCTGCGAGATCCACCAGATCGTGCCAGCCGGATCGCGGACGCCGGACTGTCGGTCGCCGTAGGGCATGTCGGATGGCTCCATGATCAGGTCTGCCCCCGCCTGGACTGCGCGGTCGGTGGCGGCGTCGGCGTCGTCGACATAGAGGTAGAGGGCGGCGCGGCTGGGCGGAAAGGCGTCCGAGGCCTCGCTGATCATCAAGGTCGTGCCGGAAAGCTGGACCTGGGCGTTGGCGATGCGGCCGGCCGGTGTCAGGCTGCGGCCGACTTCAGCGGCGCCGAAGGCGTTCTGGAGGAAGCGGATGTAGTCGCCCGCGCCGGCGACGAACAGATAGGGGGCGACCCCCGCAAAGCCCTTCGGAATTCGCATCTCGATCTCCTTTGCCGGCGACATCCTATCGCGAGGGCGCGCAAATGTCCCGGTGGGCGATCAGGCGGGCGTTGACCGGCGCCCGGCGTGCGATACGAAGGCGGGATGCGTCTGCCCCTGATCCCGCACCCGATTTCGCCCCACGCCGGGCTGACGCTGGAGGTCGAGGCGCGGCGGGCGGGTCGGGTGCTGAGCCTGGAATATGTGCTGGCCGGGCCGGTCGAACGGGTGCTTTGGCCGCAGGCTGCGGCGCGGGTGCAGACGGACGGCCTGTGGCAGGCGACCTGTTTCGAGGCGTTCGTGCGGACGGCGGACGGCTATGTCGAATATAATCTGTCACCGTCGGGGGCCTGGGCGGCCTATCGGTTCGACGGCTATCGCGCGGGGATGCGGGGGCTGGAAATGCCCGCGCCTTTCATCGTCACGCGGACGGCGCCGGGGCAGTTCGTGCTGACGGCGGACGTGACCCTGCCGGAGGATGCGGTCGCGGCTACGGGGTTGGCGGCTGTGATCGAGGGGTTCGATGGGTCGATCGCCTATTGGGCGCTGGGGCATCCTTCGGATAAGCCGGACTTTCATCATCCCGACTCGTTCGCGCTGGACCTGCCATGAATTTCGGCCTCGACCGCCTTTTGTCCGACGACGCCCTGCGGGCGCAGTTGAAGGGGCGGCGCGTGGCGTTGCTGGCCCACCCGGCGTCGGTGACCAAGGACCTGACCCATGCGGTGGATGCGCTGGCCGCCTGTCCCGAGATCACGCTGAGCGCCGCCTTCGGGCCGCAGCACGGGATGAAGGGGGATTTGCAGGACAATATGATGGAGAGCCCGGATTATTCCGATCCGGTGCATGGGTTCCCGGTGTTCAGCCTGTACGGCGAGGTGCGCCGCCCGACGGACGCCTCGATGGAGACGTTCGACGTCATCCTGGTCGATTTGCAGGATCTGGGATGCCGCATCTACACCTTCATCACGACCCTGCTCTATGTGCTGGAGGCGGCGGCGAAACACGGCAAGGCGGTGTGGGTGCTGGATCGGCCTAATCCGGCGGGGCGGCCGGTCGAGGGGCAGACGCTGCTGGCCGGCTGGGAGAGCTTTGTCGGGGCTGGCCCGATGCCGATGCGGCACGGGATGACGCTGGGCGAACTGGGGCATTGGTTCATCGCCCACCATGACTTGGACGTCGAATACAAGGTCGTGGAGATGCAGGGCTGGGCGCCGGAGCAGGGGCCGGGGTTCGGCTGGCCGCTGGGCGAACGGGCCTGGATCAACCCCAGCCCCAATGCGCCGAACCTGTCGATGGCGCGGGCCTATGCCGGCACGGTGATGCTGGAGGGGACGACCCTGTCGGAGGGGCGCGGCACGACGCGTCCGCTGGAGCTGTTCGGGGCGCCCGACATCGACGCGCGGGCGGTGATCGCCGAGATGCGGGCGCTGGCCCCGGACTGGCTAGGCGGCTGCGTGCTGCGCGACATGTGGTTCGAGCCGACCTTCCACAAGCATGTCGGGAAACTATGCAGCGGGGTGCAGATCCATGTCGATCACCCCGGCTATGACCATGCCGCCTTCAAGCCGTGGCGGGTGCAGGCCCTGGGGTTCAAAGCGATCCGGCGGCTGTATCCCGACTACGACCTGTGGCGCGATTTCCGGTACGAGTATGCGTTCGGGAAGCTGCCGATCGACGTGATCAACGGCGGGCCGGGGCTGCGCGAATGGGTGGACGATGCGGGTGCGACGCCGGTCGATCTGGACGCGGCGACGACGCCGGACGAGGCGGCGTGGGACGAGACCCGACGGCCGTTCTTGCTCTATTGAGATCTATAACCAAAATCTATTGTGCATCTGCAAATAAGTGATTGGGCTTATTTGTTGCGGTGCGGTAGGGAGAGCGCCTCCCAACCACCCTGCACTGGATTTTCCGCATGGCCCTGATCAACACGACCATCAAACCCTTCACGGCCGAGGCCTACAAGAACGGCAAGTTCCTGACGGTCACGGACGCCGATGTGGCGGGCAAGTGGGCGATCTTCTTCTTCTATCCGGCCGACTTCACCTTCGTGTGCCCGACCGAGCTGGAAGACCTGGCCGATCACTATGACGCGTTCCAGAAGCTGGGCGTCGAGATCTATTCGGTGTCGACCGACACCCACTTCTCGCACAAGGCCTGGCACGACTCGTCGCCGGCCATCGGCAAGATAAACTACACCATGCTGGGCGACCCCTCGGGCCAGGTGACCAACAACTTCGACGCCATGCGTCCGGGCGTGGGCCTGGCCGACCGTTCGACCTTCCTGGTCGACCCGGACGGCGTGATCCAGTTCACCGAGACCACCTCGGAAGGCATCGGCCGCAACGCCGCCGAACTGCTGCGCAAGGTCAAGGCCGCCCAGTATGTGCGCTCGCACCCGGGTGAAGTCTGCCCGGCCAAGTGGGAAGAAGGCGAAGCCACTCTGGCCCCGTCGCTCGACCTCGTCGGCAAGATCTAAGACTGACGCCTATCGGGCGCCTACCGGGTCCGGCCTTCGGGTCGGACCCACCCGGCCGGAAGGCCGGACACTATCGCGCGGGCCTCGCCGGGATCGGCTGGAAGGCGGCGCGCCACCCTGACATTCGAGGACTGCCCATGCTGGACGCCAATCTGAAATCTCAGCTTGAGGGCTACCTCAAGAACATCGTCCATCCGGTCGAACTGGTCGCCTCGCTGGGCGCCGGGCCCAAGTCGATCGAGCTGAAGACCCTGCTGGAGGAGATCGTCTCGGTCTCGCACGGCAAGGTCGAGATGGGGCGCGACTATGACGACGAGCGCCAGCCCAGCTTCCTGATCCGCCGCAAGGGGACGGACATCGGCGTCCGGTTCGCGGGCATTCCGCTGGGCCACGAGTTCACCTCTCTGGTGCTGGCCCTGCTGCACGTCGGCGGCCACCCGTCCAAGGCGGCGCAGGAACTGATCCAGCAGATCAAGGACCTGGACGGCGACTATGTGTTCGAGACCTATTTCTCGCTATCGTGCCAGAACTGCCCCGACGTGGTGCAGGCCCTGAACCTGATGAGCGTCATCAACCCCCGCATCAAACACGTCGCCATCGAGGGCGGCCTGTTCAAGGACGAGGTGGACGAGCGCAAGATCATGGCCGTGCCGACGGTCTTCCTGAACGGCGAACTGTTCGGCCAGGGCCGGATGGAGCTGGAGCAGATCGTCGCCAAGATCGACAGCGGCGCCGACGCCCGCGCGGCCGAGAAGATCAGGACCAAGGACCCGTTCGACGTCCTGGTCATCGGCGGCGGTCCCGCCGGGGCGGCGGCCGCCATCTATACGGCGCGCAAGGGCATCCGCACCGGTATCGCGGCCGAGCGATTCGGCGGCCAGGTGCTGGACACGATGTCGATCGAGAACTTCATTTCTGTGCCGCATACCGAGGGACCGAAACTGGCCGCCCATCTGGAACAGCATGTCCGCGAATACGAGGTGGACCTGATGAACCTGCAGAAGGCCGTCAAGCTGGCGCCGTCCAGGGTTCCGGGCGGGTTGCATGAGGTGGTGCTGGAGAATGGCGCGTCGCTGAAGTCGCGCACCGTCATCCTGTCGACCGGCGCGCGCTGGCGCCAGATGAACGTGCCGGGCGAGGAGCAGTACAAGAACAAGGGCGTGGCCTATTGCCCGCACTGCGACGGGCCGCTGTTCAAGGGCAAGCGGGTCGCAGTGATCGGCGGCGGAAACTCGGGCGTCGAGGCGGCCATCGACCTGGCGGGCATCGTGGCCCATGTGACCCTGATCGAGTTCGACAGCGAACTGCGGGCCGATGCGGTGCTGCAGAGGAAGCTGGCGACCCTGCCGAACGTGCGGATCGTCACCTCGGCCCTGACGACCCAGGTCCACGGCGACGGCGAGAAGGTGACGGGCCTGTCCTACAAGGACCGCAACTCCGACGCCCATCACGACGTCGATCTGGAAGGCATCTTCGTCCAGATCGGTCTGGTGCCGAACACCGAGTGGCTGCGCGGCGCGGTCGGCCTGACCCAGCGCGGCGAGATCGAGGTGGATCATCGCGGCGAGACCTCGCAGCCGGGCATCTTCGCGGCCGGCGACGTGACCACCGTGCCCTACAAGCAGATCGTCGTGGCGATGGGCGAGGGCTCCAAGGCGGGGCTGGCGGCCTTCGACTACATGATCCGCACGGTCCCGGCGGAAGAGGTTGTCGAGGCGGCGTAAGCTATTTGGGCCGTGCGAAGGCGCTTCGCACGGCCCGCACAATCTCGACCAGGATCGCCCAGGCCAAGGTGACGACAAAATAGACCCAGCGCACCGCGAGCACGATCAGCAGCGGAACCGCCCAAAGCACGGCCCAGACGTGATAGGGCCAGTCGGAATGGGTGACGGCGCGCAGGGCCAGCGCGACCGCGAACATCGGCAGGGTCAGCAGCAGATAGTTCCACAGCGTGATCCCGCGCTTGCGCCAGGGCAGGATGCGACCGGTCTTTCCTGTCGTCATGGATGGTCGTCAGCGGGCGCGGAGGGCCGCGGCGAAGCGGTCGTCGATCGCCTGTTCGCCCTGCGCCAGATCGGTGATCACACCGGGATGAGATTCGGCGAACTGGCGGCACAACTGTTTGGCGTCGGACGCCAGCCGCTTGGCATGAAACGGGAGTTCGTCGGCGGGCAGGTCCGCAATCGGCTCCGAGAACGGCAGGTTCGCCTGCTCCAGATCGACGCCGGCCTGAATGACGTGGATGATCGCGTCCTGACCCCAGCCTGCCCCGGCGGCCTGTCGGGCGAAACGGTTTGCGGCGTCCTCGGCGATCAGTTCGTCGACGGGATAGCCAAGCCGTCTGCACACGGCTGTCCGCTCACCCAGACGGCCCACGGTTTCGCCTCCGGTGACCAGTTCGGATTTGGAAAGGGTCTGGATGAGGAGGGCGGCGAGGATTGCAGAAACCATGGGATCGGGCCGCTCCTTCGAGGAATTATCCGTCGTGACAATGTTCGCCTGAGCGAACGGTTCAGAAACGCCGCGCGACGCCGACGCCGAACTCTACATCCGGGCTGTCGTCGTTCAGGCCGAAATCGAGGCCGAAGTCGAGCTGGGTGTCGGGGAGGGACGGGGGCGACCAGATGGCGGCCAGGTCGAAGGTCGATTGGGTGGTCGCCTCGACGGGGTCGTCGTCGCGGCTGATCCAAAGCTCGGCCCCCAGATCCCATTGGCCGAAACCGCGCCCGACGCCGGCGACCATCGTATAGGCGGCGTGGCGGCCGTCGCCGTCTGCGTCCGAGACCCAATCGACTTCTGGCGACAGGCTGAGGCTCCACTCGTCGCTCAGGGGGATGGAGACGGGCAGGATGATCCCGCCCTCGAACCCGTCGGCGCGAACGGCGCGGGCGCCGGTCGGAGCGGTGACGAAGCCCGAAATGGCGACCGACAGGCCGGAACCATCAGGGTTCTTCAGCGAATGACGCAGGCCGATACTGAGGTCGCCGACGCCCTCGGCCGTATCGCGGTCGCCGGTCACGCGGTCGGTGGTGCGTTCGCGGTTCCAGGTCGTGAGGCCCAGTTGAAGCTCGGTCAGGCCCGTCAGGCCGTAGCGGACGAACAGGTCGCCGGCGTCCCAGGTTTCGGTCCTGGTCGCGCCGTCTGTCTGGCGCGCGGCATAGAACAGGCCCAGCTCGACCTGCCAGCGGCCCTGGTCGAGGACGCAGGTCGGCGTGCCCTTGCCGGGGCGGTCGGCGCAGAAGTCGCGCGGGGTCGAAGACGCCTCCTGGGCCAGGACAGGCGCGGTGACGGCGAGGGTCGAGGCGATCAGAGCGGCGAACAGGATCGGGCGCATGGGGTGTCTCGGGATAGAATGTCGCCCGATCATGCCGCCGAGGCCTTAATCGCGGGTGTCAGTGCAGTTTCAACCGCCCGGAGACGCGGCGGTGCAGCAGGCGCGACAAGGCCAGAAGCACGGTGCGGCGCACGCCCAGGATCGCGCGGTGGTGATCCAGGTGCAGCGCCATATAGGCCCATTTGGCGATCAGGCCCTCGATCAGAAAGTTGGGACCGCCCAGTCCGCCCATCAGCGAGCCGACACCCTTGTCGCCGCCCAGGGACACCAGCGATCCCTTGTCGTGATAGACATAGGGACCGGGATCGCGCGACGGGTCCGACAGGGCCTTGGCCAGATAGGCCGCCTGTTGCGCCGCCGCCTGGGCGCGGGCCGGGACGGGGCGGCCCTCGGGGCCGGGCGCCTCGGCGCAGTCGCCCATGGCGTAGATGTCGGGGGCTGAGGTGCGCAGGTGATCGTCGACCACGAACTGGTTGATGCGGCCGGTGGTCAGGCCCAGGTCGCGGTTGATTTCCGCCGCTTTCACGCCCGCCGCCCAGACGATCAGGTCAGCGGGAACCTCGCCCTTGGAGGTGTCCAGGCGGTTGGCGTGGACGGCGTTGACCTTGGCGTTCGTCAGCAGGCGCACGCCCTTGGCCGCCAACGCCTTGGCCGCCTTGGCCGAGACGCGCTCAGGCAGGCCGCCCAGAATGCGCGGCGCGGCCTCGACGATGGAGACGGCGAGGTCGAAACGCTGGTCCGGCGACAGGCCGGCGGACAGTTCGTCGTGACCCTCGATCAGTTCGGTGGACAGTTCGACGCCGGTCGCGCCCGCGCCGACGATGGCGATGTTCAAGGTGCGTTCGTCGGAATAGGCGGCGGCGAGGAAGGCCGAGGTCAGACGCTTGTTGAAGCTTTCCGCATCGGCGACGTCTTCCAGCAGGTGGGCGTGCTCGGCCGCGCCCGGCGTGCCGAACAGGTTCGAGCCGCTGCCGATCGCCAGAACGAGAGTATTGAAGGACAGGGTGCGCGGGCCGACCAGAACGGCGCCGTCCTGATCTCGGATTTCGCCGAGGGTCAGGGTCTTGTTCGTCGGATCGAGGCCCGTCAGGTCGCCAAAGGCGAAGCTGAAATGATTGCGGCGCGCCAGCACCGGATAGGACAGGCCCTCCTGATGGCTGTCCAGCGACCCGGCCGCGACCTCGTGCAGGCTGGGCTTCCACAGGTGGAAGATCGAGCGGTCGATCAGCAGGACGCGACGACGCCCCTCGCGGGAGCCGAAGCGACGCCCCAGGCGGGCGGCGAGCTCAAGCCCGCCGGCGCCGCCGCCGATGATGACTATGTCGTGCTGCATCAGTTTTCCGTTACAAGAGAAGCACGGCGATACCCAGTTTTGCCGCTGCGCCCGCCATCTTCTTGTCCAGAGTGACGAGGGTTTGGTCGAAATCTGCTGCGATCGCCACATGCAGAGCGTCGCCGGAGCGCAGGCCTAACTCATGTTGGTCCGTATAGCGCATGGCCGACAGGAAATGCGCCTCCGTTATCGGGACACGCTGATAGCTGTTCGGTATGCGACGCACGAAGCGGACGGCGTTCTGTTTTTCGTCGGCGGTGACTGATCCGTGCCGCAGTCGAATTGACAGAGCGGAGATAGATTCGGTCAGCGTCCAGCTACTGAAGGTGATGTCGGCCCGCTGCCTTTCCCACCATTCCTGAACATTTGAAGTGCGCAATTCGCGGGTGACAGAGGCCACGACGACGGAGGCGTCCAGATAGAACATCAGTAGGGGGAGCCGTCACGCATGCGCCGCACCAGGTCGCCTGCGCCCTCTTCCTGAAGAGACATGGCGTCCGTCATCTGTCGCAGCGCGCTGAAGTCGAAAGGTTCGAGCGCCGGCTCAGGTGGCAGCAAGCGCGCCACGGTCTTGCCGCGACGCACGATTTCGATCTCCTCGCCCTGAGAGGCGCGGGTGACCAGTTCGCTAAGGTGCGCCTTGGCGTCCGCCAGATTGATCCGTTCCACGATCGGCTCCTGACCAGTTGGTTGGTCAGTTTAGCACGATCGCAGCGTGGCCTCTACGCCGGCTTTTCTTCCAGACGCTTGTCCAGATAGGCGCCGACGCGGCGGTCGACGGCGCTCATGTGGTCCTGCCAGAAGTGGCTCGCGCCTTCTTCCAGTTCGTAGTCGATGATGATGCCCTTTTGGGTGCGCAGCTTGTTGACCACGCGCTCGACCTCGACCGGCGGCACGACGGTGTCGGCCGTGCCGTGCAGGAACAGGCCGGACGCCGGGCAGGGGGCCAGGAAGCTGAAATCATACATGTTCGACGGGGGCGAGACCGAGATGAAGCCGTCCGTTTCCGGGCGGCGCATCAGAAGCTGCATGCCGATATAGGCGCCGAACTGATAACCGCCGACCCAGGTCTGGCTGGCGCCGGGATTGTTCGTCTGAAGCCAGTCGAGGGCCGTGGCGGCGTCGGCCAGTTCGCCGATGCCCGAATCGAACTCTCCCTGCGACTTGCCGACGCCGCGCGAATTGTAGCGCAGGGTGGCGAAGCCGCGCTGCTGGAACAGCTGGTGCAGGGTGACCGTCACCGGGTTGTTCATATGCCCGCCCGCCTTGGGGTGCGGGTGCAGGATCAGGGCGATCGGTGCGTTCGGGCGCTTGCCCGGGGAATAGCGGCCTTCGATGCGACCGGAGGCGCCGGGCAGGATGACTTCAGGCATAGGGGCTCTGGAATCCGTTCAACTGTCATTTCGCGAGTGCGTAATACTTGACCGCAGAGGTAGGACTTTCTAAGTCCCACGCAAGCGGGCCGCCTTCGCGAAGGCGCGGGTTCTAGCACAAGAGCCCCGAAAAGCGCGCAATTTTTGAAGGTGCGAAATGCGTCTGTCGACCAAGGGACGATACGCCGTAATGGCGATGGCCGATCTGGCCAAGAACGGACGCGGCGAGAGCGGTGAAATCCGTGCGGTTTCGCTGGCCGAGATCGCCGCGCGCCAGGAGATTTCGCTGAGCTATCTGGAGCAGTTGTTCGCCCGGCTGCGCAAGAGCGAGCTGGTCAAGAGCGTGCGCGGACCCGGCGGCGGCTATCGCCTGGCCAAGGGGGCGCACGAGACGGTGGTGGCCGAGATCGTGCTGGCAGTGGACGAGCCGATTCGCGCCACGCGGTGTGTGGCGCATGGGTCGCCCAAAGGCTGCATGCTGGCCGGCGAACGCTGCATCACCCACAATCTTTGGGAAGATCTGGGCGACGAGATCCATCGCTATCTGGCGGGCGTGTCGCTGGAGGATGTGGTGATGAACCGCACGGGTCAGCGTCGCCGCAATGTCGATCAGGCCGCTCAGGTCGGGGTGGCGGCATGAGCGGCATCTATCTGGACTACAACGCCTCGGGCCTGGTGCGGCCGGAAGTGCAGGACATCATGGCGCGCGCCCTGGCCGACAACGGCAATCCGTCGGCGGTCCATGCGGCCGGGCGGCGGGCGCGGGCGCGGGTGGAGACGGCGCGGGCTCAGGTCGGCGACCTGGTCGGCGCCGATCCTACGGCGGTGGTGTTCAACAGCGGTGGCACCGAGGCCAATGCACAGGGTATCGCCAGCGCGCTGGCGGCCGGGTGCGAGCGGCTGATCGTGTCGGCGACCGAACATCCGTGCGTGGCCGAGACGGCGGCGAATGCGGGTGCGCCGGTCGAGGTGCTGCCGGTCGAGGCGAACGGCGTGGTCGATCTGGAGTGGCTGGCGCAGGCGCTGAGCCGTCCGGGCCGGGCTGTGGTCGCCATCCATCATGCGAACAACGAAAGCGGCGTGATCCAGCCGGTGGTCGAGGCCGCCGCCCTGGTGCGCGCGGCGGGTGGTTGGCTGCATGTCGACGCCATCCAGTCGGCGGGCAAGATCCCGGTCGATATGCGAGTGCTGGACGCCGATAGCCTGACCCTGTCGGCGCACAAACTGGGCGGGCCGCAGGGCGTCGGGGCCTTGATCTTCAAGGAAGGCGTGTCGGGCGTTCGTATCCTGCACGGCGCCGGACAGGAGCGGGGTCTGCGGGCCGGGACCGAGAATGTGCCGGGCATCGCTGGCTTTGGCGTCTCTGCTGACAGCGCGGCGCGCGATCTGGAGGCGATTCAATCGCACGTCGGCTGGCGTGACGTCGCCGAGGCGAAGGTGAAGGCCGTTGGAGCGACCATCATCGGCGGCGCTGTGGCGCGTCTGCCCAACACCCTGTTCATGGCGGTCGAGGGCTGGGACAGCCCGCAACAGCTGATCACTCTGGATTTGGCCGGCGTCATGGTGTCGGCGGGGTCGGCCTGTTCGTCGGGCAAGGTGAAGCCGTCCAAGACCATCAGCGCCATGGGGCTGAATAGCCTGGCGACCGGGGGCGTGCGCGTGTCCGGCGGCTGGGGAACGATTGAAGGCGATTGGGTGCGGTTCGCCGACGCCTGGGTCGCCGCGTACAACAAGCATAAGACACGCGCCGCAGAGCGCGTGAGAGAGGTCGCCTGATGGCCGCCGTCAAGGAAACCATCGACGCCGTCGCCGCACTGGAGAAGTACGAGCACGGCTTCACTTCGGACATCGAGACGGAATATGCGCCGCGCGGTCTGAGCGCCGAGATCGTGCGTTTCATCTCCGAGAAGAAGGGCGAGCCAGCATGGATGCTGGAATGGCGCCTCGCCGCCTATGAGCGCTGGCTGGCGATGGAAGAGCCGACCTGGGCGGCGGTGAAGTATGAGCCGGTCGATTACCAGTCGCTGTTCTACTATGCGGCGCCCAAGCAGAAGGAGGGGCCGAAGTCTCTGGACGAGGTCGATCCCGAGATTCTGGAAATCTACAAGAAGCTGGGCATACCGCTGAGTGAGCAGGCGGTGCTGGCGGGCGTCGAGGGCGCGCCGCGCTACGCCGTGGATGCGGTGTTCGACAGCGTGTCGGTGGTCACCACCTTCAAGGAGGAACTGGCCAAGATCGGCGTGATTTTCATGCCGATTTCCGAGGCCTTGCGCGAACATCCTGAGCTAGTGCGGCAATATCTGGGGTCGGTGGTGCCGGTCTCGGACAACTATTTCGCGGCGTTGAACAGCGCGGTCTTCTCGGACGGGTCGTTCGTCTACATTCCGCCGGGCGTGCGCTGCCCGATGGAGCTGTCGACCTATTTCCGCATCAATGCGAGCCAGACGGGCCAGTTCGAGCGGACGCTGATCATCGCCGACAAGGGCAGCTATTGCTCCTATCTGGAGGGCTGCACGGCGCCGATGCGCGACGAGAACCAGCTGCATGCGGCCGTGGTTGAGATCGTGGCTCTGGACGACGCGGAGGTGAAATATTCGACGGTCCAGAACTGGTATCCGGGCGACGCCGAGGGCAAGGGCGGCATCTACAACTTCGTCACCAAGCGCGCCGACTGCCGGGGTGATCGCTCCAAGGTCAGCTGGACCCAGGTCGAGACCGGTTCGGCCGTCACCTGGAAATATCCGTCCTGCATCCTGAAGGGCGAGGAAAGCTCGGGCGAGTTCTATTCCATCGCCATCACCAACGGACATCAGCAGGCCGACACCGGCACCAAGATGATCCACCTGGGCAAGAACACCAAGTCACGGATCATCGCCAAGGCGGTGTCGGCGGGGAAATCGGACTCGACCTATCGCGGCCTGGTTTCGGTGCATCCGAAGGCGACGGGGGTGCGCAACTTCACCCAGTGCGACAGCTTGCTGATCGGGAAAGAGTGTGGCTCTCACACCATCCCCTATATCGAGGCCCGCAACGGCTCGGCCCAGCTGGAGCACGAGGCGACGACGACGCGGTTGAGCGACGACCAGATGTTCTACGCCCAGCAACGCGGGCTTTCGCAGGAGGAGGCGGTGGCCCTGCTGGTCAACGGCTTCGTCCGCGACGTGATGCAGAAGCTGCCGATGGAATTCGCCGTCGAGGCGCAGAAACTGGTGGCGATCAGCCTTGAGGGGAGCGTGGGGTGAGCGAAATCATGGAAACGATTTCCGTCCCTCTGGAAGCCGATGCCGCCGATCGCCTCAAGCGAGCGGCTGCAGAAATCGGCATGCCTTTGGCCGAGTTCATCGCTTCGGCTGCTGAGCAGTTCGTGACCGATGTCGAGAACGCGAGCCCTGCGCTTTCGGCTGATCAAAAGGCGTCCATCGAGCGGGGTCTGCAGGACGTCGCAGCGGGGCGGATATTCAGCCACGATGACGTCTTCACCGAGCTTAAAGCTCGCTTCAAGCGGTGAGGCAGGTCCGATGGTCGAAAGAAGCGCGCGACGCGCAGCGGGACTGGCTGGATCATCTGGAAGGGATCGATCCGCGTTTGACCGACCGTGCATTGTCGGAAAGCGAAGCCTTGTCGTTACGCGCCGGTGCAGGCCCGTTTCGCTTTCGACCGTCGCGATGGCGCGGTCTGCGCGAAGCAAGCCTGGTCCGATGGCGCAAGATCATCGTGTTTCAAGTGCTCGGTGACGAAGTGCTTATCATCTCATTCTACGACGCCCGTCAGGATTTGACCGGCGTTCAACCTGTTCCCGAGTCCAACTGATGCTTTCCATTTCCAACCTCCACGTCTCCGTCGGCGACAAGCCGATCCTCAAGGGACTGACGCTCGACGTTCCCGCTGGCGAGGTGCACGCCATCATGGGGCCGAACGGGGCCGGGAAGTCGACGCTGGGTTATGCCCTGTCGGGACGGCCGGGCTATGAGGCGACCGAAGGCGCGGTCGAATGGGCGGGCGAGGATCTGCTGGCGCTGGACCCGGCTGAACGCGCGGCCAAGGGCGTTTTCCTGTCCTTCCAGTATCCGATCGAGATTCCCGGCGTGCCGGCCCTGACCTTCGTGCGGACGGCGCTGAACTCGCAGAAGCGTGCGCGGGGCGAGGAGGAGGTGGCGGCGCCCGCCTTCCTGAAGCTGGTCCGCGAGGCGTCCAAGGCGCTGAAGATGGACTTCGACATGCTGAAGCGGCCGCTGAACGTCGGCTTCTCCGGCGGCGAGAAGAAGCGGATGGAAATCCTGCAGATGGCCCTGCTGGAGCCGTCGCTGCTGATCCTCGACGAGACCGATTCCGGCCTGGACATCGACGCCCTTCGGATTGTGTCGGAGGGGGTGAATGCCCTGCGTCGTCCCGACCGGGCCATGCTGGTCATCACCCACTATCAGCGGCTGCTCGACTACATCAAACCGGACCGGGTCCATGTGCTGGCCGGCGGGCGGATCGTGGCCTCGGGCGGGCCGGAGTTGGCGCATCAGTTGGAGGCGGAAGGTTACGACAAGTATCTTCTGGAACCGGCATGAGCGCGGCCTTCGCCATTGATCTGATCGACGCCGAAACCTTTCCGTCGCGGCGGACGGAGGCTTGGAAATACAGCGACCTGAAGCGCTGGCTTCGCGCGGCGCCGGAACCTTCGGGCACGGCGGCGGTCGGGCCGCCGGGGCCGTTCTACGACCTGGGCGGAGAGGCTATCGTCTTCGCCAACGGGCGCGCCGTGGGCGTGACCGACTTCATCGCCTCGGGCGAGCAGACGCTGCGGCTGCGCTATATCTCCGACGCGGTCGGGACGGGCCACACGGCCGGGGCGCGGGTCTCGGCGCGGGCGGGCGCCAAGCTGCTGTTGCTGGAAACGCACGAGGGTGCGGGCTCGGCCTATGTGGCGCACAATACGCTGGAGCTGGATGTGGCGGCCGGCGCCGAGGTGACGCGCGTCGTCCTGGTCGAAGAGCCGGAGGACGCCATCTCCATCGCCGAGGCCCATGTGAAGGTCGAGGCGGGCGGCGTCTATCGCCAGACCATCGTCACGACCGGCGCCAAGTTGCAGCGGATCGAGACGCGCATCACCCATTATGCCCAAGGCGCCCAGGTTCAGGCGGACGGCCTGTATCTGCTGAACGGATCGCGTCACACCGACCTGACCAGCGTGGTGCGCCACGTCGAGCATGACGGCGCGACCAGCCAGTTGATCAAGGGCGTGGCCCGCGACACGGCGCGAGGCGTCTTCCAGGGCAAGATCGTGGTCGAGCGCGGCGCGGACGGCACCGATGCGCGGATGGGCCATCACGCCCTGATCGCCAGCGAGCGGGCCGAGATCGACGCCAAACCGGAACTAATCATCTATGCCGACGACGTGCAGTGCGCGCACGGCAATACGGTGGGGACGCTGGACGAGAGCGCCCTGTTCTACATGCAGCAGCGCGGCATTCCGGCCGAGGAAGCCCGCGCCCTGCTGACGCAAGCCTTCCTGATCGAGGTCATCGACCGGATCGAGCACGAGGGCGCGAGAGAGGTGGCGAGGGAATGGCTGACGGTTCGGTTGTGACCACTTTTGACCCCTATGTCGTGCGGTCGCAGTTCCCGATCCTGTCGCGACAGGTGAACGGCAAGCCGCTGGTCTATCTGGACAATGCGGCCTCGGCCCAGAAGCCGCGTGCGGTGATCGACGCCCTGGTCGCGACGATGGAGGGCGGTTACGCCAACGTCCACCGCGGCCTGCACACCCTGTCGAACGAAGCGACCGAGGCGTTCGAGAAGGCGCGCGAGATCGTCGCCCGCTTCCTGAACGCCGAGAGCGCCGAGCAGGTGGTCTGGACCAAGGGCGGCACCGAGGCGATCAACCTAGTGGCCAACGGTTTGGGCCTGTCGATCCAGCCGGGCGACGAGATCATCGTCTCGGAGATGGAGCATCATTCCAACATAGTGCCCTGGCATCTGCTGCGCGAACGGCGCGGCGCGGTGATCAAGTGGATCCCGGTGCTGGACGACGGGTCGCTGGACATGGCGGCCTATGCCGACCTGCTGGGGCCCAAGACGCGTATGGTCGCGGTCACCCATATGTCGAACGTGCTGGGGACCATCAATCCGGTGGCCGAGATCACGCGATTGGCCCACGCAGCGGGCGCCCAGGTGCTGATCGACGGGTGCCAGGGGGCGGTCCATGCGACGCCGGACGTTCAGGCCATCGGCTGCGACTTCTATGTCTTGACCGGGCACAAGCTGTTCGGACCAACCGGCATCGGCGCCCTGTACGGCAAGGCTGAGGCGCTGGAGGGCCTGCCGCCCTATCAGGGCGGGGGCGAGATGATCGAGACGGTCGAGCGGGACCGCGTCACCTACGCCAAGCCGCCGCACCGGTTCGAGGCGGGGACGCCGCCGATCCTGGAGGCCATCGGCCTGGGGGTGGCGCTGGAATGGCTGGCGCAATACGACCGGGCGGCGGTTCAGGCGCATGAGCATGCGCTGTACCAGCGAGCCGTGGATCGGTTGGACGGCGAGGGTTGGTTGCGGATTCTGGGCCAGGCAGAGGGCAAGGGTGCGATCCTGACCTTCGCCGTCGAGGGCGCGCATGCCCATGACGTGGCCCAGATCATGGATCGGTACGGCGTCGCCGTTCGGGCCGGGCTTCATTGCGCCGAGCCGCTGGCGAAAAGAATGGGCGTGACGTCGAGCACCCGCGCCTCCTTCGCCCTATATAACACCATGGAGGATGCCGACGCCTTCGTGGATGCGCTGATCAAGGCGCGGAACTTCTTCGTGTAAGCCGATGACAGATCAATCTATTCAAGACAGCGACGCCTTCAAGGACGCCTGGGACGAACCCCAGAAGAGCGCCCTGTCGCAGGCCGAGCTGGACACGCTGACCGAACAGCTGATCGAGGCGTTGAAGTCGGTCTATGACCCCGAAATCCCGGTCGACATCTATGAACTGGGCCTGATCTACCGGGTGGATGTCAACGACGACCGCGACGTGGTGGTGGACATGACCCTGACGGCGCCGGGCTGTCCGGTCGCCGGCGAAATGCCCGGCTGGGTCGAGACGGCGGTCGAGAAGGTCGAGGGCGTGCGCAGCGCCAAGGTCAATCTGGTGTTCGACCCGCCGTGGGACAGCTCCAAGATGAGCGACGAGGCCAAGCTGGCCCTGAATATGTTCTGATGGATATGTTCTGATGACCGATCTTCAAACCACATCCCGTCCCCGCCGCCCGCGACCCAAGGCCGTCACCCTGACGGACGCCGCCGCCGAGCGCGTGCGCGAGATTTTGGACAATGCCGAGAACGACCACATCGGTCTGAAGATCGGGATCAAGAACGGCGGCTGTGCGGGGCAGGAATACACCTTCGCCTATGCCGACAGCGTCGGGCCGCTGGACGAGGTGGTCGAGGACAAGGGCGTCACCATCCTTATCGAGCCCAAGGCCGTGCTGTTCCTGATCGGCACCGAGATCGACTACGAGACGACGCGTCTGGCGTCCAAGTTCGTGTTCAACAATCCGAACCAGACCGACGCCTGCGGGTGCGGAGAGAGCGTGACCATCGTTCCGGTCGCCGCCGGCTGAGATGGCTTACGACGCGGACTTTGGCGAATGGGTGCGGGAGCATTTCCATGCGCTCGGCCGGCTGGAGATCAAGCGAATGTTCGGCGGGGCGGGGGTCTATGCCGCCGGCGTCATGTTCGCCCTGTTGGATGACGGCGTGGTCTGGCTGAAGGGCGACGAGGCGTTGGGCGAAGCCTTCGTGGAGGCCGGCTCGCGTCAGTTCACCTATCCGACCAAGGACGGGCGGACGATGAGCATGGGATATTGGACCCTGCCAGAGACGGCGCTGGACGATCCCGACGAGGCGGTCGCCTGGGCGCGGCGGTCGCTGGAGGTGGCGGTGAAGAAGGCGCTGGGGAAGAAGCCCAAGTCCGCTACTTAATTGGCGCCTCCACCAGCACGGCCGGCGTGACCGGCTGACCCGTCGCCTGGGCGACCAGTTCGGCGGTGCGGGTTTCGATGACGGCTTCGAGGCGGGCCAGGAACTCGTCCTTGGGTAGGCCGACGGGGATGGGTTCGAGGAACTCCAGCGTCGCCGTGCCGGGGTGTTTTTCGTATTTCTCCTCGGGCCAGAAGACGCCGAGGTTGGTGGCCAGCGGTACGACTGGGACGTCGAAATCGCGGTACATGTGCCAGACACCCGAGCGGTATTTGAACTTCTGGCCGACGGGGGCAAGGTGGCCCTCGGGATAGATCAGGATCTTGCGGTTCTCGGCGCGGGCCTCGGCGGCGCGCATGGCCAGGGCCTTGCGGGCTTCATGGCCGCCGCAGCTGTTGACGACGATGGCGCCCAGCTTCTTCAGCACCCCGCCCAGCAGGGGAAACTTTTCCAGATGGTCGCCGGTGACGAAGGCGATGTCGTCGAACTGGTCGTAGGTGGCGAAGCCGTCGCCCCAGCTCTGATGTTTCGAGGCGATGATGAAGGCGCCTTCGGGCAGCCGGTCCTTGCCGCGCACGTCCAGTTTGATGCCGGCGAAGATCGCCATCGCCTGGACCATGCGCTTCACATAGCGGCGGATGACCCAGCTGGCGGGACCGCGACCGGGCGCGAGCGCCGCAAAGGCCGCCGTCAGCCCGTAGCCGATCGACAGGATCCAGTAGGCGATATTGAAGGCGAAGCTGCGCATCGGGCGACTATGGCAGAAAGCTTGGCCTTGTCAGGCTCTAAGCCGCTTTTTCCAGCGCGGTCGCGGCGGTGACGCAGTTTCGACCGGCGCGCTTGGATTCGTAGAGGGCGGCGTCGGCGCGCTCCAGCAGGCTGGCGGCGGTTTCACCCTTCTGCCGCTGGGCGAAGCCGGCGGATATGGTCACCGAGCCCAGGTCGTCGTTTGTCGAGCGGCGACGCAGGGCGCGCGAGGCCACGTCGGTGCGAATGCTTTCCAGCGCCGCCATGACGACGCCTGCGCCTTCGCCGGGGAAGATGATGGCGAACTCTTCGCCGCCGAACCGGGCCGCGAACCGGGTCTTGCCGCAGATGTTGGACAGGACGGTGGAGACATAGCGCAGCACCTGATCGCCGGTCTGGTGGCCCCAAGTGTCGTTGAACCGCTTGAAGTGATCGATGTCGAGGATGGCCAGGCTGAGCGGCGATCCGTCGTCCTCGGCGCAAGCGGCCTCCAGCCGTTCGTCGAAGGCCTTGCGGTTGGCCAGGTTGGTCAGGGCGTCCGTCATGGCGTCGCGGCGCACCTGTTCCAGGTTCTCGCGCAGGCGGATGACTTCCTTGTTGGATTTCTCCAGGCGTTTTTCCAGGATCGCGGTCTCGCGGCGCACGCGGTTGGTCGCGGTCGACAGGCCGCCGACCAAATCCTTCAGTGAGGACGGATCCTCGACGGTTTCCATGGAGTGGGAGGCGTCGGCGAGGGTGTGGCCATAGTCGGCCTGGGTCTTGTGGGCCATGGCGATGGCGCTGGCGACGCTGGCCAGTTCGCGGTCGAGCACAGCGCCGACGTCGCGGATCTGATCCGGCAGACGCCCACGCGGCAAGAACTCGGCGGCCAGCATCTCCGACGTCTTGTCGGTGATGACCGTGGACTGGGAGAGAAGGCGTCGGATTTCCTGGGCCAGGGCGCCGTCAGGATCGCTGAGATAGTGCAGCCAGAGTTCGAAGTTCAGCGGCGTCGGCCAGACGCCGGCCTTTTCCATTTCGGCGATGACATCACGCGCCAGGGCGTAGGCTTGTGGACCCCGGAGCGACGTCTCGACCTGTTTGGACATTCTTCTTCCCCTTTGGCTCCTGTTCTGGAGCCATCTCGGGGCGGACACTAAGGAGTGTTCCGTAATGCAGGGTAAACGGCGCGGGATTTCACCGCGCCGTTATGTGCGAATTCAGGCGCGAACGATGACCGGCCGACGCAGGAAGGCCGGGATGTCGTCACCGAAGCCGCGCACGCCCTGACGCTGTGGTTCGTCCTTGGCGGCCTTGCGGTCGCCGCGGCGGTCGGATTGCAACAGATGAGGCTCGCGGTCCGCGCGGTCGGGACGCTCTGCACGGTCGGGACGCGGGGCGCGGGGCGTTTCGACCACCTCGACGGCCTCGACGGTTTCGACCGCAACCGGGGCAGGAGCGGCCGCTTCGACGGCGGCTTCCGGGCGGGCCTTGCGACGGCTGCGGCTGCGGGGCGCTTCGGTTTCCTGAGCTGGAGCCTGAGCAGGCTGGGGTGCAGCGACGGCGGCGACTTCGCTTGGCTCGGCGGCGGGGGCATTGCTGCTGCGCGACCGGCTGCGGCTGCGTTCGCCAGTGCGTTCGCGCCCGCCGGAGCTTTTGTCGTCGCGGGCGGGGCCGTCCTTGATGGCGGCGAAGTCGATGCCGTCCAGAACCAGCTCCTGCGGGTCCATCTTGATCAGCTTCAGCACCTTATCCAGCGACTTGTCGTCGGCCGGGGTCACGATCATGAAGGCCTGACCAAGTTTGCCCGCACGGCCTGTGCGGCCGATGCGGTGGACGTAGTCG
Organism: Brevundimonas sp.; assembly: GCF_965279155.1. Taxonomy (GTDB): domain Bacteria; phylum Pseudomonadota; class Alphaproteobacteria; order Caulobacterales; family Caulobacteraceae; genus Brevundimonas. The sequence goes on along the minus strand of NZ_OZ257138.1, from coordinate 559,618 downwards.
TCGGCGTGGTGCGAGACGTCGTAGTTGAAGACGTGGCTGACGTCAGGGATGTCCAGGCCGCGCGCGGCGACGTCGGAGGCCACCAGGATCTTCAGCGCGCCCGAGCGGAAGTCCGCCAGGGTCTTGGTGCGTTGCGACTGGTCCAGGTCGCCGTGGATCGGCGCGGCGTCGAAGCCGTGCTGCTTCAGCGACTTGGCGACGATGTCGACTTCGGACTTGCGATTGCAGAAGACGATGCCGTTCTTCACATCCTCACGGCCGACCAGGGCGCGCAGGGCGGTGCGCTTGGCCTTGGGGTCCGAGGTCGGGATGCGGACGACATACTGGGTGATGGTGTCGGCGGTCATCGCCGGACGCGAGGCCTCGATCCGGGTCGGATCCTTGAGGAAGGCGGTCGTCAGGCGCGTGATCTCGGGCGGCATGGTGGCCGAGAAGAACAGGGTCTGACGACGCGGCGGCGTCAGTTTGAAGATTTTCTCGATGTCGGGGATGAAGCCCATGTCGAGCATGCGGTCGGCCTCGTCCACGACCATGATCTCGACGCCGTTCAGCATCATCTTGCCGCGTTCGAACAGGTCCAGCAGGCGGCCCGGCGTGGCGATCAGGACATCGACGCCCTTGTTGAGCGCCGCCACTTGGTCGCCCATGGAGACGCCGCCGATCAGCAGCACCCAGGTGAGTTTGGTGCCCTTGGCATATTTGGCGAAGCTTTCGGCGACCTGGTCGGCCAGTTCGCGGGTCGGAGCCAGGACGATGGCGCGCGGCATCCGGGCGCGGGCGCGACCGGTGGACAGGCGATCGACCAGCGGCAGGGTGAAGGCGGCCGTCTTGCCGGTGCCGGTCTGGGCGATGCCTAGGACGTCGCGGCCGGCGAGGGCGACGGGGATCGCCTGTTCCTGAATGGGGGTGGCGGTCGTGTAGCCGGTGTCGGCAACGGCCTTAAGAGTCGTGGGCGAGAGGCCCAGTTGGGAAAATTCGGTCATGAATCCTTGGGAGAGAAAGCGTCTGCGTGCGTAACAGCAACGGAACCGCCCCTCTTTGGGCGAGCGGGCGGCGCGGATCGCAGACCTGTCCCGAGGCTGGGGGAGCATATAGAAGCCCCTGCGCCAAAGTCAAGTATTCCCGGTTTTCGCCTGGGTATGGCGGTGGCGCAAATGATGGGTGCGTAAACGAAAATCGCCGGACGGGCGAACCGTCCGGCGATCTGCAACGTCAGACGCGAGGTGCGATCAGCGCTTGCCGAAGATCATGTCGCCCAGCTTGGCGAAGAAGCCCTTTTCCTCGGGCTTGGCGGCGGCCGGAGCAACTGCGGGCTTGGGGGCCTCGACCGGCTTGGGCGCCGGAGCCGGAGCAGCGGCGACGGGCGTCGGAGCCGGCTTGGGCGCGGCGACCGGTTCTGCGGGCTTGGGTGCAGCGACAGCGGCGGCGGGTTTGGCGACCGGAGCGGCCTTGGGCGTTGCAGCCGGTTTTGCAGCGGCGGCTTTCGGAGCAGCAGCTTTCGGTGCGGCAACCTTGGGAGCAGCAGCCTTTGAAGCGGCGGTCTTCGCGGCGACCTTGGGCGCAGCTTTCGGAGCGGGGGCCTTGGCGGCGACCGGAGCCTTGGCGGCTGGGGCGGCCTTCGGCTTGGCGGCGGCCTTGGGAGCTACGGCCTTGGCAGCGGCTTTCGGTGCAGCGGCTTTCGGTACGACGGCCTTTGCGGCGGCAGGCTTGGGCGCCGCAGCGGGCTTGGCGGCTGCCTTGGGCTCAGCGGTTTTCGCGGCGGCGGGCTTCACGGCGCTCGACTTCGGCGCGGCTTTAGGCTTGGAAGCGGCGGTCGCCGGCTTTGGCGACGCTGGTTTAGACGTAGACGGTGACTTGGCCATGTATTCCCCGACCCCTCGGTTTGATAAAAACGCGGCGGCGACGGGCAGACAACGCCGGATCGCTACGATTCGCCATATTACCGGTGTTTGAGAAATGTCCGAGTCCGCTCTTCAGATAATCGCACGCGGCCCCCGCGCCGCCGCAGAAGCCGCCGCCGAGGCCATCGACGCCGATCCCCGGCTGGAAGGCGCGACCTATTCCATCCTGGAAGAGGACGAGGACAACGACGTCTGGCGCATCGACGCCTTCCCCACGACCGATGACGAGGTCGAGGGACTGAAGGCCGTGCTGGCCGATCATCCGGTCACGGTCCTGGTCGAGAAGCTGGCGGACGCCGACTGGCTGGCCATGTCGTTGTCGGGCCTGCCGCCGGTCGAGGCCGGGCGCTTCTTCGTCTATGGCGCGCACGATCAGGGCAAGGTGCCCGAAGGCCGGGTGACGCTGAAGATCGACGCGGGCGCCGCCTTCGGCACAGGCCACCACGGCACGACGGTCGGCTGCCTTGAGGCGTTCGACAACCTGTTGAAGACCGAGACCTTCGAGAAAGTACTGGACGTCGGTTGCGGCACAGGCGTGCTGGCCATCGCGGCGGCCAAGACAGGCACGCCCATCGCGGTCGGCACCGACATCGACGAGCCGTCGGCGCGGATCGCCAACGAGAACGCCGAGATCAACGAGGCGAAATGCGACTTCTATTTCGCCGATGGTTTGAGCGATCCGCGCATCGCCCAGCACCTGCCGTACGATCTGGTGTTCGCCAACATCCTGGCTGCGCCCCTGGTCGAACTGGCGCCCGAGATCGGCGCCGCGCTGAAGACCGGCGGGGTCGCCATTCTGTCGGGCCTGCTGCGCACGCAGGAGGAGCGGGTGCTGGAGGCCTATCTGCCGCTGGGATTCGTGGTGGAACAGACCATTCATCACGACGCCTGGAGCGCGCTGCAACTGCGCAAGGGCTGAGGGACAAAGACGATCATGCGCCAGACTTTCGACGAAACGACCGATCCGTCCTTCGGGGCCAAGCACCTGCCGCTGCTGCGCGCCGAGATGGCCAAGCAGGGGCTGGACGGCTTTCTGATCCCGCACGAGGACGAGCATCAGAACGAGTATCTGCCGGACGCCAATGAGCGGCTGGCCTGGGCGACGGGCTTTACAGGCTCGGCCGGGGCGGCGGTGGTGTTTCAGGACCGGGCCAGCATGTTCACCGACGGCCGCTATACGGTTCAGGTGAAGGCCCAGACCGATCCGGCCCTGCTGGAGCGGCACGATCTGACCGAGGTCGCCGCCTATCTGGAGACGGCGGCGAAGGGGGCGGTGATCGGTTACGATCCGCGCCTGCACAGCCCCGACGCCCTGGTCGCCTTCAAGGCGGCGGCGCAGAAGGCGGGGGCGACGCTGAAGGCCGTGGACGCCAATCCGCTGGACTTGGCCTGGGGCGCGGATCGTCCGGCTCAGCCGACGGCGCCGGTCGTTCCGCACGAAGATGTCTATTCCGGCGAGAGCCATGCGGCGAAGCGGGCGCGGATCGGCAAGGCCGTGGCTGACGCTGGCGCCGACGCCGTGGTGCTGACGGCGCCGATGTCGATCGCCTGGCTGTTCAATGTGCGCGGCGGAGACGTGATCCGTTCGCCCCTGCCGATCGGCCAGGCCATATTGGCGGCGGACGGCAAGGCGCGGCTGTTCCTTGATCCGGCCAAGGTGACGAATGCGCTGCCCGGCTGGCTGGGCGACGAGGTGCGGATCGAGGCGACGGAGCAGTTGGCGGATGCGCTGGACGGGCTGTCGGGCCAGAAGGTCATGATCGATCCGTCGCTGTCCTCGGCCTGGTATTTCGACCGGCTGGAAAGCTCCGGGGCGACGGTGGTGCGGGCGATGGACCCGTGCGCCATTCCCCGCGCGGCCAAGAATGCGGTCGAGATCGAAGGCAGCCGCCAGGCGCATATCCGCGACGGGGCGGCGCTGAGCCGGTTCCTGCACTGGGTCGATACGGTGGTTCAGGAGACCTTGCCGAACGAGCGCGAGGTGGTCGAGGCGCTGGAGCGGTTCCGCGAGGAGACCGGGGCGCTGAAGGACCTGAGTTTCGACACCATCGCCGGGGCCGGGCCGAACGGGGCTCTGCCGCATTACAAGCCGGTCGGCGCCACGATCCGCAACGTCGAGACCGGCTCGCTGCTGCTGGTGGACGGCGGCGGTCAGTATCTGGACGGGACGACCGACGTGACGCGCACCATGGCGGTGGGCGAACCGACCGAGGACCAGCGTCACAAGTTCACCCTGGTGCTGAAGGCCCATATCGCCATGGCGACCATCCGCTTCCCAGCGGGGACCAGCGGCATGGCCCTGGACGCCATTGCGCGTGCGCCGATGTGGGCGGCGGGGCTGGATTACGATCACGGCACGGGCCACGGCGTCGGTTCCTATCTGGGGGTCCACGAGGGGCCGCAGCGGATCGCCAAATGGGGCACGGCCCAGCCGCTGCTGGAGGGGATGATCCTGTCTAACGAGCCCGGCTATTACCGCGAGGGCCATTGGGGCATCCGCATCGAGACCCTGCAGGTGGTGACGCCGGCCGTGGTTCCCGAGGGCGGCGAGCGGCCGATGCATGGGTTCGAGCAGCTGACGTTCGCGCCCATCGACCGCAAGCTGATCGCCGTCGATCTGCTGACGCCGGACGAGCGGGCCTATGTCGACGCCTATCACGCCGAGACCCTGGCCAAGGTCGGGCCGTTGGTGGATGGCGAGGTGCGGGCCTGGCTCGAAGGGGCGTGCGCGCCGCTTTAAACCTCCGCTTCTGCTGACAGTTTGGGTCTTTCGGTCGGACAGTGTCGGATCTGGGTGACGGGGCAGGGCAGGTCCGCCAGCGCCGCCTTGGTCGCCTCGTAGCCCGTGGCGACGGGACCGTCGTAGGTCTTCCAGTCGCGGATGTCGGTGCTGTCGAGCCGGGGCAGGATCAGCACATCGGCGTCGGCGCGCGACTGCTTCATCTCGGTGTCGGTGGTGATGGTCGCCGACCGCATCAGGATCGAGACGATGGGCGGGCCGGCCTTCCAGGCCCCCGACAGGATCCATTTCCACCAGGACGGCGGGTTCTCCAGCGACTGGGGATCGACGCCGCGCGTCTGCGACATGTCCACGCCGACGATGGGGCCGCTGTTCAGCTGGCGCATCACGCTGGTGGGGAAGTTCTTGAGCACGGCGCCGTCCACCAGCACCTGACCGTCGATCACGACGGGCGGCAGCACGCCGGGAATGGCGATGGAGGCGCGCATGGCGCGGCGCATCAGGCCGGTGCGATGCGCCTCGATCCGGCCCGAGGTCAGGTTGGACGAGACGGCGAAGAAGGGCAGGGCCAGGTCCGCCAGGTCGATGTCGCCATAGGCCCGTTCCAGCAGGCCGGCGACCTTGCGGGCGCGCGACATGGCGATGATCGGCACCGCCAGATCCGATAGCGGGTCGGAATCGACGAAGGCGCGGCGGATCTCGAAATCCAGTCGTTCGTAACTCCAGCCCAGGGCGGGACCGGCGGCGACGACCGCGCCCATGGATGATCCTCCGGCGAAGTCGATGGGCACCTTGGCCTCTTCCAGCGCCTTGATCGCGCCGATGTGGCAATAGGCCCGGGCGCCGCCGCCCGACAGAACCAAGCCGACGGCCGTGCCGGTGACGACGCGGGCAATCCGCTCGGCGTCGCCGGTCACCCCTTCGACGCAATGGAACCAGCGGTCGGGCTGAAGCGCCTCCAGCCAGACGCGGGTGTTGGCGGGTTGGTGCATGCGCGGATCGCGCAGCAGGATCAGATCGGTCAGCCGCCGCCCGTCGCCGAAGCCCATGCGACGCGGCACGGCGGAAGGCGGGGCCAGAAGCCCGCTGCCGACGATGAACATCCGGTCCACCTGGCGCGCGCACAGATTGGCCCAGGTCGGCTGATCCTGTTCGGCGACATAGAGGACGTAGTCGTGGTCGCCCTCGACGCGGCTGAACCATTCGGCGGCCGAAGTCAGGGCCGACTGGTCGATGACCTGGCAGGTGAAGCCCATGGCCTGGATGGCGGCGCCGATGCGCTCGACGAAGGCGCGGATCGGGCGGGGGCGGGCCGAGACGAAGCCGAAGACGCTGGGCTCCGACGCGCCGGCGGTGCGTTCTCGGGCGCGGTGGATCATCAGGCGCGATAGCTCGACCATCAGGTCCGGCTCGGTGCGGGCGGCCTCGAAGAAGGCCTCGCGCGGCAGGGCCAGGATCTCGCTGTCCCTCAGGGCGACGACGGTGGCGGTGTGGGGGGTGCCGGCCAGCATGGCCATCTCGCCCACCGGCTCGCCCGTCTTGACCACGCCCAGCATGTGCGGCGGCTGATCCGCGTCCAGGCGGAAGACGCCCAGACGGCCCGAGCGGACCAGATAAAGGGTGTCGGAGGGATCACCTTCCGAGAACAGCGGCTCGCCGCCGGTCAGGGCGAACCAACTGGCCCGGTCGATCATCCGACCTTCGAAAATGCGCGCGAGCGATGCCGCCAGCGTGTCGGGACGAAGCGTGGCCATGATGGGGTTGTAGGCGAGATTCTAGGGTTGGTGAATTGGGGCGGGAGAATCGGCTTCGTCTTCGCGCTTTCGCTGCGAAGTTTGGAGGGCTGGGCGGAGCGCCGGGCCTTCGCCCGGAGTTTGGTTTAGGTGTTACCGTTTCGACGAAGGATAGACGCTCCGCGCGGTTGGTTGGCCTGCAAGCTCGGGGCGTCGAGCGGTGGCGGTCTTATCGCCTAACCCCATAAGCCTGCGACAGGTCGGTGACCCCTGCGAGGGTCATCCCGAGTGCGGCCGAGTATCCCCCTCGACCCTCCGACACCGCTCCATGAGTCGATGTCAGCGCGATGGAATTTCACCATCGCTCCCGTTCCATCCGCTCCCGCCGCCGCAAGGTCGCAGGCCAAGCGAGCCCTCCGGGCGACGGGACGGCGTTAGAATACGCGCGTTTCGGAGGGGGGATGGGAGAAGGGGGACATAAATCCGCAAGCTACTGAAATCTCTAGAGATGAACCAGCGGCATTGTGATGTTTGGGGCGCCATTATGCTTCTCTATACCCGTCATCCTCGGCCTTGTGCCGAGGACCCACCCGTCCGTCGCACGATCACCGCGCGGGGCGCACGAACCGTTGTGCGCCTTCTTCGACGTTCGATTCCGCCTGACCGTGGGTCCTCGGCACAAGGCCGAGGATGACGGACTTAAAAAGGAGGGCGAGCCGCCTGTGGGACTTCAAGAGCCCCTCCACCGCTTCGCGGTCCCCCTCCCCACGAGTGGGGAGGAGACGATGGTGCGAGCTTCGCGCGTTGCCCGTAACCGCGTGGGCGGGTAGAGCGTTCGGCTTCTCCCGCCCAGCCGAAGTTTCAGACCATGCACGACATCAGAGCCATTCGCGAGAACCCCCAGGTTTACGTGGCGGGCTGGTCGTCGCGCGGGGTGGACGAGCCGGATGGGCTGGTGGCGGACATCCTGCGGCTGGACGCCGAACTGCGCCACGCCCAGACGACGGGCCAGGACGCCCTGGCCAAGCGCAATGCGGCCTCCAAGCTGATCGGCGCCGCCATGGGGCGCAAGGACATGGCCGAGGCGGATCGGCTGAAGGCCGAGGTCGAGGCGCTGAAGGGCGACATCGCGGCGGCGGCCGAGGTCGAGGCGCGCGTGGGCAAGGAACTGCGCGACCTGCTGGCGGCGCAGAAGAACCTGGCGGCCGAGGATGTGCCGGACGGCGAGGACGAGGCGAGCAACGTCGAGGTTTCGACCTGGGGCGAGCCGCGTCGCACCGGCCCGGCCAAGGATCACGCCGACCTGGGCGAGGCCCTGGGGATGCTGGACTTCGAGGCGGCGGCCAGGATGTCGGGCGCACGGTTCGCGGTGCTGAAGGGGCAACTGGCGCGGCTGGAACGGGCCGTCGGCCAGTTCATGCTGGACCTGCAGACGGATCAGCACGGGTATCTGGAAGTGAATCCGCCGCTGCTGGTGCGGGACGAGGCGATGTTCGGGACCGGGCAGTTGCCGAAGTTCGAGGATGATCTGTTTGCGGCTACGTCGGTTGATTGGGACGAGTACGAGCGAACTGAAGAACTAGCCATTGAGCACCAGCTAGATGCTCTCAAGGAGGTGTTCGAACGCCTGCAAGATGAGAATCGCCGGTTGTCGGGGCAACAATTCGAAATGGCTGTTTCCGGCGGCTTCAGTGTTATGATGCGTGAAACAAGTCGTAAGCGAGCGGAGGAGCTACGCAGGCAGCTCAAAGCAGGCGTGTTTTCAGAGCGCCATTTTCTCATCCCCACCGCCGAAGTCTCTCTGACCAACCTCGTGCGCGAGACCATCCTGTCCGAGGACGCGCTGGCGACGCCGATGCGGATGACGGCGTTGACGCCGTGCTTCCGGGCCGAAGCGGGGTCGGCGGGGCGCGATACGCGCGGGCTGATCCGTCAGCACCAGTTCTCCAAGGTCGAGATGGTGTCGATCGCGCGGCCGGAAGACAGCGACGCCGAGCACGAGCGGATGACGGCCTGCGCCGAGGCGGTGCTGAAGAAGCTGGAGCTGCCGTTCCGGCGCATGCTGCTGTGCAAGGGCGACATGGGCTTTTCGGCGCAGAAGACCTTCGACCTGGAGGTCTGGCTGCCTAGCCAGGGGACCTATCGCGAGATCAGTTCGTGCTCGAACTGCGGGGATTTCCAGGCGCGGCGCATGGATGCGCGGTTCAAGCGGGCCGGCGAGAAGAAGACCGAGTTCGTCCACACGCTGAACGGGTCGGGGCTGGCGGTAGGGCGGACGCTGGTGGCGATCATGGAGAACTATCAGCAGGAGGACGGGCGGATTGCGGTGCCGGCGGTGTTGCAGCCGTATATGGGCGGGTTGACGCATGTGGGAGCTGCCAAGTGAGCCGTCCTTCACCTCTCCGCGCGCGGAGGCGCGTGGGGAGGATAGACCGCGCAGCGGTCAGGTGGGGTCGACCGGGTGTCGAACGTCGGGCGCCGGGTCGCCCCCTCCTGGTCGTCGCGATGCTCCGACCTGTCCTCCCCGTTCGCCTTCGCGAACAGGGAGTTGAGGGATGAGAATCCTGCTGACGAACGACGACGGGATCGAGGCGGAAGGCCTTGAATGTCTTGAGCGGATTGCGCGCACGCTGAGCGACGACGTGTGGGTGTGCGCGCCCGCCGTCGAGCAGTCGGGCAAGGGGCGGGGGATCACCCTGACCGAGCCGCTGCGGGTGATGAACCTGGGCGAGAAGCGGTTTGCGGTGACGGGGACGCCGACCGACTGTGTCGTGCTGGCGGTCAACGACCTGATGCCGGACAAGCCGGACCTGGTGCTGTCGGGCGTGAACCGGGGGCACAATATCGGCGAGGACGTCAGCTATTCCGGCACGGTGGCGGGCGCGTTGCAGGGGATGGCGTTCGGCATCCGCTCCATCGCCCTGAGCCAAAGCCTGGAGCGGTTCCACGACGAGGTCGTGGCGCACTGGGAGACGGCCGAGGCGTTCGCGCCGGCGATCATCAGCCGCCTGCTGGACCAGAAATGGGCGCCGGGCGTGGTGATGAACCTGAACTTCCCCAACCGCCCGCCGGAGGCGGTGGAACAGGTCGAGGTGACGACCCAGGGCTTCCGCAATGTGGGCGAGATGCATGCGGTGCGGCGCGTCGACCTGCGCGGGCGGGACTATTACTGGATGAGCTTCCGCGGCGAGAAGCAGGAGCATGCCGAGGGCACGGACCTGAGGGCCATCGAGGAAGGGCGGATTTCGGTCACGCCGCTGCATATCGACCTGACGCACATGACCAGCGTGCATGACCTGAAGAAGGTGCTGGGCGGGGCGCCGCCTAAAACTGTGGTGACGGCTGCATGAATCTGCACGACGACCGGGCCGGGAGGCTGATCCTGTCGCTGAGGCAGCAGGGGGTCACGGACCCGCGCGTGCTGAAGGCGATGGAGGGCATCGACCGCGCGGTCTTCGTGCACGAGAAATTCCTGGACCAGGCGTGGGAGGATCAGGCCCTGCCGATCGACTGCGCCCAGACCATCAGCCAGCCTTATATCGTCGGCCTGATGACCCAGGCGCTGGAGGTGCAGGCGCGCCACCGGGTGCTGGAGATCGGGACCGGCAGCGGATACCAGTGCGCGGTGCTGAGCCGGTTGGCGCGCTACGTCTATTCGGTGGAGCGGTATCGCAGCCTGCTGGTCGAGGCCGAGGCCAAGCTGCGCACGCTGCAGATCGACAACGTCATTACCCGGCATGGCGACGGCGGCCTGGGCTGGGCCGAGCAGGCGCCGTTCGACCGGATCATGGTCACGGCCGCGTCTCCGACCGAGCCGACCGAACTGCTGAAACAGCTGAAGCCGAACGGAGTGCTGGTCGCGCCGGTGGGGCGGACATCGGTGCAGATGCTGCACCGCTATGTGGGTCAGGGCGATGGCTCGTTCCACCGCGAGAGCCTGACGGAGGTTCGGTTCGTGCCGTTGGTCGAGGGGACGGCGAAGGAGGGCTAGGCTCTCTTTTTGCTGGCTATCGCTCGCGACACGGTCGCTCGCTGCTTGAGCCGTTAACCTTCACGCCCCAATTCCGCGATGATTGCGGGGTTGGCTTATGGGGCGCGAGCGGGCACACCGGGCGGGCGAGTTTAACCATGTGAGGAGCAGCCGGTGGCGGTGATTTCGGGCTGGATGAGAGCGGTTCTGGTGGCGGGGGCGTCGCTGAGCACGGCGGCCTGCATCAGCTATCCGTCCGAGCCGCGCTATTCGACGCATGCCAATCCGGCGCCGGTCCAGGGGCAGGGCGCCTATCCGCAGCAGCCGGCCTATCCGAACGGGGCTCAGAATCCGAGCCAGAACCAGCCCTATCGTCCCTATGAATCGCCGCCGCCTGCGACGGCGCCCATCGGCCAGGTGGAAGGCGGGGCCTTGCCGCCGACTGTCAGCGTAGGGCCGAGCCAGCCGGCCTATCAGCCGCCGACCGCGCAGCAGCCCGCCTATACGCCGGCCCCCTATCCCTCGTCGTCCGCGCCGGTTCGACCGGGGGCGGCCTATGTGATCCAGCCCGGCGATACGATCTCGGGCGTCGGGCGGCGGTTCCAGACGCCGGTGCAGACCTTGATCGACCTGAACGGTCTGGGGCCGCGCGGGGCGATCACGACGGGTCAGCGAATCATCCTGCCGGAAGCGGCGGTGGATACCGGCAATGATCCCTATGCGACCGGTGCCTCGCCTGTCGGAGTGCTGGTGCCGAACAATGGCGTGATCCCGCCGCCGCCACCGCCGCCATCGGGCAATGCAGCGCTGCCGGTGCAAACGCGGCCTGTGACCCAGCCCTTTACGTCGGGATCGGCCCAGGCGCCTGCCGCCCAAGGCCCCGCGGCGACCGGACAGCCGAACCTGCTGTGGCCCGTGCGGGGCGACATCGTGAGGCGGTTCGGCCCGGTCGGGATGGGCGAGCGCAACAACGGCGTGAACATCGGCGCGTCTGCGGGCGCGGCGGTCAGCGCCTCGGCCGCCGGGCGCGTGGCCTATGTCGGCGACGATCTGGTCGGGCAGGGGCTGACGGTTCTGATCGTCCACGCCAACGGTTGGCGCACGGTCTATGGCCATCTGGGTTCGGCGACGGTGCGGGACGGCGAGGACGTGCGGGCCGGTCAGCAGATCGGCACCGTGGGCCTGACGGCCGGCGACGGACGCCCCTCGATCCACTTCGAGACCCGTCAGATGCGCGGCGACGACCCCGTCGCGATCGATCCCCTGACGGTATTGCCGCGCTGATCGATTTAGCCGCGTTGCAATCCGCGAGGCGCGGCCCTAGGTTCCGCGCCTCGTTTTAATGGGGCGCCGACGAGAGCTGCCCCTTCTATGTTCGGAGACTACCCATGGGCGGAGCAGCTGACGGCGGCTTGGTGGCGCAACTGATCGGCTTCGCGCCCATCATCGGCATCTTCATCCTGTTCTACTTCCTGCTGATCCGTCCGCAGCAGAAGCGCGCCAAGGAACATGCGACCGCTATCGGCGCGGTCAAGCGTGGCGACACGGTCGTCCTGGGCAGCGGCATGATCGGCAAGGTCACCCGCGTCGAAGAGGCCGAGGTCAATGTCGAGATCGCGCCCAGCGTCAACGTGCGCGTGGTCAAGTCCATGATCGCCGAGGTGCGCAACCGCACCGCCATCGCCGCCAACGATTCCAAGGCCTGATACGCTCGCGTATCGCTGAACCGAGACCGCCCTCATGATTCAGCTGTCGCGCTGGAAAGTCATACTCGTCGTCGCTGCGGCCGTGTTCGGCTGCCTGTTTGCATTCCCGAACGTGCTGTCGGATGCCCAACGCGCAGCGCTTCCGGGCTTCGTGCCCAAGAACAAGCTGAACCTGGGGCTGGACCTTCAGGGTGGATCGTATCTGCTGCTGGAAGTCGATGTGCCGGCGATGCGCGAAAAGCGCGTCACCAACCTGATCGAAGACGTTCGGGTCACGCTGAGCGGCGCGGGCATCGCCACCAATGGCTTCCAACGTGAAGCCGGCGGCGTGATCGTGACCCTGGCCAATCCGGCCCAGAGCGATGCGGCGTTCAAGGCGTTGCAGCAGCTGGGCGGTCAGGCGGGGCCTGGCGGTCAGGTCGAGCGCACGGCAAGCCGTGTCGGTGATAACCGCGTGCGCTTCGCCTATACCGACGTCGCGCTGAACGGCATGGGCGCCACGGCCGTGGATCAGTCGATCGAGGTGGTGCGCCGCCGGATCGACAGCCTGGGCACGCGCGAACCCTCCATCACTCGCCAAGGCACGGATCGGATCGTGGTTCAGGCGCCGGGCGAGAGCGATCCGACCAAGCTGGAAGAAGTCATCGGCCAGACGGCCCAGCTGACGTTCCAGATGGTGGATGTCGAAAACTCGGTCACCGAGGCCCAGGCGGGCCGCGTGCCGCCGGATTCCGAACTGCTGGTCGGCGAGGACGGCACGCCGTACCTGGTCAAGAAGCGCGTGCTCGTGTCGGGCGAAAACCTGACCCGTGCAGGCGTCGGTTCGGACCAGAGCGGCCGCCCGGCCATCGATTTCCGCTTCGACGGGGCCGGCGCACGCCGGTTCGGCGAAGCGACCGCCGCCAACCTGCAGAAGCCCTTCGCCATCATCCTGGACGGCAAGGTCATCTCGGCCCCGACGATCCAGAGCGCGATCACCAGCGGGTCGGGCCAGATCACGGGCACCTTCTCCATTCAGGAAGCGGCGACCCTGGTGAACCTGCTGAACGGGGGCGCCCTGCCGGCGCCGCTGAACGTCGAGGAACGTCGGACCGTGACGGCCGAGCTGGGGGCCGACGCGGTGCAGGCCGGCGCCCTGTCGACGGCTGTGGGCTTCGGCATCATCGTGCTGTTCATGATCCTGGCCTACGGCTTCCTGTTCGGCGGCGTGTCCGTGGTCGGCCTGGTGCTGAACGGGGTGCTGATCGTGGCGGCCATGTCGCTGACCCAGGCCACACTGACATTGCCGGGCATCGCGGGTCTGATCCTGACCTTCGCGGTCGCAGTGGACGCCAATGTGCTGATCTATGAACGGATGCGTGACGAGGCCCGGTCGGGCCGCAGCGTGATCGCCTCGATGGACGCCGGCTTCAACAAGGCCATGGGCACCATCATCGACGCCAACCTGACGACCCTGGTCGCGGCGGGCATCATGTTCGTGTTCGGCGAAGGGCCGGTGCGCGGGTTCGCCTGGACCCTGACCATCGGTGTCTTCACCTCGGTCTTTTCTTCGGTCTTGGTCGCCCAGGTCCTGCTCGGCTACTGGCTCAAGACGGCCAAGCCCAAAAAACTGCCGATCGCGGAGTGATGGCGATGCGTGGATGGCCCCTCATCAAACTGCTGCCGCAGAAGACGAACTTCCATTTCGTCAAATACGCCCGGTTCGCCGGCGTTCTGTCTGTGGTCCTGTGCATCGCGGCGATCGTGTCGTGCTTTTATCCCGGCCTGAACATGGGCATCGACTTCCGGGGCGGCGCCTCGATGGAAGTGTCCAAGCCGGCCGGTCAGGTGATCGAACTGGACCGGGTGCGCGAGTCCGTGAACGGCCTGAACCTGGGCGATGTCCAGGTGCAGGGCATCGCGCGTCGCGATAACAATGCGAATGACGGCTCGACCGCTATCCTGCGCTTCCAGGTGCCGGAAGGCCGCGACCAGACCCAGGTCGTGAACCAGGTCGAGGGCGCCATCAGCCAGGCGGTCGGCGAAGTCACCTATTCCGGCGTCAGCGTCGTCGGGTCCAAGGTGTCGGGCGAGCTGTTCACCTCGGGCCTGCTGGCGCTGGGCGTCGCGATCGCGCTGATGTTCCTCTACATCTGGTTCCGGTTCGAGCCGCAGTTCGGCTTTGGCGCCGTGGTCGGCCTGCTGCACGACGTGATCCTGACGTTCGGACTGATCGTGCTGTTCAAGCTGGAGTTCAGCCTGAACATGGTCGCCGCCGTCCTGACCGTCATCGGCTATTCGATGAACGACACCGTGGTGGTGTTCGACCGTCTTCGTGAGAACCTGCGCAAGTACAAGACCATGCCGCTGCGCGACGTGATCGACCTGTCGCTGAACGAGACCCTGTCGCGGACGATCATCACCGGCGTGACCGCCGTGATGGTGCTGGCGGCCTTGGCCATCTTCGGCGGCGAGGCTCTGTTCGGCTTCTCGATCGCTTTGATGTTCGGCATCATCATTGGCACCTATTCGTCGATCTACGTCGGCGCGCCGATCATCCTGCTGTGGGGCGTCAAGCGCGGCACGCTGGCCGACGACGCCAAGCCGGTGAAATTGGGCATGGCCAGCCGGCCGTAGGTCGGGTGCCATCGTCGAGAATCAGGCCGCCCTTGCATCGCTTGGGCGGCCTTTTCCTTGGGCGTCGTCCATGCAAGGCTAGGCTTATGAAAGCTCTCGCCATCACCGTCACCGCAATCGCCCTGACCAGCGCCCTGTCCGCCTGCACCGACAGCAAGCGCGCGCGTAATGACGCCACATGGGGCGACAAGCCGGCGGATATTACTTGCTGGACCTATGGGGTCGAGAACTTCAAGGGCCGCTCGACCGGCAAGGTCGAATATGACGACGGCGGCCGGATCTCGTTCGTGGACGCGGCGAACAATCGCTACACCACCATCGATGGCGACTGCCGCGTCGTCTATACGCAGCCGAGCAAATAGAGGCCCGCGCAACGGCGGGCGGAGGCCGAAGCCCCCGCCCTTGTTTCGTCAGCGCAGCGAGGCGGCGAAGCGCTGGATGCGGGTGCAGGCTTCTTCCAGCACGGCGTCCGAGGTGGCGTAGCTGATGCGGAAATAGGGGCTGAGGCCGAAGGCCTCGCCCTGGACCACGGCGACGCCCTCGGCGTTCAGCAGTTCGGCGGCGAAGGTGGAATCGCCGTCGATGATCACGCCCGTCTCCGTCGTCTTTCCGATCAGACCGGCGATGGACGGATAGACGTAGAAGGCGCCCTCGGGCGTGGCGCAGGTGACGCCCGTCGCCTGGTTCAGCATCGACACGACCAGGTCGCGGCGTTGCTCGAACGCGGCCTTGCGCTCGGGGATGAAGTCCTGGGTTCCGTTCAGGGCCTCGACCGCCGCCCACTGGCTGATGCTGGCGGGGTTTGAGGTCGTCTGGCTGGCGACCTTGCGCATCAGGTCGATCAGCGGCTTGGGACCGCCCGCATAGCCGATGCGCCAGCCGGTCATGGCATAGGCCTTCGAGACGCCGTTGACCGTCAGTGTACGGTCGATCAGGTCCGGGGCCACCTGGGCGATGGTGGTGTATTCGAAGTCGCCATAGACGAGGTGCTCATACATGTCGTCCGTCAGCACCCAAACGTGGGGATGGCGACGCAGCACCTCGGCCAGGGCTTCCAGCTCGGCGCGCGTATAGGCGGCGCCCGTGGGGTTGGACGGGCTGTTCAGGATCAGCCACTTGGTGCGGGGCGTGATGGCGGCCTCCAGCACGGCGGGCAGCAGCTTGAAACCATCCTTCTCCTCGCCGACCACGGTGACGGGCTCGCCGCCGGCCAGCAGAACCATGTCGGGGTAGGAGACCCAATAGGGGGCGGGCACGATGACCTCGTCGCCGGGGTTCAGGGTGGCGACCAGGGCGTTGAAGATGACCGGCTTGCCGCCCGGCGCGACGTGGATGTTCGCGGCCGTATAGTCCAAGCCGTTCTCGCGCTTGAACTTGGCGACGATGGCGGCCTTCAGCTCGGGCATGCCGTCGGCGTCGGTGTATTTGGTCTCGCCGCGATGGATCGCGTCGATGGCGGCCTGTTTGATATTGTCCGGGGTGTCGAAGTCCGGCTCTCCGGCGCCCAGGCCGATCACGTCACGACCTTCGGCTTTAAGCTTTCGCGCCTGTGCGGTCACGGCGATGGTGGCCGAAGGCTTGACGCGGGCGAGGGCGGAAGATTGCAGGCTGGACATGACTATCCCATAGGTTTTGGAAGATTCTTGCCTGGGGAGGGCGGGGTTGTTTACGCGCGGTCGCGGCGCGGGACAATGCGCTGAAGCTCGCCAATACGTGGACGGGGTGATAAGCGGCACCTCTGATGCGCTGGATCATCGATTTCCTGTCGAACATGGAGGCGCGTCGCTGGCGCGCCGTGCTGGCGACGGCCCTGTTGCTGGGCGCGATGATCGCCCTGTTCGCCGTGGGCAAGAGCCAACTGGGTCTGGAGACCGAGGGACGGCTGGAAGACTGGCTGGCCGGTTTCCGTCAGGGGCCGTGGGGGCTGGTGGCGGCCATCGTGGTGTTCACGGTCGCGGCCTTCTTCGGCGCGCCGCAGTTCATCCTGATCGCGGCCTGTGTCGTGGCGTTCGGGCCGTGGTTCGGGTTCCTCTACAGCTGGATCGCGACCGTTGTGTCGGCGGGCGTGACTTACTGGCTGGGGCGGGGACCGACGGCGCGATTGTTGGAGCGGCATGGCGGCAAGACGATCGGACGGCTGACGCGGTTCGTCGGCAAGAACGCCTTCTACGCCAGCTTCATGATCCGCAACGTGCCGTCCGCCCCATTCATCGTCGTCAATATGGCGTTCGGGGCAGCGAGGGCGTCGTTTCCGGGGTTTCTGGCGGGGTGCGCACTGGGGGTGCTGCCCAAGACGGCGCTGGTGGCCTTCTTCGGCGGATCGTTCATGACGGCGGTCAGCGGCGACGGGATCTGGACCTCGGCCATTCTGGCGGGCGTGGCGCTGGCGTGGCTGGTGCTGATGCTGGTGGTGCGCGAACTGGTGAAGCGACGAGAGATCGCACGCGGCGAATGAGGAACGACTCGTCGTTCGTTCTTCAGATGTGATTCATCCAAAAGTTGTGATATTGCCGCCTTGGAGGTGTCGCGATGGATGTCGAGATACTGAAGGCGCAGCATCGTCGCATCATCCGCCTCGCCAGCGCGCTGGGTGGGCTGGCCGAAGTGCTGAAGACCCAGGAAGACGCCGCTCGGGCGCGCGAACTGATGAGCGCGCTGAACACGGCCCTGCTGGAACATCTCGCGATCGAGGATGGCGAACTGTACCCGGTGCTGATGACGTCGGAGGAGCCGTCGGTTCGTCAATTGGCGCAGGACTATGTCGATGACATGGGGGCGGTCAGCGGGGCCTGGGCGCATTATTTCGAAGAGTGGTCTCAGGCCCGGATTGTGTCGGATCGGAGCCGGTTCGCGACGGTGACCAAGGGCCTGATCGGCGCCCTGGCGCACCGTGTCGCACGCGAGGACGACACCCTGTATCCGGCGATGGAGGCGGCGGATGCGCGATCGGCAGCATCGCGGGACGAGGACGTCGGTTCGTCCTGAGCCCTGCATCCACATCAGATGCGAACCCCATATGACGAGACCGTCATCAGGGCTTGTAATCCCGGTTTCATACAGGCACACCCGCCGCTAGTAGGCGTGGCGAATACGATCAGGAACTGCCCGGCGTGGGGATGTCGGGGCAGTTGGGGCGTCGCCAGGTCGACTGAGATAACCAGACGCCCTGCCAGCTAACAACGGTATCGATTCCCATGAGTTTTTCCCTTTTCGGCGCGATCTCGAATGACATCGCGATGGACCTGGGCACCGCCAACACCCTGATCTACATGAAGGGCAAGGGCATCGTCCTGAACGAGCCGTCGGTCGTGGCGCTGAGAAACGTCGGCGGACGCAAGGTGGTCCACGCCGTGGGCATAGAGGCCAAGCAGATGCTGGGCCGCACCCCCGGTCACATGGAGGCGATCCGCCCCATGCGCGACGGCGTCATCGCCGACTTCGAAGTCGCCGAAGAGATGATCAAGCACTTCATCCGCAAGGTTCATAACCGCAAGGGCTTCGTGAACCCGAAGATCATCGTCTGCGTGCCCTCGGGCGCGACCGCGGTCGAGCGTCGCGCGATCAACGACAGCTGCCTGAACGCCTCGGCCCGCCGCGTGGGTCTGATCGATGAGCCGATGGCCGCCGCGATCGGCGCCGGCCTGCCGATCCACGAGCCGACCGGTTCGATGGTCGTCGACATCGGCGGCGGCACGACGGAAGTCGCCGTCCTGTCTCTGTCGGGCATCGTCTATTCGCGTTCGGTCCGCGTCGGCGGCGACAAGATGGACGACAGCATCATCAGCTACATGCGTCGCAACCATAACCTTCTGATCGGCGAAACGACCGCCGAACGCATTAAGAAGGACATCGGCACCGCCCGTATCCCGGCCGACGGCGAAGGCCTGTCGATCGAGGTCAAGGGTCGCGACCTGATGCAGGGCGTGCCGCGCGAGGTCCGTATCTCGGAACGCCAGGCCGCCGAAGCCCTGGCCGAGCCGGTCACCCAGATCATCGAGGCCGTGAAGGTCGCGCTGGAAGCCACCCCGCCGGAACTGGCCGCTGACATCGCCGACAAGGGCATCATGCTGACGGGCGGCGGCGCCCTGTTGCGCGGCCTGGACATTGAGATCCGCGACCACACCGGCCTGCCGGTCTCGGTCGCTGACGATCCGCTGTCGTGCGTCGCTATCGGTTGCGGCCGCGTTCTGGAACACCCGCGCTGGATGAAGGGCATCCTCGACTCCGCGCTCTGATGATTATCGTTGCGGCCAAGTGAGAGCTTGGCCGCAAATCCTTGTCAGGCCTGCGTGATCACGGTTCCATTCCGGCCTTGATCCTGCGATAGGCAGGCATAGCGGCAGGGGGCGTCCTGCCGATTCCAACCCTTTGAGTGGAAGGTCGCCCGTGGCGTTTCGCGACGGCCCTTTTGAAAACATCAAGGTGCCGCTGGCGTGGACCGCTGCGGTGGTCGTTGTCGTGGCCATCATCGGGGCGATTTTCCTGTTGCTGGGCGACCGGACGACGCCGGAGGGCGGATCCAGCATGGGCGCCGCACGCGGAGGATTCGAAGCGGCGGCGGGGCCGGTGGGCGGCGTGTTCGCCGCGCCGGTGCGCTGGGCCGGCGCCGCCAGAGACTATGTCGGCGGCTATTTCTTCGCGATCGGCGAGAACCGCCGCCTGAAGGCCGAGATCGCCGAACTGCGCGGCTGGCGCGACGAAGCGATCGCACAGAAGAACATCAATGGTCGGTACGAGGCCTTGCTGGGTCTGCGCACCGAGCCGGCGGTCGCCATGGCGACGGGGCGGGCGATCTCGGACGCGCGCGGACCGTTCAATCGCGCCAAGCTGATCGACGTGGGTTCGGCCAAGGGCGTGCGCATCGGCAATCCGGTCGTTACCGAACACGGCCTGGTCGGCCGCATATCCGGCGTGACCAGCGGCGTCAGTCGCGTGGTCCTGCTGACCGACGTGGCCTCGCGCACCCCGGTCATGATCGAGCGGACGGATGCGCGCGCCATGCTGACCGGCGACGGCGGCGACAGTCCCCGGCTTGAGTTCATTCGCGGCGCCGGTTCGATCCAGGCGGGCGACCGGATCCTGAGCTCGGGCGACGGCGGCGGTCTGCCGCGTGGTGTGCCGGTCGGGGTGGCGGCCAAGGGTGTCGACGGCGCCTGGCGCGTCAAACTGTTCAGCGATCACGGCGCGGTGGACTATGTTCGTGTGCTGCTGTTCCAGACCTTCGGCCAACTGGTCAGCCCCGAAGCCCTGAATGCGCCGCCTCTGGCGGGACTGGCCACGGCGCCTGAGCCGAACGCCGCCGAGGCCGGGGCGATTCGCGACGCCGCCGCGCGCCGTCAGACCGCGCAGCAGGCCCAGGCGGAACGCGCGCGCGCCGCTGCGGCAGCTCCGGTCACGCCTGCGGCCGCGCCTTCGACGACGCCAAACGCCGCACGGCCTGCGACGACGGCTCCGAGACCCGCCGTTGCGCCGCCGCCGCCCGCGCCGGTCACGGCTCCGACGGTCCCGACGGATGCTCCGGGAGGCGCGGCGTGAGACGGCCGGTCGCGGTCCGCGTCGTCGGGCCTCTGCAGTGGATCGTCTATCCGGCGCTGGTCGTCCTCGCCGCCACCGTCGTCCTAGGAACGCCGATACAGATGTTCGGCCTGCATCTGCCCGAGCCGGTGATCCCGATGATCCTGGCCTTCGCCTGGCCGCTGATCCGTCCGTCGATGACAGCGCCGGCGGTTCTGTTTCTGGTCGGGCTTTTTCTCGACCTGTTCTGGAATGCGCCTCTCGGTCTTTGGGCGCTGTGCCTGATGGCGGTCTATGGGACCGTGCTGCTGTCGCGTAACCTGCTGGCCGGCCATGAGGGATTTGTTCGGTTCGGCGCCTATGCCGCCTGCACTCTGGGCGCCTTTTTGTTGGCCTATCTTGTGGTGACGATGCGGGCGGCGAATGCGCCGGCTCTGTTGCCGCTGATCGGCCAGGTCGTGCCGACGCTGCTGCTGTTTCCGGTCGCCAACTGGATGCTTGAGCGGTTCGACGACGGGGATATTCGGTTCAGATGAGCGGCGAACCCTCCATCTTCTTTGCGGACGTGAACGAGCGTCAAGGGTCGTTCCTGCGGCGCACCTTCGTGCTGGGCGGGGTATCGGCGCTGGGCATCACGGCCCTGATCGGGCGGCTTGGTCAGCTGCAGGTCGTGCAGGCCCAGGAGTATGCGACCCTGTCGTCGCAGAACCAGTTCAACTTCCGCATGGTCCCGCCGCCGCGCGGCCTGATCAAGGACCGCAACGGCGTCGTCATCGCCGGCAATCGCCCCAGTTTCCGGGTGCTGGTCGTGCGCGACGAGACCAAGGACCTGGACCAGACGCTGGACCTGCTGGGGCGGTTGCTGCCCGATACGCTGGAGCGGCGACGGGCCATCATCCGCGACGTCAATGCGGCGTCCAAGTTCAATCCCGTGCCGGTCAAGAGCGACCTGACCTGGGAAGAGTTCGCCAAGGTCAATCAGTACGCAAACGAACTGCCGGGCGTGATGGTCGATATGAACGAGGCGCGTTACTATCCGTTCGGCGGATCGTTCGCCCACGTCATCGGCTATGTAGCCAAGGTGTCGGACAGGGACGTCAAGGCGATCCGCGACAAGGGCGAGGAGCCCTCGGCCCTGTTGTTCAACCCGAGCTTCCGCATCGGCCGGCAAGGCGTCGAAAAGGCGCTGGATCTGTCGTTGCGCGGCGAACCGGGAGGCAACCGGGTCGAGGTCGATGCGCGTGGGCGGGTGGTGGCCGAGGACATCGGCGGCTCGCGGCCCGCCGTGCCGGGCAAGGAGGTCGTCCTGACGCTGGACGCCGACGTGCAGAACCGGGCGCTTGAGGTGTTCGGCGACGAGTCCGGGGCCTGCGTGGTCATGGATGTGCGCAACGGCGACATCCTGTGCATGATGTCGGCGCCGTCGTTCGATCCCAACCTGTTCGTCGGCGGGGTGCCGACAAAGACCTATCGCGCGCTGGCGGACTATGAGCGCAAGCCATTGCTCGACAAGACGCTGAACGGCACCTTCCCGCCGGGATCGACCTTCAAGCCGACGACGGCGCTGGCCCTGCTGGAGGCGGGCGTCGACCCGAACCTGACGGTGTTCTGCTCGGGTTCGTATCGGACCGGCAACCGGACGCAGCGCTGCTGGGGCCGGCACGGCACCCAGAACATGCACGACGCGATCAAGAACTCCTGCGACGTCTATTTCTACGCCATGTGCAATCGCGCGGGCGTCGACAATATCCGCAAGGCGGGCCTGGCCCTCGGCTTCGAGCATGAGTTCGACATCGGCGTGGGCAACCAGCGCAAGGGCCTGTTGCCGTCCACGGAATGGAAGGCCCGGACCTTCCCGCGTGATCCGGTTTGGCATCCGGGCGAGACGACATCGGTCGCCATCGGGCAGGGGGCCATTACCGTCAACGCCCTGCAACTGGCGGTCATGACCTCGCGCCTGGCGAACGGGAAGAAGCAACTGCAGCCGCGTCTGATCAAATCGATCGGCGGCGTCGAACAGCCCAGCGGGGCAGAGGCGCCCGATCTGCCGTTCCAGCCCGCCCACGTCGAATATGTGCGCCAGGGCATGATCGCCGTGGCCAACGACCGTTCCGGCACGGCCTATCGTCAGAGCCAGCTGGGCCTGGGCGATATTCAGATGGCGGGCAAGACCGGCACGGCCCAGGTCCGCAACTATGGCACAGGCTCACGCAAGAGCGAGATCTGGGCGCTGAAGGACCACAACCTGTTCGTGGCCTTCGCGCCGGTCGATGCGCCGAGATACGCCGTCGCCATCATTGTGGAGCACGGCGGCAAGGGCGGGGCGACCGCCGGCGCGCCGCGCGCCCGCGAAGTGATGCGTACAGTCCTGCTGAAGGATCCCGACATGCGCGCGCGGATCGAACGGCCGTTGCCGCCTGAACCGACCGGAGCCGCCATCGTCGAGGACGGCGTCGTCGGCGCCGCGCCCGAGCCCGATGTGGTCGCGACGCCTCAAGCCCCTCGATCTGCACCGACGACGACCAGCGGCCCGCGCCCCTATCTGTCCGAGCCGAGCCGTTGACCGCCTCGGCCCTATCACGTCCCGGCGAGCGCGAACGCGTCTCGACCAAGATCGGCCAGATCGACTGGCGGCTGACGGCGCTTCTGTGCATCGTGTCCGGCACCGGCGCCCTGATGCTCTATTCGGTGGCGGGCGGGTCGTGGTCGCCGTGGGCGGCGAAGCATCTGATCCGGTTCGGCATGTGTCTGGCGCTGATGCTGGCGCTGTCGATGATCAACATCCGCTACTGGTTCGCCCTGGCCTATCCCATCTATGGCATGGCGCTGTTCATGCTGGCGCTGGTGGAGACGCCGCTGGGCTACACAGCTCTGGGGGCCACGCGATGGCTGGACCTGGGCTTCACCCGCATCCAGCCGTCCGAGATCATGAAGATCGGCGTCGTGCTGGCCCTGGCGCGCTGGTATCACGGCGCATCGGCCAAGGAGGCGAGTTTCCACTGGAAGCTGATCTTCCCGGTCGGGATCATCGGCCTGCCGTTCCTGTTGGTGGCGCACCAGCCGGACCTGGGGTCGGCCATGCTGATCGGCATGACAGGGGCCGCGATTATGTTCGTGGCGGGGCTGAGCTGGCGGATCATCCTGCCGCTGATCATCGCGGCTGCGGTTCTGGTCCCGCCCTATGTGATGTTCGGCATGCACGACTATCAGCGCCACCGGGTGCTGACCTTCCTGAGTCCGGAGGCCGACATGTCGGACAAGGGCTATCAGATCGTGCAGTCCAAGATCGCCATGGGATCGGGCGGCCCGCTGGGGCGCGGATTCGGCCTGGGCAGCCAGAGCCAGCTGGAGTTCCTGCCCGAGCGCCAGACCGACTTCATCTTCGCCGCCTTCGCCGAGGAGTTCGGCTTCGTGGGCACCTTCACCCTGCTGGCCTGCTATGCGGCCATCATCCTGATCTCGCTGAGGATCGCCTCATTGTCGCACAGTCACTTCGGACGATTGGCGGCGTCGGGGGTGACGGCGACGTTCGCGCTGTATGTGCTGATCAACGGGGCGATGGTGATGGGGCTGGCGCCCGTGGTGGGCGTGCCGATGCCGCTGCTGTCCTATGGCGGCACCGTCATGCTGACAGTCATGATCGGTTTCGGCCTGGTGATGGCGACGCGGGTCCACCGCTATGCCGAACTGCCCAAGGGTCACGGGCTGATCTGACGTTACGTCAGCTATGTGATCGGCATTCAGGTTTCGCTTCCTAAGGCGGCGATTTCGCGGATAAGCTCTCTTCCAACGATGTCTCGCATCGGCTCCGGCCGATCAGCGACGCACGCCATGGGAGACGAGGAATGACCGATCTGGAGCGATTCCGCGCCGAGACGCGCGCCTGGCTGGAGGCGAACTGCCCGGCCGAATGTCGCGGGCCGATGGCCGACGACGAGATGATCTGGGGCGGACGAAATCCGACGTTCAAGACCCCGGCGCACAGGCTGTGGCTGGAGCGGATGGGCGCCCGGGGCTGGACCGCGCCGGAATGGCCGGCGGAATATGGCGGCGGGGGCCTGAGCCGCGAGGAGGCCAAGGTGCTGGCCTCCGAACTGCGGCGCATCAAGGCGCAACCGGCCTTGGCTAGTTTCGGCGTTTGGATGCTGGGCCCGGCGCTGCTGGCCTTTGGGACCGAGGAGCAGAAGAAACGTTTCCTGCCCGAGATCGTGCGCGGCGAAATCCGCTGGTGTCAGGGCTATTCCGAACCGGGCGCAGGGTCGGACTTGGCCGCCATCCAGACGCGGGCCGAGGATCGTGGCGACCACTGGATCGTCAATGGCCAGAAGATATGGACCTCCTACGCCGACAAGGCCGACTGGATCTTCTGCCTCGTGCGCACGGACCCCGAGGCGCCCAAACATCTGGGCATCAGCTTCGTGCTGTTCGACATGAAGACGCCGGGCGTGACGACGCGGCCGATCACCCTGATCTCAGGCAAGTCGCCCTTCTGCGAGACCTTCTTTGACGATGTGCGTGTGGAGAAGGAGAACCTGGTCGGGACGCTGAACCGGGGCTGGGACGTCGCCAAATATCTGTTGGCGCATGAGCGGACCATGATCGGGGCCATGGGCGAGGTCGGGGGCGGGCGGCCTGTGGGACAGGTGGCGCTGGACGCCATCGGCGCGGACGAGGCCGGGCGGCTGGACGAGCCGATGCTGCGCGCCCGGATCGCGGATCTGGAGATCGACGCCGCCGCCTTCCGCCTGGCGATGGAGCGGGTGGGCGATCAGGTGAAGGCCAAACAGGCGCATCCGGCCATTGCGTCGATGCTGAAATACTATGGCTCCGAGCTGAACAAGCGGCGCCATGAGCTGCTGATGGCGGCCGGCGGCGCCGATGCGCTGGAGTGGGAGGGCGAGCGGTCGAACGACGGCAAGACGGCGCGCGATTGGCTGCGGACCAAGGCCAACTCCATCGAGGGCGGCACCAGCGAGGTTCAGCTGAACATCATCGCAAAACACCTGCTGCAACTGCCGGGAGCGTAGCAGTTGGCCGACGACCCGAAGCCATACGCTAAGCTCGAAAAGCTTTACGCTGAGGAAATTACCCGATCATTTCAAGAAAGATCTACAAACCTCCGAAGTTGGATTGCTACGCTTTCTGTAGGTAATGGTGCTGGATTATTCGGATTATTTGCTGTTGTGCAAAAAGAAAAAGCGGCGGAGCTGCTTTATTTGTTGCTGCCCTCGGCGTGGCTGTTCGTTTTTGGTTTAGCTGCCGCATCAGTTTGCGCATTCTGCCAAGTGGCTTTCCACACCAAGAATGAGGAATACTGGCGTCAATCAGACGTGAATCGCATTCATGCCGAGAATGACTGGCCTCCGCATAAACCCGAGGAAGAGCTCGACGACCTTGATGCCGAGGGGCAGCGTTGGGCAGCGGCATCTGGGTATGCCGCGATCATCTCATCTGTTGCGTTTTTAGTGGCAGTCGGACTGCCGCTCGGTCGCATCACTTATCGAGCGATGTTTAGTGTCCTTTAGAAAGCAATCGACATGCCGCTGATCCTGACCGAAGAACAGACGATGTTGCAGGACGCCGCCGACGGCTTCCTGAACGAACAGGCGCCGATCGCCCATCTGAGGAAGCTGAGGGACGAGCGTGACGCCGACGGGGTGTCGCGCGACCTGTGGCGGGCCTTTGGCGAGATGGGTTTCGCGGGCGTCATCATTCCCGAGGCGCTGGGCGGCATGGGGCTAGGCGCGGTCGAGGCCGGGGTGATCGCCGAGAGCCTGGGGCGCACCCTGACGCCGTCGCCGTATCTGGGATCGTCGATCCTGTCGGCCAAGGTGCTGATCGACGGCGGATCGCAGGCGCAACAGGCCTGGCTGCCCCGGATCGCGGCTGGCGAGGCGATCCTGTCGCTGGCGGTGGACGAGGGCGCGAAACACGCGCCGTCACGGATCACCACGTGGGCTGAGCGAGCGGGTAATGGTTTCAGGCTGAACGGAACCAAGGCCTTCGTGCTGGACGGCCATGTGGCGGATGCCCTGATTATCGCAGCGACGGCTGAGGAAGGGACGACGCTGTTCCTGGTTGATCCGGCGACGGCGGGCGTCGCGGTCGAGCGCACGGTGATGGTGGATGCGCACAACGCCGCGCGGATCGCGCTGAACGACGTGGCGGTTGATGCGGACGCGGTGATCGGCGCGGTCGGGGGCGGGGAGGCGTTGCTGGACGGCGCCCTGAGCCTGGGGCGGGCCTGTGCGGCCTCTAGCCTGACCGGCGCGGGCGATCAGGCGTTCAAGACGACGCTGGACTACCTGCGGACCCGCAAACAGTTCGGCAAGCTGATCGGCGAGTTCCAGGCGCTGCAGCACCGGGCCGCGCATCTGTTCTCGGAGCTGGAGCTGGCGCGCGCGGCGACGATCGGCGCCCAGATCGCCATCGACGAGGGGCGCGAAGACGCGCCGCTGGCGGCCTCCATCGCCAAGGCCAAGGCGGGGCGTGTCGCCGAACTGGCGGTGCAGGAGGCGGTCCAGATGCACGGCGGCGTCGGCATGACCGACGAGTTCGACGTGGGCCTGTTCATGAAGCGGGTGCGGGTGCTGAACGAACTGCTGGGCGACGCCGGGTTCCACGCCGAACGGGTGGCGCGGGCGCAGGGTTTCTAGCTTTAAAATCCGTCACCCTCGGGCTTGTCCCGAGGGCCTACGCTTGGTTCGAACGCAGTCGTGGACGGATCACGCTGAAGTTTCAAAATCTCATGGTCGAGCGCGCCTGACCGTGGGCCCTCGGGACAAGCCCGAGGGTGACGAGCGTTTGAAATCGGTCTCGATTTCATCCTTGGCGTCTGGACTTCCGAACTATCCCGCCTTCTCGCTCCACAAATCCAGATCTGGCTCGCGGCCGATCAGGGCCAGGCCGGCGGCGATGGATTCGAACTCGCCGCCGGTCTCGATCCGCTCGGAGCCGAAACGGCTCTGGAAGATGGCGCGCACGGCCGGCACGAAGGAGGTGCCGCCGGTCAGGAAGACGCGGTCGATGGCGTCGGGGCCCAGGCCGCTACGGGCCATGGCCTCGTCCACCGCGCCTTCGATGGCGGCCAGTTCCGGGGCGATCCAGCGTTCGAAATCGGTGCGGGCGACCGGCTTTTCGATATGGACGCCGCCGGCCTCGAACAGGAAGGTCGCGGTCTCGTCGGCCGACAGGGCCATCTTCAGCGTGGACACGGCGCGGTAAAGGTCATGGCCGTGGTTGTCGTCCAGCACCTCGATCAGGCGTTCGATCTTCTCTGGCTCCAGCGCGGTGCGGGCCAGGGAGCGGATGTCGCGCATGTCCCGCGACGCGCGCAGCAGGGCCAACTGATCCCAGCGGGCGAAGGCGGAATAGTACCGCTGGGGGATCGGCAGTTGTTTGCCGACCGAGCTGTAGAGGCCGCCCTTGCCCAGTTCGGGCGAGACCAGCTGATCGATGATCCGATAGTCGAAGGCGTCGCCCGCCACGCCGACGCCCGACCGCGCCAACGGCGTCGAACGCAGACCGTCCTCCGTCCGCTCGAACCGGATAATGGAGAAGTCGCTGGTGCCGCCGCCGAAATCGGCGACCAGAACCGTGGCGTCCTGCTTCAGCGTGCGCGCGAAATAGAAGGCGGCGCCCACCGGCTCGTGCGCATAGCGGATGTCGATGAAGCCCAGCCGTTCGAACGCCGTCTGATAGCGCGACAGGGCCAGGGTCTCGTCGGGATTGCCGCCCGCAAAGGTGACGGGGCGGCCGACGATGACGGCGGGTGGTGTGTTCGCCAGTTCGTCGCCCGCATGGTGGCGCAGACGCAGCAGGAACGCGGCCAGCAGATCCTCGAACGCATAGCGACGGTTGTCGATACGGGTCTCGGTGAAGGCGGCGCTGGCGGCGAAGGTCTTGAACGACTGGATGAAGCGGGTCTCCAGCGGGTCCTCGACATAGGCGGCGATGGCCCAGGGCCCGGCCTCGACCACGCGCTCGGGCGGCTGGCCGTTCACGCCCTGATGGATCTGGAAGCTGAGCGCCGAGCGGAAGGTGGTGGTCTGGCCCTCGACCGCGTCGAAGGTCACCAGCCGGGCGAGACCGTCCGCATCGGTCAGGGCGACGACCGTATTGGTCGTGCCGAAATCGATCCCGATCGTCATCGGTTTCGTCGCCGTCATGGCAGGGCTCCAGGCAGGGGAGCCGGGTTCCTAACGGCAGGCGGGGCAATAGCAAGCGCTAAGATGGCATAGCCATCTTTACCGGTCAGAACTTGGTCAGAGGGCACGTGAAGGCCCCGGCCGCCATTAGCGTTTCAGTCTCAAGCGAGAGAACTAGCATCCTCTACGAGACGGGAGAAATAGGCTAACCCTAACGTTGCGACGCTGATCGGTGCTTGATCGGATACGACTTTTGCCAAATGCATGTCCGGAACAGGCCAAGTGTTCCCCTTTCGATCTGTGACTGGGAGCAGTCGAGCGGACTTGGGCGAGTAGGTAATAGTCACGTTCGACCCATTCAGTGGCATAACCCTTAGCGTCCCGCCAGCCCCGATCGTTCCGTCAAGTCTGACGCTTTCTCCGGGTCCGCCTATTCCAAGGGATGGGCCAGCGAACTCCGCAGTGGGCTCAAGCCCGTGCTCCTCAACGTTGCGCGCCTCGATTAAATACTTCAGCAAGGGATCGCTCGTTACTTCAATCCACCGCGTCTCCAAGAGCTGTCTGGATTGGTTGTGGCCCTTTGATCCTGTGAGCAGGATCTCTCCTACTGCTTTCAACGCGACCAGGTAACTCTCCCAACACTCTGCGAAATCACTCGCGCTGTTCGCGTCAGCCATTCGCTTGATGCTCACATCACAGCGGCGCAATCTTTCTCTGCATTTCAAAATCGCCGCTGCTTTCACGTGCCTGTTCGCTCCAGTCCGTAGGTTATAGCGCACGCGTCTAACGCGAAAATCAAGTCTTCTCGGATGCGCGCCTTCACCAATCCACTGGTCGTAACTGATCCACTTGTCGTCATGTGGCCGAGGTTCTTCCCCGTTTCTCCGAATCTCGACCAGAGCATGAGTTGCCCATATACCGCGGACCCGAGCGGGACACGGCGAAGAGCGCGCCGTTCTGTCTCGGTCGCGGCATCGGCGTCGCAGATCATGAGATGGATGCCGAACACTCGCTCACCAATCCCTCAGCGCTAGATTGGGCGCCGGACGCGAATCCCAGAGGTTCGACTGAGGCGTTTTTGATCAATTCGCCAGAAGCGGCTTAGGGCGCTGACTAGTATGGGGCCGCTAATCGAGCGGCGGTATGCGAGGTTGGCGGAAGCGGTGGGATTCGAACCCACGGACGGCTCT
Organism: Brevundimonas sp.; assembly: GCF_965279155.1. Taxonomy (GTDB): domain Bacteria; phylum Pseudomonadota; class Alphaproteobacteria; order Caulobacterales; family Caulobacteraceae; genus Brevundimonas. The sequence goes on along the minus strand of NZ_OZ257138.1, from coordinate 530,101 downwards.
CACCGTCGCTGGTTTTCAAGACCAGTGCCTTAAACCACTCGGCCACACTTCCTTGCCGCCGGAGCGGAGGCGGACGCCATAGCAGGCGAACGGGTCATTAACCAAAGCGGAAATGTCTTCGGTCATCCTGTTTTCGTATTTTTGACGAGGCGGGTCGATGACGTGTGGAAAATGGGTGCGCGGCGCCCTGATCCTGGGGCTGTTCTCGCTGCTGGCCGCCTGTTCGACGGCGGGCGGCGCGGGCGTGGGCGGGACGCGCGGCGAGGCGCGGCTGCCTGTGGTCAAGGATCCTGCGCCGATCGTGTCGGGGACGATGCGGCCCTATCAGGTGCGCGGACGCTGGTACACGCCCAAGGAACAGCCGGATTACGACGAGGTCGGGATGGCGTCCTGGTACGGCGACGCCTTCAACGGGCGGCCGACCTCGACCGGCGAGCGGTTCGACATGCATGCCCTGACGGCGGCGCACAAGACCCTGCCTCTGCCCGGTCTGGTCGAGGTGACGAACCTGGACAATGGGCGGCGGCTGGTGGTGCGGATCAACGACCGGGGGCCGTTCGTGGACAGCCGGATCATCGACCTGTCGCGCGAGGCGGCGAATGAGCTGGGGATGCTGTCGCAGGGCGTGGGGCGGGTTCGGGTCCGCTATCTGGGCCGGGCGCCGCAGCAGGGCGGGGGCACGCTGTTGAGGGCGTCGGCGCCCGCGCCGCGCGTTTCGGCGCCGGCGAGCGCGCCCGTGAGCCGGCCCGTGTCGGTCGCCGCCGCGCCGGTCGCAACCGCAGTGGAGGAGGTCTCGATCTATTGGGTGCAGGCGGGGACCTTCTCGGATCAGGGCGAGGCCCGGCGAATCGCCGACAGCCTGAGCGGCTGGGTGCGGGCCGACCTGAACGGCGGGCGGTTCAACGTCGTGGTGGGGCCGTGGGACAGCGCCAATGCGGCCGAAGCCGCGCGCCAGTCGGTCGTGGCGCGGGGTTACGCGGGCGCCCTGTTGATATCCGGCAACTGATCGCGCGCACGGGCTTGCGCCGGACAGCGCCCGCGCGCCATGAAGGCGGGTGACCCGTGGACAATTCATAAGCTTCGAAGGTGGCGAGGGCGCCGGCAAGTCGACCCAGGTCGGGCGGCTGGTCGCGCGGCTGGAGCCTGTGCTGGGCGAGCGCAATGTGGTGCGCACCCGCGAGCCGGGCGGATCGAAGGGGGCGGAGGTGATCCGCAACCTGGTCGTGGCCAATGACGCCGAGCCGTGGTCGGCCATGACCGAGACCCTGTTGATGTATGCCTCGCGCTCGGACCATCTGGAGCGGACCATCCGCCCCGCGTTGGCGGCCGGCGACTGGGTGGTGTGCGACCGGTTCGCCGACAGCAGTCGGGCCTATCAGGGCGCGGGCGGCGGCGTGGCCCAGAGCTTCATCGAACAGATCGACGCGGGCGTGGTCGGGGCGGATCAGCCGGACCTGACCCTGGTGTTCGATCTGCCGGTCGAGGTGGGGCTGGAGCGGGCGTTCGGGCGCGGCCTGTTCGAGACGCGGTTCGAGTCCAAGGGGGTGGAGTTCCACCAGCGACTGCGCGAGGGCTTCCTGCGCATCGTCGAGGCCAATCCGCAGCGGTGCGTGCTGATCGACGCCGTCGGGTCGCTGGACGAGGTCGAGGCGCGGGTCTGGCGGGCGGTTCAGGACCGGCTGCTGTGAGCGAAGACCATCCCCGCGACCGGTTCGACTTGATCCCCGATGTGGCGGCGGAGACGGCTTTTCTGGATGCCTGGGAGCGGGGGCGGCTGCACCACGCCTGGCTGTTGTGCGGGGTCGAGGGGACGGGCAAGGCGACCTTCGCCTATCGCGCGGCGCGGCGGCTGCTGGGGGCGGCGGCCGATCCGGCGCGCGGGCCGCTGGGCGCCGGGCGCGAGGATCCGGTCAGTCGGCTGATCTCGGCCCAGTCGCATCCCGATCTGCTGGTGCTGGAGCGGCTGGTCGAGGGCGGTAAGACCAAGAAGTCGATCTCGGTCGATCAGTCGCGCGAACTGCCCGAGTTCTTCTCCAAGAGCCCGTCGCAGGCCCAGTATCGGGTGGCGATCATCGACGCCGCTGACGACCTGAACATCAACGCGGCCAATGCCTTGCTGAAGGTTCTTGAAGAGCCGCCTGAGCGGGGCGTGCTGTTCCTGGTGACCCACGCGCCGGGGCGGCTGTTGGCGACGATCCGGTCGCGGTGCCGGCGGCTGAGCTTTCCGATCTGGACGCCGGAGCGGCTGGAGACCCTGGTGCGCAACCGCACGGGCGCGGAGCCGCAGGACGCCGAACATGCGGCGATCATGGCGGGGGGATCGCCGGGCGCGGCCCTGGCCCTGGCGTCAGGGGCGACCTTCGAGATGGACCAACTGGCGCGACGTTGGGTCGAGGGGGATGTGGACCGGGCCGAGGCCCTGGCCATCGCCGACAAGTTCCGCGGCGCCGAGGGGCAGGAGCGGTTCGAGACCCTGATGGACCGGCTGATCGCGGCGGTGCGGATGCGGGCCCTGAGCAGCCCGGCCGGCGCAGGCAACCGCTGGGCCGAGCTTTGGGAGCGGCTGCAGCCGTTGCCGGATCGGGCGGCGGGGCTGAACCTGGACAAGGCCGATGTGCTGGCCGGGGCGCTGGCGGATTTGAAGCGGGTTCAGGCCCAGCAGGAGCGGATGGGCTGATGCTGATCGACAGTCATGTGAACCTGCACGCGCCGCAGTTCGACGAGGACCGGGACGCCGTGATCGCCCGGGCGCGCGAGGCCGGGGTCGGTCTGATGGTCGAGATCTCCGACAAGCTGACGACCTTCGAGGCGACGCACGGGATCGCCATGGCGCACGACGACATCTGGTGCACGGTCGGGGTCCATCCGCATGAGGCCAAGGACGCGGCGGACCTGACGGCGGCGACCCTGATCGAGCTGGCGCAGCGGCCCAAGGTGGTCGGGATCGGCGAATGCGGCCTGGACTTTCACTATGACTTCAGCCCGCGCGAGATCCAGGCGGCGGTATTCCGCCAGCATGTGGCGGCGGCGCGGCAGACGGGGCTGCCTCTGGTGATCCACACCCGGGAGGCGGACGAGGTCATGGGGGCGATCCTGAAGGAGGAGCACGCCGCCGGGCCGTTCAAGATGCTGATGCACTGCTACACCAGTGGGTCGGAACTTGCGAGAATCGCAGCGGAACTGGGCGCCTGGTTCTCGGTGTCGGGGATCGCCACCTTCAAGGCGGCCGAGGATGTGCGGGCGGTGATCCGCGACATGCCGGCGGACCGGATCATCGTCGAGACCGACTGCCCCTATCTGGCGCCCATCCCGCACCGGGGGCGGCGCAACGAGCCGGCCTATGTCAGCCATGTGCTGGAAAAGCTGGCCGAGATCCGGGGCTGGAGCGCCGACGAGGCTGACCAGAGAACCACCGAGGCCTTCTTCGGCCTCTTTGACCGGATACCCAGGCCCGCATGAGCTTCGAAGTCGTCATCCTAGGCAGCGGATCGTCGGGCGGGGTGCCGCGCGGCGACGGCGATTGGGGCGCGTGCGACCCGGCCGAGCCGAAAAACCGGCGGACGCGCTGTTCGATGCTGGCGCGCAAGGCTGGGCCGGAGGGCGTGACCAACGTCCTGATCGACACCTCGCCGGACCTGCGCGAACAGATGCTGGCCAGCGCGACCAAGCATGTGGATGCGGTGCTCTATACCCACGACCACGCCGACCAGACCCACGGTATCGACGATCTGCGCACCTTCGCCGCGCGGTCGAGGAAGCGCATTCCGGCGTGGATGGACGAGGCGACGCATGGCTCGCTGACGCATCGGTTCGACTATATTTTCGAGAGCAAGTTCGGCTATCCGCCGCTGCTGGACGGGCGGATCATTCCGCCGCATGGGACGGCTTGGTCGGTCGAAGGAGCGGGCGGGGCGATCCCGGTCACGACCTTCGACCAGGCGCACGGGCCGATCCGGTCGGTGGGTTACCGGCTGGGCGACATGGCCTATTCCAGCGACGTATCCGATCTGGACGAGGCGGCGCTGGCGGCCGTGGCCGGGTGCAAGATCTGGATCGTCGACGCCCTGCGTTACGCGCCGCACCCGACCCATGCACATCTGGACCGGGCGCTGGAATGGATCGCCGCCGCAGATGTGGAGCGGGCGGTGCTGACGAACCTGCATATCGACATGGATTACAACCAACTGTCGGCGATTGTTCCCGCCAACGTCGAGGTCGGGTTCGACGGCTGGAGCCGGATAATCGATTGAGACTGGCAGGTTTGGCGGGGCGGAAAGCGCAGGCGGACAGCGCGGCCTATGCGCTACCCTTTGTCTACGCCGCCACCTTCGCAACCATCGACCGGGCGACGGCTTCGGCCACCTTGATACCGTCAACGGCGGCCGACAGGATGCCGCCGGCATAGCCGGCGCCTTCGCCGGCAGGGAACAGGCCGCGCACGTTCAGGCTCTGAAAGTCGGCGCCGCGGGTCATTCGGATCGGGGACGAGCTGCGGGTTTCGACGCCCGTCAGAACCGCCTGGGCGTCGTCGTAGCGGGCGATCTTGCGGCCGAAGACGGGCAGGGCCTCGCGCATTGCGGCGATCACATAGTCGGGCATCAGCGGCGCCAGGTCGGTCGGGCGCACACCCGGCTTGTAGCTGGGAACAACTTCCCCCAGCGTGGTCGAGGCGCGGCCCGCCAGGAAGTCGCCGACCAGCTGGCCCGGCGCGAAATAGTCGCCGCCGCCGGCCGTGTAGGCGCGGGTCTCCAGCTCCCGTTGCAGTTCGATGCCCGCCAGCGGATGGTCGCTCGGATAATCCTCGGGCGAGATGCCGACCACGAAGCCGGAGTTGGCGTTCCGCTCGTTGCGCGAATACTGGCTCATGCCGTTGGTCACGACGCGGCCGGGCTCGCTGGTGGCCGCGACCACGGTGCCGCCCGGGCACATGCAGAAGCTGTAGACGGTGCGACCGTTGCTGCAATGGTGCGAAAGCGTATAGGCCGCCGCGCCAAGATCGGGGTGGCCGGCGCAAGGACCGAACATCGCCCGATCGATCCACGACTGCGGATGCTCGATGCGGAAACCGACCGAGAACGGCTTGGCCTCGATATGGACGCCGCGCTCGTAGAGGGTCTGGAAGGTGTCGCGCGATGAATGGCCGATGGCGAAGACCACGTGATCGGCCTCCAGCGTCTCGCCGGTGTGCAGGCGCACGCCCCGGATGGCGCCCTTGTCGAGATCGATGTCCGTGACCCGGTGCTCGAAGCGATATTCGCCGCCGAGCGCCTCGATCTTCTCGCGCATGGCCTCGACCATGGTCACCAGACGGAAGGTGCCGATGTGCGGGTGGGCCTCGGTGAGGATTTCTTCCGGCGCCCCGGCCGCGACGAATTCGGTCAGCACCTTGCGGGCCAGGAAGCGCGGATCCTTGATCTGGCTATAGAGCTTGCCGTCGGAGAAGGTGCCCGCGCCGCCCTCGCCGTACTGCACGTTGGATTCCGGGTGCAGCTTGCCTTTGCGCCACAGCTCCCAGGTGTCCTTGGTCCTCTCACGGACCACCTTGCCGCGGTCGAGGATGATCGGCTTGAACCCCATCTCGGCCAGGATCAGCCCGGCGAACAGGCCGCACGGCCCGGCCCCGATCACGACCGGCCGAAGGCGCCCGGTCTTGGGCGCGACAGCGACCGGGCGATAGGCGACGTCTGGCGTCGGCGCCACGTGCACGTCGTCCGCAAAGCGGGCCAGCACCGCCGATTCATCCCTCACCTCGACGTCGAGGATGTAGACTTTCAGTATCGCGGATTTCCTGCGGGCGTCGTGCGCCCGCTTCCATATCGACCAAGACACAAGATCGTGCGGCGGCACGCCCAAGCGGGCGGCGATCGCGGCGGGCAAGGCCTCCGGCGGGTGGTCGAGGGGCAGCTTGAGTTCTGACAGGCGCAACATCCGGGGCGTTCTAGCCGGTCGAGTCTTTGGATCCTAGGCGCAAGGCCCAGGATGACGGCGTGGGCGTGGGCGTGGGCGAGACCGCCCCCTCAGTCCGACCCCGACCTATGACCCTTCCAATCGAACAACTCCTCCAGCACCTGCACCGCCTGGCCGCGTTCGGAGGTCAGGTCGGGGTCGCGGTTGAGGATCAGGCGGGCGTCGTCGGCGGCGGCCAGCATCAGGGAGCGGTGGCGGATCGGGTCGGCGAAACGGTAGGCGGGGAAGCCGCTCTGTTTCAGACCCAGGGGGTCGCCGCCGCCCCGCAGGCGGAAGTCTTCCTCGGCGATGACGAAGCCGTCCTCGGTGCGGCGCAGGGTTTCGAGGCGTTCTTTCGCGGTTTCACCGAGGGCGCCGTCCTGGCCGCCGTACAGCAGGATGCAGGAGCTGGCCTTCGAGCCCCGTCCGACGCGGCCGCGCAGCTGGTGCAACTGGGCCAGGCCGAACCGGTCCGCGTGTTCGATGACCATGATGGAGGCGTTGGGCACGTCCACTCCGACCTCGACCACCGTGGTGGCGACCAGCAGGGGAATGCGGCCGTCGGCGAAGTCGGCCATGACGGCTTCGCGCTCGGCGCCCGGCATCTGGCCGTGGGCCAGGCCCACCTCGACGCCCAGCAGGCGACGCAGGTCGTCGGCGCGGTCGACGGCGGCGGCGAGGTCAATAGCCTCGGATTCGGCGACCAGGGGGCAGATCCAATAGGCTTGGGCGCCGGCGTCCAGCGCCGTCTTCAGCCGGGCGGCGACCTCGCCGATACGGGCCAGAGGGACGACGGCGGTGGTGACAGGGGTGCGGCCCGGCGGCTTCTCCATCAGGCGGCTGACCTCCAGCTCGCCGTACTGGGTCAGTTCCAGGGTGCGGGGGATGGGGGTGGCCGACATGGTCAGCAGGTGGACGGCGCCGATGCGCGGATCGCCCTTGGACTGAAGCCGCTGGCGCTCGCTGACGCCGAACCGGTGCTGTTCGTCGATGACGGCCAGGGCCAGGCGATCGAAGCGGACGGCGTCCTGGAACAGGGCGTGGGTGCCGATGGCGACCTGGGCGTGACCGGACGCCAGGGCGGCCAGCTTCTCGCGCCTCTGGCCGTTGGTGTCGCGGCCGGTGAGCAGGACAGAGGCGACGCCGGCCGACTCCAGCAGGGGGCCGAGCTTTTCGTAATGCTGGCGGGCCAGGATTTCGGTCGGGGCCATCAAAGCGGACTGGAAGCCGCTGGAGGCCGCGTCGGCCAGGGCCAGGGCGGCGACGGCGGTCTTGCCTGAACCCACATCCCCCTGAAGCAACCGGCCCATCTGTTTGCCTGAGGCCAGGTCGCGGCGGATTTCGGCGACGGCCTGGGCCTGGGCGTTGGTCAAGGTGAAGGGCAGGGCCTGGAGCAGGTGATCCGAAGCTGCTCCAGGCGCGATGACGGGCGAGGGCTTGATCTCGCGGGCGCGGCGACGGCGGGCCAGGGCCAGCTGGTGGGCCAGGAATTCGTCATAGGCCAGGCGCTGGCGGGCGGGGGCGTCGGGCGAAAGATCCAGCTCGCCCGTCGGGGCGTGCAGGGCGTCCAGCGCGGCGCGCCAGCCCAGCCAGTTTTGCTTCTTCAGCCAGGCGGGGTCCTGCCATTCCGGCAGGTCGGGGGCGGCGGGCAGGGCGGCCTGGACCAGTTTTCGCAGCTGGCGCGAGGTCAGGCCTTGGGTCGCCGGATAGACGGGTTCGGATGCCGGGATGTCGGCGGCCTTGTCCGGCGTGACGATGTCCGGGTGGACGATCTGGACCTCGCCGTTGAAGCGCTCGACCTTGCCCGAGACCAACCGGGTCTCGCCGCGCGGTAGCAACCGGTCGATATGCTGGGGCGAGCCGCCGAACCAGACCAGGTGGACGAAGCCGGTCACGTCGCTGGCGCGGACCTTCAGCGGGGCGCCGGGGCGGCTGGGGACGAACAGGCGGTCGATGACGATCTCGAAGATGCCGACCTCGCCGTCCACGGCGGTCGCCGCCTCCATCGGCCGGCGTACGATGACTCCGGAGGGGCTGAGGAAGGCCAGGTCGCGCACCAGCGGCCCCGCCACCTTCTGCACCAGGGGCAGCACGCGGGGACCCACGCCCTTCAGGCTGGAGACCTCGGTGAACAGGGGAAAGAGAATCTGCGGACGCATCGCCGGGAACATAGCGTGACCATGACGGGTGGCGAAGTGGGCGAAGGAGCGCTATCTGCGCTTCTTCCATTTTAGGACGCTGAGGTTCGCCACGCGGTGGATCGCGGCTTGAACGTCCTTCAACCTTGCCGGGCCAGGATTGCTTGTGACCGAAATCCCCCAAGACGACAGTGGCGACCAGGCGGCGCTGGCCCGCAAGCAGCGGCTGGGCCGTATCCAGTTCCGGTCCTGGCGGCGGGGCTTCCGCGAGGCCGACATGGTGCTGGGTCCGTTTTCGGACCAGGTGGCGCCGACGCTGACGGACTCCGAACTGGATCAGCTGGAGCTGCTGATCGACGAGGAGGACCAGTGGCTCTACGGCTGGATCATCGAGCGTGACCCGACACCGCCCGAGTTCGAGACGCCCGTGATGGCCAAGGTCCGCGCCTTCATGCGCGAGCATGTGGCGGCCGAGGTCGGCAAGGGCATCGGCTGATGGATCAACAGGTCACTGCGCAGCACCGGACCGACGCCGATCTGGGCGGGGCGCCGGAAGGGCTGGACGCCCTGGTCGTAGCCGAGCGGATCAAGGCGAACGGCGGGGTCGGCGTCTTCGTGGCGCGCGACTATCGGCGGTCGGGCGGGTTTGTTCAGGCGTTCCGGTTTTTCTCGCAAGAGATCGAAATTCTTGAATATCCGGCCTGGGACTGTCTGCCCTATGACCGGCTGAGCCCCACGGCGGGGATCGCCGCCCAGCGGATGGCGACCCTGACGCGGCTGGCCCAGCGCAAGTCGGGCGACGCGCCGGTCCTGGTGGTCACTACGGTGTCGGCGGCCATGCAACGCACGCCGCCTAAGTCGGTGACGACCCAGGCGGGGTTCGAGACCAAGGTCGGGCGCGATCTCGATATCCAGGCGCTGGAGCGGTATTTCGCCGCCAACGGCTATGTTCGGGCCTCGACCGTGTCGGAGCGGGGCGAGTTCGCGGTGCGGGGCGGGGTGGTCGACGTCTATCCGCCGGGCTTCGAGGAGCCGGTGCGGCTGGACATGTTCGGGTCAGAACTGGAATCGATCCGCACCTTCGATCCCGAGACCCAGAGATCGACGGGCCAGATGACGGTGGTGTCGCTGGCGCCCGTGTCGGAGGCGTTGCTGGACGCGGCGGCGATCTCGCGCTTCCGCACCGGCTATCTGAACCTCTTCGGCGCGCCGGGCGATGACCCGCTGTATGCGACGATCAGCGAGGGCGCGCGGCGGCAAGGCATGGAGCAGTGGTTGCCGCTGTTCTACGAGAGCCTGGATTCGCTGTTCGACTATCTGCCGGACCAAGCGCAGATCTTTTTGGACAATCAAGCCGAGAGCGCGCGGGCCGAGCGGTGGGACCTGATCGCCGACGCCTATGAGGGGCGGACGGAAGCGGCAAAGACCAAGGGACATGCGGCGGCCAATCGCGCGCTGCCGCCCCGGTCGCTGTATCTGGACGCCGGCGACTGGAATCAGGCGCTGGCGGGCCGCGCCGTGCGGCGGTTTACGCCGTTCTCGGGCGGCGGCGAGGATGCCGGCGGCCGGCTGGGCCGGACCTTCGCGGCCGAGCGGGCGCAGGACAGCGTCAACCTGTTCGAGGCGGTGGCGGCCCATGCGGCGGCCCTGAAGGCCGACGGCAAGCGGGTGCTGTTCGCTTCGTGGACCGAGGGCTCGTCGGAACGTCTGTCGACCATGCTGGCCGACCACGGGCTGGATCATATCGTCGCCGTGCGCGACTGGGCCGATGTGCAGACCGCGCCGAAGGACCTGTATCTGCGCGGCGTGCTGCCGGTCGAGCATGGGTTTGCGACGGACGAGGTCGCGGTCATTTCTGAGACCGACATCCTGGGCGACCGGCTGGCGCGACCGCGCAAGAAGCGGCGGGCGTCGAACTTCCTGGCCGAGGCCTCGGCCCTGACGACCGGCGATCTGGTGGTTCACCTGGATCACGGCATCGGGCGGTATGAGGGGCTGAAGACGCTGGAGATCCAGCAGGCGCCGCATGATTGTCTGGAGCTGATCTACGCCGGTGAGAGCAAACTCTATCTGCCGGTTGAAAACATTGATCTTCTGACCCGTTACGGGTCGGATTCGGAAGGCGCGCAGCTGGACCGTCTGGGCGGCGCTGGCTGGCAGGCGCGCAAGTCAAAGGCCAAGGAGCGTCTGCGCGCCATGGCCGAGGGGCTTATTGCGCTGGCGGCCAAGCGGGCGCTGCGAGAGACCGACGCCGTCGTGCCGCCGCCGGGCCTGTTCGCCGAGTTCTGCGCCCGCTTCCCCTATGAGGAGACGGACGACCAGTTGAACGCCATCGGCGATGTGCTGGAAGATCTGGGCAAGGGCACGCCGATGGATCGCCTGATCTGCGGCGACGTCGGTTTCGGCAAGACCGAGGTGGCGCTGCGGGCCGCCTTCGTCGTGGCCATGACGGGGCAGCAGGTGGCCATTGTGGCCCCGACCACCCTGTTGGCGCGCCAGCACTACAAGACCTTCACCGAGCGGTTCGCCGGCTGGCCTGTGAAGGTGCGCCAACTGTCACGGATGGTGGGGGGCAAGGAGGCGGCGGAGACGCGGGCGGGGCTGAAGGACGGCTCGGTCGAGATCGTGGTCGGCACCCATGCGGTGCTGTCCGAACAGGTCGGCTTCCGCGACCTGGGCCTGGTCATCGTCGACGAGGAGCAGCACTTCGGCGTCAAGCATAAGGAGAAGCTGAAGTCGCTGCGCGCCGACGTCCACCTGCTGACCCTGACCGCCACGCCGATCCCGCGCACCCTGCAGATGGCGCTGTCGGGCATCCGTGAGATGTCGATCATCGCCACCCCGCCGGTCGATCGTCTGGCGGTGCGGACCTATGTGACGCCGTGGGATCCGGTGCTGGTGCGCGAGGCCCTGCTGCGCGAGAAGTATCGCGGCGGCCAGGCCTATTATGTCGCGCCGCGCCTGAAGGACCTGCCGGGCATCGAGAAATTCCTGCGCGAGCAGGTGCCTGAGATCAAGTTCGTGGTCGGCCACGGCCAGATGGCGCCGACCCAGCTGGAGGAGGTGATGAGCGCCTTCTACGACGGCGAATACGACGTGCTGGTCTCGACCACGATCGTCGAGAGCGGGCTGGACATCCCGACAGCCAATACGCTGGTCGTGCACCGCGCCGACATGTTCGGCCTAGCCCAGCTGTACCAGATTCGGGGCCGGGTCGGCCGGTCCAAGGCGCGGGCCTTCGCCTATCTGACCACCGACGCGGTCAAGCCGATGACACTGTCGGCCGAGCGGCGGCTGCAGGTGCTGCAGTCGTTGGACAATCTGGGCGCCGGCTTCCAACTGGCCAGCCACGACCTGGACCAGCGCGGCGGCGGCAATCTGCTGGGCGACGAACAGTCGGGCCATATCCGCGAGGTCGGCGTCGAACTGTACCAGCAGATGCTGGAGGATGCGGTCGCCGAGCTGCGCGAAAAGGGCGAGGGAACCAATGTGGATCGCGGCTGGTCGCCGTCGATCAACGTCGGCGCTTCCGTTTTGATTCCAGAGGAATACGTGCCGGACCTGAACGTCCGTCTCAGCCTGTATCGCCGCCTGTCCGACGCCGAACAGGCCGAGGACCGCGAAGCCCTTGCCGCCGAACTGATCGATCGGTTCGGGCCGTTGCCGGACGAGGCGCAACAACTTCTGAAGATCGTCGGCATCAAGTCCAACTGCCGCCGGGCCTGTATCGAGAAGATCGACATCGGCCCGCGCGGCGCGGTGCTGACCCTGCGCGACAACAGCTTCCCGAACCCGATGGGTCTGGTGGGGCTGATCCAGAAGAACCAGGCGTTCTGGAAGATCCGGCCGGATCAGAAGATCTTCGTGACGGGCGACTGGCCCACGGCGGAAGAGCGGCTGAAGGTGGCGGAACGGATCACGGCCGACCTGGCGCGAGTGGCGGGGGCTTAAAGCCGCCTCAGCGTCTTTTCGAACAGGTCGGCGGAGGCGCGTTCCAGCAGGGCGGCGGCGCTTTCGTTCGGTTGCATCTCGGCGGCGCCGACATCGAATTCTGCGACGAAGGGCGAGCGGTCAGGGCCGGCGTCGAAGGCGGTGCAGCCGATGACGGCGGCGATCCGTTCGGCGGCCAGGCGCGCCGGCTCGGCGTGGGTCGCCGGAAGGGCCAGGGCGAAGACTTCCTTGGCCAGGCGGGCGGGCGTGTCTTCGACCCGAACCAGACGCGAGACCATGGCCCCGATCTGGGGCATGGCGCGGTCCAGCCAGCCGCCCTGGCGTGCCCAGGTGACGGATTCGGTTTCGCGAACGCGCAGGACGCAGACGGACAGCGGACGCTTGCGGGCGCGCGAGGCTTCGGCGACGCGGCCCAGGTGGCTGGCGAACAGTTGGGGGGTGAACAGGCCCGTCGCGGGGTCCATCAGCTCCAGGCTGCGCACCGAATCCAGCGTCTTGCGGATGCCCAGATGAGTGCGGTGGGCGCCGGCCAGGGCCAGGATGCGTTCGGCCGTCTCTCCCTCCGGCGTATCGGCCGAGGCGACGTCGGCGAAGCCGCGGTTGAACAGCTCTGACAGGCTGATCTCGTTCTTGCCGCGCAGATAGAGCATCAGCGGGATATGATAGAGGCGGGTGTTGCGCTTCATGCCCGCCGCGATGGACAGGGCCGGCGCATGATCCTCTGCGCCCCACAGGACGGCGGCGTCGAACGGGCTTTCGTGCAGATAGTCGAAGGCCGTGTAGGGGGTGGGGGCGGCGACGACCTCGACGCCCGCAGCGGTCAGGGCGTTGGACAGGGCCAGGAAGCGGCGATCCGCGACGCCGGCGGCCAGCACCCGCAGCGGGCCGTCGTCGTCAGAACGGGCGTCCAGCTTCACGTCGCGCGTCGCGAAGGTGGTCACCCGCAGGTGGAACTCTTCCTCGGCGATGGCGGCGCGACCCAGCTGCTCCAGCCGCAGGGCGGCCTGGGCAGGATGGGGCGGGGTGGACATGGTCAGGTCCGCGCCCTTGATCGAATCGGGGCGGGCGCCGATGACCATGATCGGAAGGCGGCGAGGCTCGGCGGCGACGCGCAGGCGCACCGCAACGTCCAGACCAAACGTATCGATATCGATGACGGCGGCTTCCAGCGGGAAATCCTGAAGCGTCAGCTCGGCCGAGACCACGTCGCGCGCCGTCACCGTGCGCCAGCCCAACGCATCCAGACCCGCAGCGAGCGGCCCGATCCGGCCATCGTCAGCCGCCAGGATCAATACACGCGCGTCGAAAGCCAAAACCCATCGTCTCCGTAAGTCGCCGCGCCCATAGCCGGTCGGAGGCGTGCGGACCATAGCGACGAGGGTGTTAAGGATGCAATGTCATGGCGAATGGAACGAGGGCATCGACGAGAAAGTCCGTCCTCACGCGGATGAGACTTTCACGGCCAATGGAATCCGCTAGGTTCCGCCGCTTGTTGCAACGGTTGTGGGGACCGGCTTGAGTGAACAGCTGACACGATCGGTCCTGAAGGCGCCCGGATTCTGGGGCGGACTGGCCGTGCGGGCCTTCACCCGCAGCTGGGGACGCGACGTCATGCTTTATACGGGCGGGGTGTCGTTCTTCGCCCTGCTGGCGGTGTTTCCGGCCATCGCCATCCTGATCGGCTTCTACAAGCTGGGTCTGTCGATCAGCGAGGTCAGCGCACAGGCGGCCGCTCTGTCGGATCTGCTGCCCAAGGCCGCGCAGAACATCTTCCAGGGCGAGATCACGCGGTTGAGCAACGCCTCGGCGCGGACGGTGTCGGCCCAGAGCGCCTTTGCGCTGTTCGTCGGCGCATACGCGGCGCACAGGGGATTCAAGGCCTTGTTGGCAGGATTGAACCTGATTCATGACGAGACCGAGCCGCATGGGTTCTTCAAGTTCAATCTGCTGGCCTTCTTCGTCGCCATCTTCGCCTTCGCCCTGTTTACCGTGGTGTCCGGCGCGGTCGTGACGGTGCGGATTCTGGCCCATGCGTCGGCGGCGGCGGGATCGCCGATGCGCAGCGGGATTGCGCCGCTGGACGCCTTCCTGCCCGCCGTCGGCCTCGTGATCGGGCTGACGCTGCTCTATCGCTACGCCATGAGCCACCGGACGCCGGTGGCCTGGCTGCCGGCGACGGCGGGCGGGCTGGTGGCGACGCTGATGTCGGTCGTGTCGTCGTGGCTGTGCGCCATCTATGTCGAGCAGATCGCGCCGCTGGGGGCCACCTATGGGTCGGTCGGCGCCGTGGTGGTTCTGCTGATCTGGCTGTCGTGGAACGTGAACGCCATCTTCTACGGTGGGGCATTCGCAACGGAGATGGAGCTGGCGGCCAAGGCGCGGGCCGTGGCCGAGCAGGAGCCGGCCAGCGTGGTCAATCTGTCGGAACGTCGGGCGAGCCGCCGGTCTCGACCGTAAGGCGCAGCAGGCCGTTCGTTTCTTCGACCGCAATCATCCGGCCGCTCTTCTGAGACATCAGGAACGGCACATCGATCCGCGCCATGGGGTCGGTAGCAAGAAGCACGAAGCGCGAGCCGGGCGCGGCGCCGTCCATCGCCTTCATCAGCTTGAGGCTGGGCGTGGGGCAGCGGTGGCCCTTTGCATCGATGACTACGGTATCGCTCACGCCAATCGGTCCGCCAGCATGTCCAGAGCGACGCGGACGCTGGCCAGGCGGACGGCGTCGCGGCCGATGTCGCCGAATCGCTCTTCGCGATGGATAAGGCCGGCGGGACCGCAGGCCGCGAAATGCACCAGGCCGATCGGCTTTTCGTCCGATCCGCCGCCGGGACCGGCGACGCCGGTGACCGAGACCGAGACGGCGGCGCGCGACCGGGCGACGGCGCCCAGGGCCATGGCGCGTGCCGTCGCCTCCGACACCGCGCCGTGAGCGGCCAGGGTCGCCTCCGGCACATCCAGCATCTGCATCTTGGCGTCGTTGCTATAGGTGACGAAGCCCCTGTCCAGCGCGGAAGATGAGCCGGGAATGGCTGTCAGGGCCGCCGCGACAAGGCCCCCGGTGCAGCTTTCGGCCGTGGCCAGCATCAGGCCGCGTTCGGTCGCGGTTGCGACGATCTGTTGCGCCTGGCGCTGGATGTCTTGGGCAAACATGGTCTTTTCATAGGCCGCGAACCCCGCTCTAACCAGAGTCATGACCGAGGCTGTCGATCCGTTGCGCCCCGCCGCCAAGACATTGGATCGCACCCAGCCGATCCTGTTCGCCGTCGCCATCTTCACCTCGGCCTGTCTTGTCTTCGTCGTCCAGCCGATGGTGACGAAGCTGGTGCTGCCGACGCTGGGCGGGTCGCCGTCGGTGTGGAACGCCTCGATGGTCTTCTTCCAGACCGCGCTTCTGGCCGGCTACGCCTATGCCCACCTGTTGCAGCGCATTTCGACGATGCGGGTGCAGGTGGGGGTGCATCTGGGGCTGCTGATCATGGCGGCGCTTTTCCTGCCGTTGCAGATCAGCGGCCTGTTGGGCGATCCCGATCCGTCACGACCGGCGCTATGGCTGCTGGCTACCCTGACCCTGTCGGTCGGCGCGCCGTTCGCGGTGCTGTCGGCGACCGCGCCCTTGCTGCAGGCGTGGTATGCGCGGGTGCGGGCGGGCCATGCCGACGGCAAGAACCCCTATGTCCTGTATGCCGCGTCCAACCTGGGCAGTTTCCTGGCGCTGCTGGCCTATCCGGTGCTTATCGAGCCGCTGGCCAGCCTGTCGGACCAGCGGATCGGCTGGAGCCTCGGCTATGGCCTGTTCGTGGTGATGGTCGTGGGGCTGGGCGTTCAGGTCTGGCGGCGGCGCGAGGTCGGGACCGCTGATACCGCGCCGCTGACGATCAGCCCGCCCATCGCCTGGCGTGAGAAGGGGATGCTGGTGCTGCTGGCCGCCGCGCCGTCCAGCCTGATGCTGGGGGTGACGGCGCATCTGACCACCGATGTGGCCTCTGCGCCCTTCCTTTGGGTCATACCGCTGGCGCTGTATCTGCTGACCTTCGTGATCGCCTTCCAGACGCGACCGGCCATTCCGCCGGTCCTGGGGCTGGCGCTGCAGGCTGCGGCGGGGGCGGCGTGCGCGGCCCTGATCGCGTTCCGAACCGGCGAGTGGCTGCTGGTCTTCACGGTCAATCTGGCAGCCTTCTTCTTCACCGCCTTGATGTGTCACCAGCGGCTGGCGGCGCGGCGGCCTGCGCCGGATCGGCTGACGGAATTCTATCTGCTGCTGTCGTTGGGCGGGGTCGTCGGTGGGGTCCTCAACGGCCTGATCGCGCCGGCCGTGTTCAACATGGTGTGGGAATATCCGCTGGTGCTGGTCGCGGCGGGGCTGCTGCGGCCTTGGAGCCGTCGCGAGATCCGCCCGTGGGAGATCATCTGCTGCGTGGCGGGCGTGGTCATCGCCTTCCTCGGGCCGCTGTCGATGGAGGCTGTGCGTTATGCGCCCGACGTGCGTGCAGCGATCCCGGATACGCAACTGGTGCGGATCGCGCAGGGCGTACTGGGCATCGCGACCTTGTTCGCCTTTCTGGTGCGGGATCGGGCGGTGCTGTTCACCGTGGTTCTGGCCTCGATCGTCTGGTCCGGATATCATCTCGCGCGAGGCTATGACTGGGCCCTGTCGGAGCGCAGCTTCTTTGGCGTGATGCGGGTGGCCAAGATCGACGATCCGCTGATGGGCGGGCCGGTCCATGTACTGATGCACGGCACGACCCTGCATGGGGCGCAAGCGCGGGTGCCGTCGAGGATGTGTCAGCCGACCCTCTATTACGCGACCTCCACGCCCTTGGGGCAGGCGATGCTGCAGATGCAGGCGCGGCGTCTGGACGGGGCGCGGGTCGGGGTCGTGGGCCAGGGATCGGGTGCCATGGCGGCCTACAAGCGGGCGCAGGACCAGCTGACCTTCTTCGAGATCGATCCGATGGTGGACCGGCTGTCGCGCGATCCCGAATGGTTCAGCTTCATCAACGGCTGCGCGGACGGGCCGGTGCGGACGGTGATGGGGGATGCGCGGCTGACGATGGATCGCGAGGCGGCGGGATCCTACGACCTGCTGGTCATCGACGCCTTTTCGTCTGACGCCGTGCCGACGCACCTGCTGACGGTGGAAGCCATCCGGGGTTATCTGCGGCTATTGGCGCCCGATGGGGTTGTGGTGCTGCACCTGTCCAACCGGAATCTGGAGATCACCCTGCCGGCAGAGGCGGCGGCCCAGGCGCTGAAGGTCCCGCACCTGCATCAGGTCTATATCGAACAGTCGGGCCTGGGGCAGATGGCGGAGGCCTCGACCGAGGCCTTGCTGATCGGCAAGAGCCAGGCCTCGCTGGAAGGATTCAGCGAGGATGGGCGGTGGAGCAAGCTGTCGCCGACGACGGTTCGTCCGTGGACAGATGATTACGTCAATCTGTTCGGCTCGCTGGTCCGGCAGATGGAGATGGCGGCGCGTTAGGGCGCCGGCAGCTCGACGGTCGCCACGGCCTGGGCGGCCAGGCCTTCGCCGCGTCCGGTGAAGCCAAGCCCTTCGGTCGTTGTGGCCTTTACGCTGACGGCGTCGAGCGGAAGGTCCAGAAGGGCGGCGATGCGGTCGCGCATGGCTTGGCGATGCGGCTTCACCTTGGGGCGCTCGCAGATCAGGGTGACATCGACGTTGACGATGCGTCCGCCGCGCGCTGAGACCAGTTCGGCGGCGTGGATCAGGAACTGATCCGACGAGGCGCCTTTCCATTTCGGATCGGTGGGCGGGAAGTGATCGCCGATGTCGCCAGCCGCGATGGCGCCCAGGATGGCGTCGGTCAGGGCGTGAAGACCGGCGTCGGCGTCGGAATGACCGATCAGCGTCTGATCGTGAGGCACCTCGATGCCACACAGCCAGACCGAACCGCCAGGTCCCCAGCGATGGACATCGTAGCCGGAGCCGATGCGGGTCTGACGGGGCAGCAGGGCCTCGGCCATGGCGAAATCCTCGTGATAGGTCAGTTTCATCAGGCGTGGATCGCCCTGGATCAGGGCGACCGTGCCGCCGTTGCGCTGGACGACGACGGCTTCGTCGGCCGGGGCCTCGGCATCGGCCCAAGCGGCGTAGGCGGCCTCGATCACGCTACGGCGGAAGGCCTGGGGCGTCTGGGCGCGCCAAAGTCCGTCGCGTTCGACCACGTCCGTCATCACCTGGGCCTCGCCACGGCGCAAGCTGTCGGCGACGGGCAGGACGGGCAGGGCGCCGTCGGCGGTTTCCAGGGCGGACAGCAGGCGGTCGATCACGGCGCGATCCAGCAGCGGGCGGGCGGCGTCGTGAATCAAGACCGGCTGAGCCGGCGAACAGGTCAGGGCCGCGAGGCCGGCGCGAACCGAATCGGCGCGGGCGTCTCCGCCTGCTACGGCGCGCCAGCGTGGCAGGTCGGACAGCAGGTCGGCTACGCGGTCCAAGGCGTCGGGGGCGACCACGACGATCAGTTCGTCGGCGCCGGCGTTCAGCAGAGCCTCGGCCGACCAGCGCAGCACGGGCTTGCCGCCCAGGATGCGCCATTGTTTGTCGCCGCCGGCGCGCGAACCGGAACCAGCCGCGACGATGATGCTCGAGAATGTCATGGCGGCCTTGATAGTGCGCGCCGCGACGGGGCGAAACCATCAATCGGCCGCGGTCATGCTTGACGAAGGGGGCTGGGATGCTGCGAAAGACGCCTATGGCCAAGACCTTACAGATCGGCGACGTGACCGTGCACGGCCAGGTGCTGATGGCGCCGATGACCGGGATCACGGACCTGCCGTTCCGCGTGCTCGCCTCGCGGCTGGGCGCCGCCTATGTCGCGACCGAGATGGTGGCGGCCAAGGAATTGGCGCGGGCGCGGCCCGACGTGGTGCGGCGCGCGGCGGTGGGGGCGGGTCTGCCGTTGACGGTGATCCAGCTGGTCGGGCGCGATCCCGAACAGATGGGCGAGGGCGCGCGCATGGCCGAGAAGGCCGGGGCGGACATCGTGGATCTGAACTTCGGCTGTCCGGCCAAGGAGGTCACGGGCTCGGCCGCGGGTTCGGCCCTGATGCGGACGCCTGATCTGGCCTGTCGGATCATGGAGGCGGCGGTTCAGGCGACCAGCCGGCCGGTGACGGTCAAGATGCGGCTGGGCTGGGACGACGACAGCAGGAACGCCGCCGAACTGGCCCGGCGCGCCGAGGCGATCGGCGTCAAGGCGGTGACGGTGCACGGCCGCACGCGCAAGCAGTTCTATACCGGCCGGGCGGATTGGGATGCGGTCGGCGCGGTCAAGGCGGCGGTCGGCATTCCCGTCATCGTCAACGGCGACATCATCACGGCCGACGAGGCGCGCGAGGCGCTGGCGCGATCCGGCGCCGACGGCTTGATGCTGGGGCGCGGCGTCTATGGCCGGCCATGGCTGGCGGCCCATCTGGAACGGGCGCTGATCGACGGCGTGGCGCTGGATGAGCCGGGGCCGGACGAACGGCTGGCCATCGTGATCGAGCACCTGCGGGCGTCGGTCGAATTCTATGGCTTGCCGCTGGGGCTGAAGATGTTCCGCAAGCATCTGGGCTGGTATGTCGAACAGGCGCCCTGGCCGGCCGATCCGCAACACCGACGTGAGGCCAAGGCAAGAATTTGCCGGCTGGACGAGCCTCAGGTGGTCGAGGTGGCCATGCAGGATCTCTGGCGGCCGGATTTGCCACAAATCGACAAGTCGGTTGTTGAAAATGCGCCACAGGTGTTGGAGACTGCTGTGGCATGACGGATACGCCTTCAGCGACGACCTCTCCGCCCGACCTCGTGTCGGACGACGGGTCGTTCTGGGGGTGGGTCGATACGGAGCGAGCGCGGACCGGGTTCGGCTTGGCGTTTTTCCTGGCCGTCGCGATCACGGCGGCGGCGATCTGGCTGGTCGCCGTAGCGCCAGGTGCGACCTCGGGCGCGGCGCGTGGATCAAGCAGTCAGATCGCGCTGATCGTGCTGGCCGGCAATCTTATCCTGATCTCCGGTCTGGCCTTTATTGTCGGTCGGCGCGTTTTGGCCTTGGCGCGTAGCAAGGAAGAAGCGGGATCGCGCCTGCACCTGCGGTTCGTCGCCCTGTTCTCGATGGTGGCGCTGATCCCGTCGGTGCTGATCGCGCTGGTGTTCGGCGTGCTGGTCACCCGAGGCGTAGACCAGTGGTTCAGCGCGAACGTAAGTGCTTCCGTCGACAACGGCGCTTCAATCGGTAGAGCCTATATCGCGGATGTCAGTTCTGACATGACGCGCGATCTTCGCACCATGAGCAGTGAGCTGGGCGGCGCTCGCCAAGTGTTCGACAACCGCATCCAGTTCACAGGCGCACTGACTCAAATCGCTGAATTTTTCGGTTATCCGGCAGTTTATATCCTGAATAGCAAGGGTGAGGTCTTGGCGACTGGCGAACTCCCTGGCGCGCCGCCCTATATCGCTCCTCCTATTTCGGCGCTGGAGATCGCCGCAGAGGGGGAGGAAGCTCCCGTCAAAGTCACTGAAGAGCCTGATACTGTTCGCGCCCTCTATCCTCTGCCGGGGTATGGCGACTCCTACCTTTATGTGGTGCGGCCATTGGCGCCCGGTCTCGTCGCTCAGATGCGCTCGGCCGCACAGTCGATCGAAAGTTATCGCGAAGCCGAGCAAAGCCGTGCGCGGATCCAGTCGGCCTTCATCCTCAGCTATCTGGAGACGGCGCTTCTGGTGCTGGTCGGTGCGGTTTGGCTGGGGATGTCTGCGGCGAGCAGCATCTCGGCGCCCATCGGTCGGCTGGTGAAGGCGGCAGGGCAGGTGGCGGGCGGCGACTTCACCGCAAGGGTGGACAGCGACGGCGCTCCGGCCGAGATCGCCACCCTGTCGGACGCCTTCAACCGCATGACCGGCGATCTTCAGGCGCAACAGACGGCGCTGAAGGCGGCCAGCGACGAGGCGCACGACCGGAGCCGGTTCATCGAGACCGTCCTGTCCGGCGTCAGCGCGGGCGTCATCGGCCTGGACAAGCGCGGGCGGGTTTCCGCCATCAACGACAGCGCCCTGCAACTGCTGCACATCGAAGACGCCGAGGTGCTGGGGCACGAACTGGCGGCCCTTTCGCCCGAACTGAGCGATTTGGTGCGCCGCGCCGAGGCCCATATCGAGGAAGACATCGACGTCAGTCGCGGCGGGGATACCAGCCGTCTGCGGGTCCGCATCGAGGGCGGGCTGGGCGGCGAGATGGTCCTGACCTTCGACGACATCACCCGTCTGGTGACGGCGCAGAGGAATGCGGCCTGGCGCGATGTCGCCCGCCGCATCGCCCACGAGATCAAGAACCCGCTGACGCCGATCCAGCTGTCGGCCGAGCGGCTGAAACGCAAATATCGCTCCCGGATCGGCGAGGACGTCGAGATCTTCGATCGCTGCACCGACACCATCATTCGACAGGTCGGAGACATCGGCCGGATGGTGGACGAGTTCTCTTCGTTTGCGCGAATGCCGGCGCCACGCTTCGCCCCTGAGGACCCGGCCGAAATGTTGCGCGAGGCGGTGTTCGCCCAGCGGGTGGCGGCGCCAGACATCGTGGTGGACATCAGCGAACCCCTGCCCAAGGCGACCTTGCAGGCCGACGGCCGCATGGTGGGGCAGGCGCTGATCAACATCCTGAAGAACGCCGGCGAATCCGTCGCGGCGCGTCGTATGACGGCCGGAGAGGCGGCGGCGTCGGACAATACGGGCGTGATCGCCTCCCTGACGGTCGAGGACGGCGTCGCCACCTTCGTGGTCGAGGACGACGGCGTGGGCTTGCCGGCGCGCGACCGGGATCGTCTGACCGAACCCTATGTCACCACGCGCGAGAAGGGCACGGGCCTGGGCCTGGCCATCGTCAAGCGTATTTGCGAGGACCACGGCGGCGAGCTGAAGCTGGCCGACGCCGAAACGCTTCGCGGCGCGCGCGTGTGCATGATCTTCCCCCTGAAACCCCACGGCAAAAGCGGCGACGGTGCGGAGCGCAGGCTCCAGACCCTGGCCGCCGAATAGCGAGGCAAGATGCGACCAACCGGTTCCGACATTCTCGTCGTCGATGACGAGGCCGACATCCGCGACCTGGTGTCCGGCCTGCTGGAGGACGAGGGGCACGCCGTGCGCGTCGCCGCCAACTCCGACGAGGCCCTGGCCGCGATTCGCGCCAGAAAGCCGTCGCTGGCGATCCTGGACATCTGGATGCAGGGCGGGGGTCTGGACGGGCTGGAACTGCTGGAGGTGGTCAAGGAACTGGATCCCGACCTCCCGGTGGTGATGATCTCGGGCCACGGCAATATCGAGACGGCGGTGACGGCGCTGAAGCGCGGGGCCTATGACTTCATCGAAAAGCCGTTCAAGTCGGACCGGCTGGTGGTCGTGGTCGAGAGAGCCATCGAGGCGGCGACCCTGAGGCGCGAAAACCGCCGACTGCGCGTGCAGACCATGACGCCGTCGGGCCTGATCGGCCGGTCGCAGGCGGCGCAGGCGCTGCGCAGCACTATCGCGAAGGTGGCCCAGGCCAACAGCCGGGTCTTGATTTCCGGTCCTGCGGGGTCCGGCAAGGAACTGGTCGCGCGCCAGATCCACGAGGGCAGTCCCCGCGCCCGGGCCGAGTTCGTGGCCATCTCGGCTGCGGGCATGACGCCCGAACGGCTGGATCTCGAATTGTTCGGGGAGGAGGGTCAGGACGGCCGGCCGCGCAAGATCGGCGTGTTCGAACGCGCCCACAACGGCACGCTCTATCTGGACGAGATCAGCGACATGCCGCGAGAGAGCCAAAGCCGTATCCTGCGCGTCCTGGTCGATCAGCGCTTCCGCCGTGTCGGCGGCGAGCAGGACGTTCAGGTCGATGTGCGCGTCGTGACCTCGACCTCGCGCGACCTGAAGACCGAGATCGCCGAGGGGCGGTTCCGCGAGGACCTGTTTCACCGTCTGAACGTGGTGCCGATCCGCGTGCCGGCCCTGTCGGAACGGCGCGAGGACATCACCGAGCTGGTCGAATATTTCGTCGACACGATCAGCGCCTCGCAGGGCTTGCCCAAAAGGATCATCGGCGACGATGCGGTGGCCGTGCTGCAAGTTCATCCATGGCCGGGCAATATCCGGCAGTTACGCAACAATATCGAACGGCTGCTGATCCTGGCGACCGGCGATCCGGCCGAGACGATCACGGCCGACATGCTGCCGCAGGAGGTGGCCACCTCGAACGGCGGACCGTCGTCGCTGGGCGGCGAGCGCACGATCGCCCTGCCTTTGAGAGAGGCGCGCGAGGTGTTCGAGCGCGAATATCTGGCGGCCCAAATTATGCGGTTCGGGGGCAATATCTCGCGCACCGCCGCCTTCATCGGCATGGAGCGGTCGGCCCTGCACAGAAAGCTGAAGTCGTTGGGCGTGTCGCCGGCGCGCGGTGGTGAAGAGGAAGAACCGGCCTGATGTCCCGCGTCGCCTATGTGAACGGCGCCTACAGCGCCCACGGCGAGGCCGTGGTGCATATCGAGGACCGGGGCTTCCAATTCGCGGACGGCGTCTATGAGGTCTGGTCGGTATTCGACGGCAGGCTGGCCGATTTCGAAGGCCACATGACCCGCCTGCACCGCAGCCTGAACGCGCTTCAGATCGAAATCCCCATGAGCGCGGCGTCGTTGGGCGTGGTGCTGCGCGAGACCATCCGGCGTAATCGGGTGCGCGACGGCCTGGTCTATCTGCAGGTCACGCGCGGAACGGCATCGCGCGATCACGCCTTTCCGACGGACACCGCGCCCAGCGTCATCGTGACCGCCAAACGGCTCGATCTGGCCAAGGGCGAGGCGATGGCGGCCAAGGGGGCGGCAGGCGTCACCCGGCCCGACATCCGCTGGGGACGTTGTGACATCAAGACGGTGGGCTTGCTGCCGAACGTGCTGGCCAAACAGGCGGCGCGCGAACGCGGCGCCTATGAGTGTTTGATGTACGACGAGATGGGTTTGGTCACGGAGGGATCGTCCACCAACGCCTGGATCGTGGATGAGGACGGCAGGCTGCGAACGCGAGATACGCAGGCCAACATTTTGCGCGGCGTGACGCGCGAGGCGATCCTGAAACTGGTCCAGGCCGAGGGTATCGAACTGGATGAGCGGCCCTTCTCGGTCGACGAGGCCAAGCGGGCGCGCGAGGTGTTCGTCACCGCCGCCAGTTCCTTCGTCATGCCGCTGGTTTCGCTGGACGGCGTGAAGATCGGCGACGGCAAGCCTGGGCCGATCGCGACGCGCCTGCGCGAGGTCTATCTTGATCAGGCGCGCCGAGAGGCCATTTAGGGCGTTGCCCGAGCATGGAGGCGGCGGTTAAGGTCGCGGGTGGCCGCATTGGCCCCGCGCCGCTTCCCCGGCGACGAACAACGAAGAACAGGAAAAACCTGCCATGTCGCAAGACAAACGTCAGAACCTTCAGGACACCTTCCTCAACTCGGTCCGCAAGACCAAGACGCCGCTGACCATCTTTCTGGTGAATGGCGTCAAGCTGCAGGGCATAGTGACCTGGTTCGACAACTTCTGTGTGCTGCTGCGCCGCGATGGCCAGTCCCAGTTGGTGTACAAGCACGCCATCTCCACCATCATGCCGTCCGCGCCCGTGCAACTGTACGAGCCCGACGCCGAAGAAGATTGACGCATCGCGTCAACCCTCGGGCTTGTCCCGAGGGCCCGGTGCGGTGCGGAAAGACTGTCGAGCGCCTATATAGGGCGTAGAAACAACGACCACCGCACCGACGGCGGAACCTCCGACCCTCGGGTCAAGCCCGAGGGTGACGGCGGAGGTGGTCCCAAAAGTAGAGACCATTTGAGCAAGCTTATCGACCACGCCGTCCCGCTGATCCGGGCGGTCGTCATCCATCCCGACCGACGCTCGGACAGCCCTCGGCTGGCGAGCGAGCGCCTTGAGGAAGCCGTGGGCCTGGCCCGCGCGCTGGACCTTGACGTGCGCGCCGAAGAGATCGTGCGGCTGCGTGGGACCACGCCTGCCACCCTGTTTGGAAGCGGCAAGGTCGAGGAACTGGCCGCCCTGGTCCGCGCCGCAGACGCAGAGGCTGTCATCATCGACGACGCCCTGACGCCGGTGCAGCAACGCAATCTGGAGAAGGAATGGGAGGTGAAGGTCATCGACCGCACCGGCCTGATCCTTGAAATCTTCGGACGCCGCGCGCGCACCAAGGAGGGCCGGTTACAAGTCGAGCTGGCGCGGCTCGACTATGAGAAGTCGCGGCTGGTGCGGACCTGGACCCACCTTGAGCGGCAACGCGGCGGCACCGGATCGACCGGCGGTCCCGGCGAAACGCAGATCGAGCTCGACCGCCGCCTGATCGCCGACCGCATCGTCAAGCTGAAGGCCGAGCTGGAGGACGTGCGCCGCACCCGCGGCCTGCACCGCAAACAGCGCCAGAAGGCGCCGTTCCCGACCATCGCCCTCGTCGGCTACACCAATGCGGGAAAATCGACCCTGTTCAACCGGCTGACGGGCTCCGAGGTCTTCGCCAAGGACTTGCTGTTCGCGACCCTGGACACGACCCAGCGGACCATCCGCTTGCCGCAGGGCCGTCCGGCCATCGTGGCGGACACCGTCGGCTTCATCTCAGACCTGCCGCACGAACTGGTCGAGAGTTTCCGCGCGACCCTCGAAGAGGTGGGGGAGGCCGATCTGATCCTGCACGTTCGCGATATCGCCTCGGCCGACAGCGATGCCCAGGCCAAGGACGTAGAGACCGTGCTGAAACAGATCGAGACGCCGGAGGGCAAGACCCGTCGGGTGCTGGAAGTCTGGAACAAGATCGACCTGCTGGACGACGAGGCGCGCGAGGCCGTGCTGGGTCAGGCTGAGCGTCTGTCAAAGGAGGGCGAGGCGGTCGCCGTCTCGGCCTGGACGGGCGAGGGGATCGAATCCCTTCGCCAGATCATCGCAGGCCTGATCGACGACGACCCCGAGACGCAGTTGACCCTGGAGCCTGAGCACGGGGAGGCCATGGCCTGGCTGTATGAGCATGGACGTGTGATTTCGCGCAATACGGACGAGCTTGGCCGTACTGAGGTCACTGTGCGGCTGCACCCTGCGGCGCTCGGGCGATTCGAACGCCTGTATCCCGACCTGGCCGACTGAGTTCCCATGCATCTGATCGAAACCGTCCTGCTTCTGCTTCTGGCCGTGGTGGTGTCGGGTTCGGTCGCGCGGATCACCCGCATCGCTCTGCCTCTGGTGCAGATCGCACTGGGTGCGGCGATCGTGCTGATCACCGGATCCACGGTCGATCTCGAACCGGACATCTTCTTCCTGCTGTTCCTGCCGCCGCTGCTGTTCCTCGACGGATGGCGCATTCCCAAGGAAGCCCTGTTCCGTGACCGGGCGGTGATCCTGGAACTGGCCCTTGGGCTGGTGCTGTTCACCGTTATCGGCCTGGGCTTCATGATCTGGTGGATGATCCCCGAAATACCGCTGCCCGTGGCCTTCGCCCTGGCCGCCATCCTGTCGCCGACCGATCCCATTGCGGTCCAGGCCATTGCCTCGCGCGCGCCGATCCCCAAGCGGCTGATGCACATCCTGGAAGGCGAATCGCTGCTGAACGATGCGACCGGCCTGACCTGTATGCGGATCGCAGTGATCGCGGCGACCACAGGCGCCTTCTCCATCGGCAGCGCCGTTGGGACCTTCGCCTGGCTGGCCCTGGTCGGGGTGGCGGTCGGCGTGCTGATCACGATGGGGATCAGCTATGCGAAAGGCTTCGTCAGTCAGCGGTGGGGCGAGGATGTCGGCGCCCAGATATTGGTCAGCCTGCTGATTCCGTTCGCGGCCTATCTGGTGGCGGAAGAACTGCACGCCTCGGGCATTCTGGCGGCGGTCGCGGCCGGCGTGACCATGAGCTTCACCGAACGCAGTCTGTTCGCTGGCCAGTCTATGGCCGTGACGCGCATCCGGCGGGGCGTGGTCTGGGACACGGTTCAGTTCGTCGCCAACGGCATAATCTTCGTGATCCTGGGCGAGCAGATGCCGTCGATCATGTCGCGCGCGGCCGAGGTGGTGGCGGGCACCAGCCGGCCGGAGGTCTGGTGGCTGGCCGTCTATGTGTTCGGCATCGTCGCCGCCTTGGCGACGCTGCGGTTCGTCTGGGTCTGGACCTCGCTGAAGCTGACGCTGTTCCGTCGTCGCCATCGCGGGCCGCCGGCCAAGGTCGGCTTGCGGCTGACGATGGTGATGTCGTTGGCGGGCGTGCGTGGCGCGATCACCCTGGCCGGTATCCTGACCTTGCCGTTCGTGCTGGCGGATGGATCGCCGATGCCGTCGCGCAGCCTGGCGATCTTCCTGGCGGCGGGGGTGATCATCGTGTCGCTGCTGGTCGCCACCTTCGCCCTGCCACGTCTGTTGAAAGGCGTGGAGTTGCCGCCCGAGCCCTCGCACGAACGCGAGGAGGATCGCGGTCGTGTGGCCGCCGCCTCGGCCGCCCTGCGCGCCATCGAAGACGTGTCGCACGCCATGGCCGAGGGCAAGCCGAACCCCGACCTCTATTCCGATATCGCCAGCCGGATCATGGAGACCTATCGCCAGCGGATCGAGACCCACACGCGCACTGACGAGGACGATGCGGCCCTGTCTCGCAAGGTGGATCATGTCGAGCGGCGGCTGTGGCTGGCTGGACTGGCGGCCGAGCGAGACGAACTGGTTCGTCTGGCGCGCGTCAGGCAACTGGACGAGGTGACGGCGAAGAAGATGATCCGAGAAGTGGATCTGCAGGAGCTGCGGTATCTGTAGCGGTCAGCGATCCATGAAAACGGCGACCGCCGCATAGCTGTCGGCGATGTGGTGCGCGCCTCGGGCGGTCAGTCGTTCTGCGTGGCCGTCGCGGATATGGCCGCCTGCGGTCAGGCCGACCACGGTCATGCCCGCTGCGACGCCGGCGGTGACGCCCGCCTCGCTGTCCTCGATCACCAGAACGCGGGACGGATCGACGCCCATGGTGTCGGCGGCGTGCAGGAAGATGTCGGGATGGGGCTTGCCGCGCTCGACCACCAGGCCGGTGAAGACGGCTTTCTCGAAATGATTGGTCAGACCAAACAGGTCCAGGCCGACGCCGATCCAGTCGGGGCCGCTGGACGAGGCGATGCAGCGGGCCTCAGACCGCGAGGCGACGAAGTCGATAACGCCGGGCACGGGTTGAAGTTGAAGCGGCGCGCGTTCGCGGCACGTCGAGAACCATGTGGTGTGGAAGTCGTCAGGGCAGGCGCGGCCCAGGGCGGCTTCGACCGTCGGGCGATTGTCGCGCCAGCGTTTGCCCGTATAGGCGGCCAGCACATCGTTAAGGCTGGTCGGCAGGCCGATGGCGGTCAACTGCTCGGCCATGACGGTGCTGTTCAGCACCTCGCTATCGGCGACCACGCCGTCGTAGTCGAAGATGATCAGGTCGTAGGTCATGCGGCGGCTCAGGCTTTGGAGGTGGCCTTCTCGGCGACCTTTGCGGCGTCCCAGAGGCGGTCCATCTCTTCCAACGTGGATTGGTCGGGTGTGCGACCGTCTTTGGCCAGTTCCGCCTCGATGAAACCGAAACGACGCACGAACTTGGCGTTGGTGGCGCGGAGCGCATCCTCGGGTTCGACGTCCAGTTTGCGGGCCAGGTTGGCGACGACGAAAAGCAGGTCGCCCAGTTCCTCGCGGGCTTTCGCCATGTCGCCGGCGGCGATCTCCACGCGCAGTTCCGCGACTTCCTCCGCCAGCTTGTCGAACACCTCGTCGGTCGAGGGCCAGTCGAAGCCGACCCGGCCGGCGCGCTTGGTCAGTTTGGCGGCGCGGGTCAGGGCGGGCAGGCCGACGGGGACGTCGTCCAGGACGCCGGGCTTCTTGCGGTCTTTGCGCTCGGCGGCCTTGATGGCTTCCCAGGCGACGGTCTGTTCTTGGGAAGAGCGCTGCGCCTCGTCGCCGAAGACGTGGGGGTGGCGGCGTTCCAGCTTGTCGGCGATGGCCGTGACCACGTCGTCGAAGGCGAACAGCCCCTGTTCCTCGGCCATGCGGGCGTGGAAGACGACCTGGAACAGCAGGTCGCCCAACTCGCCCTTCAGCTCGTTCAGGTCGTTGCGCTCAATGGCGTCAGCGACCTCATAGGCCTCCTCGATCGTATAGGGGGCGATGGTGGCGAAGGTCTGCTCCACGTCCCAAGGGCAGCCGCCGTTCGGGTCGCGCAACCGCTCCATGACGTCGAGCAGACGGTCGATGGGTCTCAAGTGCTGGCTCCGTCGCGGGCTTCGAGGGCCAGGCGGATTTCATCGTGACGTTTCGGCGTCAGGGGATAGCCCTTCAGCACCCAGGCGGCGGCGGCCAGCAGCAGGCCAGGGACCAGGATGAACAGCACTTGGAGCGTCAGCAGGGAGAACTCGCTGTTTCCGCCCGCCTCCGGGATCGCCTTGAAGCCCACCCATTGCAGGATCAGGTAGGGGATCAAGGCCACGACATGGCCGATCTTGGTCGTCGCCGACAGGATGGAGAACATCAGGCCGGTGCGATCCACGCCCGTCTCCAGCCGCACCTCGTCACCCGCATCCGCCATCATGGCCCGCAACAGGAACAGGCCGGCGGCATAGGGCAGGCCGGCGATGAACATGGCGCCCGCCGTCAGGGCGAAGTTGCCGCCGGGGACCAGGGTGGCGGCGATATAGAGGCCGGCGAAGATCAGGCTGGCGACCGCCAGGGCCTTGTCCTTGCCGATCCGGGTGGCCAGCCAGGCCCAGATCGGCGCGCCGCAAAGGCCCGCGACGAAATAGAACAGCATGAACAGGCCGGCCTGGCTGTGGTCGTAGCCCTTGATCTGGCCAAAAAAGAAGAACAGCAGCGAGCCTGTTATGCCGGGGGCGACGCCCAGCAGCAGGTCGGCGATCAGCAGCTTGCGCACCGTCGGCATTTTCAGCAGGGCCAGATAGGCGCCGGCGCCGCCGTGGGGCTGATCGCCCGCATTGACCGGCTCGGGCACGGCGACCATGGCCAGGCCTATGGTCAGAGGCAGGGCGATCAGGATGGCCCAACCCATGATCCGCACGCCGTCGGCGTATGTGCCGATGCCGGTCTGGACCACCACCGTTGGCAGGATCAGGATCAGAATCACCCCGATGATGTTGAACACCTGCCACCAACCGTAGACGCGGCTGCGCTGGTCATACTGAGGGGCGAGGACGGCGGCCCAACCGAGCTGACCCAAGGTGCCGATCGAGAAGCCAAGATAGAGGACCAACAGCCAGCCGAACAGATAGGCCGGTCCGGCGCCCGGCTGGACCACCACGAACATCATGAAGGCCGACAGCATCAGGATCGGCGTCGAGAGCGCCATCCACGGGCGATAGCGGCCAAACCGGGTCTTGGTCTTGTCCATGCCCCAGCCGATGAAGGGGTCGAAGACGATGTCGATCAGGCGCACGGCCATGAAGACGGCGGCGACGACGCCCAGCTCCAGACCCACATGGGTGGCGTAGAACTCGGGCAGGGTTACGGGCAGGGCCACGCCGAAGGCCGCCAGCGGCAGGCAGGGGCCGGAAAAGGCGGCGAGCACCGCATTGGAGCGGCGGGGCGCGGTCGGCGCGGCGGTGGACATGCGTCGGTCCAAAAGGCGCGGCGCGAGTCGGCCGCTCGTCACCATGCCAGCGATCGACGAAGCATGCACTTGTGAGATCGACCGGCTTGAGGCTTCCTGTGCGCCATGTGGCGAAGCCTTCTTGCGTTCCTATCCCTTTGCTTTGCGTTGGTCTTCGCCGGCGGCGCGCGTGCGGCCGGCCCCTGCCACACCAATGCCGACGGTTGGCAGGCGCAGGGACTGGCGAATGCGGCCTCGGCCTATGGGATGGAGTGGGCGCCGTTCGGGGCGGCGGAGTGGGGGTGGCAGGCCTATCTGCCGCTGATCCAGCACGAGCTGCATACGTTCTGCGGCCCCGGCACGCCGATCTTCGCGTCGCAACTGGCAGGGTTCCAGCAGACCCACGGCCTGGCGCCCACAGGCCTGTTCGACGCCGCGATGTTTCAGGTGTTCAGGGGGCTATGGCAGGAGCGGCGGCCGTTCGTGATGGCGCGGGTCGGCGGGGCCTGTCCCGAGCCGCCGCCGATCAACCAGTTGGGTTATCTGGTCGCATCCGAGGAACATGCGGACCGTCTGACGCGGTTGCTGCGCCGCGACGTGCTGGACGCCTATCGCCAGCTGGTTGCCGCCGCGCGCGCCGAGGTTCCCGAGGTCGCGGCCAATCCCGAGCTATTGCAGATATTCTCCGGCTTCCGCGACCCAGAAGCGGACGCCGCACGCTGCGCCCAGCAGGGCAACTGCGACGGTCTGCGCCGCGCCGTCTGTTCGCCGCACAGGACCGGGACGGCGGTCGATCTCTATGTCGGCCAGGCGCCGGGGCAGGGCGTCGATTCCACCTCGCCGGCCAGCCGCGAACATATGGCGCGGACGGCGACCTATCGTTGGCTGGTGGCGAACGCTAGACGGTTCGGGTTCGCTCCTTACGTCTATGAACCCTGGCATTGGGAGTATGTGCGGCCATGGGATCCTTCGTTCGCGCCCTGACCGAGGGGGAGGCGGCGCTGGCGCGAGAGGCGTTCGGCGAGGCCTTGCATCTGGAGACCGTGCGTCTGATCGGCTGGCCGTTTCGTCGCGCCTTCGTCGCCGGGCGCTGGTTCGGGCGCGACTGGATCGTTTGGCCGCATAGGGCGATGGCCAGGGACTTCGCCTCGGCCTCGCTGCATCTGCAGGGCGTGCTTGTGCATGAGCTGACCCATGTCTGGCAGGCGCAGCAGGGGGTGAACCTGTTGTTCGCCAAGCTGAAGGCTGGAGACGATGCGGCCGCCTATGCCTATTCCGCCGACCCCGACTGCCGTTGGGACACGCTGAACATCGAGCAGCAGGCCATGGTGATGGAACATCGTTTCCATAGAATGCGCGGAGGCAGGGCGCCGGGCAGCGCGGCCTTCTATGATGCGGTCTGTCCTTTCGTGCGTTGAAACCTTGCCGGGGGCTTGCATGGGGCGAAGGGACACGCCAAGTTAGCAACGGTCGTTGTTGCGAATGACGGCCGGTCATTCAACGGAGCCTCCCCAATGCCCAAGATCCTCGTCCTCTATCACTCGACCTATGGCCACCTCGAAACCATGGCCGAAGCCGTCGCCGAGGGCGCGCGCGAGGTCGAAGGCGCGGTGGTGGACATCAAGCGCGTGCCGGAAACCGTGCCGGAAGAACTGGCCAAGGCCTCGCACTACAAGCTGGACCAGAAGGCGCCGATCGCCAAGATCGACGACCTGAATGATTATGACGCCGTCATCATCGGCGCCGGCACCCGCTTCGGCTCGGCCGCGTCGCAGATGCGCGCCTTCCTGGACCAGGCCGGCGGCCTGTGGTTCAGCGGCGCCCTGATCGGCAAGATCGGCGGCGCCTTCACCGCCACCGCGACGCAGCACGGCGGCCAGGAAACGACCTTCCAGGGCCTGCACAACTTCTTCATGCACCACGGGATGCCGGTCGTGGGCCTGCCCTATTCCTATCAGGCGATGATGACGCTGGACTCGGTCGAGGGCGGTTCGCCCTATGGTGCGACGACGATCACGGGCGGCGACGGTTCGCGTCAGCCCAGCGAGATCGAACTGGGCGGCGCCAGGTTCCAGGGCAAACACATCGCCGAACTGGCGAAAAAGCTGCACGGCTGATCCGATGCGCCAGCCCGCCGTCTTCTTCGGTCACGGTTCGCCCATGAATGCGCTTGGCGGTCCCTATGGGGCTGCCTGGCGCGCGCTGGGCGAGGCAATCGGCAAGCCCAAGGGGGTGGTGATGATCTCCGCCCACTGGGAGACGCGCGGGCTGGGCGTCACCGCGCAGGAGAAGCCCGAAACTATCCATGATTTCGGTAACTTCCCGCGTGAACTTCACGAGATGCAGTATCCCGCGCTCGGGTCGCCCCAACTGGCGGCTCGGGTCGCGGCGCTGACAGGTGCGGTCCAGACGCAGCAGTGGGGACTGGATCACGGAACCTGGTCGGTGCTGTGCCATGTGTGGCCGGACGCTGATGTGCCCGTGGTGCAGCTGTCGCTGAACCGCGAGCTGACGGCGCGCCAGCATTACGATCTGGCCAAGGCGCTGAAGCCGCTGCGGGATGAGGGGATCGTCATCGCGGGCTCGGGCGACTTCGTCCACAATCTGCGAACCTGGAAGCGTGAAGACGGGGCCGAACCCTATGACTGGGCGACTGGGTTCAACGAGGCGGTGAAGACGGCATTCGAAAAGGGCGACCACGACGCTCTGATCGATTGGGTCGGCCTGGCCGAGGACGCCCAACTGAGCGTGCCGACCGACGAACACTATCTGCCGGTGCTGTATGTCGCCGCCCAGCAGGAGCCGGGCGAGGCGGTCAGTTTCTTCAACGACCGCATCGACGGCGGCTCGATCTCGATGACCGGCGTCAGGATCGGCTGATCTTCACTTCCCTGTCGGCGAAGGCCGACGGGGAGGACAGGCGCGCGCTGCGCGCCAGGTGGGGGCGACTCGGTATCAAACTTGAGTTGTGTTTTACTCGCCGCATGGCTGACGGCTTGAGTTTCATACGAGCAAAGGCGTTTCGGAAGGCGTTGACGCCGCCGGAGTTTCGGCTGTGGCAGGCGCTGCGTAGCAACAGCCTCGGCAAGTTCAAATTTCGCCGTCAGCATCCGATCGGCCCGTACATCCTCGACTTCTATTGCGCGGCGGCGAAGCTGGCCATCGAAGTCGATGGCGCTGTCCATAACGAGCCGGCACAGATCGCGCATGATCGTCGGCGGACTGCTTGGCTCCGTGAGCGCGGCGTTCGCGTGGTGCGCTTGAGTGCCGTGAGCGTGATGCTAGACCACGCGGCCGTGGTCGATTTCATCTATGATTTAGTAACCGCGCGGCTGGCGGCGGAGTCACCCCCTCCTGACCGCTGACGCGGTCTGTCCTCCCCGTTCGCCTTCGCGAACGGGGAGGTGATGTTCATGTCAGGCGCCTTCGACCATCTTCTGGATCGTCACATAGTCCGTTTTTCCGGTGCCCAGGACCGGCACTTCGGCGACCTTTACTATCTTCTTGGGCACGATCAGTTCGGGCGCGCCGTTGGTGCGGGCCCATTCGGCAAGGGGCGCGACTTCAGCCTCGGCGTGGTCGGTGACCAGGACCAGTTTCTCGCCCTTGCGGCTGTCGGGGATCGACACGACGGCGTGGCGCTGTTCCGGCCAGACGGCGCCGGCGATGCCTTCCACGGCGGTCAGGGAAACCATCTCGCCGCCGATCTTGGCGAAGCGTTTGGCGCGGCCCCGGATGGTGACATAGCCCTCGGCGTCCACATCGACGATGTCGCCGGTGTCCAACCAGTCGTCGCCGATCGCATCCCAGGCCAGGGGTTCGGCCGAGGTGACGTAGCCGCTCATGACGTTGGGACCGCGCAGCATCAGACGGCCGCCCGCGTCGATGCCCTCGACCGGCTCCAGCGTCCAGTCGATGCCGGGCAGGACCTGGCCCACGGTGCCGGGCGCGTTGCGGTCGGGGTGATTGACGGCGATGACCGGCGAGGCCTCGGTCGCGCCATAGCCTTCCAGCAGCACGACGCCGCCGAACTTTTCGTCGAACAGGGCGCGGGTTTCGGGCCGCACCTTCTCGGCGCCGGCGACCACGAACTTCAGCGTCGAGAAGTCGTTCGGCTCGGCGACGCGGCCGTACTGGTTCAGGAAGGTGTCGGTGGCGAACAGGATCGAGGCGTTCACCTGGGGCAACAGGTCTGTGATCTGTTTGGCGTGGAGCGGCGACGGATACTGGAAGGCCTTCAAGCCCTGAAGCAGTGGCAGGATGACGCCGCCGGTCAGGCCGAAACAGTGGAAGGTCGGCAGGGGATTGAACATCACCCATTCCGGCAGGAGGTCGATATGGGCCGCCACCTGGCGGGCGTTGGCGACGAGGTTCTTCTGGCTCAGCACCACGCCCTTGGGCGTGCCGAAACTGCCGGAGGTGAACAGGACCACGCCCGGCGCATCCGGGTCGGTCTTGACGCGGAACCGCTTGGGCGCGGCGCCGGCGGCGAGGCCGTACAGCTTGTCGGCCAGGCCGATGGTCTTGCGCACGTCGTCCAGCCAGACGACCTCGGCGACGGTCTTCAGCTCGACGATCAGGTCGTCCAGCTTGGCCTGGTCGATGAAGCGTTTGGCGGTCAGAACCTTCTTGACGCCCGAGGCCTTGATCGCAGCCTTCAGATTGGCCTCGCCGGCGGTGAAGTTCAGCATCACAGGCACACGGCCGTGGGCGTGCAGGCCAAAGAAGGTGACGACGACGCCCATCGACGACGGCAGCAGGATGGCGACCCGCTCGCCCACATCGGTCATGTGGGCGATCTTGCGGCCCAGAACGAATGCGGCGCGGATCAGGCCAGTGTAGCTGAGGGGATGGCGATCCTGGTCCTCCAGGATTTCCTTGTCGCCGAACCGCGCCCGTGCATCGATCAGGGCGTCGATCAGGGACGATTCGTAAAGCGAGGAATCCAGGGCCTGGCGCAAGCGCGTCTCCTACGGAGGGCGCGGACGGCCCTCTCTGTTGTTCGGGCGTCTGTCATTAATGACCCCGCGTCATCTTGAAAAGATGCGTAACGTCGCGTGAGTTCCGAGGCGCGATCACGCCTGCGGCAAGTCTGTTACCCGGTGTGCCTTGCCTTAACGCCTTCAAAGTCCGAAATACCGGGAATGGTCACCCTGATCGACACCCTTCAGCGCAAGCCGTCCGAGCTGCGTCACCCAGAAAAGCAGAACCGGCCCGAGTCGGTCGTTCTGAAAAAGCCAGATTGGCTGAGGGTCAAGGCGCCCGGCTCGGGCCAGTATAATGCGACCAAGGAGATCGTCCGCTCCAAGGGGCTGGTGACGGTCTGCGAAGAGGCGGCCTGCCCGAACATCGGCGAGTGCTGGAGCCAGAAGCACGCCACCCTGATGATCATGGGCGACACCTGCACGCGGGCCTGCGCCTTCTGCAACGTCAAGACGGGCCTGCCCCAGCCGCTGGATCCGGAAGAGGCCGGCAAGGTCGGCCTGGCGGTCCAGCAGATGGGCCTGAACCACGTCGTCATCACGTCTGTCGACCGCGACGACGTGTCGGACGGCGGCGCGGCCCACTTCGCCGAGGTGGTGCGCCAGATCCGCATCCAGGCGCCGGGCACCACCATCGAGATTCTGACGCCCGACTTCCTGAGGAAGGATGGGGCGGCGGCCGTGATGATCGACGCCAAGCCTGACGTCTTCAATCACAACCTGGAAACCGTGCCGCGCCTGTATCTGAAGATCCGGCCAGGCGCCCGCTACTTCCACAGCCTGCGTCTGCTGCAAATGGTCAAGGAGCGCGACCCGGAGCAGTTCACCAAGTCCGGCATCATGGTCGGCCTGGGCGAGACCAAGGAAGAGGTCATGCAGGTGATGGACGACATGCGGTCCGCCGGCGTCGATTTCATCACCATCGGCCAATACCTACAGCCGACGCGCAAACACGCCGCCATCGACCGTTTCGTAACGCCGGAAGAGTTCAAGGCCTATGAGGCGATCGCCCGGGCTAAGGGCTTCCTGATGGTGTCCTCGTCACCGCTGACGCGTTCGTCGCACCACGCCGGCGACGATTTCGCCCGGTTGAAGGCGGCGCGCGAGGCGCAGCTGCGTCGCTAAGTCCCGAATGTCCGTCCACCGCGTCACGCGCATCCTTCCGTATGCGCCCGAGCAACTTGCCGATCTGGTCGCCGACGTTCGCGCCTATCCCGACTTCGTGCCTTGGGTCACGTCGATGCGCGTCTGGAACGAGCGGGCCGAGGGCGAGGGCGTCACGGTCTTGGACGCCGAGGCTGGGGTCGGCTTCTCCTTTCTGAAGGAGCGGTTCTCCACCTGGGTCCGGCATGACCGAAACGCGCCCAAGGTCGAGGTCGGCCTGCTGCGCGGGCCGTTCAAGCACCTGAAGAACCGCTGGGAGTTCTTTCCGCACCCCGATGGCGCGCGGCTGGAGTTCATGATCGACTTCGCCTTCAAATCGAAGATGTTGGATCTGATGCTGTCCGCCAACTTCGATCGGGCGGTGGAAAAGCTGATCGGCTGTTTCGAGGCAGAGGCGAAGCAGAGATACTCCAGGCCATGAGTTTCGATTTCGACGCGACCGTCGTGGGCGCCGGGGCTGTGGGCCTGGCCTGCGGTCGGGCGTTGTCGAAACGGGGCCTGACGGTGCTGGTGCTGGAGAAGGAAGGCCACATCGGCCAGGGCGTCTCCTCGCGCAATTCCGAGGTGATTCACGGCGGCCTCTACTATCCGACCGGGTCGCTGAAGGCCCGCTTCTGCGTCGAGGGGCGGCGCGCCCTCTATGACTTCCTGGCCAGCCGCAAGATCGATCATCGCAAATGCGGCAAGCTGGTCGTGGCGACGCAGGAGCGGGAGGTCGAGCGGGTCGAGGCCATCTTCGAACAGGCGACGGCGAACGGCGTCGAGGGGCTGGAACATCTGACCGGCGCCCAGGCGCGGGCGCTGGAGCCCGAACTGAATGCTCATGCCGCCATCCTGTCGCCCGAGAGCGGCCTGTTCGACAGCCACGGCTATATGCTGGCCCTGCAGGGCGAGATCGAGGATGCGGGCGGATCGGTCGTGGTCTCGGCGCCGTTCGAAGGCGCTGAGCCTCTGACGGGCGGAGGCTTTTCCGTACACGTAGGCGGGGAGGGGGCGATGCAGGTCACTAGCCGCCTGTTGGTCACTGCGCCGGGTCTGTCGGCTCAGGCCGTGGCCGCGTCGATAGACGGCTATCCCGCCAGCGACATTCCCGCCGGTCATTTCGGCAAGGGAGTCTATTTCCGCCTGGTCGGAAAGGCGCCGTTCGACCGGCTGATCTATCCGCCGCCCATCCCCGGCGCCCTGGGCACGCACTATCGCAAGGACCTAGGCGGGCAGGCCGTGTTCGGTCCCGACCTGGCTTATGTCGAGACGGAAGACTATTCGGTCGATCCGGCCAAGGCGGAGGATTTCGCCGCCTATATCCGCCGCTTCTGGCCGGGCCTGCCCGACGGCGCGCTGACGCCCGATTACGCCGGTATCCGGCCAAAGCTGCATGGGCCGGGCGAGCCGCAACCGGACTTTCAACTGCACGGGCGCGAGCATCACGGCATCAACGGGCTGATGGCGCTGTTCGGCATCGAGAGCCCTGGACTGACCAGTTCCCTGGCCATAGGCGAGGCCGTGGCCGCCGCCCTGACGGAGACCGCATGACCGAACGCGAGAAGATGCTGGCGGGCCTGCCCTATGATCCGGGCGATCAGGACTTGCGGGACGGTCGCGCCCGCGCGGTCGGCCTGACCGTCGCCATCAACGCCGAGCCGGATCGCGAGCGGCGCGGCGCCCTGGTCAATGAACTGGTGAACGCCGCCGACGGCAAGGCGGTGATCATGCCGGGCTTCTTCTGTGACTACGGTGTCAACATCCACCTGGGCGCGCGGGCCTTCACCAACGCCAACTGCGTGTTCCTGGACTGCGCCGAAATCCGCATCGGCGACAACTTTCAGGCTGGGCCTGGAGTGCAGCTTCTGACGCCGGAGCATCCGCTGGACGCCGTGGCGCGACGCGGCGAGGAGACGGCGCGGCCCATCGTCATCGGCGACGACGTCTGGATCGGCGGCGGCGCTATCGTCCTGGCCGGGGTCACTGTCGGCGACCGGTCGGTGATCGGCGCCGGCGCCGTGGTGACCAAGGATGTGCCGTCCGATGTCGTCGTGGTCGGCAATCCGGCGAAGATCGTGAAACGGCTGACCTAATCGAAGGCCGACAGCGGGATCGACACCAGGCTGAACGGAAGGACCGGATCGCCGGAGGCGCGCCGATTCAGCTGGCTGTTGGCGACGATCAACCGGTCGCCGCTGATGGCCGCCGTCGCGGGCCAGGCCAGTTCGGCGGGTTTGATCCGCTTGGTCTCGGTCGCCGTCAGCAGGTCGGACGATAGGTTCAGCGCGACGACCTCGCCCGCCGATTGACGCACGACGAACAGACGTTGACCGTTCAGGACCAGCCCGTCGCCGCTCGACAGTTCTGAGCCTGCCGTGTCGATGGCCGCGATTTCTCCGGTGTCGGTGGCGATTCGGAACAGGCGGCCGGCCTTGGCGTGGACGACGATCAGGAAACGACCGTCCGGCGTTGCCGCGAGACCGTTCAGATTGGGCGCCTCGCCGAAGTCGAGCGCGGTCCCTTCGAAGGTCAGCCAAGGCTCCAGCATCGCATCCGCGACAGCATTGCGAGGCGCCCGCCACATCACCGGCCGCAGGGAATCGGTGAAATAGGCGTGGTCCTGGGTCAGGACGACATCGTTGATCAGCCACGGGCCTTCAGGCGTCGTGAAGCGCGCCAGGCGCCGGCCGGTGGCGCTGTCCACCACATGCATGGAACCGTCGCGCGCCCCTGCGACCCATATCCGGCCCTCGCCGTCCGACTTCAGCCCCAGGGCGACCGATTTGGGCGTGGCGGGGCGAGCGTCGGCCATGTTCAAAGGATCGCCGACGACAGCGGCCGCGCCCGTCACGGGATCCAATCGCACAATCACGCCGGTGTTGGCGCTGTTGGTGTAAATGGCGCCGGTCGTCGGGTCGACGGTCATGCCTTCTGGATAGGCTGCGGCTTCGGGCAGTGGAATGATTCGTACGCCTTCCTGAGCGGCCACAGGCTGGGCCAGTCCAAGGCCGGCGGTCATGGCCGCGCCGACGATCCATCTGGTCTTCATCGTTCGTCTCCCGTAATCGCTTTTGCGCACTGTGCCTGAGCCGTTCGGCCGAGGCCACCGGGGCGCCGATGCGGGTTCGGCATTGGTTTGAAGACCCGCCTTGAAATCCTCGCGAGGTTCATGCATAAGCCGCGCCTCGCGTGGCGGCTCGGCATCCTTTCTAAGGAAGGGTTGGGGGCCGCCGCTATCGTTTTCGCGCTTGATCAGGCTTCGGCTCTGGGCGGCGCCCGACTTAGAAGATTGATACGGACATGGCCGTTCCGAAGCGGAAAGTATCCCCCTCGCGTCGCAACATGCGCCGCGCCCACGACGCCCTGACCTCGAACGTCTATGTCGAGGACAAGGACACCGGCGAGCTGAAGCGCCCGCACCATATCGACCTGAAGACAGGCACCTATCGCGGTCGTCAGGTCATCACGCCGAAGGAAGACTAGTCTTTCGAGTGATCCCGGCTTCGGCTGGACGATGAATTCGACGGCGCGCGGTGACCCGCGCGCCGTTTTCGTGCGTTCAATGCGGTGAAGCTTCCTCTGGAGATGCCGCATGATGATTCGTTTCACCGCCGTCAGCGCCTGCGCGCTGCTGACGCTCGCCGCCTGTAACCGCCAGGAACAGCCTGCCGCTCCGGCTCCAGTGACCGCTGCGCCGGCTGTGGAGACGCCCGCGGCGCCCGCTGCAGACCCCAACGCCCTGACGGCCGAAGGGCTGGGTCCCGTGCGAATCGGCATGACGCGTGCCGAGCTGGTGACGGCCTGGGGCGATGATTCTCAGCCGAACGCCGTCGGCGGCGCCGATCCGGAGACCTGCGACGAGTTCCATCCGGCCAATGCGCCGGCGGACGTGCGGGTCATGATCCAGAACGGCGTCCTGACGCGAATCACTCTGGCGCGCGGTGCTACGACCAAGACCGATCGCGGTTTCGGCGTCGGTGACGCCGCCATGACGATCAAACAGGCTTACGGCGGCGCCCTTTTCGCCCAACCGCACAAGTACCAGGATGCACCGGCCGAAGATCTGTTCGTCTGGTCGCGTGGCGGCTCGACGTCCTATGTCACCGATCCTGCGGCGCGCGGCGTACGCTACGAAATCGGCAGCGACGGCAAGGTGATGATGGTTCACGCCGGCGACCCGTCGATCCAGCTGGTCGAGGGCTGTTCCTGACGCCAAGCGACGATGTCGGCATTGGCGTTTGGCGGGGAGGCGGCTAAACCGTCGGACCTCCCTTGCCCCTTGAGCCAAAGAGCCGAGCCATGACCGACATCGCCGACATCGTCGCCCGCCAGATTCTCGACAGCCGGGGCAATCCGACGGTGGAAGTCGATGTCACGCTGGAAGACGGCTCGTTTGGCCGCGCCGCCGTGCCGTCGGGCGCCTCGACCGGCGCGCATGAAGCGGTCGAACTGCGCGACGGCGACAAGGACATGTGGGGCGGCAAGGGCGTGCAAAATGCGGTCGACGCCGTCAACGGCGAGATCTTCGACGCCCTGTCCGGCATGGACGCTGAGCAGCATCGCCGCATCGACGAGGCGATGATCGACCTGGACGGCACGCCCAACAAGGCGCGTCTCGGCGCCAATGCCATCCTTGGCGTGTCGCTGGCCGTCGCCAAGGCCAGCGCCCTGTCCGCCAATCAGGAACTGTATCGTTACCTTGGCGGCGTCTCGGCCCGGGTCCTGCCGACCCCGATGATGAACATCATCAACGGCGGCGCCCACGCCGACAATCCGATCGACATCCAGGAGTTCATGATCCTGCCGACGGGCGCCGAGACCTTCTCGGACGCAGTGCGCATGGGCGCCGAAATCTTCCACGCCCTGAAGAAGCAGCTGAAGGACGCCGGTCACAACACCAACGTCGGCGACGAGGGCGGCTTCGCCCCGAACCTGGCCTCGGCCGACGAAGCGCTGAGCTTCATCACCAAGGCGGGGCAGGCGGCCGGTTATCTGGCCGGTGAAGACTTCCATCTGGGCCTGGACGTCGCCTCGACTGAATTCTTCAAGGATGGCAAATACATCATGACGGGCGAGGGCAAGACCGTCGATTCCGACGGTATGGCCGCCTATCTGGTCGATCTGTGCGAGCGGTTCCCGATCGTCTCGATCGAAGACGGCATGGCTGAGGACGACTTCGACGGCTGGCGTCTGCTGACCGAACGTCTGGGCGACAGGGTCCAACTGGTCGGCGACGACCTGTTCGTGACCAACCCGGCGCGTCTGGCCGCCGGCATCGGCGAAGGCCTGGCCAACTCGATCCTGATCAAGGTCAATCAGATCGGCACTCTGTCCGAGACGCTGGACGCCGTCGATATGGCCCACCGCGCCGGCTACACCGCCGTGATGAGCCACCGCTCGGGCGAGACCGAAGACTACACCATCGCCGACCTGGCCGTCGCCACCAACTGCGGGCAGATCAAGACCGGCTCGCTGGCGCGTTCGGACCGGGTGGCGAAATACAACCAGCTGCTGCGCATCGAAGAGATGCTGGGGGACCAGGGCATCTATTTCGGCGACGGCATGCTGCTGAAATAAGAAACTGAATTGTCGGTGGAGAATCAGCGTTCTCCGCCGATTATCTTACGGTCAAGCTACATTTCGTTAGGCATTTTCGGGCACGGTTCCTGAACTGTGTTTTCGCGCTCAGAAGGAGCGTTTTGAGTGCCCGAACGGATGAAACCTTACCGCCTGTCCTTCGCCCTGTTGTTGCTGCTTGCCTATCTTGGGGTGCAGGCGCTGACGGGCGAGCGCGGCTTGCTGAGCGGCTCTTCCCGCGATGCCCTGCTGGGGCAGCGCGAGGACCAATTGGCGCATCTGACCGAGCAGCGTCGCGATCTTGAGACGCGTGTGCGTTATCTGCGCACCGACAGTCTGTCCCGTGATTTGCTGGAAGAGCGCGCTCGCGCTGTGTTGGGCTTCTCGGACCCCCGCGACTATGTGATCCGCGTGCCGGGGCCTGCCGTTCAAGGGTGAAAACACTCGCCACTTGAACTATTGTTACAGGGCGGCTCCCACCCCTTTGCCTTCCGGGAAGGAAGGCTGCTAAAGCCCCTTTCCGTAACGATAAGAAGGCGTCGGTTCTCGACGCCTAGCCGGGAGATACCGGATGGCGAAAGCCCCAGCCAAATCCGCTCAGACGACTTCGCCTGACAAACTGCCCAATACGCCGACGGCGTCCAAGGAGGACCTGCTTCGCTTCTATCGCGAGATGGTTCTGATCCGCCGCTTCGAGGAGCGTGCAGGTCAGCTCTACGGCATGGGTCTGATCGGCGGCTTCTGCCACCTGTACATCGGCCAGGAAGCCGTGGCCGTCGGCGTTCAGGAGAGCGTCAAGCAGGGCTACGACAAGATCATCACCGGCTATCGTGACCACGGCCACATGCTGGCCGCCGGCATGGATCCGAAGGAAGTCATGGCTGAGCTGACCGGCCGCAGTGGCGGTTCGTCAAAGGGCAAGGGCGGTTCGATGCACATGTTCGACGTGCCGACCGGCTTCTACGGCGGTCACGGCATCGTCGGCGCCCAGGTGGCGTTGGGCACCGGCTTGGCCTTCGCCGGTAAATATCGCGGCGACGATTCGGTGGCCTTCGTCTATTTCGGCGACGGCGCTTCGAACCAGGGTCAGGTCTACGAGAGCTTCAACATGGCGCAGCTCTGGAAGCTGCCGGCCATCTACATCATCGAAAATAACCAGTACGCCATGGGCACGAGCATCGAACGCTCGTCGTCCACGACCGAACTCTATCAGCGCGGCGCCAGCTTCGGCATTCCGGGCGAACAGGTCGACGGCATGGATGTGCTGGCCGTGCGCGACGCCACCGCCCGTGCTGTGAAGCGCGCCCGTGAAGGCGGCGGACCCTTCATCCTGGAAGTGAAGACCTATCGTTATCGCGGCCACTCGATGTCCGATCCGGCGAAATACCGGACCAAGGAAGAGGTCGACGAGGTCAAGAAGACCCGCGATCCGATCGATCACCTGAAAATGCTGCTGTCGGCCGCCAATGCGACCGAGGACGAGCTCAAGGCCATCGACACCGAAATCAAGGCGATCGTCGCCGAAGCTGTTCAATTCGCCCAAGAGAGCCCGGAACCCGATCCGTCCGAGCTCTACACAGACGTCTACGTGGAGGCCTGATCCGTGACCGACATTCTGATGCCGGCGCTGTCCCCCACGATGGAAGAGGGCACGCTGACCAAATGGCATATCAAGGCAGGCGACACCGTGTCGGCCGGCCAGGTGATCGCCGAGATCGAAACCGACAAGGCCACGATGGAAGTCGAGGCCGTGGATGAAGGCGAAGTGCTGGAAATCCTGGTCGCCGAAGGTTCGGAGAACGTGAAGGTCAATACGCCGATCGCGCGGCTTGCCGGCGAAGACGGCGCAGCGGCGCCCGCGCCCAAGGCGGCCGAAACCGAGGCGCCCAAGGCTGCGACCGAAGGCAAGACCGGCGATCCCGAGAAGGCCCCGGCACAGACCCCGACCCCCAAGGTCGAACTGCGCGACCCAGAAATCCCGGCCGACGCCAAACTGATCAAGACGACCGTGCGCGACGCCCTGCGCGACGCGATGGCCGAAGAGATGCGTCGTGACGACCGCGTCTTCCTGATCGGCGAAGAAGTCGCCCAGTACCAAGGCGCCTACAAGGTCAGCCGCGACCTGCTGCAGGAGTTTGGCGACCAGCGCGTCGTCGACACCCCCATCACCGAGCATGGCTTCGCCGGCCTGGGTGTCGGCGCGGCCATGTCGGGCCTGAAGCCGATCGTCGAGTTCATGACGTTCAACTTCGCCATGCAGGCGATCGACCACATCATCAACTCGGCCGCCAAGACCCTGTATATGTCGGGCGGTCAGATCCGCGCGCCTATCGTCTTCCGCGGTCCGAACGGCGCCGCCTCGCGCGTCGGCGCCCAGCACAGCCAGGACTATTCGGCCTGGTACGCCCAGGTGCCGGGCCTGAAGGTGATTGCGCCCTATGACGCGGCCGACGCCAAGGGACTGCTTAAGGCCGCCATCCGCGACCCGAACCCCGTAGTCTTCCTCGAACACGAGATGATGTACGGCCTGGAGTTCGACGTGCCGGACGTCGAAGACTACGTCCTGCCAATCGGCAAGGCCAAGGTCCGT
Source organism: Brevundimonas sp. (assembly GCF_965279155.1). Classification (GTDB taxonomy): domain Bacteria; phylum Pseudomonadota; class Alphaproteobacteria; order Caulobacterales; family Caulobacteraceae; genus Brevundimonas. Next base: position 485,187 of record NZ_OZ257138.1, on the reverse strand, counting down.
CGCGAAGGCAAGGATGTGACCATCACGGCCCACAGCCGCATGGTCGGCTTCGCCCTCCAGGCCGCCGAGAAGCTGGCCGAAGAAGGCATTGAGTGCGAGGTCGTCGATCTGCGCACCCTGCGTCCGCTGGACACCGACACCATCGTCGAGAGCGTCAAGAAGACAAGCCGTCTGGTCTCGGCCGAAGAGGGCTGGGGTCCGATGGGCGTCGGCGCCGAGGTCGTGGCCCGGGTCATCGAACACGCCTTCGACTATCTGGACGCCCCGCCGCTGCGCGTGCACCAGGAAGACGTGCCGCTGCCCTACGCCGCCAACCTGGAAGTGCTGTCGCTGCCGGGCGTGGACAAGATCATCGCAGCTGTGAAGCAGGTGATGGCATGACCGACATCCTGATGCCCGCCCTGTCTCCGACGATGGAAGAGGGCGTTCTGGCCAAGTGGCACGTCAAGGTCGGAGACGTCGTCTCGGCCGGCGACGTGATCGCCGAGATCGAAACCGACAAGGCCACGATGGAAGTCGAGGCCGTGGACGAGGGCGAGATCACCGACATCCTGGTCGCCGAAGGCACAGAAGGCGTTAAGGTCAATACGCCCATCGCCCGCCTGAAGGACGAGGGCGCTGTCGCCGCGCCCAAGGCTGAGGAAAAGCCCGCCGCCAAGACCGAGGAAGCGCCGAAGGCCGAAGCCGCTCCCGCCGCTGAAGCGCCCAAGGCCGCCGCTGCTCCGGCTCCTGCTGCCCCGAAATCGGATAACGGCGAGCGCATCTTCTCGTCGCCCTTGGCGCGTCGCATCGCCGCGCAGAACGGGGTCGATCTGAAGTCGATCAAGGGCACCGGACCGCACGGCCGGATCGTCAAGCGTGACGTCGAGGGCGCGCCGAAGGACGCCGCTCAACCAGCTGCCGCATCGGCAACGACCGCCGCCGCGACCTCGGGCATCGAACCGCGCAAGGCGCACTCTCTGGCGCAAATGGGCATTCCGGACGGCAGCTATGACCTGATCCCTCTGGACGGGATGAAGAAGGCCGTGGCGCGTCGCATGGTCGACAGTATCCAGAACGTCCCGCATTTCCCGCTCTTCATCGACGTCGAGATCGACCAGCTGATGGCCGTCCGCGCGAAGGTGAACAAGATGCTGGAGCCGCAGGGCATCAAGGTGTCGGTCAACGACTTCGTCATCAAGGCTGCGGCCCTGGCGCTGAAGGCCGTGCCGGAGGCGAACGCCTCCTACACACCCGAAGGCATCGCCATGCATCACAACGCCGACGTCTCGATGGCGGTGGCGATCGACGGCGGCCTGATCACCCCGATCATCAAGAAGGCCGAGACCAAGGGCCTGGCGCAGATCGCGACCGAGTCCAAGGACCTGGCCAAGCGCGCCCGCGAACGCAAGCTGAAGCCGGAAGAGTTCCAGGGCGGCACCTTCTCGGTGTCCAACCTGGGCATGTTCGGGATCAAGCAGTTCACCTCGATCATCAACGAGCCCCAAGGCTGCATCATGAGCGTGGGCGCAGGCGAGCAGCGCGCGGTCGTCAAGAACGGCCAGGTCGTTGCGGCCACAGTCATGACCGTGACCCTGACCTGCGATCACCGCGTGGTGGACGGCGCGACCGGCGCACGCTTCCTGCAGGCGTTCAAGCCGCTGATCGAAGATCCCGTCGCGATGCTGGCGTAAGGGGAGGGTGGAGTCATGACCTCGGTCTATGACTTCTCCGCCCGCGCCATCGACGGCACGGACGTCTCGCTGGACCGTTTTCGCGGTCAGGCGCTGCTGATCGTGAACACGGCGTCCAAGTGCGGCTTTACGGGGCAATACGACGGCCTTGAAAAGCTGCATCGGACCTTCGCCGACCAGCCGTTCGAGGTGTTGGGCTTTCCCTGCAACCAGTTCGGCGAGCAGGAGCCGGGCCGGGCGGCGGAAATCGCCGCCTTCTGCGCCACCAGTTTCGACGTGACCTTTCCCCTGTTCGACAAGGTGGAGGTCAACGGGCCGAACCGGCACCCGCTTTATGCCTGGTTGACCGAACAGAAGCGCGGCTTCCTCGGCTCCAAGGCCATCAAGTGGAACTTCACCAAGTTCCTGACCGATCGCGAGGGCAGGGTGGTCGCCCGCTATGCCCCGCAGACAGAACCCGAGGCCATCAAGGCCGACATCGAGAAGTTGATCTGATCATGGCTGCTGAATTCGATCTCGTCGTCATCGGCTCGGGCCCCGGCGGTTACGTCGCGGCCATCCGTGCGAGCCAGTTGGGCCAGAAGGTCGCCATCGTGGAACGCGAGAACCTGGGCGGAATCTGCCTGAACTGGGGCTGTATTCCGACCAAGGCCCTGCTGAAGTCGGGCGAGAAGTTCGAGAGCCTGTCGCACTTGAAGGAATACGGCCTGTCCGCCTCGGGCGCGTCGTTCGACTTCGACGCCATCATTCAGCGTTCGCGCGGCGTCGCGGCGACGATGAACAAGGGCGTCGCCTTCCTGATGAAGAAGAACAAGATCGAGGTGATCGAGGGCTCGGCCAAGTTGGAGAAGGGCGCCACAGCGCCCAAGGTGGTCATTGCGCTGAAGGCCGGCGGTTCGCGCACGGTCGAGGCCAAGGCTGTCATGCTGGCTGTCGGCGCCCGCGCCCGCGCCCTGCCGCAGATCGGGCTTGAGGCCGACGGCGACAGAATCTGGGCCTATCGCGACGCCTTGGCGCCCAAGAACTTGCCCAAGTCCTTCGTCGTCATCGGTTCGGGCGCCATCGGCATCGAATTCGCCAGCTTCTATCGCGCGCTTGGCGCCGAAGTGACGGTCGTCGAGGCGGTCGAACGCATCATGCCGGTCGAGGACGAGGAGGTCTCCAAGGCCGCCCAGAAGTCGTTCGAAAAGCGCGGCATCAAGTTCAAGCTGGGCGCCAAGGTGACCAGGGTCACCAAGTCGGCCAAGGGCGTGTCTGTCGCCGTCGAGATCGGCGGCAAGGCCGAAACCCTGGAGGCCGAGGTCTGCATCTCGGCCGTCGGCATCACCGCCAACACCGACGGCATCGGCCTTGAGGCGCTGGGCGTCGAGCTGGACCGCGGCCACATCAAGACCGACGGCCACTGCCAGACCAACGTCAAGGGCTTGTTCGCCATTGGTGACTGCGCCGGCGCGCCCTGGCTGGCGCACAAGGCGTCGCACGAAGGCATCCACGCCGCCGAATTCATCGCCGGTTACAAGACCCCGAACGTCCATTCGCCCATCGCCGGCTGCACCTACGCCCAGCCGCAGGTCGCCTCGGTCGGCGTCACCGAACAGGCCGCCCGCGCCGAGAAGCGCGAGGTCAAGATCGGCCGCTTCCCGTTCCGCGTGAACGGCAAAGCCGTGGCGGCCGGCGAGGTGGACGGCTTCGTGAAGGTGATCTTTGACTCCAAGACCGGCGCCCTCATCGGCGCCCACATGATCGGCCACGAAGTGACCGAGATGATCCAGGGCTATGTCACCGCCATCACCATGGAGGCGACGGAAGAAGACATCCACGGCATCGTCTATCCGCACCCGACCATGTCGGAGGCCATGCACGAGGCGGCGCTGGACGCCTACGGACGCACCATCCACCTCTGATCCTGCCGTGAGGTGATTCTCTGGCGTGATCCGGGGGATGACGGCGAGAGGGCGCAGGACTAGGCTTTCCTTCGAACGGGGAAGATCGGATGGTTTCGCTGCTGCGCGAACGGGTGAAGGGCGAGCACGCCCGCGTCGGCTTTGTCGAACTGTTCTTCGACCTGGTCTTCGTCTTCGCCATCACCCAGATCAGTCATCTGCTGATCCAGCATCCGACCCCGCTCGGCGCGCTTCAGGCCCTGATGCTGATGGCCGCCGTCTGGTGGAGCTGGATCTACACGTCCTGGGTCACGAACTGGCTGGACGTGGAGCGGACGCCGGTGCGGATCGCCCTGTTCGCGATCATGGCGGTCGGTCTGGTCATGTCCATCGCCCTGCCGGAAGCGTTTGGCGAAAGAGGACTGATCTTCGCCGGCGCCTTCGTCGCTGTCCACGTCGGTCGAGCCCTGTTCATGTTGTGGGCCGCGCGCAGCGACCGCGTTCTGGCGCGAAACTTCCGACGAATCCTGAGCTGGGCGCTGCTATCCGGGGTTTTCTGGGTTGTGGGCGGGTTCGCCGATCCCGAGCAGAGACTGTTGTGGTGGCTGGGCGCACTCGTGGTGGAATACGCCGGCCCGGCGTCGGGATTTCGCACGCCTGGCCTCGGCCGCGCCGATAGCACAGACTGGACTGTCGAGGGTGCGCATCTGGCCGAGCGTGTGGGCCTGTTCGTCATCATCTGCTTGGGCGAGATCTTGCTGGTCACCGGCGCCACCTTCGCAGAACTGCCGTGGGGCGCTGCGACCATCGCCGCGTTCGGCTCTAGCTTCCTGACCACCATTGCGATGTGGCAGCTCTATTTCGGCCGCAAGCACGAGGCCGCGTCGGAGGTCATCGCCCATGCCCGAGACGCCGGCGCCATCGCGCGTCGGGCCTATACCTATGCACCCATCGTCCTGATCGCGGGCATCGTCGTGTCCGCCGTGGGAGACGAGTTCGTGCTGGCCCATCCGCTGAGCCATTCGCAGGCGCACATGACCGCCGCCATCTTGGGCGGACCGGCTATCTTTCTGTTCGGATCGTCGCTGGCGGCCTATTGCGTGTGGGGGCGCTGGGCGATCGATCGGCTGGCGGCTTGCGGGGTTCTGATGTTGCTGATGGCGGCGGCGCTGACGGGCCTGGCGCCTCTATCGTCCCTGTGGCTCAGCCTGCTATCGACAGCGATGCTGCTCGGTGTCGTCGCCTGGGAGGCGCGCCGAAGCCGCGACTGAGGCGTAACCTCAGCGCTTCTTGCCCAGTTCGGCGGCGATGTCCTTGGTCATGCGGCCGACCTTGCGGTGGGCGGCGCTGATCTGATCCCGCGTCACGCCCCAGCGCTTCATCCAGTATTCGACCGACTGACGCTCGGACAGGTCGATCCGGTCCTTGTCGATGAAGCCGCGCTTGTCCTTGAGGCCCGCCATGGTCGGCTCCTGTCTGAGGGTTTGATTTCCGATCTTCGTAAGCGCCTTCGGCGGTCTGGCATAGGACATGTGCGTTCCGCGGCCCTGACACCGGTAGACATTTCGTCGTTTCCGACCCAACCTCCGACGATGCCGGCGTCAGACCGGCGAGGAGGATATATGGCTGGATGGGTGTACGGCGCGGCTCTGGCCGCGCTTGCCGCGAGTTTTGCGACCTCGGCATCAGCGCAAGACGCCTGGTATGTTCAAGGCGATTTCGCGCCGCGTGAACGGGTCGCCGTGGTGATCGCCAATGATCTGAACGAGGATCGGCCCGGCGTCCCCGTGGTCGTTCGCCGCGATCAACTACCGATGCTGGCCGATATCCAGGAACTGACCGTCACCCTGGTCGATCCGGCTGGGACGCCGCGTCCCGATCCATCGCCGGAATTGCTGGCGCGCCAAGGACCGCACGAGCGGCGGGGCGAGACCAACGGCCGCGCGTTGGACTACCAGTTCGACGACCTGGATCGCGACGGGATCTGGGACGAACTGTTCTTCGTCGTCGATCTGCAGGCAGGGGAACGCAAGACCCTGCACCTGTATCGCGGCTTCCAGCAACGCGGGTGGAATCCCCATCGCACCCATGCCGCCATCGGCAGCTACATGCGCCATACCATGCCGTTCTGGGAAAGCGAGCACGTCGGCTGGAAGCTGTGGTTTCCGACCGACATCGACCTGTACGCCAAGCGCAAGCCGGTCCTGATGTCGAACCGGCTCTATATGGGCAATCTGGATGGCTATGGCGTCGGGGCCGAGAACCCGGACTATGGCGCAGACATCATGTCGGTGGACGACAGCTTCGGCGGCGGAGGCATAGGAGTCTACGAGGGCGAGACCCTGGCCCGACCGCGCTTCACTCCAATCGCGGACTTGGAGCACCGGTTCAACAGCGGTCAGCAATCGGACACCCGCTACAGCTTCGATGTCCTGGTCAACGGCCCGCTGCGCAGCATGGTGCGTGTGCGGACCATGAACTGGAACACCGGGCAGGGGCGTTACGAGGTCGAGCAGATCTATACCGCCTATGCCGGTCAGAACTATTCGACGGCGCAGGTGCGTTTTCCGGTGTGGGAGCCTGGGCCGCAGGGCGCCGACTTCGCCGTGGGCATCCGCAAGCGACCGGGACAGGATTTCGAACGGCGCGAGGAAAACTGGGTCGTCACCACGGCGCCCGAGGCCCTGCGCAATCCCGACGATGTCGAGGGGCTGCAGCAGCAGGCGCCGATCCTCTATGCGGGCACGGCGCTGATCGTGCCGGAGGCGGATCGGCCCGACTATCGTTTCGTGGAGGCGCGGGGCGGCAATCACGTCTTCCGCGTACCGGCGCGGACTGACCGCACCTATCGCTACATGCTGGCCGCCGGCTGGAGCGAGGGCGAGGTCATGAAGACGCCGCAGGCCTTTGCGGACTATGTCGCGGCCAGCGCCCGCAGCTTCGCCAGTCCGCCGAGGCTGGATGAGGTGCGCGAGGAGGCGAAGGACTAGGGGCGGGTCAAGCCTTCTCGACGAAGCTGTCGATAACGCGCTTCTCGCCGGCCTTCTCGAACTCGACCAGCAGTTTGTTGCCCTCGATGACGCGGACATTGCCGTAGCCGAACTTCTGGTGGAAGACGCGTTCGCCCTTTTTCCAGCCGGAACTGGACTTGGGATCGCCGGTGGCGATCAAACGGCCGTCACCTTCGATAACGGCCTTGCGGGCTGGAATCTTCGCAGGCGTCTGGGCAGCGGTGAAGCTCTGGGCGCGTTTCCAGCCGGGCGAGGAATAGCCGCTGCCGAACGAGGGCGCGTCGTCCCAGCGGCTCTTGGCCTCCTTCATGCCGGCCGAGGCGCCGTAGTAGCCGGTGTCGGATTGCGGATCGACGTGGGCGATGGGCAGTTCGTCGACGAAACGGCTGGGCAGTTGCGAGGTCCACCGGCCATAGACGAGACGGTTGGCGGCGAACGAGATCCGCGCGTCCTGTTTGGCGCGGGTGACGCCGACGTAGGCCAGGCGGCGTTCCTCCTCCAGACCCTTTTCGCCCTTTTCGTCGATGCTGCGTTGGCTGGGGAAGACGCCTTCCTCCCAGCCTGGCAGGAAGACCAGCGGGAACTCCAGCCCCTTGGCGCCGTGCAAGGTCATGATCTGGACCGCCCCGTCGCCGTTCGGATCGTCGCTGTTGGCGCGCTCCAGATCCATGACCAGGGAGACGTGCTCCAGATAGGCCTGCAGCGTCTCGAACTGCTGCATCGACTGGGTCAATTCCTTGAGGTTGTCCAACCGGGTCTGGCCGCTGGTCCGGTCGGCCTTCTGCATATCGGTGTAGCCGCTCTCTTCCAGCACGGTCTCCATGACCTGCCAGTGGGGCGTGGTCTCGGACAGGGCGCGCCAGCGATCCACATCGCGCACGAAGTTGGACAGGGCGGTGCGGGTGCGGGCCTGAAGCTCGTCGGTGTTGATCAGGCCGCGCACCGCCGTCAGGGCCGACAGGTCGTGCTGGCGGGCCAGTTGCAGGATCTTCTGCACACTGGTGTCGCCTATGCCCCGCTTGGGCACATTGACGATCCGCTCGAAAGCCAGGTCGTCGTCTTCCGACTGGATCAGCCGCATATAGGCGTGGGCGTCGCGGATTTCGGCCCGTTCGAAGAAGCGGGGGCCGCCGATGACGGCATAGGGGATGGCCAGCATGACCAGCCGCTCTTCGAACGCCCGCATCTGGAACGAGGCGCGGACCAGGATGGCCATGTCCTTGTATTTCAGCCCCGGCTCGCCGGCGTGGGGACGACGCGCGGTCTCGATCTCGTCGGCGATCAGCCGGGCCTCGGCCTCGCCGTCCCAGACGCCGCGCACCCGCACCTTGTCGCCGCTGTCGTCCTCGGTCCACAGGGTCTTGCCCAGCCGGTCGCGGTTGGCGGCGATCAGGCCCGAGGCGGCGCCGAGGATGTGGCTGGTCGAGCGATAGTTCCGCTCCAGCTTGACGATCTTGGCGCCGGGGAAGTCGCGCTCGAAGCGCAGGATGTTGTCCACCTCGGCCCCGCGCCAGCCATAGATCGACTGGTCGTCGTCGCCGACGCAGCAGACGTTGCCGGTCGAAGCCGTCAGCAGCCGCAGCCACAGATACTGGGCGACATTGGTGTCCTGATATTCATCGACCAGGATGTAATGGAAGCGGCGGCGGTATTCCTCGGCCAGGTCCGCGTGCTGCGACAGGATGGTGATGTTGTGCAGCAGCAGGTCGCCGAAGTCGCAGGCATTCAGGCTGCGCAACCGCGCCTGATAGGCGGCGTAAAGACCCTGACCCTTGCCATTGGCGAAATCCTCGCCGGGCGGCAGCTTCTCGGGCGTCCAGCCGCGGTTCTTCCAGTGGTCGATCAGGCCGCTCAACGACTTGGGGGTCCAGCGCTTGGTGTCGATATTGGCGGCTTCCAGCAGCTGTTTCAGCACCCGTTCCTGGTCGTCCGTGTCCAGGATGGTGAAGCTGGATTTCAGCCCCACCAGTTCGGCGTGACGGCGCAGGATCTGGGCGGCGACGGAGTGGAAGGTGCCCAGCCAGCGCAGGCCCTCGGCCGATGGACCGATCAGATGGGTGATCCGCTCGCGCATCTCGCGCGCGGCCTTGTTGGTGAAGGTGACGGTCAGCAGTTCCCACGGCTTGGCCCGGCCGGTCGCGAGGATGTGCGCCAGCCGCGTCGTAAGGACCCGGGTCTTGCCGGTGCCGGCGCCGGCAAGGACCAGAACCGGTCCCTCGGTCGTCTCGACCGCCTCGCGCTGCTCCGGGTTCAGCCCTTTCAGATAGTCGCGCGGCGCCTCACCCTCGGGCGCGCGGGCTCGCGCCAGGTCGGAAATACGGGGGGCGGGGAGATCGGTCACAGGCGCAGAAACATCCGTCAATCAGATTCGAAACCGGAACATAAGGGGACCGCGCGGCAATGTCAGGGCCGCCGCCACAATGAAACCTCGGAACCGGCAGGGCGACGGCAGGTTCCTAGGTGCGATGCAGCGAAACACTGACACGAGGAAGGCGGCGTCAGACCGCAAACCGCAGGGCAAGAAAGCCGGGTGGCTGGCCTTCGTTCTGGGCATGGCTGGGATGTTCGTGATCATGGCGGTGTGGGTCGCCCTGGTCGAAATGGGCCAGGACCCGCATGCCGACGTCGAATTCATCGGGCAACCGCAATCCGCCGACGGGGGATCTCGCGAGACTACTTCAGACTATAGGTGATGGTCGTGACGACCCTGACCTTCTTGTCGATCGAGGCGGCCTCGTCGCCGCCTGCGCCATCACGCGGCAGGATTTCGAACGAGCCCTGGGTGGCCTGACGGATCGGGCCCAGCGGCGTGCCGCTGTCCTTGGCGAACTGTTCCGCGCCGGTGCGAGCCGCCGCCGTACCCTCGGCGATCATCTGCGGGCGGACATCGTTCAGCTTGGTGAAGATGTAGGACGGTCCCTGGAAGTCCTGCAGCACCACGTCCTGGCGCACTAGGTCGTTAAGCAACCGCGTCGTGGCCTGAACCCGCGCCACATCATTGGTTCGCACGATCACCGTCTGGGCCAGGATGAAGCGAGGACCGCCATTCTGCGCGGCGTATTCGCGTGACCGTGTGTCCGCGACCTCCAGCCGGCCCAGTTCGATGGCTTCGGCAGGATAGCCTTGTGCCGTCAGGAAGCGCCGCACAAGCGCAAGGTCGCCGTCGATCTTGGTCTGCACTTCCGACAGAACATCGCCCGATGCGGTGAAGCGTAGCGGCAGGACGGCGAGGTCGGCCTTCACGTTTCGCTCTGACAGGCCGCGCACCGTCACCGTGCGGTCGCCTGCGCGTGCATGGATGACGCCCTGACCGATCAGGGCGCCGGCGCCGATGAAGCCCAGGGCCAAAAGACCGCCCATGACGGCGGCGGGGATCAGACGATTGTCGGTCATGACGCGGTCTCCATTCGGCTGACGCTACGCCTGTCGTCCATGATCCGCCACCCAGTCCAGCGCCAGCAGGCGACAGGCGGAGGCGAGGGGGCGGCGACCGCGATTGGCGTCGATCTCGGCCAGAAGCTGGGCCTTGCTGAGGCCGCGCGTGGCGGCGATCCTGTCCAGCACGACCCAGAACTCGGGTTCCAGCGCGACCGAGGTCGCATGACCCGCCAGGGCGACCGAGTGTTTGCTCAGACTGCTCAACGCGCGGACTTCAACACGATCTCGGCCGAGGCCGGCGCGCCATTGGTCAGGATCGCGTGGCGGGTGTCGGTGACGAAGACCAGAGCGCCGGCCGCGTCGCGGATTTCGGCGCGGGCGGCATAGGTGTGGCGCGGATCGATCTGCGACGTCGGGAGGCCCAGGGTGACGCGATAGGGTGGGCCGCCGGTCAGCGGCTCGCTGGCCTCGGCCAGCACCTGGGTCGGGGCGTCGGCCAGACTGACATCCTCGACCTTGACCGTCAGGACATGGCCGGGCGGCAGCATGATGCGCTCGCGATAGCTGGCGGTCACGTTCACGACGGTCGTTCCCGTCGTCATTTCCGGCGCGGTCGCGCAGGCGGCCAGAACCAGGGCGGCGGGCAGGATCAGGGGGGCGTTTCGCATGACGATCTCCTTTGTCGCCGCAGTGTGTCACACTCCGGCGCAAGACGTGAGCGGCGCCGATTGTGTTGCGATGATAAGCGGGCAGTCCGCCGCCGGAGATCGACCTTGAGCCGCCCTTTCACGATCGCCGCCATCGCCATCTGCGCCCTGATCTGGGGGACGACCTGGTATGCGATCACCCTGCAACTGGGGCCGGTCGATTCAATCGTGTCCATCGTCTGGCGGTTCGGCCTGGCCTCGGCGGTCCTGTTCGCGTTCTGCGCCGTGACGCGACGGCCATTGCGCCTGACCCGCGCCCAGCATATGGCCGCGATCGGGCAGGGCGCCTTCGTGTTCGCGGTCAGCTACGGCTTCGTCTATGCGGCCGAGGGACAGGTCGCCTCGGCCGTGGTCGCGGTGATCTTCGCCGCCCTGGCCTTCGTGAACCTGATCCTGTTCCGCCTGATGGGCGGACAGAAGGCGGCGCCCGCCGCGTGGATCGGCGCGGCCTTGGGCGTCATGGGCGTGGGGGTGCTGTCGTACGGTCAGATCACGGCGGCCGGCGCAGGCCTCAATCCGGGGGTGGGCGTGGTCTTCGCCCTGACCGCCGTTCTGGCGTCGGCGTTCGGCAACTGGTTTGCCTGGAAAGGCCAGCAGGCCGGCGCGCCGGTGATGGCCGCCACGTCTTGGGCCATGGCCTATGGCACGGCCATGCTGGCGCTGTATGGATTGGCGACCGGCGTGACGTGGCGGATCGAGCCCACGCCGCACTATGTGCTGTCGCTGCTCTATCTCTCGCTGTTCGGGTCGGTGATCGCGTTCGGCCTGTATTTCACCATCGCCCGTCAGCGCGGCTATGCCTTGGCCAGCTATATCTCGGCGCTGACGCCGCCCATCGCCATGCTGGTGTCTGTGATCTTCGAGGGCGCACGCTTCGGCTGGAGCGCCCTGATCGGACTGGCGCTGGTGCTGGCGGGGCAGGTGATGCTGATCCGCGCGCCCAAGACCTGAGCCGTCAGTCGTCCGACTTCGGATCGCGTTTCTGACCGTTCAGCAGTTTGTCCGCCCTATGACGTTCCAGAGCGGTCAGCGCCTTATCGGCCTTGGTTCGACCGTGGACCACACGATTGGCGGCGGCCTGCGCCTTGGTCTCGGCCTTGGCCCGCGTCTTTCGCGCCCGGTTCAGATTGACGATCTCCCCCATGATCAGTTCTTCGGCGGCTCTGCCGGCGTTTCTGCCGGCGTGGGCGGCGGCGCCAGGACCGCCGGCACCTGCGAGTCCGAGATGGTCGTCTGGGGGATGAAGGGCTGGTTGGCCGGACGCTCGCCCAGCCGGGTCCAGGCGTCGGGGCCGAGCCCGCGCTGACGACCCAGTTCGAACATGGCCGTCATGGTCTCCTGGTCGAACTTCAGGCTTGAGGCGGCGACATTGTCGGGAATGGCCGACAGGGCCATGTCCAGGCCGTTGCGCCTCGCGAAGGCCGCCGTCACCGCCAGATGGATGCGCAGCGACGACTTGCTCATGCTGTCATAGGTCCGCGCCAGGATGCCGGACAGGCGGCCGGGCGTGACGCCATCGTTCCGCCCGACCTGACCGTTGACGATCACATAGAGCGCGCCGACGCGACCTTCGTCCTTAGGCCGAGTCCAGAGCATCAGGTCTTCGGGGATGGCGAGGAAGGGCGTGTTGACCCCGCCGTCGACGTGCATTTCCAGTACGACCTTGTCATCGTCCTGAAGCCCCGCGATCAGCACGGGCGGGAAGACACCGGGAATGCTGGCGGACGCGACCAGAACCTCCTTGAACAGTTCGCGGGCATTGTCGTCGCCCTGGGCGGCCAGCAGGCCCATGTCCCAGATGACGGTCTGCTCGCTGTCCAGGTCCGTCGTGGCGACCAGCAGGCGACGGCCCTTGGCGTTTTCGCGTGCGACGGCCTGCATCAGTTCGGGCGTGACGTTTTCGTCCACCAGATTGCGCAAGGCCTGCGACGAGAACAGGCTGGGGTTCAGGAAGGCGGCGAAACTGCGCCAGCTCAGCAGGTTGCTGGCCCCGCCGCTGGTGTAGGCGTGCTGAAGCTCGTCATCCCATTCCGAGCCCAGGAAGGCGAAGGGAGCCGCAAGGGCGCCGGTGCTGACCCCCGTGACGACATCGAACACAGGCCGGTCGCCCTGTTGGGTCCAGCCGACCAGCAGCCCGGCCCCGTAGGCCCCGTTGGCGCCACCGCCGGACAGGGCCAAGATCGAGGTCGGATGATCCGGCCGCAACCGTTCGCCGATTTCTCGGGTGAAGGCCTGCAGTCGCGCGGTGTCGTTGGCGCGGATGCGCGGGTCCTCGGCCTTGACCAGCGTGCCGTCGGTGATCCTGAGCGGGCCGGTCGGCCGATCAAGCGTGCCGCACGCCGCGAGCGCCAGGGCCATGACGATGCCGAACAGGCCCGATCCGATCCGCCGCATGCGCTTGTTTCCAACCTTGTCTGGAGACGTGCTCTCTACCGCGTCGGGGCGGCGCCTGTCACCACATCAGAGAACAAGCGTCGCCGTTTGAAACCCGGCCTGACGCCGCGTGTTCTCACCGGCAGGACAAACCGAACTGTTGGAGACAGACATGGTCGACGTTTCGCTCATCAAGGAACATCTCGAAGTCGTAGGCTCGGACGGCGGTCATGTGGGGCGTGTCGATCACGTCCTGGGCGACCAGATCGAGCTGGCCAAGCTGGACTTCGCTGGCGGCTTCAAACACCACCTGATCCCGGTCAGTTGGGTCGAGAAGGTCGATGACAAGCACGTCCACCTGAACCTGACCCAGGAAGACGCCAAGGCGCGCTGGTCGGAAAAGCCGCACTGATCACGGCGACTTAACGCGAATTCACCCAAGGCCCCGCTGCATAAGCGGGGCCTTATCGCTATCTGGGAGACGTCGCATGAGGCGACGCTGGAGCTTCGACCTTGATCCGCCTGATCCTCAATATCCTTTGGCTCATCTTCGGCGGCTGGATTTCCGGCCTGCTGTGGCTGGTCGGTGGAGCCATCCTGGCGCTGACCGTCGTCGGCTTGCCGTGGACGTTCGCGGCGTGGCGCATCGCCAGCTATTCGTTCTGGCCCTTCGGTCGCGAGGTCGTGTGGCAGGAGGCGCATCCGGTGGCAGGTTGCCTGGGCGTCGTGCTGAACATTGTCTGGTTCGTCGTCGCCGGCTGGTACATTGCGCTGACGCATCTGATCATCGCGGTGGCGGAGTTCGTCTCCATCATCGGCATTCCCTTTGCCCTGAAGGACCTGGAACTGGCCAAGCTGGCGCTGGCGCCGGTCGGCCGTACAATCCGCGACAAGGTCTGACGGGTCAGTCGAGGTCCAGCAGGATCTCAAGCATCATCTCGCGCCGCGTCAGGAAGTTGCGCGTGACTTGATAATGGTCGGTGTCCTCGTACTCGACCCGTTCAAGCCCATGCTACGACACCTGATAGATCCAGGCGTTGGGGTAGCCGAGCAGGATGGGGGAGTGGGTGGCGATGATCAGTTGCGACCGGGCGTTCACCAGCTCGTGCAACCGGCTGAGGAAGGATAGCTGGCGGCTGGGTGACAGGGCGGCCTCGGGTTCGTCCAGGATATAGAGGCCGTCGCCGATGAAGCGATTGTCGAACAGGGCGAAGAAGCTTTCGCCATGCGATTGCTCATGCAGCGGCTTGTCGCCGAAACGGTCGGCGCCGTGATCTTCCAGATAGCTGGCCGTCGTGAAGAAGCTCTCGGCCCTCAGGAAAAAGCCGTCCTGAACACGCTGCGGCGACCGCACCGGACGCACGAACCGGTGCAGCGGCGAATGCGAGGTGCGAGTCTGGAACTGATGCTCCCGACCGCCGCCTTCGGCATTGAAACCCCACGCCACCGCGAGCGCCTCGATCAGCGTGGATTTCCCCGACCCGTTCTCGCCGACCAGAAAGGTGACGCTGGGGTGGAAGGCCAGCCGATCCAGGCTGCGCACGGCGGGCAGATTGAAGGGATAGGCCTTGGCGTCCCAGCCGTCTCGGCGCTCGAAGATGGCTTCGATCCAGTAGGGACGCTCCAGCGCGGTCATGATGTCAGCCCGGCGAGATCATCTTCTCGGGCCGCACCGCCTCGTCGAACTCGGCGTCGGTCAGATAGCCGCCGCCGACGGCCTCCTCGCGCAAGGTAGTACCGTTCTTGTGCGCGGTCTTGGCGATCTTGGCGCAAAGATCATAGCCCAGCTTGCCGTTCAGGGCCGTGACCAGCATCAGCGAGTTGTTCAGGCCGCGCGCGATATTGTCCTCGCGGGCCTCTATGCCGACGACGCAGTTGTCGGTGAAGCTGATGGCCGCATCGGCGACCAGGCGCACGGACTGCAGGAAGTTGTAGGCCATGACGGGGTTGTAGACGTTAAGCTCGAAATGCCCCTGCGAGCCGGCGAAGGTGATTGCGGCGTTGTTGCCGAACACCTGGACGCAGACCTGGGTCAGGGCCTCGCACTGGGTCGGGTTGACCTTGCCCGGCATGATCGACGAGCCCGGCTCGTTCTCCGGCAGGGCCAGTTCGCCCAGGCCCGAACGCGGGCCGGAGCCCAGGAAGCGGATATCGTTGGCGATCTTGAACAGCGAGGCGGCGACCGTGTTGATCGCGCCGTGGCTGAAGACCATGGCGTCATGGGCGGCAAGGGCCTCGAACTTGTTCGGCGCCGTGGTGAAGTCCAGACCGGTGATCTCGGCGATCTGGGCCGCGACCTTTTCGGCGAAGCCGATGGGAGCGTTCAGACCGGTGCCGACGGCGGTGCCGCCCTGGGCCAGTTCCATCAGCTTGGGCAGGGTCTGTTCGATCCGCTCGATGCCGTTGGCGACCTGTTGGGCATAGCCGCCGAATTCCTGGCCCAGCGTCAGGGGCGTGGCGTCCTGGGTGTGGGTGCGGCCGATCTTGATGATGTGGGCCCAGGCCTTGGCCTTGGCGTCCAGGGAGGCGTGCAGGTGTTTCAGCGCCGGGATCAGGTCGTTGACCACCTGTTCGGCGCAGGCCACGTGCATGGCCGTCGGATAGGTGTCGTTTGACGACTGGCTCATGTTGACATGGTCGTTGGGGTGGACGGGCTTCTTGGAGCCCATTTCGCCGCCCAGGATCTCGATGGCGCGGTTCGAGATCACCTCGTTGGCGTTCATGTTCGACTGGGTGCCCGAGCCCGTCTGCCAGACGACCAGCGGGAAGTGGGCGTTCAGCTTGCCCTCGATCACCTCGTTGGCGGCCTTGACGATGGCGTCGGCCAGGGCCGGGTCCAGCTTGCCCAGATCGCGATTGGTCTCTGCGGCGGCGCGTTTGACGATACCCAGGGCGCGCACGATCGGCAGGGGCTGTTTCTCCCAGCCGATCTTGAAGTTGCCCAGCGACCGTTGCGCCTGGGCGCCCCAGTAGCGATCGGCGGCGACTTCGATGGGGCCGAAGGTGTCGGTTTCGGTACGGACGTTGCTCATGCGCGGAATCTCGTCTCTCAGGCGTGGCGATGGGTTGCGCGGCGGTGTAGCACGAGAGCCATGCAGGACAAGACGAGCGCAGACATCCTCAGACCGGCAGGCGCCGCATGACCGCCGGCTGGATCGGGACCGGCAAGGTCCGGGCGCGGGAGGACGGCGATGCGGTCGAGATCGTCATCGACGGCCTGACCACCCAGGCCAAATACTACAAGCCGCTGGTCTATGAGTTCATGCGCAAGGAATGGCGCGGTGCGCGGCCGTCCTGGGGCGACCATGTCGTCGAGATCCGCATGGAGCATGTCGGCGAGCCGCCGTGGATGGATCTGGACAACCTGGCCAAGGCCCTGCTTGATTCCATCAAGGGCTATCTGTTTCACGACGACGCTCAGGTCGCGCGGTTGCTGGTCGAACGGCGCGAAGGCGAAAGAGAGCGGATCACGATCCGCTCCTATCCTCGCCGCGACTGACGGCGGTTATTTTTTGCGGAACTGGTCCAGCGACACGACCTTAGGGCCTTCCGAGGACGGGTCGGTGTCCTGCGGCGGGGTCGGCTCTTCCTCGATCTCTTCCAGAAGCTGCGGGTCCTCGAACTGCAGCAGGAACTGCACGCTGGGATCATAGAACCGCGTGACCGCCGAATAGGGGATCACCAGGCTCTTGGGCATGCCGCCGAAACGCAGCTTGACCGAGAAACGCTCGGGCTCGACGCGCAGGTCGTCATACTGATGCTGCAGCACGACCGTCATCTCTTCGGGGTATTTCGCCAGGATGTCGGGCGCGACGCTGACGCCCACGGCGCGAGTCTTGAAGGTGATATAGAAGTGATGCACGCCGGGCAGACCTTCGGCCAGCACCCGTTCCAGAGCCGCGCGCACAACGCCGCGAAGCGCCTCTTGCGCCAGCTGCTCGTAATGCATCTCATCGACCGGTGGGGCTTGGTCGCTCATCGTCACCTCGCAACAGAGCGCGACTGATAGCGGGCCAAGCGTCCCGGCGAAAGATGCGAGGACGCTAAACCGCATCCCATTATTCGACTATCGGCGCCATTGTGCCGTTCGGCGAGGCGGCATGCCCCGCTTCATGGCGCGAGAGGGGCGAACTTATGGATGTGACCAGACGATTCCTGGGCATCGGCGCCGGCGCGGTTCTGGCGTCGCCGTGCGTGGCGAATGCGGCGGTTCGCGCCCCGGTCCATGCGATCCTGTCGTCCGGCTTCATCTATGATGACGCGCCTTATCCCCAGGCCCACGCCTCGACCGTTGTTCAGGTCGCCGACGGCGCCATTGCGGCCGCCTGGTTCGGCGGTACGCACGAGAAACATCCCGACGTCTGCATCTGGTTCGCGCGTCTGAATGGCGGGAGCTGGGGACAGCCGATCCAGGTGGCGGATGGCGTGCAAGCGGACGGCATGCGCCATCCGACCTGGAACTCGGTGCTGTTTCAATCACCGGGCGGGACTTTGATCCTGTTCTACAAGGTGGGACCTGATCCCTTCTCTTGGTGGGGCATGGTGATCGAATCGCAGGATGGCGGCCGGACGTGGTCCATGCCGCGACGGCTGTCCGACGGCGTGTTGGGGCCGATCAAGAACAAGCCGGTCGTCATGGCCGACGGCGCCTGGATCTCGCCATCCAGCACGGAAGCAGGCGAGGGTATGGGCAGCCATGTTGGAGCGAACTGGCGGCTTCATTTCGAGATAAGTCGTGATCAGGGGCGATCCTGGAGCCTGACCGAGCCGGTCCAATCGCCGCTGAACATCGACGCCATCCAGCCCAGCGTGCTGCTGCATGAAGGCGGGCGGCTTCAAGCGGTAGCTCGCACGCGACAGGGCGCGCTGGCTTCGACATGGTCGCGAGACAGCGGCCGAACCTGGAGCCCGCTCGGCGCCGTCGATCTGCCTAATCCTAACTCTGGAACGGATGCGGTCACGCTGAAGGATGGGCGTCATCTGCTGATTTACAATCACGCCGCCCATGCGCCCGAGACGCCCGGAAAGGGACCGCGCTGGCCGCTGAACCTCGCTCTCTCCGATGACGGCGTCGCCTGGCGCAATGTTCTGACGCTGGAGACGGAGCCGGTTTCGGCCGGCTATGCCTATCCCGCGATCATCCAGGCGGCGGACGGCCGTGTCCACGCGACCTGGACGCATGACCGCCGACGCATAAGCCACGCGGTGATCGATCCATCGAAACTGGAATAAGGGGGAAAGCGCCGGGATTCTGTTGCCAGGCTCCCGACAGGCCCCGCCCAAGGATCTGAACCCCTAGGACTTAAGATTCGAAATCACCCGAACCGCATTACGCGGCGAGAGCGACTTCTCCAGCGAAGTTATCGTTCGCAGTTAGAAAATGGCCCGATACGGTGGGCCAGGACGAGCGAAAGCAATCCTCTTTACACGTCCGTCGATGCTAGTCGGCCCCATGCTGCCTCCGCCGATAACGCGGGGAGAAAGTTTGGTGGAGCCGCCGGGAATCGCACCCGGGTCCGGTCCGCTTATTACAAGCGCGTTTATCGCTATAGTCCGGCCGAAACCGGACAGGGCCAATATAGGCGCTGACTGGATGCATTCCAAGCGCCGCTTTCAAGTCAGACGCGCGGCCAGTCCGGCGTCTGTTGACGAAACCAGGTCAACTGGCGTTTGGCGTAGTTCCGCGTGGCCTGTTTCAAAGCGGCGACGGCGTCGTCACGCGTCAGTTCTCCAGTCAGATAGGTCGCCAGTTCACGCACGCCGACGGCTTTCATCGCAGGCAGGCTGTCGGATAGACCGCGCGCGGACAAGGCGGCGACCTCATCCACCGCTCCCTGTTCAACCATCAGGTCCACGCGAGCGTCACAGTTCTGATAGAGGCGCGGCCTGTCTGGTTCCACGACCCGTCCGGTCCAGGACCCGTATGGCAGCAGGGGTTTCGTATCGGCCTTCCAGTCGCTGAGCGATCGGCCGCTGGCAGAGAAGACGCTCATGGCCCGCACCAATCTTTGCCGGTCGCCCCTTTCGATGGCGCGCGCAGCATCAGGATCGGCTTGGGCCAGTCGCGCACGGAAGGCCGTCTCGCCCTCGATTGCATATTCCGCCTCGACTGCGTCACGCGTCGCCAGAGGGACGGGGGGAATGTCCGCCAAGCCCCGAGTGAGGCTCATGAAGTACAGCCCGGTGCCTCCGACGAGGATCGCCGAACGCCCGTCCGCGCGAAGTTCGTCGATTATGTCCAAAGCCGCACGGCTCCAGCGCCCGACCGACCAGGCGTCGGCCGCATCGGCGACGCCGTAAAGGCGATGCTCGGCCTGAGCCTCGTCCTCAACGGAAGGCCGCGCCGTCAGGATGCGCAGGTCGGCGTAAAGCTGCTGGCTGTCCGCATTGATGATCACGGCGCCGGTTTCACGCGCCATCTTCAGCGCGAGCGCCGATTTGCCCGAGGCTGTCGAGCCGGCGATCAGAGTGATTGAGGGCGGCTGGGACAAATCGTGGCTCGCGGGACGGGTTCGAGGGCGATAGAACGCGCGCATCATCGCCTGCAAGTCTTCTGGAGACCGCCTTGGTCGAACGCACCGCCGTCATCGCCGCCCTCGACGCCGTCATCGACCCGGTTTCCGGTCAGGGGCTGGTCGCCGCCGGTCTGGTTCAGGGGCTGGTGGTGGCCGACGACCGTGCGGGTTTCGCGCTGGAAGTGGATCGCAGCCAGGCCGCCGCCTATGCCCCCGTTCGCGATGCGGCAGAGGCGGCGCTGAAGGCGCTGCCCGGCATGGCGCGCGTCTCCGTCATCCTGACCGCCGAGACCAAGCCCGCTGCTGCGCCGCGCACCGCCGGCCTGTCCAAGGCGGCGGTCGATCAGGGGCGGGCCAAGGCCCCGGTCCCGACCGATCGCCCGGCTCATGTCCGTCGTGTCCTGGCCGTCGCCAGTGGAAAGGGCGGGGTGGGCAAGTCCACGGTCGCGGTCAATCTGGCGGCGGCGCTGGCGGCGCGCGGGCTGTCGGTCGGCATTCTGGACGCCGATGTCTATGGGCCGTCGCTGCCGACCATGCTGGGGATCAGCGGCCAGCCGGCCTATGAGGACGGCGCTATCGTGCCGCATGTGGCGCATGGGCTGAAGGCCATGTCGGTCGGTCTGCTGACCAAGATGGACGACGCCATGATCTGGCGCGGCCCCATGGCGTCGCAAGCCATCACCCAGATGCTGACCCAGACTCGCTGGGGGACTGAAGAGGCGCCGCTGGACGTGCTGGTGGTCGATCTACCGCCGGGCACAGGCGACGTGCAACTGACCCTGATCCAGAAGACGCCGCTGGACGGGGCCGTCATCGTCTCGACTCCTCAAGAGGTGGCTCTGGCCGACGCGCGGCGCGCCCATACGCTGTTTCAGAGGGTCAACGTGCCGACGCTGGGCCTGATCGAGAACATGAGCGGGCCGATCTTCGGTCAGGGCGGAGCGAAGGCTGAGGCCGAACGCCTGTCGATCCCGTTCCTAGGCGATCTGTCGCTGGATGCCGCGCTGCGCGAAGGCGGGGATTCAGGCCGTCCGCCCGTCGCCGTCGATCCGTTAGGAGACATCGCCGCGAGATTTGCCGCCATAGCTGGCCGTATCGCGGCTGCTCTCGACCTTTAGAAAATATCTGCGAGGGCGGGGTTCTCAAACGCAACCCTATTCGCCACCTTGGGTCTTACTGATACCCAAGGAGATCAGATGAGCGTCGACGCCCTGTTCAGCCCATTCACCATCAAAGGGCTGACCCTGCCCAACCGCATCGTCATGGCGCCCATGACGCGGTCCTTTTCGCCCAACGGCATCCCGACGTCCGGTGTCGCCGCCTACTACCGCCGTCGTGCCGAGGGTGGCGTGGGCCTGATCCTAACTGAGGGGACGGTCGTCGAACGGCCGGCGGCGCGCAACGACGCCGCAGTGCCGGTCTTTCATGGCGAGGCCTTGCCGGAGTGGAAGTCTGTGGTGGACGAGGTCCATGCGGCCGGCGGTCTGATCGCCCCGCAAATCTGGCACGTGGGATCGGCGCGGGGACGCGGTGACGATTGGACCCCGCTGGGCAAGGTCGATAGTCCGTCGGGCATGACTGCGCCGGGCAAGGCCAAGTTCGAGCCGATGACTGAAGAGGACGTCGCCGACACCATCGCCGCCTTCGGCCGTTCGGCCCGCGCCGCCCGCGAACTGGGCTTCGACGCCGTCGAGATCCACGGCGCGCATGGCTATCTGATCGATCAGTTCTTCTGGGGCGGCCTGAACGCCCGCGAAGACCGCTGGGGCGGGCCGACCATCGCCGACCGCGCCCGTTTCGGCGCGGAGGTGGTCAAGGCGGTGCGCGAAGGCGTCGGCGACGACATCCCCGTCATCCTGCGCCTGTCACAGTGGAAGCTTCAGGATTACACCGCCCGCATCGCCGAGACGCCGGACCAGATGGTCGAATGGCTGACGCCGCTGTCGGACGCCGGCGTCGATGTCTTCCACTGTTCGCAGCGCCGCTTCTGGGAGCCGGAGTTCGAGGGTTCGGACCTGAACTTCGCCGGCTGGACCAAGAAGCTGATGAACAAGCCGACCATCACCGTCGGCTCGGTCGGTCTGGACGGCGAGTTCATCGCGGCCTTCGGCGGCGAGGGTTCGAAGCCCGCATCGCTGGACGGCCTGCTGCGTCGACTGGAGAACGAGGAGTTCGATCTGGTCGCCGTGGGCCGCGCCCTGCTGGCCGACCCTCAATGGGTCAACAAGATCCGCGAGGGCCGTTCGGACGAACTGCGCAACTTCGATCGCGCCGACCTGATGACCCTGTCCTGAGCGAATGACGTCGAGCCAGCCGGTTATGCCGGCTCGACGATCACGCCCGTGCCGTAGCACAGCACCTCGGTCACGCCCGGCATGATCTCGGTGGCGTCGTAGCGGACGGCCAGGATGGCGTTGGCGCCGTGCTCCGTCGCGTGTTTGACCAGTTCGTCATAGGCTTCCTGACGCCCGGCCTCGGCCAGTTTCACATAGGCGCCGACCCGGCCGCCCAGCATGGACTGCACCCCGCCAATGGCGTCGGAGATGGCGTTGCGCGACCGCACCGTCACGCCGCGCACCAGGCCGATATGGCGGGTGATGCGAAAGCCGGGCAGGTCGTTGGTGGTGGTGACGTACATCTGTGTTCCCTAGCGGCGTTCAAGCACACGGAAGATGAAAGCGTGATCGTCCTTCTCGCCCGCCGGGTGTGATTCCGACGATACCTCGATCCAGGCCGTTTCGTCGAACGCGGGGAAGACCGCGTCGCCATCGGGCGAAGCCTCGACCTCGGTGATGTAGAGGCGTCTGGCGCGGGGCAGGGCGGCCTCGAACAGGGCCGTGCCGCCAATGACGCAGATCTCATCCACGCCGTCTTCCTCGGCCGTCTCGCGCCCGATCTCGATGGCTTCGTCCAGAGTGGCGCAGACCAGCGCGCCCTTGGACATGCCGTCGGTTTCGTAGGATTCGTCGCGCGTCAGCACCATGTTGAGCCGGCCGGGCAGGGGTTTGAGCGGCAGGCTCTCCCAGGTCTTGCGGCCCATCAGGCAGGGCTTGCCCACGGTGATGGCCTTGAACCGTTGCAGGTCAGAGCGCAGCCGCCAGGGCAAATCGCCGTCGCGGCCTATGACGCCGTTGCCTCCGCGAGCGACGACCAGAGAAATTATGGGCTGGGGCAAGAACCTTGACCGTATCGATGCGTTGAGGTGGCCCATCCAATGGACGCGAGCCCCGTCATGAGCAAGTACATCCCCGCCATCGTCGTCGGTTTCCTCGTCGCAGTCGTCGTCAGCGGCGGTCTGACGTTCTTTTTCTCATCCGCAGGCGCGGACGCCGGCTATCTGCCGATGATTGTCGGAGCCTTCCTGGGTATATTCACGGCCTATATCATGGCCAATCTGGCGGGCACCAAGCTAGGCAAGGCGGCGACGCCGGAGCAGAAGCGGGCGGTTCTGGAGTCACGGCCCGAACCGGGACAGGCGCTACTGATCGTTTATCGCGAAGGCTTCGTGGGCAAGGCGGCGGGCATGGACCTGTCGGTGGACGATCAGTTCGTGGCCCAGCTGAAGAGCCCGCGTTTCACCGCCATTTCGGTCTCGCCGGGCGGCCACCAGCTGTCGATGGCGTTCGGCGGTCTGGCTGGCAAACAGAACAAGCCGACTTTGGAGGGCTTTATCGCTGCGCCCGGCGATGTGATCGCCTTTCGCGCCACGATGCAGATGGGCATGATGAAGAACCGGATCGTGGTCGAACGCATTGAGAGCGACGACGCCCTGATCCAGCGTCTGAAGCCGATGATCATGATCGCACCGGAGGCTTAGGCCCCGGCCACGACCTCGGTTTAGGGCTCCAGCCACTTCAGCCATTTGCGCTGCATGGCCTGATTCAGATCGACGCCAGCCCGGGCGCAGTAGATCAGCAGCATGCCATGCACGTCCGCCGCCTCGTCGCCCAGCGCCTGGGCGTCGGGCGTGCCCCGCGCGCGGCCGGTCAGGCTCAGATGCTCGGCCGTCAGCTCGCCCAGCTCCTCCTGAAGCTTCAGCAGCGCCCAATCCCGGTCGCGGTTGATGTCGTGTTCGGCGGCGTAGATGTCGGAGATGCGCAGGACCGAGGCGGTTAAGTCGGAGAGGTTCATGCGAGGTTTTGGTGCCAAGCTCGAACCAGTTGAGCAAGCGGCGGAAGAGGTTGCCATGCCTCTTCTGGATCGGCGCCCATGGGCACAAAATAATTATATGCCAAAGTCCACACAGCCGTCATCGGTTCGCTAAAATATTGCCGCGCTAGAGGTTCATCGACAGAGCCGGTTAGAACTCCATCAGCTACGCTATTAAGAAATTGGTAGATTTGGGATACCATTTTAGCTTCTTCGCCTATCACGTCTTCTGACATGTGGGCGGATATCCCCGACCTGAATGCGTTCCGCATTTCCATGAGTGGAGAAGAGTTCCACTGTTCTTGAAGCAGCGCCGCCAACTCAATCGGCGTCGCCAACCGCGGTTTACCGCTGACAGGATGATTGATCGGCGGGGTAATTGATCGAAGTGCCTGACGGACTCGGTTTGACGCAGGGCCTAAAGCCGCTTGTAGGTTTCCGTCCGCTCGGTCTGAAACGTAGCGAAGAGGTTCAACTCCAATCAGGTCTGACGGAAGATGAAGATCGGCCCCATGTGGAACCACATAAAAGCATCGAGCAGGTCCAAGAGCGCCAACGAAGAGCCCAAGCTCAAAGATAACGTTGTCACGCGCCGCTGCAAACCTTTTGCCTCGCATTTCAATGACATCATCGGGAGTAAAGACAAATATGGCGAACTCAACTCGTCCGCTATATGCAAAGAGATCGGCTAGGGAAGCGGTACTGGGCTGAAAGACGCCCTGCGACCAAACCGTAGGTTCGCAGTCGAACTCCAGATTTTCCTGAATAGCGTATGCGACATCCAGTCCCTCAGCAGACGACCCGATGAAAAGTGACGGCTTGCGTATCACTTAGATACGGCCGCCTTGATGTGCGGCCAGGCTTCGTAGCCGTCGAGCGTGAAGTCGGGCAGGTCGAAGCCGAACAGGTCGGTCTTGGGGGCGATTTGCATGACCGGCAGGGGCAGGGGCTCGCGGGTCAGCTGGAGTTCGGCCTGTTCCAGGTGGTTCAGATACAGGTGGGCGTCGCCGAAGGTGTGGACGAAGTCGCCCGGCTCCAGCCCCACGACCTGGGCCAGCATCATGGTCAGCAGGGCGTAGGAAGCGATGTTGAACGGCACGCCCAGGAAGACGTCGGCGCTGCGCTGATACAGCTGGCAGCTCAGTTTTCCATCCGCGACGAAGAACTGGAACAGGCAGTGACAGGGCGGCAGGGCCATGTCGTCGACGTCTGCCGGGTTCCAGGCGGTGACGATGTGGCGGCGGCTGTTGGGATTGGTCTTCAGGCCGTGGACCAGTTTCTCGATCTGGTCGATGACGCGGCCGTCGGGGGCGGTCCATGAGCGCCACTGCTTGCCGTATACCGGACCCAGCTCGCCGTCGGCGTCGGCCCATTCGTCCCAGATGCGGACGCCGTTGTCCTTCAGATAGGCGATGTTGGTCTCGCCGCGCAGGAACCACAGCAGTTCGACGATGATGGAGCGCAGATGCAGCTTCTTGGTCGTCAGGACGGGAAAACCCTTGGACAGGTCGAACCGCATCTGGCGGCCGAAGACGCCCAGGGTGCCGGTGCCGGTGCGGTCGTCGCGACGCACGCCATTGTCCAGGATGTCGCGCAGCAGGTTCAGATACTGCCGCTCGGGATGATCGGCGGGCGCGGCGGCGATGCGGGCCTGGACGTCGGCCCGAAGCGTGGCATGGATCATCTGGACGGTCATGGGTTCAAGGTGCCTCAGAATTCGATTCTGAGTCGTGGCAAATCGGCGTCGTCCACAGGAATTGATTCGGCTAGACATGGGTGATCGTCCTCGCTCTTTCGCTACGAAGTTGGTGGAGGGCTGGGCGGAGCGCCGGGCCTTCGCCCGGAGTGTGAGTTTGTGAGTACCGTTTCGACGAAGGGTATGACGCTCCGCGCGGGTGGTTGGCCTGCAAGCTCGGGGCGTCGAGCGGTGGCGGTCTTATCGCCTAACCCCATAAGCCTGCGACGGGTCGGCGGGGTCTGCGAACCCCGTCCCGAGTGCGATCGAGTATCCCCCTCGACCCTCCGACACCGCTCCATGAGTCGATGTCAGCGCGGAGGGGTTTCACCCCCGCTCCCGTTCCCTCCGCTCCCGCCGCCGCAAGGTCGCAGGCCAAGCGAGCCCTCCAGGCGGCGGGACGGGTGTAGAATACGCCGGTTTCGGAGGGGGGATGGAAGAAGGGTGACATAATTCGGCAAGCGATTGAAATCGCTATGAATGTACCAGCGTCATTGTGATGGCTGGCGCGCGTTTCTCCTTCCCTTTCATGGGGAGGGGCGGCGAAGCGGAGCGTAGCCGGGGTGGGGGCGTGTGAAGCCCTGCCCCCGCTCTTACGGCCCACCCGAATCGCTGCGCGATCGTCCCTCCCCATGAAGGGGAGGGAGAGGCGCCTGTGCGGCTTTGGGAGGAGACGGTGCGTTTCAGCCGCCGAAACCGCCTTCGTCGAGGAAGGTCTGTTCCTCTGTCGTCGTGTCGCGGCCCAGAGCAGCGTTGCGGTGGGGGAAGCGGCCAAAGCGGACGATGATGTCGCGGTGGAGCTTGCCCCATTTCTCCAGATCCTCGTCGCCGGCGATCAGGGTCATGTAGCGGTCCTGGTCCTCGATCCGCTCGGAGTGTTCAAAGGGCAGCAGGAGGAAGTTCTTCAATTCCGGCTCGACCTGAAGATGAAGGTCACGCGCCACGGCCTGATTGGCGAACATCAGGGCCAGAGGGTCGGTCGCGAACTGATGGGCCGTGCCGCGGAAACTGTTCCTGGGATACTGGTCCAGCAGGATCAGCAGGGCGAGGGCGCCGTCCGACGTCGCCATCCAATCGTCCAGTTCGCGCCGCGCCGCCGCCCAGTGAACCGCGCGACCACGGTCGCGGAAATCCGCGTCGAACGCCTCGTCCTTGGCGAACCACTTTTCGGGACCGGCCTCTTTCCAGAAGGCGACGACGGAGGAAGGGGTTATGAAGACGGCCATGAGCCAGACCTTACCCAATCCGTTGCCCGTCTTCCATGACCGCGACTGCGACCTTTCGATTATCCGCAGCAAGCGCGTGGCCGTGATCGGTTACGGCAGCCAGGGACGCACCCATGCGCTGAACCTGCGCGATTCGGGCGTGACCGACATCGTCGTGGGTCTGAAGGCGGGGTCGAAGACCCGTGAGATCGCCCGCGCCGACGGGTTCGACGTGATGACGGCCGCCCAGGCCGCTGCCGACGCCGACGTGATCGCCGTCATGACCTCGGACGAGGCGCACCGCGACCTGTGGCGCGACGAGCTGGAGCCGAATGTGAAGCCGGGAGCGGCCCTGATCTTCGCCCACGGCCTGTCGGTCCGGTTCGGCCTGGTTCAGCCGCGTGCAGACCTGGACGTCATCCTGGCGTCGCCCAAGGGGATCGGTCCGCGCATCCGCGACCTGTACGAGGCCGGGGAGGGGGTCTTCTGCCTGTTCGGGGTGCATCAGGACGCGTCGGGCGGCGCACACGCCCTGGGCCTGTCCTATGCGGCGGCGCTGGGGTGCGGGCGCAAGGGCATTCTGGAAACGACGATGCGGGACGAGTGCGAAAGCGACCTGTTCGGCGAACAGGTGGTGCTATGCGGCGGCATCGCCGAACTGATCGACGGGGCCTTCATGAAGCTGGTGGACGCCGGGTATCCGCCCGAGGTGGCTTGGTTCGAATGTTTCTATGAGACCAAGCTGGTGACCGACCTGATGTACGAACGGGGTATCGCCGGAGCCTTCGCCAAGATTTCCAACACGGCGGAATACGGCGCCTATTTGACGGGGCCGCGCATCATCAACGCCGCGTCGCGTGAGGCGATGGATCAGGTGCTGGCCGAGGTTCAGGGCGGGGATTTCGTGCGCCGGCTGATGGCGGATTACGACGCCGGGTCGCCTGATCTGCTGGCACGCCGCAAGGCGCTGGGGCTGCGGACCATCGAATCGGTGGGGGCGCATCTGAATGCCGTGGCGCGTCAGGCGATGGAGACGGCGGCGAACGACGATGATGAAAACAGTATTGGCGGCGGGTGAAAACCCGCCGTCGCGCCCTCGATATTTCTAAAGAGAAGATGGTCGGAGTGAGAGGATTCGAACCTCCGACCCCTGCGTCCCGAACGCAGTGCTCTACCAGGCTGAGCCACACTCCGACCGTGGGGGCGGGCCTGGCGGCGTCGCCCCGAAGTGAGGACGCGGCTTATAGCCATGGGTTCGGGAGGCCGCAAGCGTCCTTTTCACCCCATCTTCCCGGTGCACGAAAATAGTCCTGAACGAGGGTGTTGCATCCCAAAACAGCTTGGCGTATCTGACCGCCTCCGCCGCACAGAGTGCTTCGGAAACGCCGGTCCTGCTGGGGAATGGTGTAATGGTAACACTACGGTTTTTGGTACCGTCATTCTAGGTTCGAGTCCTAGTTCCCCAGCCATCCGCCGACAAAGGTCGGCGCAGCCGAACCACTTCACAGCTTCAGCATTATGATCTGCATCAGGGCTTCCGTTCGGATGCCCGGCTTCCTAGCTTGACTGCAGACTGTTGAGGAGAACGACGATGGTGACCGCTCGTGAGAAGCGCCTTGCGCCGCTGAGAACGCCGACTGGCCTGTCGGAGGAGGCGACACGCGATATTTCGGCCGCGCTGACCACGATGCTGGCGGATACATTCGCTCTCTACATCAAGACCAAGAACTTCCACTGGCACGTGTCGGGGCCGCATTTCCGCGATTATCACCTGCTGCTGGACGAGCAGTCGGCGGAAATCCTGGCCATGACCGATCCGATGGCCGAGCGCGCGCGCAAGATCGGCGGCACGACGCTGCGCTCCATCGGTCAGATCGCCAAGGAATCGCGCGTCGCGGACAATGACGCCGACTATGTCGATCCTCTGGACATGCTGGCCGAGCTTCGCGACGACAACGGCGAGCTGATCGCTCGGATGCGCGAGGTGCACGACCTCTGCGACGAACATAACGACATCGCCACCGCCAGCCTGCTGGAGAACTGGATCGACGAAAGCGAGAAGCGCGTCTGGTTCCTGTTCGAATCAGGCCGTCGCGGCAACGTCTGAGGAACCGCTTCGCTTGCGTCGTCTTATGTATCGTCGATAGTCGATGCTGGGGCGGCGCAGGAGAGGCGTGTGAAGCAGGGTTTTGTGATCTGCGGACTGGCGATGGCGAGCGCCCTGGCGGCCTCGCCCGCGTCCGCCGACATGTCCAAGGCGTTCGGTAATACGATCGTCTCCCACTATCCGAACGGGCAGTGGGTCAGGCACTATTTCGAACCGGACGGGCGTTATACCTCGCAGTTCTCGGACGGGCGGCGGCTGAATGCGCGCTGGTCGGCCGAGGGGGACAAGATCTGCCTGAGCGGCTTCAGCCCGCGCCAGATCCTGCCACGCTTCTGTAGTCGTGTGGTCGAGGCCGATGTTGGCGACACTTGGCAGGCTCGCGATCCGCTGGGGCGGTCCATTCGCAACGAACTGGTCGCCGGGCGCCGCTGAGGTCTTGCCCTGACCGTCGTCACCCTCTAGAGGCGACGGCCTGCCCATGCGGATGTGGCGGAACTGGTAGACGCACTAGATTTAGGTTCTAGCGCCGAGAGGCGTGGAGGTTCGAGTCCTCTCATCCGCACCAAAGCAAAAAGGCCCCGGATCGCTCCGGGGCCTTTTCTTTATTGTTGGGCCTATCGCCCTTCGGGCTGCTTGAGGCCGTTAGTGTCGCCTCAGCTGGTCGGCGTGACGGGCGGCGGCGGTGCATCGCTGTCGGTCTCGTGGACCTCGATCAGGCCGCGACCCAGATGGCTCTTACGATAGCCATACAGGAAGTAGATCACCAGGCCGATGCCGCCCCAGATCGGCAGCACCATCTTGGCGTCGTGCGGCAGGTTCCAGAACAGGAAGGCGCAACCCATGGCAGACAAGGGCGCGAACACCCAGATCAGCGGCGTGCGGAACGGACGCTTGCGGTTCGGTTCCTTGACCCGAAGGATCAGCACGGCCAGCGACACCATGAAGAAGGCGAACAGGGTGCCGGAGTTCGAGATGTCCGCCAGTTGGCCGACCGGGAACAGGGCGGCGGCGATAGCCACCGCCACGCCGGTGCAGGCCGTCACGATATAGGGCGTCTTCCACTTGGGGTGGATCTTGGTCAGGCCTTCGGGCAGCAGGCCGTCACGCGCCATCACGAAGAAGATGCGGGTCTGACCATAGATCATCATCAGGATGACCGAGGGCAGGGCCAGCAGGGCGGCGGTGCCCAGGGCGTTGCCGATCTGCGGATGGCCGATAACGCGCAGGACGTGGGCCAGGGCTTCGTTGGAGCAGACCAGCATCTCGCCGTTTGCAGGCAGGGCGCAAGCGGCGACGAAGGCAGGCGAGCCGGGTTGGACGGCTTCGCCGGCCGCGCCGAGCACCGGCTGAGCGCCGATGGCGCCCGCTGCGCCCAAGGCCACCAGCAGATAGAAGACGGTGCAGATGGCGAGAGAGCCGATCAGGCCGATCGGCACGTTGCGTTGCGGGTTCTTGGTCTCTTCGGCCGCCGTCGAAACGGCGTCGAAGCCGACATAGGCGAAGAAGATCGAGGCGGCGGCGCCGACGATTCCCATGCCCGAAGATGCGCCGAACATGCCGTTGGGCGAGAAGGGCGACAGGTTGGCCGTCTTGATCACCGGCAGGGTGATGACGATGAAGACGGTCAGGGCGGCGACCTTGATAAGCACCAGAACGGCGTTGACCCGCGCCGATTCCGTAGTCCCCAGCATCAGCAGACCGGTGACCAGCAAGGCCACGACGATGGCCGGGATGTTGACGATCCCCGCCGAGAAATCGGGCGTAGGGATGAAGCCGTTCATGGCCCAGGTCGGTCCAGCGGACAGAAGGTCAGGGAAGTTGAACCCCAGCCCCTGTTCTATGAGCCCCAGCACATAGCCTGACCAACCGACCGACACGGCGGCGGCGGCGACGGCATATTCCAGAATCAGCGCCCAACCGACCGTCCAGGCCAGCAGTTCGCCCATCACGGCGTAGGTATAGGTGTAGGCCGAGCCCGAGACCGGGGCCATGGCCGCCAATTCGGAGTAGCAGAGCGCCGCGACGGCGCAGACGGCGCCGGCGATGACGAAGCTGACCATCATGCCCGGGCCGGCTTTTTGCGAAGCCGCAGCCGTCAGGACGAAGATCCCGGTGCCGATGATGGCGCCGATACCCAGAAGCGTCAGTTGAATAGGACCAAGCGACCGATGAAGAGATTTCTTCTCGGCCGTGGCAAGGATCGCGTCGAGCGACTTAACGCGCCACATAAAATACCCCCACGGTTTTAACACAGCCCCTCGGCTGCTTGGGGCGGACGCTAGCGACGGATGAGGCGGCGCGCAACGCGCATGACGGGGTGGTTAAGGCGTGACGACGCTTTCGTGATCAGGGTGCATCGGGCTAGAGGCGGGGCATGCTGCCCATCCACGCCGTTCTGGAACCGCTGAAAGCCGCCCTTGCGAGCGGCAATACGGCGGTGCTGGCCGCGCCGCCGGGGGCCGGCAAGACGACCGTCGTGCCCCTGGCCCTGCTCGACCAGCCGTGGCTGGAGGGCAAGGTGCTGGTGCTGGAGCCGCGACGCCTGGCCGCACGGGCGGCGGC
Source organism: Brevundimonas sp. (assembly GCF_965279155.1). Taxonomy (GTDB): domain Bacteria; phylum Pseudomonadota; class Alphaproteobacteria; order Caulobacterales; family Caulobacteraceae; genus Brevundimonas. Next base: position 453,889 of record NZ_OZ257138.1, on the reverse strand, counting down.
CGACCGGATGGCCAGGACGCTGGGCGAACAGGCCGGCGGGACCGTGGGGTATCGCACCCGGTTGCAGAGCCGCATCGGGCCGAAGACGCGGATCGAGGTGATCACCGAGGGCGTCTTCACGCGCATGATTCTGGACGATCCGGGTCTGGAGGGCGTGGGCGTGGTCCTGTTCGACGAGTTTCACGAACGCAGCCTGGACGCGGATCTGGGGCTGGCCCTGGCCCGCGAGACGCAAGGCCTGCTGCGCGAGGATTTACGGCTGCTGGTCATGTCGGCGACGCTGGATGTCGTGGGGGTGTCGCGGCTGCTCGACGGCGCGCCGGTCATTGAGGCCGAGGGGCGGGCCTGGTCGGTCGAGACCCGATATCTGGGCCGCAATCCGTCCGAAAGGTTCGAGGAGGCGGTGGCGCGCGCCTGTTTGACCGTGCTGGGCGAGGAGGCGGGATCGGTGCTGGTCTTCCTGCCGGGGCAGGGCGAAATCCATCGGGTCGCGCGGCTGGTGAACGACCGGCTGCGACTGCCGAACGTCGACGTCGTGCCGCTGTATGGCGGGCTGGATCGGGCCGAGCAGGATCGGGCCATCGAACCGGCGGCGCCGGGGCGGCGCAAGCTGGTGCTGGCGACCTCGGTCGCGGAAACCAGCCTGACCATCGAAGGCGTGCGGGTGGTGATCGACGGGGGCCTGTCGCGCGTGCCGCGCTTCGAGCCGTCCAGCGGCCTGACCCGGCTGGCGACGGTCAAGGTCAGTCGGTCCTCGGCCGAACAACGACGCGGGCGCGCCGGACGCACCGAGTCGGGCGTCTGCTACCGCCTGTGGGACGAGGAACAGACGCGCGGTCTGGTCCCGCATCAGCGACCGGAAATCCAGGAGGCGGACCTGACCGGCCTGGCGCTGGACCTGGCGCGATGGGGCGCGCGGTCGGTCGAGGGGCTGGCCCTGTTGGACCCGCCGCCAGCCGGGGCGATGGCCGAGGCGCGCAAGGTGCTGATGCGACTGGGGGCGCTGGATGCGGACGGGGGGCTGTCTAAGCACGGGCTGCGGCTGACTAGAATTCCGCTGTCGCCGCGCCTGGCCCATATGGTCGCCGTGGCGTCGGACGGGGGCGATGCGATGACGGGGGCGCGGATCGCGGCGGTGTTGAGCGAGCCGGGGCTGGGCGGGTCGAGCGTTGATCTGGCGGATCGCCTGGTCGGGCTGGCGCGGGATCGATCGCCCAGGGCGCGCGACGCAATGAAGTTGGCGGATCGCTGGGCGCGCGCGGCGGGCGGCGGATCGGGTCGGACGATTGATCCGGGCCTGTTGCTGGCGGAAGCCTTCCCGGAGCGGATCGCCAAGGCGCGGGGCAAGCCTGGAGAACTGCTATTGGCCAGCGGGCGCGGGGCGTTGCTGGAGGCGACGGATCATCTGGCGCGAGAGACTTGGTTGGCGGTGGCGGAACTGGGCGGCGGCGACAGTCGCGACCGTGTGAGACTGGCGGCGGTGCTGGATGCGGACCGGATTGAGACCGATCTGGCGCGGCTGATCTCGGTCGAGGACCGTTTGGTGCGCGAGCCGTCGGGGCGTTCGGTGATCCGCCGGTCGCGGCGAATCGGCGCCATCGTGCTGGATGAAAAGATCGTTGGCGCGCCGAATGCGAAGACTTTGGCCGCCGCCCTGAGGGCCGAGGTCGAGGCGGATGGGCTTGGCGCGCTGAAATGGGGCGAGCAGGCGTCTGGCCTGCGCGCGCGTCTGGCGTTCCTGCATGACCGCGACCCGGCTTGGCCAGACGTGTCGGACGACGCGCTGCTGGCGGCGCATGAGGACTGGTTGTGGCCCCTGCTGGAAGGGGCGAAGTCGCTGGAGGGGATCGGGGACAGTCGATTGGCCGAGGCCTTGCGCGGGTTGATCCCATGGGATTTGCAGCGACGGCTGGACGATCTGGCGCCCACGCGGTTGGTCACCCCGTTGGGTTCGGCGGCCATCGACTACGGCGCCGAGGGTGGGCCGCGGGTGGACATTCGCGTGCAGGAGCTGTTCGGCGTGACGACGCACCCTATGGTCGCCGGCGTGCCTTTGACCCTGGCTCTGCTATCGCCCGCGCGACGGCCGGTGCAGGTGACCAAGGACCTGCCGCGCTTCTGGGCCGGTTCCTGGGCGGCGGTGCGGGCCGAGATGCGCGGGCGGTATCCCCGCCACCCCTGGCCCGAGAACCCGGCCGAGGCGCAACCGACGAACCGGGTGAAGCCGCGCGGAACCTGATCGCCTTGACGCGACGGCAGGGAAACGGGCATCGCTGAGGGCAACTGGGAGCCCATGATGTCCGACGCCGTCCTGCCGAAGAACTCCACCGGTCGCGTGCTGTTCGCCAGCCTGATAGGCACAACGATCGAGTTCTTCGACTTCTACATCTACGCCACGGCCGCCGTGCTGGTGTTTCCGGTGCTATTCTTCCCCGGTGAAGATCCGGGCACGGCGCTGCTGTCGTCGTTCGCCACCTTCTCAATCGCCTTCTTCGCGCGGCCCATCGGCGCCCTGGCCTTCGGGCATTTCGGAGACCGGGTGGGACGTAAGGCGACGCTGGTCGCGGCCCTGATAACCATGGGGCTGTCGACCGTGGCCATCGGCCTGTTGCCGACGCACCAGCAGGTCGGCCTGCTGGCGCCGCTGTTGTTGGCCCTTTGCCGCTTCGGGCAAGGCTTGGGGTTAGGCGGCGAGTGGGGCGGGGCCGTGCTGCTGGCGACCGAGAATGCGCCGCCGGGAAAGAAGGCCTGGTTCGGCATGTTCCCGCAGCTGGGCGCGCCCATCGGCTTCATCCTGTCGACGACATCCTTCATCGTCCTGACCTCGACCATGAGCGAGGGCGCCTTCGAGGCCTGGGGCTGGCGTATCCCGTTCCTGGCCAGCGCCATCCTGGTGTTCGTCGGCCTGTGGGTGCGGCTGAAGATCAGCGAAACGCCCGAGTTCCAGAAGGCCGTGGATCGCGACGAGCGGGTCAAGGCGCCGGCCGTGACCCTGTTCGCCCATCACAAGGCGGCGCTGGTGCTGGGGACATTCAGCGGGGTGACGACCTTCACCCTGTTCTATCTGATGACGGTGTTCGCCCTGGGGTGGGCGACGACGGGGATGGGGCTGGCGCGGGCCGATGTCCTGCCGATCCAGCTGATCGGCGTGCTGTTCTTCGCCGCCTGTATTCCGGTGACGGCGCTGCTGGCGGACCGATACGGGCAGGTGAAGGTGCTGATCTGGTCGTCGGTGGGGATCGGGCTGTTCGGTTTCCTGTTCGCGTCGCTGTTCGGGGGCGGCCTGACAGGTCTGCTGATCTTCTTTGCGCTGGGGTTCGCCCTGATGGGCTGCACCTATGGTCCCATCGGCGCGGCCATGGCGCGACCGTTCCCGACTGCGGTGCGCTATACCGGCGCGTCGATGGCGTTCAACCTGGCGGGCATCCTGGGAGCGTCGCTGGCGCCCTATATCGCGCTGAAGCTGGCGGAGCGATTCGGGCCGGGAGCTGTCGGTGGCTATCTGGTGATCTCGGCCCTGGTCACCATCGTCGCCCTGTGGGGCATGGGGCGTGTGGCGCCGGAAGAGAAGCGTTAGGCCTCGTCGGTCGCGGCATAGACCATGATGCCGGTGGCGATGGCCAGGTTCAGGCTGTCGGCCCGGCCGCGCATCGGGATCTTGACGTTGACGTCGCAGGCGGCGGCCAGATCGTCGGTCAAGCCGGCCTGTTCATTGCCCATAAGGATCAGCGACGGCTGTTTCATGATCGCCGAGCGGTGGCTGACCTTGGCGTCCAGGCGTGTGCCGACGACGCTGCCGGGCCAGGTCTTGCGCCAGGCCAGGAAGGCCTCGGGGTCGGTCTTGGTGATCGAGACGGCGAAGACCGACCCCATGGTCGCGCGCACGGCCTCGACCGAATAGGGATCGACGCAGTCGCCGATCAGTATGACGCCGCCGCATCCGGCCGCATCGGCGGTGCGGATGATGGTGCCCAGATTGCCGGGGTCGCGCACCTGCTCCAGCGCGACCCAGCAGGGCGCCGAAGCCGGGTCCAGGCTGTCTAAGGGGGCATAGACCTGGTCGAACACGCCCAGCATGGTCTGGGGATTGTCGCGACGGCTGATCTTTTCGAGGATGGCGTGGGTGACGACGACGATATCGCCGCCAGCCTTAGTCGTCTCGGCCTTGGCGCGGTCAAGAAGTGGGTGAGGACGGGCGTCCTCGCCGACCAGCAGCATCCTGGGTGCGCGGCCCTGATCCAGCGCCTCGCCGATGAACTTCAGACCCTCGGCCAGGAAGGTCCCGGTCAGGTCGCGTTCCTTGCGCATGTGCAGGGCGCGGACGCCCTTGACCGTGTCGTTGGTCAGGGAGGTGATGACGCGTTCCGTCATTTGCTCCACCGCGCGAAGAAGGACAGGCCGATGGCGCGGGCGTCCGGGCCGTCTTCGGACAGGGCGAGTTCGCCCCAGTCGATCCGTCCGCCGCGATTCTGCATCGCCTCGACCATCAGGTGCGCCAGGGACAGGCCCGACACACGCGCCGCATAGGCGTTCAGCAACAGGAAGTCGGCGTCATCGGCCAGAAGGGCCGCGCAATCCTTCAGCAGGGCCGGCATGTCCTCGAACAGGCGCCAGACCTCTCCGGTCGGGCCGCGACCGTATTTGGGCGGGTCCAGAATGATGCCGTCATATTTCGATCCGCGACGAACCTCGCGGGCCACGTATTTGCGGGCGTCCTCGACGATCCAGCGGATCGGATGCTGGGCCAGGCCCGACTGCTCGGCGTTCTCGCGGGCGTAGACGACCGACTTCTTGGAGGCGTCCACATGGGTGACCTCGGCGCCGGCGGCGGCCGCAGCCAGGCTCGCCACGCCGGTATAGCCGAACAGGTTCAGGATCTTCGGCGCCCGGCCTGCTGAGCGCGAGAAGTCGCGCACGCGGTTGTCCAGCCATTCCCAGTTGGCGGCCTGTTCGGGGAAGAAGGCCAGGTGGCGGAAGGGGGTGAAGCGGCCGGTGAACTTCACGTCGCGCCATTTCAGGGGGAAGGCGTCGATGGGGCCGTGGCGGTCGAACTTCCAGCGGCCGGAATCTTCCTCCTCCTGCTGGGGGTCGAAGGTCGCCGTGGCGTTTTCGAAGGCCGCTGGATCGCGCGGGGACCAGAAACATTGCGGCTCGGGCCGGACCACGGTGTAGCGGCCGTAGCGTTCCAGCTTCTTGCCGTCGCCGGAGTCCAGCAGGGCGTAGTCGGACCAGCCGGAGGTCACGAGCGTTTCGGGAGTTTTTGAAAGGACGGGCGCCATCGTCGGGCTGATAGGCGCTCAGGCGGCCTCGCGTCCAGACTCCTGCGCCACGACGGTCAATTCCGGCGCCTGAGCGTCGCCGTCGTGTGGGGTCTTGTCCCAGACGTGCGGCTCGATGATCAGGCGCCAGGCGGCATGGACGAAGGCTAGGCTGAGTAGCGACCAATAGGCGGGCGCGGCAAGCATGTCGCCGAGCCGATAATCCAGCCCGGCGCGCTTGGCGCCGACGGCGCAGCCCATCCAGGCCGCGATGACGCCCAACGCCAGCACGCCTAGCGAACCCACAGGCGTCGCTGGCGCGATCCCCGCATGAAGCCCGACCATCAGCGCCGAAGCCAGCCAGGCCAGGGTGGGGGCATGGGCCGCGGCCGACAGGATGCCGGCGCCCAGCGTCATGACCAGCGACAGCAGGCCGCGTCGTCCCAGACCCAGCGGGCGTCGGGTGTGGACGCCCCAGGTCTGCATATAACCCTTCAGCCACCGGGTCCGCTGAGGCAGCCAACGATCCAGGGCGCCGGGCGGGGTCTCCCACGTCGGGCAGTCGATGACGTCCAGCTTCCAGCCCAACGACCACAGCCGAAAGCCGAGGTCGGCGTCCTCGGTCACATTGTGCGCGTCCCATCCTCCGGCGGCGCGCAGGGCGGTCATGCGGATATGATTGCTGGTGCCGCCCAGCGGAAAGGGCAGGCCCAGCCGCGCCATGCCCGGCAGCGTCACTTCGAACAGGGCCGCGTATTCGAAAGCGAACTGTCGATCAAGGAAGGCGGAACCGGGCCGACCCGAGGGGCGGATGCGCAGCGGCGCCTGGAGGCATCCCAGCCGGGGTTGAGCGACGAAGCGCGCCGCCGCCTGGCGCAATTGTTGCGGATGCGGTCGGTCCTCCGCGTCGTAGATGGTGACCAGATCGCCCGCAGCCTGTCTCAGGGCGTGGTTCAGTGCGCGGGGCTTCGTCAGGGGCGAGCCGGGCGGGACGACCACGATCTTGATCCAGGACGGGCGCGGCGTGGCCTGGGCGGCGGCGAGAGTGGCGTGGTCGTGCGTCTCCAGGACGATGAAGGCTTCGAGCCGATCGGGCGGATAATCGATGCGGGCCAGGTTAGCGATCAGTTGCGGCGTCACCGCCGCCTCGTCATGCAGCGCCGCCAATATGGTGTATCGCGGCCAGACGATAGGCCGGGCGCACGGCTTGGGCCGGCGCAGACTGGCGATGGCGATGACGGTCTTCCAGATCGCCGAGACGACGAAGGCGGCCTGGAACAGAACAAGCAGGGTCAGGAAGGCGGTCTGAGGCCAGCGGACCAGGGCGGCGGCAGAGCCCAGTGCCAGCAAGATCATCGCCGTGATCTGGAAACCGCTGGGCATGCGCCGCGCGGCGCCGTTCCTGCGAGGCGTGATCCCCGGATGTGTCCAGACCTCCATGTCCTCGCCCCGCATCTTCACAACCGTTAATCGCTATTTGAAACAACCGCGTTCGGCAAGCCGGTTGGCGTCTGGGACGGATTGTCGCTATTCAGGGCGCCTCACCCGGAGCAGCCGCTTGTCTGACGTTTCGAACTCTTCGCGCACGATCCGAAAGCCCAAGGGCGAAGGCCATTCGCGGCGCGGCGAAATTCTGACGGCGGCCGAACGTATCTTCGTCGAGCATGGCTATGAGGGCGCGACGATTCGCAAGATCGCGGACGAGGTCGGCCTGTCGTCCACGGCGCTGTACATGCATTTCCCCGACAAAGGTGCGATCCTGCAGGAAATCTGTCGCGACGCCTTTTCGTGCCTGATCGCGTCGAATGACGCAGTGGCGGACGAGGATGCGCCGCCGATGCGGCGGCTGAGACAAATGATCGACGGCTATGTCGATTTCGGCTTCGCCCATCCCAACGCCTATCGCCTGATCTATCTGACGCGGCCGGTCGAGGCGCGCGAGGGCGCCCAGGACATGGCGCGCGAACTGGGCGCGGGCCTGTTCACGACACTGGAGGCGACTGTGGCCGACGCGGTGGCGGCCGGCGATTTGAAAGGCGATCCCGGCATCCTGGCCCAGGCCATCTGGGCGACGGCGCATGGTGTGGTGTCGTTGATGATCACCAAGCCGTATTTTCCGTGGGCGGATCGTCAGACGCTGGTGGACACGATGCTGGACGCCCTGTTCGCCGGTTTGCCTCGACCATGAGGCGCAGTCTTGGTGCGCTGGCGGGCCTGGTTTTGATCGCTGGCGCAGGCGTGGCCCAGGCCAAGCCATTGCGGGTCATGGCGCTTGATCAGTGTGCGGATCAATATGTTCTGGCGCTTGCGCCGGATGCGGAACTGGTGCTGTCGCCGCGCGCCGATGACCCCGACGCCTGGTTGCGGCGCGAGGCGGCCGGACATAGGCGGTTACGGCCCACGCTGGAGGCGGCTGTGGGTTTCAGGCCGGATGTGGTGGTCCGCTACTGGGGCGGTGAGCCCCGACTGCTGACGGCGCTGGTGCAGCGCGGGGTCAAGGTGATCACGATCAATGACGCCGTCGATCTGGAAGGCGTTCGCCAGAACATCCGCACAGCGGCGCGCGATCTGGGCCAGGTCGAGCGCGGACGCCGGCTGGAGCAGCGGATGGACGCCAAGCTGGCGCGGGCAGCGCCCGTCAGCCGGACGACGAAGGCGCCGGGGGCGGTCTATCTGACCTCGGGGGGCTTCACCTCCGGGCCGGGCACGCTGATGGATGCGATGATGCGCGCGGCGGGATTTCGCAATATGATCACGGCCCCCGGCTTCGGCGCCGTCAGCGTGGAGCAGATCGTCCTGAACCCGCCGGCGCGGTTCATCCTGGGCTTTTTCGATCAGTTGCGAGCCGATCTGCGGGGACCTGGACGGCATCCGGTCGTTCGCCGGACGGCCGAGGGACGGACGGCGGCGCGGTTGCCGGCGTCCAGCCTGACCTGTCCCGCTTGGTTCGCGGCCGATGCGGTGGCGATGATGGCTGAGGGGCGGCCGTGACCGGGACGGTGCGACTGTGCCTGGTCTTGGGCGTGCTGATCGTGGCGGCCTTGGCGCTGGCGATGCTGGCGGGCGAGACGGCGTTCAGCGGAGCGCAGTATGCCGCCGCGTTCGGCGATCCGAAGTCCGGACCGGCCGAAGTGCTGTGGCAGGTGCGGGCGCCGCGCGCGGTCTGCGCCCTGGTGGTCGGTGCGGCTCTGGGTCTGGCGGGCGCGGTGATGCAGGGGCTGTTGCGTAACCCGCTGGCCGATCCCGGCGTGCTGGGCGTGTCGGCGACGGCGGCCCTGGGCGCGGCGCTGGCCATCGTGCTGGGTGCGGCGGCCGTGCCGGGATTGGTCGAGTTGTCGGCCTTGGCGGGCGCGGCGCTGGCTGGGGGACTGTTGATCGCGGCGTCCAGGACCGTGCGGGCGCCCGAGGCGCTGATCCTGTTCGGGGTGGCCCTTTCCAGTTTTGCGGGCGCGGCGACCGCATTGATCTTCAACCTGTCTCCGTCGCCGATCGCCTCGGCGGAGGTGATGTCGTGGCTGCTGGGGTCGGTGCAGAACCGCAGCTGGGTCGATGTGGCCTGGGTGACGCCCGCAGTGATCGTCGCGGCGGTGTTTGCCGCTCTGTCGGGATCGGGCTTGAGGATGCTGACCCTGGGCGACGAGGGGGCGGCGACGTCAGGACTGAACATGGGGCGAATTCGATTGTTCGCCCTGATCGCGGCGGCGGTGGCGACCGGGGCGGCGGTTGCGGTGGCGGGCGTCATCGGCTTCGTGGGCTTGGCCGCGCCGCATCTGGTGCGGGCGGCCGTGCGGGGCGATGCCAAGCGGATATTGGCGCCGTCGGCGCTGGCGGGCGGGCTGATGCTGATCGTCGCGGACCTGCTGGCGCGGCTGACGCCGACGGATCAGGAGTTGAAGCTGGGCGTGTTCACGGCCCTGATCGGTGCGCCCCTGTTCGCCCTGATCGCCTGGCGCGCGGCGCGGGAGTGGCGGCTGTGAGCCTGTTGTCGCTGGAGAAGGTTCAGGCGCGGCTGGGCAAGGCCGTGGTTCTGGAGGGGGTGGACCTGTCGGTCGGGGAGGGCGAGGTCGTCGCCCTGTGCGGGCCCAACGGGGCCGGCAAGAGCAGCGTCATTCGTGCGGCCGTCGGCCTGCTGGAGACCACCAGCGGGCAGGTCAGGCTGGGCGGGACGCAGATCACAGACCTGTCCCATCGCCAGCGGGCGCAACGGGCGGCCTATCTGCCGCAGGAGCGGCGGATCGCCTGGAACCTGCCGGCGGTCGAGGTGGCGGCCTTGGGTGCGCCTTTCCTGTCGGGCGCCGAATCCTTGGCGCGGGCCGTGGCGGCGCTGGACGAGGTGGGCGCCGGTCATCTGGCGGAACGAGGCGTTGCCGAGATGTCGGGGGGAGAGAGGGCGCGCGTGCTGCTGGCACGAGCCCTGGTGGTCGATGCGCCGCTGCTGCTGGCCGACGAGCCGATTGCGGGGCTCGATCCGGATGCGCAGCGGCTGGTTCTGGAGCTGCTGAGGGCGCGGGCTGATGGAGGGGCTGGGGTGCTGGTCAGCCTGCACGACCTGACCCTGGCCGCGACGATGGCGGACCGCGTGGTCGTGTTGGACAATGGCCGGGTGGTCGCCGACGCAGCACCGATCCAAGCATTGGCGCCCGCCGTCCTGCGCGAAGTGTTCGGGCTGGACGGCGGCTGGATCGAGGGGCCGAACGGGCCGCTGTTGGCGGCCCGCCGGGCTCAGTAGGCGACGTAGGGCTCAGTAGGCGACGTAGGGCCGCGCGCCGGTCGCCGAACCGCGCGAAATGTCGGCCGACGGCGTCAGCGGCGCCGTTCCGCCGTTCAGCCGCGCCTTGTAGACGGCCATGTTTTCCATCACCCGCATCATATAGTTGCGCGTCTCGGTGAAGGGCGCGCATTCGATGAAGTCAATCGCGGCGGTGGCGTCGCCGCGCGGATCTCCGCATCGCGACACCCACTGGCCAGACCGCGCCGGCCCGGCGTTATAGCCGACGGTCGCCAGCAGCATGGAGCCGCTGTTCGACGCCATCAGCTCGCCCAGGTGATAGCTGCCCAAGGTCATGTTGTAGTCGGGATCCCACAACTGCTCGGCCGAATAGCTCATGCCGAGGCGGCGCGCGACGCCCGATGCGGTGGACGGCAGGAACTGCATCATGCCGCGCGCGTCGGCGCCGGAACGGGCGCGGGGGTCGAAGCTGGATTCCTGGCGAGTGATGGCCTGGGTGAACTCCAGCGGCGCGGCGCCGCCGACCTGGGGTGGGATGCGGATGGGATACATGCGCTCGGGCATCACGAAGCCGCGCTGGCTGGCGGCGCGACCGACCATCATGGCGGTGAAGCCTTCGCCATAGCCTCGCGACAGGTCCATCAGCAGGGCCAGGTCGTTGATGGTCGGAAGGTCGTTGTCGAGTTGATAGGCGAAGACGCGCAGCAGGCTGGTCTCGCCGGTCTCGCCCAGGATGCGCGTGGCGCGGACAATCTCGTTGCCTTCGAAGCGGGCAATGTCCGACTGTGACGGGACGGGTTCGCCCGGCAACTGAAGCGTGGTCATGCCGGCCTTCTCGGCCGCCAGCTGGCCGTAGAAGGTCTGCCAGTGCTGAGCGCCGTTGCGATAATAGGCGAGGGCGGCGTCGCGCTCGCCGCGCGCCTCTGCGGCCCGGCCCAACCAGTAATAGGCGCGGCCTTGCGTGATCGGGGTGGAGGAGGCGGTGCGCAGGGCCTCGAAGTGGCGGGCGGCGACCTCGGGCTGGTTCAGCTTGGTCAGGGCCACCCAGCCGGCGAAGAAGTCCGCATCCACCATCCGGTCGCCCGAGGTGAAGCCGTGACCGTTCATGGCGTCATAGGCGGCGCGCCAGTTGCCTTGCTGCAAGGCGTCGAGGAAGTAGTTGCGACGCTCGCTCCACAGGGTGTTGTCGCCCGCCGTGTGGGCCGGGGCGGGCGGCAGGTTGGCCAGCAGGGCGAAACCTTCGGACTGGCGGTTTTGCGAACGCAGGAGGCGCACGCGTTCCAGAACGACGGCGGGATCGGCCGCCTGGGCAGGCGTCAGATTGGCGATGACGGCGTCGGGGCTGTAGGCCGAGCGCAGGGTCATGACCGTGTTGGCGATGGCGGCGCGGTCGGGCGAAACCAGGTTGACCATGCTGCGCGTCGCCGGTCCGTGCGGACCGAGCAGCAGCATGTTCAGTCGCGCCTCATGGTCTGCGGGCGTCAGCCAGGATCCCCACTGGCCGAGGATGCGCGACTGGGGCGCATCGTCGAACGAGCGGGTGCGCCACCAGTCGCGGACCAGGGCGCGGGCCTCTTCATGACGGCCGCGTTGCTCCAGGGCCGAGGCATAGGCGATGGCGCCTTCCACTGTCGTGGGCTTGCCGTCGGACATCAGGGCCAGGGCCGCATCGGCGCCCATGCCGGAACGGTCGAGAACCTTTTCGGCGGCGGCGCGGCGTGATTCGTTGCGGGGCCAGCCGGCGAGATCGCTCTGACCGCGCGCCAGATCCGAATAGGGCAGTTGCTCGCCCGAGGTGTCGATCAGCGCCCATTCGACCAGTTTTCGCGCCGAGGCGTCGCGGATCTGGGACATGGCGGACTGGGCGCCGAAGACGTCGCGTGCGCGGGCGGCGGCGAGACCCTGGCGAAACAGCGCCGTGTCCTGATCGTTCAGCACGCGGCCCTGATAGGTGGCGGAATAGCCGGGCACGGACGATGACGCCGACGCATAGGGAACAGGCTGGGTCGGCAGGACGTCCTGCGGGTTCGGCGCAAGGACGGCGAGGGCCGCCGCCAGACTGGTCGCTATCATGATCTGTCCTGTTCTCATTCAATCCGGTTGCGGCGAAGCCGCTGGCGACCTAACGTCCCGCGCTCATTGCAAAGGCGATGAACATCCGTCCATCGTCCCTCCCCACGCAGGCCAAGTTTAGTCCCATGACCGCCCCCTTGTTCAAGGGCGTGATCACCGCCCTGATCACACCACTTCGTGACGGAAACGTGGACGAAGCCGCATTCGCCAGATTGCTGGAGCGCCAGATCGCCGCAGGGATCCACGGCGTCGTGCCGATGGGCACGACGGGCGAGGGCGCCAGCATGGATCTGGACGAGCAAAAGCACGTGATCGAACTATGCGTGCGGCTGACGGCCGGGCGCGTCAGCGTCATCGCCGGCACGGGCTCGCCCTACACCAAGGAAGCCATAGACCTGACCCGCCACGCCAAGACGGTGGGCGCGGACGGGGCGCTGATCGTGACGCCCTATTACATCCGCCCGTCGCAGGCGGGCATGGCGGCGCATTTCGAGGCCGTGGCCGACGCGGTCCAACTGCCGATCCTGCTCTACAACGTGCCGGGGCGCACCGGGGCCGACCTGTCTAATGAGACAGTTGCGCGGCTGGCGGCCCATCCCAACATCGTGGGCATCAAGGATGCGACCGGCGACATGAGCCGGGTCAGCTGGATGCGGACCAATATCGGCGGCCAGTTCGACCTGATCTCGGGCGATGACCCGAGCTATCTGGGTTATCACGCCACGGGCGGGGTTGGGCTGATCTCCGTGGCGTCCAATGTGGCGCCCGAAGCCATGGTCGCCCTGCACAATGCGGCGGCGGCGGGCGATTACGCCACCGCCCGCGACTGGCAGGACCGGCTGATCGGCCTGTGCAAGGCGCTGTTCCTCGACAACTCGCCGGCGCCGACCAAATACGCCCTGGCGCGGTTGGGCCTGTGCAGCGAAGAGGCGCGCCTGCCGCTGTCGCCGACGTCGGATGCGGTCAAGCCGATCATCGACCGCGCCATGGCGGACGCGGGTGTCGGCTGATGGCGCCGCAGCCCCAATCCAAATCCAAGGTCATCGCCGAGAATCGCCGCGCAAGGTTCGACTATTTCTTGGAAGAGAATATCGAGGCCGGTATCCAGTTGCTGGGCACCGAGATCAAGGCGCTGCGCGACGGGCGGGCCAATATCGCCGAAAGCTATGCGGCGGTCGAAGGGCGCGAGATCGTTCTGATCAACGCCGATATTCCGCCTTACAAACAGGCCAACCGCTTCAACCACGAACCGCGCAGGCCGCGTAAACTGCTGCTGCATAGAAAGCAGATCGACCGCCTGATCGGGGCGGTTCAGCGCGACGGCCAGACGATCATTCCGCTCAAGCTTTACCTGAACGACGCCGGCAAGGCGAAGCTGGAGATCGCCCTGGCCAAGGGCAAGAAGCTGCACGACAAGCGCGAAGCCTCGGCCGAACGGGACTGGCAGCGCGACAAGGCGCGGCTGATGCGGGACAAAGGCTGAGTCTCAGGCGTCGATCAGGGTGCGGACGCGGTCGAAGATGTCCTCGAACATCTGGGGCGTCAGTCGGCCGGTGTTCGTGTTCAGCCGTGAGCAGTGATAGCTGTTCAGGATGACGTAGCCGCCGGCCTCGCCCTGGGCGCCGTGACCGGCGGGCATGGCGGAGGCGGGACGGCCGAACGCCTTGAGGATGTTGCGGCGCGACACGTCGCCCAGCGTCACGATCACCTTCAGATTGGGCAGCAGGGCCAGCCGGTCGATCAGGAACGGCCGGCAGGTGGTTTCCTCGATCGGCAGCGGCTTGTTGCCGGGCGGGGCGCATCGGACCGCATTGGTGATCATGCAGTCCGTCAGCGTTAGGTCGTCCTCGCCGTTCGGATCGTAATGACCGTGCGCGAAACCCGTCTTCTTCAGCGTGTCATACAGCAGCCAGCCGGCATGGTCGCCGGTGAAGGGGCGGCCGGTGCGGTTGGCGCCGGTGCGGCCGGGGGCGAGGCCGGCGATCAGCAGGCGCGCGTTCGGATCCCCGAACGAGGCGGCGGGACCATTCCACCAGTCTGGGTTCTGACGCGCGTTTTCCTGGCGATAGGCGACCAGGCGCGGGCACAACGGACAGTCGCGGGGCGGTTCGGGCGTCAGCATCATTGGGCGCCCTTGGGACGGCCGAAATCGGCCATCATGTCGTTCAGATCGATGAAGGCGTCGGCCTGGCGACGCAGTTCGTCGGCGATATGCGGCGGCTGGGTTTTCTGGGTCGAGACGACGGTGACGCGCACGCCACGCGTCTGAACCGCCTGGACCACTCGTCGGAAATCGCCGTCGCCAGAGAAGAGAACAGCGTGGTCGATGTGCGGAGCCATTTCCAGCATGTCCACCGCGATCTCGATATCCATATTGCCCTTGATCCGGCTGTGGCCCTGACCGTCGGTGAAACGCTTGACCGGCTTGGTCACGACCGAAAAGCCGTTGTAGTCCAGCCAGTCCACCAGAGGCTTCACCGGCGAGAATTCTTCGCCCTCGACCACGGCCGTATAGTAATAGGCGCGGGTCAGGATGGATTTCTCGCGGAACCAGTCCAGCATCCGCCGGAAGTCCATGTCGTGCTGCAAGGCGCGCGCGGCGGAATAAAGGTTCGAGCCGTCGATGAAGATCGCCAGCCGGTCGGTGGGATGAAACATGGTCGATGCCGTCGAAAGAGATGAAAAATCGGACTGCGCGGCCGCGCGAGCCGTCGATGTCGGAATCGACGACGGGTTCGACCTGAATGATGCAGTCATCGTGGCGCTGGGCTGCAATGACAAGGGGGTATGGTCCTCGTGCCGCGAAGCGCTGGAGGCGGCGCTGGCGCGATTTCGTAGCGAGGGCATCGATGTCGTGGCGCGGTCGTCGTGGTGGTCGTCGCTGGCCTGGCCCGATCCGCAGGACCCGCCCTTCCTGAACGGCGTCGTCATGGTGCGCACCTCCCATGATCCGCACGAACTGATGGCCGCGCTGGGACGGATCGAGGACGCGTTCGGTCGCGAACGGTCGGTTCGCAATGCGCCGCGAACGATGGATCTGGACCTGATCGCCTACGGCCGGCTGAGCGGCGATCTGGATGGGTTGATCCTGCCCCATCCCCGCGCGGCCGAGCGACGGTTTGTCATGGGGCCGATCGTCGAGATCGCGCCGCTCTGGCTGCATCCGACGCAGGGCGGAACGGCGAGCAAACTGGTCGAGACCGCGTCGGTCGGTCGCGACGCCCATCCCTTGAAGTAGGTGGCGGTTCGTGAGCTGATCTCTGCCCTGACACCGGGAGACATTTCATGCTCGTCCTTTCTCTGGCCGTCCTGCTCGCTGCCGGGGCGATGCAGGAATCGCATCCTGCGCCTGCCTCGCCGCCGGCCGGCGTCGGTCTGGTGATCCATGAGGCGGACACGATAGTGCGCCAGCCGCCGCCGCATAACGGTACGGGGATGAGCACCGCCTATCGAATCTCGGGCGTGGCGCCGAATCGATCAATGGAGTTCAGGAAGCGTGTCATGCATCCAGGATCGTCCATCGGCCTGCACGTCATCGCTCACGACGAAGTCTATCATGTCGTCAGCGGGGAGGGGGAAGTGACCACGGACGGCGTCACCACCCGGATGAAGGCCGGTGATACGGCCTATCTGTATGACGGCGGCAATGTCGGCATCCAGCAGGTCGGCGCAGACGATCTGGTGCTGATCATCGCCTATCCACTGGCGCGTCGGACCGACTGACGCCGCACTTTCGCCCCTGTGGCGTTGCAAAAGTCAGTCCCCATCTGTATTTGACGCGGTTCTCCCCCGCGTTCGAGGAATTTCATGGCCCGCGTCACCGTCGAAGACTGCATCGAGAAGGTTCCGAACCGCTTTGGTCTGGTGCTGATTGCCGGCCACCGCGCCCGCAGCATCGCCAACGGCTCCGCCCTGACGATCGACCGCGACAACGACAAGAACCCCGTCGTAGCCCTGCGCGAGATCGCCGACGACACCGTCGTTCCGGACGAACTGCTTGAGACCATCATCACCACGCTGCAACGGGTCGATGAGCGTACGGAAGCCGAGGACGAAGCGGAAACGGTCGCCCTGCTGGCCGCGCCGCAACACATGAACATGGCCGAGGCGGAACTGATCCGCGCCCTGCAAAGCGACCGCGACGGCGGTCAGGAGGAGCGGTACTGACGCCCGAGGGAGCCCCTGGCGTCACTATCCTGCCGGCGCGGACCGAAACGGTTCCGCCGGCGCCCCAAGCTGCAAACAAAAACGACCCTAAATCTGCGGCTGCAGATCCCGAGGCGCCGGTCAAGCGCGCGCCGATTCTGCGCCAGTTCGAGCTGATCGAGGCCGTAAAAGCCTATGATCCGACAGCCGACGAAGCGCTTCTGAACCGCGCCTACGTCTATGCGATGAAGATGCACGGCTCGCAGTTGCGAGCCTCGGGCGATCCTTATTTCGCCCACCCGATCCAGGTCGCGGGAATCCTGACCGACTACAAGCTCGACACCGCCACCATCGTTACGGCTCTGCTGCACGACGTGGTCGAGGACACCTCGGCGACGCGTGACGACATCGCCGGCATGTTCGGCGAGGAGGTCGCGGTTCTGGTCGAGGGTGTGACCAAGCTAAGCCGGCTGGAACTTCAGGCCGAGCACACGCGCCAGGCCGAGAATCTGCGCAAGTTCATTCTGGCCATCAGCCGGGATGTGCGGGTGCTGCTGGTCAAGCTGGCCGACCGCCTGCACAACATGCGCACGCTTCAGTATGTGAAGCCCGAGAAGCGCGAGCGGATCAGCCGCGAGACGCTGGAAGTCTATGCGCCGCTGGGCCGGTCGATCGGCATCCACTCCATCGCCTCCGAGCTGGAAGAGCTGGCCTTCACCCACCTGAACCCGACCGCCAAGACCGCCATCGAGCGGCGGCTGGAGGCGCTGAAGCTGGAACACGGGCGCGCCATCGAAGGCGTGGCAGGCGAGGTCGAGCGTGTGCTGTCCGAGGCGGGCCTGACGGCCAATGTCTATGGCCGCCAGAAGACGCCCTATTCGATCTGGCGCAAGTTGCAGCGCAAGTCGGTCGGCTTTTCGTCCCTGTCGGACATCTATGGCTTCCGCGTGATCGTCGAGGCGGAAGACGACTGCTATCGCGCGCTGGGCGTGATCCACCGCGAATGGCCGATGGTGCCCGAGCGGTTCAAGGACTTCATCTCGACGCCCAAGTCGAACAACTATCGTTCGCTGCACACGACCGTCGTCGGGCCGCGCGGTCTGCGCATCGAGATGCAGATCCGCACCGAGGATATGGACCGGATCGCCGAGGACGGCGTCGCGGCCCACTGGCGCTACAAGAACCAGTCCTATGGCTTCGACCGCGAGGCGATGGAGCAGGGTGGTGGGCGCGATCCGCTGCAAAACCTTCGCCACCTTGTTCAGGTGATCGAACACGGCGAGGGCGGCGAGGACTGGGTCGAGCACGCCAAGCTCGAAATGTATCTGGACCAGGTGTTCGTCTTCACGCCCAAGGGTCAGCTGGTGACCCTGCCGCGCGGTGGGATGCCGCTGGACTTCGCTTATGCCGTCCACACCGAGGTCGGGGACACGGCCGTCGGGGTCAAGGTCAATGGCGAACTGAAGCCGATGCGGACGCCGCTTCAGAACGGCGACGTGATCGAGATCATTCGCGGCTCCAAGCGCGAAGTGCCGGCCGACTGGCGCAGCCTGACGGTGACGGGCCGGGCGCGCTCGGCCATCCGCCGTCACATCCGCACGTCGGAGCGGGAAGAGTTCATCAAGTTGGGCCGGGTGGCGCTGGATCAGACGCTGGGTCGCGTGGAGAAATCCCTGACTGACGTGTCGTTGAAGCCGGTGCTGGAGATGTTGGCGGTCGCCAACGACGAGGATCTGTTCGAGGGATTGGGCCGGGGCCGGCTGTCGCCCACGACCGCCGCCGAAATCCTGTTCCCCGCGCTGAAGGGGCGGCTGAAGGCCGGGCCGGAGAAGCAGCGGATCGAGGGCGACAAGGCGCGGCTGTTCGTGCGTGGCGGCGGACTGACGCCCGGCGTCACGGTGCATTTCGGCCAGTGCTGCACCCCGGTGCCGGGCGATCGGATCGTTGGTATTCTGGAGCCTGAATCCGGCCTGACGGTGCATACCATCGACTGCCAGACCCTGGCTGCCTTCGCGGACGACGATTCGGTCTGGCACGACCTGCAATGGACGCCGCAGGCCGGGACGGACGCTGTCGCCGCCGCCCGCATCCGTGCGACGATCCGCAATGCGCCGGGCGTGCTGGGCCAGGTTACGACCCTGATCGGCGAGGCCGGCGGCAACATCATCAACCTGTCGATGGCGCACCGTCAGCAGGACTTCTTCGACGTGGACGTGGACGTCGAGGTCGAGGACGCCAAACACGCGACCATGATCATGGCGGCGCTGCGGGCCAATCCGTCGGTCGACTCCGTCGAACGCGCGCGGGGCGACACATCAGGGCGTCCCTAGCTAGGGACAACCCCGATTGCGCGGGACGGTGCAAAAGCGAACTTTGGGGCGGTCAACGACTGTTCGAGAGTAGCTCCGATGTCCGTCAGCGCCGTTTCATCGTCTCAAAACCAAAGTTCGCCGCCCGCCAACGACGACTATGTCGTCAAATCGGGAGATACCTTGTCCGCTATCGCCGAGCGTGCGGGCGTGTCCCTGTCGTCAGTGATCTCGGCCAATCCCCAGATCAGCAATCCGCATGTGCTGCGGATCGGTCAGGCCGTGACGATCCCGGATAAATCGGGCGCTGCGGCCCAGGCCGAGCCCAGCAGCTATGCCGTCAAGTCGGGCGACACCCTGTCCTCCATCGGCGACAAGTTCAATCTGGATTGGCGGGTGGTGGCGCAGCAGAACAACATCTCAAATCCCCACCTGATCCGTCCCGGCCAGGTTCTGAGCCTGAACGGCGGCGCGGCGACGCCTGTCGAAACGCGGCAACGTCAGACGCCGGCCGCCGTCGAAAGCGCCGCCCCGGTCGCCGCTGCAGGCTTGAACAACGGGTCCCTCTCCTTGAGCGCGCAGGATGTGGTCGATCTGAAGAAGACGCTCCAGACCGAATGGGTGCAGTCCGCCGGCGATGATCAGGCCAGGGGGATCGTCGACACCATCATGAACCGACAGGCTTCGGGGCGCTGGGGCGACACGGTCGCGGATGTCGTGAACGCCCGCAATCAGTTCTCCGACATCAACGGCCCGATTTCGCGTCGCGACGGGCGGAACTCGGTGGACGATCTGCCGGACTCGCGCATTTCGGCGCGCGTTGATCGACTGGTGGATGACTATCTGGCTCAGCGCGCCGATGGGACGCCTTCTAGTGTCGGCGACAATCTGAACTACGCCAATCCGAACTACTCGGATCGGGTCAATCTGGGTTGGATCATGGCGCTGGACGGACCCGTGCTAGGACGCGGGGATGCGATTCACCGTCATGGCACCACCCCTGATCTGGAGCGGTCTCGCCCCGGAGCCTTCGATGTGCGTCTGCCTTGATGCGGTCCGCAGCGCCCGATAGACTCCGCGTATGAGAATTCTGGATCGAACTCTGGCTGCTGTCGCCGTGCTGCTTGTTTGTGGCTGTGGCGACGGTCAGGCGAGCGTGGATCGGCCGCCGGCTCCCGCGCCCGCGCAGATGGAAGCGACGGCAGGCCAGGATACCGCCGCGCGGGACGAGGCGACGGCGCTGGCCTGGCTGCGTGAACAGGCGCAGGAGCCGGGTCTGGCCGAGCGTTACGAACAGTCGATCAAGGCGCGCATTGAACGTGTTTCGGTTTGTCAGACCGATCAATGTCGGACGGCGGCTCAGGCCGACCGGACGGCGGCCGCAACATTCGCGGCGGGACGGCCGGCGCGTGTCGAGGGCCTGCCTTTCTCAGGCGGACTGTTTGCTCGCAAGGAACCGGACTTCTCGGGGCCGGTGCGGATCGTGCCGCTGGACGGTGGCAGCGCGCTTCTGGTGATTGGGTTGTCGTTCAAGGACCGACCGTCGTGCGACTTTCAAGGCGTGATGACGCCGAGGGACGAGGGCGGCTGGCGCGTCAAACCCCTGACGCCCGAGCTTCCGGACATGGTCGTGACCGCGAACGGACCCGATGCCTTGTCGCTGGCCTATGCGGATGCCGGCCATGAGCCTTGGCAGACCGACTATTGCACGACCGGCGTCAGCATCGACGGCGACTATGTGCGTGGATAGAGGGCCGCGAACGGCCTGAATGCTTGTCCGTGAGCATCGCGCGCTTTAAGTCAGGCGGCCATGAACACCCAAGACGTCCTCAACGAGTTTCGCGACGCCGGCGCCCTGCGCGAAGGCCATTTTGTCCTGTCGTCGGGCCTGCACAGCCCGGTCTTCCTGCAGAAGAACCTGGTCTTCATGGACGGGGCGCGCTGCCAGCGGCTGTGCAAGGCGTTGGCCGACAAGATCTTCGCCACGGTCGGCCCGGTCGATGTCGCCATCTCGCCGGCCGTTGGGGGCATCATTCCCGGCTATGAGACGGCCAAACACCTGAAGGTCCGTTCGATGTATGTCGAGCGCGAGGGTGGTCAGTTCAAGCTGCGTCGCGGCTTCTCGGTCGAGCCGGGCGAAAAGGTCGTCATGGTCGAGGACATCGTCACCACCGGCCTGTCGTCGCGCGAATGCATCGCCGCCATCCAGGCCGCCGGGGGCGAGGTGATCGCCGCCGCCTGCATCGTCGATCGCTCGGGCGGCAAGGTGGATGTGGGCGTGCCGTTGATCGCCCTGGCCTCTCTGGAGGTGCCGGCCTATGCGGCCGACGCCCTGCCGCCGGAACTGGCCGCGCTTCCGGTGGAAGATCCCGGCAGCCGCAGATTGTCGAAGTAGAGCCATGCGCGAACGGGTCAGGCTGGGCGTCAACATCGACCACGTCGCCACGGTGCGGAACGCGCGCGGCGGGACGCATCCCGATCCGGCCCGTGCGGCCGAGGCGGCCCTGGCGGCCGGGGCCGACGGCATAACCGCCCACCTGCGCGAAGATCGCCGCCACATCACCGACGCGGACATCGACGTGCTGAGCGCCCTGTGTGCGCGAGCGGGCAAGCCGTTGAACTTCGAGATGGCGGTGACGGGGGAAATGCTGGCCATCGCCATGCGCCACCGGCCCCATGCGGCCTGTCTGGTGCCCGAACGGCGCGAGGAGGTCACGACCGAGGGCGGTCTGGCTGTTGCGGGTCACGAGGCGCGGATCGCCCCTGTGGTGAAGGCGCTGACGGATGCCGGCATCCGGGTCTCGCTGTTCATTGAACCATCCGAAGAGCAGGTCGAGGCCGCGGCCGCCGTAGGCGCTCAGGTGGTGGAGTTCCACACCGGTCGCTATTGCCACCTGACCGATCCTGGCGAACGTGAGGTCGAGTTCGAACGCTTGGCCGCCGCCGCCGCCCAGGCCGACATCCTGGGGATGGAGGTTCATGCGGGTCACGGGCTGGATTACGACACGGCGCCGCGCATGCTGGCGATCCCCGAGGTTCGCGAGTTGAACATCGGCCATTTCCTGATCGGCGATTCGATCTTCATCGGTCTGGACGGCGCGATCCGCCGCATGCGGGCCGCGATGGATGCGGCGAAATGATCATCGGTGTCGGCGCGGACCTGTCCGATATCCGCCGCATCCAGACTTCGCTGGATCGGTTTGGGGATCGCTTCAAGACCCGCTGCTTCACCGAACTGGAACGCACCCGCTCGGATCGCAAGCCGGACCCGGCCTGGAGCTACGCCAAGCGGTTCGCGGCCAAGGAGGCCTGCGCCAAGGCGCTCGGCACGGGCATGCGGGCCGATGTCTATTGGCGCGACATGGGGGTGGTGAACCTGCGTTCCGGTCAGCCGACTATGGCGCTGACCGGCCACGCGGCCGAGCATCTGGCGCGCCTGACGCCGGCGGGGCACGAGGCGAAAATCCACCTGACGCTGAGCGACGAACATCCCTATGCGCTCGCCTTCGTGGTGATCGAAGCCTTGCCGCAGTCGTAATCAGGTTATAGGCGTGCGCGACGACCGCGAACACGCGGCAAGGGATGCCTGATCGCATGAGCGAAGACCAAAAGCCCCACGACGCCAAGCGTGACGCCACGCCCGAGGAAGTCTTCGCGGCGTCGGAGGCCGACGCGCCGGTCGAGGCCGTCAAGTCGCCAAGTTCGAACGCGACCACGTCGAACCAGAAGGTCTATGCGCAAAAGCCCGGCGGTCGCGACAAGACGCCGTCGGCCGCCAGCGAGACCGGCGAAATCTTCAAGACCATCGTCTTCGCCCTGCTGATCGCGATGGTGCTGCGGATCTTCCTGTTCCAGCCCTTCACCATTCCGTCGGCGTCGATGGAGCCCAACCTCTACGAAGGCGACTATATCGTCGTGTCGAAGTGGTCGTACGGCTTCTCGAAACACTCGATCCCGTTCAGCCCGCCGCTGTTCGACGGTCGGATCATGGGCTCGGCGCCCAAGCGCGGCGACATCGTCGTGTTCAAACTGCCCCGTGACAACAAGACCGACTTCATCAAGCGCGTGATCGGCCTGCCCGGCGACCGCATCCAGATGATCGCCAACAAGCTGTATATCAACGACAAGCCGGTTCAGGACCTCGTGGTCAGCGAGCAGGAGATCAACGACATCTTCGGCCCGCGCCCCGTGACCCAGGTCCGTGAGACCCTGCCGGAAGGCAGAAGCTTCATGACCCAGGACTTCGGTCCAGGAAACGATCTGGACGACACCCCGGTCTATGAAGTCCCGGCCGGCCATTATTTCATGATGGGCGACAACCGCGACAACTCGATCGACAGCCGCGTCGAACAGTCCAGCGGCGTTGGCATGGTTCCGGCCGAGAACCTGGTCGGCAAGGCGCAGATCATCCTGTTCTCCTGGAAGCCCGGTTCGTCGCTGTGGAACCCCGTCAGCTGGTTCAACGTGCGGCTTGACCGGTTCTTCAACGTCTTGAATTAATGGCGAATACGCGAGCTGAATCCGTCGCGGCGCTGGAAACGCGTCTGGGACACACGTTCAAGGACAAGGCCCTGCTGGAGCGCGCCCTGACCCACGCCAGCGTGGGCGAGGGGGCGCCGGTCGGGATCCACGGTCCGCGCGACAACGAGCGGCTGGAGTTCCTGGGCGACCGGGTGCTGGGCCTGCTGGTCGCCGAGCGGTTGTCGGCCGAGTTCCCGACGGCCGACGAAGGTCAGCTATCCTCAAGCCTGCATGCCCTGGTCGACAAGACCGCCTGCGCCCGCGTCGGCGAGGCGCTGGGCGTCGGTCCGGCTCTGCGGCTGTCGCCCGGTGAGACCAAGACCGGCGGCCGTCGCAAGGCGGGCGTCATCGCCGATGCGGTCGAGGCCATACTGGCGGCGGTCTATCTGGACGGCGGTCTTGATGCGGCGCGGACCTTCTTCGACGCCGCCTGGGCCGACGAACTGTCGGCCCCGCCGTCGCGGACCGTGACCAATCCCAAGTCGGCGCTTCAGGAATGGGCGCAAGGCAAGGGCAGGCCGCTGCCGACCTATCGGGTGGCGGATCGGACGGGTTCGGATCATGCGCCCACATTCACCGTCGAAGTTTCCGTGCAGGACGTGCAGCCCTTGACCGCGCAAGGGCGTTCGCGTCAGGAGGCGGAGAAGGCGGCCGCAACGGCTCTCCTCAAACGTGAAGGCGTCATTTGACCGATTTCGAAAACCAGCGCGCGGGCTTCGCCGCCATCATTGGCGCGCCGAATGCCGGCAAGTCCACGCTGGTGAACCGGCTGACCGGATCCAAGGTCTCCATCGTCACGCAAAAGGTGCAGACCACGCGCTTTCCCGTGCGCGGCATCGCCATGGAAGGCGACGCCCAGATCGTGCTGGTGGACACGCCCGGCATCTTCACCCCGCGCCGTCGTCTGGATCGGGCCATGGTCGCTTCGGCCTGGGGCGGGGCGCAGGATGCGGACATCGTCGTCCACCTGATCGACGCCCAATCGCACATCAACTCGGAAGGCCGTGAAGGCACGGCGGCGGATCGCCGCTCGGCCGAGGACACCGAGACTATCATCGCCAATCTGCAGTCCACCGGCACCAAGGTGGTGCTGGCGCTGAACAAGATCGACGGCATGCGCCGCGACACCCTGCTGGCCCTGTCGCAGAAGATGTTCGAGAGCGGCGTGTATTCCGAGGTCTATATGATCTCGGCCGCCAACGGCGACGGCGTAGAAGACCTGAAGCAGCGCCTGGCCCTGTCCATGCCGAAGGGGCCATGGCTCTATCCCGAGGACCAGGCGGCTGATGTGCCGGTGCGGGTTCTGGCGGCGGAGATCACGCGCGAGAAGGTCTATCTGCGCGTCCACGAAGAGCTGCCCTATTCGGCGGCGGTCGAGACGACCAGTTTCGAGGAGCGCGGCGACGGCTCGGCCCGGATCGAACAGACCATCTATGTCGAGCGCGAGAGCCAGCGGCCCATCGTCCTGGGCAAGGGCGGCCAGACGCTGAAATGGATCGGCCAGAAGTCGCGTGAGGAGCTGAACGAGCTGCTCGGTCGCCAGGTCCACCTGTTCCTGACCGTCAAGGTCG
Source organism: Brevundimonas sp. (assembly GCF_965279155.1). GTDB lineage: Bacteria > Pseudomonadota > Alphaproteobacteria > Caulobacterales > Caulobacteraceae > Brevundimonas. The sequence continues at coordinate 429,282 of NZ_OZ257138.1, read as the reverse complement.
ATCCGAAATGGCAGGACTCGCGGGCGCTCTACGCCCAGTTCGGTCTGGATTTCGACGTCTGAGTTCCTGTGTTTGAAGTACCGCGTACCGCCGGGGGCCACCCCCGGCTCGTTCTGGGCGTTCTTGGAGCGCTGATCCTCGGCGGTGCGTTCTGGGGCGGCATCGCCACGGCCGTCGCGCCCAAAACCGACGCAGACCTGGTGACGGAGCGGGCCCATGCGCCGCCGCGTCCACCCGTGGTCGTGGTTCAGGACCTGCCGCAACTGGCGGCGCGCCTGGATCGTGAGGCGGTGGCAGGACGGTTCATGGGGGCGGTTCTGGTGGCCAGGGGCGACCGGGTCTTGTTCCGCCAGGTCTATGGCAAGGCGAACTACGAACAGGACCGGTCGCTGGCGCTGAATTCGCGCTTCCGCCTGGCCTCGATCTCGAAACAGTTCACGGCGACGGCGATCCTGAAGCTTCAGGACGAGGGCAAGCTGAACGTCTCCGAACCTGTCTGCAAATGGATTCAGCCCTGTCCGCAAGCCTGGGCGCCAATCCGCATCAGCCACCTGCTGTCGCACACCTCGGGCATTCCTGATCTGATGGCGCGGCCCGGCTGGGGCATGCGACGCACGACCCCGGCGACGCTGGAAGAACTGACGGAGGATTCGAAGCGGTTCGGCCTTCAGTTCGAACCGGGGACCGAGGTTCGATACGACAACGCAGGCTTCAATTTGGCCGCCGCCATCGTCGAAAAGGCCAGCGGCAAGCCGTATCAGACCTATATGCGCGAGACCTTCTTCAAGCCCTTGGGCATGAAGGACAGCGGGCTGGATCTGGATGGCGGCGATCACGGCGTCATCATGGGTTACGCCAACTTCCCCGGCGGGCTGGCGGCCCAGCCGAACGCCAATACCTCCATCGTTGCCGGCGCCGGCGCGGTCTATTCGACGCTGGACGACCTGCTGGTCTGGCAAAGGGCGCTTCACCGCGGCGCGCTGCTGACGCCGGCCAGCTATGAGCAGATGTTGGCCGACCATGCGCCAGCGGACATGAAACCGAACGAGCGTAGTCATCCGCGTCGGGACTGGGGTTTCGGCATCTTCGCCAATCGCCTGGGCGATCAGGTGCAGCCCAGTTTCCAGGACCGCCAGATCTATCACACCGGCAGTTGGGGCGGGTTCCGCAACCTGATGCTCTATCAGCCCGACGCCGATGTGACGGTGATCGTCCTGTCGAACAACTATCATCTGCGCGACCAGGTCTTCCTGATCAGCCAACAGGCGATGGCCGAGGCCCTGGGACGTGAGTTTCCGACGACGCTGGCGCGCTGAGGCATCCGCCTGGTTTCGCAATGGGGAGAACAGGACTAGAACAGTCGCATGATCGCCTTTTTCGCCGCCCTCGCCCTGTCCGCGTCTCCGATGCCGGCTTCGGATGACCCCGCCGTCGCCGCAGGCGTCGTTCTGGACCGGATGCATGAGGCCGCGTCGCGCGCGGATGGCCCGGCCTATTTTGAACTTTTCACGCCTGACGCCCGTTTCATCGGCACGGATGCGAGCGAGCGCTGGTCGCTGGCCGAGTTTCGCGCCTATGCGACGCCGCTTTTCTCGCGCGGCAAGGGCTGGACCTATCGGCCGCATGACCGGGTGGCGACCCTGGCGCCGGGCGACTGCCGTTGCATCGTCTGGTTCGACGAACTGCTCGACAACGACGCCTATGGGCTGACGCGGGGATCGGGCGTGCTGCGCCTGACCGACGAGGGCTGGAAGATCGAGCAATATATCCTCAGCTTCACCGTGCCGAACGACAAGGCCAAGGGCGTGGTTGGATTGATCGCCGAAGGCCCGGCGGACTGATGGACTTCCACGAAGAGGCGTTCGTCCTGTCGGCGCGCAGCCACGGCGACACCGGGTCCGTGGTCGACCTGTTGACCGAGAACCATGGCCGGCGCTCGGCTTATGTGGCGGGCGGGGCGTCGCGCAAGATGAAGCCCTTCCTGCAAACCGGGGCGCGGGTCGTGGCGGACTATCGCGCACGGACCTCGGATCATCTGGGCGCCGCGCGGCTGGAGCCGGTAGGTGAGGGGCCCAGCGCCCTGTTCGACGACGCCCTGGCGCTGACCGGGTTGGCGGCGGCGGCCGGTGTGGCGCAAGGCGCCTTGCCTGAGCGCGAACCGCATCCCGGCGTCTTTCTGGCCTTCGAGGCGCTGATGGCGGCCTTCGCCCTGCCGGATGTCTGGCCCGCCATTTTCGTGCGGTTCGAGGCGGGGCTGCTGGAAGACCTGGGGTTTGGCCTCGATCTGTCGAAATGTGCGGCGACGGGCACGGCCGATGACCTGATCTACGTCAGCCCCCGCACCGGCCGGGCGGTCAGCCGCGACGCCGGCGCGCCCTACGCCGACAAGATGCTGACCCTGCCGCCCTTCATGCTGGGCGCCCAGGCGGGGTTGATCGAGGGCGACGTGAAGGCAGGATTCGACCTGACCGGGCATTTCCTCGAACAGTTCGTGTTCCACCCGCAGAACAAGCCCCTGCCGCCCGCGCGCGTCTGGATGCTGGACAAGCTGGCCGACGCCGGACGCCTCTAGACGCCGGGTGCCTCTAGCCGAAAGTGAAGGCGAAGACCTGCACGCCGGGATCCAGGAACTCGATCTCGAACGTCCGCTCGCGCACCGCTCCAGTCTGCCGAACCAGTTGATAAAGCCGCTCGCCGTCGATGCGGCCCATGCCTTGGGCGTCGATGTCGCTGCCCGCATTCGAGCCGGCCGCGGCGCCGTCGACAAGGACGCGGAAACGCGGCTGCTCGCCGGCCTTGCTTGGGCCCATCACCAGGTGCAGGTCGCGCGCCTTGAAGCGGAAGGCCACACGCCCTCCGGCAGTCTGAAGGTCGGCGTGTTCGCGGGTGACCCTCCAGCGGCCGGACAGGGTCCAGCCGTTCAATTGCAGCGGCGCGGCGACGTAGTCCTTGATGACATCATTGGCCAGGCCGCCGGGAGACCGGAAGTTCTCGGCGCGGGCATAGCCGACATAGGTTTCCGGCGATTCGACCTGGGCCATGTCGGCGGCGGCCTCCGCACCCTGGGCCTGGATGCTGACGACATTGCTGGCGACGTTGGCCGCGCCGGCTTCTTTCAAGAGCTGCTGGATGACGCGTTCGGAGCCGTCGTAGTCGCCTTCGCCGAAGTGGTGGTGACGAATCTGGCCCTTGGCGTCGATGAAGTAGTGAGCGGGCCAGTACTGGTTCTTGAACGCACGCCAGATGGCGAACTCGTTGTCCATGGCGACCGGATAGGTGATGCCCAGCCGCTGAATGTTCTGGCGGACGTTGGCCTCGGATTTTTCGAAAGCGAACTCTGGCGTGTGGACGCCGATCACCACCAGACCCTGATCCTTGTACTTCTCGGCCCAGGCGCGGACGTAGGGGATGGAGCGGATGCAGTTGATGCAGGAGTAGGTCCAGAAATCGACCACCACCACCTTGCCGCGCAGCTGCTCCGTCGTCAGGGGCGGCGTGTTGATCCAGGTCGTCGCGCCGGTCAGCGGGGGCATTGTGCCCTCGACCGGCAGGTTGGCCAGGTCGGTGGGGGCTTCGTTCGTCGGCATGTCGCGACCGATGCTGCCCAGCAGCGCCTGTTCGATCCGGCCCGTGCTGGCGGCCGAGATGCGGGTCAGCAGTCCTGTATCCGCGCCCAGGCCGATCACGACCACGCCGATCAGCACCAGCACGCCCAGCCCGCGCCGCACCCATTCGCCGACGCCCAGCGCGCCCTTCATGGCCTTGAACACCCGCCCGCCGACCAGCAGAGCCAGGCCCAGGGAGGTCGCCGCCCCCGCCGCATAGGCCAGCAGCAGCACCGTCGTGCCGACGCCCGCGCCCTGAAGCGCCGCACCCGTAAGGATCACACCCAGGATCGGCCCGGCGCACGGCGCCCACAGCAGACCTGTCGCGACGCCGAGCAGCAGAGAGGCCCGCACCTCGCCCTGATCCCCACTGTGACGTTCAGCACGATCCGTCAGCCAGGAACCGGCGGCGACGAACGGCCGCATCAGGCGGTCGCCCAGGGCGGGGAACAGCAAGCTCAGACCCAAGACGGCCATGACCGCCAGGGCGACCCAGCGCCCGACCTCATTGGCGCGGACCGCCCAGCCTCCGCCCAGCGCCGCCAGGGTCGCGACGCCCGCGAAGGTGACTGCCATCCCAACCAGCAGCGGAAGCCCATTGCGCAGGAAGGGGCGACCGGCGCGGGCGAAGACGAACGGAAGGACGGGCAGAATGCAGGGGCTGACGATGGTCAGAACGCCGGCGAGATAGGACAGCAGGAACAGGATCATGGCGCGGCCTGACGTAGGGGTTCGCTATTGGCTACGTTCGGGCCTGCCGTCCGGTTGGCTTCAGCGTGCATAAAGCTCTGCTGGGCCTGCTGAAGTTCGTCGGCCAGAAGACCGACCAGCGCGCCCGCAGGCATGGCGCGAGCCAGCGGCGCGCCCTGTCCGGCCCACTGCGCGGCATAGCCGTCTTCGCCTGCCGCCTTCGCTGCGGCGTTCAGCGCCTTGCCAATGTCATAGGCGCGGGGATAGGCGGCGACCCGGTCGGGATCGGCTGAGCGCATGAAATCGTTCTCCAGACCGCGCGCCGGTCGTCCCGATATGACCGCCGAGACCCGCGTCCGGTATGCGTCAGGGCCCGCCATGGCTTCGCGATAGGCCTCGTCAGCCGCCGATTCCGGGCAGGGCACGAAGGCGGTGCCCAGTTGCGCGCCTGCCGCCCCCAGCATCATGGCCGCCGCCACGCCTTGTCCGTCCATGATGCCGCCGGCTGCGATCACCGGAATGGTCAACTGGCGGACCAGCATCCGCGTCAAAGGCAGGGTTGAGAGCCGCAGGTCGTCGGCGGGATCGAACACGCCCCGATGGCCGCCGGCCTCCCAGCCCTGGGCGACGACCATGTCGATCCCCGCCGCCTGGACCGCCTGACCCTCGGCGGGTGAGGTCGCGGTCGCCAGGAGGACAATGCCGGCGGCCTTCAGGGCGGCGATCTGGCTCGGCGTCGGCAGGCCGAAATGAAAGCTGACGACGGCAGGTCGTTCCTCCAACAGCACCTGCAGCTTCGCTTCGTCCGTCAGAAAACTGGCGTAGATGTCGCGCAGCAGCTCAGGCGGTCGGGCGTCGAACCGCTCGAACAAGGGCCGCAGGCTGTCGATCCAGCTTTGATCCCCGTCGGGGTCCGGCGCGGCGGTCGCATGACAGAAAACGTTGACGTTGAACGGCCGGTCGGTCAGGGCGCGGGTCGCCTGGATCTGGCGTCGGGCTTCTTCGGCGTCCGCGGCGCCGATCGCGATGGAGCCGAGCGCTCCGACGTTGGACACGGCTGCGGCGAGGGCAGGCGTCGAGGTTCCCGCCATCGGCGCCTGAATGATCGGATGTCGGAGGCGGAAGGTTTGCGTCAGGCCAGTGTTCACGGTGCGCTCCTTGCTGATGTCCACTTAGGCGCCGCCGACACGATCCAAAAGAGCGTCCATGCGTTCGCCGCGCTAACTATCCCCGACTTAGACGCCGCTTCGGGCTAGACTTCCGGCTTCCCATCCCCGATTCGCTGACCCATGACGATCCATGCCCCACCGCCGGAAGGCGGTCGTATCATCGACGAGCCGATGGAGACGGCGCTCAGCCGTCGCTATCTGGCCTACGCCCTGTCGACCATCACCAACCGCGCCTTGCCGGACGTGCGCGACGGGTTCAAGCCCGTGCACCGGCGCATCCTGTACGCCATGCACCAGATGCGGCTGAACCCGCAGGCGGCGGCGCGCAAATGCGCCAAGGTCGTCGGCGAGGTCATGGGTGGATACCACCCGCACGGCGACGCCTCGATATATGAGGCACTGGTGCGCCTGGCCCAGGATTTCGCCCAGCGCTATCCGTTGGTTGACGGACAGGGGAACTTCGGCAATATCGACGGCGATAGCGCCGCAGCCATGCGCTACACCGAGTGCAAGCTGACCCCGGCGGCCGTGCTGCTGCTGGACGGCATCGATCAGGATTCGGTCGATTTCCGCCCCACCTATGACGATCAGGACGAGGAGCCGATCGTCCTGCCGGCCGGCTTCCCCAATCTGCTGGCCAACGGATCGTCCGGCATCGCCGTGGGCATGGCGACCTCGATCCCGCCGCACAATGTCGGCGAACTGATCGACGCCTGCCAGATGCTGCTGGAACGGCCCGAAACCACAACCGCCGAACTGGTGCAACTGGTGCCGGGCCCTGACTTCCCCACCGGCGGTGTTGCCGTGGAAGGCCATGCCTCGATCCTTGACGCCTATGAGACGGGCCGGGGCGGGGTGCGGCTGCGGGCGCGGTGGGAGACCGAGGACCTGGGCCGCGGCGTGTGGCGGATCATCGTCACCGAGATGCCGTATCAGGTGCAGAAGTCGCGCCTGATCGAGGCGCTGGCGGACCTGATCGAGCATAAGAAAGCGCCGCTGCTGGGCGACGTGCGCGACGAGTCGGCCGAAGACATCCGCCTGATCCTGGAGCCCAAGAACCGCACCATCGAGCCTGAAATGCTGATGGAAAGTCTGTTCAAACTGTCCGATCTGGAAGTCCGCTTCCCGATCAACATGAACGTGCTGGACGCGACCGGCACGCCGCGCGTCATGGGGCTGAAGGAGTGTCTGCGCGCCTTCCTGGATCACCGTCGCGTGGTGCTGAACCGGCGTTCGCAATGGCGGATCGAGCGGGTCGAGAAGCGGCTTCACCTGCTGGAAGGTCTGCGCATCGTCTTCCTCAACCTGGACGAGGTGATCCGTATCGTCCGCGAGGAGGAGCAGCCCAAGGCGGTCCTGATCGCTCACTTCGGTCTGACGGAAGCCCAGTCCGACTATATTCTCGACACCCGACTGCGTCAGTTGGCGCGGATCGAGGAAATGGCGATCGAGAAGGAATATAATGCACTGGCCGAAGAACTTGCGCATCTGCAAGCGCTGACGTCGTCGGAAGGCAAGCAGTGGAAGGCCGTGTCCAAGGAGCTGGAGGTGGTGCGCAAGGCGCTGATCTCGCCGCGTCGGACCACCATCGCCGACGCCGTCGACAGCTCGGCCTTCGTCGCGCCCGAGGCCTTCATTCCGCGCGAAGCGATCACCGTCATCCTGTCGGAACGCGGCTGGATCCGCGCCGCCAAGGGCAAGGTCGAGGATCCGTCGGAGCTGAAGTTCAAGGAAGGCGACCAGCTGGCCTACCTCGTGCCGGCCTATACGACCGACAAGCTGCTGGTGGCGGCGTCGGACGGGCGCATCTTCACCATCGGGGCCGACAAGCTGGCGTCGGGTCGAGGGCATGGCGAGCCGCTGCGTCTGATGATCGACCTGGACGAGAAGGCCGAGATCATCAATGTCCTGGCGCATCAGCCAGGCGGGAAACTGCTGATCGCGTCGAAGGCGGGTTACGGCTTCATCGCGCCGGAAGACGACACCCTGGCCCAGAAGCGGGGCGGCAAACAGGTGCTGAACGGCGACATGCTGGCCGTGCTGCGCGTTACCGGAGATCACGTTGCGACCATCGGCGAGAACATCAAGGCGCTGATCTTCCCGCTGGCAGAACTGCCCGAGATGGGTCGCGGCAAGGGCGTGCGTTTGCAGAACTTCAAACAGGGCGGCCTGGCCGACGTGACCGTGTTCAACGCCGAACAGGGGCCGGAATGGGCCGATGGCGGCGGACGACGTCGCAACTGGCCAGACTGGAAGGATTGGCTGGGCAAACGCGCCGGCGCCGGCCGCCAGGGACCGCGCGGGTTGAGGAAGTTCAGGTAGGCGGCCAGAAGGCCGCCTTGTCTTCCCGCCGCGCCCAGCCCAGCTTGCCGAGCACTTCCATCGGACGGAAGTCGGCCTTGTAGTCCATCTTGGCCGAGCCCTGGACCCAATAGCCCAGATAGACGAAGGGCAGACCCACCAGCGCGGCCTGGCGCACGTGGTCCAGAATGGCGAAACGGCCCAGGCTGCGGCGCTCCATCGTCGGGTCGTAGAAGCTGTAGACCATCGACAAGCCGTCCTTCAGCAGGTCGGTTAGGGTGACGGCGACCAGATCGCCGGGGCCGCCGTCGGTCGAGGGCAGGCGATATTCGATCAGATGGGTGCGGACGGCCGTGTCTTCGACCATGGCGACGTAGTCGAGCCAGCCCATGTCGCTCATGCCGCCGGTCGGGTGGCGGGTTGTCAGATAGCGGCGCAGAAGCTGGAACTGTTCTGTCGTGGCCTCGGCCTCGACCAGGCTGCGCGACAGGTCCTCGTTGCGGGCCAGCACTTTGCGCTGCGAGCGGCTGAAGGCGAACTCCGGCACGGGCAGGCGCACGGATACGCAGGCGTCGCAGGCCTCGCAGGCCGGGCGATAGGCGATGTTCTGGCTGCGGCGGAAGCCGGCGATGGTCAGTTCGTCGTTGACGTGGGCGCCGTCGGAGAAGGGCAGATTGGCGAAGACCTTTCGCTCGGTCTTGCCCGGCAGATAGGGGCAGGGCGCGACCGAGGTCATGAAGAACCGGAGCTGGCGGGTCGGTACGTGCTGGGTCACGGCCTCAGGTCCGCATCCGATCTTGCCAATATTGCGACAGGTGAACGCCCATCGCGCGATTTGGCGTCATTCGTGGCCGGGCTGCAAGCGTGTTCGCGTCGCAGCCGAGCGGGGTCACAGGGAGGTGTCCATCGGCAGGACGGGCGCCTCACGCAGCAGGACGATGGCGATACGGCGGTTGCCGGCCAAAGTGGGATCATCGGGATAGAGGGGATCGGACCCCGCCTTGCCCGCCACCGAATAGACCCGGTCAGGATCGACGCCTGCACCCTGAAGCACCAGGCGCGAGCCGTTGGCGCGTTCGGACGACAGGGTCCAGTCGGCCGGGGCGCTGGCGCGGCTGGAGCCGGGCGTGGCGCTGGTGTGGCCGGTGATGGAGATCCGGTTCGGCAGCTGGTTGATGACCTTGGAGATGGCGCGCAGCAGCACCTGGGCGCGCGCGTTCGGCCGTGACGAATTGTTGTCGAACATCGACCGGCCTTCCTGATCGACCAGTTGGATGCGCAGCCCCTCGGGCGTCTGATCGACGATCAGCTGTTTCGACAGCTCGGCCAGTTCCGGCATCGACTGCATGGCCTGACGCAAGGATTCGGCGGCGCTGGCGAACTCGGCGGCTTCGCGTTTTTGGATTTCGGCCTGAAGGGCGGCGTCGCTCGCGGACGACAGGTTCGAACTGGGGCCGGTCTGGTCCGTCGCCGGCGCCTCGGGCGCGAGTTCTTCCAACACCGATTGCGAGCCCGAACTCTTGGGACCGTCGTCGCCCAGAGAGGTGCCGCCCAGGATGCCGCCAGAACCCGATGTCGTCTCGGACACGCTGGCGGGTGCGAAATATTCGGCGATGCCGCGCTTCTGCTCGGGGTCGGTCGTGTTGATCAGCCACATCAGCAGGAAGAAGGCCATCATGGCGGTCACGAAGTCCGCATAGGCCACCTTCCACGCGCCGCCGTGGTGGCCTCCGCCGGAGACCTTCTTGACCTTCTTGATGAGGATCGGACGATCGCTCACGGACATGGACACGTATCCCGAGGAGTGGTGTCCTATCATGCCCTTGCCAAGGTTAACCGGGCGTTGACCTTGAACGCCGGCGCGACCCGGCCTAGTCCGACGGTGAGATCAAGGAGCCTGTCATGAAGATCGCATTCGCCGGCCTGGGCGTCATGGGGGCCCCGATGGCGCGTCATCTGGTCGAGGCGGGCCACGACGTGACCGGCTTCAATCGCACGACAACGAAGGCCGAGGCCTGGGCGGCAGCTACCGGCGGCAAAGCGGCGGCGACCGTTGCGGAGGCGGCGCAGGGCGTCGAACTGTTCATCCTGTGCGTCGGCAATGACGACGACGTGCGCGCCGTGGTGACAGATGCCTTGCCGCATCTGGCGCAAGGCGCGGTGATCGTCGATCACACCACGACCTCGGCCAAGGTGGCGCGCGAAATGGCGGAACTGGCGCAAGGGCAGGGGCGACATTTCGTCGATGCGCCGGTGTCGGGCGGTCAGGCCGGGGCTGAGAACGGCCAGCTCAGCGTCATGGCCGGCGGCGATGCGGAGGCGCTGGCGACGGCGGAACCGGCGTTGAAGGCCTATTCCAAGGCGATCAAACATATGGGGCCGGCCGGATCGGGCCAACTGACCAAGATGGTCAATCAGATCGCCATAGCCGGCGTGGTGCAGGGGCTGGCCGAGGCCGTGCATTTCGCCCAGGTCGCCGGCCTGGATACCGACGCCGCCTATGAGGCCGTGTCGAAAGGCGCAGCGCAAAGCTGGCAGATGGACAATCGCTGGAAGACGGCGGCCAAGGGCGAGTTCGAATTCGGCTTCGCCGTCGACTGGATGCGCAAGGACCTGGGCCTGGTGCTGGACGAGGCGCGGTCAAATGGCGCGCGCCTCAGCCTGACGGCCCTGGTCGATCAGTTCTACGCCGAGGTTCAGGCCTTGGGCGGCAACCGTTGGGATACGTCCAGTCTGGCGGCGCGGCTGCAATCGCGAGACTGACGCCTAAATTTTTCGGTGCATGATGTGCAGGCCAACCAGGCCGTGCGCCGGGTGATCGAAGGCCTCGGGCACCGTGCCGACGATCTCGAAGCCCAACTTCTTCCACAGGCCGACGGCGACGGTGTTGGTCTCCACGACCGCATTGAACTGCATCGACGTGAAACCGGCGTCGCGGGCGAAGGTCAGCGCGGCCTCGCCCAGGCTGCGGGCCACGCCTCGACCGCGTGCGCTAGCGGCGACCATGAAGCTGCCGTTGGCGACGTGGGCGCCGTTTCCCTGCTGATTCGCGATGATCTTGGCGGCGCCCAGCACCTGGCCGTCCTCGACCGCGACCAGGGTTCCGCCGGGCGCGGAGGGCGTCCACATCGTGCGGGCCTGCGCCTCGGTCATGTCCAGGGGGTAGGTATAGGTTTCGCCCGCGCGCGTGACGGTCTCGATGATCGGCCACAGGCTGGGCCAGTCGGCGTCGGTGATCGGCCGAATCTCGACGGTCATCGGCCCAGCAGCCGCGCAGCCTGGGGCGCGAAATAGGTCAGCACGCCCGCGCAGCCCGCGCGCTTGAACCCGTGCAGGGTCTCAAGGATCGCGCGGTCCTGATCCATCCAGCCATTGGCGATGGAGGCCTGCATCATCGAATATTCGCCCGACACCTGATAGGCGAAGGTCGGCACCTTGAAGGTCTCGGACACGCGGCGAACGATATCCAGATAGGGCATGCCCGGCTTGACCATCACTGCATCGGCGCCTTCCGACAGGTCCATGGCAACCTCCTTCAGGGCCTCGTCCGAGTTGGCGTAGTCCATCTGATAGGTTTTCTTGTCGCCCTTCAGCATCGTCGAGGAACCGACGGCGTCGCGATATGGGCCGTAGAAGGCCGAGGCGAACTTGGCCGCATAGGACAGGATCAGGGTGTCGGAAAAGCCGTTGGCCTCCAGCGCCTCGCGCACCGCCTGGATGCGGCCGTCCATCATGTCGGATGGGGCGACCACGTCGGCGCCCGCGTGGGCGTGGATGAAGGCTTGTTCGGCCAGCCGGTCCAGCGAGGCGTCGTTGGCGATCCGGTCGCCCTCCATCACCCCGTCGTGGCCGTGGTCGGTGTAGCAGTCCAGCGCCACGTCGGTCATGACGCCGATCTCGGGCGCCGCGTCCTTGATGGCCTTGATGCAGTCAGGGATCAGCCCGTCGGGATCGGTCGCGCCCGTGCCGACCTCATCCTTGATCGCGCCGTCCACGTTCGGAAACAGGGCCACCATTGGAATGCCCAGGTCGCGCGCCTCGACGGCGGCCTTGGCGGCTGCCTTGGGCGACAGGCGGAAGACGCCGGGCATGGAGGCCACGGGCACGCGATCCTCGGCGCCGTCGTGGACGATCAGAGGCCAGATCAGATCGGCCGGCGTCAGCGTCGTTTCCGCCACCAGCCGCCGCACCCACGGGCTGGACCGCAGGCGACGCGGACGGGCGAGCGGGAAGGGGGCGGGCTGATAGGGAAGCATGACGAAACCTTCGAAACTTGGCGTCGGACTAGCGCCGCAGAGACCGGGGCGCAAATCGCGTGATGCGTCGGATCGTTTCGCGCGTGATGACGGCTTGCGCAGATCGGCGAAATGCGAGCCTATCGCGGAAAATCCTGGGAGATGATGATGATCAAGCGATTGGCGGCCGGCGCGGCGGTTCTGGCTCTGGCGACGGGCCTGTCGGCCTGTATCATCGTGTCGTCCGACGGCGGGTCGCGGACCGTGGTCGCGGGCGACAACGCCGCCATGGCGTCGCCGTCCTATGTCTCGCTTTATACAGATGCGGTCGCCGACACGAAGCGTCCGGCAGAAGAAGTGGCGCGGGATCCCCTGCGTCATCCGGCCGAGATCCTGGCCTTCGCCCAGCTCGCGCCGGGCGACAAGGTCGCCGATATCCGCCCCGGCGCCGGCTATTTCACCCGCCTGTTCTCGGACGTGGTCGGGCCGACCGGCCGCGTCTACGCCTTCGTGCCCGAGCGGACGATGGCGCGCGAGAACGCCGGTGCGGATGCCCTGGTCACCGCTTATTCCAATGTGACGCGGGTCAACGGCCTGCTGGATTCGATGACCTACGCCGAGCCGCTGGACATGATCTTCATGAGCCAGGAATACCACGACTTCCACATCCCCGGCTTCAACACCGACGTGGCCAAGATGAATGCGGCCGTGTTCGCGGCGCTGAAACCCGGCGGGCGTTACATCCTGATCGACCATGAGGCGGCGCCCGGCACGGGCATCTCGGCGGTCCAGACCCTGCACCGTATCGAAGGCGACTATCTGAAGCGCGAGGTCGAGGCGGCGGGCTTCGTCTATGAGGGCGAGAGCACGGCTGTCGCCAATCCGGCCGACGACCACAGCCTGAACGTCTTCGACGAGAAGATCCGCGGCAAGACCGACCAGTTCGTCTATCGCTTCCGCAAGCCGGGCTGATGCGGGCGACGGCCGCGCTGGCGACGGCGCTGGTTCTGATCTGCGGGCCCGCCGCGGCGGGCGACGGCGATCCGCCCTATACGGTGGCGCCGAATCTCTTTCGACCGGATGCGCCTGATCGGGGCCTGACGCCTGCGCCGGGGACCGAGACCTTCACCGTCTTTGCACCGACGCAGGACACTGATCGGTTCAGCAACGGCGTGGTCCTGATCCCCTTCAAGCGCCGCCTTTATGCCCAATGGCAAAGCTCGGCGCGGGACGAGGATGCGGCCGACACCTGGGTCGCCTACAGCGTCAGCGACGACGGCGAGACGTGGGCGGCGCCTCATGTGTTGGCGCCGAAGGGGCAGGGCGGGCGGATGCATTCCAGCGGCGGTTGGTGGACCGACGGCGAAACCCTGGTCGCCTATGTCAATGTCTGGCCCGAGGGTTTTCAGTCCGGTGCGGGCGGCTTCACTGAATATAGAACCAGCACTGACGGCGTGACCTGGAGCGAGCCGCGTCGCGTGACCGGCGCGGACGGTCGTCCGGTCGAAGGCGTGATCGAACAGGATCCCCACCTGATCGACGGTCGGGTGATGACGGGCCTTCACCTGCGACCCGGCATGATCGCGACGCCCTTCTTCACCGATGATTCGCTGGGCGTCACGGGATGGACGGCGGGCCAGATGGCGAACCTGCCGCGCGACGCCAGCGGCGCCCAGGCCGCACACGAGCGTCGTCTCAGCCGCGAGATCGAACCCAGTCTGTTCCGGCGCGCCGATGGCTGCGTGGTCATGGTGTTCAGGGACGAGGAGCTCAGCTTCCGCCAACTGGCGTCCGAAAGCTGCGACCGGGGCGTGACCTGGACGACGCCGGTGTTGACCGACATGCCGGACGCTCGCGCCAAGCAGAGCGCCGGCAATCTGCCGGACGGAACGGCCTATCTGGTCAATGCGCCCAATAGCGACCGTCCCCGCCTGCCGCTGGCGGTGACGCTCAGCCGCGACGGTCGCCTGTTCGATCGCAGCCATCTGTTGCGGGGGCAAGGCGACCTTCAGCCGTTGCGGTTCGAGGGGCAGTACAAGCGGCCGGGCTATCACTATCCAAAGAGCGTCGTGTGGGGCGACTACCTCTACGTCGCCTATGCCGCGAACAAGGAGGATGTGCAGGTCACGCGCGTCCCACTGCGATCCCTGCAATACTGAGAACCGTTATCAATTAAGGGTTTGGGTCGTTTTGTCCATGTGGCGGACATGGACAAGCCCGCGCCGGGGGAGCAAATAACGCAAAGACATCGCCATAAGCGAAAGAACGCGTAGTTTGTTCGACTATAAGGCCGCCTTTAAAAGCTCGGTGGAGCAGGTTCGCAGCGAAGGACGCTATCGCGTCTTCGCCGATCTGAAACGCGTGCGTGGACAGTTTCCGCTGGCGGTGCGTCGCCGCGATGACGGCTCCCAGCAGGACGTCGTGATCTGGTGCTCCAACGACTATCTGGGCATGGGCCAGCATCCCGTTGTGCTGGACGCCATGCACAATGAGATCGATGCGGTCGGCGCCGGCGCAGGCGGCACACGCAATATTTCCGGCACCACCCGTTCGGCCGTGGATCTCGAAGCCGAACTGGCCGACTGGCACCAGAAGGAAGCGGCGCTGCTGTTCACCTCGGGCTATGTCGGCAACGAGGCGACCCTGTCGACGCTGCAGAAGATCCTGCCCGGCCTGATCACCTTCTCCGATTCGCTGAACCACGCCTCGATGATCGCCGGCATTCGCCACGGCGGCGGCGAGCGCCATGTGTTCATGCACAACGACCTGGCGCATCTGGAGGCCCTGCTGGCGGCGGCCCCGTCCGAGGCGCCCAAGCTGATCGCCTTCGAGAGCGTCTATTCGATGGACGGCGACATCGCCGACCTGGCCGGCACCATCGCCTTGGCGAAGAAATACGGCGCCCTGACCTATCTGGACGAAGTCCATGCTGTCGGCCTGTATGGCGAGACCGGCGCGGGTGTGGCCGAGCGCGACGGCGTGCTGGACCAGATCGACATCATCGAATGCACCTTGGGCAAGGCCATCGGCGTGATGGGCGGCTATATCGCCGCCGACGCCATGATCATCGACGCGGTGCGCAGCTGGGCCTCGGGCTTCATCTTCACGACCTCGTTGCCGCCCGCGTTGACAGCGGGTGCGCTGGCCTCCGTGCGGCACCTGAAGGCCCACCCCGAACTGCGCGTCCAGCATCAGGAACGCGCCGCAACGCTGAAGTCGCGTTTCGCGGCGGCCGGCATTCCGGTAATGGAAAGCGAGAGCCACATCGTGCCTGTGCACGTGGGCGATCCGATTCACTGCAAGATGATTTCGGACATGCTGCTGGACGAATACGGCGTCTATGTTCAGCCGATCAACTATCCGACCGTGCCCAAGGGGACCGAGCGCCTGCGCTTCACGCCTTCGCCGAACCACACCGACGCCATGATGGATCATCTGGTCCAGGCGATGGACAAGCTGTTCGCCCACTGCAACGTGGCGCGCCGGCCCGTTGCGGCCTGAGGCTCGGCCATGGCCGATGACGACTCCCGCTTGGAATTGGGGGAGGTGATCGTCGAGTTCACGCGCAATGGCTCCTACCTAAAATGCTCGGCCATCCATGTCGCGACCGGCCGCGAGGTCAGCGCCATGGGGCCGGTCAACGAGCCGAAGTCCGTCGAGCGGGTGGCGGTCGCCAAGCTGAGGCGGGCTTTGGCATCGGACTGACCACAAGATGTTGTGGTCGGGCGCTGTGGGGACTAGATAGGCGGCCTTCTGATTTTCGGGGATTCCAGCGTGACGGCCTTCACCCACGACGCCTATTTCACCAAGACGCTCGCTGACGCTGATCCAGACGTCTTCAAGGCCATTCAGGGCGAGCTGGGTCGCCAGAAGGAGCAGATCGAGCTGATCGCTTCCGAGAACATCGTTTCCCAGGCGGTGCTGGACGCGCAGGGTTCGGTCCTGACGAACAAATACGCCGAGGGCTATCCCGGTCGTCGCTATTACGGCGGTTGTGAATTCGTCGATGTGACCGAGGATTTGGCGCGCGAACGGGCGAAAAAGCTGTTCGGCGCGGCCTTCGCCAACGTTCAGCCTCACTCGGGCGCCCAGGCCAACCAGGCGGTCTTCTTCACCCTGCTGCAGCCCGGCGACACCTTCCTGGGCATGGATCTGGCCTGCGGCGGTCACCTGACGCACGGCTCGCCGGCGAACCAGTCGGGCAAGTGGTTCCGCCCGGTGACCTACAAGGTGCGTGAAGACACCCATTTGATCGACTACGACCACGTCGCCGAAATGGCCGAGCGCGAGAAGCCGAAGCTGATTCTGGCCGGCGCCTCGGCCTATAGCCGCCACATCGACTTCAAGCGGTTCCGCGAGATCGCCGACAGCGTCGGCGCCTATCTGATGGTGGACATGGCCCACTATGCGGGCCTGATCGCCGGCGGCGCCTATCCCGACCCTGTGCCGCACGCCCACGTCGTGACCACCACGACGCACAAGACCCTGCGTGGTCCGCGCGGCGGCATGATTCTGTCCAATGACGTGGACCTGGGCAAGAAGATCAACTCGGCCGTCTTCCCCGGCCTGCAGGGCGGACCGCTGGAACATGTGATCGCGGCAAAGGCCGTGGCGTTCGGCGAGGCGCTGCAGCCCGAGTTCAAACTGTATGCGCAGCAGGTGGTCAAGAACGCCCAGGCCCTGTCCGGCGTGCTGATCGAGCGCGGCCTGGCCATCGTCTCGGGCGGCACCGACAGCCACCTGGCCCTGGTCGATCTGCGGCCCAAGGGCGTGACCGGCAAGGCGACCGAGCACGAACTCGAAAAGGCGCTGATGACCTGCAACAAGAACGGCGTGCCGTTCGACACCGCGCCCTTCACCGTCACCTCGGGCGTCCGCCTGGGCACGCCGGCGGGGACCACGCGCGGCTTCGGAGAGGACGAGTTCAAGCAGATCGGCCACTGGATCGCCGACGTCGTGTCGTCGATGAATGGCGGCGACGAAGCCGATCCGGCCGTGGTCGCAGGCGTGGCGGCCCAAGTGCGGGAGCTGACGAACCGCTTCCCGATCTACGGATAAGCCTCTGATGAAGTGCCCTTTTTGCGGTCATCAGGACACCCAAGTTAAGGACAGCCGGCCGTCGGACGACGGTTCGGCCATCCGACGCCGTCGGTCCTGCCCCAACTGCAATGGGCGCTTCACCACCTTCGAGCGGGTGCAACTGCGCGAACTGGTCATCCTGAAGCGCAACGGACGACGCACGCCGTTCGAGCGCGACAAGCTGGAACGGTCGCTGGGCGTGGCCCTGCGAAAACGCCCGGTCCAGGCCGATCAGGTCGAGCAGATGGTCAACCGGATCGTGCGTCAGCTGGAAAGCCTGGGCGAGACCGAAATCCCGTCCAGCACGGTGGGGGACTTCATCATGAAGGCGTTGAAGGGGGTCGATGAGGTCGCCTATGTCCGCTACGCCTCGGTCTACAAGGACTTCCGCCACACCGGCGACTTCGCCAAATTCCTAGGTGACGAAGGGTTCGACGAACCGTCCGGCAAGGGCTGATGCGGGTCACCCTGAAACTGGCGACCTCGCTGGATGGGCGGATCGCCACGGCCACGGGCGAAAGCCAGTGGATCACCGGCCAGGCGGCGCGGCTGGAAGGTCACCGTTTGCGCGCGGCGCATGACGCCATTCTGGTCGGCGTCGAGACGGTTCTGCAAGACGACCCTGAACTGACGGCGCGCCTGCCCGGGCGCAGCGTGGATCAGCCTCTGCGGGTCGTGCTGGACAGCCGCCTGCGGACGCCGCAGACGGCGAAGCTGGCGAGTGAAAACACCCTGATCCTGACCGTCGCCGAGCCACACCCGGTCGGTGCGGCCGAAGTTAAACGGGTCGAGGCGGACGAGGGTCGTCCGGCGATCCCGGCGGTTCTGCAAGCTTTGAAGGCGGCGGGCGCCAAGTCGGTGCTGATCGAAGGCGGCGGCCAGGTCGCCGCGTCTTTCCTGCGCGCCGGCCTGGTGGATGCGCTGGAATGGTTCAGAGCGCCCATTCTGCTGGGCGGCGACGGCAGGCCCTGCGTGGCGTCCCTGGCTCTTGCAAAGCTGTCCGACGCCCCCAAGTTCCGTCGCCTGGGCGTCGAGCCTGTCGGGGACGACCTGTGGGAACGCTACGCGCGTTTCTGACGGGGTCGATTTAAGACGATTAGACTATTTAGACTGTGTTTTTCGGGTCCGAAAGGGGCCAGCGTCCAATGTTCACCGGCATCGTCACCGACATCGGCCGCGTCCGCGAGGTCCGCGAGACCGATCGCGACCGCCGCTACGAGATCGAAACCGTCTGGGACACCGACGGCATCGACATGGGCGCGTCGATCAGCCATGCGGGCTGCTGTTTGACGGTGACAGAGAAGGGCCCGGACTGGTTCGCCGTCGAGGTGTCGAACGAGACCCTGTCGAAGACCACCCTGGGCGCCTGGAAAGCCGGCGACGGCGTCAATCTGGAACGCGCGGCCAAGCTGGGCGACGAGATGGGCGGTCATGTTGTGTCGGGACATGTCGATGGCCTGGGCCGCGTCGTCTCGATCACGCCAGAGGGCGGATCGCACCGGGTAGAGGTCGAGGCGCCCGCGCCCCTGCATCGCTATATCGCCGCAAAGGGATCGATCACGGTCGATGGCGTATCCCTGACGGTGAACGCCGTTGAAGGCCAAGTCTTCTCGCTGAACATCATTCCCCACACCTGGAAAGTCACGACCCTGGGTCGTCTGAAGGTCGGTGATCCGGTCAATCTGGAAATCGACATGCTGGCGCGATACCTCGCGCGATGGCAGGAGACGGCGTGATGCAATTGGCCGCGAACATGAACGACAGCCCGATCAGTCCCATAGAGGACATCCTGGAAGACGCCCGCAACGGGCGTCCCTACATCCTGGTGGACGCCGAGGACCGCGAGAACGAGGGGGACATCATCATCCCCGCCCAGTTCGCGACCCCCGACCAGATCAATTTCATGATCCGCCAGGCGCGCGGCCTGGTCTGCTTGGCCATCACGGCGGACCGGGCGAACCAGTTGCGCCTGCCGCCGATGGCCGCCGACAATCGCGAGAGCATGAAGACCGCCTTCACCGTCTCGATCGAGGCCAAGGACGGCGTCACCACCGGCATCTCCGCGGCCGACCGCTCGCGCACCATCCATGTGGCGACCGATGCGTCGAAGGGCATGGACGACATCGTCTCGCCCGGCCACATCTTCCCTCTGGTGGCGCGCGACGGCGGGGTTCTGGTCCGCGCCGGCCATACCGAGGCGGCCGTGGACATCAGTCGCATGGCCGGACTGACCCCGGCCGGAGTGATCTGCGAGATCATCAAGGACGACGGCGAGATGGCGCGGATGCCCGACCTCGTCGCCTTCGCTCAGTTGCATGGGCTGAAGATCGGCACCATCGCCGACCTGATCGCCTATCGCCGCCGCACCGAACGGTTTGTCGAGCGGATCATGGATACGCCGTTCGAGAGCGTCCACGGCGGCCCGTTCCGGCTGATGCTCTACAAGAACACCATCGAGGGCGCCGAGCACGTCGCCCTGGTCAAGGGGCGGATCGATCCGACCAAGCCGACCCTTGTGCGGATGCACCAGGTGGACTTCGCCTGCGATCTGCTGGGCCATGTCGAGGCGCGCCAGGACTATGTGCCCACCGCTCTGAAGCAGATCACCGATCACGACGGCCCGGGCGTCGTCGTCTTCCTGCGTGATCCGTCGCTGACCTCGCTGGCCGAGCGGCTGGCGGGCGTGGACAAGCCGGCGGCGATGGATCGGTCGCTGCGGGCCTATGGCGTGGGGGCTCAGATCCTGCTGGATCTGGGCGTCAAGGACATGATCGTGATGAGTTCGACGCGACCCGAACCGACGGCGCTTGAAGGCTACGGCCTGCGCATCGTCGGCTGGCGCGACATGGATGGAGAAGACAAGGCGTGACTGACGCACCCCGTATTCTGATCGTCGAGGCGCGTTTCTACGACGACCTGGCCGACGCCCTGCTGGAAGGCGCCAAGGAGACGCTGAAGGCGCGCGGCGTCGATTTCGACGTCATCACCGTGCCCGGCGCGCTGGAAGTCCCGCCGGCCATCGCCCTGGCCGAGGAGGCCGGACGTTTCCCGACCGCGCCCCGCTATGACGGCTATGTCGCCTTGGGCACGATCATCCGCGGCGAGACCTACCATTTCGAGATCGTCTCGGACCAGTCGGCCGCCGGCATCATGGCCCTGGGCGTCAAGGGCGTGATCATCGGCAACGGCATCCTGACGACCGAAGACGAGGACCAGGCCTGGTATCGGGCCCGTCTTTCGGAAGGGGATAAGGGCGGCGGCGCGGCCAAGGCCTGCCTCGACCTCATTGCATTGAAGAAGCGGTTGCGTCATGGCGTCGGCGCATGACTGAACCGAACAGCGTCAAAGCCGTCCTCGAACAACTCGCCGAAGCCGAAAAGCAGCGCGCCGAGCCGAATCTGAGCTCGAAACAGCGTCGCGCCCGCACCGTGTCGCGTCTCGCCGCCGTCCAGGCCCTGTATCAGATGGAGCTGGCGGGCGAGGGCGTGGAGACGGTGATCACCGAATTCTCGAACTTCCGCTTCGACACCGATATCGAGGGCGAAGCGCTCGCAGAGGCCGACGAGGCCTATTTCGCCGACATCGTACGCGGCGTGATTGAAAGCCAGCGCGACATCGACGCGGCCATCAAGGCGCGCCTGGCCTCGAACTGGAAGCTGGAGCGGCTCGACGCCACCCTGCGCGCCCTGCTGCGCTCGGGCGCGTGGGAGCTGATCAAACATCCCGAGACGCCGCGCGAGGTCGTGATCGACGAATATGTCGAACTGGCCAAGGCCTTCTTCGACGACTCCGAGGCGCGCTTCGTCAATGCGGCGCTGGACGGCGTGTCCAGAGACACGCGCAAATAATGCCGGCGCTCGACGTCGCGGGCGAGTTCGAGACTATCGAGAGGCTGCTGCGGCCTCTGGCCCATCCCGAATGGGGCAGAGGGCTTGCCGACGATGTGGCGGTCCTGCCGTCCCGGCCCGGCTATGACCTGGTCCTGACCAAGGACGCCATCGTCGAGGGCGTACATTTCCTGCCGGACGATCCGCTGGACACGGTGGCCAGGAAGCTTCTGCGGGTGAACCTGTCGGACCTGGCGGCCAAGGGGGGCGAGCCGTTCGGCTATCTGTTGGCCTGCTGCTGGTCGGAACGGTGCGGCTGGCCGGAACGCGAGGCCTTTGCAGCCGGTCTGGCCGAGGATCAGGCGGAGTTCGGCGTGTTCTTGCTGGGCGGGGACACCGTGAAGACGCCCGGCCCGGCGACGTTCTCGCTGACGGCCCTGGGCTGGGTTCCCACGGGGGCGACGGTATCGCGTGCGGGCGCACAGGTCGGGGATCTGGTGTTCGTGACCGGCGCGATCGGCGACGGCCTGCTGGGTCTGAAGGCTGCGCGCGACGAGCTTTCGCTTGAGCCAGAACGCGTCGCGGCCTTGGCTGCCCATTACCGCGCGCCGACGCCTAGAGTGGATTTCGCTGATGTCGTGCGGAATTTCGCGACGGCCTCGGTTGATGTCTCTGACGGGTTGGCGGCCGATCTGGCCCATGTGGCCAAGGCGAGCGGGGTGGGCGTTTCGTTGAACCTGAACGTTCTGCCGCTTTCGGCGGCGGCTCAGGCCTGGTTTGCAGACCGGGTCGATCCGCAGCTGTCGCTGGAAGACCTGGCCAGCGGCGGCGATGACTATGAGATCGCCTTCACCGCCCATCCGCGCCACGAAGAAAACCTGCGTCGCGAGGCCGAACGCCGGTTGCTGCGTCTAACCCGGATCGGCGAGGTGACCGCCGGATCGGGCCTGACCGTGACCTATGACGGCCTGCCCATCGCAATGGCGCGCGCCGGCTGGACCCACGGCTGAGGTCGCAAGGGAATCCTAACGGCCTTGCGTCATAAGCGACGGATGAACCGTCGCTCCCTGATCGCCGCTGGAACCGCCGCTCTCGCAGGGGCAGCCGCCACATCCGCAACCGCATCGAGCAGCAGCGACGCGCCCGCCGCGCCTGCCGCGCTGAGCATCGCCGGGCTTGGCCTGCCCGTGATCGAGGGCGGCCGATTGAGGAACTACGTCTTCGTGGCGCTGCGCCTCCAGCTCGGACGGGGCAAGACCGTCGAGCAGATGCGACCCAAGGAGGCCTTTTTCCGTGACGCCCTGGTCAAGGCCGCGCATCGGACGCCGTTCACCGTCGCGGGCGACTGGACCCGGCTGAACGAGCAGGCGTTGTCCGCCGCCGTCGTGGCCGCCGCGAACGCGATCTCTGGACGAGGCTCGATCACCGGCGTCGAAGTCGTGTCCCAAAGCCCCAGACGCCGCACAGGCATGCCGACGACGCGTTGAGCTCTCGTCGATCACGGTTGCGCGACCTGTAAGGCCATGACACGCTACTCTTGCAAATCCCAAAGAACGCACTGACGCGTTCGCCGCGTGCGGGGGGACCGGAAGGCGGACAGAGGCGATAACGCCCGACCGCGCCAAGGCCTGCGCGCCTGTTTGCAAGGGCATGGAAACGCCAATGACGAACTCACTTACGCTGGTCTTCGCGGCCGGTGTGCTGGCGGTGCTGTATGGCGCCGCTCAGACCGCCGTGCTGATGAAGGCGAGCACCGGCAACGACAAGATGCGAGAGATCGCCGCCGCGATTCAGGAAGGCGCGTCCGCCTATCTGAAGCGGCAATATCTGACCATCGCCATGGTCGGGATCGTGATCCTGATCGCCGCCTATTTCCTGATCGGCATCTACGCCGCCATCGGCTTCCTGATCGGGTCCGTCCTGTCCGGTGCGGCCGGCTATGCCGGAATGCTGATCTCGGTGCGGGCCAATGTGCGCACGGCCCAGGCGGCGTCCGAAAGCCTGTCCAAGGGACTGAACCTGGCGTTCCGCTCGGGCGCCATCACCGGCATGTTCGTGGCGGGCGGGGCCCTGATCGGGGTGTCGGGCTACTATATCGTGCTGACCCACCATCTGGGGCTGGCCTCGACCAGCCGCGAGGTGATCGATGGGCTGGTGGCACTTGGCTTCGGCGCCTCGCTGATCTCGATATTCGCGCGCCTGGGCGGTGGCATCTTCACCAAGGGTGCCGACGTGGGCGGCGACATGGTGGGCAAGGTTGAGGCGGGTATCCCCGAGGACGATCCTCGCAACGCCGCGACCATCGCCGACAATGTGGGCGACAATGTCGGCGACTGCGCCGGCATGGCGGCTGACCTGTTCGAGACCTATGCGGTGACGACCGTCGCGACCATGGTGCTGGCGGCGATCTTCTTCCGGGGACAACCCTATGTCGATGTGATGATGGTCCTGCCTCTGGCGATCTGCGCGGTGTGCATCGTCACCTCCATCATCGGCAGCTTCTTCGTGCGACTGGGCAAGAGCCAGAACATCATGGGGGCGCTGTATCAGGGCCTGATCGTGACCGGCGTCCTGTCCATCGGCGCGGTCTGGTGGGTGATAAACCAGATGGTGACGGGGCCGATCGTGACGGCCAGCGGTCTGGAGATCCAGCCGATGGCGCTGTTCTGGTCCGGCATGGTCGGGCTGGCAGTGACGGCGGCGATCGTGGTGGTGACCGAATACTACACCGGCTCGAACTTCCGGCCCGTGCAGTCGGTGGCCAACGCCTCGGTGTCCGGTCATGGCACCAATGTCATCCAGGGGCTGGCGGTGTCGCTGGAATCCACGGCCCTTCCAGCCCTGACCATCATCGTCGGCATCGTCGCCAGCTTCCAGCTGGCGGGTCTGTTCGGCATCGCCATCGCCACCACGACCATGCTGGGCGTGGCGGGGATGATCGTGGCGCTGGACGCCTTTGGGCCTGTGACAGACAACGCTGGCGGCATCGCCGAAATGGCGGGTCTACCCAGCGACGTGCGGCATTCGACGGATGCGCTGGACGCCGTGGGCAATACGACCAAGGCGGTGACCAAGGGATACGCCATCGGTTCTGCGGGCCTCGGCGCGCTGGTGCTGTTCGCGGCCTATACGTCGGACCTGCAGTATTTCTCGGCCAATCCGGCGGACTATCCGTTCTTCGCCAATATGGGGCCTATCGCATTCGATCTGACCAACCCCTACGTCGTCGTCGGTCTGCTGTTCGGGGGGCTGCTGCCCTTCCTGTTCGGCGGCATGTCGATGATGGCGGTGGGACGTGCGGCCGAGGCTGTGGTCGCCGAGGTGCGGCGCCAATTCCGCGAGAACCCCGGCATCATGACCTATGAGGTCAAGCCGGAATACGGCCGGGCGGTCGACATCCTGACCAAGGCGGCGATTCGCGAGATGATCGTGCCGTCGCTGTTGCCGGTGCTGTCGCCGATCGTCCTGTTCGTCGCCATCCTGGGCATCTCGGACAAGGCCAACGCCTTTGCGGCCCTGGGCGCCATGCTGATGGGCGTGATCGTCACCGGCCTGTTCGTAGCCATCTCGATGACTTCGGGCGGCGGCGCCTGGGACAACGCCAAGAAGGTGATCGAGGAAGGCTTCACCGACAAGAACGGCGTCGTCCACGGCAAGGGATCCGAGGCCCACAAGGCGGCCGTGACCGGCGATACGGTGGGCGATCCCTATAAGGACACCTCCGGTCCGGCGGTGAATCCTATGATCAAGATCACCAACATCGTCGCCCTGCTTCTTCTGGCGGTGCTGGCGAGCGGCAATATCGGCTAGGTCGTCAGACTGCCGATACGAAAACGCCCCGGAGAGCGATCTCCGGGGCGTCTTTGTTTGGGAAGAAGGTCGCCTTAGTCGGGGCGACGCTGACCCGGCGTGTCTTCGTCGGTCCGGGGCAGCTGGCCGCGACCCACGTTACCGAGCAGTTGTTCCAGGACTGTCAGCTCGCGGCCGCGCGTTGGCGTCTCGTTGCGGTTCATGGCGATCTGCTCACCGTCCGTCAGGCCCAGGGTGCGGACCGACGCGACCTGATCGCCCTGAGGAACGAAGGTGATCTCCGTCACGGTGCGGGTGGAGACCTTGGGCAGGTTGTAGGTGTATTTCTCGGTCGTCTGGCTGATGTAGTACCAGACCTCATCAGGCTCGAACGTCGAGGTGGTCGAGGGCGAACCCAGCTTGGCCAGAACCGTTTCCTTGGTGTCGGTGCCGGCGACAACGTCCTGAGGCTTGGCGTCGATGGCCTGGAAGCCGTTGGAGCCGATGGTCGGAGCACAGGCGGCGGACAGGCCAGCCAGCGAAACAGCGACGAAAAGCGGGACGAAACGGGACATGGTCGGGCGCCTGCGAGAGAACAAGGTCTTTGACCTAGACGGACCTGCGTCCTAGTTCAACGGCGCGGCGGAAAAGGGGCCGTTGAAACCCATGCTGAAAAACCTGTTCAAACTCCGACCCGGCGTCCGTATCGGCGACGATCTGTACGCCAAGGCCGTCAGCCAGGCACGCAATCCGGCTTTCTACACGCGGCTGGGGGTCGCTGACCGCATCGACGCCCGATTCGAGCTTTACACGCTGCATGTGCTGTTGCTGGTGCTGCGGTTACGCGACGAGAATACGGCCCAGGGCCAGGATGCGGGCCAGGCAGTGTTCGACGTCTATGTCTCGGCGCTGGATCACGCCCTGCGCGAAGAGGGCGTGGGCGATGTCGCCGTCGGCAAGAAGATGCGAAAACTGGGCGAGGCGCTCTACGGGCGGATGAACGCCTACGAGCAGCCGCTGCGCGCCGACGATGCGGACGCATTGGCCGAGGCGATGGCGAAGAATGTCTATGCGGAGCCGCAGGCGGCGCACGCGGAAACACTGGCGCGCTATGCGCTGACCACACGCGCGGCTCTGGCGGCGCAGGATTTCAACAAGGTGCTGGCGACGCCGGCCTGGGCGGAAGTTTGAGACAGATGAGCGTGACGCTCCCCTACAGCGAGACCGTGCGGGTCAATCAGATCGGGGCCGGATTGAACCGGAAGCTCGAACCCGACGCGGACACATGCAAGCGAATCGCGCGTGCCCTGGACCTGCAAGGGCTCGACGACTTCGTGGTGGATTTCGACGTGAAGCCGACCCCGTCCACCAGCGAGTGGACATTGAAAGGCCGTATCACGGCCCATGCCGTTCAGTCCTGCGGCCTGACGCTTGAGCCTTTGCCGGTCGATGTGGATCGCCGCTTTTCCATCCAGCTGATCCAGGCCAAGCCTCAGGAGACTGAGGAGATCGAGGTCACGTTGGACGAGGAAGACGCGGATGTGATCGAGGACGGCAAGATCGACCTGGGCCAATATGCGGTCGAACAGTTGGTGCTGTCGCTGGATCCTTTCCCGCGCAAGCCGGGCGCGGAATTCGTGCAACCGGAGGAGCCGGGCGAGATTTCACCCTTCGCCGCCTTGAAGGCGCTTAAATCTCAGGACGATAAAGGCTGAGGTTGACGCAGGGGCCGGGTGGTTGCATCCCCCGGCTTCGGCGCTATCGTTCAGCGCATACTGCCAAGCGTCGCGCGACAAGACGACGCGGCCAAACGAGGTCCATTTGCCAGCCCCAGTTACGATCTCGCTTGACGCCATGGGCGGCGATCACGGGCCATCCGTCGTCGTTCCCGGCATCCGCAGCTACATCCGCGCCCATGACGGGGAGGGCGTTCGATTCCTGCTGCACGGCGACGAGGCCAAGATCGCCCCTGAACTGGCGCGCTGCGGCCTGACGGCTGACATCTGCGAAATCCGTCACACCGACAAGGTCGTGGCCATGGACGAGAAGCCGGCCCAGGCCATGCGGCGCGGCAAGGGCTCCAGTCTGTGGAACGCCATCGAGGCGGTGAAGACGGGACAGGCAGGCGGCGTCGTCTCGGCCGGCAATACCGGCGCCCTGATGGCGATCTCGAAACTGATTCTGCGCATGTCCGCGCCGGGGCTGGAGCGGCCGGCCATCGTCGCCAGCTGGCCGACCTTCAAAGGCCATACGGCGGTTCTGGACGTCGGCGCCAATATCGGCAGCGACGCCGAACAACTGGTTGAGTTCGCCATTATGGGCGAGGCCTTCCAGTCCGCGGTGCGCGGCATCGCGCGTCCGACCATCGGCCTGCTGAACGTCGGTTCGGAGGACATGAAGGGCAACGAGCAGGTCAAGGAGGCGCACGCCATCCTGCGCGACGGCCCGTTCGACCTGAACTATCATGGCTTCGTCGAGGGCGACGACATCGCCAAGGGCACGGTGGACGTGGTCGTCACCGACGGCTTCACCGGTAATATCGCGCTGAAGACCGCCGAGGGCACGGCGCGCTATATCTCGGCCCTGCTGAAAGAGGCCCTGACTTCGAACCTGCAATCCAAGCTGGGCGCCGTCATCGCCATGCCGGCGCTGAAGAAGATGCGTCAGAAGATCGATCCCAGCACCATCAACGGCGGACCTCTGCTGGGTCTGAACGGCATCGTCGTGAAGAGCCACGGCGGCGCCGACGCCAAGGGTTTCGGCAATGCGATCCGCATCGCTGTCGATCTGGCCCGCAGCGACTATATGAGCAAGGTGGGGGACAACCTGGGCAAGCTGGACGCGGTGTTCGATCATGCCGCCAAGCCCGCCGCATCCGTGGGAGAACCCCTCCAGTGAGCGTCACCCGCAGCGCCGTGACCGGCGTCGGTTCCTATCTGCCGGAACAGATCGTCACCAACGCCGACCTGGCCAAGTTCGTCGATACGTCCGACGAATGGATCCAGGAGCGCACCGGCATCAAGCAGCGCCACAAGGCGCGCGACGACCAGCCGACCAGCGACCTGGCGGTCGAAGCCGCCAAGAAGGCGCTGGCCGATGCGGGCAAGGCGGCGACGGATGTCGATCTGATCATTGTGGCCACGACCACACCCGACATGACCTTCCCGGCCGTCGCCTCGATCGTTCAGGCCAAGCTGGGCGCCGGCGTGGGCATCGCCTTTGATGTTCAGGCCGTGTGTTCGGGCTTCGTATACGCCTTGAGCGTCGCCGACGGTTTCGTGGCGCGCGGCCTGTCGAAATGCGCCCTGGTGATCGGGGCCGAAGAAATGACGAAGCTGATGGACTGGACCGACCGGACCACCTGCGTCCTGTTCGGCGACGGCGCCGGCGCCGTGGTTCTGGAGCCGCGCGAAGGGCAGGGGACGTCCGACGACCAGGGCATGCTGGGATTCGCCTTGCGCGCCGACGGCTCCAAGACCGATCTGCTGTATGTCGATGGCGGCCCGTCGACGACCGGAACGGTCGGTCATCTGCGCATGGCCGGCAACCAGGTGTTCCGTCACGCTGTGGTGAACATCGCCGAGGGCATCACCGCCGCCTGCGCCGCTGCAAAGATCGAGATTGCGGACGTGGACTGGTTCGTGCCCCACCAGGCCAATCAGCGCATCATCAAGGGCGTCGGCGACCGGCTGGGTCTGGACGAGAACAAGGTGATCTCCACCGTCGCGACCCATGCCAACACCTCGGCCGCCTCCATTCCCCTGGCGCTGGACGCCGCGATCAAGGATGGTCGGATCAAGAAGGGCGACATGGTCCTGCTGGAAGCCATGGGCGGCGGGTTGACTTGGGGCGCCTGCGCCCTGAGGCTTTGAGGCGGCGACTTTAAATCGGCCATGGGCATTGATTTTTCGGGGCCTTTGCGGCCCTATGAATGCGAGCGGATCGCATGAGCGGGGATACGATGGCAGGCCAACAGACCGTGACGCGCGCTGACCTGTGCGAGGCTGTGCACAACGAGGTCGGCCTGTCGCGTCAGGAGTGCTCCAGCCTGGTGGAGCGCACCCTCGAACTGATCGTCGAATCGCTGGAACGCGGCGAGACGGTGAAACTATCCGGCTTTGGTGTTTTCCAGGTTCGCGAGAAACGCGCCCGCATGGGCCGCAATCCCAAGACCGGCGAACCGGCGGCGATCAATCCGCGCCGGGTCATCAGCTTCCGCGCCTCGCAGATCATGAAGAGCCGGGTTCACGACGCCGTCGTCGAGGACTGACGGGCGTGGCCAAAAGCGCCGACGCCTTTCGCACCATTTCCGAAGCGGCCGAAGAGGTTGGCGCGCCCCAGCATGTGCTGCGTTTCTGGGAAACCAAGTTCGCCTTCGTGACGCCGGTGAAACGCGCTGGCGGGCGGCGATTCTATCGTCCTCAGGACATCGCTGTGCTCAAGGCGGTCAAGCGGCTGCTGCACGATGACGGCCTGACGATTCGCGGAGTCCAGCGTCTGCACACGGAACAGGGGCTGAAAAAGCTGATCGGGGCTGAAGCCGCCGCCCTGATCGAGGACCGCGACGTTGCGATCAGCCCTGCGGCATCCGACGCAGTTCGCCTCGAAACCTCGAATTTGCAGCAGGTTCTCGCCGATCTGGAGCAGGCGAAGGCCCGTCTGGACGCGGTTCTTTCAAGGTAGGTGGAAAAGTCGTTTTAGCGTTTGCGGACGACGATCCCCCCGTCTATAGGGAGCGCCTTCGGAGCGTGGCGCAGCCTGGTAGCGCACTTGACTGGGGGTCAAGGGGTCGCAGGTTCGAATCCTGTCGCTCCGACCATTCTTGTAAAAGAATGATGATGGTGGGGTCGTCCTTACGGGCGGCCCCATCGCCGTATCTGGGCCTGACTCAGCCGCGCTCGGCCCACTTCAGCAGCGGAATGAGCGGCAGGCCCCAGGCGGTGCCGCCGATGCCGAAGAACAGGAAGTCTATCCATTGCGACGGCGGCAGCATTCCGCGAAGCGCGATCAAGCCCCAGACCCAGAAGACTAGGAAGGCCAGGACGCCGATCGCGGCGACGAAGCGACGTAGGCGCGGGGGCATCAGCGCTTGTTCCGAAACAGGAAGAAGGCGACCAGACAGAAGCCCGATCCGACCAGGGCCCACGGCACCCAGACCCAACTGTCCATCGTACTGATCGCGAAGACGCGCACGGCCAGGAACCAGCCGCAGGCCAGGCCGACACCGGACACCAGGCTGGTGCCGCCAAAGCCGCGACGGCCCGTCAGAAGGTCCGCGATCCAGGCCAGCAGCAGGCCGCCCACAACGGCGGCGGCGATATCGGCGTATTGCAACCCTGATCTCCTGCGGCGTCAGCGCCGTTAACTCAATCCGACTCGATCTTGTCGCTCCAGGGGGGCATACCGCACCGGTCGCGATTTGGTCATGGTCGAGCGCGACAGCATATCCGGGTCAGCGTCAGGCGTCGAATGAACCGTTTCGGAAATCCAGATCGCAATCGCGTCGTCGCCGTATGGCTGTTCGCCACGGCGGCCATCGTCTTCCTGATGGTCGTCATAGGCGGCATCACCCGCCTGACGGGATCGGGCCTGTCGATCACGGAATGGCAGCCCATCATGGGGGCCATCCCGCCGCTGAACGCGACCCAGTGGGCCGAGGCGTTCGAGAAATACAAGCAAATCCCCCAGTACGCCCAGATCAACGCCGGCATGAGCCTGGGCGAGTTTCAGGGCATCTTCTGGTGGGAATGGCTGCACCGGCTGATCGGCCGTCTGATCGGCATGGTGTTCGCCCTGCCGCTGATCTTCTTCCTGCTGTGCCGCATCGCCCCGCCGCGCTCGCTGTTCCGCCAGTGGGCCATGCCTGACCGGCTGATCTGGCGCTGTGTGGTGCTGTTGGCCCTTGGCGGCCTGCAGGGTCTGATCGGTTGGTGGATGGTGTCCAGCGGCCTGTCCGAGCGGGTCAGCGTCGCGCCAGAGCGGTTGGCGACGCACCTGGGTCTGGCCTTCGTGCTGTTCGCCGCCCTGATCTGGACCGGGCTTGAGGCGTGGAACGGCGAGGACCACGGGCGTCCTCCTGCGGGCTGGGCGCGCGGGGCCGGCTTCCTGCTGGGCGCGGTCTTCGTGCAGTGCCTGCTGGGCGCCCTGGTCGCGGGCGGCCATGCCGGACTGGTCTATACCGACTGGCCGCTGATGAATGGCGCTGTGTTACCGCCCGCGGACTGGAGCCTGGGGGCGAGCGCCTTCCTGCACGACCAGGCCCTGACGCAGTTCAATCACCGGCTGTTGGCCTATGGGCTGCTGATCGCCGTCAGCATCTATGCCTTCCAAGCCTGGCGCTGGCGCGTGGCCGAGGGGATGGGCCTGGCCGCCTTCACCCTAGCGGGTGTGGTGTGGTTCCAGGCCCTGCTGGGGATCGTCACCCTGATGCACGCCGTTCCAGTGTGGCTGGGCGTGCTGCACCAGGGCGGGGCCGCCGTCGTGCTGGCCGTGGCGACGGCGAACCTATGGCTGGTGTTGCGGGCTCAGCCTCGCATCTTCATGTCCGGACCGCGTTCCATGGGCCGGTGATCGCGAAGGTCACGCCGGGATACTGGATGTTGACGAACAATGTCCCGCCGTCGGGCGAGAAGACCGCGCCCGCGAACTCCGAGTTCCCCTGAAAAACGTTGCGGCCCAGGGTGTAAATCTTGCCGTCTGGGGTGACGCCCTTCAGGTGATTGCGGATCGCGCTGGAATAGTTGTCCTCGCACACGATCAGATGCCCCCACGGCGCGATGGTGATGTTGTCGCCCATGTTCAGCGTCTTCTCGTTCGTGCTTTCGACGAACAGCTGGAGGCGGCCGGGACGACGCGTCTCGCCGCGGCGGCCTTCGTCGGGCGAGGGGACGTAACGCAGGATCTGGCCCCGCTGGATCGGGCCGCCCGAGGTGGCGGTCAGATACATTTCGCCGTCGCCCCACCAGATGCCTTCGCCCCGCGCGACCAGGGCGGCGCCGTCGGCATGGCCGCGCTGACGCAGGTCGCCTTGCGGGCTCTCGATGTCGACCATGTCGATCCAATCGACGCTCAGCCAGTCGCCGACCGACCAGACGCGGGCGTCATGGTTGGAGGTATCGACGCCCTTATGATCACGCAGCACCATGGCCTGAAGCCGACCGCCCTTGATCAGTTCGCCGGGCGTGTCGGGAATGAAGCGATAGAACAGGCCGTCGGCCCGGTCCTCCGTCAGATAGACGATGCCGGTGCGGGGATCGACGCAGACCGCCTCGTGGTCGAACCGGCCCATGGCTTTCAGCGGGACAGGATCGACCAAGCCTTCAGCGCGCGCCGGCACCTCGAAGACATAGCCGTGTTCCTTGGTCACGTCGGCGTCGGCGGGCGTTTCCTCCGTCTCCTCGCAGGTCAGCCATGAACCCCATGGCGTCTGGCCGCCGCAGCAGTTGGTGCTGGTGCCCGCCAGGCTGAGGTGCTGGCGCTCGGTCTTGCCGGTCGCCATGTCATAGACGACCGTGGTCGTGCCGCCGGGCAGGGGGCGGCCGTCCTTATAGGTGTCATAGGCGCGGCCGGTGTCCAATAGGCCGATGCGCTGCTGGTTGTAGCCGCCGGGGCCCCAGTTGCGGTGGGCGGCGGACGAACCCTTTAGCTCGTGGTTGCGGACTAGGGCGACACGGCCTCCATCAAGGGCGAAACAGCCCATGCCGTCGAACTGACCGGGGACCAGCAGGCCATCGGCCATGGTCTCGCCGCCCTGGGACACGATGCGGTAGGAGAAGCCGTCGGGTAGGTCGAGCATGCCGTTGGGATCACGCTTCAGCGGACCGTAGCCCTCGACCTCGTTGACGTAGGTTTCCTCGGCGGCGGCCTGGACGCTGTGGGCCAGGCCCGAGAAGGCGAGGGCGGCGCTGGAGCCGATCAGGCCGCGACGGTGAAGGATCATGAGAGGGCTCCGAGAGAAGATCGGCCCCCGGATGGCCCGGAATGGTCATAGTTTGATGACGAAAGGCGTTATTTCGTAACGCTGAAAGCCAAAATGTATCGGGTATTTTAATACCGTATTTAAAATAACTAACAATAACAGTATCTTGTGTTGATTGTGACGCATTAGAACGCGTTGACGCGACCAATCGTCTCCTGTATCAGCGCGCCTTCATTCGGTTCCCTCGGGGGCCGGACCCGATTTTCGTCTCCAGGAACCCCCTCATGCTGAAGAGCACTACGGCTTCGTTGAAGCCGGCCGAGGTCGAGAAGAAGTGGATCCACATCGATGCCGAAGGCGTCGTGGTGGGCCGCCTCGCGACCTTCATCGCCAACCGTCTGCGCGGCAAGCACCGCGGCGACTATACCCCGCACGTTGACTGCGGCGACTATGTCGTCGTCACCAATGTCGACAAGGTCGTGTTCACCGGCAAGAAGTCGACCGACAAGGTCTATTATCGCCACACCGGCCACCCGGGCGGCGTCAAGTCGACGACCCCGGAGAAGGTTCTGGGCGGTCGCTTCCCCGAGCGCGTGCTTGAGAAGGCCGTCGAGCGCATGCTGCCGAAAGAAAGCCCGCTGGCCCGCAAGCAGATGACGCACCTGCGCCTGTTCGCCGGCGGCGCACACGAACACGAAGCCCAGCAACCGGAAACGATCGACTTTGCGTCGGCGTCGCCCAAGAACACCCGGAGCGCCTGAGCATGACTGACGCGACGCAAGACACCGCCGCCACCGGCTTCGACGCCCTGAAGGGCCTGAGCTCTTCGGTCGAGAACGACGCACCCGTCTATGTCCAGAAGCTGGACGCCCAGGGCCGCGCCTATTCGACCGGCAAGCGCAAGAACGCGATCGCCCGCGTCTGGGTGAAGCCCGGCACCGGTAAGATCACCGTCAACGGCAAGGACCAGGAGCAGTATTTCGCTCGTCCCGTGCTGCGCATGATGATCGCCCAGCCGCTGACCGTTTCGGACCGCGCCACCCAGTATGACGTGATCTGCACCGTCGAAGGTTCGGGTCTGTCGGGCCAGGCCGGCGCCATCCGCCACGGCCTGTCGCACGCCCTGACGCACTTCGAACCGGAACTGCGCAAGGTCCTGAAGCCGCACGGCTTCCTGACCCGCGACAGCCGCGTCGTCGAGCGCAAGAAGTACGGCCGCGCCAAGGCTCGCCGTTCCTTCCAGTTCTCGAAGCGCTAATCGCGTTCACGCGGTTTGGATTTGGGGCGCTTCGGGGAGACCCGGAGCGCCCTTTTTCTTGTCTATCTTCTCCCGCAAGGGAGGACGGTCAGGAGCAGCCTATGACCCACACCATCTTCATCGACGGCGAGGCCGGCACCACGGGGCTGGAGATCCGCGAGCGGCTGCAAGCGCGCCCGGATCTAGAACTGGTCCTGCTTGGCGATCGTCGTCGCGACGTGGATGCGCGGCGCGAGGCCCTGAACGGCGCTGACGCCGTGATTCTATGCCTGCCTGACGATGCGGCACGAGAAGCCGTGGCCATGATCGAGAACCCGTCGGTCAAGGTGATCGACGCCTCGACCGCCTATCGGGTCGCGCCGGGCTGGGCCTATGGCTTCCCGGAAATGGATGCGGGACAGCGTGCGCTGATCGCACGGTCTTCGTTCGTGTCGAATCCCGGCTGTTATCCCACCGGCTTCATCGGCCTGATGCGGCCGCTGGTGAAGGCGGGGCTGGTTCCGGCGACCTATCCGGTCTCGGTCAATGCATTGTCGGGCTATTCCGGCGGCGGCAAGGCGATGATCGCCGAGTTCGAGGCGCCTGAGGCCGCGACCGCCTACCGCGCCTATGGCCTGTCGCTGAAGCACAAGCATGTGCCGGAGATGACGAAACACACGGGGCTGAGCCGCGACGTGCTGTTCGCGCCGGCGGTCGGAAACTATCGTCAGGGCATGCTGGTCGAGGTTCCGTTGCATCTGGCCGCCTTGCCTGAAACGCCGTCCGTCGAACGCCTCCACGGCGCACTGGTCGAAGCCTATGACGGACAGCATTTCGTCGAGGTCGCCGATCTGGAAGAGACCGAGGCCCTGTCGGGTCTGGAACCCGAAGGCCTGAACGGCACCAACCGCCTGCGTCTGCACGTTTTCGGCGACCGCAATGGCGAGCAGGCGCGGCTGGTGGCCCTGCTCGACAACCTGGGCAAGGGCGCGTCCGGCGCGGCGGTGCAGAACCTGAACATCATGCTGGGTCTGGACGAGACGACCGGCCTGATCTGAGCGGCTGAAACCATTTCGCCGCGCCCTTCGTATGAAGGACATGACCCAGTCCCTGATCGTGCATCGCCGGGGCCTTCTGATGGGCGCCGGCGCGCTCGCCCTGTCCGCCTGTTCTCCTGAAACCTCCGAGGCGGGGGAGGGGCAGTATGCGACCTCGCCCTATCGCCGCGTCTCCGATGCCGACTGGCGACGCCGACTGGGTGACGCCTCGTGGCGTGTCATGCGGCACGAGGGGACGGAGCGGCCCTATTCCAGTCTCTTGAACGACCAGCACGGGCGCGGAAACTTCGTCTGCAAAGGCTGCGACCTGCCGCTGTTTCGGTCGCAGTGGAAGTTCGATTCCCACACCGGCTGGCCCAGCTTCTATGATGTGATCGCCGCCAACATCGGTCGCAAGGGCGACCTGGCCATCGGCATTCCACGCACGGAATATCACTGCGCCCGCTGCCTGGGGCATCAGGGACATGTATTCAACGACGGCCCTCGTCCGACCGGCCTGCGCTACTGCAACAACGGCGTGGCGCTGAAGTTCGTCGCGGCCTAGGCCCTACGCGCCCTGACGGCGGAATCGACGGTGAGGCCGAAGATGACCGAGGCGATGATGATCAGCAGCCCGTAGTCATGACCCGCGAAGAAAACCGGCGCGCACACCATGGCGATGATGATCAGCGGAAACAGGCCGGCCCAGACCGCTGTGCCTGGCGCGTTCGGGTGGATCATCGGCTGCACGGCGGGCCGCTTCATCATCCGGGCCATGCGCCCGTTCAGCAGCACGAAGGCGGCCGAGCAGATGATGGCCGAGATGATGTATTTCACCGTATTGCCCGGCTCGCCGAAGACGCTGGCCGTCATGATCAACAAGATCAACGCCACCCCCGTGCTGATCGCGAGCAGGGCGTTGGGTTCGATACGATTCAAGACTTCACTTTCACATAGCTGCCGGGCGCCGGCTCGATGGGCTTGAGCGGCCCGTGTTCAGGATCGCGGGCGGGAATCTGAGGCCCGGCGCGGTCGCCCAACCATGCCGCCCAATGCTCCCACCAGCTGCCTGGATGCTCTACCGCGTCGGCCTGCCATTCGGCCAGGGTCGCGGGCAGAGCCGCATTGGTCCAGTGCTGGTATTTCTTCGCCGCCGGAGCGTTGATGACGCCGGCGATGTGGCCCGACCCCGCCAGGGTGAAGGTGACGTCCTCGCCTCCGAACAGCTTGGCCGAGCGATAGACCGAGTTCATCGGCGCGATGTGATCCTCGAGGCTGGCCTGGAAGTAGAGCGGGATCGACACCTTCGAAAGGTCAGCAGTCAGCCCGCCGATCTGGAAGCCGCCCTGGGCCAGGGCGTTTGCCCCATACATCTGGCGCAGATAGTCCAGATGCAGCGTCTTGGGCATCCGCGTCTGATCGGCGTTCCAGAACAGCAGGTCGAAGGCCGGCGGATCCTTGCCCAGCAGATAGTTGCTGATGAAGAAGGACCAGATCAGGTCGTTGGAGCGCAGGGCGTTGAAGGTCTCGGCCATGGCCGCGCCGGGCAGGACGCCGCCCGCCGCATCCATCTGACGCTCGATCTCGGCGATCCAGTGCTCGTCGGTGAACAGCAGCAGGTCGCCGGCCTCGGCGAAGTCGTGCTGGGCGGCGAAGAAGGTCGCGTTGGCGACCCGCTTGTCGCCCTTGGCCGCCATGTGCGCGAGGCCGGCGCCCAGCAGGGTGCCCCCGATGCAGTAGCCGACGGCGTTCAACTGCTTCGCGCCCGCCTGTTCCAGCGTCTTTTCGACGGCGCGATAGATGCCTTTTTCCAGATACTGGTCGAAGCCGAACCCGGCCTTGTCCTTATCCGGGTTGACCCAGGAACAGACGAACACCGTAAAGCCCTGGGCCGACAGCCAGCGGATCAGCGAGTTCGCCGGCTGAAGGTCCATGATGTAGAATTTGTTGATCCAAGGCGGGAAGATCAGCAGCGGGATTTCGTGCTGAGTTTCGGTCGTCGGGGCGTACTGGATCAATTCGAACAACTCATCGCGCCAGACGACCTGGCCCGGTGCGGTGGCGACGTTCTCGCCGACGACGAACTTGCCGTAGTCGGCTTGGCTGATGCGCAGCGACCCGCCGCCGCGTTCCAGATCGGCGGCGAAGTTCTGCATCCCTTTCACCAGTGATTCGCCGCTGGTTTCAGCCAGGGCTTTCAGGGCGACGGGATTGGACGCCAGGAAGTTCGATGGCGAGAAGGCGTCGGTCAGCAGGCGCGTGAAGAACTGAGCGCGGCGTTTCAGCGTCGGATCGACATCCTCGACGCCCGCGATCAGGCCGTTCATCCAGTCCGACGTCAGCAGATAGGACCGGCGCATCATGTCGAACATCGGATTTTCGGACCAGGCCGGATCTTTGAACCGCTTGTCGACGGGGGCTGGATCAGGAGTTTCGCCCGCCGCCTGGCGCGCTGTGGACGACCAGAGCTGCATATAGCGACCGAACAGGTCGGCCTGCGCCTGCATCATCTTGTCGGGCTGGGCCGCGAGGCTGGTCATGACCGAAGTCATGGCGGGCGCGACATTGAACGGATCGGGCGACAGGGCGGCGGGGCGGTCGGCCTGGATCAGGGCGGCTTCTGCAATCGCGCTCTGGGCCATCATGGCCGCCTTGGCCAGATTCATCGACAGGGTTTCGATCAGTTCGGCCTGTGCTGCGCCAGGGAAAGCTGCTTCAGGCACGGCTTCGGCGACGGTTTCCGGCGGCGCGTCCTGCGGTTCGGCCGGCTTCGGCTTGGGCTGGCGCGGCGGGCGGGGCTTGGCGGACGTGGGGCGTCCGGCCTTGCGCGCCGGGCGTTCGGCGGCGTCTGTCGGCGTCTTCGGGAGCTTGGCCATGATCGTCCTTCGCGCTTCCTGCATAGGAGGCCGGTTCATCCGCCCTTCCGCGCGTGGCGATGATGGCATAAGACCAGCTAGGAAATGAACGCGTCGCTCTCGAAAAATATGATCCTGATCGCCGCAGTCGCGATCTCAGCGCCGCTGGCCGGCTGCATCGGCGGTTCTGCGTCAAAGACCGAGCCCGTATCGCCGCTGGCGCCACGCGTTCAGGAACTGGTCGACGCCAATCGCCACTATCCCCGCTGGGAGGATTTCCCGGCCGCGCCCGCCGACCTGCCGCCCGCCGCCCAAGTCGCCGCCAATGCTCAGCGCCTGCAAAACGACAGCACGACGCTGAACAGCGAGATCGCGCGGATCGACTGGACCCTGACCGATCCCGAGGCCCTCGCCGCCGAGACGTCGGCGGCGGTCCGATCCGTACCGGTCTCGCCCGACGCCGCCCGCACCCAGGCGGACATCGAAGCCTTCGCTCAGAGCCTGCGCGATCGCGCCAAGGCGCCGCCGCCGCTCGATCGCCGCCCGACGCAATGACCGGTCGCCGGGGATGCAGAATCCCGCGATGATGTGCTGATGGCGGATGACGGCGGCGCAAAGACACTGAACGCATTCCTGGGCGTGACCCGGTCCCTCTCAGGTCGCGCCTGGCGTCAGCGACCGGCGGATGCGGCGACGACCCGTGCGCACATGCAGGGCCTAGGTCTGGACGAACTCCTGGCCCGCGCCCTGGCGTCGCGCGGCGTATCGGCGGATCAAGGCGCCGATTTCCTGACGCCGACCCTGCGCGCCCTGTTTCCCGACCCATCCAGCTTCATGGACATGGACGCGGCGGCCGATGCGATCCTGAACGCTCTCCAGGCCAAGGCCAACATCCACGTCTTTGCAGACTATGATGTGGATGGGGCGTCCAGCGCGGCGCTTCTGGTGCGCTGGTTCCGGGCGATGGGCCATCAGCTGTCGATCTACGTGCCCGACCGACTGACCGAAGGCTATGGCCCCAGCGCAAAGGCGTTCGACACGCTGAAGGCCTCGGGCGCGGACCTGGTCATCACCGTGGATTGCGGCGCGGCGGCGAACGAGGCGCTGGCCCATGCCGCCGCCATCGCCCTAAACGTCGTCGTCATCGACCACCACCTGATGCGCAGCGAGCCGCCGACGGCGCTAGCGGTCGTCAATCCGAACCGACCGGGCTGTAACTCAGGCCAAGGCAATCTGGCGGCGGCGGGGGTGGTGTTCGTGCTGCTGGCCGCCTTGAACCGCGAGGGGCGGAGGCGCGGCCTGTTCGTCGACCGGGCGGAGCCGAACATTCGCCAGTGGCTGGATCTGGCGGCGCTGGGGGCGATCTGCGACGTCACCGGCCTGACGGGCTTCAACCGCGCTCTGACAGGCCTTGGGCTCAAGGTCATGAGCGACTGGCGTAATCCGGGCCTTCGCGCTCTGTTGGCTGCTGCGGGGGCAGAGCCGGGGCCGGCCAAGAGCAATCACGCCGGCTTCATCCTGGGGCCCCGCATCAACGCCGGCGGTCGAATCGGGCGGTCAGACCTGGGCGCGCGGCTGCTGTCCACCGACGACCCGGCCGAGGCCGAGGCGCTGGCGATCGAGCTGGACGCGCTGAATCTGTCGCGGCGCGATGTCGAACGGCAGGTGACGGATGCCGCCGTCCGACGCGTGGAGGCCACCGGCGTTCATGCCGACGACACCGCAGTCGTCGTGGTCGCGGGCGAGGACTGGCACCCCGGCGTCGTCGGCATCGTCGCTGGTCGCCTGCGCGAACGCTGGCGCAAGCCTGTCATCGTCATCGGCGTCGATCCGGTGACGGGTCTGGGCAAGGGCTCGGGACGATCCCAGCCCGGCATGAACCTGGGCCGCGCGATCCAGGCCGCGTGGGAGAGCGGCATCCTGATGGCGGGAGGCGGTCACGCCATGGCTGCCGGCCTGACGATGGACAGCGCGCGCGTGGCGGAACTGACCACATTCCTGAACGAACGGCTGGCCTCTGAACGTGTCGAGGCGGTCGCCCAGGACGTGCTGGAAATCGACGCCCTGATCGACCCCGGCGCCGCGATCCGCGCCCTGTTCGAATCGTTCGAGCAGTTGGCCCCTTTCGGTCCCGCCAACCCCGAACCGAGCTTTGCCTTAACCGGCGTTCAGGCGCGCGAACCCGTGGCGATGAACGGCGGTCATGTCCGCTGTCGCCTGGTCGGCGCGGACGGCGCCTCGGTGAAGGCGATCGCCTGGCGCTGCGCCGATCTGCCGTTGGGCCAGGCCTTGCTGTCGGGGCAGGGCGGGTTGAGCGTCGTCGGTCGGTTGAAGGCCGACGACTGGAACGGCCGCAAGGGCGTGCAGTTCGAAATCGAGGATGTCGCCGATCCCCGGATGATCTGACGACGTCCAAAAAACTCGAAATCCACGCTTGCACCGTCCCCAGGGCGCGGCTATATCGCCGGCTCTCCCGCGCAGCGGTCCCTTCGTCTATCGGTTAGGACGTCAGGTTTTCAACCTGAAAAGAGGGGTTCGACTCCCCTAGGGACTGCCACGCGGGCAGTTCGCCGGTCGAGCCAAAAGGCTCCTGTCAACAGAAACGCCTTACATTTCAGACGATGCGGAAACGCCTTCCATTATGTGGCGACGCGCTGGCATCTTCACTCCCCAAAGGCCCATCCTTCGCTTCGAGCGTGCATTTTCCGCTTTTCAAACTTTCGCGGAACAGTGTTAAACATAAGGGTAAGTCCGTTAGAGGCACGGACGGGGGTTCTTAAGTGTCTGAATATAGCGAGACGGAGACGGCGCAGACCGTCCGCGTCACTGGGCGCGTGAAGTGGTTCGATGCGATGAAGGGTTATGGGTTCATCGTCCCGGACGATCCCGCCCTGACGGAAATGCGAGACGTTCTGCTGCACATCAGCAGCCTGCGCGACCTCGGCCGCGACGCCGCCGACGAGGGCGCGCCCATCACCTGCGACTGCGTCAAACGCTCGAAAGGCTGGCAGACGCTCGAAATCCATGATCTGGGGGAGAGCGAAGCGCCTCAGGTCGTTCGTCGTACCGCCGCCGCGATGGCCCCGCGACCGCCGGTCGAAACCGACGAAGAGCTGGAGACGGCCTTGGTCAAATGGTTCAATCGCACCAAGGGCTACGGATTCGTCGTGCGCGATCGCGAACCTGGCGATATCTTCGTCCATATCGAGACCCTGCGTCGCTGTGGCCTGGAAGATCTGATTCCCGGCGATGCGGTGCGGGTGCGATTCGCCAACGGCCCGAAAGGCCTGGTGGTCGCGGACATCAGAACGGGCGACTGATCCGGCGCCCAGGAGAGGCGTATGATCGAGGCGACGAGACGTTTTATGATGGCGGGCCTGCTGATGCTCGCCGTCGCCGGTTGCGCCGCCAAGGCGCCGCTCGGTCCGAATGGCGAACCACTGCAGAAACTGGCTGTCGTCACCACATCCGGCGAACATCCGTTCTGGGTCGAGATCGCCGACGAAGAGCCCGAGCGGCAGCGCGGCCTGATGTTCCGCCCGCCGCTGGAGGCGGATCGAGGCATGCTGTTCCAATGGCCGGGCGTGGCGCCGCGCGAGCAGAGCTTCTGGATGCGCAACACGCCCAGTTCGCTGGACATCCTCTATATCGACCCTCAGGGGCGAATCGTCTCCATCGCATCGCACGCCACGCCCTTCTCGGAGGCGCCCATTCCATCGAATGGCGCCGCCAACGGCGTGCTGGAACTGCGCGCCGGACGGGCGGCAGAGATAAACGCCAAGCCCGGCGACAAAGTTTTACATCCTTATTTCAAGCCTTGATTGCGGATCGCCTCGTGAAGTGCCAATAGAGCGCTCCGTTCGGTCCGGGGTGTAGCGCAGCCTGGTAGCGCATCTGGTTTGGGACCAGAGGGTCGGAGGTTCGAATCCTCTCGCCCCGACCAACGGAAGGCCGCTGGATCATACGTCCAGCGCGCGTTATGGCAGGGCCAGAGGCCCCGCCGTCACTGAGGATTTCGCCATGCTGGCTCGCATTTACCGCCCGGCCAAAACCGCGATGCAGTCGGGCAAGGCCAAGAGCCGCGACTGGCGGCTGGAGTTCGAACCGACCTCGGCGCGCACCATCGACCCGCTAATGGGCTGGACCAGCTCCAGCGACATGAACGGTCAGGTCCGCCTGAACTTCGAATCGAAGGAAGAGGCGGTCGAATACGCAGAGCGCCACGGCATCGCCTTCCGCCTGTCCGAGCCGAACGATCCGCCAATGATCATCAAGGCCTATGCCGACAACTTCGCCACCAACCGCAAGCAGTCCTGGACGCACTGACGCCTGACGGTTGCCCCTGGCGCCCATAGCTCAACCGGATAGAGCACCCGCCTTCTAAGCGGGATGTTGCAGGTTCGAGTCCTGCTGGGCGCGCCATCCCCGGCGCCTTCGAGGGGCCTGATCCATG
This sequence comes from Brevundimonas sp., assembly GCF_965279155.1. Classification (GTDB taxonomy): domain Bacteria; phylum Pseudomonadota; class Alphaproteobacteria; order Caulobacterales; family Caulobacteraceae; genus Brevundimonas. Next base: position 387,087 of record NZ_OZ257138.1, on the reverse strand, counting down.
ACCGACATTCAGACCTCGCCCGATCACGCCGTCCGTGTCGCGGCGCTTTATCGATTCGCACCCGTCGCCGATCCCGTCGCTGTCCGCGACGCGCTTCAGGCCGTTTGCGACGCCGGGGAGGTGAGGGGAACGCTGTTGGTCGCGCCCGAGGGGCTGAACGGCACCATCGCCGGGTTGGAGGCGGCCGTCGAGGCGGTGTTGTCGACGATCCACGCCATGCCGGGGTTCGAGACACTGGAGCTCAAATACGCCTGGACGGACGCCTTGCCTTTTCACCGCATGAAGGTGCGCGTCAAACGCGAGATCGTCACCATGGGCCAGCCCGATTTGGACCCGGCGCGACAGGCGGGCGTCTATGTGTCGCCGACGGACTGGAACGCACTGATCGCCGATCCGCAGACCTTGGTCATCGATACGCGCAACGATTACGAGGGCGAGATCGGCGCTTTCGAGGGGGCGATCCAGCCCAACACCCGCAGCTTCCGCGACTTTCCCGACTGGTTCCGCTCCGAGGGTCGCGCCCTGCTGGAGCAGAGCGGCGCAAAGCGCGTGGCCATGTACTGCACGGGCGGCATCCGTTGCGAGAAATCGACGGCCTTCCTGAAGGCGGAAGGCGTCGAGAACGTCCACCACCTGGAAGGCGGCATCCTGCGCTACCTTGAGACGGTGGATGAGGATGACAGTCTATGGCGCGGCGAATGCTTCGTCTTCGACGAACGGGTCTCGGTCGGGCACGGGTTGAGCCAGGGGCCGCACACGCTTTGCAGGGGGTGTCGTTTGCCGGTGGACGATGCCGGTCGCGCCTCGCCCCACTACGTCGAGGGCGTCTGCTGCGAGCGTTGCCACGACACGCGCGATGACGCTCAGCGAGAACGCTATGCCGAGCGCCACAGGCAGATGGAAATCGCGCGCAAACGCGGCGACATTCACCTTGGGACCGCCCGCAAGGACTGAGGTCGGTTCAGCGACGCGGCGGGCGAGGGAAGAAGGCGCTGGTGCGGGCGCCATAGGCTTCGAACGCCTTGGGTCGCGAGCGCCGCATGTGCTGTTCCAGCAAGGGCACGCCGGACACCCGGGTCAGCAGCCAATACATATAGGCCGGTCCCGTCAGCGCCAGCCAGCCCCACGGCCATTCACCGCTCAGGTTGATGGCGAACAGGGGCCAGCCGCACCAGCCCAGCCATTCGAAGAAATAATTCGGATGACGCGACCAGGCCCACAGACCGACATCGCAGACCTTGCCCTTGTTGGCGGGGTTGCGCTTGAAAGCCGCCAACTGTCGGTCCGAGATGGCCTCGCCGAGAAGCGCACCCACGAAGACCAGCGTCGCGAAACCGTCCTGCAGGGTCAGTCCGGGCGTCGGATTGCGGGCGGCCGCCATGACGCTGAGCGCCAGGAAGGCGGCGGCCCCAGCCTGCAGCATCAGGAAGCCGAACATCTTGGCCTGAAATCCTGCGCCCCAATCGTGGCGTAGCCGCGCATAGCGGGCGTCTTCGCCCTCATGGGCGGCACGGATGGCGATGTGCGAGCCCAAACGAAGACCCCACAGGCCGATCAGCAGGGCCGCCAGATATTGCCGCAAAGACGGCGCGGCGCCGTTGATCGGAAACAGCGCGACGCCCACGCCCGCCGCACCCAGGCCCAGCGACCAGAAGGCGTCGGCCCAGCCCCCTTGGCCCGTGCGTTTCTGAACCAGCCAGGCCGTCGACATCACGACGACAAGAAACAGGGCTGCAACGCCCCAAAGCGCCGCCAGGCTGGTCACAGGCGAACGAACGGCTGGATCAGCTTGCCCACCCAGCCGTCCAGCTGGATCTGGCCATCCAGCGCCACGACGCAAAGGCAGGCTTCGTCCGACACGACGCGGGGCTGGTGCAGCACCTCGGGATCGGCTTCTTCGAAGTCGCCCACGTCGAACCGCTCGGTCTCCGTCGCATAGGCGCCGGAGATGACGCAAGTCAGTTCGACGCCGCCGTGCGTATGCTTGGGCGTCTCTCGGCCGGATTCGATCTTCAGCAGGATCACCCGGCAGTCGCCATCACGCGGCGCATGCACATCGCGCACCCGCATGCCGGGGCCGACCCAGCGCCAGGGGCTGAGCGCATAGCGCCGCAGCGGCTCTGGCAGTTCGGGCATGTCGTTCAGCGGCGCGAGCGCCTTCACCTCGCCTGCGTCGGTTTCGATCCGCGCCATCGCCAAGGCGAGCGCATCCTGAGACAGGGCCGACGGCGCCGCCTCGTCGAGGAATTCGCCGCCTACAGCCTGAAGATCACGAACCCAAGCGTCGTTCGCCGGCCGCATCGCCAAATGCGCGGCCATCACCACGGCTTCGGGCGGACTGAGGGTGCCGGCGGCATAGGCCAGCAGCCGTTCTTCTGAAGGATTGCGTTGCGGGTTCATCGCGCGGCCTCCTCGGACGGGGCGAGGATCAGGCGGAGTTTGGTCATGGCGTTACGAATACGGGATTTGACGGTGCCGAGCGGCAGGTCGAGGTGTTTGGCGATTTCGGAATGTGAGCTGTCCATGAAGAAGGCGAGGCGCAGAACCTCGACATGATCGGGGCTGAGACGGGACAAGGCGTCGCGAACCCGGTCTGCGTCCTGCGACATCGACAGAAGTTCGTCGGGGCGGCGCACGTCCTCGCCCGCCAACTCGATCTCCGGCGTCGGCAGGGGACGCGCGTCGCGACGAAGCATGTCCAGGCGACGATTGCGGGCGATGGTGAAAATCCAGGTCGCGGCGCGGGCCTTGGAAGTGTCGAACAAGTCAGCCTTGCGCCACACGGTCAGCATGGTGTCCTGGGCGAAGTCTTCGGCCGCGCCTGGCGTGGCCCCTGACTTGATCAGCCAGGCTTTCAGGCGCGGCGCGAAATAGGCGAACAGGGCGGCGAAAGCATCTCGGTCGCGCCGTAAGGCAATCGCCTCGATCAGCCGATCGTGGAAAAAAGGATCGGAAGAATTGTCGAGTGTCTTCATGCGCGGGGACCGGCATGGATTCGACGTGAAGGGCAGTGACTCGACATGCATGGACCCTAATACGCTCAGCCGAAATGTCTGGATCAATCGCGATCCGATCATGACGGCGACCCGTAATCCGTTCATGCCTGGGCTTACGCCAGCGGGCGTGTATTCGGAGTTTCCATGTCCCTGTCGCCCGCGAATCCGTCTGCCGATCGCCTGAAGATCGCCGTCATCGGCTCCGGAGTCGCCGCCCTGTCGTCGGCCTGGCTTCTGTCCCAGCGGCATCAGGTGACGATCTATGAGAAGGCCGACCGGTTGGGCGGCCACTCCAACACCGTGACGGCGGGCGTGCCGTCAGGCGACATCGCCGTCGACACCGGCTTCATCTGCTTCAACGATGCGACCTATCCCAATCTGATCGCCCTGTTCGAACATCTGGGCATCGCGACCCGCGCCACCGACATGTCGTTCGCCGTCTCGCTGGATGACGGCAAGTTCGAATATGCAGCGCCGGGCCTGTTCGCCCAGCGTCGCAATGCGCTGCGGCCTCGATTCTGGTCGATGCTGAGCGAAATCCTGCGCTTCTATCGCGATGCGCCCAAGGATCTGGCCGGCATGTCCGATCCTTCGCTCACCCTTGGCGACTATCTCAAGCGGGAAGGATTCAGCGAGGCATTCCGTGACGACCATCTACTGCCGATGGCCGCCGCCATCTGGTCTTCGCCGGCCCATACGCTGATGGACTATCCGGCCGAGTCCTTCATCCGATTCTGCGGCAATCACGGCCTGCTGAAACTGGTTGGCCGTCCCATGTGGCGCACCGTCGAGGGCGGCAGCCGGGTCTATGTCGAACATCTGGCGCGCGCCATCAACGACGTGCGCCTGGATCGTGGCGTGACATCGGTGCGGCGCACGGAGGAGGGCGTCTTCGTCCATGACAGCCAGGGGGGCGTCGAGCGTTTCGACCAGGTGGTGATCGGCGCCCACGCCGATCAGGCCCTGGCCATGCTGGCGGAACCCACGGCCAAGGAGAAAGCCCTGTTGGGCGCCTTCCGCTACAGCCGCAACCTGACTGTCCTGCATACGGACGCCAGCCTGATGCCGCGCCGCCGTCGCGCCTGGGCCAGCTGGAACTATATCGGGGCCGACGACGGGCTGTGCGTGACCTATTGGATGAACAAACTTCAGGGCCTGCCAGGCGACGACCTGTTCGTGACCTTGAACCCGCCGCGCCCGCCGCGTGCCGACACCCTGTTACGCAGCGAACTCTACGAACATCCCGTTTTCGATCCCGCCGCCATTCAGGCGCAGAAGCAGTTGTGGGGTCTGCAAGGGCAGGGCGGCGTCTGGTTCTGCGGCGCCCACTTCGGCGCCGGCTTCCATGAGGACGGCCTGCAGTCCGGCCTTGCGGTCGCCGAACAACTCGGCGGCGTTCGTCGTCCGTGGTCGGTCCAGAACGAAAGCGGCCGCATCCATCTGTCGCCGCTGCCGGCCCCAGCGTTCGAGCGCGCCGCGTGACACAGGCCTCGGCCCTCTATCGTGGCCGGGTCATGCACCGACGCCTGCGTCCCAAGACGCACCAGCTGAACTATCGCGTCTTCTGGCTGCTGCTGGATCTGGCCGAGATCGATGATCTGGATCGAAGGCTGAGGCTGTTCTCTCGCAATCGCTTCAACCTGTTGTCCTTCCACGACGCTGATTACGGCGATGGTTCCGGCGCTTTGCGGCCTCAGATCGAGGCCTGGATGGAGCGCGCAGGCATCGACCTGGACGGCGGCCCCATCCGTCTGCTGACCATGCCGCGTGTGCTCGGCTACGTCTTCAATCCGATCAGCCTCTACTATTGCCACCATCCCGACGGCCGACTGGCGGCGATGGTGTACGAGGTGACCAGCACCTTCGGCATTCGCCACGCCTACGTCATTCCCGTGCCGGCCGAGGATCAAGCGTCCGGCCTGATCCGACAGGGCGCCGCCAAGGCGCTGTATGTCTCGCCCTTCATGGGCATGGAGATGGATTACCGGTTCCGAGGCCACGCACCGGGTGAGCGCCTCGATATGACCATCGACGGCCTAGACGCGGCCGGCCTGCTGATCACGGCGTCCATGGCGGCCGAACGCCAGAAACTCGATGACCGCCAGATCGCGGCAGCCACAGCGGGGATCCCGCTGATGACCTTCAAGGTGGTCGCCGCCATCCACTACGAGGCCCTCAAGCTCTGGCTGAAGGGCGCCAGACTGACGCGGCAGCCGCCGCGCGCGAAGACGCCGGTGACGATCCAGAAGCAGGCGCAGGAAAGCCGACTGGGACGCTAGACGCGCAAATCGTATTATCGCCTAAGATATATTATGCGCAATATGGATGTGAGCAATGGGAAGGCTGTCAGTTTTCCCCAAAGGCTGGATTCTCCTGTTGACGCGGCTTTTGTTCCCAAATGTCTGGACTCAGGTGCGTAAATCCCTGGACTCGAACTCCGATCATCTAACGCCTTGAGCGGCCGTAGCGTCGAGCTCCCGCAGTACGGCCGTGTAGATCAGTTCGTTGGGGCTGACCCGCCGCACATTCGCGGCCTCGCGAACCGCGCGCACAAACGCGCCGGGTGTGCTGATGGTTATATGCACAGCGTCGTTCTCGACCGCGAAAATGTGCTGATCGTCGCTCAGATGGTCGCGGATAAAAGCCTCGACCGTATCGATATAGGTTTCAGCCGCACGGGAGCCGCGGCGCGAAGCCAAGGCTTTCATGCGTTCATGGATCGGCCTAGGCAGACGAAGGCTCATCGTCTGGTAGTGATCCGGGAGCGAACCGTTTTTCGGTTTCATCACCCTGACTCCTGCAACATTTTTTGACTTTAACTCCTAGAGAGTCGCAAAACTGGAGTCCGGCGTCTAGGCGGTGGCGATATATTCTATCCTATATAAAACCTAGGCACCGGAGCTAACGAAGTCGCCGCATGTCGGCGGTCGTCTAGTTCCCTATGGGATATAAAGCGCGACGGCCGCGGCGTTGCGTATTCGGTTTGCCAGAGGCTTGGCCATTCCAGGTAGGTTGGCTTCGAGGCGCTCGATCTGCTCGACCCGCGCGTACGCCAGGATGGTGCTCAGCGTGTCGGCGGAAGCCATCCGGCCAAGAGCGCCGTGAGCCCTCACCGTGCCGCCCCCCCCCAAGCAGATCAGCATGGGGCGTGTACCGCCGTCCCTGATCCAGATGCTCATATCGGTCCGGATCAATCAGAAGCCGAGCACAGCTTTCGAGGATGCGGCGTTGCCAAAGGCTGCCCAAAACAGGGAACCCCCCTGTTGTGAAAAACTGCGTGTGGCTCTGCGGCATCGGACCTTCATCAGCGACATAGTGGATCAGACGTCCGTGCCCGGTACGAGAGGGGCTCAGTAGCAGATCGGCGAGACCTATCAGGGACCGCCTCGCCCGCGGCCAGTCCGACCCCAAGCACCAGAGTGCGGGAAGCCGACGCCCATCGAGGGCGGCGTCAATGTCGGCCTCCAAGCAAAGCGCGGCAGCCGGGATAATTTGACGGTTGAAGCCCCCTCCCCGCGCCCGCCTCAGGAAGCGATCCACGGTTTTCTCGAAATTTCGCAACAACCGCACCCGGCGTTCGCGCTGGCCATCGATCACGACCGGGACGAGGTCGAAGGTCTCGACATCGACTAGCGGCGAACCGTGCCGTCGGCAGCTTATCCGCCAAGCCAGCCTCCAATCCTGCCTCAGATAGTGATCCCGCCCTTCAGCTGAGTCCTCCGCGAGACAGAACTCGCACGCCTTTCCCAACCGGTCGGCCCCCTCCGCAGGGCGGTCGAGATCGTCGGCCGCGAGCAAGGGCCAGCGCCGGTCCAGCGCCAGGGCGTCGGTTAGCTCCAGAACCTCATCGCTGGCACCCGCCTGCCGCAAGGCCATTAGCGCCGCATGCTGGGTCTGAAGGTCGTCCTGAAGCGCGATCTGACCCAGCGTGCGCGCTACGCGGCCCCGTGCGGCCCAGCGCATCAGGACTGATCCGGGGGCTTCGTCCGGATAGGGCTTGAGCGTCAACGGTCTCCCCTAGACCGGCGACCCCGCCTGCCGGCGCGCATTCGCGCCTGGCGCAGCGCGGCCAGGCTCTCTGCGAGCTCGTCGCTGTCTAGGATCTCCGGCGTGATCTGTTCGATGCCGGACAGAACTGCCTCGGTCGCCGCGTCATGGATCAGGTAAACCGTGCGCCCGACATAGCCGCCGGTCATCTCGTAGGCGCGCTCCAGCATCGCCGGCGACCAGACGGTGGGCTGGAGCAGCGGCATGGCGCTGGTCATCAGGTCGACAAAGGCGGTGAATTCCGGCGGAGTCAGCGGTCGCAGGTGGAAGATTTCGAGTCGGTTCTCGAGCTGCTCGTCGGCCTGCATGGCGGTCATTGCGGTCGCGGTGCCAAATCCCAGCAGAGCGACCTTGTGGACGTTGCACAGCCGCCGCAGCGCGTTCAGGCAGATGGCGCCACGGGCCCCGGTATAGGCGTTCAGATTGCCGACCTCATCGAGGATCATGACGTCGGGCCTGACGTCCTCGAAGTACAGGGTCACTGCCTGGAGCAGGGTTCGGTTGTTCCCTGGCGGGATGTATCGATGGGCACCCTGAAGAAGGGCTTCGTAGAACCGGGCCTCATCGGCTTCTGGCGGAGCCTCGAACGAAACTATGACCTGAGCCTGGGCGCGACCGGGAAAGAACAGGTTGCGTTCGATCTCACGAACGATCTTCTCACGCAGGGCGCTCTTGCCGGCATTAGGTGGACCCCAGAACAACACAGCCCTCGGGCGCAGCCTACCGGCCGACGAAACGGCCAGACGGGCGCGTTTCAGGGCTCCGTCGCTGACCGGATTGGGTGCCCAGCGATCCCGCTGGATTGCGGCGATCCGCAGCCACGGATCGGCTTCGGGAAGATGGACGATGTCGGTCACCATTCCTCCACAACAGCCTTGGGCGCGAGGGTCGTGATTGCGAACTCGGAGCTCGGCGCGTTCTCCGGCGCGGGAAGCGAGAATACGCCCTGACTCGCCTCGATCGAGCGTTCGGCATGTTCGTTCTGTCGGCGCGATCGCCGGGTGGCCCGGGATTCGGCCTGGATCACCTCAGTCGATTCCCGTCGCAAGGCGTGCAGGTCCTCCTCTGTCCAGCTGGCGTTGGCGCGGGTGCGCATTTCGGCGATTGCCAGTTCGTGTTCGCGAAGGGTGAAGGGCGCCTGGCGGTGATAGAGATGGACTCGTTCCCAGCCCGTCGGCGCCAAGACCCAGATCCAGGACATATCGCGGGGGTCGTAGCGCAGTTGGATCGACCCCTGCCCCTTGCGGATCAGCGGTCCGAACCAGACCGCCCAATAGCGAAGCTTTTTGAACTGGATTCCCGTTCGGCTCACCTTGCGCGTCGCGCTCGGCAGGAAGGCCAGCAGGAGGTCCTCTGCCAAACCCGGCTGCACCGCCCGGGGTCTGAAGCCGGCCTCGGTCGCCTCGGTCCAGCGCGACAGCGGCGTGAAGCCGTCCAGACCGGCATGCGGCGACCTGTGGTAGCGAGCGATCTGGAGCAGCACCCAATGCTCGAAGGCGTCGAGCGTCATGACCGCTTTGCGGTCGCTGTCGTATTCGCCGCGCTGCTGCACGTTGGAGAACGTCGTGCCCGGCACGAGGTGAAGTTCGCCCATGATGGTGCCGATGAAGCGCTCGATCAGGGCGCCGAACCTTGGTTTGCGCACCGGCCGATAGTGCGACTTGACGTCATAGGTGTTCAGACCCCGTCGGATCGCCAGCGACCGGAAGTCGGAGCCGTTGTCGGAATGCACGATCTCGGGGAAACCGTGGCTCGGCCAGTCCCAAGCGACCCCGGCCGCCTCAAGCAGCGCTTCCTTGGGCATAAAGGCGCGCAGCAAGGCCATGGCGGTCTGAACGATCGACGGCGCACCCAAGCTCGCATAGCAGCCAACGCACATCCGGGTGTAGGCGTCGATGATCAGCGTCAGCGTCGGTCGCCCCAGCGGCTGACGATAACGTCGGTCAAGCAGGATCACGTCGGCCAGCGTGTGGTCGATCAGCCAGATCTGGTTCGGACGGGTCGCGACCATCCCGCCCGGACGAGGCGCGGCCCTTTCGGCAACGTTTTCGCCTTCCCGCGAGCGCAGACGCTGATAGAGGTCCAGCGCCACTATCCGGCTGTGGATGAGTTTGCGTCCGGGAGGCAGGAGCCCTTCGGCCATGCACTTCCCGCGGATATCCCTGAGAACCGCAGTCTCGCTTGGCTTTTGATCGGAACAGTAAGAACGCTTCAGAACCTCTGCGACGATCTCTTCGATCCGAAGATCCTGCGAGGAGCTGCCCTGCGGCCTGCCCGGCCGGCCGCCCAATAGCGCCGTCGGACGCAGATCGGCCTTCAGTGATTTGAGGTGGGCGTAGGCAGACGACGTCGAGATGCCCAGTTCCGCCGCAGCGCGGTCAATATCCGCGCGCCGCGTCTTTGTGCCAACGAGCGGACCAAGAACCTGGCTGATGGCGACCGCCCGATCCCATTGCGCGTCCGACGCGTCGTCACGCCCTATCCGACCAGCCATAGCTGCTCTCCAGACTTGCAGATTTCTGCAATATCAGAGAAGAGCATCTGGAGTCCGGCAGTAGGTCAAGCCTTACTTGCCCAAGTTCGAACGAATGGGACTCGAACTGAGCATCGTTTCGCGACGACAACTCCTCGGTTTGGCAGCTAGGACGGTGAGCGTCTCAGCCGAGCCATCGGCAACGGGGTGCTGGACTAGATCTAACTTCTACGGTGCCGGCGTGCGCGTTTTGCGACATCATCGATCTGCGCAGTTAGTTTCTGCCAGGTACAGCTTTGCGCCAGGAGCGGACATGGGCTCGATGCCCACTTGCCGACATTGGGCTGGGACTAGCACCGGCTGCCCGGTGCCGTAACTACGTCAGGACGGTGTCTGACGGTCCGGCGGCATCAGGTTGCTCTCGTCAGGGACTTGGTTAGAGGTTTGTTCCGAAGCTCTCCAACATGAATTGGGCGGTCAGAGAGGGCACGCAAAAGGTCAGCGGTTTGACTCTGCTAAGCTCCACCATTTTTCAATGGGATTTAGCAGTTCGCCCGCTAATCCCTTTTGCTTTCCGGGTAGCACCCGGCTGACAAACAGCGTTATCGAAATAGTGGTTGCCGCTGCTTTTTCCCAGCGCGCACGGTGTTTCAGACGATCCCGACAGACGATCAGGTGGCCAAAGCGAGCTGATCGAGCGTCAGCAGCGCCTGAAGGGCGCGCACCTGGGTGTAGCTGTCCGCCGCGGCCGCACCGTGACCGACGGCATGTCGGGATCCGGCCAGCCCGCCGCCGGCGTCAGGATCGAACTCCGCGAATACATAATCCCGCAGATAGTCGGTGAACCTTTCCGGCAGCAGCAGCGTGTCAGGCGCGCCGGTCTTTTTTACAGCCGTCTCATGGACGAAGGCGAGCAGACGTTTGAGCCTGGCCGACTGTCCGGTCTCCGCCTTGTAGGCGCGCCGCAGAACGCCCTCGATCTCCGTGAGCACGATCTTCAGGACCGAAACCGGGTCTTCGCGTTTGTAGGCCGCGATCGCTGCCCGCAGGAGAGGCGCGGCGTCTGCAAAGTGCGGTCTGGGGGTCCAACGCTCCAGCATCCTGTCGAGCCGGGGCTCGTCGAACGCCTTCAGGATCTCCTTGTTGACGTCGTCCAGGGTCCAGCCCGCGTCCACCGCGCCCATGATGCTCGGGAACTCCCGGGACACTATTTCGGCGAAGGGGAACCAGCCCGCTTCCACCAGCCGGTCGAACACAGCCGGCTGCTGAACAGCGTTGTAGATTCGTGCGTAGCGCATTCGCCGGATCAAGGCGGCGAGCGTGCGCGCCATTTCCGCAGGATCGAACTGCTGAGTCAGATTCATATAGAATCCGAAGCGCCAGCCTTCGCGCATGACGCAGAGAACCTTGTCATCGGCCAACAGACGCGGCCCCCCAATATTGACGGCCCGGATATCTCCAATGTCGTGGTGGAAGACGGCTTCGCCCTTCTCTACGCTGCGGAGCAGGACGATATCCATGGTCACGGGCAGATTGTCGGACCAAAGCTCGGCGGTATGGTCGGCATGGATCACGAGAAGCGCGAGATTTGCGTCTGCGAGACCTCGGGTCTCGATCCCGGCGCTTTGCGACGCGCCGGCGAGGGTCTTGTCCAGGTTCTCGAGAATGAGATGAAAATGCGGGGCATCGGACGTCATGGACAGGCGGTTCCACACCTTGACCATCTCACCTTCGCGCCCGCCTTCCGCAATGATGCCGTCCAGCTTCAGCTCCGGCAGACAAACCGGTCGTCCGGCCCGACGTCTGGGCTTGAGCCGCGAAGGCGACCCGGCCCCCAGAAGAACTCGTTTCGCGGGGCCTAAAAGGGAGACAGGCTCGGCGTCATCGATCGGCTCGGCCTCGCTCATTCAAAAGACTCCTCCCGCTCTGCCTCGTTCTCCCGCTCGGTGGCGATCCAACGGGCAATCTGGGGCGCGGCGGCCTCGCGCCAGGTCTGAACATCCGGATGATCCGGCAAGGCGTCGAGCAGTCGCCGCCGCTGGTCTAGTATCTCGGCGAGCGAACCCGACCAGCTCCTCGGCGCGAGACGGTCGTAGAACGACCCCAGGAAGGCCTGCTTATCCGGGGAGTGCTCGAGCAAGGTTACGAACAGTGGGTTCAATCCCAGCGTACGATCGCCCTGGTCTTTGAGGAACATGGCGGAAGCGGTCCCCAAGGCTGCGTAGCGGGCCGCCGGGTCCCTATCGGCCCAGCTGACCACCTGCGACACATCCAGTTTGTTGAGGGGTGAAGGGCCGCCGGGGCGCTCCCGAAAGAGCGTCTCAACGGGCCCGTCCGGACCGGCCATGAAGACGTCGAGTGCAATCTCCGGCTGGACCTCGAAGAGCGCCTGGGCAAGTCCGTTTCCGCCCCGTTTCCAACCCGACCGGCCCGTTTTGAGGCTGCGGACGATTTCACAGGTCCGCCGCGCGGCTGCTTCTCCGTCCACGCCGGAGAGACAGGGCCGTACGACATAGCGCAGGCTGTAATTCCGCATGTCCGAAAGACCTTCGGGTCCCATGCGGGAGAAGAGGTCGCGCCCCAGGACGACGAGCGCGGGGTGGGGTTCGACCGCCTTGCCACCGGACGGGTAGAAATAGGTCGATAGCGCGTCCAGGCCGATCGTGACGCCGCCAGGCTTCTGCGCGAGCCGCGCCAGCAAACGCGCCAGATCGGCCGGCGCAACGTCCTCGGGGTGAACGCGTCCAAGGACCTGGTAGGATTCGACCGCGTCGGACGCGTCCATCGCGCGCAGCAGTCGGTCGATGCCGCGCGCATCCAAACCGGCTGTGAACTGGAGGTAGGCAAGGACTCCCGCGAGATCCGGGTCGGCGGCGGCGGCCTCAAGCGAGGCCTCGACGAAGGCGTCATCCCGCGCCCGGGCGGCCGCGAGGAAATGGGCCAGGATCACAGGCGAGTGGCGAGCTGGCTCTCCGACGCGATAGGCGGTCGTCATGACTGTCCAGGTCGCCTGCAGATCCGAGACGGCCCCTGCGACACCGCGGGCGAAGGGCGCATCGCGGATCGCGGCCGCCCCCTCTCTCATCACCTCGGGGATAAAGGCCGCGAGCAGGGCCTCGTCGGACGCCATGGCCGCGCCGATTTCGGCGGCACGGTCGTTGGCGCGCTCCCATGAGGTGCCGGAGTCCGAGGGCTCTTCGTCGTCGTCGTCCTCCCAAAGACCCGGCCGTGGCGACACGACCCATGCTCTCGCCCGCGCCAGCAGTCCGTCTGGCTTGAGCCTGTCGATCAGTGCGTCTGTCTGTTGTCGAACCTCGGTCGGCATCCCCTCGGCGTCGTAGCGCAATACCATCCGCAGCGCAGACCACCCTTCAAGCCAGCCGCCGTCGCCTTCAAAATCCGCCGCGGCCGCCTCGAACGCCGTGCGGCAGGCCGGGTATCGCCAGAGACCGCGCAGCGCTCCGGCAAAACGCACGCGCTGTTCGTCCCGGCGCGTTTCGGTTCGTGCGACGCCGAGCGCGGCTTCGTACCAGTCGCTGACGTCCTGCGTCGTCGTCGGGTGCCAGCCGAAATCCCGAGGGCGGGCTCCGAAGTCCAGGCTATGGCTGGAACTGAAGTGCCCCTCCTGCAGCAGGCCGTCGAGGGCCAGGCCGCCCGCCCGCCGCAGGCCGGGGTCGTCGCTCCTCAGGAGCTCGACCGTGATGGCCCGGCGATCCGCGGGCGAGGCCTGGGAGCCGGACAGGTAGAGATGGAACAGTTCCTCGAACGCGCCCCGGGCGCTGTCGTAGTTCTCATCGTGCGCCTCCCGGGCGACCAGGCTCGCCAGAAGGCGAGCCGCCGGCGCGAACAGATCGACGTCATAGGCGATCGCCTTGATCAGGCTGTTCCAGCTGCCCCTGTGCAATCCTCCGGCTCTCGGTCCGTCCCCCGCCTGAACCGCAGCCGTTAGCCTGTCGAGCGTGTCGCGCGGAGCGACAGGTGCGAGGTTGATCAGCAGATCGAACCGCCCCCCGGCGAGAAGGTCGCCCGCCGGCCCTGTGGGGTCCAACCAGCGCTGAACCAGATCGCGAGCAACGTCCACATCGTGGAGCTGGCCCAGCCGCCGCGTGAGCGAGCGGAACATCCGCTCCGGCAGGGCTGCGGCGAAGGCGTCGAATGCGGCGGGGGGTAGCCGGCCCAGCGCCCCGGCCGCCAGCGGGTTCGCGATGGCGTGCGGCAGGATGGCGCGCCACTTCCCGCGCGTTTGAAGCACGCCTCGGGTTTTCAGCTCCGCCAAGGTGCCGAACAGATCGGCGACCATGCGTCCCTGGAGCCGACCGATACGCGCGAGTTCGCCGTCCGCATCGTCCACGCCCTCGAACGAATAGAACAGGGCGAGCGTCTCGGCATCGCGCAGCAAGGTCTGGTCCGGGTCGTTCCGCTGCCGGAAGATCCGTTCGAACAGGTCCCGGTCTCGCAATCGACCGAGGCTTTCCCCGACTCGCAACGCGCCCGCCAGCGCCCGCGCCACGCGGAAATTGCCGCCGCTGAAGGTGGCGATCCGGCCGCGATCCAGTTGGGACACATGCGGGAAGTCCCGCCCCAGCCACGTTTCGACCAAGGGTTCCGAAGACGCGACCAGCCGTACGACTTGGGTTGCTTCCGGTTCGTCATCCCGGATGTCGTACTCGACCGTCAGGAGGCTGATCCGACTGCCCGGCCGCCCGCACACCTGGGCGAGTCGGCTGTGCGTCGCCGGGTTGCAGTTGTCGATAATCAGAATGGCTGAGGTTTGGGCCTCGTCGAGGCGTTGGGCCATCTCCTGGGCAGACGGCGTCGTGGCGTCGGCGTAGTCCGCATAGATGGCCGAACCCGGATCAAGGGGCGCTGAGCCGACCCCGTCCTCGAACAGAGCTTCCACGAGACGGGTCTTGCCCACCCCGGACAAGCCGATCAGTCTGACGCAGGCGCCGGGTCGCCGAAGCAGATCGCGCAGGAGCGCGAGGCCCTGCTCGATTGGCAGCACCTTGGCCCCGTCGCGTTCGTCGATCAGCGTCAGCCCCTCGTCGATCAGGTAGCCGGTGTCGGTGGCCGTCGAGAGGTCCCGCCAGCGCCCGATCGGTCGCCAGCCCGCGAGCGGGCGCCCGACCCGCCCGCGCACCCACGCGGCCACGCCCGGATAGAGGTCGGCCCACGCCGCGAGCCGGTCCCGATCATAGAAGTCGAGATGCAGATCCCCCGCCTTTGGGTGGTCGGCGACCGCCTCTCGCATCGCCGTCCGGCGTCTTGCGAGCGCGACGTCGGTGACCCCCGTCGCTCCGCTCACGATCAGATACGCTCCGCGTTTCTCCGCAAGCTCGGCGATCGCAGCGCGCAGCGTGCCGGTCGGGCGCATTTCGCCACCGATCGCAGATGGGGTCATGGGTGGTTTCTTGACCTGGAACCCTGTCTGTGCCCGCGGGACGAAATCGGGTTGTGCAGTCGGCGTCGGCAGTTCAACGCGCACATCGATGCCGCCGTCCCCGGCGTCCTGCGGACCGCCCGCGGTGACCGCTGACACGGGACCGCCGCGCCGCGCCACCTCTGCCTGGGCGAGCCGGGCGACGAGGGTCCGCAGGTCGGCGTCCCCCAGTTGCGCGATATCCTCGCCGGTGATGTTGAACATGACGTCGAGAGCTCCGAATCAGATCCCAGGTCGCGCGATCATTCTAGGGCATCCGTCGGCCGGCGGCGTTGCTGGATGCTGGTCCCGTCCGGCCCGTTCCCAAAGCCGTATCTTTGAAATCGCCTCGCCATTCGCCGGTCGTGGGGCGAAGACCCCGGGCGGCCAAACAGGAACGACTGTCGCCGGCCGAGCTTTCCCCGGCTCGTGGACATGCTCTGCAACAGCAGGCGTGCGGCTTCCGCGACCGGATCTGCCAGATTCACAGCGACCGCTCGTCAGCGATCGGAAGCGGCCTGACACAGAGGGGGTCCGCCGACAGCCGTCTCCAGGTCGCGGCGACCGGGCCGTGCAGATCGGACGCCAGTTCTTCGGCGGCGGCCAAGCATCGTCTCACGATCGCCGTGTCCGGGGCCAGGTCGTCACGCAGCGCGAGCCATTCTCGGGCAGTGTCGGTCCGCAGCACGCGGGCCAGCAGGGCGACATAGTCGGTCGCAAGGCCCGTCCGGTGGGCGGGCACGAGATCGACACCCTGGCGCGCGGTCTCCAGCCCGATGAGGACGATCGCGAATACGGCGGAGAGGGCGCGAAGGGAACGGTCGCCCGCCCCTCCCAGCTCGAGCCAGAGCATGCAGTGTTCCGCGGCGGGGTTCAGGCGATCCCGTATGACATCTGTCCCCTTGGGGGTGCGCGACAGTTGAAGGCCGGCGAGGACCAGGGAGTCGATCTGAAGGTGGACCCGACCGATACGTCCGTCCTTGGGGGCCACTTGCTGGAGAATCTCGTCAAGTTGTGCTGCCGCGACGGCCCGTCCCAGCGCTTCATGGCCATGCCGGTCTTCGATCCAGCCGGCCAGCAAGCTCGCCGAACGATCACGCCCGTACATCCCCTTGAAGACCGCCGTCCCGAGATCCGAGACATCCTGATCTTCAGGCAAGCAGGCGAGCAGCTGGTCGACAAGAGGCGTGTAGGGTTCGGGATCGACATCGTCTGAACCGGTGCAGACTTCGCACAACGCGCCGTGAAGCTCCCACAGCGCCGACTGGAAGGCCGTCGCCTCGGGGACCTCATACTGGCTCTCGCGTGGGCCAGAACGCCAGATGACGGTGGAGGTGACAGGGTGACCGTTTTCGAGGCCGCGGCGCAGGGCGCTGACATAGGCGGCGATCCGCCATGCGGCGCGGCGATCAACCTCGGCGATGGCGAATGGCCACGCTCCAGCCGCCTTGCTGAGACTGTTCGACAGCACGAAGACACGAGGCGTTCCATCCTGCAGCTTGAGGCCCAGATAGCGGTCGTGGAAGGCCTGGCGCTGATCGCTCCCCCGCTCGACATGGATGATTTCAACCTCTCCGCACAGCTGAGACTTCAGCGCCTCGGCGGCGGCGACCAGACCCTGAACGTGAAGTCCCGACCCCACGATGGCGTCCATTTTCTCGGCGTCTGGATCGACGGCCCCGGGGGACACCATCAGGGTCAGCTTCAGACTCTCACTCCCGTTGCGGAGGATGACCCGCTCCATAGCGGGGCGACCGAGGTAAGGATCGAGGAGAAAAGCTTCTTCCACGTCTGTGTTTTCGAGCTGGGACTTGATCCAGCGGATCACCTCGACTTGGGATTGATGCCCGGCCTCGAAGAACCGGGATTCTAGTTTCTCGTCCCGCTTTCCGGCGAGTTGATCGACAATATCCGCGGTCGCCTTCAGGACATCGAAGCCGCCTGAGCGATTTCCGAACCCCAGCCTAGTCTTCGGACCGCCGCCCTCAAATCGGGGCCGGGCGATCAGGTCTGGGCTGTGAGGCGCTGAGCTGAACGGCGTCGGGAGCAGGTCTGTGGCGCCCATCATGGTCATGGAGAGCAGGAACCCTTGGGTAAACCATGTATCCACCAACTGAAGGAACTCCCCATCCCGCGCATCGAAAACCTGAAGCTCCGCCTCCACGATGTGACTCGGCGAGTCCACGATCTGCTCATCCGTGTCCGCAGGGATCAGGATCAGTCGGCGGACGACCTCGAACGTCGAGGTCTTCATCCGAACCACGACACGGAGGTCGCGGCGCGCGGTGACCACCGGCTCTCGAATGATGCGGAGCTGAAGGCAGGCATCGTCGGATCGGGCATCGACCTTGGCCACCGCGACACGCAGAAGATCGGCGGCTGTCGCCGACGATGACCGTCGAAGGTCTTCCACGACGCCCAGGCGACGGGTTTCCGCCACGAGGTTCGGCGACCCGATTTCATCGTCGATCGCGGTGAGCAGCGCCTGCACCCCGTCGCCGACCTCAGCGCGGCCAAACGCAGCGATGAGAAGGTTTACGATATCGGGCACGGCGTCGGCCGAACACAGCCCGCGGCTAGTCAGCACCCCGGCACCAGCCACAGGTACGTAGTCGCTTGTCTCGAGAATATAGGTATCCGGGAAGGTCTCGCCGTTAATTGTCTTGCCGGGCTCGATCGGACAGTCATCGGGCAAGGACACCGTTCCCGCCGACAGCCCGGAACGGAAAGCGGCCAACTCATCGTCGCTCAGGCGCCGTCGCCATGAGACAAGTTCGAACGCCTTCATCACCGCGACGCGGCGATGGTTCGCCGGGGCTGCGGATCTGGGCAGGGTGAGGGGTCCGTAATCGCCTGCGGCGATCACCGATCTGAGTTGGGCGTAGCAGAAGACAGGCGCCCCGCCGGGGACAGCGACGCCCATCACGATAAGAGCCGTATCCATTCCGGGCCTCGCAAAGTTGACGGCCGACCTTGAGCGCAGTCCTCGTTAACGCGCAACCATTGCACGAGGGAAAACAAGTTGCGCTCTGCGTGTCAGGCCTCGGGCGTCGGCATGCCGGCTCGGGTCGGCCTTGCGCAGCGCCATTACCGCGATCGACATCATGAAAATGGCGAACAGCGTGCCCGAGTTCGAGATGTCGGCCAAATGGGCCACCGGAACAGGGTGGCGCCGATGGCGACGGCCAGACCGGTGAATATGGTCACAACGTACGGGGTCATGGTGTAGAAGCGCATCGCCGCGCTGAGACGGCTGGCCGAGCACAAGGGGATCGCGCTCGACCTCGCCACCATTCCGGCCGAGGCCCCCAAGACCTATGCGATGATCCGGAAGGCCGACATGCTCGGTGTCTTCCAGATCGAGAGCCAGGCCCAGATGGCCATGCTCCCGCGCATCAAGCCGCGCACCTTCTACAATCTGGTCATCGAGGTCGCCATCGTCCGCCCCGGCCCGATCCAGGGCGACATGGTCCATCCCTATCTGCGTCGCAGAGAGGGCAAGGAGGACGTCGTCTATCCCAATCCCGAGCTGGAGAAGGTGCTGGGCAAGACCCTCGGCGTGCCCCTCCTCCAGGAACAGGCCATGCGGGTTGCGATCGAATGCGCCGGCTTCACCGCTTCGAAGATCCAATCGGACATCTCGGAGTTAGTCGAACCGGAAGACGCGATGTTCAAGCCATTGAAGGCGTCGATCAGCCTCCAAGCGCGGGGCCGCAGTGATCAGACGGTCGAGTAGCTTGGGGAGCTCATAATTATCGACCACTTCGCCGAGACCAAAAAGTATCCAGACAAGGTCCAAACAGGCGTTTGGGAAGCGATCCGGCAGGTCGGATTTGCTCAAGGAGTTGGTGTGCCCTCGACCTGCGCCTCGCGGCATGAAGTAGGGTCGCAGCAGCTCAAGCGCCTCGGGGAATGCATCACTGGCAGCGATCGCGAAGTCGGCGAGGTGACGGTTCAGGGCCGCATCGCGGTACTTTGCTTCCCTCGGCCAGACGGTTCGGAACAGCGTCCCCATCCAGCCCCGCCACGTGGCCGCCGGATCAGCCTCCTCCTCGAGTGCTCGGCGGAACCATTCGGCGGCGCCATCGCGCAGCGAAGGTGTGCCGACCCTCAACGCGTGAGCGACCTCAGCCGTCGTCACGCCCCAGGCATCCGCCGCCTTGTCTCCGCTGGCCACGCTAGCGAGGGGGATCAGGAGCTTGCCTGCGGCATGCACTTGGGACCAGCCGGACGATGTGTTTTCCGTCGCCGCCTTGATCAAGATCGGGCCGAACCGTCGGGTCAGAAGAGGCGAGACTCGCCCCTCCTCCACCGCCACCTTGCGCAGACCAGCTCCGATATCGTCATCGGCGCTCATGGCCGGCGCCATGACGCGAACGGCGTCTTCCTCCGCCACCGACAGGACGAAAACGAGGTCATGAGCCATAACCGCCCAAGCCATGATCCCGCTTAGGCCGCCTTCCGCGCCGGCTTGGCGCAGTCTTCCCAGCCACGGCTCACGCACATCCGGAGTGTCTCGCCGCTGTCGTTCGATCGACTTCAGTGCGATCTGCGTCAGACGACCGGCCGGATGATTGATGGCCTGCGAATAGAGATCGTCGACCTTGGGCGCAGCGCCGTCGTCAGACCGAACCACTGAGGCCCAGAGGCGGCTCCACCAAGCACCGCTGTCGATATCGGCTGCATCCGCCGCACCCCAGAGCAGATCGACGAGCCTGTCCGAGACGAGATCGATAAAGTCGTCTTCCGCGCCGTCCAGAACCTCGAACACCGATACGGTCAGACGAGACTTGGTGGTGTCTTCCTGATCGCTAGGCCACGACAGCGTGCCGATGAACTCCTGCCACAGCGGTGCATTCGGTTCGTTTCGGGGGCCGTCCATGAGCGTCTTGAAGGCGCCTTCCGGATCCTGGCGCGCGTAGGCACTCCAGCCGTGCTGTGTGTGGAGGTCCCGGCTTGCCCGAACCTGCAAGGCCACCTCCAGGCGATCCTCGTCCGCCGCCTCGACGATCGGGGACGGATCACCGGTGACGACGGTCACCTCGGACATATAGGACCCGAAGAAATCCCGATCCTCGACGGCACGATCCAGGTAGTCGCGGCGAACCTTGATCGCCGTAAGCTCGTCCTTCCCGGGTTGGGAGAGGAGACCGGCCTCCGACAACATCATCAGACGCAGCCAGACCTCTGCGTCTCGGGCGTGAGGACGCCAATCCATCTGGCCTTCGTCGAGTTCGTACCGGCGGAAATAGGCGTCGGCTGTATCCAGAATCCGGGCCTCGAGCCGCAGAACCTCATCCTCCGGTGCACCGGCTAGCCCCTCCCTAAAAACCAGAGCAAGCTCGCGTCGCAGCGTCCAGAAGTCGATCTCTGACAGCCTCTCAAGGTCAATGAGGACTTCGGACGGCGTGAACAATGCGGGTGTTCGACAGGCCTGCAGCCACAGCCGGAGACCCAGGCGCCCCGGCAACGCCCGCCAACGTGCGACGATCGCTCTCGCGGCATCCCTGTCCGTGGCCGCCAGCTTCGGAAGGAGCGTGGCGGAGGTCTGGGCCAGATGGACGACGCCGTCGCGATGGTCGTTCTGCTTGTGAGGTTCGATGGACGGCAGGCCGCCATCGACGGCGTCATACTCGTCGCGGATCATCTCCGCGTCACCAGCGGTCAGCACCGTACTGGCGAGCGCCGACGCCATGAGGTCTAGCAAACGCGCTTCGGAATCCCATTGCGGAATCGCGTTGAGCAAGTCCGGCAACGCGCCCCGATCGCTCAGCTTGAGCCGTGGCCAGGCGATGTCATGAAGTCGTTCTGCCGGCTCGGGCGGCGGCGAACCGTAAATCGCGCCTGTGTGTGGCTCGATGTCGAGACGAGGCCTCAGCCAACCGACGGCGTGCTCCAGATCGCGATCCAGGACGACACCCTGCTTCATCGCCTCCAGGATTTCGTAGGGGCTTTTCAGGTCCCAAACATTGTCCTCCTGAAGCTGATCGACACAGAGCAGCCGCCAGGCTTTGCGCCAAAGGTCAGGAAGGTCCGCCGTCTGTCGAATGCGCCACGCGACTTCGTCGGTGAAAGGCTCGCCGAGCAGACCCTTCCATCGGATGGCGGTCTCATATCGGCCCCGAGATTGGGGTTCCAGGGCCGCCCAGGCTGCGACCACCCAGCTCGCCGTCTTGTCATCCCAGAGCTTTCGCTTTCGGAAAAGCTCGAACCAGCCAGCCTGGGTCACCTCTCGGATAACGAGATCCCAAAGATCAGATCGACCGTTAAAGAGCCAGTCCACTTCGTTTGTTTCGAGCGGGGTTAGGCTACCTGGATCACGTTGCAAGAGCGCCCGCGCCCTTTCTCGCCGAGACGCTTTCGGCCGTTCGACGACATCTGCAAGCCGGGCCAGATCGTCGTAGAGGGCTGCGTGATCCTCGGCCCCCGTCTCCGGATCGCGGAAGGCACGGTAGGGGATGGGCTCAACGGCCAACGTGCCCCAGTGGGCATCCGCCTCGGCGACGTCCTCAAACACGGCATAGAAGGCGTAGACCGGGTTGAGCGCAGGGAAGCGTGCTCGATCCGCCGCCAGTACGGATAGGAAATAGCGGATAGGGGCGTCGGAGGCGCTGTACCCCAAAAGGACGATGGTCTTGCAGCGGATCAGATCAAACAGGAACCGCGACGCCCAGCCGCTACGCATATAGGCGTCGCCGTAGTCCGCACTGGTCAGAACGAGCGGGGTCGGCTCCAGCCCCAACGCCTCGTCCCGAAGCCGACCGTGGAGGTGGATGACGCCATGGAAGTCCGCGCCGCCCGGGGGCGGCAGGCCCTGACCGGCGGCGCTCTCCTCCCGAACATCTCCACCGGTATGGTCGGCCAGTGCCCGTTCTATTAGAGTGTCGAAGTTGGTCGTGACCACAATCACCTGATTGGCGATGTCACGGGACAACCTCAGCACTGTCGCGTGGCGGGTCAGGTCCACAGGATCGGGCACGGCCAGGAGCGCTGAAGCCGTGTCCACGACGTCGCGGCTCCCGACCATTCTCCGCGACAATGAACCGAGGGCTTCCTCGTACCGGCCGGCTTGGAAGGATGCTTCTTCGGAAGGCTCCATCTCGGCGTTCAGGCCAGCATAGACCTGCTCGACGAGCAGACGGAAATGCGGCAGCTGCGGTGCGCTGATGCCGGCGCCACAGACGAAGACCACGTCGCCGGCGATGAGCGCGTCGAGCAAGGCGCTCGGGATTTCCGGGCCGTTCTCGGAGAACCTGATCGTCATTGTCTCCCCCTCAAGTCGCGACGCTACCGCCCTCAACGCTAAACCTCGAACGTCGGAAGGTCAGCACTTTGACGGCAGCCTCAAGATCTATTGCGATCGTTCGGGCGCTCGCTTTAGGGTGTCACCGCTCGCGTATTCGACCCTTGAAGCTGATTTTCCGATGGTCAGCAACGAGTCAGAGACGGGCCGCGCACTTTGCGTTCTGGCAGTCTGCCGAGGTCTGACTCCGTCGCCGGGGGCTCCTCGATGCAAGTAGACGCGGCAAGCCTACGATCGGCCTGCGGCAGTCCAACCTGAATGTCGACTGGCTTTGGGATCTGATGGATGCCTACAGCGTCGGGCTTGTCTAAGACGCCGCAGTGGGCGGCGGCGTCTGAACGATTGCAACCCGGCTGTCGGAAACGATCGTGTCGTAGCGTTCGACGAATTTTTCGAACTTACTCCGGTCGCGATTGTAGCTCTGCGCCCAGCGGCTGACGCCGCCGATCACCGCCAGATTGAGCGTGTAAAGGTTGAACGGCTTGAGATCAGTGACTGGCTCGGTCCCGATGAGCGCGTCGGAGCCGATATAGGGTGCCAGCGACGACGCCTTGCCCGCAAGCACCGCGCGCGACGACAGATTGGTCATATGGACGATCGAGTTGCGAAACTCCCAGAGTTCGTCGGCGGTGACCCCGACCGGTTCGAGATCGGCATAGGTATTCAGCCATTCGACGAAATTGCCGCGCTTGTCGCCGAACTCGACAAAGGCGAGCGTATCGATGCAGGACATCAGTAGCTTCGACGTCGAGGCGATATGACGCGCGTTGAACAGCAGCTTGATAGCCGCGAAGTAGTCGTCGTTGATCAGCTTGTCGAATCGAAAAGCGTCGCCTTCGGTATAGACCACCAGCCAGTCCGGCATCGTCCCAGGCATGCCCTCACCGACGCTGTCACCTTGGTGCGGCCCCAGACCGCCCCTGATCTCCGCACGGGGAACGCCGTCGACGATGCTCGTCAGGCAATACAGGGGTTCAGGACCCGCGCGATAGTGGTCGATGCCTCCCTCGAACAGGCCTAGATTAACCCCGAGGCGTTGCTGCGCGGCCCATTCTCCCGGCGTAAAGGTCCGCGGCAGGGCGAAGCGCTGCGCGATGCCGTGATCCGTCGCGACTGCTTGAGCGAGCGCCGCCATCTTGGTGGCGTCGTCGCCTCGCACGCGATGATGCCGGACCCCGTACTCGCGCGCGAAACCGTCGTCGAAATACAGAAAGACATTGAAAATCCGCTCGCCGGTCACCGTGCGCCCTCCACTGCCCGGGCGGCGGCGGCCGCCATTTCGGCCTCAAGCCGTTCGGCCTTTTCAGGGGTGTCGATGAAGGCGGGAAGTTTCGGACGGGGGCCGAAAACGTGTCGCCAGATGATGTCGCCGCCTTTCGGCGTCTCGACGACCTTTATCGACAAGGTAGGGCACCGGTTCGCCTGCAGCGCGATCACGCCATCGCTTGAGCGGTCGCTCGCCAAGACGAGCCCGTACGCGAACTGGGCAAGAGTATTATTCAATCTCGCAATCGCGCTCCGGTCCGAGATGCGCACGTGGCGTGAGATTTCATTCACCGGCCGAATCCGGCTGTGGCCCCGCAATAGCGTGCTCGCATCGAGCGGACATATCAGCTCGACTTGGCCGTCGTACTCATATGGGCGGCGCTGGCCGGGGGGCGATCGCGGATCGTAGATTGCGAGCGGATTGTCCGACGTGATGAAGGGCAGATCGGTGTCGTTGTGGACCACTTCGAAGCCAATCTGGAAGCACAGATCGCCGAACCGGCGCAGATCGGTCATCATCGTCGGGATCGACTGTTGCGGGTTGATGCCGACGGGAACGGTGTCGAGCTGGCCCGCGTAGCGTTGCAGTTTTTTAGGCAGCACGCCCGCGCGCTCGAGCGCCTTCGCCTCGGCGCGCAGCTTCGCTGCAAGCAGAAGCTCATGCCGGTGTCGTGCGGCGGGCACACGAACGCCCGTGATCCCAACCATGCCGAGTACATTGAACGAGGTCGCCGGCGAGACACGACCGCCCCGGATCGCCGCCATCGTCTCGGGCCAGACGGTCTCGATCGCGCTCCACAGGTCTTCGAACGAGTTATCGTCGCGCGTGCCGTCAGGTCGAAGCTGCGAATAGTAGTAGTTGGAATAGCCAACCGCCTCGGGTCGGCTGGGTCGGGGATTGAGGGGATTGTCGAGGAAGTAGGTCCAGAGCTTGCCTTCGGGCGTGGTGAAGCCATCGAGATAGGTTGTCGCTACATAATGATGGCGCTTCTTCGCGGGCGCTCCCTCTCCGGCGCAACCGAGCATGCGCGATGCGGCGCGAACATCTGGGTCATCGGGGACATTGCCCCAGTCCCACGCTGTCTTCGCCATAACGTCGCCCTTGGTCTGTCGACGGGCGCCAGTTTTCACGAGACGTCGGTCGGAACAGGATTTCGCTTATAGCAACTTTAGGCGGTTCTGCCATGGCCACGACGCGCGCGAAGCTGTCGGCGGGATAGTACTCGCCGGCATCCGGTCCATCGACCGGGCGTGCGCTGCTCGCCGGCATCTATCGGACCGTTACCGAAAGCTCCGACCTGCAGCCAAAGCTGATTACCGACGTGAATCGAGCAAAGACGGCGGGGTGGCGATGTTGCGCCATCGCCGGCTCGCTGGAGGCAGATGTTTCATGCAGCCTCAAAGCGGACCTTCCAAAAGTCCGAGAAAACACAGAGGCAGCTACTCACCCATGGCCTCTGTTCATCGGCCCGTCCCAAAAACGAACGTTTGTGACCGCGACCGTCCGAATCCAATTCCGCCCCCTGCCGTCAGCGCCGAAGGTGTGGCTAAACTCTGTTGCATAATCTATGTGTCATGAAGCCCTAGGTTTACGAGTTTCGCGACATGTTTATCGGATACGCGCGGGTTTCGACTGCGGACCAAAACCTCGATCTCCAGATTGACGCGCTCAAACAGGCGGGCTGCGAGCGGATTTTCTCTGAAGCTGCGTCCGGCGCGCGGGTAGATCGCAAGGCATTGGGCGAGGCTTTAAGCTTTGCCCGAGAGAAAGATGTCTTCGTTGTTTGGAAGCTTGACCGCCTAGGCCGCACAGTCGGTCAGCTTGTTGATTTCGTCAGTGCCCTAAAGAGCCGCGGCGTTGAATTTCGAAGCCTGACTGATGGCATCGACACTACGACACCGGCAGGACGGTTCTTCTTCCATATGATGGCGGCTCTAGCCGAAATGGAGCGAGACCTAATCCGCGAGCGGACCATGGCAGGCTTGGCAGCCGCTCGCGCGAGAGGACGAACTGGCGGGCGTAAGCGGGCTCTATCGGCGCGCCAGCTTGAGCAGGTCCGTCTCTTACTTCAGCATCCCGATCAGACGATGGGAGCCGTAGCGACCACTTTCGGGATTTCTCGCAGCACTTTGTATCGCGCTTTGGCCCGGACTTCGGATCAGATGGGCAAATAGTTCTGGCGATTTTGTCGTTCCGAGAGGGCGGCTTGCAGTCCACCAGTTACGGGTGGGAGTGGATGTATTTCATGCATCTTCCCATCCCGTCGATACGGTGTAGGCTGCGATTTGAATGGAAACGCGCCAATGACGCCTTACCAAAACGACATCTGGCTCAAGATGACCGCCAGGTTGATGGGAAACCTGTCCGTGCTTTGCCTAGCCGGCGCATTCTTCGCCGTGTTGGGCGTTCGGTTCATGGATCACCAGATCAAAGTTGGGGTGATCGCGGGCGTGTTATTGTTTTGGGTCAGCATGCGACTGTTGCGATATCTGTCGCCCTAAAGAACATGCTGCTGGCCAGCTCGCGTCGGCGCCGGCTGACGATCAGGCAAACGCTTCCGCAATCCGCTCCGCTAGCTATCACCATCGCTCAGCGGCCCGCGATCCTGCGTGGTGGCACTAGCCCCTAGCGTGGCGTTGCACCGACTATGGCCATGCAGTGAATCCCAATAATGCAGCACCATCGCTTGCGGTGAACTATGGGATTCTCGGGATTATGGAACATGGCACCGTTTGAAATTCAACCAGTTAGAGTCTTGGGATTATGGAACGCTGACAAAGGCCCTGCATCCTTTCGGCTCAGCCTTTCCATAAAGACGACAGCACCTTGGGCAAGACATCGCTCAGGTCGTCAGAGGTCAATCCCGGTCCAAAACGCTCCGCCGCGTCGGAATGGATCCAGACCGCCGCGCACGCCGCATCGAAACTGTCCATCCGCTGGGCCGCCAGTCCGCCGATCATTCCGGCCAGGACATCGCCGGTTCCAGCCGTAGCCAGCCAGGCCGAGCCATTCTCGTTGCGACGGACGCGTCCGTCAGGTGACGCGATGATCGTCCTGGCGCCTTTCAGGACGATGGTTGCCTGGGTCAGGCGCGCGGCTTCAATGGCGGCGACTTCGCGGCCTTGGTCCAGCAGACCCGGAAACAGCCGTTCGAACTCGCCCTCATGCGGCGTCAGGATGTCGTCGCGGTCCAGAACGGCGAACAGTTCGGCGGTTCGGCCCTTGAATACCGACAGACCGTCGGCGTCGATCACCAGCACTGCGCCGCTCAAAGCCAGGGCCTGGATGTTGGCGATCGTCGCGTCTTCCAGTCCCGCAGCCGGTCCGATCACGACGGCGTCGCTGCCGGCGACCTCTCGACCTAAGATTTCAGATGAAGAGAACGGCGTCAGCATGATCGCCTGGACGGCCGGCGCGATGACGGCGACGGCGTCTGGCGGGCACAGGATTCGCACCACGCCGGCGCCCATTCGCAGCCCCGCGTGCGCCGCAAGTCGCGCAGCGCCCGTCTGATGGGCCTTTCCCGAGACGACGACCAAACGGCCCCGCGTATGCTTGTGCGTTTCCGCGCCCGGCCAAGGCAGAAAATTGCGCCAGATCGCCGGGTCGTTGGTTTCTATCATCCGCGTTCCGATTATCCGTGGCTTTTCTGCGAAAATCGCTTGCTTTGAACGCCCTTGCTGTGTCCCATTTGGGCCCGAGCGCCGCTGCATTCCGTGCGCCGCTCAGGGGTCGCCATGAAGAAAATCGAAGCCATCATCAAGCCTTTCAAGCTGGATGACGTCAAAGAGGCGCTCCAGGACGTGGGCGTGCAAGGCATGACTGTGCTGGAGGCCAAGGGATATGGCCGCCAGAAGGGTCATTCCGAACTGTATCGTGGCGCCGAATACGTCATCGACTTCTTGCCCAAGATCAAGATCGAGGTGGTCGTCGCCGACGACCTCGCGCCCGCCGTCGTCGAGGCCATTCAGACCTCGGCCCGCACAGGCAAGATCGGCGACGGCAAGATCTTCGTGTCCGATGTCGCCGAGGTGATCCGTATCCGCACCGGCGAGACCGGAGCCCAGGCCGTCTGAATTCGACCACCCTCCCCGGTCCTCGGCCCCTCGGGTCGTTGACCGGTTTCCTCCCCAAACGCCAAGAAACAGGACTTCCGAGAATGAGCGCCAGCAAGATCCTCAAACAGATCAAGGATGAGGAGGTCCAGTATGTGGACGTCCGATTCACCGACACGCGCGGCCGCCTGCAGCACGTCACCTTCGATATCGACCTGGTCGACGAGGACTTCCTGAACGAAGGCACGATGTTCGACGGCTCGTCCATCGCCGGCTGGAAGGCCATCAACGAGTCCGACATGCTGCTGAAGCCGGACCTGACCACGGCCTACATCGATCCCTTCTATCAGCAGAAGACGATGTTCCTGTTCTGCGACGTGCTGAACCCGGACACCAACGAACCCTACAACCGCGACAGCCGTTCGATGGCCAAGAAGGCGCTGTCCTACGTGCAATCGTCGGGCGTGGGCGACGTGGTCTATTTCGGCCCGGAAGCCGAGTTCTTCATCTTCGACGACGTGCGCTGGTCGACCCAGCCGCACAACACGTCGTATTCGTACGACTCGACCGAACTGCCGGCCAACACCAACGCCGAATACACCGAAGGCAATATGGGCCACCGCCCCGGCGCCAAGGGCGGCTACTTCCCCGTCAACCCCGTCGATTCGGGCCAGGACCTGCGCGGCGAAATGCTGGGCGTCATGCGCGACCTGGGCCTTCAGCCCGAGAAGCATCACCACGAGGTGGCGCCGGCCCAGCACGAACTGGGTCTGAAGTTCTCGGACCTGCTGACCATGGCTGACCGCCTGCAGCTCTATAAGTACGTGATCCACAACGTCGCCGCCGCCTATGGCAAGTCGGCGACCTTCATGGCCAAGCCGATGTTCGCAGACAACGGCTCGGGCATGCACGTCCACATGTCGATCTGGAAGGACGGCAAGCCCCAGTTCGCCGGCGACCAGTACGCCGGCCTGTCCCAGGAATGTCTGTGGTACATTGGCGGCATCATCAAGCACGCCAAGGCCATCAACGCCTTCGCCAACTCGACCACCAACAGCTACAAGCGTCTGGTCCCCGGCTACGAAGCCCCGGTGAAACTGGCCTATTCGGCCCGCAACCGCTCGGCCTCGATCCGAATCCCGCACGTCTCGTCGCCGAAGGCAAAGCGTCTGGAAGCCCGCTTCCCCGACCCGATGGGCAACCCCTATCTGACCTTCGTCGCCCTGCTGATGGCCGGTCTGGACGGGATCGAGAACCGCATCGATCCGGGCGCGCCCGCCGACAAGAACCTCTACGACCTTCCGCCGGAAGAGCGCGGTTCGATCCCCGAGGTCTGCGGCTCGCTGCGTGAAGCCCTCGAAAACCTCGACAAGGACCGCGCCTTCCTCAAGAAGGGCGGCGTCATGGATGACGATTTCATCGACAGCTACATCGAGCTGAAGATGGAAGAGGTCATGCGCCTGCAACTGCACCCGCACCCGGTCGAGTTCGACATGTACTACAGCTGCTGATCGACAGATCGGCCGCAGATCAGGGCGCCGGCGGGAAACCGTCGGCGCCTTTTCTTTGGCCTTGTGCGTGGCTGCCTAGTGCTGACCTGGACGGATGGTCAGCGTGGGCTTGTCGCCATAGGAGTCCGTCACCGTCCAACTTTCACCCATGCCATGGCCCTCGGTGGAATTGGCTTCGCACCTGACGTTGCGGCCAGGCTCGGTATCCATGGGAACCTTGACGATCCAACAGACATAACGATCATCCGCGACATAGTCGCCGTTGCCGGCCACGCCGTCCGGGAACACGGCGGTGAATGTGCCTTCGCTCTTGAACATGAAGGTCAGACGCGGACCATCGTCCGGATAGACGACCTCCAGCGTATTGCCGGTGGCGAGTTGCACCAAAGTTGGCGGCGCCATGGGCGTTTGAGCGGTCACGAGTGTAGGCAGGCCGAGCACGAGCCCGAACCCTAGCAATGCAGGGATATTCATGGCGTCTCTCCAGGTCGAACAGTGTTGTTCGAGTGGTCAGAGTGTCATGTTTAGGCGATCATCGATAGACGCCGGCTGGCCCGCGCGCGACCGCAGCCACGCGAGGCATCGATTCAGGCGATTTCGGCTTCCAGATCGTCGGCCTTTTTGCGACGCAGTTCGATCAGTCGCACGCACCAGATCGACAGCTCGTAGAGAATGACCAGCGGGATCGCCAACATCAGCTGGCTGATCGGATCCGGAGGCGTGACCACGGCGGCGACCACCACCACGGCGACAATGGCGTAGCGGCGGCCCGCGGCCATGACCTTGGAATTGATCAGGCCGGCCAGGCCCAGCAGCGTCGTGACGACCGGCAATTGGAAGCACAGACCGAAGGCTAGCAACAGCGAGGTCACCAGGCTGAGATAGTCGGAAATCTTGGTCGTCTGGGCCACAGATATGCCATCGCTGGCCACCTGCTGGCTCAACGAGAACAGCATTACGAACGGCAGCATGACATAATAGACCAGCGCGCCGCCCAGGCAGAACATCACCGGCGCCGCGATCAGGAACGGCAGGAAGGCGCCGCGTTCGTTGCGATACAGACCCGGCGCCACGAAGCGATACATCTGCCAGGCCATGACCGGGAAGGTCAGGACGGCGGCGCCGAAGGCCGCGATCTTCATTTTGGTGAACAGCTGCTCCAGCGGCGCCGTCGCGATCAGCTGAACGACGGCCGCGCTGCCGGGCGGATAAGGCTTCAGGCCCGTCATCACGGCGATCAGTTCGAGGGGGTTGGCGTGACCGCCCGATGCGAGGGCCGCAGCATGGACCGCGACCGCCGCCTGATAGGGTTTGATCAGGGCGATCTGGATCTGGTTGGCGAAGGCGAAGCACAGGATGAACGCCAGGAAGAAGGCCACGACGCAGATCAGCAGCCGCCCACGCAGCTCGATCAGGTGATCCATCAAGGGCGCGCGCGACGCCTCGATCTCGGCCTCGTCACGATCGGGAGACGTCACAGGTCAGCGGCCTTCTTGCGCGGTGTCTTGGTCTTGGCGGTCGCCGACTTTGTCTTGGCGGCCTGAGTCGCCGCCTTGGGCTTGGCAGCTGCGCGCGGCTTTGTCGTCGAGGCCTTGGCCGTCGTCGCCGGATTCGCCTTCGAAACTGCCCGTTTGGGCTTCGTCTTCACGACGGGCTCGACGGGCGTCGGCGTGTCGGGCCATTCGTCGGCGGCCGGCGTCATGACGGGAACCTCCGGCTCGGGCGCAGGCAGTGCGGCCGTGGGCGTCGGCCCCGTCAGTCCCGCGTTGATGTCCTTGAAGGCGGCGTCCGCCTCGGCGCCCAGGGGATACATGGCCCCCTGCCCCGTCCGCAGCGCCTCAACCTCCTTACGCAGGTCGTCCAACTCGGACTGACGCGCCATCTCGTCGAAGCTGGAGCGGAACTCGTTGGCCATGGCGCGCGCCTTGGCGACCATCTGACCGACGCGACGCATCAGAACAGGCAGATCCTTGGGCCCCACCACAAGCAGGGCCACCAGACCGATCACCACTAATTCGAAGCCCCCGATACCGGGGCCGAGCCCGCCCATGCGTCAGCCCTTACAGACGACGACTAGCGCTTCAGCTCTTCCTTTTCCGCCTCGGTGCGCGGCAGCGAGCTGACGCCTTCGTGCGGGCCGTCCTTCTTGTCGTCGTCCTTCAGGCCGTCCTTGAAGGCGCGGATGCCCTTGGCCGCGTCGCCCATGATGCCCGACAACTTGCCCCGGCCGCCGAACAGCAGCGCGACGACGACGATGACGATGGCCCAATGCCAGATGCTCAGGGAGCCCATGGGTAATCTCCTCGAAGGAACCGATGATCGATCCCATCCACTATTCTTCGATCCGCATATAGGCGCAGTGATGGCCCCACGCCAAGGGACGCTGTAGGTCTGCGCGACCATGAGTCTCTCCGATCACGTCATCATCCACACCGACGGCGCCTGCAAGGGCAATCCGGGCCCCGGCGGCTGGGGCGCACTGCTGCAAACCGGCGGCGGTCACGAAAAGGAATTGTGGGGCGGCGAAGCCAACACCACCAACAACCGCATGGAGCTGATGGCCGCCATCATGGCGCTGGAGGCGCTGAAGCGGCCCTGCAAGATCGAACTGCATACCGACAGCAGATACGTCATGCAGGGAATCACCGAATGGATGCGCGGCTGGAAGACGCGCGGCTGGCTGACCGCCGACAAGAAGCCGGTCAAGAACGCCGACCTGTGGCAGCGCCTGGACGCCGCCCGTCTGCGCCACGACGTGAAGTGGCGCTGGGTGAAGGGGCATGCGGGCCATGAGCTGAACGAGCGCGCGGACCAGCTGGCGAATCGCGGCGTGGCGGATTTGAAGCGGCGCTAGACCGCCTCGACTTCTTTTTCCGGCTCGGCCGGACGGCGCCGAACGCGCGATCCGCTCATGACCGCGCCGAACAGGGCCGTGACGGCCGCGATCTGAAACCCGTGCACGACCCCGTCGATGGGCGCCGCCGACAGCAGGAAGGCGACCACGACCGCGCCCAGCGACTGCCCCAAGACCCGCGCCATGCCCAGCGTGCCGCCCGCCGCGCCGGCTCTCTCCCTGGGCGCCTCCGACAACAGGGCGCGATTGTTGGGCGACTGGAAGAAGCCGAATCCTGCGCCACACACCGCCATTCGCCAGACGACGTCGAAATGCGTCGAATCGGCATTTAGGAAGCTCAGCGCCATCAGGCCGCAGGCGAAAACACTCAGGCCGATCGCGCCCAGCACGCCGGCCGAATATCGATCCGACAGATAACCCGCCAAGGGCGCCGCGATCATCGTCGCCAGCGGCCAAGGCGTCATCAGAAGGCCCGTCTCGACCGCCGTCAGTCGCAAAGATCCTTGAAGAAAGAACGGCAAGGCCACGAAGGCCATCATCTGCGCCGTGAAGGAGATGATCGAGGTCGCCACCGACAGGCTGAACATCGGCCGCGCCAACAGATCCAGCGGGATCAAAGGCGACGCCCGCGACCGCTCGTGGCGAATCAGCAAGACGCCCGCCGCCAGCCCTGCCCCCGTCAGGCCAAACCCCAACACGGCCGCCTCGCCATGCGCCAAGGATTGCAAGCCCGTGATGACCAGGCCGAACGCCGCCGCGTTCAGCGCGGCCCCGGTCCAGTTCAGCTTGCGCTTCTGCAACAGATTATGCGGCAGGGTGAACCCCGCGAGCGACACGGCCAGCAGCCCGATGGGCACGTTCAGCGCAAACAGCCAGCGCCAATGTCCGACCGACAGGATCGCGCTGGCGATCGTCGGCCCGGCCGCCGCCGCCAGGGACACGATCACGGCGTTGATGCCGACGGCGCGGCCCAGCAGGCTGTGCGGATAGGTGAAACGCACCAGGGCGCCGTTGACGCTCATTATGCCCGCCGCGCCGAACCCTTGGATCACGCGAGCAAGGCTCAACGCCTCGATGGAGTTGGCGAAGACGCAGGCGATGGACGCCAGGGTGAAGACGGCCAGCCCCGCCTGTGACACTCGGCGATAGCCGACGATCTCGCCCAGCGACGCGAGCGGCAGAAGGGCGACGACGATGGCGATCTGATAGGCGTTGACGATCCAGATCGAGGCCGCCGACGACGCCTGAAGATCCTGGGCGATGGACGGCAGGGCGACGTTGGCGATAGCCCCGTCCAGAACGGCCAGGGTGATCCCAAGGCCGATGGACGCGATAGCCCAATACCGCCTGGGCGTGGGCAGGCCGTCCGAGGCGGCGTTCTGGCTGGCTGTCATTCCTGACGAACGCCTCTCGGGCCGCGTCGTTTCAGACGGGGGACTGGACCGTCAACAAAGACCCGGTGATGCGCGTCACCACGACGTCCTGCCCCTCCACCGGCGCCTCGCCCTCGACCTCGGCCGGCCATTCGGCGCCCGAGATGAAGACGCGGCCGCGCCCGGAAACGAAGGCTTCGACCACCCGCGCCCTTTGGCCGATCAGGCGGCTGTCGCGGTCGTTGATGTCGGGTCCGGCGGGGTTGGCCTTGGAGATCAGTCGACGAGACAGAAGCGTAGCGATAACCGTCAGAACGGCGAAGACGGCGACTTCGCCCGGCAAACCTAGCCGCAAGCCCGCCGCCGTCATCACCGCGACGACGCCAGCCGAAACGGCGGGCCACAGCAGCCATTCGGTCGAGAACATCGCCTCGACCGCCAACAGCAGAACCCCAATAGCCAGCCAGATCCAGAACGGCTGGCTGGTATAGAGATCAGCGAGCGACATCATCGGTCAGCGTCCTTCGATCAGGCCGAGGGTGGGACAGCGCCGCCCGCAGGGCGACGCGGCGGTGTGGGACGGACCGGCGGCGTCGGAGCGTCGCCGGAGTTTTGGTTCTTGGCCAGGCCGACCATCTCGCCGATGCCGGCGATGGTGCCGACCAGGGCGCCCATTTCCGCAGGAACGATGACGGTGCGCTGCTGCGGGCTGCGCGCCAGTTCGGCGAAGGCTTCGACGTACTTTTGGGCGATGAAGTAGTTGATGGCGTTCACGTCGCCGCGCGCGATGGCTTCCGACACCATGGCGGTCGCTTTTGCTTCCGCCTGGGCTTCGCGTTCACGAGCCTCTGCGTCGCGGAAAGCGGCTTCCTTGCGGCCTTCGGCCTGAAGAATGGCGGCCTGTTTGGCGCCTTCGGCGCGCGCGATTGCGGCCTGTTTCTCGCCCTCCGCCTCGGTGATGATCGCGCGTTTTTCACGCTCCGCCTTCATCTGGCGAGCCATGGCGTTCGTGATGTCGACAGGCGGAGTAAGATCCTTGATCTCGATCCTGTTGACCTTGACGCCCCAAGGTTCGGTCGCAGCGTCGATGACAGTCAGCAATCGCGTGTTGATCGAGTCGCGTTGAAAAAGAACCTCGTCCAGTTCCATCGAACCGACGACCGTCCGCAGGTTGGTCATGCAGAGCTGGGTGATGGCGTAGGGAAGATTCTCGACGCGGTAAGCGCCAGCCGAGGCGTTCATCACTTGAATGAACACGATCGCATCGACCTTCACCATGGCGTTGTCCTTGGTGATGACCTCCTGCGTCGGCACGTCCAGCACCTGTTCCATCATGTTCATTCGACGGCCGACCCGCTCCACGAACGGGGTCAGGAAGCCGATGCCGGGGCTCAGCGTCTTGGTGTATTTGCCGAAGCGTTCGACTGTGAATTCACGTCCTTGCGGCACGATCTTGATCACGCTGATCAAGAGCACAATGGCGAGAAGCAAGACTACGCCGGCGAATATGGTGGTGACGTCCATTCAGATCCTCCCTGAGGCGATCAGCCTACGCGCTGCACGCGAGCGGCGCCATAGAAACCGGACGATCGGATAGAGGCTAAAGGCCGCGCTTGGCCCGCCATGCCGCCAGCCGGACGCTGACGTCACGCTCGATGTCGCCGTAGAACAGGTTGTAAGGCACGATCTTGCGTCGATCCGCCCAGCTTCCCCCGGCGGTCAGGAAGTCGGCGTCGGGCGCGCTGTGCCACAGAAGGCCGCCACGACAATCGGTCGAAATCAGTCGCCCGGTAAGCGCCGGACGCGCGCCCCATTCCAGCCCCGTCGCATTGGTCGCCCCGCTGTGCTGGCGTGCCTCGGCGCGCGGCTGTTGCGTCGCTCCGGTCACCGGGTTGACGCAGATCGGCGCGGTCGTCAGCCCGACCAGCTCGCCCCGGTCGTTCCAGTCCAGCGCCCGCCGCAGCTTGCGCCGCGCCGCCGGTTCGTCGCCGTCCTCGACCGAAGACCAGGCGACGATACAGCCTGTCTCGTCCGACGCGTCGCAGGGCGTGACCCTCTGCTGGAACATCTCGCGACTGACCAAGGTCTCGATCAGATAGGCTGCCACCAACCGATCCTTGAGCTTCGGATCGGCGCGAAGCGCATCGCGCACCAGCAACGCCGACAGTTCCCCGCCCTGCTCCGCCCCGGCGATCACGATCGGTCCGGTCGGATGGTTGCGAAGCCATAGCGAGAACGCCGCCTTCACATCCTCATAGGCGAAGGCGCGCGCCTCACGCGCATCGTCGCGCAGGGTCAGACGCGTATAGAGGCTTGCCTGACGATAGAGCGGCGCGCTGACCTTGCCCTCCCGCGCAAACGGTGAGGCATAGTTCGGCAGGACGACGCGGCGCAAATAGGCGTTCGCCCGTGCATCGTCGATCGGCCCGTTCCACTCCGCGCCGCCATCGAAAGTGGTCGGCATGACGAAAAAGACCGCCGCCTGGTCCGGCGCGCCTTCGTCCATCAGCGCCCAGGACGACGCCGACCGATAATCCGGCGCGGGCGGCGGCTGATAGGTCTGGAACGGCACCTGAGGGTCCAGCCCGGCGCGAAGGATGTCCCCACTCCACACCGCGACGGCGGCCGTAAGGGCGAACACGGCGGCGAAACCCGCATAGCCGACCCATTGCCTGAAGGTCAGCCGGCGCATCAGCGGTACGGATCGGTCGTAGAGAGGAAGTCCTGGACGTAGCGACGCACACCTTCTTCCAGCGGCGTGGATTGCCCCTCAAATCCAGCGGCGCGGATGCGGTCCATGCGCGCCTCGGTGAAATACTGATACCGGTCGCGGATCACCTCGGGCATGTCGACGTACTCGATCGACGGCTCCTTGCCGGCGGCGGCGAAGGTGGCGCGCGCCAGATCGGCGAACGACCTCGCCTGGCCGGACCCGGCGTTGAAGATGCCGGACACCTCGGGCGATTGTAGCAGGAACTCGACGATATCGACCACGTCGTCGACATAGACGAAGTCGCGCAGTTGGCCGCCGTCGGGATAGTTCGGATTGTGCGACCGGAACAGGCTGACCGCCTCGCCCGCCTCGACCTTGGGCCAGATCTGGGCGACGACCGACTTCATTCCGCCCTTGTGGCCTTCGTTCGGTCCATAGACGTTGAAGAACTTCAGCCCGGCCCACTGGCGCGGCGCCTGGCCGCGATCCGCCTGGCGCACGGCATGCTGATCGAACAGCATCTTCGAATAACCATAGGCGTTTAGCGGCCGAAGCTTCGACAGAGAATCCACATCATCGTCGTCGTTGAAGCCCCCCTCACCGTCGCCATAGGTGGCTGCCGAGGACGCGTAGATCATCCGCACGTCGCGGATCGTGCACCAGTCCCACAGGTCGCGCGACAGGGTGAAGTTGGTGCGCAGGATCAGGTCGGCGTCCGGCTCGGTCGTGGATGAGATGGCGCCCATATGCACCACGGCCTCGATCCGCTCGGCGTGGCGCTCCAACTGCTCGAACAGTTCTTCAGGCGACCAGAAGTCGGCAATGGCGTGCTTGGTGATGTTCTTCCACTTGGCCAGGTCGGCGGTCTCCAGCCGATCGCAGACCACGACGTCATAGGCCGTCTCTGCCGTCAGCCGCGCCGCGATGTTGGAGCCGATGAAGCCGGCGCCGCCGGTGACGACGATCATGCGAGGCGTCATTGCTGGGATCCTGTGGTCATCTTCTCGATAGTCCGAGTGGTCGAATACCCGTCCTTGAAATCCGCCAGCTTGACCTCGCCGCCCCAGCTCTCGACCAGATCGCCACCGACCACGCCCTCTCGCGTATAATCGGAACCCTTGATCAGCACATCGGGCCGCAGCCGTTCGATCAGGGCGACCGGCGTCGGATCATCGAAACTGGTCACGCGGTCCACGCTGGCCAGGCCACCGATGACGACCGCCCGGCTGTCCAGATCGTTGACCGGCCGGCCGTCGCCTTTCAGCCGTTTGACCGAGGCGTCGGTGTTCAGCGCCACCACCAGCCGGTCGCACCAGCTGCGCGCCTGGGCCAGATAGGCGACATGGCCCCGGTGCAGAATGTCGAAACAGCCGTTGGTAAAGCCGACCTTCAGCCCCTGACGCCGCCAGGCCTCGACCTCGGCCGCCAATTCGTCCAGCGGCGTCACCTTGGCGACGGCGGCGGTCGCATGCTGGCTCAGCTCGGCCTCGATCAGTTCGGCCGGCGTCACCACGGCCGTTCCGGCCTTTCCGACCACCACGCCCGAGGCCAGGATCGCGAACTCGACCGCCGTCTCCAGCGAGGCTCCGGCGCCCAGGGCTAGGCCGATGGCGGCCAGACAGGTATCCCCGGCGCCCGAGACATCAAACACTTCGCGCGCCCGGCCCGGGAAATGCTTCACCGGATGACCACGCCTCGCCAGGCTCATCCCCTTGCCCGCGCGCGTGACGATCACAGTCTTTGCGGTCGTGGCGGCCAGCAGGGCCTCCAGCGCCGTCTCGACCTCCGGGTCCGTCCCGACCGGGAGGCCGGTCGCGCCGGCCAGTTCCGAAGCATTGGGCTTGATCACATCGACCGCCCCATAGCGGGCGAAGTCGCGTCCCTTGGGATCGACCACGACGGGCGCGCCTGACGCCTTCGCCGCAGCCAAGGCCGAACCAATTAGCGCGTCGCCGACCACGCCCTTGGCATAGTCAGACAAAAGATAGACGGAAGCACCCGTAAACGCATCGGAATTATCGATCGATACTGGTGCTGCTTCGTCGTCCAGACGCAACAGCTGCTGCCCCGCGGAGACGAACCGCGTCTTGACGATGGTCGCGGCCTCTGCGGGACGGGCCAGGGCGTCCTCGATGCGGGGCTCGGCGGCGATCAGAGCGGTCAGCTCAGCGCCGGCCGCATCATCCCCGACGATGGCGCCCAGGCGGGCCACACCGCCCAAGGCCGCGATGTTGCGCGCCACATTGCCGACGCCGCCGGGCATGGCGACGGTGCGGGCGGCGCGCAGCACCGGAATTGGCGCCTCGGGCGAGATGCGGCTGACCTCGCCATAGACGTAGCGGTCCAGCATCAGATCGCCGACGCAGGCGATCTTCAGGCCGCGCACGCGCTCCAGCAGACTTTGCAGGGCGCCCAGGTCCAGGGTGTCAGACATGGGTCCGACCTAGAGGATTCAGGCGGCCTGCGCCACCGGCGCCTTGGCCCCGATCTTGATGGCCAAGTCGTCGAAGGCGATCAGTTGCGCGGCCAGGGCTTCGAACTGGTCCAGCGGCACCATGTTGGGCCCGTCCGACGGCGCATTGTCCGGATCCGGGTGCGTCTCCACGAAGACCGCGTCCACCCCGACCGAGACGGCGGCACGCGCCAGCACTGGCACGAACTCGCGCTGCCCGCCCGAGGACGTGCCCTGCCCACCCGGCTGCTGGACGCTGTGGGTCGCGTCGAACACGACAGGGCAGCCGATCTCACGCAGCACCGGAAGCGCCCGCATATCGCTGATCAGGGTGTTGTAGCCGAAGCTGGCGCCCCGCTCGCAGGCCATGACGTTGGGATTGCCCGCCCCGACCACCTTGGCGATGACGTTCTTCATGTCCCAGGGCGCCAGGAACTGACCCTTCTTGATGTTGATCGCCTTACCGGTGGCGGCGGCGGCGAGCAGCAGGTCGGTCTGACGGCTGAGGAAGGCCGGGATCTGCAGCACATCGACCACCTCGCCCACCGGACCGCACTGGGCCTCGGAATGGACGTCGGTAAGGGTCGGCAGGCCGGTCACTTCGCGAATCTCGGCGAAGATCGGCATGGCCTCCTTCAGGCCGATGCCGCGCGCGGCGCTGGCGCTGGTGCGGTTCGCCTTGTCGAAACTGGTCTTGTAGATGATCCCGACGTTTAGCCGCTCGCCGATTTCCTTCAGCGCGTGGGCCGTTTCCAGTGCGTGCTGACGGCTTTCCATCTGGCAGGGACCGGCGATAAAGGCGATTCTGGCGCCGCCGCCGATGACGACAGGCGTCCGAAGACCTTCGGACAACGTAATGACTGCGTTGGGTCGGCTCACGAGGCGGCTCTTTCGAAGTTCGAGTGTTGTAGAGGCGGCGTTTGCCGCAGCTATTGGGCCATCAGGTGGCGCTCTGAACGGTTGAGCGCAAGTTATCACGGAGTTCGCCAGCGTGGCCACCAAGCCTGTCATCCTCTGGTTCCGCCGCGACCTGCGCCTGCACGACAACCCCGCCTTGAACCACGCCGCCGAGTTGGGACGGCCGATCCTGCCGGTCTTCATCCTGGATCGAAATCCGGATCGCCAGACCGGCGCCGCGTCGCTGTGGTGGCTCGACAAGTCGCTCCGGGCGCTCGACGCGTCGCTTCAAACCCGGGGTTCGCGGTTGATTTTGCGAAGCGGCGATTCGCTGTCGCAACTTCAGAAGCTGATCCAGGAGACCAATGCCGACGCCGTCTTCATGAACCGGCTGTTCGAACCGCAGGCGTTCGAACGCGACGCCGAGATCGCCCATGCGCTGAAAGCCGACGCCGTCGAATGCCGGGGCTTCAACGGATCGCTGCTTTGTCGGCCCGGCGCGGTGCTGAACGGCACGGGCGGCCCCTATAAGGTCTTCACGCCGTTCCTGAAGGCGCTGCTGGCCCAGGCCGAACCGCCCGCCCACACGACCGGCCCGCGCGCGATCGACACCCCGACTGCCATCGAGAGCGAGTCGATTGACGACTGGAAACTGCATCCGACGGAGCCGGACTGGTCCAAAGGCTTCGACTGGACGCCGGGCGAAGACGGCGCTTCGGCCGCCCTGTCCGACTTTCTGTCCGGCGGGCTGAAGACCTACGCCGTCGGTCGCGACCACCCCGACCGCCCCGCGACCAGCCGCCTGTCGCCGCACCTGCATTGGGGCGAGATCAGTCCGTGGCGCGCCGTTGAACGCGCGCGTGACGCGGCCGCAGCAGGCAAGGTCACCGCCGCCGAAGCCGAGAAGTTCGTCGCCGAGATCGGCTGGCGCGATTTCTCCGCCCACCTGCTCCACCATTTCCCGACCATGCCCGAGCGCGCCTTCCGCCCCGAATACGACGCCATGCCCTGGCGTGACGATCCCAAGGGCTTGGAGGCCTGGAAACGCGGCCGAACTGGCTATCCGCTGGTCGATGCCGGGATGCGACAACTCTGGGCGACCGGCTGGATGCACAATCGCGTGCGGATGGTGGTCGCCTCCTTCCTGGTCAAGCATCTGCTGATCGATTGGCGCGAGGGCGAGGCCTGGTTCTGGGACACGTTGGTCGACGCCGATCTGGCCAGCAATGTGCAGAACTGGCAGTGGGTCGCCGGGTCCGGCGCCGACGCCTCGCCCTATTTCCGCATCTTCAATCCCATCGCCCAGGGCGAGAAGTTCGACGCCAAGGGCGGCTATGTCCGCCGCTGGGTTCCCGAACTGCGCGCCCTGCCCGACCGCTGGCTCCAGGCTCCCTGGACCGCCCCGACCGAGGTGCTGCGCGACGCCGGCGTCAGGCTTGGCAAAGACTATCCCCACCCCATCTTGGATCATGGCCAAGCTCGTGCTCGCGCCCTCGACGCCCTCAAGACGGTGTCGGGACGCGGCGACGACACGACCGACCGTGATTGACGCGCAGAAAGGTTCATCATGAGTCTCGCCACGACCGACCTGAAGGCCGCCGCCGCACGGACGCCCCGCGT
This sequence comes from Brevundimonas sp., assembly GCF_965279155.1. Classification (GTDB taxonomy): domain Bacteria; phylum Pseudomonadota; class Alphaproteobacteria; order Caulobacterales; family Caulobacteraceae; genus Brevundimonas. The sequence continues at coordinate 346,107 of NZ_OZ257138.1, read as the reverse complement.
CTTTGCGATGCTGCTACGCCTGCTCGCCTCCAACTGGACCTTTGGGCGCCTGACGGTGCATCTGCCGAATGGAGAGGCCCATGTGCTGGAAGGCAAGCAGCCCGGCCCCAGCGGCGTGATGCACGTCAAGGATTACGGCTTCGCGCGCCGTGTCCTGGCCGCCGGCGATATCGGATTCGCAGAGGGCTATATGGCCGGCGAATGGGACAGCCCGCATCTGGCCGCCCTGCTGGAAACCCTGGTCGATAATTACGACCACATTCGTCGCCTGTTCGACGGCAACTGGCTGATGATGGCGGTCAACTGGCTGTCGCACCGCAGCAACCGCAACAGCCGCACGGGCTCCAAGAAGAACATCCACGCCCACTACGACCTGGGCAACGCCTTCTATCTGAACTGGCTGGATGCCTCGATGACCTATTCGTCGGCGCGTTTTCGTCGCGATGACGAGACGCTGGAGGCCGGTCAGCGCGAGAAATACGCCAGCCTGGCGCGGATGATGGACCTGAAACCCGGCATGTCGGTCCTGGAGATCGGCTGCGGCTGGGGCGGCTTCGCCGAGTTCGCGGCGCGCGAGATCGGCGCGAATGTCACCGGCATCACCATCTCCAAGGAGCAGCACGACTTCGCGCAGCAACGGCTGTTCAATGCGGGGCTGGCCGACAAAGCCAGGATCGAGCTGGTCGATTACCGCGACGTCCAGGGCCAGTTCGACCGCGTCGCCTCCATCGAGATGTTCGAGGCGGTCGGCAAGGAATACTGGCCCGCCTATTTCGACAAGGTCCACGATGTCCTCAAGCCGGGCGGCGTCGCGGGGCTGCAGATCATCACCATCAAGGACGTCCTGTTCGAGGAATACAACGCCCGCACCGACTTCATCCAGAAGTACGTCTTCCCTGGCGGCATGCTGCCGTCTGAGGAGCGATTGGCGCCTGTCACCTCGGCGGCGGGCCTGTCCTGGCAGGCCGTCGAGCGGTTCGGTCTCGACTATGCTTGCACCCTGAAACGCTGGGACGAGCGCTTCCAGGCAAGTTGGTCCGAAATCAGCAGGATTCCCGGTTTCGATGAGCGTTTCCGGCGGCTATGGCGCTTCTATCTCGCCTATTGCGAAGCCGGGTTCCGATCCGGCCGCACCGATGTCATCCAACTGGCCCTGTCCCGACCATGAGCTTTTTGATTTCCAGCGAAGATCTCGGCATTCGTTTGGACGAGCCCGGCCTACGCATCGTCGATGGCAGTTGGCATCTGGACGGACGGGACGCCCGCGCTGACTTCGAGCAAGCTCACATTCCCGGCGCGGTCTTCTTTGATCTGGATGCCGTGTCCGACCGCGACAGCCCCCTGCCCCACATGATGCCGGCGCCGCAATCGTTCGCGGCCTCGGTCGGCGCCCTTGGCATCGGGAACGACCACCGGATCGTCGTCTACGACACGGCCGGCCTGTTCTCGGCGGCCCGTGTCTGGTGGATGCTGAAGACGATGGGCGCCAGGCAGGTTCAAGTGCTGGACGGCGGCCTCCCGCGTTGGCTGGCGCGGGGCCACCCCGTGCAGACTGGCGAATCGGAAGTCGTCGCGACCGGTTTCGAGGCCGCAGATCCCGGTGAGGCCATCGCTTCGCTCGATGACGTCCGCGACGCCTTGGCCCAAGGCGTCCAGATCGTCGATGCGCGCGGCGCTGCGCGCTTCACTGGTCAGGCCGCCGAACCCCGCCCCGGAGTCCGCGGCGGTCATATGCCAGGCGCGCTCAACCTGCCCTACGGCCGCCTGCTGAACGAGGACGGCACGATGAAGCGCGGTTCGGCGCTGGAGCAGGCCTTCGTCGATGCAGGTGTGGACATCGATAGCTCCATCGTGACCACCTGCGGCTCCGGCGTCACCACCGCCATTCTGACCCTAGGCTTGGCCGAGCTTGGGCGCGCGTCACGGCTCTATGACGGCTCTTGGTCTGAATGGGGCGCCCGCGAGGACACTCCGGTCGAGACAGGCTGAATCTCAGGCCGGCGGCGCTACGGGCACGACATCGTCCGCTTCGACAGTGTCATCCTCTTCGCCACGCGACACCACGGTCGCCAAGACCAGATCGCCGGTGACGTTCAGCGTCGTACGGCACATGTCCAGGAAGCGATCCACGCCCAGGATCAGGCCGATCCCTTCGGGCGGCACTTTCACCATCACCAGGATCATCGCCACGACCGGCAGCGAACCGGCGGGCACACCCGCCGTGCCGATCCCGCCCAGTATGCACACCAGCATGACGATGACCTGCTGGGTGATCGTTAGATCGACGCCGAAGAACTGCGCCAGGAACAGCACCGTCACGCCCTCGAACAGGGCCGTGCCATTCTGGTTGGCGGTGGCGCCCACGGTCAGGACAAACCGGGCGATCTTGCGCGGCAGTTTCAACTCTTTCTCGGCCGCCTTCAGCGACACCGGCAGCGAGGCGTTGGACGAGGCGGTCGAGAAGGCCACCACCATCGGCTCGCGCACGCCCTTGAAGAAGGCGATGGGCGAACGGCCGCCCAGGATCCAGATCACCAGCGGATAGACCACGAACATATGGATCGCCATGGCGCCCACGGCGACACCCACATAGGCCGCCAGCCGCACCAGCAGATCCCATCCGAACAGAGCCGCCAGGTTGAACATCAGGCAGGCGATGGCGATGGGGGCCAGTTTGATGAAGAGGTTGATCAGCTTCATCGTGACTTCGAACATGCCCTCGATGACCTGCTGCAGCCGGTCGGTGGCGGGTGACTTGGCCATCACTAGGCCGATGCCGAAGAACAGGGCGAACACCATCACCGGCAGGATCTGGTTCTCGGCCGCCGCCGTGAAGACGTTCGACGGGATCAGCTCCAGGAAGAAGTCGCCAAGCTGGATGGTCTCGGGCGCCCCGCGCACGATGCCGGCCGCGCCATCGCGGCCCTGCTCCAGCAGCTGTTGCGCCAGCACGGGATCGACGCCCCGTCCGGGCTGGAACACATTGACCATCACCAGGCCGATCACCACGGCGATGCTGGACACCAGGATCGTCAGCATCAGGGTCTTGATCCCCGCCCGCCCCAGCGAGCTGAGGTCGCCCATCTCGGCCACCCCGACCACCAGGGCCGAGAACAGCAGGGGGATGACCATCATGAACAGCAGGCGCAGGAAGATCTGACCCAGCGGCCCTGTGACGTTGTCCGTCAGCCAGACGACCCAGCCCGTGTCGGCGCCCAGCGTCAGATTGACGATCAAACCGCCGCCCAGACCCACGGCGAAACCGATCAGCATCAGCCAGTGCAGCGCGAGGCCGCCACGTTTCGTCTCGGTCATCTATCCCCCAGGAAGCGATACAAACGTCGGCGCTTATCGGATCGGCAGACCATAGATCAAGCCGGCCGGACGCGCGTTCCATTGTGCGTTCAAACCGCGCGCCAGGTCGAGCGCCGATTGCGCCCCCAGGTTCCGCTCGAAGATCTCGCCGTAATTGCCGACCGCCCCGACGGCGTCCCTGGCCCAGGTCTTGGATAAGCCCAGCATGGGGCCGAACTCGCCCTCGACGCCCAGCAAACGCCGCACGCGCGGGTCCGTCGCAGTCTTGGACTGAGCCTCCACACTGGCTTTGGTCACCCCCAGCTCCTCGGCAAGCATCAGGGCGTTCAGGGTCCAGCGCACGGTAGAGGCCCAACGCTCGTCGCCCGCCTTGACGACCGGCCCCAGCGGCTCCTTGGACGCCACGTCCGACAGGATCACATGTTCGTTGGGGTTGGTCAGAACGGTCCGGGCTGCGGCTAAAGCGGAGATGTCGGCGCTGAAGGCGTCGCAATCCTCGCGGCCATAGGCGTCGCGCGCCGCCTCTTCGGTTTCGAAGACGACAGGCCGATATTCAATGCCACGCGACCGGAAATAGTCGGCGGCGTTGACCTGCGAGGTCGAGCCGGACTGCACGCAGACCCGCGCGCCGTTCAGCTCCGTCGCGCTGTTCAGGTTCAGCGATCGCCGGACCAGAAAGCCTTGGCCGTCGTAATAGTTGATGCCGGCGAAGACGAACCCCTCGCCGGCGTCGCGGCTCATGGTCCAGGAAGAGTTGCGCCACAGCACGTCGATCCTGCCGTCGTTCAGCGCTGTGAACCGATCCGACGCCGACAAGGGCACGAACCGAACAGCATTCGCATCGCCCAGCACGGCTGCCGCCGTGGCGCGGCAGAAGTCCACGTCGAACCCGCGCCACTGACCGCGATTGTCGGTATAGGCGAACCCGACCAGTCCCTGATGCACGCCGCAGTTCAGGCGGCCGCGTCGCTTGATCGCCGCCAGGGTCGGGCTTTCGGGAACGGCGCTGGGCGTGGTCGCGGTCGGTGCGACAGGGGTCGTCTCCGGCGTCGGATCGGCGTCCTGCCGCCCGCACGCGGCCGTCAGCAGCACCGCCGCCATCGCTCCGATCATCCAGCACCGCATCGCGTTCCTATCCCTCGCCGCTTGCGCCCCGCTGGCTTTAGAGGCCTTTAGGGCCCGATCCGCAACCCATCGGAAACGCCATGTCGCCGCATTCGGACCGCACCCGCCTGATCGCCGCCGCAACACGTCGGGGGCAAGGGCGGCGGGGTGTGAACCCGCCCATCGAACGCGCCTCGACCATGCTCAGCGACACGGCCGGCGTCATGCGCGACGAGACAGGCGGTCCGAGCTATGGGCTCAGCGGCACCAGTGCGGCGCGCGATCTCCGACGGGCTCTGGCCGATCTGGAGGGGGCGAAGGACGCCTTTCTGGTCCCCTCCGGCCTGGCGGCCGTCACCGTTCCGCTCCTGGCCCTGCTGCGGCCGGGCGACGAGGTGATCACCACGGACGCCGTCTATGGCCCCACGCGCCGCTTCCTCAGCCGCTATCAGGCCGCACGCGGCGTCACGACTCGGTTCCTTCCTGCCGATGCAGATGCTTCCGCCATTGTCGCGGCCCTGGGCGACCAGACCCGACTGGTGTTGATGGAGTCGCCGTCGTCCCTGACGTTCGAAATGGTCGATGTCGTCGCCGTGGCCCGGGCCTGCCGCACGCGCGGCATCCTGACGGTTGTCGACAATACCTGGGCCGCCGGTCTGGCCTACCGCCCGCTGGCCCATGACGTGGATGTCAGCGTCCAGGCCGTCACCAAATATGTCGGCGGACACTCGGACGTGCTGATGGGCAGCATCGCCGCCAATGATCCCGCCTGCCTGCGCGCCATAGGCGACACGATCGAGGACCTGGGCTGGCATGTGTCGCCCGACGATGCCTGGCTGGCGCTGCGCGGCCTGCGGACCCTGCCGCTGCGCTATGCAGAACAGGCGCGGTCAGGCCTGATCGTCGCGGAATGGCTCCAAACGCGGCCCGAGGTTTCCCGCGTCCTCTACCCGCCCCTGCCCGGCTCGACCGGCCATGATCTGTGGCGGCGGGATTTCACAGGCGCGGCGTCCCTGATGGGCTTGGTCATGAAGGGCGGCGACAAGCCGGCGGGCGAGGCCTTCCTGAACGCCCTCACCTTGTTTGGGCTGGGCTATTCCTGGGGTGGGTTCGAAAGTCTGATCACCCACGAGACGCATCAGATGGCCTATCGCGACCACCCGCCCGTGCTGGAGGGCGAACTGATCCGCATTCATGTCGGACTGGAAGACCCCGCCGACCTGATCGTCGATCTGGAACGGGGCCTCGCCGCTTTCAACGCCGCACTCACGGTTCCTTAAGCGCCGTAAAGGACTGTGCGCCGGTGCGCGAACCGCCCGTTCAGATTCAGGATGATTCGCCGCCGCTGTGGGAACAGTGGGCGGCCGGCTTCGTCGTCTTCATGCTGACCGGCGCTCTGATCGCCCCCGTCATCGCCCCGACCCAGGTCGAGACGCCGATCCTGCGGTTCATCTGGTTGCCGGTCTACGCCGTCATCGCCGGCCTGATCGTGTTTCGCTTCGACAAGGTCATTCGGGCCTGGCCGGCCTGGCTGATGATGTTCGGCCTGGTCGCCCTGTGTTTCGTGTCGAAATACTGGTCCATCGACCCCGGCGTGACCGAGCGCCGCGTGATCGCCATGGCCATCAACAGCGCCTTCGCCATCTATCTGGGCGCCCGATTCCGCGACGACGCCCTACCGCGCGTCCTGATGTACACCGGCCTGGTGATGGCGATCGGCAGCCTTCTCATGGTGTTCGGCTATCCCAAGGTGGGCGTGCATCAGTTCGACAACGCCGGCCTTTGGCGCGGCCTCTGGTACGAGAAGAACCAGATGGGTCTGGTCATGGTGATCGGCGCCGTTTCGGCCGCCGCGACCCTGGCCGCCGATCATATCGCCGGGCGCAGCAACCGTTTCTGGGTTTGCCTGCTGACCTTGGGCCTCACCACGCTCCTGGTGCTCGCCACCCAATCGAAGACATCGCTGCTGTGCTGGGGCCTGGGCCTGGGCATGGTGGGGGGCTGGTGGACGCTGAAACAGGGCGGCGCGGTGATCACGGTCGCCGGGATCTGGTTGGGCGTCGTGACAGCGGCGGCAGCGACCTGGCTGTGGAACTCGGATTCGGCGGCGATCCTGGAAGCCCTGGGCAAGGACCCATCACTGACCGGCCGCACCCTGATCTGGGAAGCTTTAATGCGAAAGGTCGCCGAGCGTCCCTGGACCGGCTACGGCTTCAGCGCGTTCTGGGGCGTGGACTCCATCCCCGCACGCGAAATTCGCATCGAGACCCAGTGGCCCGTGCCGTCCGCGCACAACGGCTGGATCGACCTGCTGGTCCAGTTGGGCTGGCCCGGCGCGGTTGCTGTCGGCGCCGTCATGGGAATCTCTGCGATCCTGATCGTCGCGCGGCTGAACGGCCAGGGCGCGCGCGAAGGGTATTGGAGCATCGCCTATCTGACCGTGTTCACGGCATTGAGTCTGTCGGAGAGCGTCCTGCTGACCCACGCCAACCTGCCGTGGATCCTGATGCTGGCGATCATGGCCCGCGCCGTGACCTTCGATCCGGCCCCTGTTCGCGCGCCGCTTGCTCGACCGGCCTCACGGGCCTACCAGACCCGGTCCCGAATCGCCTCAGACTATGTGAATGGCCGCCGACCTCTTCGCTTTTGATGACGAACCCGAAGCTCGCAAACCCGAGCCTCCCAAACCCGTGGCCGTGAAACCGCCCGAGGCGCCGCCCGCGCCTGCGCCATCCCCTACCCCGACCGCAGCCGCTGCGCCGACGGCCGGCAGCGCCAACGCCTATTCGGCCTCCTCCATCGAGGTGCTGGAGGGGCTGGAGCCCGTCCGCAAACGCCCCGGCATGTATATCGGCGGCACCGACGAGCGCGCCCTGCACCACCTGTTCGCCGAAGTCCTGGACAACGCCATGGACGAGGCGGTGGCCAAACACGCCAAGCTGATCACCGTGGATCTGGACGCCGAGGGCTATCTGTCGGTGCGTGACGACGGCCGCGGCATCCCGGTCGATCCGCACCCCAAACACCCCGGCAAGTCGGCGCTGGAAGTGGTCATGACCGTCCTCCACTCAGGTGGCAAGTTCTCCGGCAAGGCCTATGAAACTTCAGGCGGTTTGCACGGCGTCGGCGTCTCGGTCGTCAATGCGCTCAGCGAAAGCGTCGAGGTCACCGTCTGGCGCGACGGCTTCGAATGGAAACAGGCCTTCAGCCGCGGCGCCGTCCTGGCCCCCATCCAGCAGATCGGCCCATCCAAGAAGCGCGGCACCCTGATCCGCTTCAAGCCCGACGACGAAATCTTCGGCATGGGCGCGGCCTTCAAACCCGCCCGTCTGTTCCGTATGGCCCGCTCCAAGGCCTATCTGTTCCGTGGCGTGGAGATCCGGTGGACCTGCGCGCCCGAGCGGATCACCGACGCCACCCCGACCCAGGCCAGCCTGCACTTCCCCGGTGGCCTGGCCGACGCCTTGGTCGACCGGATCGGCGAATTGGACACCGTCACCCCCACCTTCGCCGGCCGCGCCGAGCGCCAGGGCGAGGCGGGCGCCTTCGAATGGGCCGTCACCTGGTCGCCCATCGGCTTCGGCGAATCCGACGGCTTCATCCAGTCCTACTGCAACACCGTCTCCACCCCCGACGGCGGCACGCACGAGGCCGGCTTCCGCGCCGCTCTGGTCAAGGGTCTGAAATCCTACGGCGAACTGACCAACGAGAAGCGCGCCGCCATCATCACGGCCGAGGACGTCATCGCCAACGCCGGCGCCCTGATCAGCGTCTTCATCCGCAATCCCGAGTTCCAGGGCCAGACCAAGGACCGTCTATCCTCGCCCGAGGGCACGCGCATCGTGGAGCAACTGCTCCGTGACCCGCTGGACCACTGGCTGACCGAAAGCCCCAAACAGGCCAACGCCCTGCTTGGATTCGTCGTCGACCGCGCCGAGGACCGCCTGCGTCGCCGCAAGGACAAGGAGGTCCAGCGCGCCGCCGCCACCCGCAAGCTGCGCCTGCCGGGCAAGCTGTCGGATTGCAGCCGCCAGTCGGCCCAGGGGACCGAGCTCTTCATCGTCGAAGGCGATTCGGCCGGCGGCTCGGCCAAACAGGCGCGCGACCGCACGACCCAGGCCATCCTGCCCCTGCGCGGCAAGATCCTGAACGTCGCCTCGGCCACGGCGGACAAGCTGCGCCAGAACGTAGAACTGTCCGACCTGGCGCTCGCCATGGGCGTCCAGCCGGGCAATCGGTTCAATATCGACGACCTGCGCTACGAGCGGATCGTCATCATGACCGACGCCGACGTGGACGGCGCCCACATCGCGGCCCTCCTGATCACCTTCTTCTACCGCGTCATGCCCGAAACCATCCGCCAGGGTCGGGTCTTCATGGCCCTGCCGCCGCTCTATCGCATCAGCGCCGGCCCCTTGAGCGAATACGCCCGCGACGACGCCCACCGCGACGAGCTGATGGCCACCGTCTTCAAGGGCAAGAAGACCGAGATCGGCCGGTTCAAGGGCCTGGGCGAAATGATGGCCTCCCAGCTGAAGGAGACCACCATGGACCCCAAGAAGCGCACCCTGGCCCGGATCACCGTGCCGGACGCCGAGACCGACATTGAGGACCTGGTCGAACGCCTGATGGGCAAGCGCGCCGACGCCCGTTTCCAGTTCATTCAGGAAAACGCGCAGTTCGTGAAAGAAGAACTCGACGTCTGAGGCCTTCGCGGCTCTTCCACCGAACGACGCCGCCTGACAAAAGGGGGCATGCAGACGCCCGCCCCCTCCTCCGCCGTGCTCGATGAACTGAAGGCCGCGCTGGGTCCGGGCGGCTGGACCCAGGATCCCGACGTCATCGCCCCGTCGCTCACCGAATGGCGCAATCGCTGGACCGGCAATACGCCGATCCTGCTGACCCCGCGTTCAGTCGAGGAAACGGCGAAGGCCGTGACGATCTGCGCGCGCGAAGGCGTCGCCATCACACCTCATGGCGGAGGAACGGGCCTGGTCGGCGGCCAAATCCCCTTCGGCGAAGTTCTGCTCTCGACGCGCAAGATGCGAGCCGTCCGCGACGTGACCCCGCTGGACGACGCCATGACGGTCGAGGCCGGCCTGACCCTGTTCGAGGCGCAACAGGCGGCGACGGCGGCCGGCCGCTATTTCCCGCTCAGTCTGGCGGCCGAGGGGTCTGCCACCATCGGCGGCGTCATCTCCACCAACGCCGGCGGCACCCAGGTGCTCCGCTACGGCATGATGCGCGATCTGGTCCTGGGCATCGAGGCTGTCCTGCCCAACGGCGAAATCTTCCGCGGCCTGAAGCGGCTGCGCAAGGACAACACCGGCTATGACCTGAAACAGCTGCTGATCGGCGCCGAGGGCACGCTAGGCGTCGTCACCGCCGCCACCCTGAAACTGTTCCCGATCATGCGGTCGCGCGCCGTCGCCATCGTCGGCCTGGAGACGGCCGCCGCCTCGGTCGAACTGCTGGCCCGCGCCAAGGCCGAGACCGGCGGCGGGGTCGAGGCCTTCGAGCTGATGAAGCGTCTGGGCATGGCGCTGGTGCTCAAGAACATCCCCGACACCCGCGAACCTCTGGACTCGACGCCCGACTGGTATGTTCTCATCGAGATCGCCTCGGGCACGCCGGGCGGCGCCGAGGCCCAGATGGAGGCCTTGCTGGAAGTCGCCTTCGAGGAAGGCCTGATCACCGACGCCGCCATCGCCCAGAACGACGCCCAGCGCGCCGCTTTCTGGCGTCTGCGCGAAGAACATTCGGCGGCCCTGAAGCCCGAGGGCGGCGGCTGGAAACACGATGTCTCCGTCCCCATCAGCCGCATCGCCGAATTCATTGACGAAGCCTCGGCCGCCGTCGAACGCTTCCACCCCGGCGCCCGCATCTCGGTCTTCGGCCACGTCGGCGACGGTAATCTGCACTACGACATCCTGCCGGGCTTCGGTCAGGACATCCCCGCCTTCATCGGTCTCTGGAAGGAAGGCTCGCAAGTCGTTCACGACGTTGTCGGAACCTACGACGGCTCGATCTCGGCCGAACACGGCCTGGGCCGGCTCAAGACCGAAGAGGTCAAACGCTACAAATCCCCCGTTGAGATCGAAACCATGGCCGCCATCCGCCGCGCCATCGACCCCAAGCGGATCATGAACCCGGCCGTTCTGTTCTAACGCTCCCGTCTCCTCCCCGCTTTGCAGGGAGTGGGACCGCGTAGGGGCGAAGGGGGCCTCAAAGTCCCACAGGAGGCGCCTCGCCCTCTTTTCATCCTCGGCCTTGTGCCGAGGACCCACGGTAAGGCGGAATCGAACGTGAAAAGAAGGCGCATAACGCTTCGTGCGCCCCGCCTGTTGATCGCGCAGCGGACGGGTGGGTCCTCGGCACAAGGCCGAGGATGACGGGTGTAGAGAGACGTGAATCGCGCGCCAGCCATCACAATGATGCTAGTTCATTCCCAGCGATTTCAATCGCTTGCCGAATTATGTCCCCCTTCTCCCATTCCCCCTTGGAAACGCGCGTATTCTACACCCGTCCCGTCGCCCGGAGGGCTCGCTTGGCCTGCGACCTTGCGGCGGCGGGAGCGGATGGAACGGGAGCGGGTCTGAAACGGCTCGCGCCGGCGGCGAACGCCGTCGGAGCGTCGAGGGGGATACTCGATCGCACTCGGGACGGGGTTTCGCAGACCTCGCCGACCCGTCGCAGGCTTATGGGGTTAGGCGATAAGACCGCCACCACTCGACGCCCCGAGCTTGCAGGCCAACCTTCCGCGCGGAGCGTCATACCCTTCGTCGAAACGGTACTTACAAACTCACATTCCGGGCGAAGGCCCGGCGCTCCGCCCAGCCCTCCAATAACTTCGCAGCGAAAGCGCGAGGCCGAACACGCTTGTCCTAAATCCCGTTCTGCAAGACGCGCCCTATGTCCACGCCGATCTCATCGTCTCCGATCCACAAGCTCGCGCCTTGCGCAGGCGTCGCACCCCGTTCAAATCCTCGCCGAAGCGGCCTATGTCAGCGGCGCTGCAACGGAGCCGCCAATTGCTGATCGTTCTCTCTCCCGCCAAACGGCTCGACTTCACCGAGGCCGATCCAGCGCTTCCCGGCACTGAGCGTCGATTCGCCGAAGACACCGCCAGCCTGGCGACGACCGCGCGGCGTCAGACAAAGGCCGATCTTCGCCGCCTGATGGGCATTTCGGACGACCTGGCGACGCTGAACGTCGCCCGATTCAAGGCCTTCGATTCCGAATCGACCGATGGCGTCCAGGCCGCCTTCGCCTTCGCCGGCGACGTCTATGAGGGGCTGAAAGCGCGCGAACTCGACGCCAAGGCGCTCACCTATGCCCAGGATCATCTGCGCATCCTGTCGGGCTTCTACGGCCTGCTGCGTCCGCTGGACCGGATCCAGCCCTATCGCCTGGAGATGGGCACACGGCTGAAAACCCGGCGCGGATCCAGCCTCTACGACTTCTGGGGCGAGCGGATCTCCAAGCAGTTGAACGCCGATGCTGAAGGTCAGGCTGATCCGACGTTGGTGAACCTGGCCAGCCAGGAATATTTCGGCGCCGTGGACGCCAAGGCGCTTAAGCTGCCGATCGTCACGCCGCAGTTTCGCGAAGAGAAGAACGGCGAGAGCCGCATCATCTCCTTCTTTGCCAAGAAGGCGCGCGGCGCCATGGCGCGCTTCGCTATCGACGAGCGCGTGGAACGCGTCGTGGACCTGAAGGCTTTCGACCGCGACGGTTACAAGTTCGACAAGGCCGCATCCACCGAAAGCGAATGGATATTCATCAGATCGGGAAATTCTTGATCCCCGACCCGTCCTGACGCTAATCTCCCCACGACGAACCTAAGGGCGGACCCATGTCGCAACGGCCTAATGCATCCACGGACGCCGACGGCGAGACGCCGACGTTCCGCAACATTGGCGACCTGAAGGGCCAGGTTGCAATTGTGACCGGCTCGACCTCCGGCATCGGCCTGGCCCTGGCGCGAGCCGTAGCGGCGGGGGGTGGCGACGTCGTCCTGAACGGCCTGGGCGATCCGGCCGAGATCGAGCGCACGCGCGCCAAGTTGGAAGCCTCGTCTGGGGTCCGTGTCCACTATCATCCCGCCGACATGACGCGCGGCGAAGAGATTGCGGACATGGTCGCCTTCGCCCAAAGCGAGCTGGGCCGCCTGGACATTCTGGTCAACAACGCCGGCATCCAGCACGTCGAATCGGTCGAGAAATTCCCCACCGACCAGTGGGAGAAGATCATCGCCATCAACCTGTCGTCGGCCTTTTACGCCACGCGCGCCGCGATCCCGATCATGAAGGCGCAAGGGCACGGCCGGATCGTCAACATGGCCTCTGCCCACGGGCTGGTCGCCAGTCCGTTCAAGTCCGCCTATGTCGCAGCAAAGCACGGCGTCATCGGCTTCACCAAGACGGTGGCGCTGGAACTGGCGCGGGACAACATCACCTGCAACGCCATCTGCCCCGGCTTCGTAGAGACGCCGATCGTGACGAAACAAATCGCGGACCAGGCCCGCACCCGCAACATGACCGAGGAGCAGGTGCTGACCGACATCATCCTGGCCGCCCAGCCGACCAAGCGATTCGTGACCACGGACGAACTGACCGGCATTTTCCTCTATCTGGTCAGCGATCTCGGCGCCTCGGCGAACGGGGCCAGTTTCTCCATCGACGGCGGTTGGACCGCTCAATAATTTCAGACTGGGGCGACCATGGCGATCTTCAAACGCAAGACCGCCCAACCGGCGGAAGATCTGCCTGATCTCACGGGCCGTCGCCCCGTCTGTCTCGCTCTTCAGGGGGGCGGCGCGCACGGCGCCTTTCAGTGGGGCGTGCTGGATCGACTGCTGGAAGACGACCGACTGGATGTCCGTGCGGTGTCCGGCGTGTCGGCCGGCGCCATGAACGGCGCGGCGCTGGTGTCCGGCCTTGCGACCGGCGACGCCCGTGCAGCGCTGGACAAGCTGTGGCGCGAGGTGAACCAGTCTGGCGGCCGAAACGTCTTTGGCGACAGCGCGATGTGGAACGCCGCCCAGCCGCCCGACTGGATCAAGGACAACCCCTTCTGGCGCGCCGGCGAGACGTTGGCGATGTCCATGAGCCCCTATGAATTCAACCCGCTGAACCACAATCCTCTGAAACGGGTGCTGAAGGCGGCGGTCGATTTCGGTGCGGTCCAGGCCTCGGATATACGGCTGTTCGTCGCCGCCACCGCTGTCCGCCAAGGCAAGACCCGGCTTTTCGAGACGTCCGAGATCAACGCCGATGTCCTGATGGCTTCTGCCTGCCTGCCCCATCTGTTCCAGGCGGTCGAGATCGACGGCGAGCTCTATTGGGACGGTGGCTATCTGACCAATCCGCCGCTCTGGCCTCTGACCGGCGAGGATACACCGGATGACGTGCTGCTGGTGACGCTGAACCCCTTGGCGCGCGATGAGACGCCCCGCAGCGCCGGCGACATCGTGGATCGGCTGAACGAGATCGTCTTCAACGCCCCCCTGGTCGCCGAACTGCGCGCCATCGCCCTGGCCGGCGAGATGATCGCCCACGGCCAGCTGAAGGGCGGCGGATCAGGCCCCTATCGCCACGTCCGCCTGCACGCCATCGAGGCGGACGGCTGGCTGTCGGACCTGTCGCTGCGATCCAAGTTCAATACCGAATGGAGCTTTCTTAACGACCTGAAGGCGCGCGGTCGGGCCGCCGCCGACGATTGGTTGCAGACCTGTCTGGCAAGCGTCGGCCGCCAGTCCAGCGTCGATCTACAGGCCCGATTCGGCTAGCCGACGAAGCCGGCCGCCCGCCTCAGCCGATCATTGATGGCCTCGCCCAGTCCCGTCATCGGGATAGGCGAAACGGCGATCCCGACCGGCTCGGTCCGGTCCGCCTCGCGCAACAGCCGAAACAGATTGGCCGCCGCTTCCCGCAGGTCGCCAGACGGACTCAGACTCCAGCGCGGATCTCCGACGCCGGCGCCGAACCCCAGCAGGATTTCGCCGCTCTTCGCCTCATGCGCCTTGATCCTGACCGGGGCATTCGGTGCGTAATGCAGAGCCAACCGTCCAGGTGAGCGATGCCCCTCCCCGCTGTCCGCCAGCAGACCGACCAGAGCCTCGATCTCGGACCGGGTGACAGCGCCCGGCCGCAGCAGGGCGACACGTCCGCCCAGCACCGACACGACCGTGCTCTCCAACCCGACCTGGCAAGGGCCGCCATCGACCGCGGCGGCGACCGCGAAGCCGGTCTCGTCCACCGCATCGAAAAACGTCGTCGGGCTGGGCCTTCCCGAGCGATTGGCTGACGGCGCCACGACCGGACCACCGAACGCCGCCAACACCGCCCTCGCCATCGGATGGGCCGGCACGCGGATCGCCACGCTGTCCAACCCGGCGCGGGCCAGATCGCAGACGCGCGTAGCGTCCCGAACCGGCGTGACGAGCGTCAACGGACCGGGCCAGAAGGTCTCGGCCAAGGCGCGTGCCGCCGGACCGAATACTCCGATGGCAGCCGCCGCATCTGCATCGACGACGTGGGAAATCAGCGGGTTGAACCTCGGCCGTCCCTTGGCTGCGAAGATGGCCGCGACCGCTTGGGCATTGCCCGCATCGGCGCCCAGCCCATAGACCGTCTCGGTCGGCAGCAGGATCAAATCGCCGTTCGCCAGCGCCTGCGCCGCCTGATCCGGGGTCTCGCTCACGGTCGGCGAGGGATGATCGGGATCATCCGGTGCAGCACATTGTCCCGGTCGATGAACTGATGCTTCAGCGCCGCCAGAACATGCAGCGCGATCAGGACATACAGCCCCTTCACCGCCAGCCCATGCAGCCCCATCAGGCTGCGCGCCGCATCGCGCCCGCCGCCGATGGGCAGCAGCGGCCAGGCGAACAGGCCGAACCATTCGATCGCACGCCCGCCGGCCGAAGACGCCAGCCAGCCGGTCATGGGAATGAAGATGAGCGCCAGATAGAACAGCACATGGCTGACGCGTGCGCCGATGCGCTGCCAGCGCGGCAGACCGGAGGGCAAAGGAATGGCCGGATGGGCCAGCCGCCAGCCGATCCGCGCCAGGGTCAGCGTCAGGATCGTCAGGCCCAGCGACTTGTGCAGCATCACGAACTGGCCCGAAATCGGCCCTTCCGTATTCTCATGCGCCGTGATCAGCAGCACCTGGATCAGAACGGCCAGAGCGATACCCCAGTGAAACAGCAGGGAAACTGTCGAATATCGATTGCGGGGCTCGCCCATGTCTTCCCTTCCGTCACGGCACTACGTCACCTTGTACCTAGATGGGGCGCGTCGCCAAGACGCTTGCAGCGACCGGCCCCGACGCGGCACTTAGGCCGCAACGACGATTGAGGAAACCCATGACCTACCGCGCCCCCGTTCGAGACCTGGCCTTCACCCTGGAGGCGGTGGCCGGCATGGCCGATGTGGCGGCGACCGGCGCCTTTCCCGACTATGACGCCGATGTCGCTTTGGCCGTGCTGGAAGCGGCGGGCCAGTTCTCGGAAGAGGTCCTGGCGCCGTTGAACCGGATCGGCGACCAGAAGGGTTCGACCTACGCCAATGGCTCGGTCACCGCCGCGCCGGGCTTCGCCGACGCCTATCGCCAGTTCGCGGCCGGCGGCTGGACCGGCCTGTCCGCCTCGACCGAGGCCGGCGGTCAGGCCCTGCCCAAGGCGCTGGAACTGGCAGCATATGAAACCGTCCATGCCGCCAACATGGCGTTCGGCCTGTGTCCCATGCTGTCGCTGGCCTCCATCGAGGCTCTGGAACAGGTGGGAACGGAAGAGCAGAAGGCCAAATATCTGACCAAACTGGTCAGCGGCGAATGGACGGGCGCCATGGTCCTGACGGAGCCGGGCGCAGGCTCCGATCTTGGCTCTTTGATCACCACGGCGACGCCGAATGGCGACGGCACCTACGCCCTGAATGGCCAGAAAATCTACATCACCTGGGGCGATCACGACGCTACCGACAACATCGTCCATCTGGTGCTGGCCCGCCTGCCAGACGCACCCAAGGGGCCGAAAGGCATCAGCCTGTTCCTGACGCCCAAATTCGCGGTCAATGACGACGGGACCCTGGGGGACCGCAACGCCTTCCGCCCGGTCGGGGTCGAGCACAAGCTGGGCATCCACGCCTCGCCCACCTGCGTCATGAGCTATGAAGGCGCGACCGCCGAACTGGTTGGTCAACCGAACCAGGGTCTGGCCCATATGTTTGTGATGATGAACGCCGCCCGCCTGGCCGTCGGCGTCGAGGGCGTCGGCATCGCCGAACGCGCCTACCAGCACGCCCTCGCCTATGCGCTGGACCGCCGCCAGGGCCGTTCGGTCTGGACCGGCGAAGCCAACGCCCCGATCTTCGACCATCCCGACGTGCGCCGGATGTTGAGCGTGATGAAGGCCAAGATTTCGGCTGCCCGCGCCATCTGCCTGGCCACAGGTGTCGCCGCCGACCTGGCCAAGCACGCCGGGACCGAAGAGGAGCGTCGTCGCTGGAAGGGTCGCGAAGACCTGTTCACCCCCATCGCCAAGGCTTGGTCCACCGATGTCGGCTGCGAAGTTACCTCGATGGGGATCCAGGTCCACGGCGGCATGGGCTTCATCGAGGAGACCGGCGCGGCCCAATACTATCGCGACGCCCGCATTGCTCCGATCTACGAAGGCACCAATGGCATCCAGGCGATGGACCTGGTCGGGCGCAAGCTTTCGATGGACGGCGGCGAATCCGCCAAGGCGCTGATCGCTGACATGAAGGCGACCTTGGTCGATCTCGGCGGTCTCTACAGCGGCAAGCCGGTCGAACGGTTCGCGACGGCCATCGAGGCGGTTCAGGACGCCACCCTTTGGCTGCTGGATCAGAAGGCCGATCCAAATGCAGCGGCAGACGTCTTGGCGGCGGCCGACGCCTATCTGAAACTGCTGGGCGACGTCGTCGGCGGCTGGATGCTGTCCAAGGGCGCGCTGGCGGCCAAGGCGAAGCTGGATGCGCAGGACGGCGATCCGGCCTGGCTGCAAGGCAAGCTGGATCTCTACGAAGTCTATGCCGCCAATGTGCTGGGCCATGTCTCCAGCCGCCTGGCGGCCATCGGCCAAGGCGGCGAACTGCTGCAACGGATGACGGTGGACGCCTTGGCGGGCTGACGGGTCGCTGCTTTTCTTCATTTGACGTTCGCCGCCCGCCGCGCCCAAACTCGGCCCTTCGACTATCCAGGGGAGCGACCGATGAATCGTCGGCAATTGATAATGTCCACCGCTGCGACGGCGCTTGCCGCCTCGGCCTCCCCCGCGCTCGCCCGCCAGTCCACCGGATCTCCCATGCCTCAACCGCCCGTCGCCAAGAAGATTCCCGTCGTCACCGAGCAGCTGGGCCGCACCCGGACCGACGACTATCAGTGGATGAAGGACGATAACTGGCAGGCCGTGCTGCGCGATCCGACCCTGATCAAGGCCGAGGTCAAGGAGCATCTGACGGCCGAAAACGCCTATCGCGAGGCCATGATGGCCTCCACCCTGCCCCTGCAGCAGACGATGTTCACCGAGATGCGAGGCCGCATCAAAGAGGACGACAGCTCGGTTCCGGCCCCGGACGGCGGCTGGAACTACTACGTCGAATACCAGACGGGCGATCAGCATCCCCGTTACATGCGCGTCGAACGCCAGGGCACGTGGATGGTCGATGGTCAGCCGGTGACGAAAAACTTCGTCATGGCCCCCACGCCCCAACTGCTGCTGGACGCCAACGAACTGGCCCAGGGCAAGGCCTATTCCGAAGTCTCGGCCGCGAGCCACAGCCCGGATCACAGCCTGTTCGCCTATTCCGAGGATGCGCAGGGTTCCGAGGTCCACAAGATATACGTCAAGGATCTGGCGACCGGCGAAGTCCTGCCCGCCGTGATCGACAGCGCCACCGGCGACTTCGTCTTCTCTCCCGACAGCCAGTGGATCTTCTGGACCAATCGCGACGACAACGGCCGCCCCGACAAGATCTTCCGTCGCCCGGCTCGCGGCGGCGAAACCACCCTGGTCTATGAAGAGGCCGACGACGGCATGTTCATCGGCGTCGGACGCACGGCCGACGATCAATTCATCGTCATCGGCATCCAGAACCAGGAAACGTCCGAGGCGCGCTATATCCCCGCCGCCACGCCGATGGCCGAACCCGTGGTGCTGGAGCCGCGCGTGGTCGCCATTCGCTATGACGCCGATCACTGGGGCGACCGCTGGGTGATCCGCACCAACGCCGACGACGCCATCGACTTCAAGATCGTTCAGGCTCCGACGGCGACGCCGTCGAAGGCGAACTGGACCGACCTGGTCCCGCACACGCCCGGTCGTTTCATCGAAGGCCTGGATCTGACCAACGACCACCTGGCGCGCCAGGAACGCGCCGACGCCAACACGCGCATCATCATCCGCGACCGCGCCGGCGAGGAGCACGAGATCGCCGTCGACGAACCCGCCTTCGCCCTGTCGCTGGCCGGCGCATCCGAGTTCGAGACGACGAACACTCGCTACGCCTACAACTCGCCGTCAACTCCGACCCAGACCTTCGACTACGACATGGCGACGCGCGAGCGGACGCTGCGCAAGACGCAGGAGATTCCGTCTGGCCACAACATCGCGGACTATGTCGTCGAGCGGCTGAACGCCCCCGCTTCGGACGGACAACTGGTGCCAGTCACGGTGTTGCGTCGCAAATCGACGCCGGTCGATGGCTCCGCACCGCTGCTGCTCTATGGCTACGGCTCGTACGGAATCCCCATGCCGGCCAGCTTCTCGACCAATCGGCTCTCGCTGGTTGATCGTGGCTGGATCTACGCCATCGCCCACATTCGTGGCGGGTCCGACAAGGGCTGGGGCTGGTTCCTCGATGCGAGGAAGATGACGAAGAAGAACACTTTCACCGACTTCATCGCCGCCGCCGAACATCTGATCGACCGCAAATACGCCGCGACCGGAAACATCGTCGCCCAGGGCGGATCGGCGGGCGGCCTCTTGATGGGGGCCGTCAACAACATGCGGCCCGACCTGTGGGCCGGAATCATCGGTCAGGTGCCGTTCGTCGACGTCATCAACACGATGAGCGACACCTCACTGCCGCTGACGCCGCCGGAATGGCCTGAATGGGGCAATCCCATCGAGGATCCGGCGGCCTACGATTATATGCTCAGCTACAGTCCCTACGATCAGGTCGAGGCCAAGGCCTATCCGGCGGTGCTGGCCACCGGCGGCCTGTCTGATCCGCGGGTCACCTACTGGGAGCCGGAGAAGTGGGTCGCCAAGCTGCGACCCGCGACCACCTCGGGCAAGCCGGTGCTGCTGAAGATCAATATGGAAGCGGGTCATGGCGGCGCCGCCGGCCGGTTCGACTATCTGAAGGAAGTCGCCCACGACTACGCCTTCGCCGTCTGGGCCATCGACAAGGGCTGGGAGAAGGCGTGAGCGCACCGACGGTTCGCGACGCCCGTCCTGACGACATCGCCGCTATAACGGCCATCTATGCCGAGAGCGTCGCCAATGGTCGCGGCACCTTCGAGCTGGAGGCGCCTGACGAGATCGAAATGGCGTCCCGGCTAGCCGGGGTCGAAGCTCTCGGCCTGCCGCGACTTGTGGTCGAGATCGACGGCGCGGTCGCCGGCTACGCCTATGCCGGCCCGTTTCGAACCCGTCAGGCCTATCGCTACATGGTCGAGGACTCGATCTATGTCGCGCCCTGGGCCAGGGGACGCGGCGTCGCCGGCGCCCTTCTCGATGCGCTGATCGCGCGCTGCGAGGCGATGGGGCTTCGTCAGATGGTGGCGGTGATCGGCGATTCCGAGAACACAGGCTCCATCGCCCTGCATCGCACGCGCGGCTTCACCGACGCGGGCGTGTTCAAGGCGGCAGGATGGAAGCATGACGACTGGCGCGATGTCGTCTTCATGCAGCGGGCGCTGGGCCAAGGGGGTTCGGTCGCACCCGACGCGCCTGGTCTGCCGCTGGTGGACAAGAAGCCGACCCGTTGACGCATTGCGACGCATCGCCCCGACGCCTATCCTGACGCGGTGAAAATCCTTCAATCCCTGTTGCTGCTGATCGGCGCCCTGGCGGTGCTGGCGCTCGGCACGGTCGGCGCGTCCGCGTCGCCTGCCGCCGCGCCCTGTCATGAAACAGGCCAACCCATGCCGGAAGAGGCCCCCAGTCACGCCCCCAAGGCCATGAAGGCGATGATCTGCTGCGTCGCCTGCGTGGCGACGCCGACACTGGATCCCGCGCCCCTGTCCGGCTTGAAGGTTTCACCCGCGCGTCTCGCCGCCGTGTTGATCGACATGCCTGCTGGTCGGCTTTTGTCGCCCGAGCCCGGCCCGCCCCGCCTCCTGATCGTCTGACACCGCTCGCGCCTCTCGCAGGCGAAATCTGTCACGATCATTAGAGGAGGCCTTGAATGGCTATCCGTATCCTCGTCGGCGCCTGCGCCGGCGTATCCCTGCTCGCCCTGGCTCAGGCTGCGGCGGCGCAGGATCATTCCCAGCACGCTCAACCAACCACGACCGCACCGTCGGCGGACCCGCACGCCGGCCACGACATGCCCATGCCGATGTCAGATGCGACGCCAGTTGATCACGCCAACATGGGTCATGCGATGACCAGCCCCTATGGCCCATGGCCCATGAGCCGCGACGCCTCGGGCACCGGCTGGCAACCCGACGCCGGCGAACATGGCGGCATCCATACCGTCAGGGGCGACTGGATGGTGATGACCCATGCCATGCTGAACCTGGTCTACGACACCCAGTCCGGGCCACGCGGCGGCGACAAGACCTTCGTCGCCGGCATGCTGATGACCTCGGCGCGGCGCGATTTCGACGACGGTTCGACGCTGAACCTGCGCGCCATGCTCAGCCCCGATCCCCTGATGGGCAAGTCCGGCTATCCGCTGCTTCTGGCGGCGGGCGAGACGGCGGACGGGGTCAGTCCGCTGGTCGATCGCCAGCATCCGCACGACCTCTTCATGGAGCTGTCGGCCAGCTATTCGAAGCGCCTGTCGGACAAGGACAGCATCTATGGCTACATCGGCCTGCCTGGCGAGCCCGCCTTTGGCCCCCCCGCCTTCATGCACCGCATGAGCGCCATGGACAGTCCCGAGGCGCCGATCACCCACCACTGGCTGGACTCGACCCATATCATCTTCGGCGTGACGACCCTGGGCTGGGCGCATGATCGGTTCAAGATCGAGACCTCGGCCTTCAAGGGACGCGAACCGGACGAGGAACGTTGGGGCATCGATTCACCACGGCTGGACAGCTGGTCCGTGCGGGCGGCTTGGAATCCCACCGACGAATGGTCGCTCCAGGCCTCCTACGCCGATGTCTCCGTACCGGAACAGCTGGAGCCGGACGAGGACGAGACCAAATGGTCGGCCAGCGCCATCCATACCCGACGGCTAGGCGAGACCGGCTGGTGGTCCTCGACCTTGGCCTGGGGTCGAAAGACCAATGATCATGACGAGTCGAAAGACGGCTGGCTGCTGGAATCCGCCGTCCACCCGAACGATCGCTGGACCGTCTTCGCCCGCGCCGAACGAATCGAGACGGACGAATTGGTTCCCGGCGTCGGCGGCGGACACGGCCCGCTCTACACGGTTGGCAAGGCGTCGGTTGGCGTGGTGCGTGACTGGCGGATCGCCGAACACGTCCGGTTCGGTCTAGGCGGTCTCTATGCAATGAACCGTGTGCCGACAGCGCTGGAGCCGCTTTATGGCGGCGATCCTGACGGGGCGATGATCTTCATGCGGCTGAAGATCGACTGACGGCTCAGGCCTGCCCGGCTTCGGCCGGGCGGGCCGGCGGCTCGCCTCTATGCCGCACGGCCTCATAGCCGAGCAAAATCACGCCGAGGACGAACATCAGCCCGCCGGCGATCAGCACCAGGCGAACATGCCGGTGCAGGTGATAAAGCAACTCGCCGATCATCGACGGTCCCGCCACATCTCGGATCGTGTCAAATCGATCCGTTCCGTGCATCATACTGCAAAACGCAGACCTGCCCGAGTCCGTGAACGGCGTTCCCTCAGACGAGGCGGCTTTGCACCACGGCCGCGCCGATGAAGCTGGCGAACAGCGGGTGCGGCGCGAACGGACGACTCTTCAGCTCCGGGTGATATTGGACGCCGATGAACCAGGGATGGTCCGGGCGTTCGACCGTCTCGGGCAGGACGCCGTCGGGCGACAGTCCGGCGAAGACCAGGCCGGCCTTCTGCTCGATCGCCTCGCGATAGTTGATGTTGACTTCGTAGCGGTGGCGGTGACGCTCGCTGATGGCGGTGGAGCCATAGATCTCGGCGATCTTGGATCCGGCCGTCAGGGTCGAATCATAGGCGCCCAGGCGCATGGTGCCGCCCAGATCGCCGCCCTGCTGGCGCAGGACGCGCTGGTTGCCCTGCGTCCATTCGGTCATCAGGCCGACGACCGGCTCGACGGTCGGACCGAACTCGGTCGACGAGGCCTTGGGATAGCCGGCCAGGTTCCGGGCCGCCTCGATCACCGCCATCTGCATGCCGAAGCAGATGCCGAAATAGGGGATGTTGCGCTCGCGGGCGAAACGGGCCGCCTCAATCTTGCCTTCCGACCCACGCTCGCCGAAGCCGCCGGGCACCAGAACGGCGTGGGCGCCCTGCAGCCGCTCTTCGCAGGCCTCAGGGTCGCCTTCGAAGGTGTCGGCCTCGACCCAGTCGATGTTGACCTTGACGTTGTTGGCCACCCCGCCGTGATGCAGGGCCTCGATCAGGGACTTATAGGCGTCCTTGAGAACGGTATATTTGCCGACCACGGCGATGGTGACCTCGCCGTCTGGGTGCAGACGACGGCGCGCGATCTCCTGCCACATCGTCAGATCGGGTGCGGGCGCGTCGTCGATGCCGAAATGGGCAAGGACTTCGCGGTCCAACCCCTCGCGGTGATAGTCCAGCGGCACGGCGTAGATATCGGCCGAGTCCATCGCCTGAATGACGCCGCTTTCGCGTACATTGCAGAACAGGCCGATCTTGCGCTTCTCCTCGGCCGGGATCGGGAATTCGCAGCGGCACAACAGGATGTCGGGCTGGATGCCGATAGACCGCAGTTCCTTGACAGAGTGCTGCGTCGGCTTGGTCTTCATCTCGCCGGCGGTCTTGATAAAGGGCAGCAGCGTCAGGTGGACGAAGCACGACTGGCCGCGCGGCAGATCCTGGCCCAACTGGCGGATGGCTTCGAAGAACGGAAGCCCCTCGATGTCGCCGACGGTGCCGCCGATCTCGACCAGGACGAAATCGACCTCCTCGCCATCATCCGTAAGGGCCTTGGTCAGGCAGAAGGATTTGATCTGGTCGGTGACGTGGGGAATGACCTGGACGGTCGCGCCCAGATAGTCGCCACGACGTTCCTTCTCCAGGATGGTCGAATAGATCCGGCCTGTGGTGATGTTGTCGGACTTGGCCGCCGACACCCCGGTGAACCGCTCATAGTGGCCCAGATCCAGGTCGGTCTCGGCGCCGTCGTCGGTCACGAAGACCTCGCCGTGCTGGTACGGGCTCATCGTGCCCGGATCGACGTTCAGATAGGGGTCCAGCTTGCGCAGGCGGACCTTATAGCCGCGCGCCTGCAGAAGAGCGCCGAGAGCGGCGGAGGCGAGGCCTTTTCCTAGCGAGGAAACCACGCCGCCGGTGATGAACACATAGCGAGCCATGGGCGGACACCTTACTCCATGATTCGCGAACGGCGCATCGCCCGCTGCGAATCGAACTGTTGATCAAAAGAAGAAAGCGCGCCCTGCGGCGCGCTTTCGGGAAGTCGGATCGTTGGTCTGACCGTTACTGGGCGGGCTGCTGGGCCGGCGCCGTCGTCGCCGACGGCAGGCTGGCTTCCAGATCGTCCAGCGACGGAGCCGTAGGCTGGGCCGGAGCGGCGGGCTGTTGCTGGGCGGGCGCCTGCTGCTGCGTCTGCGGCGTGGTGGCCAGCGAGCCGACGGCGTCGGCGTCGATCACCGAGACCGAAGCGCGGTCCATGTTGCCGACGACGGTCAGGACGATGGTCAGGCCGAACAGCAGGAAGGCCAAGATCCAGGTCACCTTGGTCAGAAGGTTGCCTGCGCCGCGCGCCGTCATGAAGCCCGACGGTCCGCCGCCCATGCCCAGGGCGCCGCCCTCGGAACGTTGAAGCAGCACCACGCCCGTCAGGGACACGGCGATGATGATGATGGCGACGAGCAGAATGGTCTGGAGCATGGCGTCATTCATGTGGGCGCGGATCTGCGCCGATCAAGCGGCGGCCTCTATCATCGAAGCCGGCCCGGAGCAAACGTCAGGCGGCCGCTTTGACGATGGGCATGAAATCTTCGGCCTTCAGCGACGCCCCGCCCACTAGGGCGCCGCCGACTTCCGACGTGGCCAGAATGTCCCGGGCGTTCTCGGGCTTCACCGAACCGCCGTACAGGATTGGCGCGGTCCGCGCGCTCTCGCCCAACCGCTTGATCATGGCCGCACGGATGGCGGCATGGACCTCGGCGATCTGTTTCAGCGTCGGTGTCAGGCCGGTTCCGATGGCCCATACCGGCTCATAGGCCACGGCGAAGTCGCGCTCGGACAGGCCCATCGGCAATGAACCCTCGACATGGGCGGAAACCACGGCGATGGCGTCGCCTGCCTCGCGTTGCTCCAGCGTTTCACCGACGCAGACGATGGGCTCCAGCCCCGCAGCGATCGCCGCCTCGACCTTGGCTGCGAC
This sequence comes from Brevundimonas sp., assembly GCF_965279155.1. Lineage (GTDB taxonomy): Bacteria > Pseudomonadota > Alphaproteobacteria > Caulobacterales > Caulobacteraceae > Brevundimonas. The sequence goes on along the minus strand of NZ_OZ257138.1, from coordinate 320,934 downwards.
ATCCGCATCGGTTTCGCCAAAGGCGGCGCGGCGCTCCGAATGTCCCAGAATCACGATGGTCGCCCCCGCATCGGCAAGCATTTCCGCCGACACCGATCCAGTGAAGGCGCCGACCGGCTTCTCATGGCAGTCCTGACCGCCCACGGCGACGCCGCTGCCCGCCAGCGCCGCACGCATCCGGTCGATCAGGGTGGCGGGCGGGCACAGGACGACCCTAGGGCCCTGCCCCGCTGTGCTGACGGCATCCCTTATCGATTCAGCCTGCGCCAGGGCGGCCGATAGGCCGTTCATCTTCCAATTGCCGACGATCAACTTCACGGATTGTTTCATGGCCGCCTGTCTAGAAGGCGAAAACCGCGAAGCCAAGGGGCCGCGCCGCAATCCGACACGAAGCCGTCCTTGCAGCAGCGTGCCCGGCCCGACTATACGCGACCACTGACGCCAACATCGGCCCCAATCTCGGCCAGTCTCGGGTTTTCGAATGCTCACCGCCTTCCGCGCCTTCTCTCGATCCAAATGGGCGGCCGCCCTACTTGTCCTGATCGCGATCAGCTTCGTGATCGTCGGCGCGCGGATGGACGTGTTCTCGAACCTGGGTCCCAAGCACGTCATCGATGCGGGCGACCGTTCGATGAACGAGCTGGAGTTCCGCACGGCCTTCGATCAGGTGCGTGAACGCCTGCAACAGCAGGTCGGCCGTCCTCTAACCAACGAGGAATTGGTCGCGGAGAACATCCATACCCGGTTCCTGACCGAGCAGACCCAGCAGCTGGGCTTCCTGAACTGGGCTTGGAAGGCGGGCATCCGCCCCGGCAAGGAACTGATCGTCAAGCAGATCCGCCAGATCCCGGCCTTCTTCAACTCGGTCACCGGCCAGTTCGACCAGCAGGCCTATGAGGCCGCCCTGGCCCAACAGAACCTGACACCGGCCATGCTGGAACAGGACCTGCGCGACCAATACGTCACCGAACATTTCGGCGCCGCCGTCTTCGCCGGCGCCCGCGTGCCGCGCATCTATGGCGCCCTGCTGGCCGGCTCGGCCTTCGAAAGCCGCGACGGTCGTTGGTTCGAGGTCACGTCTGCTATGGCGGGCCAGGTCCCTGCTCCCACCGACGCCCAGCTGAACGCCTTCATCCAGGAAAACGCCGAACGTCTGCGTGCGCCGGAGTTCCGCATGGTCTCCGTCGTCCTGTTCACGCCTGAAGCCTCGGCCGCGACGCCGATCACGGATGACCGCATCCGCGAGCGTTTCGAGTTCAAGAAGGACACTCTGGGCAAGCCCGAGACCCGCACCTTCGTCACTCTGACGGCGCCGAACCGCGAAACGGCCCAGAAAATCGCCGCCGCCCTGCGCGCCGGCCAGTCGCCGGCCGACGCCGGCCGCGCCAACAACGTCACGCCCGCGACCTTCGACGCCACGCCGCGCTCGGCCATCGGCGACGCCGCGACGGCCGGCGCCGTCTTCGGCCTGCAAGCCAACCAGGTTTCCGACCCGGTCCAGGCCGGCGTCGGCTTCGCGGTGGCCAAGGTCACCGCCATCCAGCCCGCTGCGCCTGCGACGCTGGAGAGCGCACGTGAAGAACTGATCCAGGAACTGCGCGCCGAAGACGTGAAGACCCAGACCTACGCCAAGGTCGAGAAATACGAAGCCGCTCGCACGGCCGGCAAGAACCTGGCCGACGCCGCCCGCGAAGCCGGCGGCCGCGTGGTCGATCTGCCGCCCTTCACCCGCGACGGCAAGCTGCCGAACGCGCAGGCGCTGAACGCCCCGCCGCAAATCTTCGAGACGGCCTGGGGTCTTACCAAGGGCGGCGAAAGCGACGTGATCGACGCCGGCCAGGGCCAGTATTTTGCCGTGCGCGTGAACGACATCCGTCCGTCGGCCCTGCCGACCTTGGCCGAGGTGCGCGAGCCCCTGACGGCCCAATGGATCCAGCGCGAGACGATGCGTCGTCTTTCGACCAAGGCGGAAGAACTGACCACCCGCGTCCGCAACGGCGAGGACATCGCCGCCGTCGCCCGCTCGGTCAATGCGCCCCTGACGGTCCGCACCGGCGTCGTCCGCAACCAGGCGACGCAGGACGCTCTGGGTCAGGGCGTGCTGCAAGGTCTGTTCGGCCAGTCCAAGGGCCAGGCCTTCTCGCAACCGGCGTCGCAGACCGCCTATGTCGTTGGTCGCGTGGACAACGTTCTTGCCGCCAGTCCCGCCGTGGCAGGGCCGCTGGCCGAACAGGTTCGTCCGCGCCTGACGCAGGAACTGGTCCAGGCCATGGTCGAGACGTCCTTCGCCGCCGGCGCCCAGCGCTCCAAGGCCAAGAACGACCCGGTTCAGGCCCGTTCGGCCCTGGGACTTTCGGCCGACGCGACGCCCGCCGCCCCGGCGCAATGACCGAGGCTTTATCGGGACAAGCCGACTTCGACGCCTTCGCCGCCGGCCTTTCCGCCGGTCGGCCGCAGGTGGTGGTGCGCCGGATCATCGACGACCTGGAAACGCCGGTCTCGGCCTATTTGAAACTCGGTCGCCATCGCCCCTACGCCTGTCTGCTGGAATCGGTCGAAGGGGGTGCGGTCAAGGGACGGTATTCGATCCTGACGCTGGATCCGGACGTCGTCTGGCGCTGTCGTTCGAATGCGGCGGAACTGTCGCGCGGGCCAGCCATCGCCGAGGGCCGGTTCACGGCTGAAGCCCTGCCCACGCTGCCATCGCTGCGCGCTCTGATCGCGGCATCGAAGTTCGACCTGCCCGATGGCCTGCCGCCCATGGCCGCCGGCCTGTTCGGTGTCTTCGGCTACGATATGGTTCGCCTGCTGGAGCCGCTGGGGGCGCCTAACCCCGATCCGTTGGATCTGCCAGACGCCGTTCTGACCCGTCCGTCGCTGGTCGCCATCTTCGATTCGGTGCGCCACGAGATCGTTCTGGTCTCCGCCGCCTATCCCGATGCCGGCATCGCCCCACGCGAGGCCTTCGACGCCGCCGTGGCGCGACTGGACGCCTTCGAGACAGCACTGCGCGAGCCCCTGCCCGTCCGCGCCGCGCCGCAGGAAACGTCGGCGCCGACATTCACCTCAGCCGTGGACGAAGCCGCGTTCGGCGAAATGGTCGCCAAGGCCAAGGACTACATCGGCGCGGGCGACATCTTCCAGGTCGTGCTCAGCCATCGGTTTTCGGCGCCCTGGACCGAGGATCCGTTCGCGTTCTATCGGTCCCTGCGTCGCCAGAACCCCTCGCCCTATCTGTTCTATTTGAATTTCGAGGGCTTCCAGCTGGCCGGTTCCAGCCCCGAGATTCTTGTGCGTCTGAAGGACGGCGAGGTCACCATCCGCCCGCTTGCAGGCACCCGCATGCGAGGCGCGACGCCCGAGGCGGACAAGGCGCTGGAAGTCGAACTGCTGGCCGATCCCAAGGAACGGGCCGAGCATCTGATGCTGCTGGACCTGGGCCGGAACGATGTCGGTAGGGTCGCAGCACCCGGCACGGTCGAGGTGACCGAGAGCTTCGTCGTCGAACGCTACAGCCAGGTCATGCACATCGTCTCCAACGTGCGCGGCAAGGCCGATCCGAAGCTGGACGCCGTCGACACCCTGCTGGCGGCCCTGCCCGCCGGCACCCTGTCGGGCGCGCCGAAGGTTCGGGCGATGGAGGTCATCGACGAGTTGGAAAGCGAGAAGCGTGGCGTCGGTTACGGCGGCGGCGTCGGCTATATCTCGGCCGGCGGCGAGGCGGACATCTGCATCACCCTGCGCACCGCCCTGTTCGCCGACGACCGGATTTTCGTCCAAGCCGGCGCCGGCGTGGTGGCCGACAGCGATCCTGCGGCCGAATACGCCGAAACCCAGCACAAGGCGCGCGCGCCGATGCGGGCGGCCGACGACGCCTGGCATTTCCGCACCGGCAATCGTTAGCGCGTAACGGTCATCGTCGGGTCGTCGAAGTGAACGCCAGAGCCGACGATGACGACGCCCGCCATCAGCACGGCCGCCGTCGCGGCGAATGCAGCAGCGCCGAGGGCGGCGACGGGGCTGGGCCTGGTCTCGACCACGACCAGCTTCGCCTTCGCGGCGGCGATCTTGGCGGCGATATCTTTTTCAGCGGCGAGTTTCACAGCCGCATTTATCTCCGGGTCGGGTTAAAATGCGCTTTACCGCCGCGCCCGCTTGGCGCGGACGCCCGTCAAGCCTAGAAGCCAAGCCATGATCCTCGTCGTCGATAACTACGACAGCTTCACCTACAATCTCGTCCACTACCTCGCGGAGTTGGGCGCGCCGACGCATGTGGTGCGCAACGACGACCTGACGGTGGACGAGGCGTGGGCGCTGAACCCCGCCGCCGTCCTGCTGTCGCCAGGCCCCTGTGCGCCGGACCAGGCCGGCATCTGCCTGCCGTTGATCGCGACCGCGCCGGCTTCGATGCCGATCCTTGGCGTCTGCCTGGGCCATCAGGCGATCGGCCAGGCCTTCGGCGGCGACGTGATCCGCGCCAAGACCCTGATGCACGGCAAGACCTCGCCGATCCTGCATGAAGGCAAAAGCGTCTTCGCCGGCCTGCCGTCGCCCTTCACCGCCACCCGCTATCATTCGCTGGCCGTGAAGCGCGAGACCCTGCCCGACTGTCTGGAGGTCACATCCTGGACCGCCGACGGCGAGATCATGGGCCTACAGCACCGCAGCCGGCCAATCCACAGCGTGCAGTTCCACCCGGAATCCATCGCCACCGAACACGGTCACGACATGCTGGCCAACTTCCTTGAGATCGCCGGCGTGAAGCGCCTCGCGGCCGCCTGACGGTGGGGGACGGATTCAAGCCGATCCTCGCCCGACTGGTCGAGGGCCATCCGCTGACATCGCAACAGGCGCATGACTTCTTCGCCGCCTGCCTGCGTGGCGAACCGACCCCGTCGCAAGTCGCCGCCGCCGTCACCGCCATGCGAATGCGCGGCGAGACGGTGGACGAAATCGCCGCCTTCGCCGGCGCCATGCGTGAGGCGGCGCTGACGCTGGATCATCCCTACGAGGTGATCGACACCTGCGGCACCGGCGGCGACGGCCAGCACACCTACAACATTTCCACGGCCGCCGCCCTCGTTCTGGCCGGCGCGGGCCTGAAGGTCGCCAAGCACGGCAACCGGGCGATGTCTTCGAAATCAGGGTCTTCCGACGTTCTGTCGATCCTGGGCGTGAACCTGATGGCGGATCAGGCTCAGCAGAGGAAGGCGCTGGACGAGGCCGGCATCTGCTTCCTGTTCGCCCCTGCCTATCACGGGGCCATGCGTCATGTCGGGCCGGTGCGGGCCGAGATCGGTTTCCGCACCGTCTTCAACCTGCTGGGGCCGCTTTCAAACCCGGCTTCTGCGAAACGCCAGGTCATGGGCGTCTATGACCCCCGCCTGCTGGAGCCCCTGGCCGAGGTGCTGGGCCGCCTTGGCGCGACGCGAGCTTGGACCGTGCACGGACAGGGCCTGGACGAACTGGCGACCTCTGGATCGACCGAAGTTGCGGAATGGAAGGACGGCGCAGTTCGTCGTTTCCAGGTCACGCCCGAGGACGCGGGCCTGCCCCGCGCCTCCATCGAAGACATCCGTGGCGGCGACGCCGAGGAGAACGCCGTCGCCCTGCGCGCGCTGCTTGCGGGAGCCGCCGGTCCCTACCGCGACATCGTGCTGCTGAACGCCGCCGCCGCCCTCGTGGTATCGGATCGGGCGGCCGACCTTGCCCAAGGCGCTGTCCTCGCCGCCGCCGCCATCGACGATGGCTGGGCCGCCCAGGCGCTGGAGCGTCTGGCCCGTATCACCTCCACGCCGCTGGAAAGCGAAGACCCCGCATGACCGACGTTCTGGACCGTATCGCCACCTACAAGCGCGAAGACGTCGCCGCCCGCATGGCCGCGACCTCGCAGGACGCGATCGAGGCGCTGGCCCGCACCGCTTCGGCTCCGCGTGGTTTCCGCGCCGCCCTTGAGCGCGTGGAAGAAGAGACCGGCCGTCCAGCCCTGATCGCCGAGATCAAGAAGGCCAGTCCGTCCAAGGGGCTGATCCGTCCCGACTTCGATCCGCCGGCCCTGGCCCGCGCCTACGAAGCTGGCGGCGCGGCATGCCTGTCGGTCTTGACCGACGGTCCCAGCTTCCAGGGCGACGACGCCTACCTGGGCCAGGCCAGAGATGCGGTCGCCCTACCCTGCTTGCGCAAGGATTTTCTAGTCGATCCCTGGCAGGTCGCCGAGAGCCGCGCCCTGGGCGCCGACTGCATCCTGATCATCCTGGCCATGGTCGATGACCGGCTGGCTGCCGAGCTGCTGTCCGAGGCCGAGCGCTTCGGCATGGACGCCCTGATCGAAACCCATGACGAGGCCGAAATGGCCCGCGCCTGTGCGCTCGGTGGCGACCTGGTCGGGGTCAACAATCGTTCGCTGCGTACCTTCGAGGTCGATCTGGAGGTCACCGAGCGCCTGTCGATGCTCAGCCCCGTCCGCGCCCTGCTGGTCGCCGAAAGCGGCATCTTCACGCCTGAGGACGTCGAGCGCGTCTCGGCCGCCCACGCCCAGGCCATTCTGGTCGGAGAGAGCCTGATGCGTCAGGCTGATGTCGAGGCGGCGACGCGGCAACTGCTGGCGGCCTGATCGCATTCCTTGAGTCACGCGGCGTCCCATGGGCGCTGTTAAGTTGACATTAGGAAGGAACACTTACAGAACATCGACAAATGTTCACGGCCCGTTCCGATTCGTCGGCGGGCGCATGAGGGCCTGGCGATGCTCACGCGCAAGCAGCACGAACTGCTGATGTTCATCCACGAACGAATCCAGGAGACGGGCGTCTCCCCGTCGTTCGACGAGATGAAGGAGGCGCTGGACCTGGCGTCCAAGTCGGGCATTCACCGGCTGATCACGGCGCTGGAGGAGCGCGGCTTCATCCGCCGCCTCGCCCACCGCGCCCGCGCCCTGGAAGTCACCAAACTGCCCGAACAGGCCACCGCCGGCGCACCGCGCGGCCGGGCCGGGTTCAAGCCTGACGTCATCGAAGGCGGCGGCGGCCGCGCCCTGGCGCCGCTTGCGGCAAACGACACCCGAGAACTGCCGCTGATGGGCAAGATCGCCGCCGGCACGCCGATCGACGCCATAGAGCACGAGACGGCGCGCTATCCGGTTCCCGAATCCATGCTGGGCTTGGGCGAACACTACCTGCTTGAGATCGAAGGCGATTCGATGATTGAGGCGGGCATTCTGAACGGCGACATGGTGGTCATCAAATCGACCGACAACGCCTCCTCGGGCGAGATCGTCGTGGCGCTGGTCGAAGGCGAACACGCGACGCTGAAGCGGCTTCGCAAGAAGGGCGCCTCCATCGCGCTGGAGCCCGCCAACCGCAACTACGAAACCAAGATCTACGGGTCGGACCAGGTCGCCGTTCAGGGCAAGCTGGTCGGCCTCATGCGCCGCTATCACTAACGTCCGGGTTCGGCTGGCGTGCCCAGGGGCGGTCGCCCCGCACGTCGGCCGTCCAGACGGCGCGCCATCGATCCGTTTCAGACGGACGGACACGCCATAACTCGACCGCGCCGCCTCTGGCGAAATCGACGCCGTCGAGCACCAGGCGATCCTGACAAGCGCTTGGTATCGATGTGAGGACCGCGCGCACGCTGATGACGGGCGCCGCGCGGCATAGGGCCGCCATCTGGCCTGGACCGGGAGACTTGCGTCCCCACCAGATCGCCACGGGTCCGGCCTGTTTAGCCCCTGGCCGACAAGAGAAGCGGTCGCAATCCCAGCCCGCCTCAGATCGATCCGTCATGGTCAGGCCGCGCCGTCGCGACCACAGATCGACGGCGAACTCTCGCACGCCGGGCCTGACGACAATCGCCTCCTTCTCGCGGTGAAACGCAGCATTTGTCCCCCCGTCTCCGATCCATAGATCCGGCGTCGGCGCGCGCGGCCAGACCAGCACGGCCGCCGCCAGCGGCAGGCCCAACCACCTCAGTCGTCCCTGCCACAGACAGACGAACAACACCCCCAGGAAGGCGATCGGCAGGACATAGTCTGGCGCACTGGCCACCGTCCGCACCGCCCCCGGCAGCCCCGCCGTCCAGGTTCCGATCGCCAGCATCAGATCGACACCCCATCCCGCGACCGCCAAGAAAGGCCCCCCCAGTCCCAGCGGCTCCAACGCCGCGCCGATGGCCAAGGCCGGCATCAGGATGAAGTCTGCGACTGGCGACGTGCCCAAGTTCGCCAACAGCCCATACATGGCCGTGCGATTGAAATGCTGCATGGCGAACGGCCCCGTCGCCAGCCCTGCCACGACGCTGGCCGCCACGGCCGCCGTCAGCCAGCCGGCGAACCGCTGGACCGCCAGGATCGGCCACGGGGCGAAAATCTCTCGCGTCCGCTTGGGCCAGGCCTCGACCAGGGCGACCAAGGCGGCGGTCGCCGCGAACGACATCTGGAAGCCCGGGGTGACGATGGCCTCCGGCTGGATCGCCAGAACTATGAAGGCCGCGACCGCCAGCCCGTGCATCGTCACCGCCTGCCGATCCAGCAGGATGGCCAGAAAGGCGATGGAGGCGGTGATGGCCGCTCGCTCGGCCGGCGGCGGGGCACCCGACACCACCAGATAGACACCCACCGCCGTCAGTCCGGCCACCGCCGCAACCTTCTTGCCGTGAACCCGCAGCGCCAGCCAAGGCCAAGCCGCCACGCCCAGCCGCACCGTGAAGAAAACGAAGCCGCCGACAATGGCCATGTGCAGCCCGGACACCGACAGGATGTGCGCCAGGCCGGAATCCCGCATGACGTCCATGTCTTCCTGACTGATCCAGGTTTCGTGGCTGGTGGTCATGGCGGCGGCGATTCCGCCCGTCCGCTCGCCCAGGCGCGCCACGATCCGCTCCGCCAAAGCGTAGCGCGCGCCGTTCACCGCCATCGCCAGTCTCAATCGCCACGGCGGAGGCGCCAGATCGGCCGCGCGCGTCTCGCCCAAGGCGAAGGCCACCCCGCCCATGCCCTGGAAGAAGGCATTGCGGCCGAAGTCATAGGCGCCGGGGCTGGCCGGCGCCGGTGGCGGATTGAGGATACCGAAAAGACGAACCGCCTCGCCTGGTTTGGGCGGTTCGCCTCGCACCGTGGCCCGCAAACGCACGGGCGTCTGTTCGGGCGTCAGCCCGCGTATCCAGACCGGCGCGATCACGATCCGCGCGCCCCTCTGGCCGGGACTGTCGACGTCCACGACCCAGGCCTCGATCACGGTCGGCTCGCTCATTGCGGGCGCGATGGGCGCGGCGACCATTTCGGTGCGGAACTTGGCGGCCGCCAAACCGCCGGCGACACAGGCCAGCATTAACAGAAGCCAGGTCAGACGCCGCGCCCATCCCCGCCGCCTCGCCACGATCCAGGCCGCAAAGGCGACAGCGGCGCCCAACAACAGCGGCCATAACGCCGGCTCGATCCGCAGGGCGAAATAGACCGCGGCGCCGGCGCCGAATGCAACCGGCGCCCACAACCGCCATCGCAGCGTCTGCGCCGCGACCTCCTCGCCCAACCACGCGCGCAATCGCGCGGTGGGGGTAGGCTTTGCCGCGTCGGGGCGTATAAGGGCCTCGCTTACGGACCCATCGCCTATGACCTCACCCTCCTCGACTGTCGTCACCCGCTTCGCCCCCTCGCCGACAGGCTATCTGCATATCGGCGGAGCGAGAACCGCTTTGTTCAACTGGCTGTACGCCAAGAGACACGCTGGGCGTTTCCTGATCCGGGTCGAGGACACCGACCGCGAACGCTCGACCGACGAGGCGGTGAAGGCCATCTTCGACGGTCTGAGCTGGCTGGAACTGTTCGCCGACGAAGAGCCGGTGTTCCAGTACAGCCGCGCCGACCGCCACCGCGAGGTGGTCGATCAACTGCTCGAAACCGGCCACGCCTACCGCGACTTCACCTCTGCTGAAGACACCGGCCGTCTGCGCGACGAAGCCAAGGCCGAGAAACGCACCTTCGAATCGCCCTGGCGCGACCGAGAGCCCACGGTCGATGATCTGGCCCTGCCCCACGTCGTGCGCTTCCGCCGCCCCAAGGCGACGACCGTCACTGTCGCCGACGAGGTTCAGGGTTCGGTCAGCTGGTCCACCGAAGATCTCGACGACCTGGTGCTGCTGCGCTCGGACGGCGCGCCGACCTATAATCTCGCCGTCGTCGTGGACGACCACGACATGGGCGTGACCCACGTCATTCGCGGCGATGACCATCTGAACAACGCCGCCCGTCAGAGCCTGATCTACGACGCCCTGGGCTGGACCCGTCCGACCTTCGCCCACATCCCTCTGATCCACGGTCCCGACGGCGCAAAACTGTCGAAACGGCACGGGGCCCAGGCGGTCCATGAATACGCCGAGATGGGGTATCTGCCCGAGGCCATGCGCAACTATCTGGCCCGGCTAGGCTGGGCCCACGGTGACGACGAACTGTTCAGCGACGCCCAAGCGGTGGAATGGTTCGACCTCGCCGGCATAGGCAAGGCCCCGGCCCGGCTGGACTTCGACAAACTGGCTCACGTCAATTCGCACTGGCTGCGTCTCGCCAACGACGAGCGGCTGGCCAAGCTGACGCTGGATGCGCACCTGCAAAAGGGCCACGTTCTTGCGGAGGCGGACGAGGCACGGCTTCAACGCGCCATGCCCTTCGTGAAGGACCGCGCCAAGACAGTGCTGGACCTGGCCGATCAGACCGCATTCGTGCTGAAGACTCGCCCGCTGGTTCTCGACGACAAGGGACTGGCCCTGCTGACCGGTGAGACGCTGGAGCGCCTCGGTCGCCTGCGTGACCGGCTGGCTCTGTTCCAGTCCTGGGACGTTTTCGCGCTGGAAGCCGAGCTCAAAGCTTTCGCCGAATCCGAGGGTGTGGGCTTCGGCAAGATCGGTCCGCCGATGCGCGCAGCCCTTACCGCAGGGTCAACATCACCCGATATTGCACGAACTTTGTCGGCTCTTGGGCGCGACGAAAGTCTCGGGCGCTTGGATGATGCGCTGCAACAGACTAAGTGATCACCCACAAACCAAAAAGCGGCCGACGCCTCCCCGCGCCTGGACGTGTGATGCAAAGGGGCATTCATGACTGAACAAGCCAAACCCGCCAGCTCGGCGACCCTGTCCTTCGAGGACAAGACGATCGAGTTGCCGGTCCTTTCGGGCTCCACCGGCCCGGACGTCATCGACATCCGCAAGCTCTATGCGGGAACGGGCGCCTTCACCTTCGATCCCGGCTTCACCTCGACGGCGGCCTGTGAATCGGCGCTGACCTATATCGACGGCGACGCCGGCGTGCTGCTGCACCGCGGCTATCCCATCGACCAGCTGGCGTCGAAGTCGAACTTCGTCGAGGTTTGCCACCTGCTGCTGCACGGCGAGCTGCCGACGGCCGAGCAGTTCGAGAAATTCGAAGACAGCATCACGATGCACACGATGCTGCACAGCCAGTTTGATCGCTTCTTCGAAGGCTTCCGCCGCGACGCCCACCCGATGGCGATCATGGTCGGCACCGTCGGCGCCCTGTCGGCCTTCTATCACGATAGCCTGGACATCCATGATCCGGTGCAGCGCGACATCTCGGCCATCCGCCTGATCGCCAAGATGCCGACGATCGCGGCTCGCGCATACAAATACCATATCGGCCAGCCGTTCGTGTCGCCGCGCAACGACCTGTCCTATGCAGAGAACTTCCTGCGCATGTGCTTCGCCGTGCCGGCCGAGGATTATCACGTCGATCCGGCCCTGGTGCGGGCCATGGATCGCATCTTCACCCTGCACGCCGACCACGAACAGAACGCATCCACCTCGACCGTCCGCCTGGCTGGTTCGTCGGGCGCCAATCCGTTCGCCTGTATCGCCGCCGGCATCGCCTGCCTGTGGGGCCCGTCGCACGGCGGCGCCAACGAAGAGGCGCTGACCATGCTCAAGCAGATCGGCACCCCGGACAAGATTCCGGAGTTCATCCAGGGTGTGAAGGATCGCAAATACAAGCTGATGGGCTTCGGCCACCGCGTGTACAAGAACTACGATCCGCGCGCCAAGGTCATGCAACAGTCGGCCTATGAAGTCCTGGCCGCCACGGGCCGCGAGAACGACCCGCTCTTCCTGGTCGCCAAGGAACTGGAGAAGGTCGCCCTGTCGGACGAATACTTCACCTCGCGCAAGCTGTTCCCGAACGTCGACTTCTATTCGGGCATCACCCTGTCGGCGATGGGCTTCCCGACCAGCATGTTCACCGTGCTGTTCGCCCTGGCCCGCACCGTAGGCTGGATCGCCCAGTGGCAGGAAATGATGGCGGATCCCTCGCAGAAGATCGGCCGCCCGCGTCAGCTCTACACGGGCCCGACCGAGCGCGATTACGTGCCGATCGAACAACGCGGCTGATCGACGGCTTCACGTCTGAAAATTCAGAACGCCGGGGAGCCATCCCCGGCGTTTTTCTTTGCCGTCAGACAAGCTTCAGATCGGCGAACCGCGCGGCCAGGTCGTCCAGATCGCGGTGCATGTGGGCCACGCCGATGGCGGCGGCGCCCAACGCCATGTCGTCACCCTCCACGGCCATGGACAGGGCCAGGCTCTGGTCGATCGGTCCCATCGGCGCGGCGGCCTTACCTTGGGAAAGGGCTTCCAGCCGCTCCACCGCACGCGCCGCGTCCTGTGACCAGGGATCCAGCCGCGCGCCTGCGCCTTCGGCCTGAAAACCACGCCCCAGGATGACGATGTCGCTGCGCACTCGCCAGAAAGCGCGCGCGAGCGCGGCGCGGTCAGCGGTCTCACGTTGAGGCCCGGGCAGATCGATGACGTTCTTGGCCGCCTGACCCAGCCCATCTAGCCGTCGTTTAAGATCGGCATGGCGTCGGGTGATCTCGGGCGCGCCCGCCGGATCACCCTTAGATACCAAAGCCAAAAGCGCCGCTGCTTCGCCCGCCGCCTCGCGCGCCTGCAACTTGAACGACTGATGGGCATGACGGGGGAACAGCGCCAGGATCGCCATCACACCCACGCCGCTGCCGACCAGGATTTCCATCACCCGATCCAGAGCCAGCGACGCCGGCCCTTCAGCGCCCGCCCCGCCGGCGATGACGATGGTCGCCGTCACGGGCGCGATCTTCAGCCAGGGGCGGCCGGCTCCGAAAAACGCCAGTAAGGCCGTGGATGCGGCGATGCTCAGGGCCATGCTTTCCATGCCGGGTGGACGCAGGAAGGCGAAGACCGCACCGGCCAACGCCCCCGTCACCGTGCCTATGGCCCGATCACGCGCGACGGTCAGCACCCCGCCCCCGACGCTGGCCTGGATGACGACGATGGCGGAGATCACGCTCCAGTAGGGATGCGGCAGGTTCAGCCATGTGGCGAGATAGAGGGCGGCCATGGCGCCGACCGCCATCTGCAACGCGGCCCGCACCTCGGCGGCGCGCCGAGGACTGAGGGCCCGCCCCATCGTCACGCCTTCCGTTTGGCGGCGATGACCTTCAACACGGCGTCCGCCACCAACTCCGACGGGTCCGCTCCGCCGCGCCCCATCAGATCCAGGGCCGCTGTCTGACGTTGCGCCTGTTCGGCCGCCATGGCCGGATCGGACAGCAACCGACCGACAGCCGCCGCCAGGATGGCAGGCGTCGCCTCGTGCTGGATGAACTCCGGCGCGATCCGGTCGTCAGCGGCGACGTTGAACAGAGTGATGTGTTTCGCCGTCACCATCCGCTTCATCAACTGATAGCTCAGCCCGTCGATCTTGTAGGCGATGACCATCGGCGCGCCGGCCAAGGCGAGTTCGGTGGAGACCGTGCCGCTGGTGGCCAAGGCGACCGTCGCGGCGCGCATGGCGTCGTACTTCTCGGCCTCGTCCACCAGATGCGCTCGGAACGGCCAGGCGGCGACCCGTCCCGCGACATCCTTCGCCACCGTCCCGGCGGCGACGGCGGCGATTTCCAGCGCCGGATCGATGGCCTTCAACTTGCCGATCGCCGCCTCATAGACCGGCGTCATTCGCGTGATTTCGCTGGGGCGGCTGCCCGGAAGCACCAGCAGCAGCTTGGCGTCGGCGGCGATGCCGCGTCGCGCGCGGAAGGCTTCACCGTCGGCGCCGGCCATGTCCACATGCAGGGCGGACGAGCCGACCACGGTCGTGGGCAGACCTTCCCGCTCGAACCAAGGGGCGTCGAAGCTGTAGAGCGCCAGAAGATGATCCACCGCCCCCGCCAGCGTCCTTGCCCGGCCCGGCCGGGACGCCCACACTTGCGGCCCGACGTATTTGATCAGAGGCACATCCGGCCGCGCGGCGCGGATGGCCTTGGCCACACGAATGGTGAAGCCCCAGCTGTCGATCAGGACCACGGCGTCGGGCTTTTCTCGCTCGGCCAGCGCCGCCGTCTCCTCGACGCGGCGCTTGACCTTGCCATAGGCGCGCAGGCCCTCGATCCAGCCCAGGATCGACAGTTCAGCGATATCGAACGGGCTGGTGATACCTTCGGCCGCCATCCGGGGACCGCCGACGCCGACGAAAGTGACGTCCGCACCCAGCCGCGCCTTCAGCGCCTTGGCCAGACCCGCGCCGAGTGCGTCGCCCGAGGCCTCGGCCGCCACCAGCATGATCTTCAGCGGGCTGCTCATCGCGCTTCGCCCCACACGAACAGGCCCAGCCGGTCCGCCGCCGCAATGATGGCCGCGCGGTCGATCAAGATCAGCCGCCCTGCCACCCCGCCGATCCCCGCCAGGCCCGCCGCCGCCGCCATCTCGACCGTGCGCGGTCCGATCACCGGCATGTCCACTCGCAGGTCCTGGATCGGCTTGGGCGCCTTGCCCAGCGCGCCCTTGCGGTCGCCCGCCGAGCCGCGCAGATCGGCCGGCAACCCTGCGACCCGGCTCAACATGGCGTCGGTTCCCTCCTGCGCCTCGACCGCCAGGACAAGGCCGTCACACACGACCGCGCCCTGCCCGATGTCCAGTTCACCTGATTTTTCCGCAACATGGAGCGCCTTCTTCAGGTCGGCCAGCTGCTCCGGCGTCGGCGACACTGTGCCCAGCGCCCCAGCAGCCAGCATTTCTCCGCCCAGGATGTCGTCGGCGCCTTCGACGGCGAAACCTTCTGCCTCGAACACCGACAGGATCTTGCGCAACAGGGCGTCGTCGCCCTTGGACGCCGCCGCCACGATGCCGGGCAGCAGGGTCGCGCCCTTGAAATCGGGCTTCAACGTCTTGAAGTCGGGTCGGTTGACGATGCCCGCCAGACAGACGGTCGTGCAGGCCTCGGCCTTCAGCGCCTTCAGGATCGCGCCGATCTGAGCCATGCCGAACTCGGCGCCGGGCCAGCTTGCCAGATGGGGATTGGCGAACCCGGCCAAGCGGATCAGGAAGACCGGCCGCCCCTCGGCGTCGCACCGCGCCGCCACGGCCGCCGGCAAGTCACCGCCGCCGGCGATCAGGCCCAGCTTGCCGAACCCAGTCATTCCGCGTTCGGCAGGCACAGCGGACGCCGCCCGCCGTCGCGGATGAAGGCGATGATCTCCATGATCTCCGGCAGGTCGGCATAGGCCTCGGCCACGCCGTCGATACGACCGGCGAACTCGCCCTGCCCTTCGAACAGGTCGCGATAGGCCGCCAACAACCGCCGCACCTGGTCCTTGCCATAGCCCTTGCGCTTCAGCCCGATCAGGTTCAGCCCGCGCAGCCGCGCATGATTGCCCCAGGCCGAGCCGTAGGGGATGACGTCGCGGGTCACGGCCGCCAGACCGCCGATGATCGCCCCCTGCCCCACGCGCCCATTCTGGTGCACGGCGCACAGGCCGCCCAGGAAGACCTTGTCGCCGATATGAGCATGGCCGCCCAGGGTGGCGTTATTGGCCATGACGGCATGGCTGCCGACCACGCAGTCGTGACCGACGTGGGCGCCGGTCATGAACAGGTTGTTCGAGCCGACCACGGTCACGCCTGTCCCCTGCGGCGTGCCCCGGTTGAAGGTGCTGTGCTCGCGGATCAGGTTGTTCTCGCCGATCTCCAACCGCACCGGCTCTCCCTTGTAGCCGTTGTGCTGCGGATCGCCGCCGATGACCGCGAACGGATGGATCACCGTCCCGGCGCCGACCGTCGTGTCCTGCTGAACCACCACATGGCTGACCAGACGCACGTTCTCGCCCAGCACCACGTTCGGCCCGACCGTGCACCAGGGCCCGACCTGGACCCCGTTTGCCAGGGTCGCGGTGGCGTCGATCAGGGCGGTCGGGTGGATGGTCATCAGGCGGCCGGCTCCGGCGCTGGAACAGGCACGGTCACGACCATGGCCATGAACTCCGCCTCGGCCGCCAGCTTGCCGTCGATGAAGGTCTCGCCGCGGAACTTGTAGGCGTCGCCGCGCGCCTTGATCACCTTGACCTCCATCCGCAACTGGTCGCCAGGCCGCGCCGGCTTCCTGAACCGCACGCCGTCGATGGACATGAACATGATGACCTTGTCGGCCACGGCGACGTCCAGGGTCTTGGACATCAGCAGGGCGCCCGTCTGGGCCATGGCCTCGACGATCAGCACGCCCGGCATGACGGGATCGATCGGGAAGTGGCCCGGGAAGAAGGGCTCGTTGTGGGTGACGTTCTTGATGCCGACGATGGAGGTCCGAGGCACGAAGGCCTCGGCCTTGTCCACCAGCAGGAAGGGATAGCGGTGCGGCAGCCGCCGCATCACCTCGGCGTAATCGATCTTGCCGTCTTCGCTCATCCCTATGATTCCTTCGGGGCCTTCTTTGAAGAGGCCTGTTTGGCGAGCCAGATGGTTTCGCGCAAGAACTGTCGGATCGGACGGGCCGGATAGCCGGACCAGGTCTCGCCCGCCGGAATGTCGGCGAGCACACCGGCCCCGGCCGCAACCCGAGCGCCCTCGCCGATGGTGATGTGGTCTCCGATGCCCGCCTTGCCGCCGAAGATGACGTTGTCACCGCTGGTCACCGAGCCCGAAATGCCCGTGTTGGCGGCCATCAGATTGTTGCGGCCGATGACACAGTTGTGGCCCACCATGACCAGATTATCGATCTTGGTGTTCTCGCCGATTACCGTGTCGTCGTAGGCGCCGCGATCAATGCAGGAGTTGGCGCCGACCGTGACCCCATCCTGCAGGATCACGCGACCCAGCTGTGGAATGTCCATGGCGCCGGCGGCGGTTCCGGTGGCGCCGAAGCCAGCCTCGCCGATCCGCGCTCCCGCATACAGTTTCACCCGGTCGCCGATCAGGGCGAAGCCGACCGTGACGTTCGAGCCGATGACGCAGTCTCGGCCGATCTGAACGCCGGGCGCGATGACGCTGTTGGCGCCGATGCGCGACCCACGTCCGATACGGATACCCTTTCCCAGGATCGCGCCCGGTTCGACCAAGACGCTGTCGTCCTCAGCCGCCTCGTCGGGCGTGATCGCCGCGTCGAGCGTGATTGGCCGATGCAGAAGAAGCGACGCCTTGGCCCAGGCGGCCTGAGGCGTTCGCGAGACGATCACGGCCGCGCCTTCTGGCGCCGCTTCGGTGGCCTCGGCCGGCACAATCACGCAGCCAGCTTTTGTCGCCGCCAGGGCCGAGGCGAACTTTCGGTCGCCCAGAAACGCGATCGCGCCCCCGTCCGCAGAGGACAGGGGCGCGACGGAAGCGATCATGCGGTCCCCGCCCCGCGTGACCTCGCCGCCGATCTGCGCCGCCAGTTCGGCGACGCTGAGGGGCGACAGGGTTTCGAAGAAGCGAGGATCCGGCATCGGCGGCTTAGTTGGCGGCCGCCGGTTGAGCTTGCGTCTGAGCCGGCACCGGCAGGCGGTTGAAGCTCAGGGTCGGCAGGGCGGTGTTCAGGCGCTGGATGGCCAGGTCGGTCACGTCCATGGCGGGGTTCATCATGAAGACGCTCTCACGGTCGAGCAGCAGACCGCAGCCCTTCTCTTGATACAGGGCGGTCAGGATCGGCGAGACAGCTTCGGTGATGGCCTGGCGCTGCATGCCCAGGGTGTAGCGCAGCTCGTTTTCGCGGGTGGATTCCAGCTGCTGGGCTTCCTGCGCACGCTGTTGCAGAGCCTGACGACGCTGTTGCAGTTGGTCGGCCGGCAGGCTGGAGCCCGACGTCTGAAGCTGCTGGGCCTCGGTCTGGATCTGCGTGGCGTAGGGTTGCAGTTCGCCCTGAACTTCCTGAGCCAGCTGCTGCATGCGGGCTTCCACGGCTTGGCCAGCCGACGACTGGGCCAACAGACGCGCGTTGTAATAGACGCAGACGCCGGGGATGACCGGGCCAGGGTTGGCGGGAGCCGCCTGTTGCGCCGAAGCGGCGGTGGCGAGAAGCGAAGCGGCGGCGGTCGCCGCGATGATCAGAGCTTTCATGGGGTTTCCTCGTGCGGTCGAAAAAGCCGCGATTAGAACTGGGTGGAGGTCGAGAAGCGGAAGGATTCCGTCTTGTCGTAGTCTTCCTTGGACAGCACCTTGGAGATGTCGAAGCGGATCGGCCCCATCGGCGATTTCCAGTGAATGCTGATGCCCGCCGACGCACGCAGCGACAACTCGTCGGCGATATTGGTGTTTTCAGTGCCCGTAGCCGTCAGCTTGTATCGGTCGTCGAGCACGCCCAGCGTACCCACATCGGCGAACAGCGAAGTCTTGATGCCATACTGTTCGGGCAGATAGTTCGGCAGCGTCAGCTCGACCGTGCCGACGGCGTAGAAGTTGCCGCCCAGCGAATCGGTCGTGTTCAGGTCGCGCGGACCCATACCGGCTGTCTCGAAGCCGCGGAAGCTGTTGCCGCCCTTGAAGAAGCGGTCGTTGATGCGGATCGGATCGCCGTTCCAGCCGCTGATATAGCCGGCCGAGCCTTGGACGCTGACGACCCAGGCCGGGGTGAAACCATAGTACCAGTTGGCGTCGGCCTCGGTCTTCACATAGTTCACGTCGCCGCCCAGACCCGCCAGATCCTGGCGCAACGAACCAGACCAGCCGCGCGTGGGACGGATTGGGTCATTGGTGTAGTTCATCTGCAGCGTATAGCCCGCCGACGAGTTGATGAAGCTGCCGATCTGATCGCACAGGGCCGAAGATCCTTGCCCTGCGCCGGTGCAGAATCCGGTCGGGACGATGATCTCGTCCGACTTCAGGAAGTAACGCGTGCTGAGCAGCATGTTGCCGTTCAGGGGGTAGGACAGACGCAGGCCCGCGCCGGTCGAACGATAGTCGTAGGACGAAAATTCGCTCAAATCGTAACGGGAGTGGAACAGGTCGAAGCCGGCCCGCAGGTCACGACCCAGGAATTTCGGCTCAGTGAAGCGGAAGTCCACCTGCTGGCGCAGCGAACCCCATTCCAGGCGCGCCACGACGTTCTGGCCGCGCCCCCGGAAGTTCCGCTCGGAGATACCCAGGTTGACGGTGAAGCTGTCGACCGAGCTGAAGCCCGCGCCGACTGACAGTTCGCCGGTGGGCTGTTCCTGGACGTTGACGTTGATGACCGAACGGTCTGGCGCGCTGCCGCGCGTTTCCTCGACCGTCACGTCCTTGAAGAAGCCCAGCGCGCGCAGATTGTTGCGCGACCGCTCCATCAGGGCGCGGTTAAAGGCGTCGCCTTCGGTCAGCAGCAGTTCGCGACGGATGACCGGGTCGATGGTGCGGGTGTTGCCCACCACATTGATGCGGTCGATGTAGACTCGCTGGCCTTCCGACACATTGAAGGTCACGTCCACCGTGTCCGTGTCTGGATTGGCCTTGTAGGTCGGGTTGATCTCGACGAAGGCGTAACCCGCCGAACCGGCTGCGAAGGTCAGGGCGTCGACCGCCTGCTCGATCTTGTCGCTCTCGTACAGATCGCCCGAGCGGATCGGGATCAGCCGTTGCAGGAAGTCTGCGTTCAGACGGTCGTTCTGGGTTACGACCTTGACCTCGCCGAAGTTGTACTTGTCGCCTTCGTTCAGCGTCAGCGACAGCTGGAACGCCTGATCGTCAGGCTGAAGTTCGGCGACCGATGACACGACACGGAAATCATAGAAGCCGCGGTTGGTGTAGAACTTCCGCAACTGCTCCTGATCGTATTCCAGACGGTTGGGGTCGTAGTTGTCGTTGTTCGAGAAGAACTTCCACCAGGTGGACTTCTCGGTGACCATCACGCCGCGCACGTCGCGATCCGAGAAGGCATCGTTGCCCAGCACGTTGATCGCGCTGATGCCGGTCTGCGGGCCTTCGTTGATCTCGAAGATGACATCGACGCGGTTCTGCTCAAGCTGAACCAGCTTGGGCGTCACGGTCGCGGAAATCCGGCCTTGCAGGCGATACAGTTCGACGATAGCGCCGACGTCTTCCTGCACCTTGGCGCGGGTATAGATGCCGCGCGGCGCCAGGGTCACTTCCTTGGTCAGCTTGTCCTGGGAAAGCGCCTTGTTCCCCTCGAACACCACCTGGTTGATGATCGGGTTCTCGACGATCTGAACGATCAGGTCGCCGTTCTGGATGCCCAGTTGAACGTCGGCGAACAGGCCGGTGCGCGACAGGGTGCGAACGGCCACGTCCAGCACCGAGGCGTCCACTGCGTCGCCGGGACGGATCGGCAGATAGGACAGGACCGTCGTCTGGTCGATCCGCTGGGCGCCTTGCACGATGATGCGGTTGATCGTGATCGTCTGCGGCGCAGCGATCTCGACGCGCGGATCGGCGTTTGCGGCAGGCGCTTGCGGCGTTGCCGTCTGAGCCGGCGCAGGGGTCGGCGTGGCGGGCGCCGTCGCGGGCGCGGTCTGGGCCAGCGCAGGCGCGCCGAGGCCGGCGGCGACGGCCAGAGCCAGCAGGCTGGAACGGGCGCTTAGTCGAACGGCGGCGCGAGAGGTCATGTCATTCATTCGGGAAACCATCGGGGGCTGGCGTCGGCTCACGAGACGAGCCCGCCGAGGAATTGGAAGAGGTTGAGCTTCTGTAGGTCGTTCCACGTCGCGAACAACATAAATCCCGCCAAAAGCGCAAGGCCTGCACGATAGCCCATCTCCTGGAACCGCGCCGACACAGGCTGCCTGGCCACGGCTTCGTAGCCGTAGAAAAGCAGATGCCCGCCGTCGAGGATCGGGATGGGAAGCAGGTTTAGAAAGCCGATTCCGATCGAAAGTATGGCGGCCAAGGTTGTCAGGGTCAGGATCAGGTTGATCGCGATGGCGCTCGGCGCCGGATTGGCCTCGACCGCAGCGGTCGTCAGCGACCCCGTCGCCTTGGCGATGCCCAACGGTCCGCTGAATTGATCGCCCGACTCGCGACCTGTCGCCAGACGCCCGAGATAGGTCAGGGTCGAACCGATCACGTCGCCGGTCTGGCGCACGCCCTCGACCACGGCGCCGACCGGGCCATAGCGGACATGGCGCACATCGCCGGCCGATGACCCCAGGCCCAGGCCGATGCGGCCGACCTTGACGCGTCCCGCGATAGGATCGTTCTCTTCACGGCGTTCGGGCGTCGCGACCAGTTCGACGGGCCGCCCAGCGCGCTCGACGGTGAAACGGACAGGATCGCCGGTGGACAGCATGACGGTGCGCGTCACCGCGCTGCCGTCCTTGATGGGCTTGCCGTTCACGTCGGTGATCAGGTCGCCGACCTGGAAGCCGGCGGCGGCTGCGGGCGATCCCGCCTGAACCTGAGCCACGCGGGCGGGGCGCAACGAAACGCCCACGGCCATGAAGACGACCGCAAAGATGGTGATGGCCAGGATGAAGTTGGCGATGGGCCCGGCCGCGACGATCAGCGCGCGCTGCCACACGGGCTTGAAGTGGAAATAGTCGCGCTCGGCGCCAGGACCGCGCTCGGCGACCACACGCTGGCGCAGTTCGTCCAGCCCCGCCTGGTCCGGCACGCTGGACGCGTCCAGATCGCCCGAGAACTTCACATAGCCGCCAAGCGGCAGCCAACCCAGCCGCCATTCGATGCCGTGGCGATCGGTGCGGCTGAACACGGCCTTGCCGAAGCCGACCGCGAAACGATCCACCTTCACGCCAAAGGCGCGCGCGACGAGGAAGTGACCCAGTTCATGGATGGTGACGATGAACGTCAGCACCAGCAGGAACGAGGCGATTGAGATCAGGACCTGACCCAGGACGCCCAGCATTCGAAAATCGTCTCCCCTGGCCTGCTATCAGGCCGCGTTCGCAAGACCGGCGATGACGGTTTCGGCCATTCGACGCGTTTCGGCATCGACCGAAAGGGCCGCGCCGCAGGCATCTCCAGAACCGAAAGCCATTCCCGCTTTCGTCGCACGCTCAAGGGTTTCGGCGACGACTGCGGCAATATTGAGAAAGGCCAGCTTGCGGTCAAGAAATGCGAAGGCCGCGACCTCATTCGCCGCATTGAACACGGCGGGCGTCGCGCCCCCCGCCTTCAACGCCTGACGGGCCAGGTCCAGGGCCGGAAAACGCACCAGATCGGGCGCCTCGAACGTCAGCCGCCCCAGGGCCGCAAGGTCAAGCTTGGGCGCAGGCCAGGCGATCCGGTCAGGCCAGGCCAGGGCGCAGGCGATGGGCGTGCGCATGTCCGGCGGCCCCATCTGGGCCAGCGTCGAACCATCCACATATTCCACAAGGCTGTGGATGATCGATTCGGGGTGCACCACTACGTCGATTCGATCCTGCGGCATGTCGAACAGATAGGCCGCCTCGATCATCTCCAGGCCCTTGTTGGCCATGGTGGCGCTATCGACCGAAATCTTGGCCCCCATGCTCCAGTTCGGATGGGCCACAGCCTGTTCGGGCGTGATGCCGGTCATCTGGTCGCGCGGGGTCTGTCGGAAAGGCCCGCCCGATGCGGTCAGGATCAACCTGGACACCCGCTCGGGCGCATCGGCCGGAAAGACCTGGAAGATGGCCGAATGCTCGGAATCGACCGGGATTAGCCGCCCCCCTGCCCGCTTGACCCGCTCGATCAGCGCAGGGCCGCAGCAGACCAGGCTTTCCTTGTTGGCAAGCGCCAGAGTCGCGCCGGTGGCCGCCGCCGCCCAGGCCGACTTCAGTCCCGCCGCACCCACGATGGCGGCCATGATCCAATCGACCGGCCGCGTCGCAGCCTCGACGATTGCGGCGTCGCCGGCGGCCACCGCGATGTCGGTTCCCGCCAAGGCGTCTCGCAACGCGTCCAGCCGCGCCGGATCGGCCGTGACCGCCACTTTCGGGCGCCAGCGTCGCGCCTGTTCGGCCAGTTTGGCGATATTCGCCCCGCCCGTCAGCGCCTCGACCTCGAAAGCGCCGGTGCCCGTGGCTTCGGCCTGAGCCATCAGGTCCAGGGTCGAGGCGCCGACCGAGCCGGTCGAGCCCAGCACCGTGACGTGACGCCGGATCACGCGCCGCGCTCCAGCAACAGGACGATCAACCGCCCGGCGGCCACGACGACGACCGCGAACATCAAACCATCGACTCGGTCAAGCAGCCCGCCATGGCCGGGAATGGTGTTGCCCGCGTCCTTAACCCCAAACCGCCGCTTCAGCGCCGATTCCCACAGGTCGCCGGCCATGGTCGCCAAGGCGCCCGCAAAGCCCAGCACCGCGCCCCACACGACCGTCAGCGCGCCCATGTCCAGCCATGCGGTCATGATCGCCCCCGCGATGGCGCCGGCGACGATACCGCCGATGAACCCGGACCAGGTCTTGTTGGGCGAAAATCGCGGCCACAGCTTGGGACCGCCGAACGTCGATCCCGCCAGATAGGCCAGGATGTCCGCCGACCAGGCCACAGCGAAGACCAGCACGGTCCAGTGCAGGCCGACGACGCTGTCGACATCGCGCAGCCAGATCAGAAGGACCGAGGGCCAGCCGAGGTAGAGCACGCCATAGGCTGCATCCAGCGCCTGCTGTCCGCGACTACGCGCGTAGACGCCCGCTGCGGCGGCGCCGAACACCAGCATGAGGAAGGCCACGGACATGGCGCCGAAATGGGCGCTGATCACCGCCGCAACGACGCCGAAACTAACGGCGCCGCCCATGACGCGGCGGGCGTGCGGCGCGCTCATCGACGCCCATTCGAAGGCCAGCACGATGCTGGCGACCGTCATCAGCGCCAGGAACCAGATGCCCCCAGCCCAGGTCGCGGCCACGGCGGCGGGCGCCAGCACGACGGCGGAAGCGGCCCGAAGGGCGATGTCGCGTCCCTTGACCGCCATCAGGCCGTCGCGCGCACGGGGGCGACCTCTCGACCGCCATAGCGACGGTCGCGTTGCCCAAAGGCGGCGATCGCCTCGGCAAGGGCCTTGGGCCCATAGTCGGGCCACAGGATGTCCTGGAATACCAGCTCGGCGTAGGCCGCTTCCCACAGCAGGAAGTTCGACAGGCGCTGCTCGCCGGACGTGCGCACGATCAGATCCAGCGGCGGCGCGCCTGCCGTGGCCAGGCCGGACGCAAGGACGGCCTCGGTGATCGGTTCGGCCGTCTCTCCCGCCAGAACCCGGTCCATGTGTCGCCGCGCAGCGTCCACCAGATCGGCCCGGCCGCCATAGTTGAAGGCGACCTGCAGCAGGAAGCGGTCGTTGTGCGCCGTCTGGGCCTCGGCCCTTTCGATGATGGCGGCGATATCGGCAGGCAGACCTTCGCGACGGCCCAGGATCTTCAGGCGCACACCCGCTTTCGCCAGACGCGCCAGATCGCTGGCAACATAGGTCCGCACCAGACCCATCAGGTCCGACACCTCGTCCTCGGGCCGGCTCCAGTTCTCGGTCGAGAAACCGAACACCGTCAGACACTCGATGCCCAGATCGGGCGCCGCCTGGATCGTCCGCTTCAGCGCCTGTACGCCCTCGCGATGGCCCAGGGCGCGCGGGAGGCCCCGCGCCTTCGCCCAGCGGCCGTTGCCGTCCATGATTATGGCGACATGACGCGGCCCATCAGGACGCGAGCCAGAAGGCGCGGCGCTGTCTGCCGTCATCTCTCGTGCGATCCCTTCAGGGCCAAGCCGTTTCGCCTAGACCTGCATGATCTCTTGTTCCTTGGTCTTCAAGGCCTCGTCGATGCGCTTGATGGCCGCGTCGGTTTCCTTCTGGACCTCGGCCTCCATCTTCTTCTGTTCGTCCTGACTGATCTCGCCGGCCTTCTCGGCCTTCTTCAGGTCGTCGTTGGCGTCGCGGCGGACGTTGCGGACCGAAATCTTCTGCTGCTCGGTGTATTTGCCGGCCAGCTTTACCAGATCCTTGCGGCGTTCCTCGGTCAGGGGCGGCACGGGGATGCGCAGCGTCTGGCCGTCGACGATGGGGTTCAGGCCCAGGTTGGCGTTGCGGATCGCCTTTTCGACGGCGACGACCATGCCCTTGTCCCAGACATTGACGCTGATCATCCGCGGCTCAGGCACGCTGATGGCGGCTACGGCACTCAGCGGCGAGGCCGAGCCATAGGCCTCGACCCGCACAGGCTCCAGCAGGCCCGCGTTGGCGCGTCCGGTGCGCAGGCCGCTGAACTCTTCCTTCAGGGCGGTGACCGACCGCTCCATGCGGTCGCGATAGGTCTTCAGTTCAGGCTTTGCCATGGTCTTGGTCTCTCTTGTCTTTCCTGGTCACGCAGACGTTCAAGCGACGTCCTGAATGACCGTGAACGTGCCTTCACCAGTCAGGGTCCGGCGCAGCGAGTTTTCTTCCCGAATGGAGAAGACCACGATCGGGATGCCCGTGTCGCGCATCATGGCGATGGCCGAGGCATCCATGACCCGCAGGTCCTTGGCCAGGACGTCCTGATAGGTCAGGGTTTCATAGCGGGTGGCGGTCGGGTCTTTCTTGGGGTCGGCGGTATAGACACCGTCCACGCTGGTGCCCTTCAGCAAGGCGTCGCAGCCCATTTCGGCGGCGCGCAGGGCCGCGCCCGAGTCCGTGGTGAAGAAGGGTGCGCCGACGCCGGCGGCGAAGATCACCACCCGTCCCTTTTCCAGATGACGCAGGGCGCGACGGCGGATGTAGGGTTCGGCGATGGCGGCCATGGGAATGGCGCTCTGTACGCGGGTCGAGACGCCGATCTTCTCCAGCGCCGACTGCATCGCCAGGGCGTTCATGATGGTCGCCAGCATGCCCATATAGTCGGCCTGTGAGCGCTCCATCCCCGCCGCCGCCTTCGACAGGCCGCGGAAGATGTTGCCGCCGCCGATGACCAGGCAGATCTCGACGCCTTCCGCCGCCACGTCCGCGACGGCCTTGGCGACCGCATCGACCGTCTTCATATCGACGCCGAACGACTGATCGCCCATCAGCACCTCGCCGGAAACCTTCAGCAGGACGCGTTTGTAGCGGAAGGTCGAGGTGGCGTCGGGCATGCGGGAAGGTCCGTTTGACTGCGGCGCCATTGAATCAGGCGGCTTCTTTATAGACGAAAGGCGCGCCGGCCATCAAAGCCGAACGCGCCCTTCTGATACAAAACCCTCACGAATGAGGGGAAGATTTCTTAGTTGCCGCCCATCATGGAGGCGACTTCCGACGCGAAGTCGGGGCCTTCGACCTTCTCGACGCCTTCACCCAGCGCCAGGCGGACGAAGCCGGCCAGGTGCAGGTTGGAGGAGCCCAGTTCCTTGGCCGAGTTGGCGACCAGTTGTTCGATGGTCACGTCCGGATCCATGACGAACGGCTGCTTGGACAGCACTACGTCCTTCTGGAACTTGTTGATCTGGCCTTCCACGATCTTGGCGATCATGGCTTCTGGGCGACCTTCTTCCTTGGCTTTTTCGGTCAGAACGGTGCGTTCCTTCTCGATGGCGGCGGGGTCCAGGTCGTCGGTGTTCAGCGACAGCGGGGCGGTCGCTGCAACGTGCATGGCGATCTTGCGGCCCAGTTCGCGCAGGGCAGTCTTGTCGCCCTCGCCTTCCAGAGCCACCAGCACGCCGATGCGGCCCACGCCCGGCGAAACCGCGTTGTGGACGTAGGTCGAGACGACGCCTTCCGACACCGACAGGCGGGCGGCGCGGCGCAACTGCATGTTCTCGCCGATGGTGGCGATCATGTTGGTCACTTCGTCCTGGACCGTCTTGCCGGCTTCCAGTTCGGCGCCGTGCAGGGCTTCGACCGAGTGATGGTCGAGACCCAGTTGGGCGAACGACTTGGCGGCGTTCTGGAACAGTTCGTTGCGGGCGACGAAGTCGGTTTCCGCGTTGAACTCGATGGCGGCGGCGACTTCGCCCTTGCCGTCTTCCTTGGACGCGACGGCGACCAGGCCTTCAGCGGCGACGCGGTCGGCCTTCTTGGCGGCCTTGGACAGGCCCTTGGCGCGCAGCCAGTCGATCGATGCTTCGATGTTGCCGTCGTTTTCGACCAGCGCCTTCTTGCAGTCCATCATGCCGACGCCCGAACGCTCGCGAAGTTCCTTCACGAGGGCGGCAGTGATCTCGGCCATGTTCTTCTCCTTGGGGGATTTCGTATGTGGGAACGGCCGGACTGACTTAGCCCGGCCGTGTGTCAGTTCGTCAGGCGGCGCTCACAAGCGCGAACACCGTCCTGCAGGCGATCAGCCCGCGGCCTTCTCGGTTTCGACAGCGTCGTTCGCTTCCGAAGTGGCGGCCTTGGCGGCTTCATCGGCGACAGCCGGTTCAGCGGGGGCCGGTTCAGCAGCGGCTTCCAGTTCGGCGGCGACCGATTCTGTACCAGCCGGAGCGGCGTCGGCTTCGACCGGGGTCGAGGCTTCACGCAGCATGGGCTCTTCGGGATTGATCGCAGCGCCCAGGTCAACGCCCGAGGCCGAAGCGCCGGCAGCCAGACCGTCCAGGACGGCGTCGGCGATCAGGTCGCAGTAGGTCTGGATGGCGCGGGCGGCGTCGTCGTTGCCGGGGACCGGATAGGTGATGCCGTCCGGATCCGAGTTGGTGTCCAGGATGGCGATGATCGGGATGTTCAGCTTGCGGGCTTCCTGGATCGCGATCGCTTCCTTGTTGGTGTCGATCACGAACATGATGTCCGGAATCGAACCCATGTCCTTGATGCCGCCCAGCGACAGTTCCAGCTTGTCCTTCTCGCGCTCCAGGTTCAGCAGCTCCTTCTTGACGCGGCCTTCGCCGCCGTTCTCAAGAATGCCTTCCAGCTCGCGCAAACGGGCGATCGAGCCCGAGACGGTGCGCCAGTTGGTCAGCGTGCCGCCGAGCCAACGGTTGTTCATGTAGTACTGGGCGCAGCGCTTGGCGGCTTCGGCGACCGGCTCGGCGGCCTGACGCTTGGTGCCGACGAACAGGACGCGACCGCCCTTGGCGGCGACTTCGCGCACGGCCACCAGAGCCTGGTGGAACAGCGGCATCGTCTGCGACAGGTCGATGATGTGGATGTTCGAGCGCGAGCCGAAGATGTAGCGGTCCATCTTCGGGTTCCAGCGGTGCGTCTGGTGGCCGAAGTGAGCGCCTGCTTCAAGCAGGGTGCGCATCGAGAATTCTGGCAAAGCCATGATCGTTCAGTCCTTTTTCCGATCAAACGTGGCGCGGAGGATTAAAGGTCTGACGACCCTCGGAATGGAGCGTATCGGGATGTCTCCCCGAAGCGCGCCTCACCCGCGTTGCGAAATGCGGGGGCGATGTAGGCCGGATGGGCCGCAATAGCAAGCTCTGCGGACATCAGCTCTCTGGCTGAGCCTCGATCCTCGCCTTCAGCCAATCCCATCGATCCTGATATTCGGAGAGGTGCTCACGCTTCTGCTTAGACACAGAGCTCATCGAATATGCGCCTTGTTCGGCAAAAGATGCGGTGGACGCTGACTTCTCGCCCAGCACGGCCAATGCCTCCTCATAGCTCATGATGAATGCCGTTGGGGCGATCATGACGCGCCAGACATAAATCATGGTGATGCCGCGCTCGGCGTATTTGGCGTTCAAGCTGAAAGCTTCGCCGGTGGCGCACTTCAGTTGCAGAGGCAACGCCTTGATGCCGCCGACACCGGCTTCCTTGAATGCGATAAGATCGATCCCGGAATCGACCACGGGCGTCGCCACCTCGATACCGTGAGCGAGAAGCCTGGAAACCACCCAACTTCTGCCTGCAAGCTCGACCTCGCGCGAATTGCGCCCGGCCATCAGGCGTCCTCCAGCATCACCACGCCCGGCGCGGACTTCAGCGCACCGCGCAGGGCGCCGTCCAGCCGGTAGCGGCCGGGCAGTTTGACCTCGACCTCCTGGCGGCCCTCCAATGAAGCGACCAGGGAGATTTCGCCACCCTTGCCGATCGCCCCGGAGCGGGCGCGCTCCAGCCGGGCCTTCAGCGCTTCGGCGTCCGCGCTGCGGGCCGAGACGTGGATGCGCAGGCCGATGTTGGCGTCGTCCAGAAGATTGTCCATGCGCGAGGCGTCGTCGCCGAAGAAGCGCACCTCCCCTTCCGACGACTTGGCGCGGACCCGCACCATGACCGAGGCGCCGGGCTCCAGCACCTCGCGGCATTTGCGCAGTTGCTCGGGCGGAAACAGGCATTCGAACTCGCCCGTCGGGTCCGAGAAGGTGACGAAGGCGAATTTCTCGCCGGTCCGGGCGCTGGCCCGCTCCTGCTTGCGACGCACGACCCCAGCCATCTGGAAGGCCTCATGACCGGACTCGGCCAGGGGAATGGCCTCTGCGACGAAGGTGACGCGCTTGCGCCGCAGGGCCGATGTCATCTCGTCCAGCGGGTGGCCGGACAGATAGAAGCCGACGGCCGACAGTTCATGATCAAGTCGTTCCGGCCCGACCCAAGGTTCGACGGTCTTCAGCCGCGGGCGGCCGACGTGGGCCTGGTCGCCGCCGAACAGGCTGACCTGGGACGAGGCGCGTTCGGCCGCTACGCTCTGGCAATAGGCCATCAGCACATCGGCCTGTTCCAGCAACTGACGCCGGTTGGGGTGGATGCTGTCGAAGGCGCCGCCCTTGGCGAGGCCTTCCAGCGCACGCTTGTTGACGCTGCGCGGATCGACGCGTTCCAGGAAGTCGAAGATGTCGGCGAAACGCCCGCCCGTCTCGCGCACCTCGATGACGTGTTTCATCGCCTCCAGTCCGACGTTGCGGATCGCGCCCAGGGCGTAGAGCACCGCCCCCTTGTCGTCGTCGAAGGCCACGTCGAAGTCGGCCGACGACCGGTTGATGTCGGGCGACAGCACCGGCACCTCGAAGCGCCGCGCGTCCTGATAGAAGACCGCCAGCTTGTCGGTGTTCGACAGGTCCAGGCTCATGGACGCGGCGAAGAACTCCACCGGCTGATTGGCCTTCAGCCACCCCGTCTGGAAGGAGATCAGCGCATAGGCGGCGGCGTGGGACTTGTTGAAGCCATAGCCCGCGAACTTGGCCACCAGATCGAAGATGGAGCCGGACTGCACCTCGGGCACCGTCTTATCCAACGCACCCGCGATGAAGCGCGCCCGCTGGAAGTCCATCTCCTCCTTCTTCTTCTTGCCCATGGCGCGACGCAGCAGGTCGGCCTCGCCCAGGCTGTAGCCGGCCAGGATCTGGGCGATCTTCATCACCTGTTCCTGGTAGATGATGACGCCGTAAGTCTCGGTCAGCACCTCCTTCAGGCTGGGGTGCAGATAATCGACCTCGGCCCGACCGAACTTGCGGTCGATATAGGTGTCGATCATCTCCATCGGACCCGGCCGATAGAGCGAAATCAGGGCGGTGATCTCTTCGATAGAGCCGCAACGCATCTTGCGCAGGGTGTCGCGCATGCCCTGGGATTCCAGCTGGAACACCCCGACAGTCTGCCCCGAGGCCATCAGCTCATAGGTGCGCGCATCGTCCAGCGGCAGGGTATTCCAGTCCTTCGCAGCCCCACGACGTTCCAGATAGGCGCGCGCCCGGTCCAGCACGGTCAGGGTCTTCAGGCCCAGGAAGTCGAACTTCACCAGACCCGCCGGCTCGACCCATTTCATGTTGAACTGGGACGCGGGGATGGTGGAGCGCGGGTCCTGATAGAGCGGCACCAGTTCTGTCAGCGGCCGGTCGCCGATGACGATGCCGGCGGCGTGGGTCGAGGCGTTGCGGTACAGCCCCTCCAGCTCCAGCGCCGTTTCCAGCAGGGTGCGAACCGCCGGCTCGGCGTCCCTCGCCTCTTTCAGACGCGGCTCAAGCTCGATGGCCTGGGCCAGGGTGACGGGCGCGGCCGGGTTGTTCGGCACCATCTTGCAGAGCCGGTCCACCTGACCCAGCGGCATCTGCAGAACCCGCCCGACGTCGCGCAGCACGGCGCGCGCCTGGAGCGTGCCGAAGGTGATGATCTGGGCCACCCGGTCTTTGCCGTAACGGTCCTGGACGTAGTCGATCACCTCCTCGCGCCGCTCCTGGCAGAAGTCGATGTCGAAATCGGGCATGGAGACCCGCTCGGGGTTCAGGAACCGTTCGAACAGCAGGCCGAACCGCAAAGGGTCCAGATCGGTGATCGTCAGCGACCAGGCGACCAAGGACCCGGCCCCGGAGCCCCGCCCCGGCCCCACGGGGATGCCGTGGGTCTTGGCCCATTTGATGAAGTCCGCAACGATCAGGAAGTAGCCCGGGAAACCCATCTGCTGGATGATCCCGACCTCCCATTCCAGACGGCTCCAGTATTCCGCCTCGGGAAAGGCCGGCGCGACCTCGGTCAGGCGGACCTTCAGCCCCTCGCGCGCCTGGTGCGCCAGTTCGTCAGCCTCTGAGCGCCCCGCCCCGGTGTCGAACCGCGGCAGGATCGGCGCGTGGGTCTCGACCAGGAAGGCGCAACGGCGCGCTATGTCGATGGTGTTGTCGCAGGCCTCGGGCAGGTCAGCGAAAAGTTCGCGCATGACGGCGGCCGGCTTGAACCAATGCTCGCCGGTGATGCGGCGACGATCCTCCTGGCCGGTGAAGGCGCCGTCGGCGATGCACAGAAGAGCGTCGTGCGACTTCGCCTGCGCCGCCTTGGCGTAATAGACGTCGTTGGTGGCCACCAAAGCCGTGTCGTTGGCGTATGCCCATTCGACCAGACCCGGCTCGGCCCGTTTCTCGTCATCCAGCCCGTGGCGTTGAAGCTCGACATAGAAGCGGTCGCCGAAGGCTGCCTTCATGGTCGCCAGGGTCGCTGCGCCTTCAGCCTTGTTGCCTTGGGCGAAGAGAGGATCGACCGGGCCATCCGGGCCGCCGGACAGAAGGATCAATCCTTCGGAACGCGCGACGACCTGTTCCCAGGACACGCCCGGCTCGGCCATCTCGCCCGCATCCAGATAGGCTGACGACGACAGCGCACACAGGTTCAGCCACCCGGCCGTATTTTGAGCCACCACAACCACGGTCGGAACCTTGGCCCAGCGGGCCTTGATCTGGCCGCCGATGCCGAACACCGGCAGGGCGCAGGCCACGAGAGGCTGGACGCCCGCCTCCTTGGCCGTCTGGCTGAACTCCAGCGCGCCGAACAGGTTGGCCCTATCCGCGACCCCGACAGCCGGCATGCCCGCATCGGCGGCCAGCTTGCCGACCTTGGCGGCCTTGATCGCGCCTTCGAGCAGCGAATAGGCCGAGCGGACCCGCAGATGGACGAAACCCTGACTGTTCACCGGCTCGCTCAATGCCTTCTCCGACCGCCGGCCCTGGATGGGCTGTCTATCCTGACCTGAGTCTCATATCGGGCGGCGATCAACCATCGCAAACCCGCTCTCGGGCGGATGGGCTGTGGATCACTGACTTCAGACGGTCATCGGCAAAAACACCGTCTAATCCGTCTAATTCGTCTGATCTCAGGCGCCGGTGACGTTGATCGCTACGGTCCAGACCATCAGCACGAAGCCGCCGCACGACGCCAGCGACAGCATATCTCTCATCAAACGCGGCATGACATTGTCTCCCACCAATCCGATATGTTCTGCTAATGTTCTATGTTGGCTTTTTGTTCTCGTCAACCATCGTGTTTGAAACCATTCGACCGACGCCGTCGTAGTGAGTGGAAACGGAGATCGACCGATGTCTAATCGCACCACGCTCGCCGCGCTCGCATCCCTGACCATCGGGGTGCTGGCGCTCGGCGCACCCCTGCCCCGCCCGGCCGAGGCCCAGACGACGCCGGCGCTTCAAACGGCCATCTTCGCGGGCGGCTGCTTCTGGTCGGAGGAAAAGGCGTTCGACGACCTGCCCGGCGTGCGTTCAGCGGTGTCCGGCTTCGTCGGCGGCCATACCGCCAATCCGACCTACGAACAGGTGGTGCGAGGCGGCACGGGTCACATGGAAGCCGTGCAGGTCACGTTCGATCCGCAGGTCGTCAGCTATCGCGCCCTGGTCGATCGCTACTGGCGCACCATCGATCCGACCGACCCGAACGGTCAGTTCTGTGATCAGGGCCCGTCCTATCGAGCCGCCGTCTTCGCCACGGGCGCCCAGCGCGCAGACGCCGTCGCCTCACGCGATGCGGCCATGCGGATCTTAAGAAAGAGCTTCACAACGCCGGTCGTCGGCGTTCAGCGGTTCTGGCGGGCGGGCGAGGAACATCAGGACTACGCCAAGCGACACGCCGCCAGCTATCAGGCCTATCGGGTCGGTTGCCGCCGCCCCGAACGCTTGCGGGCGATCTGGGGCGACGCCGCCGTCAGCTGATCAGTAGGCGTGGCTCAGTAGGCGTGACTCTCGGCCGCGC
This sequence comes from Brevundimonas sp., assembly GCF_965279155.1. GTDB lineage: Bacteria > Pseudomonadota > Alphaproteobacteria > Caulobacterales > Caulobacteraceae > Brevundimonas. Next base: position 287,451 of record NZ_OZ257138.1, on the reverse strand, counting down.
GCTCTTCCAGATGCCCGTCCTTCAGGGCGAAGACGCGGTCCATATGGCCGGCCAGCTCCATGTTGTGGGTCGCGATCAGGGCGGCGACGCCTGTATTCTTGGCCAGGTCGCGCAGCGCTTCGAACACCGATTGGCTGGTGGTTGGATCCAGATTGCCGGTCGGTTCGTCAGCCAGCAATAGCCGCGGGCCATTGGCGAGCGCACGGCCGATGGCGACCCGCTGCTGTTCCCCGCCTGACAACTGCGCCGGCTGATGCGTTAGCCGTTCGCCCAGGCCCAGGGCCGTCAGCGTGACCTCGGCGCGTTTGCGAGCCTCGTCTTGGGTCAGGCCCGCGATCCGCATCGGCAGGGCGACGTTGTCGCGCGCGTCGAACTCGGGCAGCAGATGGTGGAACTGATAGACGAAGCCGATCCGGCCCAGACGCAGGCGCGTGCGGGCGCGCTCGTCCAGATTTCCGACCTGTTCGCCGTCGATGGCGACCGTACCGCTGGTCGGTTTTTCCAACAGGCCCGCGGCGTGCAGCAGCGACGACTTGCCCGAGCCTGAAGGCCCGATCAGTCCGACCAGCTCGCCCGGAAACACGTCCAGATCGACGCCTTTCAGCACGGTCAGGCCGCCTTGCGCGGTGTCATAGGTGCGGGTCAGGCCGCGCACCGACAGGATGGGAGCCTTACTCATAGCGGAGCGCCTCCACAGGATCGATGCGAGACGCGGTCCAGGACGGCGGCAGGCTGGCGATACAGCTCATCAGCAGCGACCAGAAGGTCACCCAGGCCACGTCCGTCGGGTCCACCAGGGCTGGGATGGCGTCCAGCATATAGACGTCGGAATCGAACAGCTTGGTCTGCAGCACGAACTCCAGGAAATGCTGGATCGAGCCGATGTTCCAGCAGAACAGCAGCCCCAGCACCAAGCCGGCGATGGTTCCCGCTACGCCGATCATGGCCCCGGCCATGAAGAAGACCCGCAGGATGGACGACGGACTGGCGCCGATGGTGCGCAGGATGGCGATGTCGCGGCCCTTGTTCTTCACCAGCATGACGATGCCGGAGATGATGTTCATCGCGGCGATGGCGACGACCAGGCCCAGGATGATGCTCATGGCCACCCGCTCGACCTTCAGCGCGCCATAGAAGGCGGCGAGGCGCTCACGCCAGTCGCTGACGACCGCGCCGGGGCCGGCCGCATCTCGGATGGCGGCGGTCAGGGCGCCGACCTGATCGGGATCGTCGACCTTGATCTCGATGGCGTCCCACACGCCTTCCTTGCCGAAGAAGAGCTGTTGTTGTTCCAGCGGCATGAAGATGAAGGCGCGGTCATAGTCGGCGGCGCCCGAACGGAACAGGCCGCCGACGAAATAGGTCTTCTCAAGTCCGCCGAGATTGCCAAAAGCGCTGTCGGCGCCCGTCGGAGAATAAAGCGTGACCGGATCGCCGACCCGCAGCCCCATCGATGTCGCCAAGGCGGCGCCGACCAGGATGCGGTCGCCGCCGTAGGGCCCCTTGCCGAAGCCGGCGCGCTCCTGCGGCGTCAGGCTGTCGAACACATATTGGGTCTTGGCCAGATCTTCGGGACGGATGCCCTTGGCGATGGCGCCGGTCGTATAGCTGCCGACGCGGATCAGGCTCTGCGCCTCGTTCAGCGGACTGGCGCTGGCGACGCCGGGCACGGCCTGAATCCGTTTCAGCGCGGCTTCGCGATCTGGCGAGGTCAGGACGGCGCCCTGCACATACATGTGCCCGTTGAAGGCCAGCATCCGCCCTAGCAGCTCGCTGCGGAAGCCGGACATGATGCTCATGACGCTGATCAGCACGGCGACGGCCAGCATGATGCCGATGAAGCTGATCACCGCGATGGTGGCGACGCCGCCTTCCTTGCGCTTGGCGCGCAGGTAGCGGAGGGCCAGGCCGATCTCCCACGAGGAGAAGGCGCCGGAAGGACGGGACTGCAGGCTCAAGCGGTCAGCCTTTCGATGGCTTCGGCGAGCGGCACGGAAACCTTTTCGCCGGTGGCGCGACGCTTCAGTTCGACCACGCCGTCGGCCAGGCCCTTGGGACCGATGGTCAGTTGCCACGGCACGCCGATCAGGTCGGCGGTGGCGAACTTGCCGCCCGGACGCTCGTCGGTGTCGTCGTACAGCACGTCCTTGCCGAGTTTCTCCAGCTGGACCACCGCGTCTTCACAGGCGGCGGAGACCGCGGCGTCATTGGCGCGCAGATTGATCACGACCACGTCGAACGGGGCCACGGCGTCGGGCCAGATGATGCCGCCCGCATCGTGGCTGGCCTCGATGATGGCGCCCAGCAGGCGCGACACGCCGACGCCGTAGCTGCCCATGTGGACCTCGGCGTCCTGGCCGTCAGGTCCTGCGACCTTGGCCTTCATCGGCGCCGAGTATTTCGTGCCGAAATAGAAGATGTGGCCGACCTCGATGCCGCGCGCGGACAGACGGTCGCCCTCGGCGGTCTGAGCCTCGAACTGGGCCGCGTCGTGCATTTCCTCGGTCGCGGCGTAAAGCGCGGTGCGCTCATCGACGATGGATTGGAGATCATCCCAGTCCACGTCCGCGCCCGGCGCCGGCATTTCGACCAGGGCCTTGTCGCAGAAGACCGCGCTCTCGCCCGTCTCGGCCAGAACGATGAACTCGTGGCTCAGGTCGCCGCCGATGGGGCCGGTGTCGGCGCGCATCGGCACGGCCTTCAGACCCATTCGAGCGAAGGTGTTCAGATAGGCCACGAACATGCGGTTGTAGGCCTTGCGGGCCGAGGCCTCGTCCACGTCGAAGGAATAGGCGTCCTTCATCAGGAACTCGCGGCCGCGCATCACGCCGAAGCGGGGCCGGCGCTCGTCGCGGAACTTCCACTGGATGTGAAACAGGTTCAGCGGCAGCGACTTGTAGGACTTCACATAGGCCCGGAAGATGTCGGTGATCATCTCCTCATTGGTCGGCCCGTACAGCAGTTCGCGCTCGTGACGGTCGGTGATGCGCAGCATCTCGGGGCCGTAGGCGTCATATCGGCCGCTCTCGCGCCACAGGTCGGCCAGTTGCAGGGTCGGCATCAGCAGCTCGACCGCGCCTGCGCGCATCTGCTCCTCGCGCACGATCTGCTCGACCTTGCGCAGCACCCGCAGGCCCAGCGGCAGCCAGGCGTAGATGCCGGCGGCCTCCTGCTTGATCATGCCGGCGCGCAGCATCAGCTGATGCGAGACGATCTGGGCGTCCGAAGGGGCTTCCTTCAGCGTGGGCAGGAAAAAGCGCGACAGGCGCATGATGGGAATCCTAGGCGTAGAGACGGAACAAGGCTTTAGCCGCTGGACCGGGGCGAAAGCTAGGCCGGGTTGCGGTTTAGACGGCCGGGCCGTTGGCGAAGTTCGGCAAGGGCAGCCAACCGGTGAATATCAGCACCATGACGAAGATCCAGACCAGGGCCGACACCCAGGTGGTGGTCACGAACTTCTTCTTCAGGTTCGGGGTCGTGGGCGCGCCCCATTGCGTGCCGTCGGTCGGCGGCTCGTGCGTCTCGCTCGCCGTGCCCAGCGGCAGAACGGCGAACAGCACCGTCCACCAGGCGATGATGTAGATGCCGACCATGGTGAAGACGCCGATGGGCATGACGGACCTCTAGGGATGGGGCCGGCCGACGCCGTAGCGGGCGGCCAGATAGGGGGCGATGGCGTGATCCTGAAGGAAGCGACGGCCGGTCGTTGCGCTGACCTGCGCATCTGGCCAGTCGAGCGTATTGTCCAGGATCAGGATGGGGCAGCTTTGATGCGTCTCGCCGACCTGGTCGATGACCGGCTGACGCGGACGGGGATGATCGAGATAGACGACCTCCAGCGCATCCCGAAGCTGAGGATAGAAGGCCAGCACGCCCTCGATATAGGCGCCGGGCGGGCAGAACCACGGCCCGCCCTGGTCGTCGTGCCAGTCGGGGTTCAACAGGAAGAGTCGCTCAGCCATCAGTGGGATATATCCGAGTTGAGGAGATTGTCGCGACCGCTATTCGCATTCGGCCCCGAACCCCGGCGCACGCAGGGCCAGCAGGATCGACGAGCGGGCCTTCTGTGTAATCGCGTCCGATCCTTGCAGCACGCACCCGACCGCCGTGTTCGAGTTGGGCGCCAGCAGTCCATAGGTCAGGCCCTCGGCCGCCAGTCGCGCCTGCGCGCCCTTCAGCGTCTCGATGGCCGTGGCGACGCGGGCTGGATCGTTGGTGATGCGGGTCATCTCGTGCAGCGCCTCGCCCGAACTGGGGAAGTCATAGGCGTTCGGGTTGAACGGCGCGATCTCGGCGGACAGGCGTTCGGGGTGGGTATCGATGCCGAACTTGGCGTTTTGGCTGGCGGAAAAGGCGACGGCCGGCCCGCTATCTGGCACCACCAGGATGTAGGCGTGGCGCGGAAACAGCAGATACTGCGCCATGAACTTGGTCACCGGCACCAGGGGCATATCGTCCGGCCCCAGGGCGTGGGCGCCGACATAGACGCCGCTCGGCACGCTGCGCGCATCGATCCGGCCGTTCAGTTTCAGTATCCGATCCACCATCACATGGTCGAGCAGAAAGACGCCGTCCTCGGCCTCGCGCTCCAGGAAGGCGTGGATGGCGACGGTGTCGGGCGCCGGCCCCAGGTCGCGGCCATAGACGGTAGGAAAGGCCGTGGGCGACATGGGCGCACCGTCCGGCGGGCTGAACCACAGCACGCGAAGTTCGTGAACCGTGCGGGACAGCGGATCCTCGCCGCGGAACGTCGACAGGCTGAGCACCAGATTGACGGCGGCGAACAGGGCGACGAAGCCGACCATCCCCTGCCCCACGATAACCGCCCAGCGCCGCCAGCCGCGCAGCGGATGCCGGGCATGACGCACCCGCTCCAGCAGACGGCGCGCGCGCGTGGGTTTGTCAGACATGGGTTCCCCCGACCGTTCAGGCGCGCAGAAAATGCGCCCGAACAGTCAAGGTTGCATCAGACCCGCAGGACCACGGTCTCGACGATGGGACGACGATCCCAGATCTGCTGGCTGGCCTTCTTCAGCACGCGAGCCACAGCCTGTTCGATGACCATTTCGTCGTCCAGGGCGTCGCCCTTCAGACCCTTGATCACCTGCTCGACCCGCTCAGCCAGCTTGTCCAGCGCGTCGCCCAGGGGCGTGCCGGTGTCGCCCGGCAGGCCGACGCTGCGGATGTCGATGTCGCTGGCGATGCGGCCGCGCTTGTCCAGGGCGAAGCTGACGATCAGCACGCCATTGGTGGAGGCGTGGCGACGCTCCTTCAGGGCCTCGCCCTGTTCGGTCACCAGCATGCCGCCATCGACGTACAGGCGGCCGTTCGGCACCTCGTCGATGATCTTGGCCGGGCCAGGCGCCAGGCGGACCATGTCGCCGTTGCGCGGCGTCACGGTCTCCTTGATGCCGATGTCCTTGGCCAGGTTGGCGTGTTCCAGCAGGAAGCGGCGCACGCCGTGGGTCGGCACCGCGATCTGCGGCCGAACCCAGTCGTACATCTGCTTCAGTTCGTCACGGCACGGGTGGCCCGAGACGTGGATGCCGGGGTGATCCTTCTCCGTGTAGAGGCGCACGCCCCGGTCCGCGAGACGGTCCTGCAGATTGCCGATAGCCAGCTCGTTGCCGGGGATCTGGCGCGACGAGAAGATGCAGTGGTCGCCCAGACCCAGCTTCACGACCGGGTGGGTGCCGTCGGCGACGCGCGACAGGGCCGCACGGGCCTCGCCCTGGCTGCCGGTGCACAGATACAGGATCTGGTCGGCGGGCCAGACGCGGGCCTCTTCGTCCGACAGGAAGGGCTTCACATCCTGCAACATGCCGACGTGTTTGGCGGCCGCAGTGATCTTGTGCATCGAGCGACCGGCCAGCGACACGCGACGTCCGCAAGCCTCGGCGGCGCGGATGACGCTGTCCATACGGGCGACGTTGGAGGCGAAACAGCCCACGGCGACGCGGCCCTTGAGGCTGCCGATCAGTTTGGAGATGGCGACGGCCACATCGCCTTCGGACCCGGCGACGCCCGGCACGAAGACATTGGTCGAATCACAGACCATGGCCAGCACGCCCTCGTCGCCCAGGGCTCGGATGGCGGGAGCATCGGTCTTCTCGCCGATGATCGGTTGGTCGTCGATCTTCCAGTCGCCGGTGTGGAACACCATGCCCAGCGGGGTGTCGATGGCCAGGCCGCTCGGCTCGGCGATCGAGTGGCTCATGTTGACGAAGGTCACGCCGAACGAACCGACGTCCACGGTCCCGCCCAGCGGCACCTCGATCACCTCAACCTCGTCAAAGATGCCGCGCTCGCGCAGCTTGTCCTTGATCAGATAGGCGGTGAAGGGGGTGGCGTAGACCGGCGCCTTGATGCGCGGCCACAGCCAGCCCAGAGCGCCGATGTGGTCCTCGTGCGCGTGGGTCAGCATGATGCCCTTGATGTTTTCGCCTTCCAGAAAGGCGGGATCGGGCACGATCACATCCACGCCGGGCGTGGACAGGTCGCCGAAGGTGACGCCGACATCGACGATCAGCCATTCACGATTGTCCGCCGGACCGAAGCCATAGGCGTTGAGGTTCATACCGACTTCGTCGGAGCCGCCCAGAGGCAGGAAAACGAGTTCGTCTTGGTTTTGCTTTTTCATTCAATCAGTCAAATGGGCGTTACGACGCCAGATTTCGAGGAGGCCGCGAATAGTAAGGTCGGGATCGAAGTGATCGATGCTGTCGGTCGCGCCTTCGAACAGGCTGGCGACGCCGCCGGTGCCGATGACGGTCATGGGCCGCGCCCACTCCGCCTTGATGCGCTGGACCAGACCTTCGATCAACGAAATATAGCCCCAGAAGACGCCGGACTGCATGGCCTCGACCGTGCCCTTGCCGATGACGTGTTCGGGTTTCTGGATGGCGATGCGCGGCAGTTTGGCAGCCGCCTCATGCAATGCCTGAAGCGACAAATTGATTCCGGGGGCGATCAGCCCGCCTTCGAACGCGCCGTCGCTGGACACGATATCGAAGGTCGTCGCCGTGCCGCTATCGATCAGCAGCAGGTCGCCGGGATAGAGCAACGACGCTCCGACCGCGTTGACCAGCCGGTCGGCGCCGGCCTCGCTGGGCTTGGCGATCCGCACCTCGATGCCCAGTTCGGCGTTCTCGCCGATGACCAGGGGTTCGATGTTCAGATAGCGCCGGGCCAGATTGCGCAGGTTGAAGATCGATTGCGGCACGACGCTGGAGATGATGCAGCCGCTCAGGGCGTCGAACTCCAGCCCCTTCATGACCATCAGTTGGTTCAGCCAGACGGCATATTCGTCGGCCGTGCGGCTAGCCTCGGTCGCGGCGCGCCATTGCGCGATCCAGTCCGAGCCGTCGTGAACGGCGAACAGTGTATTGGTGTTGCCCTGTTCGATCGCCAGCAGCATCAGGCGGCCTTACCGAAAAACACGTCGCCGGCGGAGATGAGGCGCACCGAGCCGTCGGCCAGACGCAGGCGCAGGGCGCCGTCCGGCTCCACGCCCTCGGCCAGACCTTCCAGAGTCTCATTGTCCAGACGCGCAGTGCACGGGCCGTTCAGCCCGGTCAGGCGACTGGTCCAGGCGTCCAGCACCGGCTCGAAGCCCATCGTCTGCCAGCGGCCCCACCAGACGGCGAAGGTCTCGGCCAGAATCTCGGCGGCGGCCTCGATGGGCGGGACATAGGCCAGGTCGGCGCGCAGGCGCGCGGCGATGGACGTCGCGCCGCGCTCGGTGCCTTCCGGCGCATGGGCCAGGTTCACGCCGATGCCGACCGCCAGCCACAGATCACCGTTCGCATGCGCGCCGGACTCGACCAGGATCCCGGAGACCTTCGCCCCGTCCAGCAGGACGTCATTGGGCCATTTGATCGACACCAGGGCCGGCGAGACGAAGACGTCCAGCAGGTCGGCGACGGCCAGGGCCGCGACGAAGGTGGCCTGAGCCGCCTCGGCCGCCAACTTGGGCGTGGTGACCAGAAGGGTGGCGGCCAGATTGCCCTGATCGCTTTCCCACCTGCGTCCGCGACGGCCGCGACCGGCGGTCTGACGCCGCGCCACGATCCAGCGGGGTCCGGCCTCCCCGGCTTCGGCAAGGCGGCGCGCCTCGGCGTTGGTCGAGTCGATCTCGTCGAGGATGACCAGGGGGGCGGCCGTCAACGCCCTACCCGTTCCCGAAGCCGGCGCTCGCAACCTTGGTCAGCGGCTCCAGCCAGGTCAGACCGACGATCACCAGCGGGAAGGCGAAGGCGGCGCAGGCCCAGCCGATCCACTTGGCCTCGACCGGCGCGGCATCCGTCGCAATGTCGTCCACAGGCGCATCGAACCACATCAGCTTCAGGATGCGCAGATAGTAGAAGGCGGCGACGACCGAAGCGACCAGACCGGCGGCGGCGACAGGCCACAGGCCGGCGTCCGCAGCGGCGCCGAACACATAGTACTTGCCCCAGAAGCCCGAGAAAGGCGGCATGCCCAGAACCGACAGCGACAGGACGGTCAGCGCCACGGCCGTCAACGGACGATCCTTCTTCAGACCGGCGAGGTCGGCGATGCGGCGGATCGGACGGCCCGACTTGGACAGGCTGAGCAGGATGGCGAAGAAGCCCAGCTGGTCGATGACATACAGGGTCATGAACATCAGCATGGCCTGCAGGCCCTCGGCCGTGCCCGCCGCGATGCCCAGAAGCGCATAGCCGATGTTGGCGATCGACGAATAGGCCAGCAGGCGCTGGATGTCCTTCTGCGCCAGGCCGCCGAAGGCGCCGACGACGAAGCTGATCAGGGAAATGGCGATCAGGACCTGCGACCACTGGGCATGGGCGTCGCCGAAACCGTGTTCCAGCGCGCGGGCGATCAGGACCATGGCGGCGACCTTGGGGGCCGTGGCGAACAGGGCCACGACAGGCGTCGGCGCGCCCTCATAGACATCGGGCGTCCACATGTGGAACGGCGCGGCCGAAACCTTGAACGCCAAGCCGCAGATCAGGAAGACCAGGCCGAAGACCAAGCCAGGACCGGGGTTGTCTTGGGCGAAGGCGGCGATGTCCTCGAACCGCATCGAGCCGGCGAAGCCGTAGATCAGGCTGGAGCCGTAGAGCAGCAGGCCCGACGACAGGGCGCCAAGGACGAAATACTTCAGGCCCGCTTCGGACGCCTTGACGTCATTTCTGTGGAAGGCGGCCAGCACATAGAGGGCCAGCGAGTGCAGCTCGATGCCCACATACATGGAGATCAGGTCGCCCGAGGACGCCATCATCCCCATGCCGACCGAGGCCAGCACGATCAGGACCGGATATTCGAACTTGGCGATGCGCGTGCGCTTCATCCATCCGTCGCCCAGCACGACCGCCACGGCGGCGGACAGATAGATCAGGCTCTTGGCGTAGATGGCCAGCGGATCGGCGACATAGGCGCCATTGAAGGCGACGCCCCACGGGCCGACGATGGCAATGACCGACGCGGCGATCAGCAGCAGGACCGACAGGATTGAGACCAGACGGGCGCTCTTGTCGCCGATGAAGGCGCCGACCATCAGCAGGACCAGGGCGCCGACCGCGAGGGTGACTTCCGAGGCGGCGAGATGCAGGGCGGAGGACAAATCAGGCATTATGGTCTCACCCGCCGATCGCGGCGCGATAGGCGTTGGTCAGGGCCTCGACGGCAGGCCCGGTGTAATCGAGGACGGCGGCCGGATGGACCCCCAGCCAGATGGTGCCAACGATCAACGGCACGAACAGCAACAGTTCGCGCTTGTCGACGTCGGTGATGGTCTGAAGCTTCGGATTGGTGATCTCGCCGAACATCACGGCCCGGTACAGGGTCAGGGCGTAGACCGCCGAGAAGATCACGCCCGAGGCCGCGACCAGGGCCGCCCAGGTCGAGGCCTGATAGGCGCCCGTCATGGTCAGCACTTCACCGACGAAGCCCGAAGTGCCCGGCAGGCCGACGTTGGCCATGGTGAACATCAGGAAGATGGCCGCATACCAAGGCATCCGCGACGTCAGGCCGCCGTAGAAGGCGATCTCGCGGGTGTGCATCCGGTCGTAGACGACGCCGACGCACAAGAACAGCGCGCCCGAGATCAGACCGTGGCTGATCATCTGGAAGATGGCGCCCTGCATGCCGACGTCATTGCCCGAGAAAATGCCCAGGGTGACGAAGCCCATGTGGGCCACGGACGAATAGGCGATCAGCTTCTTGATGTCCGTCTGACGCCAGGCGACGAGTGAGGTGTAGACGATGGCGATCACCGACAGGGTGAAGACCAGCGGGCGGAACATCTCGGACGCGACCGGGAACATCGGCACGTTGAACAGGATGAAGCCGTAGCCGCCCAGCTTCAGCAGGATGCCGGCCAGGATGACCGAACCGGCCGTCGGCGCCTGAACGTGGGCGTCGGGCAGCCAGGTATGGACCGGCCACATCGGCATCTTGACCGCGAACGAGGCGAAGAAGGCCAGCCAAAGCAGCGGCTGAACCGCCGGGTCGAAGGCGTATTGCTTCAGTTCCGGGATGCTGGTGGTGCCGGCCTCATGGGCCATCCACAGCATGGCCAGCAGCATCAGGACGGACCCCAGCAGGGTGTAGAGGAAGAACTTGTAGGCGGCGTAGATCCGGTTCGCCCCGCCCCAGATGCCGATGATCAGGAACATCGGCACCAAGGTGCCTTCGAAGAAGATGTAGAACAGGAACAGGTCCAGCGACGTGAATACGCCGATGACCAGCGTCTCCAGCACCAGGAAGGCGATCATGTATTCGACGACGCGCGTCTCGATCGATTTCCAGCTGGCCAGGATGCAGATCGGCATCAGGAAGGCGGTCAGCAGCACGAACAGGATCGAAATCCCGTCCACGCCCAGGTGATAGCTGGCGCCCGCGAACCACGGGACCATCTCGACGAACTGATAGCCGGTGTTCGACGGATCGAATCCGGCGACCAGCCCGATCGAGACCGCCAGCGTGACCAGCGTCGTGACCAGGGCGATCCAGCGCGCGGCCGGAGCGGCGGCGTCGGCCGACTTGAAGGTCAGCCGGGCGACGAAGAGCGCCAGCGCCCCGATCAGGGGCAGGAATGTAACGATGCTCAGGATGTAGGGCACGAGATCAGGCTCCCCACGCGAGGATGGCGAAGGTGAGCAGACCGGCGACCCCCAGCAGCATCACGAAGGCATAGTGATAGACATAGCCGGACTGGATCTTGGCCAGTCGAGCGGCGGATTTCAGCGACACCCAGGCAGCGCCGTTCGGGCCGAGACCATCGATGATCTTCACGTCGAAGACCTTCCAGAAGAAATCGCCGATGGCCTTGAAGCCGCGCACGAAGACGAAGTCGTACAGCTCGTCGAAATACCACTTGTTGTAGAGGAAGCGGTAGATGACGCCGTTCCGCTCGGCCATGCGTCGGCCCATGCCTTCGCGAGCGACATAGATCCAGTAGGCGAAGGCCGTGCCGGTTAGGGTCAGGATCAGCGGCGACCACTTCACCCAGGTCGGAACCGAGTGACTGTCGTGCAGGACGTGGTTGTGTTCGCCGACGAAAATGGCTCCGCGCCAGAACTCGGCCTCGTGGTGGCCGATGAAGTGCGGCGCGAAGACGAAACCGGCGGCGACGGCGCCGACCGACAGCAGGATGAGCGGAACCAGCATCACCCACGGGCTTTCGTGCGGCTTCAGCGGACCATGATGACCGTGATCGTCGTGCGCGTGGTCATCATGCGCGTGAGCGTCTGTGACCGGCTCGGAATGCGTCTCCAACTGAGCGTGCGAGGCGTGGTCATCCCCGTGATGGGCATGGCCCTCTTCCTTCCACACAGGCTTGTTGTGGAAGGTCATGAAGACCAGGCGCCACGAATAGTAGGCCGTCAGACCGGCGGCGATGATGCCGACGAAGAAGGCGAACAGGCCGATCGCGCTGTGGCCGTTGGCAGCCGAGGCATAGGCGCTCTCGATGATCGAGTCCTTGGAATAGAAGCCGGCGAAGCCGCCGACGCCGGGGATGCCCAGGCCGGTAATGGCGATGGTGCCGATGGTCATCACCGCATAGGTGACCGGCAGCAGCTTCCACAGGCCACCCATCTTCCGCATGTCCTGCTCGTGATGCATGCCGTGGATCACCGAACCGGCGCCCAGGAACAGCAGGGCCTTGAAGAAGGCGTGCGTGAACAGGTGGAACATGGCGGCCTGATAGGCGCCGACGCCCGCTGCGAAGAACATGTAGCCCAGCTGCGAACAGGTCGAATAGGCGATGACCCGCTTGATGTCGTTCTGGGTCAGGCCGACCGTGGCGGCGAACAGGGCCGTGATCGCGCCGATGATGGCGATGATCTGGGAGGCGCCCGGCGCATACTCATAGATCGGCGACAGCAGGCAGACCATGTAGACGCCGGCGGTCACCATGGTGGCGGCGTGGATCAGCGCCGACACGGGCGTCGGGCCTTCCATCGCGTCGGGCAGCCAGGTGTGCAGGAAGAACTGGGCCGACTTGCCCATGGCGCCGATGAACAGCAGGAAGCCGGCCAGATCCAGGGCGGACCATTGGACGCCCAGGAACTCCCACGTCGTGTTCGCCTTGGTGGCGATCATCGGGAACAGTTCGGCGAACTCGATCGTGCCGTACATCCAGAAGATCGTCATGATCCCCAGGACGAAGCCGAAGTCGCCGACGCGGTTAACGACGAAGGCCTTGATGGCGGCTGCGCTGGCGGTCGGTTTCTTGAACCAGAAACCGATCAGCAGATAGGATGCCAGGCCCACGCCTTCCCAGCCGAAGAAGATCTGCATGAAGTCGGCGGCCGTCACCAGCGCCAGCATCATGAAGGTGAACAGCGACAGATAGGCAAAGAAGCGCGGCCGGCTGTCGTCCTCGGCCATGTAGCCCCAGGAATACAGGTGGACCAGCGACGAGACGCTGGTCACCACGATCAGCATGGTCGCCGACAGGGCGTCGATGCGGATCGACCAGGCCGACTGGAAATCGCCCACATTGATGAAGGGCGCCAGGCGAATGGTGAAGGGCTCCATATGGCCCCAGGTCCATTGCCCGAACACCGTCCAGGCGACGGCGCACGAGAAGAACAGCAGGCCGGTCGTTACGGCCTGCGACGGGATATTGCCGATCCGGCGTCCGAAGAAGCCGGCGACGGCCGCGCCCAGCAGCGGGGCGAAGATCCCGAGAATGACGAGGGTATGGAAAGTCACGCTCAACCCTTCATCACGGAGGCGTCGTCGACGGCGATGTCGCCGCGGTTACGGAAGAAGGTCACCAGGATGGCCAGGCCGACAGCGGCCTCAGCCGCAGCGACGGTCAGGACGAACATCGCCATGATTTGCCCGCTGATGTCGTTCAGATAGGTCGAGAAGGCGACGAAGTTTATGTTCACCGCCAGCAGGATCAGCTCGATCGACATCAGGATGATGATGACGTTCTTGCGGTTCACGAAGATGCCGAACACCCCGATGGTGAACAGGATCGCAGCGACCGTCAGATAGTGGGTCAGACCGATGTCCATCAGAGAAGCTCCTCGGCGCTGACGCCCTCGCCCGTCGCGGCAGGCTTGATCTCGACCGACTTGCGACGGTCGCGGTTCACCTGATCGCCGGGGTTCTGGCGTTTGATATTCGGCTTGTGGCGCAGCGTCAGGGTGATGGCGCCGATCATCGCGATCAGCAGCACGATCCCGGCCGCCTGGAAGAAGTAGACGTAGTCCGTGTAGAGCACGCGACCGATGGCCTCGACATTGGTGACGCTGGCGTCCGGAGCAACCGGGGCCGGCAGACCAGCAGCAGCCCCGCCCTGAACCACGGCGACCGAGACGATGATCATCTCGACCAGCAGTACGGCGGCGATGATCGCCCCCAGCGGCAGATAGCGCGCGTAACCTTCGCGCAGCTTGAGGAAGTCCACGTCCAGCATCATGACGACGAACAGGAACAGCACCGCGACCGCGCCGACATAGACGACGACCAGCAGCATCGCCAGGAACTCGGCGCCCAGCAGGACGAACAGACCGGCCGAGGAGAAGAAGGCCAGGATCAACCACAGCACGCTGTGCACGGGGTTGCGCGCGGTCACGACCAGAAGGCCGGAAACCGTGGCGACCGCCGCCAGCAGATAGAAGGCTATGCCTTGCAGCATGTCGGGACGAAGCCCCTTTCGTATCGGCCGCGACCCCGTTTCAGGAATCGCCGACCCGTTTGCGTGAGCGCCTTAGCGGTAAGGCGCGTCGAGTTCCAGATTCTTGGCGATCTGCCGTTCCCAGCGGTCGCCGTTATCGAGCAGGCGTTGCTTGTCGTAGAGCAGCTCCTCGCGCGTCTCGACGGCGAATTCGGAGTTGGGCCCCTCCACGATGGCGTCCACTGGGCAGGCCTCCTGGCAAAGGCCGCAGTAGATGCATTTGACCATGTCGATGTCGTAGCGGGTCGTGCGACGGCTGCCGTCGGCGCGCGGTTCGGCCTCGATGGTGATGGCCTGGGCCGGGCAGATGGCCTCGCACAGCTTGCAGGCGATGCAGCGTTCCTCGCCGTTGGCGTAGCGGCGCAGCACGTGTTCGCCGCGGAAGCGCGGCGACTGCGGGTTCCGCTCGAACGGATAGTTCACGGTCATCTTGGGCCGCGCCATATACTTCAGCGACAGACCGATGGCGCCGATGACGTCCAGCATCATCGCGCCCTTGGTCGCCTGGACGATACGGGTGAACATCAGGGCTTATCCTTGGGGGCGGGCGTCGTCTTGGGGGCGGTCTGGGAAGCGGTCTGGCTGGCGCGCCAGTCCTGTTCGATGCGGTCCTGGCGTTGCTGCCACTGATAGCTCGACTCGGGCATGCGCGTATTGTCGGGCGCGCAGGCGGCCGTCAGCGTCAGCAGGCCGAAAGCTATGACAAGACCCTTCATCACGACCCCACCACGAAGACGCGCCAGGCCGAGACGATCACGACCGCCACCAGCGAGGTCGGCAGGAAGATTTTCCAGCCCAGGCGCATCAGTTGGTCATAGCGATAGCGCGGCACGAAGGCCTTCACCATCGAGATGCAGACGAACCAGAAGACCGTCTTGGCCATGAAGGTCAGAAGATAGATCGTATAGGCGATCCAGGCCGGCAGGCTGTCTATCCAGGCCTGCGGTACGCCGGGGTTCCAGCCGCCGAAGAACAGCAGGCTGATCATCGCCGACATGAAGACGATGTTGACGTACTCGCCCATCATGAACAGCAGGTACGGGGTCGAGCTGTATTCGACCTGATAACCGGCGACCAGTTCGGACTCGGCCTCTGGCAGGTCGAATGGCGGACGGTTCGTCTCGGCCAGGGCCGAGATGAAGAAGATGATCGACATCGGGAACAGGATCACGACCAGCGGCCAGGTGTCGGCGCCGCCGCCGAAGCCGTACCAGTTCCAGAACATGCCCTTCTGGCTGTCGACGATGGCCGACAGGTTCATCGTGCCGGCCAGCAGGATCACATTGATGATGATCAGGCCCAGCGAGACTTCATAGGACACCATCTGCGCGGCGGAACGCAGCGAGCCCAGGAACGGATACTTCGAGTTCGAAGCCCAGCCGCCCATGATGATGCCGTACACGCCCAGCGACGACACCGCGAAAATGTACAGGATGCCGACGTTCAGGTCCGACACCACCCAGCCGGGGGCGAACGGAATGACGGCCCAGGCCATGAAGGCCAGGATCACGGTGATGATCGGGGCGATGATGAAGACCGCCTTGTCCGCGCCGGCCGGGATCACGACCTCCTTCAGCACGAACTTGATCATGTCCGCGAAGGACTGAAGCAGGCCGAAGGGACCGACGACGTTCGGACCCTTGCGCATCTGCACGCCCGCCCAGACCTTGCGGTCGGCCAGCAGCAGGAAGGCGACGGCGATCAGAACGCCGACCGTGATCAGCAGGACCTGACCGAGGGTGATCAGCGTCCAGCCCAGAGGCGTGGCCCAGAAGGAAACGGGGTCCATGGCTTACTCCGCCGCCATTGCGACCGGGGCGATCCGCAGGGCGGACAGCTCGGCCATCGTCGCGCTGGCGCGCGCTATCGGATTGGAAAGATAGGGGTCGGTGATCGCCGAGGCGAACACCCGGTCGCCCAGATCGCCCTTGGCGCCCAGAGCCGCAACGTCGAACGGCGCCGGCGCGGGCAGATAGTCGATCCGGCCGAAGGTCGGATGATCGCCCATCAGCTTGGCGCGCAGTTGCTCCAGCGTGTCGTAAGGCAGGGTCTGATCGACGCGAGCCGACAGGGCGCGGATGATGGCCCAGTCTTCCTTGGCCTCGCCCTTGGGGAAGACGACGCGTTCGGCCATCTGCACCCGACCCTCGGTATTCACATACAGGCCGGCCTTCTCGGTATAGGCCGCACCCGGCAGGATCACGTCGGCGCCGTGCGCGCCACGGTCGCCGTGGCTTCCCAGATAGACGCGGAAGGCGTTCGAACCGGTCGGATCGACCTCGTCGGCGCCCAGCAGGAACAGCAAGTCCAGCGCATCCGGCTTCAGCATCTCGGCGACCGTCAGGCCGCCTTCAGCCGGCACGAAGCCCATATCCAGACCGGCGACGCGCGATGCGGCGTGGTGCAGGACGTTGAAGCCGTTCCAGCTGTCGCTGACGACGCCGACCTTCTTGGCCAAGGCGCCCAGGGCGTTCAGGACGGCCGGGCCGCCCTGCCCGTTCAGCGCGCCGGAACCGACGATGATCGCCGGACGCTCGGCCTTGGTCAGGAAGTCCATCGCCGACTTGGGCAGCTTGCCCAGGGTCTGCGAACCGGCGCCCAGATAGGCGTAGTCGAAGGTCAGATCGGCCTGTTCGCCGATCAGGCCGATCTCGACGTCGCCCTTGATCCAGCTCTTGCGCAGACGCGCGTTCAGCAACGGCGCCTCAATGCGCGGGTTCACACCCACGATCAGGATGGCGTCAGCCTTTTCAATGCCTTCCAGGCCGGTGTTGAACAGCCAGCCCTCGCGCGGACCATAACCCAGGGCGGCGCCGTCCTGGCGGCAATCGGTGTTGTTCGAGCCCAGGGCGCGGAACAGATCCAGCGTCGCCTTCATCGACTCGGCGTCCTGCAGGTCGCCGGCGATCACGCCGATCCGATCGGCCGGGGCGGCCTTCAGCTTGGCGGCGACGGCGTCCAGCGCCTCGTTCCACGAGGCGGCGCGCAGCTTGCCGTTTTCGCGAATCCACGGGCGATCCAGACGACGCGCGGTCAGGCCGTCGACGACATAGCGGCTCTTGTCCGACAGCCACTCCTCGTTGATGCCCTCGTTCACGCGCGGCAAAACGCGCATCACTTCGGAGCCGCGGAAGTCGGCGCGGATGTTCGAACCAAGGGCGTCCATGACGTCGATGGTCTCGGTCTTCTTCAGTTCCCACGGACGATAGTGGTACTGCCACGGACGGTGCGTCAGGGCGCCGACGGGGCACAGGTCGTTGACGTTGCCCGACAGTTCCGAGGCGACCGACTTCTCCAGATAGGTCGTGATCTCGGCGTCCTCGCCGCGCGAGATCATGCCGATGTCCGGCACGCCGGCGACTTCGGTGATGAAGCGGACGCAGCGCGTGCACTGGATGCAGCGCGTCATGAAGGTCTTGATGGTCGGACCCATGACCTTTTCTTCGACCGCGCGCTTGTTCTCGGCATAGCGAGACCCGTCGCGGCCATAGCCCATGGCCTGGTCCTGCAGGTCGCACTCGCCGCCCTGGTCGCAGATCGGGCAATCCAGCGGGTGGTTGATGAGCAGGAACTCCATCACCCCTTCGCGGGCCTTCTTGACCATCGGCGTGTCGGTGAAAATCTCCTGACCTTCGGCGGCCGGAAGCGCGCAGGAGGCCTGCGGCTTCGGCGGTCCGGGCTTCACCTCGACCAGGCACATGCGGCAGTTGCCAGCGATGGACAGGCGTTCGTGGTAGCAGAAACGCGGAATTTCTTGTCCCGCGCGCTCGGCGACCTGGAGCACGGTCATGCCGGGCTCGAACTCGGTTTCGACGCCGTTGACCTTGGCGATAGGCATCAGCGGGCCTCTTGCTTGGCGGCGGGAGCCGCCATTTGTACATCTACGGACATCGGTTGACCGTCGCGGAACAGGCCCGCACCGTCGGCTTCCGCCCGGCATTCGAATTTCAGCACGCCGCCATCAACCGGCGCGCGCCACGACACTTCAGCCGCTTGTTCGCCGGTGGCCTTGAAGGTGACGGCGTCACCTTCTTGACCGAACATGCGGTTCACCACGTCACGACAAGCCGACTCTAGATCAGCAGGAGCCGCCGCTTTTGAAACCGGCGCAGCCTCGATCTCGGCCGCAGCCGAAGCCGTAGGCGCCGACGTCGCCTGAGGCGCAGCCTTCTCCCCATCGCCGCAAGCGGCGAGGGTCGGCAGGATCAGCAGCAGGGCGGCGGCGAGACGCATGGTCACTCCGCTGCGATCGCATGGCCGGCGAAGTTCGCGCGGCGGCTGCGGTAGTTGGCGATACGGTCTTCGATCTCGTGACGGAAGTGACGGATAAGGCCCTGCACAGGCCAGGCGGCGGCGTCGCCCAGGGCGCAGATGGTGTGGCCCTCGACCTGGCTGGCGACGTCCAGCAGCAGGTCGATCTCCGACGGATCGGCCTCGCCCACGGCCATACGCTCCAGCACGCGCCACATCCAGCCGGTGCCTTCGCGGCACGGCGTGCACTGGCCGCAGCTCTCGTGCTTGAAGAAGTAGCTGATGCGGGCGATCGCCTTCACGATGTCGGTCGACTCGTCCATGACGGTGACACCGGCCGTTCCCAGCGACGAGCGAACCTCGCGCATGGAGTCGAAATCCATCAGGACCGTCTCGGCCTGTTCGCGCGTGATGACCGGGCAGGACGCGCCGCCGGGGATGATGGCTTTCAGATTGCCCCAACCGCCGCGAACGCCGCCGCCGTGATCCTCGATCAGCTGACGCAGCGGGATCGACATGGCCTCTTCGACGACGCACGGCGTGTTCACGTGACCCGACAGGGACATCAGCTTGGTGCCGGTGTTGTTCGGGCGGCCGAAGCCGGCGAACCAGTCCGCGCCGCGACGCAGGATGGTGCCGACGACGGCGATGGACTCGACGTTGTTCACCGTGGTCGGGCAGCCGTATAGACCCGCGCCGGCCGGGAACGGCGGCTTCAGGCGCGGCTGGCCCTTCTTGCCTTCCAGCGATTCCAGCAGGGCGGTCTCTTCGCCGCAGATATAGGCGCCGGCGCCGTGGTGGATATAGACGTCGAAGTCCCAGCCGTGGACGTTGTCCTTGCCGATCAGCTTGCCTTCGTAGGCCTGCTTGACGGCGGTTTCCATCCGCTCGCGCTCCAGCACGTATTCACCGCGCAGGTAGATGTAGCAGGCATGGGCCTGCATCGCGAAGCTGGCGATCAGCGCGCCTTCGATCAGCAGGTGCGGATCATGACGCATGATCTCGCGGTCCTTGCAGGTCGCGGGCTCGGATTCGTCGGCGTTGATGACCAGGTAGTGAGGACGATCCTTCACCTCCTTGGGCATGAACGACCACTTCAGGCCCGTCGAGAAGCCCGCGCCGCCACGGCCGCGCAGACCCGAGGCCTTGACGTTGTTGATGATCCAGTCGCGGCCAAGGTCCAGCATGTCCTTGGTGGCGTTCCAGGCGCCGCGGTTCTTCGCCCCGTCCAGCGTCCAGTCCTGGAAGCCGTACAGATTGGTGAAGATGCGATCCTTGTCTTCGAGAATGCCGATCATGGCCCTCAGAGTCCTTCCGCCAGACGGCGTTTGTGGTGGCGCGTGCGCATCCAGATGGCCGCGATGACCATCACCCAGCCCGCCGCCAGCATGAAGTAGGAGAGATTGACCGCCCACGGCCCGACTGCGCCCTGACGCGACATCAGGATCAGAACGGCCGCGCCGACGACCATGGCCAGTCCGCCCGCCCGCAGCGGACGCCCGACGTTGCGCAGTTCCTTGCGATAGGCCGCGCGGCCTTCGTCGGTGCTCAGATCAGGCGGCGACATCAGGCCGGCGCCTTCTCGACCGGCGCCGGGTCGCTGTTCGGCAGCTTCTTGATCGGCTTGGCGGCCGAACCGTCATACAGCTTGGCGTCCAGCAGCGTCTTGGCGCCACCCGCCGGTTCCGACGTAATCCGACCGGCATAGGAGCCAGGCTTCGGTGTCTTGCCGGCGGCGAAATCGTCGATGATCTGGCCTATGGTATCGGGCGTCAGGTCTTCGAAATAGTAGTCGTTGATCTGGGCCATCGGGGCGTTCGAACAGGCGCCCAGGCACTCGACTTCCTGCCAGGTGAAGCGACCGTCGGCGGACAGGTGATCCTTGGGACCGATCTTTTCCTTGCAGACCTTCATCAGCTCATTGGCGCCGCGCAGCATGCACGGCGTGGTGCCGCACACCTGGATCAGCGCCGTCTTGCCGACCGGCTCCAGCATGAACATGGTGTAGAAGGTCGCGACCTCCAGCACCCGGATGAAGGGCATGCCCAGCAGTTCGCCGATGGCGCGGATGGCGGGTTCGGAGACCCAGCCCTCCTGCTTCTGCACCAGCCACAAGATCGGGATCACCGCCGACTGGCGACGGCTTTCCGGGTATTTCTTGATCCACCACTCGGCCTTGGCCGTCGTGTCGGCCGTAAAGGCGAACGAGGCCGGCTGTTCCTTGGCGAGACGACGAACGCTCATCGGTCCACTTCTCCGAAAACGATGTCGAGCGAGCCGAGGATGGCGGACACGTCGGCCAGCTGGTGACCGCGGTTCATCCAGTCCATCGCTTGCAGCGAGCGGAAGCCCGGCGCCGAAATCTTCACGCGATAGGGTTTGTTGGTGCCGTCCGACACCAGATAGATGCCGAACTCGCCCTTGGGCGCTTCGACCGAGGCGTAGACCTCGCCCTCAGGCGTCTTGAAGCCCTCGGTGTACAGTTTGAAGTGATGGATCAGGGATTCCATCGACCGCTTCATCTCGCCACGGCGCGGCGGAACGATCTTGTTGTCCTCGATCATGACCGGCTCGCCGGGGCAGTTGCGCAGCTTGTGGATGCACTGCTCCATGATCCGCACCGACTGCTTCATCTCTTCGATGCGCACCAGATAGCGGTCCCAGCAGTCGCCGTTCTTGCCGACGACCACGTCGAACTCCAGCTCGGCATAGCACTCGTAGGGCTGCGACTTGCGCAGGTCCCAGGCGATGTTCGAGCCACGCAGCATCACGCCGGTGAAGCCCCACTCCAGGGCCTGCTGCTTGGACACCACGCCGATATCGACGTTGCGTTGCTTGAAGATGCGGTTCTCGGTGACCAGGCTTTCGATGTCCTTCAGCGCCGGCGGGAACTCGTGGCACCAGCGGCCGATGTCATCGATCAGGTCCATCGGCAGGTCCTGGTGGACGCCGCCCGGACGGAAATAGTTGGCGTGCAGACGGGCGCCGCAGGCGCGCTCGTAGAACACCATCAGCTTTTCGCGCTCCTCGAAGCCCCAGAGCGGCGGCGTCAGGGCGCCGACGTCCATGGCCTGGGTCGTCACGTTCAGCATGTGCGACAGGATGCGGCCGATTTCCGAATACAGAACGCGGATCAGCTGCGCCCGGTACGGCACCTCAATGCCCAGCAGCTTCTCGATGGCCAGGCAGAAGGCATGCTCCTGGTTCATCGGCGCGACGTAGTCGAGACGATCCAGATACGGCACGTTCTGAAGATAGGTGCGCGCCTCCATCAGCTTCTCGGTGCCGCGGTGCAGCAGGCCGATGTGCGGATCGACGCGTTCGACGATCTCGCCGTCCAGCTCCAGCACCAGGCGCAGCACGCCGTGCGCGGCCGGGTGTTGCGGACCAAAGTTGATGGTGAACTTGCGGTCTTCCATGTCACGCGCGTGGGCGGTGCGCGTGTCGAGTTCGTCCTCGAACACATCGACACCCAAGGGCGGCAGGGTTGGGTTTCCGTCAGCCATTACGCCTGGCCTCCCGCCTTCTCGTCGCCCGGCAGGACCGGCGCGGGGTATTCGGCGCCTTCCCAGGGCGACAGGAAGTCGAACGTGCGGAACTCTTGCGTCAGCTTGACCGGTTCATAGACCACGCGGCGCTGTTCCTCGTCGTAGCGGACCTCGACATAGCCCGTCATTGGGAAGTCCTTGCGGAGCGGATGGCCTTCGAAGCCGTAGTCCGTCAGCAGGCGACGCATGTCCGGGTGGCCCGAGAACAGCATGCCGTACATGTCGTAGGCTTCACGCTCAAACCAGTTGGCGGCCGGATAGGCCGAGATGACCGACGGCACCGGTTGGGTCTCGTCGGTCGACACCTTGACGCGCAGGCGCGCGTTCCGGGTCATCGACAGCAGGTGATAGACGACCTCGAACCGCTCCTTGCGATCCGGATAGTCCACGCCACACAGGTCCAGCAGTTGCTGGAAGCCGAACTGATCGCGCAGCGCCGTCAGCACCTCGACGATCCGCTCGCGCGGCGTGACCAGCGTCAGCTCGCCATAGGCGATCTGCGCCTCGACACCCAGCGCACCGACCATCTCGGCGCCCAGCGGCGTCAGGGCGGTTTCCTGTTGGGCTTGAACAGCCAGAGACGTCATCGGTCGATGGTCCCCGTGCGACGGATCTTCTTCTGCAGTTGCAGCAGGCCGTAAAGCAGCGCCTCGGCCGTCGGCGGGCAGCCGGGCACATAGACGTCCACCGGCACGACGCGGTCGCAACCGCGCACGACGCTGTAACTATAGTGGTAGTAGCCGCCGCCGTTGGCGCAGCTGCCCATCGACACGACGTAGCGCGGGTCGGGCATCTGGTCGTAGACCTTGCGGATGGCCGGGGCCATCTTGTTGGTCAGGGTGCCGGCGACGATCATCAGGTCCGATTGGCGCGGACTGGCGCGGGGCGCCATGCCGAAGCGCTCGACGTCGAAGCGCGGCATCGACATCTGGATCATCTCGACGGCGCAGCAGGCCAGGCCGAAGGTCATCCACATCAGCGAGCCGGTGCGCGCCCAGTTGATGACGTCGTCGGCGGCGGCGACAAGATAGCCCCGCTCGCCGAGTTCCATGTTCACGGCCTCGAAGAACTTGTCGTGGAGCTTGGGATCATAGCCCTCAACGGTCGAGCGCGCGGCGGAACCGGCCGGAACCAGCGGCGAGCCGGAAGCCGTGACCAGGGTCGGCGGCGTGGAAGCGGCGACTACTCCCATTCCAGGGCTCCCTTCTTCCACTCGTAGATAAAGCCGATGGTCAGCACGCCCAGGAAGACCATCATCGACCAGAAGGCGAAGATCATGCCGCCGTGCGACAGGTCGAACATCGACACCGCCCACGGGAACAGGAAGGCCACTTCCAGGTCGAAGATGATGAACAGGATCGACACCAGATAGAAGCGGATGTCGAACTTCATGCGCGCATCGTCGAAGGCGTTGAACCCGCACTCATAGGCCGAAAGCTTTTCGGAATCCGGATTCTTCGGCGCCAGCAGAAGCGGCAGCGCGATGAACAGGATGCTGATCAGGCCGGCGACGCCCGCGAAGATGACCACCGGAAGATATTCGAGAAGGAATGCGTTCATTCGAAGAACCTCGTCCGCCGGGGAGAGGCGGGATTCGGCGCTTCTTAGACCCAAGAACGTCGCCGTTCAAACCCCTGCGGACATTGGCTTTTCATTGAGAATGGATCGCAAGTCTCTGCGCCATATGTCGCAGGTCCGACGCTTGCGCGGCTGGCGTCCGCAAAGCCCTATTGCGGGCCTGATCGTGTAACCGAAAGTCATCCGAATGAGCGCAGCCAGCCGCGCCCTGAACGCCGTGGAGCGGATCGGGAATCGCCTGCCCGATCCCGTCTTCCTGTTCCTGTGGCTGATCGGCGGACTGATCGTCCTCAGCATGGTCGGCGCGGGCCTGGGATGGTCCGCCGTCAATCCGGTGACTGGCGATCAACTGGTCGCCAAGAGCCTGCTGTCGCCTGAGAACCTGGGCCAGCTGATCATCGGCATGCCGCGCACCCTGGCCGACTTCCCGCCGCTGGGGATCGTCATCACCATCATCTACGGCGCATCGGTCGCCGAGCGGACGGGCCTGTTCGCTACCGCTATTCGCGGCGCCCTGCTGAACGCGCCGCGCGCCATACTGACGCCGATCGTCGTCATCACCGGCATGGTGTCCCACCACGCGTCGGACGCGTCCTATGTGGTCGTCATTCCCCTGGCGGCCGTGATCTTCGCGGCTGCGGGCCGCAATCCGCTGGCCGGCCTCGCCGCCGGTTTCGCCGCCGTCTCGGGCGGATACGCCGGCAATCTGTTTCCTGGGGCCAGCGATGCGCTGATCCTGGGCATCACCGAGCCGGCCGCTCAACTGATCGACCCGTCCTATTCGGTAAACATCGCCGGCAACTGGTTCTTCATCGTGGGCGTGGTGTTCGTCTTCACCCCCATCGTCTGGTTCCTGACAGATCGCGTGATCGAACCGCGCCTGGGCGTCTGGAAGCCGGCCGAGGGCGTCGCCGCGCCCAACGCCTCGGAAAAACAGCCGCTGACCGCCGCTGAGAAACGCGGCCTGCGGTTCGCCGGCCTGGCGGTTCTGGGCATGATCGCCCTGTGGGCAACGCTGACCTTCCTGCCTGGCTCGCCGTTCGTCGATCCCGAGGTCGACCCGGAGCAGAAGTTCAATCCGCTCTACAAATCCCTGGTCGCCTTCTTCGCCATCACCTTCTTCGTCACTGGCGGGGCCTATGGCGCCGGGTCGGGCACGATCAAGTCGCACCGCGACATGGTGGCGATGATGCGCGACGGCATCGCCCAGCTGGCGCCCTATATCGTGCTGGCCTTCTTCGCCGCCCACTTCGTGGCCATGTTCAACTGGTCGGGCCTGGGACCGATCCTGGCGGTGAACGCCGCGGCCGGACTGAAGACCCTGGCCCTGCCCGCCCCGCTGCTGCTGATCTGCGTCGTCTTCGTCTCGTGCTTCTTCGATCTGTTCATCGGCTCGGCCTCGGCCAAATGGTCGGCCTTGGCGCCCATCGTCGTGCCCATGTTCATGCTGCTGGGCATTTCGCCGGAGATGACGACCGCTGCCTATCGGATGGGCGATTCGGTCACAAACATCGCCACGCCCCTGATGAGCTACTTCCCGCTGATCCTGACCTTCGCCCAGCGCTGGGATCCACGATTCGGCCTTGGATCGCTGATGGCGACCATGCTGCCCTATGCCGGCGCCTTCCTGGTCGCAGGTCTGGCCATGGTGGCGGCCTGGGTCGCCTTCGACCTGCCGCTGGGGCCAGGGGTCGGCGTCCACTATGAGCCGCCAGCCCCGGCCGTGGCCGCTCAGGAGCCGACGAGCGGCGGCCTGGCGGGCCCGCACAGCCCGCCCCAGGCGGCGATCGTCACGCCGTCCACAGCCCCGTCGCGTTGAGGGTCGTGTTTCTCCGAAAAGGTCGCTTGACGCGATGTGTCAGCCCGCCTAAACGACGCCCCTCGCCGGGGCGCACAGCCGCTTCGGCCGGGAAACGCGGGTGTAGCTCAGTTGGTTAGAGTGCCGGCCTGTCACGCCGGAGGTCGCGGGTTCGAGCCCCGTCACTCGCGCCACTCTCTCTAGAAATAGAAGAGTGGCGCACACCGCCTTCCCAAAAAGCTTTCGAAACAGCTTAAAAGTTTCGACCTGATACGCGGGTGTAGCTCAGTTGGTTAGAGTGCCGGCCTGTCACGCCGGAGGTCGCGGGTTCGAGCCCCGTCACTCGCGCCACTTCTTTTCCAGACATTGCAAAAAGAAGTGGCGCGCCCCCGTATCCCGGAGACGCGCCTCATCCGATCGCTGATCGCCGTGCGTCTGCACGACCCCGTCAATGCAGCGGCAGCGCCGTATCCGGGTTCACGAAGGCCGCCTCGCCCGTCAGTTCGCCATAGACCATGCACAGGTCCTCGAACACGCGGTTCCAGGCGAACTGGCTGACCGCCTTCTCGCGCGCCGCCCGACCAATGGCTTCGATGTCGCGCGCGAACAGGGCCTCGACCGCCTGGGCATAGTCGTCGGCGTCGGCGCTAACGGCCAACTGACCTACGGTCTCGTCCACCGTCTCGGCGACTCCGCCTGCGTTGACCCCCACCACGGGCCGCCCGCACGCCATGGCCTCCAGCACGATCAGGCCGAACGGCTCCTTGTCATTGGCGTGAACGAAGGCGTCGCAGCTGGCGATGATCTTGGCAACGGCCTTGGGGTCGCTTTCATAGGGCATGGAGATGACGCGATCCTCTTCGGGCATCCCGGCGCCCGCGCCGACCAGCACCAGATAGTAGGGCGCGCCCAGCTTCTGAACCGCCTCGATCAGCACATCGACGTTCTTCTCCTTGGCCGGTCGGCCGGCGAAACACAGCAACCGCGCATCCTCGCCCAGGCCCAGCTTGTTCAGCAGCCATTGGCGGTCCCGGCGTTCCGGCCGGAAGGTGTCGATCTCCACGCCCAGCGGCCGGATGACGATATTGTCGACACCCGCCTCTTCCAATCGCCGCGCGATGAACCGGCTGGGCGACACCACCCGGTCGAACTGCGAGAACAATTTGGCCCAGCGTTTCTCGACCGGCTTCTTGGCCCATTCGCCGAAGTGCAACGCCGCAAGCCCCGCCGGATCGGAGTGGCAGAAGCCGACGACCGGGCATCCGACCCTCTGGCCCGCCTCCAGCGCACCCTGCCCCGGCGTGTAAGGATCGCCGGCCTCGATGATCGAAGGCTTCATCGCCGCCACCCAGGCGCTCCACCGCTTGACCGAGCTGGGCCAGCGATAGCCGTCCCCGAACGGCAGCTTGGTCGCTCGCAGTTGCACGATGCCGTCGGCCCGCGCCTTGTGCCGCGCGCCGGGCACGATCAGCGAATGGCTGACTCCGGGCCGGTTCGATTCGATCCACGCCTTCTTGGACAGGATGTAGCGTTTCACCCCGCCCGAACGCGGTGCATAAAGCATGGTGGTGTCCACCAGGCGCGGCCGCTCGTCCATCGCCGCCGCCCTCAAGGCCCTCAGCGTGTCGGCGACCTCGACGTCCAGCCCCGGAATCAGTCGGAGTTCGCTTTCCTGAACGTCGAGGTCTGTCATGCTCATGGGGTGTTCTCGCCTGGTCTGGGCTGTCGAACGCCGAAGGGGTTCGTTGGATGCGTCGCCGGCACGCGGCCTTTAGACCTTGCGACGGCCGTAAACCCCGTCGCGGCAAAGCTCAAGAGCGACGCGCCGCAAAACCTTCCGTATCCACCGCAACGCTCGAAAACCACAGAACACGGGTCCATTTACAGGCAGGGTCGCAAACTGCTGCGGCCTTGTATTCGCCTCAAATTCGATAAACTTGGAAGGCTGGCGCGGACCCTGCTAAGGGATCGGCTGTACCGTGATGCGTGACCACCAGGGGTTTCTACCGAATGCGTATTCTGCTCGCGACCGCCGTAGCGATCGCTCCCTTGATGGCCGCCGCCGGGGCCCAGGCCGAGATCGTCATCTCGACCGCCCGCACGACGCCGATCCAGACTTCCAATGCGACCGGCACAGCCGCCGATAACATTCGCATCGCCAGCGGCGGCAGCGTCGCCGTCGCTTCGGGCGCGGCCGTCACCTTGAACTCGAACAACACGGTCGATCTGGACAGCGGCAGCTCGATCACCATGGACAAGTCGGCCGACGGATCGACCGGCATCCTGGTCAACGGCGGCAACACGGGCTCAGTCACCGTCGGCGGCACGATCACCGTCAACGACACGCTGGAAACGGCCGATATCAAGGACACGGACAGCGACGGCGACCTGGATGGTCCCTTCGCCACCGGGACCAACCGGTATGGCGTCCGCGTCACGGGCGCCTCGCCCTTCACCGGCAACATTCTGGTCGAAGGCACCGGGGCGATCGCCGTCGAGGGCAACAACTCCTACGGCCTGTCTGTCGAATCGGCGCTGAACGGCAGACTGCAAAGCCTGGGCACGGTGCGTGTCACCGGAAATGACAGTACGGCCATCCGCACGACTGGCCCCATCTCCGGCAACGTCGATCTCGCCGGCTCCATAACGGCGCTCGGCGCCAATGCGTCGGGCGTATCCATCGAAGGCGACGTGGGCGGCGCGCTCAAAATCCACTCTTCGGTCGTCGCCACGGGCTACCGCTACACGACCCCGCCGCCTGCGCGTCCGACGACGGGAACGTTCGACAACGCCACGACCCTGTTCCTCGACGAGTTGGACGCGGATGACTTGCTGCAAGGCGGCCCAGCCGTCCGCGTGGGCGCCAATGTCGCCGGCGGCGTGCTGCTGGACAGGGCTCTGGCCTATTCCGCTGCGGGTATCGAAGGCGACGATGACGGCGACACCATCAAGAACGGTGACGAGGATGACGACGGCGACGGCGTCAAGAACCGCGACGATACCGATCGTGACGGCGACGGCATCCCCGACGCCAGCGAAACGGCGGCTTCGATCACCTCGCTGGGCGGCGCGCCCGCCCTGCTGATCGGCTCCACCACCAATGCCGTGACCCTCGGCGCCGTGGGCACCGGCGATGCGGCCTATGGCCTGATCAACCGGGGCACCATCCTCGGTTCCGGCCTCTATTCAGGTGTCGAATCCCGCGCGGTTCAGCTGGGCGTCACGGGCGGCCAGGCCGTCAACGTGGTCGGCGGCGTCCGCAACGAAGGCGGCATCTCCTCGACCGCCGTCGACGCCAACGCCACCGGCGTCTGGATCGGATCGGGCGTCACCGCCCCCACGATCAACAACTCGGGCAATATCCAGGCCGTCGCATCGGGCACAGGCGCTCAGACCGCCACGGGCATTCTGATCGGCGCCGGCGCGAACGTCGGCTCACTGACCAACACGGGCAACCTGGTAGCCTCGTTCGGCGGCAACCATGGCTCGGCCACGGTCATTCGCGATCAGTCGGGTTCGCTGACCCAACTCAACAACGCCGGCTCGATCATCGGCTCGCTGACACCCAGCACCACGGACACGACCCCTGTCGATGGGACGGTGACCGCAATCGACCTGTCGGCCAACACGACGGGCGTCACCCTGCGTCAGTTCGGCATTCCCGCCGCCACGGGCAGCACGGCGGTCGATACCGACAAGGACGGCGTGCCGGACTCCAGCGAGCCCGCCATCATCGGCGCGATCAAGCTCGGCTCAGGCGCCGATACGCTCAACATCGAAAACGGCGTCGTCTCGGGCGACATCGACTTCGGCGCCGGCGCCGACCGCCTGAACATCACCGGCGGCGCTGTCGTGTCCGGCGCGATCAGGAACGCCGACGGCCTGCTGGACATCAACGTGTCCAAGGGCACTCTGGCCGCCACCCAGACCGGCGCCACGGCCATCTCCAACCTGAACATCGGCGCGGAAGGCACGCTGCTGGTCAATCTGGATCCGGCCAACAATACCGCAGGCGGCTTCAACGTCAGCGGCAATGCGACCCTGGCGACCGGGTCAACCCTCGGCGTTCGCTTCGCGTCCCTCATTGATGGACCAGAACGGTTCAACATCATCACCGCCGGCACGCTGAACGTGGGCCAGATCAACCAGACCCTACTGTCCGATAACTCGCCCTATCTTTACGTTGTTGAAGGCGGCGTTGCGGGCAACACCGTCTACGTCGATGCGCGTCGCCGCAGCGCTTCGGAAGCCGGCCTCATCCCGGTCGAAGCCTCCGCCTACGACGCCGTCTATGGCGCGCTGGGGTCCAACGAAACGCTTCGCAACCTCTTCCTGTCACAGACCTCGCGCGACGGCTTCATCGACGCCTATGAGCAGATGCTGCCCGACCACTCCGGCGGTCCGCTGATGTCGCTGTCGGCCGGTGTCGATGCCGTAACCCGCGCCCTGACGGGCCGCAACGCCGTCGCCGCACCCGGCGAAACCAGCGCCTGGGTGCAGGAGATCAACTTCTACGCCGACAAGGACAAGACCGATTCCTACGGCTTCCGCTCGGAAGGCTTCGGCGTCGCGGGCGGCGTGGAGAAGGGCTCCAGCCTGGGAGCCTTCGGCATTTCGGCCGCCTTCACCTCGTCCGACATCAAGGACCCCGAGGCCGAGGCGGAAGAGGTCCTGTCGGCCAACCTGCTGGAGTTGGGTCTCTACTGGCGCGCCCAGGGCCAGTACTGGACGACCTGGGCGCGTGCGGCCGGCGGCTATGCCTCCTTCACCGCCGACCGTTCCCTGGTCGCCAGCGGCGTCTATCTGAACAACAAGTCCGACTGGCACGGCTGGACGGCGGCGGTCGCCGGCGGCGCCTCCTATGAACGCAACTTTGGTCGCCTGAACGTTCGCCCTGAAATCTACGGCGAGTATTTCAGCCTGTCCGAGGGCGCCCGCAGCGAGACCGGCGGCGGCGACGGCTTCGACCTCGATATCGATTCGCGCGACAGCCACATCTTCTCGGCGGTTGCGGCGATGAACATCGGCTACGGCTTCGGCCGTAACGGCTGGGTGCGTCCCGAACTGCGCGTCGGCTATCGCCAGAACATCTCGGTGGACGCCGGCGAGACCATCGCCCGCTTCGCCAGCGGCGGCCCCGACTTCATCCTGTCGCCGGATGCCGTCGAGGGCGGCGGGCCGATCCTGGGCTTCCGCCTGAACTTCGGCAACGAACTGGGCATGCTGTCGGTGACCGGCGACGCCGAACTGCTGGAAGACTACGTCCGCTACTCGCTGCTGCTGCGAGCCAGCTTCCGCTTCTGATCCAGGCGAACGCCAGAAACACGAAAGGCCGCCGGAGCGATCCGGCGGCCTTTTTGTTTGGTAGGCGGCGACGGGTTCGAACCGCCGACCCTCTCGGTGTAAACGAGATGCTCTGACCAGCTGAGCTAGCCGCCCCCCATGCAGAGCCGGGCTTATGCCCTTTGGGCTTCAGCCGTTCAAGGCGCTTTTCAAACCTTCCCCAGCACGAAAGCGCGCGGTGCGTGACGCGGGGCGGGCCACGGCGGCTCCTGTCCGAGGATTGCGGGCGACGCCGGCCTTGCGCTCGACCGCAACAAAGCTGCCGAACCCGATCAGCTTGACGTCTCGACCATCCGACAGGGCTTCGGCCACGCCGTCGGTGAATGCTTCCAGCGCCGATTTCGCCTGGTCGCGGCTGATGTTCGCCGCACTGGCCATTCGGCCGATCAGTTCCGCTTTTGTCATCTGTTCCCCAAGCGATCACTAAAGGGCAGATCGACGGTTGCGTCAAAAACGAAAACGCCGCCGGCTTGCTCACCGGCGGCGCTCCCTACTCAACTTGACGTTAGTGGCTGACGGCGACCGTCGGCCCGTCGAGAGACGGAACCGGCGCCGGCAGCGGCTCAGACGCCTCGTCCCATTCCACAGGCGTCAGCGCGCCGACCAGCGCCCACTTCAGCGCCTCGTCCGCCGTGGAGATCGGCACGATCTCCAGCGCCGACTTCACATTGTCCGGCACCTCGGCGAGATCTTTCTCGTTCTCCTGCGGAATCAGCACGGTCTTGACGCCGGAGCGCAGGCCGCGAGCAGCTTCTCCTTCAGGCCGCCGATGGCGGTAACTCGGCCGCGCAAGGTGATCTCGCCGGTCATGGCGATGTCCTTGCGGATCGGCACGCCCGTCAGGACCGAGACCATGGCCACGGTCATGGCGACGCCGGCGGACGGGCCGTCCTTGGGCGTGGCGCCGTCAGGCACGTGGACGTGGATGTCGGTCTTCTCGAACACCGGCGGCTTGACGCCGAAGTCGAGCGCCCGCGATCGGACGTAGGAGGCGGCGGCGGAGATCGATTCCTTCATCACCTCCTTCAGATTGCCGGTCACGGTCATGCGGCCGCGGCCGGGCATCTTGATCGCCTCGATGGTCAGGATGTCGCCGCCGAACTCGGTCCAGGCCAGGCCGGTGACGATGCCGACCTGATCCTCCTCGTCCGTCTCGCCGTAACGGAACTTCTTCACACCCGCGTATTCGGCCAGCTTGGCGTCATCCACGGTGATCGACTTGGCGCCTGTCTTGGCCATCTCGCGAACGGCCTTGCGGGCCAGTCCGCCCAGGGCGCGTTCCAGCGACCGCACGCCGGCTTCGCGGGTGTAGTAGCGGATCAGGTCGCGGATCGTGTTTTCCGGCACGATCAGCTCATCGGCCTTCAGACCATGGTCCGTCAGCTGTTTGGGCAGGACGTGACGCTTGGCGATCTCGACCTTCTCGTCCTCGGTGTAGCCCGACACCCGGATGATCTCCATCCGGTCCATCAGCGGCTGCGGCATGTTCAGGCTGTTCGCGGTCGTCACGAACATCACCTGAGACAGGTCGTAATCCACCTCCAGATAATGGTCGCCGAAGGTCGAGTTCTGGGCCGGGTCCAGCACCTCCAGCAGGGCCGAGGAGGGATCGCCGCGCCAGTCGGACCCCAGTTTGTCGATCTCGTCCAGCAGGACGAAGGCGTTGGTGGTCTTGGCCTTCTTCATCGACTGGATGATCTTGCCGGGCATGGAGCCGATATAGGTCCGGCGGTGACCGCGGATCTCGCTTTCGTCGCGCACGCCGCCCAGCGACATACGGACATATTCACGCCCGGTCGCCTTGGCGATGGACTTGGCCAGCGAGGTCTTGCCGACGCCGGGAGGGCCGACGAGGCACAGGATCGGCCCCTTCAGGCTGCCCGTGCGGGCCTGGACGGCCAGATACTCGACGATCCGCTCCTTGACCTTCTCCAGGCCGAAGTGGTCCTCCTCAAGGATTTCCTCGGCCTTGGCCAGGTCGATCGGCTTCTGCTTGGCCTTGCCCCACGGCACGGACAGCAGCCAGTCTAGGTAGTTGCGAACCACGGTCGATTCGGCCGACATCGGGCTCATGTTGCGCAACTTCTTGACCTCGGCCTCAGCCTTGGTGCGGGCTTCCTTGGACAGGCGCGTCTTACGGATGCGCTTCTCCAGATCCATGATCTCGTCGCGCGCGTCGTCGGTCTCGCCCAGCTCGCGCTGGATCGCCTTCATCTGCTCGTTCAGGTAATATTCGCGCTGGGTCTTCTCCATCTGGCGCTTCACGCGCGAGCGGATCTTCTTCTCGACCTGCAGGACCGAGATTTCGCCCTCCATCAGGCCATAGACCTTCTCCAGCCGCTTGGGCACGTCGAAGGTTTCCAGCAGGCCCTGCTTGTCGGCGATCTTGACCGACAGATGGGCGGCAACCGAGTCGGCCAGCTTGGAGGCGTCGGTGATCTGGGGGATGGAGCTGAGGGCCTCGGGCGGCACCTTCTTGTTCAGCTTCACATAGTTTTCGAACTGCTCGACCACGGCGCGAAGCATGGCCTCGGCCTGCGAGGCGTCGCCCGGCTCGTCCTCGATCTCGACGGCCTCGGCTTCGAAATACTCTTCACGATCGGTGAAGCGGGTCAGGCGCGCGCGGCCCTTGCCCTCGACCAGCACCTTCACCGTGCCGTCGGGCAGCTTCAGCAACTGCAGCACGGTGGCCAGTACGCCGATGGGATAGATGGCGTCGGGCGACGGATCGTCGTCGACGCTGTTCTTCTGGGTCGCCAGCAGGATCTGCTTTTCACCCTTCATGATTTCGTCCAGCGCCTTCACGGACTTCTCGCGGCCCACGAAGAGCGGCACGACCATGTGCGGGAAGACGACGATATCTCTCAGCGGCAGGACGGGCAGGATCTTTGGTTCAGTCATGATGCGTACTCCTGGGCCATTGATCATCTCCGGCCCGCCGCCACGGTCCGCCGGGCAAGAGGCCCGACCGGCGCATGACGGCCCGTCGATTCCGACGGCGTTCGGATGAGTATGTGGTTTGAAAGACCCGCGGTTCAAGCGTGACCGATGAACGGCCCACATCTGCGTGGTCGCACGGCCCGCGATCACGCCGCTTTACGCCCGCATTATGCGTCTGGGCGCTTTCGACATGGCGGCTTTACGGGGTTCGAGCGTCTGGTTGCGGTCCAAGGAGATGACCCATGAGCCGTTCACATCTGCTGGCGGAATCGCTGAAACGCCCCGCCCCAAAGCCGACCTCCGTCCAGATGGCGATGACCTTCATCGGCGCCCTGTTCGGCGCGCCGATTTCCCGGGGGCCGTCGCGATGATGCAGGGCCATGTCGAAGGCGGGGCCGCAGACCCCTTTCCACCCCGACGATACAGGGTCGTGCCCCGCGCAAGCGGCTGGGCGGTGGCGGTCAACAAGGCCACGACCCGCCCCCTGCCCGACCGCGCCGCCGCCGAACGCCTGGCTGCACGATTGCAGGCCGAGGCCGACCGCCTGAACCGCGATCAGCACAGGCGCACGCAATGATCGCGGCGGCTCCCCCATCGCCGCCGGCCATCGAGACCCTGACGATCCAGCCCGTCGGCGCCCGCTGGCGCGTCACCTCCAGCGACGGTCTGTTCGAAGGCGTCTTCACCGACGCCAAGAGCGCCGTTCAATGCGCCAGGGCCGAGGCGGAAGCCCATCCCGGTCACACCCTGGTGCTGGCGGACATCCGTCTGACGGCCTGACACGTCGAATCGAAAACGAAAAAGGCCGGAGCGATCTCTCGCTCCGGCCTTCGTCTGTATCGCCTTGGCGGCCCGATCAGGCGGCGCCATCGGCCTTTTTCTTCGACACTTCGGAATAGATCAGCAGGGGCTGAGCCTTGCCTTCGATGACCTCGGCGTTGACCACGACCTCTTCAACGCCTTCGAAGGTCGGCAGCTCGAACATGGTCTCCAGCAGGATGCCTTCCAGGATCGAACGCAGGCCGCGCGCGCCAGTCTTGCGGGTGATGGCCTTCTTGGCGACGGCGATCAGGGCGTCGTCGGTGAAGCTTAGTTCGACATTCTCCATCTCGAACAGGCGCTTGTACTGTTTGACCAGAGCGTTCTTCGGCTCGGTCAGAATGGTGACCAGGGCCGTTTCGTCCAGGTCTTCCAGCGTCGCCAGAACGGGCAGACGGCCGATGAACTCGGGGATCAGGCCGAAACGCATCAAATCGTCCGGCTCGACGCCCTTCAGGATGTCGCCGGTGCGACGCTCGTCGATTTCCTTGACCTTGGCGCCGAAACCGATCGAGGCGCCAGCCCCGCGCGCCGCGATCACCTTCTCCAAGCCGGCGAAGGCGCCGCCGACGATGAAGAGGATGTTGGCGGTGTCGACCTGCAGGAACTCCTGCTGCGGATGCTTGCGACCGCCCTGCGGGGGCACGGAGGCGACGGTGCCTTCCATGATCTTCAGCAGGGCCTGCTGCACGCCTTCGCCCGACACGTCGCGGGTGATCGAGGGGTTGTCCGACTTGCGCGAAATCTTGTCGATTTCATCGATGTAGACGATGCCGCGCTGGGCCCGTTCGACATTGTAGTCCGAGGCCTGGAGCAGCTTCAGGATGATGTTCTCGACATCTTCGCCCACATAACCGGCTTCGGTCAGGGTCGTGGCGTCGGCCATGGTGAACGGCACGTCGATGATGCGCGCCAGCGTCTGGGCCAGCAGCGTCTTGCCCGAGCCGGTCGGCCCGATCAGCATGATGTTCGACTTGGCCAGTTCGACGTCGTTGTTCTTCGTCGCGTGGTTCAGACGCTTGTAATGGTTGTGAACGGCGACGGAGAGCACCTTCTTGGCGTGCGACTGGCCGATGACGTAGTCGTCCAGCACGTCGCGGATTTCCTTGGGCGTTGGAACGCCGTCGGTCGTCTTCTTGAACCCGATCTTGTGCTCTTCACGGATGATGTCCATGCACAGTTCGACGCATTCATCGCAGATGAAGACGGTCGGGCCCGCGATGAGTTTGCGGACCTCGTGCTGGCTCTTTCCGCAGAACGAGCAGTACAGAGTGCTTTTGGCGTCAGTGCCGGCTGCTTTGGTCATAGACCCTTATCTCACTCCCGCGGGGCGGACCGAAATGGCCCGAAACGCGCTTCCCTCACATTGATTCCAGTACTCTGGCTGCGAAGGTCTTCAAAAAATGACAATCACCCATCCCACGTGCGACGACAACCCCGAAGGCGGCAAGGGATTGTTGCAGTGCGTGGATGGATCAGTGTCGGCGGGGATCAAGGCGAATGTCTGACATGGGGATCGTGCAGGATTTGCGCCAGTCCGAGGCTGCGGGGCGACCCATCGTCGCGTTCGATTTCGACGGCACGCTGACGATTCGCGACAGTTTCACCGAATTCCTGCGCTGGCGCGCTGGACCGGGGGCCTGGGCGCTGGGTTTGGTCAAGCTGGCGCCCGCCGTTGCCGCCTATGCGCGGGATCGCGACCGGGGCCGGATCAAGGCGGCGTCGGTGAAGGAGTTCCTGCAAGGTGTCGATCGTCAGACGTTGGAAGCCGAGGCCGAGCAGTTCGCGCAGGAAGTCTGGCCCAGATTCATGCGGCCCGATGCGCTTGCGGTCTGGAACGACTGGGGCCAGCGCGGCGCCCATCGCGTGATCGTGACCGCCTCCCCCACCACGACAGTCGCGCCTTTTGCCCGAAAGTTGGGCGCGGAAGCTCTGCTGGGCACCGAGTTCGTATTCGACACCGACGACCGAATCACAGGCGCCTTTGCGGGTCCGAACTGTCGGGGTGAAGAGAAGGTGCGACGGCTCAAGGCGGCCTATGGCGACGACATGACGCTGGTCGCCGCCTATGGCGACACATCGGGCGACACGGAAATGCTGGCGATGGCCCAGGAGCCGGGCTTCAGGGTGTTTCGCCAGAAGCCGTGACCGCCGTCAGTTGCCGTCGGCGTCCACGTCGAACACCACGGCCTTGCCCCGCGACGCCGGATCCCAGCCCGCCGCGATTGCCGAGGTGATGGCGGTGCACACCGCATCGACATTGACCCGCTGCTTCTCGACATCCGGCCGGCCATTGGGTCGCAGGGGCGGCGGGAACTGCACGATGGCTTCGCGCTTGAAATCAACATGGCGCAGGGACACGGCCATGCCTTCCCAGACATTGCCGCCCTTGGGCTGGGGCTGGCGACGAAGCTCCCACTCATAGGTTTCGCCGTCGACTTCGACCGTGCCGCTTGGATCTCGTGTGAACTGCATGGCCGCCTGATAGCACAAATGAAAAAAGGCGCACCGGCATCGGTGCGCCTTTTCCGTTCGATCTTGGATCAGAGTTTAGTTGCCGGGCGTCTTCACGCCGTCGGCGTCGGCCTGTTCGCGCCGGTCATAGACGTGGTCCACGATGCCCCAGGCCTTGGCTTCCTCGGCCGACATGAAGTGGTCGCGGTCCAGTGTCTTCTCGACTTCCTCGTACGTCCGGCCGGTGTGGTGGACGTAGATCTCGTTCAGACGCTTCTTGGTGTAGCGGATGTCGGCGGCGTGCAGTTCGATGTCCGACGCCTGGCCACGGAACCCGCCCGACGGCTGGTGAACCATGATGCGCGCGTTCGGCAGAGCGATGCGCTGGCCCGCAGCGCCCGCCGTCAGAATCAGCGAGCCGGCCGAGGCGGCCATGCCCATCACCACGGTCGAGACCGGGCTCTTGATGTATTGCATGGTGTCGTAGATCGCGAGTGCCGAGGACACCTGTCCGCCGGGGCTGTTGATATACATGCTGATTTCCTTCTTCGGGTTCTCCGATTCCAGGAACAGCAGCTGGGCGCAGATCAGCGACGCCATGCCGTCCTCGAACGGTCCCGTCAGGAAGATGATCCGCTCGCGCAGCAGGCGCGAGAAGATGTCGAAGGAGCGCTCGCCACGGCTGGATTGCTCCACCACCATCGGCACCAGGTTCATGTTCATCAGTTCGATCGGATCGCGCATATAACCTTCTCGGGAATGCTGGGAACGCGCGACTCAAAGACCGCACGTCTTGTTACTCTGCATATCGGTCATGAAGGCCGCCTTACAAGGCCGGGGCCAGACATGAAAAAGGCGGAGGCCCTGCGACCTCCGCCTTTATATCATTTGGAAGCTAGGGCGATCAGCCCTCGTCTTCGTCTTCCTTCAGCAGCTCTTCCTTCGTGATCGGCTTGTCTGTCACGTCGGCGACACCCACGATCAGGTCGACGACCTTCTCTTCGTAGATGGGC
Source organism: Brevundimonas sp. (assembly GCF_965279155.1). Taxonomy (GTDB): domain Bacteria; phylum Pseudomonadota; class Alphaproteobacteria; order Caulobacterales; family Caulobacteraceae; genus Brevundimonas. Next base: position 249,528 of record NZ_OZ257138.1, on the reverse strand, counting down.
GCGCGCATCTGGGCGGCGGCGTTGGGGTTCTGGCGGTAGAAGTTCAGGACGGCCTGTTCCTGGCCCGGATAGTTGCGGGCTTCCTGCAGGATGGCGGCGTTCAGCTCCTGGTCGGTGACCTGGACGTTGTTGGCGCGACCGATCTCGGCCAGCACCAGGCCCAGGCGGACGCGGCGCTCGGCGATCTTGCGGTATTCGGCCTTCAGGTCTTCGTCCGACTTGGCGGCGTCTTCTTCAGGCAGGCGGCCGGCGGTCTTGTCAGCCTCGACCTGTTGCCAGATGCCGTCGAACTCGGCGTCCACCATCTTCGGCGGCAGCGGGAAGTCGTGGGCTTCGTCCAGTTGGTCCAGCAGGGCGCGCTTCAGCTTGAAGCGGGCGGCGCCGGCGTATTGCTGGTTCAGGTTCTGGCTCAGCAGTTCCTTCAGCTTGTCCAGCGATTCCAGACCGATACGAGTGGCGAACTCTTCGTCGATCTTGGCTTCGGCTTCGGCCTTGATGGCCTTCACCTTGACGTCGAATGTCGCCAGCTTACCGGCCAGGTGCGCGGCCTGGTATTCTGCGGGGAAGGTGACCTCGATGGTCTTCTCTTCGCCGACCTTGGCGCCCGTCAGCTGCTCTTCGAAGCCAGGGATGAAGCGGCCCGAGCCGATCACCAGATCCGCGTCCTCGGCGGCGCCGCCTTCGAAGGGCTCTCCGTCCAGCTTGCCCAGGAAGTCGATCGTCAGCTGGTCGCCCTCGGCGGCCTTGACGGTCTTGCCCTTCTTGTCTTCGTAGGTCTTGGCCTGACCGGCCAGCTCCGTCAGAGCCTCTTCCAGATCAGCATCCGACGCTTCATAGGTCGGGCGTTCCAGCTTCAGGGTCTTGGGATCGACCGGGGTGAAGTCCGGCATGATTTCCAGGGCCATTTCGTAGGACAGGTCTTCCTGACCGGCGATGACCTTGTCCATGTCGGATGTCAGCTTCATCTCGGCCGGGGCGGCCGGACGGACCTTGGCCTCGTCCAGAGCCTTCTGGCTGGATTCGTTCAGCTCGGCGTTGATGATCTCGCCCATGAACTCACGGCCGAAGGTCTTCTTGACGTGGGCGACCGGCACCTTGCCCGGACGGAAGCCCTTCAGCTTCACCTGCGGGGCGACTTCCTTGACGCGGGCTTCGAGCTTGGCGTTCAGCTCCGCGACGGGAATGGTGACCGCGATCACGCGGCTGAGGCCTTCGTTCGACTTTTCGACGACTTGCATGGCGGAGATTCTGACGCTCTGTGGCGCATGGGCCTTAAGGACGGCCGGCGCGGAATGGATAAAGCAAGAAGGCCGCCCCGTTGGGAGCGGCGCCTCGAAGCCCGCCCTTATGTCGAGAAGGGCCCCAAAGGTCAACGCGGGCGTGGTCGCGACCGGTGGTTTCGCGGCTCAGGCAGGGTTATGTTGGCGATATGAGCCAACCCGTCTCCCCCATCGGCGTCTTCGTCACGCCCGTCACCCCGCTTCAGCAGAACTGCACCACCGTCTGGTGCACCGCCACCAACACGGCGGCCGTGATCGATCCTGGCGGATCGGTGGACGTCGTTCTGGGGGAGGTTCAGCGGCGCGGCCTGACGCTGGATCAGATCTGGATCACCCACGGCCATCTGGATCACGCGGGCGGTGCGGCCGAGATGCAGGAGAAGACCGGCGTCCAGATCACCGGCCCTCAGAAGGCCGATCAGTACTGGATCGACCGAATCGTCGAGAGTGGACGGATGTATGGCCTACCCGACGCCCGCCCCTTCACGCCTGACCGCTGGCTGGAGGACGGCGACACGGTGTCGCTGGGCGAGACGATTTGGGAAGTGCGCCACTGTCCCGGCCATACGCCGGGCCACGTCATTTTCTTCAATCGCGCGGCGCGCTTTGCTCAGGTCGGGGACGTGTTGTTCAAGGGATCGGTCGGCCGCACCGACTTCCCCATGAGCGATCCGCCAGCCTTGATCCGCTCGGTGATCGAAAAGCTGTGGCCGCTGGGCGACGACGTGACCTTCGTGCCGGGGCATGGGCCAATCTCGACCTTTGGAGAAGAACGCCGCACCAATCCGTTCGTCTCCGACGCCGCAATGCGACAGGCCCCGATCCAGCGTGAGCCGACGGGGCCTGCCTAAGCGCTCAGCCTAAATCAGCGGCGCAGGATCATGCCGATGATCACGCCGATGCCCAGCGCATAGAGGGTGGCCTTCATCGGGCTGTCCTGAATGTCTTCCTGAACACGATGCACCCGCCCCGAAATCTTTTCGCGGACCAGGCCCACGTCTTCGCGCACGGCCTGGCGGATGGAGGCGGTTTCGCCGAACGTCCGGCGTTCGCCACCGGCAAGAATGGCGTCGGCTTCGCGGTCCAGACGCTGCGTCAGATCATCGTCGTCCAGAACGATGTCGTCGGACGAAGGCGAGGTGATGGGGGTGTTGGTCATGTCGATCTCCGGGTTCGCACAACAAACCGACCGGGCGACCGGTGGTTCCTTTGAACGTCCAGCGCGGGGTGGCGTTGGTTCGGGGCAAGGAGATCATCATGACCTACATCGAACCCACCCCCACGACGCCTCAGCCTGAAATCCAGCCCGAGACCACGCCTCAACCTGAAATCCAGCCGTCCGACACGCCCGACGAAGTTCCGCCCATGGAACCCGGCGGTGGCGATGAAGGTGATTCTCGTCCTTACGACGCGGCTTGAAGTCAAACCACGAAGACGTTCAGGGGTGTGACAGTAAAACAGGGTTCCGAACGGAACCGTCACCGAGTCACAGGGTTCACTTCAGCAAGCGCAACGGCAGCACTGAAAGGACCCCGATGGACAGCCAGCCCACACGACCCTCCGGCGTTTCCAAGCGAGGTTTCGCCTCCATGGACCCCGAACGTCAGCGCGAAATCGCGCGCAAAGGGGGCGCCAGCGTCCCCAGCGAAAAGAGAAGCTTCTCTCAGGATCGCAGCCTCGCCGCACAGGCCGGCCGCAAGGGTGGAGAAGCATCGCACGGAACCAAGAAAGACGCGGACGCCGCAGACGGCGAGTAACCCGCTGAGACCTCTAAAATAGGGCGGCCCGTCGATCGACGGGCCGCCCTTTTTCTTTGCGCCTTGGGCGTCGCGCCGTGCGACGCCCATAGCCAGTTCAGGCCCTAAGCAGAGCCAGAGCCACGCTAGGTTCAGGCGACATGTCGATGCGAACTAAGGACCAGCTCGACGCCTTCGCCATGGCTTCGACGGTATCGGATGTGAACTTGCGCGAGCTTTCGGTGTGGATCGTCTCGCCGCTCATGAAGCGGAACGTCTTATCGCCGATACGGGCCGTCGTCGGCGTAACGGCCTGCAAGTGCATTTCCATCCGCGACGCCTCGGGATTCCACACCGCGCGGTGCGTGAAGGCGTCCAGATCGAAATCTGCGTCCAGATCGGCATTAGCGCGAACCAGCAGATTTCGGTTGAAGGCCGCAGTGACACCTTGGCTATCGTCATAGGCGGCCACCAGGATCGCCGGATCCTTCACGAGATCCACGCCGAGAATGAACAGCGCGCCCTCCCCCAGCATCCTTCGCGCCGCCGTCAGGAATCGCTCGGCCTCGTCAGGATGCAGATTGCCGATGGTCGAACCGGGGAAGAATCCGATGCGACGCCCGCGCGGCAGGTCATCCGGCAGGGGCGCCAGATGTTCGAAGTCACCCAGCACCGGCTGAACCTTCAGGCCCGGATAGTCCGCCCGAATCCGTGTCGCGGCGTCCAGCAGCGCCGTCTCGCTGATATCCAGCGGCACATAGGCGCCCAGGTCAGGCAAAGCATCCAGCAGGATACGGGTCTTTTCGCTGGCCCCGGATCCGAACTCCACCAGCACGGCGTCCGGTCCGAAATCGGCGGTCAGGGCCGCCGCGCTTTCACGCAGCAGGGCCGTCTCCTGCCGCGTCGGATAGTATTCCGGCAGGGCAGTGATCTCTTCGAACAGGCGCGACCCTTCGGCGTCATAAAACCATTTGGGCGGCACGGCCTTCTGATCGCGCGACAGGCCCTCGACCATGTCGCGCCGGAATCCTGCGGTCTGCGCATCGTCCGTCGGCGCGACGGCCCTTTGCGGGGCGTCTTCGGCTAGTCTCAGACCCATGAAGGCCCACCTCTGTTGGGGATAGTAGAAGTTCCGATACGTCACGCGGGCATGATCGGACGGCGTGGCGAAGGCGCCGCCGCGCAGCACCATCTGATTGGCCATGAACTTGCCGTTGTATTCGGCGGCCGTGCCAGGCGTCGGCTGGAAGCCGGGGTAAGGCGCATAAGCGCTGGACGTCCACTGCCAGACCTCGCCCGACAGGTTCGAGAAACCCTCGGGCGCAGTCGTCGCCGCATGTTCCCATTCCGCCTCGGACGGCAATCGCTTGCCGGCCCATCGCGCATAGGCGTCGGCCTCATAGAAGCTGATGTGGCGAACGGGCGCAGCCGGATCGAGCGCCCCGCGCCCCGTCAGGCTCATAACCGTCCAGTCACCGTCGTCACGGCGCCAGTACAGCGGCGCGGTCCAGCCCTCGGCCTTCACCGTCGCCCAGCCGTCAGACAGCCACAGGTCAGGTCGGCTGTAACCCCCGGCCTCGATGAACCCGATCCACTCGCCATTTGTCACCAGATCGGCGGCTAGGGCGAACGGCTCCAGCCAGACGCGGTGCGACGGGCCCTCGTTGTCGAAGGCGAAGCCGGCGCCGCCATGACCGATCGACACCAGACCGGCGTCGAACGCGACCATCCCGCCTCGCGTCGCCTGAACCGGCGCACCGCGCGGCTCGACATCATAGGCCGCCGGGTCCAGCGGCGAGCGCGACATCAGGTTCAGCATATCCATCAGGAACAGCTCCTGATGCTGCTGGTCGTGATGCAGGCCCAGTTCGAACAGATACCGCTGCTGACCGCTCGACGGCCCCTGCGCCAACCAGGCGGCCATGCGCCGGTCGATCTCGCGGCGATAGGCCAGCACCTCGTCCACAGATGGGCGGGTCATCAACCCGCGCTGACCGCGCGGCACCCGCTCGCCCAGCGCCTCGTAGTAGGAGTTGAACAACTGCTGAAAACGGGGATCGACGGGCCGGTATTCCGGGTCCGCCGACAGGATCATCGCCTCGAAGAACCAGCTGGTGTGGCCCAGGTGCCATTTACCAGGGCTGCAATCGACCATCGATTGGGCCGACAAGTCTTCTGAAGACAGACCCTTGGCCAGTTCGGCCATAGCAACCCGAACGGCCCTGAACCGCGCCACATCGGACGCCACCCGCGTATCGGGCTCGAAGCGAGCATTCATGTCAGCCGTTCCGTCGCCCCACGACCCTGACCGCGCGTCTCGTCGTTCATGAACACCGAACGTCAGCCGAAGGTCAGGGTTCCCAAGGGTTTGGGCTTATAAACCAGCCGTATTCAAAGTACCGGTCGCCCGCCGTGTCTTGCATATTCCAACCGCGCAATGGTGCGGTTGTGAACCTCGTCCGGGCCGTCGGCGATGCGCAGAGTGCGCACTCCGGCATAAAGCTCGGCCAAGGGCGTATCGCCTGAGACGCCTGCCCCACCGAACGCCTGAATGGCGTCGTCGATGACCTGAAGCGCCATCTTCGGCGCCGCGACCTTGATCTGAGCGATCTCCGAGCGGGCATTCTTGGCCCCCGCCTGATCCATCATCCATGCGGCCTTCAGCACCAGCAGGCGGCACATCTCGATATTGGTGCGCGCCTCGGCGACCCGCTGTTCCCACACCGAATGTTCGGCCAGCTGCTTCTTGAACGCCGTCCGGTTCAGCAACCGCACGACCATCAGCTCCAGCGCCCGTTCCGCCGCCCCGATCACCCGCATACAGTGGTGGATACGGCCCGGACCAAGCCGCCCCTGGGCGATCTCGAACCCCCTGCCCTCGCCGGCGATCAGGTTTTCGACCGGCACACGGACGTTATCGAGCACCACCTCGGCGTGGCCGATGGGGCGTTCGTCATAGCCGAAGACCGTCAGCATCCGCTCGACCCGGAAGCCGGGCGTGTCGACGGGCACGATCACCTGCGACTGCTGGGCGTGGGCGGCGGCGTCGAAGTCGGTCTTGCCCATGACGATGGTCATGGCGACGTTCGGATGGCCCATATTGGTCGACCACCATTTGCGGCCGTTGATGACATAGTGGTCGCCGTCACGCTCGATCCGGGTCTGGATATTGGTGGCGTCGGACGAGGCCACCTCGGGTTCGGTCATCAGGAAGGCTGAGCGGATCTGGCCGGCCATCAGCGGCTTCAGCCAACGCTCCTGCTGGGCCGCATCCCCGTACATGTGCAGGACTTCCATATTCCCGGTGTCGGGGGCGTTGCAGTTGAACACCTCCGCCGACCACAGGTGGGCGCCCATCATCTCGGCCAGAGGCGCATAATCGAGGTTGGTCAACCCCGCGCCGTGTTCGCCCGGCAGGAACATGTTCCACAGCCCGGCGTCGCGCGCAGCGGCCTTCATCGCTTCCATGACCGGCGGCTGGCGGGTCGAGTCCTCGCGCACCTGGGCGAAATACTCAGCCTCACGCGGGATCACCTGTTCGTCCAGGAAGCGGCGGACCCGGGCGTGCCAATCCAGGGCCCGGTCGGAATGTCTGAAGTCCATGGCGTTATCCTCTTTCCCGTTCGCGCCTCTGGCGGGCGCTCGATACGAAAACGGCGCGGCCCCGATCAGGAGCCGCGCCGCCATAACTGGTCGTTCAGACCGGCATCAGCGCTTCAGCAGCGGAGCCAGCTTCTGGGCGATCATCATGTCGCCGGCGATCTTCAGCTTGCCCTGCATGAAGGCCATCATCGGGTCCAGCTTGCCTTCCGACAGGGCCATGAAGTCATCCCATTTCATCGAGACGGTGGCGTCGGCGGGTTTGTCTTCGTTCGTCACCGTGTTCGGCACCGAGGCGCCGTCGATGAAGATCTTGCCCTGGTCGCCCAGGTCGAGCTTGACGGTCTTGCCGAGGCCGGAGTTGTCGCCGACGGCGCCGCGGATGTGTTCGGTGACTTGTGCGAGATCGGGCATTGGGGGCGTCTCCCTAAAAGGACGTTGTGAACTACGGGTTAGCCCGCATCGGCGAAGGCGCCAAGATCACGTCGGGTAAAGCTCGCATCACTTCTCCGGATCGCCGTCCCAAAACCGCCGTTTCATCGCTGGCTCAACGTCCAACGACCGGCGGCGGCCTGCGCGCCTGCGTCGCCTGTTCGAAGGCGTAACCCAGCGACAGGATGCGTGCGTCGTCCCACTTCCCACCAAGGAAGCTCAAGCCCACCGGCATCCCCCGATCAAAGCCCATCGGCACGGTCAGGTGCGGATAGCCGGCGACGGCGGCCAACTGACTGGCCGAGCCCTCCATGTCGTCTTCGTCCTTGGGGTCGTTGGTCCAGGCCCGCGATGTGGTGGGCGCGATCAGGGCGACCAAGGCATTGTCGCGCATCAGCCGGTCGATCCCCTCCGGTCCCGCCAGCCGCAGCGAAGTCGCGCGCGCCTCCAGATAATCAGCCGCCGTCAGATCGCCCATCGCCTGAGCGCGCTCGAAGGTGTCCTGGCCGAACAAGACCGTCTCGCGCGGCTCGGCGGCGTTGAAGGCGATCACGTCGGCCAGGGTGCGGGTGCGGACCTGTTCCGGGTCGGTTGAGGCTAGATAGGCGTTCAGGTCGTGCTTCAGCTCGTACAGCAGCACCTTGAACTCGGCCGCTCCGATGACCCGACCGTCCGGCCCCTCAGGCAGATCGACCAGAACGGCGCCTGCATCGCGCAGGGCCTGCAGATTCTGTTCGAACACCGCCTGCGTCTGCGGCGAATAGCCCTTCACGAACCGCATCACCCCGATCCGCGCGCCGCGCAACGATCCGGCGTCCAGCCCTGCGGCATAGTCCACCTTACGCGCGTCGGCCTCGACCGTGGCGGGATCGGCCGGATCGGACCCAGCAATGACCGTCAGCACCTTGGCGGCATCCCGCACCGTCGTCGCCATCGGCCCGGCCGTGTCCTGGGAATGGCTGATCGGCACGATGTGGGTCCGCGACACCAGACCGACCGTGGGCTTGAACCCGACCACGCCGTTGACCGAGGCCGGACAGGTGATCGACCCGTCCGTCTCGGTCCCGATCGCGACCGGCGTCAGTCCCAGCGCCACCGCCGCCCCGCTGCCGGACGACGATCCGCAGGGCGTGCGCGCGGGATCATAGGGGTTCAGCGTCTGCCCCCCGACCGCGCTCCAACCGCTGATCGAGTCCGACGCCCTGATATTGGCCCATTCCGACAGATTGGTCTTGCCGACGATCACCGCCCCGGCGGCCCTCAATCGGGCGACGAGAGGCGCATCGCGACCCGGCGCATTGTCCGCCAAAGCCAGCGAACCGGCCGTGGTCGGCATGTCCGCCGTCTCGATATTGTCCTTCAGCAGGATCGGCATTTCCGCGATGTCCGAAGACCCGGCGCTTGACCACGGACCTTCGCTCCAGCGGATGACGGATCGATAAGACTCATCAACCCGCTTCCCATTCGAAACGAACAAAAATGCGGGCGGGTAGGCATACTGAGGATGCCGGTTCTCGACGACTTCAGGGCGGGCGGGCGCAACCTCCCGCCCGACCACATCAGCCCCGGTCGCGCAGCCCGCAAGGGCCAGCACGACCGCAGCCGCCAGGATCAGTCGGCGGCCGGCTCGGCCCGCTTGCCGATCGTGCGGTCCAGGAAATCGAGATAGGTGCGCCATTGTTGCAGTTGCCTCGGTTCGCCGCGGACGCCGTGCCGCTGGCCGGGATAGAGCATCATCTCGAACGGCACGCTCTTGGCCTGCAGCGCATCGATGACGCGGGTGGCGTTGCCGAAGATGACATTGTCGTCGGCCATGCCGTGCAGGATCAGCAGGCGGCCGGTCAGATCATCCAGGCGCGGCAGGACGTCGGTGGCGGCATATCCTTCCGGATTGGCCTGGGGCGTGGACATGTAGCGTTCGGTGTAGTGGGTGTCGTACAGGCTCCACTCGGTCGGGGCGGCGCCGGCCAGAGCCGAGGCCAGCCCGGCCTCGGGCTCGGTCACGGCCAGCAGGCTGAGGAAGCCGCCGAAGCTCCACCCCATCATGGCGATCCGGTCCGCATCGACATACGGCAGGGTCTTCAACCATTTGGCGGCTAAAGTCTGATCCTCGACCGCAGGAATGCCCAGGCGGCGATAGATGCTGGTCTCGAACGCTTGCGACCTATCCCCCTCGCCGCGATTGTCCACGCGGAAGACGATGTATCCCGCCTCGGTCAGCAACTGATTGGTCAGCGGCTGCCAGCTCTTCTGCACGCCCGCCCCTGTGCCCGGCCCGCCATAGACCTGCATCACCACCGGATACTTCTTCGATGGATCGAAGTCGGGCGGCGTGGTCATGCGCCAAACCAGAGTCTGGCCTTGGCTCTGCATCGTGCCGAACTCGGGCGCCCGCAGCCGCGAGACGTAGGGCGCGAACGAGTGGGCGGCATCGAGCTTGTTCTCCTCGATCCAGCGCACGCGCGTTCCGTCGATCCGGTACAGGGCCGATTGCGTCGGCGTCGCCGGGTCGGAATAATTGCCGACATAGGCCGTCGCCGGCCCGTTGACCGACACGCTCCACCAGCCGCCGCCCGGCGTCACCGCGACGGGATCGACCGTGCGGTTCAGACTGGCGCGGAACATTTGCTGTTCGATCGGCAGTTCCTTGCCGTCGCGCATCGAGGCGGTGAAATAGACGTCGCCGGTCTGTTCGTTGACGCCGTCCAGATTCTTGACCGGATAGTCTCCGCGCGTGATCGCCCGCAGCCGCCGGCCGTTGCGGTCATACAGATACAGGTGCCGCCAGCCCGAGTCCTCGTTGGACCAGATGAACCGGCCGTCGGCCAGCACGCGGAAGTCGTTGTTCAGATCGACCCAGGCCTCAGCCTTCTGGCTCAGGATCACGCGCGACGCGCCCGTGGTCGGATCGACGCTCAGCAGGTCCAGAGTCTTTTGGTCGCGCGACTGGCGCTGAACGTACAGGGTCTTGCCGTCGCCGGCCCAATCGACCCGCGCCAGATAGATGTCGGTGTTGGACCCCAGGTCCACCTTGACCCTCCCGCCGCTTTGCAGGTCGCGGACATACAGCTCGACCACCGCATTGGGTCGGCCAGCGCGGGGATAGCGCTGCTCGACCATAGTCGCGCCCGCGCCGGTGATCTCGAAGCGCGGCACGATATCGACCGGGCTTTCGTCCACACGCGTCATGGCGATGTAACGTTCATCCGGGCTCCACCAGTATCCGGTGTCGCGGTCCATCTCTTCCTGGGCGATGAACTCGGCCGTGGCCCAGGTGATCAGGCCCGCGCCGTCATCGGTGATCGGCGTCTCCTTGCCGCTGGCCAGATCATAGACGACCAGGTTCTGATCCCGGACATAGGAGACATAGCTGCCCTTGGGCGAGACCTTGGCGTCGATCTCGTCAGCGGGCGTCTCGGTCAGGCGGCGCACCTTGCCGTCGGCCCGGTTGGCCAGGAAGATGTCGCCTTCCAGCGGCGCCAGGATATAGCGCCCCTGCTGATCCCACGAATATTCGACCACGCCGCGCGCGCTGATCCGCATCCGCTCGCGCCGGGCCTTTTCGGCCTCCGACAGCTCGCCCGCGTCGGGAACCAGGGCCCGCGCGTCGATCAGCTTGTACGGTTCGCCCTCGCCCGTCGGCGCGGCCCACAGATCCTGAACGTCCACATTGTCCTCGCGCGAGCGCAGGAAGGCGACCAGCTGGCCGTCCGGCGACAGGCTGACCCCCTTGGCCACCGGACCATTCAGGCTGGGGCTGGAAAACACCCGTTCGGGCGTCAGGATGTTGGAGGGCGTCTCCTGGGCGAGTGCGGAACCGGCCGACAGAAGGATGGTCGAGGCGAGAAGAACTGTGCGCATGGGGCCGGACGCTAGCGGCGCTTCTGCAAGCCGTCACGAGGAAAAGTGGTCGCCGGACGAAAGGCTTTTTCTTCCCTGCGAGGGGTTCTCAGCTTAGAGAGACCGCACCATGACCGACGCCGCCCTCTCCCCCGCTCCGACCAAGGCTCCTGGCAAAGCCAGCCCGTTCAACGAACTGGAGGTTTTGTGGGTCCGCCACTGGACCGACAGCCTGTTCAGCTTCGGCGTGAAACGGCCCGACGATTTCCGCTTCCGCTCGGGCGAGTTCGTGATGATCGGCCTGCCGGGCCAAGATGGCGGCAAGCCCGTCCTGCGCGCCTATTCGATCGCCAGCCCCTGCTGGGCCGAGGAGCTGGAGTTCTTCTCCATCAAGGTCGCCGACGGCCCCCTGACCTCTCGCCTGCAAAAGATCGTCGCCGGCGACACCGTCCTGATGGGCAAGAAGCCGACCGGCACCCTGGTGCTGGACGCCCTGACCGGCGGCGAGCGCCTTTTCCTGATCGGCACCGGCACCGGCCTGGCCCCCTGGCTCAGCGTCGCGCGTGATCCCGACACCTATGCCCGCTTCGGCCATGTCTATGTGATCCACACGGTCCGCAGCGTCGCCGACCTGGCCTATCGCGACTTCTTCACCCGCGAGATCCACGACGATCCGCTGATCGGCGAAGAGGCGAAGGCGCAGCTGACCTATTACCCCACCGTCACGCGCGAGGATTTCGAAACGCCCGGCCGGATCACCGACCGCATCAAGTCCGGCGACTTCTTCCGCGACCTGGGCCTGCCCGAAGGCTTCGACCCCACCCGCGACCGCGCCATGCTGTGTGGCTCCATGGCCATGATCAAGGAAGCCGGCGAGCTGCTGGAGACTTACGGGCTGAAGGAAGGCTCCAACGCCGAACCCGCCGACTACGTGCTGGAACGCGCCTTCGTCGGTTGAACGTCATGGCTTGAGCGGCTAACCCCACGGCCATGCACCACCCTGCCCCCGTCGCTGTTCAAGTCGCCGTCGACGCCCGCGTCGATCCCGCCGAATGCCAGTCGATGGCCGACGTCCGCCAGGGCGTCGACGCCCTTGACCGCGCCCTGGTAGCCCTGCTGGCCGAACGCCAGCGCTACATGGACGCCGCCGCCCGCATCAAGCCCGACCGCGACGCCGTCTTCGACCAGGCCCGCATCGACGACGTTGTCGCCAAGGTCTTGGTCTCGGCCGAGGCCCACAACCTGTCGCCCCACATCGCCGAACCCGTCTGGCGCCTGCTCATCGACCGCTGCATCGCCCACGAGTTCGCGACCTACGACCGGACTCGCAGCTAGGGCGGCGAAATGTTAGCTTCCGGTCATGGCTCGACCGGAACCCTCCATCTTCAGCGACCATGACGCCGAGGCGGATGCGCGTTCGTTGGCGGATGCGGAGGCCGACATCGCGGCCGGCCGCGTGGTCTCGCACAAAGATGTCGTCGAGTGGCTTAAGACCTGGGGGACGCCGCAAGAAGGTCCGCCTCCGGCCAAATGGAACATCAATGGCTGAGGTCATCTGGACGGCGAAAGCTATTCGGAACATCGAAGCCATCCGAACCTACATCGCTCAGTTCAGTCCGCTGGCCAGCCAGCGCATGGCCCTGCGCCTCATGCTGGGCGGCGACAGCTTGGCCGAACATCCTGAAAGAGGCGCGCCCATCCCCGGCGGTCGTCGTCAACTAACCCACATCTCTCCCTACCTGCTTAGGTACCAAGTCGTCGGTGGCCGCGTCTTCATTCTGGACGTCCGGCATGCTGCGGAAAACGCACCCTAGCTTCGGGCTCGCTCGCCTCAGCCATCCTGTTTCCAGATACGCTGAACTTTGAAATCAACACGTTAAGCGGCAGTAGCGTCAATCGACCTAGCGCCTCTTCCGGCGGCCCTATAATGCGCGCCGGTCTTTGACATCGCTGCGCGCCGCCTGCCGAAATTGCACCTTCTTGCACTTTGCACGCCTTTTCCGAGTGCAGTGCAATTTCGGACAGCCAGACGCCTATCCCTTCAGGCCGCGCAGCATCAGTTCGTGCCGATAGGCCGCGACATCGGCCAGCGCCCCGTCCAGCGCATCGCGGACCCGCTCCAGCGCCGGTGCAGCCAGCGTCTGGTCCGCCGCTTCCGCCTCGGCGCAGATCGCCGCCAGGTCTCGCGCGCCGATACCCGCCGCCGCGCCCCGGATCGTGTGGACCCCGTCGCGCCAGCCCTCGGCCTTGGGATCCAGCATGACGGACCACAGGCCGGCCTGGTTGACGAACAGGCCCAGCACCTCCTCGTTGGTGGCGTCGTCCCCGCCCGTCATGCCGTTCAGCACGGCGAAATCGACCGCACCCGTCAGATCGCGCAACGCCATCAGGCCGCCGTCTCCTCGCCCTTGGCCAGGCGCGAGTTCTTGGACGACCACAGCAGATAAATGGCGATCCCGATCACATTCCAGACCAGGAATCCGATCTGCGTCACCGGCTTCAGGCTCAGGAAAAAGATGATGCAGCCGATCACGCTGACCGCGCCGACCAGCGGCCACAGCGGCGCCTTGAACACCCGCTTGCGGCCCGGCTCGCGGATCCGCAGCACGATCAGGCACACCCCGACCGAGCAGAAGGCCGCCAGCGTCCCGGCATTGGCCAACGACGCCAGTTCGTCCAGCGGCAACAGACCCGCCAGGATCGCCACCACCACGGCGGTGAACACGGTCACCACCGCCGGCACGCCCCGGCTCGACACCTTGGCCAGGCGACGCGGCAACAGGCCGTCGCGCGCCATCCCCAGGAAGATGCGGCTTTGACCGAACAGGAAGGCCAGCAGCACGGTCGGAAGCGCGATCACCGCCGCCGCCGCGATCCACTGGGCCGCCGTCCCCTGCCCCATCTCACGCAGGATCAGCGCCAAGGGCTCGGGGCTGTCGGCGAAGCTCGCCACCGGCCGCGCGCCGATCGCTGCAGCCGCCACGACCAGATACAGCGCCGTGCAGATCAGCATGGAGCCGACGATGCCGATGGCCAGGTCGCGCTCGGGCTTCTTGGTCTCTTCCGCCGCCGTCGAAATGGCGTCGAACCCGTAGAAGGCGAAGAAGATGATCGCCGCCGCCGCCATCACCCCGGTCTGGACGAAGGGCGCGCCGAAGCCGTTGGGCATGAAGGGCGTGAAATGCTCGGACTTGAACGCCGGCAGGGCGATGGCCACGAACACCACCAGCGCCGCGATCTTGATCAGCACCAGAACCGCGTTCAGCGTCGCGCTCTCCTTGGTGCCCAGCAGCAGCAGGCCCGTCACCACCCCGATGATGGCCACAGCCGGCAGGTTGATGATCCCGCCTGCGTGCGGCCCCGCGACAAGCGCCAGCGGCAGGTCGATCCCCAGCCCGCTCAGGAAGCCGACGGCATAGCCGGACCAGCCCACTGCCACGGCCGAGACCACCAGCGAATATTCCAGGATCAGGCTCCACCCCACGACCCAGGCGATCATCTCGCCCAGAACGGCATAGGAGTAGGTATAGGCGCTGCCCGCCGTCGGCATCATGGTCGACAGTTCGGCATAGGCCAGGGCCGCACAGGCGCACACAATACCCGCCAAGCCAAAGCTGATCAGCACCGCCGGCCCCGCCAGCCCGGCCCCCACGCCGATCAGCGTCAGGATGCCGGTGCCGACGATGGCGCCCACGCCCAGAGCCAGCAGATGCGGCCAGCTCAGCGTCGGCTTCAGCCGCGGTCCGTCGTGCGGCGCCAGCATGGTGTCGATCGATCGACGCCGGTTCCAGAATGCCATGATGCTCGCTCCCCCGCCGCTTGCCGCGGCTGATTCCAAGGGGACCATACCCCGCCGAAGAAAGTTTGCGAAAGCGCTTGCCAACCCCCGAACCGCTGGGTAGTAGGAGCGCCCTTCGGCAAGGCCTCTCGCCCCCGAAGACGCAGACGATCGGTCGGGTGATTAGCTCAGTTGGTAGAGCAGCTGACTCTTAATCAGCGGGTCGTAGGTTCGAACCCTACATCACCCACCATCGTCTTTCCTTGTTTCCCAACAGCTTGAGCCTCTTGGATTTCGCGCAGCGCGGCTTAAATGCCGATGCCCTCTGCTGAACGGAATCCACCCATGGCCGACTACGACTACGACCTCTTCGTCATCGGCGCCGGTTCGGGCGGGGTGCGGGCGGCGCGGCTGACGGCGCTGGATGGCAAGAAGGTCGCGGTCGCCGAAGAGTATCGGGTCGGCGGCACCTGCGTCATCCGGGGGTGCGTGCCCAAGAAGTTCATGGTCATGGCGTCGGAAGTCAGCCACGCGCTGGAGATCGCCGAGGGCTACGGCTGGTCCTTCGACAACGCGAAGTTCGACTGGCCTAAATTCCTTGAGGCCAAGGACGTCGAGATCGCGCGCCTGTCGGGCATCTACGCCGCCAACCTGGGCAAGGCCGGGGTCGAACTGGTCCACGGTCGCGCCGTCCTGAAGGACGCCCATACGGTCGAGATCGCCAAGTCTTCGGGGGGCAAGAACCGCACCATCACCGCCGAGAAGATCCTGATCGCCACGGGCGGGCGGCCGTGGAAGCCGGAAGACATGCCCGGCATCGAACACGCCATCACCTCGGAAGAAGCCTTCCACCTGCCCGAACTGCCCAAACGCATCCTGATCGCGGGTGGCGGCTATATCGCGGTGGAGTTCGCGGGCATCTTCGCGGGCTTGGGTGTCGAGACAACCCTGATCTATCGCGGCCCCAACATCCTGCGCGGCTTCGACGACGACGTGCGCGCGCACCTGGCCGGCGAGATCGAGAAGCGCGGCATCAAGGTCATTTTGGGCTGCCAGCACGAGAAGATCGAGAAGACCGCCACTGGCCTGGTCAACCATCTGGAAAACGGCATGAAGCTGGAAACCGACGTGGTCATGTTCGCCACCGGCCGCATTCCCCACGTCAAGGATTTGGGGCTGGAAGCCGCCGGCGTCGAGTTGAATGACGAGGGCGCGATCAAGGTCGATCCCTATTCGAAGACCACGGCCGATAATATCTGGGCCATTGGCGACGTCACCGACCGGATGAACCTGACGCCCGTCGCCATCCGCGAGGCGGTCGCCTTCCACCAGACCGTCTATCGCGACAACCCCCAACACTTCGACTACGAGGCCGTGGCCACCGCCGTCTTCAGCCAGCCGCCAGTCGGCGTCGTGGGCCTCAGCGAGGCCGAGGCGCGCCGGTCATGCTCCAACGGCGTGGACGTCTACGTCACCCGCTTCCGCCCGATGAAATACGCCTTCACCGGCTCGGACGAGCGGGTGCTGATGAAGCTGGTCGTCGACGCCGACAGCCAGCGCGTGGTCGGCGTCCACATCGTCGGCCCCGAAAGCCCTGAGATGATCCAGCTGGCCGCCATCGCCGTGAAGGCTGGCCTGACCAAGGCCCAATGGGACGCCACCTGCGCCGTCCATCCGACCATGGCAGAGGAACTGGTCACCCTGAAGGAGAAGCAGTCCGGCGCCACCTCGGCCGGCTGACGCCCTTACGGACGGGGCCTGTCGCGGAACCGTTCCAGCAGGTCCAGCCGTGCACTGAACGGAACCGGCGTCACGGTCGGCCCGGCGTTGCCGAAGTTCATCAGCAAGGTATCCCCTGCCCTGGCGAGCGGCCACTCGATCCGGCCCACGCCATTGGGATCGCCCGAGCGCGCGAAGGCGGTCCAGTAACCGATCATGGCCTCCGACGCCTTGCGATCCCGATCCTCGACCGGATACGGCAGGGTGGTCAGCGTGCCGAACACATACGGCCGCTCGATCGCGTGAGTGGCCCCGCCGTGCGGCTCGGGGTTCTGCCGCGACGAGATGTCGAACCGATAGAGCCAGGCCGGATGACCGGCCTTGTTGTGCAGCCGCGCCAGCATCCGCGCCGGTTCCGAGAACACCAGGTCCGTGATGGCCAGCTTGTCGAACGCGTCCAGACCGCCATAGGCCTGGACCGCGTCGGCCCGCTCCAGCCAGGTCATGTCGTCGTCGACCTGGCCATAGCCGTTGCGGTCCGTGGGCCGCATCCACCAGAACTCGGCGCTGTTCGTGCCGATGATCAGAGGAACCGGCGCCTGCCGCCCCGCTTTGAACGCCGCCTCGACGGTGGACGGAACGATCCGTCCATCGACCAAGGTGAGGTCGCCGTTGGCGAACACCGGCGGCGGCGTCAGGAACATGTCGGCCGGCGCGGCCCGCAGATCGGCGGCCGTCCTCAGACCCGCGCCGAATGACCAGACCTCGCCTCGTTCCCGCGCCGACGGGGCGCCGTGCGGCCCCTTCTTGTCCAGCGGCGTCTGCAACTCGCGTCCCAGGCCCGACTGCACCACGGCCCGGTCGAAAAGGCCCCGCGCCGGCGGCGAGATCATCAGCCGCGTCACGATGGCGCCGCCCGCCGACTCGCCGAAGATGGTGACGTTCTCCGGATCGCCGCCGAAGTCCGCGATATTGGCGCGCACCCATTTCAGCGCCGCCGTCACATCCATCAGGCCATAGTTGCCCGCCGCCTCGCCCGCCGGCCGCTCGGCCGCCAGTGCGGGATGATCGAAGAAGCCCAGCCGCCCCAGTCGATAGTTCATCGTCACCACGACGATGCCGCGCTTGGCCAGGGTCGTGCCGTCATACAGCGGCGCCGTGCCCGACCCGTTCACCAGCCCGCCGCCGTGAATCCACACCATGACCGGCGCCGGCTGGCGTGTGCCCACCGGCCGCCAGACGTTCAGGTTCAGGCAGTCCTCACTCATCGGCAAAGGCCCGACCCCCGGATCACCGCTGGGCGGCGCCTGGATGCACAGGGGCCCATAGGCGCCGGCGTCACGCTGCCCCTGCCAGGTCGGCGCGGCGCCCGGCGGCCGCCAGCGCCGCTCGGCCGTCGGCGGCGCGGCGTAGGGAATGTTCTTGAACGCGGCCACGTCGGCATCGGCGCGTCCGATCAGGACGCCTTGCTGAATGCGGACGGTGGGCTGGTCGGCTGCGGGCGCCATCATGAGCGTGAGGGTGGCGAAGACGCCGGCGATTGTCATCCCCGCTGATTAGCAAATCCTGAGATCGCGCCAATGACCTTGCGATCACAGTTCACGACATCTCGCGGTAGAACCGTTTTGAAGATCGTGCGTTATCGTCAAGCTGGACGGGGTAGGCGTTGAACGACACGGTGAAAACAAGCGACCTGACCGTCGATCTGGGCGCGGCCTTCGAGGGCTCGCCCAACTCCTATATGCTGATTACGCCTGATCTGCGCATCGCCGAGGTCAATCAGGCCTATATGGACGTCACGGGCGTCAAGCGCAGTGAGGTGCTGGGACAACCCCTGTTCTCGACCTTCGACTCCGGCCCTGGAACCGAGGCGCCGGAAAATGTTCGCCAGGTCCGCGCCTCTCTGGAAAAGGCGCGCGACACCCGACAACGCGACCACCTGGCCGTCGTGCGCTATTCGATGCCCCATACCCTGCCGGACGGCAGCCAGGTGTTCGTGGAACGAATCTGGAGCGCCACCCACACGCCGATCCTGAACGATGCGGGACAGGTGGTGATGCTGCTCCAGCACACCACGGACGTCACGGACCTCTCCCCCGCCATACGGCCGGACGAGCCGACCACTGCGCTGGACGCCATCATCGGCGGCTCGGTTCTGCGCCGCGCCCAGTCGGTCCAGGAGGACAATCGCCGCCTTGAGACCGAACGCAATCGTCTGGTCGAAATGTTCATGCAGGCGCCGGGTTTCGTCGCCATCCTGTCTGGCCCGGAACATCAGTTCCAAATGCACAATGACGCCTACAGCCAGCTGATCGGTCATCGCGACATCGCAGGCAAGCCGGTCCGTGAGGCCCTGCCGGAACTGGTGGGTCAGGGTTTCTACGACTTCCTCGACGGCGTCTTCGCGACCGGCGAGCCCTACGAAGGCCGCGAGAGCGTGGCCCAGTTGCAGCGCACGCCCGACGGGCCCTTGGAAACCGTCTATCTGAACTTCATCTACCAACCGATCCGCGATGACGCGGGCGCAGTCGTCGGCATCTTCGTTCAGGGCCACGAAATCACCGATAACGTCCTGGCCGCCCAACGCCAGAAGCTGATGATCGACGAGCTGAACCACCGGGTGAAGAACACCCTGGCCACGGTCCAGTCGATCGCCATCCAGACCGCGCGTTCCAACACCGATCCCGCAGGCTTCGCCGAGACCTTTCAGTCCCGGATCATGGCCCTGTCGCACACCCACAACCTGCTGACGCAAAGCCATTGGGAAGGCGCCGACCTGCGCGCCATCCTGGAGCACGAGACCGAGGCTTACGGCCACACCCGAATCAGCCTGAACGGCCCTCCGGTGTCGCTGGAGCCCGCCATCGTGCTGTCTCTGGGCATGATCTTCCACGAACTGGCTACCAACGCCGCCAAATATGGCGCGCTCCACACGCCGGAAGGCCGCATCCTGATCGACTGGGCTCTGGCCGATCAGAGGGCGCGCAAGCTCAAGCTCAGTTGGCGCGAGATGGGTGGTCCGAAAGTTACGGCACCGGACAGAAGAGGGTTCGGTAGCCGCTTGATTGAACGAAACATTCGCCATGATCTGGCGGGCGAGATCGATCTGGTCTACGCCCCCGATGGATTGATCGCGGAACTGACGGTTCCGCTCGACAGGACGGCTTCACGATGACCCAACCCCTGACCGGCCGCCGTGTCCTGATCGTCGAAGACGAATCCCTCGTCGCCATGCTACTGGAGACGATCCTGGAAGACATGGAGTGCATTCCCGTCGGTCCGGCGTCCAACATCGACGATGGCGAGACCCTGGCCCGCGACACGGCCGACCTCGACGCCGCCCTACTGGACGTCAACGTCGCCGGCCGCCAGGTCTTCCCCGTCGCCGAAGTCCTCAAAGCGCGCGGCGTGCCCTTCGTCTTTTCGACCGGCTATGGCGAAGGCGGTCTGCCCGAAGAATGGCGCGGCCAACCCACCATTCAGAAGCCCTTCACCGAAGCCGCCATCCGCGACGCCCTGATGAAGGCCATGGGCGTCGCCCAGGCCTGAGGCCTAGCTCGGCATACGCCGCGGCGCGAACCAGCCGACGTCGGTGCGGTAGATGCTTCCCGCCGCGGTCAGAATGTCCAACGTGTGCTGAAGACTTTTGGTTACGCCCTGCGCGCCCTTCGGAACGTCGAAAAGCGACTTGAGATCGTCAGCGCCCAAAGGGCGACCGACGCCGCGCAACACCTCCAGAACGCTCATGATCCGGCCAATCTCATCCGAGGGTAGAGGAGGACGAGAGACATCCTGTTCGACATGCGCCGACGGAAGGAATTTTCGCAGCTTGGGTAGCCTGGTCTTTTGGAACTCGGGACGAAGGAAAAGGATTCGCCCCTCATCTTCCTCCAGAGCACGCCTCTGATTGAGCGCCACCAGGTGTGAAACGATAGCCGCGTCACCGATATCGGACGCCCATCCGTAGGCTTGGAACACCAGTCGATCCAGACGCTGGCCGGCATCCAGCAGCAGGTCCACGCATCCGACTTGGCGGACGGTTCGTTCGGCCTCACTCAGCGCAACCCCCGCAGACGTCTTTTCCATCACGTTGTAGAGCGTCGTCATCGCCATGCCGGGGTTGCAGGCAAGGACATGGGCTCTCAGATCGTCCAGACCCTCGGCGACGGTGGAGATTTCCTGGCGCGCCAGACTGCTTATGTCAGGAAACGCAAACCGATCGAAACATAAGCCTTTTGAATAGACGGGACGATCCTCAAGCCGTCCTCCGACCGCGAGCGCCCACGCCCTGTGTATTCTGGACGAAAGGACGCCCAGAACGAACGGGTCGTCGGACGCAATGCAGACCAGACGATTGTCCGGCAATATCGAGGCATCGAGAAATCGGAACCATCTGTGTTTGGATGTCTCCACCGTGACGATAAAGCGCGGCAGCCCCTTCAAGGCATCGCGAAGATCTCGTCTTGGCTCGCCGAAAATCCACCAGCTATCGCGATAGGAAGGCCGGTTGTTGACATCCCTGTCCGGCTTCACCGTCTCCATCAAATGCTGCATGAAGCCGGGATGCTGTCGTTTTGCGTCCTCTTGCGACCAGCCGAACAGATCGATGACCTGAAGATCGCGCGACCGCTCTGTCAGATCCTTGCCGTTTCGATAATGTCTGAGCGGGATGATATGACGATCCACGGATAAGCTCGCCAACGTCTCAGCCTTGTCCGAAGAGACCTGGAAGCCCTCCCCCATCAGTTGCACGCCGCGATGCGCCAGCAGGCGGTTGGCCTTGAGCACAACCGCGCGATCAATCCCGCGCCCGATCGTCAGATCGCTTCCTATATCGCCTCTGGTTTCAGTATAGACTAAGCCGTCTACGCTTTCCTGAACGACCTGCAACAGGCGCCCGCGACCATCAGGCGCCCCGGCCTCTGCGACCGTCATCGCGACCCTGACGGCTGCAGCTGCCTCGCCCTTGATCCAGGGGTGGTCAGCGATAGCGAAGGTCAGCCGCATCGGCGACGCGCCGCCAAGCCTTTCCTCGACAACACGACGCGAGAAGTTTTGCGTGATCGAATTGGTCGTTACATATCCAAAGCGCTGAAGAGCCGGCTCGGGTATCGAACGCTTCTTGGGCAGGGCGGAGATATTCTCGAACGGTCCCTGCTTTCCGACATCCGAGACAAGGATTTCAGCGGCCCGATCCCACCATACCGTCACGATATCCGCTGATCGAAAGCGATCACCACGAGAGGACCAGAGCGCTTCGACATAGGCTGAACCCAACTCGGCGCGAAGATCCTTGCCCGCGATGAACGGCGGGTTTCCGATGATGAAATGCGCCTTAGGCCACGTCGGGGCGTAGGGCTCGACATAGCGAATACCGTCTTTAGACGTTGGCGCCGCAGACACTCCGCGCCATGCCAGAATGGCGTCACCCTGCTCGACGACGCAGTAGTCCTTCAGGATGGGATTGGATGGGTGTACTTTTCCTGAAAGGCGATAATGCCACTGCAAATGGCCGATCCACATGACCACCGTCGCGATCCAGACGGCTTGGGTGCTTTTCTCTATCCCCATGAACTGGCGTGGGCCGACCGATGACCCATCGGTTTCAAGAACCCTCTGAGACTCACCAAGAGCCGCTAGCCGCTCGATCACCTCGCCTTCGAGGCCCTTCATTCTGTCCATGGCGATGTAAAGAAAATTGCCCGTGCCACACGCGGGGTCGAGCACCTTGATGTGACACAGGGCCAGATGGAACGACTTCGCCAGATCCGTCGCCTTGCGCAGATCGCCGTGCTTCTCGAACTTGTCGATCTGAACGGCGGCAGCTTCCCACTCTTTCTGGAGGACATCCATTATGGTGGCCTGGACGAGCGTCTCGACCATGGCTTTCGGGGTATAGTGAGCGCCCAGCTCACCGCGTTCCTCGGTTGAAAGCGCATTCTCCATCAGTGCGCCGAAAATCGCCGGCTCGACCCTCGCCCAATCACAGCCAGCAGCTTGGCAGAGGATATCGAGTTCACTCTCCGACACGGCGATTGCGGCGTCTTCGGCGTACAGACCACCGTTGAACCAGCGCATATCGCATCGAAGCACAGTGCAATGACCGCCGGTGTCCATCGTGCGGAAGACTTGGCTGATCGCCCTATGCAGGTTCTTTGCGTCCCCTCTGTAGCTCTTCAGAAACTGCGCAAACGCCCTGTCCGGGATCAGTTGAACGCTGTCGGCGAACATGGCGAACACGCACTGCATGACGAAGACGGCCACCCGTTTTTCCCAGGCCGCACGATGCACCGGATCGCCGGCCCCATCGGCATCTCGTGAAAAGCGCGTGCGGAACGATTGGACTAACCGGCCTAGGATCGCTGCAATCTCGGTGGTCGCATCCTCGACCTTTTTCGCCGGGTCGAGCGACATTGGATCGGTCCAGACGGCCGCAAGCCGTTCTCGGATCTTGGGATCGCTTAGATCTGAGATCGATATCCTGTAGTTTTCGCGATCCGGGTAGTGGAGATAGGTCTTTCCCATCCGACTGAAATCGGACCAAAGCTCGATGGATCGCCCCACGTCCAAGATGATGAGGAACGGCGGCCATTCGTCCAGTGCGCGCGCATAGCCTTTGGCTTGCGCCCTGGCGTTTTCCATTTTTCGCTCGACGACGTCTGGCCCGACGAATTTCATCTGGTTGGTGTCCGGCCCGCCAGCCAGCCGTTTCGCCGTCTGTTTTGCTTCCAGAACGAAGGATCCGCGACGGTAGCAGTCGATGAACCCCCAGTGGGAGCTGGAGTCGTCATGACGAAACCGAACGATCCGCTCGAACCCGTAGTCCAGATCACCGACCTTCTTCTCGTTCGGAGCGGCGACACCGATTATTCTACAGAGATGGATGACAAACGACTGCGCTGCATCCCGCTCCGAAGCCGGAGTGTTCGTCCAGATCCTGATGAACTCGTCCACATCCATAAAGAGAATCCCCAACCTGAAGACCTCTTTAACGTGTATTCGTCACGGCTACAACCTTGGGGTGTTTTACGTTATGGCGTGGAGCACGGGCTTGCCCAACCAGTAGCAAAGCTCCGCCGGGCGGGAGATGTCCCAGATCGCAAGGTCCGCCGCCTTCCCCGGTTCGATTGTGCCCATCTCGTCCAGCATCCCAAGCGCCCGCGCCGCTTCTCGCGTCGCACCGGCCAGAGCCTCTTCCGGGGTCAGGCGGAACTGGACGCAGGCGAGGTTCAGCGCGGCGGTCATGGAGGCCACGGGCGAGGTGCCGGGGTTGCAGTCGGTGGCGACGGCCATACGCACGCCGTGGCGGCGCAGCAGATCGATGGGGGGCGCTTTCGTTTCACGCAGCATCAGGTAGGCGCCTGGTAACAGGACGGCGACGACGCCGGCGGCGACCATGGCGGCGACGCCCTCTTCGGTCGCGTGTTCGATGTGATCGGCGGACAGGGCCTGATAGCGCGCCGCCAGCGCCGCGCCGCCGCCGTTCGACAACTGGTCGGCGTGCAGTTTGACCGGCAGGCCCAGGGCGCGGGCCTTGTCGAACAGGCGCGACACCTCATCGGTCGAGAAAGCGATGGGCTCGCAATAGGCGTCGACCGCATCGACCAAGCCCTCGGCATGGGCGGCGGGAAGGATGTCGTCGATGGCCAGATCGACATAGGCGGCGCGATCTTCGCGATATTCCGGCGGCACGGCGTGCAGGCCCAGATAGCTGGTGCGGACGCGCACCCCGCCTTCACGTCCGATCCGGCGGGCGACACGCAGCATCTTCAGCTCCGTGTCGCGATCCAGTCCATAGCCGGACTTGATCTCGACGGTGGTCACGCCGGTGGCCTTCAGCCCCGCCAGCCGCGTCATCGCCGAGGCGAACAGGTCGTCTTCCGATGCCGCCCGCGTGGCCTTGACCGACGAGACGATGCCCCCGCCTGCGCGTGCGATCTCTTCATAGGTCGCCCCGCCTAACCGCTGCTCGAACTCGGCCGAGCGGTCGCCGCCGAACACCAGGTGCGTGTGGCAGTCGATCAGGCCCGGCGTGACCCAGCGCCCATCCAGCCGCTCGGTTTCGGCCGCATCCACGGCGGGCAGATCGGCGCGCGGCCCGACCCAGGCGATCCGGCCGTCGGCGATGACCAAGGCCGCGTCCTGAATGGCGCCATAGGGGACCGTCCCCTCGACCATGGTGGCGACGTGGCAATCGATCAGCAGACGGTCGGCCTTCATCGGCGGGGCTCCTTTGAGTGGGCTGACGAGAAGCGCGCGACCAAATCATAGCGGTCGCCGGGGAAGGTCTGCCAGACCCGCGTCACCCCCTGCCCGTCCCGCCAAGTCCGCCGCTCGACGCACAGGCAGGCGGCGCCGGGCTTGAGTTCCAACAGGCGTGAGGCGCGGGCGTCGGCCGCGATGGCCGAGATGCGGTTCTCGGCCTCGGTCCAGGGTGCGGAGTCCAGCAGCCAACTTCCCGGCGGAAACGTCTGAAAATCAACGTCTATAGCTTGAGGTGCTGCGCCCAGGGCGATCAGCCGGTGCTCCAGTGCCAGAGGTGCGCCGTCGGCGCTGTGGAGACAGGTCAGGTCCAGCAGACGACCGCCCGAGGCCAATTCGATTTCGTCCGCGCCGTCCGGCTCCCGTTCGATCCGCTCCATCAGGACATAGCCGTAAGCCTGCCCCCGCTCGATCACCTCGGCCCGCAGGTCGGGAATGGCCAGGACGGCGGCATGGGCCTTAGGCTGGGCGACGAAGGTGCCGGCCCGGCGGCGGCGCGTGACCAGCCCACGGCCCGCCAGTTCGGAAATGGCCTTGGACACCGTCATGCGCGAACAGCCGTAGCGTTCGGTCAACTCGTGCTCGAACGGAATCCGGTCGCCGGGCGACAGATCGCCGGACAGGATACGCCCCTCCAGATCGGCGTAGATGCGGCGATGCAGGCTCACCCCAGCACCGTCGCCAGCGCCTTGCGATAGCGCGCCTCGATGGCGTCCCGCGCGATATGACGGCCGTTCTTTACGACCTCGCGCCCCGCACGCCAGACCGACGAAATCGAGCCCGTCGGCGCGCCGAATATCCAACTATCGAGCAACGCATCGCCCGACCGTCCGGCGAAGGCCAGGCCGCCCGTATCCAGCGAAACGATGTCCGC
This sequence comes from Brevundimonas sp., assembly GCF_965279155.1. GTDB lineage: Bacteria > Pseudomonadota > Alphaproteobacteria > Caulobacterales > Caulobacteraceae > Brevundimonas. The sequence continues at coordinate 224,007 of NZ_OZ257138.1, read as the reverse complement.
CGACGCCCCGATGCACAGACCCGATGACGCACCTGTCGCCTGAGCGCCGCCCGCCAGCGCATGGTCGAACAAGGCGCGGCCCGTCGAGCGCTTCGCATCCGCCATGACGGCGCGCCCGCGCAGCGCCAGCCGCTGGCTGTATTCCAGCATCCGCAACTCTTCGGCGACGCCGATCTGAACATTGGAATCCGTGCCGATCCCGAACCGCCCGCCGGCGCGGGTGAAATCGGCCGCCGGAAAGACGCCGTCGCCCAGATTGGCCTCGGTGATCGGGCAAAGGCCGACGACGGCGCAGCGCTCAACCACGCCGCGCCATTCGGCCTCGTTCACATGGGTTGAGTGGATCAGGCACCAGCGCGGATCGACCGGCGCATTGGCCAGCAGCCACTCGACCGGCCGGGCGCCCGACCAGGCCAGGCAGTCCGCCACCTCCTTGGTCTGTTCGGCGACATGGATATGGATCGGCCCGTCGCCCGCCAGCGCCGGCATGGCCGCCAGTTCGTCAGGGCTGACGGCGCGCAGGCTGTGCGGCGCCACGCCGACCACGGCGTCCGGCAGATCGGCCGTCAAAGTCCTGCACCGCGAGACCAGATCCGCGAACCCGTCCAGATCGTTGATGAAGCGACGCTGTCCGTGCGACGGCGGCTGCCCCCCGAACCCGGCATGGGCGTAGAAGACCGGCAGCATGGTCAGGGCGATACCCGTCGCCTGCGACGCCGCCACGATGCGCGCGGCGATCTCGGCCCGATCCGCATAGGCGGCGCCCGATGGGTCGTTATGCAGATAATGAAACTCGGCGACGCGGCTGAAACCGCCCTCCAGCATCTCCATGAAGGCCAGGGCTGTGATGGCCTCGATCTGTTCCGGCCCGCCCCGGTCGAGGAAGCGGTACATCAGTTCGCGCCAGGTCCAGAAGTCGTCGTCGGATGGGCCGCGCGCTTCGGTCAGACCGGCCATGGCCCGCTGGAAGGCATGGCTGTGGACATTGGCGACGCCCGGCAGGGCGACGCCGCCGCCCTGATCCCCGCCAATGCGCGCCACGCCCGCTTTGAGACTGACGATCCGCCCGTCCGCCACGCCGATGCGGACATCGCGCGCCCAGCCGTCCGGCAGCAGGGCCGCCTCGAACCAGAGGGTGCGATCCACAGGCTGCGGCTGAAGGGTCACTGGACAGGTCCGTCGTGTTGCGATCAATATGTCTAGACATACCACGACGGATCGATTTGGCGAGGGAGGCTGAGCGGATGCAGGACTGGCTGACCGTGCATGAGGGTTCGGCGCCGCTGGTGATCGGCTTGCCGCACACCGGGACCGACATTCCGGCCGCCATCGAGGCGCGAATGACCTCAGGCTGGCTGGCGCGCAAGGACGCCGACTGGTGGGTTGATCGGCTGTACGATTTCGCCGTCGACATGGGCGCGACCCTGGTGCGCACCGGCGTGTCCCGTAGCGTCATCGACGTGAACCGCGACCCGTCAGGTGCCTCCCTCTATCCCGGCATGACGACGACCGGCCTGTGCCCGACCGAGACCTTCGACGGCGAGCTGCTGTATCGGGCGGGCCAAGAGCCCGATGCGGCCGAGATCGCCGAGCGACGCGCGACATGGTTCGATCCCTATCATGCCGCCCTGCAATCCCAGTTGGACCGGCTGCGCAGCGACGGCCCGGTCGTCCTCTACGACGCCCATTCCATCCGGTCCGTCGTGCCGCGCCTGTTCGAGGGCGAACTGCCTCAGTTCAACATCGGCGACAACGACGGCGTGACCTGCGCCGGAGACCTGACCCAGGCCGTGGAGGCCGCCTGCGCCGGCAGTGGCGCCAGCCTGATCGTCAACGGCCGGTTCAAGGGCGGCTGGACCACGCGCCACTATGGCCGCCCCGAAACCGGCGTTCACGCCATCCAGATGGAACTGGCGGACCGGGGTTACATCCTCGATCCCGCCGGTCCTGTGTCGCCCGACAACTGGCCCAGCGCCTACGAACCGGAGCGCGCCGAGCCGATGCGTCGGCATCTGCACCGCGTCCTGACCGCCTGCATCGACTTCGCGGAGAGCCAAAGATGAACACGCCCAACGCCCGGATCGTTCGCAGCCCGCGCGGGCCGGACAAGACCGCCAAGACGTGGGCGGCCGAAGCCGCCATGCGCATGCTGATGAACAACCTCGACCCAGAAGTGGCCGAGCGGCCCCAGGATCTGGTCGTCTATGGCGGCATCGGCAAGGCGGCGCGCGACTGGGCCGCCTTCGACAGGATCGTCGAGACGCTGAAGACGCTGGAAGCCGACGAGACCTTGCTGGTGCAGTCGGGCAAGCCGGTCGGCGTGTTCCGCACCCATGCCGACGCCCCGCGGGTGCTGATCGCCAACTCCAACCTGGTGCCCAAATGGGCGACCTGGGAGCATTTCAACGAACTCGATCGCAAAGGCCTGATGATGTACGGCCAGATGACGGCCGGGTCGTGGATCTACATCGGCACCCAGGGCATCGTCCAAGGCACCTATGAGACCTTCATGGAGGCCGGTCGCCAGCACTATGGCGGCGACTGGTCGGGCAAGTGGATCCTGACCGCGGGCTTGGGCGGCATGGGCGGCGCCCAGACCCTGGCTGCGACCATGGCCGGCGCATCCTGCCTGGCCATCGAATGCCAGCGCAGCCGGATAGAGATGCGGCTGAAGACCCGTTACCTCGACGTCATGGCCGAGACGCTGGACGAGGCTTTGGCGCTGATCGATGACGCCGGGCGAACGGGAAACCCCATATCCGTCGGCCTGTTGGGCAATGCAGCGGATGTCCTTCCTGAAATGGTTCGACGCGGCATTCGCCCCGATCTGGTCACCGATCAGACCAGCGCCCACGACCTGATCAACGGCTATCTGCCCTCCGGCTGGACGGTCTCCGAATGGGAAGATAAGCGCGTCAGCGATCCAGACAGCGTCGCCGCCGCCGCGCGCACCTCCATCGTCGAACACGTCAAGGCGATGCTGGCCTTCCAAGCGATGGGCGTGCCGACGACCGACTATGGCAACAACATCCGCCAGGTCGCGTTCGACGCAGGCGTCTCAAACGCCTTCGACTTCCCCGGTTTCGTCCCCGCCTATATCCGCCCGCTGTTCTGCCGCGGCATAGGCCCGTTCCGCTGGGCCGCCCTGACCGGCGACCCGGACGACATCCGAAAGACCGACGCCGCCATGAAACGGCTATTCCCCGACAACGCCGGCCTGCACCGCTGGCTGGACATGGCTGGAGAACGGATTGCATTCCAGGGACTTCCGGCCCGTATCTGCTGGATCGGATTGGGTGATCGCCACCGCGCCGGCCTGATGTTCAACGAGATGGTGGCGTCCGGCGAACTGTCCGGTCCCATCGTCATCGGTCGCGATCACCTGGACAGCGGATCGGTCGCCAGCCCGAACCGCGAGACCGAGGCCATGATGGACGGCTCCGACGCCGTCTCGGACTGGCCCCTGCTGAACGCCCTGCTGAACACGGCCTCGGGCGCCAGCTGGGTGTCGCTGCACCATGGCGGCGGGGTCGGGATGGGCTATTCCCAGCATTCGGGCGTCGTCATCGTCGCCGACGGCACGCCTGAGGCCGCCAGACGGCTGGAACGGGTGCTGTGGAACGACCCCGCCACCGGCGTCATGCGTCATGCCGACGCCGGCTACGAGATCGCCCGCGCGGCCGCCCGCGAGCACGAACTGAACCTTCCGAGCCTGAAGGCCTGAGCCATGACCACCCTGACCATCGGCCAATCGCCCCTTACCCTCTGCCAGCTACGCGCCGTGCTGGACGGCCCCGTGACCGTCTCTATCACCCCCGCCGCCTGGGCCGATGTCGAGAAGAGCGCGGCGACCATCGCCGACATCGTGGCGGAGGGCCGCACCGTCTATGGCGTCAACACGGGCTTCGGCCTGCTGGCCAACACCTCCATCGCGCCGGGCGATCTGGAAACGCTGCAGCGCAATCTGGTGCTCAGCCACGCCTGCGGCGTCGGACCGTTGCTGCCCGATGCGGTGACGCGCCTGTTGATGGTGCTGAAGATCGCCAGCCTGTCGCGCGGCGCATCGGGCATCCGTCGAGAGACGCTGGAAGCCCTGATCGCCCTGGTCAACGCCGACGTCCTGCCCTGCATTCCGTCGAAGGGATCGGTCGGCGCCTCTGGCGACCTGGCCCCGCTGGCCCATATGTCCTGCGTCCTGATCGGCGTGGGCGAAGCGCGGCTGAACGGCGAGATGCTGGAGGCCGAAGCCGCCCTGGCCAAGATCGGCCTGACGCCCCTGACGCTCGGCCCCAAGGAAGGCCTGGCCCTGCTGAACGGCACGCAGTGTTCGACTGCCCTAGCCCTGGCCGGTCTTTTCGCGACCGAGGCAGTCTTCGCCGCCGGCATCGCGGCCGGCGCCCTGTCAGTCGATGCGCTGAAAGGTTCCGACGCCCCGTTCGATCCGCGCATCCACGCCTTGCGCGGCCAGCCGGGTCAGATCGCCGTCGCCGGCCGTCTTCGCGACCTGATGATCGGCTCAGCCATCCGCGACAGCCACCGCGACGACTGCACGAAGGTGCAGGATCCCTACTCCCTGCGTTGCCAGCCCCAGGTCATGGGCGCGATCCTGGATGTGCTGAACACCGCCGCCGCCACGCTGGAGCGCGAGGCCAATGCCGTAACAGACAATCCGCTTGTCTTCATCGAGGACGGCGACGTCATCTCGGGCGGCAACTTCCATGCTGAACCCGTTGCTTTTGCGGCCGATCAGATCGCCATGGCCCTGTGCGAGATCGGCAATATCTCGGAGCGCCGCACATCGATCCTGGTCGACCCGAAGATGAGCGAACTGCCGGCCTTCCTGGTCAAGGAAAGCGGCCTGAACTCCGGCTTCATGATCGCCCAGGTGACGGCCGCCGCCCTAATCGCTGAGAACCGGATGGTCGCCCATCCGTGCAGCGTCGATACCGTCCCCACCAGCGCCAATCAGGAAGACCACGTTTCCATGGCCACCCACGGCGCGCGCCGCCTGCTGGACATGGCCGAGAACGCGGCGACGGTCGTCGGCATCGAACTTCTGGCGGCGGCGCAGGGGCTGGAATTCCATCGTCCGCTGACCAGTTCTCCCGCCTTGGAACAGGTCTTCGCCATCGTGCGAGAGGCCGCCGCCCCCTATACCAGCGATCACTATTTCGCGCCCGACATCGCTCGCGCGACAGACGGCGTGCGCGCCGGTCGCTATCGGGCCTTCGCCGCGGACCTTCTGCCCTCGGCCTGACGGCTTAGCCGCCCAGAATACCCAGGTGTTCCAGCAGGATCGCCGTGCCCAGCCCGATCAGGGCCACGCCGCCGACGATCTCTGCAGACTTGCCGAACCGGGTTCCCACGGCCTTGCCGATCAGCATGCCGATGGTCGTCAGGACGAAGGTGGTGAAGCCGATCGAGGCGGCGATCACCCAGATGTTCACGCCGATGAAGGCCAGACCCACGCCGACGGCCGCCGCGTCGATGCTGGTGCCGATGGCGGTGGCGATCAGGGCCCAGGGGCCGGACCGGCGCGGCGCGGCGTCGTCTTGCGCATCGCGCGGCTTGGCGCCTTCCCAGATCATCTTGCCGCCGACAATCACCAGAAGCGTGAAGGCGATCCAGTGATCCACCTTCTCGACCAGGCCTGCGGCGACGATGCCCAGCCCCCAACCGATCAGGGGCGTGATCGCCTCGATGACCCCGAACACCAGCCCGGCCTTGATCGCGTCCTTGACGGCCGGTCTGTGCGAGGCCCCGCGTCCCACGGCGGCCGCAAAGGCGTCCGTGGACATGCTGAGGGACAGGATGGCGATTGTTCCTGGGGTCATGGACTCACTCGACCGGACGCAAGACAGCGGCTCCACTCCGGCCGGTGCGGCGGTGGAACGCGCTGGTCTCGCTAGGCGGTGATGGTCCGCTGATCGCGCCACGCGCCGAAACGCGAGTGTGTTGACACGATCCCGACGTCTCGACGCCGGAAGCTACTCCCCAACAGGAGGCGGTCCTCTACACGCGGCGCCGACGGATTGGCAACCGTGCAGATCAGTCGAAGGGGTGCAGCGGCGCCCGTCTCAGAGCCGCCAGATTGGCGGAGTTGGTGCAGAAACAGGCGGTTCTCAGCTGTCGAATGACCAGCTGAAAATGATCCACGACCGCCTCGGTCGAGAGCGTCGCAGCCGCCAGAACGCCCGCCGCCTGCCCCGCCACGTCCGCGCCGAGACGAATCGCTTTGGCGACATCCAGGCCGTTGCGCACGCCCCCCGATCCGATGATGACGGCCTCCGGGCAGGCGCGCCTGACGTCCACCAGCGCGTGCGCCGTCGGCGTGCCCCAGTCGGCGAAGACCGCGGCGTGGGCCTTGTCCGCCGGGTCCACAGCGCGTTCGCCCTCGACCAGTCCCCAGTTCGATCCGCCGGCGCCGGCGACGTCGACGGCGGCCACGCCCATGTCCACCAGTCGCCGCACCGTGTGGCCCGACAGGCCCGCCCCGGTCTCCTTGACGACGACCGGAACCTCCAGCTTGCGGACCAAGGCTTCCAGCGCCGCGCCGACACCCCACCAGTCGCGATCGCCCTCGGGCTGACAGGCCTCCTGCAACGGGTTCAGGTGAACGACCAGGGCGTCGGCGTCGATCATCTCGACCGCTCGCCGGGCCTCGTTCAGACCGAAGCCCCGCGTCAGCTGGGCGGCCCCGATGTTCGACAGAATGAAGGTGTCCGGCGCCCGACGACGCAGCGTCCGGTCCAGACCGCCCGCCGCTCCGCCCTCGACCGCCGCGCGCTGCGAGCCGACGGCCAGGGCGATGCCCAGATGCTGGGCCGCCTCGGCCAGGCGCGCATTGATCGCCTCGGCGCGCGTTGGTCCGCCGGTCATGGCGCTGATCAGCAGTGGCGCCTTCAGCCGTCGGCCCAGGAAGTCGGCGCCCAGGTCGATCTTGTCGTGATCCAGATCGGGCAGCGCCTCATGGACGAAATGCACCCGGTCGAAGCCCGCATCGCGCGCATGCCGCCCGCGACCGGCCAGCACCACGTCCAGGTGCTGGTCCTTGCGGTTCGGTGGGGCGGTGTCGGTCACCGCCCTATTTCGGCGCCACGACGACGACAGGCGCCTCAGCGTGGACGCTGGCCGACGCGCCGGCGGGCTGGCGCTCGACCGTCAGGGCGTAGGCGCCCGTCTGGTTGGGGCCATAGGCGCGAGCGCGCACCAGATACCAGCCGTCGTCCGGCGCGGTCCAATCCAGCTTGGCGTGGGCGTCAGACAGGCCGTCGTCGTCGGTCGCCAGGCTGGAGAAGTCGCCGTCGTCATCGACCTGACCCAGGTCGATGAAGGAATCGAAGGCGTTCGAGACCATGGTGATCCGCAGCTTCTCGTCCTTCTTGGCCTGGAACCGATAGGCGTCGAAAAAGGCGCCTTCGTCGCTGAGCGCCGCGCTGTTGGACAGGGTTCCGCGCACGGTCCCGCCGACCAGAAGACTGCCCGGCTTGGGCTCCGGCCCACGATCCAGCAGTTCGAGCGAATAGAGGCCCTTGCCGTCCGCGCTCAGCGGCGAGGCCCGCACCACATAGTCGCCGGCCGACGGCAGGGTGAAGTTCAGGCGCGAATCCGTGCCTTCCGCCAGGCCGTCGTCATCGCTGGCCAAGGCTTCGAACGTATCGCCGACCTCGCCGATCTCCAGATAGGCGTCGAAGTCGCCCGAGCGCAGGATCGCCTGGACGCGCTGCCCCTCCGTTCCGGTGAAGACATAGGCGTCATAGCGTTTGCCGTCGTCCCCCTGAGGGTCTTCTTCCGTGATCTCGCCCTCGACCTTTTCCCCGAGGGTCGCCGCCGTGGGCGGAGGCGGCGGCGCGGTTTCGGTCAGCTTCAGCGTATAGTCGCCCTCCGCCTCGTCGCTGAATCCGCGCGCCTCGATGATGTAGTCGCCATCGGCGTCCAGGGTGCGGGCGATGCGGGCATCCGTTCCCGATCCTGCGCCGTCGTCATCTTCGACCAGCACGGTATCGTCCGACGCGCGACGCAGGGTCAGATAGGCGTCGAAGTCGCTGGACTTCATCTCGATGGCGACGCGCTGGCCGTTCGTGCCAGTGAAGCGATAGGTCTCGGCGCGCTGGTCGTTGTCGTTGGTGGCGCTTTCCGAGCCCAGTTCGCCCTTGATCTCGTCGCCGACGGCGATCGGCTTGGACGGCGGGGCGGGCGGCGCCTCGGCCAGGCCTACCTCGTAGCGGCCCATGCCGTCTTCCAGCGACGTGGCCCGGATCACATATTCGCCGGCCGTCGGAGCCGTGAAAGTCAGGCGTGCGTTCAGCCCGCCACCGGGCGCGTCGTCGTTGGAGCTGATCTCCACGAAGTCGGGACCGTTCATCCGCCCGACCCGCACCAGGGGATCGAAGGCCTCGGAATCCAGCGTCACCACGAACCGGTCGCCAGCGTTGGCGCGGAAGGCGTAGGCGTCGTAGCGGCCGCCGTCCTCCTGCTCCGGATCGCGCGCGGTCAGTTCGCCGCTCTCGGTCGCACCGAGGCGGATGCCGCTAGGTCGCGGGGCACGCGGCGCGGCCGGGCGTTCCTGCAGCGACAGGCGATAGTCGCCGCCGTCCAGCCCGCTCAACGTTCTGGCCCGCAGGACATAGGCGCCCGCCTGCTCTGGCGTGAAACGCAGACGCGCGTTCGTGCCGTCTTCCAGACCGTCGTCGTCGGTCGCCAGCGGCTCGCCCTCGGCGCCGTCCGCATAGACCGCGAGAAAAGCGTCGAAGGCGTCGGACCTCAGAATGGCTTCCAGACGTTGGCCTGCGCGCGCGTCGAACCGATAGTCGTCATAGCGATATTCGTCGTCTGCGGCCTTGCCGTCTGCATCCGTCAGGGCGCCGTTCACCGTCGCGCCGATCCGCAAGGGCTGGGCGTCCTGGGCCAAAGCCGGCGCGGCGGCCCACAGAAGGGCGACGGAGCTGACTGCGGCGACAAGAGACGGACGATTCATGAATTCCTCCAGCATTGGACGCGGATCATAGACGCCGAACCGTGACGGCTGTAAATCGCCGCCATCCTGATTTCCCGCCAGACGGAGCTGCCATGTCGGCCCAATCCACGCCTGCGACCCTGATCGATGGCAAGGCCTTTTCGGTCGCCCTGGTGGAGCGCGTCGGCGCGGCCGTCGCCCGACTGGAGGCTGCACACGGCGTCAAACCCGGCCTGGCCGTCGTCATCGTCGGCGAGGATCCCGCCAGCCAGATCTATGTGCGCAACAAGGGCGAGACCACATTGCGCGCGGGCATGCGATCCGACACCCACCGCCTGGCCGACACGACCAGTCAGGACGAGCTGTTGGCCCTGATTGCCCAGTTGAATGCGGATTCGGGCATCCACGGCATCCTGGTCCAACTGCCCCTGCCCGCCCACATCGACGCCTCGGTGGTACTGGACGCCATTTCCCCGGACAAGGACGTGGACGGCTTCCACGTCGTCAACGCCGGTCGTCTGGCCGTCGGCCTGCCGGGCCTGGTGCCCTGCACCCCGCTGGGCTGTCTGATGCTGCTCAAGGACCAGCTGGGCGACCTGTCGGGTCTGAACGCCGTCATCGTCGGCCGCTCCAACATCGTCGGCAAGCCGATGGCCCAGCTTCTACTCGGCGAGAGCTGCACCGTGACCGTCGCGCATTCCCGCACACGCGACCTGCCCGAGGTGTGCCGCCGCGCCGACATCCTGGTCGCGGCCGTGGGTCGTCCCGAGATGATCAAGGGCGACTGGATCAAGCCGGGCGCGACCGTCATCGACGTCGGCATCAACCGCGTCCCCTCGGCCGACCCGGTCAAGGCCGCCGAAGGCAAGACCCGCGTCGTCGGTGACGTGGCCTTCAAGGAGGCGGTCGAGGTCGCCGGCCGGATTACGCCAGTTCCCGGCGGCGTCGGCCCCATGACCATCGGTTGCCTGCTGGCCAACACCTATTCGGCGGCCTGCCGCATCAACAATATCGAACCGGAGCCATTGGACGCTTGATGCATTTATGGGGCCGGTGAATAGTCCCGCTCCACGGCGCTATCGCCGACTGGGAGATGTCATGGTCCGCTTCAACGCTCGCGCCGTCGCTCTGACCGGCGCTCTGATGATCGTCCCCGCCGTCGCGGGCTGTGGCTACAACACCATCCCCACCAAGCAGGAACGCGCCGAGGCGGCCTGGGCGGACGTTCAGAGCCAGTATCAGCGCCGCGCCGACCTGATTCCCAATCTGGTCGCCACCGTTCAGGGCGCCGCGATCCAGGAACGCACCACCCTGACGGACGTGATCAACGCCCGCGCCCGCGCCACCTCGGTGAACGTCTCGGCCGACGATCTGGATAACCCTCAAGCCTTCCAGCAGTATCAGGAGGCCCAGGGCCAACTGTCCGGCGCCCTGTCGCGGCTGCTGGTCACGGTCGAGGCCTATCCCCAACTTCAGGCCAACCAGAATTTCCTGACCCTGCAGTCGCAGTTGGAAGGCACCGAGAACCGCATCGCCATTTCGCGCCGGGACTACAACGAGGCTGTTCGCGACTACAACACCACGCTGCGCACCTTCCCGCAGGTGATCTGGGCCAAGACCCTGCACGGCGGCTCGCAACCGATGCAGCTGTTCACCGCCACGGCCGCGGCTCAGTCGGCGCCCCAGGTCAACTTCAACCTGAACGCCACGCCCGCAAACGCCTCGGCGCCGGGCGGCGCCGCGCCGACCGTGGCGCCGGGCTCGACCCCGCCCGCCCAGTGACAGGCCTTCAAGCGGCGGCTTGGCGTCCGACGGGCCTCGTCGCCCTCCTTCTGTGTCTGGTCGCCGCCCTGCTGTTTGCTTTTCCCGCGGCGGCCCAAAGCAAGCTCGACTTCCCGCCCCTGACCGGCCGCGTGGTCGATCAGGCCAATCTGCTCGATCCCGTGACCGAACAGGCTCTGACGGAAAAGCTGGCGGCGCTGGAGGCCAGCAGCACCGACCAGCTTGTCGTCGTGACCGTGAACAGTCTTCAGGACCAGGAGATCGAGGACTACGGCTATCAGCTGGGTCGCGCCTGGGGCATCGGCCAGAAGGAAAACGACAACGGCGCCCTGCTGATCGTCGCCCCCAACGAACGCAAGGTCCGCGTCGAGGTCGGATATGGGCTCGAACCAATCCTGACCGACGCCTTCTCGTCTCAGGTCATACGCGACGACATCCTTCCGTCCTTTCGCGACGGCGATTACCAGGCGGGCGTGGTCAAGGGCGTGGACGCCCTGATCGCCCAACTGTCGCTCGACCCCGCCGAGGCGCAGGCGCGCGCCCAGGCGGCTGCGGCGCAGCAGACTGACACCAAGGCCGAATCCATCATCCCGATTGTCATCATCGCGGCCATCTTCCTGTTCATGTTCCTGATCGCCATGCGGTCCGGGCGCGGCCGGCGCAGCAACGTCGGATCCGTGCTGCTGTGGGCTGCGTCCGAAGCGCTGCGAAGCTCGGGACGCGGCGGCGGTGGCGGTGGCTTCGGCGGCGGAGGTGGTGGGTTCGGCGGAGGCGGCGGCAGCTTCGGCGGCGGCGGCGCCTCGGGGGGATGGTGATGCAGATCACGGACAACGACCGCAGCCGGATCGCCGAGGCCATCTCGGCGGCCGAGCGACAGACGTCGGGCGAAATCTTCTGCGTGATCTCGCGACGGGTCTCCACCTACCTGGACGTCAGCCTGGCCTGGGCGGCAGGCGCCGCCCTTCTGGCGCCCATCGTCTTCATTCCCTTGGTGCTGGATTTCCGCTGGCCGGGCGATGGCTGGGAAGCCGCGCATGATGCCGCCCAATCCGCCACCACGGGTCAGGCCCTGGCCCTATACGCCTTGTCTCAGGCCGTGGTGTTCGTCGGCGTCTTCCTACTAACGCGCATTCCCGCCGTTCGCAGGCTGGCCACGCCTGCCGGGGTCCGGCGTGGTCGCGTCAGAGAAGCCGCCTTGCAGCAGTTCCTGGCTCAGGGCGTCCACGTCACCCAAGACCGCACCGGCGTCGTGCTGTTCGCCGCGCTGGACGAACATCAGGTCGAGCTGATCGCCGACGAAGGCATCTACGCCAAGGTGGACGAGCACGCCTGGGCCCAGGCGGTCGCCGTCCTGACCCGCGAACTGCGGGCCGATCGTCCAGTCGAGGGTTTCGCGGCGGCTATCGACCTGTGCGGACAGGTGCTGGCCCGACACTTCCCGCCGCGCCCCGACAACCCCAACGAACTGCCCGATCACCTGATCCTGCTCTGATCGTCGTATCGGGGTCGCATTCGCGCGCCAGAAGGCCTAGCCCACGGTCAACGTCCAAGAACCGCCACGTCCCCAAAACCCTCATGCCTCGCCTTCTCACCTATAATGTCCACCGCTGTGTCGGCACGGATCGACGGCTGGATGTCGGCCGGATCGTCGCCGTCATCGGCGAGTTCGAGCCAGACATCGTCTGTCTTCAGGAACTGGACGTCGGCCGCGTTCGCACCGGCAGCGTGGACCAGGCGCAGGCGATCGCCACAGGTTTGGCCATGACCTCACGCTTTCACCCGGCGATGCGGGTAGAGACCGAACAGTATGGCGACGCTATCCTGACCCCCCATCCCGAACGCCTGATGCGCGCCGGCGCCCTGCCCACCGTATCCGGCATTCCGGGCCTTGAGCCGCGCGGCGCCATCTGGTCCGAGATCGAGATCGACGGGGCCGCCATCAATGTCCTGAACACCCACCTGGGCCTGGTCCCCCGCGAACAGCGGCTTCAGGCGGCGGCGCTGGCCGGGTCCGGCTGGGTCGGCGCCTGCACGGGACCGACGTTGCTGGCGGGCGATTTCAACGCCACCTCCATCACCCGCCCCTATCAGACCCTGTGCCGCAGCCTTCAGGATTGCCAGCGCCAGCTTGGTCTGAAGCCCAGCGTGAAGACCTTCCCTTCGGCCTTCCCCGCCATCCGCATCGACCACTGTTTCGTCAGTCCGGAAATCCGCATCTGCGCGGTGCGCTCGGCCTTTTCGCCCCTTGCGCGGGTGGCCTCGGACCATCTGCCGCTGATCATCGATTTCGAGGTGGTTCAACCCGGCGCGTGACCGCCCTCGGACGCCGGTCGGGTGCGTTGGGACCGTTTCAGCCGCTTCCATGGTCGCCAAGCGTCGGTAGACGATGTCGGATCGCCCAACTGCCATTCCGCGAACATCCGCTGGATGCGCGTCGGTGGATCGGATCCCAGCGGCTTCAGCCGATCTGTCTCGAAGCTGCAGATCGCCGCCCCGACCGATCCGAACACGCCCTCCACCGCCGCATAGTCCTTGGTCGCCACACCCAGCCAGTGGGCGATGGTGCGGTGACGATAGGCAGTGATCACAGCCCGCCCGGCCTCATCCGTCGGCTCGGCGGCGATGTCGCACTCGGTGTCCAACCCCATCGAGCGGTTGTTCAGGTTCGTAGATCCGATCCTCAGCAGCCGGTCGTCGATGATCGTCACCTTCGCATGGACGATGATCCGGTCGCCATGCTCGGTCAGCGGGGCGAAGGCGAAGAAGCGGTTGTAGGTGTCGGCCTGCTCCAGCCGATGCAGCACCTCGGCCCGCGCCGTGTCCATGGTCAGGCTGTCGAACCAACTGGGGCTTTTCGCCGTCGAGATGACGATCACCTGCGGCCCGTCCACCTCGGCCAGCCGTTCGGCCAGGGCCGCGGCGATGACCGGCGAGGTGAAATACTGGTTTTCGAAATAGATCAGTCGCTTGGCGCGGCGAATAGCCTCCAGGTGCAGGGCCTCGCTTTCGCGCACTTCGTGACGACCTGACCATTTGGGCTCGGTGCGGGCGATACCGACCGGCACGTCGGTCATCTGCACCGGCACGCCATCCGGCCAGGGATCGCTGTCGACCTCATCCGGGGTCGTGCGTTCCCACGTCGCCTTGAACCAGCGTTCGCGCGCCAGATCGCCCAGGGCTCGCGCCGCCGGCCCGTCCATCACACTCATGACCTCGTGCCGAGCCTTGCAGATCAGGCCGCTGGGCAGGGCGCGGCGCGGGTCGCCGTCCAGATGCTCGTCGGAGTCCCAGCGGTCGGTCGAGATGTCCCCACCGCCGCAGAAGGCCACCTTGTCGTCGATGACGATGACCTTCTGATGGTGACAGGCGCCGATCGGCCCCGGCGAATCCAGCCGGAACTCGACCATCCGCTTGCGGAACCAGCGCTGCGCCCGGTGCGGATAAAAGCCCTGCGACGCCGCGATCAGAAGCGGCGATTTCCAGATCAGCAGTCGCACGTCCAGATCCGGCTTCTTCTTCACCATCATGCGCAACTGGCGACCAATCTCGGCCGACTTGTCGCCGGGCCGCGTCTCTGGGTCCAGGTGCGTGCGGGGATCGAACTGCCAGCCCAGCAGCACGATGGAACGCTCGGCCTTATGGATCGCCGACGACAAGGCGTCGAAATAGGCCTCGTTTTCCATCAACACGGAAAAGCGATGCGCGACCGCAGAGGTCCATAGGCCCGGACCGGGCTCCAGAAGACTGCCTTCGTAACTGTCGTCGCCTTGCGTCATGCGACCCATCTGCCTGATTCGCATGACACGGTGTCGGAGCGTCCGCATCCTCCGTTCCATGCACGTCTCGTCGGGTCAATCTTTCAGGGCGGGATTGTGACGTTCACCCATTTGGCGCATAAGGAGCGTAGCCATACAGGCAGCGAGGGAGGGTAGAATGCAGGCGCTTGTCGAACTGATCGCTGGCTTCATCGCCTTGCTGGCCGCCGTCGTCCTGTCGCAGTTCGGCGTAGACACCCACACACCGAATCATGCCGACCGCGAAGTGCGCCGTGTCGCCGAGTGTCGCGACGCCGGATCGCAAGCCCCCCTGCTGTCCGAAACCCAGCGCGACTGCTGATCGCATCGCGCCTTCTGCTGCGTCTGCGCAGCGGTTCATCGACAGGTTGCGGTCTTGAGTCGGTTTCGTCCGCACCAATCATGCTCTAGGGTTTCCTTGGCGCTGTCGGACGCCCGCGTAGAGATCGAGTTTTAGAGCTGATGAAATCTCCCAAACGGCCGCCGCTGAAGCTGACCGACGACGAAGGCGTTGCGCCCGTTGAACTGTCGACCACGGACGAGACGCCGTCGGACGATGCTTCAGAATTCGAACCTATCCCCGAGCCCGACTTCGAAATCATTCAGCCGACGTTCGACACTCCCACGTTCGACCCTCCCATGTCCGAGCGCCGTCGCCGTCGCCTGCTGGAAGAACAACGCCTCGCCGAGGAACGCGCCCTGGCGGCGGAACGTGGCCCCATCGAGCCGGAGCCGATGGCCACGCCAGAGCTGAGCGCAGAGCCTATGCCGGAATCGACCGCCGCCGTCGAAATGGCCGTCGCGGCAGGAAAGCCGCCCGCAACCTTCGAACTGTCAAACCCGCCCACCGTAAAGACGGTCGCATCCAAGACACAGGCCGAACCGTCCGGCCGGCACGCCTATCTGATCTCCGGCATCGCTTCGGCGCTCTGGATCGGCGGCGTCGCCTCCTGGGCCGCCTATGAATTTGGCGCAGGCGGGGCCGAGCTCGACCCGCTGCGGATCGCCATCTATGTCCTGATCGCCCTTGCCCCGGCCGGGCTGGCCATCATGCTGGCCCATGCCGTGCGTCAAGGAGCCGGCCTCGCGGCCGAGACCCGTCGCGCCCGGCAACTGGCCGAGGCCCTGGTCGCCCCGACCGCCCTGGCCGCGCAACAGACCGGCGAAGTCCTCCAGTCGCTGCGCTCCGACATCGACCATGCGACCTTGGCGGCCGAACGCGCCCGCAACGACATGGCCCTGCTTCGCGAAGCGCTCTCGCAGGAAACCACGCGTCTGAATGAGGCGGCCGAGAACGCGGGCCGCACCGCCCGGCGCCTGACGGAAAACCTGGGGCGTGAGCGCGACCAGATGCAGACGCTGGGCATCCATCTGGACACCCAGGCCGCCGGCGTCATCGACGCGGTGGAACGGCAATCCCGCATGGTCGCCGACGCCTCCGACCTGGCGCAGGCGCAGCTGCGTGAGGCCGAGGCCGCCCTCGCCGCCCGCGCCGCGGATCTGGCCGCCGCCGCCGGCGAGGCCCAGGACGCCGCGCGTGTCGCCTCCGACGATCTGGCGCGCCAGACGATCCGTCTGGAAAACGCCGGCACCGGCGTGGCCGAACAAATCCAGTCCGTCCAAGAAGGCCTGGGCCAGCAACGCGCCGCCCTGGTCACCGCCGCCTACGCCCTGCGCACCGATCAGGAGGACTTCTCCGCCCAGGTCGAAAGCCAGCGCGCGCAGTTGATCGAACACCTGTCCGCCACGCGGACCGCCGCCGGCGATCTGGATCGCACGTCCCAGACCTCGGTCGAATCGATGCGCGACCTGGTCGAGGCCGCCGCCGATCAGTTCCGCGCCCTGGTGGACATGTCCCAACGCGAGGCCGACGGTTTCGATTCCGCCACCAAGGTCGCCCTGGACCGCTTCGAAGCCCTGGCCGCCGAAGCCCGCGACGCCCTGATGGAAGAAACCCGTCGTGCGCTGGAGCAGATGCGCGCCACGGCCGAGGATTCCCGCGCCGCCGCCGCCGACGCCGCCGAACAGGCCCGTCTGCGCACCGATCGCTTGGGCGAATCCCTGTTTGAAGCCGCCCAGAAGGCCGACACGGCCGCCGACGCCCGCATCGCCGACGCCCGCCGTATCGTCAACGAAACCTCCGGACTGGTGGACGAGGCCGGGGAGCGGATGGCCAATCGACTGGAGACGCTGGTCACGCGACTGAGTTCGGCTCTGTCGGAGATCGACACCGCCGTCGCCGACATCGACGAACGCGCCGCTCGCCTGCCACAGGAAGCCCGCGCCCGCGCCGACGCCGTGCGCGCCACGGTCGAGGACGGTCTCGCCGCCCTGTCCGCCGCTTCGCGCAAGGCGGCCGAGGATACCGAAGCGCTGGATGTCGGCTTCCAGGAGCGTGTGCGTCGCAACTACGACATGCTGACCGAGGCCGTACGCCTTATGGGCGTGGTGTCGGGCGACGCCTCGCCACCCCGCCGTCGCGAGCCGACCCCGGAAATCGAAGCGCACCCCGAGCCTCGCGCGTCGCGCACGTCACCGCCGGCGACGCCGCCTGAAGAGCGCCGGTTCGGCCTGCGCAGTCGCTTGCGGCTTGAACCCGCCGAGACCCCGCGCCCGCCGTCGGAAAATCGGCTGGACTGGAGCGATCTGATCTCCGGCGACGATGAGAACGAGGCGCCGCTGGAGCTGGACACGCCCTCCCCTTCGCCCGCCGAAGCCGAGGCCCTGTCCGAGCGCGTGGCCGCCGCCATTCGGCGCATGGGCGTGGATCCCAACGCTCTGCTGCCCCGCTCGCGCGTCGAAGAGGCGGCCCGCGCGATCAGCAAGGGCGATCCCGACGCCGCGCGCCAGATCGTGCGCCGCGTCGCCCCCGCCGCCGTCCGCAGCGTCTCGCGACGCGTGCTCAGCGACGCTGAATTGAGGGGCGACGCCGAACGTTATGTCCGCAACTTCGCCGTGATGCTCTCGGCCTCGGCCCGCGCCGGCGACAGCGCGGCCGTCCAAAGCAGTCTGGCCTCCGACAGCGGCCGCGCCTTCATGTTGCTGGATGCGGCCGTCGGCGACCTGGGTTAAGGATCATCAGGGCTTGACCGCGTTCGGAAGTTACAGCCTCCTGCGCGTCACCGAACTGTCATGGATGGGGCTATGGCCGGCACGATGAACGATATCGACGGCCCTGCGAGCGTTGACCGCCGCCCAGGCATCATCATCTGCGCCTACGACAGCGAGGACGACGGCTGGGATCTGGTCGAGAATCTATCCGGCGAAATCTGGAGTCCCGTCGGCGCCCGCGCCGTGCCCATTGCCGCCGCCGACCCTGACGAACTCGCCTCGACCTTGGCCGCACGCCTGAGCAGCGGCGATTGCCGCGCCGTCTTGCTGGTGGGACGCACGCACAAGGGCTCCGGTTTCCGGGTCCAGATGCGCGCGGAGAACCGCACACTGGATTACAAGCATCGCCTGTCCAGCACCGGCCCCGGCATCGCCCGCACCACCGCGCCTGTCGCCGACATGCTGCGCGCCCTGACCGCCGCCGGCCTGCAAGCCGACGCCTCGTCGGAAGCCGAGGAAGATGTCGGCTCCTACCTTCTCTACCGGATATTGGCTGACCTGCCCGACAGCCCGCTCACGCCGTCCATCGGTCTGTTGCGCGCGCCCGCGCCCGCCAACGAAGCCGCCGTGCGCAAGGGCATCAAGGCCGCCGCCTCCGCGATGGCCAGCCATCTGACACCCCTGCCTCGCGCCGGTTAACCTTTTCGGGTCGCAGACATTCGGGATTCGCCGGTCTAGGGTTCCCGAATGATCGTGAGTCGCAACCTGATCCTCTTCGCCGCCCTGAACGGCGCCTTGGCCATCGCATTGGGCGCCTTCGCCGCTCACGGCGCGGGGCCACAGGTAAAATCCCTTCTGACCACCGGCGGCGAGTATCAGTTGATCCACGCCGTATTCGCCTTCGGATGCGCCCAGTGGATCGCAGGCGGTCGGTTCGCGCGTCTGGCCGGCTGGCTGGGCGCGGTCGGGGGACTAGTCTTCTGCCTCTCCCTGGCCCTGATCGCCTTTCTCAGCGCTCCGGCCTTCGGCGCCGTCGCCCCGATTGGCGGCCTGCTGATGATCGCCGGCTGGGTCTGCCTGGCCATCGCCGCGCTTCGTTCCTAATCGCTTCGTTCTCGCAGAAAGACCGTTCCTTCATGGCCTTCCCTACGCCCGCCGAGCCGCGTCGAGTGCTCCACCCCGAGATCGAATCCTACACCTCGGGCTGGATGACGACCGAGGGCGTGCACGAGATCTATTATGAGGAATCCGGCAATCCCCAGGGCCTGCCTGTCCTGGTGCTGCACGGCGGGCCGGGCGGCGCGGTGAATCCCGGCATGCGGCGTTTCTTCGACCCGGCCGTCTATCGCATCATAATGTTCGACCAGCGCGGCTGCGGCCTGTCGCGGCCTCACGCTTCGCTGGAGGAAAACACCACCTGGACCCTGATCGACGACATCGAGCGTCTGCGGGAACTGTGCGGCATCGACAAATGGGTGGTGTTCGGCGGATCCTGGGGTTCGACCCTGTCGATGGCCTACGCCATCACCCACCCCGAGCAGGTCACAGCCCTTTTGCTTCGTGGCATCTTCCTGCTGACGAAGAAGGAGCTGCACTGGTTCTATCAGGACGGGGCCTCGATGATCTTCCCCGACGCCTGGGAACGTTTCGTCGAACCCATCCCCGAGGCCGAGCGCGGCGACCTCATGGCCGCCTACTACAAACGTCTGATCGGCGACGACGCAGCCGAGCGCGAACGCTGCGCAGTCGCCTGGTCGAGTTGGGAGGGCGAGACCGTCAGCGTCGAGGGCCCGAACTCGCGGCCGGACAAGTTCGCGGAGCCCGACTTCGCCGTCGCTTTCGCGCGGATCGAGAACTGGTTCTTCACCAACGCCGGCTTCTTCGAGGAGGACGGCTGGCTGCTGAAGAATGTGGACCGGATGCGCCACATTCCCTGCTGGATCGCCCAGGGGCGGTTTGACGTGGTCACGCCGATCTCGGGCGCCTGGGCCCTGCACCGCGCCTGGCCCGAGGCCCATCTGGACATCGTCGGCGACGCCGGCCACGCCTCGTCCGAGCCGGGCATCGTCGACAGCCTGGTCCGCGCCGCGGACTGGGCCGCAACCCTCCAGGCGTGAAAAAGCCGCCGCGCCCGACGGCGTGGCGGCTCTCCTTAGCTAAGAAATCAGAACCGCTTTGCGCTGCGGTCGTCGATGCTCCACGCGCCGGGACCGGCCGTGAAGATGTAGAGGAAGAAGAAGCAGAACAGGATGGCCGCATCGCCGCCGTTCACCGCCGGATACGGATCGCGCGGGAAGTGGAACATCCAGTAGGCCACCGCCATCTGGCCCGAGGCGATCAACGCAGCCGGTCGCGTGAACAGACCAAGGATCAGCAGCAGTCCGGTGACCAGCTCGATCAGGCCGCCGATGCCGAACAGCGACAGCAGCTCCTGCTGACCCGGCTCGGCCCCGCCCGGAAAGCCGAATACCTTGACGACGCCATGCGCCAGGAACAGCAGGCCGGAGACGATCCTCAGCGCCGCCAGCGCGCGAGACGACCATTCATTCGCTTGATTGAACATTCTCTTTCCTCGGGTTTCGAAGGCGGACTTCACGATCGGATCAAGGTTCGACCGTGAAGCCTGATCCTAAAATCAGGCGGCGTCCACCAGCACGATTTCTGCGTCCGACAACGCCTTGACCGTCACGACATCCTCCTGGGCGATGGCCGCGCCGTCGCGGGCGCTCAGCTTGATGCCATTGACCTCGACCTCGCCCTTGGCCGGAACCAGATAGGCCCGACGGTCGGCGCCCAGCGGATAGTCGGCGCTGTCGCCAGCCTTCAGCGTCGCCGCCACGATACGCGCATCAGTGCGGATCGGCAGAGCGTCTTCATCCCCCTCAAAGCCCGAGGCCAGGACCACGAACTGGCCCGAACGCTCGCCCTTGGGGAAGGGTTTGGAGCCCCAGCTGGGCGCCTCGCCGCGCTTGGTCGGCTCGATCCAGATCTGGAAGATCCGCGTCAGCTCCGGCTCGGCGTTGTATTCGGCGTGGCGGATGCCGGTGCCGGCGCTCATCACCTGGACATCGCCGGCGACGGTGCGGCCCTTGTTGCCCAGGCTGTCCTCGTGGGTGATGGCCCCGTCGCGGACATAGGTGATGATCTCCATGTCGGCGTGCGGATGCGGCGGAAAGCCCGAGCCGGCGGCGATCTCGTCGTCGTTCCAGACCCGCAGATTGCCCCAGCTCATCCGCTTGGGATCATAGTAGTTGGCGAAGGAGAAATGGTGTTTGGCGTTCAGCCAGCCATGGTTGGCGCCGCCAAGGGATTCAAACGGTCTGCGCTCGATCATTGAACTCGTCCTTTCGCGTCGAAACCGTCCGACGCCTTTGCTTGACGCCAAGATAGAGATCGGCGACCGAACAGAAATAGAAACAACCGAAACTCATCGTTTCAGGACGCAGAGCCGCCCATGTCCCGCCTGCCCGACCTAGAAGCCCTGGCCATCTTCGCCAAGGTCGCCGACAGCCAGTCCTTCTTCGGCGCGGCCGAGACCCTGGGCCTGTCCAAGGCCACCGTGTCCAAGGCGGTGACGCGGTTGGAGCAGCAGCTGAAGACCACGCTGTTGCACCGCACCTCGCGCCGGTTCGCCCTGACGGATGCGGGCCGAACACTGGCCGCTCGGGCCGCTCACATGTTGGCCGAGGCGGAGGGCGCGGTGTCCGAGGCGCTGGACATGTCCGTCACCCCGCGCGGCCTGGTGCGGTTGGCGGCGCCGATGTCGTTCGGCATGGCCTATGTCGCCCCGGCCCTGCCCGAGTTCCTGGCCACCCACCCCGACGTATCCATCGACCTGCATCTGTCGGACGAGGTGATCGATCTGGTCGGCGGGGGTTTCGATTGCGCGCTGAGAATCGCGGCCCTTGCGGATTCCTCGCTGACGGCGCGCAAGCTGCGGCCGGTGGAGCGCGCCCTGGTGGCCTCGCCGTCGTATCTGGAGCAACGCGGTCGCCCGATCCACCCCAACGACCTGGCCCGACACGCCTGCCTCGGCTACGCCTATATGCCCAGTCCAGACACCTGGCGGTTCACCAGTGATGCGGGCGAAGAGGTCGTCGTGCATCCGCGCGGGCCGCTGAGAGCCAATAACTCCGACGCCCTGACGGCGTCGCTGTGCGCAGGGCTGGGGCTGTTTCCCCAGCCGGACTTCATCTACTGGAAGGACGTCGCCGACGGCTGTCTGGAGACAGTGATGACAGATTGGCGCCTGCCGCCCATCGCGCTGCATCTGGTGGCGCCCAGCGGCGGACCGCGACCTGCACGGGTCACGGCCTTCATGGATTATCTGGCGGCGAAGTTCAGTGGGCCGCTGTGGCCCGGCGATAAGGTGGGGCGTTGATCGTCAGCCGCACTTCACTTCGCGCACGATGCTGGTCGCCTCGTCATAGACGAAGTTCACCCGATTCTCGCGATAGTCCATCGTCGCCGCGCAGGTGGTGCACAGGATGCGGAAGGTCTGGCCCGCAGGCGCGGTCGGGATGGTCGAGCGGTTGCGCCCGACGTAGCTCTGATAATCCTCGACCTTGCAGGGCTTGACCGCCGTCTCCAGAGGCTGCCGAACGGGTTCGGATGTCTGGGTCGGCGCGCAAGCCGAGAGCCCCAGGGCGGCAACGGTCGCCAGTGTGCTGATAAGGGTCTTCATGATCGTCTCCCTGTGGGTCGCGGCCGACTAGCCGCAGCGAACCTGTTCGATGACGCCGGTTTGCTCATTGTAGAAGATGTTCAGCCGGTAGGCCGAGAAGTCTTGGGTGACCGGGCATGTGGTGCAGGTCACGCGGCGGTTCACCACATCCACCGGAACCGGAATTTCGGTGCGAGACCGGCCGACGAGATACTGCATCTCGCCCGCCTTGCAGACATCGTCGGTCTGCCCGGTCGGCATACGGCTGCCGACAGGCGGATTCATCTGGGCCTGTTCGATGGTGCGCGGCGCAGGCGCATCGGCGACAGGCGTCGAACAGCCCGCCAACAGGACCAGCCCGATCAGGCCGCCTTTTCCCAGCGCCCCTCGTCGGTCTGACGCCAGTAGGCAAGGTTCGCGCCCTGCCCCTTCAAAGTCTTCCAGCGCCCGCGCGCGTGCTGCAACGCCGGCTCGTCCCGACCGTCGAAAATAATGAAGCATCGTTCGAACCCTTCCGTCGCGCCCAGTTCTGCGTCGTCAACGATGAACAGCGCCTGAGCACCGTTCAGGTTCTCTCCCGATTCGCTCAACAGCACAGGCTGACGCTCGGCATTCGGCTGATCCGCCCGCCCGTGCGGCAGGAAACTGTCGTCGCGAAAGGTCCACAGTGTCTCGTCGATCTCGTCCAGCCGATGCGAATGCGACGACTTAATCAGCGCCCGCCAACCCCGCTCGATCGTCTTTTCGAGCAGAGTCGGCAGCACCTGATCCAGCGTCGACCGCTCCAGGTGGTAGAACCAGATTTCGGGCTTGTCTCTCACCCGGCTCTACCCCCGGCGATCAGGCTTCGTAAGCGTCGGCGACCATGCGATCCAGCGTGCGCACGGCGAAGCCGACGCCGCCTTCCGGCACGGTGGGGCTGGGGCTCTTGTTAGCCCAGGCGGTCGGGGCGATGTCCAGGTGCGCCCACGGCACGCCGTTGGTGAAGCGTTGCAGGAACAGGGCGGCGGTGATCGAGCCGCCGGCGCGACCGTTGCCGGTGTTCTTCACGTCGGCGATCTTGGAATCGATGTGCTGCTCGTAGATGGCCGGGATCGGCATGCGCCAGAAGTTCTCGCCCACCTTCTTCGCCGCCGCCAGGATCGGATCAGCCACATCGTCGGAGTTCGAGAAGACGCCCGCGTAATCCAGGCCCAAGGCCACAATCATGGCGCCCGTCAGGGTGGCCAAGTCGATCATGAATTTCGGCTTGAAACGCTGCTGCGTGTACCAGAGCGCGTCAGCCAGAACGAGGCGACCCTCGGCGTCGGTGTTGATCACCTCGACCGTCTGACCCGACATCGACACGACCACGTCGCCCGGACGCTGGGCGTTGCCGTCAGGCATGTTCTCGACCAGGCCCAGAACGCCGATGACGTTCGCCTTGGCCTTGCGGCTGGCCAGGGCGATCATGGTTCCGGTCACGGCGGCGGCGCCGCCCATGTCCCATTTCATGTCTTCCATGCCGTCGGCCGGCTTGATCGAGATGCCGCCGGTGTCGAAGCAGACGCCCTTGCCGACGAAGGCCAGGGGCTGAGCCCCCGCCTCGCCGCCGTTCCATTTCATGATCGCCAGCTGGCTTTCGCGACGGCTGCCCTGGCCCACACCCAACAGGGTGCGCATGCCCAGCTTCTCCATCTCGGCCTCGCCGAGGATCTCGACCTCCAGACCCAGACTCTCCAGCGCCTTGACGCGCTTGGCGAACTCGGCCGGATACAGGACGTTGGCGGGCTCGGACACCAGGTCGCGCGCGAAGATCACGCCGTCCGCCACCGCCGACAGCGGCTCCAGCGCAGTCTCGGCGGCGCGAAGGTCCGAGGTCACGACGCGGATGGTAGTGATCGACGGAATCTTGTCCGGCTTTTGCGTCGTGCGATATTTGTCGAAGCGATAGGCGGCCAGACGCGCGGCGAAACCGACGCGTGCGGCCTGCTCCGGCGCCAGGTCCGAGGCGTCGATGGTCAGAACGTCGGCGCCCGACAGTTTCACGGCCGCATAGGCGTTGCCGCCGAAGGCCTCGACAGCCAGATCGTCCAGCTTGTCCTTGGCGCCCGCGCCGACCAGCAGCACGGTGTCGGCGTTGACGCCGGCCGGAGCGGCGACGCTCAGGCTCTGGCCGGCCTTACCGGTAAAGCGGCCCTTGCCGGCCGCCTTGGTCAGGGCGCCGTTGGTCTTGGCGTCCAGGGCGGACCCAGCCGGCGTAAAGGCACGGTCTTCAAAAACCGGAACCGCCAGAATCTCGGCGGCGTCCACGGCGGCGACGAACTCGATCTTCATTCAAACAACTCCAGCCAGGCCCCACCCGGCGTCTGCAAAGGCAAAAAGACAACGGCGCGTCTGCTTGTCGCGGACGCGCCCTGATGTGCTACTAGATGCGCCTCAATATCGCCGCCTGCAACCGGGCGAAGTCCAACCGCCCATGAACCTGATTCAAAGATACCTTTTCCGCCAGATCCTGTTCCCCGTGGTCGCCGCCTGCGCAGCGCTGGCGGGAATCGGAATTCTGAGCCAGAGCCTCGACCAACTCCAGGTCATCGTGGAGCGGGGCCAGAGCGTGTGGGTCATGGTGAAACTGACCCTGCTGGCCCTGCCGCAACTGCTGTCGGTGATTCTGCCCATCGGTCTTTTCGTCGGCGCCCTGATCGCCCTGACGCGGTTGCAACGCGAGCAGGAACTGACGGCGGCCTTCGCCGGCGGCATGACGCGTTGGCAGTTGATTTCCCCCGCCGCCCGCATCGCCGTGCTGGTCGCCTTGGTCACCCTGCTGGTCAACGTCTTCATTCTGCCTTGGGCGCAGCAGGAGGCCCGGCGTCAGGCTTTCGACATCCGCACCGACCTCGCCGCCCTGCTGGTCGAGGAAGGCCAGTTCGTCCAGGGGCCTGACGGCCTGACCGTCTATGTGCAGCAGATCGAACAGAACGGCCTGCTCAAGAACCTGTTCGTCTATCTGGACGACAAGGAGAAGGTCACGACCTGGAACGCGTCGGAGGCCCGATTCAGCCGTGACGCAGGCGGGACGCCGGTCCTGACCATGCTGGACGGCTCGGCCCAGCGTTACTCGTCGGGCGGCGTGCTGGAGACCCTGTCGTTCGGACGATACGACTTCTCGCTCGCCCCCTTCGTCGGCGTCACCGACACCATCCGCTACAAGCCGACGGATCTTTATCTGCGCCAACTGCTGAACCCGACGGCCAAGGTGATCGAAGTCGCCGGATCGCGCGGCGAATTGCTGGCCGAGGCCCATTCGCGCCTGTCCTCGCCGCTCTACGCCCTGGTCGCCATGGCTCTGGCCCTGTCCGCCATTCTGGGCGGCGCCTTCAGCAGGACCGGCTATACGCTGCGGATCGCCAAGGCGGCGGGCCTGTTCCTGCTGCTGCGCGTCATCGGCTACGGCCTCGTCGCCGCCAGCGCCTGGAATGGCTGGATGAACATTCTCCAATATGTGGTGCCCGTCATCGCCATCGCCGTCGCCCTGCGCGTCCTGTTCCGCGCGCTGAAGCCGCGACGCAGCAAACGCTGGCTCTTCGTGCGCGACCTGAAAGCGAGGTTCGCATGACCACCGCGCTCATGCCGGCTCGTCGTTCGCCGCATATTCCCCGTCTCGGCGGCATCGAACGCTATGTGCTGGTCCAGCAGCTCAAGTCGCTGGGCGTGGCCCTGGCCGTGATCTCGGCCCTGGTCATGCTGATCGACTTCGTCGAAGTCTCGCGCGGCGTCGGCTCGGCTCAGGACCTGTCAGCCGTGCGAATCTTCGGTCTGGTGCTGCTGAAGTCGCCGTCGGTGATCGTGCAACTGATGCCGTTCGTCTTCCTGTTCGGCACCCTGTCAGCCTTCATCAGCCTGAACCGCCGCAGCGAGTTGATCGCCATGCGCGCCGCGGGCGTGTCCGCCTGGCGCTTCGTCCTGCCGGCCGCCGGCATGGCCTTCGTTTTGGGCATTCTGACCGTGACCGTGCTTGGACCGCTGGCCTCGGCCGGCGACGGCCTGTGGCAGCGCGAACGCGCGCGCATCTCCGGCACAGCGCCCGGCGGCGACCCCAAGGAGGCGATCTGGCTGCGCGAAGGCGACGACCAGCGTCAGATGATCATCCGCGCCGGACAGCAGGACCGCGCCAACGCCCGCCTGCTGAATGTCAGCTTCTTCATCTACACGACCGCACCCGGCGGCGGCCGCACCTTCTCCGAACGGATCGACGCCAAATCGGCCTCATTGAATGCGGGCGCCTGGCGCTTGACCGACGCGGTCGGCGCCCAGATCGGCCAGCGCGCAGTGACCTATTCCAGCCTGACCCTGGTTTCCAGCTTGGCCGACGAAGAAGCCTTCGACCGGTTCGCGCGCCCGCAATCGACCCCCTTCTGGTCCCTGCCCAACCAGATCAGCCGCATCGAGAACGCCGGCTTCACCTCCACGGCTTATCGCCTGCGCTTCCAGCAGCTTCTGGCCACGCCGCTGGTGTTCGCCGCCATGTCGATTCTGGCCGCCGCCTTCTCGCTTCGGCTGATGCGTCTGGGCGACCTGGCGCGGATGAGCGTGTCCGCCGTGGTCCTGGGTTTCGCCTTCTTCTTCCTGAACCAGTTTTCTTCGGCGATGGGATCGGCCGAGGTCGTGGCGCCCTTTGTCGCCGCGTGGCTCCCGCCCGTTCTGACGGCGCTCGCAGCCTTTACCTTGCTGTTCTATACCGAAGACGGCTAATCGGGCGCTCGCTTCTCAGAATACGGATGGCCTATGCAGGGTGATCGCCGCGATCGGCGCTTCAACGCTTTCAGAGCAAGGCTTCTCGCCGGTGCGACCCTGGTCGCCTGCGCGCCCTTCGCCATGCCTGTTCTGGCGCAAACCGTTCCGGCCGCGACCACGACCGCGCCTGCCGACGGCCTGCCGCCCGAAGCCGTCTATGTCGATGCCGACAACGCCCGCCGCGAAGGCGACAACATCGTCGTCAGCGGCACGCCCGAGAACCGCGCCTATGTCCGCACGCGCGGCCATGTGCTGCGCGGCGAGAACCTGTCCTATGACCTGAACGCAGGTTCGGCGACCGGCGAAGGCCAGGTCGAGGCCATCGCGCCGGACGGAACGGTCGTCTACGCCAGCCGTCTCGAACTGGACAAAGACCTGACCACCGGCGTCGCCGTCGATTTCGCCACGCGCATGTCAAACGGCGCCAGCCTGATGGCCGCCACGGCCGTGCGCCGCAGCGAAAACGTCAACGAGTTGAACTACGCCCGCTTCACCCCCTGCCCCATCTGCGACGACGGCGGACCGAAGACGCCGACCATCTCGATCCAGGCCGAGAAGGTGGTGCAGGACGAGCAACTGCGCGCCATCCTTTATCGTAACGCGGTCTTCTACATCGGCCCCGTGCCGGTCTTCTACACGCCCTTCTTCGCGCACCCCGACCCGTCGGTCGAGCGGGCGTCGGGCTTCCTGGTGCCGATCGTCAACTATGACGAAGGGCGCGGCGTCTCGGTCGAGGTTCCCTACCTCCACGTCGTCTCGCCGTCCGAGGACTGGCTGATCAGTCCCCAGATCAACACCTCGGTCGCGCCGCTGCTGAACCTGCAATGGCGCCGCCGGTTCGCCGAGGGCATGATCGTGGCGCGCGGCGGCTATACCTACGCCCGTGAGTTCGGCGATTTCGATCTGGACGGCGACGGCGATTTCGAGAGCAACGTCGATTTCGGCGACCGCAAGAGCCGCAGTTATCTGCTGTCGCACGGCGAGTATGATCCCGCCGGTCCTTGGCGCTTCGGATTCACGGCTGAACGCACCTCGGACAAGACCTTGTTCGACCGTTACGATGTCCGCTCGCCCTATCAGGACAACGGCCTCTACTACGGCGACCGCCGCCGTCTGATCAGCCAGATCTACGCCGAGCATCAAACCGACCGCTCCTATGTTTCGGTCGCCGCCTTCTCGATCCAGAGCCTGCGCCTGAACCCCGCCTTCGCCGCGAACGACTTCCGCGACGCCAACGGCTTCAAGGTGTTCGAGAACGACGACACCCTGCCCCTGGTCGCGCCGCTGATCGATGCGCGGTGGGAGCCGCACGAACTGGTCTTCGGCGGGCGTCTGCGGCTCAAGGGCTCGGCCGTTTCGCTTTATCGCGACGCCTTCGTCGGGGCTCCGATTCTTAACCCCGAGATCGTCCCGCCCGTCACGACGGGCTTGAGCGGCGTCGACAGCCGCCGGATCACGGGCCAGGTGGAGTGGCGGCGCACCGTCATCCTGCCGGTCGGAATCCGCGTCGAGCCCTTCATCGACACCCGCGTCGATCTCTATTCCATGTCCGATCTGCCGCCGATGCTGGGCATCGACAGCGACGCGACCGTCAGCCGCTCGCGCCTCAGCGCCGGCGTGGATGTCAGCTATCCTTTGGTCAAACGCATCAGCGACGCCGACATCATCCTTGAGCCGGTCGGCCAGCTGTCGGTCTCCAACAAGGTCAGCCTGGATCGTCGCATCCCCATCGAGGACTCCCAGGTTCTGGAACTGGACGAATCGTCCCTGTTCCGCATGGACCGCTTCTCCGGTTACGACCTGCTGGAGGGCGGCGTGCGCCTGACCGCCGGCGGACGCGCCACCATCCGCTGGGCCGAGGGTCGCAAGGCCAGCCTGTTCGTCGGCCGCAGCTATCGCTTCGACCAGCAGGACGACTTCCGCACCTCCATCCCCGACGATCCCGCGCGCCTGTACGATCCGACAGGCCTGGCCGCCGAAACGTCCGACTGGGTGGTTCAGGGCGATTATTCGCCGTCCGACCGCATCCGCAGCTGGGTTCACGCCACCATCGACGGTTCGGGCGACGTGCGTCGCGCCGAGGCCGCCGTCGATGGCCGCTGGGGCCGTCGCAACCTGGCCACCGTCAGCTACATCCTGGATCAGTCGAATCCGATCGATGGCGTGCTGAACCGGAACTACGAGTTCGTCCAACTGGCGGGTCAGCAGTTCGTATATGGCAACTGGGGCGTCGCGGTCGCCGGCATCGCCGATCTGGATCAGAACGAGATCACCAGATCCGAAGTCGGCGTGCTCTTCGACGACGATTGCCTTCGCTTCGAACTGGGCTACCGCCGCGACAACACCCGTGCGCGGCCCGGCGGCCCGTCGGAAGGCATCTATGTGCGCCTAAACCTCGCCACTTTCGGAGGTTCAGGTTATGGACAGGGCGACATGCGTTGAGCATGACGCTTTACGGGGCGCGACCGCCTGCCGGCCTGGCTGGCGGACCGCTGTGAGGAATCAGGACGACCAATGGGTTTGATGCGTTATTCGACGGGGGCTGCGCTCGCGGCGTTCCTGCTCGCCGGTTCTGCCCATGGCCAGACGGCGCCCGCGCCCGTTCAGGCTCCCGCGCAAGGCCCTGCGGCCGGCGCGCCCAATCCTGCTGGGGAGGAGGCGCCCCCCGCCGCTCGCGCCGAACCTCAATTCGAGATGGCCGACGGCATCGTCGCCACCGTCAACGACAAGATCATCACTGGCTATGATCTGCGCCAGCGCATGCTGATGCTGATCGCCTCGTCCCAGGTCCAGCCGACCGAGCAGAACCTGCCCGCTATCCAGCAGGCCGCGCTCAACGCCCTGATCGAAGATCGCCTGAAGACCCAGGAGATGGCCAAGTTCGAGAGTCTGAAGGTCACGGACGAAGAGGTCGATGCCGAAATCGCGGAAATGGCGCGTGCGGCCGGCACGGCGCCCGCCGCCTATCTGCAGTTTCTGCAACAGGGCGGCATCCAGCCCGCCGCCTTCCGCGAGAACCTGCGCACCCAGATCGGCTGGGGCCAGCTGATTCCCGGCCGTTTCAACAGCCGCGCCCGTCCCAGCACCCTGCAGGTCGATCAGGAAGTCCGTCGCCTGAACGAAGCCGCCTCCAAGCCACAGTTCCTGATCGGTGAAATCTACATCGACGCCGCGCGCGTCGGCGGCGCCCAGGCGGCGCTGAACGGCGCCCGTCAACTGGTGCAGCAGATCATCGGCGGCGCGCCTTTCCAGGCCGTCGCGCAACAGTTCTCCTCGGCCCCGTCCGCCAACGCCCGCGTCCCCGGCGACGCCGGCTGGGTGGTCAAGGATTCGCTGCAACCCGCCGTTCAGACGGTTCTGGAACAGCTTCAACCGGGTCAGTTGTCCAACCCCATCGTCGTCGATGGCGGCGTCTACATCCTATATCTGCGCGACAAGCGCGACGGCGCCTCGACCAGCCTGGTCTCGCTGCGGCAGGTCATGGTCGAACTGCCCGAAACGGCTTCGGAAGCCGATGTCGCGGCCGCCGGCGCCAAGCTGGAAGCGATGCGGACCGGCCTGACCTGCGACAATATCATCTCTCAGGCGCGCGCGACCGAGGGCGTCCTCGGCGCCGACCTGGGTGAATCCGACGTCGCCAACCTGGCGCCCCAGTTCCAGCAGTTCGCCCGCACCGGCGAGATCGGCACGGTCTCCACCCCTATCCGCACCCCGCTGGGTCTGCACCTGGTCGCCGTCTGCGGTCGTCGCGTGGGCGGCCCGGAGGCGCCGAACCGTCAGCAGGTCGAGAACCGCCTGCGCAGCCAGAACCTGGCGGTGCTTGAGCGTCGCTACCTGCGTGACCTGCGCAGCGACGCCCTGATCGAGTTCAAATGACCCCAGCGGTCGCGCCTCTGGTCCTGACGCTCGGCGAACCCGCCGGCGTCGGGCCCGAGATAGTGGCCGCCGCCTGGAAGGCGTTGAACGCCCAGGCCTTCGCCTTCGCCGTCATCGGCGACGCCGCTCTCCTGCGCGCCCAGGGCGTGCCGGTGGTCGAGGTCACCCTGCCCGGCGACGCTCAAAGTCGATTCGCCTCGGCGCTTCCGGTCATCCACCGCCCCCTTCCCGCGCCGGTCGAGGTCGGACGGCCCGATCCCGCCAACGCCTCCGCCGTCGCGGACGGGATCGAGGAGGCCGTCAGCTTCGCCCTGTCCAGCGAAGCGTCCGGCGTCGTCACCGCCCCCATCGCCAAGGCGCCGATGTACGCCTCGGGCTTCCGCTTTCCAGGCCACACAGAGTTCATCGCCGAACTGACCGCAGACGCTCCCTATCCCGGCACGCGCGGCCCGGTAATGATGCTGACGGCGCAAAATCTGCGCGCCTGTCTGGTCACCATCCACGTCGCCCTGGATCAGGTGCCCGAACTGGTCACGGCGGAGCGCGTCGCCCGCACCGCCCGCGTCGTCCACGAAAGCCTGAAGCGCGATTTCGCCATCGCCCGCCCGCGCCTGGCCATGGCCGCCCTGAACCCGCACGCGGGCGAAGGCGGCGCGCTCGGTCTTCAGGAACTCGACATCCTGATCCCCGTCGCCGAACAACTCCGCGCCGAGGGGATCGACATCACCGACCCCAGACCCGCCGACACGATGTTCCATGACGAGGCCCGCGCCACCTACGACGCGGCCATCTGCATGTATCATGACCAGGCCCTGATCCCGGTCAAGACGCTGGACTTCTGGGGCGGGGTCAACGTCTCACTGGGCCTGCCCATCATCCGCACCTCGCCCGACCACGGCACCGGTTTCGACATCGCAGGCAAGGGCATCGCGCGCCCCGACAGCCTGATCGTCGCCATTCGTCTGGCATCGGAGATGGCGGCGGCCCGCGCCGCGCGCTAACAGGGCGTGTGACCGACCTTCCTTCCCTCCGCGAAACCCTCGACGCCCATGGCCTGCTGGCCAAGAAGAGCTTCGGCCAGCATTTCCTGCTGGACCTCAATGTGACGCGCAAGATCGTCCGCATGGCCGGCCCGTTCGACGGCCGGGCCGTGATCGAGGTCGGCCCCGGTCCCGGGGGCCTGACCCGCGCCCTGCTGGAATCCGACGCCGGCCCCGTGGTTCTTGTGGAAAAGGATCCGCGCTTCATTCCCCTGCTGAGCGAGCTGGACGACGGCTCCGGCCGCCTGACCATCGTCGAGGCCGACGCGCTGAAGGTGAAGGAGGCTGATCTGGTCTCCGGCCCGACCCATATGGTCTCCAACCTGCCCTATAACGTCGGCACGCCCCTGCTGATCAAATGGCTGACGGGCCCCTGGCTCCCGCACAGCCTGACCCTGATGTTCCAGAAGGAGGTCGCCGAACGCGTCGCCGCCGGGCCCGGCGACGACGCCTATGGCCGGCTGGCGGTCATTTCCCAGGCCGTCTGCACCGCCCGCATCGTCATGCACCTGCCCGCCGCCGCCTTCACCCCGCCGCCGAAGGTGGCTTCGGCCGTGGTCCATCTGGTTCCGCTGGACGAGCGCCCGTCGCCCGAACGCCTGAAGAAACTGGAACGCGTCACCGCCGCCGCCTTCGGCCAGCGCCGCAAGATGCTCCGCTCCAGCCTGAAACAACTGGGCGGCGCCGCCCTGTGCGAGGCCGCCGGCATCGAACCCGACGCCCGCGCCGAGACCATCGACGTGGCGGGCTTCCTGCGTCTGGCGGATGCCCTCCAGTGACCGACAACAGGCCGAAGGTGATAACGCGTCCGCGTAGAAGTCCTTGGCCCTCAGTTCTGTTCGTCTTGATAGTTGGCGTGATGCTGATCCTACAGTCGGGACTGGAACTATTCAGTGTCGGCATGGGCCTGAGCTGCGACGTAACTGGCGCTACAGAACGTGCGCCTTGGTTCATGGGATTTTGCGCCCTCTTCATCGTTTTTGCGATGATCAGCTTCGGATTTAAGCGAGCGCTCCGGGCTGTCGGACATGCCGTCTCATTGCAGCTAGCTCTGACTGGGTGGTTGATACTGAGCTTGTTTGCTTATGGCCGTTGTTATTCGCAAGAATTCCCGTCGTTCATGGAGCGTCACGCTCACCCCATCGGTTGGGTCCTGTTGGGTGCAGGCTTGATGATGCTGGCCGGGATGCGTGCCGTGTCCTACTTCGCTAACCGTTCTTGGACCCGACCGAAAAGATGACCGTCGAACCCTTCCGCGCCATTTCCGTCAGCCGCCTGGCGCACCAGTTGAAGGCCGAAGGTCGCTCGATCATCCATATGGAGTTCGGCCAGCCCTCGACCGGCGCCCCCGCCACCGCCATCGCCCGCGCCCACACGGTGCTGGACGCCGACGCCATGGGCTATTGGGAAAGCCCCGACCTGCGCGCCCGCATCGCCCGCCTGTATGACGACCGCTACGGGGTCGCCGTCGATCCGAACCGCATACTGCTGACCTGCGGCGCATCGCCGGCCCTGGTTCTGGCGCTCAGCACCCTGTTCAAGCCCGGCGACCGGATCGCCCTGGCCCGTCCCGGCTATGTCGCCTATCGCAACACACTACGCGCCCTGCACCTTGAGCCCGTCGAGATCGCCTGCGGCCCCGACACCCGGTTCCAGCTGACCGCCGCCCAGCTCCAAGTCCTGGATCCCGCCCCCGCCGGCGTCATCATCGCCAGCCCGGCCAATCCGACCGGCACCATCATCCCCGAGGCCGAACTCGCCGCCATCGCCGAAGTCTGTCGCGCGCGCGACATCGCCATCGTTTCGGACGAGATCTATCACGGCCTCAGCTACGTCGGCCCGACCCCGTCGATGCTGAAGTTCGCCCCCGACGCTGTGGTGATCAACAGCTTCTCAAAATACTGGAGCATGGCCGGCTGGCGCCTGGGCTGGCTGCTGGTGCCGGACGCCCGGATCGACGCCGCCCGCGCCTATATCGGCAACATGTTCCTGACCCCGCCCAGCCTCAGCCAGCACGCCGGCCTTGTCGCCATGGACGCGGTCGATGAGCTGGAAGGCCATATCCACAACTACGCCCGTAACCGCCAGCTGATGCTGGACGCCCTGCCCGCCTTGGGCCTGAAGAAGATCGCGCCACCGGACGGCGCCTTCTACATCTGGGCCGACATCGGCCATCTGACGGACGACAGCGTGGCCTTCTGCGAACGGTTGCTGCGCGACACCGGGGTCGCCACCGCGCCCGGCGTCGACTTCGACCCGGTCGACGGCCATCGCTTCATCCGCTTCAGCTTCGCCGTCTCGACGCCGGAGATCGAAGAGGCGCTTAACCGCCTGCGCCCCTGGTTCGCCGCCCTGGCCTAAGCGGCTTCGGCCTGCGCGCCCGACGACGTCGCCTTGTGCAAGGCGTCGTAAAGTTTCCGAGGCTCCAGCGGCTTGGCCAGCCAGTCCGTCATCCCGGCCGCATAGCAGGCCTGAACCTGTTCGGCCTCGGTCCCCGC
The DNA here is from genome assembly GCF_965279155.1 of Brevundimonas sp. GTDB lineage: Bacteria > Pseudomonadota > Alphaproteobacteria > Caulobacterales > Caulobacteraceae > Brevundimonas. Next base: position 189,574 of record NZ_OZ257138.1, on the reverse strand, counting down.
ACTGAACCCGATCACCGGAACCGCAGCATTCAAACCGCCTGAGGCGCGCAGTCGTCGCGTCGCCTCGTTGCCGTCGATGCCCGGCATGTTCACGTCCATCAGCACCACGTCGAACGCCCGCTCGGCCAGCAGAGACAGCGCCAGATGCCCGTCCGATGCCGTCGCCAGATCCACGTCCAGCGGCTGCAGCACCAAGGCGATGGTGCGGCGATTGATCTCGTGATCATCGACGGCCAGCACCCGGATACGGCGCGCCAACACCGGCGCCGTAGCATCCAGGCTGTTCTCGGCTTCCGTCGGCTCGCCCCCAGGCAGGTCGATACACAGGGTGAAGGCGGCCCCCTGCCCCGCCACGCTCGTGACCGTCAGGTCGCCGCCCATCAGCCGCGCCAGTTCCCGGCTGACAGTCAGGCCCAGACCCGTCCCGCCATAGGTGCGCGCCACCTCGGCCGACCCTTGCGCGAACGGCGTGAACAGCCTGCTCATCGCGTCGGGTGCAATGCCTGCCCCCTGATCGGTGACGGTTAGGGTCAGACAGTGCCGGTCGTCGCCACGCGGCGCGGCGGCCTCCAGACGGATCGTGCCGGACGGCGTGAACTTGATCGCGTTCGACACCAGATTGTTGATGATCTGGCGCAAACGGTAAGGATCGCCGCGCAGCCAGACGGCGTCGCCCTCGGCGCCTTCCATTTCCAGCGTCAGCCCCTTTTCCGCCGCCGGCGCCGCCCAGAACCGCGCCGTGTCGCGCATCAGGTCGCCCAGTTCGAAGTCGCGGCTTTCCATCGCCATCGCCCCCGCCTCCATCTTGGAGTGGTCCAGCAGGTCGTTCAGCATTCCGGTCATCAGACGCCCGGCGTCGATGATCAGATCGGCGGTTTCCTCGCGCTGCTCGGGCAGCTTACCGCCGCGAATGACGTGGGCGCCGGCCAGGATGGCGCTGACGGGCGTACGCAGTTCATGGCTGACGATGGCGGCCATCGCCGCACGGTCAGCCATGGCCGCCTGCGCCTGCTCTAGCCGCTGCTCGGCCTCGGCGCGCGATTGGACCTCGGCCTGACGTGCGGCATGCACGCGCCAATAGACGTTCAGGATCGCCCCCGCGAACAGGGCGGCCGACAGGGTCATCACTACCACGCCATGAGTGTCGCCCTGGATGATCTTGACCACGGGCATCAGCGCCAGCACCGCCAGATAAGGTCCGCCGCCGATGAAGAAGACCGTTCGCGACCCGATCCCCGACGCCACATTGGTCAACAGACCGCCCGCCAGCGTAAGGGCGGCCAAGGTCACCAAAGCTGGATGATTGGACGACCAGATGACCAATGCCATGACGCCATAGGTCGTCGCCATCAACGTGGTTGAAGCCAGGGCCAAGGCGACCGTCAACCGGCGGCTTGAAGGCTCGGCACGCCTGAACGGCGCCATGGCAAGCAATTCGAACGCCTGAACCAGCAGCGCGATGGCCAGCCAAAGGGGGATCCATCGCCCCATGTCGGCCGCATACATCGCCCAGGCGACCACGACCGCCAGCAACAGCCTGACCGGCACCTGCTTGACGCGTTCCTTGGCGCTGCTCGCCAGAAGAGGACCGATTGAATCCAGAAAGCGCATGATACCCCCGTTCACCGCTTACCGTTAGGTCAATAGGGCGAACAGGACGTAAACCACGCACGTTCAACAGCTACGGGGTGTTCCTTACTGCCGCGTTTACCGTCTGCAACCTTCTGTCCGGCAAAAGGACTTCAGTAGCGTAGCGTTGAGTACCCCGCAGCGCCGCCGGCCACACACGGCCTGCGGCGCTGTCTTTTTATTCAGACGACTTCGCGCAGCAGCGCGGTGCGATAGTCCTCGACCCACAGGTTACGGAACCGGCGCGACCGCTCCGCATGATAGATGTGGGCCAGTTCGGCGTAGGATCGGTCGAAGTCCTCGTTCACCAGCACATAGTCGAAGGCGTCGCAGTGTTCGATCTCGCCCTTGGCGTTGGCGACGCGACGCTCGATCACATCATCGGCGTCCTGCGACCGCGTCACCAGACGGCGGCGCAACTCTTCCAGGCTGGGCGGCAGGATGAAGACGCGCACGGCGTCCTCCGGGCATTTCTCGGCGACGTCGCGCGCGCCCTGCCAGTCGATGTCGAACAGGACGTCGCGCCCCTCGGCCAGCGCCCGATCCACCGGCGCGCGCGGACTGCCGTAGCGATTGCCGTGAACGTCCGCCCATTCCAGGAAGGCGTCCTGGTCGATCAGCCGCTGAAACTCGTCGTGCTCGACGAAATTATAGTCGCGCCCATGCACCTCGCCTGGGCGAATGCCGCGCGTGGTCATGGAGACAGACAGCTCCAGGCCGCCGTGATCCGCCATCAACCGGCGACACAGCGACGTCTTGCCGGCGCCCGATGGGCTGGCGACGATCAGGAGGACGCCCCGGCGGGGCGTGCGTTCATTCGACATTCTGGACCTGCTCACGCAACTGTTCGATGACGGCCTTGAGCTCCAGGCCGATTCCGGTGAGCGCGGTCGTAGCGGATTTCGAGCACAGCGTGTTGGCCTCACGCATGAATTCTTGCATCAGGAAGTCGAGTTTCCGCCCGGCGGGCGCCGAGGCCACAAGCTGGCGCGCAGAGGCGACGTGCGCCGTCAGCCGATCCAGCTCCTCGCGCACGTCCGCCTTGGTCGCCAGAGCGGCGGCCTCCAGGAAAACCCGATCTTCCAGTCCCGGCGCATCAGGCGCCAATTCGGAGATTCGACGCGTGAATCGGTCGCGAATGGCCTCGACCTGCGCCGTCGCCTCGACCTCGGCCTGGACGACCAGCGCCTCGATCCGGGCGATGAACTCCTCGATCACCGGCGTCAGCTGCGCGCCTTCGTTCTGACGCGAAGCCTTCAGCGCATCCAGCGCCTCTTCGACAGTGCGGGCCATCGCTGCCTCGACCGCTGTTCGCGCCTCAGGATCGTCTAACTCTTCCGGCGCCTCGATCACGCCGCGCAGGGCCAACAGGCCGTCAGCGGACGGCGGTGTAGCGCCATCTTCGGCAAGCTCATTGGCCAAGGTCAGATAGCGCGCCAGAACGGCGGCGTTGATCGTGACCGCCGCCTCGCCCCCCTCGACCTTCTTGGCCTGAACGCCGATAGTGACCTGGCCGCGTGCGAACCGCGCCTGGCCCGCCGCCTTGGCCGACCGCTCCAGCGTATCGAAACCGTTCGGTCCACGGAACCTGATCTCCAGATTGCGCCCGTTGACCGAGCGCGCCTCGACCGACCAGGTCCAACCCTCGCCGGCCCCGTCCGCCCGGCCAAAGCCGGTCATGCCCGACAGGCCGCTCATCGTGGTCCCTGCGTCGCACCGGCCGGAAGGGTGATCGTCGCCTGACCGCCCGCAACCGGCGCGGCGGCCGGCTCGGTCGTCATCGGCGCCGCGCTGGTCCCCGGCGCCACAGGTGCTGCCGCTTCCGGCGGCAGGCCCGCCTTCTGGCGCTCGATCTGACGCCAGCGCGCCACGTTCTGCAAATGCTCGTCATAGGTCAGGGCGAAGGCATGTCCCCCCGATCCGTCCGCCACGAAGAACAGGGCTGGATCGGCCGGCGGGTTCAGCACCGCCTTGACCGCCTCCTTGCCCGGATTGGCGATGGGCGTCGGCGGCAGGCCGTTGATCTGATAGGTGTTCCACGGCGTCGGCGCCAGCAGTTCGGAGCGCCGGATGCCGCGCCCCAGCGGCCGTCCCTTGGTCACGCCATAGACGATGGTCGGATCGCTCTCCAGCCGCATCCCGGCCCGCAGCCGGTTCGAGAACACCGCAGCCACGCGCGGACGTTCAGCAGCCAAAGCCGTCTCCTTCTCCACGATGGAGGCCAGGATCACCGCCTCCTCAAGACTGCGCGCGACCGTGGCCGGCGAACGCTGGCTCCACAGCAGACGCAAATTCTCGTTGGCGGCGCGCTGCATCCGGTCGATCACGGACTGACGCGTATCGCCGCGCGAGACCTCATAGGTGTCGGGCCACAGGCTGCCTTCCTCGGGCGTCTCGGCGACCACGCCGGTCAGAACCGGTTCCTTGTTCAGGATGTCCACGGCCTGCAGCGACGACCAGCCCTCAGGCAGGGTCACGAAATGGCGCACTACCCGCCCCTCGACCAGCAGGTTCAGCACCCCGGCCAAGGACGTGCCCGACGGCACCTCGTATTCGCCGGCTCTCAGCTTGCGATCCGCGCCGGTCAGGGTCGCCGCCGCGCGGAACAGGTCCGTCGAACGGATCACCCCCGCCGCCTTCATCCGCGCCGCGATGGCCGAGACGCCCGATCCGCTGGACAGGGTCACCACCGTCTTGTCGCCCTGCCGAGCCGACGGCCCCGGCGCATAATAGATGGCCCAGACCGCGATCAGCGCAGCGAGCAGGAACAGGCCGAAGGTGGCGGACGCGGTCAGCAGCGAGACCGTGAACCCCGACCGCCCGCTGGACTTTTCGACCCGTCCCCGCCCGAACATCTCAGTCGACCTTCTTGAAAATCACCGAGGCGTTGGTGCCTCCGAAGCCGAAGCTGTTGGACATGGCCACGTCGATCTTCATCGGCTTGGCCTTGTGCGGCACCAGGTCGATGGGCGTCTCCATCTCCGGGTCGTCCAGATTGATGGTCGGCGGCGCGACCTGATCGCGGATCGCCAGGACGCAGAAGGCCGCCTCAATGGCCCCCGCGGCGCCCAGCAGGTGACCCGTCATCGACTTGGTCGAGCTGACAGTCAGGTTCTTGGCGTGATCCCCTGCCAGCCCCTCGATCCCCTTCAGCTCGATCCAGTCGGCCATGGTCGAGGTGCCGTGGGCGTTGACGTAATCCAGGTCCGACGGCTGCATCCCCGCGCGCTTCAGCGCCATTTTCATGGCCCGCACCCCGCCTTCGCCGTCCTCGGACGGGGCGGTGATGTGATAGGCGTCGCCGCTCATGCCGTAACCGACGACCTCGGCGTAGATCTTGGCCCCGCGCGCCTTGGCGTGTTCGTATTCCTCCAGCACCAGGATTCCGGCGCCTTCGCCCATGATGAAGCCCGCATGGCCCCGGTCATAGGGACGCGACGCCTTCTGCGGCGTGTCGTTATAGGCGGTGCACAGCGCCTTGCAGGCCAAAAAGCCCGCGATGCCGATCGGCACGACCGAGCTTTCCGCCCCGCCCGCCACCATCACATCGGCGTCGTCCAGCGCGATCATCCGCGCCGCATCGCCGATGGCGTGGGCGCCGGTGGCGCAGGCGGTCACCGCCGCATGGTTCGGCCCCTTCAGGCCGTGGCGGATCGAGATTTGCCCCCCGGCGAGATTGATCAGGGCGCTGGGGATGAAGAAGGGGCTGACGCGTCGCACGCCCTGTTCCTTCAGGACGATGGCCGTCTCGGCGATGGGGCCCAGGCCGCCGATGCCGGAGCCGACCATCACGCCGGTGCGTTCCTTGTCCTCGTCCGTCTCGGGCTTCCAGTTCGCATCCGCCAGCGCCTCGTCCGCCGCCGCGATGGCGTACAGGATGAAGTCGTCGACGCGCTTGCGGTCCTTTACGGACATGATCTTCTCGGGGTCGAAGTCGCCCTCGCCGCCGCCGCCGCGTCCATCGACGCTCGGAATCTCACCGGCGATGGTGCAGCCATAGCCCGTGGTGTCGAACGACGTGATCGGACCAATGCCCGAACGTCCTTCGACGATACCCTTCCAGCTCTTCTCGACGCCCCAACCCAGGGGGGTCAGCAGACCGATGCCCGTAACGACGACGCGGCGCATGGTGCGTGCTCCCTTATCTCCAGCCCGACCTTTCAGAATCATCGCGGATTCCCAAGGGTCAGAAACAGTAAAGGCCGCCGGGCGTCTCCGCTAGGAGCGCCGGGCGGCCCTGTGAACCGTCAGCCTGTTCGGCCGATGTCGGCGACTGAAATCAGCCGGCCGACTTTTCGTCGATGAACTTGACCGCATCGCCGACCGTCTGGATGTGCTCGGCGGCGTCATCCGGGATCTCGATGTCGAATTCTTCTTCGAAGGCCATCACCAGCTCGACGTTGTCGAGCGAGTCGGCGCCCAGGTCGTCGATGAAGCTGGCCTTTTCCGTAACCTTGTCCGGATCGGCGTCCAGGTGGTCGATGACGATCTTGCGAACGCGCTCTAGGGTGTCGGACATGAGTGTCTCTCTGCCTGTTTGAAATCGCCGCGGAGGCGGGGGTAGCTAAGAAATCGCCGTCTCACGGCAGCGAAGGCGACGCAAGCCCGAAAGCCCGAACCGCCGATGCATTCAACCCTTTAGCACAGGCTTTTGGGCTGGAAATAGTCTGTTGCGCGTCGTGATGACGGCAGCTGGCCTTAAATCATCGCCATGCCGCCGTTCACGTGCAGGGTCTGGCCCGTCACATAGGCGGCTTCATCGGACGACAGATAGACGGCGGCCGCGGCGATCTCGTCGCCCGAACCCAGCCGGCCGGCCGGAATACGGCCCAGGATGGTCTCGCGCTGCTGGTCGTTCAGCACGTCCGTCATCGGCGAGGCGATGAAGCCGGGCGCGATACAGTTGACGGTGATGCCGCGCGACCCGACCTCCTGCGCCAGCGACTTGGAAAAGCCGATCATGCCGGCCTTGGACGCGGAATAGTTGGTCTGGCCCGGATTGCCGGTCACGCCGACGACCGAGGTCACGCCGATGATTCGCCCCGAACGGCGCTTCATCATCCCCTTCACCGCCGCGCGGGTCAGGCGGAAATAGGATTCCAGATTGACCGTAAGGACGGACTGGAAATCCTCGTCCTTCATCCGCATCAGCAGGCCGTCCTTGGTGATGCCGGCGTTGGCCACCAGAATGTCCAGCGGCGAGCCCGCCGCCGCCTCGGCCGCAGCGACCAGATTATCGACCGATTCAGGGGCCGACAGGTTCGCCGTCGCGAAATGCGACCGCTCGCCCAATTCCTTGGCCAGTTCGGCCAGCACCGCCTCGCGCGTGCCCGACAGCACCACGGTCGCGCCCTGGGCATGCAGCGCCCGCGCTACGGCCCCGCCGATCCCGCCTGTCGCGCCGGTCACCAGCGCGGTCTTGCCTGCAAGATTGAACATTCAAATTCTCCGCTCATCCCGGCGAAAGCCGGGACCCAGTGCTTTCATGCGCAGGATGGCCGGGATCACCGTTCCTGCGCAAACCCAAACGCTCATCGCCCAAAGATATGGGTCCCGGCTTTCGCCGGGATGAGCGGCGAAATTACAGAGCCCTAGCGAACGCTTCCAGCTCTTCCGGCGTGTTCAGCGGCAGGCTCTCGGCGTCCGGCGCGATCCGCTTGGCCATGCCGGTCAGCACCTTGCCCGAGCCGATCTCGACGAAGCGGGTCACGCCGCCCCCAGAACCGGAAGTGCCCGCCATCCATTCCATGCTCTCGCGCCAGCGCACCCGACCGGTGACCTGTTCGACAAGCAGGCGGCGAATGACTTCCGGGTCGCTTTCCGGCCGCGCCAGCACGTTCGCCACGACCGGCACGACCGGCGCCACGATGGTCGCCGACGCCAGCGCCTGCGCCATCTCGTCCGCCGCCGGCTGCATCAGCGGGCAGTGGAAAGGCGCCGAGACGTTCAGCGGGATCGCCCGCGCGCCCAGTTCCTTGGCCTTCTCGATAGCCCGGTCCACAGCCGCCTTCTCGCCGGAGATGACGATGTTGCCGTTGTTGTTGTCATTCGCGACCACGCAGACGCCGATTTCCGAACCGGCCGCCGCCGCCGCTTCCGCCAGGGCCAGATCCGTCTTCGGACCGATCAGCGAGGCCATTGCGCCGCGCCCCACCGGCACCGCGCGCTGCATGGCCTGGCCGCGCAGCTTCAGCAGCCGCGCCGTATCCGACAGCGAGATCGCGCCCGCCGCCGCCAGGGCCGAATATTCGCCCAGCGAGTGGCCGGCGACATAGGCCGCCGTCGCCACGTCGAACCCGAACTCGACCTTCAGCGCCCGGATCGCCGCCACGGACACCGCCATCAGAGCCGGCTGGGCGTTCTCGGTCAGGGTCAGCTGGTCCTCGGGACCGTCGCGCATCAGGTCGAACAGCTTCTGGCCCAAGGCCTCGTCCACCTCGGCGAAAACGTCGCGTGCGGACTGGAAGGCATCGACCAGTTGCGCGCCCATGCCGACGGCCTGGCTGCCCTGGCCCGGAAACAGAAGTGCGAGGGTCATCGACCGCTCCCTGAATCATTGATCAAGGCGCGGACCCGTAAGGCCAGACTTCCGTCAGGGCAAGCGGCGGGTCACTGAGCGCGGCGGGCCGACACCTCGATCCGCACCCCGATCATCTTCGACACCCAGTCGGCCGTGGCGTCCGACGCCATGCCTAGGTCCAGCGCCGTTCGATCAAGTTCCAGCGCGCCCTCGACGCGCGCCACGCCGCCAGCCTCGTCGAAGCGGAACGGCAGGACCACGGGAATCGTCGTCGTCTTAATCCGTAGAGTCCCCGTCGCTTCATAGCGGTCGCCGCCGAGAGATTTGAACGCCGTCGCCTCGAAGCGCGCGGTCGGATACTGCGTCGGATCCAGCCATTCCGCCCCTTGCAGCGAACCTTCCTGCGTCGGATCGCCCGTGCGCGCCGATGCGGTCTGGACCGTCACCACGGCCTTGGACCCCGCCAGATCGGCTGGATCGAACCAGACCTGGCCTTGCCAGCGCTCAAAACGGCCTTCGAAAGCCTTGCCTGCATGGGTTCCGGTGAAGCCGATGCTCGACGCTGCAGGATCGACGGTCCAGGCCGTCGCCGTACCCGTCGTGACCGGCGCATCGACCGCGACAGAGGCTGGGACCGGCGCCGTCGTCGTGACGATCTCGCTCTCCGGCAGGGCATAGGGTCGCGCAGCAATCGCGCCCGCGACGGCCACGGCCAGCACGACGGCGACGCCCGCCAACCGCTCGGCCCAAGGCGACTTCGGCGCCTGCACAGCCTGCGCATGACCGCCCCTCAGACCCGGCACCATGTGGCTGAGCACGCCATCGCGATCGATGAACTGATGCTTCAACGCCGCCCCGACATGCAGCGCGATCAGGATGACCGCGCCCCACGCCATCATCGAATGCGCACCCATGGCCTGGAACGCCAATGCGCGTCGCGCCTGGATCGACAGTTCGGCAACGCCCGGCAGATGGGGGATCGGGAACAGGCCGAACCAGCTGGTCGCCACCTCCAGCGCCCGATCCTGAGATACGGCCCAACCAGCCGAGACATAGAGCCAGCCGGTCAGCGGGAGAGCCAGCAGCAGGACGTAGAAGGCCACATGCGTCGCCCCGGCGGCGAACGCCTCCCACCGCTTCATCCCGCCCGGCAGAGCCGGCGGACGGTGGGTCAGCCGCCAGACGATCCGCACCACGGTCAGGGCCAGGATCAGGAAGCCGATCGACTTGTGAACCTGGAATACTCGGTAGGCCAGGGCTTGGCTATCAGGCCGTTCGATCGCCGCCGTCATCCACAACCCCATCGGGATCATCGACAGGATCAGCAGTGCAATGGCCCAATGCAGGGCGATTGCGACGGGCGAATAGCGGCTGTTGGCGTTCGACATGAAGACTTCTGATCGTTCGATTGCAAAAAAGGGCGGTGGATCGATCCGCCGCCCTTTGGGTCTAGTCAGTTCGCCGGAGCAGCCGGGGCGACCTTCTGGATGAACTCGCCGTCGAAGCGGATCGTCACCTCGTCGCCCACGGGGCCGACCGCCATGCCGAAGTCGGAGCGCTTGAACTTGCCCTCGGCCGCGAAACCGACGGCAGGAACCTGGGCAAACGGATGACGCTCGATCTCGCCATTGAACGTAGCGTCCAATGTCACCGGATGGGTCTGACCCAGGAAGGTCAGATTGCCGGTCACCTTGGCCGTCCGCGCGCCCGTCTTTTCCACCGCCGTCGATGTAAAGGTGATCGCGGGGAAAGCCTTGGCGTTCAGGAATTTGGGGCTGTTCGCCATGTCGTCGTCCCAGCTGGTGAAGCCGGAACCGCCGTGCGACGCCTGATAGTCGGCCGGATAGGCGGCGCTGACCGAGGTCGGATCGATGTTCGCCGTGATCCTGGAGTTTTCCAGATTGGCCGGGTCCAGCGTCAGCTCGGCCTCGAACTTGTCGAACCGCGCCGTGTAATGAGAAATCGTGTTGTGTAGCAGCGACCACTGCAGCGTCGCGTGGGTCGGATCCAGGGTATAGACGCCGGCCGGAGCTTTCAGCGTCACGGGCGTTTCCGTCTGGGCGGCCGGCGCAGCGGGCGCCTCGCCCGGCTTGTTGCAGGCCGCCAGCAGGGCCAAGGCCGACAAGGCCGCGATGTGTGCGATCTTCATCCAGAAACTCCGTTGAACAAATGACGACCCGCACTAGGTCAGCTAGATTTGTTTTGCAACAGTTTCTGTTTCTGATGAAAGATTCAACTGCGTCCGGTCTTGCTCAGTAGTCGATCCCGCGCCGCATTGACGCGGATGGCCAGGCCTTCTGTGCCGCCCTGATCGGGGTGGGCGCGCGACATGGCCCGTTTCCACGCCGCGCGAACTTCGGCCTCGCTCGCGCCAGGCCTGACGCCCAGAACGGCGCGGGCGTCGGCTTCGCTAATCGGTTCGGATCGGATCACGGGCCGGATGCGCGAGGACCAGGCCAGATAGAGACCCGCCCCCGCCAGGACCGCCGCCGCCAGCCACGACCCGCGAAACGCCGCCAGGGCGCCGCTGGCCAGCATGACCGCCCCCAGCAGGGTCGCCGTGACACGCCAGTGCGCCCGTCCGCGTCGCTCGGTCTGCCGGCCCAGTCGCACCAGCGCCCAGACGGCGATCGCCGCCAAGGCCAGCCAGATCAGGCCCATGGAGAAATCAGGCCGCCACGTCCAAAGGGCTGAGCGCCTGTTCCAGCCCCATCGCCTTCATCAGGTTGCGCATTTCCTGGCGCGCGGCGACGTGGGCCAGCGACACCGCCACCGGCCGGATGTCGTTCGACAGGTCCGCCACCGTCAGGCCGAACGGGAACAGCTCGCGATAGATGACCCGGTCGCGCAGACCCGGCCCGACGCGGAAGCCGACCCGTTTGGCCAGCTTGTTCATCCGCTCTTCCAGACGTTTGCGGTTGCGCGCCTCGGCGACGGCCAGGCGGTTGGTGACCACCAGCCAGTCGATGGTGGCGTGACGCCCCTGGGCGATGGCCCGCTGCTTGCGCGCCTCCCAGACGCTCTCGGAATAGATCGACGGCTTCAGCAGATCCAGCGTCACCGGATCGACGTCGCCCAGCAGGTCGAAGTCGACGAAACTGTCGTTCATCGGCGTCACGATCTGGTCGGCGCGGGCGTGGGCGGCGTTCGAAACGGCCGTGTCGCCGCCCGGCGTATCGATAAGGATGCAGTCCACGCCCTGCGCCGCCGCCTCATCGAAGGCGCGCTCGAATACGGCGATCTGTTCGGCGACATCCGCCTTGGCCAGGGCCTTGCCGTCGCCCATGTCGGGGATGAAGGGCTGAGGCAGCGTCTGGCCGTTCGCGGCCAGCCAGGCCAGGCGATTGTGGAAGAAACGCTGCATCGACCGCTGGCGCAGGTCCAGGTCGATGATCGCCACCGTCCGACCGGCATGCAGCATGCCGGTCACGATGTGGATGGCCAGGGTGGACTTGCCCGCCCCGCCCTTTTCGTTGCCGAGGACGATCACATGCGGCTGCGTCATTCGAGGGAATCCTCTGTGCCGACCACGCGACTCAAGCTGCGTGGTCCTAGGTCCGGCGAGATTCGGCCTCCGCGCCGCAAACGTCAACGGAACCTTAACGCAGACCTGTGGACGGCGAGCGGGCGGTCCTCAGCTGTTGCGCGCGCACCATGCGTCCGCGACATCGGCAGATCGGCATACGGCGGCGGCGGTTTCGGTCGAGACCGGCCCGACCTTCAGCCGCGTCAGGCTGCGACCATTGACCTGAACCTCTTCGAACACCGGCGACAGGCCCGACAGATCGGATTTGGCCCTCAGCCGCGCCCACGCCTGTTGCGCGCCGGCGGGACTGGAATAGGCTCCGAGTTGGATCGTGCGCCCCTGGGTCGGAACACTCAGGCTGGCGGGACGCAACAGGGGCGCCTGGATCCGCGCGACCGCCTCGTCCGCTGCGGCCTTGACGACGGCGGGCGCCGCCGCCTGGACCACGGGCTGGGTGACGCGGATGACGGCGTCGCGCAAACCCGTATCCTTAGCATCGTGACGAATGCCGGCCTGGGCGTCGCGCGCATCCCACATGGCGTGGGGGTCCATCACGGCGACCTTGACCGGCGTAAACCGGGCGGGACGTAGGCCGGCTTGTTCGGCGGTTCGGTGTCGGCTGTCGGCCTTCAACGGAATGTCGATCGCGGCGACGTTCTCGGCCATCGCGCTGAAGCGATGCGGATTGCTGTCCACCGCCCCGCAACCGGCCAAGGCCAGGCCGCCGACGCAAGCCAGGGCGATCAGAACTGGACGGGTCGCTTCTGCGGGCGTCATAAGCACGACCCTAGAGCCCAGACTTTGCGGTCTGGTGCATCAACAGGCTTAAGCGGAAAGGTTAATCGCTTCATAATGATAGACGCCGCCCCCCTCCCCGTCGTCCGCACCGTCGCCGAACTGCGTGCGATCGTCCGGGACTGGAAACGACAAGGCCTGAGCGTCGGCATGGTTCCGACCATGGGCGCCCTGCATGAAGGCCACCTGACCCTGGTGCGCGAGGCCGCACGCCGCGCCGACCGCGTCGTCGCCTCCAACTTCGTCAATCCGACCCAGTTCGCCGCCCACGAAGACCTGGGCAAATATCCCCGACAACAGCAAGAAGACGCGCGTCTGCTGGCCGGCGCCGGCTGTCACCTGATGTTCGCGCCCTCGGCCGAGGAAATGTATCCCGACGGCTTCGCCACCAGCATCGCCATGGCCGGTCCGGCCCTGGGCCTGGAAGGCGATTTCCGACCCCAGATGTTCGGCGGCGTCGCCCTGATCGTCACCAAGCTGTTCAACCAGGTCCAGCCCGATGTCGCCGTCTTCGGCGAGAAGGACTATCAGCAGCTGATGGTCATCCGCCGCTTCGTGCGGGATCTGGATCTGCCGGTTGAGATCGTCGGCGCCCCGACCGAACGCGACGGCTGGGGCCTGGCCCTGTCCTCGCGCAACAGCTACCTGACCGAGACCGAGCTTGAGACCGCGAGGCGTCTGAACGGCATTCTGGCCGAGGCCGGGGTGCAGGCCGCCAGCGGTCGCCCCCTGCCCGGCGTCGAGCGCGAAGCCTATGCCGCCATCCTGAAAGCCGGGTTTGAACGCGTCGACTACGTCGTCATCCGCCACGCCGAGGATCTGACGCCGTTTCGCAACGACATCGTCGATGCCCCCGCCCGCATCCTGACCGCCGCCTGGTTGGGCAAGACGCGGCTGATCGACAATATGGCCGTCTGAAAAGAAGGGCCGTATCCGTTTCTGGACACGGCCCTCTTCTGCGATCCGATCTTCAGGCCGTTTCGGCGACAGCGCCAGGGAGGGCGGCGAATTGCACGCGTGAAAAATGGTGCAATGAAGTGCAATTGACGCAGCGGATCATTGTTTTCTTTTAACAAAACAACAGATCCCGAATTGCACTGTGCAATAAAGTGCAATTCGGGTCTGAAAGTTGGACTCGGAAAAAACAGTCCAACGAGTCCAAGTCTCGTGGAGGGATGGCGATGTCAAAGACCGAGCCGGCATCATAACCGCGTTTGACATCGGACTCAGGAAAAAGCCGATCCCACCCTTCAAGCCGCTGAAAAGATGCGGTTTCGCCTAGATGAAAAGGATGGATGGCGACCGTGACACAGCAGCCGCCGGTCGAGACCCCAAGGATTCCATCAAACGCGGACAGGTCTAACCGATCGCGCCGACGCAGCCTTCCGCCTCGCCCGGCGCCAGGTCGGCGTCGGTCAAGGCGATGGTCCAGCCGTGATGCGTATTCAGGCCCCAGCGCCGCGCCCCGCCGCCGTCCCCCGCGTCTCCGCCGGCCGTGACCACGACGCGCCGGCCCTTCGGCAGGGCGGGCGGATCGATCTTGCCCACAGCCAGAGACGTCGGCGTCTCGCCGCCGTAACCGTCGAACACGCTGAGCATCGACCATTCGCGACGCAGGCCCATCCACCAGGCGTCCTCGGTGTTGATCGCCAGCACCGCGATGCCGTGCCCTTCGGCGGCGAATGCCAGGGCCTTTTGCGGATCGCGCACCATCCTGATGTCGGCGGCGGCGCCAAAGCGCAGGCGGGCGCCGTCATAGGCGCGGGTCGGTTCGATGGGCGCCCACACCTGGACCTGCAACCGGCCTTGGCGTGCCAGGCCCCAGCCGACGATCTCGCGCCACAGATGCTCGACCGCCTCGGCGTTCTCTGGCTGGGCCTGTTTCAGCATACGCGACAGCACGGTCTGCTCGCGGTCGGGACGCAGCTTGGTATGCGGGCCTGTCGGCGCATCCTTGGCGCGGCCCACGGTGGCGGCGACGGCGAGGCGTTGCTCGAACAGGGCCAGGATCTGGTCATCGATGCTGTCGATTTCGGCGCGCAGGGCGGCGAGCGCCTGCTGCTCGGGCGTCAGGTCGGCCATGTCAGGCCACACTTGCTGGATGGTGGAATTGGGCATGGAATTGGGCTTTCGGCATTCTGAATTTCGATATGTGCAGGGGCGAACAGCCGCTCTGATCCAGAGCGGTCGCCGGTGAGACGGTCAGGGACGAAGTGCGCCCGACGCCTCAGCCGGCGTATCGAAAGCCGTAAAAGCCGTAGCCGAAATAGAGGCCGGAAACCGCGCGCGAACGGTCGGAAGAAACAGAAAGAGCGCGCTCGCGGGACATGGTCCGGTTCCGGTTATGCGGATCGTTTTGCGATCCGTGCAGGTCTTAAGGACGCAAAGACCGTGCGCCGTCAACCCTCAGGGAAGCTCAACAGGACAAAACGCGTCTGATTATCGCTGGAATCCTGCAAGTCGTTGCGCAGGATCGACAGGCCATAGACCTCGGCCGCGCCGACCGGGGCGATGGCCGCCCGCGTCGGATCGGCCGCTTCGGCGACATCGCGCGCCGCACCGGCGGTGTCGTAATGCTCGATCACCTCGACGTTCAGCCCGGCCAGCGTGCCTTTGCATTGGGCCAAGGCAATGGGGTGGCTTTCGACCGTCTTGATGTCCGACAGCCGCGCGCCCGGCGTCGCCATCAGCGCATGACGGATGGGTCGCCAGACCTCTGCTACCGGCTCCACGCCAAGCCCGCCTACCAGCGTGGCCGCCGGCTCGACGACGCCGATGGTCGAGTTCTCGACAGGGATCAGGGCGCAGCCGCAATCACCGGCCCTGAGCGCGTCCAGAGCCTGGGCGAAGGTTTCGAACGCCACCGCCTCGTCCCATGGCCGCAAGGCCAGACAGGCCTCGTGGCTGAACGAGCCGGGCGCGCCCTGATAGGCGACCCGACCGGGTTTTTCGTCAATCTGAGCCGCAACTTCCATCGATCACTACCTCGGAATCGTCCCGATCTGGCGCTGCAGAGATGGCGTCACCGTGACCGGATCGGCCCACATTTGGGGCGCTGACGGCGGCTAGGCCGCCGCCGACTGCGCCACCCGCCCGGCCTTCAGCCGCTCAGCCACCAGGAAGGCCAGCTCCAGCGCCTGGTCGGCGTTCAGGCGCGGGTCGCAGTGGGTGTGATAGCGGTTGGACAGGTCGTCCTCGGTCACCGCCTGGGCGCCGCCGATGCATTCGGTGACGTTCTGGCCAGTCATCTCCAAGTGAACGCCGCCAGGATGGACGCCCTCAGCCTCGGCCACATCGATGAAGGTCCGCACCTCGCCCAGGATCCGGTCGAACGGCCGTGTCTTGTAGCCGTTGCCGGCCTTCAGCGTATTGCCGTGCATAGGGTCAATCGACCAGATGACCTTGCGGCCCGACGCCTTTACTTCGCGCATCAGTTTGGGCAGGCGCTCGCCGACCTTGTCGTGACCGAAGCGGCCGATAAGCGTCAGACGGCCCGAGACATTGTCGGGGTTCAGCGCGTCGATCAGCGGCAGCAGATCGTCGGACGTCATGGTCGGCCCGCACTTCACGCCGATGGGGTTCTTGATCCCCTTCATGAACTCGACGTGCGATCCGTCCAGCTGACGCGTGCGTTCGCCGATCCACAGCATGTGCGCCGAGGTGTCGAACCATTCGCCGGACCCGCCGTCCAAACGTGTCAGGGCGCTCTCGACATTCAGCAGCAGGGCTTCATGGCTGGTGAAGACCTCGACGCGACTAAGGTCAGGGTGAGTTTCGGGCGTGACGCCGACCGCCTCCATGAAGGCCAGGGCCTCGGTGATCTTGTCGGCCAGCTCGCGGTACTGGGCGCCGGCGGCGTTGTCGCCCGCAAAGCCCAGGGTCCAGCGATGGATGTTGTACAGGTCGGCATAGCCGCCGCCGGCGAAGGCCCGCAGCAGGTTCAGCGTGGAGGCCGACTGGTTATAGGCCCGGATCAGGCGCTGCGGATCGGGCACGCGCTCTTCCGGCGTAAAGCCCATGCCGTTGATGATGTCGCCGCGATAGCTGGGCAGCTCGACGCCGTCGATCTCCTCCAGCGGCGACGAACGCGGCTTGGCGAATTGCCCGGCGATCCGACCGACCTTCACCACCGGCTTGCGCCCGGCAAAGGTCAGCACCACAGCCATCTGCAGGATCAGGCGGAAGGTGTCGCGGATATTGTCGGTCGAGAACTCCTTGAAGCTCTCGGCGCAGTCCCCGCCCTGGAGCAAAAAGGCCTCGCCACGCTCCACCTGGGCCAGTTTCGACGTCAGGCGGCGGGCCTCGCCGGCGAAGACGAGCGGCGGCAGGGCGCGCAGCTCGTCCTCGACGACGGCGAGGGCTTTGGGATCTGGATAGTCCGCCGGCATGTGCAGGGCGGTCTTTGTTCTCCAGCTTTCGGGGGTCCAGCGTGTCATCGTGCAAGAATAGGACTTTGCGTCTGTCCAAACAACGAAAAGACGGATGGATTTTGCCGCAAAGCGTCAGTCTTCGGCGGGCGGCGCCTTTTCGGTCGCGGTTTCGGCCTTGCGTTCGGCCTTGGCCGCCGCCTTCTCGGCCGCCTTTATGGCTGCCGCGCGGTCGCGTTCCTGACGCTCGAAGCTGTAGTTGGGTTTGCGGGCCATTGGCGTCCTCGTCTCATGTCCTAGTCTGGCGGTGAAGGTGGCGATGCATCGCGTTCAACGCAATCGCCAAATCCTGCCGCGCACGGATTGCTCGTCAGAGCAGCCGTTCCTTGCGGGTCAGAATCTTCGTCGTGGCGTCCAGCGTGATCAATATGCGAGCAAGAAGGATCATGGCCGATAAACGCCTTAAAGCACTCCGCGTTCAGTCCCGCGAACCTTCGTCGCACCCAATAGGCGAGCCACAATGACCCAACCCATCCTGCTGGGCGGCGTCGAGGCCGGCGGCGCCAAATTCATCTGCGGCGTCGCGGACGTCGGCGGCAGGCTCATCGACCAGATCCAAATCCCCACCACCACGCCGGAGATCGGCGTGATGATCTAATCTTCGCCCTGGCTTACCGTATCTTTCATGGACCAATGGCCGCAGGACTGAGCGATGCAAGGCTGGGTTCAAGTGGAACCGCCTGACCGCTTCACATCAGACTCTGTCTACTTGTCCTAAACACCTAGGGCCTCGACCGCACCTCGAAGTCGAGGGTCCAGCGGCCCTGCCCGGCCCGGCGAAAGTCGGCGATCCGCGCGGCGATCTGGCGATCCAGACCATCGAGCAGCGCGGTTCCGCTGCCGAGCGAGGCGACCGTTGCATTCGTCTGCCAGAACGGGCCGGCCGCTCTCGCCCTTAAGCGTGAAGCGTAGATGGACTGTGTCGTTGGCTTTGGGCATGGCGCGCTCGGACAGGAGATCGTTCCGGACAAAAATCAGCCCCGTCACACAGGGCGACGAGGCCGGAAGTCGATTTGGGAGGAAACGCCCAGGAAGGGCAGATCCGAGATGGCGATGGTCGAACGGGGGTTCAAGGGCGATCCCATGACCTTCGCCGCCTCCCTAGCCGCCAGACAGTGTGGTCGCCACGACCGGCGCCAGACCTTCGGCGATGATGCGCACCCCCTGGGCGTTGGGATGGATGCCGTCCGGCTGGTTATAACGACGATCCAGCGCCACGCCTTCCAGCAGGAAGGGATAGGCCGCGACATCGTCCTTGCGCGCTAGATCCACAAAAATACGGTCGAACTCGGCGGCATAGGCGCCGTACTGCGGCGGCGCCTTCATCCCCGCCAGCAGGACGGGAATGTCGCGCGCCTTCAGCGATTCGATGATGGCCTGCAGATTGGCGCGGACGGTCGCCGGATCCACGCCCTGCAACATGTCGTTGCCCCCCAGGGCGACGATGCACAGATCGGTGTCGTCCTGAACGCTGTAGCCGACACGGGCCAGCCCGCCGCCGGTCGTATCGCCCGACACCCCGGCCCCGCGAACCCTGACCCTGAGCCCCTTTGCACGCAACGCCTCTTCGAGCCGCACGGGCAGGGCCTCGGCCGAAGGCAGCCCGAAACCGGCCGTGATGGAATCCCCCAGAAGGGTCACGATCTTCTCCGGCGCATCCGAACTCGCAGCCGCAGGCGATGCCGAAGTCGCGGGCGTGGCCGGCGCCTTTGACGCGTCGTCCTTCGACGGACTGCATCCGGCAAGCATCAGCCCCAGCCCTCCGGTCAGGAGCGTGCGGCGAGGCAGGAATGGCGTGGGCGATGAGGGCTTTGGAGTCATGATCTGCGCACCCATATAGGGACCGACCTTCCTCCTCCCAATGCAGCAAACGACATATCGATGGCTTCAGCCGCTCCGCTCGTCCTCGACGGCGTCGTCCTCACCCTGCCCTCGGCCGCAGGACCTGTGGAAATCCTTCGGAGCGTGGATCTGGTCGTGGCGCCGGAAGAGACGGTCGCCATCGTCGGCCCCTCCGGGTCGGGCAAGTCGTCGCTGATTTCCATAGCCGCCGGGCTGGAGACGCCGACCCGCGGCCGGGCGATGCTGTTCGATCAGGACCTGGCCGCTCTGGGTGAGGACGGCCGCGCCCGTCTGCGTCGCGGTCGCGCCGCCCTGGTGTTTCAGAGCTTTCACCTCCTTCCCAATATGACGGCCGAGGAAAATGTATCCGCGCCGCTGGAGCTGGCCCACCGGGCTGATGCGGTCACGCAGGCGCGCGCCTGGCTGGAGCGGGTCGGCCTCGGCGCCCGGCGGTCGCACTATCCCCACCAGATGTCGGGCGGCGAGCAGCAGCGCGTGGCCCTGGCCCGCGCCCTGGCCGTCGGGCCGGAACTCCTGTTCGCCGACGAGCCGACCGGCAATCTGGACGGGACCAACGGCGCCCTGGTCGCCGACCTGCTGTTCGATCTCGTGCGCGACAGCGGCGCGGCCCTAATCCTGGTGACCCATGACGACCGTCTCGCCGCGCGCGCGGACCGGATCGTGACGATGCGCGACGGCCAGGTCGTCGCCCCGTCGCAGGTCTCCGCATGAGGCTCGCCTTCCGCTTCGCCCGCCGCGAGCTCCGCTCCGGGATTGCGGGGTTCCGCATCTTCCTGGCCTGTCTGGCCCTGGGCGTGGCGGCGATCGCCGCCTCGGGCTCCACCGCCGAGGCCTTCCGCCAGGGGCTGGCCAGTCAGGCGCGGGAGATCCTCGGCGGAGACGTCGTCTTCAGCCTCGACCAGGGCCGGTTCAGCCCTGACCAGCGCGCCGCCTTCGCCGCTCTGGGGCCCGTCGCCTATTCGGTGCGGGCCAACGGCATGGCCGAGACCGCCGGCGGCCAACGTCGCCTGGTGGACATGCGCGGGGTCGACGCCGCCTATCCCCTGGTCGGCGCGGTCGAACTGTCCGGCGCGCCCGATCTGGCTACGGCCTTGCGTGTCGAGAACAGCATCGCGGGCGCCGTCGTCGAACAGGGCCTGCTGGATCGCCTCGCCCTCAGGCTCGGCGACACCTTCACCGTGGGCGGGACGCCGTTCGTGGCGAGAGCCGTTCTTCTGGCCGAACCCGACCGGCTGGGCCGGGGCTTTGCGCTCGGCCCTCGTGTGGTGACGACCGTCCCCGCCATCGAGCGGGCCGGCCTGCTCGCCCCCGGCGGCCTGTTCGGCGAGGCGGTGCGCATCGCCCTTCCCGCCGACGTCGATCCCAAGGCCGCCATCGCGGCCATAGAGAAACGGTTTCCGCAGGGTCGGCTCGAAGCCCGGGATCGGTCCGAAGCGGCCGCCGGCGCCGGACGACTGATCGATCAGCTCGAATATTTCCTCGGCTTCATCGGCCTGGCGTCTCTCGTGGCCGGCGGGCTCGGCGTCGGAGGCGCCGTCTCGGCCTATCTGGAAGGCCGCAAGCCGTCTATCGCGACGCTGAAGGCTCTGGGTGCAGAGGGTGGGCTGATCCGCGACATCTATCTGATCCAGATCGGCGTGCTGGCCGCCGTCGGGGTCGCCATTGGTCTCGTGATCGGCGCCGTCGTGCCGCTCGTCATCGGCGTGCTGGCGAAGGACAGCCTGCCCATCCCCGCCCTGTTCGCCGTCTATCCCGCGCCGCTGGTCAAGGCCGGGGCTTTCGGCCTTCTGGCGGCCACCGCCTTCGCCCTCGCGCCCCTGGCCCGCGCCCGTGCGACGCCGCCCTCGGCCCTGTTCCGTCGCCAGCTCAACGAACGGCCCGTGCTTGGCGTCGAACTGATCTTCGCCGTGCTGGCCGCGATCGGACTGGCGGGCCTGGCCTTGTGGACGGCGCCGTCGAAGCTTGCAGCGGCCGCATTGATCGGCGGCACGGTCGTCGCCTTCGCCCTTCTCTGGCTGCTCGGCCGGACGGCCGCCGCCCTGGCCGGACGCCTGAGACGACACGTCGGCGGCGCGGTGCGCCTGGGGCTGGCCAACCTCGCCGGCCCCCGCTCGGCGGCGCGCACGGCCTCGCCCGCCATCGGCCTGGGCGTCGCGCTTCTGGCCATGGTCGTCCTCATTCAGTCCAGCCTGCTCGGCCAGATCACCGAGGTCGCCCCGCGATCGGCCCCGTCCGTGGTCTTCACAGAAATCCCCGCCGATCGCGGCGCGGCGTTCGATGCGGCGGTGGCGAAAGTGATGTCCAACCCAGGACCGGACCGCTACCGGCGCCTTCCGCTCCTCACGGGGCGGATCGTGCGGTTGAAAGGCGCGCCCGTCGATCCAGAGGCCCTGCCTCAGGACGAACGCTGGGCCTTCGACCAGGACATTCTCCTGACCGCGCTCGCCGGCGCGCCGGACGATGCGAACCTCGTCTCCGGCCGGTGGTGGGCGGCCGACTACGCGGGTCCGCCACAGATCGCCCTTTCGCAGGATCTGGCCAAGGCCGCCGACCTCAAGGTCGGCGACAGCCTGACCCTGCAACTGCTGGGTCGAGAGATGGACGTCCGCATCGCCGCCCTTCGCCGGACCGAGCCGGGCGGGTTCGGGACCAACTTCCTGCTCGTGCTCAACGCCGCCGCCATCGAAGGCGCCAATCCCCGCAGCGTCGCCATCGCCCGCGCCAGCCCCGCCGAGGAAAGGGCCATCACCCAGACGCTTGGCGCAGACTTCCGCGAGGTGAACATCATCAGCGTCCGCGAACAGCTTGAGGCCGCCGCCACCCTGTTCGACCGTCTCGCCCTGGCTATCCGCGGGGCCGCGGCCGTCGCCGGTCTCGCCGGCCTGCTCGTTCTGGTCGGCGCCATCGCCGCAGGCGTGCGCGAACGGGCGCGCGAGGCGGCCGTCCTCAAGGTGCTGGGCGGCTCACACGCCCAGATCCTGACCGCCTACCTCGTGGAATACAGTCTGGTCGGCGCCATCGCCGGCCTCGCCGGCCTGTTGCTTGGAGCAGCCGGCGCCTGGCCTGTCGTGACCCTCGCCTTCAAGGCCACATGGAGCATGGACTGGACCGGCGTCCTCCTCCTGCTGACCGGCGCAACGGGGATTGCGGCCCTGGGCGGCGGCTTGGCCGCACTTCACGCCCTATCGCGGCGGCCTGCGCCTGTGCTCAGATCGGACTGACAGCAACAGCGCCCACGCTTCCCGCCGCCATCGGCGAGCGCAGGAAACGCATTATACGAATAATCTCCAAGTGGCGTACGGACGGCGCATAACTGGACACCTGACCTCACACAGTCCGCACCAACGGCGCCAAGATCGCTGCTGCGGCGATGACGCCCAGTCCCGCCAGGCCGAAAACCGTCGTGAGCGGCATACCGGCAGTGAGGACAATGGCTGCGACGGCCGGCGCTACACCTTGCGGCAGGGCGATCGCGAGGTTCATGAGCCCCAGATCCCGACCGGCATGAACCGGATCTGGCAATATCTCTGCGGTCATCGCCGACACCGACCCGGCATGGACGCCGTGGGCGAGGCCGAACACGGTTTGCGCCAACAGCAGGCCGACGCCGTCCGCGCCATAGGCCAGAAGGCCTAGACCGGCCGCCATGCCGATCCCTCCCGCGATGACAAAGGGTGCGCGCCGCCCCACCCGGTCCGACAGGAAGCCCGATGTCAGCCCACCCAGGGTCGACGTGACGGTCGATGTCAGAAGGAGCGCCGAAAACATCTCAAGGTCGGACCAGGCCCATGGCCGTGCCACTTCGGACTGTCCCTGGACGAGGAAGAACAGGAACAGGGTGTTGATGGCGACGCCGCTCTCGGTCAGCAGACGCGAGGCGAACGCCAGCGAGAACTTGATATCCTTGAATGCCGCCAAGGACAGGCGCCATCTCGGCCTTCCCATCGCTTTGACGATCGGTTCTCGCAGCGTCAGGGCGAAGGGCAGGATCAGGATTAAAGCAGCCGAGACGATGGCGAAAATCTGGGCGCGTATGGATCCGGCCAAGCCTACCACTACGACGGCGGTGAAGATGCTCGCGATTGGAAGAGCCAGGCTGGTCAGCGCCGACGTCGCGCCCTTCTGTCGATCTGGCACCATGTCGGGCACCAGGGCCGTGAAGGGCGCATAAAGGGCGTTGATCGCAAATTGAAACGCCACGACCGCAAGGATCAACGATGCGGGCGTCGTCGCCGCGCCGATGAGGCCCAAAGTCAGCGCCGAGGCGGCCAGACCGCCCAGAATCCAGGGTCTGCGCCGTCCAAACCGACCGTTTTTCCCGTCGCTCAAGGCGCCGAAGGTGATGTTGGCGATCGCAGCCGCCAAGCCGCCGACCATGGCGGCCTGGCCAAGCAATACCGCCTTGTCCGCCCCGGCGATCGCCTCGGCACGCATCGGCAACAACAAGGTGAGCAGCGGAATGAAGCAGATGAACGCACCCGCCTGGGCGGCGCCGTATCCGACAAGGAACCGACGCGAACGCAGCCTGCCGCTTGATCCGATCGGCAGTTCCGTCTGAGGCGTCATCAGGGCATATGACGCCCTGAACCGCGCGTCGTCGAGGCCTTGCAAATCCGACTTCGACAAGCCCATCGTTCGTGCGTCCAAAGGAAGCCGAGATTTGACCACCAAGAAGCCGACCATCGACGACGTCGCGCGGCATTCGAATGTCGGACGCACCACGGTCTCGCGGGTGTTGAACGGCGGCCCCAATGTGCGCGACGAGGTGCGCCAGCGGGTTCTGGCGTCGGTCGAGGCGCTTAACTATCGGGTGAACCCCCAGGCGCGATCACTCGCGGGCGGCGGCGGCGGCATTCTCGCCCTGATCCTGGCGTCCGATCTGGAGGCCGAACCCAACTCCTTTTACGCCTCGGCCCTGGAGCTGGGCGCGTTGCGCGAATGCCTGGCCCTCGGCTACCAACTCCTCACGCGCCATGTGCCACAGCACAGTCCAGACCGGCGTCGTCAGGTGCTCGACCTTGTGGCGACCCAAGGCTGTCAGGGTCTGATCCTGACCCCGCCGTTCGCCGACGACGCGGACCTGATCCAGGACATTCGTAAAAAGGGGTGTCACGTCGTGACCATTTCGCCGGGCGGGCCGGGCCTCGCCGTCGCGGACGGGGTCGGCATCGACGATGAGGCCGGCGGTTACGACATCGCACGCCACCTGCTGGACTTCGGCCACAAACGGTTCGCCTTCATCAACGGCATTGCGGGCCACCTTTCGGCCGAGCGTCGCTTCGACGGATTGAAGCGGGCGCTGCTGGAAGCGGGTCTGGGTTCGGAGACCGTCGATGTCGTGCGCGGCGACTTCACCTTTCGATCGGGCGGTTTGCTGACGACCCAACTACTGGATCAGGCCGAGCCGCCCACCGCCCTGATCTGCGCCAACGATGACATGGCCGCGGGTGCGCTGTCCGTCGCGCACGGACGCGGCCTGGACGTACCCGGCCAGCTGTCGATCACCGGTTTCGACGACACCCCGGTATCCCAGATCGTCTGGCCGCCACTCAGCACTGTCCACCAGCCGTTGAAGGACATGGCGCGTCAGGCGGTTCTCACCCTGGTCAGGCGATTGGGCGCCGGGGGCGAGGATTGGTCGTTCATGACCCTGCCTCACACCGTGGTGGCCAGAGGTTCGGCAGGACGAATATCTTCCCTGATGTCCACCAGGAACACTTGACAGTCGAACGCGCAGCGCGTGTCTTGGAAGCGCTCCCAATTGAGGAGTTCAGGCAGCCCCGGTCTACGGCGGCGCCGCCCCCGACGTGGGACAATGGGAGATGTCGAAATGAAAACCTGGCCATTTGGTCGTTACGCGCTCGCAAGCGCCGCGACCGCCTTTCTGCTCAGCGCCTGCTCCACCCTCCCGGATGCGCAGACAAACGCCGCGCAGGTTTGGATGACGTCGGGCGATCGCAGCCGACTGCTGAGCGAGCAGCCCTCCGTTGTCTTCTCAACCATGCCGCCGGAGACCGGCCGTCCCGTCGTCACCATCGATACGGATCGGCGCTATCAGACGATGGTCGGGTTCGGCGCATCGATCACGGACTCCTCGGCCTGGCTGATACAGACACGGTTGGCGCCCCCAGCGCGCGACGCCCTGATGCGCGAACTGTTCGGCCGCCGCGACGGCGGTCTTGGCTTCAGCTTCACCCGCGTGACCGTCGGCGCCTCAGACTTTTCGCTGGATCATTACAGTCTCGCCGATCAACCCGACCCGACCCTGGCGGGATTTTCGACGCGGCGGATGGAAGACTACGTATTTCCGACCGTCCGCCAAGCCTTGGCGATCAACCCCGACCTCAAGGTGATGGCCTCGCCATGGAGCGCGCCGGCCTGGATGAAGACCAACGGCTCGCTGATCCAGGGCCAGCTGAAACCCGAATATTATTCGACCTATGCCGACTATTGGCTGCGCTACATCCGATCGGCGGCGGATCACGGCGTGCCGACCGACTATCTGAGCATTCAGAATGAGCCTGATTTCGAACCCGACACCTACCCCGGCATGCGTTGGGGGCCGCAAGGGCGGGCCGCCTTCATCGGCGGCCATCTCGGGCCCGCGCTGGCTGCGGCGAAATTCGACGCCAAGATTCTCGACTGGGATCACAACTGGGACAAGCCCGAACAGCCTCTGGGCGTCCTGGCGGACCCCGTCGCGGCGGCCCATGTCACCGGCGTCGCCTGGCATTGTTATGCGGGCGATGTCTCCGCCCAGGGTCAGGTGCGGGCGGCCCACCCGGACAAGGATGTCTTCTTCACCGAATGTTCGGGCGGGGAGTGGGCGGCGGGCTTCTCGGAAAGCTTCAGCTGGATGATGAAGAACCTGATCATCGGCTCAACGGAACAGTGGGCGCGCGGCGTCCTGATGTGGAACCTGGCGTTGGACGAGACCCACGGCCCCCACGCCGGCGGCTGCGGCGACTGTCGGGGCGTCGTCACCATCGACCAGAAGACGGGGGCCGTCGAACGGAACCAGGAATATTACGCCTTTGGTCACGCCAGCCGTTTCGTCCTGCCGGGGGCGGTGCGGATCGCCTCGGTCGAACCCGACGGCCTTCAAGGCGTGGCCTTCATCAATCCCGACGGGCGACGCGTCTTGATCCTTCTGAACGAGGGCGCCCAGCCCGTCGGATTCGACATCGCTGAAGGATCGCGACGCGCCGCCGCCGAACTGCCCGCGCGCACCGCCGCGACCTATGTGTGGTCACGACCTCGGAATTAGCCGCGATCTGAGTTCCGTCATTGCGGAACGTAGAGTTTTGAACTAGCTTTCTTGGAAGCGCTTCCAAAACTGACGGCCTCAGCTTGGCGGCGCCCAAAAACGGATGCGGGACGAAGAGCCTGCACCAGGGAAAAACGCGAGGGGACTTCATGCGCAACGATCACGCACCTATTCGTCATGGCTGCACGGCGGGGCGGCTTCGGCTGATGGCCTCGGTCGCCACCCTCGCCATCGCCCTGCCCTGCGCCGCCCTGGCCCAGACCCAGACGCCCCCTGCGCAAGACGACGATGTCGCCGAAGTCGGCGAGGTCGTGGTCACCGGCCTGCGTCGCGGCCTGGCGGACGCCATCACGATCAAGCGCAACCAGACCTCCATCGTCGAGGCGGTGTCGGCCGAGGATATCGGCAAGCTGCCGGATGTCTCAATCGCCGAATCCATCGCCCGCCTGCCCGGTCTGGCGGCCCAGCGGGTCAACGGCCGCGCCCAGGTCATTTCGATCCGGGGCCTGGCGCCCGACTTCACCACCACCCTTCTGAACGGTCGCCAGCAGGCCAGTTCCGGCGACAACCGCGCGGTCGAGTTCGACCAGTATCCGTCCGAGCTTCTGTCCGGCGTGGTCATCTACAAGACCCCCGACGCCGAGGTTTCAGGCATGGGTCTGTCAGGCACCGCCGACCTGCGCACCGTGCGCCCGCTGGAGTTCGGCAATCGGGCCATCGCCATGAACCTGCGCGGCGAGGCGCTGGAGGACGGCGGTCTGAACGACGATGTCCGCAGCTACGGCGGCCGCTTCTCGATCAGCTATATCGATCAGTTCATGGACGATACGCTTGGCGTCGCCCTGGGCTATGCCCACCTCGATTCGCCGTCCCAGAACCGGCACTTCAAGGCCTATGGGTATGAAGTCTTCGGCGGGGCTTGCGAGCCACTTCCGGGCGCTACCGCCTGCGTCGATGGAGATGGTACCAATGGCAGGCCAGGGCCGGACGCGGTTCAGCCCGACAGCGCCGACACAGCCTTCCTCCTAAACGGCCAGGAAATCTTCGCCACTTCAAGATTGAACACGCGCGACGCCGTGATCGGCATCCTGGAATGGCGGCCGAATGACCAACTGCATTCGATCCTGGATGTCTACTATTCCAAGTTCGATCAGGAAGAGACCACACGCGGCGCGCAGTGGTTCTCGAACCCCTATGCGGACAGCGAGTTCTTCACGAATGTCCAGACCGAAGATCGCGGCGGGTCGCCGTTCGCGACCAGCGGCACGGCCAACAATGTCGTTCCCATCATCCGCAACGACTTCAACACCCGTGAAGACGAACTGTTTTCGATCGGCGTGAACACCGAATATGAGGTCAGCGACCGGATGCGGGTCTCCGCCGACCTCGCCTATTCCAGCAACAAGAGGAAAGAGGTCGTCGCCGAATCCTACGCCGGCTATGGCCTGGGTGTTGGAGGCGGCGCATCTGCGGACATCGGCCGAACGCGGGACGTGATCGGTTTCCAGCTGAACAACGACGACTACCCCACCTACAATGAAGGCCTCGATTATGCTGACGCCTCGCAGGTTTCGCTGGGCGACCGTGCGCCTTGGGGCGGCTGGGGTCACGACGGCTCGATCCGCTTCCCCGATGTCGAAGAGTCCGTCTATTCGATCGATCTTAAGGGTCAGCGCGATTTTGACGGCGTGATCAATACTGTCACCGTCGGCGTCAACCTGGCCAATCGCCAGAAGACCAAACGCGTCGACGACTTCGACCTGTTCCTGAAAAACGGCCGCCAGCAGGTTCTGGTCGCCAGCCAGTATCTGGTTTCGCCCACCTCGCTGGACTTCGCCGGCTTCGGCAATGTGCTCAGCTACGACCTGTCGCGGGCGCTGGACGTCTATTGGGATCGCGCGCCCATTCTGGACGCCAACTTCTACGACAAGAACTGGGACATCGAAGAAGAGGTCATCACCTATTACGCCAAGGCCGATTTCGAGTGGAACAGCTTGCGCGGCAACTTCGGCCTTCAGATCGTCGATCAGTCCCAGGAATCAAGCGGCGTCATCATCAACGCCCTGAACAATGGCCAGCCCGTCGTTCCAACCTCGGTTACGAAAGGCGACGACTACATTGATGTCCTGCCCAGCCTGAACCTGATCTACGATCTGGGCGGCGGGCACCGCATCCGCTTCGCCGCGTCCAAGACCATGGCTCGCCCGCGTATGGACGACCTGCGCGCCAATGTAACGCCTGGCTTCGACGCTTTGATCTGCTCGCAGCAACCTTGTGGCATGGGCCAGACTGTCAACCCTTGGTCAGCTTCCGGCGGCAACCCGAACCTGGAGCCCTGGCGTGCGACCGCCTATGACCTAGCCTATGAATGGTATGTGGATTCAACCACCTACCTGTCGATCGCAGCCTTTTACAAAGATCTCGAAACCTACATCTACTCGCAGACGCAGGAGTTCGACTTCACGGGCATTCCCCTGCCATTGTCCGCCAGCTCGATCCCCGCCAACACGACGATCAGCCCCATCGGCCGGATCACCCTGCCCGCCAACGGCACGGGCGGCTCGGTTCAGGGCATCGAACTGTCGGGCGCCGTCGATTTCGGCAGGGTGTGGGAGCCGCTATCCGGCTTCGGTTTCATAGGCTCGGTCTCATTCACCGAGTCCGATCTGAACGCGGGCGGCAATCCACAGGCCCCAACGCGCATTCCCGGCCTGTCCGGCATGGTCTACAACGCCACCGCCTATTACGAGCGTAACGGCTTCCAGGCCCGTATCTCCAAACGCTTCCGCGAGGCGTTCAAGGGCGAGGTGGTTCAGTTGTTCACCAACCGCGGCTTCACCGAGATCCAGGACGACGAACAGATCGACGCCCAGATCGGCTACACCTTCGAACAGGGTCCGCTTGAAGGCCTGGGCCTGTTGTTCCAGGTCAACAACCTGACCAACTCGCCTTATCGCACTCGGCTTGGCCTGGACGCCGGCGGCACCACCACGGCCGACGGAGCGGTCCTGCCTGAGACCTATGAAGAATACGGCCGCCAGTTCCTGTTCGGCGTCAACTACCGCTTCTGATGCCTAAGGCTTCGGCCCGAACGCGTGAGGGCGTGGATCGGTCCCGCCGATCCACGCTCGCCCTCCCCTGTCTGCCCTCTGTGACGAGTCCGCCATGAAATCGCTTCTCAAGACGACACTCTGCCTGTCCGCCCTCGTTCTGGCGTCCTGCGCGGCGACGACCACGGCGCCGACACGCGTTCTGGACGGCTCGGCCTGGCCCATCATGACCTCGCCGACGCCCGTCGATGCGGCGTTGGAGCGGCGCATCGCCCGCATCGTCGCCGGCATGACCCTGGATCAGAAAGTCGGGCAGATGACCCAGCCCGACGTCCGCAACATCACGCCGGACGAGGTCGCCCGCTATTACATCGGCTCGGTCCTGAATGGCGGCGGGGCCTGGCCGGACATGAAGAAGGACGCGTCAGTCGCAGACTGGGCGGCCTATTCAGCCCAGTTCCACGACGCCGCCCTGCGCACCGACATGGCCGTGAAAATCCCGCTGATCTGGGGCACCGATGCGGTTCACGGCCACAACAACGTGCGCGGCGCGACTCTCTTTCCGCACAATATCGGCCTGGGCGCCGCCAACGACCCGGAGCTGGTGCGCCGCATCGGCCGTGCGACCGCCCGTCAGGTCCGCGCCACCGGCATCAGCTGGGTCTTCGCCCCCACCGTCGCGATCGGTGAGGACCGGCGCTGGGGCCGCACCTATGAATCCTATTCCAGCGATCCCCAACTCGTGGCTCGATATGCCCAGGCCATGGTCGAAGGCCTGCAAGGCGATCTGACCGGCGACGGCGACGTGGTCGCCACGGCCAAACACTTCCTTGGCGACGGCGGCACCTTCCAGGGCGTCGATCAGGGCGAGAACCGCGACACCCGCGCCCAGATCATCACCCGCCACGCCGCCGGCTATTACACGGCGTTGGACGCCGGCGTGCAGACCGTCATGGCCACCTACAACAGCTGGAACGACGTCGAGGCGGGCAAAATCTACGGCAAGGTCCACGGCAGCCGTGAACTGCTGACAGATGTGCTGAAAGGCAGCCTGGGCTTCGACGGCCTTGTCGTGTCCGACTGGAACGGCATCGAACAGGTCGAGGGCTGCACCAAGTCGCACTGCGCCCAGGCGATCAACGCCGGTCTGGACATCGTCATGGTCCCGGTCGACTGGCGCGACTTCATCACCAACACCGTGGCCGACGTGAACAGCGGCGCCATACCCATGTCGCGGATCGACGATGCGGTGACGCGCATCCTCCGCGTCAAGATGCGCGCCGGCCTGTTCGACCGCCCCGTCGCCGCCAGCCCACTGACCGGTCGCGCCGAGGCCCTGAACGCCGACGATCTGGCGCGCGAGGCGGTGCGGAAATCCATCGTCCTGCTCAAGAACGAGAACGGCGCCCTGCCCCTGACCCGCGGCCGCAAGGTGCTGGTGATCGGGGCCAGCGCCGACAGCCTGTCGAACCAGACCGGCGGCTGGTCGCTGACCTGGCAGGGGACCGAGAACGTCAACGCCGATTTCGGCGGCGGCGAGACCCTGCTGACCGCGCTGCGCACCGCCCTGGGCGACGCCAATGTCACCTATTCCGCCACAGGATCAGGGGTGCGGGTCTCGGACTTCGACGCCGTGATCGCCGTCTTGGGCGAGACGCCCTATGCCGAATATACAGGCGATGTTCGCTTCCCCAAACCGGTGCAGCATAGCGCCCTCTACCCGGCCGATCTCGCCGCCCTGCGCGCGATCGCCAACAAGGGCGTGCCGGTGATCTCGGTCCTCTATTCGGGGCGTCCGGCCTATGCCAACGACCTGATCAACCTGTCCGACGCCTTCGTCGCCGCCTTCCTGCCCGGCACCGAGGGTGACGGCATCGCCGACGTCTTGGTCGGCGGCGGTCATGACTTCACCGCTCACCTGTCCTTCGCCTGGCCCGGCTCGGCCTGCAGCACGGGCGAACATCCCGGCGACGTGGTCCAGTTCGCCCGCGGCTTCGGTCTCAGCTACAGCCGCCCGGCCCTGACCGCACCCCTGCCCTTGCCCCGGACGCCCGCAGCCTGCACCGTGACCCCGTAACCACGCAGCGGTGACGGCATGAAGCAGCTCGAACACATCCTGATCGTCGGCGGCGGCACGGCCGGCTGGATGACGGCGGCGCTGTTGTCGAAACTGTTTGGCGGGCTTTACCGGATCACCCTGATCGAGTCCGAGGCCATCGGCATCGTCGGGGTCGGCGAGGCCACCATCCCCGCGATCAAGAAGTACAACGAACTTCTGGGCCTGGACGAAAACGACTTCATTCGCCGCACCCAGGGCAGTTTCAAACTGGGCATCCAGTTCGTCGACTGGGGGCGGCTAGGTGAAAGCTACATCCACGGCTTCGGGGTCATCGGCCAGGATCTGGCGTTCCTGAGGCTGCATCACTATTGGCTCAAGATGCAGGCTGCGGGTCAAACCTCGGACCTGGCCGACTATTCGATCAATACGGTCGCTGCGCCCGAAAACCGGTTCATGCGGGCCGATCCCAAGATGGCGCAGTCGCCGATCGGCCATATCGCGCACGCCTTCCACTTCGACGCCGCCCTCTACGCCCGATACCTGCGTGGCCTGGCCGAAGCCTCCGGCGTCGTTCGGCGCGAGGGCAAGGTTGCGGATGTCACCTTGCGATCTGACGACGGCTGGGTCGAATCCGTGACCATGGACGATGGCGAGGTGATCTCCGCCGATCTGTTCATCGACTGCTCCGGCTTCCGCGGCCTGATCACCGAACAGGCGCTGAAGACCGGTTATGAGGACTGGAGCCACTGGCTCCCGTGCGACCGCGCCATGGCCGTGCCCTGCGCCCGGGTCGAGCCCTTCACCCCCTACACCCGCGCCACGGCCCGAACGGCGGGCTGGCAATGGCGCATCCCGCTTCAGCACCGCACCGGCAACGGCCACGTCTATTCCAGCCGGCATATCGACGACGACGAGGCCGAGCGGATCCTGCTGTCCAATCTGGACGGCGAACAGTTGGCCGAACCGAACCGCCTGCGGTTCATCACCGGCAAGCGCAACAAGATCTGGAACAAGAACTGCGTCGCCGTCGGCCTGGCGTCCGGCTTCCTCGAACCGCTGGAATCGACCTCGATCCACCTGATTCAGTCATCCGTGATCCGACTGGTGCGACTGCTGCCCGACGCCGGCTTCGATCAGGCGACCATCGCCGAGTTCAATCGCCAGACCGACTTCGAATACGAGCGCATCCGCGACTTCATTATCCTGCATTACAAGGCGACCACGCGCGACGACACGCCGTTCTGGCGCCATGTCCGCGACATGGACATTCCCGCCACGCTTCAGCGCAAGATCAACTTGTGGATGGCCAACGGCCGCATCTTCCGCGAGGACGAGGAACTGTTCGCCGAAGAAAGCTGGATCCAGGTCTTCCTGGGCCAGGGCTATGTCCCACGCGGCTACGATCCTTTGGCCGACCTCAAGTCGAATGAGGAAGTCGCGCGCTATCTGGGCGATGTTCGCGGCGTGATCCGCAAATGCGCGGACCTGATGCCTGCACATTCCGACTATGTCGCCAGAGTCTGCCCCGCCGCCTAGCCCCCTTTGAGCCGCTCCAGCAGCGCCTGACGCATCTGCGCCAGGCTTCTGGCCGTCGGTGTCCCCAGTATGCCGCGCGCCTCCTGCGGCAAGTGTGCGCTCGGATCCCCGTCGGTCTGGAACACATAGTGGTCGAACATGGCCCGCCACGCGCGGCGCTGGTCGGGCGGCAGGGTCCGCAGGCTCATCATACCGTGCATCATGGCATCCCAGGGCGAGCCTATCCCGGCCGGCGCCGCATCCCACCAGTAGTTCACCAGCACGTTGAACGGCTCCAGCGCCTCGACGTGATGATACCAGTGGAACGGGATGTAGAGGGCGTCGCCGGGCGCCAATTCGGCCTGCATGCCGGCCTGCAGCGCGCGCGCGAACCGGGGAAACCGCGCGTGATCGACATCGGTCAGATGCACCAGACTGACCTGCGTGCCCGCCGGCGTGACGTGGAACGGCCCCATATAGAGGTTGCCGACCTGCTCGGGTGGAAACAGGGTGAACCGACGCCGTCCCGCCGCGACGCAGGCCACGTTCTCGGACGGATCGTGATGGATCGCGACCTTGGCGGCATTGCCGATCCACAGGCGCGGGATCACCTCCGCCGGCAGCAGCGACAATCTGTTGGCCTGCGCGAACTCCGGCAGATGCGCCGTGGTCGGCAACCCCTGTAGCGCCAGGGAATCAGGCCGGCTTTTTCCCCCCTCAAGCGTCAGCGCATCCAGAAAATCGCTCATCCGGCCGTCGATCCGCTCGAAGTTTCGTCCGCTGACACCGGCCTCATAGTGCAGACGCCCCTCGACCTCGGGCGCCGCGCGCATGAAATGCACAGGCGCATCACCCGACAGCGCCCGCAGATAGGCCGACGCCTCACCCTGCCGCGCGGCTCGCACGATCGGCCAGTCGCCAACCAGATCCCGCATTACGGCAGGCTCGCCTTCGCGGCGAATATCGCGAAAGAGCTCCGGCGTGACGTCGCGCCATTCCCGGATCGGCGTCATGGCCTTGCCTTTCGATAATCGGCATGGATCGACCGGAGCGTCGGCGTTACCAAGATCAGGACCGTATCAAGCCAGGCAGCCATGCATCAACCTTCGATCCGCGTCGATCACATCGGCGACGAACGCCAGCCGGTCGTGGTGATCGATGGATTCCATCCCCATACCGAACGCCTGATCGCGGACGCCGCAACCCGCGTTTTCTCGACAATGGGTCCCTATTATCCCGGCGTCCGCGCGCCCGTGTCACCGATCTATTTCGAAGGCCTGGGCCCTCTCCTGGCCGCCGTCATGAAGAACGTGTTCGGGGCCTCCGACCGCATCGGCTTCGACCGCGCCCTTTACTCCCTGGCGACCACCCCGCCCAAAGACCTCGGCCTGGCCCAGCGCATTCCCCACATCGACGGAGTTGAACCCGGCAAGATGGCGATCATCCATTATCTGTCGCACGCCGACCATGGCGGCACCGCCTTCTACCGTCATCGCTCGACCGGGTTCGAACAGGTGACGCCCGAACGTCACCGGACATACCTCGACAGCTTGCAACAGGACTTCGATCGTCACGGCCAACCGGCCGCCGCCTATATCGCCGGCGACACGCCGATCTTCGAAAAGATCGCAGCCTACGCCCCCGCCTTCAACCGCGCCCTGGTCTACCGCGGCAACCTTCTGCACTGCGCCATGATGCCGGCCGACAGTCTCTTATCGCCGGATATCACCTTGGGCCGCCTGACCGTCGCCAGTTTTCTATCCGTCGATTAGATCGCTTCGTCACATGAGAGTGGGAGTAAGCGGCAATAGTTCAGCGAGGCGCACGGGGCGATTGTGGCTCGCACCGAGCCAAAACCTTGCGAAGCAGCGTGCAAGGCGGCGAATACGGCCCGTCCAAAGAGGCTTGTTTCAAAACACTTTTTCGGGAGAAGGTAAGGCGCCAGAGCGGTCGCTTTGCCCCCCGCTGTGGTCCACCGCGCCCGTTTCGCACTCAAAACCCGTCCGCCCACGGAAACTGACCGCAGGCAAGGCTTTGAACTTGTTTGGGAAAAGATGGTGGACGCGACAGGGATTGAACCTGTGACCCCCTCGGTGTGAACGAGGTGCTCTCCCGCTGAGCTACGCGTCCTTGCCTTGCGGAGGCGGCGACATAGCCCGGTCGTCGGCCTTGCGCAAGCGCCTGTTTCAGATTCCGGCGGCGCGAACGCCTTCGGGCGTGTCAGCCTCCGGGTCGCCCGGCAGCCAGGCGACGTGACCGTTGTAGATGTCCTCGTTCAGTATGCCCTCCTCCTTGGCCACCAGCACTGGCACCAGCATCTGGCCGGTCACGTTCGTCGCCGTGCGCATCATGTCGATGATCCGGTCGATGGCGACGATATAGCCGATGCCTTCCAGCGGAAGGCCGGCGGTGGACAGGGTCAAGGTCAGCATGACGATGCTGGTCCCCGGCACGCCCGCCGTCCCCAGCGACCCCAGCACCGCCGTCAGGCCGATCAGGATGTATTGCGTCAAGGTCAGGTCGATCTTGAAATATTGGGCGATGAAGATCGAGGCGATGGCCGGATAGATGGCGCCGCACCCGTCCATCTTCACATTGGCTCCCAAGGGCACAGCGAAGGCGGCATAGGCTTGGGGCACGCCCAGCCGCTCGACCGTCTGGCGCAGGGTGATCGGCAGCGTCCCCAGCGAGGATGAGGTCGCGAAGGCCGTCTGCTGGGCCGCGAAGGCGCCGCGGAAGAAGCTGGTGACCTTCAGCCCATGTAATTTCAGCAGGCCCGAATAGACGATCAGGATGTGGAACAGGCAGGCGGCATAGATGGCGCCGATGAACTTCAGCAGGGGCAGCAGCGCCTCCCAGCCATAACCGCCGACGACCGAGCCGATCAGGCCGAACACGCCGATGGGCGTCAACTGGATCACCCAGCGGGTGATGCGGAAGATGACCGCCGCGCCTTCGTCCACCAGCCGCCGCACCCCCTGCGCCCGGTCGCCCAACGCCACCAGCGCCATGCCGACCAGGGCCGAGAAGAAGATGATCTGCAGCACCTTGCCCTCGGCGAGGGCGGCGAATGGATTGGTCGGCACAACGCCGATCAGCACTTCGAGCGGCGTCGGGATCACGCGATCCTTGACCTCGCCCAGCGGCAGGTTGGACAGGCCCACGCCCGGATTGATGATGTGCCCAAACGCAAACCCGACCAGCACGGCCAGCAGCGACGTTATTGCGAACCAGACGATGGTCCGCACGCCCAGCCGCACGGCCCCCGCCCCCTCGCCCAGTTTGGCGATGGAGCTGGCGATGGTGAACAGCACCAGGGGCGCCACCACCATGCGGATCAGGTTCAGATAGACGTCGCCGATCGGCTGAAGCCAGACCTCGGCCCGCTCCCGCAGGATCAGCCCGGCGATGATGCCCAGGACAAAGCCGGCGGCGGTGCGCTGCCACAGCGGGATCTTGAAAAAGCGAGCGAACATGAAGGCACTTTCAACAGGGGTGCGCCAATCTGTCCATCGCCGTGTCGATCCGCAACCGCAGCAGCGATCATTCGGCGACAGATTTCCTGTCGGCGCCCCTCAGAATTTCAGCGCCTTCATGACGTAGAAGTCCGACAGGATGCCGTCGATGGCCTCTTCGACATCCTCGAAGTCGTCGATCAGCACATCGGCGCCCAGTTCCTCGGCCGGCACGGGCGTGAAGCCGAAGGTGACCAGTATGCACGGCATGCCTGCATCCTTGGCCGCATCCGCATCCGGCGCCGCGTCCCCGACCATGATGGCCCGTTCGGGATCGCCGCCACCCTTGACGACTGCCTCCTTCAGATGCGCCCCCGAAGGCTTGCGCGCGCTGACCCGATCCGGTCCGACGATGGCGGCGAAATGCCGTGTCAGGTCCAGCTTCTCCAGCAGAAGCTCCGACAGGTCCGAGCGCTTGTTGGTCGCCACGACCAGAATCGCCCCGCGCTCGGTCAACCGCTCCAGCGTCTCGACCACACCCTCGAACGGCTGCGACCCGTCGGCGATGTGGGCGGCGTAGTCGATCAGGAACCGCTCGAACAGTTCGTCCGATTGCGCCCGCTCGACCGATGCCCCGGCGGCCTCGAAGCCGTGCGCCAGCAGCGCCCGCGCGCCAGACCCGATCAGGGTCGAGGCGGATTCCATCGGCACGGGCGGCAAACCCTCCTCGACCAGCAACCGGTTCAGCGTTCCGATCAGATCCGGCGCGGAATCGACCAGCGTCCCATCCAGATCGAAGGCGATGGTCCAGCCTTCCAGGTCGCGATCGGTCATCCACATCTCCCGCTGGCCCGCATGATGGGCTAGATCGCAGGACGACTAGACCGCGAGACGATTCATGACCAGCCAGACGCGCCCCCGCGCCGCCATCATTCTCGCCGCCGGCCAAGGCACGCGGATGAAGTCGCCCCTGCCCAAGGTGCTGCACCCGGTGGCCCATCGCGCCATGCTGGACCACGCCATCGACGCGGCCGAAGGCCTGGGCTGCGAACGGATCGTCGTCGTGGTCGGCACCCACTCGCCCGAGGTCCGCGCCCATGTGGTCAAACGTCTGGGCGAGGCCGCCATCGCCGTCCAGGACCCGCCGCTGGGCACCGGCCACGCCGTCCGCGCCGCCGAACAGGCGCTGGCAGGCTTCGACGGCGAGGTGGTCGTCACCTATGGCGACGTGCCCCTGCTGAAGGCCGCCGACATCGCGCCTGTGTTTAATGCGGATGGCGTGACCGTGATCGGCTTCGAAGCCCGCGATCCCGGCGCCTATGGCCGTCTGATCCTCGACGGCGAGACCCTGATCGCCATCACCGAGGCCAAGGAAGCGTCGGCTGACGTGCTCGCCATCACTGCCTGCAACTCCGGCGTCATGGCGGCGCCTGCCGCCCTGC
Organism: Brevundimonas sp.; assembly: GCF_965279155.1. GTDB lineage: Bacteria > Pseudomonadota > Alphaproteobacteria > Caulobacterales > Caulobacteraceae > Brevundimonas. Next base: position 152,026 of record NZ_OZ257138.1, on the reverse strand, counting down.
TGTTCTCGTTGCTTGCCGATGTGAGCAATACAAACGCCAAGGGCGAGTATTATCTGACCGACGTGGTCGAACTGGCGCGCAAGGGCGGCCATCCGACCCGCGCCGTCTTCGCCGCCGAGGACGCCGTCATGGGCGTCAACTCCCAGGCCGAACTGGCCCAGGCCGAGGCCCTGTTCCAGAGCGTCCAGCGCGACGCCTTCCTCGCCGCCGGCGTCACCATGGCCGCGCCGGAGACCGTCCATTTCGCCTGGGACACCCAGGTCGGTGGCGGAACCGTCATCGAACCCTTCGTCGTCTTCGGCCCCGGCGCGGTGATCGAGGGCGGCGCCCGCATTCGCAGCTTCAGCCACATCGAGGGCGCCCGCGTCGCCTCTGGCGCCGAGGTCGGTCCCTACGCCCGCCTGCGTCCCGGCGCGGACCTGGCGACCGGCGTCAAAGTGGGTAACTTCGTCGAGGTCAAGAACGTCAGAATGGCTGAGGGCGCCAAGGCCAACCACCTGGCCTATCTGGGCGACGGATCGGTCGGCGCGGGCGCCAACATCGGCGCCGGGACCATCTTCTGCAACTACGACGGCTTCAACAAGGCTCAGACCCAAGTCGGCGCCGGGGCCTTCGTCGGCTCGAACTCCAGCCTGGTCGCCCCCGTCGTCATCGGCGACGGAGCCATCGTCGCCTCGGGCTCGGTGATCACCGACGACGTTCCCGCCGACGCCCTGGCCTTCGGCCGTGCGCGACAGACCCTCAAGCCGGACGCCGGCGCCGCCTTCCGCGAGAAGGCGAAAGCTCAGAAAGCCGCAAAATCCAAATGAGCGACCTCCAGAAAAAGAACGCTGGCGAGGCCGCCGCCGCCCATGTCGAGGCCGGCATGGTCGTCGGCCTGGGCACCGGCTCGACCGCCGCATGGTTCGTCAAGGCGCTGGCGGCGCGCGGCCTGTCTGGGCTGCGCTGCGTCCCGACCTCGGAAAAGACCGCCGATCTGGCGCGCGAGCTTGGCTTGACCCTGTCCACATTGGAAGACACGCCCCGCATCGACCTGACCGTGGACGGCGCCGACGAGGTCGGCCCCGGCCTGGCCCTGATCAAGGGCGGCGGCGCGGCCTTGCTGCGCGAGAAACTGGTGTGGGAGGCCTCGGCCCGCTGCATCGTCATCGCCGACGCGGCCAAGGTGGTGCCGGTGTTGGGAACCTTCCCCCTGCCCATCGAAGTCGTCGCCTTCGGTCACAAGACCACGGCGAACCGCATCGCCGACGTGCTGATCGATCACGACATCAACCAGCCGGCCCGCGTGCGCCAGGCGGATCGCGGCCTGGTCCGCACCGACGGCGGCAACCTGATCTACGACGCGGGCTGCAAGGCCATCCATGACCCGGTCCGCCTGGCCGACGATCTGAAGCTGATCACCGGCGTCGTAGAACACGGCCTGTTCCTTGATCTCGCCGATCTGGCCATCATCGGCACGGATGACGGTTTCGAGGAACGCCTGCCCTAATAGACGCCCTTGCGGCTCAACACCGCCGGGATCGTCCGCGCCAGGATCGTCAGATAGACGCGCACCGTCCGGTTCCTGACCAGCCAGACATCCATGGCCACCCGACGAGGATAGGGCACGTCGTTGCGGCCCGACACCTGCCACAGCCCCGTCAGGCCCGGCCGCACGGCGCAATAGTCGGCCAGGCGACGCCCATACAGCGTCGCCTCGTCCATCACGATCGGACGCGGTCCGACCAGCGACATCTCGCCTCTCAGCACGTTCAACAGCTGCGGCAGTTCATCCAGGCTGGAGAGCCGCAAGACGCGGCCGAAGTGCGTCACCCGCGCATCGCGTCGAAACTTGCGCGCCGCATTCCATTCCGCATCCACGAGGTCGGGCAGGCTGGCCTCGGCGTCGATGGTCATGGACCGAAACTTCAGACAGTCGAACACCTGCCCGCCTCGTCCGATCCTTTGCTGGCGAAAGAGCGCTGGTCCCCCGTCTTGCGCCCTCACGGCCATGGCTGTCAGCACCAGCAGCGGGAGCAGGATCACCAGAGCGCAGGATGACAGGACCATATCCAGCAAGCGAATGAGCCAAGCATCGCCGTTGCCACGCTGTATCGTGACGCGACGCGCAGGTTCAACCTGACGCCTGGCAGCCTCCACTGTCGACATTAACCCACCCCCTCAGGAGCATTATTTCCCAGGGTTGCGAAACCATCAACCTAAATGAGACCGCCTTCGCATCAACATTGACCATCAATCAACATGCTACCATAAGTTGATTTTGACCAAGAAATCTCCCCGATCTAGCGAACCTCCCAACGTTGACGCCGAACCGCGCTGGTCCGGCCTCCGGTCTGTCGGCTTCATCGTCAGCGTCAACGTCCTTCTATGGATCCTGATCGCGACCGGGATCTATCTGACCGTCCGCGCCATCCTCTGATCAGTCGCCGCCCCACCAGCTCAGCGCGAAGGCCGTGCGCTGCCCATCCACCGAAACCGTTCCGGTGATGACAGGCGTCTGGTCCCCGAGATTACGCCGCGCCGTCGCCAGCGCTCCCTGGTCGATCCGCCCCTGCAGACGCACGACGCCGCCGCCCGGCGCCAAACCTGTCATCTGCACCGTGTCGTCGGTGATCGCATAGGCGTCTGGGTTCACCCGCATCGCCCCCTGCGGCCCGACCAGCGACAGGATCAGCGGCGGCGGGCCGCCCTGCCCCGCCTCCCAGGCCGCGAATCCCGCCGCTTGACCGACGAACAGCGACGCCACATTGCCGCTACCCTCGCCAACGGGGCGATAGTCGCCCGAGATGTCGGCGCTCAGCCGATGACTGAACCGTGCGGTTTCCGGCGGCGGCGCCGCCGCCTCCCGGCGCTCGCAGGCGCTGAGGGCCAGCACGCCCATGACGACGATCGCACCAAGGCGCCGTCTCATTGATCCAGCGCCTGATCCAGTGCGCGGAAGCCGGCGATGGCGATCTCTGTCGCGCTCGTGAAAACCGACGGCGTGATCCGCTCGAAGGTGTCGCTGGGGCGGTGATAATCGGGGTGATAGTCCACGCCCATATAGAGGAAGGGCACGCCCGCCGAGTGGAAGGCGGCATGGTCGGAGGCCTCGACCCAGTTGTTCTCGCCCGTGTCCTGCGGCGTGTCCTTGCCGAAGGCGAACGACACCGCGCCATTCGGCTGCACGGCCTCAAGCACCGGCCGCAGGTTGGGATGCTGATAGGTGCCGGTGACCCACAGATGGCCGTCGGTCTCGGCCCGCGCCGTCATGTCGAAGTTCAGGTTGAGGCTGATCGACGCCAGCGGCACCGGCGGCGCCTTGACGAACTCGCGCGCGCCCAACAGACCCCGCTCCTCCCCGTCCAGGGCCACGATCAGCACGCTGTGCTCAGGTGGCTGGGCTTTCAGCCGGGCGGCCAGCTCCAGCATGGTCGCCACGCCCGAGGCATTGTCGTCCGCGCCATGGAAGATCTGACCGTCATTGACCCCCACGTGGTCGTAGTGCGCCGTCACGACGATGTAGCGATCCGCAACGCGCGTTCCGGGGATCAGGCCGACGATGTTGACGCCGCTGAACGTCTTGACACCTTCGCGCGTGCGGCCGGGCGCCTCGAACGGCTGCAAGCGCCCGAACGGCGGCGCCTGCACGCCAAGAGCCTCCAGCCGAGACACGATATAGGCACGCGCCCGCTCGCCGCCCTCAGAGCCGGTGTCGCGCCCCTGCATGTCGTCCGCCGAGAGGATGCGAACATCCTCCAGCAGTTGGCTCGGTCCCGCCGCGATGGGCGCAGGCGCGACAGGCGTCGTTGCGACGGGAACAGCAGTGCAGCCACCTATGACCAGGGCGGCGCCGGTCAGGACGAGGCAGAGGGTCGAACGATTCATACGGGCTCCCACATAGAATCCCGACCCTAGCGCCGACCGATCGGGCCGTCAGCCTACGGTTCTGTCATCATCGGCTTTGCGCGATGCACGGCCGCTGCGACAGATGATATGACGGCGAGATGGCCTCCGCGATTCCTCTCGAAACTCCTGTCGAAGATCTGACCGCCGAAACAGCGGCCGAGGCCCTGGCTTGGCTGGCCACCGAAATGGCGCGCCACGACGCCCTTTACGCCGAGGCTGCGCCGGAAATCTCCGACGCCGACTACGACGCCCTGCGCGCCCGCAATCTGGCGATCGAGACCGCCTTCCCCGATCTGGTCCGCCCGGATTCCCCGTCCAACAAGGTCGGCGCCGCCGCCTCCACCCAGTTCGCCGAGGTCCGCCACGGCGTGCCCATGCTGTCCTTGGACAACGCCTTCGACGAGGGCGAGGTGCGCGACTTCGTCGCCCGCATCGCCCGCTTCCTGAAACTGCCCGCCGACGAACCCATCGCCTTCGTCGCCGAGCCCAAGATCGACGGCCTGTCCGCCAACCTGCTCTATATCGACGGCCGGCTGACCATCGGCGCCACGCGCGGCGACGGCCGCACCGGTGAGGACGTCACCGCCAATCTGAACACCATCGCCAATGTCAAACAGAGCCTGGCCGGCGACGCCTGGCCCGACCGGATCGAGATCCGGGGCGAGGTCTATGCCCCCAACGACGCCTTCGCCGCCTTCAACGCCGCCGCGGAAGCCGAGGGCCGCCGCACCTACGCCAATCCCCGCAACTTCGCCGCCGGCTCCCTTCGCCAGAAGGACGCCCGGATCACGGGCAAACGCCCGCTGAACTTCTTCGCCTACGCCTGGGGCGAACATTCCAGCGACTTCGCCGAGACCCAGTGGCAGGCCCTGCAAAAACTCAAGGCCTGGGGCTTCCCCGTCAACGCTCGCTCGCGCCGGGTCGAGGGCGCCGAGGGGCTGATCGCCGTCTATCGCGAACTGGAGCGCGACCGAGCTGCGCTGGGCTATGACATCGACGGCGTGGTCTACAAGGTGGACCGCCTGGACTGGCAGCGCCGGCTGGGCTTCGTCGCCCGCAGCCCCCGCTGGGCCATCGCCCACAAATTCCCAGCTCAACAGGCGACCACGGTGCTGGAAGGCATCGACATCCAGGTCGGCCGCACCGGCTCCCTGACTCCCGTCGCCCGCCTGCATCCCGTCACGGTCGGCGGGGTCGTGGTCCGCAACGCCACACTGCATAACGAGGACGAAATCGAACGTCTCGACGTGCGGATCGGCGATACGGTCGCCTTGCAGCGCGCCGGCGACGTGATCCCCCAAATCCTTCGCGTCGTCGATCCAAAGTCGGAATCCGAACGGTCTCCCAAGTTTAAGTTTCCCGACAAATGCCCGGTCTGCGGCTCCGAGGCGGTGCGCGAGGGCGACGAGGTCAAGCGCCGCTGCACCGGCGGCCTGATCTGCGACGCCCAGATCGTCGAACGGCTCAAACATTTCGTCGGCCGCCGCGCCTTCGACATCGAGGGCCTGGGCGAGAAACAGCTGGTCGCCTTCAATGCGCGCGGCTGGATCAAGGAGCCCGCCGACATCTTCCGCCTGGCGCGCGACGAGGCGCGGCTGAAGGAACTGGAACGTGACGACGGCTATGGCGAAACCAGCATCCGCAACCTGGTCGCCGGCATCGACGCCCGCCGCGTCATCTCGCTGGACCGCTTCCTGTTCGGCCTGGGCATACGCGACATTGGGGAACAGACCTCCATCGTCCTGGCCCGCGCCTTCGAGAGCTGGCCTGCGCTGAAGGCCGCCTGCCTCCAGGCCGCCTCGGGCGTGCCGTCTGACGCTTGGACCGCCCTGGCCGCCGCCCACGCCATATCGCCGCGTGTCCTGACACTGATGGCCGAGGCGACGCCCCCCGCCGCCGATCCCTGGCCAGAGGCCACGATGGACATGAAGATCAGCCAGGCCTTCCCCGGCATGGCCGCCCCGGCCCGTCGTTCACTCGCGACTATGACGGACGACTGGTCCGGCCTGGTCGAACTGGCTCGGGTGGCGCGCGAGGAAGGCCCGTCCGAAATCCTGAACCAGATCGCCGGCGTCACCGGCGTCGGCCCCGTCGCCGCCCAGGCCCTGGCCCACTTCTTCCACGAGCCGCACAATCTGGAAGTCGTCACTGCCCTTGAGGCCGAGATGACCGAGATCATCGACGCCGAACGCCCCAAGTCCGACACCCCGGTCGCCGGCAAGACCGTCGTCTTCACCGGCGCTCTGGAACGCTTCACCCGCGATGAGGCCAAGGCCCGCGCCGAAAGCCTGGGCGCCAAGGTCTCGGGATCGGTGTCGAAGAAGACCGACTATCTGGTCGCCGGCCCCGGCGCGGGATCAAAGCTCAAGGACGCCGAGAAACACGGCGTCCAGGTTCTGACAGAGGACGAATGGCTGGCGCTGGTTGACGGCCAAAGTTGACTTAAGGTCCGGTTTTCGTTGGCGATACCCGCTGTTTCAGCCTTGTTTTCAACTGAAACCGGGATCAACGTCGCCTTCAACGGGCGGTGCGACCGACCCGACGAAAGGGAACGACTATGAAGATGAAGATCATGCTGGCTGCAGCCACCCTGGCGGCCGCCCTCGCCTCTCCGGCCCTGGCTGGCGATCCGACCGGCCTGTGGCAGACGCCGACCAATGGCGGCCAGGTGCGTATCGCCCGCTGTGGTCAGGCGCTGTGCGGCACGCTGGTCACGTCGAACCATATACGCACCGACGCCAACGCCCGCGACACGCAGAACCGCGACACCACCCTGCGCAGCCGCACGCTTCGCAACCTGCCCATGCTGACTGGCTTCACCGGCGGCCCGACGGAATGGCGCAACGGCTCGGTCTACAATCCGGCTGACGGCCGCACCTATCGCGGCACCATCACCATGACCGGGGACAACAGCCTGAACCTGCGCGGATGTGTCGTCGCCCCCCTGTGCAAGACCCAGACCTGGACCCGCATCCAATAGGATCGAAGCGTCAGAAAGACGAAAGGCCCGGCCGGAGCGATCCGACCGGGCCTTTTTCATGTCCGCCTATCGGCCTCAGCGGTTCAGGGCCGCCCGCGCCGCCTCGGCGTAGCGATGGCCCGTCGCGGCGCCCTTGGGGAAGACCGCCTCGATCCGCACCAGATCCTCGGGCGTCAGGACGACATCCGCAGCCGCCGCATTCTGCTCCAGCGTGGCGATGCGGCGCGTGCCGGGGATCGGAACCAGATCCTCGCCCTGCGCCAGGACCCAGGCCAGCGCCAATTGGGCGGCGGTGACGCCCTTGTCGGCGGCGATTGTCTTCACCGCCTCGACCAGATCCAGGTTCTTCTGGAAGTTCTCGCCCATGAAGCGCGGATTGGTGCGACGGAAGTCGTCGGCCTCCAGATCGTCGATCGAGGTGATGTCGCCGGACAGGAAGCCCCGGCCCAGCGGGCTGTAGGGCACGAAGCCGATGCCCAGTTCGCGCACGACGCCAAACAGTTCGTCTTCTGGCTCGCGGCTCCACAGCGAATACTCGGTCTGGAGCGCCGTGATCGGATGGGTCGCATGGGCCTTGCGCAAGGTCTCAGGCGAGGCCTCTGACAGGCCCAGGAAGCGGACCTTGCCCTCCTGGACCAGTTCGGCCATCGCCCCGACCGTCTCCTCGATCGGGGTGTCCGGATCGACGCGGTGGAGATAGTAGAGATCGACGTGATCGACGCCGAGGCGTTGCAGGCTGCCCTCGATGGCGCGGCGGACATTGGCTGGGCTGCCGTCGGTCATCAGCTTGGTGCGGTCGGCGTTGTAGTTGATGCCGAACTTGGTGGCGATGAACGCCTTGTCGCGCCGGTCGTTCAGCGCCTTGCCCACCAGGACCTCGTTGGTGTGCGGGCCATACATCTCGGCGGTGTCGAACAGGGTGATGCCGAGATCGAGCGCGCGATGAATGACCGAGATGGACTGGGCCTCGTCCGAGCCGCCGTAGAAGGCGCTCATGCCCATGCAGCCCAAACCTATGGCCGAAACCTCGGGGCCGTCCGGACCCAGCTTGCGCGTCTTCATGAGGCCTTCTCCTGTCGATGTGGAGGATCGACCGACCGGCCGATGATCCGGAGATGGTCGCTGCGACGGCGGGCTTCAAGCCCGGCCGCGCTTTTGCGATGGTACCGCCTCTCAGGCTTGAACTGAGGACCTCCGGTTCCACAAACCGGCGCTCTAACCAACTGAGCTAAGGCGGCCCGCGCATCGCGAGGCGCGTTCTCTACCGAGGCCTCACCTACCAATCAAGCGTAGAGTTCGACCTAGACAAACAAAAACGCCCCGGCGGATGCCGGAGCGTTCTGTTGACTGGAAGACTAGGCCTACTGGAGGCGGAAGCGAACCGTAAAGCGCGCTTGTCCGCCTTGAGCGACGCCATCCACCGTACCTGGCGCAAAGCGCGCAGAACGCATGGATGCCACAGCTTCACGACCGAATCCGGCTCCTGACGGAGTTTCGGAAACGATGCTGCAGTTCGTAGCCGAACCATTGGCCTGAACCGAGCAAAGCAGGACGACCGTTCCCTCCTCGATTCCACGCTCTTGAGCGCGGGCGGGGAATTCGGGACGCGGCTGGCGCGACCACGACACGTTCGTGATCGTCGCCGGACGGGCCGGAGCCGGAGGCGCGGGCGGAGGCGGTGGTCCAGGAATATTGACGGGCGGGCCCGTGTATTCGACGCGGTCTTCCTTCTTCGTCGGCGTGATGTTCACCGGCGGAGGCGGCATGACGTTGGGGACCGGGGCCGGCACGCGCACCTGAAGCTTCGGCGGCGGAGGCGTATCCGTCGGCGGAGGCGGCGGGGGCGGGGGCGGCGGAGGCGGCGGAACCGGCTCGACCAACTCGACCTCGACGGACTCGTCGACGTAGTTGAACTCCTTCAGCTTGAACTTCGACTGTTGCAAGAAGAAGATCAGCAAAGCGAACAGGATGGTGACGATCAGCAGGCACACGATCAGCACGGGGTAAGACACCCCCATGAAGCCCTTGGCCTTCGGTACGTCGTAACGACTGCGATGATATTCGACGTCTGTCATTCTATCTCCGCACCCTAACTCGTCGCCTGGTCTTCGCCGACCAGTGCAACACTATAGAAGCCGTTATCCTGCAGCGCATTCATGACCTGCATGAAGTCGCCGTAACGGGTGTTCTGGTCGCCCCGAATGAAGATCCGCTCATCCGCCGGGTTCCGGGCGCCGATCTGTTCTTTCAGATCTTCACCCAGGGATCCGACGTCGGTCCTGAAGTCGCCCACATAGACGTCGCCGTCGTTCTGGATCGAAATATAGACCGGCTTGGGCGGGTTCGGGGCCGCCTTGGCGACGGCGATTGGCAACTCGACGGGCACCGACACGGAAGCAAGCGGAGCCGCGACCATGAAGATGATTAGCAAGACCAGCATGATATCAACGAAAGGCGTGACGTTGATATCGCTGTTGGCCTCGACCACGTTGTTGCCAGCGCCGCCCGATTTAATCTTGGCGGCCATCCGTCTTACGCTCCCTTGTCGAGCTGACGCGAGATGCCGTTCAGCAGCTCAGCAGCGAAGCCGTCGGCGCGAGTGCCGTAACCAGCGATGCGGGTGTTGAAGTAGTTGTAGAACACAACGGCCGGGATAGCGGCGAACAGGCCGATACCGGTGGCCAGCAGGGCCTCGGCGATACCCGGAGCAACGACGGCCAGGTTGGTCGTGTTGGATTCCGCGATGCCGATGAAGGAGTTCATGATGCCGTAAACGGTGCCGAACAGACCGACGAACGGACCGATCGAGCCGACCGAAGCCAGGAACTGCTGGCCACCCGACAGGCGCTTGGCCAGACCGGATTGAACGGCGGCGACGGCGGCTTGAGCGCGGCCCAGGGCCGAGTCCAGGTGATCACCGGTGACCGACAGGCCCGACTGACGCGACAGTTCGATTTCCTCGGTGGCGGCGGCGGCCATGTCGGCCAGCGGGTTGCCGTCGAACTCTTCCTGGGTCGAGACGGCGCGCATGTCAGCGATGGTGCGAGCGCCGCGGAAGTTTTCGAGGAAGGTGTCGGTCTTGCGGTTCAGAGCGCCGAACTCGAACAGCTTGATGAGCAGCAGGGTCCACGACAGGATCGAGGCCAGCAGCAGGCCGGCCATGACGACCTTAACGACGACCGTTGCTTCCATGAACATGGAGATCGGGGTGATGCCGCCGCCATGAGCGCCGCCGGCGGTTTCGGCGACGGTCGCCGGGTCGGCTTCCGGGGTAGCCGGGGCTGCGGCGGGAGCCGCAGTCGAGGCAGCCGGGGTCGGCTCGGCCGGAGCCTGGGCCAGGACCGGCGAGCTCGCCATCAGCGCGGCGGCGCCGGCCATGGCGAGAAGGATGTTCGTCTTTTTGCTGTTCAGCATAATTCGCCAGTTCCTGCTTGGTCTGACTCGTGGAACCAAAGGTGCGGCCATAGTCAGCGACCGCCCCCCAACCTGAAATGTTTCCTTCAACGCGTCCCGTCCTTTCGAGGATCAGAACCCGCTGAAATCTTCGGTAGAGACTGTCCGGTCGCCCGCCCAGCCTCTGATGATCGAACCGTCGGAGAACGCGTCTCCTGTAATCCGTATTAACGCCTCCTTGGGAAGGCGTCTCAACCCTTTGACGAACCCTTACCGGAGCGTCAAGGGACAAGAGCGGCTTTTAACCCGCCGCGCGAGGTGGAGAAAAGTTCCACCTAACCTTGTCATTAAAACCTGCGGGCGCGACGTTTTCATGATGATTGCGCATCATTTGGAGCAAGCTTGTCGCAGATCGCTTCGATGTGGCGAAATCTTACCAGATCACTCCAAAGAACGACCAATCAAGCCCTGCCCCACAGGCGGGATCAGGTGACATCCAGCCGCAGAAGCATCGGATGATGCCTCAAACGCATGACGATCAATATGAAGGGAAGAAGATGGTGCCTGGAGGCGGGTTCGAACCACCGACACGCGGATTTTCAATCCGCTGCTCTACCAGCTGAGCTATCCAGGCGCCGACGCGGCGTCGCGAGAGGCGGGTCTATAGGGGAGGCTTTTCCGCCTGTCCAGCGCCCAATCAGTCCTTTTCGCCATCATCTTCCGCGCCCTCGTCCAGGGCGGCCGGAATGGCGTAGCCGCCTGTGAACCAGCGCTGCAGATCGACCTCGGAACAGCGGCGCGAGCAGAAGGGCTTGTACTTGGGATCGGCGTCGGCCTTGCGGCAGATGGGACAGGTCGCCATGGCTCAACTCTCTTCTATACGGCCGTGGCCGGCGGGGATTGCGACATCGGCCTGCACATGGGCTCGCGGCCCCAGTCTCGCTGCTAGCGGGCCCGCGATGGCGGCTTCCTCCGGCGCGCAGCGTGCGGTGATGCGCGCAGATCGAGTGTCGGACAAAAGTTGTCGCCGCAGCGCCCGCACCAACGAAAGGGCGCGCGTCTGGGCCGAGACGCATCCATCGGCGTCACGCAACACTTCCTCGATGGGCGTGCGCCGCCACGGCAGCGACAGCTGCAACAGACCGAATCGACTGATGGGTCCGAAGACGGCCTGCGGTTCATGGGCGAAGGCGGTCCTGGCGGTCTTGGCCTGCGCCTCGGCGTCCTGACCATCCCCGACCAGGTCGATGACGACCAGACCGGCCCAGTTCCGCAGGCCGATCAGCCGCGCCGCCTGTCTCAGCCCCTCACGATTAGCGACAGCCCTCGCCTGTTTCGGATCCCGCCCTGGCGTGGAGGCGAAATCGATGTCCACGGCCACCAGGGCTCGCGTACGTTCGATGGCCAGGTCGATTCCGTGCGACGCGAAGACGCACGACCGGGCCATGGCCTCTTCCTCCGCCTCGATCACCGCATCTATGGCGGCGATGCCGACGACTGATTCCTCGCCTGGCGCGAGTTCACGCAACTGTTCGGCGATGCTGGGCGCGGCCTGAAGCAGGCGGGGCGTCCCCTCCCCCGGCCCTAGACGACGGACGACAGCGCCCTTCCCGGCCCGAGGCTCGGCGGTGACGACGACTTCCAATCGTTCGCCCTGGCTCAGGCGGTCGTTGCGGGGAAAGGGCAGAAAGGCTGCGGCGTCCACGCCGATGTCGACGAAGGCGCCGCGCAGGCCCTGATTCACTTCGGTCACGCGGCCGATCGACCGGGCGCCGAGCCGCGTCTGGGCCGGGTCGCCGTCGCGCTGGATCAGAAGATGGGTGTAGCGCCCGTCGCGCATGACCGCGCCGCGCGTCTCGCCCGGCGTCTCGTCGAGGAAGACCTCGACCACCCCGTTCATGCGCGCCAGCCGACGCCGTTCAACAGCTGGACGGCCTCATAGACCGGCAGGCCCATCACCGACGGATGGCTGCCGACGATTCGCTGGACGAAGGCTCCGGCCGGTCCCTGGATGCCATAGCCGCCGGCCTTGCCGCGCCAGTCGCCCGTGGCGACATAGGTCGCGATCTCGTGGTCCGACAGCGGCTTGAAGGTCACGCGCGTCTCGTTCACCCGCGACGACAGCTTGCCGTCGCGCACCACGGCCACCCCGGTGAAGACGCGGTGATTGCGGCCGGACAAAAGTTTCAGGAAACGGATCGCCTCGGCCTCGTCCGCCGCCTTCTCCAGGAAGCGACGACCGACCGACACGACCGTATCGGCGGCGATGACCACGGCATCGGGACGTCGTGCGGCGACCACTTGAGCCTTGGAGGTCGCCAGACGTTCGGCGAGACGCGGCGGCGTCTCGCCCTTCAGCGGCGTCTCGTCGATGTCGGCGGGATCGATATGGTCGGGCGTGATCCCGACCTGCGCCAGCAGTTCGATGCGGCGCGGGCTGGCCGAGGCCAGCACCAATTCAGGACGCGCCGTCGTCACTTACTTGAAGCGATAGGTGATGCGACCCTTGGTCAGGTCGTAGGGGGTCATTTCGACCAGGACCTTGTCGCCGGCCAGCACGCGGATGCGGTTCTTGCGCATCTTGCCCGCCGTGTGGGCGATGATCTCGTGGTCGTTCTCAAGCGTCACGCGGAAGGTGGCGTTCGGCAGCAGTTCGCTGACGGTGCCGGGAAACTCAAGCAGTTCTTCCTTAGCCATGCGGCCTCTCACGCCCGATTAAAATGCGTTCGACCCCACGCCGGGCGGGCGCGAGGGGCGGAATGGAGGGGCCTAATGCCCGAAAACGCAGAGATAGTCGAGGTCAGCCGCGACGGTAGAGCGCACACAGTAACGTAAACAGCCGCCGCGCCGTCTCGTGATCGACGACGATCTTGCCGTCCAACCGTGTCTTGAGCTGATCGGCCCCCTCGTTGTGCAGCCCACGCCGGCCCATGTCGACCGATTCGATCTGGCTGGGGGATGAGCCGCGGAGGGCCTCGTAGTAGCTGTCGCAGATCAGAAGATAGTCTTTGATCACGCCCTTCAGCGGCGTCAGGCTGATGGCGTAGGTGCGGTTGAAGTTCTCGCCGTCGATGTCGAACACCAGTCGGTTATCCTGCAATGACAGCTTCAGCTTATAGGGCCCGCCCTCGGCGCCCACGGGCTCGAAGCTGTTCTTTTCGACCAGATCGAAGATGGCGACCCGGCGCTCGTGCTCGATCTCCGCCGTCGCGGCGGGCAAGGTCACCGTGTCCAGTTCGACCGAAGCCAGCGTGTGGCGCCCGCTCATGCCGCATTCCCTTCATCGAATTTGGGGGCATCCAGATCCGGGCCGTCGAGGTGGGTCGGCGCGACCCGCGCGGGCCACCGCTCTGAAATGTCGGTGACCACGGCGTCCAGGCACTCGACGTCGATGCGAAGATCTCCGCCGCCGGCGAACATCAGGATGACCTTGCCGCCGGGCGTCTCCGTCGGGGTGAAATCGAGCGCCAGCAGTTCCAGCGAGGCGTCGGGGCTGCGCGAAAGGCGACGGCTCTTGACCGCCAGCACGTCGCCGAACTGCATGGCGCACATCACTCGCGTCCCACCGCATTCCCAGCAGAAGCGGCTGAAGGCGATGGTCAGGGTGCGCGCACTCTTCTCCCACACGATATCGACCGGCCGCAGTATGGCGTCCTGCAACGCGGCTGAGATGATCTGAAGATCGTCGGCGTCCTCGGCCAGCAGGCGCAACGGCTCGACCGGCGCCTTGGCTTCGGTGATGACGCCGTCGATCTCAGTGCTCATCACCTGTTCCTTTTATCCGTCGGATATCTGCTCCGCACGCGCCGAGCTTTTCTTCCAAACGCTCAAAACCGCGATCCAGATGATAGACGCGACCGACCGTCGTCTCACCCTCGGCGACAAGGCCCGCGATGATCAGGCACATCGAGGCCCGCAGATCCGTCGCCATCACCTGGGCGCCGTGCAGCACCTCGACGCCGTTGACGTGCGCCTCGCCCGCGTGGACCGAGATGTCCGCCCCCAGCCGCGCCAGTTCCGGCACGTGCATAAAGCGGTTCTCGAAGATGGTCTCACGTACCGTGCTGACGCCCTCGGCCGTCGTCATCAGGGCCATGAACTGGGCCTGCAAATCCGTGGCGAAGCCCGGATAGATGGCCGTCTCCACGTCCACAGCCTTCAGCCGCTGTTTCGGATCGCGCTTGATCAGCACGCCGTCGGCGGTGGGCGACACCTCGACCCCGGCCTCGATCATCTTGTCGGTCAGCGAACCGATCAGCTCGGCCCGCGCCTTGGTCAGTCGCACCTCGCCCCCCGCCATGGCGGCGGCGACGGCGTAGGAGCCCATTTCGATCCGGTCGGGAATCACCGACCAGGTCGTGCCGTTCAGCGACGAGACGCCAGTGATGGTCAGAACATCGGTGTCGATGCCCTCGATCTTGGCGCCCATCGCGGTCAGGCAATGAGCCAGATCACCGATCTCGGGTTCGCGCGCAGCGCGGCGCAACACGGTCGTCCCCTGCGCCAGCACGGCGGCCAGCAGCGCGTGCTCGGTCGCCCCGACCGAAACGAACGGAAACTCGATCTCGGCCCCTCGCAGCCCCTTGGGCGCACGGGCGGTGACATAGCCCTCGTCCAGCTCGATCTCGGCTCCCAACGCCGTCAGCGCCTGGAGGTGCAGGTCGACCGGACGCGCGCCGATGGTGCAGCCGCCGGGCAGAGACACCTTGGCCTCGCCGGTGCGCGCCAGCAGGGGCCCCAGCACATTGAACGAGGCCCGCATCTGACGAACCAGATCATAAGGGGCGAAGGTCGAGGTCAGCTCAGCCGCATGAAACAGGCTCTCCTGCCCGTCCGCGCCGTCGCGCTCGGTCACTTCGATGCCGAACTGGCGCAGCAGTTGGCCCAGAAAGCGCGTGTCCGCCAGGCGCGGCATATTGGTCAGCAGCAACGGCTGATCCGTCAGGATCGAGGCGGCCATCAGCTTGATGGCGGAGTTCTTGGCGCCGCTGACGGGAATGTCCCCGAAAAGCTGGGCGCCGCCCTGAATGGCGATGCTGTCCATGACGTCCTTAAGCGCGCCCGAAGGAAACGCCTCGGGGGGATGGTTCTCTAGCAAGCTGTTTGACGCTTGCCAAAGGGCTGCGAGGTCGCGAGCCGATGACTTTCAGTTGCGATGCGTCAGTTGCTGTCGCGCGGCGTCGCAGGCGTCCGCGCCGGGGCCTTGCGACGACGCAGGTTGGCGCGAAGCGCCGAAGCCAGACGGATCGCCTTCTCGGCCTTTGCGCGCGCGATCTCGAACTCAGGCCCCGATTCGACGGGCGGCGTCGCCGCAGCGGCGGCGGCAGGCGTATCAGCGTCATGCGGAGGATGAGTCATGGCCGGATGATGCCGTGATAACGGGCCATGTCCAAACTTTCTTTCGGAGGATCAAAAAGGCGCTTCCCTCCCCGGAAGGGTTTGGCTATACGGCCGCTTCCTCAGTCGGGGCCGCCGTAGCTCAGTGGTAGAGCGCATCCTTGGTAAGGCTGAGGTCGTGGGTTCGATTCCCCCCGGCGGCACCATCTGAGACCTGAAAAGGCCCGGCTTTCGCCGGGCCTTTTTGATTTCCAGAGCAGGTCTTAAGCCGTCAGTCGTAGCCGTACTGCCCACGACGATATGGATCGCGCGCGTCCGCATCGCCGTCCTTGCTCCAACTGAAGCCCATGGACATCGACTTGGTGGTGGTGTCCGCGCCATAGCCCCGACCGCGCCAGCCGCCGCCGTAGGGCGAGTAGAAGCCCGGTCCGCGCAGGCCGTAACCGCCGTAGCCATAGCCCCAGGGCTCGTTACGCCCCTCACGATAGGCCAGGTCCAGACGGCCGTTCTCTCCGACAGGCAGGGAGACGGCGGCGCCATAGCTGCGATAGCCGCCGGTGCCGATTCCGGCCTCGACCATGCCGTGCATCTTGCGCTCGGCCGGAGGACCGGCCTCGGCGCCTTCGTCGAAGCTGGCGCCCGGCGTGCGTGAGCTGATCCAGTTCTGGATCTGCTGTTCGGTCGTCAGGCCGTGCGGAGCAGCGTCCTGGGCCGTGGGAGCGGTCGCCGATTCCTGAGGCGCGGCCGCCATGGCCTGGGCCAGGGTCGGAGCGTTGGACGGCGCGGTCGTAACGACGCCGTCGGGATCACCGCCCGCAGCGACTATGACCGCACTCGCCAAGAAACCTGCAATCAGCATGAGCCGCCTCCGTTCGAAATCATCCTAGCACAGCGATTGAGGCCAAGGTCAGGCGACGCCGTCGCCCCGCTGCAGCGGATCGGGCAGAGCTTCGCCTTCGGTGACGAAACTGAGCGCGACAGAGTTGATGCAATAGCGATTTCCGGTCGGCGGCGGGCCGTCCGGGAACACGTGGCCCTGGTGGCTGCCGCAGCGGGCGCACTGGGTCTCGATGCGGACCATGCCGTAACTGGTGTCGCGAATCTCGTGAACGTGGCTGTCGTCCACCGGTTGGGTGAAACTGGGCCAGCCGGTGCCGCTCTCGAACTTGGTCCCGCTCCTGAACAACGGCAGGCCGCATTCGCGGCAACAGAAAACCCCTGCCCGCTTCTCGCCCAGCAGAGTGCCGCAGAAGGGAGCCTCGGTGCCGTGCGACAGCAGGACGCGTTTCTCCTCGGGGCTCAGGTCGGCCTCCAGACGGGCGCGTTCCTCATCGTTCGGCGGAGTGAGGTCGAAGCCCGACGGCGAACGCAGGCTTTCGTGTGTTGGGTCGAGATCGGTCATGATCTGCAAATGGGAAGGGGCGGGCCAGGGTTCCACCCCCTGCCCGCCCCTCGATCCATCAGACGTGGAGATATCTTATTGGAACAGCGTGCCGACCCAGGCGCGCACGGCTGTCTCGTCGGTCGCCGAGCCCGTGTAGGCGAGGCCCTGCGCCGGGGTGAAGGGTGCGTCGTTGCCGCGTTGACGCGTCGTCCAGGCCTTATGACCATAGGTCAGCTCGGCGTAGTTCGACGGCAGGCGCAGCACGGTCGGCTCGATGAAGATCGAGTCTTCCGCCGTCACCGATCCGGCCAGACGCACGTTCGGCAGGCGGGTCAGCAAGTCCAGCGTATCCAGGCAGCCGCTGGTGCAGCCGCTGTCGACCAGAACCACCACCTGCCCCGCGACGGGATTGGCGGCGCCGGTGTCCGGCACGGACGGGCGTCCCGGCATGGTGAAGGTCGGCTGGTTGGCGGCCAGCGCCGAATCGAAGGCGGCGACGATGGCTTGGGTCTGTTCGATCACCGGGCCGGATTCGGCGACGAAGCGCGGATCGGCCTGCATCCGGGCCAGGGTGTCGGCGAACCACTGACGGTTGGCCGTCGTGGCGCGATAGGTGATCGAGCCGGCTTCCGGCTGACGGCTGACGGTGAACTCCGGCGTCCAGATGCGGTTGGCCAGGCCATAGCCCTTGCCCGTGGCGTTCAGCGATGCGCCGTTCGCGCCGCGCAGATCGATGACCAGGCCTTGCGCGCCGCGAATGGCGGGCAATTGGCCCTCGACAGCGGCGAAGAAGGCGTCCCATCCGGCGTCATCCGCCAGAGTGTGGACGTGGATCCAGGGACGGCCGTCAACCGTCTCGACCGACAGCGGATTGGCGCCGGGCATGTAAATGGTGGCGCGATAGGCCGCTTCCAGGCTGGCGGCGTCGGCCGGCTGGGGCTGCATCTGGAAGTCACGATCGCGACGACCGACCTTGAAGGTGCATAGCGAGGGCACGCCGCCGGTGAAGGGATTGTTGCGGTTCCACAGCAGATAGGGGGCGGTGCGGACGCGACCGGCCTCGGTCGTCAGATCGCCTTCCCAACGGTCCAGCCGCTCTTCGGCTAGTTGAGCGGCGGTCTTGTCGCCGCACTTGACCAGTGCCGCGCCGACCGGCGGCACGTTGCGCACGCCCGGCTTCACATAGGAAACGACATATTCGCCATTGCGCCAGGCCGTGGTCACGCCGGGCCAGCTGGTCGCGAAGAACGGACCGAGCCCCTCATAGGTCGGACGGATCGCGATGTTCGAATCGCGGAAACCGTTGGCGTAGTAGCGCATCAGATAGGCGTGGCTGTCGCCGCTGTTGACGCGACCGACCTTGCCTTGCGCGTCGGTCAGACCGGCGTCGATCCAGGTGCGGAAGGCTTCGCTGGGCGCGCCGGGGATCACGGCGGCGGGGTGGTTGGCGGCCAGGGCGTCATGTGCGGTCTGAAGGTCCTGTTGCGCCAGGGCGCGAAAATCCTGTGCGACTGCGGCGCCGGCGGCGACGGTCAGCGACAGAACGGCGGCCGATGCGGCGGCGATCATGCGGTTCATGGAGGTTTCCTGCGGCCTTCTATTTCAAGCTCGTGATGAGGGTTAAACCTCATGCGTCACGCGCTTGCCAACCCCGCAGGTCAGGATTTCGCCCGATTGTCACACGACCTGCGGCGATGCGGCGCGCTCAGAACGGCGCTGTAGCCTCGACCGCCGCGCCGAAGATCCGGCCGAAGCTGCGTCTCAACGCCTCGTCCGCCTCGTCCATCGTCGCCAGCACGCCCAGATCGACCAGGCTGGTGACGCCGTGTTCCTGAATGCCGCACGGCACGATGCCGCCGAAATGGTCCAGGTCCGGTTCGACGTTCAGGCTGATGCCGTGGAAGCTGACCCATCTTCGGACCTTGACGCCGATGGCGGCGATCTTGTCCTCGCGCGACCAGCCCGGTCCCTTGCGCTCGACCCACACCCCGACGCGGCCAGGCCGGATGTCCGCCTCGACGCCGAACTGATCCAGCGCCCCGATCAGCCACAGTTCCAGCCCGCGCACGAAACACCGCACGTCCTTGCCGCGTCGGTTCAGGTCCAGCATCACATAGGCCACGCGCTGGCCGGGACCATGATAGGTGAATTGCCCGCCCCGACCCGTCCGGTGCACCGGGAACCGGCCCGCATCCAGCAAATCCCCGGCTTTGGCCGAGACACCGGCTGTGTAGAGCGGCGGATGTTCCAGCAGCCACACCATCTCCGACGCCTCCCCGGCCGCGATGGCGGCGACGCGCGCCTCCATGAAGGCCTCGGCGGCGACATAGTCGACATAGCCCTTCGACACGGCCCATTCGACGGGCCGCCCGTCGTCGAGACGCAGTTTCTGAAGGGACGGGCTTAACGGCTCAGCAAGCATGACGCTTCAATGTGGTCGTCGAGGCGTTTCCGCAAGAGACGGCCCTCCAGTGAACGAGAGCTTTACGTGACCCAAATCAACGCCGTCGACGTCGAAATCTCCGTAGTTCTGGGTCGATCGGTGCTGCCAATGTCGCAACTGCTGCGCATGGGTCGCGGGGCGGTGATTCCTCTGGACGCCGCAGAGGGCGACGAGGTCTGGATTCTGGCCAACAACTATCCCGTGGCGCGGGGCGAGATCGAGATCCGCGACGACCGAATCGCCATCACCGTCACCCGCCAGGCCGACGTGTATGACTTCATGGCAGGGTCCGCCTGAGGCTCGCCTTCGCCGCTCTCCGCGAACCGTTCAATTCCCGCTTTCCTTTTCCGGCGGCTTCGTCTATTCGCCGCCGCTCCGATGCGAGCGGTCGTGGCGGAATTGGTAGACGCGCAGCGTTGAGGTCGCTGTGGGGCAACCCGTGGAAGTTCGAGTCTTCTCGACCGCACCATCTGGCTAAACAGGGCGATTCATCGGCTAACTACGGCTGGACATACCAAGGGAGGCGACCACGTGAACACCACGGACTCCGCCTTCGCTTCAGCCGAAGCGCCTGATAACGAAGACCACGCCGCCCTGGACGAGGACTATGTCCTCACCCCTCAATTCGTCGAGAAAGTCGTGGACGCCGCCGACGACGGCGATGGGGTGCGACTGCGGTCGTTGCTGGAAGATCTGCACCCGGCTGACGTCGCAGACCTGATGGGCTTTCTGACGGCGGAACACCGCGCCGTCGTGGTGCTGTGGTTGCCGCCGGAACTGCTGGCCGAGACCCTGCCCGAACTGGATGACAACATCCGCGAAGAGGTGCTGGAGCGCGTGCCGCACGGCACCCTGGCCGTAGCGCTTCAGGAACTGGACTCCGACGACGCCGCCGCCGTGGTCGAGGATCTGGAGGACGACCAACGCGAGCGGGTTCTGGCCGCCATGCCCGAGGTTGATCGCGCCGCGATCGAGAACAGCCTGGGCTATGATGAGGAGTCCGCCGGCCGCCTGATGCAGCGCGAGGTGATGGCCGCGCCCCAGTTCTGGAGCGTGGGCGACACCATCGACCACATCCGCAAACAGGGCGACGACCTGCCCGAGCTGTTCTTCGACATCTATGTGGTCGATCCGTTAAACAGGCCGGTCGGCGGCGTGCCGATCAGCGGACTGCTGCGCGCCGCGCGCAGCATCGCCCTGTCCGACCTGATGGAGCCGATCAACGTGATCGCCGTCGGTCAGGACCAGGAAGAGGTCGCCTACATCTTCGAGAAATACCACCTGATCTCTGCGCCGGTTGTTGACGCCGGCGGGCGGCTGGTCGGCCAGATCACCGTCGATGACATCGTCAACATCATTCAGGAAGAGAACCGCGAGGACATCCTGCGTTTGGCCGGCGTGTCTGACGAGGACCGCGGCTCGTCCGTGTCCGAGATCGTGCGCGGTCGCGTGCCGTGGCTGGCGATCAATCTGGCGACGGCGGCCCTGGGCGCCAGCGTCATCGGCCTGTTCGAAGGCACGATTCAGCAGATCGTCGCCCTTGCCGTGCTGATGCCGATCGTATCCGCCATCGGTGGAAATGCCGGCACCCAGGCTCTGACCGTGACCGTGCGTGCGCTGGCGACGCGCGAACTGAACAGCTCGAACGCCCCTCGCACCTTCTGGCGCGAGATGATGGTGGGCCTGGCCAACGGTCTGATCCTGGCGCCCCTGATCGGCATCGCGGCCGGCTTCTGGTTCCGTGACGAAGACTGGAAGATCGGTCTTGTGATCGGCGCCGCCATGATCCTGAACCTGTTGATCGCCGCCAGCATCGGCGTGCTGACGCCCCTGACGCTGTCGAAGCTGAAGTTCGACCCCGCCGTCTCGTCCGCTGTGTTCGTCACCGCGACCACCGACTTCTTCGGCTTCCTGATCTTCCTTGGTCTGGCCACACTGGTGCTGCTCTAGACATCATCCACGCCGATCCGGCGCGGGCCTTGCTGATGATCGTGCGAGCGCCGCGCGCCTGTTTCCAATTGGGTCAACTGTGTCTGACGTCCTCCCCAAGCCCGGGGCCAAACCCGGCCCCAAACCAAGCAAGGTGTCCCGCGAGGGCGTCCTGCTGATCAAGAGCTTCGAAGGCTTCCGTCCTCGCGCCATGCAGCGCAGCGACGGCCGATGGGTGATCGGTTACGGCCACACCCATTCGGCCCGCGAGGGCGCCACGGTGTCCGAACAGGACGCCGAACTGCTGATCCAATACGACCTGATCCCGGTCGTGAAGGCCGTGGCCGATCATGTTCGCGTGCCCCTGAACCAGCACCAGTTCGACGCCCTGGCCAGTTTCGCCTTCTCCATCGGCGCGGATCGGTTCGCCTCGTCCGACGTGGTCGAGCAGTTGAACGCCGGCGCCGCTCGCCAGGCCGCCTTGGCCCTGTCCGAATGGGCGGATGACGCCGCCGCCGAAAAGCCGACGCGCCGACGCTCGGCCGAGCATGCGCTGTTCAACGCCGCGCCCGGCGCGCCCGTGACCCTGGCGGACCTGCTGGCCGCCCCCCTGCCGTCTCCTTTCGAGACGCCCCAGCCGACCCTTGCCGCCGTCGATGGCGCGCTGGACGACGCCGTCGCTCCCTTCCCCGCGCTCGACGAGACCGCCGCCCCGGCTGCGCCTCAGCCCCATTCCATCTATCCCGACACAGCCGTCGGTCCCGTCGCCGCCAATGACCTACAGGCGCCGCTCGAAGCCGAGCCCCTCGCCTCGAAGGCAGAGTTCACTAGCGCCGAGAAAGCCAGCGTCGTCCTGACCGCGCCGGGCCTTTCGGAACCGGACGCCGTTGCGCCCGTCGATGCCGAAGCCGCGCCGACCTCCGAACCGGACGCGACACCCGTCGAACAGACGCTGAGCACGCGCGAGGTCGTCGCCCGCGCTCGGGCCGCGAAACGCCCCGGCTGGGGCGAGACGGCCACCTTCCTGATCATGGGCGGTCTGGGCATGCTGTCCTTGGGCGTCGCCATGGCGGCCTTTCGCCGCGCGTCGGTGTCGCACAGCAGCGACACGGCGACCGTCGCCTGGGTGCTGGCCTTGATCGCCGTCGCCTGCGTCGGGGTGTCGGGCTATAATCTGTATCGTCGATGGGGACGGGCCGACCGCGTCTGACAACGCTTGGCGAACAGCCGTGCGCGATGCTACGCCCTAGCGCATGAGCATTCCCTTCGCGCCCCAATCCATGGAATTCGGCCTTGGCGAAAACGCCGACGCCATCCGCGACACGACCGCCCGCTGGGCCGCCGACCGTCTGGCCCCGCTGGCCGCCGAGATCGACGAGAAGAACGAGTTCAAGCGCGAGCTGTGGCCCGAGATGGGCGAACTGGGCCTGCATGGCATCACCGTCGAGGAAGATTACGGCGGCCTGGGACTGGGCTATCTCGAACATGTCGTGGCGATGGAAGAAGTGTCGCGCGCCTCGGCCTCGATCGGCCTGAGCTACGGCGCTCACTCCAACCTGTGCGTCAACCAGATCCGTCGCTGGGGCACGCCCGAGCAGAAGCAGAAATATCTGCCCAAGCTGATCAGCGGCGAACACGTCGGCTCTCTGGCCATGTCCGAGGCCGGGTCCGGTTCCGACGTAATGTCGATGCGCACCCGCGCCGACAAGAAGGGCGACCGCTACGTCCTGAACGGCACGAAGTTCTGGATCACCAACGCGCCGCACGCCGACACCCTGGTCGTCTACGCCAAGACCGATCCCGAGGCCGGCTCGAAAGGATGCACCGCCTTCCTGATCGAAAAGGGCATGAAAGGGTTCAGCGTCTCCAAGAAGCTGGACAAGATGGGCATGCGCGGCTCGGACACCGCCGAACTGGTGTTCGAGGACTGCGAAGTGCCGGAGGAAAACATCATGGGTCCGCTGGGCGGCGGCGCCGGCGTGCTGATGAGCGGTCTGGACTATGAGCGGGCGGTCCTGTCGGCCGGTCCCCTGGGCATCATGCAGGCCGCGCTGGACGTGGTCCTGCCTTACGTTCGCGACCGCAAACAGTTCGGCAAGCCCATCGGCTCCTTCCAGTTGATGCAGGGCAAGGTGGCCGACATGTACGTCGCCCTGAACAGCGCCCGCGCCTACGTCTATGCCGTCGCCCGCGCCTGCGATCAGGGCAAGACCACCCGCTATGACGCGGCCGGGGCGATCCTGCTGGCCTCGGAAAACGCCGTGAAGGTCACGCTGGAAGCCGTGCAGGCCTTAGGCGGCGCCGGCTATACCAAGGAATGGCCGGTCGAACGCCTGGTCCGCGACGCCAAACTGTACGACATCGGTGCCGGCACCAACGAGATCCGCCGCTTCCTGATCGGTCGCGAACTGCTGGGCTAGCAATCGTGGCCGTCGTGATGCTGATCTTTGCGCTGGGGTTAGGAGTTGCTGCTTTCCGCACGAGGGATCGGATTCTCCGGCATTTCTGGGCAGGCTGTGCTGCACTGAACCTCATCGCTGCCATCATGATGATTTCAGATCATGACCAGTATGCTTTTCGTTTGCGACCGGACGACGGTTTGTATGAGCGAGATTTTCGACGCTAGGAACCACAGACAAATAAACTGAGTTCTTGGCGTTCGATGGAGGTTGTTCATGCCCGCCAAGTCCGCAGCACAGCAGAAGGCCGCCGGCGCCGCCCTGTCGGCCAAGCGTGGCGAGACGCCAAAGTCGAAACTGAAGGGCGCGTCCAAATCCATGGCCGCGTCCATGACCGAAACCTAGCTCGAAGAGCTTGCCGCCACTAAACGCAAGGGCAAGCCCGAACATGTGCAGGACTGAGACATAGGCGATTTATCTGACCGCCTTTCCGTTCTGTAAGTGGCGATCCACGCGCCGACCGCCTAGATGGGCGCAATCTCCAGCCGAGCGCCCCGCCTGATGCCCGCCCAATCGCCTACGAATGACGACCTGCGGCGGTTTTCCGACGTCCTCGAAGATCTCGGCCACGCCCCTGAACCCAAGCTGACCATGGCCGAGCTGGTCGCCTCCTTCGGAGAGCGCGGCTTCGGGGCCATGATCCTGATCTTGTCGCTGCTGGCGCTGCTTCCTTGGCCGCCGGGCGGCAAGGCGGTCTTCGCCGTGCCGATCATCCTGATGTCGTTGGAACTGGCCTTCCAGAGACGAAGCGTCTGGTTGCCGCGGTGGATGCTGAAGGCCTCGGTGTCACGCGCCGCCTACAACGCCCTGATCGCCACACCCTTCGCGGCCCCGGCCTGGCTGCGTCGCTGGGTGCTATCGGCAAAGGTCCGGATCGCGGGGCGTCGCTATATCTTCTCCGACCGCATGCGGCGCGCCGTGCGCAAAAGGCCCAATGGCGTCAGCGTGCTCAAACTGGTCCGCGCCATCGAAAAGCTGACCCGTCCGCGACTGCCCCTTCTGACCGGCGACATCGCCGACACCTTCACCGGCCTTGTCTGCGTGGTGCTGGCGTTGATCATGGCCCTGCCCATCCCGTTCGGAGACGCCCTGCCCGGCATCGCTCTGGTTCTGTTCGCCCTGGGCATGATGCAGCGCGACGGGGTCGCGATCCTATTGGGCGTCTTGGCGACGGCCGCCAGCGCGCTTTATCTGTTCCTGATCTGGGCGACCGTTGTTGAGGTGGCCCATCACGTCGCCGGCTGGTTCGCGCGCCTGCTGCACTGAGCCCAACAAAAAGGGCCGCCGGGCTTTCCCCGGCGACCCTTCATTGCCTGACCGCGAACGGTCCGGCCGCAACTCAGTCTGAAAGGCTCAGACCAGGCCCTCTTCGAGGACCAGGGTCGCGGCTGCCGCTCGCGATTGATGACAATGAGACACTGGATCACCTCCTTTCGACTGTTGAACAGGGAGATGAAACATAAGACGCCTCAACGCCTTGCGCCAAGAGGCTTCGCGTTTTCGTGAACCGAGCGGCTTTATTGCGTCGGTGATACGCCGCCTGACAGGCCCTGCATGATCATCCGATTGATGTCGATCAGGTCCTGGAACGTCTCCTCGCCCCGCATCACCGCCGAGGAATGGCGATTGATGAACAGGCTCAGCGAAATGATCTGCGCGCGCATGGGCGCCCCAAGAGCATTGGCCGGATCGCTGCAGTCGCCGGCCAATGTCGACCAAAGACGCCGGTTCCAGTCCAACGCGTCGATACGCGTGGCGATGTCGGACTCATCGACGGTCGAGGCGTGAACCAGAGCGCGCGTGACCTGACCGAACAGACGGTACTCCAGGTCGCGCGGGCTCTCAGCTCTCGCTGTCGCCGCTGTGTAGGCCTGAAGCGACATTCAGCACTCTCTCTTCATACTCGACAATCTTACGCGCCGACATCAGGGCCTTGTAGTATTCGCGCGCCAGCACATGCCGCGAGGCCGAAACGCATTCCGCCAAGATGTCGGGGTTCTGCGTCGCGCCCATGAATTCGGTGATCCGCAGCGCCAGCTCGTCATAGAATTTCGCCGCTGCGCTCTCTTCCAGATACATCATCATGATCGGGAAATAGATCCGCCGGCCGGGCGTGATGACGTCCTCGGCCTGCATGATGTCCTTCTCGCGCAGCACGCTGGCGCGGTTCTGAAGGATCAGCACGCCGCGACGGTCGCCGTTCTGGACCACGGCGCCATTCAGGACGAACTTTTCGCCGGGTTTCAGCGACAGCTTCAGGGCCATTGAGCACCGAACTCCAGACAGGGGGCGAGCCGATCACGCGTGGACCGGTCCAGTTGAGTCGAACCTTAGCCCGCCATCAGTTAACCATCCCTTGTCCGCCGTCTCCGCTGGAACGCGTATCGTCGCCGTTGCGTTGATTTCCCGAAGAGGAGATCCCCATGCCGGACAACGATTATCAGGACGACCAGGAACAGTCGGAAACCTTCGACGAAACCCACCTGGACGACGAAGGCGATGGCGAGTTCTTGTTGGATGAGGCCGACCAGGTTCTGGATGTGACCCAGGCCGATGGCGACGCCGACGAAGAGGAGTTCGACGAGGACGCTGAGGTCGATCTGGACGATCAACTGGCACTGGACGGGATCGAACGCGAAGCCGACGCCCTGCTGGGTGTGGACGGCGAAACCCGCAGCCAGTCCGACGCCGACGGCGAGCCTCAATCAAGCCCCGACGAGATCGAACTGGTCTATTCCGGCCTGATGGAAAACGAACGCGGCGCCCAGGCCAGCGCAGCCCACTGGGAGGCCAAACGCCTCTCGGACGACGATATCGCTGATCTGGGCTATGGCCCGGACGGCGATCAAGACAGCCCGGCTCGATAAGGGAGAGATCGACATGGACAACACCAAGGCCCGCAACGACGCCTCCTCGGATACGCCGCACGCCAAGCGCTGCGCTTCAGACGATGGAATGCCCGATCAACTGGACAAGATCGACAAGACCGAAAGCCGTCAGGAGGCCCTGGTCGATGAAGGCCTGGAGGAAACCTTCCCCGCCAGCGACCCCGTCTCGGCCAAACGCATCACCTGATCGCTGTTCACACGGATTGCGATCCGCTACCCACTTCGTGGAGACACGGAGTGGGTTTTTCATGAGCCGGTTCGAAGGCACTGACCGATATATCGCCACCAGCGACCTGAAGGTGGCGGTCAACGCCGCCGTCGCGCTGGAACGTCCCCTGCTGATCAAGGGTGAGCCCGGCACAGGCAAGACGGTCCTGGCCTATGAGATCGCCAAGGCTTTCGACGCGCCGCTGATCACCTGGCACGTCAAGTCCACGACCAAGGCCCACAGCGGCCTCTATGAATACGACGCCGTCAGCCGCCTGCGCGACAGCCAGTTGGGTGAGGAGCGCGTCCACGACGTCCGCAACTATCTGAAGAAGGGCAAGCTGTGGGAGGCCTTCACCGCCCCTGCCCGCCCCGTCCTTCTGATCGACGAGATCGACAAGGCCGACATCGAGTTCCCCAACGACCTGCTGCAGGAACTCGACCGGATGGAGTTCTACGTCCAGGAAACCGACGAGACGATCCGCGCCGAGGTGCGCCCCATCGTCATCATCACCTCCAACAACGAAAAGGAACTGCCGGACGCCTTCCTGCGTCGCTGCTTCTTCCACTTTATCCGTTTCCCCGACGCCGAGACCCTGTCGGCCATCGTCGATGTCCACTTCCCCGGCATAAAGCCGCGCCTGGTCTCTGAGGCGTTGAAGACCTTCTACGAAATCCGCGACACGCCCGGCCTGAAGAAGAAGCCCTCCACATCTGAACTTCTTGATTGGCTGAAGCTGTTGCTGGTCGAGGACATCGACGCCGAGACCCTGCGCGAGAAGACGCCCAACAAGCTGATCCCGCCCCTGCACGGCGCCCTGCTGAAGAACGAGCAGGACGTGCATCTGTTCGAACGCCTGGCCTTCTTGAACCGTCGCGAAGGCTCGCGCCCCGGCGGCTGATCCCGTGATTACCGCGATTTCACTGGATCGAGCGCCCCTAACGCGCAGAATGGGGCCAACAGAGGTTCGACCATGCGTCACATCCTGCTTTACCTAGCCCTGAGCGCCAGCCTGGCCGCCTGCGACGGCGACAACTCGGTCCGCATCACCACGACCTCGTCCAACGACGACCAGGGTGCGGGCGTGCTGAAAGTGATCGACGCTTTGCAATGCCCCGACAGCCTGGGCGTTCTGACGCGCAAGGGTCTGGTCGCGGCTGGCGGCACGAGCTGCGTCTATGGTGGACCCAAGGGTGCCGATGTGGTGCTGCACCTGGTCAAGCTGGACGGACGTTCGGTCGATGACGTGCTGCGCGACTTCGAAGATCGCGCCAGCACCGACCTGCCCCACACTGTGGCGCGTCTGGCTCCCGGCGCCGGCGACGCCTCGCCCGCGCCATCGACAACAGAGCCAACCGAGACTGCCTCGGTCCAGGCGCCCGGCGTCGATATCCGGGCGCGTGGCGACGACGCCTCGGTCAACCTGCCCGGCCTGAAAATCGAGACCCAGGGCGATAACGCCAGCGTCCGTATCGGCGGCATCAACATCCAGTCCAAGGACGGACAGAACACCCGCACGGAAACCTCCAGCGTCAGCATCGACACCAACGACAACTCCACACGCGTGCGCACCCGTGCGCCGGGCTCCGCCACCCGCATGACCTACATCCTGGCCGACGATCAGCCCAGCAACGCCGGATGGCGCCAGGTCGGGTTCGAGGCCAGAGGCCCCAGCGGCGGCCCCATCGTGGTCGCCGTGGTCCGGTCCAAGGATCGCGAGAACGGCCGCATCTTCGACGATGCCAAGGATCTGGTCGCGCTGAACGTCGGCCGCTGACGCCCGTCGAAAGGATCGGTTTTCCCCGCCCATCGGCGCGGATGAGGCCGTGCGGCTTGATCCCGGCGCGTCTTTGCGTCACCTGACCCCCCGACAAGCGATCAGGACACGCCCTTTGGCCGAGCGCACACCCAAGAAGAACGCCCCGCGCGCATGGCAGCGCATGCTGTCAGGCCGTCGTCTGGATCTGCTCGATCCCTCGCCGTTCGACATCGAGATCGAGGACATCGCCCACGGCCTGGCCCGCGTAGCGCGCTGGAACGGCCAGACCATCGGCGAGCACGCCTTCTCGGTCGCCCAGCACTCGTGCGTCGTCGAAGAGATCGCCGCCCATATCAAGCCGGGGCTCGACCCCAAATGGCGACTGGCCGCCCTGCTCCATGACGCCTCGGAATACGTCATCGGCGACATGATCTCGCCGTTCAAGGCGGCGCTGGGTTCGGGCTACAAGGACTTCGAGGCCCGGCTGGAGGCCGCCATCCACCTCCGCTACGGCCTGCCGCCCAAGACGCCGCAGACAATCAAGACCCTGATCAAGAAGGCCGACAAGGCCTGCGCTTTCTTCGAGGCGACGCAGCTGGCCGGTTTCACCGAAAAGGAATCGCTCGGCTTCTTCGGCAGCCCCCCCGCGGGCTACAGCCTGACCATCGAGCCTCAACCCGCCCCGGTCGCCCAGGCCCGCTATCTGGAACGCTACCGCGTCCTGGCCGGCGCGGTCGGCCTGATCCCCGCCGACGACGCCTGGCACACGGAATAGAAGCATGACGCAAGGGGCGGAAGACGGCGTTCGCATCGGTCTTTCGGCGGTCGTGGTGACCCTGAAGGCCCGACAAGCCGTCGTCCTGACCACCCCGGCCGAGGACGGCGCGCGCGCCCTGCCCTTCGGCCCTTTCGATCCGTTGCGCGACCGCACGTTCGAGCGCGCCCTTCGCGACTTCGTGACGGCCCAGACCGGCTTCCGCCTCGGCTTCGTCGAACAACTCTACACCTTCGGCGACGCCGGGCGCGCCTCACCGCGCGCCACGCCCGGCCCGGGCCGCCATCGCGAGGTGTCCGTCGGCTATCTGGCCCTGACGCCTGACGCCGCAGAGGGCCAGACCCACGACGCACGCTGGGATGCCGTCTTCGACTTCTTTCCCTGGGAAGACCGCCGGGGCGATCACGCCGCCGCCCTTACCGAAGGCCTGCTCGCCTGGGCCGCCGGCGACGAATACCGCCTGGCCCGCGCCCGCGCCCTGTTCGCCCTGACGCCCGAGCACCGCTGGAACGAGGAAAGGGTGCTGGAGCGCTACGAACTGCTCTACGAGGCGCGCCTGGTCGCCGAGGCCTGGCGCGACGCCAGTCAGCCCCCGCCCCAGCCGATGCCCGGCCGCATCATGACCTCGGATCACCGACGCATCCTGGCCACCGCGCTCGGCCGCCTGCGCAGCAAGCTGAAATACCGCCCGGTCCTGTTCGACCTGACCCCCGGCGTCTTCACCCTGTCCCAGCTTCAGGCCGGCGCAGAGGCCGTCTCGGGCCTCAGCCTGCACAAGCAGAATTTCCGTCGCGGGGTTGAGCGAACGGGCCTGGTCGAACCCACCGGACAGCTTTCCTCCACCACCGGCGGCCGCCCTGCCGAACTGTTTCGATTCAAGGGCGTGGACGCCCAAACCGGCGCCGCGCCGGGCCTGTCCCTGCCCGCTCAAAGATAGCGTCGGATTTCTTTCACAGACGGGTTGCGAAGCGCTGCGGCTCCGATTAGAGAAGCCCCTCGCTCGACCAAGCGATATCGGCGCCGCGGAGAGGTGGCAGAGTGGTCGAATGTACCGCACTCGAAATGCGGCGTGCCTGGAAGGGTACCGTGGGTTCGAATCCCACCCTCTCCGCCATCCGTCAGCCCGCCACTGACGACCGCCAAGATCCAGAAACCGTTGAAGTTTGAAGCGTGCCGTGACAGCACGTCGCGCGCGCTGTCGCCTTGTACCGCACAGGAAAAGAGGCGGCCCTTCGACCGCCTCTTCCAGAATGATTCGTGGTCCAAAAGACGAGCCGCCGCAGCGGCCCGACCTTCTGATCAGAAGCGATACCGCGCGCCGACGTAAACTTGGCGACCGGTGTGGTGATAGACATAGGTGCTGTCACGCGGCCCGCCGATGTCGCCGTGGTTCTGACGGTTCTCCTCGTCCGTCAGGTTCAGCCCCTCAATGGAGACGCTGAGTTTTTCTGTCAGGTTGTAAGACGCCGAGGCGTCGATGGTCGTCGTTTCCGACTTGCCTTGATAAGGGATCAGGCCAAGGGCGCCGTTCGAACCCGGAACGTTCTGGAAGTAGGAGTCGCGATAGGCGGCCGAGACACGGGCGTTGAGCTTGCCGTCGTCATAGTAAAGCGTCGCGTTCCACGCCTTCGGCGACAGGTTAACCAGATCCGCAGTGACGAAGACGGTGCAGGCTGGCGTGGTGCAGTAGTCGATTTCCGATTCGACGTGGGTGTAGTTCAGCTGTGTGCCGAAGTTCGAGAACAGGCCCGGCAAGAAGCTGAAGGTTTGTTGATAGCTGACCTCGAAGCCCTTCAGGGGACCGCCGGGCGTGTTGGACGGCGTGCTAAACTGGAAGGTCGCACCTGCCGGACGCGCTCCGGCGGGGAAGGCGATGGGATTCAACGCCGTCAGATCGCTGTAAAGCACCGGCTCTGCCGTGGTCTGCACATAGGTCGAGATGTCCTTGTAGAAGTAGGCGAAGGACAGCAGGGCCTCTGGCGCGAAATAATACTCGATGGACAGGTCATAGGTCTTGGCCCGGAAAGGATCGAGCTCGACATTGCCCAGCGAGGCCGTGTTGGTCGCCGCATTGGCGGCGCTGAGAGCGAAGACCGGGGGCAGGCTGGTGACCGGCGGACGCGACATCACCTTGGCCGCGGCAAAGCGGACGATGAGGTTCTCATAAGGCTCGATGGAAAGGTTCAGCGACGGCAGGGTGTCTTCATACTCATTCACACCGATGACCGGTGTCGCGACACCGCCGACATTGGAGTATCCGAGGGCCTCGACCTCGGTCTTCACCTGACGAACACCGACGTTCCCGCGGAAGGGCACGCCCATCACCTCGGTATTCCAGTCGGCCTGGACGTAGCCGCCGGTGTCCTTCTCCGTCACTTCGCGCCAGTTGCCGTAGGTGGTGGGGTTGCCGTTCAGGCCGATCAGGCGGAAATCACCCCCAGCGACGCCAGTGTCGCAGTTGCAGTTATAGTTCCAGACGCCGGCAAGCGCAGCCAGATCCGGCCGAACCCAGGACGTGACGGAGCCGGCGGGAAGGTCCAGGTTCTTGCCGAACCCTTGAAGCAGGTTCGTCACGGAAGCCATGTTCGCGCCCGCAGGCAAGGCCGGAGCGCCATTGGTCAATCGCGCGAAGTTGCGGCTGTTGGATTCGAACTCCTTGCGGCTGATGCCAGCCTTCAGCGTCAGCCAGTCATTGACCTCGAACTTGAGGCTGGCTTCGCCCGTCGTGTAGATATTTTCCTGGAAGTTGGAGCTGGATCGCAGTTCCGAACGCGGTTGCGCACCCGTCGGACCCACGATCGTCCATTGCGCCGGGTCGGCGACGTCGAAGCCCCAGTTGATGGCCGGCAGGTTCCGGTTCTCGCGGAAGTCATAGGAATAGCCATCGACGTTCTGGCGATCGATGATGGCGCTGACCTGCACCGGGTTGCCGAAGGTCGATTCCGCACGACCGATCAGACCGCTGAAGCTCAGTCGATCCGAGAACTCGTGCTCGACCCCAAAGGTCATCTGCTTGAACTCGGTCTCAAGGACATCGAACCGCTGCTCGCTGCGGATGTCCATGTCGTCCAGCCGGGCATAGACCATCTCGTTGGTGGCGGGATCGATCTCGAAGTCGATGATATCGACCTGCGGCTTGCCGCCCTGATCGGCGCCGCGGCTGAGCGACCAGGCCTGCAGGAAGTTCTCGCTGCGGGTCGAGTCGAGCTTCGAATACAGCATGTCCATAGTGAACAGCGTGGGGCCGTTACCCGGGCGCGCCTGCAACGAGAGGGTCGCGCCCAGACGTTCCTGGCTGTGCTCCAGGCTGCCGTAACGGGGAATACGCGGGTGAAAAACAAGGTTCGCGTTTGGAAGCACGCCAACGTTCTGGAAGCCGCCGTCGTTGGACGTCGGGAATCCGGGGTTGGGACCTGCCGGGCCCCAGCGAACCGAGCTGAAGCCCTCTTCCAGGCTGTCACGCTCGCTATAGGCGATCGAGAACAGGGCGCCGAGCTGGTCGTCGGCCCAGGTGTTGGAGACCAGGGCGGCGAAGCGCGGGCTCCAGTCCTCGGACAGGTCGTTGTAGCCGTACTGGCCCGATACGGCGCCCTGGAAGCCGGGCTTGTCGAACGGGCGGCTGGTGGTCAGGTCGACAGTGGCGCCCAACGAGCCTTCCTCGACCTCGGCCGAGGCTGTTTTGCGCACCGTGATGTTGTTGAACAGCTCGGAGGCGAAGACGTTGAAGTCGAAGCCGCGACCACGGTTCACGCCGCCCGAGGAGTCGGTTGCGCCGGTCGAGGACTGGGCCTCGATGCCGTTGATGCGGGTGCGGGTGAACTCGGAGCTCAGGCCGCGCACGGTGATCGAACGCCCCTCGCCCGCATCGCGGTCGATGGAGACGCCGGGGATGCGCTGGATGGATTCGGCCAGGTTGGTGTCGGGGAAGTCGGCGATGTCCTCGGCGGAAATGGCGTCGACGACGCCGGCTTCGCGGCGTTTGATGTTCAGGGCGTTCTGCAAGCTGGCGCGGAAGCCGGTAACGACGATGTCGTCGACTTCGGCGGCGTCGTCCTGTTGGGGCGCAACGGCTTCGGCCGTCTGGGCGGCGGCGTCATGAGCCATCATGGCTAGGGCGAGCGCGCCCAGCGAGGCGGTGGCGACCAGCGCATGGCGCGCAAATTTGTGGCGTTGGGTCATTTTCATGTCTCCTCCCAAGTGTGGCGTATCAAGGATCGGAATGTCCTCGTTCAAGCCGCCCGCTGCTGGCGGGCGACACCGGTGTCAGCGCTCGTTTGCCAAGCTGCTGCTACCGGTGTCATAAATGTTTTAGGCACAGTTGCTGGCGTGTGGCAAGAACGTGGCCGCCTTGATCTCCAATTTGTAATCTACCGGCGACGACGGTGATCTAGGGCGTCTGAACCAAGACCAAGCGCGCAAGACGCTGGCGACGGGAGGAAATAATGTACATTAATATCCGTATCTTAGGTTTCGACTGGCCGATCTTGGATCACGCCGCGCTCCACGGTGGCTCGCGATGATCACGCGACGCTCGGCCATCGTCGCGGGCCTCGCCGGCGCCGCCCTGCCCCTCGCCGCAAGGGCCGATTCTCGCGATCCCCATGCACAGACTACAGCCGGTCCCGTCGTCGGGGTTCGGCGCGAAGGAATCAGCGTCTTCAAGGGCGTGCGTTACGGCGCGCCGACGAGACGTTTCCAGCCGCCGGAGCGCCCGACGCCGTGGCGCCAGCCAATCCGTGCCACCGAATACGGCGCGGCCAGTCCCCAACGCGGCGAGCAGGCGAATCAGAGCGAGGACTGCCTGTTTCTGAACGTCTGGACGCCGGGGACCGACGCCGCCCGACGGCCGGTGATGGTCTGTATCCACGGCGGGGCCTATTCGAGCGGTTCGGGATCGGACCCGCTGTATGACGGAGCAAGGTTGGCGGCGCGGGGCGACGTGGTGGTGGTCACGCTGAACCATCGGCTGAACGTCTTCGGCTATGCCTATCTGGCGCGGTTGGCGCCGGGGTTCGAGGACTCGGGCAATGCCGGTCAGCTGGACCTAATCCTGGCGCTGCAATGGGCGCGGGACAATATCGCAGCCTTCGGCGGCGACCCGTCGCGGGTCATGCTGTTCGGCCAGTCGGGCGGGGGCGCCAAGATCGCCACCCTGATGGGGACGCCCGCAGCCCAAGGCCTGTTCCACCGCGCCGCGACCATGAGCGGCCAGCAGGTCACGGCGTCCGGCCCGATCAACGCCACGACGCGGGCGACGGCCTGGCTGAAGGCGCTGGACCTGACGCCGGACCGGGCGGCCGAGGCGGCGACGATGCCGGTCGAACGGCTGTTGGAAGCGCAAGGCGCCGAGGATCCAATCCTGGGCTTCGGCGGCCTGTATTTCGGGCCGGTGCTGGATTTCCGCACACTGCCCCGCCATCCCTTCTATCCCGACGCCGCGCCTATGGGCCGGTCGATCCCGATGATCATCGGCAACACGCGCGAAGAGACGCTGGGCTTCATGGGCGACGATCCCAAGAATGTCGGCCTGACGTGGGACACTCTGCCCGCGCGCCTATCGCCCGGCGTCATGCGGATCGACATCACGCCCGAGGCGGTGATCGCCGGCTATCGCGCCATGCATCCCGACTGGTCGCCCGACCGGGTGCTGATCGCCGCCACGACGGCGGGTCGATCCTGGCGCGGGGCGGTAATCGAGGCGGAAGAGCGGGCCAAGGCCGGGGCGCCCGCCTGGGTCTATCAGCTCGACTTTCCCGGCGAGATGGCCTCGGGCCGCAAGGGCGCCTTCCACACCGCTGACATCCCCCTGGTGTTCGACAATGTCGAGGCGGTCGGGTCGCGAACGCGGGGACCCGGCGCGCAAGGTCTGTCGGACCGGATGAGCGACGCCTTCATCGCCCTGGCCCGTGACGGCGATCCCAACCATGTCGGCCTGCCGCGCTGGGACCGCTATGAGCTGCCCCGCCGCCAGACGATGCTGATGGACGTGCAGCCGCGCATGGCCGACGACCCGCGCGGCGACGAACGGGCCTTCTTCTCGGCCATTCCCTACATCCAGCCGGGAACCTAAAGAGCGAAATCGAGCCGGGCGGCCCAGGCGCGAACCAGATCGGGCCAGACCTGTGCGGGCTTGCCCTGGATCAGGCGTACGCCGAAGCCATGGCCGCCTTCCTGGAACAGATGCGCCTCGGTCGGGACGGCGGCGACCTTGAGCGTGGTCAGCAGTTGCAGACTGTTCTCGACCGGCACCGAGGCGTCGTCGATGGCGTGCAGCAGGAAGACGGGCGCGGCGCCCCGCCAGTCCATCCGCTCCAGAGAATAGGCCGCGATCCGCTCCGGCGACGGCGTCTCGCCCAGCAGATGCGTGCGCGATCCGGCGTGGACATGGGGGTCCGCCATGGTCGCCACCGGATACATCAACACGGTCAGGTCCGGGCGAAGTGACAGGGCGTCGGCGGCGTCCGTCGCCGCATACGTCGAATCCGTCCGCGCACTGGCCAGACCCGCCAGATGACCTCCGGCCGAGGCGCCCAGCACGCCGATCTTCTTCGGATCAACGCCATAGTCGGCAACCCGACTGCGGATCAGCCGGATAGCGCGCTGGGCGTCCTGAAGCGGTGCGTCGGCCCCGGCGGCCCATCCGTCGGCCGGCAGGCGATAGCGCAGGACGAAACAAGTCGTGCCGCTGGCCGCGAAGACACGCGCGACATCGTAGCCCTCCTTGTCCAGCACCGCCCAGCGATAGCCGCCGCCGGGGATCAGCAGCATGGCCGAACCGTTCGGCCGCTCCGGCCGGAAGACGGTCAGGATCGGGTCGGTCGTATATTGGGCGTAACGGTCGTGGAAGGCGGGATCGGTCGAGCGCTCGGGCACGATCGGCGTGACCGTCACCCCCTGCCCGCCCGGCGCCCCGTCGGGCCACAAGTGGATGATCTCGGTCGGATCGGGCGGGCCGGCGCGTCCGCCGTCGGCGATCGTCTGCGCCCGTGCGCCCTTGACGCTCAAGGCCATCCCGGCCCCTGCCGCCAGCCCCAGAAGCGTCCTGCGTTCCATATCCATCGTCAAATCCCGCAAGCTGAAAAGACGACGGCCGGACGATCACTCGCCCGGCCGCAATCCTCGATAACGTTCAGGCCTTGAGCCTCGCGTCGTTCGTCAGACCTTGGCCGGCTCGTACTTCGGCATGATCAGGTGGATGACCAGAAGCGCGATCAGATAGACCGAACCGGCCACAATGAAGATGGGCGTATAGGTGCCGATCTTCTCCAGGATCTGGCCGACGTATTTGGAGAAGACCATCCCCCCGATACCGCCCAGCATCCCGCCAATGCCGACCACCGATCCCACGGCCTTGCGCGGAAAGACGTCGCCCGGCAGGGCATAGAGATTGGCCGAAAAGCCTTGGTGCGCCGCTGTGGCCAGGCCGATGATCAGGACCGCGACCCACAGGTTCGACGCCTCTGCGGCGAACATGACCGGCACGGCCAATACGGCGCACAACAGCATGGTCAGCTTGCGCGCCTTGTTCAGGCTGATGCCCATATGCATCATCCGCGACGACAGCCAGCCCCCGCCCACGGAACCCACGTCCGACAACAGATAGATGGCGACGATAGGTGGACCGAAGGTCTTCAGGTCCAGGCCGTAACGCTTGCCCAGGAAGTCCGGCAGCCAGAACAGGAACATCCACCAAATCGGATCGATCAGGAACTTGCCCGCCGCATAGGCCCAGGTTTCCTTGACGGTGAGCAGCTTGAGCCAGCCCACCTTCTCGTCCGTGTCGGCCGGATCCTGTTCGATATAGGCCAGTTCAGTCGCGGACAGATTCTTTTGCTCGCGTGGCTTGCGATAGACCAGCAGCCAGATCGGCAGCCAGACCAGACCCAAGACGCCGGTAATGACAAAGGCCATTTGCCAGCCGAACGACAGCACCAGGATCGGCACGATCAGGGGCGTGACGATGGCGCCGATGTTGGTGCCCGCATTGAACAGGCCGGTCGCCAGAGCGCGTTCCTTCTTGGGGAACCACTCGGTTACGGCCTTGATACCGCCGGGGAAGCCCCCGGCCTCACCGGCGCCCAGCACCATCCGGGCCATGATGAAGTGGGACAGATCGCGCGCCCCGGCATGCAGGATATGGCCGACCTGCCAGATGGCGAATGCGATCCCCAGGCCCCACCGGGCCCCGATCTTGTCCATCAGCCGGCCCCAGATCGCATAGAACAGCGCGTAGGTGGCCTGGAAATAGAAGACGATGTCGGCATAGTCGGTTTCCGACCAGCCCATTTCGACGGACAGGGTCGGCTTGAGGAAGCCGATCATCTGCCGGTCGACGTAGTTGATGACCATGGCCGCGAACAGCAGCCACATGATCAGCCACCGGTATTTGCCCGGTGACGGCGCCTTGATCTGAATCGGCGGCGCGACGGAAGCGTCTGACATGGTTATGAAAACCCGTTCCTAAATTTCCTCGACGCGTCCCTTGCTCTTTCCGTCCCTGAACGGCGGCGGGGTTGACGTCCGGTTATGTTTACTTGGCCTCGGCCCTGACGACCGAACAATGAAGTTCTGCGATACCCTTGAAGATGCATACGGCCTCGTCGCCCGCGTGGACACGGTGGACGCCGGTGACGGCGCCGGTCGAGACCAGCGTACCCGCTTTCAGCGGACGGCCCCAGCGCGCGCAATGCTCCAATAGAAAGCGCACCGATTCCATCGCGCCGCCGGCCAGCGAAAGCGAACCGCCCGTGCCGACGCTGGCGCCGTTGATCACGGTCTCGACCTCGATGCCGTCTAGGCGCTCGCGCCAGTTCTCGACCTCGGGGCCGATCATCAGCCCGCCGTTGTTGCCGAAGTCGGAGGCCACGACGGCCGAGCCCAGGTCGTTGATCGTCGACAGGGGGCTGCCGGCCAGTTCGACGCCGATGAAGACCTTGTCCACGGCGGCCGTGGCTTCTTCGACGGTCCAGTCCGTCTTGGCGGGATCGGCGTCGGCGCCGATCCGGGCGATGAACTCCGATTCGACGGCGGCGAACCCACCCTCGATCTCGGGCAGCGGCACGACGGTGTCGCCGGG
The DNA here is from genome assembly GCF_965279155.1 of Brevundimonas sp. Lineage (GTDB taxonomy): Bacteria > Pseudomonadota > Alphaproteobacteria > Caulobacterales > Caulobacteraceae > Brevundimonas. Next base: position 113,507 of record NZ_OZ257138.1, on the reverse strand, counting down.
GGCGGGCCAGACGTTGCGGGCGAAGATCGCGCCGGCCAGGCGATGGATGCCCAGTTTCGGCTGCTGCGCCGGCGGCACGCCGCCTACCTTCCAACCCACGACCTCGTCGGGGAACAGGCCGATGGCGATGTCCTGAATGGCGTAGGATTCGGCCATGCTCTGAGGAATCACGCCTGGATAATCGGGCGTGCAGCGCGCAGCCAGGCGCGCCTCGACGAACTGTCGAGCGATGTCGGCGTGGTCGGCCGGCAGCTCTGACGCGGGGCCGGAATCCGAAACAGGCGTCGCACTCATCGAGCGCGGCTCGCGAAAGGAAGGGTCGAAGTCAAAAGGGTCGCCTCGTGAATAAGCTTCGATAAGAGCGACGAAGGAAACCGGTGTCAATGCGCTTTACATCGACCCATGGCGTCGGCGGCGAGTCGCGGCTATGCCTTGGGGCTGCACAGAGGGAAGGAGCCTGCCTTGGCTCAGGACGATCCGCGATCCGGCAAACCGGGCAAGCGGGCCACCATCAACGATGTCGCCAGAGAGGCGCAGGTCTCCAAGAAGACCGTCTCGCGGGTCATCAACCAGTCGCCGTTCGTCAAGGAAGACACGCGCGAAAGGGTCAACGCCGTCATCAAGACCCTGGGCTTCACACCCGATCCCCAGGCGCGCGGCCTGGCGTTCCGGCGCTCGTTCCTGGTCGGCCTGATCTACGACAACCCCAGCCCGACCTATGTCGTGAACATGCAGCAGGGCGTGCTGGATGCGCTGAAAGGTTCGGGGCTGGAGCTGGTCGTCCACCCTTGCAACCGCAACTCCCCTACCCTGCTGGAAGACATCCGAGGCTTCGTCGAGCGCCAGCGTTTGTACGGCGTCATCATGCCGCCGTCGGTGTCGGAGGACGAACAGGTCATCGACCTGCTGCGCGACCTGGACTGCCCCTATGTCCGCATCGCCTCGGTGGCGCTGGACGAGCCGCAGGCCATGGTGGTCACCAACGACTGGATCGGCGCGGCCGAGGCGGCGGCGCATCTGGCGGACCTCGGGCACCGGCGAATCGGCCTGGTGCGCGGCCCGGACCTGTTCCGGTCGTCGGCCGTGCGGGGCAAGGGCTTCCTAGACGCCTTGGCCGAGCGGGGCATACCGCTGGACCCGGCCTATGACTTCAAGGGCGCCTATACGTTCGAATCGGGCGTCGAGGCCGGGCACGCTCTGCTGGCGCTTGAAACGCCCCCGACAGCCATATTCACCCTGAACGACGACATGGCCATCGGCGTGATGCAGGCGGCGCGGGATCGTGGGCTGGAACTGCCGCGCGACCTGTCGGTCGTGGGCTTCGACGACCTGCCCATGGCGGCGCGGGTCTGGCCCAATCTGACGTCGGTGCGCCTGCCGATCCGCGACATGGGGCGCATGGCGGCCGAGAAACTGCTGGCGCCGATGCGCGGCGTCGATCCGGCCAAACTGCAGCAGCCCGAGGTGCGTCCGGCCCTGGTGGTACGCAAGTCCGCGATCAACGCGGCTTGAAATAAGGTGGATCGGCGCGCGTGATCGCGCGCCGACCTCTAGGCCTTAAGCCGTTTCGAGAACGGGCTTGGCGGCGAGAACACCCTTCAGATAGTCGCGGATGCCTTCGTCGGTGGCGTTGGCGAAGAAGTATTCCTGGAACCGCTCGCCGGCGATGGCCGCCTTCAGCAGATCCTGGTCCATCGTCTTCAGCACCGTCAGCATGTCGTGGCAGGTCACGGCCTTCAGGTCGCTGAGCACGCCACGGTTCTTGCGCATGATCTCGGCCCGCTCACGCGGATAGCCCAGGCCGCGTTCGCCTTCGAACAGCTTGCGATAGACGTCCTGCAGGTTCAGTTCCGCCGCCCAGCCAAAACCCTTGGCGTAAGGCATGGAGATGGCGTTGCCGTCATTGATCTGGCCGAACAGGAAAGCGTCGGTCGGGTCGATGATCAGGCCGCAAAAGACGCCCGGCATGCTGTTGCAGGCCAGCATCGATCCCGTGCCCGTGCCGCAGCCGGTGACGACGAAATCGGCCGCGCCCGAGTTCAGCACAATGGCGGTCAGGACGCCGTTCATCACATAGGTCAGCGACGCCTTGTCCTCGGCCGCATACATTCCATAGTGGAAGACTTCATGGCCCAGGGGCTCCGCGACGGCGGTCAGCGCGGCATGCACCGTCTCGCTTTTGGCGGCCTGGCTGTTTTCGATGATGAGAGCGATCTTCATGGGGGAATCCTCAAGACGGTGGCGAAGCGATGCCGAACAGATGTCGGCGATTATGGTCTAATCCATTGCATCATAATATGACACCGGTTACCTAGTCCACAGAAGGACGGACGCAAGATCCGTCACTGCGGCTCGCGGTGCGAGCTCCCAGGGAGACCCAAATGTACGACCCCATGTACGACAAAGTCTATCAGGCGACCCATCCCGACATGATGGACGGCGCCTCGAACCAGCAGCTGCGGGATCGCTATCTGATCGAGGGCCTGTTCGTTTCGGGCAAGATCAGCCTGAACTATTCCCACCACGAGCGCATGATCATAGGCGGCGCGACCCCGGTCGAGACCGCCTTGACCCTGCCCACCCATTCGGAACCGCCGTCGCTGGCCGGCGCCGCGTTCCTTCAGGCCCGCGAACTGGGCGTGGTCAATATCGGCGGCGCCGGTTCGATCACCGTGGATGGCGAGACGATTGAACTGGGCTTCCGCGACGGTCTGTATGTGCCAATGGGTTCCAGCGACGTCCGCTTCGCCTCGAACAACGCCGCCGAGCCCGCGAAATTCTATCTGGTCGCGACACCGGCCCACGCCCGCTACGACCTGACCAAGATTTCGATCGACGAGGCCGTGCCGCTGGAAATGGGCGCGCTTGAGACGTCGAACGAACGGACCATCTACCAGTATGTCGTTCCGGCCAAGGTGAAGTCCTGCCAGCTGCTGCTGGGCGTGACCGTGCTCAAGCCCGGCTCGGTGTGGAATACCATGCCGCCGCACATTCATGACCGTCGCTCGGAAGCTTACCTCTACTTTGGCCTGGACGAGGACGACCGCGTCTTCCACTTCATGGGCGAACCGGACAAGTCGCGACACATCGTCATCGCCGACGGCGAGGCGGTGATCTGCCCGCCGTGGTCGATCCATACGGGCGCAGGCACATCGAACTACACCTTCATCTGGGGCATGGGCGGCGAGAATCTCGACTACACCGACATGTACAAGCTCGACATCTGCCAGTTGAAGTAATCAGGACAAGAGGAAGAAAAACATGAGCAATCCGTTCGACCTGACCGGCAAGGTCGCCCTGGTCACCGGCGGCAACGTGGGTCTGGGCCAAGGCATCGCCCTGGCTCTGGCCGAGGCCGGCGCCGACATTGTCTCGGTCGCCCTGTCGGATTCTGACGACACGGTCGCCAAGGTCCAGGCCCTGGGCCGTCGCGCCCACGCCATCAGCGCCGACCTGACCTCGATCGAGCCGGTCGAGCGCGTGGTTCAGGAAGCCTTGGCCGCCATGGGCCGGATCGACATCCTGGTGAACAACGCTGGCCTGATCCGTCGCGCCGACGCGGTGGACTTCACCGAGGCCGACTGGGACCTGGTGATGAACATCAATCTGAAGACGGTCTTCTTCATGAGCCAGGCGGTCGCCCGTCTGTTCATCAAACAGGGCGACGGCGGCAAGATCATCAACATCGCCTCAATGCTGTCCTTCCAGGGCGGCATCCGCGTGCCCTCCTACACCGCCTCCAAGTCGGGCGTCGCCGGCCTGACCAAACTGATGGCCAACGAGTGGGCGCCGCACCGCATCACCGCCAACGCCATCGCCCCCGGCTATTTTGCCACGGCCAACACCCAGGCCCTGCGCGAGGATCCGGTGCGTTCGGCCGAGATCCTGGGCCGCATCCCCGCAGGTCGCTGGGGCGAGCCGTCGGACCTGGGCGGCGCAGCCGTCTTCCTGGCCAGTCGGGCCTCGGACTATGTCCAGGGCGCCATCCTGCCGGTCGACGGCGGCTGGCAAGCACGCTGATCTAAGGCTAGCCTTCCGACCATGACAGACCACGCCTCGGGCGGCAGGATTCTTTGCTTCGGCGAGATGCTGCTGCGGTTCTCGCCCAATCAGAATGAACTGCTGATGCAGTCCCCCGCCCTGACGATCCGTCCGGCGGGGGCCGAGGCGAACGTCGCCGTGTCGCTGGCCCGCTTCGGCGCGCCGACCGGGATGGCGACGGTCCTGGCCGACAATGCGCTTGGCCGAGGCGTGCGCGACGAGGTGCGCAAGCACGGCGTCGACACCTCGCAGGTCGTGTTCAAGTCGGGTCGCATGGGCCTGTATTTCCTGACGCCCGGCGCGGTGCGGCGTCCGTCGGAAGTGCTTTACGACCGCGCCGGTTCGGCCTTCGTCGAACACGTGAACACGGCGTTTGACTGGGACCAGCTGCTGGACGGGGTCGAATGGCTGCACGCCTCGGGCGTGACGCCGGCGACGGGGCCGAACGGCTCGGCCGCCGCCGTCGCCATCATCGATGCCGCTGTCAGCCGTGGCGTGAAGGTCAGCTATGACGGCAACTTCCGCGGCAAGCTGTGGGAACAGTGGGAGGGCGATCCGCCCGCGACCCTGGGCAAGATGCTGGCCGGCGCCACGGTCGCCTTCGCCGACGACCGTGACTTCGCCCTGGTGCTGAAGGCGAAGTTCGACAGCGCCGATCCGGCCGTGCGCCGTCGCGAGGCCGCCAAGGCCGCCTTCGCCGCCTTCCCCCGCCTGCAACGCATCGCCTGCACCCTGCGCGTTCAGGACAGCGTTGCCGACCAGGCTTTGTCGGCCGTCATGCTGACCCGCGCCACACCTGAGTCTGGGGACGGCGTGATCGAGACAAACGCCGAGGCCATTCACATGGCGGGCGTCGTTGACCGGGTCGGCGGCGGCGACGCCTTTGCCTCGGGCGTCCTGTTTGGCCTGTGGAGCGGATGGTCGGATCAGGAGGCTCTGAATTTTGGCCTGGCCGCTGCCGGATTGAAACATTCCGTGCCCGGCGACTTCAACCTGTTCACCGCCGACGAGGTGCGCGCGGCCATGGGCGACGGCGGGTTCGATATCCGCCGCTGAAGCCGCAAACATCGTGATTTGGTGGAGGCCGCGTGGAGAAGTCCATGCGGCCTTTTTCATTGACGACGAAGCACTAGGAAACCGGTGTCAGTCATGCTTGAGTAACGCTTCGAAACGGTCGCCAAGAACCGTCCGAGGTCACACTAGGAGTTCCCATGTCCGTCACGTCCATGAACCGCCGCGCCCTGCTGGCCGCCGGCGCCGCCGCCACCTTCGTCGCCGCATCCGGCCCCGCCTTCGCCCAGACCTCTCCCGAGCGCCCCGCCGTCCTGGACGCCATGAAGCGCGCCGCCCGGTTCATGAGCGAGGAGGCCGCCGTCGAGGGCGGCTATGTCTGGCAGTATCTGCCCGACTTCTCGCGCCGCTGGGGCGAGCTGGAAGCCAGCCCGACCATGATCTGGGTCCAGCCGCCCGGCACGGCGACCGTGGGCCACCTGTTCCTGGACGCCTATCACGCCACCGGCGACGAATATTACTATGAGGCCGCCAAGAAGGCCGCCGACGCCCTGGTCAAGGGCCAGCACCCATTGGGCGGCTGGAACTATGTCATCGACACCGCCGGCGAGGAGTCGCTGAAGCAGTGGTATGGCACGGTCGCCGCCAACGCCTGGCGGCTGGAGGAATACCACCACTACTATGGCAATGCGACGTTCGACGACGCGGGCACGGCCGAGGCATCGCAGCTCCTGCTGCGGGTCTATCTGGAGAAGAAGGACCGCAAATATCTGGCGCCGCTGAACAAGGCGATCAGCTTCGTGCTGGAAAGCCAATACGAAAACGGCGGCTGGCCTCAGCGCTATCCGTTCGTCCAGAACGGCGGCCTGCACGGGCACGCGGACTACACCCCCTACATCACCTTCAACGACGATGTGGCGGGCGAGAACCTGGAGTTCCTGATCTACGCCTATCATGGCCTGGCGCGGAACGGCCGGGGGGACCCAAAGATCCTGGACGCGATCAACCGCGGCATGGACATCTTCGTGAAGACCCAGCAGCCCCAGCCGCAACCGGCCTGGGGCCTGCAGCACTTCCCTGACACGCTAAAGCCCGCCGGCGCGCGGACCATCGAGCCGCAAGCCTTCGTCACCCATGCGACGGGGACCAACATCCGCTCGATGCTGGGCTTCTATCGCCTGACTGGCGACCGGAAATATCTGGCGCGCCTGCCCGAGGCGATGGACTGGCTGGATCAGGTGGCGACCAAGCCGCCTCTGAACACTCCGGGCCGCACCCACCCGACCTTCGTCCTGGAAGGCGCCAATACGCCGATCTACATCCACCGGCGCGGATCCAACATCGCCAACGGCCAGTATTACGCCGACGACAACCCCACGAACTTGATCGTCCACTATGGCTCGTTCCGCAACGTGGACACCCCTGCCCTGCGCGCCGAATATGCGCGCCTGTCGGCCCTGCCGGTCGATGAGGCCACACAAGGCTCGCCCTTGAAGGCGCCCCCCGGTTCGCTGCACCTGCCGAAATATTTCACGCTTCAGGACGTGGACGTCTGGGACATGTCCAGCGACGCGCGCCGTCCGACCCGCCCGCACGCCAATCGTGCGGCCGAGGTGATGGCAGGCCTGAACGCCCGAGGCTACTGGCCCACGCCGCTGACCACCACCTCGAACCCCTACAAGGGGCCGTCGCCCACGGCGGTAACGGGCGGCGAATATCAGATGACCCGCGTCGGCGACCTGTGGGACACCTCGCCCTACCAAACCGATTTCCCGGTCGAGGGCGTCTCGACCTCGGTCTTCATCCGCAACATGGGCGACCTGATCGAAGCGTTGGGGGCGTAGGCGCCCCCACTCTTTCGTCATCCTTGGGCTTTTCCCAAGGATCCAGACTCCCGGTCTCAGGACGGATGCACCGGGAGTCTGGATCCTCGCCACGAGGGCGAGGATGACGGATGAGGATGGGGTTAGAGCGCCAGCATACCGCGCGTGATCCCTTCGACCGACTTCGCGCCAGTCAGGGTCATGGCCACCCGCATCTCCTTCTCGAACAGGTCGAGCAGGTTGGCGACGCCGGCCTCACCCCCCGCCGCCAGCGCATAGATGAACGCCCGACCCAGCATGACGGCGTCGGCGCCCAAGGCGATGGCGCGGATCACGTCCAGGCCGTTGCGAATGCCGGAATCGACCAGGATCTTCAGATCGCCCTTCACCGCCTCGGCGATAGCCGGCAGGGCGCGGGCAGACGACAGCACCCCGTCCAACTGACGCCCGCCATGGTTCGACACCACGATGCCGTCGGCGCCGAAGCTGACCGCGTCACGGGCGTCCTGCTCGTCCAGTATGCCCTTGATGATCATCGGCCCGTCCCAGAAGTCGCGGATCCATTGCAGGTCCTTCCACGAGATCGACGGATCGAAATTGTTGGCCAGCCAGCCGATATAGTCGGCCAGGCCCGTCGGTTTGCCCAGATAGGCCGAGACATTGCCCAGATCGTGCGGCGTGCCGCGCACCCCCACGTCCCAGGCCCAGGCCGGATGGGTCATGGCCTGGCCCATGCGGCGGATCTCGGCGTTGGGGCCGCTCATGCCCGAATGGGCGTCGCGATAGCGGGCGCCGGGGGTCGGCATATCGACAGTGAAGACCAGGGTCTTCACGCCCGCCGCCTTGGCCCGCTCCAGCGCATTCTTCATGAAGCCCCGGTCGCGCAGCACATAGAGCTGGAACCACATCGGCCGGTCGATGGCCGGCGCCACCTCCTCGATCGGACAGACCGAGACCGTGGACAGGGTGAAGGGCACGCCGCGTGACGCCGCCGCCTTCGCCGCCTGGACCTCGCCACGCCGGGCGTACATGCCGGTCAGGCCCACGGGCGCCAGGATGGTGGGCAGGCGCAGGGTCTCGCCGAACAGCCGGGTTTCCAGGCTGAGGCTGGTCATGTCCTGCAGCACCCGCTGGCGCAGGGCGATGGCCTGCCAGTCCTCGACGTTGCGGCGCAGGGTCTGTTCGGCGTAGGCGCCGCCGTCGATGTAGTGGAACAGGAAGGGCGGCAGCTTGCGCCGCGCCGCCTCTCGGTAATCGCCCGGCGACGAGATGATCACGGCCCCGTCCTACTGGAAGTTGGCGAAGGCGCCGCCGTCGACCAGCAGGGCCGCGCCGGACATGTAGCCGGCCATGTCCGAGGCCAGGAAGGCGACGACCGAGGCGATGTCCTCCGGCCTGCCCAGACGCCCCAACGGAATACGGCCTTCCATATATTCGCGCTTGGCCGGGTCGGCGAGATCGTCCTTGTTGATGTCGGTGGCGATGGTGCCCGGCAGCACCGAGTTGCAGCGGATGCCGTGACGCCCCAGGGCGACGGCGCAGGACTGCATCAGGCTGTGCACCCCCGCCTTGGTCGGGGTGTAATGAGTCTGCATCTCGCCGCCGACAAGGGCCGAGATCGAGCTGATGGCGACGATCGATCCACCCTGCCCTTGCTTGACCATCTGGTTCGCCGCCGCCTGGGTCATGAAATAGGCCCCGTGGAGATTGACCTCCATCGTGCGGCGCAGGGTCTCGACCGGCATGTCGAGGAAGGCGTGGAAGGGGCAGATGCCGGCGTTGGAGACGAAGACGTCCACGCGCCCGAACGCCTCGACCGCCGCATTCACGAAGGTCGTGGCGCTGTCCGGCTGGGCCACATCGGCGTCGACCACGATGGCCCTGCGGCCCAGAGCCTCGATCTCGGCGATCACTTCGGCGGCGACCGCATCGTCCTTGTAGGTGTTGATGGCGACGTTCGCGCCCTGGCGTGCGGCTTCGATCGCCGTCGCCCGTCCGATTCCCCGCGATGCGCCCGTGATCAGGACGACCTTGTTCTCAAGCAGCATGCGGGCTCCGACGTTTCACTGTGTTCAGGGTTTCGGCAGCCAACCGAGGTCGGCGCTGATGGCGTTGGCGGCGTCGGTGACGGTCTTGGTCAGTTCCGTCATCCGGGCGTCGGACATGTATTGGGCGGCCGAGGAGACGCTGAGCGCGGCGACGATATGGCCGTCAACCGAACGGATCGGGGCGGCGACGCAGCGGATCTGGTCCTCGTTCTCTTCAAGGTCGAAGGCGTAGCCCTTCTGAGCATAGCCATGCATCCGTTCCAGCCAGACGGCGCGGGCCGACGAATCAAAGGGCGCGCCTTCGGGCGCATAGAAGTCGATCCAGTCCGGCTCGGACTTGTCGAGAATCAGGGCCTTGCCCAGACCGGTCGAGGCGATGGGATGCCGCTCCCCCAGCCGAGAGCCGATGTTGATGCGCCGGCGACCGGCGACCTTGTCCAGATAGAGCGCATGTCGGCCGTCCAGTACGCCCAGGTGAACCGTGTCGTCGGTCTGGGCCGACAGCTGTTCCAGCCAGGGCCGGGCGACGCGCGGCAGATGCATCTGCTGGCTGGCCGCATGGCCCAGTTCCAGCAGTTTCGGGCCCAGGCTGTAGCCCTCGCGCGGACGGAACGACAGCAGGCGACGATCGACCAGGGCCGAGGCCAGGCGGTGGGTCGTGCTGCGGGTAAGGTCCAGCTTCTCGGACAGCTCGGCCAGAGGCAGCGAGCCCTCCATCAGGGCGTCGATCACGTCCAGGCCGCGCAGAAGGGTCTGACTGCCGGACGCCTTGGCGCCGACTTCTTCTTCCCCATCGACCTGTGCGGTCTTGATTGACGCCACTCGTCCCATTTCGTAATCCTCATTCTCAGAATGTAGCAAAACACGCAAGCTTGTCCGGGGAACTGGGTTGAGTTTGACGCGGCGCACGGAGGAAAGCCAGTGAAATCCCGTATGATGGGAGCAAATCACCAAATGCCGGTGATTTCTCAATGAGCCGCCTGCCGAAGATCAAACACGTCCGCGCCCTCGTCGTGAAGAACGACGGAACCGGGGGCGGCGCCGACTATCACGACCAAGGCGACGGCCACTGGATCGACGACCATATCGCCACGCCGATGGCGAAATATCCCGAGTATCGCCAGAGCCGCCGCAGCTTCGGGATCAATGTGCTGGGCACCCTGGTGGTCGAGATCGAAGCCGAGAACGGCGTGGTCGGCTTCGCGGCGACGACCGGCGGCGAACCCGCCGCCTATATCGTCGAGAAACACCTAGCGCGCTTCCTGGAAGGCCGCGATCCGTCCGAGGTCGAGAAGATCTGGGACCAGATGTATTTCTCGACCCAGTATTACGGCCGCAAGGGTCTGGTGGTGAACGCCATCTCCGGCGTCGATCTGGCGTTGTGGGATCTTCTTGGCCGCCTGCGCCAGGAGCCGGTCTTCGCCATGCTGGGCGGACCGGTGCGCGAAGAGCTTACCTTCTACGCCACCGGCGCACGACCCGACAAAGCCAAGGAACTGGGCTTCATCGGCGGCAAGATGCCCCTGCACCACGCACCCGCAGAGGGTGAGGAAGGTCTGCGCAAGAACCTGGCCGAGCTGGAGGCCATGCGGAACGCCTGCGGCGACGACTTCTGGCTGATGTTCGATTGCTGGATGGCGCTGGACCTGAACTACGCCACCCGCCTGGCCCACGAGGCGCACAAGCTGGGCCTGAAATGGATCGAGGAGGCGCTGAGCCCCGACGACTACTGGGGCTATCAGGCGCTGAAGAAGAACGCCCCCAAGGGGATGCTGGTCACCACCGGCGAGCACGAGGCCACCCGCTGGGGCTTCCGCATGCTGCTGGAAATGGAATGTTGCGACATTATCCAGCCGGACGTGGGCTGGTGCGGCGGCGTGACCGAGCTGATCAAGATCTCCGCCATGGCCGACGCCAAGGGCGTGCTGATGATCCCGCACGGATCCAGCGTCTATTCCTACCACTTCGTCGTGACGCGCCATAACAGCCCGTTCGCGGAGTTCCTGATGATGGCCCCCGGCGCCGACGAGGTCGTGCCCATGTTCCATCCGCAACTGATCGGCGAACCGGTTCCGGTGAACGGCAAGCTCAAGGTTCCCGACACGCCCGGTTTCGGCGTCGAGCTGAACCGCGACATCGCCCTGCATCGCCCCTACGCGCGCTAAGACGAAAGACACTCAAGAATGAAACTGCTGCGTTACGGCCCCAAGGGCCAGGAAAAGCCGGGCACGCTGGACGCCGACGGACGCATCCGCGACCTGTCGGGCGTCGTCGCCGACATCACGCCGGACCAACTGCATGGCGCGGCGCTTCAGGCGCTGAAGGCCATCGACCCGACCACGCTTCCCCTGGTCGAGGGCGAACCCCGCTATGGCGTGCCGGTGAGCGGCAGCCGCAAGTTCATCGCCATCGGCCTCAACTTCGCCGACCATGCCGCCGAATCCAACCTGCCCATCCCGGGCGAGCCCGTCGTCTTCACCAAGGCCATAACCTGCCTGAACGGGCCGAACGACGACGTCATCATTCCGCGCGGCTCGGAAAAGACAGACTGGGAAGTCGAGCTGGGAATCGTCATCGGCAAGCCCGCCACCTACGTCACCCAGGACGAGGCGCTGGATCACGTCGCCGGCTATGTGCTGATCAACGACGTGTCCGAGCGCGCCTATCAGACCGAGCGCGGCGGCACCTGGGACAAGGGCAAGGGTTGCGACACCTTCGGCCCTGTCGGCCCCTGGATCGTCACGACCGACGAGGTCGGCGACGTCCAGGACCTGGACATGTGGCTGGACCTGAACGGCAAGCGTATGCAGACCGGCAATACGAAGACCATGATCTTCGGCGTCGCCGAGATCGTCTCCTATCTGTCGGAGTTCATGACGCTGGAGCCCGGCGACCTGATCACCACGGGCACCCCTCCGGGCGTGGGCCTGGGCCAGAAGCCGCCGCTCTATCTGAAGGCCGGGGACACGGTCCGCCTGGGCATCCAGAAACTGGGCGAACAGGGCCAGAACTTCGTGGCGTGGTCGCGATGAGCGCGTTTCAAGGCCGTTTCGCGGGCCGCACCGCCGTCGTCACCGGCGGCGCCTCGGGCCTGGGCAAGGCCTCGGCCGCCCGCATCGTCGCCGAGGGCGGCAAGGTCGTGCTGTGGGATCTGAACGCCGATGCGCTGAAGGCGGCGGCCGAAGAGATCGGCGCGACCCACGTCGTGGCCTTGGACGTCTCGGACGCCGACGCCGTCGCTGCGGCGGCCGAGGAATCCAACAAAGCGCTGGGCAAGATCGACATCCTGATCGCCTCGGCCGGCATCACCGGAGCCACCGTGCCCGTGCATGAGTTTCCGATCGACAGTTGGAAACTGGTCGTGGACATCAACCTGAACGGTGTCTTCTACTGCTCGCGCGCCATCGTGCCCTTCATGCTCGAGAACGGCTATGGCCGGATCGTCAACGTCGCCTCGGTGGCTGGCAAGGAAGGCAATCCCAACGCCAGCGCCTATTCGGCGTCCAAGGCCGGGGTGATCGGCTTCACCAAGTCGCTGGGCAAGGAACTGGCCGGCAAGGGCGTCATCGCCAACAGCCTGACCCCCGCCACCTTCGAAAGCCCGATCCTGGCGCAACTGCCCCAGAGCCAGGTCGACTACATGCGCTCCAAAATCCCCATGGGCCGCCTGGGCGAGGTCGAGGAAAGCGCGGCAATGGTCTGTTTCATGGCGTCCGAGGAATGCAGCTTCACCACCGCTTCGACGTTCGATACGTCGGGCGGCCGCACGACCTACTGAGGAGCCGACAGGTGGGCAGCGACCTTCGCATCGTCGATAGCCACGTCCACCTGTGGGACCTGTCGCGTGCGCGCTATGGCTGGCTTCAGGACGATCCCCTGCCGAACAATCCGGCAGGGGAGATGTCGCCCATCGCGCACAAGAACTATCTTCTGAAGGACTACCTCGCCGACACCGCCGGCTGGCGCGTGGACAAGATCGTCCACGTCGAGGCCGGCCAGCCCATCGGCCGGCAACTGGCCGAAACCGACTGGCTCCAGTCGCTGGCGGATGACTACGGCTATCCGCACGCCATCGTCGCCGGCGCCGATCTGCTCGACCCCGACCTCGACGCCCTGCTGGAGGCCCACGCGGCCCGGCCGAACGTGCGCGGCGTGCGCCAGATCGTCTGCTGGCACGAGGATCTGCTGAAGACCTATACCGACCGCGATCTGCTGCGCGATCCGCTGTGGATCGAGGGGCTGGCCAAGCTGGCGCGGCATGGCCTGTCGTTCGACCTGCAGCTGTATCCGTCGCAGATGGCGACCGCCGCCATCATCGCCGCGCGCCATCCCGACATTCCCATGATCGTCAACCACGCCGGCCTGCCGACCGACTGCGACGACATCGGCATGGAGCGCTGGCGCACGGGTCTGCGCCTGCTGGCCGCCCAGCCCCAGGTCTCGATCAAGATCTCCGGCCTGGGCATCACCGACCGCGCCTGGACGCCCGAAAGCATCCGGCCCGTCGTCCTGGACTGCATCGACATCTTCGGGACCCAGCGCGCCATGTTCGCCTCCGACTTCCCCGTCGAAAGCGTCCACGGAAGCTTCGACGCCTTCTACTCCGCCTTCGACGCGATCACGGCCGACTTCTCGGCCGACGAGCGCGACCGCCTGTTCGCCGCCAACGCCGAGGCGATCTACCGCATCTGACACCCATCCTGCCGAAGCCGCAGCAAGACGGCTAGGCCCCGAGGACATCCAGGAGAGTACCCCATGGTCATCGAGACCGACGCCACACACACACCCGGCGGACTCGCCAAACCAGCCGGTTCGCTGAAAGGCCCGCTGGCCTTCGCCATCGCCTGCTTCCTGATCTGGGGCCTGGCCTATGGTCTCCTGGACGTGCTGAACAAGCATTTCCAGGAGACGCTGAGCATCAGCCAGGCAGACAGCGCCTGGCTGCAGATTGCCTATTTCGGGGCCTATCTGCTGCTGTCGATCCCGGCTGGCATGCTGCTGAACGCGCGAGGCTACAAGTTCGGCATCGTGTCGGGCTTGGCGGTCACCGCCATCGGCGCCCTCTTGTTCATTCCGGCGGCGGGCGCGGGCGCCTTCCTGCCCTTCGTCGGCTCGATGTTTGTGCTTGCCGCCGGCCTGTGCATCCTGGAGACCAGCGCCGACACCTACGTCAACGTCCTGGGCGATCCGGCGAAGGCCTCCCAGCGGCTGAACCTGGCCCAGTCGTTCAATGCCCTGGGCGTCTTCTTCGGCCCGCTGATCGGCGGCGCGGTCTTCTTCAGCCCGACCACGACCGAAGCCTTGGGCGGCGCGACCCGCTCGATCCAGATCGTCTACGGGCTGATCGCCGTCGGCGTGGTCCTGTTCGCCCTCGCCGTCTGGCGCGCCCGCCTGCCCGAGACCGGCCTGTCGGATCACGGCGGCGCGGTCGAAGGCGACGCCCCCGCCCTGCCCCTGTCCAAACAGCCGCACTTCATCGCCGGCGTGATCACCCAGGCCCTCTACATCGGCGCCCAGGTCGGCATCGGCGCCTATTTCATCAATCTGGTGACTCACAACTGGCAGGGCCTGACCAGCCAGCAAGGCGCCTTCATGCTGTCGCTGGCGGCCATCGGCTATCTGGTCGGCCGCTTCTTCGCCACCGCCCTTCTGCTGAAGGTCAGGCCCCGCGTCCTGCTGACCACCTATGGCGTGATCAATGTGGTCCTGACCCTGGTCGTGGCCGCAGGGATCAACATCGTCTCGCCGATCGCCCTGATCGCCGTCTTCTTCTTCATGTCCACCATGTTCGCCACCATCTTCGCCCTGGGCACCACCGGCCTGGGCGCCGGCACCAAGAAGGCGTCCTCCCTGATGGTCATGGCCATCGGCGGCGGCGTGCTGTTGCCTTGGCCCATGGGCAAGATCGCCGACCTCTACGGCGCCAATGTCGCCTTCCTGCTGCCCGCCGTCTGCTTCGCCGTCGTCGCCTGGTACGGCTGGAAGGGCGCTGGCCTTGGACTGAAGAAGGATGCCGCCTGATGCGTCTTCGCACCGCCCTCCTCGCCTTCACCCTGCTGGCCGGTCCCACGGCCGCCTGCGCCCAGACGGTGACGCCTACCGCCGCCGTCGCGCCCGCCGCGCCGATAGACCGGCACGCCCTGGTCACCCGCCACAACGTCAGCCTGACCGCCATCGACCGCCACGCCCCGATCATGCTGGGCAACGGCGACCTGGGCTTCACCGCCGACATCACAGGGCTCCAGACCTTCCCGGAGCAGTATTCGGAACTGGCCCCCCTGCTGACCATGGCCCAGTGGGCCTGGCACAGTTTCCCCAATCCGAACGGCTATACCGAACAGGACGGCCTGATCGACGTGCCCGTGCCGGGTCGGGGCGAGCAGCCCTATGCCTGGATGAAATCGTGGGACGTGGCGGAAACCCAGCCCGCGTACACGTGGCTGCGGGCCAATCCGCATCGGTTCTCGCTCAGCCGCATCGGCCTGACCTTCGCCGACGGCAAGCCGCTGGACTTCACCAAGGTCGCCGACACGCGCCAGACGCTGGACCTGTGGTCCGGCGCCCTGACCAGCCGCTTCACCTATGACGGCCAGCCGGTCGAGGTCGTGACCCGCGTCCACCCGACGCTGGACATGGTCATGGTCGAGATCGCCTCGCCCCTGGTCGCCGCCCAGGGTCTGGGCGTCCAGGTCCGCTATCCGGGCGTGAACCCCGCCATCAATCCCGACCCGACGACGTTCGAGGCCTCTGGCGCGCAAAGCCTGAGCATCGTCGCCTCCGACACGGGCGACGTCCACATTCGCCGCACCCTGGACGACACCACCTATTATTCCGGCATCACCGCTTCCGGTAAGATCGAACAGAGCGGCGCCGACGCCTTCCGCGTTGCCACCGCTGGTCGCGACCGGCTGACCGTCATGGTCCGTTTCGATCAGCAGGAGCCCGTCGAGAAGACACCCGCCTATTCCGCCGGCGTCCAGGCGACCGCCGCACACTGGAACGCCTTCTGGACCCAGGGCGGCGCCGTCGATTTTTCGGGGTCAACCGACCCGCGCGCAGCCGAGCTGGAGCGGCGTGTGGTCCTGTCGCAATACCTGTCGGCCGTTAACGGCGCCGGCGAACTGCCGCCGCAAGAAGAGGGCCTGTTGTCCAACAGCTGGTACGGCAAGTTCCACCTGGAAATGCACCCCTGGCATTCCGGCTGGCAGGCCATGTGGGGCCATCCCGACATGCTGGAGCGCAGCCTGCCCTGGTATGTCGGCAATCTGGACAACGCCCGCGCCGAGGCCGCCCGTCACCACGTCAAGGGCGCCTGGTGGCCCAAGATGGTCGGGCCCGAGGGCCGCAACAGCCCCAGCCTGGTCTCGCCCTTCATCATGTGGCAGCAGCCGCATCCGATCCTGCTGGCCGAACTGGTCTGGCGCGCCGAGAAGGATCAGGCCGTGCTGGATCGATATGGCGAGGTGGTCGAGGCGACCGCCGACCTGTTGGCCTCCTGGCCCATCGAACACGACGGCCGGCTGAACCTGGGCACGCCGATGATCCCGGCCCAGGAGAACTACGATCCCCTGACCACGGTGAACCCGACCTTCGAGGTCGAGTATTTCCGCTGGGCGCTGGAAACCGCCCAAGCTTGGCGCGAACGCAAGGGCCAGGCCCGCCGCGCCGATTGGGATCAGGCGTTAGCGAAGATCGCGCCGCCGCCGATGAAGGACGGCCTTTATCTGCCGATCGAAAACCTGCCGGACTTCTGGGAGACGGCCATGTCCGACGCCTGTCGCAAGCACGCGGCGGCGGCCCAGTGCAAGAACCGCGACCATCCCTCCTTCCTGATGGCCTATGGCTTCATCCCTGGCGCGCGGATCGATCCGGCCGCCATGCGCCGCACCTTCGAGGCGGTCGAGCAGAACTGGGATGTACGCCAGACCTGGGGCTGGGACTTCCCGATGATGGCCATGACCGCCGCCCGCGTCGGCGAACCGGAAAAGGCCGTGGACTGGCTGTTCGCCGATCTGAAGAACAATCAGTGGGGCGTCACCGGCATGACCCCGCGCGTCCACCTGGACGAGCACGCCGACGAACTGGTGCCCGTCTCGGCCGGGGCAGGCGGCGTCGAAATGGCGGTCAATCCCGACGGTCCCGGCTATCGCCGCGCCGCCGAGACCTATTTCCCCTCCAATGGGTCGCTGCTGATGGCCGTCGGCCTGATGGCGGCGGGCTGGGACGGGTCGAGCGGCCACGCCCCGGGCTTTCCGAAGGACGGCTGGACCATCCGGGTCGAAGGCCTGACCCCCGCGCCGTAATCCAGAAAAACCGAGAGGAACGCCCCAATGACGACCTCCAGACGCACCGCCCTGAAGGCCCTGTTCGCGGCCCCCGCCGTCGGCGCCTTCGCCACCACGAACGTCCAGGCCCAGCAGGCCGCGACCGCAGCCCCGCCAGCGCCGGGCCAGATCCCCGTCTGGCCCGCGCCCAACACCGCACCGCCCTCGACCCAGGAGACGCCGGTCGAGCGGTCGCGCTGGGATGGCCCGGTCCCGACCGAGTGGGTCGACCCCAAGACCGACCACCGCATCCGCCGCGTCTCGCCCGACGGCGGGGGCGGAAAGCCCTATTTCTACAAGAACATGTTCCTGCCGCCCAAGGCCGGCGCGCCTGACCTGATGGTCATCTCGACGCCCCAGGGCATCTCGACCGTCGATCTGGCGACCTGGGCCGTCAGCGTCCTGGTCCCCGAGCACGACGCCGACCTGATGTTCACCGGCCGCAAGGGCCGCAACGTCTATTATTCCGTCACCGAGCCTGGCGAAGGTCAACTGATGGACCGCGCCAAGACCCTGTTCGTCATCGACGCCGACACCAAACAACGTCGCGAGATCGGCCGGATCCCGAACGGTCAGATCAATTCGGTCAACGCCGACGAGACCCTGCTGCTGGGCTTCGTCGCCTATGACAGCCAGCCGATTCAGCCGACCGTGCCCGATCCCCGCAATCGCCGCTTCGACCAGGCCGAATACGAAGCCAATGGGCCGGACGGAAAGCCGCTGAATTTCGCCCGCGCCAAGGGCGTGCGGATGCTACAGCGCTGGGCCGCCGGCTATCCGATGGAGATCTTCGTCATCGACCTGGCGACGGGCGAGCGGCGCGTGATCCACAAGACCAACGAATGGATCGGCCACACCCAGTTCTCGCCCACCGATCCGCAGCAGATCATCTTCTGCCACGAAGGCCCCTGGCACCGTGTGGACCGGATGTGGGCCATCCGCGCAGACGGCACGGGCCTGAGGAAAACCCATCAGCGGACGATGAACTTCGAGATTTTCGGCCACGAATGGTTCAGCCCAGATGGAAAGCAGGTGCTCTATGACCTGCAGACCCCGCGCGGCCAGGTCTTCTGGGTCGCCTCGGTCGATCTGGAGACGGGCCGTCGCGTCTATCGCCGGGTCGAGCAGAACGACTGGTCCGTCCACTACAACGTCTCGCCGGACGGGACCCTGTTCGCCGGCGACGGCGGCGACGGCGACATGGTCGCCCATGCGCCCGACGGCAAATGGATCGTCCTGCTGCGTCCCGAACCAATCGTCGACGCCGATCCGTCCAGCGACAAGGACGACCAGATATTCGTCGAATATCTGCGCTCGGAACGGCTGGTGGACCTGTCGAACCACGACTACCGGCTGGAGCCGAATCTGACCTTCACGCCGGACGCCAAATGGATCGTCTTCGTGTCGAACATGCACGGCGCCAACCACGTCTACGCCGTCGAAGTCGAGCGCCGCGCCTAGGAAACATCGACGATTTGTCGAGACCCGACGCCTGAATTGTCGAGGTTTTGTCGAGAATTTTCGACGGATTGTGTCGGCCTAAACATCACCTTGTTGCAAAATGCGGGAAGCTGTTGCAATAAACGGCACGTCGCCAATCCGACTATGCGCGACATCATACCAAAAAATGACACCGGTGCCAGATGGCCGCCGGGATGGGGAGAGAACGAATGCGACGGACCAACACCCGGACTCTGTGCGCCGTTGGCGTGTCCCTGGCGGCCCTGATGGGCGCTTCGTCGGCGCTGGCTCAGACCGCCCCTGCCGTTGAGCCCGCAGCCGAGGAAGCCGCCCAGGACGACGCGACCGTCATCGATGAAATCGTCGTCACCGGCTTCCGCTCCAGCCTGCAGCAGGCGCTGAACATCAAGCGCAGCGAAGCCGGCGCGGTGGACGCCATCTTTGCCGAAGACATGGCAGACTTCCCTGATCAGAACCTGGCCGAGGCCATTCAACGTCTGCCGGGCGTGACCATAGAACGCGTCAACGGCCAGGGTACGACCATTTCGGTTCGCGGCCTCAACTCCGACTTTACCCGCACGCGCATCAACGGCCTGGAAGCCCAGGCCGCATCCGGCGGCAACCGCAGCCGCAGCTTCGACTTCTCGATGTTCGCGTCCGAGCTGTTCAACAGCATCAAGGTCCGCAAGACCCAGTCTGCCGAGATCGAGGAAGGCTCGCTGGGCGCCACCGTCGATCTGCAGACTGGCCGCCCGCTGGACTTCAGCGGCAGCGGCTTCAACTCCGCCCTGTCGGCGCAGGCCTCGTACAACGACCTGTCGGAGAAGACTATCCCGCGTCTGGCGGGCCTGCTCAGCTGGTCGAACGAAGACCGCACCTTCGGAGCCCTGCTCTCGGTCGCCTACTCCGAACGTTCGCCGATCCTGGGCAGTTTCAACACCACGCGCTGGCAGAAAGGCAATCCGCTGGATGTGAACCCGGTCACCGGTTCACCTTACGGACGTGGCCAGAACTTCGGCAACTGCATTCCCTGCACGACGACGGCACAGCGCGATGCGGTCCTGAATGCCTTCTATCCGCGCATCCCGCGTTACACCCTCGGCAATACTCAAGAAGATCGCCTGGGCATGACCGGCTCCCTGCAATGGCGGCCCAGCGATCGCACCGAGGCGGTGCTGGACGTGCTGTGGTCGCGGGCCAACTCGGAACTGGAAAGCCCCAACATCGAGGCCTGGTCGTTCAGCCGCGCCAATGTGAACAGTGTCGTCGTGCGCGACTATGAGATCGACGCCGACAAGAACATCCTGTCGTACGGCGTCTTCGACAACATGCTGGTGCGGGCCGAGAACGGCTTCACGCGCAACGAAAGCAACTTCTACCAGGCGTCGCTGAACGTGCGTCACGACTTCACGGACCGCTTGCGCGGCAATCTGAAGATCGGCGCCAACCGCTCGGAAGCGCGCACGCCGATGAACGTCGCCTATGCCTTCGAGGCCGCTGGCGTGAACGGCTACAGCTTCGACTTCCGAGAGGACGATCGCAAGCCGACGATCAACTACGGCTTCGATGTCACTTCAGGTCAGCGTTTCACCCTGGTCAACGCCACGCGCAGCACCTCTGGCGGCAACTTCGACAACCAGGTCGGCGCCGGTTCGCTGGCCTACGACTGGTCCGACTCGCTGACCTTCAAGCTGGGCGGCGAATACCGCACCTATGGTTTCGAGACCTTCGGCCTGACGCGCACCAAGACCAACCCGACCGGCGCGGACCGCCTGACGGGCGTGGACAGCATCGGCCGCGTCGTCGACATCTCGGGCGGCGTGGACGCGGGCGCGGGCTCCGACCTGTCGTTCATCGTTCCCGACATCTCGAAAATCGCCGACTTCCTCAGCTTCTACGACGACCCCTTGGTCGCCAACCGCAGCGAGCGGGAAGTGGACGAGACGGACAAGGGCGTCTTCCTCCAGGCGGACTTCAACACGACCGTCGCCGGCATGGTCCTGCGCGGCAACGCCGGCATCCGCTACGCCCAGACCGAGGTCACGGCCAAGGGTTGGCAGACGATCGCCACGGGCACACCGCCCGTCACCACCTACGACTACGTCACGACTGAGAACGACTACGAAGACGTGCTTCCGTCCTTCAACCTGGCGCTGGAACCGCGTGAGGCCCTGGTCATCCGCCTGGGCGCCGCCAAGGTGATGTCGCGTCCGACATTGGGCGACCTGACGCCCGGCGGCAGTGTGTCTCCGACGACGCGAACCGTCTCCTACGGCAACCCCCTGCTCGATCCGTTCCGCGCCACCAACTACGACTTCTCGGTCGAATGGTATTTCCAGAACGAAGGCCTGCTGGCCGGCGCCCTCTTCTACAAAGACATCGACAGCTTCATCACCTCCGAGACTGTGGGCATTCCCTACAACCAGTTGGGCCTGCCGAACGAACTGCTGCAAGGCGCGGCCTCCCCGACCGACATTTTCCAGGTCACACGTCGCCTGAACGGCGCAGGCGGGGCGCTGAAGGGGATCGAGATCCAGTACCAGCAGCCCTTCACCTTCCTGCCCGGCCTGTGGTCCAACTTCGGCTTCACCGGCAACGTCACCTGGGTCGATTCCGAGGTCAGCTACGGCACGGCCGGCAAGAACCGTCTGACGGGCCAGTCGAAGAACACCGCCAACGCGACCCTGTATTACGAGGACGGCCCCTTCCAGGCCCGCGTCTCGGTCGCGCACCGCAGCCAGTATCTGCTATCCTTCCCCGGCTCGAACGGCAACTCGGAAGAGGGCGTCAACGACACCACCAATATCGACGCCTCCATGTCGTACGAGTTCACGCCGAACCTGACCTTCTCGCTCGAAGGCATCAACCTGACTGACGCTTATACCGATCGCTACGTCGATGTGACGGACCGCGTGTCCGACTACCGTCACACCGGCCGAGAGATCGCCGTGGGATTGCGCTGGAAGTACTGATCTTCCCTCCCTGACGCTTCTAGCGCGATAGACTAAAGGCCCGGAGCGAACCGCTCCGGGCCTTCTTTTTGTTCGGTGCTGAAGATGTGCGGACGGGTGTCAGGCGACCCGTGGGCGCAGGCCGGTGACACCCGTCGAGTCCGTCACCTTGGGCCCCTTGCCGTCCAGGGTGTCGATCTTGCAGTCGCGGAAGCGCCAGTTCTCGGCGTTGGCGATGGCGCCCGCGTCCTGTACGTCCCAGTCCATCTGTTCGAAGGTGAAGTTCTTCAGCAGCGCCTCGGGATAGGCGGCCGCCGCAAAGCCGACCTTACCGCCGACGGCCTTGATGTTCGACAGGCGGACGTCGTGGATGCGGGGAATGCCCTGTTCGCGCGGGACCGGCGTGGCCAGGGCGCGCCAATAGTCGGGGATGTCGGCGATGCCCGCCGGGATCTGGGCGTAGCTGTAGTTCGGATACCAGTTCAGATTGACCTGCATCAGCGTCCGCACATCCTGCAGATGGATGTCGCGCAGGCGGATGTTGGAAATCACGCCGCCGCGCGTGTGGCCAGACTTGAAGAAGATGCCCAGCGGCACGGGGTATTCGATCCGCAGGCCCGACACCTCGATGTCGTCGAAGCCGCCCGAGGTTTCCGACCCGAACGTCATGCCGGCCAGGGCGTCGCGGACGATACAGTCGCGGATCTTTACCTGGCGGCACGGGCGGGCGACACGCAGGCCGTCCCAGTCGCGGCCGGCCTTGATGCAGATGGCGTCGTCGTTGACCGACAGGTCGCACCGCTCGACCAGCACCCGCTCGGACGAGTCGATGTCTATCCCGTCCGTCGAGGGTCCGCGGCCGCCCAGGTTGTTGCGGATGATCAGGTCGGAAACCTTCACGTCACGCGAATAGCAGACATGCACGGTCCAGAAGCCGGACCGCGCCAGGTTCAGGCCCGAGACCTCGACCTGCTGGGAATCATAGACATGGATCAGCCGGGGCCGACGACAGTCGTAATCGGCGGCCCAGCGCAGGTCGCGCGGGTCATAGTCGCGACGCATGGCCCAATAGGAGTCCCAGAAGACCTTGCCGTCGCCATCGACCAGGCCCTCGCCGGTGATCCTGGCGTTCTGCTGCTGATAGATATTCAGCAGTCCGGCGGGCCAGTCCATCTCCACCCCGGCGACGCGGGTGCGGACCATCGGATAGGCGTCTAGATTCTGAACCCCGCGCAGGGTCGCGCCTCGGCCGATCGACAGGGTCACGCCCGACTTCACGAACAGTGAACCGGACAGATAGAGACCGGGCTTCAGCACCACCACGCCTCCGCCCTGCCCAGCTGCCGCATCGATGGCGGCCTGGATCGGGCGGGTGTTGATCGTTACGCCATCGCCGACCGCGCCATAGTCGGCGGCGTCGAAGGTCCGACCGACCGATTGAGCGAAAGCCGGCGCGGCGGAGGCGAGCGCGCCGGTCAGGCCGAGTTGCAGCAGGGAGCGACGATGCATGGGCGTTTTCCTTCGCCGTCTGCGCGGCGTCTCACATTATGCTTATTCGTCCCACGATAATGGACAAGCCGTGAGACGCAAGCGCCCGCGTGTCACAGCCGTCAGAGATAGGCCCCCACCTGCCAGGGCACGAACTCGTTGTCGCCGACGCCCAGGGCCTCGGACTTTGACGGTTCGCCCGAGGCGACATCCAGCATCTTCTGGAAGATGACGGCGCCGACCTCGGCCAAGCTGGTCCCGGTCAGGACGGGCGAGGCGTCGATGTCCATGTCCTCGTCCATCCAGTTCGCCAGTTTGGCGTTGGAGGCGACCTTGATCGACGGCGCGGGCTTGGCGCCGAAGACCGAACCCCGGCCCGTGGTGAAGACGATCAGATTGGCGCCCGAGGCGATCTGGCCCGTGGCCGAGCACGGGTCGTATCCGGGGCTGTCCATGAAGCTGAGCCCCTTGGCCTGAAGCGGTTCGGCATAGCCGATGACGTCGTTCAGCGGCGTGGAGCCCGACTTGGCCACCGCGCCCAGCGACTTTTCCAGGATGGTGGTCAGGCCGCCCTTCAGATTTCCCGGCGACGGATTGTTGTTCAACTCCATCTGATGGCGGTCTGCATAGTCGCGCCACCACTCCAGACGCGCGTTCAGCTTGTCCGCCACGTCCTGCGACGCCGCACGCCGAAGCAGCAGGTGTTCGGCGCCCCAGATCTCGGGCGTTTCAGACAGCATGGCCGAGCCGCCGTGGGCGACCAGCAGATCCACCGCCGCGCCAAGGGCCGGATTGGCGGTGACGCCGGACCAGCCGTCCGAACCGCCGCATTGCAAGCCGACTGTCAGGTGGGAGGCGGAAACGGGCCGGCGCTGCACCTTCGCCGCCTCGGCGACCAGGTCGCGAACGACCTCGATCCCGGCCTCGATGGCGCGAGCGGTTCCGCCGGCCTCCTGAATGGTCAGGGCGCGCAGATGCGGACCGGATTGGAGGCCTTCGTTGGCCAGCCAGGCGGGGATTTGATTGGCCTCGCAGCCCAGGCCGACGATCAGGATGGAATGGAAGTTCGGATGTCGGGCATAGCCGGCCAGGGTCCGCTGCAGCAGGGTCACATCGCTGCTGAGCGAAGAACCGCCGCAGCCGCCCTGGTGTGTAAAGGCGACGACGCCGTCCACACCCTTGGGCAGGCTGGAATCCGGGAAGGCGTCGGCGATCCGCCGCGCCACGGTGGCCGAACAGTTCACGCTGGTCAGGACGCCGATATAGTTGCGCGTGCCGATCCGACCGTCCGGGCGGACGATGCCATTAAAGGTGGCGCCTGAAAGGGGCGCTGGCGGGCGGAGGTCGGCCCCAACCTCGGCCTCGCGTCCGTCGTCGGCCATGGCAAGGTTATGGACGTGGACGTGATCCCCCGCCGCAATAGCGGTCTTGGCGCGGCCGATGACCTGGCCGTAGCGACGGACCAGACCGCCTTCCTCCATCGCATGACGCGCGATCTTGTGTCCGGTGGCGATGTCGGCGCGCGCTGGCACGTCCAGTCCATCGGGCGCATCGCCGGTCGCGATGTCGTCCAGGGCGATGGCGACGTCGTCGGCGGGGTTCAGAATCAGGACGCGAGACATGGACTACTCCGCTGCCAGAAGCGCGGCCTCGACCGCGCCGTTCTGGCTGAGCGACAGATAGGCGCCCGTGACCGCGATCGCGAACCGGTCGTCGGCGGCGAGCGCGGGCGGGAAGACGGCGGACAGGCTCAGCAGAGCCGAAACCCGCGCCTGGTCGTCAGCGGCGCCGGCCAGCAGTTCGGCGGTCTTCGACGCCAGAGGGTCGTCGACGACGAAGCCTTCGCCGCTTTCGGTCACGCCCGACTGCCATTTCATCCAGGCGGCGACGCCGAGAGCCATGGCGTCGATACCCTGCCCGGCCGCCAGACGTTCGGCGGCGCCCGCCAGCAGGCGCTGGGGCAGTTTCTGCGAGCCGTCCATGGCGATCTGGCGCGTGCGGTGCATCAGGGCCGAGTTGGAGAACCGGGCCATCAGCTCGTCGCGATAGGCGGGGATATCCAGGCCCGCCGGCGGGTTCAACGTGGTCTGCGCCTCGTCCCACAGGGCCTCGACATAGGCGCGGAAGGCGGGGACGGCGACGGCCTCGTGGACATGCTCGTATCCCGACAGGGCGCCCAGATAGGCGATGGCCGAATGGGCGCCGTTCAGCAGGCGCAGCTTGGCGTCCTCCCACGGTTCGACCGCGTCGGTCAGTTGCACACCCAGCGCGGCGAAATCCGGCCGTTCGCCCGCGAACCGGTCCTCGATCACCCATTGGGTGAAGGGCTCGGCCTTTACCATGCCCTGGTCCTCGACGCCGAGACAGGCCGTCAGGCGAACGATGTCGTCGGGGATGGTCGCCGGGACGATCCGGTCGATCATGGTCTGCGGGAAGGCGCCCTCCGCCTCGATCCAGTCGGCTAGTGACGGGTCGATATGGCGGGCCATGGCGATGACCCCGGCGCGGATGCGCTTGCCGTTGTGGGGAAGGTTGTCGCAACTGATGACGGTGAAGGGCTTCAACCCCGCCGCCTTCCTCGCCCGCAACGCTGCAACGATGAAGCCGGGCGCGGTGCGAGGCACGGCGATGTTGGCCAGGTCGGCGGCGACATCCGCGTCGTCCAGCAGCAGGTCGCCCGTCGCCGGATCGAGGCGATAGCCCTTTTCGGTCACGGTCAGGGTGACGATGTGGACATCCGCGTCGGCCATGGCCGCGACCAGGGCGGCGGGGTCTTCCGGCCCGACCAGAACGCCGCGACCGGCGCCGATGACGCGCAGATGCTCGTCCGATCCGTCACGCACGACCAAGGTGTAGAGGCCGTCCTGCGGATTCAGCTGGTCACGCACGCCGGGCGACCGCAGCGAGGCGCCCAGCACGCCCCAGCGCAGGTCGCCTCCCCTGATCGCATCGTCAAACACGACCGCCTGGTGGGCGCGGTGGAAGGCGCCGATGCCCAGATGGACCACGCCGGTCTTTACCTGGGCGCGGTCGTAACTCGGAACGGCGACATCGGCGGGCATGTCCTTCAGGACCGCATCGGAAAGGCGGGTCACAGCTTGTAGGCCGCCTTGACCAGGCCATAGGTCAGGGCGTGGGCCAGTTCGTGGGCCTCATCCTCTTCCATCCGGTGCTCGACCACCAGCTTGGCCAGGAAGCCGCAGTCCATGCGCCGGGCCACGTCGTGACGGGCCGGGATCGACAGGAAGGCCCGCGTGTCGTCGTTGAATCCGACGGTGTTGTAGAAGCCCGCCGTCTCGGTGACCTGTTCGCGGAAGCGACGCATGCCCTCAGGGCTGTCGTGGAACCACCAGCTGGGGCCCAGCTTCAGCGCCGGATAATGGCCGGCCAAGGGCGCCAGTTCGCGGCTGTAGCTGGTCTCGTCCAGGGTGAAGAGGATCAGGGTCAGGCGCGTGTCCGAACCAAACCGGTCCAGCAGCGGCTTCAACGCCCGGACGTAATCCGTCTGGGTCGGGATGTCGCAACCCTTGTCGCGGCCGAAGCGGTTGAAGACGGTGGCCGAGTGGTTGCGGAAACTGCCGGGGTGCAGTTGCATCACCAGGCCGTCTTCCACTGACATGGCGGCCATCTCGGTCAGCATCTGGCCGCGGAACAGCTCGGCATCGGCAGGCGTCGCCGGCGCGGTCGAGACGCGCTTGAACAGGGCCTCGGCTTCGACCTTTGGCAGGTCGGCGGTGAAGGCGGTGGGGTGACCGTGGTCGGTCGAGGTGGCGCCCATCTCGATGAAGAAGGCCCGGCGGTCGCGCAGGGCCTGCAGGTAGCCATCCCACGACAGGGTGTCGCGGCCGGTCTGTTCGGCCAGGTTCTTCAGATTGTCGCGGAAACCCTCATAGTCGGGGTCCAGAACCGGGTCGGGGCGATAGGCGGTCAGCACCCTGCCCTTCCAGCCCGAGGCCGCAATGGCCTTATGGTGTTCCAGCGTGTCGAGCGGGCTCTCGGTCGTGGTCAGAACCTCGATGTTGTAGCGGTCGAACAGGGCGCGGGGCCTGAAGGTGTCGGTCTTCAGCGCGGCGTCGATGATGTCGTAGTAGTGGTCCGCCGTCTCAGCCGACAGCCGCACGTCGATGCCGAAGGCCTCGGCATAGACCCAGTCGTGCCACATGCGCGACGGCGTGCCGCGGAACAGGTGATAGTTCTCGGCGAACCGGCGCCAAATCACACGCGGATCGGTCTCGACGGGACCGCCGTCGGCGCGGGGAACCCCCAGATCCTCCATCGCCATCCCCTGCGAATGCAGCATGCGGAAGACATAGTGGTCGGGCGTGATCAGCAGTTCGGCCGGATTGGCGAAGGGTTCGTTCAGGGCGAACCAGCTCGGGTCCGTGTGGCCGTGCGGGCTGATGATCGGCAGGCCCTTGATCTCGGCATACAGACGGCGCGCGACCGCGCGGGTGTCGGCGTCGGCCGGAAACAGGCGATCGGGATTAAGCTTGAGCGGGTGAGCCATGACGTCCTTCACTGGTCCTCAATACGGAGGCGTTGGATCGCCTCGCAAGTCTGATCTCACCAGATACTATGTCGCGGAGAAAAAGACACCGGTTACCTTGGCGTGCCATTTTGTCCACCTTATGGTACTCGACGGCAAATAATGAAAAGCGCGAGTTTCAGCGCTTCGGAGGACACAGATGGCTTATCGTTCGTTCCGCGTGGGCGCAGGCCTGACCGCCGCCCTGATGGCGACCACCCTGCTGACCGGCCCGGTCGCGGCCCAGACGGGCCGTAGCGCGCCCCTGCCTCCCGGCGTCGAACCCACTTGGCTGGAGCCGACGCCGAGGCCGGCGCTGAATGTCGATCCGACCGTGCTGCCCTCCCGCGCCGAGGCCCTGGCCGCCGCCGAATATGTCACGGCGTCGCAGATCGCGGCCATGGCGGGGGAGCCCCTGGCCCTGTCGACCGGCAGCAATCTGACGCAGATGTCGTCCAACTGGGTGGCCGCCACCTTCTACGTCGGGGCGGCGCGGCTGGCGCGCGTGTCGGATGATCCGGAAACCCTGCGGTTCCTGACCGCCGTGGCCGAACACTATAACTACAGCGTGCGCGGCGCCCGGTCGGGGCCGACCATGCTGAACGCCGACGATATCGCCATCGGCGACCTGTATGAGGAACTCTACGCCCGGCGCCGCCAGGAAGGCCTGCTGATGCCGCTACGCCAGCGGCTGGATTGGCAGGTTCCGCACCTGAATCGATCGGTCGATACCCCGGCCCTGGTCTGGTGGTGGGCCGACGCCCTGTTCATGGCCCCGCCGGTGCTGGCGCGGATGTCGGCCCTGACCGGCGATCCCAAATATCTGACGGCGGCCGACCGGGAATGGCGACGCACGGCTGAGCATCTTTGGGTTCCCGAACAGCGGCTTTTCCTGCGCGACGAACGGTTCAAGGACCGCACCGAGGCGAACGGCGCGCCCATCTACTGGTCGCGCGCCAACGCCTGGACCATGGCGGGTCTGGCGCGCTGGCTGGAGAGCCTGCCCGCCGACCATGCGAACCGGGCCTATTACGTCGACCTGTTCCAGAAGCTGTCGAGCCGCATCCTGGAACTGCAGCAGGACGACGGCCTGTGGCGCGCCAGCCTGTTGGCGCCCGAGGTCTATCCCGAAGCCGAGACCTCCGGGTCCGGCTTCTATGTCTATGGCCTGGCCTGGGGCATCAACCACGGCTTGCTGGATCGCGAGATCTATCTGCCGGCGGTGACCAAGGGTTGGTCGGCGCTGAACCGCCATGTCTTGCCCAGCGGCTTGATCGGCGCGGCGCAGAAGACCGGCGACATGCCGGTGCATACCCGACCGGAAGAGACCGGCCTCTACGCCACCGGCGCCTATGTGCTGGCGGGGCTGGAGATCGCGGACCTGAACGGCCCGGTCCAGTCCCTGCCCCAGGCCGAGCCAGAGCGCGACACGCCCGAGGTCATCGCCGCCACCACCCCGACGCCGCCCGCCCCCGTCACCGTCGTCGGCGAGGAGGAACTGCGTCGCCGCGCCGAAGAGATGCGCGCCACCGCCGCCCTGTCCTATGACCCGGCCCGGCTGAACAGGCCCTCGACGATCGAACGCCTGACGCCGCCGACCGCCGAAGAGCAGCGCCCGCGCGCCGTCGCCCGTTTCGCGCCGGATCGGTTCGACGACCTGCTGTGGGAAAACGACCGCGTCGCCCACCGCATCTATGGCCCCGCGCTGGAAGGCCGAGAGCCGCCATCGGGATCGGGCATCGACGTCTGGGCCAAGCGTGTCCGCTACCCCTTCATGGACCGCCAGCTGAAGTTCCCGAACTATCACACCGACCGGGGAGAGGGCCTCGACTACTACGATGTCGGCCGGGGTCGCGGCGCCGGGGGCCTGGGCGTCTGGCAGGACAACAAGCTGTGGACCAGCCGCAACTTCAAAACCTATCGCATTGAAGAGACAGGCGAAGACGAGGCGCGCTTCAGCGTCGATTACGCCCCCTGGCCCGTCGATGTGAACCGCCGGGTCTGGGAGACGCGCGACTTCTCCCTGCCCATGGGGTCCAACTTCACCCGCATGACCTCGACGCTGAACTCGGACAGCACCGAGACCCTGATCGTCGGCATCGGCATAACCCGGCGCACCAACGACAACGGCTCCGGCTTCGTCACCCGCGACGCCGCCAACGGCCGCCTGATGTTCTGGGAGCCGGAAAACCCCGAGCACGGCGGGATCGGCATCGCCATCCTGGTCGATCCGGCCATGGTCGAGGGCTTCGCCCAGGACGCGGACAACTATCTGATCCTGCTGCGCGTCACGCCGGGCCAGCCCTTCACCTACTATATGGGATCGGCCTGGGACGGCGGGCTGGACTTCAAGACCCGCGAGGCCTGGGAAAGCTTCGTCGCCAGCTACACGCCGCCCGTTCCGTGGCGGTGACGGGCGATTTGTCCGTCCGGGGCGCAAGGCCGTCTTGCGTCCCGGCGCGAGGCTGGACATAAGGGCCGGACACCGCACACGCGGGCCGGCTTAGCTCAGTTGGTAGAGCGCCAGTTTTGTAAACTGGATGTCGCGGGTTCGATTCCTGCAGCCGGCACCATCTCTATGCGACCATCGGGGACATGGCCGACACAACCAACAAGCTGGGCCACAAGATCGGTGCGCGCGGCGGGAGAACCCGCCAGGCGATCCTCGACGCGACCCAACGCCTGTTGAACGAGCGGCATTACGGCGAGATCCGCGTCGCCGACCTGGCCTCGACCGCTGGTGTGTCTCCGTCGAATTTCTACACCTATTTCAAGACGGTCGAAGAACCTGTTCTGGCGCTGTGCGAGGTCGCGGCCACCGATTTCCAGGGTCTGGCGGCGCATTTCCAGGCCGATTGGCCGGGCGACAAGGCGTTCGCCATCGCGCGCGCCTTCATCCTGGACGTGATGGCGATCTGGCGAAGCCACGGCCAGGTTCTGCGGGTCGAGCACATGCTGGCGGACAATGGCGACGTGGCCTTCGTCGAGAGCCGGGTGCGCCGTCTGCGCCGCCTGCACCTGGCCATAGAACGCCGCGTGGCCCAGGCCCACGCCAGTGGCCTGCATCCCAAGGATTACAATCCGCGCCTGGCCTCCTATCAGATCGCCTCGATCGCGGAATCGACGGCGGCCAGTTTCGACCTGCTGCGCCGCGCCGACACGCCCGAAGCCATTCTGGACACGGCCGCCATCATCATCGTCAAGCTGACGACGGGGCGTTAGAGCCCCAGCGGGCCGTACAGCCAGGTCAGCCAGATCCCCACGGCTAGGAAGACGCCGAACGGCAGCTTCTCCGTCGGGCTGACCGTGCGCCGCACCACCAGCATGCCGAACACAAGGCTGAGCCCAACGGCGCAGGCCCACAGCAGCACGCTGGGCAGACCCATCCAGCCGACCCAGGCCCCCGCCCCGGCGAACAGGAACGGGTCGCCTCCGCCCAAGCCGTCGCGCTTGCGGATCGCCTGATAGAGCCAGCCGACCAGCCACAGGCCGCCGAAGCCCACCACCGCTCCGATCAGATGCGACAGGGCCAGGTCCCAGCCGATAATCGCCGCCGCCGCCAGGCCCGTCGCGACCAGAGGCCAGGTCAGGATGTCGGGCAGCCAGAAGTTCTCGCCGTCGATAATGGCGATCAGCAGCAGTTGCCAGCCCAGGACGGCGGTCACCCCGGCCATCAGCCACGAGGCGCCGCTGAGACACGCCCAGACGCCGATGGCCGCGGCGGCCAGCTCGATCAGCGGATAGCGCCGTGAAATCCGGGTCTGGCACCGCGCGCAACGGCCCCGCAGCGCCAGCCAGCTGAACAGCGGAACCAGCTCCCATGCGCGCAAAGCCTGGTCGCAGCCCCGGCATCGCGAGCGGGCGACGACGATGTCCTCGTCACGCGGCAGACGCACGCTGACGGCGGCGATGAAACTGCCGAAAATCAGGCCCAGCCCGCCCATGACGGCGGCGGCGATCACAGGGTGCATCGAGACGTCCAGACGGCGGCGAACCGCCTTGGCTTAGCCGCCCCCGAGCGCCACCGCCACATGATAGGTCACCAGCGACGCCAGATAGGCCAGACCGAACATGTAGCCGATCATGATCCAGGTCCATTTCAGCGAGTTGGTCTCGCGCCGCACCACGCCCAGGGTGGCCACGCACTGGGGCGCGAAGATGTACCAGGCCAGGAAGGACAGAGCCGTCGCCAGCGACCAATGCGAGGCCAGGGTCGAGGCCAGAAGTCCGGTCGCATTCTCCGCATCCGCGATGGCGTAGGTGGTGCCCAGCGCCGCCACCGCGACTTCGCGCGCCGCCATGCCGGGGATCAGGGCGATGACCATCTGCCAGTTGAAGCCGATGGGGGCGAAGATCGGCTCAAGCGCCCGACCCAGCATGCCGGCGAACGAATAGTCGATGGCCGGCAGGGTCGCGTTCTCGGGCGGATAGGGGAAGGTCGCCAGCACCCACAGGATGATCACAGCCGGCAGGATGATACGCCCCGCGCGGTTCAGGAAGATCTTGGCCCGGAGCCACAGGTTGAAGCCCACGCTCTTCAGGTCCGGCGTCTTGTAGGTCGGCAACTCCATCATGAAGGGCTCGACCGCGCCGCGCCAGAACACCTTGCGGATCACCAGCGAAACCAGAAGCGCGCTGACGATGCCGGCGGCGTAGAGGCCGAACATCACCAGTCCCTGCAGATTGGCGAAGCCCCAGACCGTCTCGTTGGGAATGAAGGCCGCGATGATCAGCGTATAGACCGGGATACGCGCCGAGCAGGTCATCAACGGTGCCACCAGGATGGTGGTCAGACGGTCGCGTTTGGAATCGATCACCCGCGCCGCCATCACACCGGGAATGGCGCAGGCAAAGCTGGACAACAGGGGGATGAAGGCCCGGCCGTGCAGGCCAGCCCCGCCCATGATCTTGTCCATCAGGAAGGCCGCGCGGGCCATGTAGCCGAAGTCTTCTAGGGCGATGATGAACAGGAACAAAATCAGAATCTGCGGCAGGAAGACCAGCACGCTGCCGACGCCGGAAATGATTCCGTCCACGATCAGGCTTTGCAGCAGACCGTCGGGCAGGACCGTGGCGACCAGACCGCCCAGCCAGCCGATTCCGGCCTCAATGCCGTCCATCAAAGGCGCGGCCCAACTGAACACGGCCTGGAACATGACGAACAGAAGGGTGAACAGGATGACCAGGCCGGCGACCGGATGCAGCAGGATCGAATCGATCTTGCCGGTCAGGGTGTCGGGCCGCTCGGGCGGGCGCACGCAGGCCTTCATGATACGCTCGGCTTCACGGGCGGCGGTGCGCAGTTCGGCGGCGTCGGGGCTATGCCACTGGCTTTCCGAAACGGCGGCGACGGCGGCCCGGTCTTCGATGGCCACGATCAGATCGTCGATGCCGCGCTTGCGCGTGGCGACAGTGGTGATGATCGGCACGCCCAGTTCGGCGCCCAGCTTCTCCAGATCGATCCGCAGCCCCTGACGCTGGGCGATGTCGTACATGTTCAGCGCCAGAACCATGGGCCGGCCGACCGCCTTCAACTCCAGGATCAGACGCAGGACCAGGCGCAGGTTGGTGGCGTCGGCGACGCAGACCACCACGTCGGGCGGCGTCTCTCCGGCCAGACGACCCAACACGGCGTCGCGCGTGACCTCTTCGTCCGGGCTGCGGGCGCGCAGGGAATAGGTGCCGGGCAAATCCAGCACGGACATGGTCCGGCCCGAGGCGGCGCGGATCAGGCCTTCCTTGCGCTCCACCGTGACGCCGGCGTAGTTGGCGACCTTTTGGTGGGCGCCGGTCAGGGCGTTGAACAGGGCCGTCTTGCCGCTGTTGGGATTTCCGACCAGGGCGACGCGGGCGGTCTTCAGAGCGATGTCCATCAGACCGTATCCAGCTTAATCGTCAGGCTCTCGGCCTCATGCCGACGCAGGGCCACGCGCATGTCGTCCACCTTCATGGCGATGGGGTCCTGGCCGAACAGACCTTCGTGCAGCAGTTCGATCTGTGCGCCTTCGACGAAGCCCAGTTCGAGCAGGCGGCGTTCCAGCTCGACCTCCCCTTCCTGGTGATGACAATGAGCGCCCACCTGGACGATGACGCCGCGATCGCCGCGTCGGGCCTGGCTCAGCTTGATGGTATCGGTCAATTCTACGCTCGCACGGGCGAGGCCGCTCCCCGGCGGCTCCGCGTTTCTTTGACAGTGATTATCAGGTGCGAGGGGGCCGCGTAAAGCAGGACAGCTTGACCAATTGCCGCGCCGACGCATTGCGCTATCACAGGCTGAACAGGAGCCGTCATGACCCGTTTCGCCCTCGCCGCCCCGCTTCTTCTCGCCCCCATCCTCGCCTTGGCCGCCTGTGGTCCGGGCGAACCTTCATCGACGGCGCCGGCCAAACCGGTCCACGTCCTGACGGAAACAGAGAAGGCGACGCTGCTGGCATCCCTGCCCGCCCCTTACAATTCAGGCGATTTAGAGAATGGCCGCCGCGCCTTTGCGCGCTGCCGCTCATGCCACACTATCGGCGAGGGCGGCGCGGACATGACGGGGCCGAACCTGCACGGCGTGTTCGGGCGCGAGGCCGGCGCGAGACCGCGCTATAGCTATTCCAACGCCCTGCGGAACGCCAACTTCGTCTGGGACGCCGAGAAGCTGGATCGCTGGCTGCAGAATCCGCGCGGCTTCCTGCCCGGCAACAAGATGACCTTCCCCGGCCTGCCCGACGCCACGGACCGCCGCGACGTCATCGCCTTCCTGAAGGTGGAGACGGGCTACAAGCCGCAGCCGGCGCCCGCCTCCTGATCATTCAACCTTCCGGGAGTTCCCTGGGGCCGCCTTCGCGCATTTCCTGAGCTTCCCACTCCTCGATCTTGCGGGCGGTCCATTCCGGCGACTTGGTGAAGCGGGCCAGGACGCCATAGATCACCGGCACCACGAACAGGGTCAGGACGGTGGCGAAGATGGCGCCGGTGAAGATCACCACGCCGATCGTCTGACGGCTGCCCGCCCCCGCACCCTGCCACAGCACAAGCGGCAAGGCGCCGAAGGCGGTGGCGATCGAGGTCATGATGATCGGCCGCAGACGCAGGGACGACGACTCGATAATCGCCTCCCGAATCGACCGGCCCTGGTCGCGCAGTTGGTTGGCGAACTCGACGATCAGAATGCCGTTCTTGGCCGCCACCCCGATCAGGATGATCAGGCCGATTTGGCTGTAGATGTTCAGGCTGGACCCCGCCATCAACAAGCCGAACAGGCCGCCCGCCGCCGCCAGCGGCACCGTCAGCATGATGACCGCCGGCGTGATCCAGCTTTCGAACTGGGCCGCCAGCACCAGGAAGACCAGCAGCAGCGCCAGGCCGAAGGCCGCGAGGACCGCCCCCCCCGCCTCCTGCTGGTCGCGCGCCGCGCCGCCCCACTGGGTCACGACGCCGCCTTGCGGCTGTTTGGCCGCCTCGGCCCCAAGGAATTGGATCGCGTCGTCGATGGTCGTGCCGGGGTTGAGGTCCGCTTGCAGCGAGATCGACCGTTGGCGATCCAGACGGCGACGGTCCGGCGTGTCGCCGGTGGTCTTGGTCGTCACCACCGCCGACAGCGGCACCAGCTGCCCGCCGCCGGTCGCGACGTACAGGGCCTCCAGGTCCGAGACCTCGCGCCGATTGTCGCGCTCGGTCTGCAGGATGACATCGTATTCCTGGCCGCCCTTGATGTAGGTCGTGGCGCGGCGGGATCCGAACATGGTCTCCAGCGTGCGGCCGATTGACTGGGACGACACGCCAAGCGCCGCCGCCTTCTGCGGATCGACATCGACCAGCAGGCGCGGCGAGTTCGGCTCATAGTTCAGGCGCGGGCGCGAGAAGCCGGGATTGGCCTGGGCCGCCGTCAGGATCGGCTGAAGCCAGGCGTAGATCTGCTGATAGTCGCTGCCCGTGGCGATCAGTTCGATGGAGTTGGAGTTGCCACCCCCGCGCTGGAAGGCGCCGGGGGTCGAGGCGTTGACCTGGGCGTCCGTCTGGCCGCGCAACTTGCCGTTCAGCTCCTGCGCGATCTCGGCCGCCGTCCGGTCGCGCTTGGACCAATCGGCCAGGGTCAGGACGGCGTTGCCTGAGTTGAAGCTGCCGCCGCCAAAGCCGGGCGCGGAAACCAGATAGCTGTCCGCCTCTCCGCTCGCCTTGTATTCGGCCAGCAGCGGCTCCAGCCCCAGCATGATCTTGCGGGTATAGTCGAAGCCGGCGCCCTCGGGGCCGGCGACGCGCACCGTGACCCGGCCGCGATCTTCGTCAGGCACCAGTTCGTTGGGCAGGGTCAGGAAGATGCCGCCCGCGCCCGCCGCCACCAGCAGGATCAGGGCGCCGACGCCGATCACGGCGATGCGGCGGCCCAGCATCATGTCCAGCGACCGGGCATAGGAACGTTTCAGCCGATCCATGCCCCAGTCCACCCGCCGCGCGACCCAGCCGCCGGTGTGCGCCGGCTTCAGGATCTTGGACGCCAGCATCGGCGACAGGCTGAGCGCTAGGAAGGCCGAGAAGGCCACGGCCGCTGCGATCGCCGCCGCCAGTTCGACGAACAGCCGTCCGACATAGCCCGGCAGGAACAGCAGCGGCGCGAACACCGACAGCAGGACAATGGTCGTCGCCACGACGGCGAAGAAGA
The DNA here is from genome assembly GCF_965279155.1 of Brevundimonas sp. Classification (GTDB taxonomy): domain Bacteria; phylum Pseudomonadota; class Alphaproteobacteria; order Caulobacterales; family Caulobacteraceae; genus Brevundimonas. Next base: position 77,188 of record NZ_OZ257138.1, on the reverse strand, counting down.
CCTGACGCGCACCGCGTTCCGCCGCGACCAGGGGCGGTTCGCCCAGGTCCAGACGACGCTGGATGTTCTCGACCACCACGATGGCGTCATCCACCACCAGACCGATGGCCAAAACCAGGGCCAGCAAAGTCAGAAGGTTCAGAGAAAAGCCCAACGGCGCCAGGACGATGAAGGTCGCCAAAAGGCAGATGGGCGCCACGATGGACGGGATCAGCGCCGCCCGCAGACTGCCCAGGAAGATGAAGTTGACCAGGGCCACCAGGGCCATGGAGATGCCGATGGTGATCCAGACCTCGTCGATGGCGTGCGAGGTGAAGACCGAGTTGTCCGACCCGATCTCGATGGTCACGCCTGGCGGCAGGGTCGGCCGGATCTGGTCGATCATCTCATGGACGCCGTCGGAAATGGCCAGGTCGTTGGACTGGGCCTGACGGGTCACGGCCAGGCCGATCTGATCCATGCCGTTGCCGCGGAACAGGCGACGATCCTCTTCCGGCGCTTCCTCCACGCGTGCGACGTCGCCCAGACGGGTCACATAGGTGGGCTGGCCCTGGATGATGGCCGACGAGCCGCTGCCGGTTCCGGTGGCGACGGACGCCGAGGCCGAGGCCGAGCCGCGCGTGCCGATGGGCAGTTGGCGGAAGTCGTCGGGCCGGGCGTAGGTGCGGGCGACGCGGACGGTGTAGTCCTTGTCCGTCGATTCCAGCGAGCCGGCGGGCAGTTCGACGTTCTGGTTGGTCAGGGCCGTCTCGACGTCGTTGACCGTCAACCCGCGCGCCGCCATGGCGGCGGAATCCAGCCAGACCCGCATCGAATAGCGCTGCTCGCCATAGATGTTGACCTGGGCCACGCCCGGAACCGTCGCCATCCGGTCGATCAGATAGCGGTCGGCATAATCGGTCAGTTGCAGCCGGTTCATGCTGGTCGACCGCAGGAAGACGATGATGATCGGCTGGCTGTCGGAATCGGCCTTGGCCACTTCGGGCGGATCAGCCTGATCCGGCAGGCGGCCGACCACGCGACTGACGCGGTCGCGCACGTCATTGGCGGCGTCGTCGATGTTGCGATCCAGCGAGAACTCGATGTTCACGTTCGAGCGGCCGTCGCGGCTGGTCGAGTTGATGCGCTCGACACCCTGGATGCCGGCGATCTGCTGCTCGACCGGCTCGGTGATCCGGCTTTCGATCACTTCGGCCGAGGCGCCGGCGTAGGTGGTGTTGACAGAAACGATGGGCGGATCGACGTCCGGCAGTTCACGCACCGGCAGGAAGAAGAAGGCCGCCGCGCCGATCACGCACAGCACGATGGCGGCGACGGCCGCGAAGACGGGCCGCCGGACCGAAACGTCGGACAGCATCATTGGGCGGCGCCCGACTTGCGATCTGCGCCCGCGACGCTGACCGGCGCGCCCGGCTGGATACGGTTCAGGCCCGAGCCCACGATACGGTCACCCGCCTCGATGCCCGACAGGATTTCGACGAAGCCGTTCTCGACCACGCCGGTCTCGACCTCGACACGCTGGGCGGTCGAGCCGTTCTGACCGGGCGCGATACGATAGACGAAGGCGCCGGCGCCCTCATACTGCACGGCCGATTCCGGGGCCGCCGCCGCCTGGCGCTGACCCTGCTGAACCACGACGCGAAGCAGCATGCCGGGGCGGATGCGACCGCCGGGATTGGCGAACTCGGCGCGAGCCGTGGCGGCGCGGGTGGTTTCGTTGACGCGGGTGTCGATCAGAGCGATCCGGCCCTGGAAGGGTTCGTCCCCATAGGCGTCGGCCGTCGCCGTCAACTGCGCGCCCGGCTGAAGCAGGTTCAGATAGCGTTCCGGCAGGGGGAAATCGACGCGGATGGTCGAGGTGTCGTCCAGCGTCGCGATCACCGCGCCCGGATTGATCAGGGTGCCCGGCGTCACCGTCGTCAGGCCCATGCGGCCCGCAAACGGTGCGCGGATGACGCGATCGCCGCGTCGCGCCTGAGCGGCCTCTAGCGACGCGCGGGCGGTCTCCAGACCCGTCTCGGCCTGTTCTAGCATCACCTGGGGCGCGATGCCCCGGTCGGCCAGGGCCTTGTAGCGATCATATTCGCGCTGGGCCTGATTGACGTTGGCGCGCGCCTCGATGATGGCGGCGTCTTCCTCGCGCGCCTGAAGCTCGACCAGAGGCGCGCCGGCCGACACCAGTTGGCCGTCGGTGAACAGGACGCGCGTGATCAGTTCGGTGGTCGAGGAGGTGATGTTCACCGACCGCTGTCCCCGCGCCACGCCCAGCACCCGGATCTGGTCCGAGAACTGACGCTGGGCCACCACGGCCTGCGACACCTGCTGGCCGCCGCGTCGTGCGCTGCCGGCGCCGGGTCCCTCAGCCGACTTGTCGTCTCCCATGGAGATCTTGACGATGGCGGCGATGACCATCAGCCCCAGCAGAATGGCTGCGGCGATGATGAAGAAGTGACGTTTGATCACGCGGGGGTCTCTCGGTCAGGGGGACGCCGCATGCATTACCGGGTAATGAAGTGCGCGCAATGTTACGTACCAGTAACGTGGCGGATCACATTTTCCGTCGCAGAAATCTTCCCTAAAAACGACGCCACAGCGCCAGAACCGGCCCACGGGCGATGGCGGCCTCGCGGCCTGCGACGGTTTGTCTCCATCCGGCCTGCACGCTCCAGCCGCCGAACTCGCGCACGACAGAGGTTTCCAGCGACAGCCAGCGCGACCCGCCGTCCGCCGCTCCGCCGAACGCCTGACCCAGCACCATCCAGTCGCGACCGATCCGGGCGCCCGCCGTGGCGTCGATGCGGGTCTCGTCCGGCAGGCCGTCACGCAGGCGCCGCGCGGCCTGAAGCTCGACGAACGAACCCTCCATGCCCCAGCGCGCGCCCATATCGCCCAGGGATCGGCCGACCGAAACCCGCGCCTCCCAGTCGTGATCGCCGACGCCCGGCTGGGCATAGCCGGCGTTGCGCCCCTCCCCGGCCCAGGTGTAGCCGCCGTAAAGGCTGACGGCGTTGCGGTCGTCGCGCCAGACCTGCCAGGTCGCGCCGATCTCGATGGGGCCGCGCCCGTTATAATCGACGAAGGCGTCCTCGCCGTCCTGCCAGTCGGCCTTCAACTGCAGGGTCAGCCGGTCCGATGCGCCGTATTCGGCGAACAGGCCCAGCGCCGCGTCGCGCCGCTCGCCCGGCAGGTCGCTCTCCTCGCCTGTGGCGTCGAAGCCGCTATCGGCGCTCAGCCGCTCATACTTGACGATCGCCTGTCCCTTGCCCTTGGGCTGGACCCAGGCGCCGGCGAAGGCCTGGCCGGGCGCCAGCGCACCCAGCGCCAGAGCGATCGTAGCCCCGGCGAGAGCTAGGCGTCGTAGCCCGGCGACTTGCGGTCCAGCTGGCGCAGGGCGCCCGGCCAGGCCAGGGCCGAGATGAAGCCGATGCCCCGTCCCTGTTCCTTGGTTTCCGCCTGCGCCTCGTCGGGGGCCAGCAGGATGTGCTGACGCCCGCCCGACAGGGCCGCAACCTGCTGTGCGCAGGCCCTCTCCAGAAAGAAGATGCCGATCCATGCCTGAGCCGCCGTTTCCCCGACCGCCAGCGTGCCGTGATTTCGCAGCAGCATCAGCGGTTTGTCCCCCAGGTCGGCCACCAGACGTTCGCGTTCGTCATGGTTCAGGGCCAACCCCTCGTACCCATGATACGCAACCTGATACTGTAGTAAACACGCGTTCTGGCTAATCGGCAGCAAACCTTCCGATTGGGCGGCGACACCAACCCCATTCACCGTATGCAAGTGGATGACGAACTTCGCATCGTCGCGCGCCGCGTGAACGGCCGAATGGATGGTGAAGCCCGCCGGATTGATGAAGTTGGTCGTGTCCTGGACGATGTTCCCCTCCAGATCGACCTTCACCAGCGACGAGGCCGTGATCTCGTCGAAATAGAAGCCGTAGGGGTTGATCAGAAAATGATGCTCCGGCCCCGGCACGCGCGCCGAAATATGGGTGAAGATCATATCGTCCCAGCCGTGCAGCGCGACCAGCCGATACAGGGCCGCCAGCTCGACGCGGACCTGCCATTCGGCCTCGGACACGCGGGATTTGATCGAAGGACTCGTTCCGTCCGCCATGGTTTCCTCCTGCCTCTGAACGGGCTTTGAGGAACCGTCCCCCTGCACGCCAGCGCCGTCAACCCGCGTTGACCGATGTTGACGCCACGTCATCAGGCAGGCGTTAGCTTTGCTTAACGCCGTCTTCACGACCGCGCCTTATGGTTAAGCATCGTCGTCGGTTCGGGGAGCCGCTGTGTCTGTCGTTCAATTGGAGCCGCCCCGCGACGCCTGGGACGACCGGACCGTTTCCCAACTTCTGACCTTGGCGCAAAGCCGCTCGGCGGAAGATCGCCAGCGGCTGCTGCTGAAGGTCACCTCCCTTTGTGAGGCGACGCGTCCGCCGGCCGAGGTCGGCCCGCTGCTCAGCGACATCTTCCTGACCCTGGCCGCCCAGGCCGAGCGGGACATCCGGCTGGCTCTGTCCGAACGAATCGCCGGCGTCGACTGGGCGCCGCCCGCCCTGATCAACATGCTGGCGCTGGACGAGATCGAGATCGCCCGGCCGGTCATCACCTCCAGCCCCCTGCTGAAGGACACCGACCTGATCCGGCTGCTGATCGAGGCGACGCTGGAGCATCAGATCGCGGTGGCGCGACGGCCCCAACTGTCTCGGCCCGTATCGGACACCATCATCGACCGCGGCGAAGCGGTGACCATGACGGCACTGGCGTCGAACCGGTCGGCGGATATCAGCGAAGAGGCCATGCGCAAGCTGGTGGAGCATTCGCGTCGCATCGCCGGTCTGCGCGCCCCGCTGACGCGGCATCCCCGACTGAACGAACAACTGGCCCAGCAGCTGTATCAATGGGTCGGCCAGGCCTTGCGCCAGTCGATCGGCGAACGGTTCCGCATCGACGACGCCCAGCTGAACGCCGCCGTCCAGCAGGCCGCCGCAAAGGCCGTGGGCAGCCCCGAATGGCGCACCGCGCCGACCAGCCGGCTGGTCGAGGATCGCGAACGCTCTGACATGGAACGCCGCCTGGTGGACAAGCTGCAGGCCGCCGGCCAACTGCGTCCCGGTCTGCTCGTCCGCGCCTTGCGGGAACAGCGGTTCGAACTGTTCGAACAGGCGCTCGCGGCCCTGGGCGGTTTCAGCGACGCCCAGGTGCATCACGCCGTGCGGGCGCCCACCGCCGAACCGCTCTATCTGGCCTGCATAGCCGTAGGTGTGGACAAGGCGGTCTTCGCCTCCCTGCTGGTCGAGGTGCGCAAGCTGTCGGGCGGAATGCCTGCCGACGGCGGCTGGACCGCAACGCCGATGAACACCCATTCCGCCTCGCGCGCCTTCCGTCAGATGATGGAAAAGCCCTCGATCGTTTGACTTCGCAGTCAAGCTCGGTTCACGTCCCGCCGTGACCCAGTCCAGCCTCCCCCCCACTCCCACGCCGCCCTCTCTGGCCTTCGTCGCCAGCGACCGACCGGAAGCGCAAGCGGCGCGCAAGGCCCTGATCGCGCGTTATGGCGCCGTGTCCGAGCTGGAGGCCGACGTGATCGTCGCCTTGGGCGGCGACGGTCAGATGCTGGAGACGCTGCACGCCAACCTGCGCCAGCGCACGCCCGTCTATGGCATGAACCGCGGCTCAGTCGGCTTCCTGATGAACGACTACGAGGAAGAGGGCCTGCAGGAGCGAATCGCCGCCGCCGAACGCACCGTCATCCATCCGCTGCAGATGGACGCCTGGACCGAGAGCGGCGAGGTCCATACCGGCCTTGCCATCAACGAGGTCTCGCTTCTGCGCCAGACGCGCCAGACGGCAAAGCTGCGGATCACGGTCGACGACCGCGTGCGGCTGGAAGAACTGTCCTGCGACGGCTGCCTGGTGGCGACGCCGGCCGGATCGACCGCCTATAATCTGTCGGCGCACGGGCCGATCATTCCGCTGGACGCCCGCATCCTGGCCCTGACGCCGATCAGCGCGTTTCGGCCCCGGCGCTGGCGCGGCGCCCTGTTGTCGCATGGCGCCAAGGTGCGGTTCGAGGTGCTGGAGGCCGACAAGCGGCCCGTCTCGGCCACCGCCGACAACTTCGAAGTTCGGCGCGTCGCTCGTGTCGAGGTGCGCGAACGTCGCGACCTCACCCTGACCATGCTGTTCGACGCCGGACGCTCGTTCGACGAACGCGTGATGGCCGAACAGTTCGCCAACTGATCCGGTCATGGGTTCTTAAGTCCGATCCCGTAAGTTTGCATCAAAGTCCTATGGAGCCCGCCATGAGCAATCCGGCGCAGATCACCCCCCCGACCAACGCCCTGCGCATGAAGGTCGGCGGCGGTTTCGGCATCAATGCAGACGCCATCGCCCGCGCCGAAGAGGCGCTGAAGGCCATGTCGGCCCAGTTCGGCCAGTGGCTGAACGACGAGATCGTCAAGCTGGACAAGGCCCAGGCCGACATCCGCGAACAGGGCTATAACTCGACCACCGCCGAAGCCCTGTATTTTCGCGCCCACGACCTGAAGGGTCTGGGCACGACCTACGAATATCCGCTGGTGACGCGCATCGCCGGTTCGCTGTGCAAGATGCTGGACGACGCCGACCGCCGTATGGCCGCGCCGGTCGCCGTGCTTGACGCCCATATCGACGCCATCCGCGCCGTGGTCCGCGACCAGATCAAGACGGACGAACACCCCACCGGCCGCGCCCTGGCCGAAACCCTGGAAGCACGCGTCGCAGACTATCTCGCAGGCTGAAACGTCCCCCTCAGCCATGATGCGAAAGGCCCGCCGTCTGGCGGGCCTTTTCTTTTAGGCGGCGTTGGCGGCGCTAAGGCTCAGCGACGGCGACTGGTCCAGCCGCTCCATCAGATAGGCCAGGTCGTCGCGCAGCACATTCGGCCTCTGGGTCAGGAACCGTTCCAGCATCTGCTCTCGGAAATAGGCGCTGGACGTGTCGATCCCCTCGGACGCCAGCGTCCTCCAGGTATCGACCCCGGCGCGGAAGGCCTGAAACAGGCGCGGCGGCAGGCCCGCCCGATCATAGATGGCCTTCAGCCCCAGCGGTCCCGCGTCATGCACCATCAGCCAGGCGCGGTGATGCGGCGTATTGGCCAGTTCGGCCAGGCCATGTTCGAACATCGCCATCTGACCGCGCGCCAGGCCGCGCAACAGCAGCGAGGCGTTCAGGACGCGACGCGCGTTCAGATGGGTCATGAAGGCGGCCAGATCCGCACTGACGGCGGCCTGATCGACCAGATCGACCGTCGTACGCTCGCGCGCATACTGGGCCAGACGGATGGCGGTTTCCGGCGCGACGGCGTGGCGGCTGATCAGATGCTCGCGCACCGCATCGCTGGCCAGCTGGATCAGGCGCTCGGTCACGCTCAGCGGCAGAACCTGGCGATAGGCCAAGGCGGTCAGCACCTCTGGCGCCTCGGCGAAGCGATCGACCACAGCCGCCAGGGCGGCTTCCGACAGATCGGCGTTGTCGTTGGCCGACACGGTGCGCACCGCCTGTTCGCAACCTTCCTCGGCCAGCACGGTCGCGACATCGCGCGACACACGCGACCGCCCCGCCACCGCGACCTGACGCACCACCGATCCGGCGCGCACGATCTCGATCAGGTCTTCGTCGCTGAAGGCCGGAGACGAGGCGATGATCGGCAGGGCGATGCTGTCCAGATCGCCGGCCAGCTTGCGCGCCACGTCGTTGGGGATCAGGTCCGACGCTTTCAGCGTGACGGCCATGGCGCGTCGCACCAGTTCGGCCGCGTCGTTGGCCAGCAGACGAAGAATCTTCTGCGCCGCCGCCCGGTCGTCCTCGTTCAGATCGGCGCGTTCCATGTTGCGGCACAGCTTGTGCGCCGCCTCGGCCCGTTCATCGTCGTCCGTCGCCTTGATGAGGCGTCGAATGTCCACTTCTGTCAGGCGTGCGCGGAAGGCGGTCATGGACGGCTCGTCATGGAATCGGGCGTTGATCCCAGAATGAGACTGCCATGCTTAACGGGCAGTTTACCATCGGTTGCCAAGTGACGACTCAGGTCGATTGTTTGCCATTTGGCGAGAAAGCGCCGCCGAAGCCGTTGCTGGACGATCCGTCTTGGCCAAGCAGCAAGGCCAGCAGCCCTTGGTCCTGCTTCAACCGGTCCATCCGCGCCGCCAGCATCTGATCCTTGTCGCTCAGATTCGGGACGGCGTATTTGGTTTCGCCCGTCCCGGCCGCCGGGGCGCCCTCGCCTGCCGTGCGCTGTAGATTGGCGTGAACCTCGGCAACGGTGGCGGCGCGGCCGCTCCGGTAAAATATGCTGCGATTGGCCCGCGCGGCGTCGGGGAACAGGGCCACGGCGCTGGCGCCCGGATTGCGATCCATCGCCTGCATCAGGCCCGCCGCTCCCGCCGGCCCCAGGAAGTGGGCGGCATACAGATCGCCTGCCCCCGGCTCCTTGCCCGTGCGTCCCCGCAGATAGGCCGCATTCGAGGCCGTCAGTTCGGCCGCCATGGTCGAGGCGGCATGTGGATCGAACCTCAGGTCCAGCACCACATTGCGCGCCGAACCCTCCACCCGCCAGCGCCCGTCCGATCCACGATGGATCAGGTCGGCGTACTGGCCATAGCCGTGCTGGGCGCCGTGTTGCTTGACGGTGCCGAGCCAGGTCTGCTCGATGAATTGGAACAGGCCGGCCGCCGAAGAGGTCGGCGCCTTGGCGGACGGGTTCATCGCGCTCTCGCGACGCGCCGTCTTGATCAGGAAGTCGTAGTCCACGCCCACGGCGTTCGACGCGCGCCGAATGGCCGCTTCTACCCCGCCTGCCGATGGAATCGCTCCGATGCCCATGTGCGGATGGTCGGCGAACGTAGTTAACCAACCCTTAATTCTTAACGCCGCCGTTAACGGATCGACATTGGTCGAACCCCCAAGCCTCTGCCGTAAAGCCGCCACAACCTGCGCGCTCAACTTGCAGTTACGGGCGCTGCGGGGGCGGTGAACGAGGGAGTGAAGCCATGATGATCCGTGCCGCCGGTGGACCCGGTTTGATCAGCCCCATCGACTTCGGGGAACGCAAGAAACCCATCCCGCGCTGGATGCTGGGCGCCATCGGCGTTTCGGTCGTCCTGCACGTCGCGGCGGGTGTGGTGCTGTATAATCAGCGGTTCGAGTTGAGCGGCACAGCCGACCCGATCCCTGACTCACCCATATTCAGGGTCACAATGGACAAGCCGCCTCAGCCGAAGCCCTTGCCAACGCCCGAGACGGCTGCTCCGCCGACACCGATCCACAAGCCGGCGCTGACGGTGCCCGCCAATGTGCCGACGCTCGCGCTGACACCGCCGGAAAACCCGACCAATACAGCCCCGCCCGGACAGATCGTCGTCAGCACGGCCCCCACCGGCGTCGAAGGCGGTACGGCCACGGTCGAGACCCCGCCCCGCCCGCCCTCGGTGATCAACAATCCGACCTGGGCCAGCCGCCCGTCGCCGGCGCAGATGGCGCGCGCCTATCCAACCCGCGCGGCGGAAAACGGCACGCCGGGCTCGGCCAACCTCAGCTGCATCGTGGGTGTCAACGGCGGTCTGACCGGCTGCCGCGTCGTGGGCGAGACCCCCAGCGGCCAAGGCTTCGGCCGCGCCGCCCAGGGTCTGACGCGCGCCTTCCGCATGAACCCGCGCACCGTGGACGGCCGCCCCGTCGACGGCGCCACGGTCAACTTCACCGTCCGCTTCGCAATGGCGAGCTAGAACCGATCAGGATCGAGGGCGCGGGCTTCCATCGAGGCCGCCCGCCTCTCGATCGCATCGGCGACGACCGCACCGACCAGCGGGCCCAACAGCCAACCGTTGCGACGCGGCGCCAGGGCCATGAACAACCCTTGCTCGCCCGGCGCAGCGCCTGCCAGCGGCAGGCCGTCCGCGCTCGCGCCGCGCACGCCTGCCCGCCAGTCGATGTCCAGCGGTTCTGGCATCCGATCCAGCACGCGCCAGGCCGCCTGGGTCAGACGTTTTGACGTCTCAGCATCCGGCGCGGCGTCTCGCTGCCCCGGCTCCATCGTCGCACCGATCACCGCCCCCGAGGCCATCGGCGCGACATAGGCCCCTGGCCCGCGCACGACATGATCCACCAGATCTCGGGCAGCAACGCCGATCTGTCCCCGGATCGGCTGGATGGCGTCGATCAGAACCCGCGCGAGCTCAGGCAAACCCGCGACGGCCTCGCTTGCGCCCGTCGCCAGCACCACCTCCTCGGCATCCAGCACCTTGTCGCCGAAAGAGACCCGCCAGCCATGATCAGTGCGCGCAATCCCCGTCACCCGCCCCATAATGACGGCCTCGCCCAGCGCCTGCCTCAGCGCCGCCAGCGCCTGTGCAGGATCGACCTGATAATCCTCGTTGGTCGTGACACGGTCGCCCTCGCGCCGCGCGTCGAAGCCCAGCGCGCGCAGTCGCGTCTCGATCCCGTCCACATCGCCGCCCCGCCACTCGGCTGGTCGATGCGCCAGAACGATCCCCGCCGCCGCGGCGAATGCAGGCCACAGGTCGCGCCCCGCCCGGAACAGCCGGGCATGATCGGGCGACACGTCGTCGATGGCCGATTCCATCGCCGGCGCGATCATCCCCGCAGCGACCTGGGAGGCATTCACCTCCCCCGGATCGACCACAATCACCGCCCGACCCCGCCGATGCAGTTCGAACGCGGTGCAAAGGCCAAGCACGCCGGCGCCGACGATCACGATGGGAGGGCAAGACATCACGGGCCGTGTGATCGACCCGCGACGCCCCTATTGCAAGATGGCTTCAGCCTATTCCGCCGCCATCGAGGCCGCGCCTGCATCTTCCAGGCGCGCGACCAAGGCCGCGTGCTGGTCCCACAGGGGGGTGGGCAGACGCTCGCCGAACTGGCGATAGAAGTCCGGGATAAGCGCCGCTTCCTCGGCCCAGACGCCGGCATCCACATCTAGCAGGATAGACAACTGCGCCGGCGTCAGATCCAGACCCGACAGGTCCAGGGCTGCAACGGACGGCACCCGCCCCACCGCCGTCTCCACCGCTTCGGCCTCGCCGTCGATCCGCTCGCTGATCCATTTCAAAACACGAACGTTGTCGCCGAATCCGGGCCAGACGAACCGCCCGTCCTGATCCTTCCTGAACCAGTTGACGAAGAAGATGCGCGGCAGTTTCGACGCGTCGTGCCCCTGCCCCATCTTCAGCCAGTGGGCGAAGTAATCACCCATGTTGTAGCCGCAGAAGGGCAGCATGGCGAAGGGATCGCGGCGCAGCTCCCCGACCTTGTTCTCGGCCGCCGCCGTGCCTTCGGACGCCACGGTCGAGCCCATGAAGACCCCGTGCTCCCAGTCGAACGCCTCGGTCACCAGAGGCACGGCGCTGGCCCGCCGGCCGCCGAACAGGATGGCGTCGATCGGCACGCCCCTGGGATCTTCCCATTCCGGCGCGATGGCCGGGCACTGGCTGGCGGGCGCGGCGAAGCGGGCGTTGGGATGCGCCGCCGGTTCACCGGATGCCGGATCGTGCGGCTGGCTCTTCCAGTTCGTCAGGTCCTGCGGAACCTCCTTGGTCAGCCCCTCCCACCACACGTCGCTGTCCTGCGTCAGGGCCGTGTTGGTGAATATGGTGTTGGTCGCCAGGGTCTCCAGCGCATTGTGGTTGGTGTTGCGGCTGGTGCCCGGCGCGACACCGAAGAAGCCGGCCTCGGGGTTCACGGCATACAGCCGCCCGTCGTCGCCGAACCGCATCCAGGCGATGTCGTCGCCGATGGTCTCGGCCTTCCAGCCCGGCAGGCTGGGTTGCAGCATGGCCAGGTTCGTCTTGCCGCAGGCGCTCGGGAAGGCAGCGGCGACATATTTCACCCGGCCCTTCGGATCGGTCAGCTTCAGGATCAGCATATGCTCGGCCAGCCACCCCTCATCCCGGGCCATGATCGAGGCGATGCGCAGGGCGTAGCATTTCTTGCCCAGCAGGGCGTTGCCGCCATAGCCCGAGCCGTAGGACCAGATTTCCCGCGTTTCGGGGAAATGCACGATCCACTTGTCGTCGTTGCAGGGCCAGGGCACGTCGGCCTGCCCTTCGACCAACGGCGCGCCCAGCGTATGGACGGCCGGCACGAACACACCCGTGTCGCCCAACTGGTCCAGGGCCGGCTTGCCCATGCGGGTCATCACCCCCATCGACAGGGCGACATAGCCGCTGTCGGTGATCTCCACACCCAGGGCGCTGATGGCCGATCCCAACGGCCCCATGCAGAAGGGCACGACATACATCGTCCGCCCCGCCATGCAGCCGTCGAACAGCCCGTCCAGGCGCTCGCGCATCTGGATCGGATCGGCCCAGTTGTTGGTTGGACCGGCGTCGGCCTCGTCATCCGAGCAGATGAAGGTCCGGCTCTCGACCCGCGCCACGTCGCGGGGATCGGACGCGGCGTAATAGCAACCCGGCCGCTTGTCCTGATCCAGCGCCTTCAGCGTGCCCTTGGCCAGCAGGTCGGCGGTAATGGCCGCCTTCTCCTCTTGCGACCCGTCGCACCAGTGGACGCGGGCGGGCTGGGTCAGGGCGGCGATCTGCTCGACCCAGGCGACGAGGCCGGCATGGGCGGTCGGCGCCGGATGGAGTCCGGGCGTGGTGGAAATAGACAAGGGCGTCTCCTGAGCGAACAGGCCCGACGATCTGACGCCGTCGTGACCTTCAGCACGCGACGATCACGCACTGTTACAGCCGAAATGCTCCGGTCTATCCACCACGTCAAACCGTGCAAGAAAGCGCCGCTGTCCACCGGTGTCGTCGGCAAAAGATCGCAGGTGTCAGGGGCGCGCGTGGACGCTAGAAGGGCGTGTGCAAACGCTGGATTCCATCTCCGCCCTGCCCGACGGGGCTCTCAGTTCGCCCGCTGCGCGGCGCAATGCGGAGGCGATTCTTAGCGTGCTCCGCGCCCATCTGCCGGCGCGAGGATCGGTGATGGAGATCGCTTCGGGATCGGGCGAACACGCAACCGCCTTCGCCGCCGCGATGCCCGGCCTGAACTGGACGCCCAGCGACCCCAGCGAACAGGCGCGAGACAGCATCGCCGCCTGGACGCACCAACTCGCGCTGGCGAACCTGAACCCGCCGCTGGCGCTCGACGCGGCCGATCCGGCGACGTGGCCGCAGGGGCCAGTCGATGCGATCTATTGTGCGAACATGACGCACATCAGCCCCTGGTCGGCGACCGAGGGGCTGATGGATCAAGCCGGTCGCGTCCTGCGACGCCCGGGCGGTCTGCTGGCGCTCTACGGCCCCTATCGCGAGGCCGAAGTCGAGTTGGCGGCGTCGAACGCCGCCTTCGACGACAGTCTGAAGGCGCGAAACGCTGAATGGGGTCTGCGCGACCGCGAAACAGTCGCGGCCCTGGCCCGCTCGCATGGCCTTGCGGCCACGCTGCGGGTTCAGATGCCGGCGAACAACCTCATCCTGCTGTTCCGCGCCGTCTGATCAGGCGATCGCGCCGACGATCTTGGACAGTGCGCCGTTGTCGCTCAGCAGGGTCACGGCGCCGTCCTTGAACACCGCGCCATCCGCCTCGGCCGATACGCCGAAGCTTTCCGCCGCCAAGGCCACGCCATCAGCGAAGGCGATGACCGTGAGTGCGTTGGCGCGCGCCAAGTCGAGCAGCGATTTGATCGCCGCCAGAGACGCGTCGTCGGTCGAACCGCCCGGCACGACCAGACCCTTCAGCCGACCCTCGACGATGTCCTTGGCCGTCGCGGTGGCCAGCACGGTCACGCCGCCGGTGATCAGGCTGGCGTCGCCCGTCGAGATCGGGGCCAGGCCCACGCCTTCGGCCCGCAACGCACCCTCCACGTCGCCCAGCTCGCCGAACTCCATGTCACGCCGCATCACCAGCCCCATGCGCAGACGGGTCGGGACGGGACGGTTGTAACCGGTGCGACGGGGGCCTGCGGAAGATTTGTTTTGAGCGAACAAGACGTCTCCTTGGTATGTTTCAATACTGATCCAGATCCGACAAGCGACGCTGTCGAACCGCCCACGCCAATGATCAGAAAAAAGAAAATCGACGGGTCCGACGCCTGTCGTCCCGCACTCTGGATCATTTGTGGAATGCAGTCAGATATAGTGGCGATCGCGTCAGGATCAACCTGCCAATTCCAACAGACTGGCCTTCCTGATCCTGAAAACCGCGTCCGGCTTGCTCGCGCCCTCGCCCGGCTCTAGACAGCCACATCGACTGGACGACGGAATCGCATGGCCTTCACCCGCACCTATGACGGCGACGAACCCGTTCGCGTGAACAAGTGGCTGGGCCAGACCGGCGTCTGTTCCCGGCGCGAGGCCGACACCCTGATCGCCAACGGCCTGGTGTCCATCGACGGCGAGACCATCAGCGATGCGGGCCGCAAGATTCAGCCGGGAGAGACCCTGACCCTGAACGACACGGCCCAAGCGGCCCTGGCGTCGGGCATGACCCTGGTGCTGCACAAGCCGGTCGGTTACGTCTCGGGCCAGCCCGATCCCGGCAAGATCCCCGCCGTGCGCCTGCTGACGAAGCCCAACCGTATCGGCGAGGGCGAGATTCCCGCCCGCGACGCCTCCCTGCCCCCCATTGGCCGGCTGGACGAGGATTCGCGCGGCCTGTTGCTGCTGTCGTCCGACGGCGTCGTCGCCAAGGCGGTGATCGGCCCTGCGTCAGAGCTGGACAAGGAATATCTGGTCGTCGTCGACGGCTTGATCACCGAGGGCAAGCTCAGCCGCCTGCGGCACGGCATGGAACTGAACGACAAGCCGCTCAAGCCCGCCCGCGTGACCCAGATTGGGCCGCAGCGAATGCGGTTCATCCTGGACGAGGGCAAGTATCGCCAGATCCGCCGCATGTGCGACCTGGTCGGGCTGGAGGTCGTGGACCTGTACCGCACCCGCATCGGCCCGTTGGAGCTGGGCGACCTGCCGGAAGGCCGCTGGCGTCACCTGACGAACGAAGAGCGCGCGATGCTCATCGCCCACTCCGCATCCTGAGTTCAGCGCCCTAATCCAGAGCCCTGAACCACTGATCCAGCAGTTGCGCCTCGGCGCGGCGCGCCTCTGTGCGTTCGGCGGCTTCTGCGTCCACGCCCCACTGTTCCTCCTGAAACAGCTCGTCGATCCGCGACAGGTCGAACGCCGCGCCGCCTTCCAGCGCGCCCTGCTCCACGGCTAGGGCCAGCACCGCCGACCCCAGCAACGGCACGGCCGTCGCCAACCCCGTCAGGCGGAAGTCATCCAACGACAGGGCGTGCGCCTTGACCCGCGCAATGGCGTCCGGCGACTGCGACCGATGCACGATGCCGGCGACAGGCTGCAGCTCAACGCCCATCTCGCGCGCGGCCCAGTCGCGCCACGGCCCCCATTCCCGCGCCTGGCGCTCGACCAACGGCGTCGGATGTTCGGCCAAATAGCAGACCACGTCCGACCCGGCGTAGGCCGCGATCTCATCGGCCACAGGCTCGCGGGCCTGACCGATCCGGTCGATGGCGGTCGAGGCCAGCCGCGTCGCCGGCATGGTCGAGGGATCGAGGAACTTCCCCTGCGCCGCCCATTCGTCGGCGACCAGCTGGGCTGCGGCCTGCGTCGGCAGGACCAGCGCCGCCTTGTCCGGCGTCTTGGGCGTGCGCCCGTCCAACAGCACAGCCCAGCCGCCATCAGCATGCGGCCCCACGACCGCCTCCTTCCAGAAGCGCGAAATCCGATCCGGCGACTGTTCGACGAAACGCGGACGATGCGGGGCGGGCTTGTCAGTCATCAGAGGTCCGTTGAGATCAGGCCGGCACGACGTCGAACGCCAGCGTCAGGCGCGACGCCTCGCCGCCGAACGGCTGGGTGCCGTGCCACATATAGGAAGGAAACAACACCAACGTCCCCGGCTGGGGCTGCACATGGTGTTCAGCCGCCAGGTTCGGCAGGCCTGGCGGCGCGCCGAACCGCAACCAGCCCTCGCGCCCCTCGCCGGCAACCT
This sequence comes from Brevundimonas sp., assembly GCF_965279155.1. GTDB lineage: Bacteria > Pseudomonadota > Alphaproteobacteria > Caulobacterales > Caulobacteraceae > Brevundimonas. Next base: position 61,172 of record NZ_OZ257138.1, on the reverse strand, counting down.
CATCTGTGATCACGGGCGGCAGTTCGATATGGCAGGCCGACGACAGCCAGCCGTTCGAATGGATATGGTCGGCGTGAAACCCGTTCGGCCGCAACCGCACGGACCAGCTGCCCTGGATGCGATAGTCGCCGGTATTGCGCGCCCTCAACGGATCGTCGCCTTGGCCCACCGCCGCCATATAGTCGCGGATCGGCTTGTCGATGGCCTGGAAGAAGGCCCGGATGGCCGGATCGTCGCTTTCGGACAGCGCAGCGGCGGTCTGCGATCCCCCGCGCAGCGACTGACCCACCGGATGGGTCTTCAGCGTGTGCAACTGATGCAGCACCCGCGCCAGATCGAGCAGATATGCTTCCAGCGACGCCCAGCCGTCCGGCGCCTCCAGCCGATAGGGACGCACGAAGGCGTCATAGTCGTACATCCGCCCATAGCGATCATCGCCCAGCATCCGCCAGGCCGTCGCCTGGAAGGCCAGCACATGCTGATTCAACGGCTCGCGCGCCCGCAGCGCCTCGATCGGCGCCAGCGCCGCCTCCGCCTCGCCCAAGGCCAGCAAACATTCGGCCTGGGTCACCATGATCGCCGGAACGTCCCCGCCGGCCAGCGCCACCGCCCGGTTCGCATGATCCAGCGCCCGGCGCGGATCCAGCGTCAGGCACGCCTGCGCCGCCGCCAGCTCCCCCGGCCCATCCAGCGGCCCGGCGACCAGCGTGCGATACGCCCGCTCCGCTTCCCCAGCGTATTCCAGCAGCCGCGCCTTGATCTGACGCGGCATGGGCGCGTCGGGCGATGCGGCGATGGCGGCGTTCAGCGGCGCGCAGGCGGCCTCCAGATCGGCGTCACGCATCCAGATCAACTGGCTAAGATCGCGCAGCGCATCGCCATAGCCGGGTCGCCGCGCCAGCGCCTGACGATAGGCGTCTTCCGCCTCATCGAACCGGCTCTGCGCCTGCAACGCCCGCGCCAGAACCAGCCAGGTCTCCGGCGCATCCCCGCCGATGGCCATGGCCCCACGACAGGCGGCCTCCGCCTCGGCCGCCCGCCCCAGATCGCCAAGGGTCGAGGCCAGATTGTGCCGCGCAGGCACGCTGTTCGGCCGAACCGCGATAAGTCGCTGGGACACCGCTGCGCTGTCCGCCAGACGCCCCACCCGCTTCAGCAGATCGGCATGCACCGACAGCGCCTGCCACGGCGCATCGGCCTTTGCGACCACCGCGGCCAGAACCTGCAAGGCCTCGTCCAGCCGTCCGGCAACGGCCAGGGCCTTGGCCTGTTCGACCTGTGCCTGCCCAACCTGTGCTTGGAAGCCCGCCGTCACCGGATTCGCTTCACGCCCAGGAAGGGATCGTCCTCCGCTTCGTCTTCGGAGAAACCGAAGTGGGCGAAGCCGGCCTTCATCTCGGGGCTCAGCGGCGCCGTAACCTTCAGCACGCCGCCGCGCGGGTGATCCAGTTCGATGCTGCGGGCGTGCAGTTGCAGTTTCAGCGGCCCGGACAGCTCCTTCGACTTTTCGTCCCCATATTTCGGATCGCCCAGGATCGGATGGCCGATCCCCGCCATATGCGCGCGCAGCTGGTGCGTCCGTCCGGTGAAGGGCCGCAGCGCCATCCACGACGCCCGGTGCGAGGCGCGGCTGACGGTCGAAAACGCCGTCTCGGCCGGTTCGGCCTTGGGGTCCTTGCGTTCGGCCGGACGCATCATCTCGAAGTCGTTGATGCCGGTCTTCTTCAGCGGCATGTCGATCTGGCCCGAATAGGGTTTCGGATTGCCGATCACGATAGCCCAGTAGGTCTTCTTGGCCTGACGCCGCGCGAATGCGCCCGCCAGCCGCTTGGCCGCCTCAGGCCCCTTGCCCAGCAGCAACACGCCCGAGGTGTCGCGGTCCAGACGATGGACCAGACGCGGCCGGTTGACCCCCTCGCCCCAGGCCGACAACAGACGGTCAACGTGACGGCTGGTCTTGGTGCCGCCCTGCACCGCCAGACCGTGCGGCTTGTTGATGGCGATGACCATGTCGTCTTCGTACAGGACCAGTGACTTGACGAACCGGATGTCCTGTTCGGACAGGGTGTGCATGTCCCCCGCCTGGCGCGAGGTGTCGTCGGGGATCGGCGGCACGCGCACGGCGGCCCCGGCGGTCAGGCGGCCCTCGGGCTTGATGCGGGCGCCGTCTACGCGGATCTGGCCGCTGCGCGCCATCTTCTGCACCTGGATATTGGACAGGTGCGGCCAGCGTCGGCGGAACCAGCGGTCCAGGCGGATACCGTCCTCGTCCTCGGCGACATAGATGGTCAGGACTTCACGTTTCGGAGCGTCCTTGGCGGCGTCTTTTTCAGCCTCATGCGGCTCGTCGGCGGGAGAATAGTCGGTCAAAGCGGAGCTCCAAGGGCGCGGCGGGCGATCATCAGGCCGACGAAAAGGGCCAGGATAGCCAAGACGACCGAGCCGACCACATAGGCGCAGGCCAAACCGATCTGGCGGCGCTCGATCATCTGCACCGCCTCCAGCGAATAGGACGAAAAGGTCGTGAACCCGCCCAGCACGCCAACGGCGGCGAACAGCCTCACCGTCTCCTGCTGCGCCCCGCCCCGGAACGCCAGCCAACCGACCAGCAGGCCCATCAGCAGGCCGCCCAAAACATTGGCCGCGAACGTGCCCAGCGGCCAGCCGGCGTTGGGCGCCAACCGCCCGGCGGCCAGCCCCAGGCCATAGCGTGCGACGGAGCCGATGGCCCCGCCTGCCGCGACGAGAAGTAAACGTGTCATCGTGCGGGCTTCTATACGCCGCACGCGCCGAAAGCGATGGTCAGCGCGGGATGGAACCCTGGACCGAGCGCGCATCATAGGCGTTGGGGCGATCCGGCTTCTGGCCCCGGCCCAAAACGACTTCCAGCGTGGTCGATGTCGGCTGCGGGCCGCTGAAGTTCAGACCCACGCCCACCCCGACGCCGGAGGCTGAATAGCCGCCATACCGGCTGCTGCCGCCGCCGATCGAAACGCTGGGGCGGACGCCGCCCGCCCCGCCCGGCCGACCGTCGGTCCAGCTCTGGGTCACCTCGAACCAGTCATAGCCCTGTTCGGTCGTCAGGTCGGCGGCGCGCAGCAAGGCCCAGTCGGCGACGCGCCCGGCCGCCCCCACGCCGTTATAGCTGACGCGATAGCGGTTGGACTCGATCCTCTGCTCCGAGAACCCCTGCCCGTTCGGTCCCTGCTGGGCGCCATAGGGGGCCAGGCTGGCGCAGGCGCTCAGCGCGAGGGCGGAAAGGCCGGTCAAGGCGATGGCGAGACGCTTCATCATAGGTATCCTTTCAACCACATAGCGCCATAACCGGCACGACGTTCCCTCAAACGCCCAGCAGCAGCGCGGCCAGCGCCAGTCCCGCAGGCAGGGCCTGGATCAGCAGGATCTTTCGACTGACGGTCGCCGCCCCATACAGGCCCGCCACGACGACGCAGGCCAGGAAGAAGATCTTGATCTGAAACCCCGGCTCGCCCAGCCACAGCCCCCAGGCCAGACCGGCGACCAGAAACCCGTTGTAGAGTCCCTGATTGGCGGCCAGCACCTTGGTCAGCTCGGCCTTCTCCACGCTCATGCCGAAGGCCTTGCGGCCGCGCGGCGTGGTCCACAGCACCATTTCCAGCACGACGATATAGGCGTGGATCAGGGCGACGACGGCGATCAGGACGGTGGCGACCATAGGGACCTCTCCAGGTTCTAAGATCACTCGACCACGGCCCGATCAGCCTCGCAAGCTCACAGGCCCAGCGCGGTCCGCAGTTTGGCGAAGTCCTCGGGCGGCGGCGCCTCCACAGTCGTCGTGCCGCCTTCGGGATGGGGGAAGCTCAGTCTGGCGGCGTGCAGCATCAGGCGCGGCGCCGGCCCGACCGCCGTGGTCAGGGCGCCGCCATACCGCACATCGCCGATCAGCGGCCGGCCGATATGGGCCATATGCACCCGCAGCTGGTGCATCCGCCCGGTCAGCGGCTCCAGCTCGACCACGGCTCCCTCCGTTCCCGAGGCCAGGGTGCGATATTTGCTCTGCGAGCCCTGCGCGCCCGGGGCATCGAAGGCGACGACCCGCATATAGCTCTCGCGCCCGATCTCCTCGCGCCGCAGCGGCGCGTCGATGGTCGCAGACGCCGGTTCGGGCGCGGCCGACAGCAGGGCCAGATACTGTTTTCGGAACCGTCGCATCTGCAGCGCCTTGCCCAGGAAGCTCGCCGCCGGCTTGGTCTTGGCCGCCAGGATCACGCCGGAGGTGTCGCGATCCAGCCGATGCACCAGCTCCGGCCGCTTGCCGTTCGACCGCGCAAACGCCCACAGCAGATCGTCCAGCGTATGCGCCTTGATCCTCCCGCCCTGACTGGACAGGCCCGACGGCTTGGAAAAGGCGATGACATGCGCATCCTCGTGGATCACCCACGAACGGACGGCGTCGATTTCGTCTTCGGACAGGGCGACAGGCTGGCGATCGGTCATCGGGGGCTTCTAGAGGTCAGTCGCCCGCCGCGTCCACAGTGCCGTCCACCGCCATCCGCGCCCGCATCTCGGCCCAGCGGTTCAGCCGCGCCTTGACCTTCTCCTCATGCCCCTCGCCCTTGGGCTTGTAGAAGGTGCGGCGCTCCATTTCGTCTGGGAAGAAGTTGGCGCCGGAGAATCCTTCGGGCGTATCCGGATCGTACTGGTAGCCCTTGCCGTATCCGAGTGACTTCATCAGCTTGGTCGGGGCGTTGCGAATATGGGCCGGCGGCATCAGCGAGCCCGTTTCGTACGCCGCCTTCTTCGCCGCCTTGAACGCCTCGTACACCCCCACCGACTTGGGCGCGGTCGCCAGGTGGACCACCGCCTGCGCCAGGGCCAGTTCGCCCTCGGGGCTGCCCAAAAAGTCGTAGGTGTCCTTGGCCGCATTGGCGACCAGGATCGACAGCGGGTCCGCCTCGCCGATGTCCTCTACCGCCATCCGCACGATGCGCCGCGCCAGATACAGCGGATCCTCGCCCCCATTCAGCATCCGCGCCAGCCAATAAAGGGCCGCATCCGGGTCCGACCCTCGTACCGATTTATGCAGCGCGGATATGAGGTTGTAGTGTTCTTCTCTCGACTTGTCATAAGCCGGCGCCCGGCGCTGCAGCACCCCGGCCAGCCCCTGCACGTCCAGCATTTCGCCTTCCGGCAGGTCGAACAAGACCTCCGACATGGTCAGCAGATAGCGCCCGTCACCGTCGGCCAAGGCCAGCATGGCCTGACGCGCCTCGGGCGACAGCGGCAGGGTCTTGTCCATATGCGCCTCGGCCCGCGCCAGCAGCTGATCCAGCGCCGCATCGTCCAGCCGCTTCAGCACATAGACCTGGCTGCGCGACAGCAGCGCGCCATTCAGCTCGAAACTGGGGTTCTCCGTCGTGGCCCCGACCAGAGTGACGACGCCCGCCTCAACGAAGGGCAGGAAGCCGTCCTGCTGGGCGCGATTGAACCGGTGGATTTCGTCCACGAACAACAGCGTCGACTGTCCCGCCGCCCGTCGCATCCGCGCCGCCTCGAACGCCTTCTTCAGGTCCGCGACGCCCGAGAACACCGCGCTGATCGCCTGATATTCATAGCCCGCCGCCTGTGCCAGCAGCCGCGCGATGGTGGTCTTGCCCGTTCCCGGCGGCCCCCACAGGATCATCGAGCCCAGCCGTCCGGCCTCGATCATGCGCCGGATCGGCCCGCCTAGGCCCAGCAGATGATCCTGCCCCACCACCTCGTCCAGCGTGCGCGGGCGCAGGCGGTCGGCCAGAGGGGCGTCGGGGGGCACAATGCCGGAGGCTTCGAACAGGTCGCTCATGTGTGCGACCTATGTAGTCGTTCGCCAAAGGCTTTTCACGCGTTAGTATGCCGACCTGCCACGGAGACCGCCTTCATGACCGACGCCAATCCGCATCAAGGCCCGACGTCGGGCCTGACGCCCCACCTGACGATCCCGTCGCGCGGCGCCTCGGCGGCGGTGGACTTCTACATCATCGCCTTCGGGGCCGAGGTGCTGGCCCGCAATCTGGCCGACGACGGCGAGCGCCTGATCCACGCCCATCTGAAGATCAACGGCGCCAGCATCATGCTGAACGACGAGTTCCCGGAATACAGCGGCGTCCAGGACGTGCGCCCCGCCGGCGTTACCCTGCACCTTCAGGTCGCCGACCCCGACGCCTGGTGGACCCGCGCCATGACCGTCGGCGGCGCCGAACCCGTCATGGACATGGCCGACCAGTTCTGGGGCGACCGCTACGGCCAACTCCGCGACCCCTTCGGCCACACTTGGTCCATCGGCGGCCCGACGAAGGGCTGAGGCTTAACGCAACACGCCGCGGATCTGACGGCCGCCGCGGTTGACGACGACCTCCCAAGGGCCGCGGCCGGAACTGGCGGTCTCGACGTCACGGGCGCTGGCGATGGCTTGGCCGTTGATGCTGACGATCAGATCGTTCTGGCGGAAGCCCGCGCGGGCAGCGTAGCCTCGGCCCGAGACGCCGGTGACAATGACGCCCGTGGCGAACGGATCGCCGCCCAGCCGGTCGGCCAGGGCCGGGTTCAGAGCCACGACCTCGGCTCCGGCGAAGGGACCGGCCGCGATGGTGACGCCCTGTTTCGGATCGGCGTCGCCCGGCAGGGGCTGAACCCGCGCCGTCAGAGTCTGCGCCCGCCCGTCGCGCAGGATGGCGACCTGAACCTGGTCGTTCGGATTGCGTGAGCCGACACGGTAGTTCAGCCCGCCCTGGTCGTTGATCTCCTGCCCATCGACGGCAGTGATCACATCGCCCTGGCGCACGCCCGCGCGCGCCGCCGGTCCGTTGGCGTAGACATCGGTGACCACCAGCCCTTGCGGCCGGGTCAGGCCCAGGCTGCCGGCGATGTCGCCGGTGACCGTGTCGCCCTTCACCCCCAGCCACGGCCGAACGACCGTCGTCGCGCCGCCCAGCGCCGAGTCCACCACGCGCTTGACCATGGCGGCCGGCACAGCGAACCCGACCCCGGCCGAGGAGCCCGAGCGCGAGAAGATGGCGGTGTTGATGCCGATCAGATCGCCGTCCATGTCCACCAGCGCCCCGCCCGAGTTGCCGGGGTTGATGGCCGCATCGGTCTGGATGAAGGAACCGCTGTCGGAAATGCCGGTCTCGGTCCGGTTCAGGGCCGAGATGATGCCGTTGGTCACCGTCTGACCGACGCCGAACGGGTTGCCGATGGCCAGGACCAGGTCGCCGACCTGCTGCTCTTCCTGGTCGTCGATGGCCAAAACCGGCAGGCGGTCGCTGACGTTCTCCAGCCTCAGCACCGCGATGTCGCTGCGCTCGTCGGCCAGGATGACGGTGGCGGGAAACTCGCGCCGGTCGTTCAGCACGACCTTGATCTGCTGGGCGCCGTCGATGACGTGGTTGTTGGTCACCACGATCCCGTCAGAGCGGACGATGACGCCGGACCCGACCGATTCCGCCACCCGCGCCTGGGGGATGCCGCCGCCGAAGAACTGGAAGAAGGGATCCGCCTGGACCCGCTGCACGCTGCGCGCCGAGATATTGACCACGGCGGGCGCAGCCGACCGCACCACGGGCGCAAAGCTGGATTTCATCCCCGCCGCATCGGACGGCGCCGTGCGCGTCGGCTGGGCGAACTCGCCCTCCTGCGCCTTGGAGCTGTTGGGATTGCCGCACGCCGACAGGGCGAATGCGGCGGCGAGCACGATCGATCGGGTCTTCATGGGCATCCGAAAAAGTCAGGCTTCAAGCGACGCCATACCGCACCCGGTTTCGGGCCGGATCAAGGCGTGTGAACCTCATCAACGGACAAGCTTTAGGGCCGTTCCGCACCGGGGCGCACCATCGTCTCCTGCCCATGCAATGGGGAGGAAAGGTCACGACTTGCCTCACCCCCGTTGCCGCAGGGTCTCAAGGCCTGATAGCGTCGCCATATGACACGCATCGCCCTGCCCCTGCTCGCCCTCCTCGCCCTGTCTGCATGCGCCACGCGCGGCGAACCCGTCACCTACGCCGAGACCGCCTCGGCCGCCGCCCGTGCGGCCGCCGCCCGTGCGGCCGCCGCCGTAGCCGGCCAAGGCGGCCAGACCCCGCAGGAAGCCTGGGACGCCGGCAACACCGCCTATCTGGCCTGGAACGGCGCCCGGCGCGGCTGGACCACCACCGAGAGCGGCTTGCAGTATCGCCGCGTCGGCAAGGCGCACCCCGAGGGCGCCCAGCCCTCCGGCTCCGACACGGTCAAGGTCCACTATCGCGGCACCTTCATCGACGGACGCGAGTTCGACAGCTCATACGCCCGCAACGAACCGGCCGAGTTCCCACTGAACCGCGTCATCAAGGGCTGGACCGAGGGCGTCGCCCTGATGCGGGTCGGCGAGATCTACGAGTTTGTCATCCCCGCCTCGCTCGGCTACGGCTCGCGCTGGGTCGGCGGCGACGAACTGCCGCCCAACTCGACCCTGCGTTTTTCGGTCGAACTGCTGGACGTCAAACCGGGCTGAGCCGGACAACAGGTCGCGGGGCGGAACGCCGCTCAAGCCTTTACTGTTGGCCCCATCATGATCCGCACCCTTCTCCCCGCCGCCTTCGCCGTTCTGATCGCGGCGACCACCGCCTCCGCCCAAGACTTGGCCCAGGACCGTCCGACCTACGGCCCCCGGTTGGAGGGCTACAACTACCCCTTTCCGGTCCAGACCTACGCCTTCACCTCCCAGCGCAAGCCGCTGGAGATGACCTATATGGACGTGGCCCCGAGCGGCCCGGCTAACGGCCGCACCGCCCTACTGCTGCACGGCAAGAACTTCTGCGCCGCCACCTGGGCTCCCACCATCCGCGTGCTGGCCGACGCCGGCTTTCGCGTGATCGCCGTCGATCAGATCGGCTTCTGCAAGGCCTCCAAACCCGCCGCCTATCAGTTCAGCCTCCCGCAACTGGCCGCCAACACCAAGGGCCTGCTCGACAGTCTGAACATCGACCGCGCCGTCATCGTCGGCCATTCGATGGGCGGCATGCTGGCGGCCCGCTTCGCCATCCAGCATCCCGACGCCGTCGAACATCTGGTCCTGGTCAACCCCATCGGCCTTGAGGACTGGCAGGCCGAGGGCGTGCCCTACGCCCCGCTGGACGCCGCCTACGCCAACGAGCGCCGCACCACCTTCGACAGCATCAAGGCCTATCAGCAGAAGGTCTATTACGACGGCCAGTGGCGACCCGAGTACGACGAACCCGTCGCCATGCTGGCGGGCATGTATGCAGGACCAGGCGGCGACGCCGTCGCCTGGAACCAGGCCCAGACCTCGGACATGATCTTCATCCAACCGATCGCGCACGAGTTCGCCCGCATCGCCGCCCCGACCACATTGATCATCGGCGGAACGGACCGCACCGCCCCCGGCGCCAACCGCGCCGCGCCCGAGATCCAGGCCCGCCTGGGCCAATATCCGGCGCTTGGCCGCCGAACCGCAGAGGCCATTCCCGACGCGACCCTGGTCGACTTCCCCGACCTAGGCCACGCCCCCCAGACCCAGGATCCCGACCGCTTCCACGCCGCCCTGCTGAAGGCCCTGAACTGACCAACTATGCGGGCTGGAGGAGGCTTTCCATCCTAATGCCGAACACAAACCCCAGGTCTTTCAGCGGCTTGGAACTTTGAACCGGCTTTCTTCCGGCCATAGGTAGCGCCGCCCGCATCATGGTCGGCATGACCGATGACAACTCCGATACTCAACCGAACTCGCCCGACTGGACCCGACGTTCCGCCGCGACCTGGGCCGCCGCCCGCAAGGATTACCTAGCCGGCGGTTTCGCCGTCGAGGTGTGCGAGCGTCATGGCCTCAGCCTCTCGACCTTCCGCTGGCGCGCCCGCACTGAGGGTTGGCGCCGATCGGATCAGCCGCATGGCGCCGTGTTCGAGCCGCTCGACACTTACGAACTGGACTTCATTGACCAGCGCCTGCCCTGCAACGCCTCCGACATGGCGCGCCTGGCCTGGGCCAACGCCTCCAAGGCGATGATCGACGGAAAGCTGATCGAGGCGCGGGGCTGGTCTCGCCTTCATCAGGACCTCGCACTGATCGCCACGGCTGACGACCAGACCGTGCACCGTCATCGCTCCTGGGCTGACGATCCCAAGTGGCATCACAAACTTCCGACCAAGCCGCCCTTGCGCCCGATGGAAGAGGAGTGAGCGAAATTGCACTTTCTTGCATTTTGCACGCGTTTTCGGGGTGCAGTGCAATTTGGGATCGGCGCTGACGCTTGACGCCTCGCCCCCTGCGGCGGACTGTCGCGGCGCTCCGATCCAGTCTGTAAGAGTCCCCGATGATCCGTCCCTGCCTGCGCGCCGCCACTCTCGCCTTCCTGCTCGTCTCGGCCGCCCCCGCCGCCCTGGCGCAGCAGGCCTCGACCTATCCGCCCGCCCTGCCCTCGCCCCTGCCGGCGATCCCCGACGCCCAGGACGTCGCCTATCCCGGCGTCATCACGCTCGACATCGACGCCACCAATCTGGCCCAGCACATCTTCGCCGTGACCGAGACCATCCCCGTCGCCCAGGCGGGTCCGATGACCCTGTTCTTCCCTGAATGGCTGCCCGGCAACCACGGCCCCGTCGGCCCCATCGCCCAGCTGGCGGGGATCGAGATCACCGCCAATGGTCAGCGCGTCGTATGGGTGCGCGACCCCCTGCATCCCTTCGCCTACCACGTCGTCGTCCCGGCCGGCGCGACCGCGCTGAACATCACCATGCAGCACCTGTCGCCGACGACCGGCGCCCAAGGCCGCATCACCATGACGCCCGAGATGCTGAACATTCAGTGGGAGAAGATGCTGCTCTATCCCGCCGGTCACTGGTCGCGGAACATCACGGTCCAGCCCACGGTCAAGTTCCCGACCGGCTGGCGGTTCGGCACGGCGCTGGAGCCCGAGAGCAAGACCGGCGACGTTCAGATCTTCAAGCCCGTCAATCTGGAAGTCCTGATCGACAGCCCCGTCTTCGCCGGCGTCCACTACCGCCAGATCGACCTGAACCCCGGCGGTCGTTCGCCGATCCGCGCAAATTTCGTCGCCGACGACGCCAAGAGCCTCGAAGCCACCAACGAGCAGATCCAGATCCTGCGCAATCTGGTCGATCAGATGGACCGCCTGTATGGCGCGCGCCACTTCGATCACTACGACTTCCTGATCGCCATGACCGACAAGCTGGGCGGCATCGGGCTGGAACATCATCGCAGCTCCGAGAACTCCGTCGATCCCGCCTTCTTCACAGGCTGGGACACGCATCTGGCCGACCGCGACCTGCTCAGCCACGAGATGAACCACTCCTGGGACGGCAAATGGCGCCGCCCCGCCGACCAGTATGTGCCCAACTTCAACTCGCCCCTGCAGAACAGCCTGCTGTGGGTCTACGAGGGCCAGACCCAATACTACGGCCAGGTCGTCGCCGCCCGCGCGGGCCTGCTGACGAAACAGCAGGCGATGGACTCCCTGGCCATGACCGCCGCGACCTTCGACACCCGCGTCGGCCGCGAATGGCGCGCGATGCAGGACACCACCAACGACCCGATCATCAGCCAGCGCCAGCCCAAGGGCTGGCTGTCGTGGCAGCGCGACGAGGACTACTATTCGGAAGGGCAGCTGATCTGGCTCGACGTTGACACCACGATCCGCGAGAAGACCGGCGGCAAGAAGTCGCTCGACGACTTCGCCCGCGCCTTCTACGGCGTTCAGGACGGCGATTACGCGCCGGCTCCCTATACGTTCGAGGATGTGGTCGCGGCCCTGAACGGCGTCGTCGCCAACGACTGGGCGACCTTCCTGCGCACCCGGCTGGACGGCGACGGCCCCGACGCCCGCGCCCCGCTGGACGGCCTGGTGCGCGGCGGCTGGCGGCTGGCCTATTCGGACACGCCCACCGACTATATGAAGACGCTCTACGCCGAGCTGAAGCGCAACGACTTCACCTATTCCCTGGGCTTCCAGACCGGCGAGGCCAACAAGATCCGCAGCGTCCAGTGGGACAGCCTCGCCTTCAAGGCCGGTCTCGCCGCAGGCATGGAGATCGTCGCCGTCAACGGTCAAGCCGCCACCCCTGACCGCCTCGCCGAAGCCGTCACGGCCGCAAAAGACCCCGCCACCGCCATCATCCTGATCGTCAAGGACGACGACCAGTACCGCACGGTCGCCTTCGACTACCACCACGGCCTGCGCTACCCCCGCCTGGAACGCATCGAGGGAACCCCCGACCGCCTCAGCGACATCCTGACGCCGAGAAGGCGCTAGATCTCCCCCACACAAGCGTCACTGTGGGCGTGACCTCTCTTCTCTTTCGTCATTCCGGGCGAAGGGCCGCTTGGCCCGAAGACCCGGAACCCAGCGGCGCCGAAGGCGAAATCCATCCGCCTTACGATGTTTGGAGAGCAAGTCCGCGACAGGTTCGCGCTCTCGCACGCCGCTGGGTTCCGGGTCTCCGCTGCGCTTCGCCCGGAATGACGAAAGGAAGGCCAGCGTCGCCTCCGCCAACACCTTCGCGCGCTGAGAGGTGACGTTGTGTCCCTTGACGCATCGCCCCCCGCCCCCGACGGTGCGGCTTCCCCAGCCGACCCGGATGACCTGATGCCGCGTACCCGCCTGACCGCCGCCTGCCTCGCCGCTCTGATGACGACCGCCGCCGCGCCAGCGATGGCCCAGACCTTCCGGTCCACCCCCGTCATCACCGACGCGACCCAGGCGCCGCTGGCCCTGCCCCGCGCCCAGCCGGCCATTCCCGCGCCCCAGGACAAGCCCTATCCCGGCGTCATCCAGTACCGCGCCGACATCACCGATCTGGACCGCCGGATAATCAATGTCAGCCAGACCATACCGGTCACGGGCGCAGGCCCGCTGACCCTGCTGTATCCCAAGTTCCTGCCCGGCAACCATGCCGCCACCGGCCCGATCCAGCTGGTCTCCGGCCTGACCGTGACCGCGAACGGTCAGCGGATCGAGTGGCTGCGCGACACGCTGGACCCCTACGCTTTCCACCTCGATATCCCCGCGGGCGTCACCAGCATCGACGTCGCCTTCCAGCAACTGACCCAGCCCGACAATTCCAACTGGCGCGTGCTGATGACCCCGGCCATGGTCAATCTGCAGTGGGAGAAGGCCATCCTCTATCCGGCCGGCTATTTCAGCCGCCAGATACAGGTCGCACCGAGAGTGGTCCTGCCCGCAGGCTGGAAATACGGCACCGCCCTGACCACGGCGTCCCAGGACGGCGGCGTGGCGACCTTTGCGACTACCGACCTCTACACCCTGATCGACAGCCCCATCTTCGCCGGCGCCCACTACCGCCGCGTCGACATCGACCCGACGGGCGAGCGCGTCCACCTGAACCTGCTGGCCGACGAGGCCAAGGGTCTGGCCGCCACCGACGACCAGCTGAAACTGTTCGAGAACATGGTCCAGCAGGCCGACCGCCTGTTCGGCGCCCGCCACTTCGACAACTACGAATTCCTGTTCGCCCTGACCGATCAGATGGGCGGCATCGGGCTTGAGCATCATCGCTCGTCCGAGAACACCGGGGCGCCCGACTTCTTCACCAACTGGACCAAGAGCGCCGGCGACCGGGGCCTGCTGCCCCACGAATACACCCACTCATGGAACGGCAAGTTCATGCGCCCGGCGGACGAGCTGACCGCCAACCACAACGTCCCGACCCAGAACACCCTGCTGTGGGTCTATGAGGGCCAGACCGAATACTGGGGCGATGTACTGGCCGCCCGTTCCGGCCTGCATTCGAAAGACGTGGCCCTCGCCACCCTGGCCAGCGTCGCCGCCTTCTATGACCAGCAGCCGGGTCGCCAGTGGCGCGCCTTGCAGGACACCAACAACCACAATCTGCTGGGCTATCGCGTGCCGGGCCAGTTCACCTCTTGGATGCGCGGCACGGGCGACTATTACCGCGAAAGCCTGCTGGTCTGGCTGGACGCCGACACCCTGATCCGCGAAGGCACCAACGGCCGCAAGTCGCTGGATGATTTCGCCAAGGGCTTCTTCGGCCACGACGACGGCGAATGGGCGCCTCAGGGCTACACCTTCGAAGACGTCGTCGCGGCTCTGAACGCCGTCTATCCGCACGACTGGGCCACGTTCCTGCGCAGTCGCCTGGACGCCGTCGGCCCCGACGCCAAGGCGCCCCTGGCCGGGATCGAGCGTGGCGGCTGGCGACTGACCTACACCGACACGCCCTCGGCGGCGGAGAAGTCGGTTCAGAGCGGCTGGGCGAACGACTTCCAGTATTCGCTTGGCTTCACCCTGACAGCGGACAAGCTGACCAATATCCGCTGGGGCGGCCCGGCCTTCGAACAAGGAATCGGCGCCGGCTGGAGCCTGGTCGCCGTCAACCGCAAGGCCGGCTCGGCGGAGGTTCTGCGCGACGCCGTCACCGCCGCCAAGGGGACCGACGCCCCCATCGAACTGCTGCTGAAATCTGGCGACCGCTTCCGCACGGTGACCTTCGCCTACCACGACGGCCTGCGCTACCCGCGTCTGGAGCGCATCGAGGGCGCGCCGGACCGCCTGTCGGACATCCTCGCTCCGCGTCGGCGCTGACCCACTTCACCTCCCCATCGGCGAAGGCCGATGGGGAGGACAGGCGATCGCGTCAGCGAGCGCCAGGAGGGGGCGACTCGGCGCCTGAAGCTTGCGCGGTCATCACCACGGTCAGAATCGCCCCCTCCTGATCGCTAGCGCGATCTGTCCTCCCCACGCGCCTTCGCGCGCGGGGAGGTAAGCCCTACTTCAACAAGCCCAGCAACGCCTCGGCCGCTTCACGCGACGAGCCCGGGTTCTGACCCGTCACCAGCTTGCCGTCGACGACGACATACGATCCCCAATCCGGCCCCTTGGAATAGTCGCCGCCATTGGCGATCAGCACATTCTCCACCAGGAACGGCACCACGTCCGTCAGGCCCACAGCCTCCTCTTCGGAGTTGGTGAAACCCGTCACCTTGCGGCCGTTGACCAGCGGCTTGCCGTCCGCGCCGGTCACAGACTTCAGCACGCCAGGCGCATGGCAAACGAATCCGGTCGGCTTGTCCGCCTTGGTGAAGGCCTCGATCAGGGCGATGGATTGCGCATCATTGGCCAGGTCCCACAGCGGTCCGTGACCGCCGGGATAGAAGACCGCGTCGAAATCATCGGCCTTCACCGACGACAGGACGACGGTCGAGGCCAGGGCGGCCTGGGCTTCGGCATCGGCCTTGAAGCGGCGCGTGTCGTCGGTCTGGGCGTCGGCGTCGTCGCTCTTGGGATCCAGCGGCGGCTGTCCGCCCTTGGGCGAGGCCAGCACGACCTGCGCGCCCGCATCCTTCAGCGCGTAATAGGGGGCCGCCAGCTCTTCCAGCCAGAAGCCGGTCTTCTTGCCCGTGTCGCCGAGTTGATCGTGCGACGTCAGCACCAGCAGGATGTTCATTGGGGGAGGCTCCGTCTCTTGGGGTGTCCACAGATGGGAAGCCGAACGCTGCGCCTCAAGGCTGGCCTCCACGGCGAAATCCCCTCACGCTGCTGGCTTGTTCACGAGAGGTGAAATCGCATGAAGCGCTGGATCGGCATGACGGCGGCCCTGCTGGGCGTGATGGCCTTCACCCAGGCGGCCCAGGCCCAAACCCAGGTGTCGTCGCCCTGTGGCATCGGTCAGTCGGGCGCGACCCAGGCCGTCGCCATCGGCCGCACCGGCCGCGCGATGCTGCTCCACCTGCCCGCCGGTTTCGACCCCAGCAAGCCCGCGCCCCTGGTCTTCCTGCTGCACGGCAGCGGCGGCACGGGCGAGAAGATGCTGGCCTCGTCTCGACTGGCGGAAACGGCGGACCGGCACGGCTTCATCGTCGCCGCGCCCGACGCCGGCATTCCGGTGGAGCGGGGCTTCGTTTGGAACATTCCCGGCGTCCCGACCATCACCGGCGCGGTGCCCGGTCCCGCCGACGCCGACGACGTCGCCTATCTGACGACCGCCATCCGGGTGCTCGCGGATCAGGGCTGCGTCGATGACAGCCGCGTCTATGCCACGGGTCTGTCGGGCGGCGGGCGGATGACATCCTGGCTGGGATGCGTCGCGGCCGACCGGTTCGCCGCCATAGCCCCCGTCGTGGGCCTGCGCGCCGGAACCCCCCGCAAGGACCGCCCCGAAGAGCCCGATCCCGCCACCTGCCGCCCCTCGCGCCCCATGCCGGTCATCGCCTTCGCCGGCGACGCTGACACGACCAACCCGATCCAGGGCGGCGGCGCAGGCTACTGGCATTACACCATGCACGCCGCCGAACAGCGCTGGGCCCAGATCAATGGCTGCACCCAAATCCGCGACACCCGCTGGGTCGACGACAAAGTCTATGAGGAAGGCTACGCCGCCTGCCGCGACGGCGCGGACGTGGTGGGCCGAATCACCGCCGGCGGCGGCCACAGCTGGGTCGCCGACAACGACGCCCTCTGGGCCTTCTTCGCCGCCCGGACACGCCCGCAGAACTAAGCGCCTATCCGAGCAGAGGGCAGCAGCTCCCCTACGGCCTCAAGTAGCGCTGCGCGCGATAGGCCAAAAGAAAAACCCGGCGGTTTCCCGCCGGGCCTTTCCGATATTCAGCAAATGACGAAGGTCAGATCTTACTTGATCTGGACCTTGGCGCCGGCTTCCGTCAGCTTCTTGGCGACTTCGTCGGCGTTCTGCTTGGAGACGTTCTCGACGACGTTCTGCGGAGCGCCTTCGACCAGGTCCTTGGCTTCCTTCAGACCCAGGTCCGAACGCACGCCACGGACTTCCTTGATCACGTTGATCTTCTTGTCGCCACCGTCCAGCAGGACGACGGTGAATTCGGTTTGCTCTTCGGCAGCTTCAGCCGGAGCACCGCCACCGGCAGCCGGAGCAGCCATGGCGACGGGAGCAGCGGCGCTGACGCCCCACTTTTCTTCAAGCAGCTTCGACAGTTCAGCAGCTTCGAGAACGGTCAGAGCGGACAGGTCTTCGACGATCTTGGCGAGGTCAGCCATTGTCAGTGTTCCTTCGGAGGATTGGTTTTAGAGAGTGATGCAGAGATGAAAGGCTGGGCCGCTTACGCGGCTTCCTTGGTGGCGTAGGCGTTGAACACGCGAGCCAGTTGACCGGCGGGTGCTTGCAGCACGCCAGCGATACGAGTCGCAGGCGCGTTGAGCAGGCCGATGAGTTGGCTGCGGACTTCGTCGAGCGTCGGGAGCTTGGAAAGAACTTCCACGCCCTTTTGGTCGACGACGGTGTCGCCCATGAAGCCGCCGATGATCTTGAAGCGATCATTGGCCTTGGCGAACTCGGTGGCGACCTTGGCGGCCGTACCGGGGTTCTCGGAATAGGCGATGCCCACGGGACCCTTGAACAGGCCGTGGAATTCGCTGCCTTCTTCGGCTTCGAGCGCCTTCAGCGCCAGGCGGTTCTTGACCACCTTGAACGCGCCGCCTTCTTTACGAAGGCGACCACGCAGATCTTCCATTTCCGCAACGGTCAGACCCAGGTTTTGGGTCACGACCACGGAGCCGGCGTCGGCGAATACGCCCTTGAGCGTTTCGATCGACTCGGCTTTTTGAGCGCGGTCCATTGCGGTCTCCAGTCTTGGTATTCGCCGCCGGGCTTATTCCCGACGACGGATTGGCCAAAGCGCTGTGCATCGCTGCAAAGCGTTAAAGCCGGCCGTATTGTCCGAAGGATGCGTCTGACGGCGTCCGTCCCGGAATGCGGGCTGACAGCGCAGGGTCGCGTCCCCATCTCCCCACGGCGTCAGAGGGCTCTCTGACAGTTATGGCCTGGGTGACCCCCACGCCCCGAAGTTCTCGGACAGGACCGCCAAAGGAATGAACCAGTGACGGGAAGCGGCGCTCTTACAGGGACGCATTACGGAAATCAAGGCAGGGATCGCATGGCCTATGAACTCTACTACTGGCCGACCATCCAGGGGCGCGGCGAATTCGTCCGTCTGGCGCTGGAGGCGGCCGGCGCCGACTATGTCGATGTCTCGCGACAGGACGACGGCGAGGCGATGATGACGCTGATGGCCGACGCCGCCACGCCGCCCTTCGCCCCGCCCTTCCTGCGCCTGAGCGACCGCACCATCGGACAGGTCGCCGCCATCCTGGCCTGGCTGGGTCCGCAACTGGGCCTCAGCCCCAATGGCGACAGCGACCGCGCCTGGCTGAATCAGATCCAGCTGACTTTCGCCGATCTGGTTTCAGAGGCCCACGACACCCACCACCCGGTCGATCTGATGGCCTGGTACGACGATCAGAAGCCCGAGGCCGCCCGGCGCGCCGAGGGCTTTCGCAAGGATCGGATCGCCAAATTCCTGGGCTGGGCCGAACAGGTGCTGGACCGAAATCCGCATGGCTCGGACTGGATGGTGGGCGACCGCCTGACCTATGCCGACCTGTCGCTGTTTCAGGTGGTCGAAGGCCTGACCTACGCCTTTCCCAAGGCGTCGGCCCGCGTCCTGAAGACGACGCCCCACGTGGTCGCCGCCCGCGACCGCGTCGCCGCCTATCTGGCCAGCGAACGCCGCATCCCCTTCAACGAAGACGGCATCTTCCGCCGCTATCCCGAACTGGACGGCTAGCGGGTGGACTTGGCCGCCGTCTGACTCTCCTCGCCACAGTCGAACTGGGCGCAGTATTTGGCCTCGAACTCCTTGAAGAGCCTCGTCATCGCTGTGGTTTCCGCCTCCTGCGAGGCGACACCCAGCGGTATGGTCTTGGCCGCGACCGACCGACCAATGGGACTGCGATAGAAGTCGATCTGAGCGCGTATCTCTTCCTCGCTGAACACCGTGGCGTAGATCGGGGCCAGATCATCCATCAGCCGCGCGGCCATTCTGGTCAGCATCGGCGGCATATTGGTGCGGACCCAAACCGCCTCTTCGCCCTTTTCATCGAGCTTGCCCATCTGCTGGACCATGGCGCGCTCGAACTCCTTGGCGAAGTTCGGTCCCGTCGACAGTTCGAGGAGTTCTCGGGCCAGCACGCTGCGCCGTCCAAGCCCCTCGTCCGGCCGCACGACGACCACCAGCTGGTCGTCGCGTGACGCGCCCGTGTCGCTCTGCGCCTGCGCCGCTGTCGCGGCCACGCCGAGGGCCATCCCCAGCGCAAGAATTCGAATGATGGTCATGAACAGCCTCCCCGCGTCCTTTATCGGCAAGCCACGGCCTGTCTGACCAGCGGAAATCGCTCTGGGGTTGTTCAATCTTCCAGGGGCGTTGCGTCGAAGTCGCGGATCAGGGCGGCCAGGTCGGGTTCGTGAACCAGGTCCGCCGCCTCGCTCAGGCTCATCCAGCGCCGCTCGCGCTGGTGCGCCTCGGGCCAGGCGCCCAGCTGGACCAGCACCTGAAGCGGATAGACCGAGACCACGCACTGGCGCACGCCGCCGTCCTTCAGGCCCTTGGCGTAGCGGAAGACGCCGATGGAGGTCTGATCCATCTCGCCGCGCACCCCGGCTTCTTCCATGGCTTCCTGGGCGGCCGCCTCGGGATCGGTCTTGCCGACCATCCGGCCGCCCTTGGGGATGACCCAGCGGCGGGTCTCGCGCGAGGTGATCATCAGGATCTGACGGCCGTCGTCCGTCAGTCGCCACGGCAAGGCGGCGACCTGACGTGTCTCGGACCGCGCCGTGCGTTTGATGCCCGACGGCATCAGGCGTGATTCCGCGAGGATCGGGTCTTGGGACAGGCCATGCGACGTTTTGCACCAGCGAAGGGGTCAGCCCGTTCCAAAGGTGATCGCGCCGCCTGCGTCAAGTGAACTGACGCAGGCGTCTTATTTTTCGCCGGGCGCCTTGGCATCGGGATCCCCCAGGACGTCCTGTCGATACAGCATGGTGATCAGGGTGTGCAGCACCAGCGCCAGCGGCGTGGCGAACAGCACCCCAAGCGGTCCGAACAGGGTGCCGATCCCCACCACGGCGAAGATGCCCAAAACGACCGGCAGGTTCGCCACGTTCTTCTGCACCATCGGCGTGATGAAGTTGCTCTCCAGCTGGGACACCACGACATAGAGGGCCAGGGTCATCAGGGCGGTCTCCCACCCCTGGGTCGCTCCCACCAGAACCGCCGGAACGGTCGACACGATCGGTCCGACGATGGGCACGAACTGCGCCAGGCCCGTCAACAGACCCAGGCCCAGCGCCGAAGGCACGCCGATGATCGCCAAGCCCACGCCCGTCAGCGTGCCGACCAGCACCATCGAGAACAGTTGCGCCTTCAGCCAGCCCTTCAACGCCTTACCGCAACTGTTCAGCACCTCGCGCAGGCGCGGCCGACGGTCCATCGGAACCATCGACAGCAGGCCTTCGCGCGACTTGGCCGGTTCGATGGCCAAGAACACGCCCGCGACGATCACCAGAACCAGAGTCGTGACGCCGGAGGCGAAGCCCAGCGCGAACTTCTGCGCCACCTGCAGAGCCTGGCCGGCGCGCCCGCCCAGACCTTGCAGCTGCTCCAGCAACTGCGCGGCATAGGGCTGGGCCTGGATCCACGACTGAACCTGGTCCCAACCCTGAGGCACGACGGCGGACAAGGCCACGACCTGCTCGGTGATCTGGGCGCCGAACAGGGTCAGTATCCCCGCCAGCACGGCCACAACGATCAGCAGAGACAGAAACACCGCCAACGGATCCGGCGCCTTTAGCCAGCGCACGATGGGATCGGCCAGCGCTCGCAGGATCACCGCCACCACGATGGCGCCGAAGATCAGCAGCCACAGAGTCTGCAACGTCACGATCAGCTGGACCGCAAAATAGGCCGAGACCAGCACGATGGCGCCGAACGCCAGCCGCCCCTTCCACGGGTCGCCACCACCCGCACGCAGGCCCACACCAGGCTTGTCGCCCATCAATTTTCCCAGTCCGAACATGTCGCCCCCTTCAAGGTCGCGACAGGAACGCAGTTCGAACGTGGCCGTTCGCCGCACCCGATAATAAAGTCAGTGGGGGTCGGACGACCGCGCATCATAGGCCGTCTGGGCCGCCGCGACCTGGGGCATCTGGGTTTCGGCCCAGTCGATCATCGACTGCATGGCGGCCATCAGGGTGCAGCCCAACGGCGTCACCGCATAGGTCACGGACACCGGCACGGTCGCCACGACGGATCGCGACACCAAGCCGTCACGCTCCAGCGACTTCAACGTCTGGCTCAGCATCTTCTGCGACACCCCATCGACCCGCTGCTTCAGGGCGTTGAACCGGATCGGCCCCTCGCCCAGCACGATCAGGATCAGGGTGCTCCACTTGTCCGCGATCCGGTCCAGCAACTGCCGCGTCGGACAGTTCGCCGCGAACACGTCGCCGCGCGTCCAGGTTTCCTGAAGGTGACCAGGTGTCTGAAAGGTGCCGTCTTGCATGGCTGCATCCCATAGCGCACCTGGTATCCATTGGATACCCAAAGGAGCCCTCCATGAAAGTCGCAGTCCTCGGCGCCAGCGGTCGCGCCGGCTCGGAAATCACCAAGGAACTCGCCGCGCGCGGCCATGTCGTCACCGCCATCGCGCGTAAACCCGACACCATCCCCGCCGCCGACGGCGTCACGCCAGTTTCGGGCGACGCCTCGGACGCCGCCGCGCTCGCTGAGCTGATCAAGGGTTCGGACGCCGTCATCAGCGCCCTGCACTTCGACGTGCCGGCCGAGACGGTTCTGACGGCGCTGAAGGCCGCCGGCGTGCCTCGCCTGCTCGTCACCGGCGGCGCCGCCAGCCTGGAGGTCGCGCCCGGCGTCCGCCTGATCGACACCCCAGAGTTCCCCGAGGAATGGAAGGTCTTCGCCCAGGGCGGCATCGTCTTCCTGGATACCCTGCGCCACGAGACGGACATCGACTGGACCTTCTTCTCGCCCGCCGCCGTGATCGAGGAAACGCCCCGCCTGGGCCATTTCCGCACCGGAACCGACCAACTGGTCGTGGACGACAAGGGCGAGAGCAAGATCGGCTTTTCCGACTACGCCATCGCCATGGTGGACGAGCTGGAAAACCCCCAGCACAGCCGCGCCCGCTTCACTGCGGCCTACTGAAAACTATTGCGCCGCCTGGCCGCGCGCTGCGACGGCCATGGCGGCCTTCATCTCACGCCTCTGCTCCGGCGAGCATTCCAATCGATTGCACATCTGGTCGCCCATATCGGCCATCAGCTCCGGCATGATGCCTTGAATAGCCGTCGCGATCCGGGGCGCCGCAGCATAACTCTTGCTCATCAGCGAGCGGCCGACGTCGCTCTGGTAGAAGGCGACGAGAGCCTGCAACTCCTCCAATGTGAAGATGTCGGCATAGATCGGCGCACTGACCTCGAACATCCGGGGCAACATGCTCGCGGTCGCCTCAGCCATCGCCTCGCGAACCTCTGTCGCCTGTTCCGCCGACAGGGTGGTCGATTCCGGCATCATCATCGCCATCATCTGACCCAGAGACGCACCCAACTGCTCGCCCTGGATCAGGGCGATGAACTTGTTGGCCAGAGCCAGTTTTTCGGTCGAAACGTCGGTCGTCTCGGCCATGGCCGACGGTGCGGTCACCAACGTTAAGGCCAGGATCAGGCCGCCGATCAGTCGTTTCATCTCATCCCCCCAGTCAGGCGCGCATCCTGACGGCTGGGACCATATCCGGGCAAGAAAAAACGGCGGGGATCGCTCCCCGCCGTTCTTCAGTACCAGTTGCCTTTAGGCTTAGGCGCCCAGTGAGGACGGGTCGACCTTGATGCCCGGGCCCATCGTCGAAGACAGGCTGATGCGTTTCACATAGGTGCCCTTGGCGCCCGACGGCTTGGAACGCACCAGGGCGTCCACGATAGCCTTCACGTTGGCTTCCAGAGCGTCCTGAGTGAACGAGACCTTGCCGATGCCGGCGTGGACGATGCCCGCCTTCTCGACGCGGAACTCGACGGCGCCGCCCTTGGCGTCCTTGACGGCCTGGGCCACGTTCGGGGTCACGGTGCCGACCTTGGGGTTCGGCATCAGGCCGCGCGGGCCCAGCACCTTACCCAGACGGCCGACCAGGGCCATCATGTCCGGCGACGCGATCACGCGGTCGAACTCCATGAAGCCGCCGGCGATCTTCTCGTACAGATCTTCGGCGCCGACGTGTTCAGCGCCGGCTGCGGTGGCTTCGGCGGCCTTGGCGTCCTTGGCGAAGACGGCGACGCGAACGTCACGGCCGGTGCCCGACGGCAGGTTCACCACGCCACGGACCTGTTGGTCGGCGTGACGCGGATCGACGCCCAGGTTGACGGCGATCTCAAGGGATTCGTCGAACTTGGACTTGGCGTTTTCCTTGGCCAGCTTGATGGCGTCGGAGAACGGCAGCAGGTCTTGGCTGACGCCGGTGCGGGCTTTTTGAGCCTTGGTTTGCTTGGCCATGGTTTAGCCCTCCACCACTTCGAGGCCCATCGCGCGGGCGGAGCCTTCGATGATCTTGGTCGCGGCGTCGAGGTCGTTCGCGTTCAGATCTTTCATCTTCTTTTCAGCGATCTCGCGCAGTTGCGAAACCTTGACCGTACCGGCCGTCTCGCGACCGACCAGCTTGGAGCCCGACTTCAGGCCCGTGGCCTGCTTCAGGTACCAGGTCGCCGGCGGCGTCTTGGTCAGGAAGGTGAACGACTTGTCCTGATAGACGGTGATCACGGTCGGAAGCGGGGTGCCCTTGGCTTCCTTCTCGGTGCGCGCGTTGAACTCCTTGCAGAAGCCCATGATGTTCACGCCGCGTTGACCCAGAGCCGGGCCGATCGGGGGCGAAGGCGTGGCCGAACCGGCCGGCACTTGCAGTTTGATATAGCCGAGAATTTTCTTGGCCATTGGTCTCTCCTATGAATGACCCGGCGAACGAACGCAGGGCCGGTGAGCCGTGGTGCGGCATGGCTGCCTCCCACGGATTTGACGCTCCGCGAACCGAGGCCCGCCGAGCGAAGGCGCGCGTGTAACAGAGGGGGGCGGTAAAGGCAACGCGGGAGCGTCACCTCCCCGTCGGCGAAGGCCGATGGGGAGGACAGGCGGCGCGGAGCGACGCCAGGAGGGGGTGACTTGGTCTCTGCCCAGATGCGCTGTCATCACGGCTGCCCGAGTCGCCCCCGCCTGACCGCTACGCGGTCTGTCCTCCCCATGCCCCTCCGCGCATGGGGAGGTGAAACGAAAGAAGCCGCGCCCTTTCGGACGCGGCTTCGAAATCGCGACGGGCGTTAAGAGCCTCAGCCCGAAACCTTCTCCACCTGGGCGTATTCCAGCTCGACCGGCGTAGCGCGGCCGAAGATGGAAACGGCGACGCGCAGGCGGGCGTGTTCTTCGTCCACGCTCTCGACCGAACCGTCGAAGCTGGCGAACGGGCCGTCGATGACCTTGACCTTCTCGCCGATGTCGAAGCGGATCGTGGGCTTCGGACGTTCGACGCCTTCTTCCACCTGACCGATGATGTTCTGAACTTCACGTTCCGAGACCGGCAGAGGCTTGGTGCCGCCCGCGGCGCCCAGGAAGCCGGTGACCTTCGGGGTGTTCTTGACCAGGTGATAGGCCTGGTCGGTCATTTCCATCTTCACCAGCACATAGCCGGGGAAGAACTTGCGTTCCGAGTTCACCTTGCGGCCGCGACGGATCTCGACGACGTCCTCAGTCGGAACCAGGATTTCGGAGAAGGCGTCTTCCAGACCCTGCTGCTTGGCTTGGTCGCGAATCTGCTCCGCCACCTTCTTCTCGAAGTTCGAGTAGGCGTTGACGATATACCACTTGTGGCGCGGATTGGCGGGCTTTGCGGGCGCTGCATCGGTCATGGGCGCGTCTTTCTCAGGATCCGAGAGCGATGATGTAGCGGAAGGCGAAGCCCAGGCCGGTGTCCACGATCCAGAAGAAGATCGCGGCGATGATAACCATGATGAAGACCATCACCGAGGTGATCCAGGTCTCCTTGCGGCTGGGCCATACGATCTTGCGGCCCTCGGCGCGAACCTGGCTGAAGAACTGGCCGGGGCTGGTGCGGGGCTTCTTGGGCTCGGGCGAATCGACCGTGATGGCGGCGGCGCCCGCGGCTTGCGGCTTGGCGCCGATCTGCGGCTTTGCGTTGCCCTGAGGCCGCTTGCCGGGAGTTTTGGCCTTGGCCATCAGTTGCTCTTCACACAATTGTTCCTGTCGCCCCAGATGGGAAGTCCCATCCGGAAGCGACAGGGGGGATTGGCAGGAGTTGGGGGACTCGAACCCACGACCCCCGGTTTTGGAGACCGGTGCTCTACCAGCTGAGCTAAACTCCTAGACAACCGCTCGAACCCGGAGGTCCGTGCGTTCGCCAGAGGGGGGCGTATGCCCGACACCGCCCTGCATTTCAAGGGCGATGTGACACTTGCACCTAGTCTTCCTTGTGCGCGGCGATGGCGTCCCGCTCTTCCTGAGCCTGGATCAGTTCCTTGAAGATCAGCTTGTCGATGCGGCGGTCGTCCATGTCGACGACCTCGACCTCGAATCGGCCGACCTGGACCACTTCGCCCTCATCCGGCACGCGCGACAGCTGGTGCAGAATCAGGCCGGCGACGGTGTGGTAGCCCTCGTGATCGCCAAAATCCTCGCCCAGCTTGTCGGCCAGTTCGTCCAGGTGCGTCTGACCATCGACCAGCCAGCTGCCATCGGCGCGCTGATGGATCCAGGCCTGTTCCTCGTCGTGACCCTCGTTGAAGTCGCCGGCGATCATTTCCAGGATGTCGGTCGCCGTCACCACGCCTTCGAAGGCGCCGTATTCATCGACGATGAAGGCCATATGGACCTTGGAGCCCTTCAGGATCTCCAGCGCCTTCAGCACCGAGGTCGACTGGGGAATGAAGGCCGGTTCGGCGACCAGCGGCTCGATGTCGAACTTGCCATGCGTCAGCAGGCTGTCCAGCAGGTCCTTCTTGTGGACCACGCCCAGCGGATTATCGACGTCGCTCTCGCGCGCCACCACGATCCGCGAATAGGGGCAGGTGCGAATCTCTTCGCGCAGCATCTCCTCGGGGTCGTCCAGCGCGATCCAGAAGACGTCGTGGCGCGGCGTCATGGCCACCCGCACAGGGCGGTCGCCCAGGCGCAGGATTTCCTCGATCATCACCTGTTCTTCGGGCTCGATCAGGCCGGCCGAGGTGCCTTCCGCCAGGATGGTCGCCACCTCTTCCTGGGTCACGTCCGAACCGTCGCGGTCCTTGACGCCCAGCAGCTTCAGAATGCCCGAGGTCGAGGCGGTCAGCAGCAGCACGAACGGCTTCAGCACGATCGCCATCTTGGAGATCGGCCCCGCCATCTTGGACGCCACGGCTTCCGGGAAGATCAGGGCGATCCGTTTGGGCACCAGTTCGCCGACGATCAGCGACACATAGGTGATGCACACGACCACCAGGGCCGTGGCGAAGACTTCGGTGTATCGCGCCAGCGCCGGGAAGCTGACTTCCAGAATACGATCCAACTCGCCCGCGATGGTCGCCTGACCATAGGCGCCCGCCAGAATGCCGATAAGGGTGATGCCGACCTGAACGGCGGACAGGAACTGAGTCGGTTCTTCCGACAGCTTCAGCGCCGCCCTGGCCCCCCGGTCTCCCCGTTCCGCCCTCGCCTGAAGTTTGGATCTCCGCGAGGAAACGACCGCCAATTCAGTCATGGCGAACAAGCCGTTAAGCACCACCAGGAGCAGAACGACGACAATAGCGATGAGTAACATCTAGGGGGGTGTGGGGACCGACGCGGCGCAACATCCGGCGTCCGCAGCGCTACAATAGGGCAGGATCGCGACCAGCGCCACGTTTTCCTTTGAGCCTCAGCCCGCCCGCCCCGCATCGACCGAGCCGTAAGCCCCCGAAACCGGCCGGCCGTCGGTGTCATACTGGGTCGCGCAGGCGCTCATGCCCAGAACGGTGCCGATGAAAAGACCCAGGCGGATGGCGCGTCGCATTTGGTTACCGAAAAGTTAACGTCCGTACCGAACGTAAACCCCCGTTCCAGGTTGCTGGCAAGACGGCTCGCGCGATGGGCGAACAAACTCCTCCCCACTCCCCACTCCCCACTCTCCGCCCTTCCCTCTCCCATTGGGAGAGGGCTTGAGCGCCCGAGAGCGCAGCGATCGGCCTTGCGTGAAAGGGTGAGGGTCGTCCGTATGACCGGTCCAAAGCAAAGCGGCCCCCGGATCGCTCCGGGGGCCGCTCTGTTACGCTTACTCTTTTGGTCGGCCTATGCTCGCCTCGCGGAGGCTCGCGGCTTGAGGCCGTCTTAACTACTCGACGATCTTCGCCACGACGCCGGCGCCGACGGTGCGGCCGCCTTCACGGATGGCGAAGCGCAGGCCCTGATCCATGGCGATCGGGGTGATCAGTTCGACGTTCAACTCGGCGTTGTCGCCGGGCATGATCATCTCGACGCCTTCCTTCAGGTGAACGATGCCGGTCACGTCCGTGGTGCGGAAGTAGAACTGCGGGCGATAGTTCGTGAAGAACGGGGTGTGACGCCCGCCTTCTTCCTTGGTCAGGATGTAGGCTTCGGCCAGGAACTTGGTGTGCGGCGTGATGGAGCCCGGCTTGCACAGCACTTGGCCGCGCTCGACGTCTTCACGCTTGGTGCCGCGCAGCAGAACGCCGACGTTGTCGCCAGCTTGACCCTGGTCCAGCAGCTTGCGGAACATTTCGACGCCCGTGCAGGTCGTCTTCTGGACCGGACGGATGCCGACGATTTCGACTTCTTCACCGACCTTGACGATACCCTTTTCGACGCGACCCGTGACCACGGTGCCGCGGCCCGAGATCGAGAACACGTCTTCGACCGGCATCAGGAAGGGCAGGTCCAGGGGACGCGCCGGCTGCGGGATGTAGTCATCCACAGTCTGCATCAGTTCGAGAACGCGCTGTTCGCCGATTTCCGGGTTCACGCCGTCGGTCGCGGCCTTGGCCGAGCCCTTGGTGATCGGAATGTCGTCGCCGGGGAACTGATACGAGCTCAGCAGCTCGCGCACTTCCATCTCGACCAGCTCAAGCAGTTCTTCGTCGTCGACCAGATCGACCTTGTTCATGAAGACCACCAGGGCCGGCACGCCGACCTGACGGGCAAGCAGGATGTGCTCGCGGGTCTGAGGCATCGGGCCGTCGGCGGCCGAAACCACCAGGATCGCGCCGTCCATCTGCGCCGCGCCGGTGATCATGTTCTTCACATAGTCGGCGTGGCCGGGGCAGTCGACGTGGGCGTAGTGACGGTTGGCCGTCTCATATTCCACGTGCGCGGTGTTGATCGTGATGCCGCGGGCCTTTTCTTCGGGCGCAGCATCGATGTCGGCGTAGTTCATCGCCTTGCCGCCGCTCGCCTTGGCCAGCGCCATCGTGATCGCAGCCGTCAGCGTCGTCTTGCCATGGTCAACGTGACCAATCGTGCCGATGTTGCAATGCGGCTTGTTCCGTTCGAACTTTTCCTTGGCCATTTTCTAGCTCCTAAGGTCCCCGAACCGGGGTTCCTGCAGTTTGGGGGTTAAGGACGCCCGGTCCTTACGGTCCGGGCGCATATAGGTCCGCTTTCCGAAAAGGGAAAGCTTAGGCGTACTTCTTGATCACTTCGTCGGCGACGTGTTGCGGCACCGGCTCGTAGTGATCGTATTGCATCGTGAACTGGGCGCGGCCCTGCGACATGCCGCGCAGAGTGTTCACATAGCCGAACATGTTGGCCAGCGGCACGAAGGCGTTCACGACGGTGGCGTTGCCGCGCATGTCCTGACCCTGGATCATGCCGCGACGGCCGTTCAGGTCGCCGATGACCGAGCCGAGGTATTCCTCGGGGGTCACGACCTCGACCGCCATGATCGGCTCAAGCAGCTTCGGCGCGCCCTTTTCCTTCAGTTCGCGGAAGGCGGCGCGGGCCGCGATTTCGAACGCCAGCACGCTGGAGTCGACGTCGTGGTATTTGCCGTCCGTCAGGGTCGCCTTGAAGTCGATCAGCGGGAAGCCCGCCAGCAGACCCGAATCCTTGATGGAGTTCAGGCCCTTTTCGACGCCGGGGATGTATTCCTTGGGCACTGCGCCGCCGACGATCGAGTTCTCGAACACGAAGCCCGAGCCCGGCTCGCCGGGTTCGAAGGTCAGCATGACGCGGGCGAACTGGCCCGTACCGCCGGTCTGCTTCTTGTGGGTGTAGTCGATGTCGACCTTGCGGCCCAGCGATTCGCGATAGGCGACCTGCGGCGCGCCGATGGTGGCCTCGACCTTGTAGGTGCGCTTCAGGATGTCGATCTTGATGTCTAGGTGAAGCTCGCCCATGCCCTTCAGGATCGTCTGGCCCGACTCGTGGTCGGTTGAGACGGTGAAGGACGGATCTTCCGAAGCCAGCTTGGCCAGGGCGACGCCCAGCTTCTCCTGGTCGGCCTTGGTCTTGGGCTCGACCGAGATCTCGATGACCGGGGCCGGGAACTCCATCTTCTCCAGGATGACGGGCGACTTCAGCGGATCGCACAGGGTGTCGCCGGTGCGGGTGTCCTTCAGGCCGGCCAGGGCGACGATGTCGCCGGCGTAGGCTTCCTTGACGTCTTCACGGTTGTTGGAGTGCATCTGCAGCATCCGGCCGACGCGCTCTTTCTTGTCGCGACTGGAGTTCAGCAGGCTCATGCCCGTTTCCATCTTGCCCGAGTACAGGCGGCAGAAGGTCAGCGAGCCGACGAAGGGGTCGTCCATGATCTTGAAAGCCAGGACCGAAAGGGGCTCGTCGTCCGACGCCTTGCGAACGACCGGCTCTTCAGTCTTGAAGTCGATGCCCGGCGTCGGCGGGATGTCCAGCGGCGACGGCAGGTAGTCGACGACGGCGTCCAGCAGCGTCTGCACGCCCTTGTTCTTGAAGGCCGAGCCGCACAGGATCGGATAAAAGGCGCCGGTCAACACGGCCTTACGGATGCACTTCTTCAGCACTTCGACCGAAGGCTCGGTGCCTTCGAGGTAGGCTTCCATCGCCTCATCGTCCAGCTCGACGGCGTTGTCGATCAGGTATTGGCGGGCTTCGTTGGCCTTGTCGACCAGGTCAGCCGGGATCTCGCCGACGGTGAAGTTGGCGCCCAGGGCGTCGTTGTCCCAGACGACGGAACGCATTTCGACGATGTCGACCAGGCCGGTCAGCGAGGACTCGGAACCGATCGGGAACTGGATCGGCACGGCCTTGGCGCCCAGGCGGTCGCGGATCGACTGGACCGAGGCGTCGAAGTCGGCGCCGATCTTGTCCATCTTGTTGACGAAGACGATGCGCGGCACCGAATATTTGTCGGCCTGGCGCCAGACGGTTTCCGTCTGCGGCTCGACGCCGGCGTTGCCGTCCAGCACCGTCACGGCGCCGTCGAGCACGCGCAGCGAACGCTCGACTTCAATGGTGAAGTCCACGTGGCCGGGGGTGTCGATGATGTTGAGGCGCTTTTCTTTCCAGAAAGCGGTCGTCGCGGCGGACGTGATCGTGATGCCGCGTTCCTGCTCCTGGTCCATCCAGTCCATGGTCGCGGCGCCGTCGTGGACTTCGCCGATCTTATGGTTCTTGCCGGTGTAATACAGGATCCGCTCGGTCGTCGTCGTCTTGCCCGCATCGATGTGGGCCATGATGCCGAAGTTGCGGTAGTCCTTGAGCGCGTGCGTGCGGGCCATGAAAGCGTGCCTTGCCAGAAATTCGGGCGCCACCGGCGCCCTTTGGGAATGTTCTCAGGACGCGGACAGCGCCCTCGGGAGATCGGTCTGTGCGGATAAGCGAGCGCGGGCGATTTAGCTCAAACCGCCCGCGCCGGATAGTCTTAGATAGTGACCGCAGTTGGCGGTTTTAAGACGCTTACCAGCGATAGTGGCTGAAGGCGCGGTTGGCTTCGGCCATCTTGTGGGTGTCTTCGCGCTTCTTGACCGCGGTGCCGCGGTTGTTCGAGGCGTCCAGCAGCTCGGCGGCCAGCTTTTCCGTCATGGTGTTCTCGCCACGCTTGCGCGCAGCATTGACCAGCCAGCGGATCGCCAAGGCGCGACGGCGCTCGGGGCGGACTTCGACGGGCACCTGATAGGTGGCGCCGCCGACGCGACGCGACCGGACTTCGACCGACGGTGCGACATTGTCCAGAGCGGCGTGGAAGGTCGCGACCGGCTCCTGGTCTTTCTTCTTGTCGGCCAGGATATCAAAGGCGCCATAGACGATGTTTTCGGCGACGGCCTTCTTACCTTCGTACATGACGTAGTTCATGAACTTGGTGACGATCAGGTCCCCGAACTTGGGATCCGGCAGAACTTCACGCTTCTGGGCGCGGTGACGACGCGACATAGGTTATTCCTTGCAGTGCCCGGCGCTCGCCGGGAAGATCTCGAAAAGGTCTCCGGGCGCGACGGCCCGGAGAGGAATGGCTTACTTCGGACGCTTGGCGCCGTAGTGCGAACGACGCTGCTTGCGGTCCTTGACGCCTTGCGTATCGAGCACGCCGCGCAGGATGTGGTAGCGAACGCCGGGAAGGTCCTTCACGCGGCCGCCGCGGATCAGAACAACCGAGTGTTCCTGAAGGTTGTGGCCTTCACCGGGGATGTAGCAAACGGCTTCGTAGCCGTTCTTGGCCAGACGGACCTTGGCGACCTTACGCAGAGCCGAGTTGGGCTTCTTCGGGGTCGTGGTGTAGACGCGGGTGCAGACGCCGCGACGCTGGGGCGAACCCTCCAGAGCCGGCACCTTGTTACGGGTGGGCTTGGGCTTGCGCGGCTTGCGGATCAGTTGGTTGATCGTAGGCATTCGAAACTTATCTCGACTTCTGATGGAGGCGTGTGTCTTTCGACCGAAGCGCCTCTCGCCTTCTTGTGAACGGGGGACCATCCCCTCGCCCGGGTGTCATCGAGACTGATACCGTAACGACAAACAGCCCCGGTTCGCCTCGGCGAACCGAGAAACACAAAGGGCCGGAACGCGCGCTTTGGGCGTTCCGGCGGCGCACAGGCCGTCCGTTAAGTTGTCACGATCTCAGCAACCGGCGAACCGGCCACGCCTCGAAAGTGGGCGGCTTCTACGCGCGATAGGGGCCAAGGTCAAGAAGGCGCTAATCCGCCAGCCGGAACGGTATGGAGAGCCGCATCTTATCGCCCGGCTTTGCCTGTCCTCTCGGGGCCTTGGTCGTCGAGGCGATTCTCAGCGCCGCCTGCCCAAATCCCTGTCCAGCCGGATTCTCGGTGAGTATCGAACACGCAGACAAAGATCGGTCTCGCGCAATGACGCATTCCATTGTGACAAAACCCTCTGGCGAGGAAGGTGCCAAGCTGCGGCCGACCACGTGCGTCCCATCAGGCAGGACTGTAACAGGCGGCGTCGCACACGCACTCAGGGCGATCATTCCGGCCGACATCACAAGCGCTGTCTTTTTCATATTCGATCATCCCCCAGTCGGCCCGAAAGCGGCCATGCTTCTAGCACAGCTTGCGTGGGATCAAGGGGGACGACGCATTGGCGTTTACGCAGGCTAGCCGGCCCGACTGGCGCAAGGCGGGGCTGGCGACGGCCTCGGTCGCCATCAACACGGCCCTGATCGCCTTCCTGTCTTTCACGGCCCCCGGCATCAAGAGGCCCGCCGTCGTCGCGGAACCGCCGCCGATCTACGTCGAGATCACCCCGCGCCCTCTCCTGCCAGACGAGCAGCCGCGTATCCCGGTCCAGACGCCCCCCGCCAGCGACGCCACGAAGACGCCTCGCAACGCCCGCGAGGTCGTCGCCGCCCCCTCTGCACGCCCGGAGACTCTCCAGGACATCCGCCCCGCGCCCCTCCGCCCCCGCATCGCCGCGCCCTCGCCCCAGGGCGTCCCTGCCCCGCCCGACGCCTGGACCGTAAATCCTAATGACCGTTCGAACGCCATGGCCCGCACCCTGCGTCAGGGCCTGATCGGCTGCTCCACGCCCCAACAACTCAGCACTGCCGAGCGCGCCAACTGTCGCGAGGACGCCATGCGGCGCGGCCTCAACGCCGCCCCCATCACCGGCACCGGCAATCCCGAGCGCGACGCCGCCTTCGCCCGCGAGGGTGCGCGTCGTCTGGCTCAGTGGGAGGCGCAGCGCCGTCCACTGTCCGGCGGTGTAGGCGTGGTCGGCCCGGCGGACTGCGTCGGCTCGAATTTCGGCACCGGGTGTGCCGGCGCTCAGTTGAACCCGTCGCTCGCCCCCGATTCCAGCCGCAACGTCCAGACCCGCCGCGATGGCTACCGGGCCGGCGGCGTACCGATCACGCCCGGCGCTTCCGCGCCGATGGAGCGCTGGAAGGACTGAGCCGTCAGTGGTCCTGGCAGTAGGCGTCGTGCATGGCCGCGCCGAGGTTGAGCATCATCGTCTTGGCTTCCACCAAGACCCAGATCGACAACATGATCGCCGTCAGGCCCCACAGAATCGTATCTGATTTCTTCGCAGCGCTCACGACGCCCTCCAAAACACTTACAGTTTATCTCGCCACAACCGCTTTCCCGTCAAGCCATAGAAAAAGGGCGGCGCCGTCGCCGGCGCCGCCCTCTTCATGTCTTCGCTTCCGAAACGGAAGATCAGCTTTCGCTGCTCTCCAGCTCCAGTTGCAGATCGGCCGGCAACGGCTCGATCGAGTCTTCGCGGGCCTGGGTCAGCTCTGCATCGCGATCGTTGGCGATCTTCTGCAGGGAGCGCAGGTAGGCGCCGGTGCCTGCCGGGATCAGTCGGCCGACGATGACGTTTTCCTTCAGGCCTTCCAGCATGTCCTTCTTGCCGTGGACCGAGGCGTCGGTGAGGACGCGGGTGGTCTCCTGGAACGACGCCGCCGAGATGAAGCTGCGGGTCTGCAGCGACGCCTTGGTGATGCCCAGCAGAACGGGCTGGGTGGTCGCCAGACGGCCGCCACGCTTCTCGACCTTCTGGTTTTCCAGAACGGCTTCGGCGACTTCGACGGTGTCGCCGCGGATCAGGGTGGTTTCACCCGAATCCAGGACTTCGACCTTCTGCAGCATCTGACGCACGATGACTTCGATGTGCTTGTCGTTGATCGGCACGCCTTGCAGTCGATAGACCTCCTGCACTTCGTTCACCAGATACTCGGCCAGCGCCTCGACGCCCTGGATGCGCAGCAGGTCGTGCGGATCCGGGTTGCCGTCGATGATGTAGTCGCCCTTCTGGATCAGGTCGCCGTCCTGAACGGAGATATACTTGCCCTTCGGGATCAGGAACTCGACCGGTTCGGCCTGCACGCCGTCGGCGTTGACTTCCGGCGTGATCTTGATGCGGCGCTTGTTCTTGTAGTCGCGACCGAATTCGACGCGACCATCCATCTCGGCGATGACCGCGCAGTCCTTGGGACGGCGAGCTTCGAACAGTTCGGCGACGCGCGGCAGACCGCCGGTGATGTCGCGGGTCTTGGCGCCTTCGGTCGGAACGCGGGCGATGATCTCGCCCGGCTTGACCTCGTCGCCGTTCGACACGGACAGAACCGCGCCCACGGGCAGCAGGTAACGGGCGTCTGAGCCCGAGGCCAGCTTGGCGTAGCCGTCACCCAGGGTGACGCCCATGGCCGGACGCAGGTCCGAACCGCGCGGGCTGGCGCGCCAGTCGCTGACGACGCGCTGGGCGATGCCCGTCGCTTCGTCTGTTTCTTCCTTGACCGACAGGCCTTCGACCAGATCCTCGAAGCGGATGATGCCGCCGACTTCCGTCAGGATCGGGGTGGTGTAGGGGTCCCACTCCGCCAAACGTTGGTTCTTCTTGACCTCGCTGCCTTCCTTGACGCGGATTCGGGCGCCGTAAGGGGCCTTGTGCGTCTCGCGATCCTTGCCGTCCACGACCACGGTCACGATGACGTTGCGGCTCATGGAGACCAGGTCGCCGTGGGCGGCGATGACGGTCGGGCCGGTGATCTTGGCCACGCCGGCGTTGGTCGCCTCCATGAAGGAGGTTTCCGCAACCTGCGCCGTACCGCCGATGTGGAAGGTCCGCATGGTCAGCTGGGTGCCAGGCTCGCCGATGGACTGGGCGGCGATGACGCCGACCGCTTCGCCGATGTTGACGTTGGTGCCGCGCGCCAGGTCACGCCCGTAGCAGTGGGCGCAGATGCCGGCTTCCGCCTCGCAGGTCAGGGCCGAACGGACCTTGACCGACTGGACGCCGGCGGCCTCGACGACCTCCGCGACCTCTTCCACCAGATAGGTGTCGGCGGGGAACAGGACGTTATCGGTGCCCGGCTCCTTGATGTCCTCGGCCGCATAGCGACCCAGGATGCGCTGACCCAGCGAGACCAGCACGTCGCCGCCTTCCATGACCGCCCGCAGCGTGATGCCGCGCGTCGAGCCACAGTCGATCTCGGTGACGATGCTATCCTGCGCTACGTCCACCAGACGACGGGTCAGGTAACCCGAGTTGGCGGTCTTCAGCGCGGTGTCGGCCAGACCCTTACGGGCGCCGTGGGTGGAGTTGAAGTATTCAAGGACGGTCAGGCCTTCCTTGAAGTTCGAGGTGATCGGCGTCTCGATGATCTCGCCGGAAGGCTTGGCCATCAGGCCGCGCATGCCGCCCAGCTGCTTCATCTGCGCCTGCGAGCCACGGGCGCCGGAGTTGGCCATCATGAACACCGAGTTGATGTCGGGGTTTTCACCCTCGATCAGCACGCGCGGTTGCGCGATCTCGGCCATCATGGCGTCGGCGATCCGGTCCGTCGCCTTGGACCAGGCGTCGACCACCTTGTTGTACTTCTCGCCGCGCGTGATCAGGCCGTCGGCGTACTGTTGTTCGTACTCCTCGACCTGGGTGCGGGTCTCGGCGACCAGCTCGACCTTCTTGGCCGGGATCACGATGTCGTCCTTGCCGAACGAGATGCCGGCCTTGGCGGCTTCGCGGAAGCCCAGGCCCATCATCTGGTCGGCGAAGATCACCGTCGCCTTCTGACCGCAGTGGCGATAGACCACGTCGATCAGATTGCCGATTTCCTTCTTGGTCAGGTTCTTTTCGAGCAGGCGATAGCCGACGTTCGGGTTGCGCGGCAGCAGGGCCGCCAGCTTCATCCGGCCCGGCGTGGTGTCGATCACCTTGGTGATCTCCTTGCCTTCGGCGTCTTGTTCCGTCCAGCGCGCCTTGATGCGCGTGTGCAGGGTGACGACCTTGGCGTCCAGGGCGGCGTCGATCTCGCCGATGTTGGCGAACAGCTTGCCTTCACCCGGCTCGCCGTCCTTGACCAGCGACAGATAGTACAGGCCCAGGACGATGTCCTGCGACGGCACGATGATCGGCTTGCCGTTGGCGGGCGACAGGATGTTGTTCGTCGACATCATCAGGACGCGTGCTTCCAACTGGGCCTCAAGGCTCAGCGGGACGTGAACGGCCATCTGGTCGCCGTCGAAGTCGGCGTTGAACGCCGTACAGACCAGCGGGTGAAGGCGGATGGCCTTGCCCTCGATCAGCTTGGGCTCGAACGCCTGGATGCCCAGGCGGTGAAGCGTCGGCGCGCGGTTCAGCAGGACCGGGTGTTCGCGGATGACCTCGTCCAGGATGTCCCAGACGGCGGGTTGCTCGCGCTCGACCATGCGCTTGGATTGCTTGACGGTACCCGACAGGCCCTTGGCGTCAAGACGCGCATAGATGAACGGCTTGAACAGCTCCAGCGCCATCTTCTTGGGCAGGCCGCACTCGTGCAGCTTCAGTTCCGGTCCCACGGTGATGACCGAACGGCCCGAATAGTCGACGCGCTTGCCCAGAAGGTTCTGACGGAAGCGACCCTGCTTGCCCTTCAGCATGTCGGCCAGCGACTTCAGCGGACGCTTGTTGGCGCCCGTGATGACGCGACCGCGACGGCCGTTGTCGAACAGCGCATCGACGGACTCTTGCAGCATCCGCTTTTCGTTGCGGATGATGATGTCCGGCGCACGGAGCTCCATCAGGCGCTTCAGGCGGTTGTTGCGGTTGATGACGCGGCGATACAGGTCGTTCAGGTCGGAGGTCGCGAAACGACCGCCGTCCAGCGGCACCAGCGGACGCAGTTCCGGCGGGATGACCGGCACGATCGTCAGGATCATCCACTCGGGCTTGTTGCCCGATTCCAGGAAGGCCTCGATCAGCTTCAGGCGCTTGGACGCCTTCTTGGCCTTCATTTCCGACGGGCTGTCCGCCAGCTCGCCACGGTGCTTTTCAGCCTCGGCGTGCAGGTCGATGCCCATCAGCAGGTTGCGGACGGCCTCGGCGCCGATCTCGGCGGTGAAGCCGTCATCGCCGAACTCTTCCTGGTAACGATAGAACTCGTCTTCCGTCAGCAATTGGTTCTGCTTCAGCGGGGTCAGGCCCGGCTCGGTGACGATGTAGTTCTCGAAATACAGGACGCGCTCCACGTCCTTCAGCGCCATGTCCAGCATCAGCGAGATGCGCGACGGCAGCGACTTCAGGAACCAGATGTGGGCGACAGGGGCGGCCAGGTCGATGTGACCCATGCGCTCGCGGCGAACGCGGGCCAGCGTGACTTCGACGCCGCACTTCTCGCAGATGATGCCCTTGTACTTCATGCGCTTGTACTTGCCGCACAGGCATTCGTAGTCCTTGGTCGGGCCAAAGATACGGGCGCAGAACAGGCCGTCACGCTCGGGCTTGAACGTACGGTAGTTGATGGTTTCCGGCTTCTTGATCTCGCCGAACGACCACGACCGGATCTTCTCCGGCGAGGCCAGGGCGATCTTGATCTGGTCGAAGGTCGGGGTGACCGGGACCGGGTTGAAGATGTTCAGGACTTCCTGGTTCATCTTGGTTTCCTTCTGCAGCCGAGGGCTGCGTAAAATCTTTTCAGAGGGGGAACGGCGCCGTGACGGGTGAATCGTGAGTCGTGATGAGCATCGGCCCAGTCACGACTCACGCGCCACGCCTCACGAATTCCCCAGCTCCACGTTCAGACCCAGCGAACGCATTTCCTTGATGAGCACGTTGAAGCTCTCGGGAATGCCGGCCTCGAAGCTGTCGTCGCCGCGGACGATGGCCTCGTAGACCTTGGTCCGTCCGGCCACGTCGTCGGACTTCACCGTCAGCATCTCCTGCAGGGTGTAGGCGGCGCCGTAGGCTTCCAGAGCCCAGACCTCCATCTCCCCGAAGCGCTGACCGCCGAACTGCGCCTTGCCGCCCAGCGGTTGCTGGGTGACGAGCGAGTACGGGCCGATTGAGCGGGCGTGGATCTTGTCGTCGACCAGGTGGTGCAGCTTCAGCATGTAGATGTAGCCGACCGTGACCGGACGCTTGAACTGCTCACCCGTTTGACCGTCGTACAGGATCGACTGGGCCGACTTGTTCAGACCAGCTTCTTCCAGCAGGCGTTCGATGTCACCGATGTGCGCACCGTCGAAGACCGGAGTCGCAAAGGGCACGCCCTTGGACAGGTTCTTCGCCAGCTCGATCAGTTCTTCCTCATCCTGCGGCAACGGGGTTTCCGGGCCGTAGATATGCGTCAGACGATCGATCAGGGCCTGCTTCTGACCACCACCCTGCCAGGCTTCCAACAGACCTGAGATCTGCTTGCCCAAGCCGGCTGCGGCCCAACCCAGGTGGGTTTCGAAGATCTGGCCGATGTTCATGCGCGAGGGCACGCCCAGCGGGTTCAGAACGACGTCCACATGCGTGCCGTCTTCCAGGTGCGGCATGTCCTCGATCGGCAGAATCTTGGAGATGACGCCCTTGTTTCCGTGACGGCCGGCCATCTTGTCGCCGGGCTGAAGCTTGCGCTTCACGGCCACGAAGACCTTGACCATCTTCATCACGCCGGGGGGCAGTTCGTCGCCGCGTTGCAGCTTCTCGACCTTGTCTTCGAAACGACGGTCCAGTTGCTTGCGAGCGTCTTCGAACTGGCGCTTCATCGCTTCCAGCTCGCCCATGGCCTTCTCGTCGTCCAGGGCGATCTGCCACCACAGACCACGGCTGACCTCGGCCAGCTTCTCGTCAGTCAGCTCGCCACGGCCGATACCCTTGGGCCCGGACACGGCGTTCTTGCCCACGATCAGCGGCTTCAGGCGGCCATAGACGTTGCGCTCAAGGATCTTGAGCTCGTCGTCGCGGTCCTTGCCCAGACGTTCGATCTCGGCGCGTTCGATCGCCATGGCGCGCTCGTCCTTGTCGACGCCGTGACGGTTGAAGACGCGAACGTCCACGATCGTGCCGGCGACGCCGGGCGGCAGGCGCAGGCTGGTGTCGCGCACGTCCGAAGCCTTCTCGCCGAAGATGGCGCGCAGCAGCTTCTCTTCCGGGGTCATCGGGCTTTCGCCCTTCGGCGTCACCTTGCCGACCAGGATATCGCCCGGCTGGACTTCGGCGCCGATTGCCACGATGCCCGCTTCGTCGAGGTTGCGCAGGGCTTCTTCGCCGACGTTGGGAATGTCGCGGGTGATTTCTTCCGGGCCCAACTTCGTATCACGCGCCATCACTTCGAACTCTTCGAGGTGGATGGAGGTGAAGACGTCGTCGCGCACGATGCGCTCCGAGATCAGGATGGAGTCTTCGAAGTTGTAGCCGTTCCAGGGCATGAAGGCGACGAGGGCGTTGCGGCCCAGGGCCAGTTCGCCCAGGTCCGTCGACGGGCCGTCGGCGATGACGTCGCCGGCCTTCACCTGGTCGCCCACGCGCACGATCGGGCGCTGGTTGATGCAGGTCGACTGGTTGGAACGCTGGAACTTCGACAGGCGATAGATGTCGACGCCCGAGCGAGCGGCGTCCACGTCGCCGGTGGCGCGCACGACGATCCGGGTGCCGTCGATCTGTTCGACGACGCCTTCACGACGGGCGACCACGACGGCGCCGGAGTCCACGGCCACGACCGCTTCCATGCCGGTGCCGACCAGCGGCGCGTCTGACTGCACCAGAGGCACGGCCTGACGTTGCATGTTCGCGCCCATCAGTGCGCGGTTGGCGTCATCGTTTTCCAGGAACGGGATCAGGGCGGCGGCGACCGAAACGACCTGTTTCGGCGACACGTCCATCATGTCCACGGCGTCGCGGTTCAGCAGCTGGGATTCGCCGTTGATCCGGCCGGGGACCAGGTCCTCGACGATGCTGCCGTTCTTCAGTTCGATGTTGGCCTGGGCGATCGTGTACTTCGACTCTTCCATGGCCGAGATGTAGACCACCTCGTTCTGGGCCACGCCGTCCTTCACGCGACGGTACGGGCTCTCGATGAAGCCGTATTTGTTGACGCGCGCGTGGGTGGCCAGCGAGTTGATCAGGCCGATGTTCGGGCCTTCCGGCGTTTCGATCGGGCAGATGCGGCCATAGTGGGTCGGGTGGACGTCGCGGACTTCGAAGCCCGCGCGCTCACGCGTCAGACCGCCCGGGCCAAGCGCCGAAAGGCGACGCTTGTGGGTGATTTCCGACAGCGGGTTCGTCTGGTCCATGAACTGCGACAGCTGCGACGAACCGAAGAACTCGCGAACCGCAGCGGCGGCCGGCTTGGCGTTGATCAGGTCGTGCGGCATCACCGTGTCGATATCGACCGAGGACATGCGCTCCTTGATGGCGCGCTCCATCCGCAGCAGACCGACGCGGTACTGGTTTTCCAGCAGCTCGCCGACCGAACGGACCCGGCGGTTGCCCAGGTTGTCGATGTCGTCGATCTCGCCACGGCCGTCCTTCAGACCGACCAGGATCTGCAGCACCTTCAGCACGTCGTCCTTGCGCAGGACGCGGATCTCGTCGGAAACCTCGGGGGTCTCCAGGCGCATGTTCATCTTGACCCGACCGACGGCCGACAGGTCGTAGCGTTCGCTGTCGAAGAACAGCGAGTTGAACATGTTCTCGGCGGCTTCCGGGGTGGGCGGCTCGCCCGGACGCATCACGCGATAGACGTCGAACAGGGCGTCCTCGCGGTTGTCGTTCTTGTCCACCCGCAAGGTGTTGCGCATGTAGGCGCCGACTGTGACGTGGTCGATGTCCAGCACGTCGATGGTGGTGAAGCCGTTTTGCTCCAGCACTTCGATGGTCGGAGCGTCCAGCTCGTCGCCGGCCTCGGCGAAGATCTCGCCGGTCTCGAAGTTGACGGCGTCATTGGCCAGGTACTTGGTGACCAAGGCGTCGGCGGCCAGCGACAGCGACGTCGTCGTGTCGCCCAGCTTCTTGGCGGCGCGCGCGCTGATCTTCTGGCCGGCCTGTGCGATCACTTCGCCGGTGTCGGCGTCGACCAGGTCGAACTCCGGCTTCACACCGCGCCAGCGCTCGGCCTTGTACGGCGTGACCCAGCCCTCGCCGCGCTTCTCGTAAGGTACGGTCTCGTAGAAGGTCTTCAGGATTTCTTCGCCGTCCATGCCCAGACCCATCAGGAAGGTCGTGGCCGGCAGCTTGCGGCGGCGGTCGATGCGGACATAGACCACGTCCTTGGCGTCGAACTCGAAGTCGAGCCACGAACCGCGGTACGGGATCACGCGGGCGGCGAACAGCAGCTTGCCCGAAGAGTGCGTCTTGCCCTTGTCGTGGTCGAAGAAGACGCCCGGCGAACGGTGCATCTGCGAGACAATCACGCGCTCGGTGCCGTTGACGATAAACGTTCCCTTGTCCGTCATGAGCGGGATGTCGCCCATGTAGACGTCCTGCTCCTTGATGTCCTTGACCGAACGGGCTCCCGTTTCCTCGTCGGTCTCGAACACGATCAGGCGCAGCTTGACCTTCAGCGGCGCGGCATAGGTCATGTCGCGCTGGATGCACTCCTCGACGTCGTACTTCGGCTCTTCGAATTCGTACGAGACGTATTCCAGGATGGCGCGTTCGTTGAAGTCCTTGATCGGGAACACCGACTTGAAGACCGCCTCGATGCCCTGCTCCTTGCGGACGCCCGGACGGACCTCGCGCTGCAGGAACTGTTCGTAGGAAGCGCGCTGGACCTCAATCAGGTTGGGCATCGCCACCGCTTCGGGGATACGCCCGAAGGATTTGCGGATGCGCTTCTTGCCGGTGAACGAGGTGGCGGAAGCGATCTGACCGTTGATGGCGAGATCGTGGGCGACGTCAGTCATTCAGTGTTTCCCATGACGCACGACCCGGGGAAGTCGTGCGTGAAATGCAGCAGCCACGGCGCGCGTTTCCGCGTCCGCAGCCAGGGTTTCGGCATCCACCCTCGGCCCGCTGCCGGGCCAGGACGCCTGAAATGTACCGGCTCCCTGGGGAAGGAGCCGCGCCTTCGCACGGTCGGAGGGCGACGGACCGGGCCTCGGCGCTTGCGCGCAGACTCATATGGAGTGTTGCGGGAACGCGCACATATACGCGCATTCGCGACGAAATAAAGGCCCCTGCGGAACCTTTTCCTCATCGTCGCTCGCGATGAGGAAAAGAACCGCGTAGCGGTGGAGAGGCTCTTGAAGTCCCACAGGGCCTCTCCCCCCCTTACATGGGGAGGGGCGGCGCAGCGATCCGGGTGGGGCCATGCGGGCAGCGGAGACGCTTCATATCGCCCCACTCTGGCTCCGCGCTCCGCTGCGCCGCCCCTCCCCACGAAGGGGAGGGAGAAACGCTCGCCAACCCGCACAATGACGCTGGTTCATTCGCAGCGATTTCAATCGCTTGACGATTTATGTCCCCGTTTTCCCA
The DNA here is from genome assembly GCF_965279155.1 of Brevundimonas sp. Taxonomy (GTDB): domain Bacteria; phylum Pseudomonadota; class Alphaproteobacteria; order Caulobacterales; family Caulobacteraceae; genus Brevundimonas. Next base: position 18,673 of record NZ_OZ257138.1, on the reverse strand, counting down.
TCCCCCCTCTGAAACGGGCGTATTCTAATCCCGTCCCGTCGCCCGGAGGGCTCGCTTGGCCTGCGACCTTGCGGCGGCGGGAGCGGATGGAACGGGAGCGGGTCTGAAACGGCCCGCGCCGACGGCGACACGCCGTCGGAGGGTCGAGGGGGATACTCGATCGCACTCGGGACGGGGTTTCGCAGACCCCGCCGACCCGTCGCAGGCTTATGGGGTTAGGCGATAAGACCGCCACCGCTCGACGCCCCGAGCTTGCAGGCCAACCAACCGCGCGGAGCGTCTATCCTTCGTCGAAACGGTAACACCTAAACCAAACTCCGGGCGAAGGCCCGGCGCTCCGCCCAGCCCTCCAATAACTTCGCAGCGAAAGCGCGAGGCCGAACACGCCTGCCCGTCGCCTTATTTGCTCTCGGGCCTCAGGATCGCTACATCCGCCCCAACTCCCCAATCAGACGAACCCGAAGGGCGCACCGCACCTCATGGCGCAGCAATATATTTTCCAGATGCAGGGTCTAACCAAGACCTTCCCCGGCGGCCGCAAGATCTTCGAGAACATCTGGCTCAGCTTCTACAACGACGCCAAGATCGGCGTCGTCGGCGTCAACGGCTCGGGCAAGTCCACCCTGCTGAAGATCATGGCCGGCCTGGACACCGAGTTCACCGGCGAGGCCAAGGCCGCCGACGGCATCAAGCGCGGCTACCTCGAACAAGAACCCAAGCTGGATGACAGCCTGAACGTTCGCCAGAACGTCGAGTCGTGGTGCGAAGAGAAGCAGTGGGTCAACCGCTTCAACGAGGTCGCCGCCGAACTGGGCGAGAACTACACCGACGAACTGATGGAGGAGATGACCACCCTCCAGGAAAAGATCGACGCCGGCGACGTCTGGGACATCGACAGCCGTATCGAAATGGCCATGGGCGCCCTGCGCTGCCCCGACGACGACTGGGAAGTCACCAATCTGTCCGGCGGTGAAAAGCGCCGCGTGGCCCTGGCCCGCCTGCTGCTGTCCAAGCCCGACATGCTGCTGCTCGACGAACCGACCAACCACCTGGACGCCGAATCCGTCGCCTGGCTGCAGCATCACCTGGAAAACTTCCCCGGCTGCGTCATCCTTGTGACCCACGACCGCTACTTCCTGGACCTCGTCACCAAGTGGACGCTGGAGCTGGACCGCGGCAAGGGCCACCCGCACGAGGGCAACTACTCCTCGTGGCTGGAAGCCAAGACCAAGCGCGTCATTCAGGAAAACTCGGAATCCGAAGCCCGCCAGCGCGCCCTCAGCCGCGAACTGGACTGGGTCCGTTCGGGCGCCAAGGCCCGCCAGGCCAAGTCCAAGGCCCGTCTGGCCGCCTACGAGCGGATGGTGGACGAGCAGGAATCGATGCGCGGCGCCCAGACCCACGCCCACATCCAGATCCCGCCCGGCCCGCGTCTGGGCAACGTGGTGCTGGAGGTCGAGGGCCTGAAGAAGTCCTATGGCGACAAGACCCTGTTCGACAACCTGACCTTCAAGCTGCCGCCCAACGGCATCGTCGGCGTAATCGGCCCCAACGGCGCCGGCAAGTCGACCATGTTCAAGCTGATCACCGGCCAGGAAACCCCGGATGGCGGCGCCGTCAAAGTCGGCGAAACGGTCAAGCTGGCCTATGTCGATCAGTCGCGCGACGACCTGAAGCCGGACGAGACCATCTGGCAGGCCATTTCCGGCGGCACTGAAGTGATGATGGTCGGCAAGCGCGAGATCAACACCCGCGCCTATGTCGGCAGCTTCAACTTCAAGGGCGGCGACCAGCAGAAGAAGGTCGGCCAGTTGTCCGGCGGCGAGCGCAACCGCGTCCACCTGGCCAAGACCCTGGCCTCGGGCGGCAACCTGATCCTGCTCGATGAACCGACCAACGACCTGGACATCGAAACCTTGCAGAACCTCGAAGAGGCTCTGGAAGGTTTCGCGGGCTGCGCCGTGGTCATCTCCCACGACCGCTGGTTCCTGGACCGTCTGGCCACCCACATCCTCGCCTTCGAAGGCGACGGCCACGTGGAATGGTTCGAAGGTAACTTCGAAGCCTACGAACAGGACAAGATGCGCCGCCTGGGCGCCGACAGCATCATCCCCAAGCGTATTCAGCACCAGAAGTTCGGGCGCTGATCGCATGATCTAAAAAGAGGAGCCGCTGCATGACCCAACGCCCCGCCGTTCTCATCATGCAGCGGCATCTCGCCCCGCTCTCGGGCTTTCTGGAGAGCGCCTACGATGTCTATCGCTTCTGGGAAGGCCCGCCGATTGAGGCCGCCCACGACATCCGCGTCATGGTCGTCACCGGCGAGGCTGCGCTGGACAAGGCGCTGATCGAACGCCTGCCCAACCTCGACCTCCTGGCCTGTTTCACCTCGGGCTATGACGGCATCGACGTCGATTGGTGCCGCGAGCGCGGCCTGCCTGTCACCCATGCCCCCGGCGTCAATCACGAGGATGTCGCCGACCACGCCCTCGGCTTGATCCTGGCCGCCCGTCGCCAGATCGCCTCGGGCGATCGTCAGGTCCGTTCTGGCGCATGGACCGCCGAGACCCGCACGATCACCGCCTCCCTCGGCGGCCAGAAACTGGGCATCGTCGGCCTGGGCCATATCGGCAAGGCCGTCGCCGACAGGGCCGAGGCCTTCCGCATGGCGGTCAGCTGGTGGGGACCGCGTCCGCACGATGCCGAATGGCCGCGCGCCGAAAGCCTGGAAGCCCTGGCCAAGGCCAGCGACATCCTGGTCATCGCCTGCAAGGCGGACGAGACCAATCGCGGCCTGATCTCGCGCGACATCCTCGACTCGCTCGGCCCCGATGGCCTGCTGGTCAATGTCTCGCGCGGTCAGGTCGTGGACGAAGACGCGCTGATCGCCGCCCTGAAATCAGAAACCCTGGGCCAGGCCGCGCTGGATGTCTTCATTGAGGAGCCGACCGATCCGAACCGCTGGGCCGACGTGCCCAACATCATACTGACGCCCCACACCGCCGGGGCCACGACCGCCGGGGTGCAGGGCATGTTGATGTTATTGATGCAGAACCTTCAGGCGCATTTCGCGGGCGAACCGCTGAAGACGCCCGTCACCTGACCTCAGCGCGGACGCTGCGGCCGTTCGTCGGCCGTCACAACCCCGTCGCCGTTCTTGTCCAGAGCCTTGAACTGGGCGTCCAGACCGACGGTGAACTCCTCGCGCGTCACCCGCCCGTCGCCGTCCGCGTCCAGCCGCGCCAGCATCCGCCCGCCCCGCGCATTGGCCACCTCTGTCGCATCCACGACGTCGTCGTGGTTAGCGTCCAGACGGTCGAACATCTGTGTCATCCGCGCCTGCATCTGGGCGAACGTCTCCCGCTCCGGCGGCCGCATCCCTTCCATAGGCGGACCGGACATCTGGGGCATGGGCGGCTCGGGAAAGTCGCTCTGGGCCAGAGCCGAACCAGCGGCGGAAAGAGCGAAGGCGGTAATCAGCAGAATACGCATGGGACCACTCCAAAAGGGCTGCGAACCCTTGAACGCACGCACGAACTATTCCCGTCGCAGCCCCGTCAGGGAAGCGATTTCACTTGCCAAATCATATAAGGATATCTTTATATGAGCATATGAGCCTGTCCGCTGATCAGACTGTCGAAGCCCTGCGCGCGGCCGGAGAACCCACCCGCCTGCGCATCCTGTCGCTGCTGGCCGGCGAGGAGCTTTCGGTCATGGAGATGTCGCGCATTCTGGACCAGAGCCAGCCGCGCGTGTCGCGCCATCTGAAGCTGATGACCGACGCCGGCCTGATCGAACGCTTCCCGGACGGCGCCCGGGTCTATTACCGCCTGTCGCACGACGCCCAGGCGCGCCGCCTGATCGACACGGTGCTGGACATCCTGGCCGAGGATGCCGGCGAGGCCGATCACCGCCGCCTCGACGAGGTGCGCAGGGATCGCGAGGAAGCCGCCGTCACCTATTTCGAACAGATCGCGCCCCAGTGGGATCGCCTGCGCTCGCTCTACGTCAGCGAGACTGCCGTCGAAGCCGCGCTGGAAAAGGCCGTCGGTCCCGGCCCGTTCGAACGCGTCGTCGATCTGGGCACCGGCTCGGGTCGGATGCTGACCCTGTTCGGCAAGAAGGCCAAGATGTCGGTCGGGCTGGATCTCAGCCAGAACATGCTCAACATCGCCCGCACCAACGTCACCAAGGCCGGACTGGACAAGGTCGAGCTGCGTCACGGCGACATCTTCGCCACCCGCCTGCCCGCCGCCAGCGCCGATCTGGTGATCGTGCATCAGGTGCTGCACTACCTGTCCGACCCGTCCGCCGCCGTCGCCGAGGCCGCCCGCCTGGTCAGCCCGAACGGCCGCCTGGTCATCATCGACTTCGCCCCCCACGACTTCGAACACATGCGCGAAGCGCACCAACACCGCCGCCTGGGTTTCGCCGACAGCGAGATCAACGGCTGGCTGCAGGACGGCGGCCTGACGCCCTCCGCCCCCATCGCCCTGCCGCATGACGCCGAGGGCCTGACCGTGACCATCTGGACGGCGGAACGCCGCGTCCAGGACAGAAAGACCGCCTGATGGCTTCCTTAGCTGACGCTCGCGCCCTGCTGCTGTCGCCCCTGGGCCCTGTCGCTCGCGCGGGGTCCAACCGCGACGATGTGCGCGTCTCGTTCGAGTTCTTCCCGCCCAAGACCGACGAGGCCGAGGCCAATCTGTGGAAGGCGATCCGCCGGCTGGAGCCGCTGAACCCCGCCTTCGTGTCGGTCACCTATGGGGCCGGCGGCTCGACCCGCGAGCGGACCCACCGCACGGTCCAGCGCATCATCACCGAGACATCCTTGCGCCCCGCCGCCCACCTGACCTGCGTCGAGGCCAGCCGCGACGAGGTCGATGAGGTCATCGCGGGCTACCAGACCATCGGCGTCGATCACATCGTCGCCCTGCGTGGCGACCCGCCCGGCGGGTCCGGCATCGGCGGCGTCTATCAACCCCGCGCCGACGGCTACGCCAACGCCACCGAACTGACCGCCGCCATCAGCCGCGTCGGCGGGTTCGACGTCACGGTCGGCGCCTACCCCGAACGCCACCCAGAAAGCCCCTCCATCGATCACGACATCGAGGTGCTGAAGGCCAAGGTGGACGCCGGCGCCACCCGCGCGGTCAGCCAGTTCTTCTTCGACATCGACGCCTTCCTGCGCTTCCGCGACCGGGTGCGGGCGGCGGGCGTGACCATTCCCTTGATCCCCGGCGTCATGCCCGTGTCGAACTTCGCCGGTCTGACCCGCATGTGCGGCGCCTGCGGGACCAGCATCCCCGACTGGCTGAAGGCCCATTTCGACGGACTGGACGACGACCCTGAGACCCGCAAGCTGCTGGCCGCTTCCGTCGCCGCCGAGACCTGCGCCCGTCTGCAGGAAGAGGGCTTCTCCGACTTCCACTTCTACACCCTGAACCGCGCCGATCTGGTCTATGCGATCTGCCGCGTGCTGGGCGTGCGTGAAACCAAGGCCGTTGCGTAATGACCTCTCCCCTCACCCGCGCCGAACGCATCGCCGCCCTGCATCAGGGGGCCAAGGAACGGATCCTGGTCCTCGACGGATCCTGGGGCGTGATGATCCAGCGGCGCGGCCTGTCCGAAGCCGACTTCCGCGCCGACCGCTTCGTCGCCGCCAACGGCTATGACGAGAAGCACCAGATGAAGGGGAACAACGACATCCTCTGCATCACCCGTCCCGACGTCATCGCCGACCTGCACGATCAGTATTACGGCGCCGGCGCCGACATCAGCGAGACCAACACCTTCTCCGGCACCACCATCGCCCAGGAAGACTACGCCCTGGACGCCCAGGCGGTGTGGGACATCAATCTGGAAGGCTCCAAACTGGCCCGTGCCGCGGCCGACCGCTGGACGGAGAAGGAGCCGCACAAGCCGCGCTTCGCCGCCGGCTCGATCGGCCCGCTGAACAAGATGCTGTCGATGTCGTCCGACGTGAACGATCCGGGCGCGCGGCTGGTCACCTTCGACCAGGTCTATGAGGCCTATCGCCATCAGGTGAGGGCGCTGAACGAGGGCGGCGTCGATCTCTATCTGATCGAAACCATCACCGACACTCTGAACTGCAAGGCCGCGATCAAGGCGATCAAGGACCTGGAGGACGAGGGCATGGATGCCCTGCCCATCTGGATTTCGGGCACCATCACCGACCGTTCGGGCCGCACCTTGTCGGGCCAGACGGCCGAGGCCTTCTGGAACAGTGTGCGCCACGCCAAACCCTTCGCCGTCGGCTTCAACTGCGCCCTGGGCGCCGACCTGATGCGCCCCTTCATCGCCGAACTGAGCCGCGTCGCCGACACCCTGGTCGCCGCCTATCCCAACGCCGGCCTCCCCAACGCCATGGGCCAGTACGACGAGGAACCGCACGAGACCGCCCACTTCATCGAGGAATGGGCCGCCTCCGGCCTGGTCAATATCGTCGGCGGCTGCTGCGGCACGACACCGGACCACATCAAGCACGTCGCCGAAGAGGTTGCGCCGTTGAAGCCGCGCGCGATCCCGGAACGTCCGGTGGCCCTGCGGCTGTCGGGGCTCGAACCCTTCGAGATGGTGGCGTGATGGCTCCCTGTATCAGTTATTTTTCCGATGAGTTGCGGGCATTGGCCCATGCCTCAGAAGGCGCGCTCACGATGGAGGGAGATGGCCCGGAGGATTTTGAGGCGATCTTCTATCCGCAAACAGGTGCTCTAGAAGTCATTGTTAAAGCCCCGACAGTAAGCATCGCTTGGGAGTATCTTTTTATAGAAGACACCCCCGTGAACGACCGAGAAATAGCAGATCGTCTGCTTGCCATTTGTGATGGAATTCTAGCGGGCACCGCCAGTTCACACAAAAGCGGCCTGCCGATTTGCCGGCGCATCGATACAGCCGTTGCACTGAAAACAAGAGGCCTCGATACGGTTTGGAGAGATCGCTCAACCGTATTTTTCGATTTCGGTCATGCGAACCAAACAAGCAGACAAGCCTGATGCGTCCCACCTTCATCAATGTCGGCGAACGGACCAACGTCACCGGCTCGGCCAAATTCCGCAAGCTGGTGGTCGAGGGCGACTATTCCGCCGCTCTGGACGTCGCCCGCCAGCAGGTCGAGGCCGGCGCCCAGGTCATCGACATCAACATGGACGAAGGCCTGCTGGACGGCGTCGTCGCCATGCGGACCTTCCTGAACCTGATCGCGGCCGAGCCCGACATCGCCCGCGTGCCGGTGATGATCGACAGCTCCAAATGGGAGGTGATCGAGGCGGGGCTGAAGTGCGTCCAAGGCAAGCCCATCGTCAACTCCATCAGCATGAAGGCGGGCGAGGCCGAGTTCAGAGAACAGGCGACCAAATGCCTGCGCTACGGCGCCGCCGTCGTGGTCATGGCCTTCGACGAGGTGGGCCAGGCCGACACCGCTGCCCGCAAGATCGAGATCTGCACCCGCGCCTACAATATCCTGGTCAACGAGGTCGGCTTCCCGCCCGAGGACATCATCTTCGACCCCAATATCTTCGCCGTGGCGACGGGGATCGAGGAACACGACAACTACGCCGTCGACTTCATCGAGGCGGTGAAGGTCATCAAGGCGACCCTGCCCTACGCCCGGATCAGCGGCGGGGTGTCGAACGTCTCGTTCAGTTTCCGCGGCAACGAGCCGGTGCGCCGGGCGATCCACAGCGTCTTCCTGTACCACGCCATCCAGGCGGGCATGGACATGGGCATCGTCAACGCCGGCGACCTGCCGGTCTATGACGACATCGACCCCACCCTGCGCGAGGCGGTCGAGGATGTGATCCTGAACCGTCCGCAGCGGACCAATGTCTCCAACACCGAACGCCTCGTCGACATCGCCCCCAACTACAAGGGCGACAAGGGCGTCGCCCGCGTCGTCGATCTGAAATGGCGCGATCAGCCGGTCGCCGCCCGCATCGCCCACGCCCTGGTCAACGGCATCACCGAATACATCGACGCCGACACGGAAGAAGCCCGCCTGTCGTTCGACCGGCCGCTGCACGTCATCGAAGGCCCGCTGATGGACGGGATGAACGTGGTCGGCGACCTGTTCGGCTCGGGCAAGATGTTCCTGCCCCAGGTGGTGAAGTCCGCCCGCGTGATGAAACAGGCCGTGGCTTGGCTGGAGCCCTTCATGGAAGCCGAAAAGGCCGGCAAGCCGCGCGAACAGGCGGGCCGCATCCTGATGGCCACGGTCAAGGGCGACGTCCACGACATCGGCAAGAACATCGTCGGCGTCGTGCTTCAGTGCAATAATTACGAGGTCATCGACCTGGGCGTCATGGTCCCGGCCGACCGGATTCTGGACGCCGCCGTCGAGCACAAGGTGGACATCATCGGCCTATCCGGCCTGATCACCCCGTCGCTGGACGAAATGGTCTTTGTCGGCGCCGAGATGGAGCGGCGCGGCTTCGACATCCCCCTGTTGATCGGGGGCGCCACGACCAGCCGCACCCATACGGCGGTCAAGATCGAGCCGGCCTATCGCCGGGGCTCGACCACCTATGTCGTCGACGCCAGCCGCGCCGTCGGCGTGGTCTCCGGCCTGCTGTCCAAGACAGAACGCGCCAGAAACGAAGCCGCCACACGCGACGAATACATCCGCATCCGCGAGCAATACGCACGTGGCCAGGAGGTCAAGGCCCGCGCCACCCTGGCCCAGGCGCGCGAGAACCGCTTCCGCATCGACCCGACCCAGCCCATGCCGGGCAAGCCGTCCTTCATCGGCGTGAAGGCGTTCGACGCCTGGGACCTGCAGGACCTGGCCGACCACATCGACTGGACCCCCTTCTTCGCAAGCTGGGAGCTGATCGGCCGCTATCCGCTGATCCTAGACGACGAGATCGTCGGCGAGGCCGCGCGCGACCTGTTCGAGGACGCAAAGGTCATGCTCAAGCGGATCATCGACGAGAAATGGTTCACGGCCAAAGGCGTCGTCGGCTTCTGGCCCGCCCGCGCCGACGACGACGACATCATTGTCTTCGCCGACGAGGGCCGGGACACGGAGATCGCCCGCTTCCACACCCTGCGCCAGCAGATCAAGAAGTCGAACGGCAAGCCCAACCTGGCCCTTTCCGACTTCATCGCCGAAGAGGGCGAGGACTATATCGGCGCCTTCGCCGTCACCGCGGGCCATGGTGAGTTGGAAGTCGCCAAACGGTTCAAGGACGCCGGCGACGACTATTCGTCCATCCTGGCGACGTCGCTCGCCGACCGCCTGGCCGAGGCTTTCGCCGAGCGGCTGCACAAGGAAGTTCGCACTCAGCTGTGGGGCTATGCCGCCGACGAAACGGCCAATGTCGATGAGCTGATCGCCGAACAGTACCAAGGCATCCGCCCCGCCCCTGGCTATCCGGCCCAGCCCGATCATACGGAAAAAGCCACCCTGTTCCGCCTGCTCCAGGCCGAAGACAACGCCGGCATGGCCCTGACCGAGAGCTACGCCATGACGCCGCCCGCCTCGGTCTCCGGCCTCTATTTCGGCCATCCGGGCAGCCACTATTTCGGCGTCGGCAAGATCGATCTGGATCAGGTCGAGGACTATGCCCGCCGCAAGGGCTGGGACGTGGCGACCGCCGAACGCTGGCTGGCCCCCATCCTCAACTACGATCCCTATGCCGCCAAACGCGAAACGGCGGCCTGAGCCGAAACTCAAGCCGCCGTGTTTGTCAGTTAGGTCGCGCGATCCCGCCTAGTTGATGCCGACGCTTTCCAGCGTGGCGGGCGGTGTAGTGACATTGTTGCGGATACGCCGTGCGGCGTGTTCGCAACGGCCGGGCAGACCGAAGAACAGACCGAACGACTGGCTGCGGGCTTCGGCGTCGGGGTTGCTCATCAGCGTCGCCCACTGGGCCTTGACGCCGGAGACGGCCTGTTCGGCCTCGGCCTTGGACGCCGCCGACTGGCGCGGCGCAGCGGCAGCCAGGGCGCTGCGGAAATCCTGGGCTTCGAGCCGGCCCAGACGCACCAGTTCCACGTCCTCGGGCGCCTTGGTCGGCAGGGTGTCGCCCAGATCGGCATGGCCGGTCACCAGCGCATCGCACCACGCCACCAGCGGATAGTCGGCGCTCGGCGCCCCACGCGGCAGCGGCCGTGCATAGGCGATCGCCTCGCGCATCTTCAACGCATCGACGGTCTCGGCCGAACGATTGCCCGTGACGATCGGACCGTCCTGGGTTTGAGCGACGACAGAGCCTGCGGCAAGCAGCGACAGGGCCGAGATACCGGGAACGAGGAGTTTGAGCATGGTCTTCCTTCAGGAGCGCCGCGAACAGGCGGCGATCATCAACGCTCACCCGCCCCGATGGTTTTTCTACGGCGACGCTCAAACGAAAAAGGCGGCGGAGCGTTGCTCCGCCGCCTCAGTCTCGTGTCCTTGACCGGCCTTAGAACTTGGCGGTCAGACCGACGTAGTAACGGCGACCCAGCACGTCATAGGTCGACGGGTCGGTGTTGGCTTGAACGCCCGGAACGTAAACGTTCGGTTGTTCGTCGCTCAGATTATTGACGCCGGCCCGCAGGGAGACGGTGTCGTTGACCGACCAAGAGGCGTTCATGTCGAAGTAGTCGATCGAGGGCAGCACGGTGGTGCTGTTGATCACGGTGATTTCACCCACCCGGCGCCAGCGGGCGCCGACCGAGAACGGTCCGTTGGCCCAAGACACCGAGCTCAGCGCCTTCCACTCGGGGAAGGTGTTGCCGAACGTGCTGGAGATGGTGCCCGTACGGTCGGTGAAAGCGCCGCCTTCGACGACGTTGTCTTCGTAGTTTTCCAGCCAGCTGATGACCGTGTTGAACGACAGGCGACCCCAGTCAGGAGCGCCGACTTCACCCAGATCGAACGACCAGTCGCCCTGGAAGTCGATGCCCGAAGTCTTAACAGCGCCAAGGTTGGCGTTGTTTTCGATGGCGCCAGTGATGTTGCCGGTCAGCGGGTCACGCGTGAACAGTTGGCAGTAGCTGTTGCCAGCATCGAACGTCGGGTTTTCGCCGGTCGAGTTGAAGCAGCCCTGGATCGCGTCCGAAGCGGCGATTGCGCCGATCGCATCAGTGATCTCGATATTGTAGTAATCGATCGAGGCCGACACGCGCGAGAGCCACGGCGACGAGAAGGTCGGCTGATAAACGAAACCACCCGTCCAGCTGTCCGAAGTTTCTTCGTTCAGACCTGGGTTACCGCCCGAGAAACCTTGAACCTGATTGTTCGAGAAGACGTAGGTCGGATAGGCGGTGGCGTCGAGGCCTTGAGCCAAGCAGAGCGCCTGAACTTGGGCGGCGTTGGCGCCGGCACGGAAGCTGCTGCGACGGTCGCAGGGGTCGCCCTCGGTGCCGGTCGCCGAAGGTTCGCCAATGCTGGGGAAGCCCGTGCTCGCGGTCGAGAACAGTTCACCGATCGACGGCGCGCGAACGGAGCGGCTGTAGCCACCGCGAGCGCGCAGCCCGCCGATGATCGACCAGTCCAGATCGGCGCGGTAGGCCTGTGTGCCACCCGCCGTGCTGTAGTCGGCGTAGCGATAACCCAGGTTCAAATCCAGTTGCTCGATGAAGGGCAGATCGGCCAGCAGCGGAACAAGGGCTTCGATGAAGACCTCTTTGGAGCTGGTGCCGCCGCTCAGCGAAGGCGTCGGGTTGAACCCGGCGATTTCCGAACCACCGTTGAAACCACCGTCCGGGCGAGCGACGCTCGCATTGGTTTGGGCCAGCGAAGCATCGGCGCCGAAGGCAAAGTCGTCTTGACGATACTGGGCGCCGAAGGCGACGCGAACTTCACCCGCCGGCAGGTCGAACGCCTTACCCTGCATCGAAGCTTCGATGACGGTCTGCTCGGTCACGGTCGAGTTACGAGCCGAACGACCGATGTAGGTCAGGCAGTCAGCCGACAGATTGGTCACGCCGAACGGGTCGAAACCGCCTGCGCACAGGCTGGCGCCGCCGTCGGGAGCGTCAAGCAGACGCTGGACCGAAGAGCGCGACACGTTGCCGGTTTGCGTCGTCGTGTTTGAAACGCGCCCGTACGACACGTATGCGTCGTACGTCCATTCGCTTTGCGGAACGCGACCGCGAACACCTGAAGTCAGCTGGTAGATGTTGTATTCATCTTCAGAGTGACGACCGCCGAGCGACGTGAAGCGCTTGTTCAACAGGAACGAGCTGGTCGGGTTAGGACGCGCGTTCAGGAAGTTGCGAAGGTCGCCGGTGATGAACGGGTTGGTCGCCGGAACGCGGAAGCCGGTTTGAGCCGCCGGGTTGCCGGAGGCAGGGCTGGCGGCCAGTTCGGTGTCGGCGGTGTACTGGGTGAACAGCGCGTTGACGTAAACCTCGGCGTTGTCGTTGATCTTGTAACGACCGGCCGCATAGGCGTTGTAGCGTTCGAGCGGCAGCTGCAGATAGTTCAGCGGGCCGGTGTTGAAGGTGTAGTTCGCGCCCGGCTGCGTGTACTCGGGGCCTGCACCAGCAGGGTTCTTGACGTTCAGCTTGCCGATATAGGCGAAGATCGAGTTGTCGTCGTTGAAGCCGAACGCGCCCGTATTATCGATCGTCTGGTTGTTGAAGTAGGCTTTGACGAAGGCGTCGCTTGGGCGGTTGGTCGAGTCGAAGGTCGTCGAACCCAGCGGCGACGTGCCGGACGGACCCGAGACAGCCGAGAAGGGCCGAGCGGCGTTGAAGATGGTCTCGCGGGTCGAGCGGCTCAGCGACAGCACCATGTTGCCGCGGTCGTCGTCGAAGTTGCCGCCGACGGTCAGCGAGTAGCTCTGCGTCACGCCATCTTTACGGTCGGTTTCGCCGTATTGAACGTCGGCCTGAACGCCCGAGAAGTTTTCGTCGATGATGAAGTTGGCGACGCCGGCCAGGGCGTCCGAACCATAGGCGGCCGAGGCGCCACCCGAGATGATTTCGATGTTCTTGATCAGGGCGGTTGGGATCAGGTTGACGTCGACCGAGCCGTCGGAGTTCGACGGAACGACGCGACGGCCGTTCAGCAGAACCAGCGTCCGGTTGGAACCCAGGTTGCGCAGGTTGATGTTGGCTTGGCCGCCGTTCGACGGGTTGTTCGAGGTTGAGGAGATCGACGGCGTGAACTGCGGCAGGTCGTTGATCAGGCTGTCGATGGTGACGGCGCCGGTCGCCTGGAAGTCCTGAGCATCGACCGTGACGATCGGGCTGGTCGAACGATAGTCCTGACGCGCGATGCGCGAACCGGTGACGACGATCTCGCCGACTTCGGTCGCCTGGTCGTCAGTCGACTGTGCGAACGAGGGCGTGGCGGCCATCGCCAGAGCGGCGCCGCCGATGATCGTGGTCGCCAGAAGGCCGCGACGATATCTGTTGGTGTTCAAGGCTTGTTCTCCCGGGAAGGGCTAGGTCGTTAAGAACGAACCGCCCAATCAATAGCCATTTGCCGACCCCACGATCGGTTGGGTCAGAGAGCATACCAACGCCGATGCTAAGTCCAGCGAGAAGGCGGCGCCTGAACACATTGGAGACACGCCTGTCGCAAAGACGACACACCATGGTCGCCTCAGAGACATCGGGCGCAGCTTGATTTCTAATGATATACTTGGCTGAGACGCCAATTTCACGAGAACGTAATGACCCATATCAGCCGGACGGCCGGATCAAAACTCGCAGTTATGTCTGTAATGGCGGTGAGTTTGGTCGCCGGGCATGCGGACGCGCGACAAAATAACGCGACGGCAGGAAACGACCTGATCGGAACGGTCACGCGCTGCCGCGAGATCGAGGCCGATGTTGCACGATTGGCGTGCTTCGACGCCGCCGCCACCCGATTGGCGGCCGCCGGAGAGGTCGCCGTCGTCAGTCGCCAGGACGTGGAGCAGAATCAGCGCCGGTTGTTCGGCTTCAACGTCTCGGCGCTGAATCCGTTCGAAAACTCAGACCGCCCTGACAACCTGCAGTCCATTTCCGCCACCATGGCCTCCGCCAGAAGCCTGGGTCGGGGCGAATGGTTGATCACGTTGGACGATGGCTCGGTATGGCGAAAAACCGACGGCGCGGAGGTCTTGTTTTCCACGACCCGACAAAATCCGGTGACAGTGCGTCGAGCCGCCCTTGGAAGCTATATGATGAAGGTGGCGAACGATCCGCCCTTCCGCGTTCGTCGCGAATAGCGTCGTTCAGCGCTGAATTGTCGCCCGCGCCGCATAGGGCGCCGGTTCGGGGGTGCAGGAGGCGGCGATCAGTTGCACCGCAGCGAGACAGAGGAAGGCGGTCGCGACGAGCGGGAGCCGATTTGATACAGCGAAGGCGATCGAACGGGCCATGGCGGGCGCTCCAAGCGTGATTACCGAGGCGTTAACGCAAGCTCTGCGCCAGATGGAGCCGGGGCGATGATCCCTTTCATTCGGGCTTTCGACTTCGCCTATGGGCGGCGCGATCAGGTTTCGCCGTTGATCCAGCGGGTGATCGCCGACAATCCGGGGCCGTTCACCTTCACCGGTACGGGGACCTATGTCGTCGGGCGGCACGAGGACGGGGCCGAGGTGGCGGTGATCGATCCGGGGCCGCTGGATCAGGCGCATCTGGCGGCGCTGATGGCGGCGGTCGAGGGACGGCGGGTCAGCCATGTGCTGGTGACGCATACGCATCGGGATCATGCGCCGCTGGCGAGGCCGTTTGCCGAGGCGACCGGCGCACGGATTTGGGCGGCCCCGCCTCCGGTGCGGGAAACGCATGCGTCGGGTTCGCTCGATGAAGATGACGATGCCGGGTTTGCGCCCGATGTCGTGCTGACGGGCGGCGAGACGATCCAAGGCGACGGGTGGACGATCGAGGCGATGTTCACGCCGGGCCATGCGTCAAATCACATGGCCTTCGCCCTGCGCGAGGAGAACGCCCTGTTCTGCGGGGATCATGTGATGGGGTGGTCCACGACGGTCGTGGCGCCGCCGGACGGGAACATGCGCCAGTATATGACCAGCCTGGACGCGGTCATCGCGCGGGAGTTCGACGTGCTGTGGCCGACGCACGGGGCTCCGGTGACGCAGGTGCGGCCGTTTCTGAAAGCGTATCGGGCCCACCGGCTGGAGCGAGAGGCGCAGATCGTCCAGAGGCTGGCGGCGGGGGATCGGACGGTCGCCGAGATGGTCCACGTCCTGTACGCCGCCGTCGATCAGCGGCTGTGGCCGGCGGCGTCGCTGTCGGTGCTGGCCCATCTGATCAAGCTGGTCGAGGACGGGACGGCGGTCAGCGATGCCGAGCCGGGCCTGACGGCTCGTTTTCGTCTGGTCTAGCGTTCGGCCTCCAGGTTCCGGGCGATCTTGGTGGCTAGGCGGCAGGCGGCGCCGCCGTCGGGGCGGGCGTCGCGGGCGGCGACGCGAATGTCTGTGCGTCCGGGGCGGATGCGCACGACGGCGTCGGTGACGAAGCCGAACCAGGCGCCTTCATGCACGGCCTCGACCTGGAAGGTGGTGGCGCGGGTGACGACGAATCCGGCGTCCACCAGGGCCGAGGTCGCCTGCTGGGCCAGGACCTGGGTCGGGACGGCGCTCAGGTCGGGACAGGTCTGGGGCGTCGATCCGGCATGCAGGGCGGCGACGCGCGAGAAGGCCGGCGGCTCGGCGACATTGGTGGTCACGTCACGCGGGTTCGGCGCGGCGTCTTGGCTTTGACGCCAGATGAATCCGGCCACCGTTGCGCCGGCCAGGATCAGGGCCGCCAGCGCATAGAGCCCCCTGCCCTTCAGATCGCGCAACGCCAACACCGCCGCCACCAGCGCGCCCGCCAGACCGATCCAGGCCAGGATGCGCGCCACCGTCCAGGTCAGCATGTCGTAGCTGACCGACAGATCGACGCCGCCGAATCGCGTCGCCGCAATGGCCGCCACGATCAACACCGCCGGCGCCGCCGCGAGCGCCGTCAGCCACGGCAGGACGGCGGGGACAGGCTTTCTGATCGGCATTCAGGCTCCGGTTCGGTTAGACGACGGCGGGCAGACGGTAGTCCTTCATCCGCTCGCGCAGAAGCTTCTTGTCGATCTTGCCCGTGGCGCCCAGCGGGATGTCGTCCACGGCGACCACGTCGTCGGGCATCCACCATTTGGCGATCTTGCCTTGCAGGAAGTCGAGATGCTCCTGCTTGTCCAGAGCCTGATCGGGCTTGAGCTTGAGGATCAGCACCGGCCGTTCGTCCCATTTTGCGTGGGCGGCGCCGATGACGGCGGCGATCTCGACCTTGGGGTGGCCGACGGCGATATTCTCGATCTCGATGGAGCTGATCCACTCGCCGCCCGACTTGATCACGTCCTTGGCGCGGTCGGTGATCTGCATGAAACCCATCTCGTCCACCGTGGCCACGTCGCCGGTGTCGAAGAAGCCTTCGTCGTCCAGGATCGAGCCTTCTTCCTTGAAATAGGCGCGGCTGATGGTCGGTCCCTTGACCATCAGGCGGCCGAAGGTAGCGCCGTCGTGCGGCAGCTCCGCCCCGGCCTCGTCCTTCAGCTTCAGTTCGATGCCCAGCGGCGGCGTGCCCTGTTTCAGGCGGTATTTCATCTGCTCGTCATAGGGCAGACGCAGGATCTCGGGCGGCAGGTTGGCGATGGTGCCGATGGGCGAGGTCTCAGTCATGCCCCAGGCGTGGGTGACCTCGACGCCGAAATCGTCCTGGAAGCCGCGGATCAGGCTTTCGGGGCAGGCCGATCCCCCGATCAGCACGCGCTTCAGGGTCGAGAAGCCCAGGCCGTGCTCTTTCATATGGGCGAACAGCCCCTGCCAGACGGTGGGCACGGCGGCCGAGAAGGTGACGCCTTCCTGTTCGATCAACTCATAGATCGACTGACCGTCCATCTTCGCGCCCGGCATGACCAGTTTGGTCCCGGCGGCGGGGCCGGCGAAGGCGATGCCCCAGGCGTTGGCGTGGAACATCGGCACGACCGGCAGGATCACCTCCTTGGGCGTGGCGCCCATGACGGTGGCCTGAAGCCCCATGAAGGTGTGCAGGAAGTTGGAGCGGTGCGAATACAGCACCCCCTTGGGATGGCCCGTCGTGCCGGAGGTGTAGCAAAGGCCACAGGCGGTGTTTTCCTCGAAATCGCCCCAGACGACGTCGGTCGACTGACCGGCGATGATGTCCTCATAGGCCTCGGCCTTGGGCAGCTTGGTCTGCGGCATGTGGGCGGTGTCGGTCATGATGACGACGCGCTCGACCTTGGGGATGTGCGGCAGGATGGCTTCCAGCAGCGGCACGAAGGTCAGGTCGACGAAGATGATCCGGTCTTCGGCGTGGTTGATGATGTAGATCAGTTGTTCCGGGAACAGGCGCGGGTTCAGGGTGTGGCACACCGCGCCGATGCCCATGATGCCGTACCAGGCCTCGATATGGTTGGCGGTGTTCCAGGCCAGGGTGGCGACGCGGTCGCCCGGCTCGATCCCCCAGGCCTTCAGGGCGCTGGACACGCGTTGGGCGCGTTCGTGGATCTGGGCATAGGTCGTGCGGACGATGGGGCCCTCGACCGAGCGGGTCACCACCTCGCGGTCGCCGTGCCAGTGTTTGGCGTGGTCGATGATCTTGTCGACCGTCAGCGGCCAGTCCTGCATCAAGCCCAGCATGTCGTATCCTTGTCCCTTGGATGCGTCTGCTTTGATGCGACGCTTGAGCCGACGCTAACATCGGTGATCGGCGATAAGCAACGTGACGTAACGTCAGCCGCCGCGCGACGGATCGTCCCCCGTGGCGTCGGTCGCGCGACCACTCTAGAAGAGCGCCCATGACCATATTGATCGCGATCACGGGGGGCTCCGGCTCCGGCAAGAGCACCCTGGCGGAGGCGCTGGTTTCGGCCCTGCCGGAAGGGTCGGCCGTGCTGGTGCGCGAGGACAGCTATTACCGCGACGCCGCCTCCCTGCCCGGCTTCGACGCGGCGACCTTCGACTTCGACGATGTGGCGGCGCGCGATCACGACCTGATGATCGCGGACCTGAAGGCGCTGAAGGCCGGCCGTGCGGTGACGGCGCCGGTCTATTCCTTCATCCACCACGGGCGCGAGCCGGGCGGCGAACCGATCGCGGCGGCCGAGGTGGTGATCGTCGAGGGCACCCACGTCCTTTGCACCCCCGACCTGACCGCCCTGTTCGACATCCGGGTGTTCGTGGACACCCCGTCCGACATCCGCTTCATCCGCCGCCTGCTGCGCGACCAGACCGAGCGGGGCCGGTCGGCGGATTCGGTCGTGGCGCAATATCTGGCCACCGTGCGGCCGGGCCACGAGCGCCTGACCGAACCGTCACGCACCCACGCCGACTTCATCGTCGCCGACGCCACGGCGGCCGTGCGCCTGGAAGACCCGCAGGCCGTGGTGCGTCTCGCCGCGCCTGTCCTGGCCCATCCGCTGCTGCAGGCCTTGCTGGACGATTAGCGCCAAAGATCCCTGATGCGGTCTGGCGACTGGACCATGAGGACAGGCTGTTGGTCTGCACCGCTGGCGGCGAGGTCGCGGGCATCCTGCGCCTCGGCCTCGCGTTTCAGCGCCTTGATGCGCGCGCGCTCGTCGGCCTCGGCTTGTTTGATGACCATGATGGCGTCCAGGCGTTCGTATTCGACCAACAGCTCCGCGCGGATGCGCTCGTCCTCCGCCTCTTCCTCGGGCGTCTGTTTGTAGGGCGGCGGGAGGCCGCGACCG